>NZ_CP150326.1:5907500-8400000 GCF_051530145.1 Sorangium sp. So ce302 | reverse complement strand
CGAACGGGGTCTCGTCCGCGAAATCCTCCTTCGTGAATCCGCGGCGCAGGAGCTCGCCCTCGAAGAACGCGACCATGCGCGCCGGGTCCGTGGAGGGCAGCCCGCTGACGTCACGGGAGAAGCCGTTGTTCTGGTCCGGCGGGTACGCGCCGAGCGCCGCCGAGGAGACCCAGCCGGCGGCCAGCGCGAGGCCCGTTGGATAGAAGCTGTCGGTCCAGACCGGGCCGGCCTCGATGTACCAGTTCGACGGCCCCGCGGCCGGCGCGGCCTTCTCCGAGTGACAGCACACGCACCCGCACGCCTCGGTCTGCTCCGTGACCCAGGCGAGCTCGCCGAGCCATTGCGGATCGGAGAGGCGTGGATCGTCGCTCGGCGTCTTGTAATCGGAGGGGGGCGCCGGCCAGTACGGGCGCTGCGTGAGGACCGGCTCGCACGACGCGTAGTCGGTGAACAGGCGGCCGGGCTCGGTGCAGCC
This sequence comes from Sorangium sp. So ce302, assembly GCF_051530145.1. Classification (GTDB taxonomy): domain Bacteria; phylum Myxococcota_A; class Polyangia; order Polyangiales; family Polyangiaceae; genus Sorangium; species Sorangium cellulosum_B. The sequence goes on along the minus strand of NZ_CP150326.1, from coordinate 8,399,525 downwards.
CGAGATCGCGCCGAACGTGCAGACCTTCCCGCCGCTCTGCCCTGCCGGCTCGCCGGCCATCGGGTCGACGCAGACCTGCTCGGGCCACTGGAAGACGGCGCCGCCCGTGCCCACGCCGCCGCCGGGCTCCTCGGCCGCGCCCTCGCAGGCGTCGGGCTCGAACCGGCCGCCGCCGAACATCTCGCAGCCGCGCTGGGTCGAGGCGCACTGGCTCGTGTCGCCGCCGGGGAAGATGAGGGTGTACGCGTCGTCGGTCCCGCCGCCGAGCACGCACCGGCCGAGCGTCTCTGGATAGGCGCAGCTCTCGCCCCCGGTGAAGGTGGAGCCCTGGAGCGCCTTGCAGTCGGCCTCCGCGGCCTCGGCGGTCCAGCCCGCGCCTGTGTACTCACGACACTCCTCGGCCTGGCTGAAGGGGCTCGTATAGACGCAACGACCCGGCGACCCGGCGGCCTCCGGGGCCCCGGATGCGGCGTCTTCCTCTGTCTGCTGGCAGGCGCCCAGCCCTCCCAAGGCCGAGACGACGAGCGTTGCGCCCAGCATCACGTGCGGTGAACGGAGGAGCTCTTGCTTCACGGTCGAATCTCCTGAACGTCGCTGTCGGACGAGGTTGATTGTGATCTGCCCAACATATCTTCCCGGCGAGCGTCCGTCTGTATACTGTTCGTTCATGGTTGTTCAATTATCGTCCAATCTTTTTTGTGTGAATTATGTATGCAAGAATACGTTCTTGCGCATGGCGCCGTTCGCTTGGAGGAGGCGGAGGCGTTTCCGGGGGCGTTGGCCCGCGCCCGCGCGGGGATCAGGCGGCGACGAAGCGCCTCACCGGAGCGCGCCGAGGCCGAGCGAGATGCAGGGCTCCCCATCGCGCAGCGAGATCCCCGCCAGCTGCTTCTCGGGCGGGTACATGTACCCGAACAGCATGCACATCTCGTTGTCCCCGTAGCCGAACGTGAGATCGTGGTCCGACGTGTTCCGGAACCTGCACGCGTACCGGAGGGAGTCACCTTCGCCGAGCGTGAGCGCCGGCCGGTAGACCTCGATGTCGCTCTCCAGATCGAACGCCCCGCCCTCGTAGATGCGCGCCTCGCCGCCGTCCGCGCGGACGACGTCGACGTCGAAGGCATCGGCGTAACGGTGCGTGTGCGGCATCAGAGAGACGATGTTCCCGCCGAACGTCGAGCACGTCGTGCCGACGGTCTGCGTGGCGCGCGGCGGGACGAGGAAGTCGTTGACGCTCAAGACGAACGGCACGAGCTCTTCCGTCCGCTCCGAGAGAGGCATGGTGAAGAAGTCATAGGCGAGCTCGACGACCGCGGGCTCGGGCGACGTGTTGAGCAGGTGGACGCTCGTCGCGATCTCGCGGGACGGTTCGAGGGTGAAGCCCATCCCCTCCGGGAAGACGAGCGTCTCCTCGCCGACGACCTGCGTGGAGCTCGCGAAGAGGACGTCCGGGATGGCCGCCGGCAGCGTACCGAAGGGATCGTCGGCGCCGGGATGGCAGCCCGGGTAGGGGTTCGGCCCGAACGATGGATTGACCGGCTTGGCGATCACGTTGCTGTGATGCAGCCCGGCCGTCGCGTAGACGCGCGCCGCGTGGACGGTCGTGCTCTCGATCGCGGGGAAAGGCCATGATACGCAGAAGGTCGCCTCCTCGCCGGGCGCCATGAGCCGCGGCGGCGCGATGATCCTGAAGCCGCTGCGCGGCGGCTCCGGCAGCGCGAGCCGGGTGAGCTCGGCGCCGAAGGCGACGACGTTGTCCCGGTCGACGCGCTCCTCGGGCTCGTAGCGGGCGGCGGGCTGGACGCACCGCCCGCGAAAGCGCTCCTCGCCAGGAGCGCACGCGTCCGGCGGCGACGGCTCGACGCCCGCGCAGGCAGGGAGAAGAAGAATCCACAGGAGACCCGTCGAACGTGCGATGTCTCTCGGGACATAGCGAGTTTGGGGATATTGCATCACGAATCATTTGCGGCCGACAGCCTCTCACCGGAAGCCTCGACTGCGGATCTCGCCTTCAGAGGGAGGGCGCCCTCGCGCGGCCAGGGCGGAGCCCGGGGCGAAGGGGACGCTCCCGGCACAACCGAGGACGGCTCGGGCTGACGCGGTCCATCCGCGGCGGCCGCCGTCGCCGGGCGGCGTCGGCGCGGCGACTGGTCCGCCAGCACCGGCGCTCGCTCCGCCCGCGGCAGCGGCCGCTCGCCGGCCCGCGACCGCGTCGCCTATCGCAGAGCCGATCGGAGCGTCCCGCCCACCTGTCCTCCGGCCGTGGCCGAAGGGCCGCCTACGTGGACACCCTGTTCACCCGGCTCGACGCTGTGCACAACATGGGGGTGACGTGGTCGTCGCGGATCGTCTAGCATCCCCGTGCCGAGGGGCAGCGCGCCCCACGATCCCCCGCATCGCCCGACCACCACGCAGCGTGGTCCCAGCTCGTGGAGAAGACAGCATTGAGCGAGCAAGCAATCGAGCCGGCCCTCCCCGTCACCGCTTTCGAGAGGCGCTTCAAGCACCCGCCGGGGCTCGTGATCCTCTTCTTCGCGGAGATGTGGGAGCGCTTTTCCTATTACGGCATGCGCGGCCTCCTCAAGCTGTATATGGCGAACTACCTGTTCGTCACCGCGCGAGAGGCCTACCAGGGGTGCCGGCAGCACGCGCAGCCATGCGATCTCGTCGCCGGTGATCCGACCACGGTGTTCGCCTGGGAGTTCATCAAGGGCCTCCTCCCGAGCGCGCCCGGCGAGCAGGCGTCCATGCTCTACGGGCTGTACACGGGCCTCGTGTACCTCACGCCGTTCTTCGGCGGCATCCTCGCCGACAAGGTGTGGGGGCAGCGCAAGACGGTGGTGATCGGCGGCGTCTTGATGGCCATCGGACACTTCGTGATGGCGTTCGAGAACTCGTTCTTCATCGCGCTGCTCCTGCTCATCCTCGGCAACGGCGCGTTCAAGCCCAACATCTCGACCCAGGTCGGCAGCCTGTACCCGAAGGGTGATCCGCGCCGCGACGGCGCCTTCACCATCTTCTACATGGGCATCAACCTCGGCGCCTTCATCTGCAACTTCGTGTGCGGCACCCTGGCCGCCGTCTACGGCTGGCACTACGGCTTCGCCGCCGCGGGCGTCGGGATGTGCCTTGGGCTCGTCGTCTACCTGGCGGGGCAGAAGTACCTCGCCAAGGACAACCTGATGAAGACGGCGGAGGGCGTCGGCGAGCAGAAGCAGCCGCTCTCCAGCGACGAGTGGCAGCGCGTCGGCGCGCTCGTGGCGCTCTGCGCCCTCAACGTCGTCTTCTGGGCGGTCTACGAGCAGCAGGGCAACACGATGCAGAGCTGGGCCGACGAGAAGACGGTGTGGCCCACCGTCCTCGGCTTCCAGATCCCGTCGACGTGGTTCCAGTCGGTGAACCCGCTCTGCATCATCCTGTTCGCCCCCCTGCTCGACGTCTTCTGGCGCTGGCAGGCGAAGCGGGGCTCCGAGCCGACGAGCGTCTCGAAGATGGCCCTGGGCTGCACCATCCTCGGGCTGTCGTTCATCGTGATGATCCTCGGCGCGCAGGCCGTCGGCGACGGCAAGGGCAGCCTGTTCTGGCCGGTCTTCTGCACGCTGCTGCTCACGATCGGCGAGCTCTACCTGTCGCCCATCGGCCTGTCGCTCGTGACCAAGGTCTCGCCGGTGCGGATCGTGTCGATGATGATGGGCATGTGGTTCGTCTCGAGCTTCCTCGGCAACACGCTGAGCGGCTACCTCGGCATCTTCTACGAGCGCTGGTCGAAGGACATGTTCTTCCTGATGCTCACCCTCCTCGGCCTCGGCGCCGGCGCCGCGATGTTCGCGTTCAACAAGCCGCTCCGCCGCGTGCTCGGCCAGCACTGATCCGCACCGCGCCCGGCGCGGCCGCGCGCCCTCTCCGCGAGGGCGCGGCGCCGCGTCAGGGCGCCCGCGCGCTCTCCACGGGGGCGCGGCGCGGCGTCAGGGCGCCCGCGCGCCGGCGGGGTCGACGATCCGCTCGTCGAGGGTCGCGAGCCGCCCCTCGGGCAGCGCGCTCCCGATGGCGGCGACGGCGCGGCGGACGCTCTCCAGCGTGCTGCACGAGGCGACGTCGACGAAGAGCCGCCCCGACTCGGGCCAGGAGTGCAGGGCGACGTGCGATTCGCCGACGACGGCGCACGCGGTGATGCCCTGCGGAGAGAACGGAACGACCACCATCTCGAGCAGGGTGAACGAGCCCGCGGCGACGGCCGCCTCCAGCGCCCCGCGGAGCGCGGCCGGGCTGTTCAGGAAGTCGGAGGGACAGCCCTCGAACAGGGCAAGAGCGACGAAGAGCTGCATCGGTGAGCGGGCGCGCGCGACGGCCCGCGCCGGCCGCCCAGGGTAGCCGAGCCCGGGCACCGCGGAACCTGAATCGGTTTCACGAAGGGGGCAGGCCCTCCTCGGGCTGGGCCGCTCGGCACGCCCTTCCCCCCGCCGCGCTAGGGCCGCCGCGCGACCTGGACGACCTCCCGCACGCGCTGCCCACCCAGGTCGAAGCGCCCCTCGAGCCCCGCGAACACGAAGCTGTTCACGCGCCTGCCCGGGACCTCCCAGCCGCGGATCGACCCCTCGGTGTTCTCCCAGAGGAACAGGTTGAGCCCGCCGCCGATCGTGGGCCCCAGCGCGACGCTCTCGGACATGCGGACGTCGATCACCACCTGGAGTCGCCCGAGCTCGATCCCGTGGGTCACCGTGTCGCCCCTCACCCCCGCCGGCGCCGCGATCCACACCCCCGCCGGCGTCGCGGTCCACACCCCCGGCCGCGCCGCGGTCCACAGCGCCCGGTAGCCGGTGCCCAGCGAGATCACCGGATCGACGCGCTCGAACGGCGCCAGGTGAAAGCTCGCCTCCGCGCCCAGCGTCACGCCGCGCACGTCGGCCCCGCCCTGCTCCCCGCCCAGCGCCATGTACTGCTCGTACCTCGACGTCAGCCCGAGGCCGACCTTCGGCACCGCGCGGTAGACGAGCTTCACGCCCACGCCCGCCCCCGGCCCCGCCACGTCGCGCAGGCGCCGCTCGCTCCCGATGTCGCCGAACCCCTGCGCGTATCCGAGGTTGAGGCCGAGCTCGAGCGCGTTGGCAGGCGCCCCCAGCGGAGAGCGCAGGTAGCTCGGCGGGACGTCGCCCCCGAAGTCCTGCGCAGCGGCGACGCTCCCGCAGAGCACGGCGACCGCTCCCGCGGCGATCGCGACCCCGGTGTTTGCCTTCATTGCGGATCCTCCTCGCTGCGCGGCGCCGCGAGGACGGCGGATCCGATCCGCGCGCCACGCCGGGAACGCCGCGCGCCGGGACGCGAGCATCGCGTGTGCCACGGAGGCGGCGAGCAACACCTTCCCGGTCGCGGACGGGCCGCCCGCGCCGCGCGTCAGCCGGCGTGTGCGTGTGTCAACGAGCGGCGGCAGCCGCCCGCGCCGCGCGTCAGCCGGCGCCTACCAGCGGTGGAAGGCCGGGTGCCCTTCCTTCACCGCCACGAACGTCCCGCGGCACGTCGCCGTGACCCGCCCGCCCGCCTCCAGGGTCGCCTCGACCACGACGCGGTCGCCCTCCGCCTCGGCGACCTGCGCCCGCAGGTGCACCGGGCCGCCGAGCGGCGTCGGCTTCTTCAGCTTCACGTGGAAGTCCGCCGTCACCGTGCACGGCGGCGCGTCGGCCCCCCGCGCCTTCATCAGGTGGTAAGCCGCGGTCCAGTTGGAGTGGCAGTCGAGCAGCGCCCCGATGATGCCGCCGTTGAGCATCCCGGGGAACGCCTCGTGGTGCGGCTCCGGCGTGAAGTCGCAGACCACCGCGTCGCCCTCGACGCGGCTCTTCAGCCGGAGCCCCCTGTCGTTCGCCGGCCCGCAGCCGAAGCAGCGGCCCTGCGGCGAGTACCTGTCCTGCAGGCTCGCCGCGTCGCCGCTCACCGGGTGCCCCCGACGAACGCCTCGTCCATCAGCATCTTCTGCTCGAGGAGGTGGCTCGCGCGCGAGCCGGTCGCCGGGCTCGCGCTCGGCGCGCGGCTCACGCACGAGAGCGGCAGCCGGTCGCCGATGCGCTGCCGGAGCACCGCGAGGATGTAGTACCAGGCGCCGTAGTTGCGCGGCTCCTCCTGCACCCACACGAGCGGCGTGCCGTCCTTGTAGGGCGCGAGCGCGTTCACGATCTCCTCGTTCAGCGGGAACAGCTGCTCCAGCCGCAGGATCGCCACGTCCTTGAGCCCGCGCGTCTCCCGCGCCAGCGCGAGGTCGTAGTAGACCTTGCCCGAGCAGAGCAGCACCCGCTTCACGTCCGCCGGATCGACCCCGCTCGTGTCGGGCAGCACGCGGTGGAACTTGCCCTCGGAGAGATCCTTGATCGTCGACACGGGCCGGTGCGGGCCCTTCGACGTCGCCGGGACGCGCAGCAGGCTCTTCGGCGTCGCGATGATGAGCGGCTTGCGCCACGGCCTGTGCACCTGCCGCCGCAGCACGTGGAACAGCTGCGCCGGCGTCGTCAGGTTGCACACCTGGATGTTGTCCTCGGCGCTGTTCTGCAGGCAGCGCTCGATGCGCGCGCTCGAGTGCTCCGGCCCCTGGCCCTCGTAGCCGTGCGGCAGGAAGAGCACGATGCCGCTCAGCCGGTGCCACTTGTCCTCGCTCGACGTGAGGAACTGATCGACGATGACCTGCGCGCCGTTCAGGAAGTCGCCGAACTGCGCCTCCCAGATGACGAGCCCGTCCGGGTAGTCGAGGCTGTAGCCGAAGTCGAAGCCGAGCACGCCCGCCTCGCTGAGCGGGCTGTTGAACGCCTCGAAGCGCGCCGGCCCCTCGGCCACGCGCGACAGGGGCGCGTAGCGCGCGCTCGTCTCGACGTCGCGAAGCACCGCGTGCCGGTGGCTGAAGGTGCCGCGCTGCACGTCCTGACCGGAGAGCCGCACCGGCGTCTTCTCGGCGAGCAGCGACGCGTAGGCGAGCATCTCGCCCGTGCCCCAGTCGAACGGCTCGCCGGCGACGAGCTTGTCGTGCCGCTGCTGGAGCGTCGGCAGCACCTTCGGGTGCGCCTTGAAGCCCTCGGGCAGCTCGAGGAGCTTCTCCGACAGCGCGATGAGCTTCTCGGCCGGCACGCTCGTCGGCACCTCCGGCGTCGCGTGGTCGGCGCCGCCGCGGTAGTGCGACCACACGCCGCCCATCGAGTACAGCACCGGCGCGAAGCCCTTCTGCTTCACCTCGTCGAGCGCGGCGGCGAGCGCCTCGCGGCGCCGCACGACGATCTCGTCGGCCTTCTCCTCGGTGACCTGCCCGAGCTCCATGAGGCGCCGGACGTACACCTGCCGGACCGTGGGCTTCTTGTCGATCGCGGCGTACATCCGCGGCTGCGTGTAGCGCGGCTCGTCGCCCTCGTTGTGGCCGTACCGCCGGTAGCAGTACATGTCGATGATCACGTCGGAGCCGAAGCGCGTGCGGTAGTCGATCGCGAGCTGCGCGACGTGCGCGACCGCCTCCGGGTCCTCGCCGTTCACGTGGAACACCGGGACCTTGAGCATCCTCGTGATGTCGGACGCGTAGCGGGTCGAGCGCCCTTCCATCGGATCGGTCGTGAACCCGACCTGGTTGTTCACGATGACGTGGACCGTGCCGGCCGTCGTGTAGCCCTTCAGGTTCATCATGTTGAGCGTCTCGGCGACGACGCCCTGCCCGATGAACGCCGCGTCGCCGTGGATGAGCAGCGGCATCACGCGGCGGCGCGCGTCGGCGGCGCCGTCGGCGAGCCGGCGGTCCTGCTTCGCGCGGACGCGCCCCTGCACGACGGGGTTCACGAACTCGAGGTGGCTCGGGTTGAACGTGAGCGTGAGGTGGACGTTGCGCCCGTTCTCGAGCGTGCGATCGGTCGAGTAGCCGAGGTGGTACTTGACGTCGCCGCTGCCGAGGTGGCGCTCCGCGTTCTTGTCCTCGAAGGCCGCGAAGATCTCGCGCAGGCTCTTGTCCATGATGTTCGCGAGGACGTTCAGCCGGCCGCGGTGCGCCATGCCGACCACGATCTCGTCGACCTCGTGCGCCCCCGCGCGCTCGATGATGAGGTCGAGCAGCGGGATGAGGCTCTCGGCGCCCTCGAGCGAGAAGCGCTTCGTCCCCGCCTCGTAGGACTTGTGGATGAACTGCTCGAAGATCTCGGCGTCGGAGAGCTTCGTGAGGATCCGGAGCTGCTTCTGGCGGTCGAGCGTGAGCCGGTTGCGCGTCGACTCCATCTGCTGCTGGAGCCACTGGCGCGCCTCGGGCTCCTCGATGAACGTGAACTCCACGCCGATGGAGCGGCAGTACGTCTCCTCGAGCCGGCGGATGATCTCGCGCAGCGTGAGGACGGGCGGCACGCCGGCGAGGTCGGTCGTCGGGAAGGGCAGCTCGAGGTCCTCGACCCGGAGCCCGAAGTTCGTGAGGTCGAGCTCGGGCGGCGTGGCGGGCGGCAGGCCGAGCGGGTCGACGTGCGCGAAGAGGTGGCCGCGCACGCGGTAGGCGTTCACGAGGGCGTAGACGCGCGCCTTGATCGCGGCCTCCGCGAGCACCTTGAGATCGCGCGAGGACTCGGGCGAGCTCGGGTGCTCGCTGAGCGTCCGCGCGAACGCGGCCTCCAGCGTCTTCGCGGCCTCGCCGTTCGTGTTCGTCTTGCCATTCCCGTTCCCGTAGCCGTGCCCGTTCCCGGGCCGCAGCACCTGGTGCGGGATGGTCGGCGTCGCCGCCGGAGCGGGCAGCCTGCTCGGCGTCGCTCCGCCGTTCTTTCCCTCGAAGAACGAGCGCCAGCCGGGGTCTACCGACTCCGGGTTCTCGAGGTACTGGGCATAGAGCTCCTCGACGAGCCCTGCATTGATTCCGAAATCAAGCTGCATCGTGGTCGGCGTGCAAATAACGCGTGTCGGGCCGGCACGCTAGAGTCGTTTTCCGATGACTTCGCCTCGTGGGGCGGAACATCGTCCGGGCAAGGGGTTCGACCGCCTGGAGAAACGGTAGGGAGAAGCGGTAGAAGGGGGCCATGGATCAAGATCGCAGAACCCCGGGTCGAGGACCGGCGCCCGCCGTCCTCCCCTTCGATCGCTTCCGGGACCACCTCTTCCACGAGCCCAGCCTCGGCCTCTGGCTGGACGTGAGCCGGATCCGCTTCGGGAGCGACTTTTTTACCACGATGGAACCGCGAATTCAGGCGGCGCTCGCGGAGATGGCGGCGCTCGAGGGCGGGAGCATCGCGAATCCCGACGAGGGTCGCCGGGTCGGTCACTACTGGCTGCGCGCGCCGGAGCTCGCGCCCGAGGCGGCGCTGCGCGCGGCGATCGAGGAGACGAACGCGCGGATCCTGAGCTTCGCCGCGGACGTGCACGCGGCGCGGGTCCGGCCGGAGCGGGCGGCCCGCTTCAGCAGGGTGCTCGTCGTCGGGATCGGCGGCTCGGCGCTCGGGCCTCAGTTCGTCGCCTCGGCGCTGGGGACGCCGGCCGATCGGATGCAGATCCATTTCTTCGACAACACGGATCCTGACGGGATCGATCGCACGCTGGACGCCATCGGGGACGATCTCGGCGCGACGCTCGCGGTGATCATCTCGAAGTCGGGCGGGACGAAGGAGACGCGCAACGGGATGCTCGAGCTCGAGGCGGCGTACCGTCGGCTCGGCCTCTCGCTCGGCGCGCACGCGGTCGCGGTGACGGGGGAGGGCAGCGAGCTCGACCGGTATGCGACGAAGCACGGCTTCCTGGCCCGCTTCCCGATGTGGGACTGGGTCGGCGGGCGCACGAGCGAGCTGTCGGCGGTCGGCCTGCTGCCCGCGGCGCTCCAGGGGCTGTCGATCGTCGAGATGCTGCAGGGTGCGCGCGAGACGGACGAGGTCACGCGTTCGAAGGAGGTTCCCCGGAACCCCGCGGCGCTGCTCGCGCTCGCCTGGTACTCGGCGACGGGCGGCGCGGGCCGGAAGGACATGGTGCTCTTGCCGTACAAGGACAGGCTCGAGCTCTTCTCGCGCTACCTCCAGCAGCTCGTGATGGAGTCGCTCGGCAAGCGGCTCGATCGGCAGGGCAAGGAGGTCTTCCAGGGCATCGCCGTGTACGGCAACAAGGGCTCGACGGATCAGCACGCGTACGTGCAGCAGCTCCGTGACGGGCTCGACAACTTCTTCGTCACGTTCATCGAGGTGCTGCGGGATCGCGCGCCGTCGCGCGGCGTGCTCGAGGTCGACCCCGGCGTCACGACCGGCGACTACCTCGACGGCTTCCTCCAGGGGACGCGCAAGGCGCTGACCGAGAGCGGGCGCGAGTCGATCACGCTCACGATCGACACGGTCGACGCGCGCGCCGTCGGCATGCTGATCGCGCTCTACGAGCGCGCGGTGGGCCTGTACGCGTCGCTCGTGGGCATCAACGCGTACCACCAGCCCGGCGTCGAGGCCGGCAAGAAGGCCGCGCAGGAGGTGCTCGATCTGCAGGCCAAGGTGCTCGCGGCGCTCGGCGCGAGCGCGGGCCGCGCGCTGTCGCTCGCCGAGGTCGCGAAGGCGGCGGGCGCGGACGACGTGGAGACGGTCTTCTGGATCCTGCGCCACCTGGCGGCGAACCCGGAGCGCGGCGTCGCGCGGGAGGTTCCGCAGGGCGGCTCGCCGTTCGACGCGACGTACCGTCTGGCGCGCTGAGGGGGCGCCCGCGCGGCGCGGAGCGACGCCGGCTTGGCCCGGCGGCGCGCGCCGCGCGGGCGTGACATGGGCGAGGGCCTCGTGGATGAGGCGGCCGGATGTCGGACATGGGCAGGTGCGTGGCCGAGCAGGCCTGCGGGGAGGTCGGACATGGGCGTGTGCCTCGCGGAGCAGGCCCGCGGGGATGTCGGACATGGGCGTGTGCCTCGCGGAGCAGGCCTGCGGGGATGTCGGACATGGGCGTGTGCCTCGCGGAGCAGGCCCGCGGGGATGTCGGACATGGGCGTGTGCCTCGCGGAGCAGGCGGCGGGCATGTCGCGACATGGTAGCGCAGCCGGCCGGTCAGCTCGACCTGATCTCGTCGAGGCGGAAGCTGCGAGCACCGGTGCAGCCGTCGCTGTTCGGGGATCGGCCAACCGACACCGAGTGATCTCCTGGGCCCGGCTGCCTGCAACGTCCGATGGTTTCACGGAACTGGACTCCTGAAGAGGCTCATGACCAAGAAGTCGCTGTCTGATGCGTGGAATATGATGCCGGCCAAGGCACAGGAAAGCCGGCCGCTGGGGATCAGTGAGAAATACACGCAGGGACTGCTGGTCATCACGCAATTGCCATGCATGCAAAAGTTCCTCAGCTGCCGGTCCCTGGGGTGCGGTAGCGACGTCCTCAACAGGGTTGCCGGCGAGAGGCGACTTCTGGGGGACGTTTACGTTCACGAACGAGCCGTTGACGACCACGACCACGACCACGACCACGACCACGACCACGACCACGACCACGACCACGGCCACGTTGGGGACCAATGGTGGGGGGAGGGGGGCAATCTGTCGCGACGAGCGCGGCTGGGGAACAGCAGAGCGCCCGTTTCGCTAGCTCACGCGAGCTCGATCCTCAGAAGGTCACGCGCAGGGTCGCGCCCGTCGGGCCGACGGTGAGCTCGGGGGCCTGGACCGACACGTTGCGCGGGATGTCGTCGCGCACCCAGACCCGCTGGTTGCCGACGAGGCCCGCGACGAGCAGCACGAAGCCGGTCACCTGCGTGGCCCCGTCGAAGAGGAGGAGGGTGGCGGCGAGCCGGCCGTCGTCGCTGTCGACGTCGACGTCCTCGCCCGTGCCGAGCGTGATGAACGGGCCGCCCACGGGCACGAGCATCGGCGAGTAGCTGACGGCGTCGCTGCCTCCCTCGCTGAGGATGCTCCCCGCCGTCAGCGCCGAGAGCGCCCACGCGCTGGCGAGGACGATCGACCCCGCGATCACCAGCCGGCGGTTCATCTGCGTCTCGACGCGATAGCCCGCCGGCCGGATCCCGCCTTCCGTGAAGGTCAGCGTTCGCGGCATGCCGAGGATGACGGACGGCGCATACGGCACGTAGCCGGGCGGCACGTGGTCAGGCGGCGGCGCGTATCCAGGCGGCAGCGCGTAGCCGGGCGGCGCATAGCCGGGCGGCGCGCCGGCAGGGGACGGCGCGTAGCCAGACGGCGCCGCGCTCTGCGCGGACGGGGGGGCGTCGCTCTCCGCCGTGGCCGGCGCTGCGAGCGCGAGCGGGCCAAACAGCGCGGCCATCGAGAGGGCGGTGCGGATCGCGGTCACGTGCGTCTCCCTTCGGGGTGAGGGCTGTCGGCGCAGGGGCACCAGCTCAGAATCTCCATCGGAGGCTAGCGGAGGACCCGCCGATCGAGACCTCAGGCCAGCGGGGCGCAGCGTGCCCAGGGTCGCGTGAGCTCACCGTGAACTGGCGCTCGAGGTAGACGTCCTCGTTCGCGAGACCGGCGGCGTACAGGATGAGCCCGCCCACCTGGGTCACGGCGTCCATCGTGAGCCAGAAGATGCCCGCGCCCTCCGCTTCCAGGGTCCCTATCGCGATCATCGGGCCGGCGAACGGGATGAGCAGCGGCCCGAACTCGTCGAAATCGTCGTCGTCGAACGACGCGATGCCTGCGACCGTGAACGTGAGCGCGTACGGGATGCCGAACGTCAGCAGCCCCGCCGTGGCGAGCTTGCGGTCCGCCCTGGTCCGGAGCGCGTAGCCGCGCGGGATCGGGTCCCCCTCTTCGTACTCGATGGTCCGTGGGTTGGCCCACGGCGGGAGCGGCGGCACCGGCAGGTAGTAACCCTGCGGGATGGGCACCAGCGCGCCGCCCGCCGGAGCGATCGGGGCGGGCGCCGGAGCGATCGGGGCGGGCGCCGGAGCGACAGGGGCGGGCGCCGGAGCGACAGGGGCGGGCGCTGGAGCGATCGGGGCACCCGCTGCCGCGGGCGCCGTGCCTGGCGCGGCGGGCCTCGCCGCGTCGCCGCGCGCCGGTTTCGGCGGCGCGGCCTGCGCCTGCGCGGCCGCCGGCGCGGCGAACCCGAGCAGCGCCGCGAGCACCGCGGCGGCCTGCACGCCGCGAACGCGCGGCGCTGCGTCGCGGCGCAGCGGTACGATACTCCCTTTCGTTTGCCCGATCGGCATGCTGGCTCCCGTCGCGCTCGCGCGACGACTCCAAGGACTGCGGGTGGCTTCGGTGCAGCGAGGCCAGGATACGCAGACTGTTCACGAACTCAATCCGCCCGCACAGTGCGGGCGGGCGCCGCGCTGGGAGCCCCGACGCTGGCGAGCCGGTCGCCCGCTCCGGCCGCACGATGGGCCACCCCTCGGCCATGCGCTGCACGCCCGAGGAGGCGCTCGTCGTCGCGAAGCCCGCGAGGCCCCGCCCCTCGGCGCATGCTGGGCTGCCGCTCCCCGGGCGCCGACGGTGCCCTGGCGCCCCTCGCCCACCAGCGCGATACCCGCCATCGCCGAGCATGATCTGCGCGCCCGCGCGGCGCCGCCGCCACGCCGCCACGCCGCCACGCCGCCACGAGTCATGAGTCGCCGGCGACGCGCGGTCGAGCCGTGCACCTGGGACAACCCTGACAGGTAAGGACTGTAGCGAGTGGACCCCTGGGACAACCACGATGCGTAAGGGTCATGGTAAGTGGACGCCTGGGATAACCCTGACAGGTAAAGACTGTATGTCTCTCACCTGCTCTGGCTCAGCTCGCCACCGCCCCATCGGGCGCTACGCTGTTGTCTGATCAAGGGTGATGTCGCAGCCGCCCCCATGGCGAGCTCGGCAGAACCATGGCCTTCCATGACATGGCGGCGACGACCGCCCGCGGAGGAGCGAAACGATGACAAGGACCTCATTCGTGGTGTTGGCGTGTGCGGCTGCCGCGCTGAGCAGCGCGTCGTGCGGAGGGACGGACAAGGGCAATCGGGCCACGGGCGGCGGCGATACGGGCAGCGGCGCTACCGGCGGCGATACGGGCAGCGGCACCACCGGCAGCGGCGATGCGAGCGGCGGCGATACCGGCGGCGGCGCCACGTCAGGGACCGGCGCGCAGCCGGGGGCCGGCGAGCAGTTCTCCGTCGACGCGCAGGGCGGGACCTTCACGGCGGACGACGGCTTCACCATCGAGGTGCCGCTGGGCGCGGTGAACGAGAACACGGTGATCACCATCGAGCGCATCGACGAGGCCCCCGAGGGCGCGGTGGGGCCCATGTACGTCCTCGGCCCGGAGGGCCTGACGTTCGAGAGGCCGATCACGCTCACGCTGCCGATCACCGTCGAGCTCAGGGCGGAGCTGGGCGAAAGCGCGGTCCTCGGCGCCTATGGCTTCACCGCGCAGGAGGGCTCGGACGATTTCGCGCCGCTCGCGCGGCACGACGTCTCGAGGGACAGCGTCGTCACGGAGACCGACCGCCTCTCGAGGATCTATCCAGGCATGATCCTGGCGACCCCGATGGCGAGCCTGCACCGCTACCCGAGCGCGCTGGCCGCCGACGAGTCCTTCCTCTACTTCGCGAGCGGCGGCACCGAGGACGTCGCGACCGGGGACAACAACGACGGATTCATCTACCGGGTGAGGCTGGGCACCGCCGAGGCAGAGGCGATGATCCCCGCCGATCCCGATCCCAAGGCGCTGTGGGTCAACGACTCCCACGTGTACTGGGCGAGCGGCGGCGATGATGACCCGGTGATCCCCTCGGCGCTCCGGCGCGTCGACAAGGCGACCCTGGAGGTGGAGACGCTGGCCCAGATCGGCTATGTCGTGAGCGTCATCGGCGACGCGTCGGCCATCTACTTCGGCGACGGCGATGGAGAGAACCTCTTCACGATGCCGCTCGACGGCGGCGAGCCGGCCGTCCTCGCGTCCGGCGCCGGGAGGCCCGCGTACCTCGCGCAGGACGCGGAGAACCTCTACTGGACCGGCGGCGCGGCGACCCACAAGGTCTACAAGGTGGCGAAGGCGGGCGGCGAGGTGACCGTCATCGCCGACAACGAGGCCGAGCCGGCCGGGATCGCGGTGGACGCGGCGTTCGTCTACTGGGCCAACGCCGGCGACGGCGGCGTGTTCAAGGCGCCCATCGCCGGAGGACAGAAGACCTTGATCTATAGAGGGGACTCGATGGCGGGGCTGGTCCTCCGGGGCTCGACGCTGTTCTCGACGGACACGCGCGGGAACCGCAGCGTCAACGCGCACGATCTCGAGAGCAACAGGACCGTCCTGCTGGCGTTCGGGCAGCCCGTCCCCTGGCGTGTCATCGCCCCGGAGGGGCAGGGCGTGTTCTGGTCCAACGCCGGCGACTACCGCTACCAGGGGCAAGTCGCGTCGTACCACGCTCCTTGATCGTCCGTGTCCCGGCGGTGACCGCGAGGGCGCGCCCGCGTGGCTCGCGCTCGTGGTCGCCGTGGTCAGGGGCCGAACGCCGCGACGAAGACGTCCTCGTCCCCTGTCAGCGGGCCGGAGCCGAGGTCGAGGGTGCCGGTGAACGTCGCTGTGGCCAGCACGCGATCGAGTGGATCGACGACGATGCTGAAGGGTCGCTCCGTGTCGAACCCCTCGACCCACAGCACGTGCCCGCCGGCGTCGAACTTCACAAGGAAGGTGCGCGCGCTGTAGCTCGACGGGTTGTGCCCTGACGGGAAGGGGATCCCATCGAAATCGAGCGTCGCCGAGACGTCGGCGACGAGCACCCCGGAGGCGACCACGTTCGCCTGGCTGTCGACGTCGATCGAGGTGATGCCGCCGCCGCGCCTGCGCCTCGCTGCGACGATCGCGGCCCCGGCGCTCACCAGCCGGGATCGAGCGCCGGCTCGACGGGCACGAACGGACCGACCTCACCAAGGTTCCAGCCGCCGTGGCGGAAGCAGGCGCCCGAGCCGTCGGTGCGCACGCCGCAAAGGAGGTCGTACCCGCCTTCGATGAACGTGAAGCGCCCGGCGTCGATCGGCATCTCGGCGCCGTCGTAGCGCCTGCACGTGAGGGCCCCCTCGGCGTCGATCGCGCACACCGCTCCGGCCGTGGCGGTGATGGAACGGTACGGCCCGCCCGAAAACTCGGGATACTCGGGCCCGGCGCAGCGCGTGCTGGGGGTGTTGCCGCAAGAGATGGTCGGCTCGAAGCACTGGATGCCGCCGGCCTTCGTGAGCCCGCAGACGATGCGGTTGCTGAACGCCACCTGGGTGAACTCACCGGGGATCGTCTCCATGCCATGGAACTGCCACAGGCTGCCATCCGGGCGCACGCCGGCGACGAGCCCCTCCCAGGCGCAGAGCGCTTGCGTGAATGGGCCCTCGAACTCCACCACCTTGTCCGGGTGCTCCGGGAGGTCCTCTTGCTGGCGATCCAGCAGCACCGCGAACGACCCGTCCACGAACAGCGGGCACACGCCCTGTTCGCCCCACATGTTCGTCGCTCGAAAGGAGGCGACAGCTGGCAGCCCGTCTGGCAGGAGCGTCTCGGCGGCGAGCAGCCGACCGTCCTCGGTGAGCCCGATCAGCCCCTGTCGCGTGAGCTGGACACGCCGGTAGCGCTCGGCGGGCAGCGCGCCGCCCGGATCGTCGCCCCAGCAACGATAGCTGCCGTCGGTCTTCGTCACACAATAGCTGCCGACGTCATCGTCGACCGCGACGTTTCGCGCGCACACGAAATCGGAGACGCGCCAGCCGCCGTCGCTCGTGCACGTCTCGCGCAGGCCGCTCGCGTTGCAGCGCGCCTCCCCCGCCGCGCAGGCCGCGGCGCTCCCTCCCTCGCCGCCTTCTACTTCTGCGTCGCTCTCCTGCGTCGTCCACGTCCCGCTGCAGCCCATGGCGAGCATCGTGGCGCCCACTGCCACGAGCCGCGCCGCCCTCCGTTCAAGCGCCATGACACAAAGGATACCCAGGTGCTCCGTGCTCCGCATGCACGATCGATCGTCGAGCGCTGGCCCCGATTCAAGGGGTGAGCATCTCCGCGTCTACGCAAGCGGCAGCCCGCGGGCCACGCTTCGTCGCTTTGCGCTCGAAATTTGCGCGCCAGGTGGACCCCACGAAGGCCGCGTCGCGAGCTCTGGCGGGCGGCTTCAGCTCGCGGGCTTCAAGCAGCTCGCGGGCCGAGGTGGAGGCGCGAGCCTCCATCGCCCTGCCAATGGAGGAGGCTGTCGCCTCCATCGCCGGGTCGAGCGGCGGTCTGCCCCACGACCTGCGTCGCGATCCTGCGCTGCGAGATCATTGAGGGCACAGGAGCGCTCAGGGGATCGTCGCAGGCACGCTCCCTGCTCTCTGGTCTGGTGCGGGTGCGGGCACGGCCTGAGTGGCCGTCATACCAAGGAGAGTCACACCATGAAGATGGTTGCGTATCATCTCGGTCTCGGTCTCATCACCTTCTCGATGGTCACGGGCTGCGTGGCGGCGGACGCCGGCAGCTTCGACGAGGAAGACACGGCGGAGAGCGCCGAGGAGCTCGGAGGAAACCCTGACCCCTGCGCGATGGGGACCGACCCGAACTTCACCAGCCCGCAGCTCACCGCGATCGGAGCAAGCGAGACCTACGTCCGCGCCTACCAGTGGATCGACGGCATCTGTCCGGACATCGGGCAGGATCGAGCGACGACGATCGTGGATTTCCCCGTGCCCGGCTATTACCAGCACCAGATCCCGGAGACATACCGCTTTGACGTACAGCCTACCTTCTGGGGGGCCTCCTCCACCTCGTGGAGCGACGCGTCGCAGGCGATGAGCGACTGCGCGAACACCAAGATGGCCACGCGCGTGCAGCGCTGGGACGCGGCCACGAGCCAGTTCGTGCAGCTCACGTACAAGGAGCAGGCGGGCACGTGGCTCTGGGACAACCCGCTGACCGGCCGCGGGCACTGCTCGACGCCGACGTTCGTCTACTACCACGAGAACTACGGGACCGCGCAGCAGGTCACCACGAGCAAGTACCGTGTCCGCACCTGGGCGACGCAGCCCGACGGCTCCCACGCGACCGTCTGGATCACGGGGACGCACACGGGCCTGTAACCCGCGCGCGACGCTCAGCTGTTCGCGCGAAGCGCCTTGAATTCCCCCGGGTCCTTGTGGCAGCTGGAAGCCCGGCGACGGGTAGAATGCTACTCTCGGGTCGAGGAGCGCCCATGCCCGATCCGTACAACCTGCAACGATTCGTGGACGCGCAGGCTCCGGTCTATGCCCGCGTCCTGGCCGAATTGCGCCGAGGAGAGAAGACCAGCCACTGGATGTGGTTCATTTTTCCGCAGCTGAAGGGCCTGGGCCACAGCGCCATGGCTCAGAGGTTCGGCATCGCTTCGAAGGGAGAGGCCGAGGCGTATCTGCAGCACCCGACGCTCGGTCCGAGACTGCTGGAGTGCACTCGCCTCGTGAACCAGATCGAGGGGCGCTCGCTGTACGACATCTTCGATAGCCCCGATGACATGAAGTTTTGCTCGTCGATGACCCTGTTCTCCCGCGCGGCCCCCGGCGAGGGGGCGTTCCTCGCGGCGCTCGACAAGTACTGTGGCGGCGAGCCCGATCCGCGAACGCTCGCGCTGCTCGAGTAGCGCCGGCCGTCGCCGGAGGCGCCGCTGGATCGCCCCCGTGGGTGGATCGTCGACGCGCTCGTTCGCGTCGCGTGCGCCGTTCTTGCCTGTAACATTCCGATGTCACGGTCGCTGTCGGCTCGCGCGGGAACCAGCACGACCGACGTTGCGGACGCCACGTCCCCTGGTGAAAGCTCTAGATTTCGCCCTGGGCGGCCGCCTGTAACCGAGGCAACGCAATTTCCCACTTGATCCGCCGTCGTGGACGGACGAGTGAGCCGGCGCTCGCTCCGGCCGGGGGCGGGCGAGAGGACCATCACCCGTGGATGCATTGTCGTACCAGTCGCTCTTAACGGGCGCCGTCGCGCTCATGGTCGCACGCACCTTCTACGTGCGTGTCAAGAAGGCCCCTGAAGGCAACGAGACGATGGCGCGCATCGCGCGCTACGTCCGCGAGGGGGCGATGGCCTTCCTCGCGCGCGAGTACAAGGTGCTCGCCGTCTACGCCGCCGCCGTCTTTGCGCTCCTGGCCGCGACGCTCGGGCTCCTGTCCGCGGTCGCCTTCGCCGCCGGCGCGTTCCTGTCGCTCATCGCCGGCTTCTTCGGCATGAAGGCCGCGACGTACGCCAACGTTCGCACGGCCGAGGCCGCGCGCGCGCACGGCAAGCCCACCGCGCTCGTCACCGCGCTCGACGGCGGCGCCGTCATGGGCCTCTGCGTCGCGGGGCTCGGCCTCATCGGCCTGGGCGGCATCTATGCCCTGTTCCGCAACGACGAGCACCTCGCGACGATCGTCCACTCGTTCGCCGTCGGCGCGAGCTCGATCGCGCTCTTCGCCCGCATCGGCGGCGGCATCTACACGAAGGCCGCCGACGTCGGCGCCGATATCGTGGGCAAGGTCGAGGCGAACATCCCCGAGGACGACCCCCGCAACCCGGGCGTCATCGCCGACAACGTCGGGGACAACGTCGGCGACATCGCGGGCATGGGCGCCGACATCTACGAGAGCTACGTGGCCGCGGTCGTCGCCGCGATCGCGCTCGGCCTCACGCTGCCGATCGCCAAGCTGCAGCAGCTCGCGCCGTCGGTGAGCGAGCAGGAGCTCCGCGCGATGGCCGTGTCGCTGCCGCTGCTCCTCGCGACGATCGGCCTCGCGGTCTCGGTCGTCGGCATCTTCATCACGCGCGAGCTCAAGAACCTGCCGCCGGCCCGGGTGCTGCGCCTCGCGCTCATCGTCCCGCCGTTCCTCGTCGTGCTCGCGGCGGCCGGCATCCTGCCGGGCCTCGGCTTCAGCTTCGGCGCCGTCATCACCCTCGCGGCCGGCGCCGCGGGCGGCGCCATCGTCGGCCTCGTGACCGACTACTACACGTCGATGGGCCCCATCCACAAGGTGGCCCAGAGCTCGCTCACCGGCCCCGGCACCAACGTCATCCGCGGCATCGCGGTCGGCCTCGAGAGCGTCGCGATCCCCCTCATGACCCTCGTCGCCGTGGGCTGGATCTCGAACCACTACCTCGGCCTCTACGGCATCGCGCTCGCCGCGGTCGGCATGCTCGCTGGCACCGCGATCGTCATGACCGTCGACGCGTACGGCCCGATCGCCGACAACGGCGGCGGCATCTCCGAGATGGCCGGCCTCGGCAAGGAGGTCCGCGCGATCACCGACGAGCTCGACGCGGTCGGCAACACCACCGCGGCCGTCGGCAAGGGCTTCGCGATCGGCTCGGCGGTGCTCACCGTCGTCGCGCTGTTCGCCGCCTTCAACATGGAGGTCGACGCGGTCCGCCGCGCGAAGGGACTCCCGGAGCTCGTGCTGTATCTGACAGACGCCAAGGTCCTCATGGGACTGCTCTTCGGCGCCCTCCTCCCGTGCCTCGTCGGCGCGCTCACGATGACCGCCGTCGGCCGCGCGGCCGGCTCGATCGTCGAGGAGATCCGCCGTCAGTTCCGCGAGATCCCCGGCCTGCTCGAGGGCAAGCCGGGCGTCGAGCCGCAGCCGAAAGTCATCGTCGACATCGCCACGTCGGCCGCCATCCGCGAGATGATCGCGCCCGGCGCCATCGCGGTGCTCGCGCCGGTCGTCGTCGGCTTCGTGGCCGGCCCCGAGGTCCTCGCGGGCACGCTGGCCGGCGCGCTCGTCGTCGGCGCGGTGCTCTCGCTGATGATGGCGAACGGCGGCGGCGCCTGGGACAACGCCAAGAAGCACATCGAGAAGGGCGGCCTCGACGGCCACGCGAAGGGCTCCGACGCCCACAAGGCCGCCGTCGTCGGCGACACCGTCGGCGATCCCTTCAAGGACACGTCGGGCCCCGGCATCTCGATCCTCATCAAGGTGATGGGCGTCGTGTCGCTCCTCATCGCCCCGCTCATCGCCTGAGCGGACGCGCCGTCGCAGCGAGCAACCCAGAGAGCGCGGCCCTCACCGGCCGCGTTCTCGCTTTTGTGGCTTCACGCGCGGCTCTCGTCCTGCCTCGGCCATCGAATTTCCTCGGCTGACAGCGGAGCTCCCGTGCTGTAAATGGCCTGTCTTCGGCGGGGGAGAAGGATGTCCGGGTGAGGATCAGCCGCCGCTCGCAGGTGCCGCCGTTCGCGGTCATGGAGGTGCTCGCCGCCGCCAACGCGCGGCGCGCGGCGGGTGAGCCGGTCATCAGCCTGTGCGCTGGCCAGCCGGGCTCAGGGGCGCCCGCCGCCGTGCGCGCGCGGGCGGCCGCGCTCCTCGCGGAGGGCGACCTCGGGTACACCGAGGCGCTCGGCATCCCGGCGCTGCGCCGCGCGCTCGCGGAGCACTACGGCCGCTGGTACGGCGTGGACCTCGACCCGTCGCGCGTCGCCCTCACCACAGGGTCGTCGGGCGGGTTCCTGCTCGCGTTCCTCGCGGCGTTCGAGGCGGGTGACCGCGTGGCGCTCGCTCGCCCGGGCTACCCGGCGTACCGGAACATCCTTCGGTCCCTCGGGGTGGAGGTGGTCGAGCTGCCGTGCGGCCCGGAGAGCCGCTTCCAGCTGACAACGTCGCAGCTCAGGGCCGCGTGCGACGGTGCAAAGCTCGATGGCGTGGTCCTGGCGAGCCCGGCGAACCCGACGGGCACGATGGTCGACGCCGCGGAGCTCGACGCGATGGCGCGCTGGTGCGCGGAGCATGGCGTCCGGCTGGTGAGCGACGAGATCTATCACGGCCTCACGTACGGCCCGTGGGCCGGGCGCCAGGCGACGGCGGCGCGCCACGTCGACGCGGGCGCCGTCGTCGTGTCGAGCTTCTCGAAGTACTGGGCCATGACGGGCTGGCGCCTGGGGTGGCTCGTGCTGCCGCCGGAGCTCGTCCCGACGGTCGACGCGCTGGCGGGGAACCTCGCGCTGTGCCCGCCCGCCCTGGCGCAGCACGCGGCGCTCGCGGCCCTGACCCCGGAGGTGTACGCCGAGGCGGACCGGCTGGTGGAGGGCTACGCGGCCGCGCGCGACCTGCTGCTGCGGCGGCTGCCCGAGCTCGGCTGGAAGGTCGCCCCGCCCGACGGCGCCTTCTACCTGTATGCCGACGTCGGCACGGACGACTCGGTCGCGTGGTGCGAGCGGCTGCTCGCCGACACGGGCGTGGCGCTCACGCCGGGCACGGACTTCGACGGCGAAGGCGGCGCGCGGTACGTCCGGCTGTCCTTCGCGGCCCCGGTCGAGCAGGTCGACGAGGCGGTGACGCGGATCGTCGCCTGGCAGCGCGCGCGGTGACCGGAGGGGGGTCGCCGGGGGGGCCCGGGGAGCTCACGAGGCGGCGCGCGTCTCCTTCGGCTTCCGCCGGCCCTCTGGCATGAGCACGGTGAGCGCCGTGTCGATGAACGCGCGCAGCTTCGCCTGCGTCTGCGCGCGGGCGGGGAAGTAGAGGAAGAACCCGGGCCCCGTCGGCGCATGGCGCTCGAGCGCCGTCGCGAGCGCCCCGCTGGCCAGATCCTCGGCGACGGCCAGATCGAACATGTACGCGAGCCCGAGCCCATCGCGCGCGAGGGACACCGTCAGATCGGCGTCGTTCACCGTGAGCGTGCCAGGGGCGTGCACGGTGATCTCGCGGTGATCGCGCACGAATTCCCAGCGATAGAGCGCGGCGCTCTGGAATCGGTACTGGATGCACGTGTGGGCGAGCAGATCCTCGGGCTCCTCCGGGCGGCCGTGGGCGGCGAAGTACGCCGGCGCGCCGACCACGAGCCAGCGGAGATCCGGCGTGAGGCGCACGGCGGTCATGTCCTGCGCGAGGTCCTCGCCGAGCCGCACGCCGGCGTCGAAGCCGGTCTCGGCGAGATCGACCAGGGCGTCGTCCACCGAGATCTCGACGGCCACGTCGGGGTAAGCGCGGCGGAAGCGCGGGAGCACCGGCTCGATCACGAAGGGCACGGCGGTCCGGGCGACGGTGAGGCGGAGCAGCCCCGCGGGCTGGCCGCGGAGCTCGTCGAGCGCCTCGAGCGCGGCGCTGATCTCACCGGCCGCGGGCGCGAGGCGCTCGTGGAGCCGCTTGCCGGCCTCGGTGAGCCCCACGCGGCGCGTCGTGCGCGAGAGGAGCGGGAGGCCGACGCGGCGTTCGAGGGCGCGGATCGCCTGGCTCACGGCGCCCGTGGTCACGCCGAGCTCCGCGGCGGCGGCGCGGAAGCTCCGGTGCCTCGCCACGGTGAGGAAGACGGTCAGACCCTCGAAGCGGTCCGTCGCGCGGTTCATGGCGCGATTGTATAGCAGCGCTGATCGGCTCGTTTCGCGCCGTGGGTCTACCGGTCGCGGCGGGGAGGGCGCATCTAACCAGCGCGCGGCCGGGCATGCCGCCCTGCGCGCAGGGAGAGGACGAAGGAGGCAGCATGGCCATCACCCTGGTGAACCCCAGCGGGTTGCCGAAGATCGAGGCGTACCGACAGGTGTCGATCGCCACCGGGTCGAAGCTCGTGTTCATCGCAGGTCAGGTCGCCTGGGATGCTGATGGGAGGACGATCGGCAGGGGCGACTTCGCCGCTCAGGTCGAGCAGTGTTACCTCAACGTCGCCACCGCCCTGGCCGGTGTTGGAGGCTCCTTCAACGACGTTGCGAAGCTGACCATCTATGCCGTGGGCTGGACTCCGGACAAGATGCCCCTGCTGCTGGAGGGGATCCGTCGGGCGGCCGCGAAGCTGGGAGTCACCCCGGTCCCGCCAGGGACGCTGCTGGGCGTGAGCGCGCTCTCCGACCCCGAGCACCTGGTCGAGGTCGAGGCCACCGCGGTCATCGACTGAGCGCAGCAGAGTAGCCCTCGAGCTTCACGCCGCTTCCGCCGTTGCCGGCGAGCTGGGTCTGGTACAACGCGTGGTAGGCGCCGCCCGCGGCGAGGAGCTCCGCGTGCGTGCCGCGCTCGACGATGCGACCCGCGTTCATCACGAGGAGCATGTCGGCGTCGCGGATCGTCGAGAGGCGATGCGCGATGACGAAGCTCGTACGCCGGGCGCGCAAGGCCGCCATCGCGCGCTGGACGAGCACCTCGGTCCGGGTGTCGACCGAGGAGGTCGCCTCGTCGAGGATCAGGATCGCCGGGTTCGCGAGGAACGCGCGGGCGATCGTGATGAGCTGCTTCTCGCCGGCGCTCAGGTTGCCCGAGTCCTCATCGATCACCGTATCGTAACCAGCAGGCAGGGCGCGCACGAAGCGGTCGACGTGCGCCGCGCGCGCTGCCTCCTGGATGTCGGCCTCGGTCGCGGCCGCGTTGCCGAACGCGATATTGTCACGGATCGTGCCCGAGAACAGCCATGTATCCTGCAGCACGATACCGAGCCTCGCGCGCAGCTCGTGGCGAGGCAAGCGCGCGATGTCGACGCCGTCGAGCAGGATCCGACCGCCGTCGAGCTCGTAAAACCGCATCAAGAGGTTCACGAGCGTGGTCTTGCCGGCGCCCGTCGGGCCGACGATCGCGACCGTCTGGCCTGGCAGGATCGTGAGGTCGAGGTCCTCGATGAGAGGCTCGTCGGGCTTGTAGCGGAACGTGACGTGCTCGAACCGGACCTCGCCGCTCACCTTCGGCAGGGCCGCGGGCGGGGTGGCGTCGGGTGACTGGCCCTGTTCGTCGAGCAGCTCGAACACCCGCTCTGCAGAGGCAACACCCGATTGCAGGACGTTCGTGACGGACGCGAGCTGGCCGAGCTGCTGAGAGAACTGGCGCGAGTACTGGATGAACGCTTGCACGCTGCCGAGCAGCATCGCGCCCGACGCGACGCGCAGGCCGCCGACGACGGCGATCGCGACGTAGGTCAGGTTCCCGACGAAGTTGACCGCCGGCATGATGATGCTGGACATGAACTGCGCGCGGAAGCTGGTCTCGAACAGCTCCTGGTTCGTGGACTGGAAGCGCGCCTCGACGTCGCGGCGTCGCCCGAGCACGTTGACGAGCGAGTGGCCGGTGAACGCCTCCTCGATCTGGCCGTTGAGCACGCCGACCTGCGCCCACTGCGCGACGAATTTCGCCTGCGCGCGCTTCGCGACCGCCGCGGTCGTGAGCACCGAGAGCGGCACGGTGAAGAGCGTGATCACCGCGAGCACCGGCGAGATCACGACGAGCATGACGATGATGCCGAGGAGCGTCAGCGCGCCGTTCATGATCTGCGTCAGGGTCTGCTGCAGGCCCTGCGCGACGTTGTCGATGTCGTTCGTGACGCGGCTCAAGAGCTCGCCGTGCGGGCGGCCGTCGAAGTAGGCGAGCGGCAAGCGGGCGAGCTTGTCCTGCGCCTCGGCGCGGAGCTGTCGCACGGTGTTCTGCACGACGTCGTTGAGCAGGTAGCCCTGCAGCCAGGCGAACAGCGACGCGCCGGCGTAGAGCGCCATCACGAGCAGGAGCAGCTCGGCGAGCTCGCGGAGCTGGATGCCGCGGCCGGGAACGACGTCCATGTGGCCCACGAGCTCGGCGAGCCGCGCCTGGCCGGAGCGCTGGAGCTCCGCGACGGCCTCGGCCTTCGTGGCGGCCGCCGGGAGGCGAGCGCCGATCACGCCGGAGAAGATGATGTCCGTCGCGCGGCCGAGCAGCTTCGGGCCGGCCAGGCCGAGCCCCACGCTGAGCAGCGAGCAAGCGAGCACGACCACGAGGCGCGCGCGCTCGGGGGTGAGGCGGCCGAGGAGGCGCCGCGCGGAGGGGGCGAACTGCTTCGCCTTCTGCGGCGGCGCGGCGCCCATGCCGAAGGGGCCGCGCGGCAGGATCGGGGAGCGCGCCCCCGCGGGGGCGGCGGGCGGGGGACCCGCGTGACGCGCGCTCATGCGGCCACCGCCGCATCGCGCTGCGAGGCCACGATCTCGGCGTAGGTCGGGCACGACGCGAGCAGCTCGCCATGCTTGCCCTGGCCGACGATCTCGCCGTTGTCGAGCACGAGGATCTGGTCCGCGTCGACGATGCTCGACACGCGCTGCGCGACGAGGATCACCGTGGCGGCGCGCGTGCGCTCGGCGAGCGCGGCCCGCAGCCGGGCCTCGGTCGCGACGTCGAGCGCGGAGAAGGCGTCGTCGAACAGGAACACGCGCGGCCGGCGCAGCAGGGCGCGGGCGATCGACAGCCGCTGGCGCTGGCCGCCGGAGACGTTCGTGCCGCCCTGCCCGATCGGCGTGTCGAGCTCTCGCGGCATCGCCTCGACGAAGTCGCGCGCTTGCGCGGCGGCGAGCGCCGCCCAGAGCTGCTCGTCGGTCGCCGCGGGGTCGCCGTAGCGCAGGTTCGAGGCCACCGTGCCGGAGAACAGGAAGGCTCGCTGCTGGACGAGCCCGATGCACGACCACACCGCCTCGAGGGCGAGCATGCGCGCGTCGACGCCGTCGAGCCGGACCTCGCCCCTCGTCGGATCGATGAGCCGCGCGATCAGGTCGAGCAGCGTGGTCTTCCCCGAGCCGGTGCTGCCGATGATCGCGGTGACCTGCCCGGGGCGCGCGACGAACGAGATGCCGCGCAGGACGGGCAGCTCGGCGCCCGGGTAGCGGTACTCGACGTCTCGCAGCTCGACGACGCCGGTCGGCTCGACGAGCGTCACGGGCTGGTCGGGAGCGCGCACGGACGGCTCGGTGTCCAGCACCTCGACGATGCGCTCCGAGCACGCGGCCGCGCGCGGCAGCATGACGGCCATGAACGTCACCATCATCACGGCCATCAGGATCTGCACCAGGTAGGCGAGGAACGCCGTCATCGAGCCGATCGCGAGCGTGCCGTCCGCGATCTGGTGCGCGCCGAACCACAGGACGGCGACGCTCGAAGCGTTGAAGACGAACATCACGGTCGGGAACATCAGCGCTTGCAGGCGGCCGATGCGCAGCGCGGTGTCGGTGAGGTCGCCGTTCGCGTGCTCGAAGCGCGCCGCCTCGGCGCGCTCGCGCACGAAGGCGCGGATCACGCGCACGCCGGTGATCTGCTCGCGCAGCACGCGGTTCACGGTGTCGATGAGGGGCTGCATCCTCCGGAACTGCGGCACCATCCGCGACATGATCGCGACGACGGCGCCCGCGAGCAGCGGCACCGCGATCGCGAGCAGCCAGGCGAGCGACCCGTCCTCGCGCAGCGCCATCACGATGCCGCCGACGCACATGATCGGCGCGAGGACGAGCATCGTACAGCCCATCATCACCACCGTCTGCACCTGCTGGACGTCGTTGGTCGTGCGCGTGATGAGCGACGGCGCCCCGAACCGCGACAGCTCGCGCGCGGAGAACTCGCCGACGCGGTGGAACACCGCCGCGCGCAGGTCGCGACCGAAGCTCATCGCGACGCGCGCGCCGGCGTAGTTCGCGGCGACCGAACACACGATCTGGACGCCGGTGATCGCGAGCATGATCGCGCCGAGCTCCAGGATCCGCGGCGTGTCACCGAGCGCGATGCCCTGATCGATGATGTCGGCGTTCAGGCTCGGCAGGTACAGCGAAGCGAGCGTCGCCACGAGCTGGAGCGCGACGACGAGCGCCAGCAAGCGCGCCTGTGGGCGCAGGAAACGGCGCAACAGCTGCCTCAGCAAGGCTCCTCCTCTTCGGAGCGGCGGCGGATACCGTCGAGCAGGACCGCCACGACCTCCGCGGCGGTCAGGGGCATGCCGTCGGTGATCCGCGGGTGTGTGCCCGCGAACGTCATCATGCGCAGGAGCCGCGCTGCATACGCGGGATCGCAGCGCAGCTCGTCGCGCGACGCATCGAACAGGCGCTCGAGCTGCACGTGAACCTGCTCATCCTGGCGCGGCGCCTGAGCGCATCCGGACTCGGGGCGCATGGGCGGCGGCATCGTCATGCCGAGCATCGAGATGAGCTGCCAGATGCCCTCGACGCGGCGCTGCAGGACCTCGACCGCCTGGATCAAGCGCTCACGGAGCGGCGCTGCGAGATCGATGCGCTCCAGCTCTCGCAGCGTCGGCGCCGGATCGAACAGGGTCGCGATCGCCGCCTGGATCAGCGACTCCTTGTCGGGGAACACGCGGAACAGCGTCCCTTCCGCGGTGCCGGCGGCCATCGCGATCTGCGCCGTCGTCACATCGCGGCCGTACAAGCGCAGCAGCGGGATGGTCGCCGCGATGATGCTCGCGCGACGCTCCTCCGGACGCAGGGGAGGAGCTCGCCGGCTTGGTGGTGCCATGCGTCCCGTGTAGCGGAGTGAGCGCTCACTCGTCAAGAGTGAGCGCTCACTCACTCGGTATGAAGGCGGCCGGTGGGGCCCGCGCCGGGACACGACGGAAGGAGGACCCAGCCGCCCTTTTCAGGTGAAACTATTGAAATCGTTTCGCTTTCGTCCGTGCGCTCCCGCGCACGGACGACGAGGCCCAGGGTCGTCCGTGGTTGTGCGCTTCCGGAAGGCCCCAGGATCAGCGCGCGCCGGAGAGCCTCGCGATGAACCCGCGGGACTCGTTATCGCTCTCGCTCCCGAGCGGCGCGGCGAGGCCATCGAGGCGGAGCGCGCCCGTCACGGCGCCGGCGACGTAGACGGGCCCGCCGAGCGCCCCGTCCACCGCGACGACGCGGAGGGCGACGGTGCCGGCGCCTTCGACCTTGGTCGCGGAGATCAGGCTGCCCTGCGCGTCGAGCCGCATCAGAAACCCCGCCCGCTTCTGGGACGTCGTGAGGCTCCCGGCGCTCCCCAGCGGGATCGTGCCCGTGAACTCCCCCGTGACGTAGATCGCGCCAGCGCCGTCCACCGCCACGCCGGCCGCGACCTGGCTCTCCTTGTCGTCGCCGAACCCGCGGCTCCACACGACGCCCTTCCTCGAGACGCGCGCGACGAAGAAGCTCTCCGTGTCCCCCGCGTCGGGCAACGCCGGGCAGCCGCCGCCGAGGTCGACGAGCCCCCGGTACGAGCCGGCGATCACGACGTCGCCGTCCGGGAGCAGCGCGGCGCCGTGCTGCGCCACCTGCTGATCCCCCTCGAGGTTCAGCGTGGTCAAGTCCACCAGAGCGCCGTCGATCGCCGTGTAGCGCGCGACGAAGACGTCGCGCTGCTCCGAGGCGAAGGGGGTCTGCCCACCGAACGTGACCGCTCCGCCGATCGACTCGTAGTCGCCCACGACGGTCACGAGGTTGCCGCTCGCCTTCGGGTTGACGGGGAGCGCCTTGACGGTCACGGCCGCCCGCGGCCCGAGGCGGTGTTGCCACTTGCACGCGCCGTCCGCCGGGTAGAGCGCGGCGAGCAACGCTGACTCCGCCGGGACGCTCTTCAGCTCGCACGGGCCGAAGCTCCGGCCGGCGTCCGTCACGTCGACGGCGAAGACGACCGCCTCGGAGCTCGCCGCCATGGCGCGCGCCGTGGTGTTGTGCTGCGCGTCGACGCTCCACGCCCACCCGCAACGGCCGTTCGCGTCGAGCGCCGCGACGAAGCTCGTCGTGTAGCTGGTGGCGACCAGCGGAGGGCCGACGCGGCACGCGTCGAGGAGCCCACCGGGGAGATTGGTGGCTCCTGCGGCCTCCCCGGCCACGTAGGTGGTGCCGCCGCTCGCAGCCAGGTGCAAGCCCCAGACATCGTTCGCCGACAGCCCGTACCGGGAATCGTTTTCCCCGCCGGAGGTCCACTTCGCGACCGAGAAGCGGAACGCCCCGCTGTCGAGGACCTCCGTGATGACCGCCGTCAGCGCGCCGTCCGACGCCGCGAGGTCGCCGACGTCGAAGCCGAGCGTCTCTCCCCAGCTGGCCGACGGCTCGACGAGGGTCCCCTCGGCGTCGCTGCACAGCGGACCCCCACCGCCGTTGCCCCCGCCGCCCCCGCCGTCGCCGCCCCCGCCGTCGCCGCCGCTGCCCCCGCTGCCTCCACCGCCGCCGCCGCTGTCGCCGCCGCCTGCACCACCGGTGCCCGCACCACCGGCGCCCGAGCCTCCCGTGCCAGGGCCTCCCGAGGAGGAGGCCGAGGCCGCGCCCGCGCCGGACTGCGACGGAGCCAGCTCACCGACCTCCAGCCCGATGATCGCGTTGCAGCCCCCCGCCGCCGCAGCGAGCAGGCAGGCGCAGGACACGACGGATCGGAGGGCACCAGGTTCGGGTCTCATCGGGTCGGCTCTCCGTTGCGTGGCACCCTCGATGCCGCCACCGAGCCAGCGCGGGCTCAGTGGCATGCCCTGGCGTACTCCTCATAGATGTAGGTGGACATGCAGAGCAGGCTGCAGGAGCCGAACGGGCCCTTGCGCCCGCACCGGGGGTCCGTCAGAAACACGTTGCTCGCCGCGGTGCAAGCGAGGCCGCTGCAGCTGACCGCGCGGAACTCCTTCTCCTCCTCGCCGCTGCAGTCGTAATCAAAGCCGCCTCCCGTAGGGATCGGGGTGTCATAGAAGGTGCTGGGCTGGTCGGGGTGGACCAGTGCGTTGTTGTCGTTGCAATCATCGCCACCCTCGCACGCGGTCGATCGATAGTGGTCGCCGTCGGCATCGCAATCGACGGCGCCGCCGCCGGAGCCGGAGGTCGCCGAGCTGGCGCTCGCGCTGGAGGTCGCCGCGCCGCCGCCGGAGCCGGAGGTCGCCGAGCTGGCGCTCGCGCTGGAGGTCGCCGAGCCGCCGCCGGAGCCGGAGGTCGCCGAGCCGCCGCCGGAGCCCGCGGAGCCGCCGCCGGCGCCCGGTGCACCGCCGCCGGCGCCCGGTGCACCGCCGCCGGAGCCCATCGGGCCGTCGCCGTTCCCGCCGGCGCTGGAGGCCTCCGCGCCGCCGCCGGGGCCCGCCGCGCCCGAGGACGCGACGGCGGAGCTCGCCGCGTCCGTCGCGCCGCCCGCGCTCGTGCTGGAGCGTTCCGTGAAGGTGGCGTCGGGGAATCCACAGCTGAGTCCGGCAGGGAGGGCCAGGCAGAAACAGAAGAGGCGGTGAAGCGAGCGCATCCTCTCATAGAAGCTGCCAGTCCCCGCTTCGTCAACCCGGGCTGGAATGCGCACCGCTGCGGTCCGGTCGCAGGCTCCGTGTCGTCGTGCGGAAATGTCATGGACTGCTCGCGTGGTGCGCTGGCGTCCGCGCGTGGCGCTCACGGCAACCCCTTCACCCGGGCGATGAACCCTTCGCCCGGCGCAGCGCTGGAATGGTCGCTGGGGACGAGAGAGAACGTCTCCGTCAGCTCACCGCCGATGGTGAAGGGATCGCCGAGCGTCGCGCCCGGCGCGACCGCCCACACGCCCACGGTGCCTGTGCCCGCGAACGCGGTCGCCGAGAGGACGTTGCCGCTGGGATTGAGCACGATCAGAAAGCTCTGCAATTCGTCCGTCCCGGCCGTGAGCCTCTCGCCGTTCCCCAGGGCGATCTCGCCCTCGAGCGTCCCGGCCATGTAGATCGCGCCTGCTCCGTCCACCGCCAGACTGACGACCATCTGATCTCGCTTCTCGTCGCCGAACCCGCGGCTCCAGACCACTCCCTCCCTCGAGACGCGCGCGACGAACGAGTTCTCCGTGTCTCCTGTGGGAGGCAGGAGCGGACAGTCGTCCTCGAAGCTGAAGGACGGCCCGGTGTAGGTCCCGGAGATCACGAGTTCGCCGTCCGGGAGCATCGCGGACCCGTGCCGCGCCGCAGCCTGGGTCCCAGGGGCCGTGAGCGGGATGAGGCCCGTCAGGGCGCCGTCATCGAGCCGGAAGCGCGCCACGAACAGGTCGCGATCCGGCGCGCGGGGGAGCTTTCTTCCCTGGATGTCGATGGGCTCATCCGGCGCGTCGTAGTCGCCCACGACGAGCACCTCGCCGGTCTCCGGCGCGGCGACGACCTCCGCGACGTGCACGGCCGCGGAGGATCCGAGCGCGCGGCTCCACCGGCACTTGCCGCCTGCGTTGAAGGTCACGAGATCCGTGACCCCGCGCTGATCGGCGGCCCCGAGGACGCACTCGTCGGTCTTCGCGCTCGTCGCCCCGGAGCGCGAGACGGCGAAGGCGACCCGGTCGGCCGTCGCCGCGAGCCCGAGCGGGTAGGCGTTGACCTCGGCGTCCACGCTCCAGGCCCACCTGCACTTGCCCAGCTCGTCGAGCGCCAGCAGGAAGCTCGGCTTGCGGCCAGTGTCCGCGCTCGCGCTGGCGGTGCACCTGCCGCCCGACGCGAGCAAGGTGAGGGGTGCTTCCGACCTGCCGGCCACATAAGCGAGGTCCGAGGCGATGGCCAGGTGCTCGGCCGAGACGCTGCCGAGCATGTCGCCGGTCGTCATCCCGTACGCGCTCTCGCGGACCCCGGCCGGGCTCCACCTCGCGACCGAGAACCCCGTCCTGGTCTTGGTGGGCTCGCTGGCGAGCACCCGGCTCTCCTTGACCAGGGCCGTCACCTCGCCGTCTCGCGCCGCGAGGCCGACGACCGCCAGGCCGGACAGCGCGCCCCACTCTCCCGACGGTGTCCGGACGGCTCCCTCGCGGGCGTAGCTGCAGAGCGCCTCGTTCCCGCCGCCAGCGCCGCCCTCGCCAGCGCCGCCCTCGCCGGCGCCGCCCTCGCCGCGACCGCCTTCACCTCCTGCGCCGCCGGCCGACACGCTCGAAGCGGTGGCGCCCGCGCCGCCCGCCGAGGAGTCGAGATCGCCGACCTCGAGCCCGATGATCGCGTTGCAGCCCCCCGCGGCCGCGGTGATGAGCAGCCCGGCGCAGAACATGGGTCGAGTGCTCCTGAGATCGCGCTTCATCTCCCGTCTCCTGGTGGCGCGGTGCCGCCGCGGCCGCCAGCGAGAGCTCTCGCCTCGCTCGCCACCATCGACTTCATGGCGAGCGTCGCTCCAGGAGTCGAGGGGGTTCCGGCGCGTCCCTCACCGAAAAGCGCGCTCTCCGCCGACAGCCATCGACCGGAGCGCGCGCCGCGGCGATCCGGTCGCAGCGGCCGATGCGGGTGGCGGGGCGTCGAGCGCTCACGGCCCGGCGCGCCGGACCGCGGGGATCACCGCACGCCCGGGAGCTCGGCGATGAACCCGCGCCCCATCGCGTCGGTGAGCGGCGGGTCGCGCCCGATATCGAGGGTGCTGCCCAGCTCCCCGCCGAGATAGAGGGCGTCGCCAGGCGCCGGGCCGGGCGCGGCGGCCCACACGTAAGCGTCGCCCGTCCCCTTCAGCTCGGAGGCGGAGACGACGTTGCCGCGGGCGTCGAGCACGATCAGAAACCCGACCATCGGATCGGCGTCCGTCGCGGGAGCGACGAGCTTCCCGCCGTTCCCGAGGTCGATCTCGCCCTGGTAGTTCCCCGTCACGTAGATCAGTCCATCGGGCGCCGCCGCCACGCTGGTGACCCACTGCCGGTGCCCCGCGTCGCCGAACCCGCGGCCCCAGACCACGGACGGGCCGGAGACGCGCATGACGAAGAAGTTCTCCATGTCCGGCGCGTCCTCTTCGGGCGCCGGCGGGCAGCCCTCGCCGAAATCGAGCGAGCCGGCATAGGAGCCGACGATCACGACGTCGCCGTCCGGGAGCAGCGCGGCCCCGCGCTGGTCCACCTCCTGACGCCCGGGGAGGGGGAACGCGTCGATGCCCTTGAGCGACCCCTCGGTCAGCGTGAAGCGCGCCACGAACACATCGCGATCCTGCGAGGGAGGGAGCAGCGCTCCCCCGACGACGTAGCCCTCCTCGCCCTCGTAGCGGCCGACCGCCAGCACCTCGCCGCGCGCCTCGTCGACGAGGAGCTCTCCGACGGTCACGGCCGGCGACGGGCCGATGGGCATCCCCCACAGGCAACCGCCTGCCGCCGGATCGAGCGCGGCCAGGCCCACGGACGTCTCCGCGCCGCCCATGGCGAGGGTGCACGTGCCGTCGTTCACGCTCGGCCCCTTCACCGAGGCGGCGATCACCACGGCGCCGGGCGCCGCCGCGAGGCCGAGCGGGGTGGAGGTGGCGCCGCCCTCCGGCGACCACGCCCACCGGCACTGGCCCTTCTCGTCGAGCGCAGCGAGGAAGCTCGGGTGAGAGCGCGCGAGCTCGCTGATGACGCACCCGGTGGTGGACGCGCTGGGCAGCTGGGGGCCGCTGTCCGACCACCCTGCCACATAGGCGAGCCCCTGGCCGATGGAGAGGTGCGTGGCCTTGATGTCGCCTTCCAGCAGATCGGTCGCCGTCAGCCCATACCCGGCATCGCGGGTGCCGCCGCGCGCCCACCGCGCGACGGAGATCGTGCCCTTCTCGTTGACGATGGCCGTCACCCCGTCGCCGTGCGCCGCGACGTCGGTGACGTCGAGCCCGATGGTCGTGCCCCAGCGTGCCTGCGGCCCGCGGATGGCGTCCTCGCGATCCTCGCCGCAGAACGGCGCCTCGCCGCCGCCGCCGCTGCCGCCCGCGCCAGCGCCGCCGCCGCTGCCGCCCGTGCCGGCGCCGCCGCTGCCACCGCCGCCCTCGGCCCCTCCGCCCGTGCCCGTGCCCGCGCCGCCCGTGCCGCCCGTCGATGCGTCCAGCTGGCCGACCTCGAGGCCGATGAGCGCGTTGCAGCCTCCCACGCCCGCGGCGACGAGCAGGACGGCGGAGACCACGGCTCGGATGCTCCTCTGATCGCGCTTCACCACCAGGGCCCCTCCCTCGCGGCGACGCCGCGCAGCTCCCGTCAAAAAACGACAGTCGCCACGGCGCCGCCCGGCACCACGCCGATGGTGGCCCGGGGCGCTGGCGACCCTTGCCCCGAGGAGGGCGCCGTGAAGACGAGCACCGCGCCCGTGCCCAGCGCCGCCGCCCCGACGAGGAACGCGACCGTCGAGATCGTCCCCGCGGTCACGCCCTGCTTTTGCAGCTTGATCCCCTGATCCAGGCAGACGTTGTCCTCGTCGCAGTACGCCTCGGCGTCGCCCTTCTTCCCGATCGCGCGCGCGCCGAACACGGCGCCGACGCCGATCCCGACCGCGCCGACGCCGGCGCTGATCCAGCCGGCCGTCCGCCGGGGCGAGCCCCCCGCCTCCTGCGGGGCGGTCTTCGGGGGGAGCGCAGGCCCCGCGCCCGCGGCGGCCGCGGCCTCCTCCGGCGCCACGACCAGCTCGACCTGCGCGCCCTCCGCGAGCTGCACCGTGAAGATCTTCTGCTTCCGGCCCGGCGCCGCCGCCGTCACCTGGACCTCGCCCGGGTCCACCGGCAACGACGAGCCCAGCGAGCCCGCGCCGACCGGGACCCCCGCGCGCTGCACCGCCGTGTCCGCGGGCGCCCCCGGCGCGAGCCGGATCGTGAGCCTCGGCACGCGGGCCTCGAGCGCCGCCGCGCGCGACTGGGCGATGGGGCGGCGGTCGTCGTTCGCGGGCAGATCGCGCGCGAGCTGCCGGAAGATCGACCACGCGGTCGCGACCCTGCCGCGCTTCTCCTCGCAGTCGCCGAGGTTGAGCAGCGCCCCGGGCGCCGGATCGAGCTCGTAGCTCTCCCGGAATTTCGGGCACGCGGCGTCGTAGTCCTTCGCCTGCAGCGCCGCCCTGCCGGCGTCGAACAGCGCCTCCGCGGCCGCAGGATCGCGCCCCTGCGCGGAGGCGTCGGGGCAGGCGAGGAGCACGGCTCCTCCCAGGGCGAGCACCTCCGCCGGGAATCGTCTACGCGAGCTCGATCTACGCATCCGTGCGGCCTCAACGTCTCCGGTTGTACGGGTCCTCCGCCGGCGTCGGCGCGGGGGCCGGCGTCGTGGCGGCGGGCGCCTTCGTCGCGGTCGCGGGGGATCGCGCCCTGCCCCCGGCGGCGGGCCTCGGCGCGGCCGCGCTCGCGCTCGCCGGCGCGGCGTGCGCGGACGCGCTCGCGGCCGTCGCGCTCGCGGCCTCGAGCGCCGGCGTGGTCGCGGGCGCGGACGGCGCGATCGCGGGGACCGCATCGCCGGACGGCGCCGGCTGCACGCCGGCCCCGAGCGAGCCTGCGCTGTCGGGCGGCGCCGTCGTCGCCCCGGCGCCCGCGGTGGGGCGCGGCTCGGCCTCCACCGTGGAGCCGTGCGACGGATCCTCCGCGCCCCTTTCGCCCGCGCGCTGCCACCACACGAGCGCGACCAGGGCACCCACGGCCAGCACGCCGGCGCCGGCGAGGAGCGCGCCCGTGGCCGCTGCGCGCGGCGCGGAGCGCTCCGCGCTGGCCGAGCGCTCCACGACCGGCGAGACCGTGCCGGTGCTGGCCGCGCCGCCGCCGGCCGCGACACCGCTGGCCGTGCCCGCCGCGGCGAACTCCGTGCCGCGCGGCCCGCTCCCGGGACCTCGCGCCTGCGCCGACGGGCGCCCTGGATCCGAGTGCAGGAGCCCGCGCCCGTGCTCCGAGTGCAGCGGCGCGCGCCCGGGATCCGGGTGCGCGCCCGGGGCCAGCTCGAGCGCCGCGCCGCCCCGCGCCTGGCGGAGCGTGCGCTGCATCGCGCGGGCGTTCGGCCAGCGGCGGTCGGGGTCGAACGCGAGCGCCACGTCCATCACGCCGGCGATCGGCGGGGGCAGGGCCGGCAGGACGCTGCCCACGGGCGGCGCCGGCTGCGTCATCGCCGCGAGGAGCAGCAGCGGGAGCGTCTCGGCCTCGTGCACGTACCGCCCCGAGAGGAGCTGGTACATCGTGCTCCCGACGGCCCACAGATCGCTGCGCGGGTCGACCCTGTCCCACTGCCCCCGCGCCTGCTCCGGCGGCATGAACTGCGGCGTCCCCATCAGGGTGCCGGCGCGCGTGGAGGCGTTCGCCGGGGAGGAGTGCTCGCGCAGCCGCGCGATGCCGAAGTCGAGCACCTTCAGCTGCCCCTGGCGCGTGAGGAACAGGTTGTCCGGCTTGAGGTCGCGGTGCACGATCCCGCGCTCGTGCGCGACGGCGAGCACGTCGAGCAGGTCGTCGGCGATGCCGAGCACCTCGTTCACGCCGAGCACGCCGCCCGGCTCGCGCGCGCGGCGCGCCTCGACGGTCTCGCCCTCGAGCAGCTCCATCACCAGGAACACGGAGCCATCGTCGGTGACGTCGTCGTCGAGCACCCGGACGATGCCCGGGTGCTCGACGCGGTTGGCGACGTAGCCCTCGCGCAGGAAGCGCGAGCGCGCCTCCTCGTCCTCGGACAGCTCGCGGCGGAGGATCTTCACCGCGCCGCGCATCCCGTTGCGGTGCGTGGCGGCGTAGACCATGGCCATCCCGCCGAAGCCCAGCAGGCGCTCCAGCCGCCACTTGCCGCGCAGGACCTGGCCTACGAGCGCTTCGGGCCGGAAGCCTTCAGGGTGGACGCGGGTCATCGGCGAGCATCACCCCCGGCGCGGGCCACGTGGGTCGTCGCGTCGCCGGCGGAGCCAGCGAGGCCGGCGCGGCTGGAGCGACGGGGACGGCTGGCGGGCGCGCGAGGCATGACGGGCGCATGTTACCCCGGTCTGACGCCGCGGTGCGTGAAACCGTCCAGGGTACGCCTGCGCGCTCGCCGGATCGGGCGGATCCCGGGCGTCGCGGGCAGCGGCGCGGGGCCCGACGCCCTTGACGTCGCGCGCGAACGGGGACACTCCGCCGCCCTCACGGGGGATCGAGCGAGCATGCGCAAGACGATGAGCCAAGCGGCGTGGATCCTCCTCGCCGCCATTTCCTCGATCCGGTGCGGCGGCGCGGGCGCCCATCCCCCTGAGGGCCCTGCGCAGGAGCCCGCCGGCCGCCCGGCCGCGGAGGCCCCGGACGACGAGCTCCGCGCCGTCGCCGCGATCCACGGCGGGGCGGGGCCGTGGGCCGTCGCCGGCTACCGCATGGGGCGCTTTGCGCTCGCGAGGCTCGGGCTGCCCGCGAGGAGCTTCGACCTCGAGGTGATCCACCACAGCCCGCGGAACGTGCAGTTCTCCTGCATCGCCGACGGCGCCGCCGCTGCGACGGGGGCCAGCCTCGGGAAGCTGAATCTCAGCCTGATCGAGGCGAGCGAGGACGGCGTGGAGACCACGTACAGGCGCAGGTCGACCGGGCAGGCCGTGACCCTCCGCCCGTCTGCGGCCTTCCGCGCGCGCTTCCGCGATGTGCCGAGAGAGACGCTGGAATCGGCCGGCAGGGAGGTCCTTTCCTTGCCAGACGCCGAGGTATTCGAGGAAGCGCCGGCGCGCGTCGCCAGCCCGCCGCCCGGCGCGCCGAGGTGACGCGCCTGCCCCGGGGGGCGCGCTGCCTCCGGAATTCACCGGAACCGCAGGCGCACACGTGCTACTCCCGGCGCCGCTGAGATGATCACGCTCGAAAAGCTCACCAAGCGGTACGGTCCCAAAATTCTCTTCGAGAACGTCACGATGCGCTTCGACCCCGGCAAGCGCTACGTGCTCGTCGGCGCGAACGGAGCGGGGAAATCGACGCTCCTCAAGGTCATCTCCGGCGAGGAGGAGTCGGATCAGGGCTCGGTCGAGATCCCGAGGCAGCTCCGCGTCGGGGTGCTCAAGCAGGACCATTTCGCCTACGAGTCCTGCAGGATCGTCGACACGGTCCTGATGGGGAACCGGGCGCTCTGGGACGCGATGCAGGAGCGCGATCGGCTGTACGAGGTCGAGATGACCGATGAGGTCGGCATGCGGCTGGCCGAGCTCGAGGGGACGATCGGCGAGGAGGACGGCTACACCGCCGAGTCGCGCGCCGCCGAGATCCTCGAGGGGCTCGGGATCGCGACCGCCCGGCACACGAGCACGGTGAGCACGCTCGCGGGCGGGTACAAACTCCGCGTCCTCATCGCCCAGACGCTCTTCGGGGGCGCGGACGTCCTGCTCCTCGACGAGCCGACGAACCACCTCGACCTCGACTCGATCCGCTGGCTCGAGTCGTACCTGACCGACACCTTCCGCGGCACGCTCCTCGTCGTCAGCCACGACCGGCACTTCATGAACGCGATCGCGACGCACGTCGCCGACGTCGACTACCAGACGGTCACGCTCTACACGGGCGACTACGACGACTTCATCGAGCAGAAGACGACCGGCAAGCGCCAGTCGGAGGCCGACGCCGCGCAGAAGAAGAAGAAGATCGCCGAGCTCAAGGACTTCGTGGCCCGCTTCGGCGCGAGCGCGAGCCGGTCGAGCCAGGCGCAGTCGCGCGTGAAGGAGATCGAGAAGCTCGAGGCGGGCATCCAGGTGCGGCGCTCGAGCGTCGTGCGCCCGTACATCAAGTTCGAGATCGAGAAGCCCTCTGGCCGCGACGTGCTGCGCGTCGAGGGCCTCTCCAAGAGCTTCGGCGATCGGCGCGTGATCCAGAAGCTCGATTTCAACCTGAACCGCGGCGACAAGCTCGCGGTCATCGGGCCGAGCGGCATCGGCAAGTCGACGCTGCTCAAGCTCCTCGTCGGCGAGTACACGCCGGACGCCGGGGCCGTCACGTGGGGCCACGACACGAACGTCGGCTACTTCGCGCAGGATCACCACGAGGCGATCGAGGCGGGGTTCACGGCCTACGACTGGCTGTACCGCTTCGACCCGTCCGCCCCGAAGGAGCACGTGCGCTCGGTGCTCGGGAAGCTGCTCTTCAGCGGCGAGGCCGGGCTCAAGAAGACGGAGAACCTCTCCGGCGGCGAGGCGGCGCGCCTGTTCCTCGCGAAGCTCATCCTGGTGAAGAACAACATCGTCGTGCTCGACGAGCCGACGAACCACCTCGACGTCGAGAGCATCGACGCGCTCCTCCAGGCGCTCGTCGAGTACAAGGGGACGGTCGTCGTGACGAGCCACGACCGGCACTTCGTGGGCAGGCTCGGCACCCGCGTGCTCGATCTGTCGTCGAAGGATCCGCGCGTCTTCAACGGCACGTACGACGAGTACCTCGAGGGGCCGGGGAACCCGGACGCGCTGAAGAACGCCAGGGCCTCGTAGCGCGCCCGCCGGAGCCCTGGGGCGCGCTCCAGGGCGCACGCGGATCCGTTCGTCCGCTCGAGGCACGGCCACGGTGGCTATCACCGTGGCTCGACCTCCCTCTCAACTTCTCTCTCAAACGAGCTCCGACCGGCGCAGACGCAACGATCGCTGGGAGACGCTCACGTACCTGTGCGGGGCGTGGTCGTCCGACGAGAACGGCAGCTGCAGTCGGCGGACCAGGGGGAGCTGCTGCTTGACCCAGGCCAGGACGTCCACCGTGGAGCGGAAGAGCGCCGTGGAGGTCCGACGCACGGGCTGCTCCGAGAATACCCAGCCCGCCGCGCTCGATCGGAGCTCGTGACCGAAGTGATCGAACCTCCCGAACGACGGCGGAGGAAACATTGGCACGCTGTCGCCGGCATGGATATGGCGGAAGAGCAGGTGCTCGTAAGTATCCTTACGCTTGCGGGCGAAGATCTCGTTTCCGATGCGCGGCTGCCCGTATGTATAGACACCGCGCACCACGTCCCTGATGCTCTCGTGCTCCTTGTCCTGGAAGATCATGGCTGCAGCGAGGGCTGCCAGCGCGCCACCCAGGCCGTGTCCTGTGAGGTAGAGCGCCTTCAAGCCGCTCTTGAGGGGCTCGCCGGTCGCGTCGGAGCGCGCGGGGGCGTCGACCGATACGAGCTCGCTCTTCTGGTCGACGATCGATTGCCCCTTCATCGCCCTCTTCAGACGGCAGGCGATGTAGCGCGTCATCGGCATGCGGCTGCGGTAGAGGCCGCCCTGCACGGCCTCCCACGCGCGGAGCCGATCCGGCTCGACGCTGGCGTCGGTCAGCCGGTTGATGAGGTTCGCGCGCTCCGTGCCGCGGAAACACAGGATCGCCGCCGAGCCATCGACGTGCTGGAGGAGCGATGCGCTCGTGCGCACCGAGACGGCATCGTTGCTCAGCGTGACGGCATAGCACCGGTTCTCGAACCCGAGGCTGTTCATGACGTCGTGGAGCGTCTGCGGGTCCGCGTACGACCACGCCGACGCGAGCGAGAGGGCATAGGCGATCGTCTCGTCGTACGCTCGCTCGTTCCGATCCATCTTGCCCAGCAGGTCGAGGGCCCTCCCGTTGGCAGGGGCCCCTTTGCGCTCCTCTTGGCGCTGAACGTTGGTGACGAACATGCCTGTGCTGCCGCTTTCTGCGCTCGGTGGGTGCGGCGCCACGGTGCCTTTTGCTCCGGACGACCCGAGCCGGCCTCGCCGCGCGAGCCCGCGATGTGTTGAATCCCGAGGCGATCCTTTCGATGATGGCGGGCGCGTTTCCGTGCGCGTTAGGCGGCGCAATTCGGGGTCGTTGATGGCGATTGTGGGCGCGTGAGCTAACTCACGGCTGCCGGTCATCGCTTGCAAGGTAGGGAATCGCACGCTGCATCAGGATCACGTCGAGCCAGCGGTCGAACTTGTGCCCGACGTCGCGGAGCAGCCCGGCGTCCTCGAACCCGAGCGCGCGGTGCAGCGCGACGCTCGCCGCCTGGTCTCCGGCGATCTGCGCGATGATCGTGCGATGGCCGAGCGAGATCGCGCGGCTCACGAGATCGGCGAGGATGCGGCGCCCGAGCCCCCGCCGGTGGAGGCCGTCGCGCACGTAGACCGAGTTCTCGACGGAGCGGGCGTAGGCCTCGCGCGGGTTCCACAGGGAGAGCGAGCCCCAGCCGACCACGGCCCCGGCCCCGTCGCCCTCGACGGCCACGGTGGCGGGGTGCTGGGGGCCGTGCGCCGCGAGCCAGGCGCGTCGCTCCGCCGGGGTCGGGACGGTGGTGGCGAAGGTGCAGGTCGAGCGCTCGACGTAGAACGCATAGATCTCCTCGATCGCCGCGAGATCGGCCTCGGTCGCCAGGCGGATGCGCACGCCGTCGCCTGGCGCCGGGAGCGGCGCGAGGTCGGGCGCGACGAACGCGGCGCGGGCGTCGTCCGAGAGCAGCCGCGCGCGAGAGTAATGGGCGAAGAGCGCCTTGCTGCTGCGGTGGCGGTCGAGGAGGCCCTCCGCGAGGTCGTGGACGGCGGCGCCTCGGTGCTCGGCGGCGTGGCGGGCGACGAGCGTGAGCCAGGCGACCGTGATCGTCTCGTGGTAACCGTTGGTCGGCGGGTGCCGGGCGTTGAAGGCCTGCAGGGCGGAGCGCATGCGCGCGAGCGCCCCCTCGGGCCCGTGAGCGCGCACGTAGTGCAGGGCGAGGAGCAGGTGGCGCGCGTGCGAGAAGTCGCGCTGCGCGATCGCGGCGTCCTCGATGGCGGCGGCGAGCGCCGCGAGGTCGCGCTCGTCGATCTGGCGTTCGCGACGCTCGCCACGATCGCCGAAAGGCGGCAGTCCGTCGGCGCCGCTCACGGCGCCTCCTTCCGGGCGGCTCCGCGGCCGGGCGCCTTGCGGGGGCGCGCTTCGCCGTCGCGCGCCTCTTCGGACGGCAGCGGCAGGGGCGGGAGCGCGGTCTCCTTGGCGGTGGACAGGACGATCGTCGTGCGCGTGCGCACCACGCCGTCGTGGGCCTTGAGCTCCTGCGTGAGCAGGCGCTCGAGCGCCTCGGTGTCGCGGCAGCGCACCTTGAGCAGGTAGTCCTCGTCGCCAGCGACGTGGTGGCACTCCTGGATCTCGGCCGCGCGCTCGACGGCGCGCAGGAACTCGCCGCGCCCGCGCCGGTTCGCGATCGAGACGGAGATGAAGGCCGTGAGCCCGGCGCCCACGGCCCGGGCGTCGAGGCGCGCCTCCCACCCCGTGATGACGCCGCGCTCCTCGAGCCGCCGCACCCGCTCGGCCACGGCGGGCGCGGAGAGGCCGACCGCCTCGCCGAGGTCCGCCCACGACCGGCGGGCGTCGCGGGCGAGGAGGTGGATCGCTTTCAGATCGATGGCATCCATGGTTGTTGTCATTGGAAGTGAATGCAGGATCGAATGAAATTTTTCGATTTGCAAGTGAGGCGCAACGAAGCGTCGCGTCGCCGAGGAGGGGCGGTGGCCCGTGTGACGCTGCCGCCCTGGGCCGGGAGGCACGCTTCGCTGGTCTTCGCGTCTTCGGTCGGGTGGTGGAGCCGGTCTCGACAGCGGGTGACGGCGCGGCAGGTCAGCAGCGGAGCAGGGAGGGCTGCGGGGTCGCCGCGCGCGGGCCCGGCGAGCGGGTCGGCTCAG
Source organism: Sorangium sp. So ce302 (assembly GCF_051530145.1). Taxonomy (GTDB): domain Bacteria; phylum Myxococcota_A; class Polyangia; order Polyangiales; family Polyangiaceae; genus Sorangium; species Sorangium cellulosum_B. Next base: position 8,356,803 of record NZ_CP150326.1, on the reverse strand, counting down.
CGGGCCCTGTAGTGGGCTCGGTAATGGGCGATGAGCTGCTGCCAGCGTGCCTCGAGGGTGGAGTCGCTGCGCATACGGGCCTGCCACGCGGCGTCCGTGGCCTGCCACGCGGCCGCGTCGCGGAGGCCGTAACGCGGGTAGAGCGCCGCGGCGCTCCGCGGGTGCAGCGAGAGCTCCGCGCAGAGCGCGGCGTACTGCTCCAGCGAGAGGGCGGGCGCCGTGTGGGCCGCGGCGCTCGGCGCGGGCGGGGGCGCGGGGGCGCCCCGCTTTTCCGATGCCGGGGTGAAGGGCAGGGCGGTGATGAGCGCAGCCATGTCTGGGAGCGGGGCTGTGCCGGCGGGCGCGGCCGGCCCCGCGGGGCGCGGCGCTGGCGCTGCGGGCGGCCGTGCGGCCGGCGCTCGACCGGGCGGCGCGTTCGGCACGAAGGGCAGGGCGGCGACGAGCGCAGGCATGTCTGGGAGCGGGGCTGTGCCGGCGGGCGCGGCCAGCGCTGCGGGCGCGACCGGCGCCGCGGGCGCGACCGGCGCCGCGGGCGCGACCGGCGCCGCAGGGCGCGGCGCTGGCGCGGCGGGCAGCGGTGCGGCCGGCGTTCGACCGGATGGCGCGCTCACCGGCGGCGAGGCCGCGACGAACACCCGCAGGTGCTCGAGGAAGGCTTGCGTGTAGCGGTTGGTCAGCTCGAAGCAGCCGCGCTCGAGCTCCGCGCCCATCCTCTCGAGCCATTCGCGCTGCGCGGCCGTCCACTCGTCCGCCGTGAGCCCGGCGCGCGCGAGCACCTCGTCGCGGAGCCTCCCGGCTTCCATCTGCGCGCGCATCTCCGCGTAGCGCTCCACCGTCAGCGCGGTACCCATCGCGCGCATCCTAGCCTGAAGCATCGCTCCTGCGCTGCGCCGCATCGAGCGGCTCGGGATCGAGCCCGCCTGCTCGCTGCAGGCTCAGGTCCTGCAAGCCGCTCCCGCCTGCACATGTCCGCTGGCGATCTCGGCGCCTCGATCGGTGAGCGCGCTGGCGAGCGGGGGTTGCTCCGCGCTGCGCCGAGGCGATATCTTCGCGTCGTTCTGCGCCGCGATCCCGCGAATCACGCGACCGAAGCACCCGCCTGGAGGGCACGCTGAGCCATGTCGACCGCACCGGCGCCCGATGCCGCTGCTCCCCCGGGGATGTGTCCTGGCGTCGCCGTGCTGGGGGGCGGCGGTGGATCCGGTGGCAGCGGCGGCGGCGGCAGCGGCGACGGCGGCGGCAACGGCGGTGGGGGGAGCGGGAGCGGAGAGGGCGGGGGCGGCGATCAGAAACACGCGCCCTCCGGGCAGGGGAGGCAGAGGTCCGAAGGCGAGCCGGTCGATGTCGTCACCGGACGCGTGTACACCGTGCCGCGGACCGATCTCTCGCTGCCCGGCCCGCTCCCGTTCTCCTTCGTCCGCCGTTACTCCTCGGCCATGGCCGAGCGCGACGTCGGCCTTGGCCACGGCTGGACGCACAGCCTCGGCTGGCGTGTCACCCTCACCCGGCGCGCGACGCGCGTCTGGACCGACGAGGGCATCTCGGTCGACTTCCCCGTGCTGCCCGAGGGCGGCGAGGCGCTCGGGCCCTGGGGCTGGCTGCTGCGGCGGGAGCGCGGCGGCTATCGTCTCGACAGGGGCGACGGCCTCTACCACGCCTTTGCGCTGCCGCTCGAGGGCGAGCGGGAGTGGCTGCTCACGGCGATCGAGGACCGCTCCGGGAACCGGATCTCGATCTCGTACGAAGGGTCGAGGATCGCGGAGGTGCTGGACAGCGCCGGCCGGCGCGTCCGCTTGGGGTCGAGCCCCGAGGGGCGGATCGTCTCCATCAGCGTCTACAACGCAACCTCCCAGGGGCGCTGGATCACCTTCGCGCGCTACGAGCACGACGAGATCGGCCGCCTCGTCGCCGCGGTCGATGCCGAGAGCTTCACCTCACGTTACGCCTACGACGAGCGCAACCTCCTCACCGAGCACACCGATCGCGCCGGGCTCACGTTCCACTACCGCTACGACGACGAGCGGCGCTGCGTCGAGACCTGGGGCGATCGCGACGGCCGGCCTGATCCGGGCCTCGCCGACGGGCTGCCGCCGCTGCTCGCCGACGGCACGACGCGCGCCAGAGGCATCTACCATTGCCGCTTCGCGTACCTGCCGGACGGCTACCGCGAGGTCGCCAATTCCCGGCAGGTGAAGCGCTTCTTCGGCAACAGCCACGGCCTGCTCGATCTCGAGGTGGACGGCGGGCACGCGGTGTCGGCGACCTACGACGACGCCGGGCATCTGGTCTCGGAGACGGATCAGCTCCAGGCCGTCACGCGTTACGAGCGTGACGCTCGCGGCCGGCTGCTGGCCCAGACCGATCCCCTCGGCCGCGTCGTGCGCTACGAGCGCGACGCGCGGGGCGATGTCGTGCGCGTGATCGATCCCGCGGGGCTCGCGACGACGATCGAGCGCGACGCCGCCGGCCTGCCGGTGCGGACGACGGATCCCACCGGCGCGGTGCGGCGCTTCGCGTACGACCGGCGGGGCCAGATGGTCGAGGCCGAGGATGCGACCGGCGGCGTCGTGCGCATCGGCCACGACGCGCACGGCAATGTGGTCTCCCTCCTCGATCGGCGCGGCGGAAGGTGGCAGTGGACCTACGATTTCTTCGGCCGGACGCTGTCGATGACCGATCCGACAGGCGCGGTGAGCCGCTTCCATTACTCGCCGCGCGGGGACCTCGCGGCGACCACGGATCCTGCGGGCGCCACGGCGCGCTACTCCTACGATGGCGAGGGCAGGCTGGTCTCCGTCGCCGACCGCGCAGGGCGCGTGTCGCGCATCGCGTGGTGCGGCTATCACTGGCTTCACGAGGTCACCGACGCGACAGGCCGATCCGCGCGGATGCGCTACGGGCGCGAGGGGGAGGTGCTGGAGGCCGAGAACGCGCGCGGTGAAAAGCACGTGTTCCAGTACGACGTCGCCCTGCGTCGGGTGAAGGAGCGCACCTTCGACGGGCGCGTGCTGCGCTACCGGTACGATCCGGCCGGGCAGCAGACGCGGGTCGAGCCGGGGATCGGCGCGCCCACCAATTTCGTCTACGATCTCGCCGGCCAGCTCGTGGCCCGCGAGGTGGAGGGCAAGCGCGAGGCGTACGCGTACGACGCGCGCGGCTTCCTGGCATCGGTGTCGGGCCCGGACGGGACCGTCGCGTTCGGGCGCGACGCGATGGGGCGGATCGTGCGCGAGACGCAGCAGGCTCCGGGGGGCCCGGCGTTCACCGTCGAGGTGAGCCACGACGCCGAGGGGCGCCCGATCGGGCGGAGGACGTCGCTCGGCCACACGCTGTCGTGGGAGCGCGCGCCGGACGGCCGCGCGGCCCGGATGACGCTCGACGGCCGGCAGGTGGTGCGCCGGCACTTCGATCCGCTCGGCCGGGAGATCGCGCGCGTGCTGCCTGGGGGGGGCGAGGTGCACAGCGCCTTCGATGCGGTCGGGCGCCTCTCGCGCCGCGTCGTGCGCCGCGCCGCGAGGGGCCCGAGCGTCGGCGCGGGCGAGCCCGATTGGGTGGGCTCGCGCCCGGCGGGAACGGTCGTGGACGCGCGCTACAGCTATGACCCCACGGGGCGCCTCGAGGCCGTCGAGGATCTCGCCCACGGTCGCACGGTCTACCATCGTGATCCGGCCGGGCGGCTGCTGGAGGTCGTTGCGGAGGCGGGCCTGTCCGAGGTCTTCGCCTTCGATCCGACGGGGAACCTGGTCGACGCGGGCCCCGGAGCGCCGGCGCGCGAGCACGGGCCCGGCGACCGGCTGATCCGGCGCGGCGACGTGGCGTACCGCTACGACGACCTGGGCCGGCTCGTGGAGAAGCGCGAGGGCGCTGCGCGGGTCACGCGCTACGCGTGGGACGGGGGCGGGCTCCTGCGCCGGGTCGAGACGCCGGAGGGACGCCGGGTGGAGTTCTCGTACGACGCCTTCGCGCGGCGGATCGAGAAGCGCGTCTCGATGCTGGACGGCGCGGGGGCGCGGCTCGTGTCGCGCACGCGCTTCTACTGGGATCGGCACGTGCCGGTGCACGAGGTGCGCACGCGCGAGGGCGATGCGGTCGTCGAGGAGCGGACCTACGTCTTCGACGGCGGGAGCGCTGTGCCGCTCGCCCATGGCGAGACGCGCCGGGTGGGCGGCGACGTGGGGTCGCGCTGGTACCACTACGTGAACGATCCCCTGGGGACGCCCGAGCGTCTCCTGGACGAGCGCGGCGACGTGGCGGGGGAGCTGCGGTTATCGGCCTGGGGCAAGAGGATCGAGGGGAGCGGGGAAGGGGGCGCCACGACGCCGATCCGCTTCCTGGGGCAATACGCGGACGAGGAGACGGGGCTCGTCTACAACCGGCACCGGTACTACGACCCGGAGGTGGGGAGGTTCATCAGCCCGGATCCGATCGGGCTGGAAGGGGGGATGAACCTCTATGCGAGAGGGGTGGACCCGACGGCGGAGGCCGATGTTTATGGCAAGTTCGTCAGCTGGATAGAGCCCCAGCCGATCAGCGCCGCCGAGAAGAAGGCGATGCGCGACGCGGCGCGGGCGAGGTTCGACGCCGATCCGGAGCTGAAGGCGCGACAGGCGGCGATCAAGGTGCCGAAGAATGCGAACAAGTGTGACCGAGTCTCTTTCGAGGCGAAGGATTTGGGCGCCGGAAAATCGGTCTCAATTGTGGGTGAGGAGGAAGACCAGTTCTACAACAAGCCACTCCACTCATGGGATGACAGCACAGGCAAACCCAAGCAGTGGGACGATCACTGGGTGAACGAGGAACCCGATGGAAGAATCATCGACTACGATCAAGGAATGGTCTTCGACAGCCGCCAGCAGCACGCAACGGCAATGTTCGAGAACCGCCGCATCGGCTACCAGGTAAACAACTCTTCATGGTAACCCCTCTCCCACCGCACAGGCATCTGGAGGTGGTCTACTACAAGGCCACCATGGGCGCCCCCGAAAATCTTCTCCGGCACCTCTGCTCCTTGGGTGATGACGGAGTCGTCGTGGACGAGTCGGTGCCGCGAGAGGGCCACGTGCTTTGGGCGCGCGGCGATGTCGTGTACGCTCTCCATGTGTTCTTTGTCTACTCGCGTGGCCGCTCGAGCCGTGCTATCGAGGATCTCGTGGCTATCGAGGCCGCCGCAGACGATGGATATCCCGTCTTCGCTCGCGAGTTCGCCGCGTTGAAACACGCCCAGAGCATCGTCTTCTCGGTCGACGATGCGGAGCATCGTTTCGGACGCAGCCAGCACTTCGTCAAGGTTCTTCGCGCCGACCTCATCGCTGCAGGGCGTGACCCCGATGCCATCCCTGTGGTGTTCCAGATCAACCGTCCGTATAACGATGGCGTCCTCACGGTTCCGACCTCTGATATCGTCCAGGCACTCACCTGGGCGCGCTGTGATCATGTGGAGGCCTTCCCTCAAGAGAAGCGCGGCGCGAAGGAGGCGCTCGACCGCGCCATCGCGCTGTACGAAGAGATGAGGGCCGAACATGAAGCCAAGTAACCTCCTCTGCCGCCAGCTCGCCACCCGCGCGGCCGCCGAGGGCGGCGGCGCGCCGCTCGTCATCGCGGCCTGCGGGCCTGATGGCGCGCTCGAGCCGCTTCGTACCTGCGACGACGCCACGGGCGAGCCGGTGCTCTGGGGCGTCCACTGCGTCAACGAGGAGCCCGGCGGCCGCATCGTGGACTACGCCCAGGGCCTCGTCTTCGACGATCGTCGGCAGCTTGTCGCAGCGCTGTTCGACAACGCGCGCGTGGTCGTCGAGCAAGAGGACCTCGACTGGTGAGCACCCCCGCCCAGCCGCAGCCGCTTCACATCGTTTACTACACGGGCCCCACCGGGAGCCCCTACCGGCTCCTCCGGCACCTGGCCGGCCTCGCCCGCTCGGCGTCGATCGAGGCCGGCCCGACACCAGCGGGCGCCCAGCTGCTCTGGCCGCGCGGCGCCGCCGCCCTCCCGCTGCGCGTCTCGTTGGTCGTGACGCGCGGGGTCGCCTGGCACGAGCCCATCGAGCGCCTCGCGGCCGAGAGCGAGGAGGTGCGCGCCGAGCTCGAGGCCCTGAGGCGCGCGCACGTCGTCGTGCTCCCGGTGGACGGCCGGGCGCGCTGGCTCGCCGTCGGCATGCACCGCGCGAGGACGCTGCGCGCCGACCTGATCGCGGCGGGACGGCAGCCGGAGCAGGTGCCAGTGCTCTTTCAGGTGCACCGCCATGCCGACCCGAACGAGCCGGCGGCGGCGCTGTCGGACATCGCACGTGCGCTGGCGTGGACTCGTTGTGAACACGTGGAGGCATTCCCCCGGGAGAAGCGAGGGGCGAGGGAGGCGCTCGATCGCGCCATCGCGCTGCACGAGGAGGGCCGGGGCACCTCGGGCCGCGACTCCGCTCCTTGAGCGCCCTTGCGCCGGAATTCGTCGCTTTTCGTCCTGGAACAGCACATCCGCATCGCCTACGCTCGACGCGTTCAATCATGGTGCTCGATCTGGAGACGTACGTGACCGTCATGGCTCAGCTTGCAGCATCCGGCGACGCGCAGGCGGAGGTGCTCGCTCGACACGGGCTCGACGAGGCGCGATGGAACGCCGCCGACGCGCGCTGGCAGGCGCTCCTCTCGGGCGCTCTGGCGAACGAAAATGAAGGCATCCCGTCGCTGCTCTCAACCTGTACTGCGGCCCACCAGGCGGAATCACGCGCGGCGCCACCGCCGATCTCGCTGGAGCAGTTCGCTCAAGTGACATCGCTGCTGCACGAGACGGGGGACGTGCAGGCGGCGCTCGCCAGGGTGGGCGTGACCCTGGCCGACTATGTCCGCGGGAGCGAGCACTGGAGCCCGCGGATGGCCGAGGATCCCGGCGCGGAGAGGCGGTTTCAGGCGGCGCTCCGCGGCGAGCGAGGAGGGAGCCCGAGCCGTCAAGGAGAGGGCTGAGCGATGTCGACAGCACCTGCGCCGGACGCAGCTGCTCCGCCGGGCATGTGCCCGGGAATCGCCGCGATGGGCGGAGGAGGGGGCGCGGAGATAAACCAGGAGCTTTGCGCCATGTCGTACTACCGTGAAGGAGCGCACTGGTGGGAGCGCTGCGAGAACCCCAAGTTGGTTACGATCGGCTGGATGGACAAGCCTCATCCAATCCCTCAAGGACCGTTGATCCGGAGGACGTCGCGAGGCTGGAGGAGCGCACAGCTCGAGCTCGCCGGGGTGGAGTGCTGCCATCGCGTGGGATACTGGAGGTATGATGAGGGCTCACGACAAGGACCTCGACGGGCTTGGCAGCGTGACCGTCGAGCCGGAGGAGGAGGCCGCGCCGGCGTCGCGCCTCTCCATCGAGGATCTCCTGCCGCAATCCACCTCCCCGGAGCCGGCGCCGCGCGGCGCGGACGGCGCGCCAGCTCGCGCACCGGCGGCGGGGACACGCACCGCGCGCGTCCTCGAGGTGGCTGGCCGCAGCGCGACGATCGTGCTCCGCGGCGCGACCGCGCCGATCGAGGCGGAGCTCGCGCCAGAGGTGGATCCCGAGGTGATCGCCGACGCTCAGGCCAACGGCGACCTGGTGCTGGTCGAGTGCTGCGAGGGGGAAGCGCCTCTCGTCGTCGCGGCGCTCGCGACGCGCAAGCCTCGCGAGATCCGGCTGCAGGCGACCACGGTGAGCATCGAGGCGGAGGAGGAAGTGCTCCTGCGCTCAGGGCACGGCGCGGTCCGCATCCGCCAGGACGGGGACATCGAGGTGATCGGCAGCCGCATCAGCGCCGCCTCTCGTGGGCTATTCCGCCTCGTCGGGCGCATCTTGAGGCTGAATTGAGCCCGCGCCGTCGCGCCCTGCGCCTCCCGGGAGCCCAGCTGGCCGCGCGTGAGGTGCGTTGCCAGCGACGGCGCGTCAGGATACACATGAGGGTTCCGGAAGCTGGAGGGCGCGTTTGATGGAGGGGACGCTCGGCCACATCATTCTCACGGGCGGCGGTCTGCCCCGCGACCTCCGGGTCCTTTCCTACGAAGCGCATGAGGCGATCTCGCTGCCGTACGCCGTCCGCGTCGAGATCTCGACCAGCGACCCATCGTTCCGTGTCGATGGGTGCCTCCAGCGCCGGATGCTGCTCGAGGTCGATGATGGTCACGGGGGCGTCCGGTATTACGACGGCCTGCCGGACCAGGTCGGTTTCCTCCAGGTCCAGGCTGGCGAGTACCGCTTTCACCTCCGGCTCCGGCCCGCCCTCGCCGCGCTCGAGCACCGCGAGGGCTCGCGCATCTTCCAGGACAGGAGCCCGGTGGATGTCGTCAAGACCGTCCTGGCCGACGCCGGCGTCGACAGCGGCGTCGAATGGCGGCTCCGGCAGAGCTATGCGCCTCGCGAGTTCCTGTGCCAGTACCGCGAGACAGAGCTGGACTTCGTTCACCGGCTCCTCGAAGAGGAGGGGGTATTCTACTTCTTCCTCCACGGTCCAGATGGGCACAGGCTCGTCCTGGGTGACGACCCGGCGGCCTTCGCGCCGCAGGACGGGGTGCCCGAGGTGCTGCTCTCCGTCCGGCCGGGCACGCGCGCGCACGCCCGGCCGGTGCTCGATCTGCGCCGGAGAAAGGCCCTGAGGACCACGGGCGTCGCGCTGCGCGACTACGATTTCGAGAAGCCTGACGTCTTCCCCGCTGCCTCGGCAGCGGCGCCCGGCAACCGAGCCATTCACCACTTCGAGTACCCCGGCGGGTTCACCACGGGCACCGAAGGCGCACGGAAGGCGGCGCGGCGGCTGAGCTCTCTCCGGGGCGACATGGACGTCTGCCGCGGCAAGACACACGCGGCGGGGCTGCTGTGCGGTACACCCATGACGATCGAGGGGGCGGCGGAGCCGTTCCTGGAAGGAGAGTTCGTTGTCACCGAGCTCCGATCGCGAGGCCGGCCGGGCGCAGAGGCGTGCGAGAACGAGTTCGCCGCCATACCGAAGGACACGCCGTTCGCCCCGGCTCGCCGCACGAAGAAGCCACGCGTCGGCGGCGCCCAGACAGCGATCGTCACCGGGCCGTCGAGCGAGCCCCAGGCCGTCCACGTCGACACGTACGGCCGTGTCAAGGTGCGCTTCCTGTGGGATCGGTCGGGCAAGCAGGACGATACGTCGAGCGCCTGGCTGCGCGTATCGCAACTCGGCCTCGGCGGCTCGATGATCCTGCCCCGCGTCGGCTGGGAGGTCTCGGTCGGCTTTCTCGACGGCGACCCGGATCGCCCCCTCGTGCTCGGGCGCACGTTCAACGCGGAGGACACGCCGCCCTACGCCCTGCCCGGCGCGGCCGCCAGGAGCGCGCTGAAGAGCATGTCCACGCCGGGGGGCGCCGGGCACAACGAGATCACGATGAGCGACACGGCCGGGAGCCAGGGGCTCTCCATCTCCGCCAAGAAGGACCTCGCCATCGCCACCGGCCACGACAAGGACGAGACCGTGGGGGGCGACGAGGAGCACAGCGTCGGGAGCAACTACGCAGTTTCCATCGGCGCGAACGAGTCCATCACGGTGGGCGCGAACCAGTCGATCGACGTCGGCAATGCGGTCCAGATCAAGGTGGCCGGCGCGCAGACGATCTCCGTGAGCGGCGATGACCAGGTCCACGCGAGCGCCGATCTCGTCGAGAAGGTCGGCGGGGCGCGCGACTACGCCGTGGGCGGGGACCACATCACCATCTCGTGCGGCGTCCGCCAGCAGATCACCGGCGCCTTCACCCGCGACGTCGGCTCGGTCCAGACCAGCGTTTCGCTCGCCTCGATCGATGACGACATGCTCTCGACCTACGATGAGACGGCAGGGGCGCTCATCGCGCAGCTCGTCGCCGGCACGAGCGTCGAGAGCATCGCGACGAGCAAGGATCAGACGTCGTCCGCGGGAGAGATCCACAGCGTGGGCGCGCTCTCCACGCAGGCCGGCTCCGTGAAGCAGCTGATTGGAGGGCTCCACCTGCGCGACGCGGGCGGCGATTACGTCGTCGAGGCGCCGCAGATCGTCCTCGCGGGTGGGGTGGGGCGGTTTCAGGGCGGTGGGAGCGCGATCAAGCTCGACGGGGGCCCGATGACGCTCCAGGGCGCGAAGATCGCCATCAACGCGGCGCTCATCGTCCGGCAGGCGGCGAGCCTCAAGATCGGGTGAGGGACGGACAGCGTGGCAGACATCATCGACATCGAGCAGGAGCTCACGATAGACGGCGCCCCGTTCCCCCTCCTCTGGCTCGAGGCGCACGAGGCGCTCGATGACCTCGGCTCGCTCCGGTGCGAGATCACCGACCGCGCCGGGGGGCCGGACCCGGCGACCTTGCTGGGGAAGCCGCTCCTGCTCACGCTGTCGCGCCGCGAGGGCCGGGAGGAGCGCAAGCTGGCCGGCTATGTCGTCGAGGCAGAGCGCGCCACGGTGCGGGGCACGGAGGAGACCGGGACGCGGCTCGTCGCGCGTCCCAGGCTCTTCCGGCTCACCCAGCGCGCCGACTGCCGCATTTTCCAGCAGATGTCGGCTCCCGACATCGTGAAGGAGGTCCTCGCGGGCGCGGGCATCCCCGCGTCGGCGCAGCGCTGGCAGCTCACGCAGAGCTACCCGGAGCGACGGACGACGGCGCAGTACCGTGAGACGGATCTCGACTTCGTGAGGCGGCTGCTCGCGGAAGACGGGATTTCCTTCCTGGTCGATTCGAGCACCGGGGCCGACACGGTCACCTTCGTCGACGCCGGACCCGAGGACATCGATGGGGGGAATCAGCTGGTGTTCCGTCCGGCAGACGGGCTCGATACGACGCGCGATGCGATCACCACCATCTCCTGCGACAGGACGATCGCGCCGGGGCGCGTGCACCTGCGAGACCATGATTTCGAGCGACCCAGGGTCAAGCTGGACGCCACGGCCCAAGGGGACGACGACCAGGAGAGAGCGCTGGAAGTATACGTGCACCCGGGCCGGTTCACCGAGCCCGCTGTGGGCGACCATCGTGCCAGGGTGCTCCTGGAGTCGCTCCGCGCCCGGCGCGTCCTCGCGAGCGGCACGACGAACACCCTTCGGGTGCGCCCCGGGCGCAGGTTCTCGCTGACGGACCATCCCTACGAGCCACTCAATCAGGAGTACCTGCTCGTGGAGGTCGATATCGCCCTCGAGGCGCGCCCGAATATTCACGCACACGGAGGCGCGAGCCGGCGCGGGGGGCGCATCGCGTTCCGCGCAATCCCCACGTCGAAGAGCGCCTATCGTCCCCCGCGAGCCCCGCGTGCGGCGCGGGTCGCTGGCGCGCAGTCAGCCGTCACGACGGGACCGCCGGGCAGGGAGATCCACCCCGATCAGCACGGTCGTGTGAAGGTCTTGCTGCCGTGGGATCGGCGTGGCAAGCCCGACGATTCATCGAGCGCGTGGATCCGGACGAGCCAGCTCCCGCTCGGTGGCGGCATGCTGACGCCGCGCGTGGGCTGGGAGGTGTGCCTCGATTTCGTCGACGGCGACCCTGATCTGCCGCTGGTGGGAGGGCGGTTGTACAACGCCACGTCTCCGCCCCCGTATCCGCTGCCGGCGCACAAGACCCGGATGGCCCTGCAGACCGCCACCACCCCGGGCGGCGGGTCGGCGAACGAGATCCGCATGGACGACCGGGCGGGCGCCGAGGAGATGTTCATGAACGCATCCCGGGACGGCTCGGTCCGCGCGGGGAACAACGTGATGGATAGCATCGGGAACAGCGAGTCGCGTTCCATCGGTGCCAACCATTCGCTGGCGGTGACCGACAGCATGTCCGCCGCTGTCGGAGCGAACCAGGAGCTCGCGATCGGCGGTGATCAGAAGGTGCGCGCCTCGACGTTCATGGTGGATGACGTCGGCAGCCATTCGCTCACCGTCGGTGGCAGCCGCGATGTCAAGGCGGGCGGGGATCACAAGCGCACCGTCACGGGGAGCTCGACGCTGGCCATCGGCGGGGCGCAGGTCGATCTCGCGGCTGGCTCGGTCGACGAGGCGACCATGGCCACGATGGAGGACACGGTCGGCGCGGCGCTGATCGAGATGACCGCCTCGGACCGGACCGTGACGGTGAAAGGGAGCCGGACCGAGGTCGCGGGAGCGGCCAAGGTGATCCTCGCCGGCGGCGGCCGCGCCGTCGAGATCGGGACCAGCTTGAGCCAGAAGGCCGCCGGTGCGATCCTGAACGTCGTCGCCGGGGATCGTCAGGACGTGAGCGAGGCGGATTTCCTCGAAGTCGCGGGGGGCGCGCAGATCGTCAAGGCGGCGAACGTCGTGTTCGAGGCCCAGACCTCGCTCAGCGTCGTCATGGGGGCGTCCACGATCACCCTGACCCCAGCGTCGGTGTCGCTCGCCGGTGTTGCGATCACGTTCGACGGCGACTGCGACGAGCTGGGCGTCATCAAGGAGAACTGAGCCATGGCACCGCGGACGCTGCTCACGCTCTTCCGGGCCGAGGCGATCGAATCGCGGGACGTCATCGGGTTCCGGGTCGAGCGCCGGCTCGGCCTCGTCACCACGGCGGAGGTCGAGCTTCGCTCCGCGATCTACGTCGATCCGGACGAGCTGCTCGGCAGCCCCGCGTACCTCGCCTTCGGCCGGGGCGGCCCAGAGCACGAGATGCACGGGGTGGTGACCGATGTCGAGATCGCCGCGACGCCCGCGAACGACGGCGTTCGGGGCACCTCGTACCGGATCCACCTTACCTCGTGGATGGGGCTGCTCGAGCGCGAGGTGGACTGCCGCATCTTCCAGGACCAGGACGTGAAGGAGATCGTCTCTGCGGTGCTGCGAGGCGCTGGCATCGACGAACAGCGCCAGTCATGGCGCCTCGTGAGCAGCTATCCGAAGCGCACGTACTGCGTGCAGTACAACGAGAGCTCGCTGGCGTTCGTCTCGCGGCTCCTCGAGGAGGAGGGCATCACCTTTCACGCTGAAGCCGGCGACGCTGGCGAGATCGTCGTCTTCGAGGACGACAGCACAGCGAGCGACCCGATCGACGGGAACAAGGAGGTCCCCTACCGCTTCGGCGCTGGGCTCGACGGCGTCGAGGACGCGATCTGCGTCCTCGTGCGGCGATGCCGCACGGCGACGGGCAAGGTGGTCCTGCGTGACTACGACTTCGAGGCGCCGGAAATCGACCAGACGGTGACGGCGGCGGCGGATACGGACGCGGATCTCGAGGTGTACGATGTTCCGGGGCGGTACACCGAGCGACGCGAGGGGGAGCGGCTCGCCCGCGTTCGGCTGGAAGCGCTGCGGGCCGAGCGCGCATGCCTCACGCTGGATTCCGGCTGCGCGCGGCTCACCGCGGGCCGGTGGTTCACGCTCGTCGACGCTCCCGATGCGCTCGACGGTGACCATTTCATCACCTCGGCTGTGCACGAGCTGCGCGACGGGATGTACCTCGTCCGCGCCACGAGCGTTCCGAGGACCGTCCGTTACCGCAGCCCGCAGCGGACGCCGGCGCCGATCATCGAGGGCCCGCAGACGGCCGTGGTCGTCGCGCCGAAAGGCGCGCCTGTCGAGGACATCCACACGGACGCGCACGGCCGGTGCAAGGTCAAGTTTCACTGGGATTGCCACGGCGAGAGCGATGATACGGCGTCGTGCTGGATCCGCGTGGCGCAGCCGCAGGCGAGCGGGGCGATCCTCCTGCCACGGGTGGGGTGGGAGGTCATCGTCGGGTTTCTCGAAGGAAACCCCGACAGACCCGTCGTGACGGGGCGCGTCTTCAACGGCCGATTCAGGCCGCCCTACGCGCTGCCCGACGCGAAGTCGCGCAGCGCGCTGCGGACGAGCTCGTCGCCGGGCGGTTCGGGCGCAAACGAGATCCGCCTGGAGGACAAGGCTGGACACGAGGAGATCAGCATCAGGTCCCAGAGGAACACGACGCTTGCGACGGCGAACAACAAGACGCGCTCCACCGGCGTCAACGAGTCGAAGAGCGTCAAGGTCGACGCGCGGCTCACCGTCGGCGCAGATCAGAAGATCCAGGTGGCCAACGGCTACCTGGCCACCGTCGACGGTGCGCAGACGACGAGCGTGGCCGGCAATCGATCGGTGCAGGTGAACGCCGTCTATGGGCTCACCGCCAAGGGGGCGAGCGCGACGACGGTGGGCGGCACGCAGAAGGAGATGACCGGCAATCCGGTGAGCGCGCTCCTGTCTCTCGCCGCGAGCGCGCCGACCGAGGCGGCGAAGGCGGAGGCGCGCCGCGCGCTCGCGGCGCTCGACCGGACCGCCGTGGCGAAGGTCAACCAGATGATGGTTCCAGTGCACGCGCTGGAGAGCCAGCTCGGGGAGCTGGGAGCTGCCATGGACGCCATGAACGTCGGGGACATGGGCGCCACGACGAAGGCGCTCGACGCGGTGGCGAGCCTGCCCTCGCCGGCTGCGTTCGGCGCGTCCCTCGGGGCAGCCGCTGGCGGGCCAGCGGCTTCGGGCGACGGATCCGGCTGGTTCGACGCGCTGTTCGGAGGGGCGATGGACGCCGGTTCGGCGCGTCCTGGCAATGCGTCGGGCGCTGGCGCGGACGGCGGCGCTGGCCCCTCGGGCACCCCCGGAGCGACGGAAGAGGGCGCATCGGCGAGCAGCTCGGCATCGGACAGCGCTGCCGGACCGGGGCACTCCGTGAACGTGTGCGCTTCGACGCACGACGAGACCGTCGGGGGCATGAAGGCCACGATCGCGGCAGCCGGCATTCACACGACGGTCGGGGGCGCGCGGTCGCAGCGGATCGGCGCTGCGCGGATCGAGCTCGTCGCCGGTACGCGGGCCGAGACGTGCCTGGCCGACAAGACGGAGCAGGCGGCCGGTCTTGTCGTCGTGAGCGGCGCGGCGGAGGCGGAGACGGTCGGCGGTAGTCGGACGACGATGGTGGGCGGCGCCGTGGTCGACAGGATCGGCGGCTCCCACGCCGTGATGGCGGGCGGCAAGGGCATGTTCATCGGGGCTTTTCACAAGGTGGACGCCGCGGGGGCCGTCGTGTTCAAATGCGGCCCGAGCGAGGTGGTCATCGACGGCGGAGGGGTGACAATCAAGGCTGGCCTCGTCACGATCACGGCGCCGAACGTCAGGTTGAAGCGCAACGTATCGTTGCTGTGAGGCAGCCATGGATCCGCCGCGTGTGGACAACAGGACCGATTTCGTCGCCGCGCCGTTCCTGCTCGTCGGCAAGGAAGGCGAGCGCCTCGTCGTCATGGTGAAGGCGACGTTCGTCTCGGCCGAGGGGCAGAGCGAGCTCGAGATCTCGGACAGAGCGGTACAGCGCCGGATCCGCAGCGCCGACGTGCCGTGGGGTGATCCGGAGAAGAGCAGCATCAAGTATCCTGCGGATCTGTGCGTCGCCAAGCCGGGCACGGACGTCATCGTGGTGGCGGCGGCGCACGCGCCCGGCGGACGGGCCGTTCCCTTCTTCGACGCCGGCGTGCGGCTCGGCAGCCTGGAGAAGGTCGTCCGGATCTTCGGATTACGTGTCTGGGAGGCGAACGGCGCCGGGCTTTCGAAGCCGCGCCCTACGACGGGTATCGAGGTGCGGTACGACCACGCGTGGGGCGGGCTCGATCGGAGCGATCCGTCGCACCCTGTGGAGGAGCCCAGGAATCCGGTAGGGATGGGGATCGCGCGCGACCCGGAGGCGCTCACGCACAAGCCCGCGCCCTTCATCGAGGACCCGGCGGATCTCATCCGCTCGGTGAGCACGCGCCCGGCGCCTGCAGGGCTCGGCGCGATCGGCCGTCACTGGCAGCCACGGCGGCGTTATCTGGGGACCTATGATGCTGCCTGGCAGAGGCAGCGCGCGCCTCTCTTGCCCCTGGACCACGACGATCGCGCCAATTCGTGCGCCTCACCGGGGCTCGTCGCGACGCCGGCGGTGCGTGGTGGAGAAGAGGTGGTCCTGCTCAACCTTACGCCGGGTCAGGGAACGATGGTATTTCGGCTGCCCAGGACCGCCGTGGCGGTCGCCATGAAGACCAGGGGTCGCGCGCCCGAGATGCTTTTACCTGAGCTCGATACGGTCCTGATCGACGCGCTCGCTCCTCCGGGCGTGGTTGTCGAGCTCGTGTGGCGTGCGTCGTTCCAGGCGCCGCGGCGCATGAAAGACGTCGAGATCGTCGTGACCGAGACGGAGGCCGGGTGAGCGCAGTCGGGGTCGTCGAGGTCGGGGCACGCACGCCGATCGGGTTGAACGCCCGACAGACGGGGTTCTTGCTGCGCGCGGGCTTCCCGGCCGTCGCCGAGGCGCCGCTCGCGAGCTCGGCGGGCGAGGCGATCACGATGGGATTCGTACCGACGATCGATCCACGCATCGTGGGACCGGAGCGGCTCGTCCGGCTCGCGGCGCCCGCGTTCGAGGAGGCCGTCTCGCGGATCGGCGACGGCAAGATCATGGTCCAGCTCGCCCTGGATGAAGGATATCCGGACGCGCCCACGGCGACGAAGCTCCTCGCGGCGGCGGTGAAGCGTTCGACGCCGGCGACGGTGGAGATCGTCGCAGGCGGCGAGGCGGCGCTGGGGCCGCTCCTCCCCGAGGCGCTGAACGCGCTCTCCTCGATGCAGGTCGACGCGGTGATCCTGGGCGGCGTCCACAGCGATTACGACCCGCGTGCGATTGCAGCGCTCGAGGAGAGCGGGCGGCTCTTTTCTCCCGACAACCTGGACGCGCGCATTCCGGGGGAGGCGGCGGCGTTCTTCGCGCTGATGCGCGACGCGGACGCGGACCGGCGGAGGCTCCGCACCGTCGCGCGCGTGGTCGGCGTGGGGACCGGGCAGGAGCGCGCTGGGCCCCACGACGACGCGCCCGCCTACGAGGCGTTCGGGCTGACCAGCGCGACGCGGCAGGCGGCCGAGCCGCTGGCGCGGGCTGGGCAGGCGGCGGGGTGGATGTTGACCGATCTCACGGGCGAGATGTGGCGGCTCCGCGAGTGGCAGGCGGCGTTCGTCAGGCTGCAGGATGTGCTCGGCCGCCCGTATGTCATCGAGTCTCCAGCGCAGCGGATCGGTTATCTGGGTGCCGCGGCGATGCCGCTGCTCGTCGCGATCGCGGCGACGGCGTGGGAGCACGGGGTTGCGCCGTCGCCTGTGGCGATCGTGGCTGCCGGGAACGACGGCGGGGCGCGGGCCGCGGTGGCGCTCGCGAGCGCAGCGCGAACATCGGAGGGAGAGGGGTGGGCATGAGCATCACAGCTTGCATGATGGATTGCATCACGGCCAGGTCAGGGCACCAGATGGTCCCGCTGGCGGTCAGCGTGTGCACGACGCCGGCCGCACCGAGCCCGATCCCGGTGCCCTATCCGGTGTTCGCGAGCTCGGCCGAGGGCATCAAGAACGCGCCGGTACGAACGAAGATGGGCGGCGCGAAGATCCTGACGGTGGGATCGAGCTTCAAGGCGTGTCACGGCAACGAGCCAGGGACGATGAAGGAGGTGGTCAGCCTCAACACGGGCGGTCCATCGTTCATCGTGATGGGGGCGCCGATCGTGTTCGTGGAGCTCGGGATGGTGGGCACCACCGGCAGCCCAGGATTCTTGAACAAGGGAGGGCTTTGAACCATGTCGATCCGCAGCGGACGCGCCGCTCTCGCAGGGAACGTGCGCGGGGAAGGGTTCAGGTAAGGCGGCCGCGTATGTCCGACGACCTCGCCGCCTGCGACGCCGATGCGCCCTGGGTCATGCATTGGGAGCGCGCGCATTCACTGATTCACGCGGTCGCGCGCTTCATCGAAGGACAGCGTGAGCCGAGCGCCCACCTCGCGCCTGCTGCGCGCAAGCTCGAGAGCGGCCTTGGCGCGCTGTACGATGCGTTTGATGGCCGTGCTGATCGTGGAACGGCCATGGGGCGCGCGCACGGGCATGTATGGGCGGCGGCTGTTCTCCTGGCGCAAGCGGGCCTGCCTCGGATGCTCGCTTCGCTCCGGGACGCCTGCGCAGCGCTCGTCGCCGCCGAGGAGCGGCTCTCCACCGCGTCGCTCGCCGGACCGAGCGCTCCCGTGCTTCGCGCGGGCGTCGATCTTCCGCCGCTGCACTTCGTCGGGCGGGCTTCGCTCGTACCGTCGTTTCGCGCGCCGAAGGTGCCTGAGCCCGGTCCGGAAGAGCCCGAGCCCGCGTCGGCGGAGCCGAGGACCTTCGATGAGCTCGCGGCCATGGCCGAGGCGATGCGCCGCCTGGCGACGGAGCGGAGGATGGCGCTCGTTCGTCCTGCCAGGCCAGCACCGAGGCCGGTCAAGCCGGTCTCGGCTGGAGAAGCGGCTCCTCCCGGGTTCGCGTTCGCGCCGTCGGCCGCGGTGTCGGAGGGGGACTTCGTTCGCCGCTGGTCGCGGGTGTGCTTCGAGGAGATCGGGATGCTCGGAGTCCAGCGGGCGCCGCTCCCCGGGGACGACTGGCGTTCATGCCGAGCGCTGGAGCAACGCATGGTTGCCGCCATCGACGCGCTGGCCGCGCTCGGTCCGACGGCGATCGCGCATATCGAGCCGTTGGCGATGGATGCGCCGACCGCCGATCCGATGCGCGTCTTTGCCTCCGCGATGATCGGAGGGTGCATCGAGGGGCGTGACACGCTCGCCTGTGCCGAGCGGGTGCTCTTCCGGTTCGGCGCAGGTGATCCGGTCGTCGCTGAGGCGTTCGTATCCGCCATGAAGCTCGCGCGGAGCCCGTGCTTGCCGAGCAGCCTGCGGGCCTTGAGCGCGTCGTTCGAGCGCGGGTGCCGGGCGATCGCGGTGGAGCTGCTGGCATACCGCGGCTGGCTCACGCCCACGGAGCTCGAAGCGCTGAGCGATGAGGAGGACGCCCGCATCTTCGCGTACGGGTTGTCTGCGCTCGCTGCGGTGAGGCATCCGCGCTTCGACCGGGCGCTGGAGCGGGCGCTTGCGCACGAGAGCCTCGACGTCCAGGCGACGGGGCTCGATGCCATGTTGATCGCGGCGCACGGGCGAGCGGCCGAGGCCGCGCGCAGGGCGGCCCAAGGAGCGCTCGGGGACCGGGCGCTGGTGCGGCTGGCGCTGGTCGCCGGCGAGGAGGACGCCTGGTGGCTGCTCGAGCGAATGCGGCGCTCTCCAACGCCCTCGGCAGTCGAGGCGGTCGGGTGGGCTGGGCTCGTGGAGGCGATCCCGAGCCTGCTGGATCTGCTGGAGTGCGCAGCGAAGGAGGTCGCGCTTGCCGCCGGCGCCGCGCTCGATCGGCTGCTCGGCGCGGGCCTCGTCGAGGACATGGAGGTCGACGCGGCGGCGCTGCAGGACGTGGTGGTGATGGATCGGAATCCGGAGCCATTTCGTGGACGTCGGCCGCTCGGAGAGCTGGTGGGCGATCCGCGCGATCGCGCGCCGGTCGGGTCGACGGAGACGCTCGGTGTGCCGTCGACGGATCCTGCGCGCTGGCGGGCGTACTGGTCGGAGCACCGGGCGAGCTTTGACCCGAAACATCGGTTGCGGCGCGGGCAGAAATACGCGCCATCGGTATCGCTCCAAGAGCTGTCGAGGCTTGCGCTCCCGATCGAGGATCGGCGGCGGCTGTCGAGGGAGCTGGCGGTGCAGACAGGGAGATGGTCACGCTTCGATCCGCACGATTTCGTGGCGGAGCAGGAGCGGTGCTTGGGGGCGTGGCAGGCGATCCTCCGGGCTGCGAACGAAGCTCCGGGGGCCTGGGGGCAGCAGCATAGAAGATAGGTACGAGGTCAGCCCGATGCACGGCGAAGCTGCGTCCTCGCGTCCAGACGACGTCCGACCGATGCGCCATCGGGCGCCGCGTCGGCGCGTCGCTCCCGCCGCCGTCCCTGCCCGCCGCCTTTCGCCGCGCGGCCACGCTGCTCGCGGCGCAGCACCAGAGCAGCATCGCTGCTGGCCCGCGGGCAGCGGCGAGCGCGATCTGCCGCGCCCGGGTCCTCGCCAGCGGCGCGGCGCTCCGGCGCGCGGGCCCTGCCAGCGCGGCGCCGGGCGCCGGCACGGGCCCTGCTCGGGCGGCCTGCATGACGACCATCCGCCTTTCTCTCGACACCCCCGAGCTCGCCCAGGCCTACGAGCACGGCAGCGACCGGCAGTTCAACCACGGCAAGCTCCTCATCGAAACGCTGGGCGTGCGGCGCGGCCAGCGTGTGCTCGACGTCGGCGCGGGCACCGGCCGGCTCGCCGCTCACGTGGCAGAGATCGTCGGCCCCGAGGGCAGCGTGACGGCCATCGATCCCCTGCCGCTCCGCATCGACATCGCCCGGCAGAAGGCCCGCGCGAACCTCGCGACCGCGGTCGGCCGCGCCGAGGACCTCTCCGCCTTCGCTTCGAAGAGCTTTGACGTCGTGTACCTGAACAGCGTCCTTCACTGGCTGAACGAAGCCCAGAAGGAGCGCGCCATCGCCGAGGCGGCGCGCGTGTTGAAGCCCGGCGGCAAGCTCGGATTCAGCACGGGATCGCGGGAGAAGCCGCACCAGATCGAGCCGATCCAGCGCAAGGTGCTGGCCGAGCTCGGGAGAGACGCCCAGGACAATCGCCCGCACAAGCTGACGGTCGACGAGGTCCGGGCGTTGCTCGAGCGCGCCGGCTTCATCGTCGACACGGCGGAGATCCTCACCTTCGTCGACCACGCCGCCGACGTCGACGAGATCTTGACGCACAGCGGGTCGAGCTCGTTCGGCAACCACCTCTCGCACCTGAGCCCCGAGGAGAAGCGCGAGGTGCGCGAGCGGCTCGCGAAGGAGGTCGAGGCGTTCCGCACGCCGCAGGGGATCCGGCTCGAGCGCAACCTCATCTTCGCGATCGCCCACACGGCAGGCAACTAGCCCGCCCGCCGGCGCCGCTTCAGTCCAGCGCGCCTCGCGCGCGAGAGCTCTGCTAGAATCGAGCGACCATGCGAGGGGAAGAGGTGGAAAGGCGCATGCTGCGGCGCCGGCTGAGCGGTACGGCGGGATTGCTGCTCCTCGGTGCTGCGGCCTGTGGCACCACCCCCGACCGCCCGAGCGGAGCGACAGGCGGCGCTTCCACGGGAGCCTCGAGCGCCGGCGCGGGCGGCGGAGGCGACGCGACAGCTGGCAGCGGCGGCTCCGGGGCCGCCGAGCCGTCCGGGGGCGGGCAAGCGGGATCTCCCGAGGGGCGTGACTGCGGGACGGTGGGGGAGGTGATCGCGGTGGGCGCGAACCTCCTTGAAGAGGCGACCGGACCCGCGCCCGAGCTGGAGCGCTTGCGTGGCTGTACGCGCTTTCTCGGCACGCTTCATCTGCTGAGCCTGGACGGGCCGGAGGCGATCGACGCGCTCACGGATCTCAGGGAGATAGCGGGGTCCTTGCTGCTCTATTCGCCTCCTGAGGATCTCGGGCCTCTGTCCAACCTGACGCGGATCGAAGGTCGGTTGCTGGTCGTGGCGGCGCCGGAGGCCTTGCGCGGCCTGGAGTCGATCCAGTACGTCTCCGGGCTGTGGCTCTACCAGAGCGGCTTTGCCGACTTCTCGTGGCTTCCTGCTCTCGCGGAGATCGGCGCCTCCATGATCGCTCGGCGCAACGCGCAGCTGACCGCTGAAGCATTGGAGTCCTTCGCGACGTCGCACGTGCGCAGCGGCGCGCTGGTGTCCCTCACGAACGCCGTTCCCAAGGAGCCGCCGGACCCCGATGCCGAGGCGGTCGTGTGTGGCCAGCCAGACGATCTGGTGATCGTGCCCTACACGAGCGTGGCTGGATGCACCCGCTTCCGGGGCTCGATCCACCTGAGCGATACGACGCCGGGCGCCTTGGAGCCCCTCTCCTCCCTCGTCCACATCGACGGCTCGCTGACCCTCTTCCGCAACCACACGGACGACTTCACCGCGCTGCGCAACCTGCGCCGCGTCGGCGCGAATTTTCAGATGCATCTGCTGGAAGGGCCGGGCCTCGACGGGTTCGACGCCCTCGCGGAGGTGGGTGAGCTCAGACTCCAGAGCTCGGGTGATCTCACGAGCTTCGACTGGCTCCCAGCGCTCACCAGCGTTCGTGAATCCGCCTTGGCGGTGAGGGGGCTCCCCCTGTCCATGGAGGCCTTGGAATCTTTTCTTTCGCGCCTGGACATCGGGGGCGAGACCGCGGTGATGACCCTCGACTGACGCGTCCTCGTTGCGTTCAAATTCACCGCGCCGCCCGCGCGCGGCTGACGAGCGCCGCCGCGCCCGCGAGCCCGGCGAGGCCAGCCACCCAGGGCCAAGGGGACGTCTTCGTCGCCGAAGGGAGGGTGACCTTGCCGAGGTCCGTCTCTTCGACCACCTCCTTGATGTGCGGGTACACGCGGATGAAGGCGAGCGCTCCAGCGACCATCCCGAGCAGCCCGAACATCGCGTCGTGCCGGCCTTCGCCGACGGCGGCGAGGGTCGTGCCGGGGCAATAACCGAGGATCGCCATCCCAGCGCCGAAGGCCACACCGCCCAGGATCACCGAACGTACCTGGAACGGCTTCACGTCGAGCTCGGTCGCGCCGGCCGCGCGCAGGCCGTGCGTGCCGATCGAGCCGGCGGCCGCCGCGGTCGACATGATCCGCGCAATGCTGCTGTCGCGCAGCAGGAGCTGCTGGATGATGAGGTCGGCATCCGAGGCCCCTCCTCGCTGGAGGAGGGCGCCGAACGCGGTCCCGGTCGCGAGGCCGAGCACGAGTCGTCCGAGCGGATCCCGCTTCATCGCGCGCCTCCTCGAAACAGGAGCTTCGCCGCCAAGACGGCGCTCACGCTCATCGCGACGTCGAACGCGAGGCTCGCCGCGGCGAGCTGCATCGTGCCGCTGATGCCGTGCCCGCTGGTGCATCCTTTGCCGAGCCGCGCGCCGAACATCATCAGGGCGCCACCGCAAAACGCGGCGGCGTAGCGCTTTCCGCGGCTCTCCCCGAGCCGCGCCCGCCATGCGTCCGGCAGCGTGGATCCTCGCGTGCCCGAGGCGCGCGAGGCCAGGAACGCGCCAAGGACGATGCCCGGGGCGAGCAGCACCTCCCAGTCGATCTTCGGCGTCGTCTCCCGCTTGGCCACGAACTCGTTCACCCGGCTGGCCTGCGGCGCGAGCCGGCGCGCCAGCGCGCTCGCCCCCGTCTCGAACGCGGACGTCACGCCGAGAGGCCGCTTCGCGGTCCCCATCGCGAACGACTCCAGCGCTCCGATCGCGAGCCCGGCGATCTCCGGTGCCCAGCGCGTGCCTCCCGGCGAGCTCATCGTCGTGCTCCTTCGATATCCATGGTGGTGATCGTGCGCTCGGGGCCCTGCTTCTTCGGCAAACCGACTTTCTCCCACGCCGTCATCCCGCCGAGGACGTTGGCGACCTCGGTGAAGCCGCGGCGACGGAGGATGCTCGTCGCGAGCCCAGCGCGATGCCCGACGCTGCAGACGAGCGCGATGCGGCCATGACGCGGCAGCGCGGGCTGGACCTTCTCGAAGTGCTCGTCGAGATATCCCACGTACATGTGCCGCGCGCCTTCGATGTGCCCCTCCGCCTCGAACTCCTGATCATCGCGGACGTCGAGCACGGCGACGGCGTTGCCCGCGTCGTGGAGCTCGCGCGGGGTCATCGTGCCCGTCTTCTCGATGGGCATGCCCGCGTCCCGCCATGCGTCGAACCCTCCGGCGAGCACGCCGGACACGTGATCGACGCCGACGCGCGCGAGGTGCAGGACCGCCGCCTCCACGTCCGCGGCGCGCGAGACGACCAGGTACACCCGGGTCGTCTCGTCCGCGACCCACCCGCCGAACACCGGGAGCCCAGCGAACCAGAGGTTCAGCGAGCCGGGCAGGTGGCCCGACGCGAACGCCTCGGGATCGCGCGCGTCGAGCACCAGCCCCTGCCTGGATTCCGACGCGAACTTTTGGGGCGGCAGGGAGGGTACTTCGCCGGGCTTCGCGGAGAGCGGCTTGCCCCCTTCGAGGTTCAGCCTCTCCATCAAGCTGAAATAGGGTGGGCGCGGGATGCGCTCCGCGACCTTGGCGCGGGCGAAGTCGTCGGCCGACCTGACGAAGACGGGATTGTAGGCGCGCTCGAGGCCGAGCGTGGAATCATCGCGCTCCGCGATGTTGCCCCCGCAGACCGAGCCGGAGCCGTGGGCGGGCCAGACGAGCGCCTGATCCCCGAGCGGGAGGAGCTTCTCGTGCACCGAGGCGAAGAGGAGGCGCGCGTTGTCGCTGGTCTTCTCGCGGTCGGGCAGGTCGGTCCGGCCCGTCTCCCCGATGAACAGCGTATCGCCGGTGAAGACGCCAAAGGCGCGCCCGGGCGCGTCCGGGAGGAACACGGCATAGCAAGTGCTCTCCGGCGTGTGTCCCGGCGTATGGAGCGCGCGGATGCGCAGCCCGATCAGATCGAGCTCCTCGCCGTCCCGCATCCGGATGTCGCTCTGTCCGAAGAGCCGATGATCTCCGCTCACGATCTTCGCGCCCGTCGCCTTCGCGAGGGCGCCAGAGCCAATGACGAAGTCCTCGTGGCGGTGCGTCTCGAGGATGAACTTGATCACGAGGTCCCACTCTCGGGCCGCCGCGAGGACCTCGTCGATGTCCCTCCGCGGGTCCACCACGATCGCCTCGCCCTTGTTGCCGAGCAGGTAGGCGATGTGAGCGAGACCTGGAGTCTTCATCCGGTGTAGATGCATGCACGGGAGTGGATGCAAGCGAGGCGCCAGACCGACCGCTGCGAGCGATCGGCGCGACGCGCGAGCTCAAGGGATCACCCGTCGCGCGCAGGACCGCCACGCCTCGACCTGTCCGCTGTGGCGAGATGGTGCGTCACGAGGCGCGAGCGACAGCGCCGGCGTCCTGCCCGCCTCGTCCGCGACGGCTGCTTCCCATCGCCGGAAGAAGCCAGAGCCGCCCTGACGCGGCGCTCACGCCGCGCGGATATCGCTCTGGAACGGGGAGACGTTCTCCCGGAACATGAGCCAGACGAACAGGCATCGCATCTCGAAGTACTCGTCGGCCGCGATGCCCGCGAGCGTGGGGTCGAGCTCGCCGATGTCGTGCCCTTCCCAGAGGAAGCCCGGCACGCCGCGCGCCCGGCTGACGAGCCCGCCGCTCTGCAGCTGGTCGCGCGCGCGGAACCAGCGGGTGAGCGACATGTTGACCGCCGCCGTGAAGTCGGGCCGGTGCGCGATGCGCTCCGGCAGCGCGACCTGGTCGAGGCCGGCTGACCAGCAAAGCCAGCAGAGGGCGGCCCACTCGGCTCGGGCCCTCCGCATCAGGAGAGAGACCGGCAGGGCTCCTGGGTCGAGCGCCTCGTCCACGGTGAGCTCGACTGTCTCGACGCCATTCTCGGTCTCCTCGGTCAAGGTCGCCTCCGTCCGCGCGAGCTCCACCGGCCCGTCCGGCAAGAGGTGCGACAGGTCGGGCGGGAGCCACGGACAGGGCTCCGTGCCCGGCAGGCTGCGCTGCACGGCCTCGCGCAGGCGCAGCAAGCGGGTGGCGTAGAGCTGGATCTTCTGCCGAACCTGCTCGATCGGCTGATCGAGCTCGACCGTGGCCGATGCGTCGCCGGGCACCGGATCGATGGCCTGGCGCGCCGGCCAGAAAGCAAACTCCGGGTACAGCAGCCGCACGAAGGTCCTGAGGTGCTCGGCCACGCCGGGGGCCTCGGCCTCGACGCGGTCGGCGTCCTCGAGCACCCCGCGCGTGTCGCCGAGCTCCAGCCGCAGGAGCGCGCGCGTGATGCAGGTCGAGCGGCGCTCGGGCACGAGCAGCAGCGCCGCCTCGACGAGCGAGAGCGCAACGCGACGCGAGCCCCGGAAGACGGCGGCGAGCGTGCGGTAAGCTGCGCTCGGTTCGGCGCCGAGCAAGAGCTCGTCCAGGACGCCGAGCGCGGTCGTGTCGGACGCGTCGAGCAGCGCTCGCCCGCGTTGCTCCACGACCTCGGGTTTCGGCTGCAGCGTCGCGCCGCGCAGGAACTCGGCGAGCCTCTCTCGCTCGCCCCCGCGGGCCGCCGCGCGGGCCGCGGCGCAGCAGGCCTCGCGCGCGCGGCCGTCCTGCAAGAGCTCTCGCGCGAGGGCCCAGACGCGCTCGGCGTCCCATGCCGCGAGGTCTTCGGCGAGCGCGGGCGACGCGCCGAGGCTCGCCTCGTCGAGGGCCGCGCCGAGCTCGCGTCGAACCACCGGCCCCCCGTCCGCGTCGAGCCCCGTGAACGCTCCGACCGGGTGACCGTGCGTGTACTGGCCGCGCTCCTCGCGCACGCGCCGGTCGAGGTAAGGGCTCGTGTCCGGATCGGGAAACCAGCGGACGGACGGGCCGTGGAAGCGTCCCTGGGGATCGAGGTGCCGCTCCTCGGAAGGGCGGCCCAGCGCGTCGTACCGGAGCTCGCGATGACGCGCGCCAGCGCGAATCTCGATCTCCTGAGAGGGCTTGCCCTCGCGCGTGAAGTAACGGTCGATGAGCGAGGCCGAGGCGTCGTCCTCCTCGCGGACCAGCCATCGTTGCGAGCCGTGGTCGTAGTCGGCCTCTCCGGCGACGCCGGCGGGTCGGTCGGGCCAGCGGGAGCCGTCCGCGGAGATCGGGTGCCCGTCGCGGTCGTGAAAGACCTGGCGCAGGATGCTCCCTTGTCGATAGCGCGTTCGCAGCTCCCAGGCGCCGGGCGGCACACAGCACGGTCGTAGCCTGAGCTCCGTCGGGGCGTCGCTGCCGTACACCACCACCTCGCCGTCGAGCTCGCCGCCCCGGTAGCGCCCGCGCTGCGCGGGTTGACCGTTCGGGTGGAACAAGGTGAACGGCCCGTCCTTCACCCCGCCCGCGTAGCAGCACCGCGAGAGCAACGAGCCGTCGCTCGCGCGGTAGACGTGGCACTCGCCCGAGCGACGGCCGTCGGCGTCGGTCTCCACGAGCTCGAACGTGCCGTGCTCGGGGTTGTACCTGGCTGAAGGAGGAATCGACGGAGGCCGCTCCGCGCCGTGGTGTGCCGTGGAGTCCACGCATCGCAGTCTATCGGCTTTCGCGCCGAGAAGGCGGCCCTTCACGCTGATTGCAAAGATCCACGAAGCGCGGGTTCGGGGCGAGCGGCGCCTGCCCGAGCGCCGCTCCGGACCACCGAAGCTCGACCCTCTCGACGACCGCGGCCAGCGCAGCGGATCGCTGCTGTTGGCGCCGCGCTACTGGTTGGCGGTGTCGCCGGTGCAGATGACGAACTGCGTCGCGCCGTCCAGGGCTGCGCCGTCGCCGGTGAACCGGACCTGGCGGCGCTCTGTGGACGGGCACTTGGCGACGACTTCGTCTCGGCCGAAGCCGAGCCGCGGGTCGACATAACACCACCCGTGCACCTTCTCGCCGCCGACCTCGACCGGCGCAGGAGGCACCGTGTTCTGGCACGCCGCGAGCTCGTCCGGCGTTTTCAGCTGCTCGACCTCGCAGACGCAGTTCCAGCCGTTCGCCGCCGCCACCGGATCCTCGAGCACCATCCGCTTCGCGGCGAGGTTCTCGCGGAGCACCTCCCGCCGCGCCGTGAGCCCGTCGCAGCCGCACTTCCCCTCGGCTGTGCTCCGCGCCTCGAGGACGAGGCAGCTGACCTGTCCGCTCTCGTTCGGCTGGAGCGCGCGGGGCAGGCACTGCCCGCCGAGCTTCGTCTTCAGGCGATCGACGATCGCGCCGATCGCCGGCCGATAGCCGAAGTCGAGCCGGTCCTCTCCCGTGAACTCGAGCTGCGCCGGGCACACCGAGCCGACGATGCCCTGCTCCCCGAGGTCCCGGATGAGCTCGAGCTGCCGCAGGCCCGGATAGGCCTTCGCGCTGACCTGGAGGTTGCTGTCGGTGCCGTCGGGGTTGTCCTTGCACAGGGGGCTGTCTCGGTCTTCACTGCCCTTGCAGTCATCGCCCGTCACGGGATCGAGCAACCGGAACGTGCAAGCGTACTGGAGGTCGCCGAAACCCGGGTTGGGGTTCCATTCATGGCCGTTGATGTCGTTGGCGTCGTCCGGCGAGTCCGGGCCGGCGATGCGCGTCCCGGTGATCGGGTTCTCGCCGTCGCGAGGGAGCGGCGACTCGATCATGTGGGGATCGCCGGGGCTCCGGCGCGACTTCGGATCTCCGAGGATGATGTCCCAGGTGCTCGCGAAGCTCGCGTTGGGAGCGCTCAGCTCCTTCGCGCTCTTGAAGCCGCCGACGCGGTTGCCGTCCTGGTCCCTGCCTTCCCGGAGATCGGGCTGGCCCGCGTCGTCCTGGCGCGCGATGTCCTGCCACGGGACGCCCACGAGGCCCGCGAAGAACACGTACTCCGGCGGACGGACCGCGCTGTTCTCGTCGTCCGGGTCGAGATCCGAGAAGATCGGGTTGTCGACGAGATTGCCCTGGTGATCCTGGATCCGCGCCTGCGTGAGCGCGTCCGTGTAGCGGTCGATCGGGTAGAGCAGATCGATGCCGAACCGGCGCTTCTGGTCGAAGCAGCGCAGGTTGTGCGGGTCCTCGTTCGGGAAGAGCGTCTTGGGCTGTCCATCCGGTCCGCAGGTCTCCTCGTCCAGCGGGCACTCGCCCCTGTCCGACCCGCAGGACTTGCAGCACGGGTCGTCCAGGCCCTTCTCCGCGCACTCCCTTCGCGGCGCGAACATCCGAAAAACGTCGCCGTCGTCGTCCTTCTGCCTCGCGACCCAGAAGGCGTTCCCTCCCTCCTTGATGGAACAGTCGTTCTCGTCCGACAGCATGACGATCGCGAGGAGCGAGTCCGGCCGCAGGAACGCCTTGCGCTGATCCAGGAGCTTCCTGTCCACGCCGCGCCGCTCCGCTTTGCCGTTCACCACCTCGAGGGTCTCGTAGGGCGCGGGGTCCACGAGGAAGCGGTACCAGCTCTCCAGCTGCGACTCGAAGCCGCAGCCGTTGTCGGCCACCCCTCGGACCATGTTCGTCAGCGCCGGCACCAGGCCGCGTCCCGCGCCGTCGTCGAGGATCGACTCGCCCGCGGGGCTGAGCTTCTGCTCTGGATCCCAGGCGAGGAACCCCATGTTCTGGTAGGTCGGCGGGTCGTTGTCTGCGTCGTTGTGGTCGTCCCTGTCGCTCCGGGCGACGAGGTGTCCCCTGTCGTTGTTGAAGACGAGCGGTCCCTCGGGGCACGAGTCCGCGCCATGGCTGCCGAGGCTCGTGCTGATGATCCCGATGTGGATGTCGACGACGGGCTCGAACTCGCGCTCCTTGCCGCTCGGGCAGCGGCCGTCCTCCCCCGGCGGGGACGATTTCAGGGGGTCCAGCGGATCGATGCACCGGGGGTCGACCAGGCGCCTCACGAGGTCGGGAACGGCCAGCGCGAGGATGTCCTGCTTGTCCTTCATCGACGACGAGTTGTCGATGGTCAGCAGGAGATCGATCTTGTCGACGCGCCGCGGGAGCCGCTCGACGACGGTGCCAGTCGTGCGCGTGTCCTGATGGGCTATCGGGCGGCTCAGGCACCCCGGGAGGAGCGATGTGCCGCCGACGACGAGGGAGCACAAAAGCGACGCTGCCGCGCGGGCAGCGCGTGACGGAGGACGAGCGGGCATGGATCCTTCCTTGCGCGAGAGATGGAGTGGGCCCTTCGCGCGCCATGCGCGCGGAGCCGGCGCGCCCGTCTCGCGCGGAGTGGGTGACAGGCCGCCTGGCGATCGCGTATCAGACGCCGAGAGGGGGTGTTCTCTTGGCTACGTGGCGAGATGAGCGCGACCCCATCACGAAATCCACGAACCACGGAGAGACCGCGGTGCGGTGGCCGCGTCGCACAGTGGCGGCACATCCGCCGTAGCGGCTCGCGGCACGGGCGGCACAGCGGCCATCGCGGGCGGAGGCGCCGCAGTCACGGCACGGGCGGCACAGCGGCCATCGCGGGCGGAGGCGCCGCCGCCTCGTCGGAAGCGGAGGCGGCCTGCGCCGGCATGCGATAGTATTGAAAAGTTACGTGTAGAGAGAAATCGTGAAGGCCGGGCGCCAGGGCGTCCTCGGCCGGCGGCGGGAGCTCAGCTCTCGGCGGAGGCGGCCGTCTCGGCGCCAGCGACGAGCGGCGCGTACTGCGCGAGGGATTTGCTCCAGCGCTTGTGCTTGCGGCCGGGCTTCCGGGAGCTCTGGGTGCTCCGCTCCTGCTTCTGGGTGACCTTGAGGGTGAGGTGCTGGTGCTGGCGCGTAGGGCGATTCATGGCGGCGGATGCTGGTCGAACGCGCCCCGCTCCGCAAGCCTCAACGCGACGGAGCCCGCGCCTGCTCGCTCCGTCCGTCCCGCTCCGTCCCCAGCCGGCCGAAGCTGTGGATCCCGTAGATGAGCACCAGGAGCGCGAGCACCGTGAGCCCCATGCCCGCGTCCGACGGCCCGACGCCGACCAGCGCGAGCCCGGCGACGAGGAGCAACCCACCGCCGCCTAGCGCGCGTCGCGCGCGCTCCTCGGCGTCTCGCTCTCTCCGGTGCCCCCGGCGGCGCGCCGGCCCGTCCTCCTCGAGCGCGCTCACTGGAACTTCTGCGTCCGCGCGTAGGTGATGAAGTCCTGCACGTCGCGCGTCAGCTCGCGCTCGGCGGTGATCGTCGTGCGCTCGTGCGACTCGCCGACGAGGTCGTCATAGAGGTAGTTCTGCTGGTAGAGGAGCACGAGGCGAATGGCCCCGTCCGGCCCGCCGCGGACGACGCGCAGCTTCTCGTCCCGGCCGTTCGGCGGCGGGATCGCGGCGCCGAGCGCCTGGGCGTCCTCCTCGGTCACGTAGACGACGCCGTACGAGCGGCTCTGCACGCCGACATCGACGCGCACCTTCTGCCCGCTGGTCAGCTCGACCTCGCGCCCGCGCGCCGGCTGCGCGCCCTCGTGCGCCATCGCCCGGCGGATCACCTCGATCGCCCTGCGCTCGTCGAGGGCGCGCATCGGGTTCGGCGCGCGCGCCTCGCCGCCGCTGCACGCCGCCAGCGCGAGCGCCGCGGTCGCGATCCCCAGCGCGAGGCGCGCCGCCCGTCGCGCGCCGCCGAGGAGACGGCGCGCGTCCCGAGCCTGCCCGGGCGCGAGCGTGCGCGCTGAAGGCCGATGCTGAAGGGGGCCGAGATGGGGAGCCCCCGAGCCTTGATGAAGCTTCCTCGACATGAGCGGCATGAGAGTAGCCAACCGCCCGGAGCTTCGCTACTTCTCCCGACATGGCGCGGCTCGCTGCGATCGACATCGGATCCAACGCCATCCGGCTTCGCATCGTCGACGTCGATCCTCCGGCGCTCGGGGCGTTCGGGGCCGGCTGGGATCCGGCGCTCGCCGGGGCCGCGACCGGCGCGCCCGACGCGCCGCGCTTCCACCCGTTCCGCGATGTCCATGCGGATCGCGCGTCGGTGCGTCTCGGGCACGACGTGTTCACGAAGGGCCGGCTCGAGTCGGGGGTCATCGGCGCCGCCTGCGAGGCGCTCCGGCGCTTCCGCGCGGCGATGGATGCGGCCAAGGTCGACCGCTACCGCGCGGTGGCGACGAGCGCCGCGCGCGAGGCCCAGAACGGCGACCTCTTCGTCGAGCGCGCCGCGCGCGAGGCCGGCGTCCACATCGAGGTCATCGAGGGGGTCGAGGAGGCGCGCCTCGTCCAGCTCGCCGTCCGCGAGCGCGTCGCGCTCGGCGAGCGGACCGCGCTCCTCGTCGACATCGGCGGCGGCTCCACCGAGCTCACGCTGCTCCGCGGCCGCGGGGCCGTCTTCTCGCGCTCGCTCCCCGTGGGGACGGTGCGGATGGTCGAGGCCTTCCTCGAGGATCGCCGCCCGGTCGACGCGGGGCACCGGCGGCTCGTCGAGGAGTACGTCGATCGCGTCATGGTCGAGGCCACGCGCGAGATCGTGGAGCTGCTCGGCGAGGGGTCGGGCTCGGGGATCGATCTGCTCGTCGGCACGGGCGGCAACATCGAGACGCTCGCGGAGCTCTGCCCCGCGCCGGCCGGGTCCGCGGAGGGGCGGGCGATCGACGTGGCCGCGATGTCCCGCCTGCTCGACGAGATGGCGTCGAAGACGCCCGAGGAGCGCGCGCAGATCTACGGCCTGCGCCCGGACCGCGCCGACACCATCGTCCCCGCGGCGACGATCCTGGGCCGCATCGCCCGGGCGTTCGTGCAGCGGGTCATCGTCGCTCCCGGGGTCGGGCTCAAGGAGGGCGTGCTCGTCGATCTCGCCCACGCCCACTTCCTCGGCCCCGACTTCCGCGGAGAGGCCGCCGCGGTCAGCGACGCCTGCGTCCGGCTCGGCCGCCGCTACCACTTCGACGAGAAGCACGGCGCGCTCGTGGCCCGCTTCGCCGAGCGGCTGTTCGACGACCTCGCGCCGCGCCATCGCCTCGGCCAGCGCGACCGGATCCTCCTGCGCGCGGCGGCCCTGCTCCACGACATCGGCGACTTCGTCCGCTACGAGGGGCACCACAAGCACAGCTATTACGTCATCGCCCACAGCGACCTCATGGGCCTGACCCCGGAGGAGCGCGCGATCGTCGCGAACATCGCGCGCTACCACAGGAAGTCGCCGCCCAGCATGGACCACGACAACTTCCGCGCGCTCTCGCGCGACGCGCGCGCCAAGGTGAAGTCCATGGCGTCGATCCTCCGCATCGCCGACGCGCTCGATCGCGAGCACCGGGCCAAGGTCGCGGAGGTGAGCGGCCGCATCGAGGGCGACACGCTGGTGATCGAGGTGCAGGGCGCGGAGGACCGGGCGCTCGAGGAGTGGACGGTCGTCGCGAAGGCGGGGATGCTGCGCGACGCGCTCGGCCTGGAGGTGCGGATGGTCGACGCCACGCCGAGATCGCGCCCGCCTCCGGCCGCGAGCGCGGGCGGATGACGCGAGGCACCGCCGCGCTCGCGGCGGCTGACGCGAGGCTCCGCTGCGAGCGCTGGCGGGGTCGACGCCCGAAAAAGGCGCCGTGGCCTTTGCGTGGAGCCCTGCGGGCCACCATGAAGCTCGGCACGGGGGAGGTTCTGCCCCCGTGGACGAGCGCGGCGATACCGTACCGACGGGCGCGGCTGCGCCGCCGTGGAACAGGGGCGAGCGACCGTTGACGCTGAAATCTCCGAAGCTGATGGAGGCCCGCCGCGCCGCCGGCGTCCTGAGGTCCGCCCTGCGCGGGCACACGGGCGATCTGACGCTCGCCGACGCGTCGGCGAAGAGCGGCCTGCCGCTGCGCGACGCGGAGAGCGGCCTGCACCTGCTCGTCAGCGAGCACCGCGGCCACCTCAAGGCGACGTCCGAAGGTGAGCTGCTCTTCCGCTTCCCGCACGGCTTCACCAAGCCGTGGGAGACCCGCACGCGCCTCACGCGCGCGCTCCAGGCCGTCCTCCGGGCCGCCGCCGGCGTGGCTCGCTTCGTCGTGCGGGCGTGGATCGCGATCGTGCTGATCGCGTACGTCGTGATCTTCGTCGGGATCCTGATCGCCCAGCTGTTCGCCCGCTCGAGCAGCGACTCGCGCAATCACGACGGCGTCCCCGGATCGTTCGCCGGCTACTTCCTCTTTCGGCTGGTCCTCGACGCGATCTTCTGGACGTTCCACCCGTTCTCGCCGTTCGTGTGGACGGCCGAGCCGGCGTGGTCCTCGTCGCATGGCCACCGCGGGGCGCTCGGGCAGCGACGCGACGAGACGCCCTTCTACGAGAAGGTGAACCGGTTCTTCTTCGGCCCGACGCCGGCGCCGCGCGATCCGCTCGAGGCCGAGAAGCTCATCCTGGCCGAGATCCGCGCGCAGCGGGGCCGGATCGGGCTCGCCGACGTGATGCGCGTGACGGGGCTCTCGCGCGACGAGGCGGATCCGCTGATGGCGCGGCTGATGCTCGACTACGACGGCACGGTCGACGTGTCGGAGGAGGGGGGCATCGTCTACCGGTTCGAGGCGATCCGGCGGACGGCGGCGGAGGCGCCGGCGCGGGCGCCCGCGCCGGTCTGGGCGGAGCGCGAGGAGCTGCCTCCGCTGACCGGGAACGGGCCGGGGATGAACGCGCTCATCGTGGCGCTCAACGGGTTCAACCTGCTGATGAGCCTCTACGCGCTCGGGGCCCACCTTACGCTGGACAACCTCGGGCTCCTGGCGCGGGGCGTCCCGATGGCGGAGCTGCCCGCCACGGGGACGGCGGTCGCGCTCGGGGTGGTGCCGCTCGTCTTCTCGCTCGCGCTCTTCGCGCTGCCGCTCGGCCGGGCGCTCCTGCGCCCGCTGAAGCAGCGGAGGCTCGCCCGGCGGAACGGCCGGCGGGCCGTGCTACGGGCGATCCTTGCCCGCGTCGGCGCGAGGCAGGGCCGGGAGCCGATCACGGAGGCGGTGCTCCAGCGGGCGTGGCAGGAGGCGGCGGGGGAGCCGCCGCGCTCCGAGGAGATCACCCGCGAGGTGGTCGCCCTCGGGGGCGACGTCGACCTCGAGGCAGGCGAGGGGATCCGGTACCGCTTTCCCGATCTGGAGACCGAGGCGAAGGCCCTCGAGGCCGAGCGGGAGGCGGCCTCCGAGGAAGAGGCGCGCGCCGGGAAGGTGATCTTCTCGTCCGACGCGTGAACGCCGTCGCAGACGGTTTTTTCTGTGGTGCTTGATGAGGGCGCTGACAAAAACCGTCGATGACGTGTGCGCGCGTACGGAGCCGCACCGCATGGAACCGCCGTTCATTGACGCGCTCTGGTCTGGACGTCTACGTTAGGGTGAATTTCGCTCATGTACTCCGTTGACAACAGGGCCGGTCGTCTCATCGAGGTGAGGCTCGCATCACCGCTCCCGGCTGGCGAGGTCGACGCGTGCATCGCCCGGATCCAGGGCGTCGTGACCCAGAACCGGCACGGCGCTGTCGTCTGCATCGAGCTGCTCCAGGTCGACGTGCTCGCGCCCGAGAGCGCGGAGAAGTTCCTGGAGATGATGCGGGTCCAGAACGCCACGGTGCACCGGACGGCCTACCTGCTGCCGGTGTCGAACGCGATCCTGGGGCTCCAGGTCGAGCGCCTCATCCGGGACGCGCACAACTCGAGCCGAAAGGCGTTTCGCGACACCACCTCGCTCGAGGCCTGGCTCGTCCCGGTGATGACGATGGTGGAGGCGCAGCAGCTCCGGAAGTTCCTGTCCCAGCTCGGCTGAGGTGGAGCGCGCCGCCCGCGGCGCGCGCCGCGGGCGCCCCACCGCGCCAGGCGCTAGCCGCGGACGAACGGCAGGTACTTCGGCTGCCAGAACCGCGCCTTCACATAGGCCTCGACATTCCCGGGGTCGACCTTCGTGCTCCTCGCGACGCCGTCCTCGAACGCCGCGCGGATGACCGCAATGGCGACGCGCGTGGAGACCTCCTGGAGCTCCTCCACGGGCGGGTAGATGAGCCCGTTGTCGAGGTGCTTCTCCGCCGTGTAGTCGACGAGCGCATACGCCGCCGCGAGCACCATGCCGTCCGTGATCTCGCGCGCGTCGGACAGGATGGATCCGAACCCGAGCCCCGGGAAGATGAAGGCGTTGTTCCCCTGGCCGATGGGGATGGTCTTGCCGTCGCGCTCCACGGGCGGGAACGGGCTGCCGGTCGCGACGAGCGCGCGGCCCTCGGTCAGGGCGAGGATCTCCTCGGGGAGCGCCTCGCAGGCGCTCGTCGGGTTGGAGAGGGCGAAGATGACCGGCCGCGGGGTGTTGGCGGCCATGGCCTTGATCACGGGCTCGCTGAACGAGCGCGGCTGCCCGGACAGCCCGAGGAGCACGGTCGCGCGCGTGTTCTCGAGGGTCTCGAGCAGCGTCGGCACGGCCCCGGCCTTCTTCCACGCGGCGATCTTCCCCGGATCCTGCGCGAACTTGCGCTTGTACTCCTCCATCGGGCGGTCCTTCGCGAGCAGGCCCTTGGAGTCGAGGACGAAGATGCGGGCGAGCGCCTCGTCCTCGGTGAGCCCCTCGCGGAGCATCCCCTGGCAGATGGCCCAGGCGACGCCGACGCCGCCCGCGCCCGCGCCGTGGATGACCACCGATTGGTCCCTGAGCCGCTCGCCGCGCAGCCTGCACGCGGCGACCACGCCCGCGAGGGTGACTGCCCCTGTCCCCTGGATATCGTCGTTGAAGGAGGGGATCACCTTCCGGTACCGATCCAGCACGGAGAAGGCGGCCTCCTTGGAGAGGTCCTCCCACTGGATGACGGCGCGGGGGCAGCTGCTCTTCACGGCTTCGACGAACCTGTCGAAGAAGTCGAAGTAGGCGTCGCCGCGCAGGCGGCGCTGGCGAACACCGAGGTAGAACGGGTCCTCGATGAGATCGGCCCGGTCGGTCCCCACGTCGAGGACCACGGGCATCGTGTGGAACGGGCTCACGCCGCCGCCCGCCGTGTAGAGCGCGAGCTTGCCGATCGGGATGGCGAGCCCGCCGTAACCCTGGTCGCCGATGCCGAGGATCGCGGAGGAGTCGGTCGCCACGATCATGCGCACGTCCTCCCACGGGAAGCTCGCGAGCACGCGCTGGGCGCGATCGATGTTCACGGGAGAGAACGAGACGCCGCGCGCGCTCTGATAGAGGAAGTTGAACTGCTGCACGGCCTCGCCCACGGTCGGTGTGTAGACGATGGGCAGCATCTCGCCGAGGTGGCGATTGAGCAGCGCATAGTAGAGGATCTCGTTGCGCTCCTGGAGCGCCCGAAGATACTGATACTTGGCGATCGGCGTCGGCTCGCGGCGAAACCCGCCATAGACGCGGGCGAGCTGCTGTTCCATGGTGTTGACCTGCGGCGGGAGCAGCCCGTCGAGCCCGAGGTTCACGCGCTCTTCCGGCGTGAAGGCCGTCCCCTTGTTGGTCATGACGAGCCTGAGGAGGGCGATCCCGTCGAAGTACACCTCCATGTACTCGCGGCCATAGGCGTCTTTCTTGACGTCGAAATACTTTGATATCCTCACCATGGAGGCATTCTAAACCGATGCGCGCGCGCCGGCGAGCGTTCCTTGAGCGCTTGAGCGGGCGAGCGGGCGAACTCGGGTTGTTCCCGGTCGGTGAATGGAGTGTTTCTCACAGTGGTATCGCCGGCGGGCGAACCCGGGCGGATCCTGCTCGCCGGATGCAGTGCTTCTCACATTGTTATCGCCTCGTGGTATAGAGGCGCGATGCGACGCGTTGCCGTCATTGGAGGCGGTCTGGCCGGGTGCATCGTTGCGTTCCGGCGAGCGATGGCGGGCGACCAGGTGACGCTCGTCGAGGCGGCTCCGCGGGTCGGCGGGCAGCTCTGGACGGTGCGGGCCTCGGGCTTCGTCGTCGAGCTCGGCGCCGAGGGGTTCATCGCGCGGAGCGAGGCCGTCCCTGGGCTGGCGAGCGCGCTCGGCATCGCCGGCGATCTCGTCGGTCAGGAGACGCACCGGTCGTTCGGCTTCGACGGCGTCGCGCTGCGGGAGCTCGCGCCGGGCGAGGCGGCGGAGTTCCTCGGCTTCCAGGTGCCGCGCGACGAGCTCGGCAAGGGGATCCGGACCTTCCGCCTCGGGATGGCGCAGCTGACCGAGACGCTCGCGCTCGCGATCGCGGGGCGCGTCGAGGTGCGCACTTCCGCAGCGGTTGCCTCGCTCGCGAAGGTGGCCGGCGGCTTCCGCCTCGCGCTCGCCGGAGGGGCCGAGATCGACGCCGACGCGGTCGTCCTCGCCACCCACGCCGCCGGCGCGGCCGCGCTGCTCGGCGAGGCGGGGCGGGCGCTCCGCGACGCCGAGACGCTCTCCAGCGTGACCGTCTCGCTGGCGTACCCGCGCGCCGCGATCGAGCACCCGCTCGACGGCACCGGCTTCGTCGTCGCCGCGGGGCACCAGGCGCACGGCTTCCGCGCGTGCACGTTCACGACCTCGAAGTTCGCCGAGCGCGCCCCCGCCGGCCACGTCACGCTTCGCCTCTTCTTCCGCCCGGATCCGGCGGACCTCGAGCAGATGGGCGACGACGCCTGGACGGCGCGCGCCGAGGCCTCGCTCGCGCGCGTGCTGCGCGTGCACGGGCCCTCCGAGCGCGCGTGGGTCTCGCGCTGGTCGAGCGCGCTCCCGGTCTCCACTCCTGCGCATGCGGCGCGGGTCCGAGAGGCCGAGCAGGCGCTCGCCGGCAGCGGCGTGCTCCTTGCCGGATCGGCGTTCCACGGCTCCGGGATCGACGCCGCCGTGCGCTCCGCCGAGGCGGCCGCGGAGCGCGTCGGCGCCCTGTAGCGCGCTGTCGCGCTCCGGTGCGACCACGCACGAGAGGCGACCCGTCCTCCCGAAAGCTCGCAGGCTGCGCTGATGCGGCGCGCGAGGAGCGCGGCCTGCCAGTGTCGATCTGCGGTGACAGGCTCGACCCGGACGGGCGAGGATGCGCACCATGACCACCGACATCACCGGCTGTCACGGCACGCGCGAAATCGAGAGGCGCTTCGCGCTCGGCTTCATCGCGGCGTGCGTGGCCGCGGGCTGCCGTGACCAGCCGCCGCGGCCGACCGCCGAGAGCGCGCCGCCCGTCGCGGCGAGCTCACCTGCCGCCGTCGTGTCGGCGAGCAGCGCCGCGCCGCCCGCGTCGCCGGCGTCACCGGCCCTGCCCGCGCCGAGCGCGCGCCCGCTCACCGAGAAGGAGAAGCAGGCCCTCGCCACGTACAAGGCCGCGCTGGCGAGAGGCCGGCTCGCGACCAAGAAGCAGGACTTCAACGCGGCCATCCAGGCGTTCACCGAGGCGATCGCCGCGGACCCGAGCGACGCGCGGGCGCTCGCGGAGCGAGGCTTCGCGCACCTGACCGCGGGCGACAGCGGCGCGGCGGACAGCGATTTCGACGCGGCGCTCGCGGGGGCGGGCGATCCCGAGCTGCGCTCCCAGATCTGGTTCAACCTCGGGCTCCTGCGCGACAGGGCGGGCGACGCCGAGGCGGCCCGGGTCGCTTATGCCAACGCGCACCTGCTCAAG
Source organism: Sorangium sp. So ce302 (assembly GCF_051530145.1). GTDB lineage: Bacteria > Myxococcota_A > Polyangia > Polyangiales > Polyangiaceae > Sorangium > Sorangium cellulosum_B. Next base: position 8,318,121 of record NZ_CP150326.1, on the reverse strand, counting down.
CCCTCGGCGGCCACGCGCGGCAAGCTCGCCGGCAGATCGACCTGCACCGTGGAGGTCCGCAAGGCCGACCTCGAGGGCGCCGATCTCGTGAAGGGGTGGACCGAGCTCCTCGCGCGGATCGGCGCCGCCGAGGGGGCGCCCGGCGAGGCGACGAGCGAGGCCGCGGCGCGAGAGCGCCTGTGCAGGCCCGACTCGAGGTGGGCGGACAGCCCGTGCGCCGGCGATGCGCCGTGGGTCTTCCCTCGCGACTACATGATGTACGTGCACCACAGCAACCATGTGGTCTTCCCCCGCAAGCCGGACGGGTTCCTGGTCGTGAACGGCGGTCATTCGGGGGGCTGGCCCGCGCACTGCCATGGGATACGCAGCGTGAGCGGCTCGGTCGAGGGGGGGCTGCTCGTGGTCGAGAGCACCTTCGACGGCGCTGGCGCGGTCTACGACGGAGAGGTTAACGACGAGATGCGCTGCCGGGACGGCGCGAGCTACCGCGAGCGGACGTTCTATGACGCGCGCTCCGGCCGGGCGATGGTGGCGCTGCGCTGGCCGGCTGGGAGCGAGGCCGACGTGAAAGTGCAGGGCGGTCAGCTGGTCGTCTCTGGTGGCGGCTGCGACGAGCGAGTCCGGCTCAACGTCAGCGCCAGCGCCAGCGCCAGCACGAAATAGGCCACGAGGTGCGCTGCGCGCGGTCGCCTGCTGCTGTCACTCCTGGCTCAGGGTGCCTGAGCGCCGTCGTGGGTCGTGCGTGACGCCCTCGGCATATGCAGGCCCAGGGCGGGTGCCTGGAAAAAGAAAATGGCGCGGCTCGTCGATTGCATCGAGGACTGCACCGACCGCGCTCGGACCGGCGAGCGCCGAGGGAGCGTGCCAATGCTGAAGGCGTTGAAGGCGGCGAAAAAAGAATCGACTCGAGGAACTTTTCTGTTGCGCAGCCCGTCCAAGGGGAGTACTTAATCGGAACACGAGGATTCGCCATGTTCAGCCGCCGCCACAACCTGCAGATCGTCACCATCCTGTCCAAGTCGGGAACGCCCGATGCGACCATGGCATGGGATCGCCTGCTGGGCGATGAACATTGGGCGCATAATCCAGGTTACCCTTGCGGCCTCCGTCCGTCGCGGAAGCTCGGTAACCCGGAGAATAGCGCCTAGAGGCAGCTAAGCACGCGTCGATCGACGACGTTCGCGAAGGCCGCCTCGGGAAACCCAGGCGGCCTTCGGCGTTCTGGGGGCTTGTGGGCTGTCGGCTCGTTGCGGCTATCGGCCCGCTCGTGGGCTGGAGATCTGCCGTGGGCTGTCGGCCTGCCGGTGGGCTGGAGAGCTGCTGTGGGCTTTCGGCCTGCTGTGGATCGCAGGCTGCCGGCGGGTCGAGGAGATGAGTTGTCTTGCGCGCGGCGCGCTACGTCGTCGCGCGCTGCGGTGGGGGAGTTGCGCCCGGAGAAAGGAGGCGCGGCAGAGAATGCGTTGGGAGCATTCGATTCGAGAATGAGCGCCGCGGCGCGCGTTCGCGGCGCCCGGTAATGCTTTCGCGGAATGGTCGACGTGCATTGGCTTGCCGACACAGCAGGCCAGGCGGAGGTGCGCCCTCCGCGCGGACCCGTAGCTCAAATGGATAGAGCAGCCGCCTCTTAAGCGGACGGCTGGAGGTTCGATTCCTCTCGGGTCCACCTGTCCTCGTCGGCGCAGCCGCGCCGGCGTCGGGGACACCTGATCTGTGACAATTTAGGATGACGTAGATGGAGGCGCGCTGCGCCTCCATGTTCCGGTGTAGCTCAATGGCAGAGCGCCCGCCTGTTAAGCGGGTGGTTGGAGGTTCGATTCCTCCCGCCGGAGCCGCGCCCCCATCGCGGGAGGCAGGCCCGTTTCGCTCACGCGAGGCGCCGGCTCGCCGCCAGCCGGGGGCGCGTCGGCGCCTCGTTCGAGCTGGCGCTGCGGGATGTAGCCTAGTGGAAAGGCGCCTCATCTGGGGTGAGGAGATCCGCCGGTTCGATTCCGGCCATCCCGACGATGGTTTGCGTGGGTGTTTCTCTTCTGGTGAAGAGGGCAGGTTGTGACCCTGCGTAGGCGGGTTCGATCCCCGTACGCCCACCCAGGACGGGTCGAACGGGCTCGGTTATCTTTGGGAGATCAACCCGAGCACGCTCTTTTATCCGTCCTCTTTTGCCCGGGGTCCGGGCCGGAGGTGGTGTGATGGCCGATTATCTGAAGCACTTCGCCGCGCTGGTCACCCCCCAGCGGCAGAAGGCCCGCGCCGATCAGGCGAAGAACAGCGCCGGCGGCTTCACCTTCGCCCTCGACGAGTGGGCGAGGCTCGACCGCTGGCTGATCCTCGGCGCCGAGGGGGGGACCTACTACGCGACCGAGCGGAAGCTCACGGTGGAGAACGCCCGCGCCGTCGAGGCGTGCCTCGCCGCGGACGGGCCCCGCGCCGTGCAGCGCATCGTCGACATCAGCGGCTCGGGGCGAGCGCCGAAGAACGCGCCCGCGATCTTCGCGCTCGCGATCGCCGCCGCCGACGCGAAGCTCGAGACCCGTCAGGCCGCCCTCGCGGCGTTGCCCGAGGTGTGCCGTACGGGGACGGATCTCTTCCACTTCACCCGGGATGTGCAAGGGTTCCGCAAGTGGGGGCGCGGGCTCCGGTCCGCCGTCGCCGCCTGGTACAACGACAAGCCCGTCGACAGGGTCGCGTACCAGGCGATGAAGTACCAGCAACGCGACGGCTTCAGCCACCGCGATCTCCTGCGGCTCGCGCACCCGGTCGCGCCGACCCCGCAGCACGACGCCCTTTACCGCTGGATCGTCGGCGGCATCGAGGCGCTCGGGAAGGAGTCGGCGCGCGGCAAGGCGCTGCCCATGACCGATCTGCCGGACGCGGTGCGCGCGTTCGAGTCGCTCGGCGCGGCGACGAACCGCAAGCAGGTCACCGCGCTGATCAGGCAGCATCGCTTCACCCACGAGATGCTCCTGACCGAGTGGAAGAGCGACCCCGCGGTCTGGGAGGCGCTGCTCGAGCACATGCCTCAGACAGCGCTCCTCCGGAACCTGGGGAGGATGACCGCGATCGGCCTGCTCTCGCCGATGAGCGACGCGTCCCGCAGGGTGGCGCGACAGCTCACCGACGCCGGGCGCCTGCGCGCGGCCCGGGTCCACCCCATCGCCGTGCTCTCGGCCCTCAAGGTCTATGAGCAGGGCCACGGCGAGCGCGCTCGCCGGCGCGCCAACGCGCTCTCGTGGACCCCGGGTCCGCGAGGTCGTCGACGCGCTGAACGAGGCATTTTACCTCGCGTTCCGGGCGGTCGAGCCGACGGGGAAGAAGCACCTCCTGGCGCTCGACATCTCCGGGTCCATGACCAGCGGATCCATCGCTGGCGTCCCTGGCTTGACGCCGCGCGTGGCGAGCGCAGCCATGGCCGTGGCGACGGCGAGGATCGAGCGCGAGTACGGCGTCGTCGGCTTCTCGGCGGCGTCGGGCGGTTACGGCGGCAAGTGGGGCGGGGGCGTCTCCGGCCTCACGCCGCTGTCGATATCGCCGGAGCAGCGCCTCGACGACGTGCTGCGCGCGGTGGGCGGCCTCCCCTTCGGCGGCACCGACTGCGCGTTGCCGATGGTCTGGGCGAAGCGGAACCGGGTAGAGGTCGACGCGTTCGTCATCTACACGGACAACGAGACCTGGGCGGGCGGCGTTCACCCGTTCCAGGCGCTCAGGGAATACCGGCAGGCGATGGGCCGACCGGCCCGGCTGATCGTCGTCGGCATGACGTCGACCGGCTTCTCGATCGCCGATCCCACGGACCCCGGCATGCTCGATGTCGTGGGGTTCGACGGGGCGGCCCCCCAGGTGATGGCGGATTTCACCCGGGGTGTCTCGTGACAGGCAGCGTGACGGACGGGCTCCGCCGGCCCGTCCGTCCGACGAGGGCGCCTCACGAGCGCCCTCCTTTTGCGGGACGCCGCCATGATGGATGGCGCCTGTCCTTCACCCTTTGCCCGGGATCTCCCGGGCCTCAGAGGGACAGTTCTCGTGGTTCGACTCCAGCGTCCCGCTCTCAGCAACAGCCCCCGAGCCCGAATGGATAGGGGCCGGCCTACGAAGCCGGTCGATGCGGGTTCGAGTCCCGCCGGGGGCGCCGGGATCCTCTCTCCGTCGCCCGCTCTCTCGCCCGATCCGGGCCGGAGGACGACGGTTCTCGGATCCCGACCTTGCCGCCGTAGCTCAGCCTGGTAGAGCACCTGACATTCCGCTCTCCACCATTTGCCCGATCCGGGCCGAAGGAGGACGGTTACCCGTTAATCTGGATGACGCGGGTTCGAATCCCGTCGGCGGCGCTGGTTTGCCCTCGTATGCATCTGGTGAGGCAGCCTGATTGTCGATCAGGTGAGGGGAGTTCGATCCTCCTCGGGGGCGCCTAGGGGTGTGCGTCATGGAGACGGCGGAGCCTCCAAAACTCCTGCGAGAAGGTTCGATTCCTTCACGCCCCGCCGCAAAAAAAGGAGCGCGATGATCCCAATAAGAACGATGAGTGATCGTCCAATGGGCGAGGAGGTAAAGGAGGTAACGGACGTGGGGAGACAAGGAGATGGATGTTCGATGATGAAGATCTGACGCCAGAGCCGCTGGCTCGGGGTGATAGTTCAACCGGGAGAACACTGCCTTCGCACGGCAGGGATCGAGGTTCGACCCCTCGTCGCTCCACCGGACGGGCCAATGCTCGTGGGTTACCATGCCGCTTGGCAGTTCCCCCTTGGGGCCTCCCCACGGCGCCCTTTGCCCGTTCGTTCGTCTCGTTGCCGAGGCGGGCCGCCGTCCGGCGGCCGCACACGATGTGCGGGCGCGCGGCGCCCGGCGGCCCGCCTCTTTTTTCGATGAACCCGCGGTGGTAGCTCAACGGTAGAGTGCGAGCGTGCCAGGCTCGCGACGGGAGTTCGATTCTCCTCCACCGCTCCTGTCAGGGGCCGCCCCTCGCGGCGCTCTGCGCCCGCGACATCGCGGCGCCGGGGCCGCAGGTCGGCTCTCCTGTTCATGTGCTTATCATGTGTCCCTGTCCCCATCTCGCTAGAGGCTCAGGCGGCCGGATTTTCGCTCCGGAGGCGCGGGTTCGAATCCCGCTGGGGACACCGGGCCGCTCCGCTCGCCAGCGTGCTCCTTCGGGCGCCCGCGCCCGAGCGAGCGAGCCTGCCAATTCCATCTTGATGATAGATTTCTGGGTGTGGCTCAACCTGGTAGAGCACCGGCTTCGGGAGCCGGGGACTGGGGGTTCGAATCCCCCCACCCAGACCGCGGAGGGGCGACAGCTCCGCCGCGACGCACGACGAAGACCCTCTGGGTGTGGCTCAACCTGGTAGAGCACCGGCTCGGGGAGCCGGGGGCTGGAGGTTCGAATCCTCCCACTCAGACCGCGTCGCGCGGACGTCACCGTGACGGAACGGCATACGTGGCAGGCTGAGATCCTGCGCCCTTCGGGGTATGTGGGTTCGAGTCCCACCGGTGACACCCTGCCCGGGTGGCGAAACGGCAAACGCTGCTGGCTTAGACCCAGCCATCTGGGGGTTCGACTCCCTCCCCGGGCACCGATTGCGTCTAACCTGGAGTGACGTCATGAAGAGAAAGAGACGATAGAGAGGTGGGCCATGACCGCGCAGACGCTGCTTTTGACGCCATGGATGGTGCCCCATAAGGTCATCCCCTGGCAGACCGCCGTCACGATGAGCTTCCTGGGCAAGGTGGAGGTCATCGAGGTGTACGACGATGTCATCCGGTCGCCGTCGCTCTCCATCAACGCGCCTGCGGTGGTGCGGCTGAAGCGGCCGACGCTGGGGATGAAGCGCGGCGTGAAGTTCTCGAGGCTCAACGTCCTCCTGCGCGACGGATTTTGCTGCCAGTACTGCGGCGTGAAGAAGGTGGCCCGTGAGCTCAACTACGATCACGTCATCCCGCGTGTGCAGGGTGGCAAGACCGTCTGGGACAACATCGTCGCTTCCTGCTACGCGTGCAACTCGGCGAAGCGGGGGCGCACGCCGGAGCAGGCCGGCATGAAGCTGCTCCGCGCCCCGGTGAAGCCGAAGTGGCTGCCGCCTGCGCCCGTCATGGGCCTGAGCGAGCGGCGCATCCCGGAGGTGTGGGCAGGCTACTGCGCGAGCTCGGGGTGAGCTGAGCCCCTCGCGCCGGCGCGCCCGCGGCCCGTCGTGCAGACGGCGGGTCGGGCGCGCCGGCGCGCGTCGGGGCTTCCGCCGGCGGCCGCGCGGGTGCAGGATGGGCAGGCATGGAGACGCGTCAGGCCGAAGGCCGCGCGGAGGACGAGGACGCGCCGTTCCCCGCGATCCTGCAGGGCTGGCTCATCGAGGGAGAGCTCGGCCGCGGCGGGATGGGGCGCGTCTTCCGGGCGCGGCACCCGAAGACGCGGGCGCGGGCGGCGATCAAGGTGCTGCTCGGCGACTACGCCCGCCGGCCGGACGTCGTGGCTCGCTTCCGGCAGGAGGCGATCGCCGTCAACATCATCAACCACCCCGGCATCGTCCGTGTCTTCGACTCCGGTGAGGTCGAGGACGGCTCTCCCTACATCGTGATGGAGTACCTGGATGGGCGGGGGCTGCGCGACTGGGTGCAGGCCGTGCCGGCCGCGGATCGGCCGCGGCAGGTCGTGCGGCTCGGCTACCAGATCGCGTCGGCCATGGCCGCGGCCCACGCGTCCAAGGTCGTCCACCGCGATCTGAAGCCGGAGAACATCATGGTGATCGACGACGAGCTCGCCCCCGGGGGCAGCCGCGTCAAGATCCTCGATTTCGGCATCGCGAAGGTCCTCTGGGGCGGCCTCCCCGAGGTGCTGGAGCTGGACGCGAGGGGCTCCCTCGCGCCAGCGTCCGTGCCCCCGCTCCGCACCGAGCTCTCTGCGCCGACGGCGCCGACGGTGGGGATGGCGCCCGACCCCGAGAGCGCCGCCGGCTGGGCGGGGATCGCGAGCGGCCCTGCGAGCGACGCGCGCACGACGGCGGAGCGCGAAGAGAGCTCGACGGCGGAGAGCGACCCGCGCGAGGACGACGCGCTCCGGAGCCTTCCTCGCGTGAGCCTCGAGAGGCCTGCGATCCAGGTCTTCCCCGCGCCGGTCGAGATCCCGCCCGGGGTGGTCTCTTCTGCTGCAGGGCGCGTGTCCATCGAGCCCGCCGGGCCCGCGTCGAGCGGCGGGGGCGCGGGACAGCCCACGATGCCGTTCACGCAGGAAGGCGCGTGGGGCCTCGGGACGAGGAGCTACATGGCGCCGGAGCAGGAGCGCCACTCCGGGAGCGTCGACGTCAAGGCGGACGTCTACTCCCTCGGCGTCATCCTCTACGAGCTGCTCGAGGGGCAGACGCCCGACGCGCCGCGCGGCGCGTGGCCGCCCCCGATGAGCGCCGCCACGCCGCCCGATCTCGTCGCCCTCGTCCACCGGGTGCTGTCGTTCGACCCCGATGCGCGGCCGCGCATGGCGGAGGTGGCGACGGCGCTGCACCGGCTCGGCCGGGCGAAGAAGGAGCTCGACGAGGCGCTCTCGAGGTGGGTCGCGAGCGGCAGGGCGCCGAGGCTCCTGCCGCGCGGAAAGGCGCTGCACGAGCTGTCCGCGTGGGCCCGGGACATCGACGACCTCTCGGGCCTGGAGCGCAGCTTCCTCGACGCGGCCCTCGGCGCGGAGGCCCGCCGCGAGCGGCTCACGCGGGTGCTCCTTGCGCTCGGCGTGGTCTTCCTGATGGGCATGGTCGCGACGACCACGGTGTTCTGGGTGCAAGCGACGCGGGCGCGGGCAACGGCCGAGGCCGCCGAGCGCGCCGCGCGGGAGCACAGCCGCCTCGAGGCGGCCGCGAACTCCTCCGCGCAGGAGGCCCTCGCGAAGATGACCGAGGCGCAGCGCGCCACCGAGGAGGCGCTCGCGCTCGCGATGAGGGCGAGCGACGACGCGAAGAGCGCCAACTCCGCCAGGGACTCGATGACCGAGGCGAAGCGCCTGGCCGAGAGCGCCGAGCTCCGCGCGAGGCGCGCGGCGCAAGCCGCGGCCGCGGCGAAGGCAGAGGCGGACGAGCGCTACGAGCAGTCGAGGAGCGCCATGGAGCGCGAGATCGCCGGGCTCGAGGGCGACCGCGAGCGCCTGTCGGCGCGGCTCGGACAGGCCGAGGACGAGCGCGAGAGGGTGAGGGCCGCCCTCGGCTCGAGAGAGCACGAGCTCAGGGCTGCCCTGTCGGAGCTGAGGCGCGAGTCCACGCGCGTGGGCTTGCTCGAGCGCAGGCTCGACGAGGCCTCCGCGCAGATCGACGCGCTGGAGAGGCAGAACGAGGAGTGCGCCCTGCGGCAGCGCAGGGCGCAGCCGCAGCCAGAGCCTCCCGCCGACGAGGACATGCCCCCTGCGAAGGAGGAGAGAGAGGAGAGCGCGACGCCGCCGGCCGAGCCTCCGGCGGACTCGAGGCCTCGGCCGGCGCCCCGCTGGCGGTGGCGACGCGATACGACGATATAGCCGCCGCCTCGGCGGACAGCGGGAGGCGGGGCTCGCGCCGCGCGCCCGAGCCCCGCGCGTTCGGGCTAGCTGAGCGTAGGTATCTCCTCGCTGCCACGGTTGCCGCCGCGCGCGTCCACGACGCGCACGCTGCTCGCCTGAGGCCCCTCGTTGCCGTCCTCCTCGGTGTAGGCGACGCCCATGCCGACCCTCAGCTCGGAGAACGGAGCCGATACGATGCTTCGCTCGTGGAAATAGATCTCCCGACCATCGATCGTCGTGATGAACCCGTAGTCGTTGAACAGCTTCGCGATGACGCCGGCCGTGTCCTGCGCCGGGTGTGCCTTCACCTCGCTCCGGTGCTCGTCCGCGAGCTTCTTGAGCTGGCGACCGGCGCGCTGGAACACGTCGCGCACCGCCGCCGGCAGCAGGTTCCTCGCGGCCCGCTCCTCGCTCACGATCTCGTGCTTGCCGGCCACGTGGAGGTCGACGCGCACGCGGTACTCTCCGCCCGTGCCCATGCTCGCGTGGTCGCGCTCGACCACCACCGCGCAGCTGTTGATGTGGTCGTTGAAGCGCTCGATCTTGTTCGCTTGCTCCCGGATCAGCTCCTCGAGCGAGGGGCTTTTGCCGATGTGTCGGAAGGTGAGCTCCACTTGCATGCTCTCTCCTTTCATCCTGCGTCGCTGGGACGCCTCACTGCAGTCGCTATGGGTCGCTGATCCGTATCAGCCGATTTCAGCACGTGGGTGGGAGTTCCGGTCCAGGCGCCGGGCGCTGCCCCGGCCTCGCGGCTCTCCGCGCGATCGCTCGGAGAGCGCGCCGCTCCGGGGCTGCCCGATCGACGGCGTCGCGCGGCAGCCGGGCCTCCTCAGGCAAGACCGGGATCTCCCGGAGATCGGCCGAGGCGACGCCCCGCAGCCGACGCGTCGGCTCCTCGATGTCCTGCGCGCGCTTCACGCCGGGATCCAGGAGGGAGGGCCCGCCCCCGAGGTCCTGCCCGCCCACGTGGCTCGGCTTCATATCACGCTGTAGCATCGTCGGTATGCGTCTGCTTCGCCGGAGGCGCAGGCTCGGAGGGATTGGCCCTGCGACCGTGAACACCTCGCGCGTGCTCGGCGTGATCAGGTAGCAAGTTCGCTGCCATGGCCGCTCAACCGAGCAACAGCCGCGCGGCGCGCTCCTTCACGGTCGAGCGCGCCAGGCGCGCGCGCGGAGGCGCAGGCTCTGCGCGGAGCGAGCCAGTTCTTGCGTCCCTCGTGCATCTCCAGGGTGGCAAGGGGGTGTGGCATCAAGCGACGGGGCGCCCTCTCCTGGGGCAGTTTGCGACCTGCGGCGCGCTTCACGTCGTTCCATGGCGTCTCGTCGGCGCTCCATGCGTGTCGGGTCCGGGAGCGGTGCCGCCCGCTCCTGACGAGCTCTGCCACCAGGGGGCGCCGCGAGGGGCGGCGGCCACGACGGGCCCTCACGGAGCGCGGAGCGACGCGAAGGCCCGCCCGCCGTGCCGATCGGGAGCACGTGCGCACGGCGCGTCGTTGTGTCGTCGTGCGGCGCAGGAGCAGCGACAGGATGGCGTGCACGAGGGCGAGCGCCCGCGCCGCGAACGTCGCTGCACAGCCGGCTCGCGCTCCTCCGCTCGGCCTGCCACGTGCGCCCGAGCTCGCCCTCGTGCTCGCCGTTGGCTCGAGCTCGCTCCTCGGCGCGCCGCTTCAGCGGATCTCGAAGACGTAATCCGTGTCGTAGGTGCGGACGAAGAGCTTGCCGTCCTTCTCGACGAGGAACTCGGGGCCGCTCTTCAGCGGCAGCTTCGAGACGACCTTGCCGGTGGCGCGCTCGACGATATAGAGGAAATCCGGCTCGGCCGTGAAGCCGTATCCGCAGAGGAGGTGATCTCCATGCAAGACGAAATTCTCGGCGTTGCAGACGAGCGGCGCGCTCTGCCAGAGGAGCTGTCCCGAGGCGAGCTCGATGGCCGACAGGTAGGCGTTTTTGCCCTTCGATGAGGCCGCATACGTCCTGTGCCCCGACGAGACGTAGAGCACGCCGTCCTCGACCGCGGCCCAGCCGATGCTGCCCTTCACGAAGTCGGCTTCCTTGGGATCGAACTCAGGCGGCATGAGGAAGCTCTCGAAGTCGAAGAAGGCGACGATCGTGTGCGCCGCGTCGAGGATCGCGGCGAAGCGCGCCTCGGCGAAGTTCGGGCCGTAGAGCAGCGCGCTGTGGTCCCCGTGGCCGATCGCCTTGACGAGCGCTTGATCGCGGTAGCGCTCGGGAGCGAAGGAAGGGAAGGTGTCGCTCGCCCCGCGCGCGTCCGCGCTCGGCGCCGGCGTGATCATCGGCAGCGCGAGGCCGTTCGTGGTGAACCATGCCGCCTCGTCCGTGATCTGGTTCTTCTTCTCGGCGACCTTCACGAGGCGCGGCGCGGCGGAGCTTCCGGCCGGCGCGCGCCGGAAGAGCGCCGCGCCGAACGGCGGCGGCGGGAGCCTCACCGGCGACCGGCTATCGAGCGACGCGCCGTCGCCCGCGGCCACCAGCGCCGGCTGCCCGTTGCCGCCGCGGGGGGGCGGCGCGGGCCGCGGCGGCGGGGCGCCGTCGTGAGGCGCCGGCGTCGCGGCGCTGGCGCTGGCCGCGCCGGGGGGCGCCGCGGCGTCCTGGGAGGCGCGGGCGGGGGGCGCCGAGGCCGGCTGGCACGCGCCTACGGCGAGCAACGCGGCGGCGAGCCAGCGCGCGGGGCGAGGTGGCTGAGGCGGAGGCGGGGCGGCGAGCACGCGCGCAGCGTACCGCATCCGCCCCGGCGAGAGGGCGCTCCCAGGCGCGGGAGCTCAGCCGGCGGGCGTGAAGGAGAGGTTGAGCGTGTAGGGGCCGGCGTCCGGCGAGTTGTACGGCTCGACGAAGATGAACAGCGGCACGCCGCCGTCGACAGTGATATCGGTCCTCTCGTCGCGGCCTTTGATCTGCTCCTCCATGCACGCCAGCTGGCGGCCCGTGCAGCCCGCCCGTACGTAGAAGCCCTGGTCGGTCTCGGAGGACAGCACCACCCTGAGCCTGCCAGCGCTCGGCGGCGTGACCGCGTGGATCCCCTCCCGCATCCCGGGCCTGGTGCAGGTGCCGTCGAACACCATCGTCCCGCTCGTCGTGTCGCCCCGGTTCTCGCCCAGGACGGCCACGGGCGCGTCCGCGCAGATGTCGTCGAGCTCCCAGGTGCACTCGGCGGAGCAGCCGTCGCTGCTGACGGTGTTGCCGTCGTCGCACTCCTCGGGCCGGCTGACGGTGCCGTCCCCGCAGGTGGCCGGAGAGAACGAGAGCTCCAGCGTGTACGGCCCTGCGCCAGCGGACGTGACGGCGTCGACGAAGATCGGCACCTCCTGGTCCTTGCTCACGACGATCGCGATTTCAGGCCCGGCACCCGAGGGGGCGATCTTGTCCTGGCAGGCGAGCTCGGTGGATCCGTCCGCACACGCCGTGCGGGCGTAGAGGACGTGATCCCCCGCTCCTGACTGGAGCACGACGCGGAGCGTGCCCGACTGCCCAGCGGGGGGCGTGAACAGGTGGACCTCCTCGGGCCCCACGCCCCCGCAGGTGCCTTCGAACACGCGCGTGCCCAGCGACGTATCGCCCTCGATCGTCGCCGTCGTCGCCGGCGCCGCGTCCGCGCAGGCTGCGTCGACGAGCGGGCGGCAGGTCGCGGTGCAGTCGCTGTCCGCGCAGTCGACGCGCTCGTCGCCCTCGTCGTCCTCGCCGTCGGAGCAGTCCGTCTCGCCGAGCTTGCAGAGGCCATCCAGCGTGTCGCACACGCCGAGCGTCCGGCACTGCGAGTTCTCGGTGCACCCAGGGATGCACGCGGTGAGCTCGCCCCTGATCTCGCCGCACCGGTAGCCGTCGCGGCAATCGTCCGGCCCGCTGCACAGAAGGAGGCACAACCCCAGGCCCTCGCCGAAATCTTCACAGAAGCCGCCGTTGGGACAGTCTCCCACGGCGGGATCGCACTGGCCCGCGCAGGCTCCGGACGGCCATCCCCACTCGCGCTCGGTGATGCAGTAGTCCTCGGGGCAGGCCGCATCGGAGGTGCACGCCGCTCCATAGGGCGTGGGGCTCGCTCCGCCGGAGCCGCCGGTGCCCGTGGGCTCGGCGCCACCCGCGCCGCCGGTGCCCGTGGGCTCGGCGCCACCCGATCCGCCGGTGCCCGTGGGCTCGGCGCCACCCGCGCCGCCGGTGCCCGTGGGCTCCGCGCCACCCGATCCGCCGGTGCCCGTGGGCTCGGCGCCGCCGCTGCCGCCCGAGCCCGCGGGCTCGGCGCCACCGCTGCCGCCCGTGCCGGTCGCGCCCGACGCACCGGCGCCGCTGCCCGTGGGCTCGGCGCCGCCGGAGCCGCCGGCGCCACCTTCGCCACGTTCGCCGTCATCGCCGCCGCACCCAGCGGTCGTCGAGAGCGCGAGCACAAATAGACCTGCAACGAGTCGTACGTTCATCCACCCGCTCCACCAGAAGAGAGATTGTCGAGACGTGAGATGCACTCCACCCCACGGCGCAGCGCCGCACCATCTTCAGTGCAACGGCTTCGCCTGCCAACCCCTGGTTCACGGCATCCGTGTTCGTTGGCGCGCTGCGTTTGCCGCGGGCTCTTCATGCGCGATCCGCGCCGGACAGCGGGCCGTTTCGCGGAAAGAGGGCGTACCGAGGCGGCGCGCGTAGCATGCGAGCCCACCGGCCCGCCGCCGGAACACGTGCGTTCGGTGGCACCCTCGCGTACGGTCGCGTCCGATGAAGCCCGAAAAGACACTGCTCCTCTCCCAGTCCGATGTGGCCTCTCTCCTCGCCATGGAGGCGGCCGTCGCCGCGGTGGAGGCGGCGTTTGCGGCGCATGGCCGCGGCGAGGCTGCGATGCCGCCGAAGGTCTATCTGGGGCTCCCGGCCCACGACGGTGATCTCCGTGCGATGCCGGCCTACGCCGACGGCGCGGCTGGTGTGAAGTGGGTCAACTCGCACCCAAAGAATCCTGCGCGCTTCGGCTTACCGTCCGTGATGGGGCTCTACATCCTGAGCGATCCGGCCACAGCGGTGCCCCTCGCCGTGATGGATGCGACGCGCCTCACGGCGGTGCGGACGGGCGCGGCGGCGGCGATCGCGTCGAAGCACCTCGCGGGGCCGAACCCGAGGACGCTCGGCTTCATCGGTTGTGGCGTACAGGCGCGCTTCCTGCTCGACGCCCACCGCGCCGTCTACGGCGATCGGCTCGAGGTGCTCACCGCGGACGTGTCGCGCGAGGCGAGCGAGCGGTTCGCGGCCGAGTCGGGCGGGCGCGCGGTCTCGGTGGAGGAGGCCTCCGGCTGCGACATCCTCTGCACGTCCACGCCCGCCCGCGCGCCGGTCGTGCAGCGCGCGTGGGTCCTTCCGGGGGCGCACATCAACGCGATGGGCGCCGACGCGCCCGGCAAGCAGGAGCTCGATCCGGGCATCCTCCGGGACGCGCGCGTGATTATCGACGACTGGCACCAGGCGACGGAGAGCGGCGAGATCAACGTGCCGCTGCATGCGGGCGTCCTGCGCCGCGAGCACATCCAGGGGACGCTCGGCGAGGTCGTCGCGGGTAAGCTGAACGGGCGCGGCGACGCGGCCATCACCGTGTTCGACTCGACCGGGCTTGCGATCCAGGACGTCGCGCTCGCGCGGGTCATCTACGCCGCCGCGCGCGAACGGGGCGCCGGGACGGCGTTCGACTTCTTCGGCTGAGCGCGGCCGCTACGGCGTCCTCGCGCACCGCACGCCGAGGCTGTAATAGGGCGCCGACGGCGCGACGCTGACCCGCTCCGACGTCAGCAGATAGCTCGGCGTGCCGAAGCTGCTCCCGCTGCGGACCACCCGGTTCGAGGTGTCCGCCAGGTTGGCGCAGTCGACGCATTCCGCCGGATAGGTCCCGTACCCATCCAGCACCCACTCCCGCATGCTCCCGCCGAGATCCGCCTGCGTCCACCGCCCGTCGCCCTTCGGCGAGCGGGACCCGACGTGCGCGATGTCGCTGAAGTCGCTCTGGAATGTGCAGCCGGGCGCCGCGCTCTCCCTGCAATCGTAGGAGGCGTAGCTCGCGTCGATGGTCGTCGACTCCGGCGGATTCGACCACGGATACTGCCGCTGCTCGTCCCCGCCGGCCGCCGCGTAGTTCCACTCGGCTTCTGTCGGGAACCGGCCCCCGTCCCACGCGCAGAACGCGAAGGCGACATACCAGCTCACGCAGTTCATCGGCAGGTGCTCCTGGGCGCCCGCCTCCTCCGTCCACGTCCGCATGTCCGCGTTGTCCGGATTGCACATCACCGCTGCTCGCAGCGCCGCCGCGTCCGGGGGCAGCTCGTTGTTCCAGGCCGGGTTCCACCCGCTCCCCTGGATGCCCGGGCGCGCTCCCGCGTCGGCCGCGGGCTGGCTGCCGGGGTACGCCTCGACGAACTTCCGGAACCTCCCCACCGTCACCTCGAAGCGATCCAGGCGGAAGTCGCTCACCGTCGCTGGATATGCAGCATCGTTGCCGCGGTCGAATGTGCCCCCGGGCACCACCGCGCTCGCGCAGCAGCTCTCGCTTTCGCCCGGCCCGCACGTCGATGGCAGCCCTTCGCAGCTCGGGGGCGTCGTGCACGCCCCGCCGCTGCACACGGGCGCCTCCGCAGGACACGGCTCCGGGGCGTCCCACTGACCGCGGTCGTTGCACCGCTCTAGCCGGTTGTCCGAGCACCGCGCGTCGCCGCGCGTGCACTCGCCGGCGCCGGCGCCGCCGCCGCCGCTGCCATTGCCGGCGCCGCCGCCGCCCGAGCTTGCGTCGCCTCCGCCGGAGACGGTGTCGCCGCCTGCGCCTTCGAACGGGTGATAGTCCTTGTCCAGCCCCAGTATCGCCGTGCAGCCGCTTGCCATGAAGGCCGATGCCGCCCACCACCACCACCGACGCGTGCGCTTGCTCTTCATATCTCCTCTTTGGCCGCTCTCCCCGCGCTGTCCACCGCGGCGCGCGCCCGCGATCTTACCCGGCGACGCGCGCGGCTGCGCCGCCTCCAGCGGTATGGCCGCGCTCGACGCTCTTCACTCTTTTGGAACGAGCGGGTCGGCGTGACGACGGCCGCCCTTTGCGGCCGACCTGCAGCCTCCCCGCTGAGGGATCCCTCACATCTGTGGCGGAGTTTAACGGTTGGGCGTCACGGAGATCGAGATCTTGAGCTTCAAGTAGGCTCGAAGCGAGAAATTATGCCTGTCGAGTGAGAGGTCGTCGTCGCTGACCGGAGTTGTCTCGGTAGGAGGCGACCAGCGAGCCTAGCGCGTTTCCCGTTGGTCGGAGCGACATCATGACGACTCGCGCGACGAATTCGATCAAGCTTGCCCCTCACGAGAGCCAGCCCCGGCGCTGTCGACGCAGACCGAAGGATCTGCGTTTCGGTATGGGGCTTTCGGCCACGCACATCCATGATGCCCAGCGGCGTGATCGCTTGCTGCTCGCTGCCATCGCGAACGCACTTCCGACGTTGCTTGGGGCTGCTGCCGAGGAGGCGGATCTCGACCGGTTTCTCAGGGTGAACACGGTGAAGCGTCGCACCATTCACGCTTCCGCCAGGGGGCCTACGGGTACGGCTGCATCCCGACGATGCGAGAAGAGTGGCTGCGTCCACTCCTGATCGGCGCCAGGAGCCTGCTGGCGGTAGCGTTTCCCAGCTCCGTTCACGTTCGCCAGCGTCAGCAGCTCCCTTGCGCGCCGAGGACTGCCCCCGCCGGCCCTGCCCCCAGCACGCCTGCGCTGATCCACCGCGGGCTCGCGCCGGCTGCCGGGCCGGCTCCGGGGCGGCGTGCGTTCAGACGGGCGCTGGGCCGCCGCCTTCCTGCGCCGAAGCCGCCGGCGGCGCCGCGGCGGGCGCGGGTGCAGGCGAGGCTTCGGGCGCAGCGGCCGGCGGCGCGGGGCGGTTTGGGGCTGGCGCGCGGATGTGCCGCGCTCGGCGGAGACGGCCGGGAAGCGCTCCGCGGCGGCGGGGTCGTCCCGCTCCAGGTAGCGGCCGAGGTGGAGGAGCTCGACGTAGGCAGAGAGCCAGTAGGTATACGCCCGCTGCCGGAGCGCTGACGGACGCCGGGGGGGCCGCGGGAGGCGGCGCCATTCCACCGCGTGCGCCCGTCCGGCTGGCCTGTGGACGAAGAGGCAGTCCAGTTCCCCAGGAACTGCTCTTACGAAGGCGCTATCGTCGGCGTCAGAAGCGCCCTCGCGCGCCGAACATGGCCCCTTTTGGCCCTGCCTCCAGCACGCCTGCGCTGATCCACCTCGGGCTCGCGGTGACCGCCGGTGGCGCGGTCTTCGGCTCGGTGAGGTACAGGACGAGCGCCGTCCCGGCCCCGACCAGGCCCACCGCGAACCCGATCGTGCTCACCGTGGCCAGCATGTTCGCGCTGTCCCCGGCGTCGCGCCCTGTCGTGTCGCATGCCTTCGGGTCCGCGGCCTGGATCCCGCTGCCGCAGTGCTCGTCGATGGTGTCCTTCTTGCCGAGCACGATCGCGCCGGTGATGCCGCCCAGCACGAGGCCTGCCGCGCCGAGCCCGCCCGCCAGATAGAGAGCCGTTCGGCGGCCTGCGGGAACCTCCGGCGCGCCCGGCGGGGCCGGCGCGGGCGCCGGCACGATCGCGGGTGCCGGGGACGTCGGAGGGGACGCGGGGGCCTGGGCGGCCGGCGCGTCCTTCAGCGCCAGCGTGAGCTCCTTCGTCTCGCCCGCCGCGATCGTGACGTGTTGTTCCCGGACGGGCCCTCCCGGCGCCTGGATCGACACCCGGTGATCTCCGGGGTCGACCGGCAGCGCGACGCCCAGCGCGGCCTCGCCCAGCACGGACCCGTCGCGCCGGACCACGGTGCCTGCCGGCGCACCCGGCGGCAAGGAGAGCGCGAGCCTCGGAATCTGGGGCGAGAGCCGGTCGCGCTCCTCCATCGCGAGCTTCGGCCGCTCGCCTTGACGGGCCTGCTCGGCCGGCTTCATCCGATCGAAACGCGCCAGGTAGTCCTTGAAGCGCGCGACCGCCGTGGCGATGCGGCCCCATCGGGCCTCGCAGGACGCCAGCGTGAAGAGCGTGCCGGGCTGAGGGTCGATGCGCTCGCTCTCGGCGAGGGCCTTGCAGCCCGTCTCGTAACGGCCTGCCTGCATGTCGGCGAGCCCCCGCTCGAAGAGCGCCTCGGCAGCGGCGATGTCCTGCGCCGCCGCAGGAGCCGAGAGGGAGAGCACGCCGAGGGCGGCGAGGAGAGGGGCGGAGCGGCGGAGACGAGGGGGCATGCGCTGGCACTCGGCGGGTGAGGAGAGAGCGGGAGACGCGCCGTCACGAGCGCGGTGGGCGGGCGGATTGGAGCACGACGGCGGAGAGGTGGGAAGGAGGGGAAGGAGAGGGGAACGGGGCGCTGTGCCGTGCCTTCATGACGGCGCTTGAACCGCTCGCAGACGAGGACACGCTCGGTCCGCAGGGGGCGAGCCGGCGTTGCCACCGAGGCGGAGCTCGGCGCGCAGGGGGCGAGCCGGCGCTGCCGCGGAGGTGCAGCTCAATACCGGCCGTACGGGGAGGGGGAGGTGGATGTCGTTTGCTGCGGCGCGGGCGGCTTCTTGTCGCCCGAGGGCGGCCTGGGGCCCGATGCCGATGGCTTGGCCGCGGGCTCCCGTGGCGGCGCGCCCGGGCGGAGCGTTGTCGGCGCGGGGGCCGTGGAGGCTCGCACCACCGCCGTGGACGGCGCGCGCGGCGCCGTCGCCGGGGGGCGAGGAGGCGTCGCTGCGGCGGTCGGTTCCGGCGCCGCGGGGGCCGGCTCGGGCGCCTGCGCGAGGGCCGGCTCGGGCGTCTGCGCGAGGGCCGGCTCGGGCGCCGACGCGGGCGCCGGGACCAGGGTCGGCTCGGGCGCTGCCGCCGTCGACTCCGGCGCCGCCGCGGCCGTCGTGACGGCTGCCGCGGCTGGCTCGACGCCACGGCTGGCGCGCAGCACGAGCCAGCCGCCGCCCAGCAGCACGAGGAGCCCCAGCCCCGAGAGCCCCGCAACGAGCGGGGCGCGGCTCGGTGTCAACGACCTGGACAGCATGCCGGACACCGCGGCGCCGGTCGAGCTCCCCACGTGCGCCGGACCGGACGAGCGCGCGTCGCGCTCCGGGCCCGCGCTCGTCCTCGTCGCCGCCACCGGCTCGGCCGTGAAGAGGGCGGGGGCCACCGCCGCGGTGGCGGGGGCGGTTCCGGGCCAGGACGGCGCGCTCGGGAACGTCGCCCGGCTGCCGCCCGCCGGGACGCCGAGCACGTCGCCGAGGGCCCGCACCGCCTCCGTGGCCCGCTGGAACCGCGCCGCGGGATCGACCGCCGTGGCCCGGGCGAACCACGCGTCGAAGGCCGGCGGCAGCGCCACGCCCATCGCGCGCGCCCGCTGGACCGGCGGCTCCTGCGGGCCGCGGACGGCGATCATCGCGAACGCGAACACGCCGTCGACGCTGCTCGCCTCGGGATCCCAGTACGAGGCGCCCACGAGCAGCGTATAGGCCATCATGCCGAGCGCGAAGACGTCCGCGGCGCCGGTGAGCCTCGCGCGGCCGTGGAACTGCTCGGGGGGCATGTAGAGCGGCGTGCCGAGGCTGCTCGTGGTGCCCGCCGCGGTCGCGCCCTCGGCGACGAGCTTGGCGATGCCGAAGTCGAGGATCTTCACGCGGACCGAGCCGTCCTCGCGCTGCGACAGGAAGAGGTTCGCGGGCTTGAGGTCGCGGTGCACGATGCTCGCCGCGTGGGTACGGTCGAGGGCCAGCGCGGTCTGGTAGAGGTAGGTGACGGCCTCGGCGGGCGGCAGGCGGCCGGCGCGCTTGATGCGCTCGCCGAGCTCCTCGCCGCGGAGCAGCTCCATGACCAGGAACGGCATCCCGGTCGCCTCGTCGACGCCCGCGTCGAAGACATCGACGATGTGCTCGCTCTCGACCTTGGCCGCGATGCGCGCCTCTTGCTTGAAGCGGGCGCGCATCTGCTCGCTCTGGAAGAGGTGAGCGTGCATGACCTTGAGCGCGCGGCGGCGCTCGGTCTCGAGGTGAATCACCTCGTGGACGGCCCCCATCGCGCCGGCGGCGATGAGGCGCTCGACGCGGTAGCGGCGCGCGAAGACCGTCCCCTCCGCAAGGATGACCGACACGAGAGGAGGCTCACGCGCCGGGCGGGCGGCGTCAAGGGGACGGGAGCCGGTACGAGGCCTCGACGAGGTGCTCGGTGACGTCGAGGCAGGCATGGAGGAGGCGGTCGCCGACCGTGAAGCGGTGATCGCGGGGGAACTTGGCGACCCGCTCGGCCATCCAGGCGAGGAGCGATTCCATCCGGGCCGCGATCACCGGCGCTGCTGCCGGGCCGGGGCTCCGCCCCCGGACCCCCGGCTTCCCGCGCTACGGCTGCCATCGCCCGACATCGGCGGGGATCCGTGCTCGAACAAGGGTTCAAGGATCAAATTTCAATGGAAGTGATACATTAAGCAATATCTGTGTCATTGTCCTACGGTGTCTTCGCGCACCGGGCCCCGGTGCCTTCGCTGCGGTCCGACGGGAGGCGGCTGTTGCGGCTGGAAGAGAGCGGGTGCGATGGGGGGTCGCTCCAGCTCCCGCCCCGGATCACCCGGACCGAAGCTGTGGTGAGATTCGCGCAATCGTTGCATTCGCCTGGTGGGTACGGACTCGCGAACCCATCCAAGACCCACTCCCACAGGTTCCCGGACAGGTCTGCCTGACCCCACTTCCCATCCCCCTTCGGCGACCGCGAGCCGACCAGCTGGAAGTCGCTGAACGCGCATGACCGCGGCATGACCGCATCTCCCATGCAGTCATATACCGCGTGGCTCGCGTCGATGGTGGTGTCGCTGGCTGACGTCGACCACGGATACGGCCTCTGCTCGCCTCCTCCCGCCGCCGCGTAGTTCCATTCCGCCTCCGTCGGCAGCCGACCCCCATCCCACGCGCAGAACGCGAACGCCACGTACCAGCTCAGGCAGCTCATCGGGAGGTGCTCGTTCGCTCCGGAGTCATCCGTCCATGTCTGGTAGGTCGACTCGCACTTCACCCCGGCCTTCAATGCCGCCGTATCCGCGGGCAGGCTGCTGTCCCACGCTGCGTCCCACCCGCTCGCCGCGATCTTCGGGTGCTCTCCTGCTCCTGCTGCCGGCTTGCTCCCGGGATATGCTTCCACGAACTTGCGGAACCGGCCCACCGTCACCTCGTACCTATCCAGCAAGAACCCGCTCACCGTCGCTGGATACCTCGTATCGTTGCCACGGTTGAACGTCCCTCCTTCGACCGCCGCTCCCGTCGCGCAGCAGCTCTCGTCGCCCCCAGGACCGCACGTCTCCGGCAGACCGACGCAGCTCCGTGGTACGCACTTCCCTTGGTCGCACGCTGGCGCTGCCGCTCCACACGGCGCCGCATCCTCCCATTCCCCGCGCTCATCGCAGCGCTGTGGCCGGTTCTCCGAGCAGCGCACGTCCTCCGGGCCGCACTCCCCGACGCACTTGCCCTCTACACACGTCTGATTCGCGCACGCCTTCCCCTCGGGCGTGCACTCGTCCCCGCCTCCAGCTCCCCCGGCGCCTCCCATCCCGCCTCCAGCCGCCCCTCCGGCGCCGGCTTCTCCGCCAGCTCCGCTCCCGCCGCTGCCTTCTTTTTGCACGTAATAACCGTCCTCCAGCCCCGCCACCAGCCCACAGCCGCCCGCCGTCGCCGCCCACGCCGCCCACAGCCATTTCGCGCCCGTCCTCTTCGCCATGGCTCGTCGTACCGCCGCCGCGTGCCCGATGTCCACCGCCGCGCGTGCTCGGCCTCACGCCCTGCTGCGCGAGCCGCATGCGTGCGCCTCGCGGCGCATGCCCCCGCGGCTCGCGGAGATGCCACGGCATCTTCGTCTCGAGCGAGCCGAGCGCCCAGATGGATTGCGTCAGGCAATCCGGAGCCCCGCCGGCGGCGAGCCGCTCGATCAGCACGGCATCGAGGCTCACGCAATTACGCGCGACCTGTCAGAATGATGTCTCTATTTCTCCCGAGCAGCGCGGTCACTTCGCGGGTCGCCGGAGCGCGACATGCGCTGAACTTGGCCGCGTGCGCGCCCCCGTGACAGCCACGCCGCGATGCCCTCCATGGCCCATGAGGTCCTCGTGGGTTTCCGCGCCGTGCGCTCCCTGGCTCCCGTTGAGGTGTTCCCGCTGCGCAGTGCCGTGGCCGGCTCGACGGCGTGCGCCTCATCGAGGCCTACCGTCGCGCTGCTCTCGGGCGCTGTCGCTCCGCGGCCGCTCCGACCGAGCGTGACGTGTCGCCCGCGGCGCCGGGGTCGGGTCACCCGCTCTCACGCGCTTGCGCACAGGGTTGCGAATTCATCTCTCTTTATCTGCCGTGCAGATCGCTTATTTGAAGTGCGTCGCCGCCGGTGAGTTGATATCAAGACCGCCGTGGGCAAGCTTGACGGGTTCGCGAAGCTGACCTTCGCCGAGGACACCCCGCGCGTCACCGACGGCTCCGCCGCATGGCACCGGCCGCCCGAGGTGCGACTCGAGCGCGTTCAGGCCGACGGTTACCTCCGTGTGCTGCGGCCTGACGGCCTCGCTCGTCTCGCCGCGCCCTGGCCGGCGGCGTGCGACCATGACGAGGTGCTCGTCGAGATCAAGATGGCCGGCGACCACGTCGACATCGGGGAGATCAAGCGCGCGACGCTGCGCAGGCTGGCGCGCGAGATCGAGCGCATCTACGCGTGCGAGCCGCTCTGGATGGGCGAAGAGCCCCTCTGGGTCGTCGCTCCCCGCTTGCCGTCGTGGCTGTACGTTGCGCGGGCGCCGGAGCGGTTCTCTCCTGGCTGCTACCGCGTCGGGCCGTCGCCGTTTCAGTTTCTCTGGATCGCCGCCAACGAGCTACCGCTGTGCGATGAGCTCGTGCCGTTCCTGGTGGCTCGCTCCGGACAGGCCCTTGACGAGTTCGCCCGGTGGGTGGCACCGCGGCGGGAGGTGGAATGGGTGATCTCTATGCTAGAGTACCTGCCGATGTCACCGCAGACCCGTGAGGACTTGCTGCGACGCTTCGCTCGCTCCGACGACCCGGAGATCGAGGCGCGCAGGCAGTGGATCCTTCGCGCCTTGCTCGCCGATAGCCCGGAGGTCAAGGCACAGCTCATCCAGGAGGGGATCGAGCAAGGGATCGAGCAAGGGCTCGAGAAGGGCCTCGAGAAGGGCCAGGAGCAAGGCCGGCTGACGGAAGCGCGCGCGGCGCTCCGCAGGGTCCTGGCGCGGCGTGGGCTTGCGCTCAGCGCGGCGCTAGAGGCCCAGATCGACGCCTGCTCGGAGCCGGCCGCGCTGGAGCGGTGGCTTGACCAGGCGGTGACCGCGACGAGCGCCGAGCAAGCGCTGGCGTAGCCTCGTGCTCGCGGCTGGCTCCGCATCGACCGCCCCTGGCGAGCACCTCCACGCCTCCCGGGGGAGCACCTCGACCTCCACGTAGGACAGCTGGATGAGCTCGCGACGCCCGCGTTCTCGGAGGAGAGGACGCGCGACGCTCTGCCGGCTCGCGCGCGAGAGGCCGCCTCGGTGCCGCTGTGCCCGACCTCGACGGTGCGCAGTTTCATCCCGTTCAGACAGTGCGGATTCATGGCGTCCTGCCACCGGGCGCGGATCTGCTTGCGGACCGCTCCCGCGTCTCGTTCGGCGTGCGCCCGATCTCGTCGTCGAGCTCCGCCACGCCCTCGGCTGCACCCTCCCTCCATGTCGCCTCCGCTCGTGGACTCGAAGGGGCCCTCACACCGCCAGAAACTCCCTCGCGATCTCGTCGTCGAACTCCGCCACGCTCCCCCGCCGCACGATCCCGCCGTTATCCATGATGAAGTACTCGCTCGCCGTCGAGAGCGCGAAGTCCAGGAACTGCTCCACGAGCAGGATCGCCATATCCCCCTTCTGTCCGAGCCCCTTTATCACCTCCCCGATCTCCTGCATGATCGACGGCTGGATCCCCTCCGTCGGCTCGTCGAGCAAGAGCAGCTTCGGCTTCCTCAGCAGCACGCGCGCGAGGGAGAGCTGCTGTTGCTGCCCGCCGCTCAGCGTCCCTGCCGCCCGCGCGTGAAACTTCCTGAGGATGGGGAACATCTCCATCATCTCTTCCAGCGCCGCCGGGCTAGGCGTCGGATCGCTCTTCGCCTCGAAGCCCATGAGCAGGTTCTCTCGCACCGTCAGGTAGGGGAAGATCCCTCGCCCCTGCGGCACATAGCCTATCCCCGCGCGCGCCCTGTCGCTCGGCGACCTCGCCGTGAGGTCCGCCCCGTCGAGCGTCACCTTGCCGCGCCTTGGCTTCAGCACGCCCATGATCGCCTTGAGCAACGTCGTCTTGCCGACCCCGTTGCGGCCCAGCAGGCACGACACCCGCCCTGGCGCGACGTCCAGGCTGACCTGCGACAGGATGCAGCTCTCCTCGTAATAGACCGCGAGATCCTCGACAACCAGCATGCTCGCTACCGCTCCTCCGCCTGAGCCTCGGCCGGCTCCTTGGCCCCGCCCCGCGCGCGCCCCGCGTCGTGCGCCCGCCCGAGGTAGACCTCGATCACCTGCGCGTTGCCCTGGACCTCCTCGACCGGCCCCTCGCACAGCCGCCTGCCGGCGTGCAGCACCGTCACCGTGCTCGCGTAGCGCCGCACGAACTCCATGTCGTGCTCCACCACCAGCACCGACCGCTGCTTCGCGATCTCCTGGACGAGCTCCCCCGTGCGGTCGCGCTCGCGCCGGGTCATCCCCGCCACCGGCTCGTCGAGCAGGAGCAGCTTCGGCTGCTGCACGAGCAGCATGCCGATCTCCAGCCATTGCCGCTCCCCGTGCGCGAGCACCGCGGCCCGCACGTCCGCGCGCCGCCGGAGCCCGACGCGATCGAGCGTCTCGGAGATCTCCCTCTCTTGGGGCGCTGACAGCCCGCGGAGCAGCCCCGGCGCGCTCTCCCGGAAGCCCATCGCCGCCTCCAGGTTCTCGAGCACCGTGAGGCTCCCGAACACCGCCGGCGTCTGGAACTTCCGGCCGATCCCGAGCCGCACAAGGGCGTGCTCCGGCAGGCGATTCACCTCCACGGCCTCCTGTCCGGACTCCCCACCTCCGTGGAACACCACACGTCCGCTCGACGGCTTCGTCTTGCCGGTCAGGATGTCGAGCAGCGTCGTCTTCCCCGCGCCGTTCGGCCCGATCAGGAACCGGAGCTCCCCGCGCTGGATGGAAAAGTCGAGCTCGTCCAGCACCTTGAAGCCGTCGAAGCTCACCGTCACCCGCTGGACCTCGACGATGTTGCCGCGGCTCATCGCGCTGCTCCTCTCCTCGTCTCTGCGTTCGATTCCGCGCTCGTTTCCGTGCTCGCTTCCGCTCATCTCCGCGCCTCCCCCTCAGCGACCGGTCGTCGCCGGCGCCTCTGGGCCCGCCGCCGAATCGACCTCATCCCCGCTCGCCGGCCCCGCCGCGCCGCCCGTGTCGCGGCGCGAGAGCTTCGCGGCGTGCCGCTGCAGGAAGCCCGAGACGCCCTTCGGGAGCAGCATGACCGACGCCGCGAAGAGCGCGCCGAAGCCGAGCTGCCACACCTCGGGGTACGACTCGCTCAGCGCGCTCTTGCCCAGGCTGACCAGGATCGCCCCGACGACCGCGCCGATCAGCGTGCCGCGCCCGCCGACAGCCACCCAGGTCACCATCTCGACCGACGGGATCACGCCCATCGAGGAGGGCGAGATGAGGCCGACCTGGCAGACGAACAGCGCGCCCGCGATGCCCGCCATGCCCGCCGACAGCGCGAACACCAGCGTCTTCAGCGTGACCGGGTTGTAGCCGAGGAAGCGCACCCGGTTCTCGTCGTCCCGCATCGCCACGAGCAGGCGCCCGAAGCGCGACTGGGTGAGCTTCCGGCACAGGAGATAGAGCGCCCCGAGGCAGAAGAGCGTCACGAAATAGAGCACCGTCTGCGTCCCGGCTGCCCCCCGCGCGAAGCCGAAGATCGTCTTCAGGTTCGTGATCCCGTTCGTGCCGCCCGTCACCGCCTGCTGGCCGATGAAGAGGATCGACGCGATCAGCGTCAGCCCCTGGGTGATCAGCGAGAAATATACCCCCTGGACGCGGCTCCGGAAGACGAGATAACCCACCGCGGACGCGACCGCCATCGGCAGGAGGACGACGGCGCAGAGGGCCACGACCGGCGAGCGGAACGGCTCCCAGAAGATCGGCAGCGCCTCGAGGCCGCTCCAGCTCATGAAATCGGGCAGGCGCGAGCCGGACGTCTCCAGCTTCAGGTACATCGCCATCGCGTAGCCGCCGAGGCCGAAGAAGAGCCCCTGCCCGAGGCTCAGCATCCCGCCATAGCCCCAGATGAGATCGAGCCCCAGGGCGACGATGGCGTACGTGAGGAACTTGCCGAGCAGGTTCAGGCGGAAGTCGGAGAGCGCGAGCGGCGCGACGAGGAGCGGCAGCGCCACGGCGAGCGGCGCTCCCCAGGTCCAGACGAAATTGCGAAGGGCAGAGTCTCGAGGGGCCATGTCCGTGTCCTCTCCTATCGTGTGCGCAGGGCGAGCAGGCCTGTCGGACGCCACTGCAAGAAGGCGATCACCAGCGCGAACACGAGCGCCTTGCCGAGCGACGCCGTCGTCGAGAGCTCGAGCAGCGTGTTCGCGACGCCGATCACGAGCGCGGCCACCACCGTGCCAGGCAGCCGCCCGAGGCCCCCGAGGATGACCACCATGAAGGCGTCGACGATGTAGTTCGTCCCGAGCGACGGCCCGATCGAGCCGAGCTGCGTCAGCGCGCACCCGGCGATCCCGGCGAGCCCGGCGCCGAGCGCGAACGTCGCGGCGTCGACCCGGCGCGCGCGGACGCCGAGGCACGAGGCCATCTCGCGGTTCTGCATGACGGCCCGCAGCCGCCTGCCGCCCGCGGAGCGGTGCAGGTACGTGTAGACCGCGGCGATGCACGCGATCACGAGCGCGATGAGGAAGACCCGCTTGTAAGGCAGCTGCGCGCCGCCCGAGAGCGCCACGCCGCCGCTCAGCCACGACGGGCTCGAGACCTGCACGTTGGACGCGCCGAACAGGCTCCGCGCGGCCTGCTGCAGCACGAGCCCGACACCCCACGTGGCGAGGAGCGTGTCGAGCGGCCTGCCGTACAGGAAGCGAACGATCGAGAGCTCGAGCACGAGCCCGAGCACGCCGGCCACGAGGAACGAGGCCGGCAGCGCGAGCAGGAACCAGAGCCCGGCCTCGGTCCCCCCGACGAGCGGCGCGACGTGGTGCCCGATGACGTACGTCGTGTAGGCCCCCGCCATGATGAACTCGCCGTGGGCCATGTTGATCACGTTCATGAGCCCGAAGGAGAACGCGAGGCCCATCGAGATGAGCAGGAGGATCGAGCCCAGGCTCAGGCCATTGAAGGCGTGGAGGAGAACTTCGTTCATTCTAGAGCACCCAACCGATCGAGACGCCGCGCACAGTGAGGTTCGGGCCGCGGAGGCGCGGAGGGCATCCTGACGAGGCCCCGCGCCCTCCGCGGCTCCGTGGTCCGGGCTTCAGGCTTCGCGCTCGCGCCCCGCTACTTCGCGGCCAGCTCCTTCGCCCAGGGATACGCGCTCAGGTACGGATCCGGCTGGACCGGCTTGCCCGAGCTCCACACCTCGTCGATGAGGCCGTCCTTCCGGACCGCGCCGATGCGGACCGTCTTCCAGGTGTGCTGGTTCTTCCCGTCGAGCCGGACCAGGCCCTCGGGCGCGTTGTACTCGATGCCTCCGGCCTTCACGGCCTCCTTCACCTTGGCGACCTCGGTCGACTTCGCCTTCTCGACGGCCATCTTCCACAGGTAGACCCCGAAGTAGCCCGCCTCGATGGGGTCGTCCGTGACGCGCGCGGCGCCGTATTTGGCCTTGTACGCGTCGACGAACTTCTTGTTCTCTGGGGTGTCCGTGGTCTGGTAGTAGTTCCACGAGACGAGGTGTCCGGCGATGTTCTCGGCGCCGATGCCGCGCACCTCCTCCTCGGCGACGCTCACCGAGAGGACCGGCAGCTTGTCGGCGGTGTAGCCGGCGTCCTTGAACTGCTTGAAGAACGCCACGTTGCTGTCGCCGTTCAGCGTGTTGAAGATCGCGTCCGGCTTGGCCGCGCTGATCTTGGTGATGATCGTGCTGACCTCGGTCCCGCCGAGCGGCAGGTACTCCTCGCCGGCGAGCTCACCGCCCTTCGCCGCGAGCTGCGCCTTGATGATCTTGTTGGCCGTGCGCGGAAAGACGTAGTCGGAGCCGAGCAGGTAAATGCGCTTCTTGCCCTTCTCGAGCAGGTAGTCGACCGCGGGGACGATCTGCTGGCTCGGCTCGGCGCCGGTGTAGAAGATGTTGGGCGACTGCTCCAGCCCCTCGTACTGGACCGGGTAGAAGAGCAGGCCGTTCAGCTCCTCGAACGAGGGCAGCATCGCCTTGCGGCTGGCGCTGGTCCAGCCGCCGAACACGACCGCCACGGCGTCCTGCTGCACGAGCTTCCTGGCCTTCTCGTTGAACGTGGGCCAGTCGCTGGCGCCGTCCTCGACCACGGGCACGAGCTGCTTGCCGAGCACGCCGCCCGCCTTGTTGATCTCCTCGATGGCGAGCAGCGTCGCGTCCTTCACGGCCACCTCGCTGATCGACATGGTGCCGCTCAGCGAGTGGAGCACGCCGACCTTGATGGAGCCGCTGTCCGAGGCGGGCGCCACGGGCGCCGTCCCGGGCGCCGGAGCCTCGTCGTTCGCCTTGCCGCAGGCAGAGAGCAGGGCCGCGCCGGCGAGCGCCGCCATCGCGACGCAGAGCGTACGACGCCGAGAGGTGCCCGCCGCCGGCCGATCCTCAACGTCCAACCCAGACGTGTACATATTCAACGCATCCTCCTTGGGTGCCGAGGGCGCGTCCAATGCCCTGCATCGACGCGGCGCGGCGATTCGACTGCACAAGAGCCGTTGGGAGTTCGGGAGCCGGCCAGTGAAGACTCCCGGCTGGACACACCCGATGGCCGCCCTGCACAGCAGAACGCGGTCCCCGGACAAGGGCCAGCCACACGACGTCGTGGTGAAAGGCCTTATGCCGAGTGCCATGTTTCGTAGAGGTTTCGTCGGCGTGAAATGTCGCCCGGCCGGCAGGCGCCGTGCGTTTTCCGCAGGCCGTTTGGATTTCTGGCCACAAAGCGCGTCGAGCGATCCATCGTTGTTCTCGTTCCGCTCGAGTTTTCGCCCCGGTTACGGCTCCGCTGTGATGCACCGCACGCGAGGGCGAGGCGCGCGGGGCGTCGAGCGTGGGGTCGTTGGGCGCGCACGCGCGGCCTCGCCCGGGGTCGTCACGCCCGATGTCGCTTGAGCCGACACGGTGTGGGGGACTCTGGCCGCTGCGCGCACGAGCGCTGCGAGCTCCGGCGCTGTGGCGAGCTGTTGCGATGAGGTGTGCTCTCCAGTGCAGTAAAAAACTTGTATCAAGAGCGGTAAATGGCGAGTACACTGATAGATGCTGTCTGCGCCCTGTGCTCGGTCGACACGGAAGGCAGGCGGGGTGGAGCCTATGAGAAGCACGGATCATTTGCCCGGCGAGACGGATGGCCGATCCATGAGCGGCGGAGCGGCGCCGGACGGCGTCGCAGCCGGGCCGCGGGACGAGAATTCGGTGGTGATCTCCCTGAGCGCGCTGCTCGCGGTGGAGAAGGACGCCTCCACCAAGAGCGGCGCGCGGGCCGATCGCGGCGCGAGGAGCTCCGGGATGGAGGATAGCCACGGGTCCCCCGCAGGCGACGGAGAGCGCAGCAGCTACCTCGAGATCTTTCCGTTCGGCGTGCCTTCCGAGCTGCCGGCGTTCAGGCCGCCGGATCTCACGCCCGTGCCCTCCGAGGTCCCGATCGACCTGCGCCCGCCGCGCGCGCGGCGGGCCGCGGGCGTGCGCTACGGAATCGCGGGCGTCCTCGGGGCGGCGGTCGTCGCCAGCGCGGTGTGGCTCGGCGCCCCGCGCGAGACGCTCCAGGCGGCTGCGCAGCCCGGCGTGCGGCACGCGGCGAGCGCGGCGCTGGCGCAGCTGCCGAAGGTGGAGGCCAAGGCTGCGGCCGCGCCCGCCGAGGCGCCTCCGGCCACGAAGAAGAAGGGCGACAAGGCGCGCGAGCGCGGGGCGAAGGCCCCACCCGCCGCCGCAACCGGGGGCAGGGCGTCGGCGAAGCGCGCCGCGGAGAGCAGTGGACCGGCGACCGCCGCGCCGCCGGCGAGCCCGGGCGGCGCGCGTACAGCGGGCGACCCCTGCAAAGGCGACCTCGACTGCGCCATGCGGCGCGCCGCGGGCGGCTCGTAACACCGCCCGCGCAAGCAAAAGGGCCGAGAGCTCGCCGCCGCTCCATCGAGATCTCGATCGTTCGGAGCGCGACAGGCCACCAGCGAGCTCTGGTGGGCGCCTCCTGTCTCACCTCTGCCGTTGAGGTCGCCCGCGTGCCCAGCGCGTTCCCCTGGAGCAGGTTATCCACGCGGAGCCGCTTGATCTCCCGCACCTGCCCTGTGCTAGGGTCTGCTCCTGTTGCATAAAACTGCTGACAACCGATCTGTCCCGGTGGATTGCGCGCACATTGTGCAGAGACATGCGTGCTCCTCGCGCGACCGCTTGGGGCGCAGAGGCGCAGCTGTAGGCACGAAGCAGATACCATCACGTAAAATTCTGGTGTAGGAACAGCGCCCGGCGCCGACGGTGGCGTTGAAGTGCACAGGAAGCGTGGCCCGGCGACGTCGCTCGACGTGTAGTGCCGAGTTACGAGCCGCGCGGCGCGACCCTACTCGTCTGGAGGTGGATTCATGAAAGCTTTCGGTTTCGCAGCGATCCTGATCAGCGTGGGTATGATGGCGGCCTGTACGGTCACGAGCGGTGATGGCGACACGAGCGGCGACGGCGGCTCGGGCGCCTCGGGCTCGACCACCACCACGTCGTCGGCCACCACGGGCGAGGGCGGATCAGGCGGGACAGGCGAGGGCGGCTCGGGCACGGGCGGGGCCGAGGAGTGCTCCGACGCCGGGACCGAGAACGAGTGCTTGGACTGCTGTGATGAGACGTACGCGGAAGGGCTGGAGGCCCTCGGGATTCACGGGTTCGAGGCGTGCGGTTGCACGGCTGACGCCACGTGCGCCAGCGTGTGCGATACCACCGATGCCACGACCGACGTCTGCAACGATGACGGCACCATCAACCTGGATGCGAACAACGCCGACTGCGTGGCGTGCCTGAATGAGCTCGCCGAGGACGATGCCTGCATCGAGGCCGCCGCGGCCGCCTGCGAAGACGATGCGGAGTGCCTCCCGTACCTCGAGTGCCTGGGCACCTGCCAGTGATGGCTCTCAGGCGCCGAGCCGGCGTCGTGCGCCATCGATCCTGAGGTGATCCGAGCCGGCCGGGCAGGACAGGCGATCTCGTCGAGATCGCCTGTCCTGTTTTGCCGCGCACCGTCCTGCCGGCGACCATCGAGGGGCGCGCGTCGAGCGGCCCCCTGCGATGAGCGGTCCTGCCGGATGCGAACCTGCCAGGGATCGCCGGCGCCCTACGGCGAGAGCCGCACCACCAGGATGTCGGCCGCTGTCGACTGCGCCGTGGCGCCGTCGAGGTCCACGCTGCCCTCCACGGTCCCGGCGAGCAGGGCGTGGCCGCGCTCCACGAACGACGCGACCCCCGCCGCGGACCGGCGCCCGCCGCTGCTCCCGGCGCCCGGGCCGAGCCGCTTGCTCCAGACATGGCGCCCCCCGGCGTCGAACCGCGCCACGACGATGTCGCCGCCGCCGCCGGCGCCGTCGAGCGGCCCCCCGCCGAGGTCGGTCGGGCCATCGACGTCGCCCGCCAGCACGAGCCCGCCGTCCGCCTCGAGCGCGAGGCGCGGCGGCCGCTCCGCGGGGTAAGCCCGGCTGAAGCGGTGCTCTCGCGCAGGCCCGAGCTCGGCCACGAACGCCGACATCCCCTCCGAGAACAGCTCGCCGCCGCCCAGATCGAGGATCCCGTCGAAGGTCCCGCTCAGCGCGATCTCGCCGCCCGGCCCGATCTCGATGTCGCCGCCGCGCTGCAGGCGGCCGTCTCCGAAGGCCAGCGACGCGACGTGCTCGCCGCCCTCGTCGAGCTTGGCCAGGAACACGTCGCTCATCCCCTTGGACAGGAGCCGGGGCGCGTCGTCGCCGAGCTGGAGCTCGCCGTCGAAGGTCCCTGTCATGACCACATCCCCGCGCGGGTCCACCGCCACACCCGTCGGCTCCTGGTTCCCCGCGCCGCGGAACTCCCGCCTCCAGAGGAGCTCGCCCGACGTGTCGAGCTTGGCCACCGCCAC
This sequence comes from Sorangium sp. So ce302, assembly GCF_051530145.1. Taxonomy (GTDB): domain Bacteria; phylum Myxococcota_A; class Polyangia; order Polyangiales; family Polyangiaceae; genus Sorangium; species Sorangium cellulosum_B. The sequence goes on along the minus strand of NZ_CP150326.1, from coordinate 8,286,368 downwards.
GTCGGTCCCGCCGGGGTCCATCAGCGTCGACACGACCACGAACTCGCCCCGCGCCGAGGCCGCGATGTCCTGCGGCCTGCCGAGGATCATCGCGCTCCACTGCGGCTCGCCCAGGTCGTCCAGCTTGATCACGAACCCCAGCGGCGCGTCGGCCGTGAGCCCCACGTCGTTCATCTTCCCCACGAGCTCGCCCGTGATCGCGACATGGCCGTCGAGATCCACCGCGAGCGCCTGCAGCGCGCCTCGCCCCTCGGTGACGAACCGACGTATCCACGCCACGGTGCCGCCCGGATCGAGCCGCGCGACGAAGATGTCCTGCTCGGCGCCGGTCGCGAACTGCCCTGCGCCGAGATCGAGGGAGCCCGCGAACTCGCCGCCCAGGATCGCGGAGCCCCCGGGGCCCGCCGCGAGCGCGCGCGCCCGCTCCTGGCCTGCGCCGCCGAGGAGGGCGCCGAGCGGTCCGCCGGGGAGCACCGCGCCGCAGTCCCATCCGCCGTTGCAGTCGTCGTCGGCCGGCGTGCTGCAGTCCTCGACCCGCGGCGTGACCTCGCCGGCGCAGGCGCCCCACCGGCTGTCGAGCCCGCACGTCCGCCGGCCGGCGCGGCACGCGCCGACGCCCACGGTGCCCGGCGGTCCTCCGTACGGGCACGGCTCGACGGTCCCGGGGGCGCAGGCGCAGACGGCGCTGCCGCCGTCGGCCGCGGGATCCTCGGGCCGGCCGCCGTCGCCGTCCGCCTCGTCGATCGCGCCGTCGCAGTCGTCGTCGGCCGCGTTGCCGCAGCGCTCCGGCGCAGGCGTCACCTCGCCCTCGCAGGGGCCGTAGCCGTCGCCGGCGGCGTTGCACCGCATGAGGCCGGTCTGGCAGGCGCCGACCCCTTCGGTCGCCGGCGGCCCGCTGTAGCAGGCGATGGTCGAGAGCGGCGCGCAGCCCTCCTCCACGAGGATGCCGTCCTCGAGCCCGAGCAGCGCGTTGCAGCCGGCGCAGCCGAGCGCCACGAGGGTGAACCGCAGGCCGAGCCCGGTCGTGCCGCGCGCGCCCACGTCAATAACTCCCGCCCACGACGAGGGAGAACCCGCCGGGGCCGGCGGCGGCCGCCGCCGTGGCGCGGCGCGAGGGCGGGCCGGCGGCGCTGGGCGGGGCCGTCCAGAGGAGCAGGCCGGCCGCGAGCAGCGCGGCGGTGCCGGTCGAGAACGCGATCGTCGAGGCGGTGCCGGCCTCCTGCGCGTCCTCGCGCAGCGAGACCCCGACGGCGTCGCAGCGGCTCCGGGCGTCGCAGTGGCCGCGGTTCGAGGCGTCCCTGCGGGCGATCGCCTCGGCGCCGAACACGGCGCCAAGGCCGAGCCCGACGAGGCCGGCGCCGCCGGTCACGAGCGCGATCACGCGCTGCGCGCGCCCGGCGCCGCCTCCGCGGTCGTCGAGCGGCAGGACGGGAGGCGCCTGCGTCCTCTGGCCTTTCGGCGCGGCGGCGAGCGCGCGCGGGGGCGGCTCTTGCGCCAGGAGGAGGGGCACGTCGATGACGACGCCCGCGCCGTCGGGCGGGACGACGCGCTCGACCGACCAGCGCTTCCTGCCGGGCGCCTGCGCCTCGATCGTGTGCGTCCCCGGGTCGACCGGGAGCGCCTGTCCCCACTGGGAGGGCAGGAGCAGCACGCCGTTGCGGCGGATCTCGAGCCCCGGCGCGGCGCTCCCGGGGGGCACGGCGATCGCCATCCGCGAGAGCCGCGGCTCGAGCGCCGCCGCGAGCGCGGCCGCGCGCGCGGCGCGGGGGTCTCCCGCGCTCTTCGCGATGGCCGCGGTCTCGCTGAAGACGTTCCAGGCGCCCGCGGTCCTGCCTGTGCGCGCGAGGCACTCGCCGAGCCGCAGGAGGAGGTTGAGGGCGGTTGGATCGAGCGTCCGGCCCTGCTCGAGCATGGCACACGCCTCGGCGATGCGGCCCGCCTCGAGCAGGCGCGTCGCGGCCTGATAGAGCGCGAGCACCTGCTCCTTGTGTCCGCCCGGCTGTCCCGGGTTGGGGTTGGGCTGTCCCAGGTTGGGCTGTGCCAGGTTGGGGCTCGTCTGTGCCGTGTCGGACTGCGCCGGACCGGGCTCGCCGGCCTGGCCGCCCGCCGGCGCGAGCGACAGCGACACGGCCGCGAGGGCGGAAGCGAGCCCGCGCGGGCGCGAGCAGCAGGGGATCTTCGGCAGGGCTCCTCGGGGCATGGCGATCACCACGGGCTGTCCGGCGCGCCCGCCGGCGTCGCCGCTTCAGCGCCGCTGCCGGGCGCTGCCACGAGGGACGGCGCGCCCGCCGCCGCGCCCCGGACGGGCGCCGGCGCATCCGCCGCCGTCCGCACCGCGGCGCCAGCGGCGGGCGCCGGTGAGGACCCGGACGTGTGCACCCCGCGCGCCAGCGCGCGCTGCGGACTCCCCGCGTTCGCCCGCGCGGGCGGCGCGGCCCTCGTGGACAGGACGGCGCCGGCTCCGCTGTGCGCGGCCGGGCGCGCGGCTCTGGCGTCGGCCTGGGGCGCGTCGCACGCGCTGGCAGCGCCGTCGTGCAGCGCACCTTCGGCCGCGTCATCGGGCCCCTGGAACGACCTGGCTGCCACCGCGTTCCCCTTCGGCTCCGCGGCGAGCCCCTGCGGCACGCCCGCGAGGTGCTGGGCACCGGCGCCGTCGGCCCAGGTCAATCCCGCTGCCCGCGGCCACCCGGGCGACAGCAGGATCGCGGCCAGCGTGGCGCTCGCGGAGACCGCGCCAGCCGTGGCCGCCAGCCAGGTTCGCCTGGGGCGGCGGCCCTCGCGCCTCGTCTCGGCCGGCCCGGAGGACGTCGTGGGCGGCCGAACGGAGGTCGCGGCCGGCCGAGCGGAGGCCGTGGGCGGCCGCGCGGCGGTCGTGGGCGGCCCATCGTCCAGCCACGTGAACGTCGGTTGGCTCCGGTGCACCCCTGTGGGCAGCGTCGCGTCGGGCGCTCCGCGCAGCGCGAACGGCGCGAGCGCGGCGGCGAGCTCGCGGGCCGAGGCCGGGCGGCGCGTCCGGTCCTTCTCGAGGCAGCGCATCACGATCTCCTCGAACCCCTCGGGCAGATCGGCGCACGCGTTCCGGAGCGGCCGGGGCGCCTTCTCCGACACGACCAGCACGAACTGCTCCAGCGTCTCCGCGCCGAACGGCAGCGTGCCGCTCACGAGCTGGTACAGCACGACCCCGAGCGCCCACAGATCCGCGCGCAGATCGATGTCCTTGGGCGTCAGCATCTGCTCTGGCGCCATGTAGCGGCGGGAGCCCATGACCGACCGCGCCGTCGTCATCTCGAGCCCGTCGTGCTCCGGCTTCGCGCTCATGAACTTCGCGACGCCGAAGTCGAGCACCTTGAGGAGCGGCGTGCCGTCGGTCCGGTACGTCAGGAACAGGTTCGCGGGCTTGAGGTCCCGGTGCACCATCCCGAGCGCGTGCGCCTCCGTCAGGGCAACGCAGGCCTGACGGACGTACTCCGCCGCCTCCTCGACCGGCAGCCGCCCGCGGCGCTCCAGGATCGAGCGGAGATCGTTGCCCGACAGGTGCTCCATCACGATGTACGGCACCGGCAGCGCGATCCCCGGTCTCGGGGCGAGCGCGCCCAGGTCGTAGATCCGCGGCACGTGCTCCGTCTTCATCCGGAACATCCCGCGCGCCTCGCGCTGGAACCGCCTCAGCAGCGCCGCGTTGCCGCAGTGCTCCGGCCGCATGAATTTGACGGCCACCAGCTCGCCCAGCGACAGGTGCCGCGCCGCGACGACGGCCCCCATCCCGCCGATGCCAAGAGGCCGCTCGACCCGGTAGCGGTCTGCGATGACCTCGCCGCAGTGCACGGGCACCACTCCCTCTTCATCGCTCACCACGCGCCCCCCCACTCCGTCGCTCTGAGCTTGCAGACCGGCGAGCCACGATTCCGGACCGGATGGTTCCTTGCAGGGCCACGCTCGACGCGCTCGCCGCAGGTGTCTGGTGAGATTCGATTCTCCGGAGAGGCGATACGTCGCGTCGTCTGTCGAATTTTCCGGCGCTCCTGTGGGCGCGTGGAGGTGCGCTTCATCTGCTGAGGGCGATCCGAGGGCGCCTCCGCCCTGCACGCGTCGTCGCGCCGGAGGCCGTGATGGGTCGCGCCGAAGGCCGCGTTGGGATTGAAGTGTCCCGGTTCCTTTCTGCCGTCCTCCGCGATACAGACGTGCCGTGTCTGCCTCTCCCGCCCTGGTCTGCCGCGGCCTGGTCAAGCGTTATGGGGACGTCGTGGCCGTGAACGGGCTCGACCTCGAGGTGCAGCGCGGCGAGTGTTTCGGCCTGCTCGGCCCGAACGGCGCGGGCAAGACGACCACGGTGGAGATCCTCGAGGGGCTGACCCGCCCCGACGCCGGCGAGGTCGAGGTGCTGGGCGAGCGCTGGGTGGGGGACGGCATCGCGCTGCGCGCCCGGCTCGGCATCCAGCTCCAGGAGACGCGCTTCCCGGACAAGCTCCGGGTCGGCGAGGTGATCGCGCTGTTCCGCAGCTTCTACCCGCGCGGCATCGAGCCGGAGCAGGCGCTGCGCCGCGTGGCCTTGCAGGAAAAGTCGAGCGCGTTCGTGCGCACGCTGTCGGGCGGGCAGAAGCAGCGGCTGTCGCTCGCCTGCGCGCTCGCGGGCGATCCGGAGGTGCTGTTCCTCGACGAGCCGAGCACCGGCCTCGACCCCGCGTCGCGCCGTCAGATATGGGCCATCGTCGAGGATCTGAAGGCCCGCGGCCGCACGATCCTCCTGACCACGCACTACATGGAGGAGGCCGCGCGCCTCTGCGACCGCGTGGGGATCGTCGATCGCGGGCGGCTGCTCTCGCTCGGCACGCCGGCGGCGCTCGTCGCCTCGCTCGGCGCCGAGCACGTCGTGGAGGTCGAGGTGGACGCGGAGATCGCCGAGGAGGAGCTCATGGGGCTGCCGGGCGTGGAGGCCGTGCGCTCCGCGCAGGGGGCGCTCCGGCTGACGGTGCGCGACGTCGCGCGCGTGCTCCCGCCGCTGCTCGCGCTCTGCGCGGCGCGCGGGGCCGCGCCGAAGCGGCTCGCGACGCACCACGCGAGCCTGGAGGACGTGTTCATGGCGCTCGCCGGGCGGACGCTCGCGGACGACGAGGCCGCGTGATGGCGCGCTGGCTCCGCTCCCTGCGCGCCTCGTCGCTCGCGCTCCTCATCCGGGCGCGGGTCGTGGAGTTCCTGCGCGAGCCCGAGGCGATCTTCTGGATGTTCGTGTTCCCGATCCTGCTCTCGTCGGCGCTGGCCGTCGCGTTCAGGGACCAGCCCGCGGAGCCCGTGCGGGTGAGCGTCGAGGAGGGCGCCGGGGCCGAGCCGCGGCGCGCGGCGCTCGAGGCGTCGGGGCAGGTCGTCCCGCGGGTGGTCCCGCGGGCGCAGGCGCAGCAGGAGCTCCGGACGGGCAAGGTCGCGCTGGTCGTGCTCGCCACCGATCCGCCCACGTACTGGTTCGATCCGGCGCGGCCGGAGAGCCGCCTCGCCCGGCTCGAGGTGGACCAGGCGCTCCAGCGCGCGGCCGGGCGCGCCGACGCCTTCCGCCCGGCCGCGCTCGAGGTGACCGAGGCCGAGAGGGGCTCCCGCTACGTCGATTTCCTGGTGCCCGGGCTGCTCGGCATGAACGTGATGTTGACCGGGATCTGGGGGATCGGGGTCGCGATCGTGCAGCAGCGCATCGGCAAGCTCCTGAAGCTGTTCGTCGCGGCGCCCATGCCGCGGTGGCAGCTCCTCGCGTCGCACCTCGGCGCGCGGCTCGTGTTCCTGGCGCTCGAGGTCGTGGCCCTGCTCCTGTTCGCGGCCCTCGTGCTCGGCGTGCCGATCGCCGGCTCGCTCGCTGCGCTCGCGCTGGTCGCCGTGGTCGGCGCGCTGGCGTTCGCCGGGGTCGGCCTGCTCATCGCGGCGCGGCCGCGGACCCTCGAGGGCATCTCGGGCCTGGGCAACCTCGTCACGTTCCCGATGTGGATCTGCTCCGGCGTCTTCTTCTCGGCCGATCGCTTCCCCGACGCGATCCAGCCTTTCGTCCAGGCCTTGCCCCTCACCGCGCTGAACGACGCGCTCCGGGGCGTGATGCTCGAGGGGGCGCCGCTCGCCGCGATCGCGCCCGAGCTCGCGCTGCTCGCCGTCTGGGGCGTCGCGACCTTCGCGCTCGCCCTCAAGCTCTTCCGCTGGGAGTAGCCGCCGCGCCGCGGCCAGCGCCAACGGGCCACGGTGCGTGAGCTCACCGGCGCACGCTGTGCGCCAATCGCTCCATCGCTCCGCGAGCATGTCAGTCAACCTGCGTCGTGGTGGCGGCGCAGTCCTCGTCAGGCTCGCATGCTCCTACCGTGTGTCCATATTTTCTGTTCAGGACATTGACCTTCCAAAGTGGCGCGGTCCTGTATTCGTGTACGATGACCGCATGAATGAACGGGGGGAGCGGAGCGGCCAACGCCCTCGCACCGCGCCGAGTCTGTCCTTCTGGGTCGCGGGGCCGCTGGCCGTCGCGCTGCTCGTGTTCGTGGGTCCGGGGCTGTGGATCGCGGCGTGGGCCATCGAGGGCGCGATCCTGAAGAACGAGCTGGGCGCCCTCGCGCGGACGCATGACGAGTGGACCCGCCGCATGAACGACCGCCTGATCCAGGCGGAGGCGAGCGTCGCGCGGTACGGCCGCATGCTCACCTCGGCGTTGCATGAAGTCGAGGGAGAGACCCCACAGAAGTTCGACGCCCTCGTCGGGCCGTCGCGCGACGGCGGCATGGTGTCGCGCAACGCGGGCTTCGAGCCCAGGCGAGACGCCATCGTCTGGCTGCCCGCGGGGTACCCGCTCGACGACCGGGAGAAGGTCTTTCTCCTGGAGTTGAAGCGCATGACCGAGCTGTACTCGGCGGGGGCGCCGGGGGAGCCCATCAACACCTGGCTCATCCCCAGGCGGAACGGGCTCGTGATGTACTGGCCCAGCCACACGAGCTACATCGATCAGGTCGACACGACCGTCGATTTCGTCAACTCGGAGTGGACGACGCTCGCGCTCCCGGCGAACAACCCGGAAGGAAAGCCGCGCTGGACGCCGACGAGCTACGACCCGGGGGCACGCGAGTGGATGGTGAGCGTCGTGGTGCCGTTCTTCCGCGACGGGGTGTTCGCGGGGAGCGCCGGGCACGATGTCACGGTCAACGCGGTGATGGACAGCTTCCGGGAGCTCTCGCTGTATCCCCGTCGTTCTTGAACGCGACGGCCGAGATCTGCCGGATCCGCGCGGAGCAGAAGGGGATCGCGTTCGTGTTCAAGCCCGGCCCCACGCTGCCCGAGGGGGTGCGCGCCGACCAGCGGCGCCTGCGTCAGATCCTGCTCAATCTGCTCGGCAACGCCATCAAGTTCACCGAGAACGGGAGCGTCACCTTCACGGTCGCGGAGGTGCCCGGCGGGCCACACGGCGCGCGCAAGGATCTCCCGGAGGACGGCGCGAGCCCCGAATCGCGGACCAAGACGCACAGGATACGCTTCGAGATCGAGGACACGGGGACCGGCATCGGCGCCGAACACCTGGACCAGATATTCCTGCCCTTCAAGCAGGTCGGAGACAAGAGTCGTCACCGCGAGGGCACCGGGCTCGGGCTGGCGATCAGCCAGCGCATCGTCACGCTGATGGGCAGCTCCATCCAGGTCAGGAGCGAGCTCGGGAAGGGCAGCGTCTTCTGGATGGACCTGGCGCTCGCCGAGGCGCCCGACTGGACGGACACCGTGAGGCGCACGGAGCAGGGGCAGATCGTCGGCTACAAGGGCTCGCGACGGAGGCTCCTCGTGGTGGACGACAAGCCGGAGAACCGCGCCGTGGTCATCAGCATGCTCGCGACCCTCGGGTTCGAGCTGGCGGAGGCGAACGACGGCCAGGAGGGCCTGGACAGGACGGCGAGCGAGAGGTTCGATCTGATCATCACCGATCTCGCGATGCCCGTGCTCGACGGCTGGGAGATGATGCGCCGCATGCGCAAGGCGCCGGAGCTCGCAGGGACGGTGATCATCGCGTCCTCCGCCAGCGCGTTCATCACCGACCAGGACAAGAGCCTGGAAGCGGGCGCTGACGATTTCCTGGCCAAGCCGCTGCAGATGGATGAGCTGCTCGAGAAGCTGCAGCGACACCTCAAGCTGGAGTGGATCTACGAGCGGCAGGACGGCGCCAGCGAGGAGACGGAGCCGAGCCCCAGCTCGGGTGTGACCAGCATCCGCGATGTCGTCCTGCCCCCGGACGAGGACCTCAAGGCCTTGCGCGATCTCGCGCGCAAGGGGCTCGTCAATCACATCCAGAAATACGCGGACAAGCTCGAGCTGGGCGACCCTCGGCTCGCGCCTTTCGCCAAGCACCTGCGCGAGCTCTCCGAGGACTTCCGGCTGGAATCGAGAGAAGAGCTCGTCGGCGGGCGTATCGACGGTGGCGCCCGATGAGGGCGTCGGGTTGAGATCTGTTATGAGCGCAGTCATCCTCATGCAGCGTCGCTGGCGCGAAGGGTGAGGTCATCCGCTGGAGAGGGCAGTGTGACGAACGTGAGTGATACCGGAACGGTCCTGATCGTCGACGACGAGCCGCGAAACCTGAGGTTGCTCCGCGACAACCTCTCGGGCTGGGGGTTCGAGATCGCGGCCGCGACGAACGGCCTGCGAGCCATCCAGCTCGCGAAGGAAGTGGCGCCGGATCTCATCTTGCTGGACGTCTGATGGGCACGGCGGCGGCGCTTCGGCTGCTCGGCGCGACGACGGTGATCACCGGCCTGCGTCCCGAGCTGGCGCAAACGCTCGTCTCGCTCGAGATCGATCTCAGCACCGTGGTCACCCGGGGGACGCTCCGGAGCGGCATCGACTACGCGCTGCGACAGGTCCGCTGACGCCGTCTTGCCAGCGCGCCTGCGGGGCCGCGCGGGTGAGTCGGCGTACGGCGGCGCACGATGAATCGAACTCATGACAGTCACTCTGTGCGACCACGTAGCCAGGGCACCGCCAGCGAGTTGGCCATGACGGCGCGACCGCTCGACCGCTTTTTTGTTGTTAATCGTATTTATTTTACATAGCTTGAAAGCGTGCTGCCATCATGCTGTCTGCGCCGTTTCCTGGCTGTCTGCGCAGGTGCTACGGCCATGTCCCTCGCCGCCGCTCTCCCCGCGGCGGCCGCCACGCCGTTCACGACATTCGAATCGGGCCAGGTCCGCCCCCTGGCCCTGTCGGCGAACGGCAAGCTGCTCTTCGCGGTGAACACGCCCGACAACCGGCTGGAGATCTTCCGCGTCGAAGCCCATCGCTTGCAGCTCAAGGCGTCTGTGCCCGTGGGGCTCGAGCCGGTCGCCGTGGCTGCCCGGAGCGACGATGAAGTCTGGGTGGTGAACCACCTGTCCGATAGCGTGAGCGTGGTCGACGTTCGAGAGCCCGAAAGGGCGCGCGTCGTCCGCACGCTGCTCGTGGGCGATGAGCCGCGCGACATCGTATTCGCCGGGCCGCAGCGCTCGCGGGCCTTCATCACCGCGGCCCACCGCGGGCAGAACGCCCCCTTCGATCCGCAGCTCTTGACGCCCGGCGTGGGGCGCGCGGACGTCTGGGTGTTCGACGCGAGGCGGCCCGGGACGTCGCTCGGCGGCACGCCGCTCTCCATCGTGACGCTCTTCAGCGACACGCCGCGCGCGCTCGCGGTGACGCCGGACGGCAGCCGGGTCTACGCCGCCGCCTTCCACTCGGGCAACCGCACGACCGTCATCGACGAGAGCCTCGTGCCGAACGGCGGGGAGGCCGCGGGCGGACTGCCCGGGCCCGACACCAACTTCGAGGGAGTCCCCCGGCCGGAGGTCGGGCTCATTCTCAAGTTCGACGGGGCCCACTGGGTCGACGAGCTGGGTCGCCCCTGGGACGACGCGGTGCGCCTCTCGCTGCCCGACAAGGACGTCTTCGTCATCGACGCGCTCGCCAACCCGCCGCGCCAGGTGGACGGGCCAGGCGGCTTCTTCACGGGCGTTGGGACCGTCCTGTTCAACATGGTCGTGAACCCGGTGAACGGGAAGGTCTATGTGTCCAACACCGACGCCCGGAACGAGGAGCGCTTCGAGGGGCCGGGCATCTTCGCCGGCCACAGCGTGCGCGGCCACCTGCACGAGAGCAGGATCACCGTGCTCGGTCCGGGCGGCGTCGCCCCGAGGCACCTCAACAAACACATCGATTACAGCACCTGCTGCGCGCCGGTGCCGAACGACGAGAGCAAGAAGAGCCTGGCGCAACCGCTGCAGATGGCCGTGACGCGCAACGGCGCGACCCTCTATGTCGCGGCGCTCGGCTCGGACAAGATCGGCGTCTTCGACACCGCGAAGCTCGAGAACGACACGTTCGTGCCCAGCGCCGCGAACCAGATCCGCGTCCCTGGAGGCGGGCCGACCGGCCTCGTCCTCGATGAAGACAGGCAGCGGCTCTACGTGCTCGCGCGCTTCGACAACGCGATCTCGGTCATCGACACCCGGACCCGCCGCGAGGTCGCGCACGTGCCGATGCACAACCCGGAGCCTCCGAGCGTCGTCCGGGGGCGCCGCGTCCTCTATGACGCGTCGCGGAGCTCGAGCCACGGCGACTCGTCCTGCGCGAGCTGCCATATCTTCGGCGATTTCGACAGCCTCTCCTGGGACCTCGGGAACCCGGACGGCACCGCGCTGGAGAACCCGGGGCCGTTCTGTACCGATCTCTTCGGCCAGGATACGAGCTTGCACCCGATGAAGGGGCCGATGACGACCCAGAGCCTGCGCGGCATGGCGAACCACGGGCCGATGCACTGGCGCGGCGACCGCACGGGCGGCCATGATGCGCCCACGTCCCAGCCGGACAGCGGGGTCTTCGATGAGCGGGCGGCGTTCAAGAAATTCAGCGTATCGTTCGTCGATCTGCTCGGGCGAGACGAGACGATCCCGGAGGAGGAGATGGACGATTTCACGGACTTCATCCTCCAGGTCACGTATCCACCCAACCCCATCCGCGCGCTCGACGACTCGCTCACGCCCGATCAGAGCGCGGGGCGCGACTTCTTCGGGGGGCCCGTGTCGAGCATCCTCGGCGCCTCGTGCATCGGGTGCCACGCCGTCGATCCCGACGCCAACCCCGACGACTTCGCGCCGGGCTTCTTCGGCAGCGACGGCGGATCGGCCAACGCCAACGAGACCCAGCTCTTCAAGGTCCCGCACCTGCGCAATCAGTACCAGAAGGTCGGGATGTTCGGCATGGCGGAGTCGTTCGTGTTCCCGTTCGGCGGCTCCAACGCGCACATGGGCGACCAGGTCCGCGGCTTTGGCTTTCTCCACGACGGCGCCGTCGATACGCTCGTCCGCTTCAACGCGTTCTCCGATTTCGTCCAGACGCCGGAGAACCCCGGCGGCTTCCCCGTCGACCCCGAGGGGGAGCTCCTGAAGCGTCAGGTGGCGGAGTACATGCTGGCGCTGGAGTCGAACCTGAAGCCCATCGTGGGCCAGCAGATCACGCTCACGTCGTCGAACGCGGCGGTGGCCGGCCCGCGCGTCGATCTGCTCGTGGCGCGCGCCGACGCCGGCGACTGTGATCTCGTGGTCAAGGGCTGGTCACATGGGGACGAGCTGGGCTTTCTGTACACCGGCAATGGCCGTTTCGACGCCGACCGCGCGCGCGCGCCGCGGCGGTGGGACGGCGAGCTCCGCTGGCTGGCCACGAGAGGCGGCGGCGAGCTGACCTATACCTGCGTGCCGCCCGGGTCGGGCGAGCGCATCGGCGTCGACCGCGACGGCGACGGCTTCCGCGACGGTGACGAGCGGGACGCCGGCAGCGACCCGGCCGACCCGGAGAGCGTTCCGCGACGGGGACCGCACGGACCGTCCCCGTGGCCGCATCGCTGAGCGGAACGATCGCGCCTGCGCGCTCACCCGCCCATCGACCGATGAGCTGCCGCGGACAGGTGCTTCCCTGACAGCAATGCTTCCGCAGCGCTGGTGATCCGTTGCTGCCCTCGCAGCACGTCGCGGGGCAGGGGAGGGGCGGCGCTTCGATCTCCGCCGCTGCGCCCGTGGCTCCGGCGCCGGGCACGGCGCTTGCGCTCTGGGCGTGGAGATCGCGCGTGGAGATCGCGCGTGATGAGCGCGTGGTGATCGCGTGCGGCGGTCGCGCGGCGACGTGCCCGCGCGCGCACGTGAAGGACCGAGACCGAGGACACCCCATGAGCGACAATCAGCGGAAGATCCGTTTGGGCGCCTTTTTGCCTGGCGCAGGCCACCACGTGGCGGCCTGGCGGCACCCGCAGGCGCAGGCGGACGGAGGCATCAACTTCGCGCATTACAAGCGCATTGCGCAGGCGGCGGAGCGGGCCAAGTTCGACGCCGTGTTCCTGGCGGACGGGCTCGCCTTGCAGAACCGGCCCGGAGCGCAGGGGCGCACCGCTTATGGGGCCAGCTTCGAGCCGGTCACCTTGTTCTCCGCGCTCGCGGTCGTCACCGAGCGCATCGGCTTCATCGCCACCGCGTCCACCACGTACGAGGAGCCTTACCTGCTGGCCCGCAAGTTCGCCTCGCTCGACCATATCAGCCAGGGGCGGGCAGGCTGGAACGTGGTCACCACCGGCGGGGGCGAGGCGGCGGGGAACTTCGGGCTCGACGCCCACCCCGACCACGCGCAGCGCTACGTCCGGGCGCGCGAGTTCGTCGACGTGGTCACCGGCCTGTGGGACAGCTGGGAGGACGACGCCTTCCTCCGCGACAAGGCGTCCGGGGCTTACTACGATCCGGCAAAGCTGCACACGCTCGACCACAAGGGGAAGTTCTTCTCCGTTCGAGGGCCGCTCAACATCCCGCGTCCACCGCAGGGACACCCGGTGATCGTGCAGGCGGGATCGTCGGAGGCGGGCAGGGAGCTCGCGGCCGAGACCGCCGAGGTGATCTTCACCGCGCAGCAGACGCTGGAAGACGCGCAGGCCTTCTACGCCGACGTCAAGGGCCGTATGGCAAAGTACGGGCGGCACCCTGACCAGCTGAAGATCATGCCGGGGGTGTTCCCCGTGGTCGCCAGGACGGAGTCGGAGGCCAGGGCGAAGTACCAGGAGCTGCAGGACCTCATCCTGCCGGAGGTCGGGCTATCGCTGCTCTCGGGCCTGTCGGGCGGGGTCGATCTGTCCGCGTATCCTGTGGATGGGCCGCTCCCCGAGCTGCCCGAGACCAACAACAACAAGAGCCGGCAAGCGCTGATGTTCGACATCGCGCGCAAGCGCAATCTCTCCATCCGGGAGCTCTACCTCTGGGTGGCTGGGGCGCGCGGGCACTGGACGATCGTGGGCTCGGTGGAGCAGATCGCGGATCAGCTGGAGGCGTGGTTCACCCAGGGCGGCGCCGACGGGTTCAACGTGATGCCGCCGTGGCTCCCGGGCGGGCTGGACGACTTCGTCGAGCTGGTGATCCCGGAGCTGCGGCGGCGGGGGTTGTTCCGAACGGAGTACGAGGGCCGCACGCTGCGGGAGAACCTTGGGCTGGCGCGGCCGGTGAACCGCCACGCGGCCAGCGCGAAGCCGCGGGCGTCGGCGGCCTGAAGGCGCCGCTCCCGGGCGAGGGGGCGCCTGGCCGCGCGCGACACCGCGCCGGTGCGCCTCACCGCATCACGCGCTCTCCCTCGGCCGGCACGGCGGCTCGATGTACGGCGCGAGGTAGCGACAGACCGCCTTCTTCGCCTCCTCGACGTAGAGCGCGCCCTGCTGCTCGTCCCGCTGAGCGGCGAGGGCGAGCAGCGTCGATGCCATGTACAGCGCGCTCTGCGCGACGACGCGCCGCTCGGCGGGCGCGAGCTCGGGCGTCAGCGGCGAGAGGATCGCCTCGACGCGCGCCGAGAACTCGTCCCCCCACGCCGCGGCCGTCGAGAGCAGCGCGCCGGACAGCTGCACGCCGAACCACAGCTCCCGGTAGCCGGGCTCCGTCCGGTAGAACGCCGCGAGCGCGTCGAGCCAGCGCTCGGTGAGCTCCCGCCACGAGCCCGGCGGCGCCTCCGCGAGCGCCGCCTCGGTGCGCGCCCGTAGCCGCTCCAGATAACGCCCCGTCAGCGCGTGGAGCACGGCCTCCTTGTTCGGGAAGAACTCGTAGACCGAGCCGATGGACGTCCGCGCTCGCGCCGCGATGGCGTTCGTGGTGACCGCGTCGAGCCCGCGCGACGCGAGCAGCGCCGCCGTCGCGTCGAGGATCCGCTCCTTGCGCCGCTGGCTCCTCGCCTGAAGCGGCACCCGGCGGGGCGCGGTCGACGGCGGCTTCTTGCGCTTCGTGGCCATGCGCCGAGCGTACTTGACAACCTGAGCAAAAGCTCGACTATATCCGAGTGAAAGCTCAACTTCTGGAGCGCCTCGACCAGATCGGGCAGATCGAGCCGCCTCGCGCGGCGCCGGCCGGCGAAGCCGCCGGGCTGGTGGGGGCGCCCCGCCTTGGCTGGCCGGGGCTCTGCGCTGTCTCTGCCGCGACGTTCGCCTACGCCGCGTACCCGTCTGCCGCGGAGGATCGCGCCCTCGGCCTGGCCTGCTTCGGCGTCGCGCTCGCCTCCCTGCTCGCGGTGGCGCGCGCGCCGGACCGGGCGGCGCTCCACGCGCCTCTCCTGGCGGTGCTCACGCTCGCGCCCGCGTCGGTGGGGCTCGCCGCGCCGTGGCCGCTCTCCCTGGCCGCCCCGCTCGTCGTGCTCGCGCTGCTCGCGCGCGCCGTGCCGGCGCTCCGGTCGTCGATGCCGCCGCTGCGGCGCGGAGCGTTCGGGCCCGCGGTCCTCGGCTGGATCGCGGCGGTCGTCCTCGTCTCCGCGCTCGCGCTCGTGCTCTGGGTCCGGCTGATGCGGCCCGATCTGTCGCAGATGCGGGCCCTGCTCCCGCCCGTCTCGCTGCCGCTGTTGCTCCTCGGCGGCCTGGGGTTCGCGCTCTTCAACGCGCTCCTCGAGGAGGCGGTCTTCCGCCTGGTGTTCCTCGGATCGCTGGACGCCGTGACGACCTCCGGCTGGACGGCAGTGCTCGTCCAGGCGGTTGCCTTCGGGCTCCTCCACCTGAGCGGCTTCCCGAGCGGGGTCGTCGGCGTCGGCCTGGCGGCGATCTACGCCGTGATGCTCGGCGTGCTCCGGCGCCGCGCGGGCGGCCTCCTCGCGCCGTACGTGGCGCACGTCGCCGCCGATCTCACCATCTTCGCGCTGCTGCTGACCTGGACGCGGTGACCCGCGGCTCCGTCGCTCCGCCGGCGGGTGCGGCGGAGAAGCAGGACGCCTGGCTGCCTGCTCAGGCCGTTCGGAGCCCTTGCCGCTGACGGGCGGCGGAGTAGCGTCCGTGAGGGCACGCCGCCCTGCCCGAGGCACCATGAGCATCCAGGTCCCCATCGGCATCGACGACTTCCGCCGGCTCCGCGAGCTGGGGCTCGAGTATGTCGACAAGTCGCACCTGATCCAGGAGCTCGTCGACAGGCCGGGCACCGAGGTCGTTCTGCTCCCGCGCCCGCGGCGCTTCGGCAAGACGCTCAACCTTTCCATGCTGCGCTGTTTCTTTGAGCGGCACGCGCAGGATCTCTCACCGCTGTTTCGTGATCTTCGGATCTGGCAGGCCGGCGAACAGTACCGCACGCACTTCCAGCGCTACCCGGTGCTCCACCTGACCTTCAGGGGTGTGAAGGCCGAGAGCTTCGATGCGTTCTGGGAGGGGGTGCAAGACAGGATCGCGCGCCTCTTCGACGAGCACCGTGACCTGCTCGGCAGCGGCGCGCTGAGCGAGCGTGAGGCCCGGCGGTATCGCGAAGTCCTCGACGGCACGGCCGGCAGGATCGCGTACGAGACAGCGCTGCTCGACCTGTCGAGCTATCTCCACCGCTCCCACGGTGAGCGCGTGGTCATCCTCCTCGACGAGTATGACGAGCCCCTCCACGCCGGGTATCTCCACGGCTACGCCGCGCAGGTCATCGGCTTCTTCCGCGCGTTCCTTACCGAGGGCCTCAAGGGCAATCCGCACCTGTTCAAGGCGGTGCTCACGGGCGTGGCCAGGGAGAGCATCTTTTCTGGTCTCAACAACGTGGCTGTCTACTCGCTGCTCGCGCCGGAGTTCGACACATGCTTCGGGTTCACGGAGCCCGAGGTCGAGTCGCTGCTCACGAGGTCTGGCCGGCTCGAGCGGCTCCCGTCGCTGCGCGCCTGGTACAACGGGTACCTCTTCGGCGACACCGTCGTCTACAACCCGTGGAGCGTCCTGAACTTCCTCTCCCGCGAAGACGGCGCGCCGCAGCCCTACTGGGTGAACACGAGCTCGAACGATCTGGTGCGGGAGCAGCTCGAGCGGCGCGCGCTCGCGCTCGAGCCGGCGTTCGCGACGCTGCTCGACGGCGGCAGCATCGAGCGCGTGCTCGACGAGAGCGTGCCGCTCGGGGAGCTCGACCGGAGCGACGAGGTGCTGTGGAGCCTCCTCGTCCTCACGGGGTATCTCAGGGCCGAGAAGCGCTCGCGGGGACCAATGGAGCAGCCTTCGCACCTGCTCTCGATCCCGAACCGCGAGGTCCGGGGCGTGTACACGACGATCTTCCGGCGGTGCGTTGAGCTGCGTGCGGCGAGCGTCCCTTTCGCCGTGTCGCCATGAAGCTCAGGTGCGCTGGAGCAGGGCGCACCTTCGTGCGCCCCAGCGATGTTCAGCTCACCCGCAGCCGCTCGCGCCGGCCGGCTCTCCCGCCGCCGCGCGCAGGCGCTCCTTGATGTCGTCGGACAGGCACATCCGCGAGACCATGTCCTCGAACGTGTCGCGCCGCCGGATCAGCCGGCTCTTCCCGCCGTCGACGAGCACCTCGGCCGGCCGCAGCCGGCCGTTGTAGTCGTAGCTCATCACGTGGCCATACGCGCCCGCGTCCATCAGGACGACCACGTCCCCCTCGGCGACGTCCGCGGGGAACTCGCGCTCCGCGATCCACATATCCGTGTTCTCACAGACCTGGCCCGTCATCGCCATCGGGGCCGTCTGGCCGCGGCGGCCGTTGATCCGCACCTCGTGGTAAGCGCCGTACATCACCGGGCGCGCCATCGTGTTCATCGAGATGTCCGTGCCGATGATCGTCTTGTACCCCTGCTTGATCGAGATCACCCGCCCGAGCACGTAGCCCGCGTCCCCGACGAAGTAGCGCCCCGGCTCCATGACGAGGCGCGGCTCCTTCAGGCCGTGCTCCGCGCACTTCTTCCGGACCATCGCGGCGATCCCGCGGGCGACGGCCTCCACGTCGAGCGGCGGCTGCTCCCGCCGGTAGGGGATGCCGAGCCCGCCGCCGATGTCCACGAACGCGAGGTCGAAGCCGAGCTTCCGGGCCACCGGGCCGATCAGGTCGAGCAGCTTGCCCGTGACGTGCGCGAAGTTCTCCGGCTTGTTCGCCTGCGAGTGAGGCATCATGTGCACCCCGAGCCGCTCGACCCCGTTCTCGAGCGCGGTGCGATAGGCCTCCTCCACGTGGCGCGGGTGGATCCCGAACTTCGCGGACGGGCCCGCGAACGGCTTCAGATCGGGGGTCGCGATGTCCTCGCCGCTCGGGTTGATCCGGAACGACATACAGCGCGGCTTCCCGAGCGAGAACAGGCGCTTCAGGATGCCGTGATCGTCCACGTTGAAGTTCACCCCGGCGCGCAGCCCCGCGGCCAGGTCCTCGTCCGAGAGGCTGTTGCCCGTGTAGATGATCCGCTCGCCCGACAGCCCGAGCGCCTGCGCCAGGCGGATCTCGTTCGGGCTCGCGGCGTCCACGCCCGAGCCCTCGTCGACCAGGAGCTTCGCTATCTCCAGGTTGTTGCACGCCTTGATGGCATAGAAGACGGACACCTCCGGGTAATTGCCGCGCAGCGCCCGCGTGAGTCGACGGAAGTTCTCCCGGATGCGCTCGGCATCGTAGGCATAGAGCGGTGTTCCGTATTGCTCCGCGAGGTCGCGGACCGAAATGCCCCCGATCTTGATCTCTGCCTCTTGCATACTCCTCGTGGCGTCAACGCTTCAACTTTGAGAGACAACCTGAAGAAACCGTTCGCAATTCCGCGGCACAGCCTACCATGTGCCCCTGGCGGCCGGAAGGGGCGCGCCCTGCCTCGGGGTCCAGGAAGGCCGCCGGTACCCGCGCCCGCGCCCGCGCGTCCCTGGCGCTCGCCCGGAGCGCCTCGCGCGCGGCTACTTCGCGGGGTCCCGGCTGGTGAACAGGTGCCGCCAGAGCGCGCCGAGCCCGCCCACGAAGAGCGAGCCCTGGCGCTGGTCGATGTCCTCGACAGCGGCGGGGTCGAACGGCAGCTGGTCCGGGTCGATCACCTCGAGCAGGGCGCGCTCGTCCGCCGTGGGCGAGGGGTGGAGCCGCAACCGGCACGAGCTCCCAGGCGTGCGCGGCCCGGTCGACGGGCTCGCCAGCGCGTCGAGGCAGGTGACGAGGTCGTCCACCCGATCGAAGTCGGCGTCCCCCAGGTGCTCGCCGATGAGCGACGCGCGCACCGCGCGGATCGAGCGGCCCAGCGCGTCGTCGGGGTCGTCGGTCTCGACCGAGGCGTTGATCTCCGTGTCGATCGAGAGGCTGCGGTTCGTCAGGTTGGCGGAGCCCACGGTGAGGAAGCGGTCGTCGACGATCATCACCTTCGAGTGGATGTACGTGGCGCGCTCGGCGGTCTCGTCCTCGCCGCACGCCGGCAGGGTGTAGTAGACGCCGAGGCGATGGCCTGTCTCGGCCGCCACGTCGCGCAGCCCGCCGAGCACCTTGGCCTGGGAGAGGCCGACGGCGATCTGCTCCTTCATCGTCTCGGCCTCCATGTTGAGCACGAGCACAACGTCGAGGAGCGGCCGGCCCTCAGCGCGCATCCGCCGCGCGAACGCCTCCGCGATGACGTGAGAGCTGAAGTACTGGGTCTCGATGTAGATGAAGCGCTCCGCGGCGTCGATGGCGTCGAGGAAGAGGTCGCGTATCTCCGTGCGGTGCGGGACGCCGGTGGGGGCGCCGTGCGGATCGGTGCGGCTCAGCGTGACGCGCGCCGTCGCGAGCGGGATGCCGCCCTCGGGCCGGTAGTCGGGGAACGTCGCCTCGACCTCGTCGAGGTCCGGCAGCGTCATGTCCACGCCGCCCGCGCGCCGCCAGCGATCCGTGAAGATCTCGGTCAGCGCCCGCGCCACCGCGCGGCCGCGCAGGTAGGCTTGTACGTCGTGAAACGGCTTGTGCGGCTCTCCTCGGCTGACGCGGAGCGGGTTCTTGTTGGCGTGGCTGCGGTCGTCCCAGCGGTGGTCGCAGAGGTCGAGGCCGCCGAGGAACGAGAGCTCGCCGTCCACCACCACGAACTTCTGGTGGTGCGAGGCGCGCTCGACGTGGGTGGCGTCGAAGAGGAAGCGCAGGCGATGGTTCGTCCACTCGAAGACGAGCTGCTGGAGCCACTCGCGCTCGAGCGCGAACACGAGGTGGAAGTCCCACGCGAGGATGAAGATCTGGAGATCGGGGCTCTGCTCGCAGAGGTGGTTCAGGAACTTGAGCAGCGTGATCGGGCTCGACACCTGCTCCTCCCTCCCGCCCCGGAGCAGGGCGACGTCGCTGTCGAACTGCCAGCCGGCGAGGAGCAAATACCGCCGCGCCCTGGCCGCGACCCGGTAGAACTCGGGGTAATACTCGTCGGCGTCGACCAGCAGGCCGATGTCGTCCACCGGGGTGTCGCACCACGTGTGGCGGCGAGGATCGATGATCTTCCGTGCGCTCCTCATCGCGATCGCGCGCCTACGGCTTCAGGTGCTCCTCGATGAGCCGCTTCAGGCCCGCGACGTCGGGCCGGCTCCCGCTCGCTTCGCCGATGACGGCGAGCCGCTCCGCCTCGTCGCGCGAGAGAGCGGGGCATATCCACTCCAGCAACGCTGCCCAGTCCGGCGCGCCGTCGCAGCTATAGCAGTCATCGGGGATCGGCGTATTGTCGGGGAAATTCCGGAAAACCAGGTACGGCATCACATCTACCTTCGTGCCGGGATCGCGGTCGCGTCGTCCTTGCATCGTCACCGCGGCGCGCGCTCGCGCGCGTCCGCCGAGCGCTCGCCACCCCGGCTATGGCGCCGGCGGAGCCAGGGAGCAAGCGTGCCCGGGGCCGCTCCGCCGGCGGGCCGCGCCCCGAGTGGGGGGGCGGTGTGCGTTCAGGGGAGAAGCAGGAGGGAGGCCACGTGGCGCGCGCGATGGCGGTCATGTCATCGCGCTGCCATAACGCGCGCGCCGGCGTTCGGCCGCGTATCAGGGGGCGCAGCCGATCCGATCCGGCGCGACCGCCACGTCGTCATACCACATCGTCCGCGCCGGGCCGTGGAAGCCGAGGTAGCCGAAGCTGAACGTCTTGTAGTTGAGCGTCTTCACGCCGGTCTTGTCGATGATCTTGGTGCCGTTGGCGTAGACCTGGACGCCGCCCTTGGCGCCGTCGAAGTAGGCCTCCATGCAGTGCCACTGGTCCTTGGGGAGCTTCACACCGTTGCTCCCGCACCGGGTCTCGCCGCCCGTGGACAGGGTGACCTCGTCGTGCAGGTTCAGCACGAGCTGGCAGTACTGCTCGGCGATCTCCATGTTGTCGCCCAGGTTCGGCTCGCCGTCGCCCGTCATGGCCTGGAAGTAGGCGTTGTGCTCGGACTGCCCGAGATCGACGCTGCTGCGCACGTAGAGCCGGACCCAGAACGTCGAGCCGGGCGACGGGACGGAGAGCATCCTCCAGTCGTAGCCGCTGGCCCCCGGGTTCACGCGCAGCGCGCGCGAGCCGGCGTGGAAGACCGAGGTGTCGATCGCCATGTTCTTCAGCGCATCTTGCGCCTGGTACGAGGGGCGGTAGGTCGCGCCCTCGGGTAGCCCGTCGCCCTCGAAGTCGGAGCAGAACGTCGCGCTCGCCGGGCACCCGCCCGTCGGCGTCCCGCTGCCGGTGCTCGACGTGGCGCTCGTCTCGGGCGTCCCGGTGCTCGTGGTGCTGGTGCTGGTGTCGCCGCCGCCGCCGCTGCTGCTGCTGCTGGTGCTGCCGTTGCTGGTGGTGCTGCCGTTGCTGGTGCTGCCGTTGCTGGTGCTGCCGTTGCTGCTGCTCGCGGCGGGATTGCCCGTGCCCGAGCTCACGCTCGAGGCGCCGCCGGTCCCCGCGCCGCTGCCGCCCGCGCCCCCCGTTTCCGAGGAGTCGCCTGCGCCGTCCGAGCAGCCCGCCGCTGCAGCGGACAGGGCCAGACAGGAGATCCCAACCCAGGTGAAGCGTGCGATTTCGCGATCGAAAGTCATGTTGATGCCCGAAAGGTGATAGGCCCGTTCGCCGGAGCTGTGCGCTGCCGCAGCGCGGCACGTCTGCCGGTGATCCTTAAGAAACTGCCGCTGCGCCGAGGCGCGACCTGCGCTCGACGCGGCTCACAGCTCTAGCAGAATTCGCCGCACGTCGGGAGGCGTTCTTCCGGGTCCAGATGGACCGTAAACTTCTCAGCGGGGCGGCGGGCGCGGACGGCCCGGCGCGGACCGCGGGATCCTGGGCGTGACCGAGCTGTTCGGCCGCCAGCACCGCGGCGAGCGTCTCGCCGACGCAGTCCTCGCGCACGGCCCTCGCGGCGAAGGCGGCGAGGTCCGCGCTCACCGCCACCGCGCCCGTCACAGCGGGAGACAACGTGGATGCACGGAGCGCACATACTCGTCGGCGTCGCCGGTGATCTGAACGACGGCGCTCCCCATCGGGCATTTGACCCCGAAACCCGTGCTGTGCACGTTGCCGATGCCGGGGCCGACATTGATGTTGCCGTCGCCCGTCTTCCACGCCTCGACCGTCTGGCACAGCAGCTCGACCCGGTAAACGTAAGTGTCGACCCAGATGTTGATCCCGACCAGGACCTGGCTCGCAGGGCAGATCACGCTGCCCGGCCCGCCTCCGTTGCCGCCGGCGGTCACGGTCTGGAAGGCGGTGCCCAGGGTGCCGTCGCTGGCGAGCGGCGCGCAGATCAGGCCGATTTGATCGATCGAGCCGCCGCTCCGGCCGTGGACGCCCACAGCCACGTTGCCGCTCCCACAGGCGATGTCGTAAGAGATGTCGCTGCCCGTGCCGCCAGCGCCGCCCGTGCCGCCAGCGCCGCCCGTGCCGCCAGCGCCGCCCGTGCTGCCAGCGCCGCCGGTGCCGCCAGCGCCGCCGGTGCCGCCAGCGCCGCCCATGCCGCCGCCGTCGCTGCCGGCCGTCCCGCCGCCCGCGCCGCCGCCGTCGCTGCCGGCCGTCCCGCCGCCCGCGCCGCCGCCCGTCGCGCCGGCGGAGCCCGAGAAGTCGAGATCGTCGACCCCGGAGATCGCGTTGCATGCCGCGCTCCAGCACACGAAGGCGAGCGCCGCGGCCATGACCGTCACGAGAGGCTTCGTCGTCCGGACTGCTGCGTGTTCTCTCATCAGAAGCTCCCGTGGCGGATGAGCTGGCCGGGCCCGAAGCTCGTCTGGAGGGCCGACGAGGCCGGGGGGCCGAGGCGCGCGGCGGGATCAACCAGGGGGGGTTGGGTTGGCGGCATGAGGTCTCCCCTTCGGGATCGAGGTCTCGGTGCGGGCGATGGTCTGCTTTGCCGAGGCCTGGCTGACCCGGAGGGGGCGGTCGCCGTGCCGGGCGGTCAGCGGCGAGGGCAGCCAGGACGTCCGGCGTGACCATACCTGCGAGAATGGCCGGAAGGAACCTGAACGTCGCCCCGAAGGCCTTTGCGAAAGCGTTGCCGGCGGGCGGCCGGCCCTTGCCGGGGAGGCAAGGGCCGGGGCGTGCGCGGGCGACGCCCCTCTCGCCGCGGATGCATGGCGGCGCCATGGCGGATCTGCGACGGCGCGGGGAGCGCCGGGACGTGTCTGTCAGATGGGTGGGGAGTCGTGCCTGGGACTGAAGAAGCCCGGGCGCGTGGCGCGCGGGATGGCCATCCCGCGCGCGTTCATCATGCGATGCTCAAGGCCGAGCGCTCACTTCATCGACACGTTCACGCTGGCGCTCCCGCTGCTCTGATAGCCCTCCACGACCATCGAGACCTCGTACAGGTTCCCCAGCTTCATCCCCAGGCGATCCCACGCGTTGAAGTGGTTGGCGACGGAGATGGTTCCGCTCGTGCGCTTCTGCTGCCGGACGCTCCAGAACTGATAGAAGGTCTTGGTGCCTTCGATGGACGGCTGGTTGACTCGCTCGGTCCGATAGATGTCATAGGTGCCTCCGTCGCTGGTGACGGTGCCCATGAATCCCTGGCCGCCCGGCGGACGCCAGGTGCCCCAGCTGTCGATGATGTAATACTCGATGAGCGGGCCCTTCGTCCACCCGTAGACGCCCAGGTACGAGTTGCCGTTCGGCCGGTAGTCGGCCGAGTAGGTCACGATCTGGTTCTTCGACCCGGGCCTCAGGCCTTTACGGCCCAGCAGGTTGTTGATGTTGCTCCACTCGACGTTGTAGCCAGTCGCCGTGTTGGTCTGGCATCCGCTCCCGTTGTCCTTCCAGTACTCGAAGGTGTAGCCGCAGTGGGTGCCCGTCTGATTGGCGCAGACCTGCTGGTTGGGTGACGTGCACGTGCTGCCGCCGCCGGAGCCGCCCGACCCGCCGGAGCCGCCCGACCCGCCGGAGCCGCCGGAGCCGCCGGCTCCTCCCCCGCCCGAGCTGCTGCTGGACGAGCTCGAGCTGCTGCTGGAAGAGCTCGAGCTGCTGGACGAGCTCGAGCTGCTGCTCGACGACGAGGCCGAGCTCGAGCCGGTGATCGTGCCGCCGGAGCCGGTGACCGAGGCGATCGTGGGCCGCCCGCTGCCGTTCGCGCAGAAGCCCCACTGCGTCGAGGTGCCAATGCCGACCGCGCCGTTGTGGTCCACGTTCGTGGCGCTGAACTGGCCGTTCGACTCCGTGAACTTCACGTTCCACGGGTTGGGCTTCGTCGAGCCGTTGAGCGCGACGACGACGTTCCAGCCGGTGGTCGCCGGGCTGCGGGAGTTGTTCTTCACCGTCACGTTCGCGCAGTAGCCGCTTCCCCAGTCCGAGGTGACGGCGACGCTCGCCGACATCGAGCGGTCCGCGCTGTCCAGCGCGCCCTCCTGAGCCTCGATGTCCTCGTCGACGATGTTCTCGACGCTGCACGCCAGAAGGCCGCACGCGATCGAAGCGGATAGGTAGCCAAGTAAGGGAACGATGCGCATTTAAGATTCTCCATGATCGGATCGGCGGAGTCGCGGGCCTCTGCTCGAGATGGATCTATGAACCACCGAGACAGACGCGAGCCCTCCGAGCCATTGGTTAAAGTTCAAAATTTCCGGCCAACGTGCTCGTGATCCGGAGATCACCGATGCGCCCGCGGGCCTGCGCCGACCACATGCCTGGCAATCACGATGTTTGTCGGACAGATGCTCACATGCGAACACCCCGTGTGACGGGGCCGGGCATCAACTCGGAAAAAGCAAGAGCAACTCGAACGCGTAGCCGCAAGAAGCAAGTAGCCCCGGCAGGTTCACCCGGAGTCCTCCCCTGTACGATCCTGCAACCGACTGCGGCCCCCGGCCGAGAGCGGTCCGGATGGTCAAGAAGGATTAGAATATTCACACAAACAGGAGGGCAAAGTCAAGACTCTTTTCTAAGTCGCGTTCGCTTTTTCACGGCCCGGCCAGCTGCTTCTTCTTGGCGTGCTGTGGTTGTCTCGCGAGAGCGAGATCCAGTCACGTTGCGCGCGTAGGTCCGAAGATGGAACCTAGATTTGTTCACCCTCCTGGAAAAGAGACGAACACTCGAAAAGCCGGCCTCCGGTTGATCTGACTCATCCGATCTCGTCTCGCGGTGAAACTCCACGAGGAACAGGGCCTGACCGTCGTGGTCGAACTGATGCAGCACCTCTGGCGCGACGATCCTGGGGCGCTCCGGATCCAGCGGCGACTCTCGACCGCCGAGCCCGTCGGTGCGAGAGCGGAGCCGCCTGGAGACCATGTGGAACACACCCCCACACCGGGTCTGGCCGCGTGGTTTGACGAGCCTCTCGGCCGTCAGCCCTTCTCTCCGTCCTTCCGGATCCCGAGCTTCCGCATCTTGCTTTGCAGCGTCGTCGGCTTCAGCCCAAGCGCCGCCGCGGCCCCGTCCTCGCCGTAGATCTTCCCGCCTGCGGCCCGCAGCGCGTCCTCGATGCAGCGCTGAGCGGCCTCTCGGTACGTCATCACGCGCCCTGTCGCGCCGGGCGCCGCGGAGAGCGGCGCTGACAGGATGAGCTCGTCTCCGGTCGACATCACCATCGACCGCTCGATCACGTTCTCCAGCTCCCGCACGTTGCCCGGCCAGCCGTGCGCCCAGAGCCGCGCCATCGACTCCGCGCTCACCCGCGGCGGCGTCCGGCCGAAGCTCGCCGCCACCTTCTCCACGATGACGCGCGTGAGCGGCTCCAGGTCCTCTGGCCGCTCCCGCAGCGGGGGGACGATGATCGGGAATACCTGCAGCCGATAATAGAGGTCCTCGCGGAACGCTCCGCTCGCTACCATGTCCTCGAGCGGCCGGTGCGTCGCGGCGATCACGCGCACCGAGACGCGCACCGCGCCCTCGCCGCCGACGCGCTCGATCTCGCCCTCCTGGAGCACGCGCAGGAGCTTCGCTTGCGCCGCCCTGGGCAGCTCGCCGACCTCGTCGAGCAGCAGCGTCCCGCCGCTCGCGCGCTCGAACAGCCCGAGGTGCCGCGCCGCGGCGCCCGTGAACGCGCCGCGCTCGTGTCCGAACAGGGCGCTCTCGACGAGCCCCTCGGGCAGCGCTCCGCAGTTGACCGCGAGGAACGGCCGCTCCGCGCGGCGCGACAGCGCGTGGATGCGGCGCGCGATCACCTCCTTGCCCGTGCCCGTCTCGCCGCGCACCAGCACGGTCGTGTCCTGCCGCGCGACGAGCGGCACCATCTGCTGGAAGATCGCCCGCATCGCCGGGCCCACCGCGACCACCTCCCTCGGCAGGGCGACGCGATCGAGCTCCTCCTTGAGCGTCCGCTTCTCCCCCTGCGCGCGGCGCGCGATGGCCGCGACGCGCCCGAGGACCTGCACCTGCCGCAACGCCACGGCGAGCAGGCGACCGATCGCCTCGAGCAGGGCGGGCGAGACGTCGAGCGCAGCGCCGCCGCCGAGCGCCATCGTGGCGCAGCCGACGGCGCCCTCCGCGTCGCGGAGCGCGAAGACGGCGAGCGTCTCGCCGCCCGCGCCGCGCCGGACCTCCGGCGCGCCCGGCGCGGCCGCGCCGCGGCGCAGATCGAGCCGCCGCAGCGGGAGATGGCGCGAGAGCGCGGCGCTCACCGCGGGGACGAGCGTCGCCTCGGTGTGCGCGCGGGCCGAGGCCTCGCCGAGGTCGGCGAGCAGGAGAAGGGCGTGATCGGCGGAGGCGGTCATCGTGCGCGGAGCGAGGCCGACGAAATGGCGTTGCGCGGCACCGTAGGGGCGTTGCCTGGACCGCACAAGGCCGGCGAAAGCCCGGGAAAAGCCGCTCGGGCCGCGGGCACGCGCCCTGCTCCCTGCCGGAAAAGGGAGAGGAGAGCGCGCGGACGACCGCGCCACGGAAAGGAACCCTCATGGCCTACGTCATCGCCGAGCCCTGCGTCGCCACGTGTGATACCGCCTGTGTCCCTGTCTGCCCCGTGGACTGCATCCACGGCCCGCTCGCGGCGGACGAGATCTCGCGCATCCCCGAGGGAGAGCGGAAGACACGCCTCGCCGGTCTCCAGCTCTACATCGATCCCGAGTCGTGCATCTGCTGCGGCGCCTGCGAGAACGAGTGCCCGGTGGGCGCCATCTTCGATGAAGACGAGCTGCCGGCCGAGTGGCAGCGCTACCGGGAGATCAACGCGCGCTTCTTCGACGACCGCGCGAAGGAGCGCGCTCCGGAGGAAACCTGAGCGCGGCTCGGGAGCGGCCGATAGCGACGAGCGACGCGAGGAGAGGCGGAGGTGGCCGCGGGGCATTGACAGTCCAGAGTCGTCGCGATGTCATGCGCCTCTCTTCCACGTGCTCCGCCCACCGGTCAGCTTCCAGGCGCGCGCGATGTGCATCGGGCTCTGCTGTGCGGCGCTCGCGTGCATGGCGCCGCCCGGCCCGAAGGGCGTGCTTCCCTTTCTCGCGTCTCCGGCGGGGCTGGGCGTCGCTGCGCTGGCGCTCATGGCGCTGGGGACGTCGATCGAGGACCTCGGCAGGATCCGGCGCATCCGCGCCGGCGTGGGCCTCTGTGTCGTGGCCGCCGCGCTCGTCGCGGCCGGCGCGCTGTGGGGCACCGCGCTGCCCGCGCTCAAGCCGTCGCTCGCCTGGTTCGCCTGGCTTCTTTATGGCGCCGGCGCGATCGGCGTCGCCCTCGCGCTCCGGCGCGATATCGCCGTCTTCCGCGATCCGCGTCACGGTCAAGCCGTCCGCCTGGAGTCGATCTCGGCCGATGCCGTTCGTCTCACCGCCAACGGGGCTCCGGTAACCATCCCCGCCGCTCAGATCCGCAGCGTGAGCCTCGGCGCCAGCCTTGAAGGGCGGGGCGTCTTCGTCCTCGTCGGCAGCCGGGACAAGGTGATCGGCGACGCGCGCGCGCTGCCCTGGGTCGCCGCCCATCGGGACGGCGATACCTTCGTCTTGACCGAGCACCAGGCGGCGCTCGACGCAGAGGTCCTGGCCGTGCGGCTGCACGAGGCAGCTTCCGCCAGCGGAGGGGATTATCGATGAAGGCGAGCGAACACGCGGCGGACGGCGCTCTCGAGATCCCGCTCCGCCGTCCCTACCTGGAGCTCCTCCTGAGCGCCTTCTTCTTTGCGGTCTGCGCGGCGGTCCTCACCCACCGGGCACAGACGAACGACCGCGGCCTGATCCTGAACGGGATCCTCCATTTCGAGCCTGGAGGCGCCGACGTGTTCTACGCGGTGCTGGCGACCCTGTCAGGGGCCTTCTGCGCGCTCGGCGTCCTCGTCGCCGCGCGGTTTGCGGCGCTCAAGGAGTTCCGGATCGTCCTTGGCCCTCGATCGATCACCTTGCCGTCGATGCATCCGCTCCGTGGCGCGCGGGAGGTCACCGTGCCGCTCGATCGCGTCGAGTCCGTGGAGCTGCAGCCGCCGGCCAAGCCGATCACGCTGGTGATCCGCGAGGACGATCGCTCCCATAACATCCCGCAGCGCTGGCTCACCAAGGGCTGGCCGGCCGAGGAGGTCGCCGGCGCGATCATCGCGCGCGTGCGGGGGTCGCAAGCGGGGCAGCGCGCCGGCGGGTAGCGCGCTGCATATCGTCGGATCTCGGCCGCGACGCGGTAGTAGGATGGCGCCCGATCACGAGGAGGCACTCATGAAGGCCGCGGCCGCGCTGGTGAAGGACATTCGCGAAGAGCTCCGGAGCATCGACGATCAGCTGAGGGCTCACCCCTATCCGGACGCCATCGAGCTGGGAGAGGTCACCGTCGAGGGATTGAGGGCCTTCCCGGGCCACCAGCACCACGTGGTGCTCAGCGACCTGCGCTCGATGGCGATGATGCTCCAGCGCTTCGGGGACACGCCCTGGCGCGATTTCTGGAG
Source organism: Sorangium sp. So ce302 (assembly GCF_051530145.1). Taxonomy (GTDB): domain Bacteria; phylum Myxococcota_A; class Polyangia; order Polyangiales; family Polyangiaceae; genus Sorangium; species Sorangium cellulosum_B. The sequence goes on along the minus strand of NZ_CP150326.1, from coordinate 8,257,921 downwards.
CGGTGTCCTCCAGGGCGAGCTCGTGGCGCCGGACGGGATCGCTGCCATGGGCCGGAAGCTCGGCATGACGAAGGACGACCTGGATCGGTACGAGGTCACCGCGGAGGGGTTCGCGTATGCCGTCCAGATGGCCTGGGCGGCGGCCAACGCCTCGGCGGCCGAGATCGCGTGCGCCCTGCTCATCAACTTCCCTGCCTGGGGGTTCAACTGCGGCAGGATGGGGAAGGCGCTCCGCGACCGGTACGGCTTCGGCCCGGAGCACACCGCCTTCCTGGACGCGTTCGCGGCCCTGCCATCGTTCGAGGACACCGCGGTCGCCATCATTCAGGACGGGCTCGACCGCGGCGTGGAGCCCCGCGCGATCCGCCGCACGACCAGGCTATTTCAGGCGTATGAGAAGATGTTCTGGGACGCGATGATGGCGCTGGGAGCGCAGAAGGCGAGCGGCTAGCTAGCGCCGCCCTTCCTCGCGCTCACACCCGTACTTCTCGCGGATCTCCGCCGCCATCCTGTGAATCACCGCGCCGGCGTCGGCGCGCACGTGCAGCTCCAGCCCCGGCATCAGCTCCACGCGCCGCCACGCCCGGCCGAGCTCCTCCGTATCCGCGCGCTCTCCCGCGCCCGGCGCTGCGCTCTCGGGTGGCTCCGGCGGCAGCACCTCCTTCGCCAGCTCCTCGAGCGAGATCGCGGCGAGCTTCCGCTTGATCTCCGGGAGCAGCAGGTTGTGCTCGCGCAGCTTCTTGATCGCGAGCGCCCGCACGAGGTGCTCGCGGCCGTACGTCGTGCGGCGGCCGTGGAACGCGGGCTTGTCCATCAGACCCTCCGCGAACCAGTGCTTGATCGTGCCGGTGCTGACACCGGCCGCGCGCGCCAGCTCGACGGCGCTGTAGCCGCGCGGGGCGACAGGGGGCGTGGGGACCAGGGGCATCGAGGTACCCTAGCCAAAAAACCAGACAAATGTCGACAGAATCTAGACAGTTGTTTCTGGTTTCCAGGTAGATGGAGGCTCCAACGAGAGATTGGCCATAGAAATCTAGCTAATATCAAGCCTGAATCAAAGAATCTTCTCAAAAAACCAGGATGATGTGCCCTGAATCCAGAAAAACGGCTCAAGGATCGAGCGAATCGAGTCGCCCCGATCGTGCTGGTGGGGTCGACAAGGGCGGCCGGCGCGGGCGGTGGTACACCCTGCCGTCATGACGACGACGGGCGCGCCGCAATCCATCTACCTCCCCAGAGCCTTCGAGGCACCCGACCTCGCCCACCTCCACGATCTCATCGACGCGCACTCCTTCGGCATGCTCATCGCGCCCGGGGAGGACGGCGTGCCCATGGTCGCGCACCTGCCGTTCCTTCTGGAGCGCGACAGCGGCCCTCACGGCACCTTGCTCGCGCACGTCGCGCGGGCCAACCCGATCCGGCGCGCGCTCGATGGGAGCACGCCGGTCCTGGCCGTCTTCCGCGGGTCGCACGGGTACATCTCGCCCGGGTGGTACGCCTCGCGCGACGACGTGCCGACCTGGAACTACGCCGTCGTCCACGCGCACGGCGCGCCGCGGGCCATCGAGGACCACGACGCGCTCCTCGCGCTGCTCGCGCGCCTCTCCGACGTGAACGAGCGCGGGCAGCCCGAGCCCTGGAGCGTCGCGGAGCTCTCGCCGGAGAAGCGATCCGCGCTGCTCCCCGCGATCGTCGGCTTCTCGATGGAGATCACGCGGATCGAGGGCAAGCTCAAGCTGTCGCAGAACCGCCGCCCCGAGGATCGCGACGGCGCCATCGCCGGGCTGCGCGCGCGGGGCACGCCCGATGACCTCGCGCTCGCGGAGGCGATGGAGCGCGCCCGCCCCCGCTGAGCCGTCAGGCTTCGCGCGCTCGCGACCTCCACGATCCCCGCGACCGGACAGGGAATGACGAAGCAGTACGTCGATGCAGTGATCCAAGGGGACTTTCAGGATGCCCAGCGCATCTTCGAGCGGCTTCCACAGGAGGGGCGCCTGCGCTCGCTTGATCCCGGGCAGATCCTGGTCGAGCACAGGGCCAACCATCACGATCGTGTACTTACCTGGCTTGGCGTCGAGGGAATGAAAGGCGCTTGGCGTGCTGCAGTGAACGGGAGGTGGGTCCTCTACGGTTTCGACGATAACATCGTCTTGAGCCGATGCGTCTCCGCTGATGACCAGCAGGCTTTGGCGCGCCACGGGTTTGTGGACTGATGAGTCAGGAACGTCTTCCCGTGTGGCAGTCGTCCGTCTGACCCCCTCCTGCCCCGAGCGCGAGCCCCCAGCGGACCTTCGCTCACGTGTCCGGTTGCGCGCCACGATCGGCATCGGCGGGGCCCGCTCCCCGCCGCCGTTCCAGTCGAGCGCCGGGGGGCCGCGGGGCGCCGCGCTCACGGCGGAGCGGCGCTTCCTCGGAGCGCGCCGGGGCAGTCCACACGCCGGAGGGGAGAGAAAGGTCGCGCCGACGGTAGCAAGCCGCATTGATGACGCGCCCGGATACAACAGGTGCGGAGATCCGCGGAGACCGAACCGTATTGCCCCTGGCCGGCACTGTCGGAGATGGCGGCCGAGGTGGCACAGGACCGGAGCAGGCGAGAACCAGCGCCAGCAGGCCGAAAGCGAGCCAGACGATGAGAGGATAGCCCGCGCAAATCCGTTCCGACCCGTCAAGAATTCCCCGCCGACGACCGGCAGTTGACATAACGTACAAAACGTGCCGATCCGCTGAACCGCCTAGGTCCTTCTGCGCTCGCGCTCGTGCCGGCAAAGCTCGGGCCCGACCGCCCGTCAGCGGATCGTCGCGTAAAGGAGGTTGAAGCACATCTCATCGTTCGAACCCTCACCATACTTCGTCGTCTCCGTACGGCTCCGCGTGTCGAAGCCGCATGTGATGCTGAGGATGTCGGCGCCCTTCAATTCGAGCGGCGCCTCGTACCACCACAGGTTCTGCCAGTGGAAGTTCCAGCGGTCGACGTCCGTGAAGCACACATCCACGCCATCCACCTTCGCCACAGTCCGCTGGGTCTGACCGATATAGTGCATGTGGGGTAGTGCGCCCCAGATTCGAAGTCCCTTGAAGGCGGGATCGGCGAAGCTCGGGTGCATCGCCGACAAGGCAAGCTCGCGCTTCACCTCGACAAGCTGCTGGCCGGGCGGCAACGAGATGTCCTCGGCGGCGATGTCGATATAGAATCCCGTTGTCAGCGCTGCATCCCCGCTCAATTGAAGCTGGATCTTCGAACGATCCACGAACGGGCCGCCACCCGGTGGGACATTGTAGTGCATCTGTACGACCAGCTTGCGACCCGCCGCGTAGCGGATCCCCGTCCCCTCGGGGAACGCGTTCGCGCCGGCTCCTGGAACCCAGATTGCCAAGAGCTCAACCCGGTCGACGCCAACCCCACCGAAGCACGTGTACCCGGGCCCCGCCTCGGCTGCGTCCAGAGCGGCCGCCTCCGCCTCCGCCTCGCCGTCCGCCAGCTCGAAGAGCGCCACGTGGTGAACGACGCGCGATTCGCCTGGCTGGATATCGTAACCGGTGATGAACGTGTCCGCGTGAATCCCGGGATCGACCATGAAGCAATGGTAATCGTCCAGCTCGCCCGGATGAGGCTGAGGCGTGTAGTCGACGCCGATATCGAGCTGCGCGAGCTCCCCCGTGAGCTTGAGCGTGTTGTCCTCAGGCGGCGGCGCGGCAGCCCGATCGCCGAGCGGAGCGCCAGCTGCGGACCAGCGTCGGAACAGGTCAATCTCTTCGTCGCTCAGCCAGTGGGCGTTCTTGTAGGTGTTGCACGTTCCGTCGTTGCTGACCGGCATCGGCGGCATTCGCCGAGCCTCCGTGGCGGCCGCCGCGGCCCCGGCCATCTGCTGCGCGACCGTCGGGTCTGAGAGAGAGAAGCGCCCAATACCGCCCACCCGATGGCAGCCGGCGCACTCCCTGTTCACCAGTGGGGCGATGTCCTCGTAATAGGTAGGCTCGTTCCCGCCGACGGGGCTCGGTGTTGGAACGTCCCGTCCTGAGACGTCCTCGCCGCCGCAACCGGCGCCCCCTAGGAGCGCGAACAGCGTCAGCATCGCGATGCTGTAAAATTTCATGCCGTCCTCCACGGCGTGGATTTTGGGCACTCCCGTGTCACCCTTGAAGGACCCGATGCGACATTCTACGGACAGTTCGCGACAGGACGCCGACCGAACGCCCGCGGAAGAGCCGCACACGTCGAGCTCGATGGACACACGCGGCCCCCGAAAGCGGGCAGTTCGGCTGGACGCCACGCTGCCGTCCGTGGAGACGATATACGCGAGCCGAATCTCGCCCTTCGTGCGGTATGCGTCACGCGCTGGCTGGTCCGAGGACGCGCTCGCTGAGATGTGCCGCCGCCACGGCGTCAGCCGCGCCGCGCTCGACAGCCTCACGGCCCGCGTCCCAGCAGACGGCGCGTTCGCGCTCGTTCAGGAGATCTGCGCCGCCAGCGAGGACGACAACCTCGGACTCCACCTCGCCCTCGAGGCGAGCGCGAGCTGGATGTCCATCCTCGGTGTCCTCGGGATGAGCCTCACGAACCTCCGCGAGGCGCTCGAGGTCTGTTGCGGGTACGCTGGCCGCATGAACACCAGCGCCGCCATGAACATTTTTGTGAATGAAAGCGGCCAGGCCCATATTCGATGCAACCCCGCGCTGCACGAGCCGCGTCATTTCGCCGAGGCGAACCTGGGTGCCACCCTCACGATACTCTGCCGCTTCACAGGCACGACGATCAAGGCCCATCGGGTGTGCTTCCGCCATGCGGCGCCCGCGGCCCTGACCGACCATGTCTCGCTCTTCGGGACGACCGACCTGCGCTTCCGAGCGCCTATCAGTGAGCTCGTACTCCCGGCGTACGCGCTCGAACTCCCGCTCCGCAACGCTGATCCAGCCCTGGCGGCGTACCTGCGCAGCCAGGTAGATACGCTGCTCGAAGCGATGGGTGGAGACGATATCGCCGGCGCGGTCCGGCGATGTCTGCGCGACGCCCTCGAGCGGGGCGCAAAGCCGTCGATCGGCGGCGTGGCGCGCAGCTTCAAGACGACGAGCCGCACCTTGCAACGACGCCTCGCCGACGCCGGGGTCCAGTTCTCCGCCCTCCTGGAGCACGTCCGCTGCGAGCAGGCCATGACGCTCCTACAGCGCCCGCAGGCCAATCTCGACGATGTCGCCGAGCGCGTCGGCTTCTCCGACGTGCGCTCGTTCCGCCGCGCCTTGAAGCGCCTGACCGGCCGGACGCCGTCAGAGCTCCGTCGGTACGATCACGATGACGCCGCGCCGTGACTGCCCAGCGCTGTGCGCTCCCGACGAGCATGACGTCGAGGAGCACCTCGTCGCCGATCTTCACCCGCTGTCGGTGATCATCGCGTCCCGCGTAGGGCCGGTGAAGACCGCGGCCCCATGATCGCCAGCGTTCACCGTTCACCGCCGGCACCCTGAACCGCGCCGTCGCCCTTGGGGATGAGGAGGCGGCGCGGATCATTCACGAGGCGATCGGTCGACTGCTCGGCCTGGTGCCAGCACGGGAGGGGAGAGAAAGGTCGCGCCGACCGTAGCAAGCCGCAGCATTGACGAGGCGCCCGGATAGGACAGGTGCGGAGATCCGCGGAAACCGAACCGTCTTGGCCTTGGCCGGCACCGTCGGAGATGGCGGCCGCGGTGGCACAGGACCGGAGCAGGCGAGAACCTGCGCTGGCAGCACGATGGCGAGCCAGAGCAGGTTCTCGTGCCAATCCTTGCTCTCGCAGGGCCTCGTTACGGCAACGGTCACGCTGCTCGCGAGCTGACGGCTGCCGCGTAGGCGATCGCGCTCTGCAGGCGCTTCCGGCCGCCGGCGGCGCTCACGACGACGTCGCGAATCCCGGCTTCGCGATCTTCCTGCAGAGCTTGATGGCGCCCTGAGGGCCGCGCTCACCTCAGCGTGAGTGTTGCGGTCGCCAGCGTGGTGCCCTCGGCGGTGCGCACGACGCCCGAAAGCGTGCGTGGACAGCTCGAGAAAGACTTCACCAGCACGGAGGCGGTGTAGCGCGTGGGCTCGCCGGGGTTTCCCGGTCGGAACGAGGTCATGTAGTGGGCCAGTCCCTCGAACTCGAGGAGACCCGCTGGGTGCGTCCCCCCGTGGCCGAATGTCAGGACCTGACCGTCCGCGACGAGCTCGACGATCAGACCGAAAGTGCGGCTCATCGTCGGAAGGCATGGGCCCAACCCGGGCCCAAGCGTCATGCCCTGGGGGGGAGCTCGCCGTGATCGAGACGTCGCGTCGGGCCGGGGTGATCGCCTCGCTCGCCAGCACCCTGAGCCGCGCCGTCGCCCTCGGGGACGAGGCGGCGGCCCGGGTCGTTCACGAGGCGATCGGTCGGCTGCTCGGGCTGCCGGTGGCACCGGAGGGGTGACCGAGCTTAGGCCGAACGTCGAACCCCGCGCTCGCGAACACCACCCGCACGAAAAGGCAGCCTGAACTCCTGCCAATCGGGTCCCACGGTGAGCGCCCGCGAGGGCAGCGTCGACCTCAGGGAGCGGGGGTGAAGGCGACGGTGAGCGTGTAGGGGCCGCTGTTGATCGACGTGTAGGTGTCGACGATGACGAACAGGGGCTCGCCGCCGGTGACCTCGATCACGAGCGTCTCGTCATGGCCGCGGCCTTCTTCGTCGACGCACGCGAGCTCGGAGCCGAAGTCCGCGCAGCTCTCGCGCAGGTAGATGCCCAGGTCGGTCTCGGCGGACAGCGTCAGCGTGAGCGTGCCGTCGCTCGGCGGCGTGAACGTGTGGATCGTCTCCGGCACGTCCCATCCGAGGCAGCTGCCCTCGAACACCGAGGTGCCGGTCGCCGTGTTGCCCGTGTTCTCGCCGATCACGAGCTCGACCGCGTTCTCGCACAGCACGTCGGGCTCGTAGGTGCACGTGGCGGAGCAGCCATCGCCGCTCATGGTGTTGCCGTCGTCGCACTGCTCGGCCGAGCCGACGGCGCCGTCGCCGCAGACGATCGGCGTGAAGCTGACGTTCAGCGTGTAGGGACCGGCCTCCCCCGGCTCATAGGAGTCGACGACGATCGGCACGGTCTGGCCGTCGCTCACGTGGATCTCGATCCGCTCTTCGTCGGGCAAACCATCGTAGGGGTAGTTCTCGTCGGAGCAGTCGATCTCGGAGAGCATGTCCGCGCACGAGCTACGGGCGTAGACGCTATGCTCGGTCGGCGACTCGAGCTCGACCACGAGCGTGCCCGACTGCCCGGCGGGCGGCGTGAACAGGTGGATCTCTTCCGGTCCGTGCCCCGCGTTGCCGAGGTAGCAGGTCCCTTCCAGCCCCCTCGTGCCCCCCGACGTGTCGCCGTGGATCGTCGTCGAGACGATCGGTGTCGCGCTCGCGCAGGCGGCCTCGGCGATCGGGGTGCAGGTCGCGGCGCAGTCGGTGTCCGCGCAGTCGTAGGACCCGTCCCCGTCGTCGTCCTCGTGGTTCGCGCAGTCCGTCTCGCCTGGCGTGCAGGCGCCGCTCAGGGGGTCGCACACGCCGAGCGAGGGGCACTGCGCGTTCGATGTGCACCTCGGGACGCAGGCCCGGATGCCGCCGCCGATGTCCTCGCAGGCATAACCGTCGCGGCACTCCGACGACGCGCTGCAGAGCGCCAGGCACGCGCCCACGCCATCGAAGAGATCAAGACAGACCCCGCCGTCGCACTCTCCGCCCGGCGTTGGCTCGGCCGCGGGCTCACACAGGTCCGAGCAGAGCCCGGACGGGTACCCAAGTTCCTCCTCGGAGAGGCAGATGTCCCCGGTGCACGCATCGTCCGTCGCGCAGGCCTCGTACAGCGCGCCCGCCGGCCCGCCGCCGCCGCCGGTTGGCTCGGCGCCGCCGCCGCCTCCGCCGCCACCGGTGCCGGTGGGCTCGGCGCCGCCAGCACCGCCACCGCCGGTGGGCTCGGCGCCGCCGCCGCCGCCTCCGCCGCCACCGGTGCCGGTGCCGGTGGGCTCGGCGCCGCCGCCACCGCCGGTGGGCTCGGCGCCGCCGCCGCCGCCTCCGCCGCCGGTGCCGGCTGGCTCGGCGCCGCCGCCGGTGCCGGTGGGCTCGGCGCCGCCGCCGGTGCCGGTGGGCTCGGCGCCGCCGCCGGTGCCGGTGGGCTCGGCGCCGCCGCCGGTGCCGGTGGGCTCGGCGCCGCCGCCGGTGCCGGTGGGCTCGGCGCCGCCGCCACCGCCTCCGCCGGTGCCAGTTGCGGTGCTCGTGGCGTCGACGCCGCCGCCACCGCCAGCGCCGCCGGCGCCGCCATTGCCGCCGGCGCCGCCCTGGCCGTCATCGTCTCCGCAGCCCGCGGCAGCCGACAGCGCCAGCACGAAAAGACCTGCAACGAGTCGTACGTTCATCCACCTGCTCCAACGCAAGAGAGAGAGCTGTCGTGACGCGACGTGGGCCTCACCCCACGGCGCAGCGTGATGCCATCTTCGGCACAACCGATCCGCCTGGCAAACCCCCTTTCATGAAGGCCGCCTGCCTCCGCCGCGCGCCAGTGCGCGCGGCCGCCGGATCCGGGCGTGGCTGCGCATCGCACGGAGAATCGCGCGCGGAGCGCACAATGCGCCTGGATCGTCTGCTGAGAGGGCTGCTCTTCTTTCATCAAACGCTCCGGACTCGCCCTCCGACAGTACGCGAATTGAGGGTCGGTGCTTCAGGCACATTGGCACGGAGGGCTCCGCCGCCAGCGGAGTGACCTCCTGGGGTAGCTGGTGTTGATCAGGAACCTCGTATCCGAAAAACCTGCCGCGAATACCTGGGCAAGAGCAGGATCGGGATCCGAGTCAAGCGGCCAGGCGCGGGGCCCTATGCGCTGTCGAGCATGATGGACGCGAGCTTCATGGCCGCTGCCTCCAGGTGCGCCTGGCGGCGACGTCACCCACACTCTGCCAGGTGAACGCGTGACCAGCATTTTGCTTGGTTTCCTTGTTGTGTGAACGTTCACATGTGGTTTATCATCTCGGCACTCGAAGCGCTCCGAAAAGGAGGGCCGATGCCCGATTCTTGCCCCGGAGGAAATTTATGATCAGAAGAGTCACCGGCGCAGCGCTGCTCGCCGTGCTCGCCGCAGGGTCCCTGACGCTGGCCGCGTGCGGTCGCAGCGACGACGGCGAGTCCGGCGGCAAGGAGCTGCGCATCTGGCACTACGAGGCTCCCGAGAGCGCCATGGGCGTGGCCTGGAACGAGGCCATCAAGGAGTTCGAGGCCACTCATCCGGGCGTGAAGGTCAAGCTCGAGGAGAAGGGCTTCGAGCAGATCCAGAAGACCGCGCCCATGATCATGAACTCCAAGAGCGCCCCCGACGTCATGGAGTACAACAAGGGCAACGCGACCGCCGGGCTGCTGTCCAAGCAGGGCCTGCTCGAGGACCTCACGCCCGAGGTCACCAAGCGCGGCTGGGACAAGCTGATCAGCTCGAACGTGCAGGCCGTCGCCAGGTACGACGAAAAGGGCATCATGGGCGGCGGCAAGTGGTACGGAGTCCCCAACTACGCCGAGTACACACAGGTCTACTACAACAAGGACCTGTTCAAGAAGTACGACGTCAAGGTCCCGACCACGTTCGACGAATTCACCAAGGCGATGGACGCGTTCGTCGCCAATGGCGTCACGCCGCTGGCGAACGCCGGCGCCGAGTACATGGCGCAGCAGTACGTCTACCAGCTCGCGCTGGACAAGGCCGACCAGCCGTGGGTGAACTCGTTCCAGCGCTACACCGGCAAAACCGACTTCACCGACCCGGCATGGACGTACGGGGCGACCACGTTCGCCGACTGGGTGACGAAGGGCTACATCGCCAAGAACTCAGTCAGCGCCAAGGCCGAGGATGCCGGGGTGGCGTTCATGAGCGGCAAGTTCCCGATGATGTTCTCCGGGAGCTGGTGGTTCGGCCGCGTGGCCAAGGAGGCCAAATTCGACTGGGGTACCTCCGTGTGGCCCGGCGCCAAGATGACCCTCGGATCGGGCGGAAATCTGTGGGTCGTGCCGGCAGGATCGAAGAACAAGCAGCTCGCCTACGACTTCATCGACATCACGCTGAAGAAGAAGATCCAGAACATTCTCGGCAACGCGGGCGCGGTGCCGGTGGCGGCCGACAGCTCGGCCATCACCGAGCCCAGGGCCAAGAAGCTCAACGACGACTTCAACACCCTCGCCCAGTCGAGCGGCCTGGCGTACTACCCGGACTGGCCGGTCGCGGGCTTCTACGATCAGTGGGTCTCGCATACCCAGAAGCTCATGAACGGCGATTCGCCGCAGTCGGTGCTCAGCGGAATCCAGAGATCCTACGACAGCGGCCTGCCCAAGTGACGACACGCAGCTTGACGGGGCGTGACCGGCTCGCCTACCTGCCCTACCTGATCCCCGGGCTGCTGCTGTTCGCCGGGGTCATCGGGGCGCCGTTCCTGATGAACCTCGCGACCAGCTTCACCGAGTGGGCCGGCGTCGGCACCCCGACGTGGGTGGGGCTGGACAACTACCGGGAGCTGGCGACGGACGGCGAGTTCTGGGCGTCGTTCCGGCACAACGCCCTGGTCATCGTCGGGATGGCGATCATCCCGACGATGATCGGGCTCGTGCTGGCCTCCGCCCTGACCGACCTGATCGACCGGCACTTCGGGCCGCGCACCGCCAGCGCCCTGCGCGCCTGCATCTACCTGCCGCAGGTCCTGCCGATCGTCATCGCGGGCATCGTCTGGAGCTGGCTGCTCGCCCCCGAGAACGGCGCGGTCAACGACCTTCTGGACGCGATCGGGCTCGGCTCGCTCGCGCACGACTGGCTCGGCGATCCCGCCACCGCGCTGTGGAGCGTCATGGGGGTCATGGTCTGGATCCAGATCGGATTCCCCCTCGTGATCTTCATGTCCGGGCTGCAGCGCGTGGACCCCTCGCTGTACGAGGCGGCCGAGATCGACGGGGCCTCGTGGGCGCAGCGCTTCTGGCACGTCGCGATCCCGCAGATCAGGCCCGAGATCTTCGTGGTGCTGCTGTGGACGACGATCGCCGCGCTCAAGGCGTTCCCGCACATCTTCGTGCTCACCAGGGGCGGCCCGGGGGGCGCGACCAGCGTGCCGTCCTACTACTCCTACGTCAATTTCTTCGAGAAGACCGACGTCGGCTACGGCTCCGCGATCGCCACCGTGCTGACGCTGATCATCATCGCGCTCACCATCGCCTTCCTGCGGCTGCAGGGCCGTGAGCTGGGGGAGGAGCGGTGACCGTGACGCTGGCCGAGAGCCCGGTGAGCGCACCGGCGCGGAGCCGGCCGCGGCGGCGCCGCCGGGGTCCGTCGGCTTACGCGGTGCTGGCGGCGCTGGCCGCGCTGGCCGGGATCATGCTGATCCCCTTCGCGGTGGTGGTCTTCAACGCGCTGAAGACGCCGGAGGAGTACACCGCCAACGGCCCGCTCGCCCCGCCGGAGGGATTCCATCTCGAGGGGATCAGGGTCTTCTGGGAGCGCGTCGGCTTCGGCCACGTCCTGTTCAACAGCCTGCTCATCAGCGGCTCGGTGGCCGTGCTGGCGGTCGTGCTGTCGGTGCTGAACGCCTACGCGCTGGGCATCGGCCGGATCAAGGGACGGATGTGGGTGCTGGTCCTGCTGCTGATGGCCAACACGCTGCCGCAGGAGTCGCTGGTCTACCCGCTGTACTACCTGGCCAACAAGCTCGGGCTCTACGACACCCGGATCAGCGTGATCATCGTGTTCGCCGTCGTCCAGAGCGCGTTCGGCACCTACCTGCTGTCGTCGGTGATGTCCGCGTTCCCCCGGCCGCTGCTGGACGCGGCGCGGATCGACGGCGCCAGCCGGTGGCAGATCCTGTGGCGGGTGGTCGTGCCGGTCGTGCGGCCCGCGCTGGCAGTGATGCTCGTCTTCTTCTTCATCTGGACGTGGAACGAGTTCCTGATCCCCCTCGTCTTCCTCATCTCCAACGACAACCAGACGGTCTCGGTCGCGCTCGGCGTGCTGCAGGGGCAGCGGCTGATGGACGCCACCATGTCCAGCGCCGCCGCGCTGCTCGGCCTGCTGCCGACCATCGTCTTCTTCCTCATCTTCCAGCGCACGCTATCGCGCGGACTCACAGCAGGAGCGATTAAGGAATGAAGTTCAGCGACGGTTACTGGATGATGCGCAAGGGCGTGCGCGCGGTCCACCCGGTGGAGGTACTCGACATCGACGCCGGGCCGGCGTCGTTCGTCGTGTACGCGCCCGTCCAGCGGATACGGCACCGCGGCGACCTGCTCAAGGGCCCGATGGTGACCGTCACCTGCGCGTCCCCGATGCCGGACGTCATCGGTGTCACCATCACGCACTTCGCGGGCGAGCGGCCCCGCGGCCCGGCGTTCGAGCTGGCCATCGACCCGACCGGGGCGGTGACGTTGGACGAGGAGGCGGCCACGCTGACCTCCGGCGCGCTGTCGGTGCGGGTCGGGCGCGGCGAGGGGTGGAGGCTGGACTTCCTGGCCCGGGGCCGCCGCCTCACCGGCAGCGCGCAGAAGGCGATGGCGATCATCGACACCGACGACGGCCGCCACTACGTGCGCGAGCAGCTCGACCTCGGCGTGGACCACTTCGTGTACGGGCTCGGCGAGCGGTTCGGGCCGCTGGTCAAGAACGGCCAGGCTGTGGACATCTGGAACGCCGACGGCGGCACGTCCAGCGAGCAGGCGTACAAGAACGCGCCGTTCTTCCTCACCAACGCGGGCTACGGCGTGTTCGTCGACCATCCCGGGCGCGCGTCGTTCGAGGTGGCCTCCGAGGCGATGGCGCGGACGCAGTTCAGCGTCGAGGGCCAGTCGATGCGCTACTTCCTCATCTACGGGCCGACGCCGAGGGAGATCCTGCGCAAGTACACCGCGCTCACCGGGCGGCCCGCGCGGGTGCCGGGCTGGTCGTACGGGCTGTGGCTGTCCACCTCGTTCACCACCGATTACGACGAGGCGACCGTCACCTCGTTCATCGACGGGATGGCCGAGCGGGGCCTGCCGCTCAGCGTGTTCCACTTCGACTGCTTCTGGATGCGCGAGTTCCGGTGGTGCGATTTCGAGTGGGATCCGCGCGTGTTCCCCGACCCTCCCGGGATGCTGCGCCGGCTCAGGGGGCGCGGCCTGCGCATCTGCGTCTGGATCAACCCCTACATCGGGCAGCGCTCGCCGCTGTTCGAGGAGGGCAGGGCGCGCGGCTACCTGCTGCGCCGCCCGAACGGCGATGTGTGGCAGTGGGACCTGTGGCAGCCGGGCCTGGCCGTGGTCGACTTCACCAACCCCGAGGCCCGCGCGTGGTACGCCGCCAAGCTCGACGCGTTGCTCGACATGGGCGTGGACTGCTTCAAGACCGACTTCGGCGAGCGCATCCCCACCGACGTCGTCTACCACGACGGGTCCGACCCGGAACGCGCGCACAACTACTACGCCTACCTCTACAACCAGACGGTGTTCGAGCTCTTGCGCAAGCGGCGCGGCGAGGGCGAGGCGATCGTGTTCGCCCGCTCGGCCACGGCGGGCGGGCAGCAGTTCCCGGTGCACTGGGGCGGCGACTGCGAGTCGACGTTCGAGGGCATGGGGGAGAGCCTGCGGGGCGGCCTGTCGCTGGGCATGTCGGGCTTCGGCTTCTGGAGCCACGACATCGGCGGATTCGAGGGCACCCCCGACCCGGCGCTGTTCAAACGATGGATCGCGTTCGGGCTGCTATCGTCGCACAGCCGGCTGCACGGAAGCCGCTCCTACCGGGTGCCATGGCTGTTCGATGAGGAGTCGGTGGAGGTCCTGCGGCGCTTCAGCCGGCTGAAGATGCGGCTGATGCCCTACCTGGCCGGGGCCGCGCGGCAGGCGTACGGCGAGGGCCTGCCGATGATGCGCGCGATGGTCGTCGAGTTCCCGGACGACCCGGCCTGCACGCATCTGGAGCGGCAGTACATGCTGGGCGACGACCTGCTCGTGGCGCCTGTCTTCTCCGCCGACGGGGAGCTCTCCTACTATGTGCCGTGCGGCGTTTGGACGCACTACCTCACCGGGGAGCGCGTCGAGGGCGGCCGCTGGGTGCGCGAGCGCCACGGGTTCGACAGCGTGCCGCTGCTCGTCCGGCCGGGGGCGGTGATCCCCGAGGGCGCGGTGGAGGACCGTCCCGATTACGACCACGCGGACGGGGTAACGCTGCGCGTGTACGAGCCGGCGGACGGCGCCCGCGTCACCACCGTGATCCCGGGCGCGGACGGGGACGCGGTCACGACGTTCACCACGTCCCGGGACGGCCCGGTGGTGCGGGTGGAGGCCGCGGGCGCCCCAGGTGCCTGGAGCGTTCTCCTCGTCAACCGCCGCGTCGCGGCCTTTGAAGGCGGGGAGAGCGCGGAGCACCCGCGGGGAGCGCTGGTCAGGGCGACCGGCGGCCAGCTGGTCATCACGCTGGAAGAGAAGGGCAGAACCACGGCGCCCGGTCCCAAAGGAGACGACCGATGAAGATATCTCGCTCAATCGCTGCTTCCGTTCCGTTCGTCCTCGCGCTTTCGTTTCACCCCTCGGACTCGAGCGCGAGTGACATGCTGCCGTTCCAGGATCCCGGTCTGGGGATCGAGATCCGCGTCCGCGACCTCCTCGGCCGGCTCACGCTCGACGAGAAGATCTCGCTCCTGCATCAGTTTCAGCCTGCCATTCCGCGGCTCGGCATTCCGGACTTCAAGGCTGGCACCGAGGCGCTGCACGGAGTGGCCTGGTCGACCGATCGCGACAACGGAGGCGCCGTCGTGACGGCGACCGGCACGGTGTTCCCGCAGGCGATCGGCCTGGCGACGACCTGGAACACGGATCTCATCCGGCAGGTCGGCGAGGCTGTCGGAGACGAAGCTCGCGGCCATCACGCGCTCGCCCCTCGCATCTGGGGTCTGCAGGTGTGGGCGCCCGTGGTCAACCTCCTGCGCGACCCGCGCTGGGGGCGCAACGAGGAGGGCTACTCCGAGGACCCGCTCCTCTCCGGTGCGATCGCCACCGCATACGGGCGCGGCCTCGAAGGGGACGACCCGCTCTACCTGAAGACCGCGCCGGTCATCAAGCACTATCTCGCCAACAACAACGAGATTCATCGTGACACCACGTCATCGAATCTGCGCCCCCGCGTGAAGCACGAGTATGACGAGCTGGCCTTCAAGATACCCATCGCCGCCGACGCCGTGACCGGCGTCATGACGTCCTACAACCTGGTCAACGGCAGGCCGTGCACCGTCAACCCGGATGTCGGCGACGTCGTGCGGAGCTGGACGGAGAAGACGCTCTACAACGTGTCCGACGCCTGGGCCCCCAACAACTTGAGCGCCTCGCAGAAGTACTTCGCCACGAGCGAGGAGGCCTTCGCGGCCACGCTCCTGGCCGGAGTGGACAGCTTCACCGTCGACGACGCCAACAGCGCGCGCACCATCGAGATTCTCCACTCGGCGCTCGCGCAAGGGCTCCTCACCGAGGAGGACATCGACGCCTCCGTCGAGCACGTCCTTTCCGTCCGCCTCCGGCTCGGTGATTTCGACCTGGATGGGGGCCCCTACGCCGACATCGGGCCCGAGGTCATCGACAGCCCGGAGCACCGCCAGCTGGCCCGCCGGGCCGCCGACGAGGCCATGGTGCTGCTCGAGAACAGGCGTCGCCTCCTGCCGCTGAACCCGGCGGCCACGCGGCGGATCGCGGTCGTCGGGCCTCTCTCGGACACGCTCTACACGGACTGGTACTCCGGGGCGCTCCCGTACCGGGTCACGCCCCTGGACGGCATCCGCGAGCGGCTCCCCGACGCCACCGTCCTCTCCAGCGAGGCCGTGGACCGGATCGTGCTGCGCGACGTCGCGAGCGGCCGCTACGTGACCGCCGGCGCGGACGAGGACGGGGACATCCTGCGCGTCAGCGCGGCCAGCGCGGGTCCCACCGAGGAGTTCGACGTGTTCGACTGGGGGCAAGGCATCGTCACGTTGCGCAGCGCGGCCAACGGCAAGGTCGTCGACCGCTTCAACTTCGGCCCCAACTTCGCGAACCGCGCCGCCCAGCCGTACGGCTGGTTCGTCCAGCAGCAGTTCGTCCTCGAGCCGCAGAGCGACGGCACGCACGTCATCCGCTACGCCGGATACGAGAAGGCATTCGACTGGGCCGGACCCGAGGTCTACCTGACGATCGCCGAGGACGGCGCGCTCGCCCTGACCGCGACCGAGGCGGCCAACGCGGCTCACTTCGCGGTCGACGTGGTCCGGAGCGGCGTCGACGAGGCCGTGCGCGCGGCGACAGGCGCCGACGCCGCCGTGGTCATCGTTGGCAGCATGCCGTTCATCAACGGGCGGGAGGATCACGACCGCACGTCGATGGCGCTGGCCGAGCGGCAGTCCGCCCTGGTACGGGCGGTGCTCGCCGCCAATCCGCGCACCATCCTCGTGCTCGAGACGAGCTATCCGATGACCATCCCGTGGGAGAAGCTCCGCGTCCCTGCCATCCTGTGGACCACCCATGCGGGCCAGGAAACCGGCAATGCCATCTCCGACGTCCTCTTCGGCGACCACAATCCTGCCGGGCGACTGACCCAGACCTGGTACCGCTCGGCGGGCGACCTGCCGGATGTCCTCGAGTACGACATCATCAAGGCCCGGCGGACCTATCTCTACTTCGACGGTGATCCGCTCTATCCGTTCGGATACGGGCTGTCGTACTCGACCTTTGGGTACGACAACCTCCAGCTGAGCGCCCGGTCGGTCCAGGCCGGCGACCAGATCTCGGTGCGCGTCGACGTCACGAACACGAGCCTGCGAGCCGGCGACGAGGTCGTTCAGCTCTACAGCCGCCAGCCATCGTCGCGCGATCCGCAGCCCGTCAAGCAGCTGCGGGCGTTTCGGCGGATCCACCTCGCGCCGGGCGAGAAGCGGACGGTCGAGCTCGCTTTCGCCGCCTCCGACCTTGCCCACTGGGACGTGACCCGGGGCCGCTGGGTCCTCGAGGCGGCTGGCGTCGAGCTGATGGTCGGCTCCTCCTCGGCCGACGTCCGCCGGAGCGCGGTCGTGCGCGTGCACGGCGAGCGCATCCCGGCGCGCGACCTCGCCCGCGAGACGCGAGCGCTCGACTTCGACGACTACGCCGGCATCGAGCTGGTCGACGAGAGCATGGAGTGGGGCGACGCCGTGGGCGCCACCGCGGGCGACTGGCTCCGGTTCTCCGATGTGGAGCTGGGCCGCGGTGCCAGCCACTTCAGCGGCGGGTTCGCCCGCGCCGAGGCGGGCGACGCGCTCGTCGAGATCCGGCTCGACGATCCGGTCCGCGGCAAGGTGGTTGGGACCGCCGTCGTGCCGAGCACCGGCGACGTGTACGCATACACGACCGTGGCCGCCGAGCTCGACGGCGCTTACGGGCGACACGAGGTCTACCTCGTGTTCCGTGGAGCCGCCCGCCTGTCGACCTTCGCGATCGACTGAGGGGCCTTCGACGTAGGTCTCTTGCAACCCCGTCTCCGTGCCGGTTTATCACCGCGCACCCACGTTCCCATGATGCCTTCCCCCTGCGGGGCTTCATGCGGCCGGTGAAGCGGATGAACCTATAGAAGTTCACGCGCCGCCCTTCTGGCATACATGGTGAGTCTTCGCTGAGAGCTTGCGCCCGGGACGACGTAAGCGACGAGGCGCGCGCCGGGTGCGGTCTCCTCCTGGCTCACCTGGTGCCTTGCGAAGAAGAGGTGAGCGGCGCCCTTGGGCGTCAGTTCTCCTGCTACCAGCGATGTCTCCCGGGCTCAGCGCAGCGCGCGCAGATCCTCCTTGGTGAGGGTGAGCGAGCGGGCGGCCATGTTCTCTTCCAGGTGCGCGACCGACCCCGTGCCGGGGATCGTCAGCGTGGTCGGCCAGGTGCCCGTCGCGGGGCGCGCCCTCCCCGTCGAGCGCTTCCCCGACGGGACGATGACCCTCCTCTTTCGCGTCACCGCGCCGGGCCAGGGCGACCTGAGCGTCGCCGGTCCGCGCACGCGCGCCCTCTTCAAGGAGGTTCCGCCCCTCCCACGCTACATCAAGATCCAGTTCAAGCCAGGCGGCGCCGCCCCGCTCCTGGGGATTGCCCCGAGCGAGCTCGTCGATCGCGTCGTCCTGCTCGAGGAGCTCTGGGGTGCGGAGGGCAGGGACCTCTGCGAGAGGCTGCTCGCCGCGCGCGACGCCGCGGAGGTCGTCGAACAACTCCAGCACGCCCTCTGGTCGCGCGGCAGCAGGACCTTCGAGTCCGCGTCAGCGCGCCTCGCGCGCCGCGCCGTCCGGCTCCTCGGCGAGCACCACGATCTCGGCATCGACGCCCTCGCCGAAAGGCTGGGTGTCACCGCGCGCCACCTGCGCCGCGCATTCATCGAGAGCGTCGGCGTCGGGCCCAAGCAGTTCGCGCGCATGGTCCGCTTGCAGCGAGCGATGCGCGCAGCGTCCACGTCCTCGGACTGGGCGCGCATCGCCAAAGGCGCCGGCTACTACGATCAAGCGCACCTGATCACGGACTTTCAGGAGCTCGTCGGCGTGACCCCGAGCGCCTTCCTCCGCCACGCCGCCAAGCGCGCGCTCCGCATCGAAAGAGTGCGCAGAGGCAAACGGAGCGACGCACGAGACCGTACCGCTGCCCCACGAGGTCAAGGCGATGCTCGCGGCGGGGGCGCTCGATCCGAACGACGTTGACGATCACACCGAAGGGATCGTCGATGCGGCGCTCGCCGCCGCGCGTGCCGCCGCGGCGGTGGAGCAAGAGCACGTCGCAGATCTGACGGGTGGTTGAGTCGCCGTCGCAGCGCGGAGCCGCGCGCGACGCGCCGGTGCGGCGCCTGCTGATGACCGACGTGACGTGCCCCCGTCTACAGGGGGGGACGCGCACTCGTGCGCGAACGATGTGCCGGCGGCACTCACGCGCGCGCGACTACACGAACTTCAGGCGTTCGCGGGACGGGCCAGGGCGAGGACTTACGCATTCGCGCTGCAGCCGGTGCGTAGGACGTCGGTCCGCACTACGGCGTGCGCTGACCCGATGATCTGAGCTCCGGGCGATCGCCTCGTCAGTACTCGTCCGGGAGCAGCACGGTCGTCGCGGTCCGGTCTGCGTCGGTGATGATCCAGAACCTCGTGCCGTCCGACGTCGAGTACGCGGAGAGGATCCTGGCGCCGCTCGTCAGAGCGTTGTCGTTCGCCCTCTTGTCGTCGTCCACATCGCCCCAGTCACCGGCTGCATGACGAGCGAGGGCGGACAGGATCTCGTCGTCGACGGTTGCACGGTTCAGCCCGCTTTTACACCCTCGACCTCCCGGAACACGATCGCGGCGCCGAGCGCCGCCGCGGCCGGAACGAAGATGTCGCCGGAGGCCGATACCCTCAGCGGGAACCCGTTCTCTTCCAGGATCTTCCGCGCGGCGGAGGCGTCGCGCACCGCGACCGCATAGGCGACGAAGGCCGGGAGCGCGGGGGCCCGCTCGCCCGGCAGGATCGCCTTGAGATCGGTGTCGGCGACGAGGGTGACGCGGGAGCCGTCGAGATCGAAGACGCGCGCCGGTCCATCGGCGCGCGCCGGGCGGCCGAGGTACGTCGCGTAGCGGCGCTCGACGTCCGGCAGCGCCGCCCGGGCGACGCAGAGCACGGCGTCGACGAGGTCCACCGCGCCGTTCGGATGATCCATGTGAAGCCGCGCCTCGAGCAGCTCCGCGGTCGGGTTCTCCGCGATCGCCAGCCTCCCCTCGGGCGCGTGGCCCGACCCGACGCCCTCCGGAGCGCCGCTGTCGAGCTCCACGAAGCGGAGCGCCTCCACCCGAGGTCCCTGGGCGGTGTCCACCGGCCGCCGGACCGCGCTGACGCCCCCGTGGCGGACGCCCTCCGCGCTCAGCCTGCCGGCGGCGGCGTCGGCATCGGGGGTCTTGAACACGAGGATGTGCAGGCCCTGGAAGCGCGCGAGGCACGCGGCGATCTTGGCGACGGTGCTGCGGATGGCCTCGGTCAGCCGCGGCAGGTGCTCGGGCGGCGCCTGGATGGGGATGAGCTTGGCGTCGCTCGGGATCCGTTCGGGGTCGCCGTCCCGGACGCAGCTCACGAGCTCGACGAAGTTGCGTCGGAAGTTGGCGTGGGTGTTCGCCGCGCCGAACGGCCGGGGAGGCTCACCCTCCCTGGGCGACAGCATGGGGTAGGCGGGCGGCGTTATGCGGAAGCCGAGCCGGCGGTAGAGCTCCAGCCCTTCGTTCATGTCGCTCACGACATGGCCGACGTGGTGCAGATGATCGATGTCACGACCCATTCAGGTCACCTCCGCCTCCTTCGGGCCAGGGGATCGGGACCGCCGCAGAAGGCATCGGCGGTACGCCCACGGAGTATAACGGACGGCGCGGCGACCCAAGCCGTGGTCGGCAAGGTGAATCTGTGCCACGGCACAATCGAGCTCACTTGTCGTGGCGCTTTGTGGCACGCTTGCGTTCGCGGCCGGCGCGCCGGTGACGGTCGCGTGGCACGGCCGTCTCGCCGAATCGATTCCTGTGGTCGCCAGCTGCGTCGATCCTTCGATCGGCGACGACTACGAGACGTGAGGCCGCCTTGCGCTGGCCGGCGACGGAGCCCACGAGCTGGAGCTCACGGTCTACCTGTCGCGAACGCTGCCGCGTGCTCTGCCGCCCACTGCGCGAACGTACGGGCCGGCCGCCCGGTCACCTGCTCCACGGTCGGGACGACGGTGTAGCCGATTGTCGGCGTGTTTCCGTAGATTTCCACGAAGAACTCGATCGCTTCGGGCGGGAACCCCGCCGCCGCCCACCGCTCGCGCGCCTCCTGCTCCGTCAGCTCGACGAGCTTGATCTCACGCCCGGCGGCGGCTGCGATGAGGTCGATCTTCTGGCGCAGGCTGAGCACCTCCGGCCCGGTGAGGGTGTACGTCTTGCTTGCGTGGCCGTCCTGGGTCAGCGCCGCGACCGCGACCGCGGCGATGTCCGCCTCATGGACCACCGCGCTGAGCCGGTCGCAGAACGGCTCGCGGACCAGCCCCTCGCTGCGGATCGACGCCGCCCATTCGAGGTGATTCGCCATGAACTCCACCGGCTGAAGGAACGTCCAGCCGATGCCGCCGGCGGCGACCGCCGCGTCGAGCGGGGTGGGCGAGCCGCCGAGCAGCACCGTGATCCGCCGCACCCCGGCCTGCCTGGCGAGCGCGACGATCTGCTCCCCGGTCTGCAGCGGCGCGTAATCGTCGCCGCCGAAGTTGATCAGGTGCAGCGCCTCGACGCCCTCGAAGGCGGCCGCAAGTGTCTCCGGCGCGGCCAGATCGCCGGCCACCGCCTCGACGCCTGCGGGAAACTTCGCCCTGCCCGGATTGCGGCTCAGCGCGCGGACGTGGTGACCACCCTCGGCGAGCTGCTTGACGATCTCGCGACCGACGGTGCCGGTCGCGCCTGCGACAAGGATTTTCATGGATTTTTCCTGTAATTCTGCAAGAACCGACGGGGTTCCGGCGGCCTCTCGACGGTTGTGTTCGGGGTCTTGAAGCGAGGAATTCAGCGCCTGGAGCCGGTGAACGGGGTCCGGACCACCGTGGGCTCCTTGCCGGCGGCTGCACCCGAGAGCCTGCGCCACCCCTCCTGACAACTCGTGGCAGCAGCGAGCGGGACGCGACCGCGCCGCGCCCTCGCCGGTCTCACGCCGGCGCGCCGCCCTCGCGCTCCCAGGCCTGGCGCCACTCCTTCGTCAGCGTCCGGCGCAGCTTGCCGTACGGCTGCGCGGTGAGCGCGAGGCCGGCGATGCGATCGGCGCGGAAGTGCCGGAACGACGCGCGCAGGCAGCACCACGCCGCGATGATCTGCTTGCCCTCGTAGTACGCGATCTGCACCGGCCAGACGTGGCGCTCGGTGCTGCTCCCCGACTCGCTCCGATAGCGCATGGCGAGCGCGCGCTCCGTTCGCATCGCCTGCCGCACGAGCCCGAGCACGGGCTGCGGCGCGGCGCCGGCCCCCTGGAGCACGACGGGCCAGAGCCCCGTGTCGTCGATGCGACCGCGGAGGTCGTCGGGAGAGGCGGCCGCGATCTTGGCCACCGCGTTCTCCGCGGCGTCCGCGAGGCCCTCGTCGGCCTGCGAGCCGACCCAGCGCGCGCCGAGGACGAGCGCCTCGAGCTCCTCCGCGGTGAACATCAGCGGGGGCAGGAAGAAGCCGGGCCGCAGCACGTAGCCGACGCCCGCCTCTCCAGCGATCGGCGCACCGAGCCTGATCAGCGTCTGTACGTCGCGGTAGATCGTGCGCACCGAGACGCTCTGCTCCTCCGCGAGCTGCCCCGCGGTGACCGGACGCCGGTGGCGTCGGAGCGCGTCCATGAGCGCGAAGAGGCGCTCGGTCCTGTCCATCGCCGGCAACGATCGCAGGACGAGCGGCCCGCGTCGAGCGCCGGCGCGACGGCGCAGCGCCGCGTTGCGCGCCATCGTCTCGCCGGCGCCGCTCCCGTCGGTCCGCCCGCTGGGCCCATGCCGCTCCCGTCGCCATCGCTTCCGCCGGCGGGCGCGGCTGGAAGACCGTGGAGCCCGGCGATTTCCCCCGCGCCGATCGTTCGATGTCGCGCCGCATTGCGAGGGCTCTTTGCTGGTTTGACGAGAAAGGGAGCCACAGAGACACAGAGGACGCAGAGGAGAGAACAAGAACATATGCTTGCTGCGCCTCCGTGATTCAGATTCTCGGCGCCGCACGAGCTCCATGAACGGGGACCACGCCGAGCAGCGCACGGCGGCCGGCAGGCGCCGCACAACGAAACGGGTACGCGCTTGCCCCCGAAGGAATGAGTCGATCTTCGCCCGCACTGGCTGCGTCGCGCAACGCCCGTTCCCCGGGCACCACTCGGGGGAATCCTTGCCATCGACGCCCCAGCCGAGGCCGCCGAACTGGTTCTGGCCCCAGCAGAACAGCTGGTGGATGCCGTCGATGCCGCAGGTGAAGTCGTGGCCCGCGGCGAGCTGCACGAAGCCGACCAGGGCGTCGCGCGTGATCGGCCTGGACGCGACGTCCAGGCTCGTGCTCAGCCCGAGCTGACCCACGCCGTTGTCGCCATAACAAACGACGTTGCTCACCGGATCCTGCCCACATCGCGAGGCCGCCGATGGCGAGCTCCACCACGCCGTCGAGGTCGGGGATCCAGGTCGGGGTCGAGTGATCCACGAAGCTCCCCATCCCGAGCTGCTCCGTCTCGGCGCTGCCCCAGCATGCGACGTGACCGTGAATGCCCACGACGCAGGTGTTGTCGCCGCCGGCCACGAGACGCATTTCTTGCGGGGGAAACGGGGCGGTCTCACCGTCCGGCTCGGGCTCGGGCTCGGGCTCGGGTTCTGGCTCGGGCTCGGTGACCGTCGCGCCAGCATCACCGGGATCAGTGATGGGCGAAAATCCACCATCGCCGGTGGGGGGCGATCCGCCGTCGACCAGCGGCGGATCGCCGGCCCCGAGCTCGACCGTGGTGCCACACGAGGCCGCGCTCAGGACGAGCGTGGTAGCGACCGAAATGAAGGCGAATGACGAGGTGCTCATCCTCGCGACGATGCCGCTCGATCGGCGCGCTGGACCTTAATCCGGGTGCGCCAGCGCTTCGCTGCGTCCCGCGCCGCCGCCCGCCGGGGGCGCCGTGTCGGGTCCGCCTCGGCGCGGGCGCCGAAGGTTACGCCCGCTGCTAAGGCTCCAGCACCCGGAGCAGCGCGCTCGACCCCGGCGAGACGGGCGCGGGGTGCGCGGTGACGCCGAGCCCGTCGAGCAGGGCGGGCGATGCGAAGAGCCCCTCCGCCGCTCCCTCGGGCACCCACCCGGAGAGCTCCAGCAAGTCGCCGCCCGTCAGCGTGCCATCGCCGCTCGCCTGGAGCTCGCCGACGTGCGCGCAGAGGCGGACATGCACCCGCCGGTCGCGCCCCGCGCGCGCCTCCAGCCGCCGCTTCAGCGACAGCGCCGCGCCGAGCGCATCGCGGCGCGCGGCCTCGTCGCGCGCCGGATCGAGGGGCCGGTCGGCCGTGACCAGCGCGGTCGTGCCCGTCTCGACCGCTGTCGAGAACCCCGCCTTCGTGAGCTCGGACAGCGCGAAGGGCAGGACGGACTCGAAGTCGTCGAGCAGCTCCGGCGTCGGCTCATCGAGCGCGCCCGGGTCGGCCTGCACCTCCACGTGGATGCCGATGGCCGATCGCCGCGGCGCCGCGGCCGCCCCGCCCGCCGCCCGCGGCGCCGCGGCGGCCTCGCGCAGCTCGGTGAGCAGCTGCCCCGCCGACGGCTGGCGCTCCGCCGGGTCCTTGCTGAGCGCCCGCAGCACCACGTCGTCGAGCGACGGGCTCACGCGCGCCTGCGCGCTCGGGCGGGGCGGGCTCGCGAAGAGGTGGAGCTGGCGCAGCACCGGGAACGACGCGCCGGCGAACGGCGGCTCTCCCGTGAGCATCGCGTACGCCAGCGCGCCGAGCGCGTAGACGTCCGTCCGCGCGTCGACGGGGCGGCCCGTGAGCTGCTCGGGCGACATGCTGGAGGGCGAGCCCAGGACGTGCCGCGACGTGGTCAGCGCGGGCCCCGGCGCGTCGAGCAGCTTCGCCACACCGAAATCGAGCAGGACCACGCGGGGGCCGCGTTTCTGCATGTCGCCCGAGCACAGGAAGACGTTGGACGGCTTCACGTCGCGGTGCACGATCGCCCGCGCGTGAGCCGCGTCGAGCGCGCTGCAGAGCGGCTCCAGGAGGGCGAGCGCCTCCTCCAGCGGGAGCCGGCCGCGGGCCTCGAGGTGCCTCTCCAGGCTGACGCCGTCGAGCAGCTCCATGACGAAGTAGGGGCGGCCATCCTCGAGCCTGCCGACGTCGAGCACCTCGACCACGTTCGGGTGCCGCACCCGCTGCATCACCACGACCTCGCGCTCGAAGCGGAGGCACACGTCAGGGTGCAGCGCGAGCTCGGCGTGCAGGACCTTGATCGCCGCCTTCGTGCGGCGCGTCGCGTGCTCGCCGCGGTAGACGACGCCGAAGCCGCCCTCGCCGAGGACGCTCTGGAGCACATAGTCTCCGGCGCGCGAGGGCACCTCGGCGCTGCGCCGGCCACCCGCGGTGGATTCCTCCCCGGCCGAGAGGGTGACCGTCTCGTCGGTGGGGCTCACCACCCCGCGCGGCGCGCTGGGGATGGTGTCGTCATCGACGTGTACCATGCTGACCCGCGACGATAGCATAGGCGTGGTGCGCGCTCGCGCGCGCGCCTGCGTTAGCGCGCCTGCGTGCCTGCGTTAGCGCGCCTGCGCGCCTGCGTTAGAGAGAGGCCGAGTGCATCGCTGTCCTTTGTGTCACCGGCGTCGCGAGGGCGCGGCGCCGTGCCCCTTCGACGGATGGACGCCGCCGCCCGGCGAGCCCTCCGCGCCCGCTCCGCCGCGCGTCCCCGGTGTCTCGCTCGGCGAGCGCCTGGGGCAGGGCGGCTTCGCCATCGTGTGGGCGGGGGTCTCGGACGATGACGGCGCCCCGGTCGCCGTCAAGGTCGGCATGTCCACCTCGCCGATGCTGGAGGAGCGCTTCCGCCGGGAGGCCGACGCGCTCGAGCGCATCGGCCCGCCGCACGTGGCGCGGCTCCACAGGTGCGGCCGGCTCGACGATGGTCGCCCCTACCTCGTGATGGAGCGGCTCTTCGGCCGCACCCTCGCCTCGGAGCTCGCCGCCCTCGCCGCCCCGCCCGATCCGGGCTGGGTCGCGGCGCGGGCCGACGCCGTGCTCGCCGCGCTCGAGGCCGCCCACGACAGGGGCGCGATCCACAGGGATCTGAAGCCGGAGAACCTCTTCATCGAGCGCCGCTCCGGGGCGGCGGACGAGCGGGTCGTGCTGCTCGACTTCGGGCTCACGAAGCGCTCCGAGCGCACGCCCGGCGATGCGGCGCGCGAGGAGCTGCTCACCCGCAGCGGCGTGGTCCTGGGGACGCCCGAGTACATGGCGCCGGAGCAGTTCCGCGGCGAGGCGGTCGACGTGCGCGCCGACGTCTACGCGTTCGGCGTCATCCTCTTCGAGCTGCTCACCCTGCGGCTGCCCTTCGCGGGCGACGGCGCCTCGCTCGAGCATGCGCACCTCGCGCTGCGCCCGGAGCGCCCGGGCGAGCTCGCGCCGGTGCCCGCCGCGCTCGAGGAGCTCACGCTGGCGTGCCTCGCCAAGGATCGCGAGCGCCGCCCGGCGGACGCGCCCTCGCTGCGGCGCGCGCTCGCCGCGGCGCGCGCCACCTTCGCGCGCCGCGGCGAGGGCGCGCCGGCCGAGCCGGGCGCGCCGCGTGACCGCGCCGCAGCGCCGGCGGACTCGACGAGCGCCAGGCTGATCGCCGGGGGGCGGAGCTCGGTCGTGCTGCTCGTCGCCGACACGACGGCCGCGGCGTCGCCCGTCATCGCCTCCGTGACCGGCCGCAAGGGGTTCATCACACGGCAGCGCGGCAGCCGCTACGTGGCGGTCTTCTCCGGCAAGGACGCCGATCACCCGGCGCAGGCCGCGCTCGCCGCCGCGCGCGAGCTCGCCGGGAAGCACGGGGCGCGCGCGGCGCTGCACCTCGCGTCGGTCACCCTCCGCCGCAGGGCGCGGGGCGCCGTCTCGGCGTACGGCGCCGCCGTCGAGCGACCCGAGACCTGGTTGCCGCCAGAGCCGTGGTCGGGCGTCGCCCTCTCCGCCGAGATCGAGCGCGCCCTGCCGGCGCGCGAGGACAGCGACGGCCGGCCCGCCTCGACCGAGGCCGAGCCGTCCGTCGAGATCGAGGTCCCGCTCGCCGGCCGCGACGACGTCCTCGCGGCGATCGCGGAGAGCGCGCGCGCGGCCTTCGACGGCACGTGCCCGGGTCTGTTCACGCTGATCGGCGATACAGGGCTCGGGAAGAGCCGCCTCGCGGCGGAGGCCGCCTCGGCGGCGCTCCGCTGCGACGCCGGGGCGCTCGTGGTCTCGCTCCGCGCGGCGCAGCCGCTGCTCGGCGACGCGGCGCGCGACGCGGCCGAGCTCCTCGGCCGTGTCCTCGACGCGCCCGCGGAGGCGCCGCCGGACGTCGCCGCGTTCTGCCGCGAGCGGCTCGGCGCCGCGCTCGGCGAGGCGACGTGGCCGTCGGTCGCGGCGGCGCTCGGCTGGTCGCCGCTGCCCGCGCGCGGCGCGCCCGCTTCGCTCCACCACGGCGTGGTCCAGGCGCTCGGCGAGGCGCTGCGCCGGCGCGCCCAGCGCGGGCCGGTGGCGGTGATCGTCGACGACGCGCACTGGGCCGACGACGCGCTGGTCGACGCGCTCGAGTACGCCACGCTCGACGGCTCCGGCGTCGCGCTGTGGGTGCTCGTCGCCGCGCACCCCCGCTTCGAGCAGGTGCGCCGCGCCTGGGGCGCGCGCACCCAGCGGCACGACCGCGCGGCGCTCGCGCCGCTCGACGACGCGGCGGCGATGGCGCTCGCCGCCGAGCTGCTGCGGCCGGCGGAGTACCCCCCTGCCGAGACGCTGCGCCGGCTCGCGCGCTGGGCGGGCAACAACCCGGCATGCCTCGTCGAGCTCGTGCGCTCGCTCAAGCGGGCCGGCCTCGTGAAGCGCCGCGTGAACGCCGGCAGCCACTACGTCGCCACGGCCGAGCTCGACAACCTCCCCCCGTCGCCCGCGTGGCAATGGCTCGCGGAGCGGCGGCTCGACGCGCTCTCGCCGGAGCTCGCGGCGTGCGTCCGGGTCTGCGCGGTGCTCGGCGACTCGTTCGCCCGGGCGGAGCTCGAGCAGATCCTGGACTCGATCGCCCGGGCGGGGGAGGCCGGCACGCCCATCGACGCGGGCTACGGCCTGAGCGCCCTCGTCGAGCACAGGATCCTGGAGCGCGGCGCGGGCGAGCGAACCTCGTTCCAGAGCGCCGTCTTCCAGGACGCGGTGGTCGAGCTGCTCGACCCGGCGGAGCGCGCGCAGATCCACCGGCGCGCGCTCGCGTACTTCACGGCCAGGGTGGAGGCGGAGGGGCCTCACCCGGAGCTCCTCGCGCCGCTCGCGCGGCACGCCGGCGGGTGCGGGGCGCGGGAGGCCGCGGCGGACGCGTGCCTCACGCTCGCCGATCTCGCGTTCGCGCGGCACCGCCACGTCGAGGCGGACCGGCACTACACGGCGGCGCTCTCGTTCGCGACGGCGGACGACGCCCGCCGGCGGGCGCGCGCGCTGGCGGGGCGGGGCAAGAGCCGCTACCGCGTCGACCGGACGCGCGAGGCCACGGACGACCTCGCGGCCGCGCGGGCGCTGGCCGCGGAGCTCGGCGACGACGCCTCCCTCGCGGACGTGCTGCTCGAGGAGGCGGCCGCGCTCGACTGGGCGGGCGAGTTCGAGCGCTCGGCCGAGCGCGTCGGGGAGGCGCGCGCGCTCGTCGAGCGGCTCGGCGCGCGCTCTCTCGACGGCCGGTTCGGCGCGCGCGCGAGCGCGCTCGAGGGCCGCGCGCTCGTCGCCGAGGGGCGCACCTGCTTCCGGCGCGGCCGGGTCGCCGAGGCCGTCGAGCTGCTCACGCGAGGCGCCGCCAGCGCGGAGGCCGAGGGCGATTACGGGACCAGGATCGTCGCGCTCCTCCTCCTGTCGCCCGCCTTGATGTGGCTGGGAGAGCTCGACCTCTCGAACGCCCGCTTCGACGAGACGTTCGCCCTGGCGTCGTCCGCCGAGGACTGGCCTCACCTCTGCGCCGCCTGCACGTGCCGCATCCCGCTGAGGGCAATGCGGCGCGAGCTCGACCTCGCCATGGCGGACATGCGCCACGCCATCGCGCTGGCGCGCGAGCTCGGAAACCCCGTCCTGGAGCGCCACGTGACGCTGAACGCGGCGGAGCTGCTCCACGCCAGCGACCACGGGGAGGAGGCGCTGGAGCTGGCCCGCCGCGCGCACGTGCTCGAGCGGCGGTTCTTCGAGCACGCCGCGCCCGAGTGCTCCCTGCTCCTTGCGCGCATCCTCGTCTCGAGGCGCTGCCACGACGAGGCGAGCCGCCACCTCTCGTGGATCGAGCGGAGCTGCCCGCCCGACCCCTCGGCGCCCTCGCTGTGGGCGTTCTCCCGCGCGCTCCACCTGGTGCTCTGCGAGCAGGGCCTCCGCGCGCGCGAGCCGTCCGCGAGCGCCGATCCGTGGGAGGACGTGCTGTCGCGGTGCCGGGGCGGTCTCCTGGCGATCGAGCTCGTCGAGCTGCTCTCGATGCGCGCCGAGATGGCGATCGCCGGCGGGCGGCCACGGGAGGCGGCCTGCGCTCTCCAGGAAGCGGCGGCGCAGCTCGACGACGCGCCGGGCTTCCGCGCCCGGCTGGCGCGGCTCGCGGCTCAGCTGGATCGAATGGCGGCTCCGGCCATCAGCGGGTGAGGGGCAGAGCCTCCATCCGACCCGATGCCCCCGGGCGTCCGCCTCCGCGCCGGGTCCAGATCGTAAATATTCGATATAATTAATTATTTTTGTGAGAGAGCGCGCGCCGACGTCCCGTGCCGGAGGGGGGCGGCCGCCTGGCACGAAAACTGGACATAGCCGGTCAGAACGCGCCGCACGGCGTCGCCTCAGGAGAAGATCATGTCGAGCTTGGGAGCCCCGGTTACAGCGCTGCTCGGTACGTGCCTGTTCGCGCTTGGATGCGTGGTGACGCCGGCGCCGGCGGACGACAACGAGGAGGACATCGCAGCCGAGGGCGATGTGGCGTCGATCGAGCAGGCGTATGTCTTTCCCAACGGCGACGATCCGGAGTTCCTCTGGGAGCCGCGGACGATACAGATGCTCCAGCGGCTCGCCCTGGCGCCGCTCGCGGACGGCGCTGGCAAGCTCGCCAGCACGCCGCTGCTGGAGACAGAGCAGGGCCGCAAGCTCCTCCACTATGTCGTGGGCTGCGCGCTCCGCCCGGACATGACCGTGAAGGGGGTGGTGGGCGCGTCCTCCTACGTGTATCAGGGGGCGCTCGGCCTCGCGGCGCCGTGGCGGAGTCAGGCCATGACCGCCACGTCCCCGCAGCGCTGGGTGACGGCGTGTATCCTCCAGACCTTGAACGGCTTCCTGGAGGAGGTGCCGATCCGCATGGTGGGCAAGCACCCGGGCCTCGCGGACGCGCCGTGGATGAACCCGGCCCAGTACACGTTCCCGGACGCGACCATGTTCGGCAACATCTTCGTCCCGGGCCAGGAAGTCGCTTATGCCTGCGCGGATGAGGGCGCGCAGCTCGCGTGCGGCGATGTGTGGAGCACGTTCGCGAAGCTGCGGATCTGCGACTCGTCGCCGACGTGCAAGCTCACCCTCCTCGGACCGTGCAAGGGCTCGCTCCCGAACGAGACGGACTGCGCAACCAACGCCGCTGGCCAGCCGACGTGCCACGCGGACGGTGTGTCGTACCCGGAGTCGATCTCGTCGAAGCTCGACGCGGAGGGCGTCTTCAACCTCTACCCGAGCTGCGGGAACTGAGGCGCGGCGACCCTCGTCGACCAGGAGCATCGCCACGGCCCGAGCAGCCGGCGCAGCGCTTTCGACGAAGGGGCGTCTCTCTAGGGAACGGGGCTCCACGAGGCGCCGCGGCCGTAGGCGATGAACGCGGGCACGGCCTTGGCGTCCCGGGTGTCGATGACGACGACGCTTCGAATCGTCGGCTCGCAGCCAGCGTAAGGGCATAACGAGAGCGTGAAGGCGAGGTGGCGATCGTCGGGCGCCCAGGCAGGCTCGTAGGCGCTGTAGAAGGGGCGCGGAAACGCGCTGGTGAGCGGGCGGTCGGCGCCGCCGTTCGCGTCGAGCAGCGTGAGCTCGTTCCAGTAATCCGCGCCGAACCCTCCCACGCGGACGGACCACGCGACGGCGATCTTCGAGCCCTTCGGCGAGACCTCCGGGTGCATCGAGCCCGAGACCCAGAACGAGCCGAGCCCCTTGATCCCGGTGCCGTCGAGGGCCGTCGTGTAGAGCCGCGACCGCTGGCAGCAGAAAGCCCCCGTCGGGCTCGCCGAGAAGAGCAGGCGATCGCCGAGAAAGCGGGCGGCGCTGAACATGTGGTTGCCTGCGTCCGGCAAGCGCCTGACGCGCCTCGTGGCGATTTCCACCGAGAGGAGGTGCTCCGCGTCGAACTCGCCTGCGACGCAATGAACCGCGTCGCCGCCCGGCGAGAACGTGCATTGGCTCAGCGTCGCCGGCTGGCCGACGCGCTGGTCGTCGCCGCTCGCGACCTCGACGAGGTGAAGCTCTTCCAGGCCTTCGTCCGCCGGCGCTCGCGCCCTGGCGACGTAGGCGACGCGGGCGCCGTCCGGCGAGATGGCGAACGAGGGCTCGCCGTACCATGCGGAGAATTTGCCGGTGATCGGCCGCTGCTCCGTGCCGTCCGCGTTCATGAGGAAGACGCGCCAGGCCATCCCGTCGCGGTTGCTGAGAAAGGCGATCCGCCGGCCATCGCCGAGGTAGACGGGCGCGACGTTGCGCTGCGTCTTTCGCGTGAGCTGCGCCTCGACGCCCGTCGCGAGGTCCATCGCGAAGACGTCGCCCGAGCGCACGAAGGTGATGCGCCCCGACGTGAGCGCGAGCTCCCTGGCGCGGCGGAGCCGCGGGGGCCTCTTCTCCGCCTCGGGCTCACCGAGCCCCGCGTACGCCTTCACCCAGTCGTCGAACGTGCCGATCGCCTTGCGTGGGGCCGGGCCCGTCGATTCCGCGGTTGGCTCGGGGGGCGGCTGGTAGGGAGCCGTCGGAGGCTCCGCGCTCGGCGCCGGCGACGCCGCGAGGGCAGGGGGGGCGGGCGGAGGCGTGTCGTCGCACTGGAGCGGGGCCGCCGCGCTCGAGGCGCTGGGCGGGGGAGGGGGCTCGCCGTCGCCCGCTGGCCTGGGCGTGCACGCGGCGAGCAGGAGCCACGCGATCGCGGTGCGTGGCGTTCGTTCGTGCATGGTCGTGGGAGAACGCCGCGGCAGGGGGCGCTCATCCCGTGCTCGGAGCGCTGCGCCGCGAGCCGCTCGAAGGATAGGGCTCCTTCTGGCGCCCACGCGAGGGGTGATAGGCTCGCGCGATGAGCGCCGCCGCGCCGCCCACCCTGGACGGGGTTCTCCACCGCCCCCTCGTCCGCGCGCGCTCGCCCGCGGGGCGCGCCCTGGGAGTCGCGACCATGGCGGCCGCGCTCGTGTCTCCGGCCGCGGCGAGCGCCTCGGACTCGGCGCCCGCGTTCACCGGCATGGGCTCCGCCGTCGTCGAGGCCCTCAATGAGCTCCGCTTCTGGGGCCAGGCACAGATAGGCGCCACTGGCGCGATCAGCGATTGGGCGGAGCCGGGCGGGGTGAGCCTGCGCGCCTCGATGAGCGTGCGCGGAGTCGGGCTCGCCGGCGCGCTCCGCTATGAGCAGGTGGAGGGCCGCGGCGGCGGCGTGCTCGCGCTCGGCGGCCAGCTCCGGCCGCTCGCCTTCGCCCAGATGACGGCCTACGAGCGGATCGATCCCTTTCTGAGCCTGGGCGGTGAGGTCGGCGGCGAGCGAGACGCGCTTCGCGCCGACCTCTATGCGGGCGCTGGCCTCGATTTCGTGCTCTTCCCCGAGGAGGACGCGCAGCCTGCGCTCGTCCTCGAATACCAGCTCCGCCCCCTCCGCACGCCCTCGGACACGCCGCTCCAGATCCTGCACCTCGGCGCCGCCATGCGCGGCGTCTTCTAGCGCGGGCGCGCGCCCGCGCTGGTATCAGGGTCGTCATGACGACGATGCGTGCCAAGCGAACGGTGTCGGCCCCGCGTAGGGCTTCCAGAGAGGCCCCTCCAGCGGCCCCCGCTCCGCGTGCGGCGCCGGAGCGAGCCCATGTGCTCGACGTCCCGTTCGCGATGCGCGCGGTCGCGTCCGCGAGCGGCGCGCGCTGGGACGCGGAGCACGGCGTGTTCGTTGTTCGCGCAGAGACGCTCCCGCCGGCCCTCGCGCCGTTCCGCGCCGCGCCGTACTCGTGGGAGCGACGCATCGAGCACGAGCTCAACGAGGACCCCGCGCCCGCGCCGGCCGCCCCCGCCGGGGCGATGATCCTCCGCCCGCACCAGCTGGACGGCGTGCGGGCCATCGCCGCCGCGAAGGCCGCCAGGCGCGCCGGGTTCCTCCTCGCCGACGACGTCGGCCTCGGCAAGACGATCACCGCCTGGGCCGCGGTCCTCCAGATGCCGGATGTCACGACGGTGCTGATCGTCTGTCCGCTCGCCGTCGTCGCGCACTGGCGCCGCACGGTCCAGGCCATGGGCGACGCAGGCAAAGAGATCGTGATCATCAACTATGATCGGCTAAGCAAGCTCTTCGAGGTGACCCCGGAGGCGCGGCGAAGGATTCGATCGAAGAAGGGCCTCGCGCGCGCCGGCAGCGCCGCGGAGTTCGACGTGGTGATCTGGGACGAGAGCCATCGCTGCAAGAACCCGGCGGCGGCGCGCTCCAAGCTCGCGGTCAAGCTCAACGCACGCGCACGGTTCGTCCTGTGGCTCTCGGCCACCGCGGGGCAGAACCCGCTGGAGCTGTCGTATCTCGCGCCGCTCCTGGCGAGCGCAACCGGGAGCCGCTCCGCGGATCTGAAGGACTTCGAGCAGTGGTGCGCCGACCAGGGGCTCGGGGTTGCGCGCGGCGCGTTCGGCAGGTGGGACTGGCGCGGCGATCCGGCGGACTGCGGGAAGGTGCGTGCCCTCCTGTTCGACGGCCGTCCGGCGGTGGGGGTGCGGCGTCGCCCGGAGGACGTGGCCGGCTGGCCCGAGATCAACCGCATCCTCACCCCGCTCGAGCTCGACGCCTCCGCGCGCGAGCTCTACGCGCAGGCGTGGACCGCGTTCCGCCGGGAGATGGATCTCCTGCCAAAGGGCGCGAACCCGAAGTCGGCGCTCGCCGCGACGTTGCGCCTGCGACAGAAGAGCTCGCTCATCCGCGTGGCCAGCACCGTGGAGCTGGTGCGTGAGCTGCTCGACAACGGGCATCAGGTCGCGGTCTCCGTCGCCTTCATGGAGACGCTCGAGGCCGTGGAGGCCGCGCTGGCCCGGGAGCGCGTCCCGTGCGCGCTGATCCACGGCGCGCTGCCGGCCGGCGAGAAGGAGGCCGAGCGCCTCCGCTTCCAGCGCGGCGAGCCGCGCGTGGTGCTCTTCACCGTGGAAGAGGGGATCTCGCTCCACCAGGGCGAGCACAACGAGGTGCCGCGCTCGGCGGTGATCCACGATCTGCGGTGGTCGGCGATCCAGATGGCGCAGATCGAGGGCCGCTGCCACCGCAATGGACGCTTTGCGCAGGTCTACTGGGCGTATGCCGACGATACCGTTGAAGACAAGATCGCTGCGATCGTGTGCCGCAGGATCCGGTCGATGAAGGCGATGGTCGGCGATGACGTCGAGACGATGCACGAGATCGAGCGGTTGCTCGCCGGAGCCGAGTGAGAGACGCGCCACGCGCCGTGGCCATGATCGTCGCCTGCGAGCCAGAGACGAACAATGCGACGCCTCCGGCTGCGCGTCCGCCGCGCCCCCAGCCCCCGGAGAGGTGGTGACTGCCGCCTGTTTGACGGAGCTTCCCTAGGGTGCTGGACAGCATTCGGGCCTTGCGGCGCAGACCCAATCCATGAGACTTTTCGTGGGAGAGGCCACAGAAGGCAACGATCTAGACAGATCTGGTCCGGCGGCTTCGGTTGACCAATCGACGGATAGCAGGGCCGGCAGAACGTTGCGCGGCAGGGGCTGAGTCGATATGTTGTTCGGGGATCGGCAGGACTTCGCCATCGAGGCGGACGTGGAGCCCAACCTGGAGCCCCCGAGCGCAGTGTGGGGGCGCATGTGCGTCTGGTGCCGCGGGGTGGCCCTCGGAGACCTTGGGGAGTCGCACTGTGCGCTGTACCCGGCTTACCTCTCCTTTCGCTGGCTGCCCTCCAACCTCGACCGCCTGTGGTCCGAGAAGCTGGCCGGGTTGGACGACATCGCTGCCTGGAACTTCCTCGACGGGCTATTGTACGGCCATCCTGGAGACGTCGAAGTGCCCGATACCCGAACGGCCGAGGAGCGCCGCCGGGACTGGACGTTCTGGAGCGCTCACGATTTCCTGACGAACTGGGGCGAGCAGTTCGGCGGATGCAAAGCATTCATCCTCTGTCCACCCGGCGGCTCGGTTCGCATCCTCTCTCGCGAGCTACCCGGGCACATGGGCCGCGGCGTGGAGGTGTCGCGGGCCGGGCTCGTTGCAGCCGCCGAGGGGTTCGCACGCTGGTTCGAGCGACAGGCGCGGCGTCTTGAAGGCGGTCGGGTCTAATGCATACCGATGGGGCCCAACAAGGGGGCTTGCTGACCGACGCGCGGGCGCGCTGCGCGCACCCACGCGCGGCAGAAGACCAAGTCGTTGGGCCGGGCTGCCATGGAGGGATGCGTCGTGGCCGCCCCCATCCGCCATGGCGCCGCCACCCCTGAGGCGGATCTCTCCTCGCGTTTTCCCGTCGTTTCGTGTCGGCACGGGGGGTGCTCGAGGCCGAGCGTCATGCCGACGCTCGAGCACAACGCCCTCGTCGAGATGTTCCGTGAGCACCCGGAGCTTGCTCCCCGCTTGCTCGCGACGCTCTTCCACGTCGAGGTGCCGCCGCACGCGTCGGTCGCGGTGGTCGAGTCGTCGCTCGACCAGCTCATCCCGGTGGAGTTCCGCGCCGACCTGGTGCTCGAGCTTCGAGGCGCGAGCGGCGCGCTCGTGCTGGCGATCGTCGTCGAGATCCAGCGCGACGAGGATCCCGACAAGAAGTTCTCGTGGCCGACGTACGTCACGGTCGTGCGCGCCAGGAAGCGCTGCGGCACCGTCGTCCTCGTGGTCGCACCGGACGTCGGCGTGGCCTCCTGGGCGGCGGAGAGCATCGACCTCGGCCTAGGCCTCGGCCACGTCGAGCCGCTGGTGCTCGGTCCGGCCGTCGTCCCCGAGATCACCGACCCAGCCGACGCGGAGAGGGAGACCGAGCTCGCCGTGCTCTCGGCGGTAGCGCACGGCAATGGGCCGAAGGGGCTCGCCGTGGTCCAGGCGGCGCTCGTTGGCCTCGGCCGGCTCGACCAGGAGCACGCGATGGTCTACTTTCAGGTCATCTGGAGCGGGTTGCGTGAGCCCATGCGGCGGGCTCTGGAGGCGTTGGTCATGGAACGGCAGATCGAAGGCGAGGCGACTTTTCCGTTCGTGAGGGAGCTCCTCGATCGCGGCAAGCTCGCGGGCCTACGTGAGGGCGAGCTCAAGGGCATGCGTGAGGGCAAGCTCGAGGGCAAGAGGGACACGCTGCTGCGGCTGCTGGCGCGTGCAGACATCGTGCTCACCGAGAGCGAGAGCGCTCGCATCCAGGCGTGCACGGACATTACGACCCTCGACCGCTGGATCGACAACGTCCTTGCGGCGAAGAACGCCGCCGAAGTGCTCTCCTGATGGTCAACAGATGCGGCCCGACAAGGCGATGAATCAGATGGGCTTTGCCAGCTGATTATCGCGGCGACGTCGGGCGGGAGCGGGATACGCCGACGGGAACGGCTCGCAGCCTCCGGGCTGCAAGACACCGCAGCCGCGCCCCGCGGCGACCCGCGCGAAACGGCCCGATGAGCGCTGCTATACAGTCGCGCCATAAACCGCGCGACGAACCGCTTGTCATGGTGTCGCCGGACGCGGCGCTTCAACCGTCGAAGCGGACGCGCGTGCCCGCCGCGGGGCGGAGCACCGGGAGGTAGCGCGAGGCGGGGAATCCGCCCTGGAGCCTGGGGCCCGAGGCCGGGAGCTCCCGCCCGAGCGCGACGAGGAACTGGACGATCTCCATCCACGCGAGGTGATAGCCGAGGCAGAAGTGCGCGCCGCCGCCGAACTGGGCGATCTCGAGCGGCGAGAGCGCCTCCTTGCGGCCGAGCCAGCGCTCGGGGCGGTAGCTGTCCGGATCCGGGTAAAGCTCGGGATCGCGCGAGAGCAGGACCAGCGGGATCGCCACGTGGGTCCCTGCGGGGACGGCGCGGCCGTCGAGCTCGAAATCGGCGACGGCGCGGCGGGCGTCGTGCGCCACCGGCGGGTGGAGGCGGAGCGCCTCGCGGAACACGGCCTCGGCGTAGGGGAAGCGGCGGAGATCCGCGGGCGAGCGCGGGAGATCCGGCGCGCTCGACGCCTCCTCGCGGAGCGCGCGCCAGACCGCGGGGCTCTCGGCGAGGTGGGCGACGCACCAGGCCATGACCGAGGCCGAGGTCTCGTGGCCGGCGAGGAGGAGCAGGCGGAGGTTGCCCACCAGATCCTCCTCCGAGAGCGGCTCGCCCTGCTCGTCGCGGGCCGTGAGCAGCGCCGGCAGGAGGCCCTTCGCGTCGCCGCGGGCGCGCACGCCGGTGAGGATCCGGCCGATGCGCTCGTCGAGCCAGGCGCGGGCGCGGAGCCCGCGGCGCCGCGGCGAGCCCGGCACGTCGAAGGGCAGGCCGAGGATCACGAGCATCAGATCCTCGTAATAGTGGCGCCACTCGGGCAGCTCGTCGTCCTCGACGCCGGTGATCTTGAACATCACCTCCAGGGCCAGCTCGCGGGTCTCGCGCAGCAGCTGGACGTCGCGCCGGCCGATCCACGAGCGGACCTTGCGCTCGACGCTGGTCGCGACGATCGCGCCGACCTCCGCGGCGTCGAGGCCCTTCGGCGAGAAGGGCCCGTTCATCGCGGTGCGGAGGCGGCGGTGCGAGGCGCCGTCGTGGGCCATCAGCGTCTGACCGAAGAGGTGGCCGACGCCGCCCTCGGTCAGATACGAGGAGTCGACGGCCTTGCTCTTGAAGAGCGAGAAGGCCTCGTTCGAGGCGTAGATGAGCTGCCAGGCGTCGACGCCAGGAGCCCAGAAGAAGAGGGAGCCGAAGCGGCGCTGGCCCTCGCGGAGCAGACCGAGCTCATCGACGGCGATCGCCGGCATGTGGCCCACGACCGGGAAGCGGCCGGGGAGGATGGGGAATCCATGCCGCGTCTCGATGCGGCGGGCGAGGGGGTTGCGGCCCTGAAGGAGCGGGAGATCGGCGAAGGAAGCGGGGAGGGCGGTGGTCATGGCGCGTGCGACCTCCACTTGTATCATCACGCCGGCGCGGCCTGGGCGCCCGGCGAGAGGCGCGCTGTCATCTCCGGATCTCGGACACGAGGACGAGCCGCCCGCCGTCGACTCGGGCGCACACATGGTAGTCGGGGTCGGTCCCGGGGCCCTGCTCGAGCGCACGTGCGATCACGCCGAGCAGGTTTGGCCATGTGCCGGCGGCGGCGACCAGGTAGGCAGACCAGCCCGCCTCCTCGAACGCGGTGACGACCTTCTTCGGGTCGTCGAAGCCCTTCCCCGGATCGCCGACCGCCGCGCGGAGCGCCGGCAAGAGCTCCGTGACCGCCGCGTCGCCGGCGGCGCATCGCTCGGCGGCGAACGCCCTCTCGACGCCGGCGCGCGAGGCGTCCGTCAGGGCCCACGACGCGACGAAGCGGCTCTGCTTGCCCTGCACGGTGACCCCGAGGGTGCCGTCGCTGGCGAGCCTGCGCGCCGGCGCGGCGAGCCAGAGGTTCTGCCGGGCCTCGGCGAAGCTCTGGGCGGCGATCGTCGGGATCACCCTTGGATCGACGTGGCCTCCGGAGAGCGCCCTCGCGATCTTGCCGTAGCCGTCCGTCGCGCCCAGCTCGCCCATCCGCTCGGGATCGAGGCACACCGACACAACGGGGCTCGCGTCGAACCTGGAGCACCGGCCCTCCGGGCCCCCGATCTCCTCGCTGAACGCGACGAGCTCCTTCAAGGCGGCCGGATCGCCGCCGGACCCGAAGAGCGACATCACCACGTCGAGCCGGAGATCGGCGCCGTCCGCGTAGATCGCGACGGCGGCGAGCCCGCCCTGCGCCACGCCGAGCGGCGCCCGGGCGCCGAAGCCGGCGCAGCGCGCGGCGCCCGGGCACGCCTCCAGCGGGGCGCCGCCCGCGAGGACGTCCACCACGCCCGCCAGCGCGCGCCGCGGGTCCGCCCCGCTCACGAGCGGAACGAGGAGCCGCACCCGCGTCACGTCCGCCGCGTGCCCGCGGACGACCTTCTCGAGCGCCTTGCCCGAGGCCCCCTTGGCCATGGCGTCGACGACCGCGCGCGCGCTCTTCTCGGACGCGGGCACCACGGCGCCCAGGATCGGCCTTCGCGGATCGACGCCGGCCTTCGCGAGCGTCACGTCCGGCGGATCCTGGCTGCCGAGCGCGCGGTTCGCCTCGATCAGGACCTCGGCGATCTGGGGCACGTACTGGACGGCGACGTCGAGGGCGCTGTTGCGAAGCGAGGCGTAGATCGCGGCGCCCGGCGGGAGGCGCGCGATCTGCTCGGCCGACGGGGGCGGCGGCTCGGGCGCGGCTCCCCCGGGCGCGGCCGGGTCGCTCGCCGCCGGTTGCGCCGGCGCCGCCGCGGAGGCGCTCGCCGGCGCGCCTGGTCGCGCCGGCTGCGCGGCGGCGCTCGACGGGCTCGCGCCGGTCGAGCCTTGTCGCGCGGCGCAGGCCGCGCTCCCCGCCCCGAGCGCGATTCCTGCGCCGAGGAGGACGATGGGGAGGAGCTCTCGAAGGGGCATGAGCGGGCTTCATGCCCGCGCGGTCGCCGCGCCACAAGCCATGAGGTGATACGCTCGGCGCGAGGACTACTGGAGCTCGTCGCTCGTCGTCCGCCGGAGCGGGGAGCAGCGCGCGCTGCGCATCCTCGGCGCCCACCACAGGCACCCCGCCAGGCTCGCCGTGGACGCGGACGCCGTGTACATCCTCGAGGTGGGCACGAAAGCGGGGCCCAGATCGCGCGCCTCGGGCCAGGAGCGCTTCCATTGCTGCAGCATCTGGGCGGCGCCGCTGTGACGAGCGCGCGCGCCGGGGTCGTTTCTGGCAGGCCCTTGTCCTCTGGCAGGCGACAGTCCCGCCGCCGCGTGTGACGCCCAGACCACCGGCGACCCCCTTCTCCACCAGAGAACCCTCGAAAGCCCGCAGCAGCTCGCACGCCCGGCGTCTGGCCCGCGCGCTGCAATGAGCCCCCGCGTCGCCACGAGGCTGCGCGCCGCGAGAGAGGGCGCTCACCCCAGTCCCTGTTTCACCCCGAGAGGTCTCCCCATGTCGACGCTCAAGAATGGCATCTTGGCTGTGATCGTGTCCTCCTTCGCCTCGCTCGCCGCCACGGTCGGGGTCGGCTGTGTTGCGGACACGCAGGATCCCGAGGTCGCGGACCTCTCCGAAGAGGACACCGCCAGCGCCGAGGCGGCGATGCTCTCCAGCTCGACCACGCAGGGCTTCGGCTGGGTATGGTCGACCCTGCTCGGCGCGGGCACCATCAACGCCAACGGCTCGTATTCCTACAATTCGGCGGGCGGCACCAACACCATCACCAACACGAGCACGGGCGTCTATTCCGTCGATTTCCCGAACCTCGCCGGCGCCGGCGGCAACGTGCAAGTCACGAGCTACGGCAGCGGCAGCGACCGCTGCAAGGTGGCGTCGTGGGGCACCGGCGCCCTCGCCACCACGCTCCGCGTGAACGTCCGCTGCCACACGGCGGGCGGCGCCCCGGTGAACACGTATTTCGTCGCCCTCTATTCGCGCGAGAACAACAGCTATGGCGGCGCGTACCTCTGGAACGACCAGGCGTCCGCCCCGCTCAACGTGCCGTACACGCCCTCGACGACGTACCAGTACACGAGCGGCAGCCAGTACAGCACCATCACCCACGTGAACACCGGCCGGTACACCGTCCGCGTCCCGGGCATGTCCGCCACCGGCGGCACCGTGCATGTCACCGCGTACGGCGGCGGTCTGGAGTACTGCAACGTCTCGGGCTGGACCCAGAGCGGCGCCGACGCCCTCATCGACGTGGGCTGCTGGGGCGCGGCGGGCGCGTCGGCCGACAGCCTGTTCAGCCTCAGCTATCACCTCGGCATGCCGAGCACCGGCCGCGTGGGCGGCTTCGCCTGGGCCAGCGACCCGGTGTCGTCGTCGTACACCCCGCCCGCGAGCTACACGGGTCTGTACAACACGCTGCATCCTTGCTACTTCGGCCCGGGCATCAGCGCGGGGCACAATGCGCCCGTCGGCTCGCATTTCGTCCGGTACCCGAACATGCTGTCGTACAACTCGACCGCGATGGTGACGGCGTACGGCTATGGCAACCAGGTTTGCAAGGTCTCGAACTGGACCGGCGTCGGCTCGGATACCCAGGTGAACGTGCAGTGCTACGACTATCTCGGCAACCCAATCGACAGCCAGTTCACGAATATGTATCTCGGCGCCGAGATGTTCACGCCCTGCTGAGCGAGCGCTGATACAGAGGGGCCGAGATCACTCGCCCGTGTCGAACTCGCACGCGGCGACCTGCGGCGCACACTCGCCCTCCACCTCGGCGGCCACAGAGGCGAGGCAGTCGTCGCACTCGGCGCTCCGCCCCTCGCCGGCGCCGCACGCGCCATAGCAGGGCAATTCCTCCACCAGGCCGCAGGCAACGCAGAGACAGTCCATGAGCACCTCGTAAATCTCGGCCGACTCCGCGCACAGGTCCGCCGGATCGTCGGTGTCGTAAGGCGGCAACGAGCAGGTCGCGCACTCGGCGCTGCCACCGGCTCCGCCCGTGGCGCCGACCTCGCCGCCCGCGCCAGCGCCCGCCTCGCCTCCCGTCGAGCTGCCGCCCGCGCTGCCGCCGGCCTCGCCTCCCGTCGAGCCGCCGCCGGTCCCGCCTCCCGTCGAGCCGCCGCCGGTCCCGCCGCCTCCGCCCACCAGATGGTAGCTTTCGTCCAACCCCGCCAGCGCCGTACACCCGCCGGCCGCCGTAAGCCCGATCAGCGCCATCGCCAGGGACGCGTTCACCCGCTTCGAGCCCGCCATGGCGCCGGAGCATCACTCGCTTACGCCTCCGGCGTCAAGTGACCGTGCGGCTGGTTCGACCTGGGGCCGTGGTTCGATGCACGCACGACACGCGTGCTCGTCAAATCTGTTACAATCGTAGCAATCGCATGTTCATGGACGCCGGCACGCAGGACCGCCGCCCCCGAACTCGGCCTGATCGCCCTGCCGTGCGCTGCCACGTCGTGGCTCGCCATGGCACAGAAAACCAGCGTGGTTCTCTCGTGCCGGAGCGGGCATGTCCCGTGCTCGACGCGGCGGCCATGACACACAAGTGCTTTCTCTGGTTGGCTCGTGGTCCCTTCATTGCGTGGGCGACGCTGGGCGGCGCGGCGTGCGGCGAAGATGACCATGGACCTGCGAGCGCGGAATCCACCAGCACCAGCGGAGCGGGCGCGAGCGGCAGCGCCGGCGCTGGCGGCTCCGGGGGCGGCGGCGGCAGCGCCGCCAGCGGCGGAGCCGGCGGCTCCGGGGGCGGAGGTGGCAGCGCCGCGAGCGCCGGCGCTGGTGGCTCCGGGGGCGGCGGCGGCAGCGCCGCCAGCGGCGGGGCCGGCGGCTCCGGGGGCGGGAGCAGCCATGGCCTGACGTGCCGCGAGTCGAGCTTTCCGGCGTTCAGCAAGGCCTGCGAACAGGCGAGCGACTGCGTCGTGTTGCCGCACGTCACGACCTGCTGCGGAGACATCCTGTTCGTCGGCGTGGACGCGGACGACAAGGAAGCGTTCGAGGCCGCCGAGGCGGCGTGCCTCGCAGGCTCGCCGCTGTGCGATTGCCCGTCGCGTCCGTCTCTCGCGGAGGACGGCCGGCGGCTCGAGAGAGAGAGCGAGCAGGCGGTCGCGGCGCGCTGCGACGAGGGCTCGTGCACGTCGGAGATCAGAGATCTGCCCTAGCTCGACCGTCGTTCGCGGGGACACGAGGTGCTGGCGTCACTCCAGATCCCGGGTGTCGTGCGGTACATCGCGAACGGCGCGACCGCCGCGGGGTGCCCCTACCTCGCGATGGAGCGGCTCGACGGCGAGACGCTTGGTGAGCGTTCGCCCCGGCGCGGCTACGCCGTGCGTTCCACCGAGCTGTCGGCCGCGCTCGCGGACCGCTTCAGGCCGAGGCGCGAGAGCCGGGCCGGGGCCTCCCCGGGCGCGGGGTGCCGGATCGTCCCTCTCGGCTCGAGCGGCGGCGCGGCCGGCTCGTTGCCGGTGAGCTGCTTGAGGCCGTAAAAGCCGTTCATCGCCGCCGACAGCATCATGGCGCCGCGGCTCAGCGACCGCGCGCCGCGCGCGAGGCGCTCGACCACCGCCGCGGGGCTGAAGGCGCGATTCCACATCTGGCGGTGGGCGGCGAGGAGCTGCTCGGGGGACATG
This sequence comes from Sorangium sp. So ce302, assembly GCF_051530145.1. Classification (GTDB taxonomy): domain Bacteria; phylum Myxococcota_A; class Polyangia; order Polyangiales; family Polyangiaceae; genus Sorangium; species Sorangium cellulosum_B. The sequence continues at coordinate 8,214,824 of NZ_CP150326.1, read as the reverse complement.
CGCGCCGGCCGGAAGGCGACGCCGTAGCCGCTGTAATGGGGCCAGTCACGCTCTTCCAGGATGCGCCCGTCTCGCCGGTGCTCGTCGTACAGCGGCGTGCCCCGGAACGGCGTGAGGATGCTGAGGAACGGGACGTCGACGCCGATCTCGTTCAGCCGATCGGCCGTGGAGGCGATGACCTCCGGCGTCTGATCGTCGAAGCCCGAGATGAAGCCCGCCATCACGCAGATCCCGCGATCGTGCAGCTTCCGGATGGCCTCGCGGTACTCGCGCGCGCGGTTCTGGCGCTTGTCGACGCTCTTGAGATCGGCCTCGTCGAGGCTCTCGATGCCGAGGAAGATGCCGATACAGCCGGACCGATCCATCGCGTCGAGCAGCTCCCGGTCCTTGACGATATCGATGGATGCCTGCGTGAGCCACCAGCGGTCGAGCCCGGCGAGCTCGCGCAGGAGCTCCTTGGCCCAGCGGCGCTGGACGAGCAGGTTGTCGTCCCAGAACCACGCGACCTTCTCCTGCCAGAAGCGGGGGAAATGCGTGGTGGCGACGTCGCGGATCACCTCGTCGACGGGGCGCACGCGGAAGCCGGGGTTGAGGTCGGGCACCGTGCAGAAGCTGCACGTGAACGGGCAGCCGCGCGTCGCCTGGAGCACGCGGGGGACCAGGAAGCGCTCTTCGAGCAGATCGTAACGAGGGGTCGGCAGCCCCGCGAGCGACGCCGGTTCGCCGTGATAGACGCGGCGCTGCGTGCCTCGCGCGAGATCGCGCAGGACCGAGGGCCAGACCGCCTCGGCCTCCCCGGTGACCACCACGTCCACGTGCTGGAGCGCCTCCTCGATCCAGTACGAGACATGCGGCCCGCCGGCGACGACGCGCACGCCGAGGGCGCGGTAGCGATCGGCGAGCGTGTACGCGCGGCGCGCGAAGCCGGAGAAGAACGAGAGCGCGACAACGTCCGGCGAGGCGTCGACGGGGACGGGGCGCACCTGCTCGTGGAAGAGCTCGACCTCGTGCTCCGGCGGGGTGATCGCCGCGAGGTGGATCCCGGTGACCGGCGGGACGAAATGGAAGCGGTGGCCCCGGCGATAGCGGGGGACGTAACTCACGACGATCCTCACCTTCATCAGCGCCTCCTCGGGAGCATGGGTCTCATCGGATCGGACCCGCGATGACGGCGTGGATCCGATGGCGGAAGGCGATCCGATGAGAGACGCCGAGAATAACGGAAGGCGGCCGGTGTCGATTCCAGAAGGGAGAGGAGCTACCGTGGAGGGACGGTGGTGGATGCGTGCGGGGGCGGAGGAAGCGAGAGCCTCATGGGGCCCCCTTCCGGCCGCGCCTCGGCCGCCGGCGCCGCTTCCGCCTCCGCTCCCGGTTGAGCCTCAGATCAGATCCCGCTTGATCTTCTCCCGCCATTCACGGCTGGCGAAGCGGATGTCGTCCTCGAAGGCGTCGAGCTCGCCGCTGATATAGAAATGGTCGCGGTCGGCGTGGAGCCTGGTCGTCACCTCGATGCGGATGTCCCAGCCCGGGCGCGACTGCACATACGTCTGCCGGCAGGTGAAGGAAGCGTGAAGCGGATCGTCCGGCGCGATGCGGAGCTCGCGGCGGAGTTGGTGCAGCACCTCGGTGCCGATCTCGTCGAGGCGCTGACGCCCTTCTCCGAAGACGCCCACTGTATCCGTCACGGTCGTGACCGCACCCGAGGTGATGTCGAAGGTCACCGAGCGCGTGACGCTGCCCGGGCTCACCTGGGTGATCGACGTCGCTCGCGCCGCTTCCGGCTTCAGGAAGGGTTCACCGCCGTCGGCCGCTTGCGGTCTTCGATGCGGCAGCATGAGGCGGCTGGCGCCGGTGATGATGCCGAGCGTCGCCCGCTCGGGCGCCGGCCAGATCAGCGGCCAGTAGGCGCTGGAGAGCGATATCCGCAGGCGATGGCCGGCAGCAAAGCGATGCGCGCAGGCATTCAATACCAGCTTCAGCCTGTAGCGCTTGCCGGGTTCGAGCGGGGTCGGCTCCGCGTGGCTGTCGCGGTGGGTGAGGTTGATGACCTGGAAGCTGACCCGCAGCGCCTCGCCATCGGGCGCCACGTCGCACAGCCTGGCACAGAGCTGCGCCACCGGCTTATCGCTGATGAGCTCCAGCTCCAGCTCCGGGGCGCCGACGACCTGCATCGCCTCCTCGAGCGGCGCGGTGTCGAAGGTGAGCGAGCCGAAATCGTCGATCCGCTGGTCGCCGGGCAGCTCCCCGACGCAGCCGGCCCCCATCCACTCCCCGCCCTGAAGGCCGACATGCTGGGGCGAGCGCAGCGCCAAGACATCCTCGGCGCCGCTCACCGGGGCGAGGCCGTCCTTGTCGAGATAGAGATGACAGGGTTGGATATCCGGCGACGGCCAGCTCTGCTCGGCCACCCAGTGTCCAGGATGGTGACTTCGTGTCGTTTCCGGCGCCGTGTAGTCCTGCAGCCAGGCGCGCAGCATCGGCTCCTCGTCGACGCCGTTCTCGATGCCGTTCAGCCAGCGATCCCACCAGGCGATGGCCTCCTGCAGGAAGCCGATCGCCGGGCCCGGCGTTCCGTCGTGCGGGTAGACGTGCGCCCAGGGCCCGATGATGCCCTTCCGCGGCACCTTGAGGTGCTCCAGCATCCTCGGCACCGTGTTGGTATAGGCATCGACCCAGCCGCCGATCAGGCAGACAGGCACCTGGATAGCGTTCCAATCCTCGCAGATCGACCCGTGCCGCCAGTAATCGTCGCGCCGCTGATGGGCCATCGCAAGCGCCGGCCAGAACGGCATCTGCTCCAGCCGTTCCCGCCAGTTGTCGCGCCAGCTTTCGCCGAAGAGCTCCGGGTCGGCGGGGCGGGCCTGATAGACCAGCATGATGGTGCCCCACCACAGGTTGTCGTTGAGCAGGCACCCGCCCATGTAATGGATGTCGTCGACGTAGCGGTCGTCGGTCGAGCAAACCGAGAGCACCGCCTTCAAGGCCGGCGGCCTGAGCGCCGCCACCTGCAGGCAGTTGAACCCGCCCCAGGACTTGCCCATCATGCCGACATGGCCGTTGCACCAGGGCTGTGCCGCCATCCAGGCGATCACTTCGAGGGCATCGTCCTGTTCCTGCTTCAGGTACTCGTCCCACATCAGCCCGTCGCTCTCGCCGGATCCACGCATGTCGACCCGCAGCACGGCATAGCCGTGGCCGGCGAAATAGCCATGCATCGGCTCGTCACGGGCGCGGGTTCCGTCCCGCTTGCGATAGGGGATGTATTCCAAGATGGCCGGCGCCGGCTTTCTTCGCGCTCCTTCTGGCAGCCATAGGCGCGCCGCGAGACGGCAGCCATCCCTCAAGGTGATCCAGAGATGCTCGGTAATCTCGACCTTCAGGGGCGTTTCAACCGCGGCCGCCATGGTTCACTCACTGGTTCGCGACCTTCCTCTTGGCAAGGAGGTTCGTCCGCCAGTCGGGATCCAGTTCCGGGACCGACAACAACAGGAGTTCAGTAGAGGCGGGGTATGGGGGGCGGAGCTGGCCGCTCACCCCATCCCCCGGACGCGGCGCAGCAGCGCGTCCGCCGGCTCGTAGCCCCGCCCCTCCGCGCGAGCCTGCGCCGCCTCGGTGGGGACGAGCTCTCCGGAGAACGCCCTGGCGAGGATCGTGTGCGGGAGCCTGTCGGCCCGGGCCGCGGCGCGGGCCACGCGCTCCTCGACCTCGCTGGCGAGCGCGAAGAGCGCCTGTGCGCGGCGGACGATCTCCGCCTGCTCCTCCGCCGGCGGCACCGACACGGGGATGCCGTTGAGCGCCGCCTGCGTGAGCTTCGGCTGGGCCGAGCCGGTCACGTGGTGCTGCAGATCGAGCGCGTTCAGGAGCAGCTCGAGGTACCCGAGGACCACGCCGGCCTTCGGTTGGACCACATGAGCATGGTTGTTCACCCAGAACCTCCCGCTCGCGGCGAACGCCACCCGGGTGTTCCTCGACAGGAGGTTCGCGCCGTCCTCGGCGATCAGCAGGTAATCGCCGTCGAACAGGTAGCCATCGATCGAGTCGATGACCCCCGACGCGCCGTAATACGGATACGGCCCCCGGCGCCTCGCTCGAGCCGCGGAGCTCACGGGGACGCGTCGGCCATCGTGGTTGTCCACCAGGGCGCCGAACGGGCAGCGGACCCAGGACGGCGGCAGGGGACGCTCCGGACCGTCGCTGCTCGCCCCGGGCGCGGCCGGCGCCGACGTCGAGCAGCGCGGCGGGGGCTCCGCCGGTCCCGCGGGCGGCGCGGCGGCGCCCGGCGCGCGCAGGTCCTCGGTGAGCCTCCCCGAGCACGCCGCCCCCAGCACGGCCTGCCGGAGCCGCCGGAGGAGCAGCGACGACCTCGCCAGCCGGGCCTTCGCCGCGTCCACCTCGCCGAGCAGGGCTTCGGCCTTCGCGACGATGCGGCGCTGCTCGGGGAGGGGAGGCAGGGAGAAGGGCCGCTCGAACGTCTCGCGCACCTTCACGAACGGCTGCGCGGAGCCGCCCTTCACCCAGAATCCCTCGTCGTTGAGGTGGAGGAACAGGTAACCGACGTCGATGGCCCGCTCATCCGGCCAGACCACATGGGTGTTCGCGATCGCCGACCACCGCCCGCGCGCCTTGAACGCCTTTCCGCACCGCGTCCCCACGGCGGAGACCACGATCGCCTCGCCCTCGTGCTCCCAGCCGTCGCACCACACGTCGGGGCCGGCGGCGCTGAACCCCTGGTAGCGCCCTGGCCGCTGCTCGGCGTGGAGCTTCCCCTTGATGAGCTTCGAGCTCCCGCTCCGGTGCGAGCAGATCGACGCGAGCGTCGTCTCGGCCCACCCCTCGGGCAGCGGCCCGCTCACGCCTCCGCCGCCTTCGCCCCGCCCTCGAGCAGCGCGAGCACGCGGTTCAGCGCGGCGACCGCCTCCGTCAGCTCCTGGAGGGCGTCGGTCGCAAGCTCCTCCGGCTCGGGCGGCTCGCCGGCCTCGTCGAGCGACTCCTCCTTGAGCCATCTCAGCCCGTCGAGCTTGAACTCTCGCTCCTTCACCTCGCGGAGCTCGAAGCTGCGGAATCGACCCTCGCCGGAGCTCGCCGCCTCCCGCACGCCGCGCCCGTCGGGGTCGCCGCCGTAGCACCGCTCGAACTCCGCGAAGTGCGCCGGGGAGAGCGGCCGGCCCTTCTTGGTGATCGACGGGACGCCCGTCCGGGCGTCGTAGATCCAGACCCTCTCCGTCGCGCGGCCCTTCGTGAAGAAGACGACGTTGGCCTTCACCCCGGCGCTGTACGGCGTGAAGGTCCCGTGCGGCAGGCGGAGCACCGTGTGCAGGTCGCAGCCCCTGGCGAGGATCTCCAGCACCGCGCCTGCCTGGTCGGCGAACAGGCAATGGTCCGGCAGGACCATCGCCGCCCGGCCGCCCGGCGTCAGGATCGTCAGCACGTGCTGGATGAAGTTGAGCTGCTTGTTCGCGGTCGCGATCGCGAAATCCTCGCGGCGCGGCGTCTCGTAGGCCCCCTTCGTGCCGAACGGCGGGTTCGTCAGGATCACGTCGAACCGATCGTCCGGCGGCGGGGCGTCGAGCGAGTCGCCGAGGGTGATCCTCGGCTCGATCCCGTGGAGGACCAGGTTCATCAGGGCGAGCCGGCGGGGGCGCGCGACGAGCTCCTGGCCGAAGAACGCCCCGGCCTTGATCCGGCGCGCCGCCTCCCGGTCGAGCGCCCCCCGCGCCTCGGCCTCGATCCACTCCCAGGCGGCGACAAGGAAGCCCCCGGTGCCGCACGCCGGGTCGCACAGGGCGAAGCCCGGCTTCCCCTGCGGATCGGGCCTGATGCACCGCACGATCGACTGGATCAGGGCGCGGGGCGTGAAGTACTGCCCCGCGCCCTTCTTGCCCTCGGCGGCGGCCTTCTCCAGGAGGCCCTCGTACGCCGCGGCCTGGATGTCCACGCCGAGGCGCGTCCACTCGATCTCGTCGATGAGGTCGACGAGCTTCCCGAGGCTCGCGGGGCTCTTGAAGCGCGGCTGCGAGCCCGCGTAGATCTCCCCGAGGACGCCGGGGGCTCCGTCGAGGGATCGGAGGACGTCGGCGTAGCGGTCGAGCAGCGCTTGACCGCTGCGCGCGCGCAGCGCGGGCCAGGAGCAGTCTGTCGCGTCGACCTCGCCGCGGGGCGTCCTGTGCTCGACGCGCGAGAGATCGATGCCTCGCTCGGCGGCCATCTTCAGGAAGAGCAGGTAGGTGATCTGCTCGATGTAGTCCCCGTGGTCGATGCCGTCGTGGCGGAGCGTGTGGCAGAACCCCCAGAGCTTTCCAACAACGTCGGTCATGCGGCGGCGGCTTCGTTCGGGTCGTGGAGCGGGAAGGCGAGGCGCGGGAGGAGCCGGCTTACCACGGCCGGGCGCCTCACGGCGGCCGCCGCGCTCGTCCATGGCGCTGGGACGCGCCGCCGCCGATGTACTAGGCTCGTCCCGTGCCGCGCGCCCTCACCTCGCTGCTCGCGCTTTTCTTGCCGCGATTGCCCCGATCGCCGCGGCTGCCGCTGCCGCTGCCGCTCCTGTCGCTCTTGCCGCTGTCCGGCCTCGCCTGCGCGTCGTCCTCGCTCCCCGATCCCAAGGAGGCGGTGCAGGTCTACGCCGACGCGGCGGCGCGCGGCGACGCCGACGCCATCTACGGCATGCTGAGCGACAAGAGCCGCACCGCGATGTCGCGCGACGAGGTGCGGCGGCGCGTCGCCGAGGCGCGCGCCGAGCTCGCGGAGCAGGCGCGCAGCGTCACGGCGCCCGGGGTCGTGGTCAAGACCCGCGCCCGCGTCCGCTACCCGGACGGCGAGATCGCGACCCTCGAGCTCGACGAGCGCGAGCGCGCCTTCCGGATCTCGGCCGCCGACGCGCTGCCTGCGGGCGGCCGCACCCCCGAGCAGGCCCTCGAGCAGCTCCGCCGCGTCCTCGCGCGCCGCAGCTACGCCGGCCTGCTGCGCGTCCTCACGCCGGCCACGCGCGCCGCCATCGAGAGCGACCTCCGCTCGCTCGTCGAGGGGCTCGCTCAGCCCGAGGGGCTAGAGGTCCGGATTGCCGGCGACTCCGCGACGGTGCAGATCCCGGGTGGGCACGAGGTGAAGCTCCGGCGCGAGGCGGGCGTATGGCGGGTCGAGGACTTCGATTGAGACGATGGCTCGGCCGGCTCGGCGCTCGCCGGCCGCGCGGCCGGGGCGGTGAGGTGGCGCTGCCGCCCTCGCGCCCCGCCGCCTCGGCCAAGCCGCGGCGCCTCGCCGTGGCGCGGCCGCGGCGCCTCGCGGCCGCGGCGCTGGTGCTCGTCTCCGCCCTGCTCCTCCTCGCGGTGCCGCGCCCCGTGCGCGCCTTCGGCGAGGAGGGGGCGTGGAACCCGCGGCCGCTGCTGACGGGCGACGCGCGATGGGAGGGGGTGCGCGCCACCGCCCCCGCGCGCTGGTCGTTCGAGCTGGAGCGGCGGACGAGCGCGCCGGCGCGCCGCAACCCGACAACGGTCCGCGCCGACGACCCGGCGCTGCTCGCCGAGCCGTTCGCGCTCTGGGGCGGCGAGGGCGATCTCCCGCCGCTCACCGAGCGCGAGGTCTTCGGCCTGCGCCGCTTCCTCGCGCTCGGCGGCGTGCTCCTCGTCGACGACTTCGCCCCGGGCAGCGGCGCGTTCGGCCGCGCCGCGCGGCGCGAGCTCGCCCGCGTCCTGCCGGAGGGCTCTCCCATCCCGATCGGCACGGAGAACGTCGTCTTCCGCTCCTTCTATCTCCTCCCGCGCGCCGTCGGCCGCGTCGAGGGCCCGCCGAAGCTCTCCGCGATCGTGCGCGGCGGCATGCCGCAGGTGATCTTCTCCGACCACGACCTCGCCGGCGCCCTGGCGCGCTCGGAGGGCGGGGGGCCGAGCGTCGAGGTCACGCCCGGGGGCGAGGCGCAGCGGGAGCGCGCGTTCCGCCTGGCCGTGAACATCGCGATGTACGTGCTCTGCTCGAACTACAAGGACGACCAGGTGCACGCGCCGTTCCTGATGCGCCGCCGCGCCATCGACGACAACCGACCCCGCTCCGCGCCTGCGCGGCCGTGAGGCGCGATGACATCGGGTCGCCTCGCCGCTGCGCCGAAGCTGGTCTGGCAGGACGACCACTTCACCGTGCTGTTCGACGCGTCCCTGCGCGTCGTCTGGACCGTCCGCAGCTCCAGGCCGTTCGTGTCGCTGGAGGAGATCGAGGCCGTGATGGGAGAGCTCATCCGCGTCCTCGATCGGCTGGGCCGCTCCCATCACGCCCTCTTCGTCGACGTCCGCGCCGTCCCCGGCAGGAACGATCCGTCGTTCGAGGCGACGATGAAGCGCTTCCGACCGCACTGGCTACGGGGCTTCCGGCGGGTCGGCGTGCTCGTGCAGAGCGTCGTCGGCGCGCTCCAGATCCAGCGCTTCGCGAGGGATGACGGCATCGAGCGGCTGATCACGAGCGATGAGGCCGCGCTCCTCCAGTACCTCACGCAGGAGGGCTGAGCGGCCAGGAGCTCCGGCGTCTGGCCGCGCTCAGCTACCGTCTGGCGTGGCGGAGGGCGTGCGCGATACCGCTTTGCAGCGTGCTCAGCGTCGTGATCCCGGAGAGATCCACGCCGAGCGTGACGAGCGTCTGCGCCACCTCCGGGCGGACGCCGGTGAGCACCACGCGGGTGCCGAGCAGCTGGGCGGCGCGCGCGGTGCGCGTCAGCGCGTCCGCGACGTGCGTGTCGACGGCGCGCACGCCCGTGATGTCCAGGATCGCCGTGTGGGCGCCCTGGCTGCTGATGCCGGAGAGCAACGTCTCCATGATCTGCTCCGCGCGCCCGCTGTCGATCGTCCCGACGAGCGGCATCGCGACCACCCGGTCGGCGAGCGGGATGAGCGGCGTGGACAGCTCCCGGAGGGCGGCCTGCTGCGCGAAGATGATCTCCTCCTGCAGCGCGGCCCGCTCCGCCTCCGCGCGCTTCAGCGACGTGATCTCGGTCACGATGCCGCCCATGCCTATCGGCGTCCCGCGCTCGTCGTGGATCGGGAATTTGACCGTGAAGAAGTGGTGTTGAACGCCGCCTATCGGCACCACCTCCTCGAACTGCATGACCTGCCCGCCGGTGAGCACCTCTCGCTCCTTCGCCACGATCGCCGCGCTGGCCGCGGGGTCCAGGGCGCCCAGCTCGAACTCATCCCGGCCGATGAGCTCGAGGACGTGCCTCTGCATCATCTGCGCATGCATGCGGTTGGCCAGGACGTAGCGCCCCGCGGTGTCCTTGACGAAGATGGAGCTGCGCGCGTTGTCCACCAGCTGCAGGAGCAGCTGGTACCGGCCCTGCACCGTCTTCTCCCTCCGCTGCCGGTCGCTGGTGTCATCGACGAGCGCCGCGATCTCGTGCGCGTCGCCTCGGCCGTCGCGCAGCACGGCGTAGGTCCATCGGCAGAGGAGCGCGTGACCTCCCTTCGTCCTGCACTCGCTCGTGGTCGCGGCGAAGCGGCTCTCCTCCCGGGCGAAGTCGAACGCCCGCGCCGCGGCGGCGGACACGGGGACCGCGCCCACGAGGTCGGCCAGCCGGCGGCCGACGGCCTCGCTCGCGCTCCAGCCGAAGAGGCGCTCGGCGCTGTCGTTCCAGTACGTCACCGCGCCGTCCAGGCGCCACTGGATCACCGCCGGCACCGCCGTGGGCAGCCCCTCGAGCGCGTCGAGGGCCTCCACGTCTGCCGTGCCTTCCGGCGCGGCTGCGCTCTGTGCGTGACCGTTGGAGCGCTCCGCCAGCGCCTTCTCCAGCGCCTCGACGCGCGCGCGCAGCGCCGTGTTCTCTGCCCTGAGCCGCCCGGCCTCGTCCAGCTCTTCGCGCATCGTCACGAGGGTTCGAGCCTACGCGCGGCGTACCCGGTGTTTCAAGGTGGCTCACCGTTGTTCGAGGTCGCCCGAGAGGTCGCAGCAACGGCGCCGGGCTGGGACACTCCGCCCCGATGTACTAGGCTCCGCGCGTGCCACGCGCCCTCGACTCGCTGCCCGCGCTGTCGCTCTCCCACGCCGGCGCTGCGAGCGGGACTCCCTCTTCTCGCGCGCTTCCCGCGCTTCTCTCGCTCCCGGAGCGGCCGTGACCCGGAGCTTCGCGCCCTCGGGCGACCTGTCGTCGCCGGTCGTCGCTGTCGCCTGCGTCGTCGCGGCCCTGAGCTTCGGCCTGCTCGTGCTCGAGCTCGTCCGCGCGCGCGGACGCGCCGCCGGGGCGGTGGGCGCCGCGCCCGCGCGCGCGGCGCTCGGCACGGCGCTCACGGGCGCGCTCGCCGTGCTCGGCCTGCTCGCCGCCATCCTCCGCCCGGTCGCGGTCACGTCGCGCGGGAGCCTCGTCGGCCCCAAGGTCGTGGTGCTGGTCGACGGCTCCCGATCCATGGACCTGCCGGGCGTCGCGGGGACCCGCCGCGACAGCGCCGAGCGCGCGCTCGAGGAGCTCGGGAAGCGCGCCGACGTCCGGCTCTCCCGCTACGTGTTCGGCGAAGGGGCGCCGCTGCCGGCCGACGGGCAGGCAGGCGAAGGCGCTGGCGCCGCGCCGGCGCCGGGCGGGAGCGCTGGCGCCGCGCCGGCGCCCGACAGGGACGCGGGCGCGGGGGCGCCGGCCGCCGCCCCCGGGTCGGCCGCGGCGCCCGCGTCGCCCGCGCGAGGCCGGCCGCAGCGCCGCTCGGACCTCAGCGCCGCGCTCGAGGCGCTCGCCCGCGCCGCCGACGAGCGGCCGTCGGCGTTCGTCGTCGTCTCCGATGGCCGGCTCGACCGCCCGGGCCCCGACGACACCGCCGCGGCGACGCGGGCCGCGCTCGAGGGGCTCGACGTCCCGGTGCACACGGTCGCGGTGGCGACCGAGTCCGTGCGCGACGCCGGCGTCCGCGCGGTCCGGACCTCCGGCGCCGCGGTCGCCCACCAGCCGCTCTCGCTCCGCATCGACATCGGCTGCAGCGGCGGCCTCGCGTGCGACGCCGTCCCTGTCGTGGCCCGCGAGCTGCGCGAGCAGGGCGCGCCCACGACGCTCGCCACGGGCACGGCGCACGTCGAGGGCGGCGTCGGCACGGTCGAGCTCGGCGTGACGCTCGACCGCGCCGGCACCCGCATCCTGGAGGTGTCGATCAAGGCGCCGGACGGCGACGAGCTCCCCGAGAACGACGTCCGGTACATCACGCTCGACGTCGCGCGCGACCGCATCCGGGTGCTCCACGTGGCGGGCCGGCCGACGTACGACGTGCGCGCGCTCCGGATGTGGCTCAAGGCCGACGCCTCGGTCGACGTCGTGGCCTTCTTCATCCTGCGCACGCCCGGCGACGAGGTGAACGCGTCGTCGGACGAGCTCGCGCTGATCCCGTTCCCGGTCGACGAGCTCTTCAGCGTCCACCTCTCGAGCTTCGATGCGGTCGTCCTGCAGGACTTCGACGCCGCGCCGTACGGCCTGACCAAGCACCTCCCGGCGCTTGCCCAGTATGTCGACAAGGGCGGCGGGCTCATCATGGTGGGCGGCCCGAACGCCTTCGTGTCGGGCAACTATGCGCGCACGCGGCTCGCCCGCGTCCTGCCGGTGGATCTCGACATCGGCCGCGCGCCCAAGGTGGATCTCGGCGCCTTCGTGCCGCGCATCACCGCCGCGGGCCGCGCGGCGCCGGTGCTCGCGCCGCTGCTCGCGCTGATCGGCGACGAGATGCCGGAGATGCCGGGGACCAACGTCGTCGGCGATCCGCTCCCCGGGGCGACGGTGCTCATGACGCACCCGACCCGCACGACGGCCTCGGGCGCGCCGATGCCGGTGCTCTCGCTGGGCGAGCACGAGAGCGGCCGGACGATCGCGCTGACGCTCGACGGCAGCCACCGCCTGCTCTTCAGCGCGTTCGCCTCGAGCTCCGCGGGCCGCGCGCACGGCGCGTTCTGGGACGCCCTTCTCGGCTGGCTCATGCGCGATCCGCGCTTCGAGCCTGCCGCGATCGAGCCGCGCGGCGGCTGCCTCGCGGGCGAGGAGACGGCGCTCGTGCTGCGCCCCCTCGCCGGGCAGCGCGGCGAGGCCAGGGTGACCATCGCGCGCCTCGGCAGCGGCGCGGTCGTGAAGACGTTGACCGCGCCGATCGGCGAGGGCGGCGAGCCGGTCGAGCTCGCCGCCGGTCGCCTCGAGTCCGGGGGTTATTCGGCCACGGTGGAGATCGTCCCGGAAGGCGCCGCTGGCGACGGAGGTGACCAGAAGCGGGCGACGACGCGGCGCGACTTCGCGTGCGAGCGCGGCGGCGACGAGTGGGCCGATCCCCGCCCCGACGTCGCCCGCCTGGAGGAGATCGCCCGCGCGACGGGCGGCGCGTCGGTGCTCCCGTCGGGCGCCGGCTCGCTGTCGCTGCCCGCGGCGACGCAGGTGGCGGCCGAGCGCCACGTCGCGCCGCTCCTGCCCCCCTGGGCCTGGACGCTGGCGGCGGCCGCGGCGCTCGGCGCGCACTGGATCGTGCGCCGGCGCGGGGGCCTCGCCTGAGGCGAGGGCGCCGGCCGGAACCCTGGTCTCGTCTCAAGGGAGCGACTCAAGGGAGCGACGGCTTCTCGAGCGGATCGGCCTTGTCGCCGACCCAGACCCTCAGCACCCCGAAGTGCGCGGGGTTCCTGGTGAAGCTCGCGTGATTCACGATGAGCAGCGTCTGCGCCGGGTCGTTGAAGGCCACGTTGGCGGGGGCGTCGAGGGGAATCTCCTCCCCTGGTGCGCTCTCGATGCGCGATTCCTCGACCCCGTCCTCGTCGAGCACCGAGATTGCGTTGGCCGCCGCGAGCGTGACATAGAGCTTCCCCGACTTGCCGAACGCGAACCCGTCGGGCGCCTCGCCAGCATCGTAGTCGTGGACCAGCTCCAGATCGGCCTCTTCGGGGGCTTCGACGAGGGGGAGCCGGTAGATGGACCCCAGGCTCGTGTCCGACGGGGAGAACGTCACCGAGAAATAGACGTGCTCCCGCTCCGGATCGAGCCTGATCCCGTTCACGCCGATCGGCAGGTCGCCGCTGCCGACGAGGGCGGAGCTCTGGAACCAGATCTCCGGCGCGCCGCCCCCGGGCGGGTAGCGGAAGATCGTCGCCTGCAGCGAGTCGGTCACATACGCGTAACCCTCCTCGTCGAAGGCGATATCGTTCGGTATCGGCGGCGTCGGGAAGGGCGTCGGCGAGCACGCCTCTCCCGGCGCGGCCATCACGCACGCCGGCAGATCCGGCAGCGGATCGCCGTAGCTCTCCTGGACATATCCGTGTCCAGTCTTCGTGAAGCGCAGGAGGCCGAGCTGCGTGCTGAGCGCGTAGACCCGGCCATCGTCGTCGACGGCGATGCAGCTCAGCGCATGCTCGTCGGCGAGCGCCTCGCCCGCCACCTCGATCGTGTTCTTGTGGACTTTGCTGTCCCTGTCGAATACGTCGATGGTCGACGGGCCTTGACCTGCCGTGCCGAACGTCGCTGGGCCGGAGACGTAGACCCGATTCCCATGGACCGCGATGCCTTCGGGGAACCCCGGAGCCGCCGGAACCGTCGCGAACGTCTTGATCTCGCCGTAGCATCCCTCCTGCGCCAGCGCCGGACCCGGTATCAGCGGCGACACCGCGGAGAGGAGCGCCAGCGTGCCGCAAGCCAACCATTTTCCGTTAGGGTGCGATAATTTTGACGTGACGGATTGCGACATGTGACCTCCAGGGGTCCATGGTTGCCGGACCGGAGTTGTCGAAATAGGTCGCATCCAGAAGCCAAAGTGCAAATTGCCTGGCTTTGTCAGGCTGAGGACGCGGCCATGATAGCTGGAGTATATGCGGTTGAGCTGATTGGCTGTCGAGTCGAAATTCTTCGGTTCATGAAATATCAGGGAGGCAGCTGCCTGGCTGACCGGTCCCGCGTCGCCCGCGTCGCCCGCGTCGCCCGCGTCATGTTTCACATGTGTGTCCGCGTAGTTGCGCGCTTGCGCCCTGCCTGCACAGCGCGGTCACGTCAGTCCACGTTGGTTCACGTCAGTCCACGTCGGTTCACGTCAGTCCACGTCAGTCCACGTCATTTACGTAGTGCACGTGGCGACAGATGTGTGCAATTGGCGGAGAACGCGTCCTGGCCGCATGTCGGTGAATGCTGCCGAATGTTTCCGGAGGCCATTCAGCATCTGGCGCGCGGCGGTCCCCGCGGTCGAGGTGTCGCGCTAAGGCTGCGTCGGCCAGGCGACGCGCGTCGGCACGAGCCGGGGCTCGACGGTCCCGTCGCCCAGCTCGCCGTTCCTGTTGTCACCCCAGCAGAGCATCTCGCCCGTGCGCTTGAGCGCGCAGCTGTGGTCATCGCCGAGGGCCAGCTCGACCACGTCGGTCAGCGCGAGCGGCTCCGGAAGGAGCCCCGGATCCTGCGTGCCGTTGCCGAGCTGCCCCTTCGCGTTGTCGCCCCACATGAGCACCTCGCCGCCCGCCAGCACCGCGCCGGAGTGCCTCGCGCCGAGCGAGATCCGGGTCACGTCCACGAGGTCCGAGATCTTCCGGGGATTCGCCTCAGGGTTCACGACGCCAGTCCCGAGGCGGAACTGCTCTCCCTTGCCCCAGCAGGAGGCCACGCCGCGCGCCGGCGCGGCGCACGTGTGCAAGGCGCCCGCGGCCGTGAGCGCGACGCTGGTGAGACCCGCGACGGGCTGCGGGGTGCTCTGCTGGTTGAAGTTGCCGAGGCCGAGCTGGCCGCTCTCGTTGTGGCCCCAGCAGTTCATCGTGCGCTCGCCCATCCGCTCGATCATGCCCGCGCAGGTGTGCGAGAGGCCGGCGCTCACGGAGTCCACGCCGTCCAGCATCACGGTGGGCTCGACCCGATCGACCTCGTCGCCGTAGCCCAGCTGGCCGGAGCTGCCCTCGCCCCAGCAATAGAGCTCGTGCGACGCCGTCACCGCGCAGGTATGGGTCCCGCCGACGGCGACCTGGATCGCGCCCGCGAGCTCCTTGGCGCGCACGGCGGAAGGGGAGTTCGTCGCCTCGCCGTCGCCGAGCTGTCCGCTGTTGCCCGCGCCCCAGCACGCCACCGCGCCGTCGGTCAGCACCGCGCAGGTGTGCGCGCGCCCCGACGAGATGCTCGCCGCGACCCTGGCGGCGCCGCTGAGACCCATGACCGGCCTCGGGATCGGTCGATCCTGCTGCAGCGTCCCGTCGCCGAGGTTGCCCCAGGTGTTCCTGCCCCAGCACCAGACCGAGCTGTCGCTGAGCACCGCGCACGTGTAATCCGTGCCGGCCGCGATGTGTGTGGGCACGACGCAAACGCCCCGTACGCACTGGCCGCCGCATGGCTTGTCGCACCTGCCGCAGTGCGCGGTGCTCGTGAGGAGGTCCACCTCGCAGGCGTTCTCGGGGTCCTTGTCGCAGTTGCCGCGGTTCTCCTCGCACGCTGGCGACTGGCAGACCCCGTCCTGGCAGGTCGGCTCGCCGCCGAAGTTCGGGCAGGCGACGTCGCACGCGCCGCAGTGCTGCGCGTCCGTCATCGGGTCGACGCATGCGTCACCGCAGACCATGCCGCCTCCAGGACACCCACCGCCGCTCCCGCCGCTCCCGCCGCTCCCGCCGCCGGTGCTCGAGCTCGTCGACGCGTCGGGCGGGCGCGCCGTGAACTCGTCGCCGCACGCGGCCAGGGCGATGGCGACGGCGGCAGGCATGTACGCCGCCGCGAGGGGCAGCGAGGCGAACGGGAGCCGGCTGGCCCGAGGTCGATGCGTGGAAGCCATGGAGGGCGTTCTTCCCTTGCGTTGAGGCGCGGCTGCGCCACGAGGCGCGGCGTGCGACATTCTAGACGAAGTCGCGCGCAGAGATCTCTCGCCGCGCGCCGCGCCTGTCGCGCCGCGCGCCCGTCGCGCCGCTCAGCGCGTCGCGACGAGCACCTCGTCGATCGGCGGCGCCTTCTCGAGCACGCCGAGGTCCACGAGCTGCTTCGCGAGCGTCTCCCAGCGCTCGCTGGTCATCACGCCGAGGCCCTTCTCCTTGGTCTCGGTGGTCTCGATCAGCGGCCGCTGCGCCTCGGCCGCGGCGACGAAGGTCTCCGCGTCCATCGAGGTGTTGAGCTTGGCCATGATCTCGTTGGACCGCGTCGGATCTTGGAGGTATGTGCGCCAGCCCTCGCGCGTCGCGCGGACGAACGCGCGGACGCGCTCGGGGTTCTCCTTCCAGAGGGCTGCGCGCGTGATCACGACCACGACGTACGGGTTGAACCCCTCGCTGGCCACCAGGAACGCGGCGGGATCGCTCCCCTTGCGCTTGGCCGCGATCGGCTCGGCGGTGATGAAGCACTGCTGGGAGAAGTCCTTGTCGGCGACGAAGCGGGCGACGCCGCCGTCGTACGGCACGACCTTCACCTTGTTGAACCCGTACTTCTTCTTGAGGTACGCGGCGTAAGGCAGCCCCGGCTCGATCGCGAGCGTGCCCGACTTGAGGATGTCGGCGATGCTCTTCGCGCCGCGGCTCTCGTGGGTCATGATGGCCTGCGGCGAGGTCTGGAACACGGCGAAGAGGGGGAGCACGTCCGCGCCGCGGGCGCGGGCGGTGAGCACCTCGTCGGCGCCGGAGATGCCGAAATCCACCTGCCCGCCGGCCACCATCTGGACGACCGGCACGCCGGCGCCGCCGCCGAGGATCTCGACATCGAGCCCCTCCTTGGCGAACGCGCCCGACTCGCGCGCGGCGTAGAACCCGCCGAACTCGGGCTCCGGGACCCAGTTGAGGGCGAGCTTCACCTTCGCGGCCGGCGCATCGGGGGCAGCCGCGGCGGGCGCGGCCGGCGCGCTCTGCGAAGGCGCGGCCGGCGCGCTTCCTTGCGGGGACGCGGACGAGGCGCGCCCGTCGCCTTCCGGCGACGGCGAGCGCGAGCACGCGGGGGCGAGGAGGGGGACGGCGGCGAGGGAGGCGAGGCGTCGCAGGAACAACCGGCGGCTGTCGGGGAAGTGCATCAGCGATTGATCTCCGAAGGATGCCAGCGCCGCAAGAGCCGCCTGCCGGCGAGGTCGACGGCGCCGAACAGCGCGAGGCCGAGCCCGGAGGCGAGCAGCACGGCGGCGAAGAGCAGATCCGTGCGCAGCTGGCGGTAGGCGGAGAGGACCAGGATGCCCAGGCCGGCGGCGTCCTCCGAGAAGCCGGCGACGAACTCCCCGACGATCGCGCCGATGACGGCGAGGCCCGCCGCGATCCGGAGCCCCGTCACGAGGTGGGGGAGCGCCGAGGGCAGCTCGAGCTTGCGGAGCGTGGCGAAGCGGCCCGCCCCGTAGAGCCGGAAGAGATCCCGCAGCGCGGGCTCGACGGAGCGCAGGCCCGCGAGCGTGTTCGCGATGACCGGGAACACGGAGACGATGAACGCCGAGACCGCGACCGCGCGCAGGCCGGGGCCGCACCAGAGCACGAGCAGCGGGGCAATGGCGACGATCGGGACGGTCTGCAGGAAGACGGTATAGGGATAGAGCGCCCTCTCGAGCGGGCGCGACGAGGCGAGCGTGATGGCGGCGAGCACGCCGACCGCGGCGCTGAGGAAGAAGCCCGCGAGCGCGGCCTTCGCCGTCGTGACGGTGCCGGCGAGCAGGGTGGCGGCGTTCACCGCGCCCGCCCGCGCCACGTCCGAGGGGGGCGGCAGGAGGTAGGCAGGGACGCTGAGCGCTCGGGCGAGCGCCTCCCAGAGCGCGAGAAGGATCACGAGCGCGGCGAGCGGCGGCGCGACGGCTTGGAGCGGGGTGGGTCGCACGGCTCGGCCTTCTCTAGCGCGAGGCCGCCGCGCCAGGAAGATGCTGCGGTGGAAGAAATCAGGCTCGTCCGTGGCCCGGCGCCGAGCGACGCGCGCGCCGAGCCACGGGAGAGGCGCGTGGGGAGCTTTGTCGAAGCGGGGTGTGAACCGCGCCGAGCGCGGCCCCGCTCGGTCCGGCTACTTGCCCTTCTTGGCGGGCGCGGCCGGAGCAGGCGACGCCTTGGCGGTCGCGGCTGCCTTCTTCTGGTTCTTATCCGCCGTGTCCTGCTTCTTCTGTCGCTCTTTGGCCTTCGGAGATTTGTCACCCATGGGAGCACCGCCTCGGTGGATGTGTTGGTGTCATCCGCCTTGACCGAGGCTAGCACCATCTCTCGTGGCGCAGTCACGAACTTTGTACTTCGCGAGCGCTTATGTCTCGGCTTCTCCGCGTCTCGTCTGGTCTCGTCTCGCCGCCTCGTCGGTTTGTCTCTCGGTCGCCTCTGGGTTGCCTCCCCCACCGACAGGCGGGGAAACCGTCGACGCGTTCGGCTGGGACCCTTGCTGGTTCCGGCGGATGGGTGGCCGCTGCGGGCGTCCACGACGTGAATCGCGCCGGCCTGGCGCTCGCGTGCGCGCGTCCTTCCGATGAGAGGCCGAGCGTGGCGCCGGCCTGGCGCTCGCGTGCGCGCGTCCTTCCGATGAGAGGCCGAGCGTGGCGCCCGCTGCCGCCGGGCTCGCTTGCCGGCATCGAGGGGCGGCGCTACGAAGGCGCCGCGTGTTCAAGGCCATCCTCTGGGACAACGATGGAGTCCTCGTCGACACCGAAGGGCTTTACTTCCAGGCAACGCGCGAGACGATTGCGTCGGCCGGCGTCGATCTCACCATCGACGACTATCGCCAGCTGTTCCTCGTCGAGGCGCGCGGCGCCTGGCACCTCGCCAGCGCTCGCGGGGTCGACGAGGCGGGCGTGCGGCGGCTGGCCGACGAGCGGGATCGCCGGTACCTCGAGCTCGTCGCGGGCGGAGACACGCTGTTGCCGGGCGTGCGAGAGGTCGTCACGGAGCTCGCCGCGCGCTTTCGCATGGCGATCGTCACGAGCAGCAAGCCCGAGCCGTTCCACCGAGCGCACGCGGCGACGGGCCTCCTGCGGTGGTTCGAGTTCGCGCTCACGCGGGATCAGTACGCGCGCGCCAAGCCGGATCCCGAGCCGTACCGGATCGCCTGCGAGCGGCTGGGGCTCGCGGCGCGCGATGTCCTCGTGATCGAGGACTCCGAGCGCGGGCTCCGGTCGGCCAAGGCCGCGGGCCTGACGTGCTGGGTCGTCCCGTCGCCGCTCACGGCGCCGTCGGACTTCACCGGCGCGGACGCGGAGCTCGGATCGCTGCGCGAGGTGCTCGCTCGCCTCCGAGGAGCGTGAGCGCGACCTCACGTTCGCGCGATGAGGTAGCTCACCGCGCCTGTGTGTGCGCGCCGCCACCGCGCTGCGTCGCCCCCCTCCCCTGGATTTTTGCACGCTGCACATCTGCTGGGTGCATGACCATCTGGCGGTTCACGAACGGTTCGTGGCACCTTCGGGCCCGTGGCTTCCGGTGACGGCATCTCGCTCATCGAGCTCGTCGTCCTCGGCTGGTCCTCGGCCACCGCGGCGCCGGCGCCGATCCCCATTCGCATCGACTTCGATGCCCCGGCGGATTGCTCGACCGCCGACCAGTTCTACGAGGGCCTCCGTGCCCGGTCGGACCGCGTGCGCCTCGCGGCTGACGGAGAGGACGGCTGGGGTGTCCGCGTCCGGCTGAGCCGCGGCGGGGCTGGGATCCACGGCGAGCTGCGCGTCGTTCACGCAGGCGGCGAGACCGACACGCGGATCGTCGATGCCACGTCGTGCGACGTCGTGGTCCAGGCGCTCTCGCTCACCGCGGCGATCGCGCTCGACGAGGTGGTCGAGGTGACCGCGCCCCTCGCTCCCCCTGCGCCGCCGCCCGCTGTCCCCCCTGCGCCGCCGCCCGCCCCGCGAGAGGCGCCTCCGCTCAAGTTCGCGCTCGGCGCGCACGTGGTGGTGACCCAGGTTATCGCACCTCATGCGAGCCTGGGCGCCGCCCTCGGTGCCCGGGTGACCCCGCAGGTCGAGGGCCCGTTGAGCCCTTCGTTCGGCCTCTCGCTGATGTATGCGCGGAACGACCTGCTGTCGGGCGGCGACGCCCTCATCCAGTGGGCGGCCGCGGCCCTCTCCGCGTGCCCGGTGCGCTGGCAGCTCGGCCCTATCGTCAGCGCAGAGCCGTGCGTCGTCGCCGCCGGCGGCTGGCTCGCGGCGACGGGACGAGGTATCTCGAACCCGGAGTCCGCCGTGCGATCGTGGTGGAGCGCGGGAGGCTTCGCGCGCGCCGCTGCGCTCCTCGGCGGGGGCACAGCCCTCGAGCTCGAGGCCGGCGTCCTCGTGCCGCTCGTTCACCGGCGGTTCACCATGGGGTGGTCTGCAGAAACCGTCGGCGAGACTCCGGTGATCTCGCCGCTCGTTGGCGTTGGAATCGTGCACAACTTCTAAGCCAGGATTCTGTGATCACTCCGACTCGCGCTGGGAATTATGACCCATGGACGGCATCCGGAAGCTGGGCCGCAGGCACGCTGCTCCCCCCGACCCGAGGACAATGTTCCGCTCTGGCTGTCGCCCATTGCTTCCCGGTAGAGTCCATTCTTCACTGGTCTCATGCCTCGCCTCGCGGTGAGTATGGTTGCCGACGTCATGACATCGCCTGCTTTGCCTGACAGCGAGCCGGCGAGCGTGGCTCCACCGGCGGCCAACGTGAAGCAGCGGGACGCGCGCCTGCGACGGATGGTGGATGCTCATCTTGACTTCATCGGTCGGGTGCTCCGCAACGCGGGGACCCCTGCTGCCGAGATCGACGATGCGGTGCAGCGCACCTTCATCGCCGCCGCGCAGCGGCTGGACGACGTCCGGCCGGGCGCCGAGAAGAGCTTTCTTCTCCAGACCGCGCTTCACGTAGCCGCCCACGCGCGCCGCAGCGCCGCGCGCCGGCGAGAGTTCCCCGCGGCCGAGCCGCCGGAGGTTGTGGACGCTGCGACACCCGAGCAGCTCACCAGCCAGAAACACGCGCGACAGATGCTCGATCAGGTCCTCGACCAGATGGAGTCCGATCTGCGGACCGTGTTCGTGCTGTACGAGTTCGAGGAGATGAGCATGGTGGAGATCGCCGGCGTGCTGGGGATCCCGCAGGGCACCGTGGCCTCTCGGCTGCGAAGGGCCAGGGCCGATTTTCGTGAGCGCGTCCGCGCGCTGGAGCTCGTTTCGACGAGCGAGGTGAGACGATGATGGAACCACGTCGCCTACTGGAGGAGAGCGACAACCCGCTCGAACGCGCGCTGCTGAACGCAGGCGCGTCGTATCCCACGTCACCGGAGACGCGCGCGAAGACGCTGGCCGCGCTGGGACTCGCCGGCGCTGCCGCCCTGACGGCCAGCGTGGCGGCGCCTGCGGCGCTCTCCGCGGCAGGGGTGTCCGCTACGTCCTCGTCGCTCGCCGTGAAGCTCGGCTGGACCAAGATCCTCGTCGCGCTCTCGACGGTGGGCATGCTCGCCGGCATCCCCGCGGGCTACCTCGCCTGGCGCGGGCAAGACGCGCCGGACGTCACCGCGGCGCACCGCTTCGGCGCCGCGCTCGCCGACCCGGTCGCGCAGATGGCGGTGCAGCCTGTGCAGGCGCCTGCCTCGGAGCCAGCGCCGGTGGAGGCTCTCGCGGAGGAGACGATGGCACCGGCGCTTGCGGGTGGCAGCAGCGCTGCGGCCACGAAGCTCGATCCGAAGCCGTCCGGTACGGGCGCCGCCCTGGAGGCGGAGCTCGGTGCGCTGGACGCGGCGCGCGCGATGCTCGCGAGCGGGAACGCGCGAGGCGCGCTCTCGCTCCTGGACGCCTACTCCAGGGCGCATCCGCGCGGGCGGCTGAGCCTCGAGGCCGAGGTCCTGCGGATCGACGCGCTCGCGAAGAGCGGCCGCTCCGACGCTGCCTCGCAGCGCGCCGCGGCGTTTCTTCGCCGGCATCCGAACAGCGTGCTTGCTTCCCGGGTACGGCGCTATGTAAACAACTAAACTCTGGGTCATGCGTTGCCCTGCCCTCCTCCGTTCGTTCCGCGCAGCTTCCGGCGTCGCCGGTGCCTGGATGGCGGTGTGTGTGCTGCCTGGGTGTGTGACCACGGTGGATTCGCTCGGCTACGACCGGATGAGCAGCGATGAGCTCGGCCCGCTGACGGGCCCCTCCGAGTACCCCAACGCGTTCCGCGACGTGCTCGGCAAGACGGACGAGGAGATCGCGGCCAAGATCGAGGACAGCTTCGATCAGCTCTTCTACGGCGATCGCGACAACGAGACCGTCTACTACCCGGTGCCTGGCACCGAACAGGCCTACATCTGGGACGACTACCACAATAACGTGCGCTCCGAGGGCATCGGCCTCGGGATGATCATCACGGTCGAGCTCGACAAGCGAGACGAGTTCGACCGGATCTGGAGATACGCCAAGTCCACACTCCAGCTCAAGTCCGGTCCCGGCCAGGGATATCTCATGTCATGGTGCGACGTCCCGGGGAGCACGGTGGTGGCGTGCTTCGATCCTTTTGGCCTCCAGCAGATCGCGATGGCGCTGTTCTTCGCCCACGGCCGCTGGGGGAGCGACACCGGGACCATCGACTATGGGCTGGACGCGATCGGCCTGCTC
Source organism: Sorangium sp. So ce302 (assembly GCF_051530145.1). Classification (GTDB taxonomy): domain Bacteria; phylum Myxococcota_A; class Polyangia; order Polyangiales; family Polyangiaceae; genus Sorangium; species Sorangium cellulosum_B. The sequence goes on along the minus strand of NZ_CP150326.1, from coordinate 8,192,421 downwards.
GAGGTGATGCGCCACAAGGAGGCCCAGAACGGGGGGGTCGCCTCGGGGGTGACCAACACGTTCGATTCGACGACGAAGCTCGTCTACGACTACCCGCACGTCTCGGCGGCGGACGTCACCCGTCCTTCCATCGAGATGCCCGCCTATTACGAGCTCTGGGCGCAGGCCATGCGCGACCCCTTCTGGTCCGAGGCTGCCGCCAGCGCGCGCACCCACTGGCAGGAGGCCGCGCACCCGAGCACCGGGCTCATCCCTGTGCGCGCCCACTTCGACGGCACGCCGGTGCTCAACTGGGACTACTTCGGCTCCGAGGCCTACCGCACGCAGCTGAGCCTCGCGCTCGACCACGTCTGGTTCGGCGTCGACCCGTGGCAAGTGGAGGAGGCGGACCGGCTGCTCGGGTTCTTCTCGAAGCTGGGCATCGACAAGTACGGCGCGGTCTTCAAGATCGACGGCGCGATGCTCAACGCCACGCCGGAGTCGGCGCTCATCTTCATGAACGGGGTCACCGGGCTGATCGCGACGAACGACGATCGCGACGCCTACATCGAGGCGGTGTGGACGACGCCGCCGGCGACCGGGGAGACCCGCTACTTCTCGAGGTTGCTCCACATGCTCTCGCTGTTGACGCTGAGCGGGCAGTTTCGCGTGTACTGATCCGGCGCGCGGGCATCTCCGCGCGGCGGCTCCTCTCGGTCCGCGCCCCGGGGGAGGGACATCGCTCCTCGGGGGCAACGCCGTTGCGCGAACCGCGAGGCTCATTCGAAGCGGAGGTGGAGGACCGGCGGCGCACCTCTGCCGCGGTGCCGGCCAGGCATCCCACGCAGGCCGCGCAGCGCTCGCTCTGGCGCCGGAAGAGCGTCGCTCTCGCCGACCGGCCGCAGCCGCGGGTAGCGCGCGGCCGAGCCATCCAGGGCCGGGATCTCCAGGCACGCGCGCTGCCGGAGCGACGCGCGCAGGGGCGGGGACACCTCGTGATCGAGGATGATCTCCGTCCCTGTCGGGAGGCGCGCGGAGGCTCGCGTGAAGAAGGCGTCGGCGAGCTCGCGAGGCTGCCCGGCCAGGGCGCCCTCGGCGATGAGGAGCGTCGGCACGTCGCTCGCGCCGCGGAGGGAATCCATCCAGCCCGTGCACGCGATCGAACAGCTCCTCGCGAGGGCGTGGCGCTCGGACGCGTGGCAGAGGCGGTGCGCGCACTTGAACTCCGCCACGTGGGGCGGATCGAGATCCACCCAGCGGAGCGTCCCGTTGTCGATGCGCGAGAACCGCGTGCAGAGCCCGGCGTTGAGCGCGATGGCGAGGCCGAACGGGTTCCGCTCGAAATAGCGCCTGACGAGCCCGTCGATGATCATGGCGCGCGCCGCCGAGGTCCGGAGCGCGCTGGCGTCGAAGCCAGCCGGATCGACGTCGAGCGTGGCCAGCATCGCCTCGGCCCACGGATCGGCGAAGCCGAGATCCGGAAAGCGCACCCGCGCCTCGGCGCGCCCGACCAGCGAGAGCACCGCGTCCCTGGAGACGGTCATGGAGCTCATGAGCCCTCCTTGCATCGCCGGACACGAGGCCGCGCGAGCGCGGGCGCCCCCCGGAGACACGGCGTCACGACGCCACCCCGCCGTGGCCTCGAACGACCTCGGCGACGAGGGCGAGCTCGAGGCGGAGCACCGCCACCCGCTCCGGGAGCTTCGCCTCGACCAGCCCGCCGAGGAGCGTCGCGAGCTTGTCGTAGTCGGGCGCCTGCGCCTTCCAGTTCGCGATCGGATACGCCTCGTAGAGCCCGCGCGTGAGCCGCGAGGGCGTCAGTATCGAGACGCGCGCCTCGGGGTGCCAGAGCTGCAGGTGCCAGAAGCCGTGCGTGACGAAGTAGTCGAACTTCCGTCCGCCGAAGAGGCGTACCTCCCAGCCCGCGACGACGAGCGCGAGCTCGCGCTCGCGAGGATCGTGCGGCGGCGGAGGCCAGCCCTGCTCGCTCGCGGGCTCCGGCAGGCATGACGGCCCAGACGGGAGCGGGCGGCCGACGGAAAGCGGTGTGCGAGAGCTCACGAGGCTTCTCCCTGGCGAGCGTCGGACCAGAGGAAAGCGGCGAGCGCTGCGCATCGGTACAGGCTCGGGGCAGGAGGCGTCTCTCGGATCACGTTGGCTCCGTTGTTGATATTGAAAGTGATGTTCAACTTCGATATGCTGTGATCTCGCTGACGTCAAGCGAAAAACGGGCGCCGTCGAAGGGGGCCGCTCCGATGGCGGGCGACGGCATGGGCGCCGGCGGGAGGGCCAGGGGAGCGTGGTCGAGCCCCGGCTTCTGGATGGCCCCGAGGGTTCTGTCGGAAGGGGATGGTGATGATGCTGGGGGGCGGATCGGGATCAGCGCGCACGTCGTGGCGATGGCTCCGGCCGGGCCGCGGCGTGGATACCGTGTTGACGCCTGTGTCCGGTCTGGGTGGAAGAGCTGGTGTGCTCGGGTCTGCTGGCGCGCCGGGACGAACAAAGCTTTGGGCGGGTGATCATCGGAGACCGGCGTTGGTTACAATGAGCGCTAGATGAAGCCTCTCCGCGCAGCTCGTCCTCTCGCGATCTCCACGAAGTCCCTTGTTGCCCTCGTCCTTTCCGCGTCGCCGGCCGTCGCGTTCGGCGCGGGCTGCGGCGTGGCGGACAGCGTGCCGATCCCGAGCGCCGGAGCGCACGAGGGGACAGGCCATGAGCCGACCAGCACGGGCGGCGCGAGCAGCGGCGCCGGGCCGAGCGGCGGGAGCGCCGCGGACCCCGGAGCGAGCTCGGGCGCGGGGCGCGCCGAGGTCATCGGGGCCGTCGTCTCTCGCCATGATGTCATCAGGATCATCGCTCTCGGCGACACCGGAGAGGGAAACCTCGCGCAGAACCAGGTCGCCGATCGGATGAGCGAGAAGTGCATCGAGGTCGGGGGCTGTCATGCCGTGATGATGAACGGTGACAATTTCTACGACCACGGCGTGGTCGACACGAGCGATGCGCAGTGGGGTCCCAAGTTCGAGCAGCCCTACGACAGGCCCGGCCTGAACGGCCTCCCGTTCTATGCGGTGCTGGGCAACCACGACCATGGCCCCAGCAGCAGCGGCGTGCGGCAAGCGCAGATCGACTACTCGCAGCTGCCCGTGGGCGACGGGCCTGGCATGCGGCTGACCGCCAAGTGGCACATGCCCGCCTCGTATTACGACGTTCGCGTCGGCGACGTCCATCTCTTCGGGATCGATACCGTCGACTTCACCTCCGATGACCAGGCGCGCGACATGAGCGCGCGGGTCGCCGCCTCGGACGCCACGTGGAAGATCGTCTTTGGCCATCACCCCCGCTACACGTCCGGAGTTCACGCCTCGGACAACCCGTCGCTCGGGATGAGCGGGATGTTCGCCATGCAGCAGGCCATCTACTGCGGGGCCGACATGTACATGGCCGGCCACGACCACAACCTCGAGTTCATCGACAAGGGGCGAGACGAGGGCTGCCCGAACGTCTATTTCGCCATCAGCGGCGCCGGTTCGAAGACCCGCCCGGTCGTCTCCTCGGTCCCGACCGAGCGGGGGCAGCTCTTCTTCACGGACAAGACCGAGGGCTTCGCCTATCTGCGGTTCGAGGGGAGGAACCTGCTGTTCGAGTTCATCGACAAACAAGGGGCGCTGATCTTCACGACGACCATGACCAAGTGAGCGGGCGCCGCCCTCGGCGGCCGAGCGGCGCCCCGGCCGTCAGCGGCGCTCGTCGTCGCGCGGCGGGCCGTCGTGCTCGTCGTCGCGCCGCCTCCCGAACGAGATCGTGCTCTCGGTGCCCGCGAGCATCCGCCGGATGTTCGGGATGTGCTTGAGCCAGACGAGCGCGGCGAGGAGCAGCGAGAGGCAGAGGGCCGGGGCGCCCCGCTCGCCGAGGAGCCAGAGGAAGAGGGGCAGGGCGAGGGCGCCGGCGAGGGAGCCCGCCGAGACCATGCGGGTCGCCCGCACGATGACCGCGAAGACGGCCAGCGTGGCGAGCGTGGACCGCGGCGCCAGCACGAGCAGGACACCGCAGGACGTCGCGACGCCCTTGCCGCCCCGCATCCCGAGGAAGACCGTGTAGTCGTGGCCCAGCACCGCGGTGAGGCCGCCCGCCGCGACGACCCACCCGCCCGGCGCGACGGAGAGCCACGACGCGAGGGGCCCGGCGACGAGCGCGCCCTTCGCCACATCCGCGGCGAGGACGGCGAGGCCAGGCCCCCAGCCGAAGGCGCGCAGGACGTTCGTCGCGCCGATGTTCCCCGAGCCGACCTCGCGGAGGTCGACCCCTTTGACGAACCGCGCGAAGAGGTAGCCTGTCGGGATCGCTCCGAGGAGGTAGGCAAGGGCCAGGTAGATTGCCGTCATTGCCGTCATCGCGCGCCTCCATGCCCGCGCTCACGGCGCGGTGTAGCACGCGCGCCGCGTCGAGCGCGCGCCAAAGAGCCCATGTCACGATGGTGATCATGGTATTCTGCGAGCATGGCTGACCTGGCGCCCGTCTCGACCCGGAGTGGCCGCGCCCCCAAGATCGCGCTCGTCCTGGCCGGCGGTGCCGCGCGCGGCGCTTACGAGGTCGGCGTGGCGCAGCACATCCTCGAGGACGTCTCTCGCGATCTCGGCCGCGAGGCGCCGCTCGATATCCTGTGCGGCACCTCGGTCGGCGCCATCAACGTCTGTGGGCTCGCCGCGTTCGCGGACGAGGCGCGGAGCCGCGCGCGGCGGCTCGCCGCGGTGTGGACGCGCCTGCGCATCGACGACCTCGTGCGCCTCGACGTGCGCGGCGTGCTCGCGGTCGGGCACGACCTGCTCCGCGGGGGCGCCGCGAGCGCGCGCGCGCCATCGAGCGGCGGCCGCGCCGCGCTCCTCGACACGTCGGGCCTCGAGCGGCAGATCGCGGAGGCCGTGCCCTTCGAGCGGATCGACGGCCACCTCGAGAGGGGGCTCCTGTCGGCGCTGACCGTGTCGACGACGCTGGTCAAGAGCGGCCGCACGGTCGTCTTCGTCCACCGCCGCGAGCCCGGCCTGCCGCCCTGGAGCCACGACCCGACGATCTCCCCGCGCGCCACCGCGATCCGCGCGCAGCACGCGCTCGCCTCGTCCGCGCTCCCCATCCTGTTCCGCCCGGTGAACATCGACGGAGAGCTCTACTGCGACGGCGGGCTGCGCCAGAACGTCCCGCTGTCGCCCGCGCGGCGCCTCGGGGCCGACGGCGTGATCGTGGTCAATCCGCGGTACATCGAGCCCGCGTCGAGCGCGGCCGAGCGCGACGGGCCGGGCTTCCCCGGGCCCCTCTTCCTGCTCGGCAAGACGCTGAACGCGCTGATGCTCGACCGGATCGACAACGACCTGGCGCGGCTCGAGAGCATCAACGGGATCCTGGAGGCGGGGCGGCGGCGTTATGGCGAGGGCTTCATCGGCGAGCTCAACGACGAGCTCGGGCTGCCGCCGGGGCGCGCGCTCCGGCCGATGCGGTCGCTGCTCATCCGCGCCTCCAAGGACATCGGCGGCCTGGCGGCGGAGTTCGTGCGCTCCCCGGCGTTCCGCGCGCGGGCCACGGGCGTGCTCGGCCGCGTGATGCGGCGCCTCGCCGAGGGAGACGAGCAGCGCGAGGCCGACTTCCTGTCCTACCTGCTGTTCGACGGGGAGTTCGCGGGGCGGCTCATCGAGATAGGCCGCGCGGACGCGCGCGCGCGGCACGAGGAGCTGTGCGCGTTCTTCGAGCGGGCGCTGAGGCCGGGCGGGTTCGAGGAGCGGGCGCCCTGAGGGGGCCTGGAGACACAGGCACGCTCTGGATCCGTCCGGATCCTCTCGGGCGCCGAGGCTCAGACGGCGTCGGGGCGCTCGGCGCCTATCTCGGCGCGAGCTCCGCGCGGCCGCCGCGCCCGGTGTAGACTCGCGCCGCGAGATGGCACCTTCGGATCCCTTCGGCTGGGTGGGCGCGACGATCGGCGGCAAGTACCGGCTCGACGCCGTGGTCGGCGAGGGCGGGTTCGGCGTCGTCTACCGCGGCCAGCACCTCGGGTTCGACGAGCCGGTCGCGGTCAAGTGCCTGAAGCTGCTCGGATCGCTGGCCCCGGCGGAGCGCGCGTCGTTCCAGCGGATGCTCCTCGACGAGGGGCGGCTCCTCCACCGCCTCTCCCGGGCGAGCGCCGGCATCGTGCAGGCCCTCGACACCGGCGCCGCGATCTCGCCGTCGGGCGAGTGGACGCCTTATCTCGTGCTCGAGTGGCTCCATGGCGTGCCGCTCGACCGCGAGATCGCCGAGCGGCGCGCCCGCGGCGAGGCGGCGCGCCCGCTCGCCGAGGCGGTCGCCCTGCTCGCGCCCGCGGCGTACGCGCTCGAGGTCGCGCACGCGCAGGGCGTCGCCCACCGCGACGTCAAGCCGGCCAACCTGTTCCTCGCCGAGATCGGCGGCCGGCGCACGCTGAAGGTCCTCGATTTCGGCATCGCCAAGGTGCTCGGCGAGCTCTCGAGCATGACGCAGGCGATGGCCGAGACAGGGAGCGCGCTCCGGGCCTTCACCGTCCACTACGGCGCGCCGGAGCAGTTTCACCACCGCTTCGGCGCGACCGGGCCGTGGACCGACGTCTTCGCGCTCGCCCTGGTGCTCATCGAGGTGGCCTCGGGCAACCGCGCCCTCCTCGGCAGCGACGTCACGCAGCTGTACATCGCCGCGACCGATCCGGCGTTCCGCCCGAGCCTGGGCGGCGCGGGCGTGAGCGCGCCCGACGCCGTCGAGGCGGTGGTGCGCCGCGCGCTCGCGATCGACCCGCGGGAGCGCTACCGCACGGCAGGCGAGCTCTGGGGAGCGCTCGAGGCCGCGATGGCGACGGCCGCGCCCGCCGGCGCGGTCGCGCTCACAGCGGACGGCCCGCCCGCGGGCGCGGCGCCCGGCGCTGCGGCGCTGGGCGTGGCGGGGACGGAGCGCGCGGCCGCTGGCCCGCCCGCTGGCGGGCTGCCCACGTCTGTCGGCGCGCCGCCCACGCCCGCCGGCGCGCCGCCCACGCCATCCCTCACGACGATGCGTGGCCTGGCGACGAGCGCGCCGCCGCAGGCCGCCCCGCAACCGGCGTCGCCCCCTCCCACGCCCCAGGCCGCCAGGACCGCTCCGCGGCGGCGCCTGGTGCCCGCGCTCGTCTCGGCGGCTGCGCTGGCCGCGGCCGGCGCAGGCGCCGTCGCGTTCGTCCGCCACCGCGTCCCCGACGAGGCGCGGCCGGCGCGCGTGCTCGGCGGCCTTACCGCGCCCCGGATGAAGGCGCCGCCCCCGCCCGACATGGTCCGGATGCCGGCGGGCCGCTTCACGATGGGCAGCGCGAAGGGCGGCAAATCCGAGCGCCCGCCCCACGAGGTGACGCTGACCCGCGCGTTCGACGTCGATCGCACCGAGGTGACGGTCGCCGCCTACCAGCGCTGCGTCGAGGCGGGCCGGTGCACGCCGAGCGGCCTGCACGGCCCCCGCACGACCGACGCCGACGTCGAGCAGCGCGGCGCGCTCTGCACCGCGGCGGATCCCGCGAAGTCGCAACACCCGATCTCGTGCGTCGACCAGGCGCAGGCGGCCGCGTACTGCGCCTTCGCCGGCAAGCGGCTCCCGACCGAGGCCGAGTGGGAATACGCCGCGCGCGGCGCCGACGGCCGCGAGTATCCGTGGGGCAACGAGCCGCCAGGCTGCGCGCACGCGGTCGTGTCTCGGCCTCCTGGGCAGGGCTGCGGCGGGCGCGGCCGGGGCACCCAGGAGGTCGGCTCGGCCAGGGCCGGAGCGAGCCCGTCGGGCGCGCTCGACATGGCGGGCAACGTCTGGGAGTGGGTGGCCGACGGCTGGGACCCAGGCGTGTATGCCAGAGGCGCCCAGACAGATCCCCAGGCGCCGGCGACCGGCAGCAGGGGCGTGCTCCGGGGGGGATCGTGGGACTTCTCCGCCAGCACGGCAAAAGCGACGTTCCGGCTGGCGTATGATCGTGAGGCAGGTGACGTCTCGACCGGGTTTCGTTGCGTTCGCTCGGTCGATTGAACACGAGGTCGCCAGAGCGGGCAGCGGGGAAGCGCGGATCAACCGGTCAGGCTCATTTCAGCCGCGCCGGGGATAGGCTATCTATCCCATCTTGGTCGAACGTCGATTCACACGCCCGATCGCAAGGTAGGATGTCGGGATAGGTAAGGCCGGGTGGTGGCCTGATTTGCCCCGGAGTGATTCACATGAAGGCGGGAAGGCGGGAAGATCATTGATCTTTTCTTCCCGCCTTCCCGCCTTCATGTTCAAATCCGGCCACCACCCACAGGAGTCCATGCAAGAATCCGAGAACATGATCTCCATCGAGGAAAGCCGGATGCAACGCGTCATCGATGCGGTTGCGCTCGCGTCCACGGGAGAGGTCGAGCTCGCGCTGAAGCAGCTGGCGGCGGTCGAACACGACGCCTTCGGGGTGATCGAGGAGGCGCTGCGCGTCTTTCTCTCCGAGCTCTCCGCGACCACGCAGCAGAAGAGCCAGGCGCTCGCCGCGCTCGCCGCCTCGAAGCGCGAGCTCGAGCATCAGCTGGACACCATCCAGCGCCAGGAGTGCGCGATCCGGGAGCTCTCGGTGCCGATCATCGACATATGGCACGGCATCCTCACGCTCCCGCTCGTCGGGCTGTTCGACTCGGTGCGCGCCGTCGAGGTGACCGAGCGGCTCCTCGTGCGCGTGGCGGAAGACAGCGACGTCGAGTGGGTGATCCTCGATCTGACCGGCGTCACGCTCATCGACTCCATGACCGCCCAGCACCTCATCAAGCTGGCTCAGGCGGTGCAGCTCCTCGGCGCGCGCTGCGTCCTCACCGGCCTGGGCGGTCATGTCGCGGAGACGCTCGTCGCGATCGGCGTCGCGTTCGACGAGCTGAACCCGATGCGCAGCCTGCGGGAGGGGCTCAGGTTCTGCCTTGCGCAGCGGGGGCGCACGATCTCACCGCGGTGATCGGCGGAGCTCCGCTTCGTGCTGCGTCGCCTTTGCGGAGCGCAGCCGGTGTGCCAAGGGATATCCTGTTGCAGCCCATGGAGAACGCGACGATCCCCGCTCGCTTCCAGGACACCGCAGACGCCCGCCGTCGCTTCGGCGACCAGCTCGATCGCCTGGGGCTCTTCCTGCTCCGCGTCGATCCGGTCGCCGACGCCGTCGTGGACGCGTTCGCGTCGATGCCTCCGGGCCAGGGCTTCCGTCTCCTGGAGGCTGCCCTCGCGCGCGGCATCGACGATGACCGCACGGTGAAAGAGGCCCCGGCCGAGCTGCGGGCGCTCTTCGCGTCGGTCGATCACGTGCCCCTCTGGGTGGACTGGGAGGCGGTGAACCGCGGCGGGGCGGCGTTCCTGCGCACGGGCGCCCTCGGCGGGATCCTGCTCGCGATGCAGTCGCTCATCCTCGGGTACGCGTCGCCCGGCGGGAACAAACCGCTGGTCTTCTCGGGGAGGCTCCGCGAGCAGGCCGAGCGCCGCCTCGCCGAGACGAGCCGGTTCGTCTATGCCGTGAGCCAGGCGAACGGAATGCGCCGCTCCGGCGAGGGCTTCGCGATCACCGTCAAGGTGCGCGTCATGCACGCGCAGGTGCGGCGGCTCATCCGAGCGAGCGGCCGGTGGCAGGCGACCCTCTGGGGCGAGCCGATCAACCAGCACGACATGGTGGCGACGGCGCTGCTCTTCTCGGTCGCGGTCATCGACGGCCTCGACAAGCTCGCCTACCGCTTCGCGCCCGCCCAGAGGGAGGACCTCGTCCACCTCTGGCGCTACGTCGCCCACGTCATCGGCGTCGAGCCGGAGCTCATCCCCGGCTCCTACGCCGAGGCGCGTCGGCTGGCCGAGATGATCTTCGCGACGCAGGGCGCGCCGGACCACGACTCGCGCATGCTCGTGGACGCGCTGCTCACCCGCAGGGTGCGCAGCGCGCGGACCGACGGCGAGCGCCGGAGCGCCGAGCGGTTCATGGCCATCTCCTGCGGCCTCTCCCGGGCCGTGCTGGGCGACGAGCTCGCCGAGCAGCTCGGCGTGCCCCGGCGACGCTCGCCCCTCGTCGTGCCGCTGCTCCGCGCCGTCGCCGCCGCGTCGAGCCGCGCGCACGCGCTGCCGCCCCTGCAGGATCTCGCGCTCGACCTCGGCGACCTCCGCTGGCGGCGCGTCATCTCGATGGGCCTCGGCGGCCGCCCGGCCGACTTCGCGCCCCCGGAGCGCCTCGCCGGCAGCGGCACCTGAGCGGTCGCGCCGCTCGCGGGGCGAGGCGGCCGCGGCGCCGGATGTCCGGGGCGATGGCGTGGGAGCGGGCGCGGCAGTCGGGGTTGAACCGCCCTCCGGTTCTGCGGTACGAGACCTCCGGCATGGAGATCATCCCTTACGGCGGTTGGAAGCGCGCCGCGCGCCTCGTCTGCGGCGACACGGAGCTCGTCGTCACGCTCGACATCGGCCCGCGCATCATCCGGTACGGCGTCATCGGCGGTCCGAACGAGTTCTCCGAGATCCCCGAGGACATGGGCGCGACAGGCGGGACCCACTACAGGTTCTACGGCGGTCACCGGCTCTGGATCGGCCCCGAGGACGAGCAGCGGACGTTGCAGCCCGACAACGATCCCGTGCAGCACCGGGAGGAGAACGGCGCGCTCGTGCTCCGGACCGCGCCGGACAGGTACGGAATGCAGAAGGAGGTCCGCATCGCGGCGGACGCGGCGGCGGGCAGGTTCGTCATCGATCATGCGATCGAGAACCACAGCGCTTATGCGGTCGAGTTCGCCCCGTGGTCGCTCTCCGTGATGGCGGGCGGCGGCGAGTGCCTGTTCCCGCAGGCGCCGTTCGTCCCGCACCCCGATCGCGTCTTGCCGGCGCGGCCGCTCGTGCTGTGGTCGTACACCGACATGGCCGAGCCCCGGTGGACCTGGGGCAAGCGCGTGATCCGCCTGCGGCAGGTCGCGGGCAAGGGGCCGCAGAAGGTGGGGGCGCTCGTGACCCAGGGCTACGCGGCGTACGCGAACCACGGGAACGTGTTCCTGAAGCGGTTCCCGTTCATCGAGGGCGCCACGTACCCGGACATGGGGTGCAACTTCGAGACGTTCACGAACGCGGACATGCTCGAGATCGAGTCGCTCGGCCCGCTGCAGCGCGTTTCGCCCGGCGCCCGCGCCGAGCACCGGGAGGCGTGGTATCTCCTCAAGGGCGTTCAGCCGCCCGCCGAGGACGGCGCGTGCGCGGACTGGATCGAGGCGGCGGCGAAGGACAGGCCGCTGTGAACCGCTGATCCTGAGCGCGTGGGGGGCGGGCCCTCCTCGCCACCGTCCACGGCCCTCCGCGGGGGGCGGCGGTCCGTCGCAGGGCGCCATGGGCCGTCAGTCGGGGGTCCGCTCGGCGCGCACCGGCTCGCTGGAGACGGCGACGGGCGCACGCCAGAGATACCTGTCGAGGAACGCCAGCACGCGTCGGTCGATCTCGGCGCCACGGAAGCCGTGCCCCCACGCGGCGACAGGGACGAGCACGCTCGGCACACCCGAGCGCAGGAGCGCCCTGTGCATCGCCTCCGAGAGGGCGAACGGGACCAACTCGTCGCGCGTGCCGTGCATCAACAGGAACGGGGGATCCCGCGCGTCGACATGGTGGACCGCGGAGGCCGAGCGCACGAGGTCCGCGCGCTCCGGCGGAGGGCCGTCGAAGAGCGGATCGAGCCGGCCGTGCATCTCGGCGATCGCGTCGGGTGTCGTCGCCGAGGCGAAGAAAGCCGCCATGTCCGTCGGTCCGCAGAAGTTGATGACCGCCTGGACACGGCTCGTAGGCGGCCGGGGGCCGTCCGGAGGCGGCGGGGCTCCCTCGACCGCAGCGTCGCCGGCCGTCGTGCCGAGCACGCTCGCGATCTGGCCGCCGGAGGACTCTCCCCAGACGGCGATTCGCTCTGGATCGATTCCATAGCGGTCCGCCGCGGCGCGCGCCCAGCGGACGGCGGCCTCCGCGTCGCGGAGCTGCGCGGGCCAGGGGAAGGTCGGCGTGAAGCGGTACTCGATGGTGATCCCGACGTAGCGGCCCGTCGCGACGAGCTGCGGGAGGAGCTCGTGGCCTTGCTCCCGCGTGCCCCGCCTCCAGCTCCCACCGTGGATGTACACGACGGCCGGCAGGCGGGCTGCGCTCGGCGGATCGGGCCGGAGGACGTCGGCCAAGAGCCGCTGGCCGCCGGCGAGGCTGTACTCGACGCCGCGCTCGACGACGACGGCGCTCCGGCGCGCAGCGGTCGAGGCGGCCTTCCGCGGGGCCGGCGCGCCGGCGGCGGCCTGCGCGCCAGCGCAGCCGGAGAGCGACGCGAGGAGCACCAGCGCGGCAGCGACGGCGTGGCCGCGCTGGCGCATCGTGCGGCCTCGGTTGCTCCGTGTCATCGGCGGTCCCCCGTCATCTGCCAGGCGAGCATACCGTGGCACAGGAGGCGCAGCAGGAAGGAAGGCGCTCCGAGGCGCCGCGCGCTCGGCCTGCGGCGTGCGCTCGCGCGGGATCGAGCGCGGCGGCCGCTCGCGTGGACGGGCAGAGCACCCGCTGCGGGCTGCGGAGGGCTTTGTTCGTCCCGCGCGCTCGGCTATGCGGAGGCTCATGCCGCTCCATCCCCTCGCGGGCCGCAAGGCCCCTCCCGACGTGCTGATCGATCCCGACACGCTGCGCGCGCAGTACTACAGCGAGCGCCCCGACATGGGCGATCCGCAGCAGCGCGTCGCCTTCGGCACCTCCGGCCACCGCGGCTCGGCCGCGCGGCGCAGCTTCAACGAGGCGCACGTCCTCGCGGTCGCGCAGGCCATCTGCGACTACCGCGCGAAGGAGGGCACGACGGGCTCGCTCTACCTCGGCATGGACACGCACGCGCTCTCGGAGCCGGCGCAGCGCAGCGTGATCGAGGTCTTCGCGGCCAACGGGGTCGACGTGCTCATCGCCGAGCGGAACGGCGTCACGCCGACGCCGGCCATCTCGCACGCGATCCTCACCGCCAACCGCGGGCGCACCTCCGGCCTCGCGGACGGCGTGGTGATCACGCCGTCGCACAACCCGCCCGACGACGGCGGCATCAAGTACAACCCGCCGAACGGCGGGCCGGCCGACACCGCCGTCACCGGCTGGATCGAGGAGCGCGCCAACGAGCTGCTCCGCGCCGACAACGCGGGCGTGAAGCGCACGCCCTACGAGGCCGCGCTGCGCGCCCCGACGACCCACCCGTACGATTTCATCGGCCCCTACGTCGCCGATCTCGGCAACGTCGTCGATCTCGAGGCCGTCCGCGGCGCGAAGCTGCGCATCGGCGTCGACCCGCTCGGCGGCTCGAACATCGCGTACTGGGCGCCGATCGCCGAGAAGTTCGGGCTGGATATCACGGTGGTGAACCAGGCCGTCGACCCCACCTTCAGCTTCATGCCCCTCGATCACGACGGCAAGATCCGCATGGACTGCTCGTCGCCGCACGCGATGGCGAACCTCATCGCGCTCAAGGACGACTACGATCTCGCGTTCGGCAACGACGCCGACTCGGATCGCCACGGCATCGTCACGCGCAGCGCCGGGCTGATGAACCCGAACCATTACCTCGCCGTGGCGGTGTCCTACCTGTTCCGGAACCGCCCGCTCTGGCGGACCGACGCGGCCGTGGGCAAGACGCTCGTCTCGAGCAGCATGATCGATCGGGTGGCGAAGGACCTCGGCCGCCCGCTCCGCGAGGTGCCGGTCGGCTTCAAGTGGTTCGTCGACGGGCTGCTCGACGGCTCGCTCGGCTTCGGCGGCGAGGAGAGCGCGGGCGCCTCGTTCCTGCGGAAGAACGGGCAGGTGTGGTCGACGGACAAGGACGGTATCCTCCTCGACCTGCTCGCCGCCGAGATCCTCGCCCGCACCGGGCGCGACCCGGCCGAGCACTACCGCGACCTCACCGCGCGGTTCGGCGCGCCGATCTACACGCGCATCGACGCGCCGGCCACGCCGAGCCAGAAGAGCGTGCTCAAGAAGCTCTCCCCCGACGCGGTGCGCGCCAAGACCCTCGCGGGCGAGCCGATCACCGCGAAGCTCACGCGCGCGCCCGGCAACGGCGGCGAGATCGGCGGGCTCAAGGTCGTCGCGGAGAACGGCTGGTTCGCCGCGCGGCCCTCGGGCACCGAGGACGTCTACAAGATCTACGCGGAGAGCTTCAAGGACCAGGCGCACCTCGATCGCGTGCTCGACGAGGCGCGCGCGATGGTCACCGACGCGCTGTCGGCCAGGTGAGCTCCCCCGGGCGCGCCCGAGATCTCTTGATCTCCCGGCGCTCCTCCGGGGACCTCGCGGCCGCCCGCCCCAGGATTCTCCTCGCGCGACCAGCGCAGGGTCAGAACAGCGAGAGCTGCCGCCGCGCGCCCGTCATCTCATCGAAATCGGCCCCGCCCAGCCACCGCAGCACCGAGTCCGCGATCGGCTTGAGCTGCTGCGACACGTAATGATCGTAGTCCGGCGGCGCCGTCGTCTGGCCCGCCGGCTCCGGGCCAGCGCGCGTGATCACATAGGCCACGATCCGCCCCGCGTCCCCGCCCAGCTTGCGGGCCGCCTTCACGTGCGGCGGCGTCGTCTTCGTGTAAGCGCCGAGCGGCTTCCTCAGCGCCTTCTTGTACACGAGCTCCGCGTCGAACCGCCCCGCGCGGAGCTCCGTCACGAAGCTCCGCACGAAGCCCTCGACCGGGCGATCGTGGAAGACCAGGTCGAGCAGCTCCCGCTGGAAGCGCCGCGCGACCGCGCTCGCGTCCCGCCGGACCGCCTCGAGCCCGACGATCTCGAGCTTGTCGCCGCCCTCCCCGGCGACGAGGCCGGCATAGCGCTTCTTGCTGCCCTGCGCGGCGCCGCGCAGCTCGGGCAGGAGGAAGCGCGCATAGACCTTCTCGAACTCGAGCTCCAGCCGGCTCTCGCAGCCGAACGTCCTCGCGATCTCGGCGGCGACCGACCCGGAGATGGCGTCGCGGAGCTCCTCGGCCCGGGCGACGGCGCGCGCCGTGTCCGGCTCGCCGATGTCGACGAAGAGAGAGTCGGTGTCTCCGTAAAGCACCCGGTGCCCGGCCCTCCGCACCGCCTTGGCCGTGAGCCTGATGACGTGCTGCCCGGCGCGCGTGATGGCGTTCGCGACCTCGGGGGAGAACAGGCGCGACGCGGGAGAGCCGAGCACGCCGAAGAGCGAGTTCATGAGGATCTTGATGGCCATCGCGCCCCGCTCGTCGCCCGCCCGCCGCGCCTCGGCCCGCTCGTCCCAGAGGCGCGCGACGAGCTCGGGCAAGATGCCCGGCTCGCCGCGCCGGAAGGCCGCGCCGCCCGGCGTCACGATGAGCGCCTCGGGAGGCCCGGCGCCCCCGGCGACGAACGTCAGCGGGTCGATGTTGAACGTGCGAATGAGGCTCGGATAGAGGCTCTTGTAATCGTACACCACGATGTTGCGGTAGAGCCCCGGGAGCGAATCGAGCACCAGGCCGCCGGCGATCTCCGCCCCTCCCTCCGGCCCCTCCCTCGATACCGAGGGCGCGACCTTGCCGCGGGCGCGGAGCGCGGGCAGGTAGAGCGAGTCGATCGCGGCGATCTGTGCCCCCACGCGGTCGAGCTGCATGCCGGTGAGCAGGCTCCTCCGCACCGAGAGCTCGATGAGCCCCGTCTTCTCGAGCAGATCCCGGACGAGGCGCGCGTCCTCGAGGTTGTACTCCGCGAGCCGCGCCGGGTCGTCGCGGTACGACGCCTCGATCTGCTCGCCCCGGTCGTCTGGCCCGAACAGCTTGCCGCGCCCGAGGATCGTCCGAGCGGCGGTCTCCAGGCGGTAATCGTCGAGCCGCAGGAAGGCGCCGCGGAGGAGCGCGAGGCCGTCGAGCACCACCCGCCCCGACAGGACGGCGCGCGCCTCGCGCGAGAAGCCAGGATCGCGCAGGATCACGATCTCGTCATCGCCCCTCCCGAGCGCGCACAGGAGCCCGGCGCGCCGGCAATAGCGCTGGAGCGCGGGCAGATCGAAATCCGGGATGTTCCAGCCGGTGAGGACGTCGGGGTCCGCCTGCGCGACGAGCTCGAGGAAGCGCTCGAGGAGCATCCGCTCGTCAGGGAAGCGCTCGACGAAGGCGGGGAGCCCGCCGGGCACCGGCGCGTCGCGGACGAGGAGGCAGCGCTCGCCGCCCGCGCCCGCCACGGCGCCCGCCCCCGCGAGGCCAATGGCATAGAGGTGCTCGCCGTCGAGGCTCGTCTCGATATCGAGCGAGAGCACGCGGAGGCGGGGGACGAAGCTCGCGGGGACGAGCGTGGGATTGCGGTACACGCGCCCGACGCCCGGGTGGAGCTCGAAAGGCCCGGAGACGGCGAACGCCCCGCGGATGCCGCGATCGATGAGAAAGCGGTAGGGAAAGCGCACGTCCGCCTCGAGGGCGTCGGCGCCGGCCTCGGCCAGCCTGTCGCGCAGCGCCGCGACGTCCCGCGGGAGCGCGGCCTCGACGCGCAGGACCGGCTCTCCGTCGAGCGTCTCGAGCGCCTGCGGAGAGACGCGGCGATCCGCGAGCCGCCGCGCGACGTCCTCGTCGCGGGCGCGCACGAAGAAGTAGGGCCTGAACCTGTCCTCGATGACGAGCGCCGGCGCGCCGTCCTCCATCACCGCGTGGAGATGGATCTCCGAGCACCCGGCGACGACCCGGGTCGTGGGCGTGAGGATGAAGCCACGGTCAGGCATGTGCGAATTCGCGGAGGTTCCCCGGGCGAGCTCTTCGCCAGCGCGCGAGGCGGCCCGGGGGCCGCGCCACGCTGCACTTGACCACCGGGACCGGCGCCCCGCAAGCCCCTCTCGCCCCGGGCGAAGGGGATTTCCCGGAGGAGCGCGATTGCCGAGGGAGCCGGGCCTCCGCCGGAGAGGGCGCCTTTCGAGGAGGCGAGCGCCTTTGTAGGGGTGCACGCTCGATTCAACGGGGGGTGGCGAGCTCTCTTGGCTTGACGTGGAATCCCGAGACGCGGCGCGGACGACTCCCCGGGTGTGCGGCGATCGCCCCGCGAGCGCGCCCGCGCGCAGCGCCATGAGCAGGGCAGTCCCTCAGATTACGTCGAGAGCGGGTCCGCCGCTTGCTTGGCGTTCGAGACGTCGTGAGCCGCGGGCATCCACGGATCGGCCGGTGAAGCGCGCCGCGGAAATCCAGGAAGGGAATCCACCATGATGCGCAATCATTTCAAGCATCGCGTCGCCGTGATCGCCGCGCTCGCCGCGAGCGTCATCGGCAGCTCCGCGCACGCGGGTGGGCGAGGCGGTTACGTCCATCAGGGCGCGCAGATCTCCCAGCTGCAGCAGCGCCTGGAGGAGGTGAGCCCGCGGTCCGAGGAGACACAGGTGTCGGACGGCGCCCTCGCCAAGGTGATCTCCGCGGTCAACGAGGTTGAGATCTCCCTCGCGATGATCGCCCGCAAACAGGCGCGGTCGCGCGAGGTGAAGGATTTCGCCAGGGAGATGCTCGAGGCCCACACCCAGGGGGAGATCCGCCTGAGCGCGCTCCTCCGGCGTCTCCGGATCAAGGCGGAGCCGACGCGGGCGAGCGCGATGATCGCCGGGCACTCGTCCATCATCGCGGCGTACCTCCAGAAGCAGCCGGCCGAGAAATTCGACCAGACGTACATGGCCATCCAGGTGAGGATGCATGCCCATGCCGTGCGGATGCTGGACGAGCAGGCCATCCCGAGGGTGAAGAACCAGGCGCTGAAGCAGGAGATCCAGCGCATTCGCGACGAGGCGGCGAGCCACCTGAAGCGGGCGCAGGCCATCCAGGCGACGCTGGCGAAGGGGCAGGAGCGCTAGCTCTCGCGGTCGGGGGCGGCGACCTCGCCAGGGTCAGGGGGCGAACACCGCGCGCACGCACGCCTCCGCGCGCGCCTCGAAGAGGCGGTATCCGCGCGGCCCGTCGTCGAGGCACATCCGGTGCGTCAGGAGGTACGACGGATCGATGTCGCCGCGCTGGATGTGATCGAGCAGCCGCGGGATGTACCGCTGTCCGTGCTGCTGGCCGGTCCTGACGATGAGCGCCTTGTTCATGAGCGCGCCGAGCGGGATCTTGTCGGCGAACCCGGAATAGACGCCCACGATGGACACCGTGCCACCCTTGCGGCAGGCCAGCATCGCCTCGCGCAGCACGAGCGGGCGGTCGCTCTGCATCCGGAGCGCCTGCTTCACCCGATCGACCGCGTGCTGCAGGCCCGTCCCGTCGGCTTCCATGCCCACCGCGTCGATGCAGGCGTCGGGGCCGCGCCCGCCCGTCATCTCGCGGAGCGCCTCCTGGACGTCGACCTCGGCGTAGTCGAGGGCGTCGGCGCCCCCGTGCGCCTTCGCCATCGCCAGGCGGTCCGAGATCCGGTCGATCGCGATGACGCGCTCGGCGCCGAGGAGATAGGCGCTCTTGATCGCCATCTGACCGACGCCCCCGCACCCCCAGACGGCGACGACCTGGCCCGGGCGGATGTCGCAGAGCTCGGCCGCCATGTAGCCCGTCGAGAGCGCGTCGGAGGCGAACAGGGCGCTCTCGTCCCGCACCCCGTCGGGGACCTTGAACGCGCCGTGATCCGCGAACGGCACGCGCACGTACTCGGCGTGGCTCCCCGCGAAGCCCCCGAAAGCATGCGAGTACCCGAAGATCGCGGCTGTCGTGTCCCCGAACACCCTGTCCGTCACCACGTGATGAGGATTCGAGTTCTCGCAGAGCGACCACAGCTCGCGCTGGCAATACGCGCACCGCCCACACCCGATGATGGACGACACGACGACGCGATCGCCCCGCTGAACCCGCTTCACCTCCGCGCCGGTCTCCACGACCTCGCCGAGGAACTCGTGCCCGAGGATGTCGCCCTGCTTCATCGTCGGGACGTACCCGTGGAGCAGGTGCAGATCCGAGCCGCAGACCGACGACAGGGAGACGCGGACGATGGCGTCGTGCGGGCTGATGAGCTTCGGCTCGGGCACCGACTCCACGACGATGTCATCCACCCCATTCCAGCAGATCGCGCGCATGGTCACTCCCTCTCACGGTCTGCCCGGCCGGACGGCTGCCCCGCCGTCGTCGGGATCTCGCCGATCTCGATCCATTGCCTCAGACGCCGCAGCTCGCCCCGCAGCTGCCGCCTGGGCAGCTCCGCCAGCAGCTCGCCCGCCGCGCGCGCGAGCCGCCCCCGCGGCCGCGCGCCCGGCAGCACCACCTTGATCTCCGTGCCCCTGTCGCCCGGCGCGGTCGCGAGCGAGACGACGCCTGCCGGCGTGCGCTCCGGGCCACCCGCGCCGGCCGCCCGGATCGTCGAGGCTTGCCTCTTCGCGCCGGCCTCCACGCGCCCGATGCTCGGCAGGAGGCGCCGCACGCCCGCCGCGTCCTGCAGCGCGTGCAGGACCGCCGCCCGCGCGCGGCTCACCGTGACGCTGCTCACGACCCGCGGGGCGCGGGCCCCGAGCGCCCGGAGCGCCGCCGCCGCGATCTCGACCCCGAGCGCCGGCCGCTCCTCGGACAGCCCGGCGACCCGCTCGTAGATGCGGTATGCCGCCGTCTCCAGCCGGCTCAGGAGCAGCCCCGCGATTCCCCTCCTCCCCGGCAGCCGCGCGCAGCTCCCGCGCTGCGCCGCCGCGCTCTGCCGCTCTCCCAGCGGGGCTCTCTCCTGCTCCGTCGGGGGCGCGCCTTCGCCGTCGATCCGCTCCCGGTCCGCGCTCTGCGCGCCCCTCTGCGCCGCGGCGCGCGCTCGCCGGCCAGCCTTCGCCCGTGCCATCTCTCCTCCTTCGAGCCTCGCCGAGAGAGCCCGCGAAGGCGCCTTGCAAGCAGGCGGCCACCCGCGCTGATCCAGGCGCTCACGTCTCAACGACGTTCCGAACATGCCACCGCCGTTGCGAGCGGCCCCAACAAGGACATTCGCGCGAGCCTCGCCTCCAGGGCGAACGATGGCGAGCGAAGGCGAGAGAAGACAAAGATGGATTGCAGCGAGGAAAGAAGAAGGTTGCAGGGACTGAACTTCCAGGCGATACTCGCCGCGCCAGGACGCTCCTCGATTCAATTGACGTCCGGCCCAGAGCGAGCACTGATTAGCATAACGTAGATACGGAGATACGAACGTATGAAGACTAGAATTTCCCTGCGTGCTTTTAACTTGGCGGTCTGTGGACTGGCTGTTGCGGCGTTCGCGGCGTGCGGTGGCGACGACGGCGGCGGCGGCGGGAGCGGGGGCGCTGGCGGCGCCGGCAGCGCCGGCAGCACGACCTCCGCGGGCACCGTGGACCCGTCGACCACGACGGCGAGCACGGGGACCACCGATCCCGCCACGACCTCGACGGCCGCGAGCACCTCGGCGTCGACGGGCGCGGGCGCTGGCCCCCAGACGATCGAGATGATCGATGACATGGAGGACAACGACAACGCCATCCTGGCCGAGGGCGGGCGGGTCGGTTACTGGTACACCTTCAATGACGCGACGGAGGGGGCCACGCAGACCCCGCCGCCCGATCCGGAGGGGACCGGGGAAGAGCCGTTCACGATGACGGCGCTCGAGCCGGCGCGCGGGCAGAGCACGTACGCGGCGCGCTCGTGGGGGACGGGCTTCACCGACTGGGGCGCCGGCTTCGGCTTCGATCTGAACAGCCCCGAGGGGGTCAAGGCCTCCTATGACGCCTCGGCGTACACCGGAATCACCTTCTGGGCGAAGCTCGGCCCCGGCTCCGGCACGAGCGCGACCGTCATGATCTCGGACCCGGGGACGGATGCTGCCGGCGGTGCCTGTTCGGACCAGTGCGACGCGTGGCAGAAGACGTTCCCCGCCACCGAGGAGTGGCAGCAGTTCACCATTCCCTTCGCGGACCTGAAGCAGGGCGGCTGGGGCGATCCGGCGGGCACCGAGCAGATCGACGCGGCCAAGCTCTACTCGCTCCAGTTCCAGATCGGCAAGGCACCCGAGTTCGACCTCTACATCGACGACCTCGGCTTCTACAACTGAGCGCCCTCGCCCGGGCCGCCCCGGGAGCCCCCGCGCAGGGGGCTCTCAACCACTCCTCTTCCCCCCCGGCGCTTCCCAGGGAACATGCGTGACGCGTGACGCGCGACGCGCGACGCGCGACACGCGACACGCGACGCGCGGCGACCTGCGCGCCTGGATCCTCTGCGCGCTTCCAACAAAGTGCTTGCATCGCAGGCCCCTCCCAGGCGAACGTGGCCGCGCGCTGACGCCCCTTGTGCCCAGGACAATGCCTCTCCTCGAGCTCGCATCGATCACGAAGCAGTTCCCCGGGGTGAAAGCCCTCGATGGCGTCTCGTTCGACCTCCAGGAAGGCGAGATTCACGCCCTCTGCGGCGAGAACGGCGCGGGTAAGAGCACCCTCATCAAGACCCTGTGCGGCTACTACCCCGCAGGCACCTACGGCGGCGAGATCCGCTTGAACGGCGGCGTCGTGCAGTTCAGCAGCATGCGCAGCGCCGAGGAGCACCGCATCGCGCTGATCGCGCAGGAGCTCGCGCTCGTGCCCGATCTCACCGTCGCCGAGAACCTCGTGCTCGGGCGGGAGCCCGTCCGCGGTGGGCTCATCGACTGGGACGCGGTGCGGGCCCTGGCGCGGGAGGCGCTCGCGCGCGTCGGGCTCGACATCGATCCCGAGCGCCCGATCAAGGACCTGGGCATCGGCCAGCAGCAGATGGTCGAGATCGCGAAGGCGCTGCTCAAGGACGCGAAGATCCTCGTCCTCGACGAGCCCACGGCGGCGCTCACCGAGTCCGGCGTGAAGACGTTGCTCGGCCTGCTCCGCGATCTGCGCGCCCGCGGCGTCTCCTGCATCTACATCAGCCACCGGCTCGAGGAGGTCTTCGAGATCGCCGACCGCATCACGGTCCTCCGTGACGGGAAGTCGATCACGACCCAGCCGCGGACCGCGCTCTCGCCCGACAACGTCATCTCGTACATGGTCGGCCGCGAGGTGACGAACCTCTACCCCTGCCCCCCGCCGCCGGAGGGCCCCGTCGCGATGTCGGTCCAGGGCTGGTCGGTCGAGGACGCCGGGCACCCCGGGCGGTTCGTGCTGCGCGACGTGAGCTTCGAGGTGCGCGCCGGCGAGGTGCTGGGCATCGGCGGACTCATGGGCGCCGGCCGCACCGCGCTCCTCTCGACGATCTTTGGTGCTGCAACGAGCCGCGTCACCGGCGCGATCTCGGTCCGAGGCGGGCCCGCGACGCCGCCGTACAGGGCGCCCGAGCAGGCGATCGACGCGGGCATCGCGCTCGTCAGCGAGGATCGCAAGCGTTACGGCCTCGTGCTCGAGGCGACCCTCCTCGACAACATCACGCTCGCGACCCTGCGGCGGTTCGTGAAGGGGCTCTTCCTCGATCACGCCGATCGGGAGGTCAGGGCGGTCGAGCAGATGAAGGCGCTCAGGACCAAGGCGTCTGGACCGCTCGCGCTCGCGAACCAGCTCTCGGGCGGCAACCAGCAGAAGATCGTGATCGGCAAATGGCTGATGACGGGGCCCCGGGTGCTGCTGCTCGACGAGCCGACCCGGGGAATCGACGTCGGGGCGAAGGCGGAGATCTACCAGCTCATCCACAAGCTCGCTTCGGATGGGCTCGCCGTGGTGCTCGTGTCCTCCGATCTGCCGGAGCTGCTCGGCATGAGCCACCGTGTGCTGGTGCTCAACCAGGGCAGACCGACGGCCTGCCTCGACCGGAAGGACGCGACCGCGGAGCGCGTGATGGCTGCTGCAACGAGGAAGGTGACGGAATGAGCGAGGCCAAGCTTCGCGTGCGTATCCCCTGGCGCGCCCTCTCGATGGTGGGCTCGCTCATCGCGATCTGGATTGCCTTCTCCATCACGACCGATGGGACGTTCGTGACGCCGCGCAACCTGACGCTCCTCGCGCGGCAGATGTCGGTGACCTCGATCCTGGCCATCGGCATGGTGATGGTCATCGTCGCGGGGCAGATCGATCTCTCGGTGGGCGCGCTCGCCGGTCTGCTCGGCGCCTCATCGGCGATGATCTACGTGAGCCTCGGCTGGCCGCTGCCGGCCGCCTTCATCCTGCCGCTCCTGCTCGGGGCCGTCCTTGGCTTCGTGCAGGGGACTCTCGTGGCGCGGCTGCGGATTCCCCCCTTCATCGTCACGCTCGGCGGGATGCTCATCTTCCAGGGCTCCATCCTCGGCTTGACAGGCGGTGTGTCCATCTCGCCGGCGCGTCCTTACCTGTTCGTGGGCCAGGCGTACGTGCCGCACACCCTCGGCTGGGCGGGCGCTGGCGTCCTCTGCGTCGGGCTGCTGTACAAGGCGGCGCGCGCGACCGGCACGGCGCGCTACCCGTGGATCGGGCTCGCCGTGTTCTCCCTCGCGTTCGCCGCCCTGATGAACTCCTACGAGGGTGTCCCGTTCCCCGTGCTGGTCGTGCTCGTGCTCGCGACCGTGTTCACGGTGCTCGCGAAGCACACGACGTTCGGGCGGCACCTCTACGCGATTGGCGGCAACCGAGAGGCGGCCTTCTACTCCGGCATCAGCATCGATCGTCACCTCATCGCCGTGTTCACGCTGATGGGCGTGATGGCGGGCATCGCGGGCGTGGTGCTCACCGCCCGCGTCGGCTCTGCGACCTCGGACGCCGGCCGGATGATGGAGCTCGACGCGATCGCGGCCGCCGTGATCGGCGGCACGTCGCTCCTCGGCGGGCAGGGCACCATCTGGGGCGCGCTGCTCGGCGCGCTCGTCATGGCCTCGCTCGACAACGGCATGAGCCTGATGAACACCGAGAGCTTCTGGCAGCCGATCATCAAGGGCATCATCCTCATCCTCGCCGTCGGCATCGACATGGCCAGCCGCAAGACCAGAAGTCACTGAGCGACAGCTCACCCGCTAGCGTTGCGATGACCGAGGTCGTCCTCGCGTTGCGGTTGCGCGAACACGTAGGCCCCGGGAGAGGGGGTCCGCCGCGCGGCGCGGGGGATGGGCCGATGTTTGAGCCTGAGACGATGATCCTCCGGCGAAGCCGGAGGATCATCGTCTCAGGCGAGTTCGGCGGGGCCCCCGCGCCGCGCGGCGGACCCCCTCTCCCGGGGCCGGGCAGCCCGGCGAGATCTCACTGCGGCTGGACCGCCCCGAGCTCGGCGATCTCCTGCTCGAGCTGCTCCCACTCCGCCATGAGCGCGTCGATGCGCGGGCCGAGCGCCTCGTCCTCGGCCTGGAGCGCCGCGATCTCGGCCTGTCCAGTGCGCTCGAAGAAGCCGTCGCTGCAGTAGAGGTCGTGGATCGCCTTCTTCCGCGCCTCGGCCGCCTCGATGGACGCGAGCACCTTGTCGCGCCGCGCGGGCAGCTCCTTCTGCCGGTTGCGACGCCGCTTCTGCTCCTCCCAGGAGCCGCCCGCCTCCGCGGGCGCGGCCGCCCTCTGGTGCTCGCGCTTCGCCTTCAGCACCACCGTGTCGGCGTCGAGGTGATCGTCGCCGCAGCCGGCCAGGTACTCCTCGTACATGCCGGGGAAATCGCGCGGCCCGCTCGGCGTGACCTCGAGGATGCGCGTCGCCAGCTCGGACACGAAGTAGCGATCGTGCGAGACGAAGAGCACCGTCCCCTCGAACGCCTTGAGCCCCTCGACGAGCCCCTGGATCGCCTCGAGGTCGAGGTGGTTGGTCGGCTCGTCGAGCACGAGCACGTTGGGCCGCTCGACGATGATGCGGCAGAAGATGAGCCGCGCCGCCTCGCCGCCGGAGAGCGAGCCGACGCTCTTCTCGACGTCGTCGCCCGAGAACAGCGCCCTGCCGAGCTGGCCGCGGACGTAGCTCGGCGACTCGTCGGGGCACGCCTCCCACAGGAACGAGAGCGGCGTCATCGACCCGTCGACGAGCAGCTCGCGGTGATCCTGGGCGAAGTAGCCGACGCGGGCCTCGTGCCCCCACGACGCGCCGCCGGCGTCGGCCGCGAGACGGCCCACGAGGATCTTGAGCAGGGTCGATTTGCCTAGCCCGTTCGGCCCGATCACCGCGACCCGCTCGCCCCGCCGCACTGACAGCGAGACGTCGCGCAGCACCTGCTTCGCGCCATACGACTTCGAGATCCCCTTCGCCTCGAGCACGTCGCGCCCGCTCGGCCTCTGGATCGCGAACCGGAACAGCGGCGAACGCCGCGACGTGTCGGCGAGCTCCTCGACCTCGATCTTCTCGATCTGCTTGAGCCGGCTCTGCGCCTGGCGCGCCTTGGTCGCCTTCGCACCGAACCGCTCCACGAACGCGCGCTTGTCCGCGATGATCTTCTCGGCGCGGGCGATCTCGGCCTGCTTGCGCTCGCGGATCGCCCGCTTCTCGACGACGAAGGCGGCGTAGTTGCCCGTGTAGAGCGTGATGGTCTCGTAGTCGACGTCGAGGATGTGCGTGGCGACGTTGTCGAGGAAGCGCTGGTCGTGGGAGATGACGACCGCGCAGCCCTTGTAGCCGGCCAGGAACCTCTCGAGCCAGCGGATGGAGAGGATGTCGAGGTGGTTCGTGGGCTCGTCGAGCAGCAGCACGTCCGCGCCGCCGAGGAGCACCTGCGCGAGCAGCACGCGCAGCTTGAAGCCGCCCGAGAGCGTGGAGAGCGGCCTCCGGTGCGCCTCCACGGGGATGCCGAGCCCCTCGAGGACGGCGCTCGCGCGCGCCTCCAGCGTGTAGCCGTCGTGGGCGCGGATGCGATCCTCCAGGTCCGCCACCCGGCCGGCGTCGCCGCCGTCCTCCGCGAGGCGGCGCGACTCGACGAGCGCCTCCCACACGACGCGATCGCCCATCATCGCGAGATCCAGGATGATCTGGTCGTCGCTGAGGAACCGGTCCTGCCGGAGCACACCCACGCGGGCTTCCTTCGGGATGCTGACGCTCCCGTCGCTCGCGGGCTCGTCGCCCGCCACGATCTTCAGGAAGGTGGTCTTCCCCGAGCCGTTCGCGCCCACCAGGCCGTAGCGGGATCCGGGGTTCAGCTTGAGCGAGACGCCCTCGAAGAGGGTCCGATCACCGAATGATTTCGAGAGGTTCGAGGTTCCGAGCATGGCGCTGTGGGGGCTTGGGTCGCGGCGCGCGGGGCGCGGGGTGCGGCGCGCCGGGTCGGCGCGCCTCGCGGGGCGCCGTCAGCGGCACGGCGGGGCGCACAGGCATAGCACCGCGCCCCGGGCGGGAGCCGGTGATCGTGCGTCAGCGCGCGCCAGCGCGGCGCGCGACGCCGGCGTGGCGCGCGTCCGGCTGGCGGGGAGGCCCGCCGGCCGGACGCCGGCGCGTCAGTTGATCTCCGGGCACAGGATCTTGTCCGAGGCCGCGTCCTTGTTGTTCCCGTCGTTGCACTCGTCGATCGCGCCGTCCGGGTCGACGACGGCGTAGATCAGGATCGACAGGTTCGACGGGAACTTCTCGATGGTGGCGGTGAGGTTCACGCTCGCCCCGGGCGCGATCGGCCCCGGGATGACCTCCTCGTGGAGCACCGTCCCGCCCTGACCGGGATCGCCCGCGTAGTACCGGATCCGCACGTCGCTGGCCGGCGCGGAGCCGGCGTTGGTGACGGTCGTCGGGACGTCGACCTGCTTCACGGCGCACTTCGTGGTGTTCACCCGGCCGACCTCGATCTGGAGGTCCGGGCGCGCGCTGCCGGCGTCGAGGGGCGCGGTGAGCGCGTTGTTGTCCTCGTGGCACTCGCGCTCGATGGCGTCCTCGTCCACGACCGCGCGCACGCGGGCGGGCAGCGTCCCCTGCTCGTTGTGCGAGGCGCTGTAGCTCACCGTCAGGAGCAGCGAGCTGTGCGGCTCGATGCTGCTCTGGAGGACGAACTGCAGCGGGGCGAGGTCCTCACCATAGAGCGGCTCGTCGACCTCCGGCGTGTCCCACTCGCCGTAGAATTTGATGGCGACGCCGGGGCCCACGCGGAGATCGCCGAGGTTCTCGACGCGCACGGTGATCGCGACCTCGTCGGTGAGCTCGCCGCAGGTCGCGTCCGGGGACGAGACCTGGATGCCGCTCAGCGCGAGATCCGGCGCGACGCCGTACGACCGCGGGTTCGAGCGGTAGGTGTTGTAGACGCGGCCGCCGTACGGCTTCCAGCTCTCGGGCTCCTTCAGGGGGATGCCGCCGCTCTCGAGCACGTTCGTCACGTGGTAGCTGTGCTGGTTCCAGATGCGGCGCGCCGAGACCCAGAGGTCGTTCTGCGCGCCCCAGACCTCGAGGCCGTTGTTGTAGTCGGTGCCTTGCGAGCAATGGGTCGATTCGTTCGAGGTGCCGAACACGATCTCCGCGTTGCCGTCGTTGTCGACGTCCGCGACGATCGGGTACTCGGATCGGGTGCGGCTCGGCGAGGGCACCTTGAACAGGACGTCGGCCGTCACGCCGTCGTAGATGCGGAAGTAGCACTCGTCGTTGTAGATGACCTCGGCGGCGCCGTCGCCGTTGAAGTCGAACACGCTCGACCCGGTGGTGCGGCTCGAGTCGTCCTCGGTCAAGCGCTGCCAGCCGTTGTGGTAGCAGACGCAGGTGCCCCGCTGCTGGTTGCACGTCGCCGCGCCCGGGGCGCCGCATTCCTCGTCCGTTGTGCACGGCTTCCCGTTCGGGGTCCGCTCCGGGTTGCCCTGCAATCCCGTGAGCCCGTCGGTGAGCGCGTTGGGCCACGCCGGGCACTCGGCCGTCGGCGCCTGGAGATCGAACATCATGTAGCGGAGGCCGAACGCCGTGCCGACCTCGGGGAAGCCGTCGCCGTCGAAGTCGTCCACGTTCGGGGCGCCGCCGTCGAAGGTGGTGCCCGAGGCCGTCATCACCTGGCGGCGCTTGATGGTGCCGTCCTGCCCGTTGAGCACGAAGAAATACCCGTTGTTGAACAGGATCACCTCCGGGCGCTCATCGAGCGGGTTGCTCGGCCCGGGTGCGGCGTCCTGGTCCTCTCCGAGGACGTCGGCCACGGCGCAGAGGCCGTCGCGCTGTTCGAGCGGGATCCCGGCCGTGCCGTTGACGGTCTGCCCGTCCCAGACCTCGATGAGCTTCCCCTCGCAGTACGCCGTCGCCTCCTTGTCGGTGTACGGCGGCGCGCACCCGGCCCTGCTCGTCACGCCGGGCGGCGGGCGGGGCAGCCCATAAGCGGTGCTGCCCGCGACGATCTCCAGCCGGGGGTCGTCGTTGAGGTTCGCGACGCACGCGATGGGCCCGAGCCGGTTCTGCTGGTTCGTCGGAGACCCCTGTATCCCTTGAGCCTTGTCGCCCTTGAAGTGGTCGACGATGGAGAGCTCGCGGGTCGCCTCGTCGACGCGCAACGTGAACACGTTCGGCCCGACCACGATCTCCGGGAGCCCCTGTCCGTCGATGTTGGCGAGCGCGGGCGACGGCTCGTTGTAGCCCGTCCAGATCTCGTTCACGAGGACCCTGGTCTCGCCCGTGTTGCTGAAGATCTGGAGCCCTGTCTTCGTCACCTCCGTGGCCCCAGACCCCGTCACGACGGCGGTGATCGCGACGATCTCGGGGACGCCGTCGCCGTCGAGATCGCCGACGGCCAGCCCGGAGGTCGGCATCAGCGTCGCGTCGGCGCAGGCGTAGGGCGCGTCGATGGGGTCGCCCTCGTGCCAGACCTGCGCGCCGAGAACCGCGAAGTAGTTCTCTCCCTTGCGGGGCCCGCCGCCGTGGATCGCCCGGAGGACGCCCTGCTTGCCGAAATTCGAGCCGCAGAACGTCGTGAAGATGATCTCG
This sequence comes from Sorangium sp. So ce302, assembly GCF_051530145.1. Classification (GTDB taxonomy): domain Bacteria; phylum Myxococcota_A; class Polyangia; order Polyangiales; family Polyangiaceae; genus Sorangium; species Sorangium cellulosum_B. Next base: position 8,163,775 of record NZ_CP150326.1, on the reverse strand, counting down.
GGGAAGTCGAGCTCGTTGATGAGCCCGTCGCCGTTGTCGTCGTCGAGGTTGGCGACGAGCGGCGTCATGACGGTCTGCGCCGAGGTCTTGAACGGGCTGTTGGCGGCGTCGGAGTTGGCGCGGTTCTCCCCTCCCCACTGGATCTCGTTCTGCGGCAGGGCGCCAGCGAACGGCTCCGGCGGCAAGAGGCACGTGGGCGCGGCGCCCGTGCCGGAGCAGGAGCCGACCTCGCAGGAGGCGTAGGTGGGGCAGTCCCAGTCGTCCTCGCAGGGGCAGCTGGCGGTCCCGGCGCCGTCGTCGGTGCACTTGCTCTCGAAGTAGGCCGATCCGCCGCACGTGAAGAGCTCGCTCGTGGTGCTGCCGTTCGACACGCACAGCCGGAGGCTGTCGCCGTCGCACGTCCGCTCGCCGGCCGTGCAGGCATCGACGACGCAGATGGTGCCGTTGCAGAACTGGTTGAAGGCGCACTCGAGGTCGCTCTGGCAGGCGATATCGACGCAGCGCGCGCCTGCGTCCGGGGGCGTCTCGCACACCTCGGTCGCGTCGCAGGTGAGGTCGTCGCACGTGTTGTCGACGCAGGTGCCTTGTCCGTCCGCCTCCTCGCAGTGCTGGTCCGCCCGGCAGCTCACGCCCTCACAGCCACTCTCGCCGCCTGCGCCGCCCGACGCGGCCATCGACCCGACGAACCCGCCGCCATCGCCCGAGCTGCTGCTCGTGCCGCCGTTGCCTCCGCCGCCATCGCCGGGGGGCGTGACGACATCCGGATCACCGCCGCAGGCCGCTGCAGCGAGCAAAAACCAAGGAAGGGCGCGGGGAAGCAACCGCCGGGGGCACGTGGGCATGAGGCGATTGTACGAGCGCGCTGTCGGCATGGAAGCGCGTTCGCGCGCGGGATCGTGCGGCGAGTGGGAGCTCTGCCCACGATGGCCACGATGGACGTCGCTTTGCGGCAGGGGGCAGCTGCGCGGTGGAATGGGCGCGCGGACCGCCCCGGGGGTCGTGGGGACGGCCGTGCCGGGGAGGGGCCGGGCTCAGCGGGCGCGCGGGAACGACGGTTCGACGTGGCGGCGCCGGCGTCGCTGCCCTGTCACGATCCGGCCCAGAGCACCGTGGCGCCGTAGCGGGTGAGCAGCTCGTCCACGGTGACGAGCGCTGCCCCTTCGCAAAGCGCCTGTGCCACGAGGAGGCGATCGAAGGGATCTCGGTGATGGTACGGCAAGGCCGCGGACGAGATCGCGTGACGGGAGGTCACGGGGAGCTCGATCCCTTCGAGCGCGGCGATGACCCGCGGGACGAGGAGCTCCGGCCTTTCGGGGAGCGGGAGCTTGCCGATAGCGTGCTTGACCGCGATCTCCCAGGCGCTTGCGGCGGAGATCAGGAGGGTGTTGTGAGGATCCTCGATGGCCTGCCGGGCCGTGGTGGCGATGCGCTCCGGCGTGAGCGCAGCCCAGAGCCACACATGGGTGTCAAGGAGCAGCTTCACGTCTCTCCATCTCCCTCGAAGGCGTGAAGCATGTCCTCGGGCAGGGGATCGTCGAAATCGTCAGGGACGTCGAACAGGCCTCGGAGCGCCCCGAGCTTGCGCGCCGGCGGCGTGAGGCTGCGCGGGGCCGACTCCTCCTCGAGGATGATCACCTCGACGTTCTTGCCCGCGAGCGCCGAGAGCTCCGGGATGTGGAGGAGTTCGGAGGTGACCTGGGTGCGAATGCGGATCGCGTTGGCCATGGTGGGCAGGAGGGACTGTAGCGCACGTCAGGAGTCTCGCGGCGCGCCGCTGTCAGAGCGCGGCGGCAAACGGGCGCGGGAGGGACCTCCGCGCCTCACGCCCCGCCGCTCTCCAGCGCCTCTTGCAGCGCCCGCACCTCGCGCGCGAACGCGGGCTCGGTGCGCAGCGCGGCCGTCCGCTTGTCCGGCAGCGAAAGCGTGCGGTCGGCGACGACGCGCGCCGGCCGCGGGGACAGGACGACGGCGCGCTCGGCGAGGTAGGCGGCCTCGGTGATCGAGTGGGTCACGAAGAGCACCGTCATGCCGAGCTCGGCCCAGAGCGCGCGGAGCTCGTCGTCGAGCCGGCTCCTCGTGAGCTCGTCGAGCGCGGCGAACGGCTCGTCGAGCAGGAGCAGCCGCGGGCGCGTGACCAGCGCGCGGGCGAGCGATACGCGCATGCGCATGCCGCCGGAGAGCTCGGCCGGGTACCGCGCGCCCGCGTCGGCGAGGCCGACCTGGACGAGCGCCGCCCGCGCCGCCGCCCGGCGCTCGTCGAGCGGCGCGCCGGCGAGCTCGAGCGGCAGGGCGGCGTTCTCGAGGACGCTCCGCCAGGGCAGGAGGTGGGCATCCTGGAACACGTACGCGAGGGGCGCGCGCGCGCCGCCAGCGCGGCGTTCGCCGCCCGGCGCCTCCTCGGCCTCCACGACGGCCGCGCCGGCGTCGGCGCGGTCCAGCCCGGCGACGAGCCGCAGCAGGGTGGATTTGCCGCACCCGGAGGGCCCGAGCAGCGCGACGAACGCGCCAGGCGCGATGTCGAGATCGATGCCGTCGATCGCGATCACGCCGGGGGCGCCGTCCCTCGGCGCGCGGCCCGCGTCGTCCAGCACCGGGAAGACGCGCCGGACGCCGGTCAGCCGCACGCGGACGCCGCCGCTCGCCCTGGCCCTGTTCGTCTGCATCTGCGCCCGGCGTTCTATCCGCGCCGCCGCCGGTTGACCAGGCGCTCGTGCGCCGCGCGCCCGCGCCGAACAGCCGAGCCCGCGGAGCCGCCGCGCCCGCGCCGAGCCGCCGCGCGCAACGCCCGTCGCCCGCGCCCTCAGCTCGACGAGGCCGTTCGCACGCAGCGGAAGCCGCCGCCGGCGAAGCGGTAGTGCGCCTCGAAGCTCGTGCGCGCCCAGGTGCGGAGCGACTGCGCGCCGTACATCCACGAGCCGCCGCGCATCACGAGCAGCGGCCGATCCGAGGGCCGCGTGTTGCGCGGGTTGTGGGAGGGGCCGTCCGCATAGAAGTGCGGATCGTCGTAGTCCTCGCACCACTCCCACACGTTGCCGGCGAGGTCAAGGATGCCATAAGGAGAGGCGCCCGCCGGCAGCGAGCCGACGGGCACCGTCCCGCCCTCGCGGTTGTCGTAGTTCGCGCGCGTGGGCCCGGGCTCGGCGCGCCCCCACGGGTATTTGCGGCCGTCGGTGCCGCGCGCGGCCTTCTCCCACTCGGCCTCGGTCGGCAGGCGCTTGCCGGCCCAGTTGGCGTAGGCCCGCGCGTCGTCCCACGACACGTACACCACGGGGTGGTCCTCGAGGCCCGCGGGGATCTCGCCGCGCCTGAAATGGGCGAGGAGCCGGCTCGCGTCGTCGTCGTCGGGGCGGTACCCGGTCACGTCGAGGAACGCCTTGAACTGGCGGTTCGTGACCGGCGTGCGATCCATGTAGAACGCGTCGACATGGACCTTCCTGCGCTGCTGCCCGCTCAGGAACGGCCCGCCGGGGACGAGGATCATCTGCTCGCCGGTCTTCTCGCGGACCGTCGGCGCGAGCTCGCGCCCGTCGGACGAGGGCCGCGACGGGGCGGGCGAGAACTCCGAGAGCGCCTCGTCGAGCCGCGCCCGGAACTCCGCGCACGACGCCGGCCTCCCCGCCGGGTCCTTCGAGAGCGCGTCGAGCACGAGCCGGTCGAGGGCCGGCGGGAGGTCGGGGCGCAGCGACGAGGGGGGCGCCGGGGCGTCGGCGACGTGGGCCATCATCACGGCGAAGTGGTTGGGGCTGTCGAACGGCACCTGCCCTGTCGTCAGCTTGTAGAGCGTCACGCCGAGAGAGTAGATGTCCGAGCGCCGATCCGCGGCGTGGGGGCTCTTCACCTGCTCGGGCGACATGTAACAACACGTCCCGAGGAACGCGCCGCTCAGCGTGTACGTCGTCCCCTCCAGGATCTTGGCGATGCCGAAGTCGACGATCTTGGGGTAGAGGCCGTCTTTCCCGGTCGTGACGAGGATGTTGTCGGGCTTGAGATCGCGGTGGATGATGCCCATGCGGTGCCCCTCGTCCATCGCGTCGAGGACGCCGCCGAACAGCGCGCGGATCTCCTGGAAGGGGATGCGCCCGCGCCACCGCTCGAGGTGCCGCACCAGCGTCGACCCGTCGACGTACTCCATGACGATCGCGAGCAGGTGATCGCGCTCGACGAAATCGTAGACGGCGACCACGTTCTCGTGGCTCCAGGAGCGGAGCACCCGCGCTTCCCGCGCGAACCGCCGCCGGATCTCCGGGTTGCCGCAGAGGTTCGAGTGCAGGCATTTGACGGCCACGACGCGCTCGCGCGCCCGGTCGTAAGCGCGGTAGACGACGCCCATGCCGCCCTCGCCGAGCGTCGACTCGATGCGATAGACGCTGATCTCCGTCCCGGGCAAGAGCCGCACCGGCGGCAGCGGCAGGGAGGCTGGCGGCAGCCCGACGGCGCCGAGCTGCGTCGCGGGGAACGCCGTCGCGGCGAGGGCGGGGCTGGGATCCGGCGCGGTGACGAGCTGGCCGCACGAGGGGCAGAAGCGGGCGTTCTCCGGGAGCGGAGCGCTGCAGCCGGCGCACCGGGGAGAGGTGTCCTGGCCCATCGGTGGCCGGGGAGTCTCGCACAGGTCGGGGCGGCCGTGGGTGGCGAATGTGCGGCGCGCGGGAGCCGGTGACATCGACGGAGGTGATGGTAGATCCGTCCCATGGACGACTGGCTCCGCCGCGCGCCGACCGCCTTTGGCGGCAAGCGCATCTTCCGGCTCGGGCTCGCGGCGAACTACGGCATCGCTGAGGGCGGGGTGCGCGCGGCGATGGACCGCGGCGTCAATCTCTTCCTCTGGACGATGCGCTCGGGCGGGCTCGGCAACCCGCTGCGCGAGGCGCTGAAGGGGCGCCGCGACAGCGTGGCGGTGGTCGGCTTCGCGCAGGCCGGCTGGTTCGGCTGGGGCGTGCGCCGGGGCGCCGAGAAGCTGCTCCGGGAGCTCGGGACCGATCACCTCGATGTCTATCTGCTCGGCTGGCTCGGCGTCGGGTCTGCCTGGACGAGCGCGACCGAGCGCGAGCTCGTTCACCTGCGCGAGAGCGGCAAGGTGCGGGCGCTCGGGGTGAGCATCCACGACCGCGCGCGGGCAGGCGGCCTGGCCGGGTCGTCGCCGCTCGACCTGCTCATGATCCGCTACAACGCCGCGCACCCCGGCGCGGAGCGGGACATCTTCCCGCACGTGCGCGACGCGAAGCCGAGTATCCTCGCCTACACGGCGACGGCGTGGCGCCGGCTGCTGAAGCAGCCGAAGGGCTGGGATCGCCCGGCGATGACGGCGGGCGACTGCTATCGATTCCAGCTCTCCAGCCCGCACGTGGATCTCGCGCTGACGGGGCCGAAGAGCCGCGCCGAGGTGGAGGCGAACCTCGACGCGCTCGCGAAGGGGCCGCTCACCGCGGACGAGGAGGCGTGGATGCGGGAGTTCGGGCGCGCCGTGCACGGGTGAGGAGGCGTCGGTGGATCGGCTGATCATCGCGAGCACCGCTGTTCTGCCGGCGGAGGCGGCGCGCTCGCTCTCGGAGGGCGTCGCGCCGCACGCGCTCGAGCTGGCCACGGCGCGCTCCGCGAAGAACCTCGCCGTCGTCGCGCCGGATCCGCTCGTCCTCGGCGCCGAGGTCGTCTTTGGCCAGCCGCACCCCGACGACGTGCGCGCGGCCCCGCGGCTCCGCTGGGTGCACCTCAGCACCGCGGGGTATGCCCGCTACGACGTGGCGGCGGTGCGCGCCGCGCTCGCCGCCCGCGGCGCCGCGCTGACGACGAGCAGCGGCGTCTACGCCGATCCTTGCGCGGAGCACGCGCTCGCGTTCCTGCTCTCGGCCTCGCGGCGGCTGCCCGAGTGCCTCGAGAACCAGCTCGGCCCGCGCGGCTGGCCCGACGCGCACCTGCGGTCGCGGAGCGCGCTCCTGCGCGGCCGGCGGGTGCTCCTCCTCGGCTTCGGCGCGATCGGCCGCCGCCTCGCCGAGCTGCTCGCCCCGTTCGAGGTGGATCTCTGCGTCCTGCGCGCCCGCCCCCGCGGCGATGAGCCTTTCCGCGTGGTCGCGAGGGAGGAGCTGGGCGACGCCTTCGCCTGGGCGGATCACGTGGTCTCGAGCCTGCCCGAGGCCGAGGGCACGCGGCGGCTGGTCTCGGCCGCGCTGCTCGCGCGGATGCGGCCGGACGCGTGGTTCTTCAACGTCGGCCGGGGCGTCACGGTGGACCAGGCCGCGCTGCTCGAGGCGCTCGAGGCGCGCCGGATCGCGGGCGCGTACCTCGACGTGACGGATCCCGAGCCGCTGCCGCCGGAGCACCCGCTCTGGCGCGCCCCGGGCTGCGTCATCACGCCGCACACGGCCGGCGGGCGGCGCGAGGAGCCGATGGCGCTGGTGGAGCATTTCCTGGCGAACCTGCGGCGGTTCGAGCGGGGGGAGCCGCTCGTGGACAGGGTGATCTGAGGCGGCGGCGGGCGCCGGGTCGCGGGCGGCGCGTCACTCCAGCTGGATCTGATACCGCGGCAACGGGTCTCTGCCCGTCCCTGCAGCCACCGGGCGTCGGGCCTCCACGCACCGTTCATCTCCTCGCGGCAGCGCGTCTCGACCGTCATCGTCCCCCCGGAGAACAGGAGGAGATTGTACTGGAGCGGGTATCCCGGCACCCATTGCCGCGCGGGCGCGCCGAAGGTGCCGGCGGAGACGATCTCGAGCCGCCTTCCGCCAGGGCTCATGTCGTACCGGTAGAGCTGGTTCTCGGCCCGGTGGACGTGGCCATGGAGCGCCACGCGGAAGCCGGCCACGGTGCGATGAAGAAGCTCCCGCCGGCCTCCGTGATGAGCTCATCGCGACGCGTGAATCGGATGTTCGCCGCTTGCTCTCCTTTGATGATCAGCTCGGCGATCTTGACGTCCTTCTGGCGATCCATCTGGATGATCCGGAATCGACCCGAGAGGTCGGGCAGCGCCTCGGTGAACGAGCTGCCGATCGGGTTGATCCCGATGAGGGTCACCTTGGCCTAAGGCCGCTCCTGATCCGCGAGGATCTTCATACGGCAGCCGGCGCAGAGCGAGACAAGGGACGCGTCGGCGTGCCGCGGGCACACGTCGCCCTCCGGGCGTTGATCTGGCCCGGGATGTTGTCGCGATGCGCTACGTGGCGTCGCCGAGCGCCTTTTGGCGCAGCACGGTGCTCTTCCAGTACGGCGGTCCCCGGTCGGGTGAGCGACAAGGAACGTCGGTCGGCTCGCCGAGCGCGGAGAGGAAGCGGACGATGCTGCTTGGCTCGGTCACCGTGGCGGCTCTCGCGCACCCCGCCGTGAATTACCAGTGCTGCCCTCACGGTGGAAAGATGCCGACAGCCTGGAGCGATCTCCGGCGTGGGTTGCGTCATTTCGAGAATCGGCGCTTGCCTTGTTGCAAGGTCGACCTATCTCGCCCTATTCTGCGACGATGATTCATTCGAGCCGACGCCAATTTGGTCGCCAAGCGTTTATGAGCATGCTGCTGCTCGCGATAGCCGGTGTCGAGCGGAGCGCCCGGGCGGACGGGGTGGCACCCCTGGAATTGACGGCAAAGCTCGTTGAGATTCCCTCCAAGATGCCCCCCGATGACCTGTACGATTACGCCTACGTGATGCGCTACCAGGTCCAGGGCGGGGCGCTCGACAAGCAGTTCATCCTTGTCGCGCACTACAAGCCGCTCGTGCCGCGCTCCAAGATCAAGGACAAAATGAAGGAGCAGGTCGGCGGCAAGCTGCGCAGCTTCAACCAAGGCGACGTTCACAAGATGAAACTGACGGCTGATCTGAAAGCCATCTGGAAAGGTGCACTCGTAGACGAATATGCCGCTACGGATCGCGGGAGCGTCCGCTATTGGTGCCTCCAAGTCGACCCAGCTTGACCTTGCGCTCGGGAGAAACTCGATTGAACTTCAGACGACTACGTGTCCCGGGCGCCTGGCTGGTCACATGTGGTTTGGCCGCGGTCGCCAGCTTTCCGTTCATTGCGGCCGAGCGCGCGGCTCGGCAAAACGATGTGCGAGTGGCCCGCCTGGAGGCGACTCTCGGCGAGCGAGGCGACGCGCTCGCCGAGCTCGGACCAGCGCTGTCTTTACGAGTTTCACGGTTGGAAGGCCTGCTCTCGAGCTGGGAGACGATCGGCGGCTGCGGAGCCGGTAGCTCCACGGGCGCGGGGGGCGGAATCAAGTGGATCGGCCGCAGCGTGACCGGGGGGCTATTTGAGCTGCAGACACTCGGCACGTACACGCATCTGGACGACGGCTACAACCTCAGCTTCAGTCCTCAAGTCTCGCGTAATTTGAGCGAGAAATGGAATGTGGGGCTCGTGGTTCCGCTGCTCTACAAGTACTACCGCGACTACTACGGCCTGCCCGTGGACATCTCGAACTCCGGCGTGGGTGACGTCGCGGGGTTCGTCACGCGGCGCTTCGGCGAAATCAACTCCACCAGCCTGACGTTGCTGGTCGGTGTCCCGACCGGCGTGCACGACGCCCAGTACAAGAACGACTATCTCACGCAGGAAAAGCAGCTTGGCCTTGGCAAGGTGAGCGGCAGCCTGACGCTCGACCATACGATCGACAAGACGTGGGGGCTGATCGTGCTGGGCGGCTCGTTCGGCTACCGCGGCGGGGAAAACGAGCTGGGCAACTACCGCGCACCGGCGGCCGCGATCTACGGCTACTCGGGCTATTTCTGGGGGCCGTTGGTGCCGTCGCTCGGCCTGTCGCTGTCGCATTTCTTCGGTGCGGATCGTGACCGTGGGCTTGACCAGGAGGTGCAGCTGTGGGCAGTCACCGGCACGCTGGCCGTGGAGTGGTCGAACGCCTGGCTGGCGATCTTGGGGGGCGTGTCGCTGCCGCTCGGCTGGGACACGCGCGGAGTTGTCGACGGCGCCGCCAACAGCAGCCAGGGCGTGGGCCTGCAGCCGTGGACGGCAGGCATCGGCTTCACCGTTTCACCGTTCTGAGAAGTGGTCATGTTGCCCGTCGCCGCCCTGCTCCGCCATCGCACGCCGCTCGTCGCGGCGTTGCTCGGCCTGGGTGCGGCCTCGACGGGGCTCGCGCCTTCGGCCGACGGCGACATCTGGTGGCACCTCGCGGCAGGTCGCGAGATGGTCGCTCGGCGTGGGCTCCTGTTCACCGATCCCTTCTCGGTCAGCGCGCAAGGGCGTGCCTGGGTCGACGTGCACTGGCTCTTTCAGCTTGCGGTGTACGCGGTGCACCAGGCGGTCGGCCTCGTCGGGCTTGTTTTGGTCAAGTGCGCGCTGATCGGCCTGGGCGCGGGCCTCCTCTACTTCGCGCTCGAAGCGCGGCGCGGCTCGTGGGCGAGGGGGCTCCTCGTGACGTCGCTGGTCGGCGGGCTTCTGGCGGCTCGCTCGCTCTTGCTCGTCCGGCCCGTGATAGGCACGCTCGTCCTGCTCGCGTTCTTCTGGTTCGCGCTCGAGCGCTTTCGGCGCGACGGCCGGGTCCGGCACCTGCTGCTATTGCCCTTGGCGCAGCTGGTTTGGGCGAATTTCCAGGGCCTTTCGGCGCTTGGCCCCGCGGTGATCGCGGCGTACGCGGTGGCGGCGCTCGGCTGGGCGAGCTTCGGCCAGACGCGTGCGTGGCCATTTGCGCGCGAACACGCTGGTGCGCTGGCACCGTGGGCGCGGGTACAGCAGCTGTTCGCGACGCTGGGGGGGTGTTTGCTGGCGACGTGTCTCACGCCGTTTGGCTTGCGCGGCGCAGCGTTGCCGGCGCTACTGCTCGGGCGCTTGTTGCCCGGCGAGCACCAAGTCTTCGCCCACGACGTGGCGGAGAACCTACCGCCCTTCGAGCTCGAACGCCTGTCAGACGGCGAGTTCTGGCACTTCAAATGGTGTCTGGCGCTGCTCGCTCTGTCCGTGCTCCTGGCCGGGCGCCGCTTGAGACTGAGCCATGCGCTGCTGCTGCTCGGCTTCGCGGGGCTGGCCTTGATGAGCAACCGCAACGTGCTCCTGCTGTACTGGGTCGGGGCGCCGATCTTCGCGGTCAATCTGGCCCCGGCGCTCCGGCGGCTTTGTGTCTCGAGCTTTCGCCGCGCGGGCGTGCGCGCGGCGGTGGGTCTCAACGCGGTGCTCCTGAGCGCGCTGCTGCTCGTTTCGGCATCGGCGGCGGCGCGCGAGCCGCCGCTGGCGGATCCGAGCCCGTTCCGGGTGCCGGCCGAAAGCGCTGTGCGCCTCGACGCGCTGCCCGGGGGCGACGTCTTTGCGGCCGATCATTACGGAGGCTACCTGATCTGGCGGCTCTATCCGCGGTTTCGGCCGTACATTGACACTCGGCTCGTGTTGCGCACCGCCGACGAGTTTGCCGAGTACCTGAGGCTTGCGGACGAGCCAGAGCGTTTCGAAGCTTTTCAGGCGCGTCATTCCTTCGCCTACGTGGTCTTGCCGGTGATGTTCCCCGAGCGCTACCAGCGCTTGATTGGCCACCTCTACGCGAGCGCTGATTGGAAGCTGCTCTACACGGACGGCTCGGAGGTGCTGTTTGCTCGCCGCGACCTTACGCTCGGCGTCGCGGAGCAGCCGTTCCGTGAAGCCAGCGAGACGGACCGCACCTTGGTCCAGCTGGGGCAGCGCTTCGCGGATTCCCCAAAGGTGCACGCCGCGGCACGTCTGAGCCTGGCCACGTTGCACGGCGTGCTCGGTCAGCTCGAGCAAGCGGAGCGTACGCTCGCGAGCCTCGACACGCCGCAAGCCCGAGCCCTCGAAGCGCGTCTTCGCTTTGCAGCGGGTGAGCTCGATGCCGCCGAGCGGCTCGCCCGGCAGAGCTTGGTTTCCCAGGACGACGACGTCGGGAGCCTGAATCTCATGGCGTTGATCGCCCTGCGAAGGGGCGAATCGGCGCAAGGCCTGGGCTTTCTACGGCGTGCCTTGCGCGTCCGGCCTTTCGACCCCGAAGCGACGCGGATCTTGGTGAACTTGGAGGAGAGTCGACGATGAAAACACTTCTCAACGTGAGCCTGTCCAGGTCTCGGTGGGCGCTCGTTTCCTTGTTCGCGCTGGTCGGCGGGCTCGCCTGCGGGGTCGCCGAGCACCCGCACGACACGCAGGCCGTCGGGACGGGCGACGACTTCGGGGCATCGAGCGGCGCTGGAGCGGCGACCACTACGGGTGGAGCTTCGGTCGGCGGTGCCATGACTGCGGCGAGTGGGAGCGGTGGCGGCGGGAGCAGCGGGACCAGCGACGCGGGGTCCGGCGGTGGGCCGGCGCCTTCGGGCGTGACCATCAACCTTGGAGGCGTTGACGTTCCGAGGGAGCACGCGATCGCCTTCATTCACATCGGTCACTCCAACATGGCCGGTCGCGCCACGAGGCCCCAAAGCTCACGCCCGTTCCATTTCACGGAGACCCATCCGCACGCCTTCATGTACCACCCTGGCTCGGCGCCGGAGCTCGCGATCGAGCCGAAGACCGCGGGTGACACTGCCGCCGGCGGGCCGGGTACGGCGCTGGTCAAGGAAGCCGCGATGCTCGCGCCCGACTACTATTTCATCTCGCTCGGGTTTGGGTGGCCCTCGGCCTACTGCTCCCAGTTCATTCCGGGCGGCCTCTACTACGACAAGCTGATCGCCGCACCGAAGGCCATCAAGGGGCGGGTGACCTTTGGCGGCATCTTCATCTATCTCGGGATCACCGAGCGACACGGCACTGCCGCCGATCGCTCCGGTTTTCCCGAATGCATCAATACTCTCGTGACCGCCATTCGCAACGACATCGGCGAGCCCACGCTGCCTGCATTGATGAACGACTACGAGGTGGAAAGCTCGGGCGAGTTCGTGGTCGGCGGCGCCGTGGCGAACGCCATCCGTCCCGAGATCGAAAGGTGCCCGAGCGTGGTGTCGAACTTCACGCTCGTCTCGGCCGAGGGCGTGGGCATGCAAGACGACCATCACTTCAATTTGGACGGCCATCGCACCTGGGTGCAGCGAGCGCTCGCGACGATGAAGGACAAGGGCTGGCGCCCGTGGGCCCCGTGAGCCGCTGATATGGTCTTTTCCAGCCATATCTTCCTATTCTACTTCTTGCCGCTGGTACTGGCCGCGTACTACGCCCTGCCGGGCCGGGCCCGCACGGCCCTCATCGCCGTGTCGAGCTACGTATTTTACGGCTGGGCGAACCCGAGCTGGGCCGTGATCATGTTCTTCGGCTCGAGCGTCGACTACGTGTGCGGCCTCTTGCTTCTGAAGATGTCACGGCTGCCCGACGTCGACGGCTTACCGCCCGTGATTGGTCCCGAGGTCGTGCGGACCCGCCAGATGAAGCTGGTGCTGGCGACGTCCATCGTCACCAACCTCGGGATGCTCGCGGTGTTCAAATACACGGGCTTCGTCGCCGAGAACATCAACGCGCTTGGCGCGCTCTTCGGCAGCTCGACGCAGATCGTGCCGGTCTTGCACATCGTTCTGCCGGTGGGCATCTCCTTTTACACGTTCAAGGCGATGAGCTACGCCATCGACGTGTACCGCGGTGACGCCCGACCGATGCGGCGCTTCACCGACTACATGTGTTTCGAGGCCTTTTTCCCCGACTTGGTGGCGGGCCCCATCATCCGTTATGCGGCGCTCGAGGAACAAATGCGCGTGCGCCAGCACACGCTCGAGAAGTTCGCGCGCGGCGTCGCGTTCTTCTCGCTGGGAATGGGTAAGAAGATTCTGCTGGCCAACCCGATGGGGCACATCGCCGATACGGCGTTCGCCGGTGGCGCCAAGCACTTCTACGACGCGTGGTTCGGGCTGGTCGCTTACGCGTTCCAGATTTACTTCGATTTCTCCGGCTACTCAGACATGGCCGTGGGCTTGGCGCTGATGCTCGGCTTCGTGCTGATCCAGAACTTCGACTCACCCTACAAGTCGCGCAGCATCACGGAGTTCTGGCGGCGCTGGCATATCAGCCTGTCCACGTGGCTGCGCGACTATTTGTACATCCCGCTCGGTGGCAATCGCAAAGGCCCCCTGCGCACGTACGCCAACTTGATGGTTGTCATGTTGCTCGGTGGGCTCTGGCACGGTGCCAGCTGGAACTTCGTAATCTGGGGCGGCATTCACGGTGGCATGCTCGGGGTGGAGCGCAGGCTCGGTAAAGCTCATCCGCTGCGCCGCCTGCCACCTGCTGTCGGCGTCGCCTTCACCTTCTTGATCGTGTGCCTGTCGTGGGTGTTCTTCCGCGCCAAGACGCTCGATCAGGCGGTGACCTACCTGGGCTCGCTGTTTGGGCTCGCCGCCGTTTCGCCGGCGGCGGACGTCGTGGCGGGCGCGCTCCACCCGCGGTACTACGTGGGGCTATTCGCCTTGGCCGCGGTCGTGATCTTCGGCATGCCCAACAGTTGGGAGCTCACGCGGCGCTTGTCCTTGCCCCGTACCGCGTTCGTGGCGGCCACGATGGTGCTCGCGACGTTGATGATGTGGACGCAGACCATCAACCCGTTTCTGTACTTTCAGTTCTGAGGCCGCGCGATGCAAAGTACCTTGCCTCCCTCGTCCTCCGCCATCGAACGCAGTGGCGGTCCGACCGACCCCACAGGCGACGAGCAGCTGCGCCGCGGTATCATCGCGACCGACGTGAGTCGCGGCGCGGCCTGGCTGCTCACGCTGCTGTTTCTAGGGGCGATCTACGCTGTTCCGCTGGCGCAGGCCTACCTCGAGAAGCGCGAGGGTGAGGAATCGCCTCTCGCGGATCTGGTGCGCCGCCCACCGACGGCCGAGAACCTGCGTCAGCTCGAGAAGGGCATCGAGGATGCCTCGTACGCCAAGTCCTGGGTCCAGCCCCGCGTGCAGCTGCTGCTCACTCGTCTACGTGTGGGCAACAAGCTCGCGGTCGTCGGACACGGCGGCTGGCTCTATTACACGCCCGGTGTGCTGCACGTCAGCGGGCCCGGATTCTTGGAGCCCGAGGTGCTGCGGGGCCGCGCCAGGGAAGCGCTCGACGCAGGCCAGGAGCCCATCCACCCGGATCCGCGACCCGCCATCTTGGCGTTCCAGCGAGCGCTCGCGCAACGCGGGATTCGCCTCGTGCTCCTGCCGATGCCGGACAAGGCTGGGATCGAGCCGGGTCCACTTCTTGGGCGTGATGGGCGCGTCGAAATGGCGCAGAATGTCGACTACGACCGCTTCTTGAGCGAGCTTCGAGCAGCCGGCGTGGCCGTGCTCGACGCGCGCCGCAGCGTGCCTGAGCCCCGTACCGAGCCGCTTTTCCTGGCTCAAGATACGCATTTTACGCCCGGCTACATGGAGCGCATCGCCGCCGACCTCGGCCAGCTTGTGATCGGGCTCGGGGTATTGCCAAAGCTGGCAGAGAAGCCCGTGCTGCACGGCGTTCCGCAGCCGGCTTCGCGCGTCGGTGATCTGGTCGACATGCTCAAGCTGCCCGACGATCAGAGCCTGTTTCAAGCGGAGAGCGTGGTCGTGCACCAAGTGCAGGACGCGGCCGGCGCGCCCTGGGAGCCTGACGAGAGCGCCGACGTGCTCCTGCTCGGCGACAGCTTCACCAACATCTTCACGCTCGAGGGAATGGGCTGGGGCAATGCGTCCGGCCTGGCCCCGCACTTGGCCCTGGCGCTTGGTCGCCCCATCGACGTGATCGCGCAGAACGACTCCGGTGCTTTCGCTACGCGCCAAGCGCTCGCGCGCGAGCTGAACGCCGGCCAAGATCGCCTGGCGGGCAAGCGCGTGGTGGTCTGGGAGTTCGCTGCGCGCGAGTTGTCGGTCGGAGATTGGATTCCGCTGGATTTCCCGACTCCCAAGCCTGCGGGGGCTCCGTAGGATGCCGACAGCCCTGGTTACCGGCGCCGCCGGCGTGATGGGCGCCCGCTTGACGGCGCGGCTGCGCATAGCGGGCTGGCAAGTGCGAGCGCTCGTGCTGCCCGGTGATCCGTTGCGAGCGCGCATGGATGCGCTGGGCTGCGACGTGCGCGAAGGCGATATCAGCGATCCGAACACATTGGCCGGCGTGTGTCGCGGCGTCGACCTCGTCTACCACTTGGCCGCCATCATCATCACCCACGACCCCACGATGTTTCAGCGCGTCAACCGCGACGGCACGGCGCACCTTGTCGCGGAGGCGCGAAGAGCGGGGGTGCCGCACTTCGTGTACGTCTCGTCGGCCTCCGTCGTTTACCCCCGTCGCACGCGCTATGCCGAGTCCAAGCTCGAGGCCGAGCGTCTCGTCCAGGGCTCAGGGCTCGCCTACACGATCGTGCGGCCCACGCTGGTTTACGAGCAGGGCGGCGGTCAGGAGCTCCTGATGTTCCTCGACTACTTGCGGCGGTTTCCGGTGGTGCCGTTCATCGGCGCCGGGGGCGCGCTCAAAAGGCCCGTTTGGTCCGAGGATGTCGTCGACGGCCTCGTGCGGCTCGCCAATGCGCCGATCGCGCACGGCAAGACCTACAACTTCAGCGGCGCGGAGGTGATTTCGATGCGCGAGCTCGCGGAGCTGCTGCTGCTTCATCACGATCGGCCTCGGCCCTTCTTGCACCTACCGGTGTGGGCGTGCCGGGCGCTAGCAGCCGTGCTCCCCGTGTTCATGAAGCGGCCCCCGCTCACCTCGAGCGCGATAGCCGGCGTCGTCAACGACGCCGATCTCGACCCGACCGAAGCCATGAACGACCTCGGCTACGCGCCGCTCGGCGTGCGCGCTGGGTTGCGTCACTGTTCTCCTTCACCCGCCGTCGAGGCGGCCACCCTCGCACCCCGCGCGAGTGAAGCTCGAGAAAGGACAAATTAGATGAGCCTGCGTTTCCCACTGCGGCAAATTGGTACTCTGTGCTGCTCGGCTGTGCTCGGATGTTCGGTCTTTTCGGGCGAGCCCCCGAAGGGTGCCGACGAAGCCCCGCCCGCGGAGGACGTCGCGCTGATGCGCGAGGTCGGCGAAAAGGCCAACGGCACCATCGTCTGGTCCAGCTCCCGCGTGGGCAATCACGACCTGTTCACGATGAAGACCGACGGCTCGGACGTCAAACAGATCACCAAGGGCGACGAGGTCGACTGGTTCCCGAGGTTCTCTCCGAGCGGCGCGCAAATCCTGTTTTCCCGCAGCAAACAAGGCTGGGTGAGCGAACGCGACGCCAACGCCAGCGACAAATGGGACATCTACACGATCAAGCCGGACGGCTCCGAGCCGAAGAAGGTCGTCGAGAGCGCGAGCTGGGGTAGCTGGATTTCGGAGGATGAGATCCTGTTCGTACGCGGCACGAAGGTCTTTCGCAGCAAGCTCGGCAGCGGCGCAGAGACGCAGTTGATGGACAGCGAGGGCGTATCCGATCTGGACGGCGCCTTGCTGCAGCAGCCGGAGCTTTCGAGTGACGGCAAGTACCTCGCCATCACGCTGCGCGGCTCGAAGCGCGAAACCGGCATCTGGAACATCGCCAAGAAGGCCTGGACCCAGACCGGGCTGGGCTGCCAGGTGAACTGGACGCCGGATCACACGGCCATCTACTGGGTTCACCCAACCGGGAACGGCGATAGCCGGGTGCTGCGCATGCCGATCGATAACGGCACGCCGCCGGAGGACGTCGACTTGGACAAGCTCCAGTTCATGGACTTGCCGGGTCGCCGCTCGCACGAGTACTTCCCGCAGCTGTCGCGCGACGGCAAATGGATGGTCTGGGGCATCACCCAGCGCGGTCACGACCACGACACCGCCGACTACGAGATTTACCTGTGGGAGGTGGGCACGCCGCCCGAAAAGGCCGCGCGCCTCACCTACAACTCGGCCAATGATCGCTGGCCCGACGTCTTCATTCCGTCGGCCGGGAGTGGCTCACCGTGAGGGAAACGCGCATCGCCGTGGTCGGCGCGGGCGGCTTCATCGGCTCGCACCTGGTGCCGGCTTTGCTTGAGCGCTTTGCCTGCCAGGTCGACGCCGTCGACGTGGATTTGACCAAGCTCGAGTGTTGGGACCCGCGCGTGCGGCGCATCGAGGCGCGCGTCGAGGCGCCGGGGCTCGTCGAGGACGTGACCGAGCGCTGTCAGGTCGTGATCTCGCTCACGGCGCTTTGCAACCCAGCCCAGTACTCGACCATCCCGCTGGAGGTCATCGACGCCAGCTTCACGCACCTGTTGCCGCTCGTGAAACGCTGCGCGGAGCGCGCCGTGCGCTTGATTCATTTCTCGACCGCCGAGGTTTACGGGCGCACCGCGCTGGACGCGCAGGGGCTGCCGACCGCGCGTATGCACGAGGACGACTCGTGCTTCTTGCTCGGCCCCGTGGGGCGCGAGCGCTGGACGTATTCGTGCGCCAAGCAGCTGCTCGAGCGGGTGATCTGGGCGCACGGTCAGCACGGCGCGTTGCCGTTCACGATCATTCGGCCCTTCAACACCATCGGCGCGCGCATGGACTTCCTGCCCGGCATCGACGGGGAGGGGACACCCCGCGTGCTGGCCTGCTTCATGAGCGCGCTGCTGCGAGGGGAGCCCTTGCCGCTCGTGGGCGGCGGCGCGCAACGGCGGGCGTTCATGGATGTGAGCGACATGGTCGAAGCCGTGTGCCGCGTGCTCGAGCGGCCGAAGCAGAGTAGAGGTCAGATCTTCAACATCGGTAACCCGGACAATGACGTCAGTATCGCGGAGCTCGCTCGGCTGCTGGCCGACGCTTTCGCTGAGCGGTTACCCGAGCGTGCGCCTGCCCAGTTTCGCGCGGTGTCGGCCGCCGAGTTCTATGGCCCCGGCTACGACGACACGCAGGAACGCATCCCCGACGTTCAGAAAGCGCAGCGACTGCTCGGTTGGAAGCCCCGGCGACGCCTGGCCACCTCCTTGCCGCCGATCGTGCACGACTACGTCGAGCGCTACGGCGCTCGCGTCGCAGCGGCATCCTCGCTCTCCCAGCTCGCGAGCTCCGCATGAAGGTAACGGTCGTCATCCCTGCGTACAACGCTGCCCGGCACATCGAGTCGGTGCTGGAGCGCGTCGGCGGCTTGGCTTCGTCGGGGCCCACCCACGTGGTGGTCGTCGACGACGGCAGTCGCGACGACACGGCCCGTAGGGTCGAGCGCCACAGCTCGTCGGCGTTTCGCCTCAGCTTGCTCCGGCGGCCCAACAACGGCGGTTACGGTGCGGCGATGAAAGACGGTCTGGCCAAGGCTTGCGCCGATGCGCCGGATCTGGTCGCCTGTATCCACGCCGACGGTCAGTATGCGCCCGAGGCCTTGCCCGGGCTGATCGGGGAGCTTTCGCGTCGCGGGCTCGATCTGCTGCAGGGCTCGCGCATCGCTGCGGGCACGGCCTTGCAGGGTGGTATGCCCCTCTACAAGTACGTCGGCAATGCGCTGCTGAACCGCATCGAGAACCGGACGCTGTCGCTTTCGATGACTGACTACCACAGCGGCTACCTGCTCTATGGGCCGCGCGCGCTGGCGCTGCCGTTTCACGACTTGTCTGACAGCTTCGATTTCGACTTGGAGGTCATCGCCTCGGCGCGGGCACGTGGGCTTTCGGTCGGCGAGGCGCCGGTGCCCACGCACTACGGGGACGAGGTCTCGCACCTGAACCCGCTGACGTACGGGCTCCGGGTGCTTCGAGTGATGTGGAACTATCGTCGAGGTCGCTATGACGCAGCGTAAGCGCGCTCTTGGGTTTTGGGGCTTGCTCGCCGCCGCATCGGCGCTTGGCATTGTTGCTTGTCACGCCGGGTCTGCGAAGCTTCCCTGGGGTGATGCGAGAGAGGGCACGCGCGTCGAGCACGCTTACGTCCATACGCTGAACGAAGGCTATGCGCGAACGCGCTCGCAGGTCTGGGTGCGTGAGGTGGCACGCCCGACGCGCGCCGCGTTGGACTACGCCGCCTATCACAGCAACTTCATGATCGCCGACCCGGAGCCAGAGACGCCCATGTCGGCCGCGGGCACGCCCGATACCTCGCGCGCGTTCGCGGGTCGGCTCGACCAGGGCAGCCTGACGAGCGATCTCGCGAAGACGCCGCTCTCGCCGGTCGAGCAGCAGCAAGCGCTGGCGTTCGCGCCGCTGTCGGAGTTTTTGCAAGCGCACAAGGTAGCGGGGGCCGAAGCGCTGGCCGAGGTTGGCTCAGCCGTGCGCAGCGAGCGGTGGGGCCTGCAGCTGCCGCCCGGCTCCTCCGGCCAGCTGCTGAGCGAGGTGTTCATTCATCAGGCCGCGTCGGGCGCAGTGGAGTTGTGGGCCAAGGTAGAGTTTCAGCCTTGGTTCAAGCCTTTTGCGGGCTCCGCCGATCAGGACGGGGACGGCTTTCCCGAGCTCTATGGCCGAGTGGCGCCTGGCGTCGTCACTCCCGTGCTTGTGGCTGCGATTCAGAAGGACTACGTGGCGCCGGTGCTGTCGCCGAGCGAGGTGAAGGCTTGGGCGAACCAACTCTCGTCGTATTGGTACCCGTCCTTCAACACCGATCTCATGCCGGTGGGACCGAGCTTTCCGGACGCGCAGACGGAGCCCTACATCAAGCAAGAGCTGGGCGGGCGCGCTTTTCCGGCGCCGACCATCGTGCTGCGCGGCAAGCCGCAAGGCAAAGCCACGTACAACGTCTTTCTGGTGCGTGGCGAAGGCGCGGCGCTCGCGGCCGCTGCGCCCGCGAAGCCGGCGCTTCGGCTAAGCAAGACACGTCCGTCGCCGAATCCCGCGCCGGGGCTCGAGGCGGTGCAGCGCGAGCTGGCCCAGGCGGGCGGCTCTTGGCCGATGTGGATGGCCAAGCTCACGCCGACCCATGACGCCCTGAAGAAACGGCTCAAAGGCATGCCGCCGAAGGTCAAGGCGCTGGCTGGGCGAGATGGCTTTCTGTTCTACCGCAACGACCTCGAGTACGTCAGCGGTGGTGATCTCGAGCAGCAACGCAAGGGAAAGAACCCGCTGCCGGTGATCCTCGAATTCAAGAAGCTGCTCGACGAGCAGGGGGTCGACTTCTTGTTCGTGCCGGTCCCGACGAAGCTCGAGGTGTATCCGGAAAAGTTGGACCCCGCTTTCTCAGCGCTCTCGGGCCAGGTCATCAATCCGGCTTTCCGCAAGCTGATCGAAAGGCTCAGCAAGGAAGGCGTGGAGATCGTGGACCTGCTGCCGGCATTTCTGCAGGCAAAGGTCACGAGCGCAGCGGGGCCGTTTCTGTTCCAGCGCCAAGACACGCACTGGACCGACCGTGGGCTGCGCTTGGCCGCAGACCTCTTGGCCACCCGCGTGAAGAAGTACCCCTGGTACGCCGATCTCGCCAAGCAGAAGCGCGCTTACGACTTGCGCGAGACCAGCTTCACCCGTTTCGGCGATCTGCATTCGCGACTGCCGGAAGCTGAGCAGAAGAAATACGCGCCTGAGACGCTCGTGGCGCACCGGGTCGTTGCCGACGGCAAGCCGTACGACGACGACCCGGATAGCCCGGTCGTGCTCTTGGGCGACAGTTTCACCGCCGTCTATCAGCTGACGGACGCCGAGCACGCTGGCGTCTCGGCGCACCTCGCGCGTGGCATCGCGTATCCGCTCGACTTGGTCATGAGCTACGGCGGCGGCCCCAACGTGCGGCAAAAGCTTCTGCGTCGCAGCGTCGAGGCGCTCGGCACGAAAAAGCTGGTCATCTGGATGATGACGGCGCGTGATCTCTACAACTACTGGGAAGACTGGGAGCCGCTGAAGAAGCCATGAAGCGCCGCTCGCTCCTGCTCCTGCTCTTGCTCGCGGGCGGCGGCTGCTTTCGCGTTCCGCGCCGAGAGCTTGCGTTCGGCCGCGCCCTGATCGGCCTGGCCCGTGACATCGCGTTTGTCGACGAGAGCCAGGTGACCTGGAGCCTGACGGAGCTTTCGCGTCTCGTCGACGAGGCGGAGAGCGCGCTCGCTTCGTCGCCCCAGCGCTCGCCTGCTACGGTGTTGAGTGAGCTCTTGTTCGGTCGTTGGAGCTTCGTGCGCGAAGTGGCCGACACGAATCTAGCCTTCGTGTGCCTGCCCGGCGTGCTGGAGCGCCGCCGGGGAAGCTGCGTTGGCCTTGGTACCTTGTTTCTCGCGCTGGCTGACGCGCTCGGCTATTCGGCGTCCGGGGTGATGATGCCTGGGCACTTCTACGTGCGGGTGCAGGAACAGGGCGGCGCGCGCAACGTGGAGCTGCTGCGCGCCGGTGAGGCGATGCCGGACGCGTGGTACGGCCAGCGCTTTCCGGTACCGGGCGGCTCGGCGCGCGAATACGCGCGTCCACTCAGCCAATCCGAGGTGCTGGGCGTCGTCGAATACAACGTCGGCAACGAACGGCGCCGGCAGCTACGGCTGACCGAAGCGCGAGCAGCGTTCCTCCGCGCCACCCGCGTCTTTCCGGAGCTGTCCGAGGCCCACGCCAGCCTTGGCGCCGTCGAACAGCTGCTCGGTAATCTCGAGAGCGCGGAGGCAAGCTACCGTCGCGCTTGCAACGCCAATCCGCACTTGCCCGGCATCGAGCAGAACCTTTCGCTCTTGGCAGCGGAGCGCACGACCGCGACGACTCCGCGGGCGTGCCCACTGCCGCCGAGCTACTGATTGGCGAGGGGATCTCGGTGGGGCGTGTCGTCAAAGCGTCGCGAGCGCCCCGAATCGTCGCTCGCCCTCCCTCGAGATCCTCAAGGATGCCTCGGTCGGGCTCGCTAGCTTCGGGGCGCTCGCGACGCTTTGGCGCCACGGACTCAATCGACAACCCGGGGACCCGGCCGATGAGCTGGACGGCGCGCTCGGATCCACGTGGCCGCCGCCCGGACGTCCGCCAGACGAGGGCAACCGGTACACGACCGTCGCCTGCTCCTCGTCGATCTCCACCCGTGCCACCAGGGTTCGGATCAACTGACGGCGCCCCTGCCAATCGAGGTGCTCCAGACCCCGCCCAACGCGCTCGGCGAAGTCTTGCAGCCGCGTGACCACGGCGCTCAGGACCGCGTTCTGGGAGAGCCTGTCCTCGGCTTCCTTGACGGCCTGCTCTGCCCTTCGGATCTGTTCGCGTAGGCGCTCGGCGCGCGGCAGCAGCTCCTCCAAGCAGATCGCGCCTGCCTCGTAGGCATCCAACAGCCGTTTGAGGCTGCGCTGGTGGTGGACGACCCATCGCTCGGCTTGAGCGCGCTCGAGCTGCGCATCAGCCGCAGCGCCATCGGCGGCACTGCGGCGCAGCCACTCCTCTTCGAGTCGTTCGGGCTCTTGCAGCACCTGCCGCACCGAATCCCAGACCTGCGCGTCCAGCATCTCGGCGCGTACCGAGGGGTTGTTGCAAGCACGGGCAGTTCCGTGGCGCACCGCTTGCACACTGGTGCAGCTATAGTAGCGGTAGATGACGGAGCTCGACGGCTTCGAGGCCGACCGGCCGCAGAAGGCGTAACCACAGCGCGCGCAGACAACGAGGCCCTGCAGCAAGTAGCGTTGCCCTCGCGCGTGCCGCTGCGACAGCTGCTTGTTGCGCATCATCTGCTCGCCCGCGGCGGTAAAGACCTCGGCCGACACGATCGGCGGCACCGGGATCGAGATCCACTGGTCGGCCGGTCTTCGCCGATGTGTCCTTGCACCGCCGCGCGCTATCCGGGGCTTGCTCCGGCGAGGCCGGAGCGGCCGCGACTCAACCGACTCGCGCTTGCCGTAGGCCGCTTGCCCCATGTAGGCCGGATTGCGGAGCAGCTCGTGCAACCTTGACCCTCTCCAACAGCCACCCCTGGGCGTCGGGATCTGCTGCGTGTTGAGCCTGCGCGCGATCGTCCGCAGAGGCGTCTGCTGGTGCACGAAGGCGTCGAAGATGGCGCGCACGACGTTCGCCTCCGACCGCACGATCTCGTAGTGCGCCGGCTCGGCGTCCGAGCGACGCACGTAGCGGTAGCCGTACGGAGCGGTCGACAGCGGGTTGACCATCCCTTGTCTGGCCCGGTGCAGCTTCCCGCGACGGCATCGCTCCGCGAGCCGCGCTCGCTCGTACTCGGCGAGCATCCCCTGAACCTGAACCAGCAGCTGGTCCTCCGCGTTTACCCCGGACGCGCCTTGCAGAAACACGATCGAGACGCCGCGCGCGGAGAACTCTTCGAGCAGCAGCACCTGGTAGGCGTAGCGTCGCGCAAGTCGGTCGGGGCTGTGGACGTACAGCACATCGACCACCCCCTCGGCGATGCGGTCGCGAAGCCGCTCCAGCGCCGGCCTGATCAGCGTTGCGCCGCTGCACCCATCGTCGACGTGCACGTCTGCCGGCAAGACGTGATGGCCGTCGGCCAAGGCTCGCTCCTTCAGCGCCGCCACCTGGCTGTCGACGGTGGCCTGCCTGGTCTGCCGATCCGACGAAACACGCGCGTACAGCGCGACCTTCTTCATGCAGCCTTCCCTCCCTTGCCACGCGATCGAGGCACCTCGGTCGGCTGTCGCCGCGCCAGCGCGTCGACCTCCGAACGCACCTCGCGCCGGCTCGGCGGCACCACGATGGCGTAGGCCAGCTTCAGCTGCTCCGCCGACCGGTGCGTGGGCTCAAAGGTGACCTCGATGCGTCTGCTGCGCCGCATGCCGCGCGGCCTAGCAGGCGCGCCACGCGCAGAAGCCAGGCGACGTGATGCGTCCCGGCTCAGCCACCGCCCCCTGCCTCAGCCGCCAGGCTTCCGAGCTCGGCAAGCGCGTGGCGACCTACAGGACGAGCGGGCGACCGAAACCCGCCACTGGAATTTGTCGATTGAGTCCGTGCCGTCTTGACGACACGCCTGGCTGCGCTGGGCGCGGGCCGATGCGCTTACGCCATGGACTTGCGGACGCGAGCGAGCACCCCTGCGTAGCCCAGGTCGAGATCGGCCGCCGGTTGCGCGGGAGCGGCGCCAGCGCCTCGAGGTCCACGGGGAGCACCGCCGGCCGGAGGAGAACGGGGATCACCCGGGTGCCCTCGAGCTTGCGCCGCTGCTGCGCGAGCCCGATCCACGCCTCTGTGTCCTCCGCTGCGAGGAAATCCGAGCTGATCAGCAACAAGAGGATGTCCGCGCCGCCTTGAAATCGTCCTCCCCGGCGCGCTGTAGCCCGCTTCAAGGCTTGAGACGCCCGACTCGGTCGCCCAGCCGGCGATTTCAAGGCTTGAAACGGTTCCCTCGGCCGCCGACTCAGCCGTCTCAAGCCTTGAGCCGCCCCTCTGGCCGCCCGAGTCGGCCGTCTCAAGCCTTGAAACGGCTGACTCGGCGACCGAGTCGCCCGCTGCAAGACTTGCATCAAGCCTTGCAGCGGGCCGCGGGCTCACGCGTCCGGCGAGGCCCCCGGCTGGGCGGACGGCGCGGGTGCCGGCGCGGCCGGCTGGCCGGGCGGGAGGGCGTCGCTGACGCCGGTCGCGCGGTGGACCTCGGCCAGGTCGTCGAAGATGAGCGGCAGGAGCTCGGGCTTGCCCAGGTGGGCGAGCAGCCCGCGCACGAGGCTCTTGTTCGCGTTGTAGACACCCAGCCAGGCCTCGCGCGCGGTCGACACCTCGGGGCCGAGCTCGAGCCGCTCGACGCGCGTGGCGCGCTGCTGCCGCTCGAGGATCCCGAGCTTCTCGTGCACCTCCCTGAGCTCGGTCAGCCATGCGTCCGCGCCGCGGACCTTCTCGCGCTGCCTCTCGAGCTCGTCGGCGATGTGCCCGACGGCGGCGGTGAGCTTGGTGATCCGCCGGCGCGCGAGGACGCTCGGCATCTCGCCGCGGAAGAACAGCCTTGGATCGACCGGCCTCCCCTTGAGCGAGTCGAGGTACGAGCCGAACCGCACGATGACGTCCCGCGCCTCGTCGAGCACCTCGGCGCTGTCGAGCTCCGGCGCCGGCTTGGGCTGGCGATCGAGGAGCTCGGACATCGCCTGATCGGCGAGGAGCTGCTTGCCCATCGCGAACTCGACCATGCCGTCGAGGGCAGCGACCTTGCCCATCAGGACCGCGGCCATCTGCTCGCGCGCGAACTTGCCATAAATCTTCGTCTCGAAAGGATCGATATAGGGGTCTGCCATAGGCGCCTCCTTGGGTTGAGCAAAACGCGCTGATGTTGGCAGAGCGCGAGGGGCCATGGCAACGACTGACGGGCTCAACGGGACGGAATGGCACGAATCGGACGCTCTCCGCGGCTGACCGGGCCGCGACCGCGTATCAGTCGCGGTGCGCCGCCGCCCGCAGCCGTCGCAGGAGCTCCTCGCGATCTCCTGCGTAGGCGCCTCGCGGGAAGTCGCGCCGGTGTTGCTCGAGCAGGAGCCGCACGGCGTCGTGGCGACCGGCGGCGAGCGCCGCGAAGGCCTGCCGGATCAGCCGGGCCTCGGAGGAGGGCAGTTGGATGCGTTCGCCCCGACGAGGGCCGGGCGGGTATCGCGGGCTCGCCGGGTCGCGGCGCGCGGTCGTGAGGGCGCCGCTCACGTCGCTTTCAGCCCGCTCCTCCGAGGGCACCTCCGGGCCCGAGGGGACGGCGCTGCCGCGCTGAGCGGGCCATGCGGCCTGCGGGGAGCGAAGCGCGAGCGCATGGGCGCTCGGCGGCGGGATCTCGCCGCGCCCGCCGGCGGCCAGCAGGACGAGCGCGCCCGCCGCAACGCCGGCTGCGGCGCTGGCCGTCGATCGGCGGACGGCACGTGGGGGTGCCAGCGACGCGTTCCACGAGCTCGCCGCCGGGCGGGCCGCGCCGTGAGACAGCGCGCGCCGGAAGGCGCGGCGAGCCAGGCCGAGCAGCCGCCGCAGCCGGCCTCCGTGGAGCGGCCCCGACGAGGCGCGCGCTTCGGTCGCGCCGAACGCGAAGGCGAGCGGCGCAATCAGGGCGCCACGGCCGCGTCTCCGCGCTCGCCAGCGCCGCGCGGCGGCGTCGAGGCTCAGCCGCGCGAGCCGGAGGTCGTTCCACACGGTATTGCGTGGCATCGCGAGCTCCTCGGCGATGTCCTGGACCGCCTCCTCCTCGAGGTCGTGCGCGACAAGGATCGCGCGGCGCCGCGGAGGGACCTCCTGGAGCAGACCCGCGAGGATATCGCTCTGTTGCGCCTCGATGAGCCGTGTCTCGGAATCCGGCGCTCGGCTGGAGAGGCCTTCCAGCGCCTCCTCCGGCCACAGCTCTTCGTGCCGGCGATGGGCGCGATTGCGCTCGTTGGAAGTCAGGTTGAACGCGATCCGCAGGAGCCAGGTGCGCACGCTGGCGATGCGGGGATCGTACCGGGGCAGCGACCGCGAGGCGCCGTGGAAGATCTCCTGGACCAGGTCGTCTCGATCCGCGCCGCGGAAGCCCTGCCGCTCGACGTAGCGGCGGACCGTCTCCAGGTGCTCGGCCATGATCGCCTCGATGGTGAGCGGTGCTTCCGCGGCGGTGCTGTCGGTTTTGCGAGACGATTTCCCCATGCCTGCGTAGTTACCTGGCGAGCTCGTTCGACATTTGAAAATCGGCATGTCGGGCTGAGCCGAGGCAGGCCTGTCGCGCGAGCGCTCGGCGCGCAGCGCAGCAGGGCCAGCATTCTCGCGGCGCGACCAGAATTGCCTGACGATCGTGTCGATTCCGTCACTTTCTCCGGACCAAGGCGGCTTGACCGAAAAGAGACTCGCCGCGTAGTATGCCGCGGAGATGGCGTCCACAGGACGGTTGCTCCTCGCCGTGGTCGCCGCAGCTGTCGTGTGGAGTCGCGCGGCGGTGGCCGTCGGGGAGGAGCCTTCTGCTGGACCGTCCGGAGCGGTCACGATGCGCTCCGAGGCCGAGGCGGCGTTCGCGCGGGGCGAGAAGGCGCGGCGCGCGGGGCGGTGGCAGGACGCGGAGGCGTCGTATCGCGCGGCGTGGAAGGCGGATCCGCGGCCGGAGTTCGCGGGGGAGCTCGGGCTGTCGGAGCTCGCGCTCGGGCGGTCCCGGGACGCGGCGGAGCACCTGCGGGAGTCGCTGTTGTATCCGGAGACGCTCCAGCCGGCGGTGCAGCGGCGCTTCCGGGCGGGGCTCGAGAAGGCGGAGCGCGAGATCTCGTCCGCGACCGTCGCGGTGAGCCGGCCCGAGGCCGAGGTGTTCATCGACGGCCGGTCGATCGGCCGCGGACAGGGGATGTACTTCGTCTATCTCGATCCGGGGCGGCACGAGGCGCGTGGCACGCTCGAGGGGTATGTCGACGAGGTCTATCCGTTCGAGGCGCAGCGGGGGAAGGAGTCGATGGTCGGCCTCCACCTGGAGCCCGAGCCCCCGCCGCCGGTCGCGCCTGCGCCGGTTGCGCCTGCGCCGCCCGCGGCGCCCAGGGGGCCGTCGGCGGGAACGGTGTTCCGCGTCGGCGGGTTCGCGCTCGCGTCGGCCGGGGTCGCGCTGGGGACAGGCTTCGCCGTGGCAGCGGCGGTGCGCGGCGGTGCGCGGCGGTGCGCGGCGGGGAGGCGGAGGCGCAGGCGGCCCAGATCCGCGAGCGCAACGGGGCGGCGGCGTGCTTGTCCAAGGCATACGCCGAGCCGTGCGGTGTGCTGCGCGAGATGATCGACGCGCGCGACACGCTGAAGGCCGCCGCATGGGGGAGCTTCATCGGCGCCGGCGTCGCCGGCGCGGTCGCGCTCTCGTCGCTCCTGTGGGCGCCGGAGCCGGGAAAGCGCGCTGTGCGCGCGGCGCCGTTCGCGGCTGCGCATGGCGGGGGCGTGATCTTCTCTGGCAGCTGGTGAGGCTGCGCCGGAGCCGGAAGGAGCGGTGCTGATGCGGAGCGTGCGGCAGAGAGGGCTGGCAGGGCTTTGGCTCCTCGGCTTCGGAGGGGTGGCGGCGGCCAGCGGGTGCGGCGGCGCCGGGGGGTACGACTGCGCGGAGGCGGTCGCGTGCGAGATCCGGAACGACGACGGCACCAGCAACGGGCACTGCTGGGGGCAGTGCGTCCACGCGCCGCCGGACTCCTTCGGCGCGCCGAAGCTCGTCTGGACGGGGCCCGAGGTGCTCGCGCCGGCGTCGTGCGCCGAGCTCGTGCGGATCGTCCCCGGGACCGGCGAGCGGATCCCGCTCACCGACGCCACGCGGACGCTCTTCGCGCGGGCCGTGCCGGAGCCGGCGCACGGCTGCCCCGCCTGCGCGTGCACGGCGCCGGCGTGCGCGCTCCCGCAGACCGTGACGGCGAGGTCGATCGAGGCGTGCGGCGACGGCAGCGCGGGGACGCAGACGTCGTTCCTTCTGCCGGCAGGCTGGGACGGATCGTGCATGTCGCCCGGCACGGTGGCGGCGGAGCAGCTCGGCTCGCTCTCGATCGGTCCGGCGATCTGGGAGCCGTGCACGCCGATCGTGGCCGACGAGCCCCCGCAGCCCCTCTCGGGAGGCGTGGGCGAGGTCGCCGTCGGGTGCAGCGGTGTGGTGGAGGACGAGCTGTGTCCGGGAAAGGGGGAGCTCTGCATGCTCGAGCAGCAGCCGGCCCATCTGCCCGACGGCTGGCGCCACTGCATCGTCGGGGATGGGGATCTGGGCTGCCAGCAGCCCGAGGGAGGAGCGGACCCTCGGAAGATCTTCTCGGACAGGGTGGGGGTGTTCTATGTGAACCTGGAGACCACGCCGGGTTGCTCGCCGTGCACCTGCGAGGCGCCGGCGACGAGCCGGTGCGAGGCGCTCGTGGTCGCCTGGGAGGATGCCGCTTGCAGCGACATCCTCCTCGGCGTCGATGTGAACGAGCGTGGGATCTGCCTGGTTCCTGAGCCGACCTCCAGCTTGGCCAGCGTGAGCGCAACGTGGCTCTCGAACGAGCCCGGGACGTGCAAGCCGACGCGCGGTAAACCCGACGACAAGGTGGACGGCAGGGCCAAGACGGTCTGCTGTCTGCCGAAGGTGCTGGAGGCGCCGTGACGGCCTGGTCGAGAACACCGGCGCGCGGCGGGCGCACCGCCCGCGGCAGGAGCCAACCGAAGGTTCGGGGTATGCGGGCTCCTCGGGAGCGCGTGGGGAAGGCGGTGAGGTCGCGATGAGGTGGAACAGAAGGTGGTGGCTCCTGCGCGCGTTGATCACGCTGCCGCTGGGGGGCCTGGGCGGCGCGCTGGTCGCGGGCGGCTGCGGCAGCGCGGAGCCGCCGTGCGGCTCGCCGTGGAATCCCTGCCTCATCACCAACGAGGACGGCACGAGCAACGGCGTCTGCGCCGGGAAGTGCGTGATACAACCGATGGACAGCTTTCACAAGCCGATGCTCCTGTGGATCGGAGACGCTGACGACCCCGAGCCGGCGTGCGAGGACCTCACCGGCCTCGACCTCCAGAGCCGCGATACGGTGCAAATCGCCTCGAGGACGTCCTTCCGGTTCCGGACGCTGCTGCCGGGCGACGAGCCCTGTCCCAAGTGCATTTGTAGCGTTCCGTACTGCTCCATGCCGGAGATCGTTGCGGCGCACTCGGATGCGTCGTGCGAGAACACCCCTGCGGAGACGCTCAGGCCGTTCAATCCGCCGTGGAACTGGCAAGGCGAATGCACGTCTCCGGGGACCGTGCCGGCAGAGGAGTTCAGCGCGATCTGGATCGCGCCGGGGCCGGATGGCTCGTGCACGCCGTCCACCGTGGGCGAGCCCTCTCCACCGAATAGCCCTGCGAAGATCGCGGTCGCGTGCAGTGGCGTCGTGACGAGCAACCGGTGTCCGGAGATCGGCGACGTGTGCATGGTCGACCAGCAAGAGACCAACGTGCCCCCCGGGTGGCGGTACTGCATGATCTCGCAGTACGAGGGGCCTCACGAATGCTATCCGCCCGCCGGTCCCGGGGAGCGGCCCAGGTTCTCGGACAAGCTCACCTTCTATGATCGAGACCTTGAGCGGAGCTGCGAGCCGTGCGTCTGCGTGCCCAGCCGCACGCCGAGGAAGTGCGTCGCGCGGGTGAGCGCCTACTCGGATCGCGCGTGCAGCGAGGGCGCGCTCCTCGGGACGACGCCGGTGACGGCCGGCGGGGCGGATCGGTGCCTGCTTCCCGAGGAGGATGGTGCGGCCCTCGGCAGCATCCGCGCCGAATGGGACGTCAACGAGCTGGGGCTCTGCGAGCCGGCCGGCGGCGAGCCGTACCCGACCACCGTCTGCTGCCTGCCGGAGCCCGAAGGATGACGCGGCCGTGAACGGCGACGGCCACGCGGACGCGGTCCTCTTCAATCCTACCAGGCTGCACGCCTAAC
The DNA here is from genome assembly GCF_051530145.1 of Sorangium sp. So ce302. Classification (GTDB taxonomy): domain Bacteria; phylum Myxococcota_A; class Polyangia; order Polyangiales; family Polyangiaceae; genus Sorangium; species Sorangium cellulosum_B. Next base: position 8,133,793 of record NZ_CP150326.1, on the reverse strand, counting down.
GCCTCGATTGGGAGCTTCGTCGGCAGCGTCCGCAACACCTCGTCGAAGTCGAGCCCAACAGGTGCAGCAGCGACGGCGAACGGGGCGCGCAAGATCTGCGTGGACGATGGCCGGGCTGCGCTTCTCGGCGCTCGGTTCCGCGCGAATCGACCGCGCCCTCGGCGTCGCTCCCGGTTTGGCACGCGGGCTGCAAATGCAAATGAAAAAGAGCACGTGAGAGACGGAGTCGGCTGCAGGCGACCAATCGACGGCTGGGCGCAGCAGGCGACTCCGGGAAAGAGACACGTCATGCGGCTCGGATTGGCCCTCCTGATCGCGCTCCACGGCGCGATTCACCGCATCGGATACCGCGAGTGGTCGAAGCTCGCTGCCGGCGGTCAGCCGAGCGATCGCACGCTCGTGCCCCTCTCTCCCACGGGAAGCCGGATCTTCGCCCTGCTCTGGCTCGCAGCGCTTCTCGTGCTGCTCGCGGCGGCAGTGCTCTGCGTCCTGCGGCACGACGCATGGTGGGCGCTGGCGCTCATCGGCGTGCTCCTCTCTCAGGGCCTCATCGTCCTCGCGTGGCCCCAGGCGAAGTTCGGGACGCTCGTCAACGTGCTCCTCCTCTTGCCGATCGTGTCCGCGGCCGCACACGCACGCTTCAGCCATGAGGTCGATTCGGAGGTCCAAGCGCTTCTCGCGCGCCCCGCGGAGCCGCGCGCTTCCAGCGTCGAGCCCTCCGAGCTCGAGCGCCTGCCCGCGCCGGTGCGCACCTGGCTCGAGGCCTCGGGCGTCGTCGGCCGGGAAAGGGCTCAGACGGTCCGGCTGAAGCAGCGCGGCGAGCTCCGGACCAGCCCCGACGCCGCCTGGATGTCCGTGGAGGCCGAGCAGTATTTCTCCGTCGACGAGCCTGCGTTCGTCTGGAAGGTCACCACGAAGATGATGGGCATCCTCCCGATCGAGGGCCGCGACAAGTACGCCGCCGGCAACGGCCAGATGCTCATCAAGGCGGCGTCGCTCGTCAACATCGTCGACGCGGCCGACGAGAAGATCGACCAGGGCGCCATGCTGCGCTTTCTGGGCGAGATCGTCTGGTTCCCGTCAGCGGCGCTCCGCCCCTACATCGCGTGGGAGTCGATCGACGCGACGAGCGCGAAGGCGACGATGCGCCACGCAGGGAAGGTCGCATCGGCGGTGTTCACGTTCGATCAGCAGGGGCGCGTGGTCGGGCTGCAGGCCGAGCGCTATCTCGGCGGCGGCGCGGACGCGAAGCTCACGCCCTGGTCCGTGGCGTGCTCGGAGTGGGGCACGTTCCGGGGCATCCGGATCCCGAGTCATGGGGAGGTCCTGTGGAAGCTCGAGAGCGGAAGTTTCAGCTACTACCGCTGGGAGATCCTCGACGTGGAGCACAACCCCGCAGGGCTGTACCGGGAGAGCGGCTCCCGCACGGAGCCCCTGCGCCTCGCTAGAGCGGGCGGCCGATCCGGGCGCGGATCTGCGCCCGGACATCCTCTGGAAGCGAGCGCAGGTAGTCGTCGGGCAGCAGCCGCAACGTCTCGTCAGGCACGAGGAGGAGCCGCTCCTCGGGGGTGAGCCCTGCGACGCGCTGCTCGGGCGGAAGGCCGGCGAGTCGCTGCTCGGGCGGCATCCCGGCGAGCCGCTGCTCGGGCGGAAGGCCGGCGAGCCGCTGCTCGGGCGGAAGGCCGGCGAGCCGCTGCTCGGGCGGCATCCCGGCGAGCCGCTGCTCGGGGGTCAGCCCCGCGGCCCGCTGCTCGGGGGTCAGCCCCGCGGCCCGCTGCTCGGGCGGCAGCGCCGCCAGCAACTCGTCCACCGGCAGCGCCGGCAGAAGCGTCTCGATCGGCAGCTTCTTCAGCAGCGTCCGCAGCACCTCGTCAAAGCCTTCCAGCTCGCGCATCGCCATCGCGATCTCCTCCGCACCGACCTGCTCGGCCAGCCAACGGCGCGCCTCGGCCGTCCGCGCCGTGCCGTGACCGAGCAAGTGTAGCAGATCGTCGCCCTCGGCCTCGGCCACCGTGGCGAGCTCGACCACGTACAGCGCGAACGCTGCTCCCTGGAGCTGCCAGTAGCCGCCGGCGAGGTCGCGCCAGACCAGCCCGAGCGCCGCGACATCGGCGTCGAGCGAGCGCGTACGCGACGGCAGCAGCAACACGCCGGCCAGGTCGCGGCGCGGTCCGAGCCGCTTCCCAGCGCCCGCGTAGTGCAGCGACAGGTAGCCCCAGAGCCGGTCGAGGTCGCGGCTGCGGTAGGTGCGCCGGACGCTCTTGAACTCGACGATCGTCTCCCTGGGCAAGAGCGACCAGAGCCTCCGCAACGTGCCCGCCGGCTCGCGGACCTCGCCCGGCGCGTCGTTGCGCAGCAGGAGGTAATCGGCCCGGGGCGGCTCCGTCGACAAGGGCACCTCGCTTTGGATCTGAAAATGGCGCGGGCGGCGCTGGCGCAGCAGCGCGTGCCACGCGGTCCGGGTCGAGCCCATAGCGCCCTGTACTGGCAACTCCGGTGCAGGACAAGAGAACATGAGCACGAGGCGTCTCAAGGTCCTTGTCTCATCGCTTTACGACGATAGGTAACCTTTCATCATGCATTCTTCAGGAGCAGGCGAATCGCGTCGACTCCCGGGCAGCATGCGGCCCCGCGGCAGCGGGCTCGGCGGGTGAGCCCGTCCCTCTCCGCGGGGGCGTCATTCCGGGGTGACCAACTCCAGCAGGTGTCCCAGCCCCTGCGCGCGGAGCGTCTCGGCCTGGAGCCGCGCCGCGACCGCGTCGAGCTCGCCGGGCGCCTGTCCGTCTCCAGGCGCCGCGGCGACCTCTTCCCGCCTACTTGGCGAAGATCGACCCGTTCCAGACGTACCGCGCCGGCTGCGCGCCCCCCCACGGCAGCAGCAGCGGCTCGAAGCCGCCGACAGGCGCCTTGTCCTGGTTGAAGGGATACGTCTGCTCCGTCCACTCGACGGCCCTCCCCGGGGCGAGCTCGATCCCCATCTTGTCGCCCACGCGCACGAACCTGAGCTCGCCGGCGATCTTCTTGTCGCCGATGCTGCGCGCCACCTCGGCCGCGAAGATCCGCTGGATGCTCTCGCCCTCGACCCGGAAGATCTGCACGACGTCGCGGTCCACGGTCCCGCCGCCCGCCTCCTTGGGCGCCGCCGCGCGGACGGTGCCGTGGACGATGATCTCCGCCTTGCCGTCGCCGGTGAGATCGAGCGCGCGCACCGAGCGGATGTCGGCCGGAGACGCGAACTGCGCGAGCGTCATGAACGCGTACCCCGCGCCGCCCCGGAACCCCTTGCCGAACACGACGATGTCGCGGTCGTGCAGGAGCACCCGCTCGGGCTCCTTGCCGGCGGCCACGTCGGCGCCGAGGTCGAACCGCGGCTTGCTCGACGAGGCGTTCCGGTCGCGCCGGTAGAGGGCGTACACCTTGTCGAGCATCTCGGCCGGCGAGAGGCCGGCCGGCTTCGGCGCGGCCCGCGCCTCCTCGGCCCTCGCCGGCGCCGGGCGCGGCCCCGCGGCGCCCGCCTGCCGCTGCTCGCTCGCCTTGGTGAACACCCCGCCGGTCAGCTTGTAGAGCTGCGACTTGATCGACCCCCACGGCAAGAGCAGCGGGTCGTACGTCGTCTCGACCCCCTCCGCGTAGTTGCTCGCGTCGTAGCGGGTCGCCTTGCCCGGCTCCACGCGGATCGCCATCTTGTCGCCGTCCGCCACGAAGTCGACGTCGTTGACGACCGAGCCCTTGTCCGTCGCGATCGCGATCTCGTGCTGGAAGATCGGCTTCGGCGTGTCGCCGGCGCCGAACTGGAGCACGTGGATCACCTCGCGGTACTTCGCGCTGCTGCCGGAGCGCTTCCGCAGGATGAGCTCGGCCTGGCCGTCGCCCGTCAGGTCGCGCGCCGTGAGCGACGGCACCATCCCGTCCTTGGCGTCGACCCCGAGGTCCTCGAAGTAATACTGCGCGCCCTTCCGGAACCCGGGGCCGAGGACGACCAGGAACCGCTCGTGGACGAGCACCCGCTCCCGCATCCCGTCGCCGGCCACGTCGGCGACGAGGTCGTAGCTCGCGCGGCCCTGGATGCCCTTGCTCCGGAGGAGGCCGTCGGTGAGCGCGAGCTCCGGCTCGGTCGCGAGCGGCGACAGCGACCCGTACGCCTCCGAGGCGGCGCTGCCGACGACGGCGTCGACCCCTCCGCCGTCGTCGTCGTGGACGAAGAGCCCCGCCCGCAGCCCGACCCGGGTCGTCGCCGCCTCGGGGAACGCCGTCCAGGGGACGCTCGCCTCCAGGGTGTACCCGCCGCTCCGGGGGGCCTCGATGACCCTCGCGCCGGCCACCGCCTTGCCGCCCGGGACCTTGACGCTGCCCGCGGTCTTGCCCGGCTGTCCCGGGTAGAGCGCGACCTCCTGGACCTTTCCGCCCGGGAACCCGATCACCACCTTCACGTGATCGGCGCCGCCTCGCAGCGCGTCGTCGGTCACGTCGGCCGCCACGTAGATCCGCGCGTCGTCGTAGGCGATGGCCACCTGCGCGGCCAGATCGGCCTTGCTGGGCTTGCCCTTCACCTTGAGGCCGAGGGAGGTGAACGCCACCGGCCACTCCTTCGGGATCCCGTCGAGCTTGAGCCATTTCGACTCGACGAGCGGCGCCGCGATCGGCGTGCCGGCGGCGAGGGCAGGGGAGGGGGCGGCGGCGGTCAGCGCCGCCAGCGCGACCGGCGCGAGCGCGGCGAGGCGGGAGCCGGAGGCATGAGCCCCCGGCGCACGGAGGTGGTGTGATTTACGTCTCATAAGCTCGGGTTTGGACGCCTCTCCGCGCCCGCTTGTTCTTACCACGAGCACTTTCTTTCCGGATCGCTCCGCGTCGCCCACCCGAGGCGGCACCCTGGACGCCGTGAGGTGGCCGTCTGACGTGGCAGGCGAGGGGGCTCGGCGCTGCCGAGGCCCCTCACCCGGCGGTCATCCGTGGGGCTTGGAGGCGGGCGTGAGGCGGGCGGGGCCGGCGCCTTCGGGGCGGATCCGGCGGTACACGAGCTTTGCGATCTCGACGGCCGGGACGATGAGCGCCGAGAGGACGAGCAGGAGCATCCACTCGTCCGACGACATCGCGTACGTGCGGAAGACCGGGCGCAGCGCGGGCACGAGCAGCGCGATCAGGTGGATCGCCGCGCTCGCCGCGACCGCCAGGAGGAGCGGGAGGCTGATGAGCGGCTTCGACGCGAAGAGCGAGATGACCGGGCTACGGCAGCTCCAGGCGTGGAAGAGCGGCGACAGCGCCAGCAGCGAGAAGGCGACGGCGCGCGTGCGCAGCAGCGCCTCCTCGGTCTGGTCCGACGTCGCGTAGAGCGCGACGGCGGCGAGCCCCATGATCGCGCCGACGTACAGGATCCCGAGGTAGTCGCGCTTGATGAGCAGGCCCTCGTCGCGCGGCCGCGGCGCCTCCGACATGAGCTGCGGATCCGGCGGATCGATGCCGAGCGCGAGCGCGGGCAGGCCGTTCGTGACGAGGTTGATCCAGAGGATCATGAGCGGCGTCAGCGGCGGCCACTTGCCGAAGAACGAGACGACGAACACGGCCACGAGGAGGCCCATGTTCGACGAGAGGAGGAAGAAGATGAACTTCTGGATGTTGCGGTAGATGGCGCGCCCCTCGCGCACCGCCTCGACGATGGTCGCGAAGTTGTCGTCCGCCAGCACGAGGTCCGCCGCCTGCCGCGCCACGTCGGTGCCCCCGCGCCCCATCGCCACGCCGATGTGCGCCTCCCGGAGCGCGGGCGCGTCGTTCACGCCGTCGCCCGTCATCGCCACGATGTGGCCGTGCGCCTTGAACGCCCGCACGAGCCGGAGCTTCTGCTCCGCCGTCGTCCGGGCGAAGACGCGCAGGTGCATGATCCGCCGCGCCAGCTCCTCGTCGCTCATCACCGCGAGCTCCGCGCCGCTGAGCGCCTCGTCGCCCTCGTCCCAGAGCCCGATCTCCTTGGCGATCGCCGTCGCGGTGAGCCGGTGGTCGCCGGTGATCATGACGGCGCGGATGCCGGCGCGGCGGCACTCGGCCACCGCCTCCTTCACCCCCTGCCGCGGCGGGTCCATCATCCCGACCAGGCCGAGGAAGGTGAGCTCGCGCTCGATGTCGTCCTCGTCGCGGCTGACCCGCACCCGGCGGCAGATCGCGAGCACGCGCAGCGCGGCCGCGCTCATGCGATCGGCCTCGGCGACGATCGCGGCGCGGTCGTCCTCGGACAGCGCCCGCACGCCCTTGTCGTCGGCGAACTTCACGCAGAGCGGCAGGAGCACGTCGACGCTCCCCTTCACGTGCGCGATCTCGCGGCCGCGCTCGTCCCGCGTGATCACCGTCATCCGCTTGCGGTCGCTGTCGAACGGCAGCTCGTGCACGAACGCGTGCGACGGCGCCACCGACTCGCGCGAGTAGCTGCCCTTCGCGGCCAGCGTCAGCAGCGCCCCCTCGGTCGGATCGCCGACGATGTTCCAGCGGCCCGTCGCCTGGTCCTCGTTGAGCGACGCGTTGTTGCAGAGGGCGACCGTCGCGAACAGGTAGGTGAGCGGCGCCGAGTGCTCCACGACCTCCGCGCCGTGCTCGTCCCGCAGCGCGCCCGTCGGGTCGTACCCCTCGCCGGTCACCGTGTAGCGGCGGCCGCCCGCGTACACGTTGCGCACGGTCATCTCGTTCTGGGTGAGCGTGCCCGTCTTGTCCGACGCGATGATCGTCGCGGCGCCGAGCGTCTCGACCGCGGGCAGCTTGCGCACGATCGCCCCGCGCCGCGCCATGCGCTGCATCCCCAGCGCGAGCGTGATCGTCGTGATCGCGGGCAGCCCCTCGGGGATGGCGGCCACGGCGAGGCTCACGCCCTCGAGCAGGAGCTCGTGCCACGGCCGTCCGCCCCGGATGAACCCCCAGCCGAGCAGCACCGCGGAGAGCGCCAGGCACACCCGCAGGATCACCGAGCCGAAGCGATCGAGCCGCTCCTCGAGGGGCGTCTTCTGCTCGCCGACCGAGCGGATCATCTCGCCGATCCGGCCGAGCTCGGTGCTCACGCCGGTCGCGGTCACCACCGCGCGCCCCTTGCCGCGCACGACGCTCGTGCCCGTGAAGATCATCGTGACCCGGTCGCCGAGCGGCGCGTCGCGCGCGACCGGGGCGAGCGCGTCCTTGACCGCGGCCGCGCTCTCGCCCGTCAGCGCCGCCTCCTCGGTCGCGAAGCTGATCGTCTGCACGAGCCGCGCGTCGGCCGGGACCGAGTCGCCCGCCTCGAGCTCGAGGATGTCGCCGGGCGCGACGTCCTCGGCCGCGATGACCACGGTCTTGCCGCCGCGGCGCACGCGCGCGTTCGGCGCGCTGAGCTTCTGGAGGGCGTCCAGGGCCGCCTCCGCGCGCCGCTCCTGGTAGTAACCGAGGAAGGCGTTCAGGATCACGATGAGCAGGATCGCGATCGCGTCGCCGAACCGGTGGAGGAAGCTCTGGTCCTTGTCGGCGGTGAAGCCGACGACCACGGCGATCGCCGCCGCGGCGAGGAGCGTGAGCACCAGCGGGTTCGCGAACTGCTCGAGGATGCGGACGAGCGCGCTCTTCTTCTTCGTCTCGGGCAGGCGGTTCTTGCCGTGCTCCGCGAGGCGCTTCTGCGCCTCGTCGTCGGAGAGCCCGCCGGACGAGCTCACCCCGACGCGCTCGAGGAAGGCGCCGACCTCTTCGGCGTGGACAGGGATGGGGGCGGCGGGAGGCGCGTCCGGTCCGGCCGGGCGGAGCGCCGTGGCGGCTTGGCTCATGTGCGGGCGTGCTCTAGCGCTTCATCCTGGCTTGTTCACGTTGTTCTTCGGCCTCGAGCTCCGCGAGCGCCGCCGCGAGCTCGTCCTGCTCGGCCTGGGGCGCGGCGGCCGGCGCGCCGCCCGCGCCGGCCACGCGCACCTGCGGCGGCGGCGCCGCGGCGGGCGGCGGCTCGGGCGGGAGCACGCCCATCTTCCGCTTGAGCGCGAGCAGCTCGTCGTCCGCGCCCGCCGTCGCCTCGAGCTGCCCGAACTTGTGCGCCAGCGTGTCGCCCGTGTACTGCTCGGCGATCTCCCCGGCGGCCTCGGCCTCGGCCTCGATCTGGTCGATCTTGTTCGACATCCGGTCGAACGTCTCGAAGGCGGAGGCGTTGTTCAGGCCGCTCATCGTCTCCTGGATGGCCTTCTGCGCCTCGGCCCGCTTCTTCCGGGCGATGAGCACGTTCTTCTTGCGCTTCGCCTCCTCGATCTTGTTGTTCAGGAGGCGCAGCGCCGTCTTCAGCTGGTCGACGGCCTGCTTCTGCTTCTGCCACTGGTCCTTGTAGGAGGTGGCGAGCTGGTCGTGCTCCTTCTTGCGGTTCAGCGCCTCCTTGGCCAGCGCGTCGTCGCCCGCCTTGATCGCGAGCATCGCCCTGCGCTCCCACTCCGCGGCGTTGGCGGCCTCCTGCTCGGCCTGCTTGGCCAGCCGCTTCTCGTCGGCGATCGAGACGGCGACCTGCTTCTTCGCCTCGATCAGCTGGTTTGCCATGTCGATGACGACCTGGTTCAGCATCTTCTCGGGGTCCTCCGAGCGGCTGATGAGGTCGTTCAGGTTCGACTTGATGAGGGTCGCAAGGCGCGCGAAAATTCCCATAGATCAGCTCCAACTCTCGGGGTGCGCAGGGTCGAAAGGCGCGGCGGGTCTGCTCAGCTGAGCGCGAGATCGTGCAGCACGGGGACGTGGCGGGCGAGCGCGAGATCGATGTCGCTCAGGATCGCCTCGAGCTCGTTCATGTCGAGGTTCTCGAGCTCCAGCGCCGCCGAGAGGACGACGGTGCCCGCCTCGATCCCATACGAAGCATGCATCAGGTCCGTCGCGTTGTACTCGAGCAGGCGGCGGAAGAGCCTGGTCTGGTGAGCGGCGTCCCCGGGGACGGGGCCGATCGAGACCCGCACCGCCACGATCGGCGGGTCGATGCGGATCGCGATCGGCGGCGCGTCTGGGCCCCCCGAGACGAGGTAGGTACCGGCGTCGTTCTCGAACCGGCGATCGAGCTGCAGGAGGTAGGTTTCGACATCCTCGGCTGTACGCGGCATGGCGCGGCGAGCCTACAGAATCATGTCGCATCGGGCTAGTGCCGCGTCCCTCGGATTCTTTCCGGGATTCCGCGCGCCGCGGGCTGCGGCCTACGGCCACCACCATCGAGGACGCGCGGCTCGCCGTGGTCCTCCGAGTGGTCCTCCGAGTGGTCCTCCGAGTGGTCCTCCGAGTGGTCCTCCGAACCGTTGCGTCCCCTTCGTTGGGTTCGTGCTCCGATCGCACCGGCGCGCTGTCACGCCGTGAGCCCGCAACACGCGCCGCGAGCCGCAACACGCGCCGCGAGCCGCGCTCCGTGATCGGTTCCGCTCGCTCCCGGAATCACCGCGTTTCCCCGGACGCTCGCTTTTTTCTCACCCGTTCGAGAGTCGCGGTGGTACGGTCCCGATCCAGGTTACGTGGCGATCCACCCGGGCGACGTCGTTGCTGGCTATCGTGTCTCCCGCCTGCTCGGGCGGGGCGGCATGGGCGAAGTCTGGGCAGCAACACGGGAATCGGACAATCAGCAGGTCGCCATCAAGGTCCTGCTCGCGCGCGCCGCGATGAAGCCGGATCTCGTGCGGCGCTTCGACCGTGAGGCGAAGATCGCCTCGGCCATCCAGAGCCCGTACGTCTGCCAGCTGCTCGAGGTCGGCCAGACGGACGAGGGCGAGCACCTGCTCGTGTTCGAGCAGCTCGACGGCGAGTCGCTGGCGGATCGGCTGAAGCGCGAGCAGTACCTGCCGTTCAGCGAGGTCGGCCCGATCATCGATGACGTGCTCCAGGGGCTCGTGGCGGCGCACGCCGCGGGCGTCATCCACCGCGATCTGAAGCCGGGCAACATCTACCTCGAGCACCTCGGCCTGCCGGACCGGCGCGAGCGCGCGAAGATCCTCGATTTCGGCATCTCGAAGCTCACGCGGCGCGAGAAGGAAGAGCCGACGCTCACCGCCTTCGACGCGACGCTGGGATCGTTCGCGTACATGGCGCCGGAGCAGGTGCGGGGCGCCGCGCGGGCCGACGAGCGGGCCGACATCTACGCGGTCGGCGCGGTGGCCTTCCGGGCCCTGTCCGGGCGGCTGCCGTTCGAGGGGGCGAACGCCGCGGTGCTCGTCGCGATGAAGCTCGACCGCCCGGCGCCGTCGCTCGCCGAGGCGACCGGCGAGAAATGGCCAGTGGGCATCGAGCGCTTCCTCGAGCGGGCGCTCGATCGCCGGCGCGAAGGGCGCTTCGGCTCCGCGGCAGATGCGCTGTCGAGCTGGCGGGCCATCCAGCCGGCGAACATCACGCGCGCGACGCGCCGCACGCAGCGGAGCAGGTATCCCTCCGAGCTGCCCGACGCGTTCCTGGAAGACAACCCCACGGTCGTCGACGGCCCCCCGACGATGACGGAGAACGGCGGCTTCAGCGACGCCGGCCACAGCTCGCCGCCCCCTGCTTCGCTCGCCCCTCCCAGGGCCAGCACCGTGCCCCCGCCGCCACCGAGCAGGGCCGCTGCGCCGCCGGCGTCGCCGAGCAGGACCGGCGTGGGCGCACCGCCTGCGCCGCCGAGCAGGACCGGCGCGGGCGCGCCGCCTGCACCGCCGAGCAGGGCGGGCGCGGGCGGGCCGCCGCCACCACCGAGCAGGGCGGGCGCGGGCGCGCCGCCGCCACCGCCGAGCAGGGCGGGCGCGGGCGCGCCGCCGCCACCGCCGAGCAGGGCGGGCGCGGGCGCGCCGCCGCCACCGCCGAGCAGGGCGGGCGCGGGCGCGCCGCCGCCACCGCCGAGCAGGGCGGGCGCGGGCGCGCCGCCGCCACCGCCGAGCAGGGCGGGCGCGGGCGCGCCGCCGCCACCGCCGAGCAGGGCGGGCGCGGGCGCGCCGCCGCCACCGCCGAGCAGGGGCGAGGGCGCAGAGATTCCCCGGCCGGAGGGTCCGCCTTCGCGCCGCAAGACAGAGAGGCACTGAGTTGCTCGACGCGACGGTAGGCACGAAGAACCGGGTCGAGGTGCGCGGCGGGCGCATCCGCCTCATGAAATCGTCGGCCGCGCGCGGCGGCGGATGGATCGAGATCGGCACCGATCCCGTCATCGTGGGCCGCAACGCGGCCTGCCAGCTGGTCCTCGACGACGCCAAGGTCAGCGCGGTGCACGCCGAGTTCGTCGCCACGGAGCAGGGCGTCCGCGTGCGCGATCTCGACAGCAGGAACGGGACCTTCGTCGGCGGCGTGCGGGTCGGCGACATCTACCTGCTCACGAGCACGAAGCTGCGGCTCGGCGAGACCGAGATCCAGTTCGAGCCCCTGCGGCCCGAGCGCATCACGGTCTCGGCGATCCCGTCGTTCGGCCCGCTCGTGGCGAGCAGCCCCGGGATGCGGGCCATCTTCGAGCGCCTCTCCAAGATGGCGCCGACCGACCTCACGGTGCTCATCACGGGCGAGACCGGCACGGGCAAGGAGCTCGTCGCCCAGGCGCTGCACCTGGCGAGCGCCCGCTCGAAGAAGCCGTTCGTGGTCGTGGACTGCGGCTCGATCCCGCCGACCCTGGCCGAGGCGACGCTGTTCGGCCACGAGCGCGGCGCGTTCACGGGCGCGGTCGACAAGCGCCTCTCGCCGTTCATCGAGGCGGACGGCGGCACGATCTTCCTCGACGAGCTCGGCGAGCTGCCGCTCGAGGTGCAGCCGAAGCTCCTCCGCGCGCTCGCCGAGCGCCGCATCAAGAGCGTCGGCGGATCGAGCTACCGCGAGGTCGACGTGCGCGTGCTCGCGGCGACGCGCCGCGACCTCGTGCGGGCCGTGAACGGCGGCAACTTCCGGAGCGACCTCTACTTCCGCGTCGCGCAGATCAAGATCGAGCTGCCGGCGCTCCGGCAGCGCGTGGAGGACATCCCCGTGCTCGTCCGCCGGATGCTGAAGGATCTCGGCGACGAGAGCGCCTACGAGCGCGTCTCGAACATGACGCTCGAGCGGCTGATGCGGCACGACTGGCCGGGCAACGTCCGCGAGCTGCGGAACGCGGTCGCCGTCGCGTTCGCGCTCGCCGCCGAGGGCGAGGAGATCGACGTCGCGGCGCACCTCGGCGCCCTCACCGAGACGCCGGTGCACCCGAGCTCCTCGCCGTCGATCCCCCCGGGCGCCGGCGGCAGCGCGGCCAGCAGCTCGTTCGCGTCGATGAAGGGCCGCCAGTTCCAGGAGGCGAAGCGCGACGTCCTCGCGCGGTTCGAGCGCGACTACTTCGCCGCCCTGTCCGAGGACGCGAAGGGCAACGTGAGCGAGATGGCGCGGCGCGCGGGCATGGAGCGGGCGCACGTGCGGGCTTACCTCCGCCGCCACGGCATCGGCGCGAAGCAGGAACAGGAGTGAGCGAGCCGACGGCGGCTCGCTCGCTTCGCGTCACACCGCCGCGGCCTTGTCGTCCCTGCCGGACGGCGCGATCTCGTCGGACTCGAACAGGCCTTCGAGCTCCTGCGCCGCCTGCTTCGCCGCCTCGATGAGCTTGACCTCGTCGTTGTGCACCGCGTGCCCGCGGACGAGCACCTTCTCGTCGTGGGCCCTGAACCGCTCGATCGTCGCGCGGGCGTCCCGCTCCCGCATCCCGAGGCCCTCGAGCACGCGCGCCGCCACCTCGAGCGACGACAGGAACGTCTCCCGCTCCAGCACCGTCACGCCGATATCCATCAGCTGATACGCGTGCTGGCGGTTCCTGGCGCGCGCGTAGATCAGGAGGTCAGGGAAGTGCCGCTTCACCACCTCCGCCGTCTTCACCGACGACGCGACGTCGTCGATGGCCAGCACGAAGATCTTCGCCTTGTCGGCGCGCGCCGCGCGGAGCAGGTCGAGCCGGGAGGCGTCCCCGTAGTAGATCTTGTTGCCGTACTTGCGGACGAAGTCGACCTGCGTGGGGCTCGCGTCGAGCGCGGTGAAGGGGATCTTCCTCGTGCGGAGGACGCGAGAGACGATCTGGCCGAAGCGGCCGTATCCGGCGATGATGACCCTCGGGTCGTCGTCGTCGATCGCGTCGAACTCGCGCTCTGGCCCGCCCCCCTGCCATCGCTTGACGAGCGCGTCGCCGAGCGCGATGACGAGCGGCGTGACCGCCATGGACAGGGTGACCACGACGACCAGGAGGTCGGCGAGGAGCCTGTCCATGAGGCCCTGTCCCGCGGCCATCCCGAAGAGGACGAAGGCGAACTCGCCCCCCTGCGGGAGCGCGAGCGCGAGGTCGCGCGCGGAGCCCTTCGCGTGCCCGGCCGCCCTGCCCAGGATGAGGAGGACGGCGGCCTTGAGCGCCATCACGCCGAGGACGAGCCCGAGGACGAGCAGCGGCCGCTCGATGACGAGGCCGATGTTCGCCGACATCCCGACGGCGATGAAGAAGAGCCCCATGAGCAGGCCCTTGAACGGCTCGATGTCCGCCTCGAGCTCGTGGCGGTACTCCGAGTCGGCGAGCAGCACGCCCGCCATGAAGGCGCCGAGCGACATGGAGAGGCCCACCTGCACCATGAGGAGCGCCGTGCCGAGCACGACGAGCAGGGCCGCCGCGGTGAAGATCTCGTGGGCGTGGGTGGCGGCGATGGCCCGGAAGACGGGGCGCACGAGGTAGCGGCCGCCGGCGACGACCGCGAGCAGCACGGCCACGGCCTTGAGCGACGAGGCGACGGCGCTCCCCTCGGCGGGGGCCGCGCCCGCGGGGCCGAGCAGGGGGAGCACCGCGATCAGCGGGATCACGGCGAGGTCCTGGAAGAGCAGGATGGCGAACGCGGAGCGGCCGTGCTGCGACTGCATCTGGCCCTTCTCGGCCAGGATCTGCAGGACGAACGCCGTCGACGAGAGCGAGAGCCCGACGCCCGCGATGGCCGCCGTGTCGGCGCGCAGGCCGAGCGCGGCGCCGATGAGCGCGATGAGCGCGCCCGTGACGGCGACCTGCGCGCCGCCGAGGCCGAACACGGCGCGGCGGAGCACCCAGAGCCGCGACGGCTGGAGCTCGAGGCCGATGAGGAAGAGGAGCAGCACCACGCCGAGCTCCGAGAAGTGGAGGGTGTCTTCGACGTTGGCGATGATCCGCAGCCCCCACGGGCCGAGCAGCGCGCCCGCGACGAGGTAGCCGAGCACCGCGCCGAGGCCGATCCGCTTGAACAGCGGCACGGCGACGACGGCCGCGCCGAGAAAGACTGCGGCGTCAGAGAGCAAGCTCATTCGTCGTGGGTCTCCTTGGGGCTCCGTGATAAGCACGATCCGCCATGCAGATCGAGCTCATCGCCACGGCAAGCGAAGATTCCGCGTACCTGCCTCGTGTGGGGCTCGGCACCCTCGCGGCGCTCACGCCCCCCGAGGATGAGATCATCTACACCGATGACGTCGTGCAGCCCTTCGATCTCCAGCGCGACGTCAAGGACGTCGACCTCGTCGGGATCAGCGTCGACAGCAAGACCGCCCGCCGCAGCTACGATATCGCCGCCGCTTACCGCAGGCGCGGCGTGAAGGTGGTGCTCGGCGGCATCCACCCGACGGCCTGCCCCGACGAGGCCCTGCAGCACGCGGACGCCGTCGTGGTCGGCGAGGCGGAGGACGCCTGGCCCGCCCTGCTCGCGGACGCGAAGCGCGGCGAGCTCAAGCCGTTCTATCGCCCGGAGCTGCCGAACCTCGCGGGCAGGCCCCCGCCGCGGCGCGACCTGTTCACCTCCAAGAAGTACATCCCGTTCCAGGTCGTGCAGACGATGCGCGGCTGCCCGTATCCGTGCGAGTTCTGCAGCGTGTCGACGGCGAACGGCACCACGATGCGGTTCCGTCCGACCGACGAGGTGCTGAGCGAGCTCCGGTCGCTCGGCAAGCTCATCATGTTCGCGGACGACAACGTGATGATCCACCGGGCTTACTCGAAAGAGCTCTTCACCCGGATGATCCCGCTGAAGAAGCACTGGATAGGCCAGTGCTCGCTCGCCGCGGTCAAGCGCCTCGAGAACGTGAAGCTCATGGCCGAGAGCGGGTGCAAGGCGCTCTTCATCGGCTTCGAGAGCATCGACGAGGAGACGGTGAAGTTCACCGGAAAGCGGCAGAACCGTCCCTCCCAGTACAAGGACACGATGGCGATGCTCCACGATCACGGCATCTCGGTCTGGGGGAGCTTCGTCTTCGGGTTCGATACGGACGATCCCGAGGTGTTCGATCGCACCGTGGAGTTCGGCATCGACATGAAGCTGACGATGGCGCTGTATGCCATCCTCACCCCGTACCCCGCGACGCAGCTGTACCGCCGCCTCAAGGCGGAGGGGCGCCTCACGGACGAGCGCTGGTGGCTGCGCCGCGACCACGACGCCGGCTCGCCCTATTTCGTTCCCAAGCAGATGTCGCGGGAGCGGCTCCGGGAGGGGTGGGTGTCCGCGTGGACGAAATTCTACTCGCCGTCCTCGATATGGCGCAGGTTCACCCTCACACGGCAGTCGAGCTGGATCCAGCTGGCGGGCTTCTTTCCGCTGAATTTCATGCAGCACACGCTGGCGCACCGCAAGATCGCGGGCGGCGAGCAGCGCTTCCGCTCCGGCGTGCACATCGAGGAGACGGCCGCGTCGCCCGTGGCGCAGCCGCAGCCGGAGCCGCAGCCTGCGAGGGCCAAGGGCGCCCGGCAGCTCCCGATCATCGGATAGGCGATCCCCTGGCGCCAGCTTCGCGTCCTGTGCGTGCGTGGGCGCCGTCCTGCACGCTGCGGGGCAATGGTACGCTGCGGCGCAATGGTGCCTCGCTCCGCTCGTCGGCAATGAGGCGGCGCCCTGGCGCGGCGCGCGTCGTCTGGGCGCGCCGCAGGACGCCGCGCCTCGGCGGCTCGGGCGCCCGCGGCAGGCCAAGCGCGCCGCGGCTCGCGGAGCGCCCGCTGCGCATCGGTGGATGTGGGCAATCGACCGCTCGCGGATTGACAGCAGCGCACGGTGAGCGAGCGACATTCTTCTGTCGCGCTTGCAGTGCGATTGTCGCTTGCTGATTTTGCTACACTCGCGTGAGCTCCTGGAATGCCGGGGTGTCGAGCGGGGTGTGAGCCCGCTTTGTCGCGGCATCGAGGATCCCCAAGCGGAGGTGTCATGGGTCGACGTCGGTTCTCCTTCTCGCTCCTCATCGTGGTTGGCGCCGCCGTGTCCAGCGCTGGCTTCGCGGCCAGCTGCAGCGCGACGGGTTCGTCCAACGTGCTCGACTCGAGCGGAGCTGACGAACCAGGCGTGGGAGGGGGCGGCACGACCGGCGGAGGCGACGGGCTGGGTGGGTTCCTCGACATCGATGGAGGGCAGGAGCCGCACAGCGATGTGATGGTGAACCCTTGTGGGAGCGCGTGCGGCGACAAGGAGCTATGTACCGGCGCGACCCTCGGCCTGGACGACGACTGCGATGGTTCGATCGACGAGACGTGCGCCTGCATCCCCGGTCAGGCGCACTCCTGCTTCCGCGGCGATCCGTCGTTCCGGAACAGCGATGGCTGCTTTCCTGGCACCCAGCTCTGCGACGAGACCGGCACGTGGGGCCCGTGCGTCGGCGGCGTGCACGCCGACGAGAACTGCCATATGGATAGCGGCGCTCCGTGCCGCCCGATGCAGGCGTCGCCCTTCGCGAACCTCGACCTCAAGGCAGGCATTGGCACGTTCGGCGCGGATGCGCTCGCGGGATCCGAGCTGTGGACGGTGGACTGCCCCGATGGCGTCGACCCGTGCCCCGGAGTGACCGGCTCGGACCCAGCGGACGATTTCAAGCCGCTGCAGTCGGGCGAGTACACTGTCACGTACACGAAGCGCGTCGCGAGCGGCGCTACCCAGAGCTGCGAGTACCCGCTCTTCGTCAGCGCGGGCGGCCTGCGCGTCGAGCTCGAGTGGGAGCACGACGTCGGCGACGTCGATCTCGATCTGCACCTCCACAGGCCGAACAACACGCAGCCCTGGAAAATGCTGGGGTCGTCGGTGGATTGCGGATGGAACAACTGCGCTATCTCGCACTTCGCGACAAAGTCACCGGAGCCCTCGGATATCCGCTGGTTCTTGAACAGCGCGAGGCTGCCGAACCCCGTGAACTGGTACCTCGACCCGGTGCCCGGCAACAATGGCTGCTTCAACGCCCCTCGGGGCGTGGGGGAGCAATGGAAGGCCAACGGTCTTGGCTGCCACAACCCGCGGATCGACCTCGACAACAGGGGGTGCGACCCCACCCGGACTGATCCCGATCACACAAGCTTCTGCGCGCCGGAGAACATCAACCTCGACTATCCGCCGAAGCGTCAGTGGATGCGCATCGGCGTGCATTACTATGATGAGGGCATGGTGAAGCACGATATTCACCCCCGTATCAAGATCTTCTGCGACAGCGCCCTCGGGGCGGATCTGGGGCCCGCGGGGTTCTACAGCCCGGAGCGGCCCGTCGCGTTCAAGCCCACGGACGGACGCACCATGTTCTGGCTCGTCGCCGACGTGCTCTTCCCAGAGCCGGACGAGTGCGGCCAGGCGGCCTGCGTCGTGCGGCCGCTCTATGAGAGCGCCAGCGCGAAGACGCCGCTGCTCACCACGCGGGACGACGTCGAGGCGAGCTTCGGTCCCGCCTACCCGACGCTGCCCTGAAAGGCGCGCGCGCCGCGCGCCCGACCCGCCTGGAAAGCGCGCGCCGCGCGCCCGACCCGCCTCCAGATCACCGCGATGGCCAGGGCCTCGCGACGTCAGCGCCCGCGAACGCGCCGGCGCGAGCGCACGAGCTCTGCCGGCGCCACCTCGCCCCGCGCGCGGAGGCCGTGAGGCGCAACGCCACACCGGCCAGCAAGGCAAGCTTCGTGGTGATCTGTCGGAGGATGATTTCTCTGACTCCTCGGGTGAGCTGGTGGTTCGCCTGACTCCGCATCTGGCGAGAGCGCGCCTCGCCGGCTGAAGGCGGCTCATTGTGGCCATCGCCGGCCGGAGTCCGTGCTAGGGAGTCCTCCTCCAGCGACTCACCCTGCTGAGTCTGCATGACAGTAGTCCTTATTACTCGATGAGGGTCGGGGCTCCGTGATCTGCCGTCCCGAGCCGCGCTTTCGCGCGCGCTGGGGACACCGGTATCCGCTTTGCTTCACGCTGTCGTGCCTGGTGCACGGCGCGCTTCGCCGTCGCGCGGAGCGGGCGCAGGCCGCCGCGACACCGCGTCTAGGTCTCCAAGTGGAGGTATCATGTCTCGTCTTCGTGTCTCCTCCGTGCTCCCCGTCGTGATCGCGATCGCGGCGTCGGGCGCCGGTTTCGCGGCCGGCTGCAGCGCGGAAGGCAAGCGGCTCACGTTCGATCTGACGACGGGCGGCAGCTCGCACGCCGACGAGGCGGGCAGCGCCGGCGGGGCGGGCGGCGCCGGCGGGGCGACGGCCCAGCCTGGCGACTCGGAAGGCTACGGCGGCTTCCTCGGCGATATCGATGCAGGGGCGCCCGAGGGCCAGCCGGTGACGATCAACCCGTGCGGGAGCGCCTGCGGTCCGACGGAGCTGTGCGGCGTCGATGAGCTCGGCGTGGATCACGCCGGGCTGGACGACGACTGCAACGGGCTGATCGACGAGAGCTGCGGGTGCATCGCCGGGCAGGCGCACTCCTGCTTCCGCGGCGATCCGTCGTTCCGGCACAGCCCGGGGTGCTTCCCCGGGACCCAGATCTGCGACGAGACGGGCACGTGGGGCCCCTGCGTCGGCGGCGTGCACGCGGACCAGGACTGCCACCGGAACGACGTGGCGGGCTGCCACGCGCTCCAGGCGGCGCCGTTCGCCACCGTCGATCTGAAGGAGGGCACCGGCTCGTTCAGCGAGGACGCGCGTCCGGACTCCGAGGTGTGGACGGTGACGTGCCCGCCGGGCGTGAACCCGTGCCCCTCGGTGGGAGGGCAGGGGCCGGCGGACGACTTCAAGCCGCTCCAGTCGGGCGAGTACACGGTCACGTACACGAAGAGCCTGGCGAGCGGCGAGACCGCGAGCTGCGTTTACCCGCTGTTCGTCGGCGCCCGCGGCCTCCGCGTCGAGCTCGAGTGGGAGCACGAGCCGGCCAGCGTGGATATGGACCTCTACCTCCACAAGCCGGACAACATGCAGCCCTGGACGGTCGGCGGCTCCAGCGCCGCGTGCGGCTACGGGAACTGCACGCTCGACAGCCTCTCGGGCGGCTCGGCCATCACGTGGTTCAGCGACACGGCGACGCCCCCCGAGCCGGTGAACTGGTACCTGGATCCGGAGGAGACCAACAACAGCTGCTTCTACGCGCCTCGCGGCGTGGGGGACGACTGGCGCGCCCACGGCAGGGGGTGCCATAGCCCGCGGCTCGATCTCGACAACATCTCCTGTGCCCACCGCACCACGGACCCGGACGACCCGACCTTCTGCGCGCCCGAGAACATCAACGTCGATTTCCCGCCCAAGGCCAGCTGGATGCGCATCGCGGTGCACTACTTCGGGGGCAGCGTGTCGTTCGACGTGCACCCGCGGGTCAAGATCTACTGCAACGGCGAGCTCGGGGCCGACCTCGGGCCCACGGGTTTCTACGACCCCGAGGTGCCCGTCGCCTTCGTTCCGGAGGACTCAGGCGACAGGTTCTGGCTCGTCGCCGACGTGATCTTCCCCGAAGCGGGGGAGTGCGGAGGCGATACGTGCGTCGTCAGGCCGATCTACCGGGACGAGACAGTGAAGACGCCGTACCTCTCGACGGTCCGCGACGTCCGCAACGACTTCGGTCCGGCCTACCCCAGCCTGCCGAGGCCCTGACGGCGCGGCGCTGGCCGGCGGCGGGCGCGCCGCTCACGCCTCGACGCCGGCCCGCCTGAGGAAGGCGAGCGCGGGGCCGAGCGCGTAGGCGGGCGCCCTGCCCAGGCGCAGCTGCTCCCCGGTCGACAGGTGGAGGAGCAGCCAGCGCGGCGCGAGGCCCGGCTCGTCGACGTCCGTGTCCGAGGCCGGCGGGGTCGAGACGCCGACGATCGCCTGGATCGGCAGGATCCGCCGGAAGCCACGGCCGTCCTGGATGAGCTCGTCCCGCTCGAAGTCGAGGCGGAACAGCCCGTGGAGCCGGCGGCGCCGGCGGACGGCGAGCAGCGCGGCGGCGGCTCCGGCCGTCCACGTCCCCGCGATGAAGAGGATGGGAAAGGGGGCCGCGCGCGCCGCCACGATGCCCGCCACGACGAGCGAGGCGACGAGCGCGAACGCGGCGACGCGACGGACGGCGAGGTCCAGGCCGTCGCCACGGCACTCGCAGACGAGCACGGCGGGGCCTTGCGCCAGGATGGTGCCGTCGGTGTTCGAGAGCAGGACGTCTCCGTCAGGCACTGCGGTCCTCCCGATCGGGTGAGGTGGTCGAATACCGCAGCCTCGCGAGCGAGGCGAGGGGTCGACGGGAGCGAAGCTCGCGCCGAGCCGCCGGGGCCATCCTGGACGTTAACCAAGCTTCGCGCTGCGTTCTCCTACCTCCGAACGTTTACGTTTACGTTTACGTGGTCGTGGTCGTGGTCGTGGTCGTCAACGGCAGGCCGTGAACGACCACGTAAACGTCCACGTAAACGTCCACGTAAACGTCCACGTAAACGTCCACGACCACGTGAACGTTCACGTTGGTGACCGATGGTGGGGTAGAGGGGGGCGGGCTGAATGCCCGTTAATTGGCCAGGAATGGCGAGGGTGTGGCGCGCGTGGTACGTGGTATGCCGCGATGCCGGCGAGGGCGAGCAGGCACGCCCCTCGCGCGACCGGGGCGGTCGTCGCGGCGACTCGGGCCGAGGTTCTCATGGGGGCATGCGCGCTCGGGACCGAGCTGCCAGAGGAGGACTCTGCGATGAGGTGGATTGTGAGACAGGCATTGCTCGCGGCAGCGGTGAGCTTGATCGCGGGCTGCGCCGAGGAGCGGCCGGCCATCAGCCAGGTTCAGGCGAACGCGCTGGCGAAATCGTTCTTCGTCGGCGCCGATCTGCAGAGCAGGGAGGACGATCCCGAGTTCTGGGCGCGGACCACGGTGGTCGACGTGGGCTACGGCGCCTCGCAGGACGGGCTCTTCTCCTCCTCGTACGCTCAGGCCGATGTCGCGCGCATCAAGTGGATCATCCAGGAAGACCTCCTGCTCGGGCGCCTCACCTACGAGCGCGTGAACGACAGCGACGGCAAGGGCGCCGGCGCCGCCACGGACGATGGCGTCGTGGTCGTCGCCTACAAGATCCTCTCGCACTTCGACGTCCAGCGCGATTACAACCGAGCGACGGGGGAAGAGAGCAACGTCGTCGTCGAAAACACGACCGACCGTCCATGGGTTGAGCGCGAGTACATGCGGGTCGACTGGTCGAAGAACCTGAACGTCGACTCCTACGACTTCGACACGCTGTCGCTCATCGGCGTCTACGGCGGCGTGCAGTACGAGCCGCTCTCCTACTACGTCAGCGACCCGAGCCACCCCGACGCGCCCCATTTCGACCCCGAGGAGGGGTATTTCGACGTCACCAACAAGGCCTTCGCGGTGCCCCAGCTCGTCGATCTCAGCCACCTCGGGTGGGGCATCGACAGCTTCCCGGCCTGCATGCTCGACACGGACTTCGCGGGCGGCACCGCGCCGGTCGGATCGTGCAACCCCGTCGAGATCACCCTCCGGCAGTCGTTCCGGCGCGTCGTCGATCGGGACTACGAGCCGGCCGAGTGGGACGGCTACCGGTTCCGGGCGTTCGGCGCCTTCGTGCGAGAGCGCTTCGGCTACGCCCGCAACTACGGCATGAGCGACGCCAAGTGGCACCGCATGATCTCCCGTTACAACATCTGGGAACGCAGCCACTACTACGACGATCCGGAGAGCATGACGGGCGAGATCCCGTGCTTCACCCCCGAGACCACCCCCGTCGGCGCAGATCCGCACCGCGACCAGGACCGGAACGGGACCGAGGACGAGTGCGAGGTCGTCACCGGGGCCTCGATGGCCCGGGACGGAGGGATGGAGGCGGTGGGGCCCGGCTCGCGGTGCGACACCTTCAAGCAACGGTGCACCCTGCCCTACCAGCGGCGCGAGGCCGTGCCGCAGGCGTGGTACGTCACCTCGGACAGCAACCCCGACTATTTCGTCGCCACGGACATGGCGGCCCACGAGTGGGACGTCGCCCTGCGCAGCGCCGTCGTCACCGCCAAGTACGCCGAGTGCGTCCGGACGCAAGGGGACGCGGCGCGCTGCGGCGAGGCGTTCCCGGTCTACGACGGGCAGATGGACGATGACGCCGACGCCATCGCGCTCTCGCGCGAGGTCGACGCGTGCCGGCGCGGCGCGGCGCGCGAGGGGCAGCGCTGCGAGGCCCTCGCCGACGAGATCGGCGCGCGGCGCGGGACCTCGAGGGGCGTCATCGCGCTCGCGAAGATGCCCGAGATGATCGTGCTCTGTCACAGCCCCGTCGAGGCGGCCGACCCCGAGGCGTGCGGCGGTCCGCGGCTCCCGGCGGGGGTGACCGCCAGGATGTGCAGCGACGAGCGCCGCAAGGAAGCAGGGCGGGACCCCGCGCTGATGGGGGCGTGCCGCGAGGCGCTGAACGCGCGGATCGGCGACCTGCGCTATCACCAGATCAACAACTTCGAGGCGCCGCAATCGCCCTCCGCCTGGGGCATCTACAGCGACTCGGAAGACCCGCTCACCGGCGAGAAGGTCGCGGCGAGCATCAATGTCTGGACGCACGTCAGCGACATCTGGAGCCAGGGCGTCGTGGACACGGCCCGCTACATCAAGGGAGAGCTCAAGACCGAAGACGTGACCGACGGCGATTACGTCCGGGACTGGGCGCAGGCGAGCGAGGGCGCGTCGAGGGGCGGCGCGCTGCCGCGGCTGACGCGGGAGGAGCTGGCGCGGCGGATCGCCCGGTCCGCCGGGGTGGACGAGGCGGCCGTCACCGAGGGCACCGGCCAGATGGCGCAGAACCCGGCGCTGCGCGAGAGCCTCCGGCGGCTCTCGAAGGAGGTGCGCGGCATCGCGGCCGACGCCACGGCGCCCGACAGCATGCGCGGGATCTACGCGGCGCGCCGCAGGGCCGCGGCGGGCACCGAGCTCGAGGCCGAGCTCACGACGAAGGCGATCCAGGAGCTCACCGGCGTCGCGGGGCTGCCGCTCACGGACGAGGTGATGCGCTTCGCCTCGCCGCTCCGAGGGGCGAACCCGAGCGTGCGGCGCGAGCTCGGGAACCTGAAGGAGATCGCGCTGGCCGAGCGCGGCGCGTGTGTGATGCACGAGGCGCCGGCGCCGCTCGCGACCGCCGATCTGGCGGACCTGCTCGAGGAGAAATTCGCGAGCAAGCACGGGCGCTTCGGCGAGGGGGACGCCGCGCAGAAGGCGCGGCGCGCCGAGGCCATGCGGCGCTACCTCGCGCAGCGGGCGCACACCTCGGTGATCCTCCACGAGATGGGCCACTCCGTCGGGCTGCGGCACAATTTCGTGAGCTCCTCCGACGCCTGGGGCTACCGGCCGCAGTACTGGCAGCTCCGCACGAGCAATGGACGGGTGAAGACGCCGTGCGAGACGCTCTCGGAGGACGGCGAGGCCTGCGTCGGGCCGAGGTATTACGACCCCGTCACCGAGAACGAGCGGAAGAACCTGATCTGGATGTTCATGCAGTCGTCGACGATGGATTATGCCGGCGAGCCCACGCAGGACCTCATCGGGCTCGGCGCCTATGATTTCGCCGCGGCCCGCTTGTTCTACGGCGATGCCGTCGCCGTGCACGCCGACCCGAGCTACAAGGCGACCACCCCGCGCGGCAAGGGCGTGCTCGCGAAGATCGACGATTTCGGCGGTGTCCTCGGCATCCAGCCCGAGTACGACGACGAGGACATCCATTACTCCGAGCTGCAGAGCAAGTACGACCTGATCACGCCGCGCAGCTGCGTCGAGGTCGACCCGAGCGCGTACGTGCCCTCGGACTGGGACGAGGAGCTGGACGGCGTCTGGCACCCGTTGCTCGACGGCCAGCTCGTGTCGATCGGCGGCAAGACCACGCGGTGCCGGCAGCAGAAGGTCGATTATGTCACCTGGCGCGCGCTGGAGACGCCGAAGGACGTGAAGGGGCCCTCGGTGGACCCGGCGGGGCGGACCCGCCTGCCTTACGGCTTCGCGACCGACCGGTGGGCGGACCTCGGCAACCTGAGCGTGTACCGGCACGACAACGGCGCGGACGCCTACGAGCTCTTCAATTTCTTCGTCACGCAGCAGGAGGTGAACCACATCTTCGACAACTACCGCCGCGGCCGGCAGGCCTTCAGCGTGCGCGCGGCGTCGGAGCGGACCCTGAACCGATACAACGCGAAGATGCGCGACGGCGCGAAGGGCCTCGGGCTCATCATGAACATCTACCGCGAGTTCGCGCTGGATCGCGGCTACGATTTCGACACGTTCTGGGTCCAGGCCGCGAACAGCCTCTTCAAGGAGAACACGCTCGCGGCCGGGATCGCGTTCGATCACTTCGCGCTCCAGATGGCGCGCCCGCAGCCGGGTGAGCACTTCCTGCCGGACGGGGACGCCGTCCTCCGGTCATCGAGCGATGTCTTCGGCGATCCAGGGGAACCGCTGGTGGTCGTCCCGAACGGCGCGACGGGCTATTTCGGTGACATCGCCGTCGGGGGCAAGCCGCTCGAGAACGCGCTCGCGGCGGACAAGGGCGAGTACGACTCGTCGTACACGATGAACGCCGGGGCCTATTACGACAAGGCGTGGGTGTCGATGCTGATGACCGAGTCGGTCGACAACTTCATCAGCGACTCGCGGCACGACTTCCTCGACGCGCGCTACCGGGCGGTCTCGCTCGCCGACGTCTTCCCGGAAGGGTACCGCCGCTGGCTCGCCAACAACCTCACGGGCGACGACGCCCTCAAGGGCGTGCGCGTCGAGGCGGACCAGCGCGGCCGGCCGGTCCGGGACGCGAGCGGGTATCCGGCCGGCGCGCTCGGCTGGACCTCGTGGTGGGCCGAGAGCGGGCCGGAGAGCTGCTTCCCCGCGGCCGGGAGCATCGTCTGCAGCTCCTATGGCGCGCCCGACAGCGCGCCGTGGAACCCGCGGGCCCCGGCCAAGGTCGCCATCCTCGACCCGCAGATCGGCTGGGAGCAGCAGAAGTTCCTCATCGCATGGACCCTGCTCTACCTGCCCGAGAACGAGAAGCAGAAGTGGCTGGACATGATGCACGTCTGGGAGGCCGGGGCGGACACCGATCCCGGCTTCCCGGACCGGATCGAGCTCCACCACCCGTCCGGAAAGGTGTTCGTGGCGAAGGCCTACGGGACCGAGACCGTCTTTGGCAAGGTCGTGCAGAAGGGCATCGGCGCGCGCGTCCTGGAGTACGGCAATGAGCTCCTGGCGAAGGCGTATGTCACCGAGCCGGGGCCCGACCTCGACGGCGACGGCAAGGCGGACTGGCACAAGGTGAAGCCGAACCCGGAGACCGGGCAGCCGATCGTGCGGTGGGATCCGACGATCGCCGCCATCGCGGACGACGGCGAGGTCCTGCGGGAAGGCGTGGACGGCTGCAAGGCGGACGCCGACGCGGACGACGACGATTTCAGCGATTTCTACGAGTGCACGTGCTCCTCGAACCGCGCTTGCGGCGCGCTCGAGAGCTACCTCTCGGTGCCCGCCTTCATCCGGCAAGCGCTGGCGGCGTTCAAGCTGGGTGACCCGACGATGAAGGGCCTCCACTGAGCCCGCGCCCTCGCGAGCGAGCCCGGCGCGGAGGACAGGAGCCACGCGAAGGGATGAGCCCGGCGAGGGCGTGAGCGTGGCGCTCTTCCCCACGCCCCGGGGTGAGAGTGACCTTCGTCCCACGAGAGATCACGAGAGCACCAGGCTCATCGAGCGCGGCCGACGCCGCGCGGGTGACAGGCCACGTCCGAGCACATCCGATTCTGTCCGATGGCGGCCCCACGATTCCGAGCACATCCGAGCACACCCGAGGGCAGCCTCGCGATGACGGGGCCGAGGTCTGGCGACGCCACAATGGTCGGGGCATCTTGCCGCATGGGGCGATTCGCCCCACGCGGTCGCGCGTTCACCGCGGCGCTCCAGGTGCGCCGGCGTGGCTCAGGTTTTGCTGAACTTTTCCATGAAATGACGTGCTGCTGGATATCGCCCACCCCATGCGGCTCCTGTGTCGGTGACGCAGGACGGCCGGGCGGGTCGCGGTGCCGACGAGCTGCAACCCGGGCCTGCCGTCGTGGAGCGCGGATTCGATCGTAGCGCCGCCGCCGGGACACGGGAAACGCAGAACAGAGTGGCTCTCCTGCGCCGCGAGCGCCGGGAGAGCCGTTGGCTCGAGGTGCGGAGAGGACCAGCGATGGAGTTCGAGAATGTCACGCACGTCCAGAGAGCGCAGGCGCGGGTGGGAACGTCGCTCAACGGCGCGTGGCGGCTGGACGCGCTGATCGGCCTCGGCGGGATGGCGGCCGTGTATGCCGCGACGCACCGGAGGGGCCAGCGGGTCGCGATCAAGCTGCTGCACCCCGAGCGGGCGAGGGATCGGGGCGATCGCGCGCGGTTTCTCCGCGAGAAGGCCATCGCGCAGACCGTCGATCACCCGGGGGTCGCCGCGGTGATCGCGGACGACGTGACCGAGGATGGATCGCCGTTCCTCGTGATGGAGCTCCTCGAGGGAGAGAGCCTCCTCCAGCGCTGGAAGGCGCAGAGGGGCCCGCTCCCGCCGGCCGAGGTCCTCTCCGTGAGCGAGCAGATCCTGGAGGTGCTCGCGGCCGCGCACGCGAGGGGCGTCGTTCACCGGGATCTGAAGCCTGACAACCTCTTCCTCACGCGAGAGCGCGGGGTGAAGATCCTCGATTTCGGCATCGCGCGCCTGCGGGCCCCCTCGGGGCAAACCTCCCTCGTGGGGCTCCGCGCGATGGGCACGCCGGCGTACATGCCGCCCGAGCAGGCCCGCGCGCGCTGGGATCTCGTCGATGCGCGGACGGACCTCTGGGCGCTGGGCGCGACGATGTTCTCGCTGCTGACGGACCGATACGTCCAGGAGGCGCCGACCGTCAACGAGCTGTTCTTCCTGAGGATGACCTGCCCGATTCCGTCGCTCGCGCGGATCGCGCCGTCGATGCTTCCGGCCGTGGTGCGGGTGGTGGACCGCGCGCTCGAGTTCGCGCAGGCGGATCGCTGGCCGGATGCGCGGTCGATGCTGGCCGCTGTGCGCGAGGCGCATGCCGCGCTCGCGCTCGCGCCACCCCGGAGCACGCTGGTGCCGCCGCCCCGGAGCACGCTGGTGCCGCCGCCCCGGAGCACGCTGGTGCCGCCGCCCCGGAGCACGCTCGCGCCGGCGACGAACCTGCGCGACCTCGGCGCGCTGGACGAACGGCCGCCTTCGGCTCGTCCCCAGGCGCGGCTCTCCCGGGCGGCGGCGCTCTCGTCGCCGCCGTCGCTCGCGACGAACGCGCGCGCGCGCTCGACGATCCCTCGCGTGCCGTGAAGCGAGCCGGAGGCAGCGACGGCCTGCCCCGGCGGCGGGCCACGCGCTTGCCGCGCCGTTTGCGTTTCGCCCTGGGTGTGTGGATCGTGGGGCGAGCCTGCGAGCAGCTCGCCGGGGGATGGGGGGCGAGCCTGCGAGCAGCTCGCTGGGTTATGCGTTCAGGCCTGCGAGCAGCTCGCTCGGCCGCAGCACGCCTCGCCGCTCCGACTCGCGCCGGGCGAGGAGGGTCTCGTAGATATCCATGTAGCTCGCCATCATGCGTTCGGCCGAGTAACGCCGCAGCGCGAGCTTCCTTCCGCGCTTGCCCATCGCCGCGGACTGCATGGGATCCCCCTTGAGCGCGGCGAGCTTGGCGGCGAGCGCGCCCTCGTCGTCCGACGGCACGAGGAAGCCCGTCTCCCCGTCGGCGATCAGGGCAGGGATGCCACCCACGGCGGTCGAGACCACGGGCAACCCCGTGGCCATGGCCTCCACCATGGAGAGCGGCAGACCCTCGGACTTCGACGACAGGACGAAGACGTCGCTCGCGGCGAGCAGCCCCGGCACGTCGTGCCGTTCGCCTGCGAAGACGACGCGGTCGCTGATGCCGAGCTCTCCGGCGAGCGCGCGCAGCGAGGCGGCTTCGGGCCCGTCTCCGACCAGGAGGAGGCGCGCGCTGTCCGAGTCGCCCGACAGGATCCCCGCGGCCGCGGCCGCGCGGAGCAGGAGCGCGTGGTTCTTGACCTGCGACAGGCGGCCGACCGCCCCGGCGACCCACGCGTCCTCGGGGATCCCGAGCTCGGCCCGGATGCGGTGCCGGGCCGCGGCGTCCGGCCTGAAACGGGAGAGGTCGATTCCATTCAGGATCACATGCAGCTTCGAGCTCGGTACCTCTTTGTGCTTCAGCATGAAGTCGGCCGTGGACTGCGACACGGCCACGTGCGCGTCGGCGAGCCTGGCGGCCATGTGCCGCAGCCACGCCCTGCGCCCCTGATCGAACATGGCGCCGTGCAGCGTGTGGCACACAGGCACACGGTGCAGCCGGCCCGCGGCCGTCGCGTAGATGAGCGGCTGCTGATTGTGCGAGTGCACGATCGAGACACCGTGCTTGGCGAAGAACGCCGCGAGCTTCCCGGGGAGCTTGAGGTCGAAGCCGGAGCGCTTCGGCAGCATGTGCACCGCGACGTCGCGCTCCCGGAGCTGCGCCGCGCGCGGCCCGTCGGGGTTCGTCTCGATGCCCACGACCATCACCTCATGTCCCGCGGCGCGCTGCAGCCCGGCCAGATCCACCACGACCTGCTCGGCGCCGCCCACCTGGAAGGAGTTCAGTACGTGTGCGATCACGAGACGGTCGCGGCGTGCTCCGGTCATCGTCGCCTGCTCGGTGGTCTTCATATCGTAATCTATGCTCATGGTTCCCCTCTGGGGTGCGCTTCGGGCGCATGTGGTCCGACCTGAGAGAAACCCCTCCTTCGTGTCCGCGTCCCGAGGGGGGCAAATTACCACAGCATCTACGAGGCGAGGAGATTTCTCTGTGTGTCTCCTCGATATGCCGGGTACCGCTGGATTGACGTGAGGGGATGTCTTCATCGGCCCGTCCGCTGACTACGTGGGATCGCGCCTGTGGCAGATGGCAACAGCTGTGACAAAGAGCGTCGCGGCGGCTTCACGTGCGTGCCAGGGCGGCTCTCCCTGATCCAGGACAGCAGCGATGCCACGCCGACGTTCCGGCAGAAATGCCGAAAACCGCGCATTTTTTTCGGAATGTGGAAGCGTCCGATGTTCACGCAGGCCACCGGGCAGGAATTCATGCGAAAAGCGTGCAAGCTGCCTCACGCGTACCGGCGGGACATCTGCACCCCCGATGCCGCGATGCTGAGGGGGGTGGCCTTCTGTGGGTGAATGTGCGTGCGATGGTGGCTCTGGCGACCGCGGGCCGCTGATCCGGCGGTGTAAGGGATTCAGGGGAGGGCTGCGACTGGGCCCGGCGGCGTCGCGGGTCGTGCTCCTGGGGAGCACGGGTGGACCGCGGTGTCTGTGCAAGCGGTGCGGCAGGTGGGGGGCTGTGCGGCGATGGCACGGTGTGCCGCGGTGCGGCGTGCGGCGTGTGGGGAGCACCGGTGAGGTGCGGAGCCAGCTGTCCCCCGCCCTCGCGGTCACGGTGGACGGGCGGGGGACAGCTGCTCGAGAGATGGGCTCGTGCTCACGCGAGCATGGCCCGCCGGTCTCTCGGGATCAGCGCTCGGACAGCTCGGCGCACACGGCGAAGGTGGTCAGCGACACCGTCTGCGCCTTCTTGCCGAAGCCGCTCTCGAACACGGCGGTCGATGTCCAGCCCGCGCGGCCTTCGGTGGGGTCGAACGGCGAGTTCTCGACCACCCTGCTCGTCGCCTGGGCGCCGCCGGAGATCGAGAATCCGCCGCTGATCACGACTTCACCCGCGTCGCAGATCGCCTTGACGTTGACGAACGCGCTCGCGGGCGACGCCTCGCGCGTCACGGAGACCACGCGGATCTTCACGAGTCCAGGCGCTCCGGTCGGCCCCTGGGGGCCACGCTCGCCCTTGGGTCCAGCGAGGCCCTGAGGACCGCGCGCGCCGTCGATGCCCTTGAGGCCCTGGAGACCCTGGAGACCGACGATCCCCGCGGGGCCGCGCTCGCCACGCTCGCCCTTGGGTCCGGCCGGTCCCTGGGGACCCGCCTCGCCCTTGGGTCCAGCGGGACCCTGCGGACCGCGCGCGCCGTCGGCGCCCTTGAGGCCCGGAGCGCCGTCAGCGCCCTTGAGGCCGTGAGAGCCGTCGGCGCCCTTGAGGCCCTGGAGGCCCTGAGGACCGACGATCCCCGCGGGGCCGCGCTCGCCACGCTCGCCCTTGGGTCCGGCCGGTCCCTGGGGACCCGCCTCGCCCTTGGGTCCAGCGGGACCCTGCGGACCGCGCGCGCCGTCAGCGCCCTTGAGGCCCGGAGCGCCGTCAGCGCCCTTGAGGCCGTGAGAGCCGTCGGCGCCCTTGAGGCCCTGGAGGCCCTGAGGACCGACGATCCCCGCGGGGCCCTGGAGGCCGCGCTCGCCGCGCTCGCCCTTGGGTCCAGCGGGACCCTGCGGACCGCGCGCGCCGTCAGCGCCCTTGAGGCCCGGAGCGCCGTCGGCGCCCTTGAGGCCCTGGAGGCCCTGAGGACCGACGATCCCCGCGGGGCCCTGGAGGCCGCGCTCGCCCTTGGGTCCAGCGGGACCCTGAGGACCACGCGCGCCGTCGGCGCCCTTGAGGCCCGGAGCGCCGTCGGCGCCCTTGAGGCCCTGGAGGCCCTGAGGACCGACGTGCCCTGCGAGGCCCTGGAGGCCGCGCTCGCCACGCTCGCCCTTGGGCCCTGCCGGCCCCTGCGGACCGCGCGCGCCGTCAGCGCCCTTGAGGCCCTGAGGACCCATCTCGCCCTTGGGTCCAGCGAGGCCCTGAGGACCGCGCGCGCCGTCAGCGCCCTTGAGGCCCTGAGGACCCATCTCGCCCTTGGGCCCCGCCGGCCCCTGCGGACCGCGCGCGCCGTCAGCGCCCTTGAGGCCCTGAGGACCCATCTCGCCCTTGGGCCCTACCGGCCCCTGAGGACCCATCTCGCCCTTGGGCCCTACCTGCCCCTGCGGACCACGCGCGCCGTCAGCGCCCTTGAGGCCCTGAGGACCGATGAGCCCCGCCGGCCCCTGAGGACCCATCTCGCCCTTGGGACCCATGGAGCCCGCGGGTCCCTGCGGACCGCGCGCGCCATCGACGCCCTTGAGGCCCTGGGGGCCGATGAGCCCGGCCGGCCCCTGCGGACCACGCGCGCCGTCAGCGCCCTTGAGGCCCTGGAGGCCAGTGTGCCCGACCAGCCCCTGAGGACCCATCTCGCCCTTGGGTCCCATGGGCCCCGCGGGTCCCTGCGGACCACGCGCGCCATCGACGCCCTTGAAGCCCTGGAGGCCCTGGGGACCGATGAGCCCCGCGGCGCCTGCCGGCCCCTGCGGGCCGCGCTCACCCTTGGGCCCCTGCGGACCGCGCGCGCCATCGACGCCCTTGAAGCCCTGGAGGCCCTGGGGACCGATGAGCCCCGCGGTGCCTGCCGGCCCCTGCGGGCCGGGCTCGCCGCGCTCGCCCTTGGGCCCCTGCGGACCGCGCGCGCCATCGACGCCCTTGAAGCCCTGGAGGCCCTGGGGACCGATGAGCCCCGCGGCGCCTGCCGACCCCTGCGGGCCAGGCTCGCCGCGCTCGCCCTTGGGCCCCTGCGGACCCTGAGGACCGCGCTCGCCCTGCGGCCCAGCGGGCCCCCGCTGCCCCATGGGCCCCTGGGGACCGCGCTCCCCCTTCTGATACTGCTGATACTGCTGTCCCACGAACCCCTTGCCCTTGCCGGGCATGTGGTGCCCGACCTCGTCGGACGCCCCGGCCTCCGCCTTGACGTCTCGCGAATCGCCGGCCCAGCTCGCGCCTGCGCTGGCCATCACCCCGGCAAACCCGGCGAGGATCCCAGCAGAAACCGCACTCGCTCGATACTTTCGCATGTGACTCCGCCTTTCTATCGATTCCGAGCTTCAATGCGCTCGATCCCGCAGACAGCCGCGTTCAGATGAGGTGGAGCCCAGCAGGCGAGTGATTCGGGCGAAGGCCGACTCCGGGACGGATCTCCGCCCGTGCCCCGCACCGACCTCTCGATGAGAGTCCCACCAATTGCCGGCACGAAAAGTCAGGGCGATTCGTCGATGCGGCACGACAGGCCACGCCACGACGTGGGCGTGACCAGGTGCAGCCAGCGCTCGAAGGCTCCAGTCGCCAACCCGCTGTGTCTGGAGCGATCCTAAGTTAATGGGGGCGGTTCACCAAGCCCCTGAGGAGGGGTTGACAGCCGCGACGCCCGTCGAGCAGTCGGCGTTCATTCGCGCTCGCGCCGGGGGAACCCCGCGTCTCCATGCGAAGCCGGGGTATTTGCAGGTATCGAGAGCAGAGCAGGGCGAACGCGTGGAAAGACGGCAGCTCGCGCATGGGAGCGCGCAATGGCGCGAAGGGAGCACCAACGCGAGAATCAGGAGACGGCCGCGCACGGGACAGGAAATGGCGAACACGGCGCTCTGCGAGGCGGCGCTCGGCGCGCCTCCGATGGGCCGGCTCGGCGAGCCTGCCGGTGCGCGCCAGATCCATGCGCGCCGGCGCCCCGTGATGGGTGAGCGCTGCGCCCTCGCGGCGGACCGGGTAAGATCGCCGGGTGCCCGGCCTCGACACCGACGACGACGCCCTCCTCTTGACGGAGCGCCTGCGCCTCCGCCCCCACCGGCGGTCGGACGTCCCGTTCATGATGGAGCTGAACTCGGATCCCGAAGTGGTCCGCTACACCGGCGATACCGCGTTCGCATGCGAGGACGAAGCGCGCGCGATCGTCACGCGGCTCGCGCGCCAGTTCGAGGACTTCCGCATGGGCCGGTTCATCGTCTCGGACCGGAAGACGGCGGAAAAGCTAGGCTGGTGCGGCCTCAGGTGGCACGACGACCTCGAGGTCGTGGACCTCGGGTACCGCTTCTTCCGCAAGCACTGGGGCAAAGGCTACGCCACGGAGGCGGCCGCCGCGTGCATCCGGTATGCAGTCGAGGAGCTCCGGCTCCCACGCCTCGTCGCGCACGCGATGCTCGAGAATGTCGCGTCGGTCAGGGTGCTGGAGAAGCTAGGGTTCCGCCGGACGGGGCCGACCGTGTTCAAGGGGCTCGTGGCCGAAGGGTTCGAGCTCCTCCTGAGGGCCTGAGCCGCCGGCGCTCTCCCGCGACCCGAAGACCCCTGAAATAGGTGAGACCCGGGACTGTAGCCTAGTCCCGGGCCTCGGTTTGCCGCCATCTGCGCACACCCACACGTTTAAGGTCGAAGGTCAGTCCTTACACCGCCGTGTTCTGCCATTGAACTACCGGCCATCATGGACCGCGCGCCGGGGCGGGAGCGCCCCGGCGCCGCGCGAGGAGAGGCGACGCCTCACCGCGGCGCGGGCTGGCCAGGCTGGAATTGAACCAGCATCCGACGATTCAAGCCTTCTCCCGTTCGATTGGGTGATCGGCGGCGAATGCTCGAGCCTGGAGTGAGAGCTTGAGACCATTGAACGGGCCGGCGCTGCCTCTTCCGAGCTGGGCTACCCCGCCGCGAGAGAAAATGAGGTGGCGGGGGCAGGATTCGAACCTGCGCTTGGGCGCCGAGCCCATCAAGCTGAGCTTGAGCTTCAACTTGCACTCCGCGGCCACGATATCGCTCCGGCGGCCGCGGCGCAAGCGCGGCCGGGGCAGGGGGCGCGCGTCAGGTGCGCGTCAGGTACCGAAGAGGAACCCGAGGACGGCGGCGCCGACCTTCTGCTCCTCGACCGTCTGGTTGTTCGCCTCCTCGCGGGCGAACTTGACCGCCTTTTGCAGCTTCTCCACGCGATCGAGCAGCTCGTTGATGCGCCGCGCTGGCAGCGCGCCCGAGAACTTGACCGTCTTCCAGTAACCGACGACCACGTCCTCGTGATAGACCTCCACCTGCGCCGGGTGTTTGTCCGTCGCCTCGGCCTTGACGTGGTTGCGGGGGATCTTCTTGGTCCGCGCCGTCTGCACCGGCTCCGTCGCCCAGGAGTCCCCGGAGGGATCGAACGTCCAGCTCTCCGACGCGTCGAGCACCGGCAGCTTCTTGATGAAGGTGTTCATGTCGACGAGCTGCTTCTCCAGGAAGAGCAGGTAAGTCACGGGCGCCCCCGTGAGAAGCACCTTGCCGTCGACGACCACGTCCGCGCGGGCCTTGCAGTTCGCATAGTCCTTGGTGGCCGTGACGTCGAAGAGCTCGCCCAGGATGTCGGCGGTGCTCCGGATGATGTCCTCGGCCTTCGCCTGCACCCTCGTCGCCTCGGGCGGGAGCTGCTCGCCCTCCTCGTCCTTCGACCGGTAGGTGCGCGAGATCCCGGAGAGCAACGCCGGCTTCTGCAGCGCGTGGTGCGCCTCGGTGAGGCGCTGGTGGGAGCGGGCCTTGACGCCCTTCTCGATGGCGATGATCTGGTTCAAGCGAGGCATGGCGGTCTCCTAGGAGGACTACCCTATCAGAGGAGCAAAGCGCCTGTCAGCGCCGTCGCGTGAGCGTGCAATGGGCCCGGGAAGCGCTGGCGTGAGCGTGTGAGCGCCTAGGCCGATGGGAGCAGGGCCCCTTGGCCCTCGGCCGCCGTCTCCGCCTCGGCCGGGCGCAAGGGGAGCTCGACGATGAACGCAGCGCCCGCGCCCGGCTTGCTCTCGACGCGGATGGTGCCGCCGTGGGAGGTGACGATCCACCGCACGATGTAGAGGCCGAGGCCGAGGCCGCCGAAGTTGCGGACGGAGACGGCGCGCTCGAAGCGCTCGAAGATCCTGGCCTGGTCGGCCTGCGCGATGCCGATGCCGTGGTCGCGGACGATGAGCAGCGCGCGGCCTTCCAGGCCACGCACGACGACGTGAATGGGGGCCCCCGCGCCGTACTTGAGCGCGTTGGACAGCAGGTTGATGAGGACCTGCTCCATGCGAGAAGCATCCCAGTCCCCGAGCACGGGCCCTTCCAGCTCGAGCTGGGTACGGCAGCGGGCGTCGGTGAGCTGCTGGTGCATCCGCTCGACGACCTCGCGCGTCAGGGCCGCCAGGTCGAGGGGGGCGCGCGCGAGGGTGAGCCGGCCGGCGTTGAGGCGGGTGACGTCGAGCAGCTCGTTGACCAGGTGGGCGAGGCGCGCGATCTGGCGGTTGAGGACCTGGATCGCGGCGTCGATGCGCTCCGGAGCGACCTCGGCGCGCTGGAAGCGGGGCAGGAGCCGGGCGAGGAGGTGGGCCTGCATCTTGAGCGAGGTGAGCGGGGTCTTGAGCTCGTGCGAGGCGACGAGGAGGAACTCGTCGCGGCGCTCGATCGCCTCCCGGGCCTCGGTGAACAGGCGGCTGTTGTCGAGGGTGAGGGCGGCGCGGCTCGCCAGCTCCTGGGCCAGCCACAGGTCGGCGGGGCCGTAGCTGCGCCGTGGCGCGGTCGCCAGCAAGGTCATGACGCCGAAGCACCGGTCGCGCGCGAGGAGCGGAGCCCGGAGGAAGGAGTGAACGCCGAGCGGCTCGAGGAGGGGCGCGGCGCGCACGTCGCCCACCTCGGGGCGGCTCAGCGACGCCGCCGAGAGCGGCTGCAGCGCGTCGATCACCGCCCCTGCGAGCTCGGCAGGCACTCCTGCGGTGGCCATGCGCTCCGGAGCGTCCGGCTCGAGGCGCACGTCGATGACGCACTGATCGGCCAGCTCGGGCACGGCGAGCTGCGCGACGCTCTCGAGGGTGGCGCCGTAGCCGAGGGCCATGAGCTTGCGGCTCGCCTCGGCGAGGAAGCGCTCGGCCAGCTCGGCCCGCTTGCGCTGGGTGATGTCGGTGGAGACGCCGCAGATCACGCCGGGCATCACGCCCTCGCCGAGCGGGAACTTGACCGACAGGTAGGTGTGCGGTCCGTCCTCCATGATCAACTCTTCCTCGAACTCGAGCGGCTCGCCCCTGTCGAGCACCTGCCGGTCGTGCGCGTCCAGCGCCACGGCGCGCTCGGTAGGCATGAGCTCGGCGCTTGTCTTTCCGATGATCTGATCGAGCGGCCTGCCGAGGGCGCGGCTCACCCCGCGGTTGGCGAGCAGGTGCCGGCCGTCGCGATCCTTGAGGAAGATGGCCGCGGCGGAGTTGTCGATGATGGCCTGCAGCGTGGCCTGGCTCTCGCGGAGCTCGCGCTCCGCCCGGCGCCGCTCGGCGTTCTCCTGCTCGATGTCGGCGTAGAGCATGGCGTTCTCGAGCGAGATGGCCGACTGCGACGCGAGCAGCTCGAGCACGGTGAGCCGCCCGGGCGTGAACGCCCCCGCCACGAGCCGGTTCTCCAGGTAGAGCACGCCGAGCAGCCGCGCCTGGCGCACGATGGGCAGGCACAGCACCGACCTCGGCTTCTTCCGCGTGAAATACTCCTCTTCGAGGAAAGGGTGCTTCCCGGCGGCGTCGTCGAGCAGCACGCGCTCGTGGCTGCGGCGAACGTAGTTGAGGATGGATTGCGGCAGCGCGGCCGCCGCGGCCTCGCCCGCGTCGAGCAGCCGCGCGGCGCCCCCGGACGCGGCGATCGCCGCCGCGGTCGACAGGCGATCTTCGCGGGCCAGGAGCACGTAGCCTTCCTCGGCGCCCGCGTGCTCGATCACCGTGCGCAGGAGCATCTCGAGCAGGCGCGGGAGCTTGAGCTCACCGGAGATGCTCTGAGAGGCCTTGACGATGGAGAGGACGTCGAACTGCTCGGCGCGTACGGCGAAGGTGACGGTGGGGGCGATCGGCTTTCGCTCGACGAGGAAGGGATAACGCTGGTCGAGCTGCTCGACCTTGGCGTGGGCGCCCCAGCGGAAGTAGGCGGCGCGGGCCTTCTGGAGGTGGGCGTCTGCGGCGGTGGCGAGGCCGCGCGCGCGGTAAAACGCCGCGGCGAGCTCGCAGGCGATGGCCTCGTGCTGGACGAAGCCGCCCTCCCGCGCGGCCGACGCGGCCTGCTCGTAGAGCCGGGCCGCCTCCGGTTCCTGCCCGCGGAGCCGGGCGATCTCGGCGCGGACCAGCGCGTGCTTGTGGAGGTAGTTGTCGGGGCCGTTCCTGGCCCACTCGCCGAGCTGCCGCTCGCAGTCGAGCAGCCCGTCCGGCAGCTCCCGCTCCGGCGACGGCGGCGCCTCGTGCGGGCTGCGCGCATCGTGCGCATCGCCGTCGTCGACGAGCGCCGCGAGCGCGAGCGCGTGATAATAGAAGTCCTCCGCCACGAGCGCCTGCGGTTCGGTCCTCCAGGGCCTGTCGACGATCACCCGGCGCGTCGCCTCGCGCGCCTCCCCGGGGGAGCCGAGCAAGAACAGCCCCTGGGCCTTCAGGCTGCAGTAGAAGCTGAGCACGCCGCCCATGTCCCCGGGAGGCAGCCGCGCCTCGAAAGCGCTCGGATCCAGCTCGGATCCATCCATCATCGGGAGCCGGGCCGGCCTGCCTCGCAGCGCCTGGACCAGCGCGTAGGCGCTCAGGAGGATGTTGTAGACGAACTCGTATCCGGTCTTGCGCACGAAGCGGAGGTGCTCCTCGACCTCGCGGAGGACGTCCTCCAGCGGCTCGCCGGCGAGCAGCGGGAACAGCGGGGCCCAGATGCAGAGGAAGCACGCGTCGTTCAGGTTGCCGGTCTCGATCGCGGCGTTGAGGCCGGCGCGCGTGTACGGATACGTCTCTCGGTAATGGCGCTTCCAGAAGATGATCAGATTGCCGAACAAGGAAAAGACCATGGCCTTCATGGCGAGGAGGTTGTCCCTCTCCACCAGGTCATGACCGAGCTTGCCGAACAGATATCCCTCCTGGTATCGCCCGTATTTCGGGCCGATCACCTTCGCGAACGCCGCATACGCGTGAGGGGAGCTCGCGGCGTTGCCGTGCTGCAGACTGAGCTTCACCATGCGCACGACGACGAGGTAGTTCAGGTCCGGGTGCACGAAGTACGCGGGGACAGACACGCTCGCCAGGACGCTCATCGCGATCTTGCACGTCGGGTGCGTCATGGGAGGCAGGTGGATCAGGCCCTCGATCGCCCGGTCGCCCAGGGCCTGCCAGACGCCCTCGGTCTCCTCCGCGAGCCGCGCATCGGTGAGCGGGATCGACAGGTCGACGTCGCAGGAGCGGAGGAACGAGAGCCCGAGCTCCACCGCGCGGGCGGCCTGCCCGCGGGTCACGCTCAGGGCGATGGCGAGCTCGACGGCCACGGCTCGCTCGGCCTCGGTGCTCGCGTGGTCCGTCAGCGCTTGCAGCAGCCGCTCGGCCTCGTCGAAGCCGCCGGTGATGTACGCGGCGTGCGCGCGCTCGAAGGTCAGATCGTAGGTCAGCTCGTGCTGCGCCTCCCAGCAGCCCGGCGCGAGCAGGGAGAGGCCCGCGGCGAAGAGCGCGGCGGCGGACTGGAAGGCCGCGGCGGCCTTGGCCTTCCTGCCGGCGCGGAGGTTCAGCGCGGCGAGCTCGTCGCGCTCGGCCTGGGAACGGATGAGCGCGGCGCCGCGGTTGAGGTGCCCCACGACGTCGAAGAGCGCCTCTTCGCGCTGACCCTTCAGGAGCAGCCGGCCGATGCAGAGGTGCACCTCGGCGAGCTGTCCGGCGGGGATGAGCGCGTGGGCGGCCTGCTGCACCCGGTCATGGAGGAACCGGTAGGTGGCGCCCCGGCGGAGCAGCAGCCCCTCGCGCACGGCCTCGGCGAGGGCCTCGCCGAGCTCGGCTGCAGGGCGGCTCGCGACCAAGGCGAGGATGTCGAGGTCCAGGCTGGCGCCGAGGCACGCGGCGAGCTTGAGCGCGTCCTGCGTCGGGAGGGGGAGCCGCTTCAGCTTGCCCACCATCAGCTCGACGACGTTGTCGGTGAAGCCCTTGCCGCGGATCGCGGCGATGTCCCAGCGAAAGGCGCCCGCCTTCGCGTCGAAGGTGATGAGGCCTTCCTGGTGCAGCTCGAAGAGGAACTGGATCGCGAAGAAGGGGTTGCCGCCGGTCTTCTCGTGGACGAGCCGCGAGAGCGGCTCGGCGCGCTCGGCCGCGGCGTGGACCGCCCCCGCGACGAGCGCCCCGACGTCGGAGGCGGAGAGCGGCGCGAGCACGAGGTCGCTGAAGGTCGCGCCGCGCTTCCGCGCGTCGGCCAGCATGAGCGGCAGCGGGTGCGCCGGGCCGACCTCGTTGTCGCGATAAGCGCCGATGAGCAGGAGGTGCTCGGTCTCGGTGTAGGTGATGAGCTGCTCGAGCAGCTGGAGGCTGCCGGCGTCGGCCCACTGGAGGTCATCGAGGAAGAGCACCATGGGGTGCTCCTTCTGGACGCACGCCGCCACGAAGCGCTGGAGCGCCGCGTGGAACCGGTGCCGGGCCTCGACGCCCGGGAGCTCCGGCGCGGGCGGCTGCGGGCCGAGGAGCAGCGCGAGCTCGGGGAGCACGCCGACGAGCAGCGCGCCGGTCGCGCCGACGGCCTCCCGGAGGCGCTCTCGCCAGCGCTCGAGCTCCTCGTCGCTCACGCCCAGGATCTCCCGCAAGAGCGCCCGGAACGCCTGGAGGAAGGCGTGGTAAGGGACGTCGCGCCTCAGCTGCTCGAACTTGCCGGAGAGGAAGAAGCCCCGCTCGCGCACCACCGGCCCGCGCAGCTCGGCCACGAGCGACGACTTGCCGACGCCCGAGTAGCCCGACACGAGCACGAGCTCGGGGCGGCCGCTCGCGACCACGCGCTCGAACGCGGCGAGCAGGGCCCCTAGCTCGCGCTCGCGGCCGTAGAGCCGCTGCGGGATCTGGAACCGATCGGAGAGATCGCGCTCACCGAGCGGGAAGGGCGGAATCTCCCCGCTCGCTTGCCACCTGGCGAAGCACTCGTCGATGTCGCGCTGCAGGCCGAGCGCGCTCTGGTAGCGATCCTCGGCGGACTTGGAGAGCAGCTTGAGGACGACCGCCGACAGCTGCGGGGGAATCGAGGGGACGAGCGCGTGGGGTGGGGATGGGTGGAGGGCGACGTGGCAATACACCCATTCCACGGGATCGCTCGCCTGGAAGGGCAAGGCGCCGGTCAGCAGCTCGTAGAAGGTGACGCCGAGGGAGTACAGGTCGGTCCGCTCATCGGTGGAGCGGTTCATCCGGCCCGTCTGCTCGGGCGCCATGTACGCCAGGGTCCCGGCGATGAGCCCGTCGTGGGAGACGTCGTGGCATTCGCGGGGCGAGAGGCAGGCGATCCCGAGATCGGTGATCTTCACCTCCCCGGTGTCGGGGTTGTAGAGCAGGTTCTGGGGCTTGATGTCCCTGTGGATGACGTGGTGTCGATGCAGCTCGGCGAGCGCGCCGGTCAGGCGGAGAGCGAGGGGGAAGAAGCGCTCGATCGGCGTCGGCCCCTGGATGAACCGGTCGAGCGAGCGGCCGCCGAAGTCCTCGAGGACCAGCGCCATCTGGTCCCGGAACGCCTCGATCCCGTGGGCCTTGACGATGGCCGTCGAGTCGAGCGTCCTGGCGACGTCGTGCTCGTGGCGCAGCCGCCCGAGGGCGCGGGGGCTCGCGTGGTCGCGCCGCAGGACCTTGAGCACCACCGGCCGGCCGTCCTCCTCGCGCCGGGCTCGGTAGAGGATCGTCTCGGGCCCGTCGTGCAGGACCTCGATCACGAGGTAGCGTGGACTATCGGCCATAGGGGGATCTTCGAAGGCCAGTGCGACGGCCTCCGAAGCGTCGAGCGTCGGTGCATGTTGCCAAAAGCGCCGCGCTCCGCCATGGAAAATGGCGGGGCGCCCTCGCGCCGGCTCGCCTGCGATGACGGGGGAAGAGAGGGAATTCGCCGAGAGTCCTCCGGCGCCTGCCGCGCGGGCACGCTGCGCTGTTTCTGCCGGAGCCCGACGGCCAGCCGTCGTGCGACCGTGGAGCTATGAGCCGCAGCGCTGGACCGTGTGATCTCCGTCGATCGGAAAGCTCGGGTTCCCCGTGCCGCGCACCTTCACGAAGAGCGAGGTCTCGTCGCTCTCGACGATCTCGAGCGTGCCCCAGTACCTGCTGCCTGTCCCACCCCCGCCGCCGCAGTTGGCCATGAGCATGAACTGCTGGAAGCCGATCCCCGGACTGGAAAGATCGATCAGCCCCGGCGTGTTGAGCTCGGGCGGGATCATCAAGATGTGTTGCCAGACAGGCTCGGTGTCGCACGTGCCGTCGACGTCTATCTCCATCGGGATCACGGGCTGGGTACACTGCTGGACAGCGCTGCTGAAGAACAGGACGAGCGCGTCGAGAGAAGCGATCTTCGCGCCGAGGCTGCGCGGCCACGGCCGGCAGGCGCGTGGATCAGCCCCAGCGCGCGGCCGGAGCATGGCTGTCTCCCACCGTGTTGCAGGAGGACCGCCCCCGCATCGCGCGCCCACGGCACCACCTTTGCTTTCAGGGCCGTCGCGCCCCGGGCTCTCAGGGGCACGCTTCGAAAGGGGAGCACGATGCGCAACCTGCTTCTTCGCCTTCACGTCGTCCCGATCCTCGTCGCCCTCGCCGCCGGCTGTTCTGGCGAGGGGAGCCAGCCCCCGCCCGGCACCGACGGCACCCAGCTGCCCTCCACGGAGCTCGGGCCCGAGCAGCAGGCGGAGCTCACCGCGCTGCTCGCCGAGCGGGATGCCTCGGCGAGCATGAGCGCCGAGGATTTCGCCGCGCGCTACCCCGTCCCCTTCGCGTCGGGCCTGTCCTATGCGCCGGCGGACGCCGCGGGCCTCTCGCTCCTCCAGGGCACCGCGCTCGCCCTCGACGAGGACGAGCTCGCGAAGCTCTCCGCGAACGGCTTCGTCATCTCGAGCAAGAAGTCCTTCCCGACCTTCGTCTACGGCTACGAGAGCATCTACTCGCTCGACCTGCCGCTCTACGTGTCCGCGGACTCTATCCTGTTCGCGGTCCACCGCTCGTACGATGCGATCCTGAAGGCGGTGGAGCTGGCCTCGCTCGCGCCCGAGCTCGGGACGATGCTGAAGCAGATGCGCGCGCGGCTCGCCTCGGGCGCCGGAGCGGAGCTCGGCGCCGAGGCGCGCGCGGACGCGGATCTCTTCACGGCCGTCGCGCTCGCGCTGCTCGACGGCGCGCCCGTCGCCCCCGTCGCGGGCGCCAGCGCCGCGGCCATCGACGAGCTCGTCGCGGGCGCCGAGGCCCACCAGGGCATGGGGGAGGTTCGCCTCTTCGGCACGGACCGGCTCATGGACTTCTCGCAGTTCGAGCCCCGCGGCCACTACCTCGACGAGCTGCACCCCGAGCTCGAGCGCTACTTCCGCAGCATGATGTGGCTCGGCCGCGTGGATTTCCGCTTCCTCGAGACCCAGCAGGACGGCACCCAGCGCTTCCAGCGGCGGCACCTCGAGGGCGCGTACGTGCTGCGCGCCCTGGCCGACGCGGAGACCGTCGCCCGCTACAAGCGCATCGACGACGCGATCCAGGCCTTCGTCGGCGAGAGCGACTTCATGACCCTGCCGGAGCTCGACGACCTGCTCGCCGACCTCGGCCTCAGCGACGCCGCCGGCCTCGCCGGCGTCCCGGACGCGCGGATCGCCGAGGTCATCGTGAAGGAGGGCCACGGCACGCAGCGGATCTCGAGCCACATCATGATCAACGGGCTCGGCAAGGGCACGATGCCCCTCTCGTCGAGCTTCGCGCTGCTCGGCCAGCGGTACGTCGTCGACTCCCACGTCTTCTCGAACGTGGTCTTCGACCGGGTGCAGGGCGGCGCCGTCAAGCGCATGATGCCAAACCCGCTCGACGTGGGCTTCGCCGCGCTCGGCAACGATCAGGCGGGCCAGCTGCTCGCGCCGGAGCTCGGGCGGTTCGACTACGCGCCCGACCTGCACATGATGCGCGTGCTCGTCGACGCGCACCCCGGGGACTTCTGGGGCAAGAACCTCTACAACCGCTGGCTCGGGGCGCTGCGGGAGCTGTCGCCGGCGCGGGCGATCGGCGACGGCGAGGGGCTGCCCGGGGTGGCGAAGACCGAGGCGTGGAGCCGCCGCCTGCTGAGCACCCAGCTCGCCTCCTGGGCCGAGCTCCGCCACGACACGCTGCTCTACGCCAAGCAGTCGTACACGGGCGGGGACACGTGCGAGTTCCCGGACGCGTATGTCGATCCGTACCCGGCGTTCTACACGCGCATCGCCGAGCTGGCCGAGCACGGCGTCGAGATCGTCGGCGCGCTCGATCTGTCGAGCGCGCCGCAGCTCGGGGAGAGGGTGTCGGCGTACTTCTCGCAGCTCCACGACGTCGCGCGGACGCTCGGCGAGATGGCCGCGAACGAGCGCGCCGGCCTGCCCCTCACCCAGGAGCACCTCGATTTCATCAACCAGGCGGT
The DNA here is from genome assembly GCF_051530145.1 of Sorangium sp. So ce302. Classification (GTDB taxonomy): domain Bacteria; phylum Myxococcota_A; class Polyangia; order Polyangiales; family Polyangiaceae; genus Sorangium; species Sorangium cellulosum_B. The sequence continues at coordinate 8,090,553 of NZ_CP150326.1, read as the reverse complement.
GAAGGTTCAGTCGCAAGGGTGCGGTGCGCCCTACGTCGAGGGGTGGTACATGCAGCTCTTCTTCGATCAGATGAAGAGCCTGGAGCAGGATCCGACGATCGCCGACGTGCACACCCAGCCGACCGACGAGGGCGGCGCGCCGGTCGGCCGCGTGCTGCATGTGGGCACCGGCCTGCCGCGGCTCATGGTCGTGACGGCCGACCCCTGCGGCGGCGCGCCTCGCGCGTTCGTGGGGCTCGCCTCGTCGTACTTCGAGGCCGTCACCGAGGGCTTCGAGCGGATGGACGACCGGCAGTGGGCCGGCACGGTCCTGAGAACGACCCCCGACGTGCCCTGGATGACGGACCTCGTCTCCCGCTGATTCCGCTGATCCGGCGACGCAGCGCTCGGCGCTGGCCGTCCCGTGAATTCGTGCCGAACTGTGTCGACTTGCGCCGATCCGGAGCTGCTGCGCGCCAGCGGGATCATGGTGCTCGGTCGATCCCGTCCGCGGCCGGAACGCACCACCGTCATGCGCTCGTCGCCATTTCGATCTCGAGCTTGAGGTAAAGCTCGCGGACGATCCTTTCAATTGTCTACTCCGGTGACTTCGATTACCTCGGTTCGGCAGGTTGCCCGGAATCGTCGGTTCCCCAGCGGATCTGGGCCATGAAAGTCCGTGGAGAGGTTCGGCTGTCATGCAAGCGCAGAGCGTGTTGGTGCAGGTCGGGACGGCGGTCTTCGCGATGCTGGCGGCGTCGGGCTGCATCGTCGCCGAGCGGATAGAGCAACCAGGAGACGAGGAGGTCGACTCGGTGAGCGAAGCGCAGCTCGACCCTGGCATGTCGACTCCATGGCGGCTGTACACGGCGACCTTCTCGAACGGCCAGCCGTTCTTTCGAGCCCTTGCGATCGGCGGGAGCAATGTGGGCAGCTACCAGGCGAACACCGAGTACTTTTATGTGACCACGGCGAGCCTGCAGTACCTCGGCAAGAAGGGCGTGAGCGTCAGCCATACGGACGGCAGCGGCGCGCCGCCGGCGCAGAGCGGAACGCAGCAGTTTCAGCTGCCGGTGAGCTCCTCCTGGACGTGGTTCTCGAGCGACCAGGTGAGCGGTGGATACCGCTATGACAACGGCGGCGTGCACCTGCGGATCGGCACGGGCGGCGGAGAGATCACCCGGCTGACCTGGTACCAGACGATCGGGCAAGGACAGAACCCGGCCAACATCACGCCGAACGGGGCGTTCACCGTCGGCTCGGGCGCCGTGACGGTCCCGGTCGGAAGCGCCGGATACTACGTCGACGACACGATCCCGTGATCACGGCGATCCACGGGGCGTCGAGGCGCTCGGCGGCGGGGGAGGGCCGACCCGCGATCGGCTCCGGCGATCCTCGTGCTCGACGTGCGCGGCGACGGCATCGCCAGCATGACGTCGTACCTCGACGTCGACCACCTCTGTTCCCGCGCTTCGGCGTGCCGCGGTGCCTGCCCTGAGGGGCCCGCGAACTTTTTTTGCGGCCCACCGATGAGTTCAGCGCAGCCCCGGAGTCTATCCCTCAAAACGAACGCAACGGAGGGAGCCCATGACGACCGCGAGTGCCGCAATTTGTCAGCAATTTCATCCTGTTACGAGCCACGTCCGCAGCGAGGCGCCGTCCCGCGCCGCGCTGTGGGGAGGCCGGGTCGCGAGCGGCCTCGCGGCGCTGTTCTTGGCCTTCGACGGCGGCTTCAAGCTGCTGGCCGCCGAGACCGCCGCCAAGCACAGCGCCGACCTCGGCTGGTCGGGCGAGGCCATCCGCACGCTCGGCATCCTCCAGGCCGTGTGCCTGGTGGCCTACCTGGTGCCCCGCACGCGCGTGCTCGGCGCCCTCCTGTGGACCGGCTACCTCGGCGGCGCCGTGGCCACGCACCTGCGCGTCGGGCACCCGCTGCTCAGCCACACGCTGTTCCCCATCTACATCGCCGCGCTCTTGTGGCTCGGCCTCTGGTTGCGCGACGCGCGCCTGCGCGCGCTGCTCCCGCTGTCCCGCTGAACCTCACGCCCACTCCAGGAGAAGCTCATGTCCATCAAGAACCTGAACCCGTACCTCATCTTCGACGGCAACGCCGAGCAGGTCATCCAGCTCTACGAGCGCGCGCTCGGGGCCAAGATCGAAGGCGGCATCATGCGCTTCGGCGACGTGCCCGGCACCCCGGCCGACTCGCCCGTGAAGAACCGCGTCATGCACGCGATGCTGCGCATCGGCGAGAGCGTGCTGATGATCAGCGACGCCATGCCCGGCACTCCGTTCCCGGCCGGCAGCAACGTGCACGTGTGCCTGCACTTCACCGACAAGAGCGAGATGGCCTCGCGCTTCGACGCGCTTTCCGCCGGCGGCAAGGTCGACATGCCTCTCCAGGACACCTTCTGGAACGCGCATTACGGCCAGCTCACCGACAAGTTCGGCGTGCAATGGATGTTCAACTGCGACAACAAGGGGGTGACGCCATGACCACGGCCCACACGCGCGGCCTCTTCGTCAACCTGGCGGTGAGCGACCTCAAGCGCTCGATGGCGTTCTTCACGAAGCTGGGCTTCTAGTTCAACCTCAAGTTCACCGACGGCAACGGCGCCTGCATGGTCATCAACCAGCACGCCTCGGTGATGCTGCTCAGCTAGCCCTTTTTCCAGACCTGCAGCGCGGCCATGGCGCCGATCATCGCGTCGGGGCAGGGCAGCGCGATGCTTGGCTCGCTGGCGCGCAGGCGGCGTGCGGCCAGGGCGAGCGCGTGATTGCGGGCGCACCGGCATAAGCTCCACCCTCGCGCCCGTCGCCGCTGACTCGCCCTCTCGACCCGGCGCGCCTCGCTGACGGTGCCAGCCGAATCCCCCGCGAGGCACCCGGCGTTGATGAATTGGCTCGACGCCGCCCTCGATACGCGGCACGTTCACGGACAGTCGTTTCGGTCCGTCCTCCGGGCCCCATGACCCTGAAAACGAGTGGCCCATGAGGGTGAGAGCCGGCGTGCAACAGGCCGCGGACTGCTCGGGCTGTATATCCGATCACGAGCGACGCGACGTCCCCGAAAGCGAAGGAGATCTCATGAAGAGAGCGGCCAATCGTCCTGCAGCAGGCCTCGGACCGAGCTTGCCGGGGGTGGTCTTGCTGAGCGCCCTCCTCGCAGGGTGCGGTGACGGCGAGATGAAGTCCAGCTCCTCATCCATGTCTTCAGGCACCGGAGTCAGCGGCGGCTGCATCGCCTGCAGCGGCGGCGGAGGCACGAGCGGCGGAAGCGGTGGTGGAGCAGGAGGCGGCGACGCGCCAAGCACCAAGCGCTACCCCGATCGCTTCACCGTCGGCGCACCCGGCGTGGGCACCTACGCCCAATCCGATCCCCAGCTCCCGGTGCCGCCTGGGTACACGGAAGTGTGGCCCAGCGACGACCAAAGCAAAGAGTGGGATCTGTACGATTGCAACGGCACTGTCAATCTGGACCACATGTATTTCCACGCGTTCATTTACATCGGCACCGGTTGCCACGGCACGGTCAACATCACCAATTCGATCATCGCGCCGCCGCCCGGCTCCACGAACCGCAGCATTCTGGTCAACGCCGACGAGTCCGCGCCGCTCACGTTGAACATCAGCGATACCACCATTCGCCCCGAGCCGGTCGGTCCCGGAGGTACGAACGCCGCCCTTACCGAGCATGCCGTGAACGCCTGTGCGACGTGTACCATCCGCTTGACCCGGGTGGACGCGGCCAATACCGGTGGCATGTGCCTTTGCGGCCAAAACACCATCATCGAGCAGAGCTGGTTGCACGACAACTACATCGCGCACTTGGCGGACCCCTCTCTTGCGCATACGGGCGGTGTCTTCCCGTACGGGGGCAGCGGGCCGCTCGAAATCAGCCACAACCGACTCGAGCCGGGCGTCGACGCCGCTACGGGCAACGAAGTGCCGAACTATTGGCAAGCCATCACTGCCGTGCTCTTCACCCAGAGCGTCGATGGCTCGACGCTGCAGAACTACGATGTCCACGACAACTTCGTCTCGCTCGGCGCCTACGACTTCTACCCCGAGAACGGCAAGGACATGATCCTGCGCAACAACGTCTTCGGCCCGAGCCACTGGGGTTACACGACGTCGTGCGCGACGTGTACGTACGCTGATTGGTCCAACAACGTGGTCGGCGACATTGACGGCAACCCCACGAACGAGGTCGTCCCCCAGCCATAAGGTCGCGCTCTCGGCGGCGCCGAGGGGACGCGGGTCTCTTCTTGACCGCCGATGTCGCGGTGCGCACCCGAGCGGTCCCCGGCGGCGAACGCGATCCCTGGATGGATAGTAGAGTAGGACGTGGTCGATCGATGCCGTGAGGGGTAGGCGCGCGCCGCCGTGGGTGCGAGGCGGCGCGCTCAGAACATGGCGCGGGGGTTCGGCGCGTCGGCCGGGATGTCCTGCAGCACGTCCCAGTGCTCGCAGAAGCGTCCGTCGGCGACGCGGAAGATGTCGACCACCGCGACGCCGCGCGGCCGCCGCGGGTTCACGAGCTTGTAGTGCACCACGGCGTACTCGGCGTCGGCGATCATACGCTGGATCTCGACCTGCGCGCCGTGAAGCGGCGTCTCGCCGTCGCGGAAATAGGCGATGAAGGCCTCGCAGCCGTTCGCCCCGGGCGCGGCGCGCGCGTCGGGGTTGTGGTCGACGAAGTCGGCGGTCAACAGCGCGCGGACGGCGTCCCAGTGCCTGCCGACCACGGCGTCGTACAGCTCGAGCAGCATCTGCTTGTTGCGTTCGGGGTTCATACGGAGGGGGCGTGCCTTTCTGCACCGGGGGGGCATGGTCGCTCGCCGGTGCGTGCTCACCCTCGCAGCGGGGCGCGCGGCGGGCTTGAATCTGCGCGCCAATCGTCGGCCGCAGCGCGCGCGCACCGCGCCGTGGGCGCGTGCTAGCGCGTGCGCGCGACCGCGCGGTACGCGCTCGGCGGCATGCCCGACGCGACGCGGAACTCGCGCGCCAGGTGGGCCGCGTCGCTGAACCCGTACGCGTGCGCGATCTCGGTGAGCGGCCGAAGCGAGCCGGCGATCGCGACGCTGGCGTCGCGCGTGCGCACGCGGCGCGCGAGCGCCGAGGCAGTGGTGCCGTGTGCCGCGAGCCGGCGTTGCAGCGTGCGGACCGACTGGCGCGTGGCGTGCGCGATTCCCTGCGGCGTCCACGGCGCGTGCGGCTCGCGCGCGATCGCCGCGAGCGTGGCGGCGACCGGGTCGTCCGCGGCGCTCTGTGGGTGCAACGTCAGGCGCGCGGGCGGCGCCGGCGCGGTCCGGCGCGACCACACAAGGCGGAGCGCGACCGGCGGCTCGGCAAGCGACGCGGGCCCGAGCCAGCGGGCGTCGCAGGCGAGCTCGCGCCACGGTCCGCGCGCGGCGCGCGCCGCGACGACGAGTTCGCCGTGGCCCATCCGGCGCAGCAACGCGGCGAGCACCCCGGTGATCATCACGGTCTGGCTCGCGGGGGCGAGCGCGCCGGCGTACGGCTGCGCCGCGAGCTGCAGGGCGCCGTCGCCGTCGAGCGCGAACCGCGTCTGGTGGCGCACGCCCCACGCGCGCTCGAGCGCGCTCCAGCGATGCGCGAGCTGTGCCACGCTCGCGGCGCTCTCGAGCAGGTAGAGCGTTGGCGAGAAGGTCAACGTGTCAAGCCCGTCGCCCAGCGCGAAGACGGCGCCGAGCCCACCGACGCGTGCGCGCTCCGCGACGAGCGCCCGCAGCGGCGCCGCGGGGCTGAGGGCCTGCAGGGCGGGGTCGGGCGCGCGCGCGACGTGCGCGTCGCGCGCGCGGACGCGCTGCGCGAGGTGGAGCAGCTGCAGGCTGACGTTCTGCGACACGGCGCGTGGGCGCGGCGACAGGCGTGTGGACGGCCGCGCGCGCTCGCGCGCTAGTGTGGCACCTGCGCGCGCGGGCCGCCACGGTCGCGCGCGCGCCCCTCGCCCGCGAGGGGGAAGGGCGCGCACGCGCTCACCTCTCCCTCCTGGGCGATCTCTCGCCGCCCGAGCGCGATATCGCCTTCGGCGCGCCCGCAAGCTGCTTTGTTCAGGCGGCCCCTTAGATGGAATGAGGCAGCCCACGGGGCGCCTGGACCCATGATGCCGACCGCACCGACCCGAGCCTCTGCGCGACGCGTTCGCGCGGCGGGGCCTGCGAAGACAGCCCGCAGCACCGTGGAGGTCGGCCCATCGGCAGCCGAGGGTGCTGGAGTGCTCGGAGGCGTCAAGGGTTCGCGAGCGGAGCTCGCCGGCTCCGCCGCCCTTGACTCCCCCTGCGGTGCGCCAGGAAAGCCCTGGTGAGGAGGAAGCCATGTAAACCTTGACCCGGCTGGTCCCCTTCCGTCGGCCCGCGCTTCAGCCGCGGTCGGGCGGGAGCAGGGTCCCGAAGCCGGGGACCTTCGATCTGCTGGGCTTCACCCATTGCTGGGCGAGGTCGCGGCAGGGGAACTGGGTGGTGAGGCAGAGAACGGCCTGCGACCGCTTCACGCGGGCGCTCGCGAGAGTCGCCCAGTGGTGTAGGGAGAACCGGCACCAGCCGGTCCGCTGGCAGTGGCAGATCCTCACGCAGAAGCTGCGAGGCCACTTCGGGTATTACGGGATCACCGGGAACTTCGAGGCCCTCGATCGCTTTCTGCACGAGGCCCGGCGCGTCTGGTGCAAGTGGCTGAACCGCCGCTCGCAACGGGCGCGCATGCCGTGGGAGCGCATGGCGAAGCTGCTGGAGCGGTATCCGCTCCCGCAACCGCGCATCATGGTGTACTTTCCAAGCCGCGTAGCGAAGCCGTGTCACGAAGAGCCGGATGCGGTAGTCCCGCACGTCCGGATCTGTGGGAGCCCCGGGAGGGTAACCTCCCGGGGCCACTCGAGCGCTCCAGCCGGACAAAGCTGCGGGCGATGGGCGGACGGAGGCCTCCGGCGGGGGCTCCAGGCTCCGGAGAGGAGCGCGCAAGAAAGAGCCGCTCGGAGCAGCGGTCGTCGCCGCCGCGTTCGTCTCGGTGGTGGACGAAGTCAAGCGCTTTCACCACGCCCACCAGCTCGCCTCCTATCTCGGCCTGGTCCCCCTGGAGGACACCTCCGGGGGGCGCGACAAGCAGCGGCTGGGCTCGATCACCAAGCAAGGCAACGCCTATCTGCGCGCGGGTGATCGGCCTGTGGGTCGAACCTGCCGTCCCTTAGAATGCGCCTCCACGGTCCCGCTTCGGACGCCAGTGTACATCCAGGCACCAGGGCGACCGCCGGCCTGTGAATGCGGATCGTCGATCGAGCCACAGCTCGCTCCTGCGGGCGCGACAAGGCGCTCAAGCACAAGCGGAACGACCACGACCGGGGCGAAGGAAGACATCCATGCCAAAACGACCTGCACTGACGACGCAGAGCGCCGCCGCTGCCGAGCCGAAGCCGGCCAGCCGCGCAAAGAGAGCGCTCAAGCCCTTGACCTCAGGGCTGCCTCATCGTCGATGCATAGATAAATTATTGATATGGCCTCGTTTTTCCAGGAGGCCGGATCGCGTAAGGTTCTCTATGTCAACCGGCGCGTGCAGCGTGGCCGTACGGTGGACCGGTGATGCCGCGGGCCCTTCACCGCGGCCGATGCGGCGGCAGAGGGCGCCCCGTTGGGCCGCACCGGAGCCGCCCTCGGCGGCGAAACAGGCGGAAGCTACGAAAATCGCTACTGTTTCCGGCGACCGCGCGCCATCGACCGGATTGTCTGGCGGGATTTCTGGCACGCGGAGCTAGGCCTGTGGGAGCACGTCCCCTCGGCCGTCCGCCGCCATCTCCGACTCCGCCTCCGCCGCATGCAAAGGCAGCTCGATGATGAACGTGGCGCCCGCGCCCGGCTTGCTCTCGACGCGGATGGTGCCGCCGTGGGAGGTGACGATCCACCGCACGATGTAGAGGCCGAGTCCTAGGCCGCCGAAGTTGCGGACGGAGACGGCGCGCTCGAAGCGCTCGAAGATCCTGGCCTGGTCGGCATCGGCGATCCCCATGCCGTGATCGCGGACGACGAGCCGCGCGCGATCGCCATCGCCCCGCACGACGACGTGAATGGGGGCCCCCGCGCCGTACTTGAGCGCGTTGGACAGCAGGTTGATGAGGATCTGCTCCACGCGAGAAGCATCCCAGTTGCCCACCACGGGCCCCTCGAGATCGAGCTCGGTGCGGCAGCGGGCGTCGTCGAGCTGCTGGTGCATCCGCTCGACGACCTCGCGCGTCAGGGCGGCCAGATCGACGGGCGCGCGCGCGAGGGTCAGCCGGCCGGCGTTCAGGCGGGTGACGTCGAGCAGCTCGTTGATCAGGTGCGCAAGGCGCGCGATCTGTCGGTTGAGGACCTGGATCGCGGCGTCGATGCGCTCCGGAGCGACCTCGGCCCGCTGCAGGCGAGGCAGGAGCCGGGCGAGGAGGTGCGCCTGCATCTTGAGCGAGGTGAGCGGTGTCTTGAGCTCGTGCGATGCGACGAGGAGGAACTCGTCGCGGCGCTCGATCGCCTCCTGGGCCTCGGCGAACAGGCGGCTGTTGTCGAGGGCGAGCGCGGCGCGGCTCGCCAGCTCCTGGGCCAGCCAGAGGTCCGCGGGGCGGTAATGGCGCCGGGGCGCGGCCGCCAGCAGGGTCATGACGCCGAAGCGCCGGTCGCGCGCGAGGAGCGGGACGCGGAGGAAGGAGTGAACGCCGAGCGGCTCGAGGAGGGGCGCGGCGCGGACGTCACCCACCTCGGGGCGGTCCGGCGAGGTCGCTGCGAGGGGCCGCAGCGCGTCCATCACCGCGTCTGCCAGCTCGGCCGGCACGCCCGCGGTGACCGCGTGTCCCGGGGAGTCCGGGGAGCAGCGAGCGAGGTCCACGTCGATGACGCACCAGTCGGCCAGCTCGGGCACGGCGAGCTGCGCCACGCTCTCGAGGGTGGTGCCATAGCCGAGGGCCATGAGCTTGCGGCTCGCCTCGGCCAGGAAGCGCTCGGCGAGCTCGGCGCGCTTGCGCTCGGTGATGTCGGTGGTGATGCCGCAGAGCACGCCGGGCATGACGTTCTCGCCGAGCGGGAACTTGACGGATAGGCCGGTGCGCAGCTCGCCCTCTATCAGCACCTCCTCCTCGAACTCCATCGGCTCGCCCGAGTCGAGCACCTTCCGGTCGTGGTCGTCGATGGACTCGGCGACCGCGGCAGGCAGGAGCTCGGCGGTCGTCTTTCCGACGATCTGCTCGGCCGGTCTGCCGAGGGCGCGGCTCACCTCCCGGTTGACGAGCAGGTGCCGGCCGTCGCGATCCTTGAGGTAGATGGCTGCAGCGGAGTTGTCGACGATGGCCTGGAGCGTCTTCTGGTTGGCCTGGAGCTCGCGCTCCGCCCGGCGCCGCTCGGCGTTCTCCTGCTCGATATCGGTATAGAGCATGGCGTTCTCGAGCGAGATGGCCGACTGCGAGGCGAGCAGCTCGAGCACGGTGAGCCGCCCTGGGGTGAACGCGCCGGCCACCAGCTTGTTCTCCAGGTAGAGCAGGCCGAGCAGCCGCGCCTGGCGCACGATCGGGAGGCACAGCACCGATCTCGGCCGCTTCCGCGTGAAGTACTCGTCCTCCGAGAACGGGTGCCGCCCGGCGGCGTCGTCGAGCAGCACGCGCTCGTGGCTGCGGCGAACATAGTTGAGAATGGATTGCGGCAGCGCGTCCGCCACCGCCTCGCCCGCGTCGAGCAGCCGCGCGGCGCCCCCGGACGCGGCCATCGCCGCCGCCGTCGACAGGCGATCTTCCCGGAGCAGGAGCACGTACCCCTCTCCGGCGCCCGCGTGCTCGACCACGATGCGCAGGAGCATCTCGAGCAGGCGCGGGAGCTTGAGCTCTCCGGAGATGCTCTGAGAGGCCTTGACGACGGACAGGACGTCGAACTGCTCGGCGCGTACGGCGAAGGTGACGGTGGGGGCGATCGGCTTTCGCTCGACGAGGGAGGGATGGCGCTGGTCGAGCTGATCGACCTTGGCGTGGGCGCCCCAGCGGAAGTAGGCGGCGCGGGCCTTCTGGAGGTAAGCGTCGGCGGGCGTGGACAGGCCGCGGTCGCGGTAGAGCCGGGCGGCGAGCTCGCAGGCGATGGCCTCGTGCTGGACGAAGCCGCCCTCCCGCGCCGAGGAGATGGCCTGTTCGTAGAGCCCGATGGCCTCCAGATCCTGCCCGCGGAGCCGGGCGATCTCGGCGCGGACCAAAGCGTGTTTGTGGAGGAAGTTGTCGGGGCCGCTCGCGGCCCACTCGCCGAGCTGCCGCTCGCAGTCGAGCAGCCCGTCCGGGAGCTCTGGCCGGGGCGACGGCGCCGCCGCGCGGTCCTCGTCGTCGTCGACGAGCGCGGCCAGCGCGAGCGCGCGATAATAGAAGCACTCGACGTACAGCGCGTTCGTGTCCATCTTCCAGTCGTAATCGACGACCACATGGGCCGTCGCCGCGACCGTCTCCCGGGGCGCGCCGAGGACGAACGTCGCCTGCGCCTTCATGCTGAAGTGGAAGCATCCAGGGACGACCCCGCCCTCCCGGACGAGCCGCGCCTCGAAGGCCGCCTGATCCAGCGCGGCGCCGTCGAGCATCGCGTAATCGACCGGCCGCCCGCGCAGCGTCTGGATGAGGTGCCGAGCGTCGAGGAGGACGTCATAGACGAACGCGTAGCCGGCCTTGCGCACGAAGCCGAGGCGGTCTTCGGTGAGGTGGAGGGCGTCCTCCAGCGGCTCGCCGGAGAGCATCGGGAACATCGCCGCCCAGATGCAGTTGTAACATGCGTTGTTCCAGTCGCCGCCCTCCACCGCGGCGTTGAAGCCGCGGCGCGTATAGAAGCCGGTCTCCCGGTAGTGGCGCGTCCAGAAGACGATCTGCTGCCCGAACAGGGTGAACACAGCGCCCTTCGTGGCGAGGGCGTGGCCCCTGTCCGCGAGGTCGTAACCGAGCTTGCCGAACAGGTACGCGTCACGATACCGCCCGAACAGCGGACCGAACATCCGCGCGAAGGCGGTGTACGCCTGGGCGGAGCTCTCGGCGTTGCCGTGGCGCAAGCTGAGCTTGACCATGCGCACGAGGAGCAGATAGTGCAGCTTCAGATCCACGAAATAGGCAGGGATCATCACGCCGAGCAGGATGCGCATCGCGACCTTGATCTCGGGGTGATCCATGGGCGGCAGGTCGACCAGCGCCTCGATCTCCCGGTCGCCCAGCGCTTGCCAGACGCCCTCGGTCTCTTCCTTGATCTGCGCGTCGGTGACGGGGAGCGACAGCTCGATGTCCCAGGCGCGGAGGCACGAGAGCCCGAGCTCCACGGCGCGGTCGCACTGACCTCGGGTGACGCTCTGCGCGACGGCGAGCTCGACGACGGAGGCGCGCTCGATGTTGGTCCTCGCGCGCGCCATGAGCTCGTCGAGCAGCCGCTCGGCCTCCTCGAAGCTGCCGATGGCGTAGGCGGCGTGCGCGCGCTCGAGGCTCAGGTCGTAGGCCAGATCGTACCGAGTCTCCCAGCGCTCGCGGGAGTCGTGCGCGAGGAGGGCCAGGCCGGCGGCGAAGAGGGCGGCGGCAGACTGGAAGGCGGCGGCGGACTTGGCCTTCCTGCCGGCGCGGAGGTTGAGGGCGGCGAGCTCGTCGCGCTCGGCCTGGGAACGGAGGAGCGCGGCGCCGTGGTTGAGGTGGCCGACGATATCGAAGAGCGCGTCCTCGCGCTGGTCGGCGCGCCGTGCCCCCAAGAGCAGCTGACCGATGCGGAGGTGCACCTCGGCCAGCTGTCCGGCCGGGATGAGCGAGGTTGCGGCTTGCTGCACCCGGTCATGGAGGAAGCGATAGGCGCTGTCCCGGCGGAGCAGCAGCCCCTCCCGCACGGCCTCCTCGAGCGCCTCGCGGAGCTCCTCCGCCGGCCTTCGCGCGACGATCGCGAGGGTGTCGAGGTCCACGCTGCTGCCGAGGCACGCGGCGAGCTTGAGCGCGTCGCGCGTGGCGACGGAGAGCCGCTCCAGCTTGCCCACCATCAGCTCGACGACGTTGTCGGTGAAGCCCTTGTCGCGGATGGCGACGATGTCCCACCGCCATGCGCCCTCGTCGGCGTCGAACGTGATGAGCCCCTCTTCGTGCAGGGTGAGGAGGAACTGGAGCACGAAGAAGGGGTTGCCGCCGGTCTTCTCGTAGACGAGCTGCGAGAGCGGCTCGACCCGCGCTTCGGGCGCATGGACCGCCTCGGCGACGAGCGCCCCGACATGGGCGGCGGAGAGCGGCTCGAGGACGATGTCGCCGATGGTGACGCCGCGCTTCTGCACCTCGGCCAAGGTGAGCCGGAGCGGGTGCGCGGGGCCGACCTCGTTGTCGCGATAAGCGCCTATCAACAGGAGGTGTGCGTCGCCGGCGAGGGTGGCGAGCTGCTCGAGCAAGAGGAGGCTGCCGGCGTCGGCCCATTGCAGGTCGTCGAGAAACAGGGCGACGGGGTGCTCCTTCTGGGCGCAGGCGGCGACGAAGCGCTGGAGCGTGGCGAGCAATCGGCTCTGGGCCTCGGCGGGCGGGAGCTCTGGCACGGGGGGCTGCGGGCCGAGGAGCAAGGCGAGCTCGGGGAGCATGTCGGTGAGCAGCCTGCCGTTCTGGCCGAGGGCCTCGCGGAGGCGCTGCCTCCAGCGCTCGACCTGCTCCTCGGTCGCGCTCAGGATCTCCTGCACGAGCCCCCGGAAGGCGTGAAGGAGGGGGCGGTACGGCACGTCGCGCTTGAGCTGATCGAACTTGCCGGAGAGGAAGAAGCCGCGCTCGCGCACGATGGGCCCGTGCAGCTCGGCGACGAGCGAGGACTTGCCGATGCCCGAATAGCCCGAGACGAGAAGGATCTCTGGCCGGCCGCTCGCGACCACGCGCTCGAACGCGGCGCGCAGCGCCTCGATCTCGCGCTCGCGGCCATAGAGCCGCTGCGGGACCTGGAACCGGTCGGAGACGTCGCGCTGTCCGAGCGGGAATGGCTCGATGGCGCCGCTCTTGCGCAGCTGGGAAAAGCACGTGTCGAGGTCGTGGCGCAGGCCGAGCGCGCTCTGGTAACGCTCCTCGGCGGCCTTGGAGAGCAGCTTGAGGACGACGGCGGAGAGCTGGGGTGGAATCGAGGGGGCGAGCGTGTGGGGCGGCCGCGGCGCCTGGGCGATGTGGCAATAGACCCACGCGACGGGGTCGCTGGCGTGGAAGGGCAGGGTGCCAGTCAGAAGCTCATAGAAGGTGACGCCGAGGGAGTACAGGTCGGTCCGCTCGTCGACCCAGCGGTTCATGCGGCCGGTCTGCTCCGGCGCCATGTAGGCGAGCGTGCCCTCGATGAGCCCGTCGTGCGCGAGCTCCTGGGCCTCGCGCGCGGAGAGGGAGGCGATGCCGAGATCGGTGATCTTCACCTCGCCGGTGTCGGGGTTGTAGAGCAGGTTCTGAGGCTTGATGTCCTTGTGAATGACGTGCCGCCGGTGCACCTCGGCGAGCGCGGCAGCGAGGCGGAGGGCGAGGGGGAAGAAGCGCTCGATCGACATCGGGCGCATCGGGCGCATGGGCCCGCCGCCATCGAGCAGTCGGTCGAGCGAGCGGCCGCCGAAGTCCTCGAGGACCAGGGTCATCTGGTCGCGGAACGGCTCGATGCCGTAGGCCTGGACGACGACGGGCGACTTCAGTGCCCTGGCGACCTCGAGCTCGTGCTGGAGCCTGCGGAGGGCGCGGGGGCTCGCGTGATCGCGCCGCAGGACCTTGAGCACCACCGGCCGGCCGTCCTCCTCGCGCCGCGCGCGGTAGAGGATCGTGTCCGCACCCTGGTGCAGCACCTCCAGCACGCGGTAACGTGGACTATCGAGCATAGGAGGATCTTTGAAAGCCGGGGCGCCGGCGGCGTGTCGCCAGTCAACCCGGTACACTGCCAAAAGCGCCGCGCCTCGTCACGAGCAAACGGCGCGGAGCAGCGCCGGCTTCGGCTCCCGGTGAACGCTCACGCAGGCGGGAGAAAGGTGCCCTGGCCTTCCGTCTCCGCCTCCGCCGCATGCAAAGGCAGCTCGATGATGAAGGCAGCGCCCGCGCCTGGCGCGCTCTCGACGCGGATGGTGCCGCCGTGGGAGGCGACGATCCATCGAACGATGTAGAGGCCGAGGCCGAGGCCGCCGAAGTTGCGGACGGAGACGGCGCGCTCGAAGCGCTCGAAGATCCTGGCCTGGTCTGTCTCCGCGATGCCGATGCCGTGATCGCGGACGACCAGCCGCGCGCGGTCTTCCAGGCCGCGCACGACGACGTGAATGGGGGCCCCCGCGCCGTACTTCATCGCGTTGGACAGGAGGTTGATGACGACTTGCTCCACGCGAGAAGCATCCCAGTGCCCGACCACGGGCTCTTCCAGATCGAGCTGGATGCGGCAGCGGGCGTCCGCGAACTGCTGCCTCATTCGCTCGACAGCCTCACGCGTCAGGGCCGCCAGATCGACGGGCGCGCGCGCGAGGGTGAGCCGGCCGGCGTTGAGGCGGGTGACGTCGAGCAGCTCGTTGACCAGGTGGGCGAGGCGCGCGATCTGGCGGTTGAGGAGCTGGATCGCGGCGTCGATGCGCTCCTGAGCGACCTCGGCGCGCTGGAAGCGGGGCAGGAGCCGGGCGAGGAGGTGGGCCTGCATCTTGAGCGAGGTGAGCGGTGTCTTGAGCTCGTGCGATGCGACGAGGAGGAACTCGTTGCGCCGCTCGATCGCCTCCTGGGCCTCGGCGAACAGGCGGCTGTTGTCGAGGGCGAGCGCCGCCCGGAGCCCGAGCTCCTCGGCGATCCACAGGTCGGTGGGGCCGAACCGGCGCCGTGGCGCGGCCGCCAGCAGGGTCATGACGCCGAAGCGCCGGTCTCGCGCGAGGAGCGGGACGCGGAGAAAGGAGTGAACGCCGAGCGGCTCGAGGAGGGGCGCGGCGCGGACGTCGCCCACCTCGGGGCGGTGCGGCGGGGTCGCTGTCAGGGCCCGCAGCGCGTCCACCACGGCGCCCGCGAGCTCGGCCGGCATGCCCGCGGTGACCGTTCGCCCCGGGGCGTCCTGGGTGAGGTCCACGTCGATGACGCACCGGTCGGCGAGCTCGGGCACGGCGAGCTGCGCGACGCTCTCGAGGGTGGCGCCGTAGCCGAGGGCCATGAGCTTGCGGCTCGCGTCGGCGAGGAAGCGCTCGGCGAGCTCGGCGCGCTTGCGCTCGGTGATGTCGGTGGAGATGCCGCAGAGCACGCCGGGCATGACCTCCTCGCCGAGAGGGAACTTGAGCGAGAGGAAGGTGTGCAGCCCGTCCTCCATCGCCACCTCTTCCTCGAACTCGAGCGGCTCGCCTGCCTCGAGCACTCGCCGATCGTGATCGTCGATGATCTCGGCGAGCGCAGCAGGCAAGAGCTCGGCGTCGGTCTTTCCGAGGAGCCGATGGCTCGGCAGGCCGGCGATGCTGCTCGCCTGGCGGTTGACGAGCAGATACCGACCCTCGCGATCCTTCAGGAAGATGGCCGCGGCGGAGTTGTCGACGATGGCCTGCAGCGTGGCCTGGCTCTCGCGGAGCTCGCGCTCCGCCCGGCGTCGCTCGGCGTTCTCCTGCTCGATATCGGTATAGAGCATGGCGTTCTCGAGCGAGATGGCCGATTGCGACGCAAGCAGCTCGAGCACGGTGAGCCGCCCGGGGGTGAACGCGCCGGTGACGAGGTTGTTCTCCAGGTAGAGCAGGCCGAGCAGCCGCGTTTGGCGCACGATGGGGAGGCACAGCACCGATCTCGGCCGCTTCCGCGTGAAATACTCGTCCTCCGAGAACGGGTGTCTGGCGGCGGCGTCGTCGAGCAGCACGCGCTCGTGGCTCCGGCGGACGTAGTTGAGGATGGATTGCGGCAGGGCGGCCGAAGGCGCCTCGCCCGCGTCGCGCATCCGCACCGCACCCCTCGGCGCTTCGATCGCCGCGCTCCAGAGGCGTTCATCCCGGATCAGGAGGACGCACCCCTGCTCGGCGCCCGCGTGCTCGACCATGGTACGCAGGAGCATATCGAGCAGGCGCGGGAGCTTGAGCTCACCGGAGATGCTCTGAGAGGCCTTGACGACGGACAGGACGTCGAACTGCTCGGCGCGTACGGCGAAGGTGACGGTGGGGGCGATCGGCTTTCGCGGGGCGAGGAAGGGATAACGCTGGTCGAGCTGATCGACCTTGGCGTGGGCGCCCCAGCGGAAATAGGCGGCGCGGGCCCTCTGGAGGTAAGCGTCTGCGGGCGTGGACAGGCCGCGGTCGCGGTAGAGCCGGGCGGCGAGCTCGCAGGCGATGGCCTCGTGCTGGACGAAGCCCCCCTCGTGCGCCGAGGAGATGGCCTGCTCGTAGAGCCCGATGGCCTCCAGATCCTGCCCGCGGAGCCGGGCGATCTCGGCGCGGACCAAAGCGTGTTTGTGGAGGAAATTGTCGGGGCCGCTCCTGGCCCACGCGTCGAGCTGCCGCTCGCACTCGAGCAGCTGCTCGGGGAGCTCCCGCGCCGGGGAATCCCGCTCCGCGTGCGGCGCGTGCGGCGCGTGCGGTGCGTCGACGAGGGCCGCGAGCGAGAGCGCGAGAACATAGAAGCTCTCGGCCATGAGCGCGTGCGGCTGGTTCCAGAAGGGTTGCTCGGTGACGACGCGGGTCGCCGCCTCGAGCGCCTCCCTGGGCGCGCCGAGCACGAAGAGCGCTTGCGCCTTCAAGCTGTAGTAGAATTCGCGCGTGGTCTCCAGCGCTCCCTCCTGCAGCCGCGCCTCGAAGGCCGGAGGATCCAGCTCGGAGCCGTCGAGCATGGCGAAGCGGACCGGCCTCCCGCGCAGCGCCTGGATCATGGCGTGGGCGCTGAGGAGGGCGCCGTGCGCGAACGCGAAACCCGCGCTGCGCACGAAGCCGATCCGCTCGTCGATCTCGCGGAGCACGTCCTCGAGCGCCTCGCCAGAGAGCAGGTGGAACAGCGCGTCCCATACGCAGTTGAAGCACGCCATGCTCAGCGCGCCGGACTCGACCGCGGCGCTGAAGCCGGCGCGCCCGTAGGGATACGTCTCTCGGTAGTGGCGTGTCCAGAAGACGACATGGTGTCCGAAGGTGGCGAACACCATCGATTTCGTGGTGAGGAGGCCGCTCCTCTGCGCCAGGTCGTGGCCGAGCTTGCCAAACCGATAGGCCTCCTTGTATCGCCCGAACCTCGGGCCGAACATCCTCGCGAACGACGTGTACGCGACAGCGGAGCTCTCGGCGTTGCCGTGGCGCAGGCTGAGCTGGACCATGCGCAGGAAGATGAGAAAGTACAGGTTCGGGGTCATGAAGGACGCCGCGATGCCCGCGCCCTCCAGCACACCCATCGTCAGCTTGACCTCCCGGTCGGTCATGGGGGGCAGATGGATCAGGTCCTCGATCGCCCGGTCGCCCAGGGCCTGCCAGACGCTCTTCGTCTCCTCTTCGAGCTGTGCGTCGGTGGGGAGGCGCGGAAGATCGATGTCGCAGGCGCGGAGCCACGAGAGGCCGATCTCCACCGCGCGGGCGGATTGCCCGCGGGTCACACGGAGCGTGACGATGAGCTCGACGGCGGCGGCCGTCTCGGTCCTGGTCCTCGCGCGCTCCATGAGCTCTTGCAGGAGCCGCTCGGCCTCGTTGAAGCCGCCGGTGATGTACGCGGCGTGCGCGCGCTCGAGCGTCAGGTCGTAGGTCAGCTCGTGCTGCGCGTCCCAAGGAGCCTGCGCGAGCAGGGAGAGGCCCGCGGCGAAGAGCGCGGCGGCGGACTCGTAGGCCGCGGCGGCCTTGGCCTTCCTTCCGGCGCGGAGGTTCAGCGCGGCGAGCTCGTCGCGCTCGGCCTGAGAACGGAGGAGCGCGGCGCCGCGGTTGAGGTGGCTCACGATATCGAAGAGCGCATCCTCGCGCTCTTCGGCGCGCTGCTCCTTCAAGAGCAGCTGGCCGATCCGGAGGTGCACCTCGGCGAGCTGCTCGGCCGGGATGAGCGAATACGCGGCTTGCTGCACGCGGTCATGGAGGAAGCGATAACCAGAGCCCCGGCGGAGCAGCAGCCCCTCCCGCACGGCCTCCTCGAGCGCGTCGCGGAGCTCCTCCGCCGGACGGCCCGCGACCACCGCGAGGGGTTCGAGGTCGAGGCTGCTGCCGAGGCACGCGGCGAGCTTGAGCGCGTCGTGCGCAGGGGCCGAGAGCCGCTTGAGCTTGCCGGCCATCAGCTCGACGACGTTGTCGGTGAAGCCCTTGTCGCGGATGGCGGCGATGTCCCAGCGCCATACGCGCTGCCCGGCGTCGAAGGTGATGAGCCGCTCTTCGTGGAGGGCGATGAGGAACTGGAGCACGAAGAACGGGTTGCCGCCGGTCTTCTCGTAGACGAGCCGCGAGAGCGGCTCGACCTCGTCGGTTCGGGCGTGGACCGCCTCGGCGACGAGCGCCCCGACGTGGGCGGCGGAGAGCGGCGCGAGGACGAGCTCGGAGACGGCGGCGCCGCGCTTCTGCACCTCGGCCAGGGTGAGCCGGAGCGGGTGCGCGGGGCCGACCTCGTTGTCGCGGTAGGCGCCGATCAGCAGGAGGTGCTCGGAGCCGGAATAGGTGGCGAGCTGCTCGAGCAAGAGGAGGCTGGCCGCGTCGGCCCACTGGAAATCATCGAGGAAGAGGGCGACGGGGTGCTCCTTCCGGGCGCACGCGGCGACGAAGCGCTGGAGCGCGGCGAGCAGCCGGCTCTGGGCCTCCGCGGGCGGGAGCTCGGGCACGGGGGGCTGCGGGCCGAGGAGGAGCGTGAGCTCGGGGAGCACGTCGGCGAGCAGACCGCCGTCCTGGCCGAGAGCCTCACGGAGGCGCTGCCTCCAGCGCTCGACCTGCTCCTCGCTCGCGCACAGGAGCTCCCGCAACAGCGCCCGGAACGCCTGGAGAAAGGCGTGGTAAGGGACGTCGCGCTTCAGCTGCTCGAACTTGCCGGAGAGGAAGAAGCCGCGCTCGCGCACGACGGGCCCGTGCAGCTCGGCGACGAGCGAGGACTTGCCGATGCCCGAATAGCCCGAGACGAGCACCAGCTCTGGCCGGCCGTTCGCGACCACGCGCTCGAACGCGGCGAGAAGCGCCTCCACCTCGCGCTCGCGGCCGTAGAGCCGCTGCGGGACCTGGAACCGGTCGGAGAGATCGCGCTGTCCGAGCGGGAATGGCTCGATGGCGCCGGTCGCCCGCAGCTGGGAAAAGCATCGGTCGAGGTCGTGGCGCAGGCCGTGTGCGCTCTGGTAACGCTCCTCGGCGGCCTTGGAGAGCAGCTTGAGGACGACGGCGGAGAGCTGGGGTGGAATCGAGGGGACGAGCGTGTGCGGCGGCTGCGGCGCCTGGGCGATGTGGCAATAGACCCACTCGACGGGATCGCTGGCCTGGAAGGGAAGGGTGCCAGTCAGAAGCTCGTAGAAGGTGACGCCGAGGGAGTACAGGTCGGTCCGCTCGTCGACCCAGCGGTTCATGCGGCCGGTCTGCTCCGGCGCCATGTAGGCGAGCGTGCCCTCGATGAGCCCGTCGTGCGCGAGCTCCTGGGCCTCGCGCGCGGAGAGGGAGGCGATGCCGAGATCGGTGATCTTCACCTCGCCGGTGTCGGGGTTGTAGAGCAGGTTCTGGGGCTTGATGTCCTTGTGGATGACGTGGTGTCGGTGGAGCTCTGCGAGCGCGCCGGCGAGGCGGAGGGCGAGGGGGAAGAAGCGCTCGATCGACATCGGGCGCATCGGGCGCATGGGCCCGTCGCCATCGAGCAGCTGGTCGAGCGAGCGGCCGCCGAAGTCCTCGAGGACCAGGGTCATCTGGTCGCGGAACGGCTCGATGCCGTGGGCCTTGATGACGACGGGTGAATCGAG
Source organism: Sorangium sp. So ce302 (assembly GCF_051530145.1). Taxonomy (GTDB): domain Bacteria; phylum Myxococcota_A; class Polyangia; order Polyangiales; family Polyangiaceae; genus Sorangium; species Sorangium cellulosum_B. Next base: position 8,070,757 of record NZ_CP150326.1, on the reverse strand, counting down.
CGTTCTGGCGACCTCGAGCTCGTGCTGGAGCCTGCCGAGGGCGCGGGGGCTGGCGTGATCGCGCCGCAGGACCTTGAGCACCACCGGCCGTCCGTCCTCCTCGCGCCGCGCGCGGTAGAGGATCGTGTCCGCACCCTGGTGCAGCACCTCCAGCACGCGGTAGCGTGGACTATCGGGCATAGGAAGAGCTTTGAAAACCGAGGCGCCAGCGGCGCGTTGCGGCTCAACTCGCTACACTGCCAAAAGCGGTGCGCCTCGTCACGAGCAAACGGCGCCGCGTTCTCGCGCCGGGTCGCCTGCAGCGATGCCGTCGTCCGTGCACGGCGATAGCGGGGACGGAAAGGGAGCTTCCGAGGCGCAGTCGGGTAGCGAGCACGCAGCGCGGAGCGCGCGCCTACGCCTGCGGGAGCAGGGCATCCTGGCCGTCCGTCTCTGCCTCCGCCGCATGCAAAGGCAGCTCGACGACGAACGTGGCGCCCGCGCCCGGCTTGCTCTCGACGCGGATGGTGCCGCCATGGGAGGTGACGATCCATCGAACGATGTAGAGGCCGAGTCCGAGACCGCCGAAGTTGCGGACGGAGACGGCGCGCTCGAAGCGCTCGAAGATCCTGGCCTGATCGGCCTCCGCGATGCCCATGCCGTGATCGCGGACGACGAGCCGCGCGCGATCGCCCTCGCCGCGCACGACGACGTGAATGGGGCCTCCTGCGCCGTACTTGATCGCGTTCGAGAGGAGGTTGATGAGGACCTGCTCCATGCGAGAAGCATCCCAGTCCCCGACCACGGGCCCTTCCATGTCGAGCTTGGTGGGGCAGCGGGCGTCGACGACCTGCTGCCTCATCCGCTCGACGACCTCGCGCGTCAGGGCCGCCAGATCGAGGGGGGCGCGCGCGAGGGTCAGCTGGCCGGCGTTGAGGCGGGTGACGTCGAGCAGCTCGTTGACCAGGTGGGCGAGGCGCGCGATCTGGCGGTTGAGGAGCTGGATCGCGGCGTCGATGCGCTCCGGAGAGATCTCCGCGCGCTGGAAGCGGGGCAGGAGCCGAGCGAGGAGGTGGGCCTGCATCTTCAGCGAGGTGAGCGGTGTCTTGAGCTCGTGCGAGGCGACGAGGAGGAACTCGTCGCGGCGCTCGATCGCCACCTGAGCGTCGGCGAACAGGCGGGTGTTGTCGAGCGCGAGCGCCGCGCGCAACCCGAGCTCCTCGGCGAGCCACAGGTCGGCGGGGCCGTAGCGGCGCCGTGGCGCGGTCGCCAGCAGGGTCATGACCCCGAAGCGCCGGTCGCGCGCGAGGAGCGGGACCCGGAGGAAGGAGTGAATGCCGAGCTGCTCGAGCAGAGGCGCGGCGCGGAGCTCCCCCACCTCGGGGCGGTCCGGCGAGCTCGCTGCCAGGGGCCGCAGCGCGTCCAGCACCGCGCCTGCGAGGTCGTCCGGCACGCCCGCGGTGACCGCGTGTCCCGGGTCGCCGTCAGCGGCGCCCACGTCGATGACGCACTGATCGGCCAGCTCGGGCACGGCGAGCTGCGCGACGCTGTCGAGGGTGGCGCCGTAGCCGAGGGCCATGAGCTTGCGGCTCGCCTCGGCGAGGAAGCGCTCGGCGAGCTCGGCGCGCTTGCGCTCGGTGATGTCGGTGGAGATGCCGCAGAGCACGCCGGGCATGACGTCCTCGCCGAGCGGGAACTTGATCGACAGGTGGGTGCGCAGCTCGCCGTCTATCAGCATCTCTTCCTCGAACTCCATCGGCACGCCCGCCTCGAGCACCTTGCGGTCGTGGTCGCTGGTGCACTCGACGAACGCAGCAGGCAAGAGCTCGGCGCCCGTCTTGCCGATGAGCTGCTCGGCCTTCATGCCGAGGTTGCGGCCCGCCTGCCGGTTGACGAGCAGGTGGCGGCCGTCGCGATCCTTGAGGTAGATGGCAGCGGCGGAGTTGTCGACGATGGCCTGCAGCGTGGCCTGGCTCTCGCGGAGCTCGCGCTCCGCCCGGCGCCGCTCGGCGTTCTCCTGCTCGATGTCGGTATAGAGCATGGCGTTCTCGAGCGAGATGGCCGACTGCGAGGCGAGCAGCTCGAGCACGGTGAGCCGCCCTGGGGTGAACGCGCCGGTGACGAGCCTGTTCTCCAGGTAGAGCAGGCCGAGCAGCCGGGCCCTGTGCACGATCGGGAGGCAAAGCACCGAGCGCGGCCTCTTGCGCGCGAAATACGTGTCCTCCGAGAACGGGTGTCTGCCCGAGGCGTCGGCGAGCAGCACGCGCTCGTGGCTGCGGCGAACGTAATTGAGGATGGACTGCGGCAGCGCGGCGGTCGCCGCCTCGCCCGCCTCGAGCCGCCGAGCCGCGCCGCCGGACGCGGCGATCGCCGCCGCGGTCGACACGCGATCCTGCCGGACCAGGAGTACATAGCCCTCCTCGGCGCCGGCGTGTTCGATCACGATGCGCAAGAGCGTCTCGAGGAGGCGCGGGAGCTGGAGCTCTCCGGAGATGCTCTGAGAGGCCTTGACGACGGAGAGGACGTCGAACTGCTCGGCCCGGACGGCGAAGGTGACGGTGGGCGCGATCGGCTTGCGCGGGGCGAGGTGGGGATAGCGCTGGTCGAGCTGATCCACCTTGGCGTGGGCCCCCCAGCGGAAATAGGCGGCGCGGGCCTTCTCCAGGTAAGCGTCGGCGGGCGTGGCGAGGCCACGCGCGTGGTAGAACTGGGCTGCGAGCTCGCAGGCGATGGCCTCGTGCTGGACGAAGCCGCCCTCTTGCGCCGACGAGATGGCCTGCTCGTACAGCCGGATGGCCTCCGGCTCGCGCCCCCGGAGCCGGGCGATCTCGGCGCGGACCAGCGTGTGTTTGTGGAGGAAGTTGTCGGGGCCGTTCCTGGCCCACTCGCCGAGCCGCCGCTCGCAGTCGAGCAGCTGCTCGGGGAGCTCCTCCTGCGGGGAATCCCGCTCCGCGTGCGGCGCGTGCGGTGCCTCGACGAGGGCCGCGATCGCGAGCCCGGAATAATAGAAGTTCTCGACGATGAGGGCGGTCGGCACGATCCCGTGTCCATGCTCGATCATCGCGCGGGCCGCCGTCTCGATCGCCTCTCCGGGAGAGCCCAGCACGAAGAGCGCCTGGGCCTTCATTTCGTGATAGAAGCTTTGAACGTTTTGCAGGTCCCCCTCGCCGAGCTGCGCCTCGAAGGCCGGCGGATCCAGCTCGGATCCATCGAGCATCGCGTAGCGGACCGGCCTCCCTCGCAGCGTCTGGACCATGCCGTGCGCGCCGAGGAGGACGCCATGGGCGAACGGGTGACCGGCGCTGCGCACGAAGCCGAGGCGCTCCTCGACCTCGTGAAGCACGTCCTCCAGCGGCTCGCCGGAGAGCAGCCGGAACAGCGCGTCCCACATGCAGTTGAAGCACGCGTGGTTCAGATCGCCCGACTCGACCGCGGCGCTGAAGCCGGCGCGCGAGTACGGATATGTCTCTCGGTAGTGGCGTGTCCAGAAGACGACATGCTGTCCGAAGATCGTGAACGCCATCGATTTCGTCGTGAGGAGGCCGCTCCTCTCCGCGAGGTCGCAGCCGAGCTTGCCGAAGCGATAGGCCTCCTGGTATCGCCCGAACTTCGGGCCGAGCACCCTCGCGAAGGAAGCGTACGCGTGAGAGGAGCTCTCGGCGTTGCCGTGGCGCAGGCTGAGCTGGACCATGCGCAGGACGATGAGAAAGGGAAGGCTCGGATTCACGAAGGCCGCGGGGATGCCGGCGCCCAGCAGCACGCGCATCGTGGCCTTGATCTCCGGGTGCGTCATGGGGGGCAGGTGGATGAGGCCCTCGATCGCCCAGTCGCCCAGGGTCTGCCAGACGCTCTTCGTCTCCTCTTCGAGCTGTGCGTCGGTGGGGAGGAAGGGAATATCGATGTCGTAGGTGCGGAGCCACGCGAGCCCGATCTCCGCCGCGCGCGCGTATTGCCCGCGGGTGACCTTCAGCGTGATGACGAGCTCGACGACGGCGGCCGTCTCGCCCCTGGTCCTCGCGCGATCCTCGAGCTCTTCGAGGAGCCGCTCGGCGTTGTCGATGGCGCCGGTGATGTAGGCGACGTGCGCGCGCTCGAAGGTGAGGCCGTAGGTCAGCTCGTGCTGCGTCTCCCAGGAGTCCGGCGAGAGCAAGGAGAGGCCCGCGACGAAGAGCGCGGCGGCGGCCTCGTAGGCCGCTGCGGCCTTGGCCTTCCTGCCGGCGCGGAGGTTCAGCGCGGCAACCTCGTCGCGCTCGGCCCGGGAACGGAGGAGCGCGGCGCCGCGGTTGAGGTGGCCGACGACCTCGAAGAGCGCCTCGTCGCCCTCCTCTGGGCGCCCCCCCCTCCTGAGGAGCTGGCCAATCCGGAGATGCACCTCGGCCAGCTGCTCTGCCGGGATGAGCGAATACGCGGCTTGCTGCACCCGGTCATGGAGGAAGTGATAGGCGCTGTCCCGGCGGAGCAGCAGCCCCTCCCGCACGGCCTCCTCGAGCGCGTCGCGGAGCTCCGCCGGGCCACGGTGCGCGAGCAGCGCGAGGGTGTCGAGGTCCACGCTGCCGCCGAGGCACGCGGCGAGCTTGAGCGCGTCGCGCGTCGGGACCGAGAGCCGGTTCAGCTTGCCGGCCATCAGCTCGACGACGTTGTCGGTGAAGCCCTTGTCGCGGATCGCGGCGATGTCCCACCGCCACATGCGCCGCTCTGCGTCGACGGCGATGAGCCGCTCTTCGTGCAGGGCGATGAGGAACTGGAGCACGAAGAACGGGTTGCCGCCGGTCTTCTCGTAGACGAGCTGCGAGAGCGGCTCGACCTCTGCTTCCGGCGCGTGGACCGCCTCGGCGACGAGCGCGCCGACGTGGGCGGCGGAGAGCGGCTCGAGGACGAGCTCGGAGACGGCGGCGTCGCGTCGTCGGGCCTCGGCCAGCGTGAGCCGCAGCGGGTGCGCTGGGCCTACTTCATTGTCCCGGTAGGCGCCGATCAGCAGGAGGTGCGCGCCGCCGGCATGGGTGGCGAGGTGATCGAGCAAGAGGAGGCTGGCCGCGTCCGCCCACTGGAGATCATCGAGGAAGAGCGCCATGGGGTGCTCCTTCCGGGCGCACGCGGCGACGAAGCGCTGGAGCGCAGCGTGCAGCCGGGCCTGGGCCTCGGCGGGCGGGAGCTCGGGCACGGGCGGCTGCGGGCCGAGGAGCCGCTCGATCTCGGGGAGCACGTCGGCGAGCAGCCTGCCGTCCTGGTCGAGGGCCTCCCGGAGGCGCTCTCTCCAGCGCTCGACCTGCTCCTCGCTCGCGCTGAGGATCTCCTGGAACAGCGCCCGGAACGCCTGAAGGAAAGCACGGTAGGGGACATCCCTCGCGGTCTGATCGAACTTGCCGGAGAGGAAGAAGCCGCGCTCGCGAACGACGGGCCTGTGCAGCTCGGCGACGAGCGACGACTTGCCGATACCCGAGTACCCGCACACGAGCACGAGCTCAGGCCGACCCTGCGCCACCACCCGCTCGAACGCGGCGAGCAGCGCCTCGATCTCGCGCTCGCGGCCGTAGAGCCGCTGCGGGACGCGGAACCGGTCGGAGAGATCGCGCTCACCGAGCGCGAAGGGCTGAATGTCGCCGCTCGCCCGCCACCTCGCGAGGCACGCGTCGAGGTCGTGGCGCAGGCCGAGCGCGCTCTGGTAGCGCTCCTCGGCGGCCTTGGAGAGCAGCTTGAGCACGACGTCGGACAGGACCGGCGGAATCGAGGGGACGAGCGCGTGGGGCGGGACCGGGCTCTGTGCGATATGGCAATAGACCCACGCGACGGGATCGCTGGCCTGGAAGGGCAGGGTGCCAGTCAGCATCTCGTAGAAGGTGACGCCGAGGGAGTACAGGTCGGTCCGCTCGTCGATCCGGCGGTTCATCCGGCCCGTTTGCTCCGGCGCCATGTAGGCCAGCGTCCCCTCGATGAGGCTGTTGTGGACGAGATGCTGGGATTCGCGGGGGGAGAGGGAGGCGATGCCGAGATCGGTGATCTTCACCTCGCCGGTGTCGGGGTTGTAGAGGAGGTTCTGTGGCTTGATGTCCTTGTGGATGACGTGCCGCCGGTGCAGCTCGGTCAGCGCGGCTGTCAGGCGGACGGCGAGGGGCAGGAAGCGCTCGATCGACATCGGGCGCATCGGCCCGTCGCCATCGAGCAGCCGGTCGAGCGAGCGGCCGCCGAAATCCTCCAGGACCAGCGCGGCCTGGTCGCCGAGCGATTCGATCGCATAGGGCCTGACGATGACCGCCGTATCGAGCGCTCTGGCGACCTCGTGCTCGTGCTGGAGCCTGCCGAGGGCGTGAGGGCTCGCGTGGTCGCGCCGCAGGACCTTGAGCACCACCGGTCGGCCGTCCTCCTCGCGCCGCGCGCGGTAGAGGATGGTATCCGCACCCTGGTGCAGCACCTCCAGCACGCGGTAACGTGGACTATGGGGCATAGGAGGATCTTTGAACCCGGGGCGTCAGCGGCGTGCTGCGGTTCAATTCGGTACACTGCCAAAAGCACTGCGACCCGTCACGAGCAAACGGCGGCGCGTCAGCGCCGGCTGAGGCAGCAGTCGGGTAGTGAGCAGGCTTCGCGCGCCTACGCCTGCGGGAGGAAGGTGCCCTGGACGTCCGTCTCCGTGTCCGGCGAGCGCAAAGGCAGCTCGACGATGAACGTGGCGCCCGCGCCCGGCGCGCTCTCGACGCGGATGGTGCCGCCGTGGGAGGTGACGATCCATCGAACGATGTAGAGGCCGAGGCCGAGGCCGCCGAAGTTGCGGACGGAGACGGCGCGCTCGAAGCGCTCGAAGATCCTGGCCTGGTCGGCCTCCGCGATGCCCATGCCGTGATCGCGGACGATGAGCAACGCGCGGCTGGCCAGGCTGCGCACGACGACGTGAATGGGGCCTCCCGCGCCATATTTGAGCGCGTTGGACAGGAGGTTGATGAGGATCTGCTCCATGCGGAAAGCGTCCCAGTCCCCGATCACGGGCCCTTCCAGCTCGAGCTGGGTGCGGCAGCGGGCGTCGGTGAGCTGCTGGTGCATCCGCTCGACGACATCGCGCGCCAGGGCCGCCAGATCGACGGGTGCGCGAGAGAGGGTCAGCTGGCCGGCGTTGAGGCGGGTGACGTCGAGCAGCTCGTTGACCAGGTGGGCGAGGCGCGCGATCTGTCGGTTGAGGAGCTGGATCGCGGCGTCGATGCGCTCCGGAGCGACCTCGGCGCGCTGGAGGCGGGGCAGGAGCCGGGCGAGCAGGTGGGCTTGCATCGTGAGCGAGGTGAGCGGTGTCTTGAGCTCGTGCGAGGCGACGAGGAGGAACTCGTCGCGGCGCTCGATCGCCTCCTGGGCCTCGGCGAACAGGCGGCTGTTGTCGAGGGCGAGCGCGGCGCGGCTCGCCAGCTCCTGAGCCAGCCACAGGTCGGCGGGGCCGTAGCGGCGCCGCGGCGCGGTTGCCAGCAGGGTCATGACGCCGAAGCGCCGGTCGCGCGCGAGGAGCGGGACGCGGAGGAAGGAGTGAACGCCGAGCGGATCGAGGAGGGGCGCCGCGCGGATGTCGCCCTCCTCGGCGTGATCCAGAGAGCTCGCCGCCAGGGGCCGCAGGGCGTCCATCACCGCGCCTGCGAGCTCGGCCGGCACGCCCGCGGTGACCGCGGTGACCGTCCGCCCCGGGGCGTCCTGGGCGAGGTCCACGTCGATGACGCACCGGTCGGCGAGCTCGGGCACGGCGAGCTGCGCGATGCTGTCGAGGGTGGCGCCGTAACCGAGGGCCATCAGCCTGCGGCTCGCGTCGGCCAGGAAGCGCTCGGCGAGCTCGGCGCGCTTGCGCTCTGTGATGTCGGTGGAGATGCCGCAAACCACGCCGGGCATGACGCTCTCGCCGAGCGGGAACTTGAGGGACAGGTAGGTGCGCAGCTGGCCGTCTATCAGCACCTCCTCCTCGAACTCCATCGGCTCGCCCGAGTCGAGCACCCGCCGGTCGTGTTCGTCGATGGTCGCGGTGGCGGCGGCAGGCAAGAGCTCGGCGCTCGTCTTTCCGAGGATCTGCTCTGTCGGGATGCCGAGGCCGCGGCTCACCTGACGGTTGACGAGCAGGTGGCGGCCGTCGCGATCCTTGAGGTAGATGGCAGCGGCGGAGTTGTCGACGATGGCCTGCAGCGTGGCCTGGCTCTCGCGGAGCTCGCGCTCCGCCCGGCGCCGCTCGGCGTTCTCCTGCTCGATGTCGGTATAGAGCATGGCGTTCTCGAGCGAGATGGCCGACTGCGAGGCGAGCAGCTCGAGCACGGTGAGCCGCCCTGGGGTGAACGCGCCGGTGACGAGGTTGTTCTCCAGGTAGAGCAGGCCGAGCAGCCGCGTTTGCCGCACGATCGGGAGGCACAGCACCGACCTCGGCCTCTTGCGGCCGAAATACTCGTCTTCCGAGAACGGGTGCCGCCCGGAAGCGTCGTCGAGCAGCACGCGCTCGTGGCTGCGGAGGACATAGTTGAGAATGGATTGCGGCAGCGCCGCCAGGGCCTCGCCCGCGTCGAGCAGCCGCGCGGCGCTCCCCGACGCGGTGATCGCCGCCGCGGTCGACACGCGATCTTCCCGGACCAGGAGCGCAACCCCCTCTCCGGCGCCCGCGTGCTCGACCACGATGCGCAGCAGCGTCTCGAGCAGGCGGGGGAGCTTGAGCTCTCCGGAGATGCTCTGAGAGGCCTTGACGACGGACAGGACGTCGAACTGCTCGGCCCGGACGGCGAAGGTGACGGTGGGGGCGATCGGCTTTCGCTCGACGAGGAAGGGATACCGCTGGTCGAGCTGCTCCACCTTGGCGTGCGCGCCCCAGCGGAAGTAGGCGGCGCGCGCCCGCTGCAGGTGGGCGACGGCGGGCGTGGACAGGCCGCGGTCGAGGTAGAAGCGGGCGGCGAGCTCGCAGGCGATGGCCTCGTGCTGGACGAAGCCGCCCTCTTGCGCCGACGAGATGGCTTGCTCGTAGAGCCGGATGGCCTCGGGCTCGCGCCCGAGGAGCCGGGCGATCTCGGCGCGGACCAGGGCGTGTTTGTGGAGGTAGTTGTCGGGGCAGCTCGCGGCCCACACCCCGAGCTGCCGCTCGCACGCGAGGAGCCCTTCGGGGAGCTCCCGCTCTGGGGAGGTCGCCGCGTCGCGCGCCTCGCGCGCGTCGTCGAACACCGCGGAGAGCGCGAGCGCGTGAACATAGAAGGTCTCGGGGATCTCGGCGCACGCGTCCATCCTCCAGTCGTAATCGACGACGACACGGGTCGACGCCGCGAGCGCCTCCCTGGGAGAGCCGAGGAGGAACAGCGCCTGCGCCTTCAGGCTGTAGTACAAGCTATGAGCCCCGTACGAGGATCCCGGAGGAAGCCGCGCCTCGAAGGCCTCCCGATCCAGCTCGGAGCCATCCAGCATCGCGTAATGGACCGGCCTCCCGCGCAGCGTCTGGATGAGGTACCGGACGCTGAGGAGGATGCCATGGATGAACGCGTAGCCGGCCTTGCGCACGAAGCCGAGGCGCTCCTCGGTCAGGTGGAGGACGTCCTCCAGCGGCTCCCCGCAGAGCAGGGGGAACACCGACGCCCAGACGCAATGGTAACATGCGTTGTTCAAATCGCCGCACTCCACGGCGGCGTTGAAGCCGAGGCGATTGTAGGGGTAGGTCTCCCTGTAATGGCGCGTCCAGAAGACGGTCAGCTGCCCGAACAGGAAGAACACGGTGGGCTTCGTGGCGACGTGCTCGCTCCTCTCCGCGAGGTCGTAGCCGAGCTTGCCGAACAGGTAAGCCTCCTTGTATCTCCCGAACCGCGGGCCGAGCACCCGCGCGAAGGCGGTGTACGCATGGGCGGAGCTCTCGGCGTTGCCATGGAGGAGGCTGAGCGTGACCATGCGCTCGAGGACCAGGTGATGCAGGTTCTGGTCCACGAAATACGCAGCGACGGACACACTCTTCAAGATGCTCATCGCGATCTTGATCTCCGGGTGCGTCATGGGGGGCAGGTGGATGAGGCCCTCGATCGCCCGGTCGCCCAGGGCCTTCCACACGCTCTCGGTCTCTTCGTCGATGCGGGCGTCGGTGATGTGGGTTGGCAGATGGATGTCGTAAGAGCGCAAAAAGGAGAGACCGAGCTCCACGGCGCGGGCGCTCTGCCCGCGGGTCACGTGCAAGGCGACGGCGAGCTCGACGACGGCGGCCCTCTCGATCTTGGTCATCGAGCGATCCGTGAGCTCCTCGAGCAGCCGCTCGGCTTCATCGAAGTTGCCGAGGATGTACGCGCAGCGCGCTCGCTCGAAGCTCAGGGCGTGGGTCAGCGCGTATTGCGTCTCCCAGCGCTCGCGGGGGTCGTGCGCGAGGAGGGCCATGCCGGCGGCGAAGAGGGCGGCGGCAGATTCATACGCCGCGGCGGCCTGGGCCTTCCTGCCGGCGCGGAGGTTGAGGGCGGCGAGCTCGTCGCGCTCGGCCCGGGAACGGAGGAGCGCGGCGCCGCGGTTGAGGTGGCCCACGATCTCGAACAGCGTGTCCTCGCGCTCGTCCGGCCTCCGCCCCTTCAAGAGCAGCTGACCGATGCAGAGGTGCACCTCGGCGAGCTGTCCGGGCGGGATGAGCGAATAAGCGGCTTGCTGCACCCGGTCATGGAGGAAGCGATAGGCGCTGTCCCGGCGGAGCAGCAGCCCCTCCCGCACGGCCTCCTCGAGCGCCTCGCGGAGCTCCTCCGCCGGACGGCGCGCGACGACCGCGAGGGTGTCGAGGGGCAGGCTGCCGCCGAGGCAGGCGGCGAGCTTGAGCGCGTCGCGCGTCGGGACGGAGAGCCGATTGAGCTTGCCCACCATCAGCTCGACGACGTTGTCGGTGAAGCCCTTGTCGCGAATGGGGGCGATGTCCCACCGCCATGCGCCCTCGTCCGCATCGAAGGTGATGAGCCGCTCTTCGTGCAGGGTGATGAGGAACTGGAGCACGAAGAACGGGTTGCCGCCGGTCTTCTCGTAGACGAGCTGCGAGAGCGGCTCGACCTGCGCTTCGGGGGTGCGGACCGTCTCGGCGACGAGCGCCCCGACGTGGGCGGCGGAGAGCGGCTCGAGGACGATGTCGGAGGCGGCGGCGCCGCGCTTTCGGACCTCGGCGAGGGTGAGCCGGAGCGGGTGCGCGGGGCCGACCTCGTTGTCGCGATAAGCGCCGATCAGCAGGAGGTGCGCGTCGCCGGCGAGGGGGGCGAGGTGCTCGAGGAGCAGGAGGCTGCCGGCGTCGGCCCATTGCAGGTCGTCGAGGAACAGGGTGACGGGGTGCTCTTTCCGGGCGCACGCGGCGACGAAGCGCTGGAGCGTGGCGAGCAGCCGGCTCTGGGCTTCGGCGGGCGGGAGCTCGGGCACGGGCGGCTGCGGGCCGAGGAGGCGCTCGATCTCCGGGAGCACGTCAGTGAGCAGCCTGCCGTTCTGGCCGACGGCCTCGCGGAGTCGCTCTCTCCAGCGCTCGACCTGCTGCTCGCTCGCGCCGAGGATCTCCTGCACGAGCCCCCGGAAGGCGTGAAGGAGGGGGCGGTAGGGGACGTCGCGCTTGAGCTGATCGAACTTGCCGGAGAGGAAGAAGCCGCGCTCGCGCACGACGGGCCCGTGCAGCTCGGCGACGAGCGAGGACTTGCCGATGCCCGAATAGCCCGAGACGAGCACGAGCTCTGGCCGGCCGCTCGCGACCACGCGCTCGAACGCGGCGCGCAGCGTCTCGATCTCGCGCTCGCGGCCGTAGAGCCGCTGCGGGATCTGGAACCGATCGGAGACGTCGCGCCGTCCGAGCGGGAAGGCCTCGATGGCGCCGCTCTGGCGCAGCTGGGAAAAGCACGTGTCGAGGTCGTGGCGCAGGCCGAGTGCGCTCTGGTAACGCTCCTCGGCGGCCTTGGAGAGCAGCTTGAGGACGACGGCGGAGAGCTGGGGGGGAATCGAGGGGACGAGCGTGTGGGGCGGCCGCGGCGCCTGGGCGATGTGGCAATAGACCCACGCGACGGGATCGCTGGCCTGGAAGGGCAGGGTGCCAGTCAGAAGCTCGTAGAAGGTGACGCCGAGGGAGTACAGGTCGGTCCGCTCGTCGACGCGGCGGTTCATGCGGCCGGTCTGCTCCGGCGCCATGTAGGCGAGCGTGCCCTCGATGAGCCCGTCGTGCGCGAGCTCCTGGGCCCCGCGCGCGGAGAGGGAGGCGATGCCGAGATCGGTGATCTTCACCTCGCCGGTGTCGGGGTTGTAGAGGAGGTTCTGGGGCTTGATGTCCTTGTGGATGACGTGGTGTCGGTGGAGCTCTGCGAGCGCGGCGGCGAGGCGGAGGGCGAGGGGGAAGAAGCGCTCGATCGACATCGGGCGCATCGGGCGCATGAGCCCGTCGCCATCGAGCAGCCGGTCGAGCGAGCGGCCGCCGAAGTCCTCGAGGACCAGCGTCACCTGATCGCGGAACGGCTCGATCCCGTAGGCCCTGGCGATGACCGGCGAAGCGAGCGCTCTGGCGACCTCGAGCTCGTGCTGGAGCCTGCGGAGGGCGCGGGGGCTGGCGTGGTCGCGCCGCAGGACCTTGAGCACCACCGGCCGGCCGTCCTCCTCGCGCCGCGCGCGGTAGAGGATCGTGTCCGCACCCTGGTGCAGCACCTCCAGCACGCGGTAACGTGGACTATGGGGCATAGGAGAATCTTTGAAAGCCGGGGCGCCGGCGGCGTGTCGCCAGTCAACCCGGTACATTGCCAAAAGCGCTGCAACCCGTCACGAGCAAACGGCGCGGAGCAGCGCCGGCTTCGGCTCCCGGTGAACGCTCATGCCGGCGGGAGAAAGGTGCCCTGGCCTTCCGTCTCCGCCTCCGGCGGGTGCAAAGGCAGCTCGACGATGAACGTGGCGCCCGCGCCCGGCTTGCTCTCGACGCGGATGGTGCCGCCGTGGGAGGTGACGATCCATCGAACGATGTAGAGGCCGAGGCCGAGGCCGCCGAAGTTGCGGACGGAGACGGCGCGCTCGAAGCGCTCGAAGATCCTGGCCTGGTCGGCCTCCGCGATGCCCATGCCATGATCGCGGACGACGAGCACGGCGCGAGCGCCCTCGCGGCGCGCGATGACGTGAATGAGGCCTCCCGCGCCGTATTTGAGCGCGTTGGACAGGAGGTTGATGAGGACCTGCTCCATGCGAGACGGATCCCAGTGCCCCATCACGGGCTCGTCCAGCTCGAGCTGGGTGCGGCAGCGGGCGTCGGTGAGCTGCTGGTGCATCCGCTCGACGACCTCGCGCGCCAGGGCCGCCAGATCGACGGGCGCGCGAGAGAGGGTCAGCTGGCCGGCGTTGAGGCGGGTGACGTCGAGCAGCTCGTTGACCAGGTGGGCGAGGCGCGCGATCTGTCGGTTGAGGAGCTGGATCGCGGCGTCGATGCGCTCCGGAGCGACCTCACCGCGCTGGAGGCGAGGCAGGAGCCGGGCGAGGAGGTGGGCTTGCATCGTGAGCGAGGTGAGCGGTGTCTTGAGCTCGTGCGAGGCGACGAGGAGGAACTCGTCGCGGCGCTCGATCGCCTCCTGGGCCTCGGCGAACAGGCGGCTGTTGTCGAGGGCGAGCGCGGCGCGGCTCGCCAGCTCCTGGGCCAGCCACAGGTCGGCGGGGCCGTAACGGTGCCGCGGCGCGGCCGCCAGCAGGGTCATGACCCCGAAGCGCCGGTCGCGCGCGAGGAGCGGGACGCGGAGGAAGGAGTGAACGCCGAGCGGATCGAGGAGGGGCGCGGCGTGGACGTCACCCACCTCGGGCCGGTCCGGCGACGTCGCTGCCAGAGACCGCAGCGCGTCCGTCACCGCGCCTGCGAGCTCGGCCGGCATCCCCGCGGTGACCGCCCGCCCCGGGGCGTCCTGGGCGAGGTCCACGTCGATGACGCATCGGTCGGCCAGCGCCGGCAACGCGAGCTGCGCGACGCTCTCGAGGGTGGCGCCGTAGCCGAGGGCCATGAGCTTGCGGCTCGCGTCGGCGAGGAAGCGCTCGGCGAGCTCGGCGCGCTTGCGCTCGGTGATGTCGGTGGAGATGCCGCAGAGAACGCCGGGCATGACGCTCTCGCCGAGCGGGAACTTGAGGGACAGGTAGATGCGCGGCTCGCCCTCTTTCGTCGTCACCTCCTCCTCGAACTCCAGCGGCTCGCCCGCCTCGAGCACCCGCCGGTCGTTGTCTCGGAGGACCTCGACGTCCGCGCCACGATAGACCTCGGCGTCGGTCTTTCCGAGGAGCTCATGGCTCGGCACGCCGGCGACGCTCCCTGCGTGGCGGTTGGCGAGCAAATACCGGCCTTCGCGATCCTTGAGGAAGATGGCCGCGGCGGAGTTGTCGACGATGGCCTGCAGCGTCACCTGGTTGGTCTTCAGCGCCTGCTCCGCCCGCCGCCGCTCGGCGTTCTCCTGCTCGATATCGGCATAGAGCATGGCGTTCTCGAGCGAGATGGCCGACTGCGAGGTGAGCAGCTCGAGCACGGTGAGCCGCCCGGGGGTGAACGCCCCGGCCACGAGCCCGTTCTCCAGGTAGAGCACGCCGAGCAGCCGGGCCTGCCGCATGATCGGGAGGCACAGCACCGATCTCGGCCTCTTGCGGCCGAAATACTCGTCTTCCGAGAACGGGTGCCTGGCCGTCGCGTCGTCGAGCAGCACGCGCTCGTGGCTGCGGAGGACATAGTTGAGAATGGATTGCGGCAGCGCCGCCAGGGCCTCGCCCGCGTCGAGCAGCCGCGCCGCGCCCCTGGACGTCGCGATCGCCGCCGCCGTCGACAGGCGCTCCTCCCGGACCAGGAGCACGACCCCCTCTCCGGCGCCCGCGTGCTCGACCACGATGCGCAGGAGCATCTCGAGCAGGCGCGGGAGCTTGAGCTCGCCCGAGATGCTCTGAGAGGCCTTGACGATGGAGAGGACGTCGAACTGCTCGGCCCGGACGGCGAAGGTGACGGTGGGGGCGATCGGCTTGCGCTCGACGAGGAAGGGATACCGCTGGTCGAGCTGCTCGACCTTGGCGTGGGCGCCCCAGCGGAAGTAGGCGGCGCGGGCGTCCCGCAGGTAGGCGTCGGCGGGCGTGGACAGGCCGCGATCGCGGTAGAACCGGGCGGCGAGCTCGCTGGCGATGGCCTCGTGCTGGACGAAGCCGTTCTCCCGCGCCGAGGAGATGGCCTGCTCGTAGAGCCGGATGGCCTCGGGCTCATGCCCGCGGAGCCGGGCGATCTCGGCGCGGACCAGGGCGTGTTTGTGGAGGAAGTTCTCGGGGCAGCTCGCGGCCCACGCGCCGAGCTGCCGCTCGCTGTCGAGGAGGCCCTCGGGGAGCTCCTGCGCCGGCGACCGCCGCGCTTCGTGCGGCTTGGGCGGCTCGGGCGCGCCACCGTCGGCGAGGGCCGCGAGCGCGAGCGCGTGAACATAGAAGTTCTCGGCGATGAGCGCGTAGGGCTCTCTCCTGAAGGGGTGGTCGACGATCACGCGCGTCGCCGCGGTGAGCGCCTCTCCGTAAGAGCCGAGCACGAAGAGGGTGCGCGCCTTCATGCTGTAATGGAGGCCGCGGGCGCCCCGCATATCCCCCTCGTCGAGCCGCGCCTCGAAGGCCGGCGGATCCAGCTCGGAGCCGTCGAGCGTGGAGAAGCGGACCGGCCTCCCGCGCAGCGTCTGGATGACGGCGTGGGCGCTGGCCAGGACGCCGTAGACGAACGCGTAACCGGCCTTGCGCACGAAGCGGCTGCGCTCCTCGACCTCGTGGAGGACGTCCTCCAGCGGCTCGCCGGCGAGCAGCGGGAACAGCGGAGCCCAGACGCAGTTGAAGCACGCCATGCGCATATCGCCGGACTCGACCGCGGCGCTGAACCCGGCGCGCGTGTAGGGGTACGTCTCCCGGTAGTGGCGTGTCCAGAAGACGACTTGCTGTCCGAAGATGGTGAATACCAGCGACTTCACGGTGAGGAGTTCGCTCCTGTCCGCGAGGTCATAGCCGAGCTTTCCGAACTTGTAGGCCTCGCGGTATCGCCCGAACCGCGGGCCGAACATCCGCGCGAAGGCCGCGTACGCGTGGGCGGAGCTGTCCGCGTTGCCGTAGCGCAGGCTGAGCTTCACCTGGCGCAGGACGATGAGGTAGTGCAGGTCGTGGTCCACGAAGATCGCGGGGCCGGCAACGCTTTGCAGCACGGCCATGACGACCTTGCACTCCGGATGCTCCATGGGGGGCAGGCGGATGAGGTCCTCGATCGCCCGGTCGCCCAGGGCGTGCCAGAGGCTCTCGGTCTCCTCCCTGACCTGTGCGTCGGTGGGGTGGAGCGGAAGATCGATATCCCGGGCGCGGAGCCACGCGAGCGCGAGGTCGACGGCGTGGTCGGACCGCCCTCGGGTCTGGTAGAAGCTTACGGCAAGCTCGACGACCGCGGCGCGATCGAGCTCGGTCCTCGTGCGCTCCAGGAGCTCCTCGAGCAGCCGCTCGGCCTCCTCGATGTTGCCGGTGGCGTAGGCGGCGTGCGCGCGCTCGAGGCTCAGGGGATAGGCCAGATCGTACCGAGTCTCCCAGCGCTCGCGGGGATCTCGCGCGAGGAGGGAGAGGCCCGCGGCGAAGAGGGCGGCGGCAGACTGGTAGGCGGCGGCGGCCTGGGCCTTCCTGCCGGCGCGGAGGTTGAGGGCGGCGAGCTCGTCGCGCTCGGCCTGGGAACGGAGGAGCGCGGCGCCGCGGTTGAGGTGGCTCACGATCTCGAAGAGCGCGTCCTCGCGCTCGGCGCGCTGCGCCTTCAAGAGCAGCTGACCGATGCAGAGGTGCACCTCGGCGAGCTGTCCGGGCGGGATGAGCGAATAAGCGGCTTGCTGCACCCGGTCATGGAGGAAGCGATAGGCGCTGTCCCGGCGGAGCAGCAGCCCCTCCCGCACGGCGTCCTCGAGCGCCGTGCGCAGGGCCTCCGCCGGCCTTCGCGCGACGATCGTGAGGGTGTCGAGGTCCACGTTGCCGCCGAGGCACGCGGCGAGCTTGAGGGCGTCGCGCGTCGGGACCGAGAGCCGCTCCAGCTTGCCGGCCATCAGCTCGACGACGTTGTCGGTGAAGCCCTTGTCGCGGATGGCGGCGATATCCCACCGCCATGCGCCCTCGTCGGTGTCGAAGGTGATGAGCCCCTCGTCGTGCAGGGCGAGGAGGAACTGGAGAACGAAGAAGGGGTTGCCGCCGGTCTTCTCGTAAACCAGCCGCGAGAGCGGCTCGACCCGCGCTTCGGGTGCGTGGACCGTCTCGGCGACGAGCGCCCCGACGTGGGCGGCGGAGAGCGGCGTGAGGACGAGCTCGGAGACGGCGGCGCCGCGCTTTCGGATCTCGGCGAGGGTGAGCCGGAGCGGGTGCGCGGGGCCGACCTCGTTGTCGCGATAAGCGCCTATCAGCAGGAGGTGCGCGTCGCCGGCGAGGGTGGCGAGGTGCTCGAGGAGCAGGAGGCTGCCGGCGTCGGCCCATTGCAGATCGTCGAGGAAGAGGGCGACGGGGTGCTCCTTCCGGGCGCACGCGGCGACGAAGCGCTGGAGCGTGGCGAGCAGCCGGCTCTGGGCCTCGGCGGGCGGGAGCTCGGGCGCGGGCGGCTGCGGGCCGAGCAGCAGGGCGAGCTCGGGGAGCATGTCGGCGAGCAGACCGCCGTCCTGGCCGAGAGCCTCACGGAGGCGCTGCTTCCAGCGCTCGACCTGCTGCTCGCTCGCGCCGAGGATCTCCTGCACGAGCCCCCGGAAGGCCTGAAGGAAGGCGCGGTAGGGGACGTCGCGCTTGAGCTGATCGAACTTGCCGGAGAGGAAGGAGCCGCGCTCGCGCACGACGGGCCCGTGCAGCTCGGCGACGAGCGAGGACTTGCCGATGCCCGAATAGCCCGAGACGAGCACGAGCTCTGGCCGGCCGTTCGCGACCACGCGCTCGAACGCGGCGCGCAGCGTCTCGATCCCGCGCTCGCGGCCGTAGAGCCGCTGCGGGATCTGGAACCGATCGGAGACGTCGCGCCGTCCGAGCGGGAATGGCTCGATGGCGCCGCTCTGGCGCAGCTGGGAAAAGCACGTGTCGAGGTCGTGGCGCAGGCCGAGCGCGCTCTGGTAACGCTCCTCGGCGGCCTTGGAGAGCAGCTTGAGGACGACGGCGGAGAGCTGGGGTGGAATCGAGGGGACGAGCGTGTGGGGCGGCTGCGGCGCCTGGGCGATGTGGCAATAGACCCACGCGACGGGGTCGCTGGCGTGGAAGGGCAGGGTGCCAGTCAGCATCTCGTAGAAGGTGACGCCGAGGGAGTACAGATCGGTCCGCTCGTCGACGCGGCGGTTCATGCGGCCGGTCTGCTCCGGCGCCATGTAGGCGAGCGTGCCCTCGATGAGCCCGTCGTGCGCGAGCTCCTGGGCCCCGCGCGCGGAGAGGGAGGCGATGCCGAGATCGGTGATCTTCACCTCGCCAGTGTCGGGGTTGTAGAGGAGGTTCTGGGGCTTGATGTCCTTGTGGATGACGTGGTGTCGGTGGAGCTCTGAGAGCGCGGCGGCGAGGCGGAGGGCGAGGGGGAAGAAGCGCTCGCTCGACATCGGGCGCATGGGCCCGTCGCCATCGAGCAGCCGGTCGAGCGAGCGGCCGCCGAAGTCCTCGAGGACCAGGGTCACCTGATCGCGGAACGGCTCGATACCGTAGGCCTTGACGACCGCGGGCGACTTCAGCGCCCTGGCGACCTCGAGCTCGTGCTGGAGCCTGCGGAGGGCGCGGGGGCTGGCGTGGTCGCGCCGCAGGACCTTGAGCACCACCGGCTGGCCGTCCTCCTCGCGCCGCGCGCGGTAGAGGATCGTGTCCGCACCTTGATGCAGCACCCCCAGCACGCGGTAACGTGGACTGTCGGTCATAGAGGGAGGGTGTCCAAAGCCGGATCGGTCTCCGAGGCGCCCGGTCGATTCGTGATGTTGCCAAAAGCACCTCGCTGCGCCACGGGAAACGGCGGCGAGCTCTCGCGCCGGCCCGCCCGCGGCGGTCTCTTGCGTCATGCAGGGCGGGAGCGGCCGGACGGCCGCTGGACGCCGTGCCTCGACAGCACGTCACGGACGCGATCCAGCGGAATGGCGTCCACGGTGCGACCGCTCCCCGTGGTGGTCTCGGCCGTGAAGAGCGAGTTGTAGATGGCCTCCTCCGTCGCCTCGATCACGGCCTGAAAGAGGGCGGACGTCTCCTGGTTCGAGAGCTCGGTGGTCGCGAGCCGCTTCGCGCCGGAGCGGCGCCGCACCGAGGCGCTCGTCGAGAAGGCGATCGCGTAGTCGCCGGAGCCGTTCGCGCCGGAGGATCCGGTGCGCGCGAGGCCCAGGATCGCGCGGGCAGCGAGCCGCCCGAGGTTGCGATCCGACAGCGGCGCGTCCGTCGCGACGAGGATGAGGATGGATCCGTCCCCCGCCGCCGCCTCGACCTGCGACCGGAAAGCGTACCGGCCGAGCTCCTCGCCGACGGGCGCCCCCATCACCTGCAGCACGCCGCCGAAGTTCGACTGGACGAGCACGCCGACGCAGGCCCCGCCGAGCGACGCCGGCAGCACCCGCGAGGCGGTGCCGATCCCCCCCTTCCATCCGAACGCGACGGTGCCCGTGCCCGCGCCGACGCACCCCTCCTGCGTGGGCCCCTCCCGCGCCGAGCCCAGCGCCGCGCGCACGTGCTCGGCGGTGATCGGACGGAGCCGGACCGCGTTGAGCACGCCGTCGTTGGTCTCGCCGACGACCGGGTTGAGCGAGCGCACCTCCTCCATGCCCGGCTGAGCCAGCATCCATTCGACGAGCGCGTCGGCGGCCCGGAACGCGCAAAGCGTGGTCGTGAGGAGAATGGGAGTCTCCAGCTCACCCAGCTCGCGGACCTGGGTCGCGCCGACGAGCTTGCCAAACCCGTTGCCCACGTGGATCGCCGCGGGGACGCGATCGAGGTAGAGGTTCCCCCCGTGGGGGAATACGGCGGTGACGCCGGTGCGGATCGCGTCTCCCTCGATCACCGTGGCGTGCCCGACGCGCACGCCGCCCACGTCGGTGATCGCGTTCAGCGGGCCCGGATCGAAGATGCCAGGCGCGACGCCGAGATCACGCGCGCGCACGGCGTCTCCCGCGCGCTTCGTGGATCCGGGCGCGAAGGGCGCGCTGCCCGCCTCGTCCGGGCAGCGAGCGATCGGGCAGCGACAGGATGAGGCGGCCAGGCGCGACGTGCGGCCCGGTGGCGCGACAGGGCCGAGAGAGGGTTTCAGCATCCACGGGGAGCGGCGCTATCAACCTCCGTGCCAGGCGCGTCGGATGCCGCCCGATCAGGCCGTGTCCTTGTCGGTGCGCCGCGAGCGGCCCGAGCAGCGGTGCGCGCCGAGGTCGCGCGCCTGAGCAGGGTTTGACCAACTCGCGATGAGCGACGGCGCTACCCACATGAGATTGTTAGATGTATTACATAACGGCGAGCGCGTGGCGATTCTCGGAGAGCGCGTTGAAAGGTTAGGATATTCGACGGGTCGTCCGGCCCGGAGAACGCTGGGCCGCTCGTGTCGCGTGGAAGGATCCCGAATGACCCTAGATCTCGATGGGCCCGGCCCACACGTCGGCGCCGGCCCCCTGCCGCACGTCGGCGTCGACCCCCTGCCGCTCCTCTGCGCGCTCCCGGTAGCCGCCGCTGTCTTCGATGCAATGGGAGCGCTCCGGTGCGCCAATCCCCGCCTGGAGCAGATCCTCGCGGAGGGCGCGTTCCCCGCCTGGCCGGTGTCCCTCGCGCACACGCCAGCCGTCCTGCCCGCGTCGCCCGAGGGGCTCGCCGGCGAGGCGCAGCAGGTGCTCGCAGGCATCCGCGCCGTGCTCGAGGGCGAGCGCGAGCAGGCCGGCATCGCGCTCCGGGGCGGCGCGCCCGGCGCGCCGTCCTGCGAGATCTCGGTCACGCAGCTTCGCGTCGATGGCGCGCGCGGCGCGCTCGTCTGCGTCCACAACCAGGCTGCGCCGCGCAGCGAGCCAGGGACGGTGCCTATCGAGAGCTTCCTCGACACCATCATCGAGCACGTGCCGGTCTCGGTCTTCATCAAGGAGGTGACGGAATTCCGCGTCGTCCGGATGAACGGCCACTACGAAAAGGTCTTCGGCGCCCCGCGGAGCGGCGTCCTCGGCAAGAACGTCTTCGACCTCTTCCCGCATCGACTGGAGGAGGCCAAGTGGCTCGATCGCATGGATCGGGACGTGATCGAGAAGGGCGAGATCGTGGACGTGCCCGAGGCGCGCATCGCCACGCCGGCCGGGGAGCAGTGGCTTCACATGGTGAAGGTACCGCTCAGAGACGAGCACGGCGTCTGCCGCTATCTCCTGGTCATGATCGAGGACATCACGGAGAAGAAGCGCGCCGACGAGGCGGTGCAGAAAGAGCTCGCGTGGTTCGCGACGCAGCGGAAGCTCCTCGATGTCATCCAGGAGCTGTCCACGCCGGTCATCCCGGTCCACGACGGCATCCTCGTGGTGCCCCTCGTCGGGACCATCGACTCCGCCCGCGGCGCCCAGCTCCTGGAGACGCTGCTCCAGGGCATCGAGCGCCACAGGGCCGAGACGGTGCTCATCGACATCACGGGCGTGCCGGTCCTCGACGCCGATGTGGCTGCCCGCCTCCTCCAGGCCACGCGGGCCGCCGCGCTCCTTGGCGCCACGTGTGTCCTCGTCGGGGCGTCACCCGACGTCGCCCAGACGCTGGTCGCGCAGGGGATCGAGCTGGGCAACCTCCTGACGCAGCGCGATCTCCAGGCCGGCATCCGTCATGCTCTCGCCCGTCAGGGCAAGGCGATCGTCGAGCAGCGGCGCGAGCGGCGCTGATCTCACACCTTGGCTCGCCCGGTGCCAAGCTCCAGCCACAGAAGCGCGACGAGGAAGCTGGGCGACCGCGGTCGATCAAACCCCCTGGAGGGCGGCGTCAGATCGCGACGAACCGGTCGGGACAGGGCCGCCGCCGGCGGACACACTGCGCCTGAGCCGCCGCACGCCGGCGTCGCTCGAGAGGACAGAAACGCATGAAGGCAATCGGAATCCATCACCATGGCGACGCCTCGCAGCTCGTGCCGCTGGAGCTGCCCGAGCCAGCGCCCGGACCCCACCAGGTGAGCGTGCGCGTGATCGCGTCGTCGGTCAACCCGGCGGACATCCGGGCGCGCTCGGCGGCGCCCGGGCCGCGCCGCATCGAGCGGCAGTTTCCGCTGGTGCTCGGCTACGACGTCTCCGGGATCGTCGACGCGGTCGGCCCCGGCGTCGACGATCTCGCTGTCGGAGACGAGGTGTTCGGCTCACCCAGCCTGTTCGGGCAGGGCGCGAACGCGGAGCGGGTGGTGGCCGACAGCCGCACCCTCGCGCGCAAGCCGGCGGCCCTCTCCCATGAGCAGGCTGCATGCCTGTCGCTCGCGGGCGTCACGGCCTGGGAATGCCTCTCGCGCGCGCGGCCCGCGCCCGGCGCCGCGGTGCTGGTCACCGCGGGCGCAGGCGGCGTGGGCCATCTGCAGCTGCAGCTCTCGCGTCACCTCGGGTTACGGGTGGTGGCGACCGCCAGCCGACCCGAGTCGACGGCGCTCTGCCGCGACCTCGGCGCAGCGGTCGTGCTCGATCACACGACGCAGGACGTGGGCCAGGCGTGCCGGGACCTGACCGGCGGGGCGGGCGTCGCGGTGGCCTTCGACAACGCCGGTGGCCGCGCGCTGGATCAGGCGCTCGACGCCGTGGCGCCGATGGGCACCGTGGTGAGCATCGTGCCGACGCCCGCGCCGGTCGCGGACCGGCTGTTCATGAAGGCGGCGTCGCTCCTCTATCACGTGATGGGGGCCGCCACGATCTGGCGGCTCGACCCGCACGCGCAGGGCCGCGCGCTCGCCGCGGTGGCGGAGCTGGCGGCGCAAGGCCACGTCAGGCCCATCGTCAGCGCGAGCTACCCGGTGCGCGAGCTCTCGCAGGCGCACCGCGCCATCGAGTCGGGCCGCACCATCGGGAAGATCGCGATCCGCGTGGCGGAAGGCTGGTGAGGCTGGGCGGGGAGCGCTGGGGGCCGGGGGAGAGATCGGGCGGGCGCTCGAGCGCGCCCGCGCCACGCCGCGCTACTTCGTCTGGATCCGGCGCGCGGGAAGGAGGCGCCGGAGCGAGGGCGCCTCGAAGGACACGAGCCGCCTGGCGAACGCGCCGATCGCCCGGTATTCCGCGTCCGCGATGAGCGCCAGCTCGACGCTGATCATGAATACTGCGAACGTGCCGAGCCCCATCATGACGGCGATGCCGGCGTGGAACAGGAACGCCGCGGCGAGCGAGAGCCTGCGTGTGTGCCGGTTCAGGGCGAACAGGAACGGGAAGCTGAGCTGGAACCCGACCGTCACGTAGGTCAGCGCCGTCACCACCGCCACGCTGCGGGAGAGGCTGTCGCTGTGGCCGGGCCACGTGAACTCGCCGACGCGGGTGATGTAATAAAGGGCCGTCCCGTTCTGCCACAGCTCCCCCTGCACCTTGTAGAGCCCCGCGACCCCGTAGACCAGGCACACCTGGACGGCGCAGGCGAGGATCGCCGCGTTGTGGAGCATCCCCTTGATCCGCTGGAGGTCCCCGCCGCGCTCCCGCTGCGCGCGGAGGCGGTCGGCGTCGAGCGAGAAGTACGCGCCGAGCTCGGCGAAGATGCCGTACAGCAGCGCGAGCCGGACGAGGTTGTCGCCGCCGTCGAGCAGGACGGGGTTCCGCTGATGCAACGACCAGAGCCCGACATACGTGAGCAGCGACATGAGCCGCGTGCGGAAGCCGATCACCCACAGCGCCGCGAACAGCATGGCGAGGTGGAAGACGACCTCGAAGTAGAGCGGCGACCTGCTGAGCAGGTAAATCGAGAACGCGCCGTTGCTGTGGGCCTCCTCGAGCGACCGCGCGAAGGGCCACACCCCCTCGGGGCCGTAGAGGTAATGGCGCTGGAAGTAGTTGGCCAGGTAGAGGTGGAGGATGGTCAACCCGGCGACGATCCGGAAGAGGCTGGCCCCGATGAGACAGCGCTCGCGGCTCGCGAGCTCCACGATGCGGTGCCAGCGTGCGTTCAGCTTGCTCAGCATGGCGTCACCTCTCCTCCGCGGACGCCGCCCGGAGGGCCACGGGCGTCTCGGGTCTGTCCTCGGTCGTCGCGTCCAGCGGCGCCACCGGTCGATGGGGAGCCCAGTCGAAATCATAGTACGTCATTTCACCCTTCGAGTCGGGCAGGTCGCGCCGGGAGAAGCGCGGGAATTTCAGCACCGCCAGGCGCAACCGCACCGCCGCGGTGCGGCTCGGGCCGTACAGGCTGTCACAGTGCGCGGAGCCGGCCCGCTCCAGGACGGTCTTGCCGAGCTGAAAGCCGGCGTCCTGCTCCTTCTTCACCTCGTCCCTGAGCATGTCGGCCACCTGCGCATCGGGCGCCTCGGCGCCGCCTCCGCCCGCCTGCGCGCGTGTGCGCTGCTGATCGAGCTTCTTCGCCATCTGCAGCGACGTCGGATCGACGGTGTAGATCATGCGCGCCGCGCCCGTCACCGATCGTCCGAGGCGCGTCGCGGGGCCGAGTCGGTTCTCCAGGTGGGATTCCCAGTAGGGGGTCGTGATATCGGTCCACCCGGTCTCGGTCGTGCTCCCGTCCGGCTCGTGAACGCGGCAGGCGACCATCACGAGGCGCGTGTCGGTGATGGGATCGGGGGCGAAGAGGTGCCAGTTCTGCTCGAAGAACGGGTTCATGTACCCGCTGATGAGCCGCGCGAAGCGGAGCTGGAGCGGGTTCTGCGGCGTCAGGTAAGCGAGTGTCATCGCGAAATGAAAGCAGAGCGCCGCGGCCAGCAGCGCGGGCGCGGACGTCGAGAGCACACGGAGTAAACGGCGCATGGTTTCGTCCATCCCGGGTTCGGGGTCGTCGGAGAGGAGGCCGCGCGCCGCCGGAGCGCCGCGCGCGGCCCGTGGATGCTCCGGCCCCAGCGGGCCGGCCGGGGCCGCTTGTGGCCGCCGGGGTGCGGAGTGGGGCGGAGCCCCGAGGAAACCAGCCAGGTCCGCCCGCGCGAAGCCGCCGCGAAGCGGCGCAGAGGTCCGGCCATTCCTGGCCGGACCTCTGGCCGGTGGAACTAGTTGTCGAAGAGGATGTCGGCTTGACCGGACGCCGGCGCGTCGTTCATCGCGATCCTCCTCCAGCCTCCATGGCCCCGGCCGTGGCCGCGGCCATGGAAGCCCCCTGCGTTGGCCGTCGCGACACCGACGTTGCCGTACCCGCCGGCCTGGGCGACCGACGACTGGGCGACGGACCCCGAGGTCCCGATGGCGATGCCCGCGAGGCCAATGTTCGTCGAGGTGGCCACGTTGGCCCCAGGGTACCCGTAATACTGCGCCACCTTCTCGGGCGTCCCGGCGCTCGCGTCGGGGTGAAGGGCAGAGCGACCCTTCAGGCTCGAGGTGGCGGGCGTCGCCGCCTGCGCCATCGCCACGCCGACGAACAACGACATACCAGCGACCGCGGTGATGATCTTTCGTGTCATGTTCTTCCTCTTTCGTTCGATCTCGTGATGGTTGATGGTCAGAGAGGCCAGACATGCCAGCTGCGTTTGCCGACCGCGCGGAGCCCCTGCGTTCGAGCAGCTCCACCGGGCTCGGTGCATCCAGCCAGCTCGCGGGTCATGTGCCCCTGTGTGCTGCGTGACCAAAGAGCACTCGTCGTGCCAGCCGCGTTCTCCGCTGGCCCAGCGCGCGACGCGCCCTCTCGTCGCGCCAATGTACAGGCCGCGGCCGCTCGGCGGCGGTATCCGCCCGCGGTCGGCTTGCGTTTTCGAGCAAACCATCGCGCGCAACCCTTTGCTCGGATTGTCACGTTCGAAACCGCGCTCTCGCCGAGCGTGGTGAGGATGCGGCGTGACAGGCGAGCTCAACCCGCGCGGCCGGGCTGGCTGCGCCGTTTGAACATCGCGGACACACGCGGGGCAGCGCTCCCGTACCTGCCGCGGCGCCGCGAGCTCGGCCGCCGGCCGCGCCATTCGGCACGCCGCGTGCCTCGGCCCCTGCCAATCAATGATGCCCGATCATGGAAGCATCGCTGACCAGGAGGAGTGAAGATGAGCGGTACGCTGTTATCGGTGTTCGTGTTGTCGATGCTGCCCGCTTCCGCGGCGCTCTGGAGGAGCGCGGCCGCGGAGGCCGTGGACGGCAGAGCAGGGGCGTCGGTCGACGCCAATGAGCCTGATCCTTGGCAGGCCAGCGACGCTGAGGTCGCGGCGGGCGGCGAGGATGACTCCATTGCCTCGTGCGTCGCCACCTGCCCGAAGGGCGATAAGGTCGTCACGTGTCCTGAGGGAGTGTGTCAGTGCCACTGTGACGATGGCGGTCGCCCGGTCTGCAAGTGCGAATGAGCGCACGCCGAAGGCGCGTCCATGGCGCATAGCGAGGTGTAGATTCGTGTGATACGGGCTCATCCGCCAGGCAGGCGAGCGAGGCCTACAAAAGTACGCCGCAGCGAGCCGAACGACGCGGATGAGCCCGCAGCGCGCGAAGGCTCGCGCGAGGTCGAGCGCGAGGAGCGGCCGATGGCGCTCGGCTCCTACGAGCCGCCCCTCTTCTGGTACGTCCCGACGAGCTCGACATGCGCGAGGACGTGTCCTTCCATCGCCTTCACGAGCTCCACCTTCGTGAGCCCGCCTCGCGGGGGCAGCACCGTGTCGAGCGCATACAGCTTGAAGAAATAACGGTGCTTGCCGATCGGCGGGCACGGGCCGCCGTAACCGGCGCGTTTCCAGTCGTTCCTTCCCTCGAGCGTGCCCGTCGGCAGATCGGCCTTGCGCGCGCCCTCGGGCAGGCCGCCGGTGTCGGGCGGGATGTTGTAGAGCACCCAGTGGACCCACGTCGTCTTGGGGGCGCGTGGATCGGGCGCGTCCGGGTCGTCGACGATGAGCGCAAGGCTCCTCGTGCCGCCGGGGACGCCCGACCAGGAGAGCGCGGGCGGCACGTCCTTCCCCTCGCAGGTATGCACGATCGGGATCACGTCGCCATGGTGGAAATCGGGAGATTGTAACGAGAGCATCGGCTCACCTCGCCCAGCGCGCTTTGCACTGCGCGCGCCATGCAGCCGGCGTCACACGCCGGAGGGGTAGGTCTCCGGCGGCTCCTTCTCGGCCCGCGGCGCGATGTGCAGGGGCCGGACGGCCTGTGACTCGTCGACGAAGACGAGCGCGTCGTAGCGGCGCGGCAGCACCGTCGGCACGTAGTTCCCGTACCCGTCGTACTCGGGGTGGTAGACGACGCCGACGGCGCGGTGGCCGCGCCAGGCCAGCGACTCCTCCGGCAGCCGCCCCGGCTCGAAGATCAGCAGCTGATCCCGGCCGCCCGCCTCGTGCAGCAGGTCCTCCCAGCTCTCGGGCCGCCCGACCGGCAAGCGCATCACCTCCATCGGCGCGTCCCACGCCCGGGCGGCGATCACCGTGCCGCAGTGGGCGCCGAAGGCGACGAGCGCGACGCGCTCCTCCCCGTGGCGCTCGCGGGCGAGCTGGCCGAGGTTCACCTCGCCCCGCTCCGCCATGTCGGTGAAGCGCGCGTCGCCGATGTGCGTGTTGTGCGCCCAGACGATCGCGCGGCCGCGCGGGCCGTGCTGCTCGAGCAGCCGATCGAGCGTCTCGGCCATGTGCCGATCGCGGACGTTCCACGACGCCGCGTCGCTGCGCACCATCGCCCGGTAGTAGGCCTCGGCGTTCTTGACCACGAGCGCGTTCTGCTCGGCGACGAAGTGCCCGTCGCGCCCGTCGGCGCCGAACTCCGGCGTTCTCTTGCGCACCTCGGCGAGCAGCTTGACGGCCTCTGCCTGGCACGACTCCGGCACGAGCACCGTCGCCCGGGCGTACTCCTGGGCATCGTCGGCATACGGCTCGAAGCAGCGCAGCGCGCGCCGCGCGGCCGGCAGCGCGTCGGGGGCGGCCCCCTCCAGGTAGCGCATGACCTCGCGGAGCGAGTCCCAGAGGCTGTAGACGTCGAGCCCGTAGAAGCCGACCCGCTGCTCCTCGGGCCGACCCTCGTTGTGCCTGCGCAGCCACTCGACGAGGTCGGCGACCTCCTCGTTGGCCCACATCCAGGTCGGCCAGCGATCGAAGGCGCGCAGCACCGCGCGGGCGCTGCTCCCCGCGTCCGCGTAGCCCTTCACATAGCGGTTGACGCGGTAGCAATCGGGCCAGTCGCCCTCGACGGCGATGAAGGAGGCCCCCGCTTCGACGATCAGCCGCCTGGAGAGCGCTGCGCGCCACGTGTAGAACTCGCGCGTCCCGTGCGTCGCCTCGCCCAGGAGCGCGCAGCGCGCGCCGCCGATGCGCTCGATCAAGGGGTCGAGATCGGCCGTGGAGCGCAGCGGCCGAGCCAGCGCGCGGAGCGCGGCCAGGAGGTCGGGCGTCGCGCGCGTCCCCGGCTCGATGAGGCGTTGTAGTCGAGCCATGATGAGATCCTCCTGGGGCGCGGCGGCGGAACGGCAAGCTCGCGCGGGGTAAGGGCGAGCGTGCAGGCCGCCTGGCGGCGGAAGAAGGGCCGCCCGGCGCCGCTGAGCCCGTGCCTCCGCGGGCGCATCGCCGCCGGAGTGCGGTTCGTCCTCCGACGAGGAGCAGACGACCAGACTCCACGTGAACGCGACGCGACGAACAAAGTCTCGCCAACAGGCGTCGCTTCTCGGATGTCCCTCAGGTGCGAGCTTTCGCGAGGTGTTCCCGGAGACGATCCGGAGGGGTCGCCTCGACTACAAGCTTGTTGAACATTTGCATCCTTGCCAAACGCTGCGCGCTCCGGTCGTACGATTCCCAGCGATAAGCGTGATCGAACTGCCCTCCGCTGGGAATGGGCATCTGGTGATGTCGTTCCGGCCAACCGTCTCCAAATCTCTCCCCCCGACGGCCCTCCTCCCCTGTTCGTCGCGCGCGGCCCCAGCGACAGCCCCGAGACCGCCGGCTCCGAGGCTCTTCCCTCCGGACCCGGCTGGACCGGAGGCGTCGTCCGGGGAGAAGTTCTCCTCATCGAACGACGTCCGCCCACCGCAGGCGACTGCAGAGGACCCGGGGAGGAAGCGAAGAGCTCGCGCTCGAGCGGAGCGCATAACCAGATCCGGGACTTGCGCCCCCAAGCCCCGGGAGCGCCGTTCTCATAGCTCAGTTTACGGGTCCTCGGCTTGGCGGCGAACGAATCGCACCGCGCCCTGAAATCTCTCGTTCACGTCCCATTGGCATACTCACAGCGCAAATTCGCACGCGTCGCGAAAACAGCGTCACCAACGCGAAAAACGCACAAACTTCACACTCGTCTGCTATAAGTACGGCGGCTTTTCGCGTGTCGGGTACCACCTGTCATGTACCCGTGTCGCACGCCGCCACTGCCCTCGAAACATGGAGGCCTTCATGTCTGTCCGTTCTCGTGCCTCGCGCAAATTAACCGCTCTCGCGATCCCCGTCCTCGCCCTCTTGAACTTCCCTGGCTGCGCTACAGAAGTAGGATCCGGCGGTGCCGGGGGAGATGCTTCGGGCTCAGGCGGCGGGACCCCGAGCGGGAGCGGGGGAGTCACCTCGGGTGCAGGCCCCGCGACCAGCGGTGCTTCCACGAGCAGCGGAGGCGCCAGTACGGGCGGCGGTGCCGCGACGAGCGGAGCCGGCACGGGCGGCTCCCCGACCGGCGGGGCCAGCACGACCAGCGGGACTGGCGAGGCTAGCGCGACCAGCGGGACTGGCGGCGGCCAATTCACGTGTGTCCTGCCAACTTTGCCCGAGCCGAGCGGTCTGACCGAGGTGAACGAGAAGCTCCCGGATCCGTTCACGTTCTTCAACGGAACGAAGGTCACGACCAAGGAGCAGTGGGAGTGCCGCCGCAAGGAAATCCTGGCCATGGCAGCCAAGTACCTTTACGGCCCGGTCCCCGGCGAGCCGGATGAGGTGACCGGAACCGTATCCGGAGGTACCGTTTCGATCACCGCCAAGGTGGGTGGAAAATCAGAGACCTTCTCGGCGAGCATCAGCGGATCCGGCAGTGTGATCGCTCTCAAGTTGTCGGGTGGGATTTTCCCGTCGGGCAGCAAGACGCTGTCGTTTGGAAGCGGCTTTGAAGGCAAGATTAGAAATCTTTTCGGCTTGTCCGAGGTCAACACCAACATCGCCAACGGGTGGATGATTGACCGGGTGATGGACGTGCTGGAGAAGAACCCGGGCAGCGGGCACGATCCCACGAAGGTGATGGTGTCGGGGTGCTCCGGGTGTGGAAAAGGTGCTTACCTGGCGGGTGTCTTCAGTCGTGCGCCGGTGGTTGTCATCGTGGAGTCGGGCGGTGGTGGTGTAGCCAACTTGCGCCAGGCAGAGTGGTTCAGGCACGGTGAAGGTGGTTCTGTCTGGCAGTGCAAGGATGCCAAGCCTCAGAGCATCGACAACCTCGAGGACAGCGGTATCTGCGGACCCTGGGTGACGAGCGCGGCCCGCTGGCTCCGGAACGACCCCTCGAAGGTATACAACCTCCCCTTCGATACGCACATGCTCCTGGCGACCATCGCTCCACGGCACCTGGTGCACTTCACGAATGCCAATGGCAGGGACTCATGGTGTCACCTGGGTGGGACCTGCGAAGCGCTCTCCGCATGGGCGGCAAAGCCGGTGTGGAAAGCGCTCGGTGTTCCAGAGCGCATGGGTTTTACGATGTACAGCGCAAACCACTGCGGCGCCTCGGGCACTCAGACCGCCCTCGCAGGCGAGATGTTCAAGCGAGCGTTCGAAGGCAATACCAGCGCAAACACGGACGTGATGAGCATCCTGGACAATGGCGTTCAGCAGCCGGTCAGCGAATGGAAGAGCATGTGGATTGACTGGGATATGGATACAGTGCTGCAGTAGTGATGCCCTTGGGGGGCATGACCGCCATTCTGGCCTTGCCCCCCTTCGGCGTGATTGCCGGGCGGCGATCGTTCGCCGTCCAGGGCCGGCTCGCTCGCCGGTGACGAGCAGACGATCAGACGCCCGAGCCTCCAAGTTCCATGGGAACGCGGAGAGCGGCGCGCTGACCGCCTGGGCCTGGGGCGCGAGCCGCATCCTCGATGCCCTCGAGACCACGCCCGGCCCCCTCCCACCATCGGTCACTCCACCATCGGTCACCAACGTAAACGTAAACGTTCGGATGTAGGAGAAGGCGGCGCGAGGCTTTGACGCCTCTGCGGGCGCACGGTCCAATCAGCGGACCGGCTGAGAAAAGCGGAGACCCAGATCGTTGCAGGTCGCCGTCGCCTCGAGCGCCGTTGCGGGCTTGACGCTCCTGGAACGTTTCGATTTCCTCCTCTCTCATGAGCGGTGTGAATTCAGTTGCCGGAATTGCCGGAGAAGGCGCAAGAATCCGACGGTCGGCTCCATCGTGGCTCGACCGGCTGACGTCGATGGCCGCGGTGTCGTTGCTCGTCGCGTGCGGTTCGGGCGATGGGAACAGCGCCAGCACCGGCGACACGGTCACGGGGGGCTCGGGCGGCGCAACGAGCGGGACCTCTCACGGTCCGTCGGGAGGTCTGGGCGGGGGCAGCGACGGCGGCGGGGCGGGGGAGGGCGGCTCGGGCGGAGACACGGACCCTGGCGCAACGTCGGGCGCCTCTGCTGGGGGCGCAGGTGCGGCCGGAGAGGGCGGCGCTGGAGATTGCGAGAGCGGCCCGGAGGCGCTCGAAGGCAGCGTCCATCAAGGCGATCTGCTCATCGCGTCGGACGCGGACGCCCTCGCAGCGCGCGCTTACTCCACGATCGACGGCACGATCTCGGTCAGCCCCGACTTCGCCGGAACGCTCGACTTGCCCAGCTTGCTCGAAGTCGGCGGTATCCAGGCCGAGGGCGGTGCCTCGAGCGGGGAGCTGGTCGCGGCGCAGATCAAGGCGATCCGCATGCCGAACCTGGTGCGTGTCCGCGGTACGTTGTGGATCTATCTGGCGTTCGAGCTGCTGGAAGCCGACTTTCGCAAGCTCGAGACCGTCGACGAGCGGTTCTGGATCCATCGAAACACGGAGCTCGCGGCGCTGCGGCTCGATGCCTTGCGCAGCGTGGGCGAGGACGTACAGATCACCGACAACTTCAAGCTCCAGGCATGCGCCCTCGAGAGGATCGAAGCCAACCTGCGCGCGGCCGGCACCACCAGCATGAACATCTCCGGAGGCGTCCAGGAGACCGGCTGTGAATGCAGGCTCGTCTGCGGACAGGGGCTCTGCTTGTAACGAGCGCCGGTCCGTGGCCGAGTCGAGGACGTGAGCCATCGGACAGGGGGGGCTCCCTGCCGGCAGCTTCGGGGCGTCGATCCGCGCGGCGCAGCGGACCATCGCGAGAGCGCCCCCATCGAGGCCTCGTGCACGGCGTCCATCCGGTCTATGCTGCGACCAGCACGCCAGGTCGTCGTGCTGGTTCGCTCGAGCGATGGGTGTGGAGTCAATCCGGCTCTTCTCATGAGGCAGGTGCGCGCGTTCTTTCGATCCGTGTGGTCCGAGCCACGAGCACCGCACCCCCCTCGACGCGTCCGGATGGATTGGGTGCTCCTGGCCGCGTTCGCCGCGCTCGGCTCGCTCGAGGTCGCGATCCGGCGCGACCTGCCGTGGCGGATCGCTTCGCTGGTCCTTTGCATCGGGCTCTTGCCGACGCTGCTCTGGCGGAGGACCAGGCCGCTGCGGATGGTCGTGATCGCGTTCGGCCTCCTCATCGCGATACAGCTCGCCGTGATGGCGACCGGCAGCGCATCGCCAGGGCTCTACGCGATGGTCTACATGGTGCTGCTGCCCTATTCGTTGTTCCGGTGGGGTACGGGGCGTGAAGCGATGATCGGGCTGCCGATCATGGTGACCTCGGCGGCGGTCGACATGATCCGTTCTCATGCCAGGACCGGCGATGTCATCGGGGGCTACGCCGTCCTGCTCTCCACGATGGCGCTCGGCGCGGCGGTGCGCTACCGGGATCGCGTGCGCCTGCGAGAGCTCGATGAAGCCAAGCTGGCCGAGCGAGAGCGGATCGCCCGCGACCTGCACGACACCGTCGCCCACCATGTATCGGCGATCGCGATCCGCGCGCAGGCTGGCCTGGTCGCCGCGTCGGCTCGCCCCGAGGCTCCCATCGACGCGCTCCGCGTGATCGCGGACGAGGCGTCTCGCGCCCTCGGCGAGATGCGCACGATGGTCCGGCTCCTGCGCCGCGGCGAGTCGGCCGAGCTCGCGCCGAGCCCGCGGGTCGCCGACCTCGGACAGCTCGCAGGCCCATCCGCCACAGGGGCTTCCGTCGAGGTGAAGTTGACCGGGAGCTTCGATGACTTGCCATCGTCGGTCTCCGCCGCGATCTTTCGCCTCGCGCAGGAGGCGATCACCAACGCTCGCCGACACGCTCGCCACGCGACCCGGATCGACGTGGAGGTCACGGCCGACGACACGTCCGTACGTTTGCGGGTCACCGACGACGGCCAGGGGACCCACGCTGGCCATTCCACGTCGGCGGGATACGGGTTGGTCGGCATGATCGAACGAGCGACGCTGCTCGGCGGCACGTGCCATGCGGGCCCGGGCCCACGGCGTGGCTGGACGGTGACGGCCGTGCTGCCTCGGAATGGACGGACAACATGAGCATTCGCGTCATCGTCGCCGACGATCAAGAGATCGTCCGCACCGGGCTCAGCATCATCCTCGACGCCCAGCCTGACATCGAGGTCGTGGGCGTCGCCGGCGACGGACACAAGGCCGTGGAGCTGGCGCTCGCCCTCCGTCCCGACGTGTGCCTGTTCGACATCCGCATGCCAGGAATCGACGGCATCGAAGCTACCCGACGGCTCGCCGGCCCGGCCGTCGACCGTCCCCTGGCGGTCGTGGTGATCACCACCTTCGATCATGACGACTACGTGGTTGGCGCCCTCAAGGCCGGCGCCCGCGGCTTCTTGCTGAAGGACGCCGGTCCCGAGCTGCTCGCGCAGGCCATCCGCGCCGCCGCGAGCGGCGACGCCTTGATCGCGCCACGTGTCACCGCCCGCCTGCTCTCCTCGTTCGCCGCCTCTCGCCCCCAGCTGCCACGAGCGCAGCCCGCGGAGGCCCTCACCGCCCGCGAGGAGGAGGTCCTCCTCATCGTGGCCCGCGGTCGAACCAACGCCGAGATCGCCGACGAGCTCCACATCAGCCTGAGCACCGTCAAGGCCCACATCGCCAGCCTCATGACCAAGCTCGGCGCGCGCAACCGGGTCGAGATCGCCATCTGGGCCTACGAGACCGGTCGCGTCCGCGACTGACCCGTCGG
Organism: Sorangium sp. So ce302; assembly: GCF_051530145.1. Taxonomy (GTDB): domain Bacteria; phylum Myxococcota_A; class Polyangia; order Polyangiales; family Polyangiaceae; genus Sorangium; species Sorangium cellulosum_B. The sequence continues at coordinate 8,036,595 of NZ_CP150326.1, read as the reverse complement.
CCCGGGGCCAGGTGGCGGTGCACCTGGCCGAAAGTACGATCGCCCCATCGGGCAATCGGCCGACCCAGATCCGACTTTTGCGCCAATTGCGACGCAACCAGGGCCGTCCCTAGCTTGGCGGCATGACGAACGAGAGCACCACGACCCCCTCGGCGAAGCGAGACTGGCTCGTACCCGCGCTTCTGCTCGGCCTCAGCGCGGTCCCCGTGGTGGCCGGCGCCTTCCGCCTGGCCGAGCTGAGCGTCGGCGCCAAGGTCACCCCGGACAACGCCCGCTTCTTCGCTGCGCCCGTGCCCATCGTGCTGCATATATTCAGTGTCAGCGTATTCTCGATCCTGGGTGCGTTCCAGTTCTCCTCGGGCTTTCGCCGCCGGAAGCCTCGCTGGCATCGCGCGGCGGGGTGGGCCGTGGCCCCGTCAGGGCTCGTCGCTGCCGCCTCGGGTCTGTGGATGCAGGCGTCTTACGAGCTCCCCAAGGGGGACGGCGACGCCCTCGCCGTTCTCCGGGTGCTGTTCGGCTCTGCCATGTTCATGTCGCTCGTGCTCGGCCTTGTCGCCATCTCGCGGCGCGACTTCGTCCGTCACGGCGCCTTCATGCTGCGCGGCTACGCGATCGGCCTGGGCGCGGGGACTCAGGTGCTGACCCACATGCCGTGGGTGCTGCTCGTCGGCGTGCCGGGCGAGGGCGTCAGAGCGCTCCTGATGGGCGCCGGCTGGGTGATCAACGTCGCCGTCGCGGAGTGGATCATCCGCAGGAGAGCTACATCTCTTCGGAAAGAAAAACAGCCGGGCGCGCAACGGCGCCCGGCTGTCGTTCCCTCGATCGCTCGGCTTATCGGATCCAGCGATTGATGATGTTTTCGTACAGCTCCTGCTGACCGCTCGTGAGCTTGACCTCACCGCCAGCGTTGCCGATCTCGGCCAGCTGCTCCAGCGTCAGCTTGCCCTGCTCGAAATCGGCGCCCTTGCCGCCGTCGAAGGACGCATAACGCGCCTTGCGCATCGCCTCGAGCGGCGACTTGCGGATCAGGTCGTCGGCGATGAGGAGCGAGCGGGCGAACACATCCATGCCGCCGATGTGCCCGTGGAAGGTGTCGATGAGATCGCTCGAGTTGCGGCGGCGCTTGGCGTCGAAGTTGACGCCGCCGCCCTGGAACCCACCGCTGCGGAGCAGGATGAGCATCATCTCGACCGTCTCGTTGATGTTGTAGGGGAACTGATCGGTGTCCCACGCGTTCTGATAGTCGCCCCGGTTGGCGTCGATGCTGCCGAGCATGCCGTTGTCCGCGGCCACCTGCATCTCGTGGTCCATGGTGTGGCCGGCGAGCGTCGCGTGGTTCGTCTCGAGGTTGAGCTTGAAGTCCTTGTCCAGGCCGTGCTGGCGCAGGAACCCGATCACGGTCTCGGCGTCGAAGTCGTACTGGTGCTTGGAGGGCTCCATGGGCTTGGGCTCGATGAAGAAGACGCCCTTGAAGCCGCGCGAGCGCGCGTAGTCGCGGGCGATGGTCAAGAAGCGAGCGAAGTGCGCCTTCTCGCGCTTCATGTCCGTGTTCAGCAGGCTCATGTACCCTTCGCGGCCGCCCCAGAACACGTAGTTCTCACCGTTCAACGCGATGGTCGCGTCGAGGGCGTCCTTGAGCTGGGCGCCGGCGTAGGCCAGCACGGAGAAATCCGGGTTCGTGGAGGCGCCGTTCATGTAACGCGGGTTGGAGAACAGGTTCGCCGTGCCCCACAGCAGCTTGACGCCCGACTGCGCCTGCTTCTGCTTGGCGTACTCGACGATGCTCTGGAGGCGACGCGACGTCTCGGCGCGGTTCTCGCCCTCCTCCACGAGGTCGATGTCGTGGAAACAGTAGTGCGTCGCGCCCAGCTTGGTGATGAACTCGAAGTTCGCGTCCATCTTCATGCGAGCACGGGCCAGCGCGTCCTTGCCCTCGTCCCAGGGGAAGTTGATCGTCCCCGGGCCGAACGGATCGTGCCCGCGCCCGCAGAACGTGTGCCAGTAACACACGGCAAACTTGAAGTGATCCTTCATGGCCTTGCCGGCGACGACGCGGTTGGCGTCGTACCACTTGAAGGCGAGGGGGTTGTCGGACTCAGGCCCCTCGAAAGGGATCTTGCCAACACCCGGGAAGTACTCTCTGTCTCCAGTGACAACGGTCATAAACGGATCTCCAGCTCGTGGTTTGCGTGTGCCTTAGTTCAGAGGGCGCTTTCGACAACGGTGTCCGCGGGGTAAGCCCCAGGGCTCTGGTCTCCAGGCCAGGGTGGAGGCGGTATCTCCACGCCCGCGCTGGGCTTCCAGGCATGTTGCGTTTGTTGTGGCTCCAGCGCTCCTCAAGTCAGGTGAACCACCGGCGCGCATCAATTGCGCGCGTGGCGGAATCGGCGGGCTAGCAATAACATGGTGCCGGGTCGGAGGCTAGGGTGGGCCTCCGGCGCCTCGCACCGTTGACTCTGGCTAGCTGTGCCGCGTCAACCTCCCCGCACGGACGAGCCGCGAGACCATACCGAGGTTGGCTTCGCTGCCCTCGCTGGATCCGTCAAGGCGCTCGTGCTGCCGCCCCCTGCGATGCCGGCCGTGTTGAGCGAGCCGGTCCACGGCGGCGGTATCTTACAGCGACATGGCATTCAAGCGCCCGGCGGCGGAACTTCCACGTGGGTGGCGCCCGAGAGGGGCCAAGCCCTGCGCGTCCGTCGCTTCGCTGAGGCAAGGACTCGCCCGCATCGTTTGCCGCCAGCCGCGTTCGCACGGACGCTTCGCTCACCTACCAGGTCAGCGTGTGCGTGTCAACGCTCGTCAGGACCCGCGTGACGGAGGGCGGTCGGTGGTCTGGAGCGGGCGAGACTGCGGCCATCGCGGCGGATCGCGAGCGACGGTCGGCGCCGCAAGCGCGTCGCCCAGGGGCGCCTCGGGTGGCGCAGGAGGCCTCGCCGAGCCGCCGGGCCCCCTCACCGGGGGCCTGCGGGAGGAGCCGGGGACTGCTCGCGCGGCGGTGGGTGAGGGGATGTCCGCCATCGATGGCTGTTCTGGTCCAGGGTGCTGGCGTGGTGTCCTGGCCGGCGAGATCTCCGCACAGGACGCTGAGCGCCACGGCGCGTTCCTCAGGCGCCGCGCGGAGATTCTGCCCCATGAGAGGCCGGCTCGCGCGGTAGCGTGACGAGATGTCGAGACGAACCATGCGAGTCATCTGGCCTTTGGTTCTTATCACCTTGCCCCCGGGCTGCGCTGGCGAGTCGGGCGGTGAGGTGTCGAGCAGCGGGGGAGGAGTGTCGAGCGCGAGCGGCGGCGGGGCATCGAGCGGGAGCGGAGGAGGAGCGTCGAGCGGGAGCAGCGGCGGGGCATCGAGCGGGAGCGGGGGAGGGGCGTCGAGCGGGAGCGGGGGAGGAGCGTCGAGCGCGAGCGGCGGAGGTGCGGGCGGGGATCCGGGCCCAGGCGCGTGCGGCGTCACCCGGGACCGCATTCGCATCACCCAGGTCGACGTCGGGGGCCGCGTGATCAACAACGAGGACGAGGCCGCGCTGAAGCCGCTCGTCATCTCGCCGATACCGTCCGGCGGGTCGCGCCTGGCATGGATGAGCGACGACGGACAGGTCCACGTCCTCCAGCTCGACGCCGATGACAAGGCCGTGGGGCGCTCGTTCGGCTTGCCGGCGAACGACTTCGCCGACCTCTACGCCGACGACGACGGCGGCGTGCTGCTGCTCACCCGCGATGCGGAGGGCGGCGGAACGCTGAATTGCGGCACGCCCTCGAACCTGTGCGGTACGCCGCCGTCCCCTCCGGTCGCCTGTCACGACATGTACATGGTCCGCTTCGACGGCGAGCGCGCGACCTGGGCGACGAAGCTCACGAGCTCGAGCGCCGCGCTGCCGCCCTACTCGACCGGCCCCACCGGGCCCGAGGTGTACATGATCTGGTGGTACGCGCACCACGGCCGCATCGCCTTCGACGGCTCGCGCTATGCGGGCTATTTCGGCGCCGCGATCAGCGTCTCGCAAGGCGGGTGCATCAACATCCACCAGGGCGATCGCATGAAGGTCGTCGACGCGAACGGCGCGCTGCAGAGGGACGGCTTCGACTGGGGCTGCAGCCACAGCGGTTACGAGCGCATCCTCTGGGACGACAGCGCCCGGAAGTTCGTGACGGTGTGCAAGACCGACAACAACAACCGCATCGCGCTCGCGCCGAATTACAAGACCATCTATCCGGTCGATCTCGCCTACTCGAACCTTGGGAACCTCGTCACGGCGGCCGGCGGCGGCTACTGGCTCACGGCGAGCAATATCCGCTCGGGCCAGCCGGCGGGCGCGAACGGGCTCGCGGACGTCCGGCTGCTCCACTTCACCGACGGCGCCGCGGACAAGGACCTCACGATCGCCAGCGACGCGGGCATGAACCACCGCGCTCCGCACCTGGCCGCCTACGGCCGCTCCCGCATGCTCGCGGCCTGGGAGACCACGACGAGGGCCGGCGATATCGCCCGCAACGACGCGGCGCGCGCGCTGTACGTACAGACGCGCGATCGCGCCACCGGCGAGGCCGAGGGCGAGCCGCTGGAGGTCGACGTGCTCGGCAATCGTTACCAGGACTTCGTCGCGTTTCCCGACGGGAGCGTGGCCTTCGCCGCGCCCGACAGCTCGAACACCACCATCCAGGTGCTGCGCATCCTGCCCTGCGAGTAGCGCGCGCCGCGCGGGCGACTCGTCACCTCCCCGGCGACCTCGGCCGTCGACGGCGGCCCGCGAGCCGGCCCACACACCTGGGGAGATGGGGAAATCGACCTTGACAGAACTGTGGCTCATCGCGCCTTCTGGGCCACCGCGTCGCGCGTCGTGACGGCGGATCGAGCGGGACCCGTATGCGCCATGGGGTGGATCTCTTCGCGACATTGCAGCAGATCGTGCGACGGGCCATGGCGATCGCGCCGCGGGCGCCGCGCGGCAGCCTGCTCCTCTGCGAAGGGAACCGCCTCGTTTACAGGGCGCTCGAAGGGTTCGACGCGTTCGCTCGGCAAGGGGTGAATCTCCCGACCGACGCGGGCCTCGCCACCGGAGGCGGCCCGCGCGCGGCGCCCGAGGCGGCGAGCGGGATGTGCGTTGTCAGTGCACATGCGTGGTATGAAGCGCACCTGCCTCTCGCGATCGCGGCAGAGGGCGCGGTGCCCGCCGGCGCGGGGGTGCTTGTCGCGCCCGTCGTCGTCCGGGGAGCGCCGGCAGGCTACCTCGCGCTGGAGCAGGCGACTTTGGAGCCTCCGCAGGGCGAGCGCCGCGTGATGCTCGAGGTGTTCCTGGACGCCGCCGGGGCCGCGCTGGAGCGGCACAAGCTCTATGACGAGAAGGCGAGATTGGCACAGGAGATTCGCCTGCTCGAGCAGGTCCTGAACGCGGTGGGCACCACGGTGGAGCCGGACCACCTGCTGGACACGCTCGCTCACGGCATCAAGAGCGTGCAGATCGACCAGCAATGGGCCTCGGTGGAGCTGTGGCTCGTCGAGGACGCCGGCGGCGGAGAGGGCGCCGTGGCCGCTTCGGGCGAGCTTTCCGCCCGCGTGTTCCGGGCCGGGCGGTCGGCCCCCATGACGTACTTCCACACCCTGCGCGACGGCGCGGTCGACGCCGCGCGCGGCCTCGGCATCTCCGTGGATTTCCGCCTCGGGCCCCCCGGCGGCCCGGGGGGCCAGCGCGAGATCCTCGAGGACGGCATCCGGCGGGGTGTGGACGGCATCATCATCGCGCCGGGCGCCCCCGAGGAGGCGGAGGAGGGGTTCCGGCGCGCGGCGGAGGCGGGGATCCCGGTGATCGTCGTCGACACGCCGCCGGTGCCGGGCAGCCGGGCCCCGCTTTATATCGGCACGGACAACGTGGCGGCGGGCAGGCTGGCGGGCGAGGTGATGCGGCGGCTGCTGCCGAGCGGCGGGGTCGTGGCGCCGCAGCGGCCCACGAAGGACGCGATCAACACGCGCGAGCGCATCGAGGGGTTTTGCGCGGCGATGGAAGGGGCCGAGTTCACCGTGCTGCCCCCCCACGAGGACAGCGAGCACGATCAGGAGCTCGGGACGGAGCTCGCGCGGGCGGCCCTCCAGCGGCGGCCGGACATCGCCGGCGCCTTCGGGGTGGCGGTCGGCGGCGGGCCGGCATGGGGCCGCGCCGCGAGGGAGATCGGCAGGGGCGGAGAGATCAAGATCGTCGCGTTCGATCTCTTCTCCGCGACGGTCGCGCTGCTCCGCCGGGGCGCGATCCACGCGACGATCGTGCAGCGCGAGTACGACATGGGGTATCGCGCCGCCGAGATCGTCCACCGGATGATCACCCGGGGCGTCGAGCCGACACTCGCGGAGCTGCCGGCCTCGCGCATCATCCACACCGGCGTCGATTGCGTCACCCTCGAGCACACGCCGTGGTCCACGACGCTCAGCGATCACCTGGCGCTCGACGCGGCCCGCCGCGTCGCGAGCCGGCGCGTCGAGTGCGACGCCGCCGGCCGGCCGGACGCCGCCGGCCGGCCGATCGAGGTGCTGTTGATCGGCGTGGCGGCGCGCAGGGAGCCCGTCGTCGAGGAGCGCGTGTCCTTCTCGCCGCGCTCGCTGGTCGGCCGTGTGCTCGACGCCGGCCGCCCGCTCGTGATCGATCCGGCCGGGCACGGCGGGCGCGAGGACGCCTCGCTCCTCCGCAGGCACGCCGGCGCGCGGGCGCTCGTCGGGGTGCCGCTGCGGGCGCGGGGCAGCGTTGTCGGCGTCCTCGTCCTGAGCAGCGAGCGTGAGGACGCCTGCGGGAGCGACGACGTGCCGTTCCTCGAGCGCGTGGCCGGCACCGCGGCCGTGGCCATCGAGAACGCCCGGCTGTTCAGCCGGATCTCCGAGCGGACCATCGAGCTGGAGCGGTCGAACCAGCTCCAGGAGTCGATGCTCCGGACGATCCATGAGCTGTCGAGCCCCGTGGTGCCGATCGCCGATGGAATCCTGGTCATGCCCGTGGTGGGCACGATGGATGCCCAGCGCTCGAGCCGCTTCATCGAATCGCTGCTGAAGGAGATCCACGAGCACGACGCGCAGGTGGTGCTGATCGACGTGACGGGGATGGCGGTGGTCGACGCCACGGCGGCGAACCAGCTCGTCCGGGCGGCGCAGGCGGCCGCGCTGCTCGGCGCGGAGGCGGTGCTCGTCGGCGTGACCGCGGGAGCGGCGCAGATGATGGTCGCCCAGGGCCTGGACGTCGGCGCGATGGTCACGCACGTCGACCTGGCGCGGGGCTTCCGGTACGCCCTGGCGAAGACCGGCGGCCGCATCCTGTATCAGCGCTGACGGCGACGGCCGCCGCTCGGGTCAGCGCGCTGAAGCATCCCCTCGAATTCTCCGGAAACTTCACAGGGAGACGGGGAGGCGGGGAGGGAAATCTTCAAAATACTCCCTGTCTCCGAGCCTCCCTGTTCAATTTCTCCGCTGAAAATGGCTGCAAAATAACGGGATTCCTCAGGTCAGCGCGAACGGGCGGCTCAAGCCGCGCTCTCGACAGGCCGGAGCTTGCGCTGCTCCGCGCCGGCGCTCGCGTCGACGCGCGCGGCGAGCATCGGGCGGAACGCGGCGCGGTACGCGAAGGCGAGGTAGAGCTCGAGGGCGAGGATGAGCCATGACACCGGGTTCCCCGGCGCGAGGAAGGTGTGGAAGGCGACGATGTTCACGATGATGGGCGCGAGGAGCGCGAGCGCGAGGGGCACGTAGCGGTTCGAGAGCAACAGCGCGCCAGCGACGACCTCGGTCCCCTTGATGAGCGGGAACATGTACCCCGTCGCCGCGAGCGCGCCCGCGAAGCTGGCCGCGGCCTCCGGAGCCGGGGGCTGCGGCAGGAACTGCAAGAAGCCGTTGAGCCCGAACACGAAGAACACGAGCCCTTGCAGGATGCGGGCGGCGGTGGGGGCGAAACGCTTGACGTTGTTCATGGTGAGCCTCGCTGAGGTGTGGCGGGCTCTCCCGATCGGAGCGCCCACGCCTTTCCTGATGCGCCCTCGCGACGCCCGGTGCTATCGTGCAACGGCTCAACTCAACGTTGCGCTGGCGCAACCTGGCGAGAGCCCCCCGATCGGCGCCGTTTACCCCTCGTGAGGTCCTACCATGCCCAGCCCCCGCGCGGCAGCCCGAGCGCGCCCTGCCCGGGCGCCCCAGCTCGATGAGATCGCCGCGTTCGCCAGGGTGGCGGAGCTGGGCTCGTTCACCGCCGCGGCGGAGCAGCTCGGCGTCCCGAAGTCGACGGTGAGCCGCGCGGTGACGCGGCTCGAGGACGGCCTCCAGGTGCGCCTCCTCCAGCGGTCGCCGCGCGCCGTGGCGCTGACCGAGGCGGGCCGTCGCTTCTTCGGCGACGTGGCGCCGCACATCGCCGGTCTCCGCGACGCGGCGCAGGCGCTGGACGCCTATCAAGGGCAGCCCCAGGGCACGATACGGCTGAGCGCTCCCCCGGATGGTGGGGAGTCTTTCCTCGGAGAGATGCTCGTCGAGTTCGGGGCGCGTTACCCGCTGCTGTCGCTCGAGGTCGACATGTCCACGCGCCGGGTGGACCTCTTGCGCGAGGGCTTCGACGTGGCGCTCCGGGCGACGGGCGAGCTCCCGGACTCCTCGCTTGTCGTGCGCAAGCTGCTCGACTCCTACGTGCAGCTCTTCGCTGCTCCGGCGTACCTCGCGCGCCGCGGCCTGCCCCGCGCGTTCGACGAGCTCGTCGACCACGAGCGGGTGGTGTTCCTCCCCAACAGCCGGCGCAGCCAGCAGCCCGTCGACGGCCCCCGCGCGGTGCGCGACGCGATGGCGACCGGGCGCATCGCGACCGACGATTTCCAGCTCATCCGCTCGGTGCTCCGGGCGGGGGGCGGTATCGGGCCGCTCCCGCGCGTCCTCGCCGCGCCCGACCTGGCGAGCGGGCGCCTCGTCCACGTGCTGCCGGAGTGGTCGCAGCGCGCAGGGACGCTGTACCTCGTCTATCCGAGCGCGCGGCACGTGCCGCGGAACGTGGCGGTGTTCCGCGACTTCGTCCTTGCCTGGGTGAAGCGGCTCGCGTGTTAGAGCGGTTCGCGATTGGGCTTGGTACAGACCGCGCCCCTCGGGCTGGGCGTTGGTGGGTCCCGAGCGCGACGCTTGCGAGGCGTGCGAGCCCGCGGCGCACGGCTCCGAGGCGTGCCCCTGCGCTGCGGTCTGGGATGAGGGGGTCGGTCGAGGTAGCCGGCATGGCGGAACCAGCCTTCGGCGTCCTTCGGCGTCACCTGGTGGAGCGCCCTGTCCATCGCGTCGAGCACGCCCACTACGGTCCGCTGCCCAGCGGTGCGGAGGGTCTGCTTGATCTTGCTGCCGCACTCTTCCACGGGCGAGAAATCCGGCGAGTAAGGCGGCAGCGGGTGGTAGTCGGCACCCGTCGCCTCGATGGCCGCGCGGACCTCGGGGTACAGATGTGGCTTGAGTCGATCCACGAGCACGATGTCGCCAGGCCGCAGCACCGGAGCCAGATACTCCTGGGCGTACGTTTCAAATCGAGGACGATTCATGGCGCCTTCGAAGACCACCGGCGCCACCACCCCCTGCAGCCCCAGCCCGAGCACCAGCGTCAGGTTCGGGTCCGCGTTCTCCGGCGCCTTGCCGTAGGCCCGCTGCCCGCTGGGGGCGTAGCCATTGAGCCGAGTCATGCCCAGGTTGGCGCCGAACTCGTCGACGAAGATCAAGCGGCGCGCATCTGCGGTCCCCGCCCAATCCTGAAAACTCGCGCGGGCCTGTTGAACGTCCGGGCGGTCTTGCTCGCTGGCACCCAACGTCCTTTTTTTCGGGTGATCCCCATCCGGTGCAGCGTGCGGCTCATCGTCGAGACGCTGACGCGCACATGGTGACGCTGCTCCATCTGCTCGATCAGTTCCGCCAATGTCTGGTCGTTCTTCTCTTCCAGCAGCGTGATCAGTGCCCGCTCGTCCGTCTCGTCGAGCTTCCGTGGCATGCCGCCGCCGTGCGGACTCGGCGCGAGGTCGCCCGTGGCGCGCAGCTGCGTGAGATAGTTCTGCACCGTGTTCGGGGCGACCTCGAACCGCTCGGCCAGCTCCCGGATACTTCCTTCACGGTTCTGGTAGGCGTCGATGATCCGCTGCCGCAGATCGATGCTGTACGGCCCCATGCGGTAGACAGCAGCATCAGCGATGCCACCGTCCCGCCCAACCGTGCTCAACTTGTACCAAGCTCAACCGCAAATTGCTCTAGAGCGGCGGTCACCCGCTTCGGATACGGGCCCATCTCGACGTTTTCGGTGCTCAGCGCACAGGAGTGCGCTTCCGCGCCGAAAACGCCGATCTGGACCCGTCTCCTGTGCGGGTGACCGCCGCTCTGCGACGCTCGTACCAGGCTCAGCTGAAAACCGCTCTGCGACGCTCGTACTCGGCTCAGCTGAAAACCGCTCTATGGCTGGTTGTCGATCATCCTCTGGAGGGTCGCCGCGATCTCGAGGAGATCGGCGTCCGCGCCGGTCGTGTTCGCGGCGAGGACGGTCTCCCGGGCGGCCGAGAGCGCGCTCGCGCGCTCTCCGGGGCCGAGCTCGACGAGCTGCTTGAGGGCCTCGGCATACGCGATGATCGCCGCCGCCTTCGTGAGGTTGCCGTCGTCGATCCCGAGCCCTCCGAGCGTGGTTTGCTGCACGGCCTCCCTGGCCTCGCCGGTCGTCGCGTCGCGCCAGGTGACGCGGACCCGATACGGGTCGTTCGCGCTCGGCAGCGACGGGTCGCACGGGCGGAGGATCTGATACAGCATCATCGAGTCGTCCGGGGCGAGGTGCTGCGTGCGCACCTTGGCCGGATCAGGCGAGTACTCTTCTCCATAGAACTTCTGGATGCCGAAGTACGGCGGGAGCGTCAGCTCGATCCTCACGTCGCGCGCGGCGACGAGGACCGTCTCGGCGAACCGGTCGACGAAGACGCGCCTCGCCTCGTCGGCGCTGTCGAGATAGACATACGCGCCGCGGCCGGCGTCGGTGACCACGTCCATGAGCGTGTCGTTCACGCCGTCGCCGACGCCGACGCCGACGAGGTAGACGCCTTCTCCGTCCGCGTCCTCGGCGTTCTCTCCGATGAGCTCCTCCTCGGTCACCCCGACGTTGGCCTGTCCATCGCTGATCAGCACGACGCGGTTGATGCCGCCCGCGGTCCTGTGCGTGTTGGCGAGCGCGTACCCCGCGGCGAGGCCGCTGTACAGGTCGGTGCCTCCGTCGGCCTCGATCGCGCTCGCGACCCCGAGCAGCACGGGGTCGTCGGGGCCCGAGACGACGTGGCCTTCGAGCACGGGGCTCTGCCCCGTATTCCACGTGACCGCGTTCACGACGTCGCCCTCGATGAGCGTCGACGCGATGGCCCGGACAGCAGCCCTCTCGAGCTCGATCGGCTCTCCCGACATCGAGCCCGACGTGTCGAGCACGAGCGTGATCGTCATGGGCTCTCGCTCGGCGGGCGCCCGGCTCGACTGCACCGCGATCTGGAGCGCCAGATCGCCCGTGAGCACGCAGGAGCCGAGCTGCGATACGATCGAGAGCTCTCCCGGTTCGGCCGGGGCGAACGAGTACCGGTAGTAGTTGAGGAACTCGTGCGTGCGGATGACATAGGGGTCGACCAGCGGCGCGCCGCGCTCGATCTGGCGGCGGACGATGACCGGAGATGCCATCGAGTTGGAGTCGTCGGACGAGAGGTACAGCGTGAGCGGCGTGGAGAGGTTGACCCCCGCGCACGAGCCGCCGCTGGCCTGCGGCGTGAGCCGGGGCCCGGCGTTCCGCGAGCTGCCGGCCCCGCCGCCCGTCGTTGTGCTGCCGCCGGTCGTCGCGCCGCCGGCCGAGCCGCTGCCGCCGGCCGAGCCGCTGCTGCCGCCTCCGTCGCCGCATCCGCCGGCGCCGTCGCCGCCACCGCCGCCGGCCCCGCCTTCGGCGCATCCGCCCCCGGAGCCGCCGCTGCCGTCGCCGGAACCCCCGCTGCCCCCGGTGCCTCCTTCGCCCACGGGCGGCTCACCCGGCGGCTCTGCGTTGGGGTCCGTGGAGCCGCCGCTCGAGCTCGAGCCCACGCCCGCGCTCGCGCCCGTGCCCGTGCCCGCGCCCACGCCCGCCACCGGGTCGCGGCCGGAGCCGTCCCCCTCGCGGGTCGCGCCGCCGCCGCAGATCGCCGCCGGCGCCTCGCCCAGCTGAAGCGGCTCGTGCGGCGGCGCGTCGCTCGACGAGGAGCAGGCGATCGACAACGAGGCGGGGATGATGAGAGCGAGCGCTGTACGCTGAAACTGTGCCATGAACACCTCCACGGGCCGTGCGCTCTCGCACGGGCGGTGCCAGGGAAATCATCAATTATTCCGCCGATAGATGCCTCGTGTGCGCCACGGCGATCGGCTCATGTTGGCCTGAATCGTTTCGAGGTGTGCCAATGTGCGATGGGGCGCGTCCGCGGCGCGCCGGCGATGGGAGTGCGCCGAGCGCCCTCACGGCTCTGGGCCGCGCGGAGGGGCCAAACGGCCCGGGATCGAGCCCGAGAAGCGCACGGCGATGACCGCAATGCCGCCGCGGACGATGGCTCGGTGTACCCTCCCGCGCCGTGCGTGCGTTCGAGAGTGCCGTGCTCCACCCGCGCTGGCTCGCAGCCGTCGTCGTGCTCGCCGGCGCCCTGACCGGGGGTGACGCCTGGGCGGAGGTCCAGCGCCTGCGCATCGCGTACGAGGCGCACGACGGCTGTCCCGGCGCCGGGGCGTTCCTGCGCGAGGTGACCGCGCGCACGGACCTCGCCCGCGCCGCCGCGGCGGACGAAGCGGCGCTCGACGTGCGGGTGCGCATCACCTCGAGCGCGGGCAGGAGCCGCGGCCGGATCACGCTCGGCAAAGGCGAGGACGCGCGCGTCCGCGAGGTCGACGGCGCGACGTGCGGCGAGGTCGTCGCGGCCCTGGCGCTCATCACGGCCCTCCGGGTCGACCCCACCGCGTCTCTCGATCCGCAACCGCCGGCCGTCGGGTTGCGCTCGTCCGAGGCCCCGGAGGCTGGCGGGGCTCGGGATGCCGGCGGGGCGCCAGCGCCGGCCGTGGATCCCGTCGCGGCCCCGCCACCCGCCGCGGATCCCGCCGCTCCTGCGCAGCCGGCCGGGGCCGCGCAATCCGCCGGGGCCGGCGGCGGCGCAGCGCCGGGCGCGGGGAGCTCGCCGCAGCCGCCCGCCGCCTCGCCGGCCCCACAGGCGCCGGCCGCGCGCCCCTTGCCGATCCGCCCGCCGTCGCCGGTCGCGGGGGCCCCGCACCCTCCGCGGCCGCGACGGCCCGTGGAGCGCCCGTGGACGCTCGGCCTCCAGGGAAGCGCGGCGTCCGGGGTCGCCCCCGAGGCGCTGCTCGGCGGGGGGCCCTTCGTCGAGCTGCGCGCCGATCTGGGCCTCGGCGCGGCGTTCCGCGTCGCCGCCGAGGTGGCCGCCACCGGCGCGGTCGACGCCGGGCCGGGCGGCGCCCTCTTCGTGCGCGGGATCGGCCGCGTCGACGCCTGCGCGGATCTCTTCCGCCCTACACGCCGGCTCTCGCTCGGGCCCTGCGTGGGCGCGGAGGGCGGCTTCCTTCACGGCACCGGGCTGGTCGGCGAGGCGATCTCCGACGTGGAGGAGGGCACCGTCCCGTGGGCCAGCCTCGGGCTCCTCGCGCGCGTGACCGCCTCGCTCGGGGCCCTCGTGCGGATCGACGCGCAAGGTGGACCGGAGTTTCCGCTGGTGCGGCGATCGTTCATGTTCGAGCACCCCGCGCAGCTCATCCACGAGGTGCCCGCGGTCACGTGGACGCTCCGCGTCGGCGCCGGCCTATCGCTCTGATCACCGGCCGCAGGGAGCGACGCGCGACGAAATTGGGATCCCGGGGGAGAGCCTCGGAGATTGCTACGGCGGGAGGCTCTGTCATGAGACCTTTGAAAGCCGTACCTTCACTCGGCTTCTTCTCGGTGCTCTCGCTCCTCGTCGCCGGGTGCGAGATCACGATCGTGGGTGACGACACCGGCGGTGGCGATGGAGACGGCGGCGGCGGCGTTGGCCACGGCACCACGGTCAGCGTCGGGGAGGGCCCAGGCAGCGGCGGGGGGGATCCCTGTTTCCCCGGCGTCCCGGCGACGTCCCAGATCCCGCGCCTTCTCAACCGGGAATATGACGCGGCGGTGCGCGATCTGCTCGGCGTGACGGCGCTGGCGAGCGCCGGCAACGGCCCGCCGTCGACGCTGCTCGCCCCCGACTTCGAGGGGGACATGACAGATGTCGCATGGAACGCCTATCTCGCGGTCGCCGAGCAGATCGCCGCCGAGGTGATCGCCGGGCCGAACAGGTCCAGGTTCGTCAGCTGCGATCCGGCGGCGTCCGGGTGCCTCGAAGAGACGATCATCGACTTCGGTCGCAAGGCCTTCCGTCGTCCTCTGCTCGAAGAAGAGGTGCAGAGCTTCCTGCGGCTCACCGCGGTGGAGCCCCAGGGCACGCCCGACGAGATCGCCGAGGCCATCCTCTTCACCTTCCTCGCCTCGCCCTCGTTCCTCCTGCGCCCCGAGCTGGCGGAGGAGCCAGAGGGAAGCGCCGTCAAGCTCTCCAGCCACGAAGTGGCGGCGAGGCTCTCGTTCCTGCTCTGGGACTCCGTTCCAGATGACATCCTGAACGCCGCGGCCGACGCTGGCCAGCTCGCCACCAGGGAGCAGATCCTGGCGCAGGCGCAGCGGATGATCCGGATCCGCGAGAAGACGGCGCCGGTCGTCGTCGCCTTCCATCGTGATTATGCGGAGATTCGCCAGGGCTCGCACTGGGGAGTCCACGATCACGACACGACCGTGTACCCCGAGTTTTCCCCGGACGCGGTCGCTCCCATGATGGCGGAGATGGACGCCCTCTTCGAGGAGGTGGCGTTCGAAGGGGGGTCCTTCGAGGACCTCTTCCTGAGCAACGTCGCCTTCGTCAACGAGGACACCGCGGCGCTCTATGGGCTCGATCCAGCGAATTTCGGCGCGGAGCTGACGCGGGTGGAGCTCGACCCGACCGAGCGGCCGGGGTTCTTGACCCGCGTCGGGTTCTTGAGCTCCTACTCGTCCTACGCCGCCACGAGCCCGATCCTCCGGGGCGCGTTCATCTCGAGGCTGCTCGGGATCAGCCTGGTGCCCCCGCTTGCCGTGGAGCCTTTGCCCCCTCCGGGCGAAACCACCACGCAACGCCAGCGCGTCGAGGCGCTGACCTCCCCGGCGATGTGCGCCGGGTGCCACGGCCCTTACATCAATCCGCCGGGCTTCGTGCTCGAGAGGTACGACGCCGTCGGCAAGGTGCAGACCACCGATCCGCTCGGCGGCCCCATCGATGGAACCGCCGACGTCCACTTCGGCATGGACATCACCGAGACGATCGAGACACCGATCGAGCTGATGAACGAGCTCGCCGCTGCCCGGGCGGCCAAGCACCACTATGCCGAGCGGTGGGTCACCTTCGCCACCGGGCGGCAGCCGAACCCGAACGACATCTGCGACGTCGATGAGCTCGACGCCAAGCTGTCTGCCGACGGTTACACAATTCTCGACCTGCTCGCCGATCTTACCCAGACAGATTCGTTCCGTCTGCGCGTCCGCGGAAACTGAGGAGGGAATACGCCACGACGCCGGGCGGCGACGGGGCGCGGCGCTCGGCGTGACGCGGCGCTCCCTCGAAGCGCGCCCGAGCAGGCCCCACGCTGGCCGCATCGAAGCGGGCGCCGGGCCGACGTGCGCGACGAAATTGTGATCGCGGGGAAGCCCCCCGGGGATTGTACGCCGGGAGGCTTTGTCATGAGGCTCTGGCGCGCCGTATCCTCGCTCTGCTGCTTCGCGGCGCTCTCGCTCGTCGCCCCCGGGTGCGGGATCACGATCCTGGGCAAGGGCACCGACCGCGACGATCAGAGCGGCGGCAGCAGCGGCACCACCGCCGGCGTCGGGGGGGGATCAGGCGTCGGAGGGGGGGATTCCTGCGTGCCCGGCATCCCGGCGACGTCCCAGATCCCGCGCCTGCTCAACCGGCAGTACGACGCGGTGGTGCGGGATCTGCTCGGCGTGACGATGCTGGAGAGCGCCGGCAACCTCCCGCCGTCTTCGCTCCTCGTCCCCGACTTCGACGGGGACATGACAGAGCCCGCATGGAACGGCTATCTCGCGGCCGCCGAGCACCTCGCCGCCGAGGTGATGGGCGGGCCGAACAAACCGAGGTTCCTCACCTGCGATCCGGCGGCGTCCGAGTGCCTGGAAGAGACGATTACCACCTTTGGTCGCAAGGCTTTCCGCCGTCCTCTGCTCGAAGAAGAGGTGCAGAGCTTCCTGCGGCTCACCGCGGTGGAGCCCCAGGGCACGCCCGAAGAGATCGCCGAGGCCATTCTCTTTGCCTTCCTCGCTTCGCCCTCGTTCATCATGCGCCCTGAGCTGGCGCAGGAGCCCGAAGGAAGCGCGATCAAGCTCTCCAGCCACGAGGTGGCGGCGAGGCTCTCGGTCCTGCTCTGGGATTCCATTCCAGATGACATCCTGGACGCCGCGGCCGACGCTGGCCAGCTCGCCACCAGGGAGCAGATCCTGGCGCAGGCGCAGCGGATGATCCAGGACCGCGAAAAGACGGCGCCGGTCGTGGCCCGGTTCCATCGTGCTTATGCGGACATTCGCCCGGGGTCGCGCTGGGGAGCGGTCGAGCACGACACGACCCGCTTCCCCGACCACTCCCCGGACGTGGTGGCTCCGATGATGGCAGAGATGGATGCCCTCTTCGAGGAGGTGGCGTTCGAGGGGGGGTCGTTCAAGGACCTCTTCCTGAGCAACGTCGGTTACGTCAATCAGGACACCGCTGCGCTCTATGGGCTCGATGCGGCGGATTACGGCGCGGATCTGACGCGGGTGGAGCTCGATCCGAACGAGCGGCCTGGGTTCTTGACCCGCGTCGGGTTCTTGAGCTCCTACTCGCGTTATGGCGCCACGAGCCCGATCCTTCGGGGCGCGTTCGTCGCCAACAGGCTGCTCGGGATCGACCTGGCACCCGTGCCCAGCGCGAGCGAGACGCCGTGGCCTCCGGGCCCGTTCTCCACGGAGCGTGAGGCCATCGAGTCCATGACCTCCCCGGCGGGGTGCGCCGGATGCCACGGCACGTACATCAACCCGCCGGGCTTCGTGCTCGAGAGGTACGACGCCGTCGGCAAGGTGCAGACCATCGATCCGCTCGGCGGCGCCATCGACGGGACCGCTGACGTCACCTTTGGCGCCGACAACGTCAAGACGATCACGTCACCCATCGAGCTGATGAACGAGCTCGCCGCTGATCCGGCCGCCATGCGCCATTATGCCGAGCGGTGGGTCGCCTTTGCCACTGGACGGGAGCCAAACGGGAGCGACAAGTGTGACGTTCACGGGCTCAGCGTCAACCTGCTTGTCGACGGCTATACCATCCTCGATCTGCTCGCCGATCTCACCCAGACGGACTCTTTCCGCCTGCGCGTCATCGGGAACTGAGGAGGGAATACGGCAGGGCGAGGAGCCTGTTCGCTCGCCTTCGCGCGAACAGCCGAGCGTCCCTCGCTCCCGCGGCGCCGTGGCGTGGCCCGGCGGCGGGCTCTTCCGGCGGCTTGAGCGGCGGCACCTCCGCGCGTAAGGTTCGCCGATGAAGCTCCCGTTCGACAACACCTACGCCCGCCTTCCCGACCGCTTCCACGCGCGCGTCTCCCCCGCGCGGGTCCGCGCGCCGCGCGTCGTGAAGGTGAACCGCGCGCTCGCGGAGGTGCTCGGGCTCGACGCGGAGCAGCTCGCCTCGGCGGAGGGGGCGGAGGTGCTCGCGGGCAACGCGCTGGCCGAGGGCGCGGAGCCGATAGCGCTCGCGTACGCGGGGCACCAGTTCGGCAGCTTCGTCAGTCAGCTCGGGGACGGGCGGGCCATCCTGCTCGGCGAGGTCGTGGGCAGGGACGGCAAGCGGCGCGACCTCCAGCTCAAGGGCGCGGGGCGGACGCCGTTCTCGCGGGGCGGAGACGGGCGCGCGGCGCTCGGGCCGGTGCTGCGCGAGTACGTCGTGAGCGAGGCCATGGCGGCGCTCGGCGTGCCGACGACGCGCGCGCTCGCCGCGGTCACGACGGGCGAGCCGGTCTATCGCGAGGAGGTGCTCCCCGGTGCGGTGCTCACGCGCGTGGCCGCGAGCCACATCCGCGTGGGCACGTTCCAGTTCTTCGCCGCGCGGGACGACCGCGAGGCGCTGGCCACGCTCGCCTCGTATGCGCTCTCCCGGCATTACCCCGAGGCGGTGGGCAGCGGCAACGACGCACTGGCGCTGCTCGAGCGCGTCGTCGACGCGCAGGCGTCCCTTGTCGCGCGCTGGCTCGGCGTCGGCTTCGTGCACGGCGTGATGAACACCGACAACACGTCGATCTCCGGGGAGACCATCGATTACGGGCCGTGCGCGTTCCTCGACGAGTATGATCCCGCGAAGAAGTTCAGCTCGATCGATCGGGGCGGCCGTTACGCCTTCGGGAACCAGCCGCGCATCGCGCAGTGGAACATGGCGCGGCTCGCCGAGGCGCTCCTGCCGCTCCTGGCCGAGCGCGAGGAGGAGGCCGTCCGTCTGGCGACCGAGCGCGTGGAGCGCTTCTCCGCGCTCTTCGTCGCGGCCCACGCGCGCGTCCTGCGGGCCAAGCTGGGGCTCGCGCGCGAGGAGGAGGGAGATCTCGCGCTCGCCGCGGATCTGCTGGAGCGGCTCGCGTCGAACGGCGTCGATTACACGGTCTTCTTTCGCCGGCTGTGCGCGTCAGCGGCCGATCCAGCGGCCGACGCGCAGGTGGCCGCCCTGTTCGCGGAGCCCGGCGCCTTCCGCGACTGGGCCGAGTCGTGGCGCCGGCGGCTCGCCCGGGAGGAGGCCACGTCGGAGGCGCGCGCGAGCGCGATGCGGCTCGTCAACCCGGCGTTCATCCCGCGCAATCACCGGATCGAGGCGCTCATCCAGGCGGCCGTTCTGCGTGACGACTTCGAGCCGTTCGAGACGCTGGTGCGGGTGCTCGAGCGACCGTACGACGATCAGCCGGAGAGCGCGCATCTGAGCGAGCCCCCGCAGCTGGACGAGCGCGTGCAATACACGTTCTGCGGGACCTGACCATTCTCGAACAGCGAGGCATCTCAGGGAGTCGTCCATAACGGTCGGGCACCAACGTAAACGTGAACGTGAACGTTCGGATATGGGAGAACGCGGCGGGAAGCTTGGTTAACGCGTAGGAGGGCTGGTGGACGGTTCGACGGGGTGATAAACTACCGTTTCTTCGAGCGTTCGGGCGGCAATCACCCTCCAGGAACCGGCCACCATGAGTCAGAGGAAAGGCAAGCCGCGCCCCGCGTCAGGAAAGAAGGCCCGTCGAGACGCCCGCAAGGACGCCGCGGGCCGCGTGCATCTCACGGTCCTTCGCGACCCCGCGAGCGGGCACGAGCGCGTGGCGCTCAGGAGCCCGGTGTTCCGGGAGGCGTGGCAGAACGACATCGCGGCGGCCGCGGCGAACACGGCTTATTCCGCCCTGCGCGGGGAGCCGAGCGTGGATGGCGCGGTCGAGCTGGCGCGGGACGCGATGGCGGCCACGTCGCGGCGTTGCCGTCGGCCAGCTCCGGGAGCCACATCGTGGCGGTGTTGTTATGTTCCAGATCAAAGAACCCAGACGGAAGCAGCAAGGGCGTCTTTTGCGACCGACACGCGACGTTCGGTGGCTGCCCTGCTCCCCGCGCACCACATCCTCTCATGTCGAGAGGATGTGGTGCAATGATGTGTCGGTGAGGGCTCTCATTTTTTTCTGTGATTGACGCTCTAATTTTTCATCAAAGGCATGCGAGAACATTTTGATGTTCACCCAAGTGCGCTTTTCGTCAAAGGCATGAGGGAACCCATGGATGTTCACCCATGCGCGCCCGCAGCCTCTCGCGCGAGCTCCGCGAGCAGGCCGCCGCCCACCGGCCGTGGCCGCGGTTCGCAGCGGCCAGAACGGAAGGCCGGCGACGACTCGGCATGTCCAGCTTGGTGATGGCGGAGCTGTCGCGCTGTACGTCCGCGCCGCCACGCGCAATGACGCGGCGTGGGGCGAGTGCTGCTCTATTGCCGCGCTGCCCCTGAACGGAGCCGCCCTGCGTCATTCACCCCGTGCGGGCTCCAGGGCACGGCCACGAACGTCTGATGAGACGCGGTGAGCTTGGCGGGGAGGAGCCCCGCCCGAAGGACGCGATCGTCGATCGTCCGTGGACCTCGCGATCGCCGGAGGGCCGTTGAACGGCGCGAGATCTCGGTGGTCGTGATCAGGGCGCCGGCGGCGTCGAACGCGTGGAGGTCGAGCGCCGTGCCCTGTGTGCCCGCTCGTGGGGCTTCCGCTCAACGCGGGCTCTGTTTTCCGTGCGGGCCGCGGGGCCGAGGGAGGCCCCCGGCCCGCACGGTGGAGGGGCCCTCCGCTCAGAGGAGCTTGAGATAGGCGACCATGTCCGCCTCTTCCTGGGCGGTCAGGGTCGAGCGCCCCCCGAGGATCGGGGCGGCCAGGATCGGCGCGGCCTCGAAGGCCAGCTTGTAGTGGTGGACGAGATCCTCCAGCGTAGGGGCCGAGTTGTCGTGGAAATAGGGCGCCGTCTCGTTGATGCCCCAGAGGGAGGTCGTCTTGCCGTCCCCCAGGACGTCCAGGGTGCCAAGAACGAGAGCGGAGCCCGGATCGGCGGCCAGCATCGAGAGGACGCCGTTCTCGAGCCTCGGCTGGTAGACGGCGATGAGCGGGAAGTACAGATCCGGATCGGAGCAGAGGAGGCCGCTCCCGTCCGACGGGCACGCCATGGCGTAGCGACGCATCGGGTTCGGCGTCGGCCGCACCTCCGAGGTGCCGAGGACCTCGCCCGAGAAGCCGGTCAGCACGCCGGTGATCCTGGTGAACGCCCCGAAGGGGAACTGCTCGCTGCTCGTGTTCAGCATGGGCCCGCTGTGGCACTGGCCGCAGACTCCGTTCGGGAGAAAGTGCTTGCGCCCGCGCTTCTCGGACCGCGTGTGGCCGCGAGGCAGCTCGGGCTCAGGCCCGCCGTGCGCATAACGGCGCAGCTCTCGCGAGCTGAACAGCGTCCGCTCGTAGTCGGCGATCTTCTCGAGCTGCCGCCGCGTGGGCGTGACCGTCGGCTCGAAGTGCGCCAGGATCGCGTTCGCGGCCTGCGTCTCGAGGTCGGGCTCACGGGCATCGAACGTGATGAGCGGATCGAGCGCGGGCGAGTTCTTGACGGAGGGGACGCCTCGGAAGACGGTCACGCTCGTTGCCGCGGGGTCGTCGTAGATCCAGACGTTCGGGGGCAGCGGGAACTCGAAGCGGATCGTGGCCTCGTTGAGGAGCCGCGTGTAGCTGTCGCCGACGCCGTCGTCGCTGTCGATCGGGCGGAAGAGGGGATCGTTCGGGTTGGCCGCGTACCGCGCCTGCACGTCCGCCGGGGAGATCGTGCCGGTCTCCTCGCTGTGGCAGGTCACGCAGCGGCGCCCGTTGCCGCCGAAGGTCGCTCTCTCGAAGAGCTGCTCGCCGCTCTGGACCCGGTACGCCTGGGCGGCGACCGCGACGAGCTCGCCTGTGTCCCACTCCTCCTGCCCCGCGCAACCCGCGGCCCCCAGCAGCGGGATAAGGAGGAAGAGACAGGCCATGAACACGCCTTGATGCGAATTGAACATGTGATTCATAAACCCTCCCTGATAGTGAGTCTGACAGGGGAGCGTCGCCCGGAGCGAACACGGTGTCGTGATCGCGCCGGTCGAGGGACGCGCGCCCAATCCGAGCGCGCAGCCATCATGTTTGATCTAGATCACGGTGATTCGGGCGTCCGCGCGAGGTTGCGGCGCGCCGCGAAGAGGACCCCCAGGTGACCTCGCAGTTTTCAGAACAAACGAATCGGTCCCCAGCTGTCAAGGGAGCTCAGCCGTGCTCGATCCGATTGCCATGGTGTGCGTGTTCGTGGGGTTCAGGTCGCCGATGCGCGCTGGGTGCCGCCGCTGTGTGACACCGCGTCGCCTGCCGGACCGAGGGAGCCTCGAGGGCCTGGCCTGGCCAGGCCGGTCCGGAAGCCTGCCCCATCAACGCGTGTTACCCTGCGACGGTGGTCATGGAGTCGCAGCTTACAATCGACGCCCTCGAGACCGGCGCGATCCACGTACATGCCTGCCGCGCGCCGGAGATCTGCTCGATACAGCGCGCCGCCGTGCACACCTATTCGGTCCTCGCCTTTCACCTCGGCGGCCGGATGCGGGTGGAGCACCGCGGCGAGCTGGAGCTCACGGCTGGCCAGGTCCACCTCATCCCGGCCGGTGATGCCCACCGGTGGCTCACGGCGAGCAAGGTGGATCTGCGCGGCGTGGCCTTCTGTCGCTCGTGCCTCCCTCAGGATCGTTTTCAGGAGCTGCTCGCCCCGCTCGACCGCGTCCGGCGCGGGGCTTTCCCGGTCGTCGAGCTGCCGACCAGCAGGCAGCCCCACGTGCTCGGCCTGCTCGAGGAGCTCGAGCGCGAGCTGTCGCGGTCCTCGGGCATGCTGCCCGTCGTGGCCGAGAGCCTGCTCGGGCTCCTGCTCGCCGAGATCGTGCGCGCCGCCCCGCGCGACGCAGCTCCCCCCGAGGCCCCCTCGATCGTGGCCGAGGCGCTCGCCGTGATCGAGGCGCGCTGTCTGGGACCGCTGACCCTCGGTGAGGTGGCCCGCGCGGTGCACCGATCCCCCGCCTACGTCACGACCGCGGTGAAGCGGTCGACGGGCCGCTCCGTGGTGGCGTGGATCCTCGAGGGCCGCCTCGCCGAGGCGCGGCGTCGCCTGCGCGACACGGACGAGCTCGTCGAGATCATCGCCGAGCGGGTCGGTTATGCCGACGCCAGCCAGTTCAGCCGCCTCTTCCGCCGCCGCCACGGCGTGGCCCCGGCCGCGTGGCGCGCCCGCGAGCGCGCGCTGCCTCGCCCTGGGTGATCGTCCGGCAGGCCCGTCGCGCCGAGCGCGCTTTCCGGCCGGATCGAGCGCCGTGAGCCCTCGCGCGCGGCCGCCAGGCGGCCTTGCAGCGAAGTTGCCTTCGCCGATCGCGTGGGGCATCACCCCGGTCCCCGAGCTGGTCGGCACGCCGCCGCGCGGGTCGCGGCGGCGGTCCGTCTGGAACGGGGCCGAACGAGAGGAGAACAACGATGAGCTACGTCGACGGTTTCGTTGTGCCCGTGCCCGCGGGCAAGAAGCAGGCTTATCGCGATCTGGCCGAGAAGGCCGCGGCGGTGTTCAAGAAGCACGGGGCGATTCACGTCGTCGAGTGCTGGGGCGATGACGTGCCCGACGGCAAGATCACCGACTTCAAGGGCGCGGTGAAGGCGGAGGAAGGCGAGGTCGTCGTCTTCTCGTGGATCGTCTGGCCCTCGAAGGAGGTGCGGGACGAGGGCAACAAGAAGGTAATGGAGGACCCGCTCATGAAGATGGACGAGGCTGCGCCCTTCGACGCAAAGCGGATGATCTACGGCGGGTTCGACGTCCTCGTCGACGTCTGACCGGCAGGCTGCGGTCCTCGAGCCCGGCCCCGGTCAGGCGGGCCCCGGGCCGGTCACGGCGGGGCGGCGTCGATGGGGTAGGTATCGATGACCGCATCCCAGAGGTCAACGTGATGGACGAGGCTCACGGCAAAGTGCGCCTCGTCCAGCTCCACGAGGATGGGGTCGGACTCGTCCCAGCTCGCACCGGCGAGGACTGCGGCCACGCAGCCGGCAGCAAGCTCCTTGCGGCCTCCGTCCTTGAGCGCAGAGACCCTGGCGCGAGCCCAGCCGGTACGAGCATCGAGCAGCAGAGCGACAGTCGCGGACGGGAATGCGCGCTCGAGGTGGGGGAGCGCTCGAGAGGCGGCTGACGGATCACCTCCAGGGGTGGCGATCAGGACGAAGAGCTCCGAGGTACGGGGGTCGCCCTGGAGCGCGGCGCTGTAGCGAAAGAACTGAGGGCTGTGCTCGACACCAGGGACCGGCAGCATGACGAAGCGGCTCGGCGTGACCTCACCCGCCCCAGGATGTCCGGGCGGAACGAGGAACCCGTCCTCGATAGGCTTCACCTCAGCCGACACGGCGTGCTGGCGCGCCGCGCGCGCCGTCATCCGGGGCCCCGCAGCGCCTCGACAAGCGCCTCGACCAGCGCGCGCACCGGGAGCGAGGACGACCGCTCGCCGAGCAGCTCGAGCACGTCCTCGTCGTCCTCGCCGCACGAGAGCTGTACGGCCGCGACAACGGCCCCGTCGCGCTCGACCGCCAGGTCGAAGATCCCCTCCTCGTCGCTCACCGGCGCGCCGAGCAGCGCCGACAGCCGGCGGCCAAGGAGCTCGGCCAGCGGCTCGTCACCGTCGAGGCTCGCCTCGTCGGGCTCGATGGTGGCCTGGACCGCGCGCGTCGGCGCCCCGCTCACCTCGGCGCCCTCGCGATCGAGCCGGAAACGAAAGCCACGCGCCTCGAAGAACCCCGTCGTCACGCGCGCGATCAAGGCACGCCGCGGGCGCGCCGGCAAGCAGGGCGGGTGACCCACGCCCATGGCGGTTCGCGGGCGGTCACGGTGGAACGTCACGACGTGACGTCCACCAGGACCTTGCCGACCGCGCCGCTCTCCACGGCCCTGTGCGCGTCGGCGGTGCGGTCGAGCGGAAAGCGGACCAGCGGCAGGCCGTGCTCCTCGCCGACCGGCAGGGCGCCGGCGCGGACGGCGGCGGCGACGTCCTCGACCGCCGCGGCGCGCGCCTCCGGACCGGCCGTGTAGAGCGCCAGGAACTGGAAGCGTGCGTTCAGCACCATGGTCCGCAGCACGTCCAGCTCGACCGGCTTGCCACCGTCGTTGGCGTAGGTCGCGATCGTGCCGCGCGCCCGCAGCACGGCCAGGTCCAGCGCGAGGTTCGCGCCGAGCGCCACCTCGGCGACGATGTCGACGCCATTCGGGGCGATCTTGCGGATCTCGGCGGCCGGGTCGCCCTCGCGGTAGTTGATCACGTGGTGGGCGCCGGCGGCGGTGGCCAGCCGGGCCTTCTCCGGGCCGCTGATCGTGCTGATCACGGTGGCGCCCGCCCATCGGGCGAGCTGGATCACCGCGTGCCCGACCGCCCCGGCCCCGCCCGCGGCGAGCACCACCCTGCCGTCGAGCGCCCCGGGCCGCAGGCGGCGCGGTCCGTCCTCGGCGACGGTGAGCGCGCGGTGCGCGGTGAGCGCGGGGACGCCGAGCGAGGCGCCGACGTCGAAGCTGGCCTCTTCGGGCAGCGGCACGGCCCGCTCGGCGGGCACGACGGTGAACTCAGCGGCGGTGCCGGTGGGCCGCCCGGCGGCGGCCATGAACAGCCAGACCCGCTGACCGACCCGGCTCTGGTCGACCCCCTCACCGATGGCGTCGATCACGCTCTCCCGGCGCGGCCAGGAGTTCCGTCTGGGTGTCCGGCGTGGGGTCGCGACCCGGGTCGCTCAGCGCGCCGCGTACTTCATGACGAACGAGGGGTACCGATCGCCGACGATCGCGCCCGGCGCGAACGCAGCGTCGAGCTGCGCGAGCTCGTCCGGGGAGACGCGCACGTCGAGCGCCGAGAGGTTCTCGTCGAGCCGCGCGCGCCGGCGGATGCCGACGAGCGGCACGATGTCGTCGCCGCGCGCGCGCAGCCACGCGATGGCCAGCTGGGCTGGCGTGCAGCGCTTCCGGGCGGCCAGCTCGACGAGCGGGCGAGCGGCGCGGACATTCTGCTCCAGCGCGTGTCCTTCCATCCGCGGCGCCACGAAGTGCGCGCCAGGGCTCGGCGCCGTCGCGCCGCTGAGCAGCCCGTCGGCGAGAACGCGGTAGGCGACGATGCCGATCCCGAGCTCGCGCGCGGCCGGCAAGATCTCTGCTTCGATGAAGCGGCACGCGAGCGAGTACTCGATCTCGAGCGCGGTGATGGGGTGCACGGCGTGCGCGCGGCGCAGGAGCTCCACGCCGACCTCGGACACGCCGACGTGACGGACTTTGCCCTCGCGCACGAGGTCGGCGATGGCGCCGATCGTCTCCTCGAAGGGCACGTCGGGATCGGGCCGCCCGGGCTGGTAGAGGTCGATCTCGTCGACGCCGAGGCGCTGGAGCGAGTAGGCCGCGAACGTCTTCACCGTGGCCGGGCGGCCGTCCATCCCAAGGAACTTCCCGCCCGGGGACCGCAGCATGCCGAACTTCACGCTCACGAAGGCCCGGTCGCGCCGGCCTTCGATGGCGCGTCCGATGAGCGCCTCGTTGTGCCCCATGCCGTAGAAATCGGCGGTGTTGAGGAGGCTCATCCCTGCGTCGAGCGCCGCCTGGATCGTGGCGACGCTCTCGGCGTCGCTGCCGGCGCCGTGGCCGGGCGACATGCCGCCGCAGCCGAGGCCCAGCGCGCCGACGAGCGGGCCGTTCTTGCCGAGATGCGCGCGCGGTATCATGGGCATCGTTCGACCCCCTCAATGTTAGAGCGAACGCTCTATCAATGAATCGCCGCATGCGCACTGTCAACCCCGAGCAGCACGAGAAGAAGCGTCGCGAGCTCCTCCGCGCCGCCCTGCGCCGCTTCGCCGCCGAGGGCGTGCAGGCCTCCATCGCGAGCATCTGCGCCGAGGCGGGCGTCAGCCCTGGGCACCTCTACCACTACTTCCCGAGCAAGGAGGCCATCCTCGAGGGCCTCTTCCAGCTCGTGCTCGACGAAGCGGCCACGCACCTGTCGGGCGACGTGCAGGACGCGCGCGACCTCCCCGCGCTCGTGGCCGATCTCTACAGCGGCAAGGGGCCGTCCCTCCTCTTCGACCTGCTCGCCGAGTCGCAGCGCAACGCCGCGATCGCGGATCGGCTCCGGCGCCACAGCGCCGAGATGAAGCAGCTCCTCGCCAGCGCGATCGCCCGCGGACAGGCCGCCGGCCTCGTCGACGACACGTTGCCGGCGGCGGACCTCGCGACCATGCTGCTCGCCGTGCTGGACGGCAGCAAGGCGATCCGGCTACGCGATCCGGCCGTCGACCGCGGCCACGCGCGCGAGATGCTGCTCGCGCTCGTGTCGCGCGTGCTCGGCAACCGGCCCACGTCGCCGACCGCAAGCGCCGCGACGGCAGAGGATTGACCGCTCGCGCTCGCGCAGCGCTTCACCGTGCGCGTACGCCTGCGCCGCGCGACTGCCCGACCCCGCTCCGCTGCTCGAAGCAGAGCTCCTCGCCAGCGCGCAGATGCTCATCGCGCGCCACCCCGATCTGCTGCTCCCCCCGACGTGGCAGCGCTTCGCCCTCCGCCGCCCCTGCGCGCCGCTCGCGCCCTCCTCGGCCTCATCGACACCCTGCTCGGCGACAGGCGAGGAAAGGCGGAGCGCAGACGAGATGACGGGGGAAATGCGCAGACCGCGGTAAGGCGCCGGTACGGATGGGCTATGTCAGTCGTCGGATACCGACCATAGCAAGCGCGCCGCCAATCGCAATGGGGAGAAGCAGTTGCCATGTGAACTCGGGACGTGTCTCCCTCGTGGCGTTGATATAGAACGCTATGCCGGCAATCAAGGTGATGACACCCCCAAGGATCAGGCAGAAGTAGGCACCAAGCCTCTGCCAGATGGAGAGACTCGGCTTGGGCGCAGTGGCCGCCGGCGTGAGCTGGGGTAGAGCCAGACGCCGCAAGGCGACGAATGCGGCCGGAGCTCCGATCCACAGGAGACCGTACTCTCCCAAGAGCGGTATCCGAGAGAGCGCGCCAGCCACTGCGAGCCCAAGGAGCGCCGCAGGCACATCCCAGAAGTGTAGCGTCGGGTTCCTTGGGTTTCCGCTTGCCATGTCGATCTCCCTGCCAGATGTCATTCTGTTACGAAAACTCGATCTGGAGCCGGAAGCCAGGGCGAGT
This sequence comes from Sorangium sp. So ce302, assembly GCF_051530145.1. GTDB lineage: Bacteria > Myxococcota_A > Polyangia > Polyangiales > Polyangiaceae > Sorangium > Sorangium cellulosum_B. The sequence goes on along the minus strand of NZ_CP150326.1, from coordinate 8,008,759 downwards.
GGGGCCGACTCCATCAACTCGCCCACGAAGCATGGGGCGATGCCGGAACCGAGCGCCTCGCGGCGCAGGTGAGAAGGCGTCGACCCCGCCCTCGCTCGCCGCCTCACCCGCCCGTGCCACGGAGCCCCGCCTCGGTGACGGCCCGCTCCACGCGGTCGGGCGACCATGCGCCGGCGTGGCGCGTGAAGAGCGTTCTCCCCTTGAACGCGCGGCCCGCGAGCTCCGCGGGCATGTCGGGCCAGCGCGCGACGAAGCTCCCCTTCGGCGCCCCCTTGCGCGCGGCGACCCACGGAGGGGCCCCGCCCTCGATCGTGAACCAGTCGATCACGCGCTCCACGTCCTGGGCCGCCTCGAGCCGCCCGATGAGCTTCGTGCTCGTGTTGCCGAACACGTTGTAATCCACCGATCGAGGGCTCTGGGTGCACAGCAAGCAGCCGACGCCGTACTTCCGGCCCTGGGTGAACAGCCGGATGAGCGGCTGCTTGGCGGGCGGCTTGCTGCCGCCGGCCGGGATCCAGTCGCGCGCCTCGTCGATGTAGAAGAGCAGGTTCACGCCGCCGGAGGTCGCGTCCACGGTCGTGATCATCCAGCGGTACAGCTCCGTCGCGAGGGCGGCGAGGAAGAAGTGTTTCTCATCGTCGTTGCTGAGCGCGTTCAGGTAAACGACGTTGAGCGGGACGCGCCCCGGCTTCGAGGGCCGTAGCAGCTCGGTGAAGTCGAGGCGCGTTCCGCCCGAGAAGAGCCGCGCGGACGGGCCTTGCACGAACGTGTTGAGCTTTCGCGCGAGCCGCTCGCGCTCGGACTTGCGGATCAGGCTGTCGACGTCGTCGATGCCGAGGTCCTCGGGCGCGGTGACGGCGGCCACGATGTCCCTCAGCCGGACCGGCGCCGCGCGCGGCAGGTGCCGCAGCACCTGGTAGAGGAACGTGCGCTGCGACTCCTCCTCGCCGCCGCACGCGCACAGGCTGACGAGGTTGGCCGCCACCGCCACGAGCAAGCCCTCCTCCTCCTCGGCGCGGAGCGCGGGGTTCGCGATGTGCGAGAGCTCGCCCGCGCTGGGGAGCCGCAGGGGGTCGAGGCAGAGCCGCAGGCCGTGCGAGGACCCGGGCGTGAGGATGCGCGGTTCCATGCGCTCCCTCAGCTCCTCCCACGCGCGGTGCAGCTCCGCCGGCACGTCGGACGGCGGGCGCGCTTCCATCATCTGGACGAGATCGCCCTGGGGGTCGATCGCGACGACGGGGACACCGGCGCGCAGCGCCTCCTCCGCGATGACCTTGGCCATCCACGTCTTGCCGCTCCCCGCCGCGCCGACGACCGAGACGTGCGTCCGGAGCACCGCAGGGTCCACGCGAACGGGCGAGCCGCCGTCGTCGAAGCCGAGGAGCATGCCGGTGACGCTCGCGGTCCGGGCCTCCGGCGGCCTCGCTCCCGCGTCGAGCGCCGCGGGGGTCGAGCGCTCACCGCCTGGCGGCGCCTCCGCCGGCCTGGCACCGCCTGGCGGCGCCTCCGCCGGCCTGGCGCTGGCACCGCCCGGCGGCGCCTCCGCGGGCGCCTTTCGCCCGCGGCCCCGCGCCGGCGCCGGCTTCGGGCGCTCGACGGCCGGCTTCACGACCGCCAGCGCCTCATCGAGCTCGGGATCGTCCTCCACCATCGGCTCGTCCGCGGCCGGCTCGTCCGCCGCCGGCGCGCTGGCCGCGGCGGGCTCGCGCCCCTCCGGCGATCCGCCGCCGCGCGTGGCCTCCAGCGCCGTCCAGCGCCTGTCCCACGCGCCCACGTCCTTGTGGCCGAGCTGCGCGACGCACGCCCCGGAGCGCTCGTGCTTGCAGCCGCCGCAGTACGCGCGGTCGCCCGGCGGGGCGAGCCCGCCCGCGCCCACCGCGTGGTCGGACCAGGCCACCATGCTGGCGATGAGCTCGTAGACCTTGCCGCGCTTCGCCTCGATCTCCTCCCAGCGCGCCTCGCGGACGCTGCGCGTGGGGTGCAGGTAGAACACCGCCACGTCCGGCCGGGTGCCGTGCTGGTGGTGGTGCATCAGCGCGTACGTGAAGATCTGGAAGAGATCGCTGTTCGGGGAGGTCGCGGGCGTGAGCTTGTAGTCGACGATGCGGTGCTTCCCGAGCCGCGGATCGAAGTACACGTAGTCGATCGCCCCGGTCACGTGGACGTGAACGTCCTCCCCCACGTGGAACGTCACGTCGACCCGCTTGCGCGAGTCCCCGAAGAGCTGCGCCCGGAGCTCCGCCGCGGGCAGGCCCGCGGCCCTCGCGTGCGCCGCGAGCCGCGCGAGCTCCTCCATGTAGAGCTGGACCGCGGAGATGAAGCCCAGCCGCAGCGGCACCGGGCGCGCCGCGAGCGCGTCGAGGTTCAGGCAGGAGGCGTTGAACCAGCGCATCAGCGCCTGCTGGAGGCCCGGGGCGTCGCCGGCGGCCTCCAGCGCCGCCAGCACCTCGTCCGAGCTCGCCGCGGCGGCGTTGAAGCGCTCCACCGCGGTGTGGAACAGCGCGCCGCAGCCCGGCGCCTCCCCGCCCTTGCGCCAGATACGGCTCACGACCGTCCGCCCGTCCTGCCGCTCGGCCGTGGCGCGCGCGTCGAACCAGTGGAGCCTCGGGCACGTCGCCGCGACGCGGAGCTGGGTCACGTTGACGTGCACGAGCCTCACTTCTTGCCCCGCAGCTGGACGAAGAGGTCGTCGTCGGTCGCGGTCGCGTGGACGTGGCCCTCGTCATGGAGCGCCTGCGCCGTCTTCTTGATGTGCGACCACACCTCCGGGAAGCGCTTCTCGTGCAGCTTCTTCCGGCTCGCGAAGATCTGCGCGAGCTCCTTCGCCATCAGGCCGAGGCGCCACGACAGCTCGGCCATGATGTGCTCCCGCGTCTGCTGCGGATCCCACGCCGGGGGCGGCGTCGAGTCCCCGCCGCCCTTCACGAGCTCCTCGGTGAGCAGCTCGCGCAGCAGCGGGTGCGCCAGCAGGAGGCTCTGGCGCTCGAAGGACGCCAGCACCTCGGCCTCGGTCACCTTGCGGTACTGCCCGCGGGGGTGCTCGATCTCGAGATCATGGCTCCTCGTGGCGCCGAGGAGCCCCACCAGCGAGTCGAGCTCCGCGTGCCCGGCGAAGTCGAGGTGGAGGTGGAGGAAGCGCTGGCGGCCCAGCTTGCAGAGCGCGTCGTACGCGGCCTTGCCGGCGCCGCCGAGCCGCAGCGGCCGGCGCTCCTCGTCGGTGACCAGGATGCGCTTGTCCGTGTGCTTCGTGTCCTCGACCATGCGCTGGAGCGGCAGCCGCGCGCCGTGCCCGCTCGGCGCGCAGAGGAACGTCACGCCGGTGGTCACGATGACGCCGTCCGCGCGCTTCTCCTTGGCCACGAGGTGGTGCGCGGGGGCGGTCTTGCCGCGCTTCTTCGCGGTGGCGTGCTCGACGCTCAGGAGCGTCGAGGCGCCCTTGCCGGCGCACCTGGCGAGCAGGTGGTGGGTCAGGCTCGCGAGGTTGTCCTCGTCGGGCGGCAGCGACGCCTGCTGCAGCCGGCGGCGGGTCGTGCCCTCGACGAGCTTCTTCTTCACCTCGGCGTCGATGACGTCCTCCAGCTTCACCGGCGGCGGCTTCGGCCCGTCCTCGGGGCCGGGCCACTCCTTGAGCCAGCGCTTGCCGCCGACGGCCGCGAGCCGATCCTGCTGCGCCTCCCAGCGGTCGCGCGCCCAGAGGATCGCGTCCCGCGGCCGGAGCTCCTGCACGCCGTCGAGGCGCCGCTCGAGCCACGCGCTGCCGAGCGGGAAGAGCCGATCGCGCTTGCGCGCGGCGATGACCTCCTCGATCTCCTTCTCCTCGAAGCCGGAGAGCGCGGCGTCGAGCCGCCCCTCGAGGATGGCGCGGGCCTCCTCCGGCGAGACCATGTGCAGCTCGAGGATCCGCTCGGCGATGCGGTCCCACGCGGCCGCCGGGATCACCTCGCCGGTGCGCAGGGAGAGCATCGACTGCTTCACGCCCGAGACGATCACGACGAGGTGCTTCGCCCGGTCGAGCAGCGCGTGCGCGTACGACATCAGGGCGCGCACGGCCTCGGCGTCGAGGTTGTCGATCTGGTCGAGGCAGAGCACGAGCGGGAGCTCGGCGAGGGCGCACAGGTGCGCGAGGACGTGGAGGACGCGCTCCACCGCGGCGTCGTCCGCGAGGGCGAGGCCGTCCTCCCCGGCCGCCTGGTCGAGCAGGCGCGCCTCGTCGGGCCCGAGGGTCTCGCCGGAGAGCCACAGCACCGCCGCCTGGGCGCGCTTCTCGGCGCCGGCGTCGCCGAGGCTCGCGTGCGACGTCCCGGTGAGGAACGCGTTGAGCACGGGGATGACCGCGTTCTGCGGGTCGATCTTGGCGCCGAGGCGGGCCAGCGCCTCCTTGCGCGCCTCGATCTCCTTCGGGCCCGTCATCATCCTGCGGCCCTTGAGCGCGCCCGTCCGGATGACGGCGCGGTTGAGGACGGTGTAGAGGCGCGACTGCGTATAGTCGCTGCCGCGGTGCCCCGCGAGATCGCTGACGGTCGCGTTGAGCACGTACCGGAGCATCCGCTCGGGCGAGGCGAGGATGTTGTGCAGGTAGACGACCGTCGCCCTGTCTTCCCCGGCCCACTGGAACAGCCGCGCGAGCAGGTGGCTCTTGCCGACGCCTGGCGCGCCGATGAGCAGCGCGCCGATGCTGACCGGCTCCTTCGCGGCGTCCTGCACGACGCGCACGAGCTTGGTGAAGGCGCTCTTGTGGATCGACTCGACCGTGGCTTCGCCGCCCCCGACGTCGGTGATGCGGTGGCTGCGGAACGGGTTGGTGCCCCGGACCGCCGCCAGGAAGCGCTCGAACGTCGGCTCCTCGCTCATGCGTCGTCCCTCCGCGCCACGTAGACGAGCAGGTTCCCGGCCTCCATGATGCCGGCGTCGCGCTCCGCCTCGGCCATCTGGTGATGGCGGCCGTCGGACGGGTCGAGCGAGTAGCGCCGCTGCCGCCGGAGCGCGGCGAGCTCCTCGTCGAAGGTGGCGCGCGGGATGTCCGGCAGCGCGGCGCGGAGCGCGTGGAGGGTGACGTAGTTGAGGCGGCCGGAGGCGCGGTCGAGCGAGGAGAAGGCGGCGTCGAAGCGATCGGCGAAGGAGATGGCCGGCGCGCCGGGGCCGCCGGGGGCCGATGTGCCGGCGCTGCCGGGGGCCGAGCTGCCGGGGCCGTCGGCGGCCGTGGGGCGGGCAGCGCCGTCGGTCGCGATCGCGGCGGGCCGCGCCGGCGCGCCGGCGGCCGGGAGGACGGCGTCTGCGAGGAAGAAGAGCAGCGGCTTCTTCCCGAGCAATGCGCCGATGGTGCGGGGGAGCCGGCGCTCGGCGATGCGCTGATCGAGCGCCGCCTTGAACGCGCGGCTCAGGGCGGGAAAGAGGCCCTTAGGGAGCTGCGCCAAATCGACCGCGGGAGCGTCGGCCGTCCGCGCCGACTGGAGCTGCACCTCCAGGAGCCGATCGGACTGCGCGACCGCCTCCAGGTCCTCCGCGAGCAGCACCAGCGTGGCGCTGGGGGCTGGCTTCTTCTTGCCTCCCGCGGCGCGGGAGAGCAGCACGCGCCCCTTCGCCTCCCTGGTCGTCAGCGCCTTGCTCGTCACCGCGAGCGTGTCACCGGTCAGCTCCGTCAGCCGCTCGAGCGTCGGCGGGTACGACGCGCCGCCGAGCTGCTTCTGGGACTCCAGGACGCCGAGGAGCTTCGGCACCGGCGAGGGCGGCGGCTCCTTCTTGCGCGCCGCGCCCTTCTGCCTCGCGGGAGCCTTCGGCGCGGCGGCCTTCCGCGGCGCGGCGGACTTCTCCGGCTCCCCGGCGCTGCTCTTCCTCGCTGCAGTGGTCTTCGTGGTCGTCGCCCGCGAGCGCGGACTCGATGTGCTGTTCCGGTTCGTGGCCCACCTCCCGAGGGGCCGAGATTACCCCGGTATCCAGCCATGGGAAGGGGCTCCGCGCCGCCGCGCCGCCTTTCTCTATCCGATTGACGCCCAGCTCGATTCCGCGTGACCTAGACTTGGGGCCTCGTGCTGCAGAGGCGACGGAACTGGCGTATCGGGAGGCCGATCGCCGCTCACCTCGATGCCCCAGGAGGAGCACCATGAAACGCATCTTCTGGGTCCGGTCCGCGATCGGGGCCGCCCTATGTCTTGCCTTGCTCAATGTCGTCCTGGGGAGCACGGCCATGGGCACGGGCGCCGGGCGCTGGACCGTCTATGGCTACGATCTGGCCAACACGCATTACGCGCGCGACGAGCACCACCTCGGACCATCGAACGTCGCATCGCTCGCCGTGAAGTGGGCCTTCACCACGACCGGCATCGTCCCCGCGACGCCGGCCGTCGACCACGGCGCTGTCTACTTTCCGGACGGGGGCGGCAAGCTGTACAAGCTCGACGCCAGGACCGGGCACCCGATCTGGACGCGCACGATCGCCGCCCTCACGGGCACGGCCGGCGCCGTCTCGCGCACGACCCCCGCGCTCCACGGCCACACGATGTTCCTCGGCACCCTCGCCGGCGCGCACATGATCGCCGTGGACACGCGCACCGGGGCGCTCCTGTGGAAGAGGCAGCTCGACACGCACCCCGCGGCGATCATCACGCAGTCTCCCGTCGTGCATGGCGGCCGCGTGTACGTGGGTGTCTCCTCGCGCGAGGAGCTCTTCGCGGCGGACAACGCCTATCCGTGCTGCAGCTTCCGCGGCAGCGTGGTCGCGCTCGACGCGGGGACCGGGGCGGTGCTCTGGAAGCGCTACACGGTGCCCGCCGGCTACACCGGCGGCGCCGTGTGGGGCGGCGCGCCCGCGATCGACCTCAAGCGCCGCACGCTGTACGTGACCACCGGCAACAACTACACCGTGCCGCCGTCCGTCTCCGCGTGTGTGGAGGCCGCCGGCGACGACGCCGTCGCCGCCGAGGCCTGCCTTGCGCCGGACGACTATATCGACGCCGTCCTCGCGCTCGACCTCCGCACCGGCGCGCTGAAGTGGGCGCGGCGGCTCCAGGGCTTCGACGCCTGGACGGGAGCCTGCTACTTCGGCGGCGACTGGTGCCCCGATCCGGCGGGCCCGGATTACGACTTCGGCACGGGCGCCACGCTCTTCACGGCCGGCCACGGGGCGGAGCGCCGCGATCTGGTCGGCGCCGGCCAGAAGAGCGGTATCTTCTGGGCGCTCGATCGGGACGACGGGAGCGTGGTGTGGAGCACGCTGGTCGGTCCCGGCGGGGAGCTGGGCGGCATCATGTGGGGAGTCGCCGTCGACGAGAGCAGGATTTACGTGCCGATCGGCAACAACGGCCAGGTCGAATACACGCTGCAGCCCTCCGGGGAGGTCATCCACTGGGGTTCGTGGAGCGCGCTCGACGCCGCCACGGGCGACATCCTGTGGCAGACGCCCGATCCCACGCCGGGCGCGCAGACCAGGGGGCCGCTGACGGTCGCGAACGGCGTTGTCTACGGCGGCTCGATGAGCGGTGACGTCCACGCGCTCGACGCCGAGACGGGCGACGTCCTCTGGAGCCATCCGGCCGACGGCTCCGTCAACGCCGGGCCGGCGGTGACGCGCGGTACGGTGTTCTGGGGGAGCGGCTACGAGAGCTTCGGCATCGGCACGCCGGGCAACACGCTCTTCGCGTTCGGCTTGCCGTAGCGCTGCCCGCCGCCGGACGGCGCACGCTGGCGCCCGGCCGTGCCGTGATGCCAGGCGCGGGCGCCGGTGGCCGTCCCCGCGCGCCGCCCCTGCGACCTGCGCGCCGATCCGGCGCGACCTCAACCTGGGTGACCTGGGTCGCCTCGATGGTCCGATCGGAAACCCCTGCGTGTCGGCGGCTCAGCTGCCTACGTCCGAGGTCAGCGCGCCTCGCAGCCTTGCCCTGTCGACCTCGGCGGATGGCAGCCACTCCAGGATGCCCTCGATGGCCCGATCGATGGCGATGCGGTCGGCGCCGTCGCTGAGCATGTACTCCTCCGCGACGACCTGCCGCGGGACGTCGATCGCCAGCAGCGCCGCCGCGATGACGACCCCGGTCCGGTCTCTCCCCGACGTGCAGTGGACGTAGACAGGCCAGGGGAGGGCGGGGGCCGCGAGCGAGGAAAGAGCCTTTCCGATCCAGCTCCTCACCCGTCGCTGCCGCGTGTCGTAGTTCTCGATGTCGTCCTCCGCGGCGACGTGGACAACCTTGATTCCCGTGAGGTGACCAGGATCGGCGCCGCGCCGGAGGTTCAGTATCGTCCCGGGGAAACCGAGGTCGCTCGCCGCTGTCATGAGATCGAATCGCCCGCCGCGGAGCAGGCGGCCGGCAGGGATCGGCGAGACGTCGAGCCAGAGCCCGAGCATCTCGCCGACATCCCGGTAGTTGGCGGGCCGGAACGTCGCGCTCATAGGGGTCGCCGGCGCCCGCCTACTCGTCGTCTTCGTCGTCCTCGTCTTCGTCGTCCGCGTCCGTTGTCACCGGCGCCTCGCGCTCGAGCTGCTCGGTGATGGTCTGTACCTGGATCTCCGCGGCATGGATCTTCTGGCGGCAGAGCGTCACCAGATCCGCGGCCTCCTTCACGAGCGCGGAGAGCGCGTCGATGTCGACCTGGCCTTCCTCGATGTTCTGCAAGATCTCCTCGAGGCGCGACGACGCCTCGCCATACGAGACCTCTTTCGTGGCGCGCTGCGGGCTTGCCGTGTCCCCGTCGGACAGCTCCTTCGTCCCGCGCTTCGGCTTTGCCATGACCCTATGTCTCCTCCGATCCGTCCGAGCGAAGCCGCAGCACGCCCCGCTTCAGCTCGGCGATGAGCGTCGTCCCCTGGGGCGCGCGCGCCGCGTCGGTGAGCACCGCCCCTTCCGTCGTGCGCAGGATCGCATATCCCCGCTCCACGACGCGCCGCGGATCGAGGAGGCGCAGGCGCCGTTCGCGCGACTCGAGGCGCTCGGATTCGAGCGCCAGCCGCCGGGACGAGCGCGGGCCGAGGAGCGATGCCATCTCGTCGACCCGATGCGAGGCGGCGTCGAGATCGCGCCTCGCCCCCTGGCGAAGCTGGCGGACCGCCTCCTGGAGCTGGCCCGCGCGGCGCGCGATCAGCAGCGACGCGGAGCGCGGGACCCGGGCCGCCCGGCGGGTGAGATCCGACGAGGCCGACCGGAGGACCCGCCGGCCCTGGTCGAGGATGCTCAGGAGCGACGACTCGACCTCATCCCTCGCCTCCGAGACGCGTTTGACGAGCATCGCGGCCGCGGCGGTCGGGGTCTTCTCGCGAAAGCCCACGAAATCGAGCGCGGAGATGTCTCGCTCGTGCCCGATGCCGACGACCACGGGGAGGGGGAATGTGGCGACGGCGCGGGCGATCGGCTCCGAGTCGAACCAGGCGAGGTCGGTGCGCGAGCCGCCGCCGCGGCAGATCAGCAGCACGTCGAGCTCCGCGGCGCGCGCCCGGAAGTAGTCGAGGGCGTTCAGGACCGATGGCTCCGTCTGCCGCCCCTGGACGCGGACCCCGTGCGCCACGACGCGGAACGCGAAGCCTGACTCCCTGAACGTGCCGAGCACGTCGTTGTAGGCGTCCGAGCCCAGGCTGGTCACGAGGCCCACGCGGAGGGGCAGGGCGGGGAAGGGCAGGGAGCGGTTCCGATCGAGCAGCCCTTCCTCGGCGAGCCGGCGGACGATCTCCTCTCTCCGCCGGGCGGCCTCGCCGAGCGTGTAGCCCACGTCGAGGTCCTCGATCAGGAACCGGTACGAGCCCCAGGGGACGTAGAGCTCCACGCGCCCGCGCACGCGGATCTGGATCTCGTCCTCGATCTGGAACGGGTCGCCCGCCGCGGCGAGGCGCCGCTCGATCTCGGCGCGCGCGCTCTCGAAGAGGGTCGCCTTGACCTGGGCGAGCTCCTTTCCGAGGGCGTCGCGCTCGACGAGCTCGAAGCCGACGATGCTCTTGTGGGCGGCCCGGTTGTACCCGCAGACCTCGCCCACCAGCCAGATCGACGCTGGAAACGCCGCCTCGAGCGCGGCGCGGACCTGCCCGTTGAGCTTCGAAACGGTGAAGTCGGACGCGGCCACCGCTGGCCTCGGCCGCGCGTCCCCGTTGCGCGGCTCATCGGCTCGGGCTGGCTCCGCGGTGGGGAGCGGCGTGACGCCCCCTTCGTCGAGGGCGAGCGCCCCGCCGCGTTCCCGGTAGAGGCGCTGCGTCACCTCGCAGAAGCCGAACCCCTCGGCGAGCAGCACCTCCACCACCGCGACCACGTGCGTCTCCGGGACGCGCCAGGTCTTCTGTTCGGGATTCCAGCGGCGGGACGGGAGCGACTTCACGACGTCCACCAGCCTGCGATCGAAGGCGAAGTGGATCTGGAGGCTCCCGGTCCCGTCGCTGCTGACGCGGCGGCTCATCGCGCCACTCTATCATCGCGCATCGCGGGTCGCGCACGGGCATCGCGGGGGATCTCCCGGCCGGCCTGACGGGGCGCGCGGACGCGCCGCGCGGTCGCCGAGCGTGCGCTGCGTGGCGGCCGAGCGCGCGCTGCGTCACGGCGGCGGCGAGCAAGCCCTCGGCCTGGAGGACGAGAGCTCCTCCAGCCACCTGCCCCTCACGCGTTGAGGCTGGCGAACGCCTGGGCGATGCGCGGGGCCGCGTGCGGCCGGGCGTACATCCGATCCATGTAGGTCCGGAGCTGCGGGAAGTCGTCCAGGAGGTGGGCCTCGTTGGCCCAGTCGAGGGTGTAGGCCATCACGAGATCGGCCACCGTCACGCTGTCGCCGACGACGAACTGCCGCTGATCCATGTGCTTCTCCAGCACGTCGGCCATGGCCTTGAAGTCCTCGCGGGCGACGGGGATGTCGCCCGGCTGGCGTTTGTCCTCCGGATACAGAAACTTGTGACGCGCGATGCGCCACAGCGGCTGCTCCAGCTCGGTCGCCGCGAACAGCAGCCACTGGTTGACCTTGGCCCGCTCCCTGGGGTCTGCCGGGAGCAGCCCCTTGTCGGGGTACTTCTCGGCCAGGTAGAGCACGATGGCAACGGACTCGCTGAGCACGAGGTCGCCGTCGACGAGCACGGGGAGCTTGCCGGCCGGGTTGAGCTTGAGGAACTCGGGGCGGCGATTCTCGCCGGCCCGGAGGTTGACCTGGATGGTCTCGAACTCCACGCCGAGCTCCTGGAGCGCCCAGCGCACACGGATCGAGCGGGTAGGAGCGAACTCATAGAGCTTCATCGATGCCTCCCTCCTCAGCCGCGCGCCGCGGCTGGTATCGTTGCTTCTGTTTACTTACGTCCGGGCCTGCTGTGTTTTGAGACGAACGGCGCCAACCAGCAGGCGAATGGCCGTGTGTATAGCCGCACCGCGCGACGAGTGTCAATGGACACATTTGCGGTACGCAGATGGCCTCTGCGCCGTTTTTCGGCGGTCTGGAGGCGGGCTCAGCCCGCGTCAGGCGCTCTTGCCATGTTATGACCAGAACCAGCGTGGGCGTTCTTCAGCAGCACGAAGGAGACGATGCAAAGAATCAGCTCCGAGATCGCCTCGGAGGCCCAGATCCCGGTCAGGGAGAACAGGCGGGAGGCCAGCAGCAGCACCGGCAGCTTGACCAGCAGGATGCCCCCGAGGGTGAGCAGCAGCGCCTCCCTGGCCCGGCCCACCGACTGAAACGAGGCCGCCGTGACCATGGCCACGCCGGTCAGGGGGTAAGAGAGCGCCAGCAGCCGCAACGCTGTCTGCCCTTCAGCGATGATCGTGCTCTCCCTGGAGAGCAGGGCGATCAGCGCGGCTGGCGTCGCCAGGCAGACGCCGCAGACGAGCGATCCATAGACGACCGCGGCGCCAAGGGAGAGCCGGATGGCCTCCCGCACCCGCTCGAGCTTCTTCTGGCCGAAGTTGTACCCCACCAGCGGCTGCATCCCCTGGACGATGCCCGTCAGCGGCGCGAGCAGCCCGGAGTAGAGCCGGCTCACGATCGCGAACACGCTCAGCGCGCTGTCGCCTCCGATCCGCCGGAGCAGGTTGTTGGTGACGATGGCGATCAGGCTGACGCTGGCGCTCTTGATGAGCGAGGGGGACCCGATCTTCACCACCTCGATGATGATGGGCCAGTCCGGCCTGAAATAAGACGCCTTGATGCGATAGGAGCGGTTCTTCCTGAAAAAGAAGAAGTGGAGGCCCATGCCGGCCGAGGTGGCCTGGCAACAGACCGTCGCCAGGGCGGCGCCGGAGACGCCCATCTGCAAGATGAGGATGAAGAGCCAGCAAAGGACGATGTTGACGCAGATCGGGATGATCCACATGGCGGTCGAGTACCTGGCGTTGCCATCCGCCCTGACGATGGCCGAGTAGCCGGTGCCGGCGATGGCGCCGAGGAAGATGATCCGCCCGTACTCGATGGCATAGGGGGCGACGCTGTCGGTGGCCCCGAGCAGGTAGACGAGCGGCTCGATGAAGACCGAGCCCAGGACCGTGATGGCGAGCGCCGCCGTCCAGAAGATCAGGAAGGTGCTTGCCACCGTCCGGGAGGCCTTCTCCAGGTCCTGCTCGCCGAGCGCCCTGGAGACCACCGAGGCGCCGCCGGCCCCGACGGTCGTGGCGACGGCGCCGAGGGCGATCTGGACCGGCGAGATGATCGAGGCCGCGGCTGCGGCCAGCGCGTTGACGCCCACGGAGAGAAAGTAGATGTCCGTGAGGCTGTAGACGGTAAAGACCAGCAGCGAGAACGTGGTCTGGGAAGACATCTCCAGCAGCAGCTTCCCGACCCGCTCGGTCCCCAGCTTTTCAACCCTGGAGCTCTCGCCCATGAGCGTTCAGTTCGCGCTCAGCCAGGCCATGTGTTCGCCCATCCATTGCCTGGAGAGGTTGAGGACGGAGTCGGTGTCGTAGTTGCGGTAATAACACTCCGTGTTCATGACCAGGGCGAGGTGCAGTGAGTACAGGCGGCATCTTCGCTCTTCTTCGGAGGTGAAGGAGGTCTTGCCATAGCCGCGCATGCTGCTGGTGATGCCGTCGGAGGAGAGCAGCCGGAACTGGGCCTCCATCAAGGGATCGGCCCAGAGCGCCCTCTCGAAGTCGATGATGCCGGCGACCCTGCCTTCCTTGACGAAGACATTGGGGTTCCAGACGTCCCAGTGGACGAGGCAAGGAGTAATGACCTCGTCCAGCGCGGGGGCGTGCCTGAGGACGGCGGCGCGGATCTCGTCGTAGCCCTGGTCGTACGCCACGCCTTTCCGGGCGCCGTCTTCCAGAACCGACTCCATGATCTTGGTGAACGCCTCTCTCCAGGTGCTCGCGCGCAGGTCCGGGTTGCCCTCGTAGCCAAAATAGGTGCCGGTGAAGCCGTTGATCTCCCGGACGATCTCGCCGATGTGCAGGTCGATGGACGCCTGCGTCTCGGGGGAAAGGCTCGATTTCACGTGCTCGAGGTTGTCCGCGGCGATCTTCTCCATGAAGAAGTAGTCCGAGTCGCACAGGTCGCGGGCGTCGTCGAAATGGTAGATCTGGGGCACCGGGATGGCCGGGTTTCGCCGGACCAGGCGCATGGCGGCGACCTCGGTGGCCATGATGTTCTTTTCGTAGAACATGACCTCCGCGTCTCTCGGCGGCGCGATCTTGAGGATGACCTCCCGGCCATCGGCGAGCCGGACGCTGTAGGCCGCGTTGAACCAGCCGTCTTTCAGCTCGACCACGGCGTCGTCGCCGTCCGCGAGCGTCATGCCGCCAAAGGCCCTGGCGGCCATGGCCGCGATCTGCGGGCGTGTCTTCGTGTTCTTGGTCTTGCTCTCCACGGTCTTCCTTCGTCGATTGGCGGCCCTTGTGATGAGCGAAATGGCGTCCATTGTGCTGGATCCTGGGAAGCTGTCAAGTCGCGACCTGGAGTCGTGCCGGGGCCCGGAGCGAGAGGGGGCCAGAGTCGCCGGCGTGGCCGGCAGGGGTGCACGCGGGTTATCGTGTTATCCTGCGCCCCATGCCGACATACGATCCCGAGGAGAGGTGGAGTCGCGGGGTGCTCGCCATGCGCATCGAGGCGCCCCGCGCTCGGGATGGTCGCAGGCGGGCCGTTTGGAATCGACACGATGCCCTTCAATCCATCTTGCCTGCGCCAGCGATTGGCACCTGGAGCAGCGCGAGCGCATGTACTGCGGCCCATGCGTCGAGGCGTGCAAGGCCGTGTCGACCGGCGCGAGCCGCCGCGCCCACGAGCTCGAAGGGGCGGCGCCGACGCTCGATCACATCACCTTCCGCTTCATCCCGGATGGGTCAGCGCGTGCTTCGCGCGCGCGGTCAGGCGACGGCGCTCGAGGACCGTGGCGACGGCATAGCCGCCGCCGCCGGCGATGGCGAGGACCCAGAAGAGGCCAGGAGTGCCGAGGAAGAGCGCTGCGGTGGAGATCAGGGCGAGCCAGGTGCCGAGGCCGTAGTGCAGCAGGTTGCGGCGGGCGGCGCCTTCGCTGACATAGATCAGGCCGACGATGAGGCCGGAGCCGGTGGGCCAGAGCATGGGCTGCAGGTCGGGCATGTCGAGGGTGTACGCCAGGCCGGTGATCGCGAGGAACAGCGCGGTGAAGGCGCTGACCCAGGAAGCGCCGAGCAACTTGCCGGACAGGGCGTCGGACTCGCTCACGCCGCGCTGGGCGCGGGTGGCGGCGACGGTGGCGTAGACGGTGCCGACCGCGAGCCCCGTTCCCAGGAGCATCATGGGCACCCAGCCGGGCAACGCGAGCAGGGGGCTGGCTCCCCTGGAGATCGCGGCGGCGCCGTGGCCGAGAACGTAGGCGAGCCCGAAGCTGATGTAGGTCGCGCGGTTGTCGACCTGCCGGCGACGAACGCGCCATCACGTTGCGATCGGTAGCCCGCCGGGTCGGGATCGCCGCCCCCTCGATCTACCCCCACTTCCCCGACCAGCCGGCCATCATGTTGGCCGTCGTGCAGCAGGCCTTCACCGAGCTGGAGAGCAGGCTGCGCAGCGCCGTGGAAGAGGCCGGCGACGATCCACGAGAGCGGCTGTACGCCGTTTGCAACGCCTATCTGGAATTCTCCCGGAGTCATCCAGAGCGCTACCGCACCATGTTCGGTGGCCTCTGGATACCCACGCTGGGCGACAGCTCCGTGACCGAGCGGGACCTGACCACGCTCGGCCGGGAAGCCCTGCAAATCCTCATCGACGCCCTCGGCGGCTGCGTCACCGCCGGGCATTCCACCAGCGCCGACCCGGTCGCCGACGCGATCGCGCTGTGGTTCGGCCTGCACGGATTCGCACACCAACGTGCCGTGAGCCGCGTCTTTCCCTGGCCCGCCGACACCGCCGAACGCATCATCACCGCGCTTGCGCACCTCAACCCCTGAGCCGCGCACCGGCAGACGTGAGCGCCACACCTCGATCCGCGGGACATCGCCTCGCCAGCCCCGGTGACGGCACGATCGCGCGGGTCGGTGCGGCCCCGCGCGCGCTCCAGCCGCGCCGCGCCCGCCCGTCCGGGCCGGGCTCGTGGATCGCGATCCTGCTCGCGCTCGTGACGACGACCTCGTGCAACAGCATGCGAACCCAGGAAGGCCCGGCCGGCGAGCCCGCCGCCGCGCCGGGCAGCCCGTCCGCGCCGGCACAGCAGGCCGCCGGGCAGGGCGTCCTGCCTGCCCCGCCCGAGCCTCCGGCGCCCGCGGGGCCTCCGGGCGCCGCGCCTCCGCCGGGCGGCGCTGCGGGACGCGCCACGGCCGAGGCGATCGCGGCCTCCGCGCGTGCCTTCCTCGACGGCCTCGACGCCGAGGCGCGCGGCCGGGCGCTGCTCGCGTTCCAGAGCGGCGAGCGCGAGGACTGGCATTACGTCCCGCGCCGCCGCGCCGGCCTCGCGATCGGCGACATGGACGGCGGCGAGCGCAGCGCGGCGCACGCGCTCCTCCGGGCCGGCCTCAGCCCGGAGGGCTACCGGAAGCTCGAGGGCGTCCTGCTGCTCGAGGGCATCCTCGGGGGCATCGAGGGCAACCCGGCGTTCCGCGACCCGGGCCGTTACCACCTCGCTCTCTTCGGCCAGCCCGGGCCCCAGGCCCCGTGGGGCTTTCGCTTCGAGGGACACCACGTCTCGCTCAACTTCACCGCTGCAGGAGGCGGCGTGGCCACCACCCCGGCGTTCCTGGGCGCCAACCCGGCCGAGGTGCCCTCGGGTCCCCGGAAGGGCCTGCGCGTGCTCGCGGTCGAGGAGGATCTCGGCCGCGCGTTCCTGGCCTCCCTCACCCCCGCGCAGCGTCAGCGCGCCGTGATCGCCCCCGCGGCGCCGCCCGACCTCGTGACCGAGGCCTCCCGTCGGGCCGCGCTGGCGAGCTTCGACGGCCTGCCCGCCGCCGAGATGACCCCGGCCCAGCGCGCCGCGCTGCTGCGCCTCCTGGAGGTCTATGCCCGCAACTTCCCCGCCGACGTCGCCGACGGGCACCTCGACCGCATCGCGCGCGCCGGCGTGGAGCGCCTGCACTTCGCCTGGGCGGGCGGCGCCGCGCCGAAGCAGTCGCATTACTACCGGATCCACGGCCCCACCCACCTCATCGAGTACGACAACCGCGGCGGCGATCACATCCACACCGTGTTCCGCGACCTCCAGGACGACTTCGGCGACAGCCTGCTGGCGCGGCACCTCCAGGAGGGCCACGGCGCCCCCGCCCGCGGTCGGCCTTAGCTCCGCGCGCGGACCTCCCGCCGCCCGTGGCGGCGCCCCTCCTCGCCGGCGCGCGACTGAGCGCGGCTGGCGGGTCAGGCGAAGCACCCCTTCAGGCGCGGATCGGTCCGGAGGATCGCCTCGACCTCGGATACGCAGTCGCGGGAGGAGAGGACCGTGTAGTAGCCGGGCTTGATCTCCGGCGCGACGCGGACCGCCTCGATCCACTCGTCGAGCGAGAACGGGTCTGCCCGGATCGCATCCCAGAAGCCCGTCGCGTCGAGGACGGCGGCGATGAGGTCCGTCTCCCGCCCCTGGAGCTGGCTGACCACGTAGGCGGCCGTGCCTACCTGCAGGCCGTGGAGCCGCGGCCGGCCGGAGGTCTGGTCGAGCGCGTGCGAGATGAGGTGCTCGCTGCCGCTCGCCGGCCGGGACGACCCGGCGATCTCCATGGCGATGCCGTTCAGCATGAGCGCCGTCGCGAGCAGGCGCATCCCCTCGAGGTCGCGCCGGGGGCGCGCCATGAACTGGAACACGGTCGCGTCCGAGAGCAGGGCGGCGAAGTCGTTGACCGGCTCGCCGCGCGCGTGGAACGCGAGCTTCCAGTCATGGACCGCGGTGACCTTGGCCGCGAGATCGCCCACGCCGGAGAGCCACAGGACCTCCGGCGCGCGCAGGCAGACCTCGGTGTCGACCACCACGCCGAACGGCACCGCGCACGGAAGCGAGCGGCGCCTGCCGCCCACCGTGAGGCTCGCCGAAGGGCTGCAGAAGCCGTCGTTCGAGAGCGAGGTGGGCACGGCGAGGAACGGCAGCCGGGCGAGGGACGCGAGGTATTTGGCCGTGTCGAGGGCGCGGCCGCCGCCGAGCCCGACGATCGCGTCGCAGCGCGTGGGGAGCGCGGGCAGGAGCGCCGAGGCCTCCTCGACGCTGGCCGAGGCGACCTCGCGCCGGGCCACGACCTCGATCGCCTGCGCGTCCAGGCCCTCGCGCATCGCCGCCTCGATGGCGGCCGGCGTCCCCGCGCTCGCGAGCAGCAGGACGTGGCGGCGCGCCGCCCGCGCGAGGTAGAGCCCGCTGCGCGGGAGCGCCCCGGGCTTGATGCGCACCAGCGTGGGGATGCCGATCTGGGTGGCTGCGGGCATGCGCGGTCTCCTAGGCCCGCCGCCGCGCCGCGGCTAGTCGCCGCGGGCTGCTCTACTTCCGGCCGAGCCGAACCGCTCCTACGAGGCCCAAAGCCAAACCAGGACAAGAGTCCTCAAATGAGGACGCCACGCTGTCACCTGGGGCGCCGAGTCGTCCTGATCCAGGGAAAAGTGCGATGCTTGACCCGTGTCCCGCGTCGCTCTCATCTCCGACCTCCACCGTGCCTTCGACGCCCAGGCCGACCCCCGCAACGTGGCCATGATCCGGCGTCGCCATGCGTTCTGGGCCCAGCTCGCCCGCCTTCATGGCTGGGACCTCGCGGTCTGGGACGTCGCCCAGCTCGACGCGCCGCAGGGGGTCCGCGGCAGTGTGTCCTGGATCGATCTGCCGATGCTACCCCGCGCCCCATACCACTCCGTCTTCGCTCGAGCGGTCGCTGCCGGCGCCGCGTGCGTGCTCGACCTCCCCGAGCATGTGGAGCGGGTCCTCGGGCTCGATCGATTCTACTCGGTCCTCACGAACGCCGGTGTCCCCACGCCGCGCACCGCGCTGCTGCCCGTGGACGCCGCCGTCGCTGCCGCGATCGACTCTCCCGCGGCCGTGCGCCGTCTGTTGACCGAGGCGATCTACGGCGCCCTCTTCGATGCGGAGATCGATCCCCACGCCGGGGTCTTCGTCCGCGGCTTCTACTCGTCGGCCAAGTCCGCCAACCCCGAGCTCTACTACGGCAGCAACCAGGCGGACATCGAGGCCACGGTCTTCGAGGTGGTCCGCCGCCTGCGTGTCGCTCTCGACGTCGGTGGCCTCGCCCTGCGCGAGCACCTCGACCTCGAGCGCATCGAGCTCGCCACCCTGCCCGGCGACCGCAACGCCATCCGGGTGCCCTTCGAAGTGCGGCTGACGGTGCTGGGTGGCCGGCTCCTCATGACCAGCTACCACGGCCCCTTCGAGGTCCTCATCGACGACGCGCGCCGGCTCCTCGCCGATGAGCTCACTGCCAGGAGCGAGGTGGTCCAGCGGGCGGTTCGCGACCTCGTCCCAGCGCTCCTCACGGCTGACCTCCCGGCGAACTACGTGGCTGACGTGGCCTTCGCTCGAGGCGGTCAGCCAGTGGTTCTTGAGCTCAACCCACTCTATGCCGCGGGTTACAACGTGCCCTCGGCGCACGCCCTGCTTGTCGCTGCGCTCGGCGCCGACCTTGCCCACCGCGCCGGGTACGCAGCGTTGCCGTGGACCCAGATCCTCGACAGCGCTGCGACACTCGCCGGTGAACGTGTCGAGCAGAGCCCGGCGGTATGGCTGCTGGGGTAGTGGCCGACCCCTCGCATCCTGTTCTGGCGCCGTCGGTGAATGCCTCCAGCCTCACCCCGCCATGGCAAGGCGTCGACGCGACGTTCGCCGTCTCGCGAGTCATCCGCCTTCGAACTCGAGGCAGGCGGAATTGATGCAGAAGCGCTCGCCCGTCGGCGCTGGCCCGTCGTCGAAGACGTGCCCCAGATGTCCATCACAGCGCGCGCATACGATCTCCACCCGATCGAGGCCATGCTTCCGGTCGGCTCGGCGCTCGATCCGCTTCTCGTCGAGGACTGCGCTGAAGCTTGGCCAGCCGGTCCCAGAGTCGAATTTCGTCTGCGATGAAAAGAGCTGGGTGCCGCAGCCGGCGCATCGATAGACGCCCGTTCCGTGGTGGTTCCAGTACTGCCCCGTGTACGGACGTTCGGTGTTGCCGTAGCGGAGCATTCGGTAGCGGTGGGGCCCGAGCAGCAAGAGCCACTCGGGTTCGGTCTTCGAGATCTTCTTGTCTGCCATCGCTGGATCCCGTCGGTGGGTCCTGGTGTCACGCGCGTCCGGCTCGCCGCCGGCGGCCCACATGGATCTTAAGCTATCCGCCCCTGCATTACGAGCGCAATGACCGTCGCGGATCTCGCAGGTGCAGCGGCGGCCATGGCGATCGAGCGCAGATCCCGCGCAGGCACACGCCTTCCGGTCCGGCCGGCCGTGGCACGAGCCCCCGCCCTCCCAACGACCACGGGTGTGCTGCAGGGCGCCGCGCCGAGCGCAGCGAGACGCGACCCACCGTCCGCACCAGCTGCCAGCTAGACTTCATCCTCGGGATCGCGTTCATAGTCCAGAGGTTCCTCCTGAACATGCCGAAGCCATTGAGCGAGATCGGGCGCGTAGTGCATGTAGCCGAGATCGCCGCACACTACACCTGTTGCCGCCACCGGCAATGTCTCCTCCAGCCACTGCTGGAGCGCGGCCACGGAAGGCATCCGCGGTGAGCGCGCGTGCTGGGTGTAGCCTTTGACGTCGCCGTACAATGAGAAGTAGACATCGTGGACGGCGTACTCGACGGTACCGTCACTTCTCGCATGACGCATCACACGGGGCTGGTAGTACTCGCCGGAAGCCTCGATGCACAGCTCGGCCGCACGGCTGCGCGCCGCGGACGCGGCGATATGGCGTGCCGCCGCCGAACGCGCCTCGGCCAGCTGTTCATACCATGCAGCGCCCCGCTCCAGCGTGCTTCGTGACGACTCGCGCCAAAGACTCAGCGCCTCTTCAAGCAGCTTCGCAGCAGACTCCAGATCGCCGGCGCTCGACGCGATCTCGGCATGGCGCGCGAGCCGCGCCGCAAGCTCATCCGGTGAAACGTGATTCTCTCGCAGTAGGTCAATCAGACGACCGTAGAGCATGGACGCCTCTGTCCACCGCTCTCGGCCGTCAAGGTAGTCGGCGATCGACTCGAAGGCGCGTACGCGCTCTGCTGCTTCGGTCTCCGCCTCCGCGCGACGAATGGCCCGTCCAACGAGCTCGTCGGCACGGTCCGGGTTGTCTCGGTGGTTCCATCGGGCATCATCCAGCAGAGTCTTCCACGCCATGGCTTCACCAGGTCATCGGTGCCAGTCTAACGACCTGGCGGTGCGCCGCGGGCGCGACGCGCCCGTCGGCACCAGCGCCTGATTGGGCAGAGGTCGGCATGATCTAGGTTGCCCGCTCCTGATGCTCGGAGACGGTTCGTACGAGGCGCTCCACGTCGGCCGAGTAAAAACGGCTTCCGTTGAAGCAGTTGCACTCGACGATCTTCCACGCGCCGTCGACCCGTGCGACGTCGAGAACGAACACGCTCGCCGGCGCCCATCGCGAGGCTGCTTTCTCCGCGAAGTCGATCAGCTCGCGAGGGAGGCGTGAATCGCCGCTCGGCCGGTACATGCTACCTGTCACGACTTCACCGTCTACGACAAACAGCCGCCATTCTCCATCGATCTCGCACGGTTCGCCAAGGACGACCTCGGACGTGGGCTCCACCGGCCTCGCTGCGCCTCGTAGAGTTTGAAACAGGGTCACGCACTCCGAGAAGCGAAGAACCTGCCCGGTAAAGCGCTTCAGATCGTCGTTCGGCTTCAGGAAAACAAGCTCGTTCGGGGCACGTGGCTCGCCGAGGAGCCTCTCCCATGACATGACGTGCGCAGGTGGCTCGCATGGTTCGGATCTCCGCTCTCTGCGGGAGGTCTGCTTCCTTCTGCCCAACGGAAGGCATGCCGGACCGGCATCGTCGTGGTGCGATGCTACCACGTTCTACCGCACACGGCAGCAGGTGGGCCTGTTCGAGGCGCCTTCTGTAACGTTCGGCGTCGTCCGACGGCTCCGTTTTGCGCCTGGCAACCACGCGTCGTGGGTAGAGGCTCGCCGTGGTAGCGCCTGGGTAGGATGGTGTCGGCCGCGCGCGAGCTGCGAAGGAAGCTTTCTGGTGGGGGCTTGTTAGCCGGCGGTCACCGTCGTCGCTCGCTTCTGGACTGCGGCGGCGCCCAGGGCGCGGACGAGCGCCTGTGCGATCTTCAAGCCGCCGGCGCCCGACGGCTCGATGGCGTTCGCGAAGTCCCCCACCTCCGAGCAAACAAGGCGGAGGTCGACGACGTCGAGCGCGCGCGAGAAAGCTTGACGAAGGATGACGTCATTGAACGTCATCAACGCGATGCGAGCTCGCTCGGCCTCACCGGGAGCGAGGTTGCCGTTGTAGATCGTGCAGACCGTGGTCGGTCGGCCGAGCGCGACGACGGCCTCGAGCGCCCACGAGTACGATTGCTCGAACGCGTCCACGCGTTCGCGGAACATGTCCAGCGCCTCGGCCGTCGACCGGACAGGCAGGCCGAGAATGTCAGCGTTCGAGAGCGCGTCGTTTCCGCCAAGCGAGAGGAGGACGTGGGTCGCGTCCTTCGGCATTCGATCGAGCTGGGGTCCGATATCAGAGGTGGTCGTACCGTCGACAGCACACAGGGTGACTCGCCAGGAGGGCAAGAGCGCGCGGAGGTGAGAGGCGACATCGGGCTCGCCATTGGTATACGAACCATTGTCGAAGATTGAATCACCCAAGAGAACGACAGACGACATGGCTTTCTCCCGTGAAATGAGTCCCAGCGGCTGGTTTGGCGGTCGGTCGGGTCGCTTGAGCGCAGCGCGAGCCCGTGCCGTCACGTCGGAGGACGAGGCGGATCGGCGTCGACGGCACCGGGGGGCGTGTCCTCGACGCGCGGAGGAGGCGCGCGGCAGTCGCCACCCCGCCGCCCTCGGCTGCGTCCGCGATCATGCGCTCGGCCGTGGACGGGAGCGGGCGCGGCCCCGGACCCGTTCGTCGTTGCGGCGCGTGGTGCCGGCGGTCCGCGTCGAGGCGCCCGCGCGGTACTCGGTGAGCTCCACGAGGTCGGGCCGCTCGCGGATCCGCGTCCAGTACTCGACCCTGGCGTCCTCGTCGATCTGGACGACGCCGCCGTAGAGCTTGTCGGCGCCGTCCTTGCGTGGGCCGGAGACCCAGTACGCCTCCCGCGTCTCCTCGTCGACGCAGTTGTACTTGGTTCCGCTCCCCGTCCTGGCCAGGTGGCGACCGCGGTAATGGTACGTCCGCCCCGATCGGGAGAGCTCGACCCAGCCGATGCGACCGTCGCCGTCGAGCCCGCCGCGCTTGTTCTCCACGTACATGATCCGGCGCATGGCGACCCCTCTCGTCCGTTTCTATCACGACTCGAGCCCGAGCTCGTCCGCGAGCTCGTACACCCGGCGCTCCGAGACCCGCGGCGGCCGGACCGGCCACGGGCCGGGCGGAGCCTCGATCGGCCTCGGGGCCCCCCGCCCAGCAGGTTGGCGATCGAGCCGGCCGACGGCCGCACGGTCAACGTTCGTGCAACACCGCCTCCAGCCGGTGGCCGTCGGGGTCGCGAACGAACGACGCGTAGTAGCCGGGATCGTAGTTCTCGCGAACGCCGGGTGGTCCTTCATCGACACCGCCCTTGCCGAGGGCCTCCGCATGGAAGCGATCGACCGCCTCGCGGCTCGGCGCCACGAAGGCGAGGTGGAAGCCTCGACCGGGAGCCGTCGCGTCAGGACCGGACGCGACGATGGCGAAGGGCGGCTCAGCTTCGTATCCCTCGGGCCCGTACGCCACGCTGCGGGCGTTCTGCGAGAGCCGGACAAAGCCGAGCGGCGCCAGACAGGCGTCGTAGAACTCCGCAGCACGCTCGAGGTTCTCGACACCGACCGACACGTGATCGAACACGAAGACTCTGGCGTCCTTGGGCATGGGTACGAGGTACCTCTCGCGGTCGTCCGTGGCAAGCGACAAGGCGGGGGAGGACCTGTACGAACGCGCCGGAGAGGGCGGCGCCGAGCGGACAGCCGAAGACCGCCGAGGACAAGGTATGCCTGGCGCTCGCCGCCGAGCGGCACGCGCCCGACGAGCGCGCGGCCCTCAATCGGAGTTGGGCCAGGTAAGAATCCCAGGGCGCGGGTACGGTCCGAACCCAGTGAAACAGCTCCAGTCCGATTCGCCTTCTATCACAACGTGCACCCACGCTTCGTGCGAGTCTACGAGGCGTGCCCGGTCGGTCACGATGCCGACGATGCGACGCTCGCGCAGGATGCGGTCGACGACATCCGCGTCCTCTTGGTCGAGTCCGAGCATCGCGCCGCTGCCCATGTACTTCGGTCCTTCGAAGTGCGCCGCGAGGGAGCGCCACCCGTCTTCGGCGTCCAGCGGAACGAATACGCCCTCGATCTCGGGCTGCATGCAAATGTTCCCACAGGTCTGATTCGAGTAGATGACCCCGCTCGGGCAGGGGATGAGCAGGCCGAGGCCTGCGTCGTACAGCCTGATCGTTTTGTTCATCGACCTCGCCTCCCGAACGCCCTGCGCCTCAGCCGCGCCGTGCAGCGGCGTCGATCGCCGCCGCTTGCTGGGCAGCTCGCGCGACGGTTCGCGAGCAAGCCGGCCTATCTGGGTCCGCGATTTTTTGCCCACGAGACAATGGTCCCAGACCGTGGGCCATGGCGCGGGCTCAAGGTGAAAAGTCGAAGGATGACTCCACCAGCTCAAGGCCAGGCTTCGCGTCCTTCATGTCGTCGTTATAGCATTGCTCCACCGCGATGAACGAACGTTTGTCGTCCGCGTGAGAAAACACGCGAACCGAGCCCGCGCTCACGCCGAGCAACTTCCCTTTCAGGAGCATGCCTTGTCCGGCGTACTTGCCCCACGTGGTAAACGGTGTGCGTGCAGGCGCAGAGAGCAACTTGGGGACGAACCCGTCAATCTGCGCTTGAACGTTGGCTGCGGGATCGGTTGGCACGTCAAGGACGAAGATCATCGTCATGCACGAGCCGGGGCTCTCCACGTTCACGTGGTGATCGGGATCATTGTCCGGCGGGTCCGCCTCGACGCTCCAGTTTCCTGGGTATTTGAAGGAAAAGCCGGGCCGCACGTAGCTCTGGGCGTGCGCCAGATCGGCAGGCGCCTCGCTGGACGCGAGATCCTCGAGGAACGCAGCGCCGGCCTTCGTCGCTCCGATTCCGGCGAAGAACCCCGCCGCGAGACCGATGAACAGGAACAGGAAAGCGACGGCGGTCTTGCTCATTCCGCCTGCTGATTGCGACGGGCCGTGGGGGGTCATCATCGGTAGGTCCTGCTGTCTTTCAGGCTGGCAACTACAGCAGCCCGATGCCGTACCTGTCCAGCGGCTCGTTCAGGCGCGCGTGTTTAGCGCGTCGATTGACTCGGTACCTCCTACGGGGCTGTTTCTGGTGCCGAACAATGCGAGCATCACGAGGACGAGCCCGACCAGCTCCAGGAGGTGAGAAGCGATGCCGGTCAGGGAGGCAATACGGACCAGCTCTTGCATTGCGCCGCCGTCCCGATAAATGGATATTTGCCAGTACATGTGCACGGCGTTGATGAGCCAGCCCATGAAAAACAAGAAGAAGCCGCAGCCCGCGAGGAGAGCCGGCTTGCCTTGCGTTGGATAACGAGAGAACGCAATGGCGATCGCTGTGATGTAGGCGATGAGAAATGGTATGCGGAAAATCTGCGACCCCAGGAACGTCAGCATCGTCTCACCCATGATTGTGCGCAGCTCCTCTCGGGATCCGCCGTTTCTTGTCTGGAGGGCCGCCTCCGCTCATCGTGGAAAGGTAGCGTAGCTGACGGTTACCCCGCCTTGTCAAGGAGACCAACGCGTGATCGCGTGGGCTCCAACGCCGGACGACGGCGCGGACGAGCTCAACGCCGGCTGCTGTCCAGCCCGCTCTCCTCGGTCAGCTCCGCCTTCTGCGCGCGCGCCGACGGCACCTCGAGCCCTGCCGCGCGAGCCAGCCCCATCACCCCCTCCACGGCCGCCGTGATGTATCCGAACGGGTTCGCCCCATCGACGGCCGTGATGTGCACCTCTCCCATCCGCTGCTGGAACGCGGCGGCGAGCGCCGGCATCTGCTGCGCGACCGTCAACCGGATGACCTCCGGCGACACGGTGTTCTCGATCTCCCGGAGCGCCCGCGCGCGGTCGATCTCGATCTCCTGCGTGAGGCGCGCCTTTTTCGCCTCGATCTCGGCGATGGCGAGCTCGGCCTCGGCCACGAGCCGGCGCGCGCCCGCGATCGCCGCGCGCTGCCGGAGCAGGTCGATCTCATGGGCGCTCGCGGCCATCTTCGCCGCGTGGCGCGCCGCCTCCGCCTCCGCCTCGAGCGTCGTCTTCTCGATCTCGGCCCTCAGCGTGACCGCCGCGATCTGCTGCTCGTGGGCCAGCCGCGTCTCCTTCAGCCGCGCCTCGGAGGCGAGCTCCTCGAGCCGGGCCTTCTCGCTGGTCTCCTGGCGTCGCGTGCGCAGCTCGACCTCGGCGGAGAGCCTGGTCAGCTCGATCGCGCGCTGCGCCTCGGCCTCGCCCTGCCGGACCGCGCGCTCGGTGAGCAGCGACGCCTCCCTGGCCTTCCGCTCCTGCTCCTGGCGATAGTGCGCCTGCAGGTTGCCGAACACCGCCGGAGAGAGGATGCGCACGTCCTGGATCTCGATGGTATCGATGAGGACGCCCCACCCCTTGTCGGTGGCGTCCTCGGCGCTGCCGCGCCCGGAGACGACGGGCACGATCTCTCGTATCAGCTCGCTGGCGAGCCCTTCCTTCCGCCGCGTCAGGCATTCCTCGACGGAGAGGTTCGCGACCAGCCGGCGCGCGGCGCCGGCAAACATGTCCACGAGGAGCGCCTCGAGCTTCTCCTGCGCGCGCTCCGGGAACGAGAAGTTCAGCATCCGGAACGCGATGAGCGGCTCCGCGATGCGGTAGACGGCGAGCCCCGTGATCTCCACGCCGACCTTCTCGAGGGTGACCTGGTCGGCCGTGAACTGGAGCTTCTGGACCGTGGTCGGCACGATGGCGACGCTGTCGCCCGGGAGCTTGAAGCACGAGGCGCCCTGACCGGAGGTGGGCCGGAGGCTACCCCGCCGCATGTGAATCAGGTACTCGCTCGGCTTCGCGCTGACACGGCCCCATCTCTTGAGCTTCTCTGGATCTTCGGCCGGCTTGCCGGCGCGCCAGCCCTGATCGTACCGCCCGAGACCGGCCGCCCCGGTCCCGTGATCGTCCGCGTGGAGGACCGCCGCGGCGCCGCCCGGCACGCTGCCCTCATGGATGATGACCCTGCGTTGCTCGATGTGCGTCATGACCTCTACCTCGCGAGAACGGCTTTCGCAGGAAGCGGGCCAGGCAGGAGCCACGGCGAAGGAGGCGTCACGGGGCCGCGCCGCGCGCCGGCGACCCGCGATAGGCGAGGGCCCGATCCGGAATGGAGCGCAGCGCCGATCCGGAATGGAGCGCAGCGCCGGTCCAGGATGGAGCGCTGTCGCCTCATAACCAGGGAATTATCCGTCGGTGCTGCACGAGCTCACCATGAACTGCGCGCGTCGACTCGGCGGGTTGCGTGCAGATCCAGAGGACGTTCTTTGCGGCATCCGCTGGCGACTGCGCCGACGACATGTCGTCGAACC
The DNA here is from genome assembly GCF_051530145.1 of Sorangium sp. So ce302. Classification (GTDB taxonomy): domain Bacteria; phylum Myxococcota_A; class Polyangia; order Polyangiales; family Polyangiaceae; genus Sorangium; species Sorangium cellulosum_B. The sequence goes on along the minus strand of NZ_CP150326.1, from coordinate 7,981,715 downwards.
ACGGGCGCGACGCGTCGGTGTCCACGAGCCCTGGGCAGAGCGCGGCGATGGTGAGCCCGCGCTGCGCGGCCTCGTCCTGCCGCTGGCGCGCATAGATCTTCATCGAGGCGACCTGCGCGACCTTGGACGGGATATTGATCCACGCCGGCCAGTGGTGGGCCTCTGCTTCGCCGCGCTCGACCAGCTCGACGTACTCGTCCATGACGCGCTCGATGTCCTCGAGCGATCGCGTGGCGGGGTCGAAGCGGTGGTGCAGCCGAGAATCCAGCTTACCCAGGGAGCCGAAGGAGCTCGCGACCACGAGGAACCGCCCGCCGTCGCGCAGCAGGTGCCCGAAGGCGCCGATCATCCGGTAGGTGCCGTGGTTGTTCGTGTCGATGAAGGTGCGGACCTGGACCGCCTGCGGCACGTCCTTCACGATGCGCGCGGCCGCGTTCGAGAGCACGATATCTATCCCGCCGTGACGGCGCGCCACCGTCTCCGCCAGGGCCTGGACGCTGGCGTCGTCGGTCACGTCCAGCCGGGCCAGCGACGGCTGCAGGCCTTGCTCGCGCAGGCGCGCCACGGCCGCCTCGCCGCGCTCCGGATCCCGCGCCCCCAGGTACACGGTGCTGCCCGGCGGCAACTCCTGGCACAGACGGGCCACCATCGCATAACCGAGGCCCTGGTTCGCGCCTGTAACGAGTGCGATTTTCGACATCGATCCCTCCTCACCCCCGCGCCGCGAAGACGTGGTGTTCGAGAAGTGCTACCTCAGCCTGGCTCGGGGCGCGACGATCGTCGTTCACGGCGCGCGCGATCCGTTCGACCCGCCCGGCTCCCGCAGGCTGAAGCGCTCGTTCTGCGGGACGTGACGACGAATCGCGCGGCGTCCTCGCGGGCTTGCCACGCGCGCTCCCGGGATTAGGAAACCGGAGATGAGCACGAAAAGAGACCAGCAGACGGCCGATCCCAGGGCCGCGGGGCAAGCAGGCGAACAGCGGCCCTCGAACGTCCAGAAGGATCCGCGCGACTGGAAGACGGGCGACGAGCGGATGACGGGCGCGCAGGCGTCGTACCTGCACACGCTCGCAGAGCAGCACGGCGAAGAGGTCCCCGACGACCTGACCAAGGCGGAGGCGTCCGAGAAGATCGACGACTTGCGGGACGCCGTGGGCGTCTCCGGCGGCGCGGAGGGGGCTGCCGGCGTCGAGAACACGCGCAAGGACCCCGAGCAGTGGAAGACGGGCGACGAGCCGATGACAGGAGCGCAGGCCTCGTATCTCCAGACGCTCTCCCAGGAGGCGGGCGTGGACTTCGAGGCGAACCTGACCAAGGCGGAGGCCTCGAAGCGCATCGACGAGCTGCAGGCGAAGACCGGGCGCGGGCAGAAGCTGCGGGAGTGACCCAGGCAGGGTGGGCGGCCTGAGCGAGGCCAGCCGGAGCGAAATCAGCCCTGCCGAGTCGTGTCGGGCAGCGCTTGCCGACTGCGCGCCAGCACCGCATGCATGGCTCCATGCCGCCCTCGCCCATCGCGCTCCTCATGATGGCGTTCGCCCTCCCTGCCTGCGACGGTTCCGCGGCGTCGGAGGTAGCGCCCGCTCCGCCGCCTCCTCCGCCTGCGGCGGCCGCCTCGCCGCCCACCTCGGCGACCCCTGCCGCTTCGGCCGCGCCCGCCGCTCCGCCGGCGGCCCCGCTGGCCGTGCTGAAGGGGGTCGACGTCTACGGCACCGACCGGTTCGACGGCGCCTGGGTGAAGACGCGCTTCGGCGACGTGCTTCAGCGCTTCTTCGGCACGGAGGACGAGGCGGAGAGGAAGGCCCTCGCAAAGGAGATGGTCGAGGTGATCCTCGCCGAGCACAAGGCGATCGGTTGGATCGAGCTCTCACCCATCATCTATTACGGCAGGGGCGAGGCCCTGAAGGCCTATGTCACCGTCGACGTGGTGGAGCGCAGGGATTTGAAGAAGCGCCTCACCTTCGGCCCGCAGCCCAAGGGCGATTTCGAGGATCCGGCGGGCCTGCTCGCGGCGTGGAAGGACTACCAGGAGACGTACTTCCGCATGATGTATGAGAAGGCGATCGGCCCTGAGCGCGCCGCGTGCCCCGCGTTTCATTGCCTGGGCGGCTACGAGCACGACAAGCTGCGCCCGTACGGCGAGAGATTCGTGAACGACGTTCCGCCGAACGAGGACAAGCTCATCCGCATCCTCGAGGCGGACAAGGACCCGGAAGACCGGGGCGCGGCGGCGTTTCTGCTCGCGCACATCAAGGATGGCGAGAAGCTCGTCTCGCTGATGCTGCCCATGCTGAACGATCCCGACGCCCTCGTGCGGAACAATGCCATGCGCGTGGTCGCGCACGTCGCCATGTTCCACCACGACGTGCCCGTCCCGCTGGCGCCGTTCCTCAAGGCCCTGGACGGCCCGACGACGACGGACCGAAACAAGGCGGCCGCCGTGACGTGGGGCCTCATCGACCGGCCGGAGGGCACGAAGCTTCATGCACAGGTCATCAAGGAGGCGGGGCCGACGCTCCTCAAGCTGCTCAAGCTCGAGCAGCCGAACAACCACGACTTCGCGTACCTGATCCTGAAAAAGGTGAGCGGGAAAGATTTCCCGGAGCGCGATTACGCGGCCTGGGAGAAGTGGCTCGCCGCGGCGGCGTAGCGGGCTTTCGTCGCTGACGCGAGCGCGTCACCGCCATCCCACCGAGGGGAGTCAAGGCCTGCACGCGCCCGCCCAACGGCCTGCGGCCCTGCCGCCGCGCGTAGCGCGGCCGGTAGCAGCCGCGGATTGGGCCGCGTCAGTACTTGCGGGAAAAGGCACGCTCGACCCACGCCTCGATGTCCTCGTGGGAGCTCCCCGGGCCTGGCTCATCCGTGCCCGCGATGCGGCTGCGGATGTCGGCCATCGGCTTCGAGCAGTCGGTGACGCGCGAGATGCGTCCCGCCTCGAGCTCCACCTCGAGGACGTGGGCGTATTTCCACGCCGGGTGGAAGCCCATGTGAACATACAGATCGAGCAAGAAATCGCGCGCGAGAAGCAGGCCACCGCTGAAGGGGACGTGGAGCCCGACGCCTTCGTAGGCGGCCGTGAATCCCAAGGGCGTCTTCGGCTCCTGTGGCATCCTGTCCAACAGGGGAGGAGCTTCGCCTTCGAGCGCGACGTCCAGGCCGTCGAGGTACAGGGCGTTGTCGCGAAGCTCATAGCGACAAACGAAGCCACGCCAGCACGCAGTGCTCGCCGGGCGAACACGAAGTCCGTAGCTCGCCGGGTCGAACAGCTCGCCGCCGTTCACGCCCGCCAGGCTCCAGTCAGCGCCCGCATAGGCGACGTCGTCACCGATTTGCGCAGTCATACACCTGTTACCTCGAATCCCTCTGTCGTGGAGAGCCAGCGTACCTGACGCTTCCCCCGCCTTGTCAAGGAGACCAACGCGAGATCACCGCAGCGCTTCCGCTCTCGAGCCCCGCGCTTCTGTCGCGATCAGCGCAGCGCGTGGGAGCGGGTCATCCGGTTCGCGAACGTCGACAGCGTGTAGGTGCCGATACCGACGATCACCTCGAGGGCCTGCTCGGCGGTGAAGCCCGCGCCGAGGAAGGCGTCGAGATCGGCGTCCGGCACCTGACCCCGCTCGCGCAGCGTCGCCTCGGTGAACGCCGCGAGCGCCTGGAGGCGCGCGTCGGGCGCCGGCCTTCGCTCGAACAGCGCCGCGGCGACCTCGGGGGAAGCCCCCGCGCGGAGGAGCAACCCGCGGTGCATCGTGCGGCAGAGATCGCAGCCGTTCTCGCCGGCGACGACCATCACCACGACCTCGCGCTCCACCGGCGAGAGCGTCGCCCCCTCGAAGACCGCGAGGAGCTCATCGAAGGCGCGCACAAGGAGCGGCGAGGTCGCGAAGCGCGCCAAGGGCAGCGGCAGGAAACCGAACTTCCGCGAAGCCCGCTCCAGCGCGGGGCGGGCCGCCGCGGGCGCCGTGTCGAGCGTGTGCGCAGGAAAGTGAGGGGAAGCAGCGGTCTGGCTCATGCGGGTCTCTCCTGAATTGGTTGTCTATGCAATTAATTGATGAGGAAGAAGGCGGCGTGGAGGGCGGGGCTACCTTCAGCCCTCGGGCTCGAGGTTCGCGAGGATGCGCTGCAGCGTGCGCCGGGTCGTGAGGAGATCGTCCTCCGGGATGCCGGCGCGCCCCTCGTCCACGAGGGCCTTGGCCTCGCCCGACAGGGCCTTGCGCAGCGCTCGCCCGCGCGCGGTGAGGTAGACGAGCCGCGCGCGCCGGTCCGTCGGATCGAGCCGGCGCTCGACAAGCCCGTCGCGCTCCATGAGCGCGAGGATCCGGCTCATCGTGGGCACGTCCCGGAAGGTGCGCTCGGCCAGGTGCGTCTGCGTGACGCCCTCCTGCTCCCACAGGCGGACGAGGACCATCCATTGCTCGGGCGTGATCTCGACGCCGTGCGCGCGGAAGCGCCGGTACATCGCGGCGCGGGAGGCGAGGTAGACGCGCGCCACCCAGAAGCCGAGCGCGTTGTCGAGGACGATCCCCCCGTCGGCCGTGAACTGGTCGCGCATGATGGCCGATCCTACCGCAAGGGATTTGGTTGTCAATGCAATCAATTCGGCCCGCTGCGAGCCGACCAGCCTGTCGAGCGACATGGCTCTCAGCGCGCCGCGAGCTGGGTCTCGAGCAGGTGCGCGAGCGCGCTCCGCCGCTCGTACATCGACGCGTGCGACGGAAACGATCTCCCGGACTGGGCCAGAGGACGAAGCTCCGCGTAGAGGGCGTCCCTGGCTATCGGCTCGGCCTGGAACGCCGAGCTCGTGGCCGGCAACAGGTAGCGCGGCACCGCGGTCGGCCCGGCATCCCTGGAGATGAGCACATCGCGCATCACGTCGTCGCGGGTGATGAACTCCGCCCACGCGGCGGCCGCGGCATTGCAGGCCGGGTCGCCGGAGCATCCCTTTCGCCGCACGAAGGCGTCGGTGAACAGGAGGGGCGTGGCGCTGGTGCCGAGCGGGATCGTCGACACACGCAGTCCCTCGACGGGCACGCCCTGCGCCTTCATGAGCGTGACGGTCCGATGCAGGCGCTCGCTGTATCCCCAGTACCCGATCGCGTTGCCCTTCACGAACTCCTCGACCGGACCCTCCAGTGTCTCGTCGTACGTGCCGTCGATGCAAGGGTTCCTGTCACCCTGTCGACAGAGCTCGGCAAGCTGCTTGAGCGCCGCTGTGCTGCCACCGTGAAGGGGTGGCTTCACGGCGTTGCTCAGGGTCAGCGGGTCCGTGGCATCGAGCCCGTTGTCGACGCGTGCGTCCAGGTAGAGGGCGGGTAGATCCCAGCTGCTCGCGAAATTCCCGAGGAGGGGCTTCCCGCTCTCGCGCGCGGCCTTCACGAGGCCGGCGATGCTGGAAGCGGCGTCGAGCTTCTCGGATCTCGTGACCAGGAAGAACCCGCAGCTGAGATGGGGTACACCCCACCAGACGGACTTGCCACTTCGGTCGATCTCGGCGCTGGCTGACCTGGCTGCGGCAAGGTAGTCGCGCTCCGGCACGGAAGGCCACGGCTCGAGGACGCCGGCGTCGATCAGATCGCCCAGCACCACGGTGTCGATCTCGACGAGATCGTGGCGACCGGACGCGAGCCATCCGGCGAGGCGCGTCGGATTGTGGTAGCTGTCATCGGACTTGACGAGGCGCAGCTCGAGATCGATCGCAACATGCTGCGATTCGAACCCGTCCTCGATCATCGTTCGCAGGGACGCGAAGTCATCGCCGGCGGCGTCTGGAATCCACGGGATGAGGGCAACGCTGAGCTTCGTGCGGCCAGGCTTGCCGGCGGAATCGACCGACGAGGCCGCCGGAGGCGGCGTGGGGGGTGGGCAGGGCATGCTGGCGGCGGTGCCCCCCACGCCTCCGCAGCCGGCAGCGGAGAGCGCGAGCACGGCGGTCCGCAGACAGGCGCTCGGTCGTCGGATCATGGCATGTTGTCCATGGACGGAGGCGCTGGCATGGCCTCGCGTGTGCGTGAATGGACCCGTTCAGGGGTTACCCTGGTTCGCACGAAGCTCCCCTACGAGCCGCTCGATCGTGAATCTCGATTCGTGCCACGACGTGTCGCTCCGGCTGGGCCCGGAGGTCCGGTCCAGGAGCTCGTTCAGCTCGGGCAGCAGCGCGGACGCATCCCGGCCAAGGGCGGCGACCGCGCGCAGCCAGCCATCGAGCCGATAGGCAGCGAGCCAGGCGTCGAGCCGTGGACGCGACGCCGCAAGGACGGGCGCCAGCGGGTGTTCGTCGCCGCTGCGCGCGAGCGCCTCCACCGCCAGCCAGCGCACGGTGAACAGCTCGTCGGAGAGCGCACGACGGAGCGCCGGAGCCTGCTCGGGACACGGCGCAGCGCGCGCGAGCACGCGGGCTGCGGCGAGCCGCACGACGGGCCCCTTGCTCGTCAGGGCATCGGCCACCGTACCCAGAACAGGCTGCGCAGCCGCCCCAGCCTTCTCGAGGGCGGAGAGGGCGGCTCGCTGGACGTTAGGATTGGACGCAGCCACCCAGCGCGCCACGCTCTTCACGCCACGCTCGGTCGGGGCGACAGGCGGCAGCCACCTACCGAAACAACTCCGATAGTGAACCGGGCGGCCCCACGCCTCGGCCAGCGCGATCAGGAACCGCTCAGGCTTCGGCTTTTCCCCCGAAAGCCGCTCGATCGCCGCCTCGATGCGCGCCCGATCCTGGGCAAGCCTCGTCCTGAAAGCGTCCTCCGGGTCACCGCGGTGAGCCATTCATCCTTCTCCCCAGAAGCCGCGCTCGCACAACGCCACAGCCGCGGTGAAGTTGACCTGCCCCACGAGGTGCACCCCCTCGCTACCGCCTGAAGAACGACGCCTGCTGGAAGCGCAGGCCGGCCAGGATCTGCTCCACCCGTGCGTCGGACAGCGACCCGATCCGCTCGCCCAGGCGGGCCTTCTCGACCGAGGAGATCTGCGACACGACCACGACGCTCTGCCTGGGAAGGTTCCCCTCGCCCACATCGAGCAGGATGTTCCCAGGCTCGTTCGCCCGGTGCAAGTTCGACGTCAGCGCGCACACGACCACGGTCGTGATGCGCGAGTGGTTGAAGACGTCGTCCTGGACCACCACATGGGGATGGGAGTAGCTCGGGACAGGCCCCCGCGAGTCATCGGGCCCTATCCAGAACACGTCGCCGCGATCGATCCGCGCTGAGCGCGTGCCTGTCGGTTCTCCTGCGCCCTCGTCCATCTTCATGTGCCTCGCGCGTCGGCCCGAAGGATGGTCCGTGGCGCACCTCGGCGCAACCCGCTCCTGCTGCACGACCTTCCCAGCACACCACGGTGTCTGGCAAGGAGGCACAGGCACATCGACCCCGCCGAGCCATCGGTTGCGCCATCAACGGCGCCTCCCGGCTCACTCGTGAGCACCGCGCGCGGCTCATCTTGGCACAATCTGCTCCAGGCTTGCTGGCAGCGCTCGTCTCCCCGGGACAAACATGCGATTTGCGGCGCAAAAGCGCTCTGGCACGCAGGCTGCAAAACCCTGGCATCATGAGAACATCAATTGTCTTGGCGACCGTGCTCATGTCGGCTCTCGCGGGGTGCAGCTCGAACGATGGAGGCGGCACCGGCGGCGGTGGCCCGGACCAGGGAGAGGGCGGCTCGGGCCAGGGAGGGGGCGGCGGGGCCGTCGAGTGCTTCGAGAAGAAGGCGGGCTGCGTGCTGCCGTCGGACGCGGCGCGGATCGAGAGCCCGGTCGTCTCGGAGGAGGATCAGGTGTTGCTGACGCGCAACAACGCGAGCTTCGCGCTCGACCTCGGCCGCGTGCTCCCCAGCGCGAACGGGAACCTCGTCTATTCGCCTTACAGCATCTCGACGGCGCTCGCCATGACGTACGCGGGCGCGCGGACCACGACGGAGAAGGCGATGGCCGAGGCGATGCGGTTCGAGCTCCCGCAGGAGCGGCTGCACCCGGCGTTCAACTACGTGGATCTCGAGCTCCACAAGCGCGCCGAGGGCTCCAGCAACGTCGAGGGAGGCGGCTTCCGGCTCCACACGGCCAACGCGATCTGGTCGCAGCTCGACCTCCCGCTCGAGCAGCCGTTCTTGACGGTGCTCGGCGAGAACTACGGGGCGCGCGTGCGGCTCGCCGACTTCGCCTCCGCGCCGGACGAGGCCGAGCGCCTCATCAACGCGTGGGTGAAGGACCAGACGGAGGGCATGATTCCGGAGCTCCTCAAGAAGAACGTGAACCCGGAGACGCTCGTCGTGCTCACCAACGCCATCTACTTCGACGCCGCGTGGCACACGCCGTTCAAAGAGGACGCGACGAAGGCCGGGGAGTTCCAGCGCGGCGACGGCACGAGCGTCACCGCCCAGATGATGCACGGCACACAGGAGACGCGCTACGGCGCCGGCGACGGCTGGGAAGCGGTGGAGATCCCTTATGCGGGCACCCCTGTCTCGATGTTCCTCGTCCTGCCCGCCGAGGGGAACGCGGACGCGCTGGCGGAGTCCCTCGACGGCGCGGTGCTCGAGACGATCATCGCCTCGACGCAGTCGCGGTCGGTCGACATCACGATGCCGAAGTTCTCGTTCGGCACCTCGGCCTCTCTCAAGAACGCGCTGACGGAGCTCGGCATGGGGGCCGCCTTCGGCCCCGGCGCCGACTTCTCGGGGCTGCTCCCGGTCGAACCGGACGAAGATCTCTTCATCCAGGACGTCATCCACAAGGCGGTCATCGACGTGGACGAGGCCGGGACCGAGGCCGCGGCGGCGACGGCGGTCCTCATCGGCGCCACGGGCTCGGGCCTCTTCCCCGAGCCCGCGGAGATCGTGCTGGACCGGCCGTTCTTCTTCTTCATCAGCGATCTGCCGACGGGGGCGCTCCTCTTCGCGGGGCGTGTCAGCGATCCGACAGCGCACTGAGGAGACGTGAGGCAGGCGCGCTGCTGAGAGCGCCCTCGCGCTGCAGATTCTTATACGATTGGTTCGACGCGTCGGTAAGTGCAGGTCGGTTCATGCGGCATTACGGGCATCACTCGAATGCCGCGTCGAATCTGCCGATTCTACGATTCGACTCTCCGGGTCGATGGATGATGGTCCGCGCCGCGATCATGGGTTATAGGGTCGCGCGCCGATGCACAACCGCTCCGACCAGTTCTCCAAGAACTTGCTGCGCGATGGGCTGAGCCTCGTATCGGCGGTGCAAACCGAGGTCGAGGTGCTGGCGGCTACCCAGAAGATCGACGTCTACTGCGTGCCGGATCCAGCTCGGGAGGCGGAGCGTGCCAGGATGGGACTGCTCGGCGAGCTCTCGACGGGCCGAGCCTGTTCGAACCGTTCCACGGCACACCTAGCCTTCGCCTGGTCCGGCGGTGCTTGCGCAAGCAGCTGACATGGCACCACGAACTCGAACGTCGCGCCCGCGCTGCAGCTGGCTCCGTCGCGCCGGACGAGGACACCGAGGCGCCCTCGCAGCCGGCGGTGGACTTTCCTGCGCTGGTCGTCATCAGCCGGGGGCGTCCTGAGACGGTGCTCGACGCTTACGGGTTCAAGCCGGCGCAGGCTGGCGTCTACCAGGCCGTGCCGGGCCTGGTGATGCGCGTGGTGGTGCTCGCGGAGCTGCCCCGGACGCGTGCCACGCTGCTGCTGCGGCTGCTCGGGTCAGGCCGCCGCTTTCGTGAGGCGCTGGCGGATCTGGCGGCCCTGCCGGACGGTGCCTGGGAGAAGAGCGTCGCCACGCCGCTGCTGGTACACTTCCGGTTCGCAAGCCATGAGCCGACGACGGACGAGGAGGACGATGTGAGCGCAGAGATCCGGGCGTGGTTCGAGGAATACGAGCGGAAGCTTCGGGCCGAGGAGCGGAAAGAGGGGCGCGCCGAGGAGGCGGCGCGTGCCGTGCTGACCGCGCTCAGGGTTCGTGGCATCGCCGTGCCGGACGTGGCGCGCGAGCGCATCCTGGCCGAGAAGGATCCGGAGACTTTGGAGCGATGGCATGAGCGGGCCATCATCGCCGTGTCGCTTGCCGAGGTACTCGACGGTCTGAGCTGAGCGATACCGGCCAACGACGGGCTGTCCAGCTCGCGGGCGTTGGTAGCGGCGCCTCCTTGAGGAGCGCAGGTCTGCCGCCGCGGATCGCGCCCCGTGGCGAGCGGGCGCACTTACTCCCTCGTGAAGGCCGAGAGGCGGCGCAGCAGCCCCGAGAGCTGCGGATACATGTCGCGGTAGATCCCCAGCAACGCCGCGTAGCGCCCCCGGCGCGCGGCGTCGGGATGGAACGTCGCCGTGGCGGTCCCGCGCATCGCCCTCGCGGCCGCCTCGATGCTCCCGGCCAGCCCGGCGCCGGCGGCCGCGCACATGGCGGCGCCCAGGCACGCCGCCTCGACCGTCTCGGACCGCTCGATGGCGACGCCCGTCGCATCGGCCATCACGGCGCACCAGAGGTCGCTCGCGGCCACGCCGCCGACCGCGGCGAACTCCGCGACCTCGATCCCCGCCGCGCCGCGCATCAGGTCCAGCACCAGGGCCTGCTCGAGCGCGACGCCCTCGATCAGGGCGCGGTAGACGTGGCCGCGCCCGTGCGCGTCCGTGAGGCCCAGGATCGCGCCGCGGGCGTCGGGATCCCAGTGGGGGTTCATGGCGCCCTCCCAGTAGGGCAAGAGCAGCAGGCCGCCGCTGCCGGGCGGCAGCGAAGCCGCCTCGGCCTCGAGCGCGGCCATCGCGGCCCCGTCGCGCGGATCGACGCCCAGCTGGCGGCGCAGGTACCAGTCCGAGAGCAGCGCACCGCTGCGCAGGCTGCTCTCCAGCACGTAGCCGCGGCCGGAGGCGCTCGTCATGGTCCGCCACGCCGGGTCCTGCCGCGGCTCGGGGGAAAAGACGCCGAAGACCACCGCCGTGCCGAGGTTCAGGTAGGCGCGCCGCGGGTCCAGGGCGTCGACGCCGAGCCCGGCCATCTGGCCGTCGCCGCCGCCGGCCAGCACCGGCGTGCCCTCGCGCAGGCCGGTGGCCGCCGCGGCGGCCGCCGACACCGCGCCGAGCGGCGCGCCGGGAGGGAGCGCCTCCGGCAGCCGGTCGGGCGTGATGCCGGCGGCGGCGCAGAGCTCCTCGGACCAGCGGCGCGCGCCGATGTCGAAGAGCGCGAGCGGGTCGGCGCTCGCCCAGCTGGTGCGGGCGCGCCCGGTCAGCGCCTGCACGAGGTACGCCTGCACGTCGCAGAAGAGGGCCGTGCGGCGGTGGGTGTCCGGCTCCTCGCTGGCCAGCCAGGCGATCTTGGGCAGCGCCGGGCCGAAGTCCGCGGCCTTGCCGGACAGCGCCCGCAGGCGGTCTCGCCCGATGCGGTCGATCACGGCGCCGAGGTGCCCGCGCGCGCGGCCGTCCAGCCAGAGCATGGCGGGGCGGAGCGGCTCGCCGTCGGGACCGAGGCAGGCGAAGGTCTCGCGCTGGTGCGCGATCGCGAGGCCAGCGATGCGGCCCGGGTCCACCGCGGCGGTGACGCCGGTGACCGCGCGGCACAGGGCGGCCCACCAGTCCCGGGGATCCTGCTCGAATCGCTCAGGAGCCGGCCGGGCCAGCGAGAGCGGCGCGCGGCCGGCGGCGTGCGAGCGCCCCTGGACGTCGAAGGCCGCCGCCTTGGCGGCGGTGGTGCTCAGGTCGATGCCGAGGACGAGGTCGGCCTGCATGGCGCCGTCAGCGACCCGGAACACAGGATTGACAAGCGATCACGGGCGCAGACTACAGTACGGAATCGCGCCGGCACAATCGTCGAGCGCGGTGCCGCCGGGGAGCCGGCGGAGCCTTGAAAGGGAGACTGGAACGGTGCGCGCAACCTTCATTCACGGCATCCGCGATGTCCGGCTCGGCGAGGTCGAACCTCCGCGGCCTCGCGAGGGCATGGCGACGATCCGGGTCGCGGGCTGCGGGATCTGCGGCAGCGATCTGCACTATTACCTGGAGGGCGGGATCGGCGCGGCGCAGGTCCGGGACCCCTTCGTGCCAGGGCACGAGTTCGCCGGCTGGGTCGTCGACGACCACCCGGCGCTGGGCCTGTCGAGGGGGCAGCTGGTCGCCGTCGACCCCGCGCACGCCTGCGGCCGCTGCGAGTGGTGCCATCGCGGCCACGTGAACCTGTGCCCGCACGTGGAGTTCCTTGGCGCGCCGCCGCTCCACGGCGGCATGGCGGAGCGGCTGGCGGTGCGCCCCGAGCAGCTGGTGCCGGTCCCCAGCGGCTTCTCGGTGCGAAAGGCCGTGATGCTGGAGCCGCTGGGCGTCGCGATCCACGCAATGGACCTGGCGCGGCCCCACCTGCAGGAGACGGTGGCGGTGCTGGGGTGCGGGCCGATCGCCCTGTGCCTGGTCCAGCTCGCGCGCCTGGCCGGCGTCGAGCGCGTCTTCGCGATCGACCCTGTCGCCTACCGGGCCGAGGCCGCGCGCCGGCTGGGCGCGCACGACGCTGCGCCGACGTTCGCGGCCATCGCGGAGTGGACGGGCGGCCGCGGCGTCGATCTCGTGATCGAGGCGACGAACTCGCCCGAGGGCTTCCACCACGCGGCCGAGGCCGCGCGCATCGGCGGGAGGATCCTGCTGGCGGGCATCCCCGAGGGCGATCGCTATTCGCTGCCGGCGGCGCTGTGCCGCCGCAAGGGGCTGAAGATCAAGTTCTCCCGGCGCATGGGGCACGTGTACCCGCGGGCGATCCGCCTGGTCGCCGAGGGGGCGGTGGACGTCGAGTCCATCGTCACGCACCGGTTCGACCTGTCCGAAGCCGAGAAGGGCTTCCGCCTGCAGGCGGATTGCCAGGACGGGGCGCTGAAGTCGATCATCGTTCCGGACGAAGGCGACACGCCGTTCTGATCGGGGTCGTCGCGCGGGGTCTCCAAGCGAGGCGGCGCGGCTGTCATTTTTCCTTCGCCCCATGTCACACGAGCTATACCCGCTTCGTCATTGACGGCGAGCGCGGGGTCACAGGAGCAAGGCGCCGGTCGCTCGCGTGATCGACAAGGGAGAAAGACATGAAGATCGTGGTTATCGGTGGGACCGGGCTGATCGGGACGAAGCTCGTGCGCAGGCTCCGCCAGCAGGGCCATGAGGTCGTCGCGGCGTCGCCTTCCACGGGCGTCAACAGCCTCACGGGCGAGGGGCTCGCCGGAGCGCTCGCAGGAGCCGAGGTCGTTGTCGATGTGGCGAACTCGCCGTCGTTCGAGGACAAGGCGGTCCTCGACTTCTTCGAGACCTCGGGCCGCAACCTGCTCGCCGCCGAGGCCGCCGCGGGCGTCAAACATCATGTGGCGCTCTCGGTGGTCGGCACCGATCGAATGCTCGGCAGCGGCTATTTTCGCGCGAAGATGGCGCAGGAGGCGCTGATCGAGGCCTCCGGGATCCCCTACACCCTCCTGCGGGCCACGCAGTTCTTCGAGTTCATGGACGGCATCGCGCGCTCCAGCGCTGACGCTGAGCGGGTCCGCCTCTCGTCGGCGCACCTGCAGCCGATCGCGTCCGAGGACGTCGCCGAGGCCCTGGCCGACGTCACGCTCGGGGCGCCCGTGAACGGCATCCTCGAGGTGGCCGGCCCCGAGAGGCGCCCGCTCGCCGAGTTCGTCGGCAAGTACCTGAGCGCGAAGAAGGACCGCCGCGAGGTGATCGCCGACGCGGAAGCGCCCTATTTTGGTCTCCGGATCGACGATCGGTCGCTCACCCCGGGCGACGGCGCGCGCGTCATGCCGACGCGCTTCGACGACTGGCTCGCCCTGTCGCTGGCTGGCGCGGCGTGAGGCATCCGATTGGGACGCTCAGCGCGAGCTATCGATCGTATCCCTGCGAGGCGTGATCAGCGCCGTCCGAGCGGCTTCACGACGAGCGCCCCGGTCTTGACATAGCGCTCGTAGACGACACGCAGCTCCGCGTCGTTGAGCCCCTGCTCGTCGTCGATGATGTAGACCCCGCGCTGCGGGTCGCGGTAAACGTTCGCCTGGAACTCTTCCCAGCTCATGGTTTCGTCTCGGTCCGGCGTGGAGTCGTCGGACTCGGACGAAGAGGAGGGCTCCGTGCCGCCGCAACCGGCGAGCGCGAGCGCCACCACGGGCACGCAGAGAAGGACAGACAGGGAGCTCCCGACGCGGCTCCTGGACAGACGTCTCGAAGACGATCCTTGATTCATTGAAACACCTTTCACGGTAAGGTCACACGTTGTTCGCAACCAAGAGAATCCTGCCGGCGGCCATTCGACATCCAGCGCCGACAGCATCTGGCATATTTACACAGGAATCGAGGGACATGGAAGTCCCATGCGGGAGTAGCAGGGCACTTTCATCGCCGCATCGCCGCGTCGCCGCCAGCGGGGTGCGGTCTCGGTGGTGACTGCGCCTTGCGAGCCAGGAGGATGAAGAGAAGCGCGCACAGCGTCTGCCACAGGTCGTGGAAATCGAATGAATCCGGCGCGCCTGGGCTACCTCGGCCCCATCACGGCGCGCGGCGGAGCGCGCCGCGCCGCCAGAAACGGTAGAGGGCGACGGCGGCTGCGTTTCGTGTGACCACAGGCGCGTGTGGATCGTCGAGCAGCTCTCCCACCGTACAGCCGCTGATACAGAGGGTTCCCTCTTTTCGCGCGAGGACACGAGCGCTTCGACGGCGCCTGGGATGCCGACGACATGCGCCGTGACGCCCGTGGGCGACCCGCGCGCGGCCGATCGTATATTTTTCTCTATCCGTCCCGACTCACTGCTGGAAAAGCGAGCCATATCAATGGCTTGTCCACGCGTCGGAGGGGGTCGCCTTCGCTCTGGGGTCTGCGGGGTGGTGACGAGGTGATTTTCACCCGCTTCCTCTGTACCCTCTTCCTTCGCGGGGAGGTCTTCTCACGATGCTGTCGCTGCTCATCGTCCCTGGCTACAGCGGCTCCGGGCCTCGCCACTGGCAGACGCTCTGGGAGGAGAGGCTCTGCTTCGCGCGCCGCGTGGAGATGCCCGACTGGGATCACCCGGACCGACGCGCTTGGGTCGAGGCGCTCGACCGGGCGGTCGCTGCCAGCGCCGAGCCCCCGGTGCTGGTCGCGCACAGCTGCGGCGTGAGCACGGTGGTCCACTGGGCGTCGCTGGGCGCGCGACCCGTGCGCGCAGCGCTGCTCGTCGCGCCGGCCGACACCGAATCGCCGAGCTATCCGCGCGACGCGGCGACGTTCCACCCGTTGCCCAGCGTCAGGCTCCCGTTTTCGTCGATGGTCGTCGCGAGCTCGGACGACCCCTACTGCACCCCGGAGCGAGCCGAAGCCTTCGCGCGCGCCTGGGGGAGCCAGCTGATCCATGCGGGGCCGTGTGGGCACATCAACGTCGACGCCGGCTTTGGGCCGTGGCCGGAGGGAGAGCGGCTCCTCGCGGGGCTGATCGGCGAGCCCATCTCACGGGTGTTTCGCGCGTGAGATGGCGAGTGACGTCTCAGCGATTCTCGGCCTGGGCGGGGACCTCGAGGCGCAGCGCCCACGCCTCGTACGCCGGAACGCCCAGCGCGGCGAGCGAGGGGAGGATCACGCGGTCGATCCGCTCGTAGAAGGCGCGCGCCGCCGGGCGCGAGGGGATCCCTAGTTCTGCGTGTCAGAAATCCCGCCAGGGATCTGTCTCGCGAACGAAGAGAGATTTTGACGCAAAGACGCCAAGAGCGCAAAGCCGCAAAAATGAACAGAATTTATTCATTTTTGCGTCTTGCGACTTTGCGTTGAAATCTCTCGCCGGATCCCTGGCCGGACCTCTGGCGGGCGGAACTAGGTTCGGGCCGGCGGGAGGGGGCGCCTCGGGGAGCGGGTCGCCGTCGGCGCGCGAGGCCGCCTCCCGCCGCCGGGAGACTCAATATCTCCCGGTCGCCGCCACCGCCCGCCTCACCTCTTCGATCCTCACCTCCCAGCTCTCGTATCGCATCGACGCGCCCCGCTCCGGGCGCGGGCCGGGCAGCTTCAGCTCTTCCTCGAGCAGCTCGATGAACGCCTCGGTCGTGTCGCCGATGCGGGCCTCCTTCACCACCTCGACCTCGGGGATCCGGGTCGAGACCACCGGCAGGCCGGCGGCGAGGTACTCGCGGACCTTGAGGGGGTTGGCGTTGAGCGTCATCTCGTTGATAGGGAAGGGGTTGATGGCCACGTCGAAGCCCTTGCAGTAGGCCGGCAGCTCCGAGAAGGGTTTGCGGCCGAGGACGTGGACGTTGGGCAGCGCGGTGAGGCGGGAGATGTCGGTCGTCACCTTGCCGAGCAGCACCATCGACCCGCCGGAGAAGTGCCTGGCGACCGCCTCCATGAGCGGGATGTCGATCCACTCGTCGGCCATCAGGCCGAAATAGCCAATCACCGGCTTGGGGAGGGCGGCGATGTCCGCCGGGATCTTCGTCTTGGGGGCGAGCGCCGTGCGGAAGTGCTCGTACTGCACGCCGTGGCGCACCAGAGCCGTGCGCGGGTTGTACTGCGATTTGGTGCGGAGCAGCTTCTCCGAGGAGACGATGCAGAGGTCGACCTTCTCGACGAGGGATCGCTCGAGATCCATCAGCTCGGCTGGGACATCGTGGAAGGCGGTGAACTCGTCGACGCAGTAATAGATCAGGAACGACTCGCCGAGCGCGCCGGCGATGACGGCGGCCGTGGGCGTGAAGACCCAGTTGACCACGTTGCGGAGGCCGAGCCGATCCGTCGCCCGCCGCACCTGGAGCTTGAGCAGCTCCCGGTTGACCGCGTGCATGGCCGGGTTGCCCCAGGCCGGGATGGCGAGCGGGTTGAGCACGAAGAGGTTCGGCTCGACCTCGCGCACCGGCTCGGTGAAGGCCTTGAGCTTGTCGAGGATGCGCCGGAAATCGCGGCCGGAGGCCTTGGGCGCGCGGTATCCGATGGAGCTCACCCAGAGGATGCGGTTGTCCTTCGACAGCCCGCGCATGAGGTGGGTCTTGGAGAGCGGATCTCCTGTCCAGTCGTGGGCGAAACACAGCATGTCGCGTCCGCGCAGGACGCCGCTGGTGTCAGAGACCGAAGAGAACGGGATGCTCGCGGCTGCCATTTAGTAGAGATACGATGATCTCGGGCGAGCGTCAATCGACCAGGTTTCTGCGGAGAAACGGTGCGCGGGGCCTCGTGTCTAGGGCATAACGAGCGGCACGCGCGGCGCTCGCCTCGGCGGAGGACGGAGGATGAAAGGCTGCGTGCAATGGTGTTCCGATTAAGACGATCGGATTCGCCGGCGGCGGACGGGCCGCGGGGAGCGACCCGACGCGCGCCGATGGTTCACGGGTAGAAGCGTTTCCCGCTGTTCGCTATCTCGACCAGCACGGGCGTCGGCGTCCAGCGCTTGCCGTGTTGCTGCTCGTACCCCTGAATCCGCTTCAGGGCCTCTCCGGCGCCGACGGCGTCGACGTAGCGGAACGGACCGCCGCGGAAGGGCGGAAAACCCAGGTCGACGAACTCGAGCTCCGTTGGCTCCGGCACCGGCGCCGGGGGCGCCTTCATGAAAGGCGAAGCGCTGCGCCATCCTGGTCGGCTCCCAGGGCAACTTCGTGCGCGACGAGTACGGGCGTCGCGTGGCTGTTACCGAAGACCGGCGTGAGACGAACCGACGTTGGCTCCCCCTCCGTCCCAGCTTGACCTTCGTGCCATGTTCCTTAACACCCCCGTGGACGCCGGGAAGGATGTCTGGTTGGCAATCCAGTCTGTCCTGCGCTACGGGCGCGCTTCGGCCGTCGATGTCATCAAGATCTTCGCGACCGTCGACGACGCCGACTTCTGGTGGCTCCTGCAGCCGCCCATCGATCGGCCCATCACCCGGTCGGTGACGACAAGGAGCGGGGCTGCTCGCGCGCGCTCTTCCGGCTGCGCGAGGCGCTCGATGCGGATCGGAACACGGCGCACGCAATCAAACGCAGGACCGCCAAGGACCGCTTCAGCCGCGCGCTGCGGCGCGTAGCGGAGTGGTGCAGGGGCGACATGCATGATGAGCTGAGCAGTCAGCAGGAGGGCTTGGCCATGAAGCTGCGGGGTCACTACGAGTACTACGGGATCACCGGGAACTCGGAGGCGCTCCGTCGCTTCGCCTGGGAGGTCGTCGCGGTGTGGCGCAAGTGGCTCGATCGCCGCTTGCAGAACGCCAAGATGACCTGGGAGCGGATGAACCGGCTGCTGAAGAGGTATCCCCTTCCGCAGCCGCGCATCACGCACCCCGCTCCTGCCCGGTCGTAGCAAACCCGTGTCCCGAAGAGCCGGATGCGGGAATTCCGCACGTCCGGATCTGTGGGGGGCCGGGGGGCAGTCGACCCCGGCCTACCCGACTAGGCTCGACGATGGGATCAAGCGCGCAACCGCACAGCGCGGTGAACCCCGGCCGCTTTGCTGGTCAGGTCGGCCACGCGGCCGAGCGCGATCCGCGTCGCGCGCTGCCGGCCTCTCCCGACGTGGAAGCGGGCGATCAGAAGCTGACGAGGAGCTCGCCGCCGGCCGTGGCGTTATTGCCCTCGAGGAACTCGGGGACTTCGCCGTAGGCGTCCACGATGGCGCCGAGCGTGTAGGTATCCACGGGGACGTAGGTGTCAGCGGGGACGAAGAGGCTCTCGCACTGGCCGACATCGAGGCTCGGCACCCAGGCGCCTCCGGCGAGGAAGTCGGCCGTCGTGATCGTCGCGTCGGCCGACAGCCGGACCTCCACCATGGTGCCGTAGCTCGGGGCTGTCCCCTGGTTGCAGACGGTGATCGAGGTGTCGAAGAGGTTGCCCTGCGTGACGCTCGGCGGGCCGCTCACCGCCGAGACGACGAGATCGGGGCCGTGGCCGATGGCCATCAGCTCGCCGGCGGCGGCGTTGTTGGTCTCGATGAGCTCCTGGACCGGGCCGTTCAGGTCCACGATGGCGCCGAGGTGGTAGGCGCCGTCGGGAGCGTAGGCGCCGGCGGCCACGGTGACGCTCTCGCACTGGCCAGGGCTCAGCCCGGGGACCCAGCTGTTGCCGATATGGATATCGGAGGGCGTGACCGTCCCGTCTGACGACAGCAGCACATCGACGCTCGTACCGCCGCTCGGGGTCGTGCCCTGGTTGCACACGGTGACGATGGCGTCGAAGCCGCTGCCCGGCGCGGCGGTCGATGGGCCGCTCACGGACGCAATGAGATCCGGCCGGTAGCCGACGCCGAACACGCTGCTTGCGTTGGTGTTGTTGGTCTCGATGAGCTCCTGCGTCCACGCGTAGGGGTCCACGATGGCGCCGAGGTGATAGGTGCCGTCGGGCGCCGCCAGGGAGGTGGGGATGGTCACGACCGTGCACTGGTCAGGATCCAGGTACGGCACCGGCGCGCTTCCGAGGTAGAATCCGGTGTAGGCCGCGTGATCGTCGGTCGCCAGGCGCAGCTCCACGTGGCTGAAGTGGCTCGGCAACGTGCCCTGGTTGCAGACGGTGACCTCGGCATCGAAGCTGCTGCCTGGCAGGGCGCTGGGGGGGCCCTCCACCACGGAGACGATGAGGTCCGGTCCATAGCCGACGCCGAGCACGCTGCCCCCCGCGGCGTTGTTGGTCTCGATGAGCTCGGGAGTCCAGCCGTACGGATCGACGATCGCGCCGAGGTGATAGGCGCCCCAGGGCACGTACGACGCGCTCGCCGGGAAGGTCACGGTGGCGCACTGGCCCGGCGCGAGGGACGGCACCGGCCCGTTTCCGGCCAGGAAGTCGGCCGTCGTGATGGTCGCGTCCAAGGAGAGGCGCAGCTCCACGTCGCCGCCGTAGCCCGCCTGCGTGCCCTGATTGCAGACGGTGACCTCGGCGTTGAAGTTATCACCCGGTGCGAGGCTCGGCGGCCCGCTCATGGCGGAGACGATGAAATCCGGCCCGAAGCCGACGCCGATCACGCTGCCCGCCACAGCGTTGTTGCTCTCGATGAGCTCGACGAGCGATTCGCCCGGGTCCACGATCGCCCCGAGGTGGTGGGCGCCATCGGGCCCATAGGCGCTCGCAGCGACGAGCACGGAGGTGCACTGTCCAGGGCTCAGGCCGGGCACATAGCCGCTCCCGGCGTGGATGTCCGCGGGCGAGATCGCGTCGTCGCTCGACAGGAAGAGCTCGAGGTCGACGCCGTAGCTCGGGGACGTGCCCTGGTTGCAGACGGTGGCGGAAGCATCGAATCCGCTGCCCGGCGGGGCGCTGGGCGGACCGCTGACCGCCGAGACGACGAGGTCGGGCTGGAAGCCCACGCCGATGAGGTCGCCCGAGGCGGCGTTGTTCGACTCGATCAGCTCTTCGTGCCAGTCGTTCACATCGACGATCGCTCCGAGGCGATACGCGCCATCGGGAACATAGGCGCTCGCGAGGACGAGCACGGAGGTGCACTGCCCGGGTGCCAGGAAGGGGACCATGCCGGCGCCAGCGTGCGTGTCGTCTTCCGTGATCGCGGCGTCGTCGGACAGGTAGAGCTCCACGTCGCTGCCGTAGCTCGGCTGCGTGCCCTGGTTGCACACGGTGACGGAAGCGTCGAAGCCGCTGCCCGGCATGGCGCTGGGCGGGCCGCTGACCGCGGAGACGATGAGGTCGGGCCAGTTGCCGACGCCGAACACGGCGCTCGCCTCGGCGTTGTTCGTCTCGATGAGCTCGGGAACCCAGTTGTCCCGGTCGACGATCGCGCCCAGGTGATAGGCACCGTCGGGCACGTACGCGCTCGCCGGGAAGGTCACGGTGGCGCACTGGCCCGGATCCAGGTACGGCACCGGACCGCTGCCAGCAGGGGAGTCGGCGATCGTGAGGGTCGCATCCGCGGAGAGGAGCAGCTCCACCTGGGTGCCATAGCTCGGCTGCGTACCCTGGTTGCAGACCGTGACCGACGCGTCGAAGCTTCCGCCGGGGATCACGCTCGGCGGCCCGCCCACCGAGGACACGATGAGGTCGGGCTGGTAGCCGACGCCGAGCACGCTGCCCGCCGCGGCGTTGTTGGTCTCGATGAGCTCGGCGAGCGCGCCGCTCGGGTCCACGATCGCGCCGAGGTGATGCGCGCCGTCGGGCACATAGGCGCTCGCGGGCACGACGACGGAGGCGCACTGCCCGGGGTTCAGCCCTGGGACATAGCCGTTCCCGGCGTGGCTGTCTGAGGGCATGATCGCCCGGTCGCCCGACAGCAGCAGCTCGACGTCGACGCTGTAGCTCTGCGTCGTGCCCTGATTGCAGACGGTGACGGCGGCGTTGAAGCTGCTGCCGGGGGTCACGCTCGACGGCCCGCTCACGGCGGAGACGACGAGGTCGGGCCAATAACCGACGCCGATCAGATCGCCCGGCGCCGCGTTGTTGGTCTCGATCAACTCGGGCTGCCAGCCGTGCGGATCGACGATCCCGCCGAGGTGGTAGGCGCCGTCGGCCACGTAGACGCTGGCGGGGATCGTCACGGCCGCGCACTGGCCGGGATCCAGGTAAGGCGTCGGCGCGCCGCCCGCGAGCGCGTCGGCCTCCGTGATCGTGGCGTCGGCGGACAGGCGCAGCTCCACCATGCTGGAGCCCGGGGTCATGCCCTGGTTGCAGACGGTGATCTCCGCGTCGAAGCCGCTGCCCGGCAGGACGCTGGGCGGGCCGCTCACGGAAGCGACGGTGAAGTCAGGCAAGTAGCCGATGCCGATCAGAGCGCCTGAGGCCGCGTTGTTGGTCTCGATGAGCTCGGGGACCCCGCCCTGCGGGTCGACGATCGCGCCGAGGTGGTAGGCACCCTCGGGCACATGAGCGCTCGCCGGGAAGGTCACGGTGGCGCACTGGCCCGGATCCAGGTACGGCACAGGACCGCCGCCGGCGAGGAAGTCGGCGGTCGTGAGCGTCGCATCCGCGGAGACGCGCAGCTCCACGTGGGTGCCGTAGCTCGTCTGCGTGCCCTGGTTGCAGACGGTGACCGACGCATCGAAGCCGCCGCCGGGGAACACGCTCGGCGGCCCGCTCACGGCGGAGACGATGAGGTCGGGGCCGTGGCCGACGCCGATCAGGCTGCCCGCCGCCGCGTTGTTGGTCTCGATGAGCTCGAGCAGCGAGCCGCCCGGGTCCACGACGGCGCCGAGGTGATAGGCGCCGTCGGGCACGTTGGCGTTCGCGGGCACGGCGACGGAGGCGCACTGCCCGGGGCTCAGACCGGGCACATAGCCGCCCCCGGCGGGCGCGTCGAACGGCGTGATCGCCTCATCGGACGAGAGCACCACGGCGATGTCGCTGCCGTAGCTCTGCGTCGTGCCCTGGTTGCAGACGGTGACGGAAGCGCTGAATCCGCTGCCAGGCACGAGCGTCGGCGGCCCGCTCACGGCGGAGACGATGAGATCCGGCCGATGGCCCACGCCGAGCAGCCCGCCCGACGCCGCGTTGTTGGCCTCGTTCAGCTCTTCTTGCGAGTTGTACAGATCGACGATCGCGCCGAGGTGATAGACGCCGTCTGGCACGTAAGCGCTCGCCGGGATGGTCACGGCGGCGCATTGCCCCGGATCCAGGTACGGCGCCTGGGCGCCGCCGGCGGGCGGGTCGGTCCACGTGATGTTGTCGTCGGGTGACAGGCGCAGCTCCAGGGCGGCGCTGTAGCTCGGGCTCGTGCCCTGGTTGCAGACGGTGACGGTGGCACCGAAGCCGCTGCCCGGAAGGGCGCTCGGCGGGGCGCTCACCGAGGTGACGATGAGATCCGGCCGATAGCCGACGCCGACCACGGCGCCAGCTGTGGCGTTGTTGTTCTCGATGAGCTCGGGAACCCCATCGTACGGATCGACGATCGCGCCGAGGTGATAGGCGCCGTCAGGCACGTAAACGCTCGGCTGGAAGGTCCGGGTCGCGCACTGCCCCGGATCGAGGTACGGCACCGAATCGCCGCCCAGGGGGGCGTCGGCCGCCGTGATGATCGCGTCCGAAGAGACGTACAGCTCCACGTTGCTGCCGTAGCTCGGGGTCGTGCCCTGGTTGCAGACGGTCACCAAGGCGTCGATGATGCCGCCAGGCGTCGCGCTCGGCGGCCCGCTCACCGCCGAGACGACGAGGTCCGGCTGGTAGCCGACGCCGAGCAGCCCGCCCGCCGAGGCGTTGTTGGACGTGATGAGCTCCTCGTCCCAGCCGTTCTCGTGCGCGATCGCGCCGAGGTGATAGGCGCCTTCGGGGACACTGGCGCTGGCGGGCATGGTCACCGACTCGCACTGGCCAGGATCCAGCCATGGAACCGGAATGCCGCCGAGGAGGTGATCCGACGGCTCGATCGCGGCGTCCGGCGAGAGGAGCACATCCACGAGCGCGCTCTGGCTCGGCGTCGTGCCCTGGTTGCACACCGTGGCCTGGACCTCGAAGCCGCCGCCGGGGAGCGCGCTGGGCGGGCCGCTCACGGCCGAGACGATGAGATCTGGGCCATAGCCGATGCCGATCTCGCCTGCGACCGCCGCGTTGTTGGTCTCCGACAGCTCGATCACCTGCTCGAACGAGTCCACCACGACGCCGAGCGTGTACGCGCCATCGGGCACCGCCGGGGCGGTCTGGACGCCGAGCTCGACGCATTGCCCCGCGTCGAGATACCCCAGCGGCGCATAGCCGGTGATGGGATCCGACGGTGTGATGATGTCGTCGTCCGACAGACTCACCTCGACCTGGGTGCTGTAGCTCGCCGAATTGCCCTGGTTGCACACAGTGACCCACGTCGTGAAATAGCCGCCCGGCAGGACGCTGGGCGGCGCGCTCGCGCTCGAGATCACGAGGTCCGGCTCGTCGCCCGTGAGCGCCCCGGTCGCGGCCCCGAGCGGCTCGGGTTCGCCAGGGGGTCCGCTGCTCCCGCACCCCACGGTCATCGCCAGCATGCCGAACACGAAGCACGCCCGTCGCACCAGAGATACTCTTAGGCTGAGCATAGAGAATCAGGAGAAGCTGGGGGCGCGTCCACGTCAAGGGGGTCGCGATTCTCGCTGGAGTTTCGCGGGATAGGGACCTTGCGCCGTCACGAGGCGGGGGGGGCGCCTCGGCGTCCCTGGCGTCTTCGGTGGCGAGGCGCGCGCGCGGTGGCCTTGCGCTCACCGCTGGAACCTGAGAGAGGAGCGCCGTGAACGGGAAGGTCTGCATCGTTACCGGCGGCAACACGGGCATTGGCAAGGAGACGGCCCGCGGCCTCGCTCAGCGCGGCGCGAAGGTGGTGCTGGCGTGCCGCGACACGGGCAGAGGGGAGGCGGCGCGCGACGACATCGCGCGCTCTACCGGCCACAAGGACGTGGAGGTGATCCCGCTGGATCTCGGGAGCAAGGCGAGCATCCGCGCCTTCGGCGAGCGGTTCCGCGCGGCGCACGAGCGCCTGGACGTCCTTGTGAACAACGCCGGGGTATGGCGGAGCTCGCGCGGCACGACCGAGGACGGGCTCGAGGCGACGTTCGGAGTGAACCACGTGGGGACGTGGCTGCTCACGCAGGACCTCCTCCCGCTCCTGAAGAAGAGCGCGCCGTCGCGGGTCGTGGTCCTGTCCTCGAAGCTGCACTACCGCGGCCGGATGGACTGGGAGGACCTGCAGTTCGAGCGGCGGAAGTACGGCACGACCGCGGCATACGCCCAGTCGAAGCTCGCGAACGTGCTCTTCACCAAGGCGCTGGCCCGGCGGCTCGAGGGCACCGGCGTCACGGTCAACGCCGTCCATCCGGGGGTGGTCAGGACTGACCTGATGCGCGATTATCCAAAGCTCCTTATGAAGCTCTTCAACCTGTTCCTGCTCACGCCCGAGCAAGGGGCCGAGTGCTCGCTGCACGTGGCCACGGCGCCGGAGCTGGCCGGGGTGACGGGCGAATACTTCGAGAAGAGCCGCATCAAGCCGGCGGCTGAGGCGGCGCTCGACGAGGCCGCGCAGGAGCGGCTCTGGAAGCTGACCGAGGCGCTGGCGGTGTAGAGGCCGCGCGGCGGCCTGTGGTCGAGCGCGACGCTCGCCCGAGGCGCCGGCAGGTCTCCTCCTCCGCAGCCGCTCACCCTCCTGAAAAGAGCTACACTCGCGGAGCAGGCAAAGGCACCGCATGCTGCACGAACCCGAACGCCACGAGGCATTGACATCCATCGCATGGGACGAGGACGTCGCGCGCGACGCCATCCAGGGCATCGTTCGCGACACCGAGGCGCGCTTCTCGGAAGACGCGTACTGGCCGCTGCACCCGAAGGACGTCGAGCCCGGCGACGACCCGAGCCAGCCGGCGCTGCCGCTCTACCACGGCGCTTCAGGCGTCATCTGGGCGCTGCGCTACCTGCATGCGGTGGGGGCGGCGCCGGACGCGAGGCGCTATACAGAGCAGCTCGACGAGCTCGTGCCACGCAACCGCGCATGGCTGGCCTCGATGCCGGGTGATGAGAGCGCCGCGTTCATGATGGGGGAAACGCCCATCCTCCTGATGGCGCAGGGCGAGCGGCCCACCGAGGAGCGAGCCGATCGGCTCGCGGCGCTCATCGAGCGCAACCTCGAGCACCCGGCGCGGGAGCTGATGTGGGGGGCGCCCGGCACCATGCTGGCGGCGTCGTTCCTGCACGAGCGCTTCGGCGACGCGCGCTGGGCCGATCTCTTCCGCCGCACCGCCGCGCGCCTCTGGTCGCAGCTTCAGTGGTCCGATGAGCACGGCTGCCATTACTGGTCGCAAGACCTCTACGGCCGCCGGAGCACCTATCTCGGCGCCGTCCACGGGTTCGTCGCGACCACGCGTGCGCTCCTCCATGGCCGGCACCTGCTGGACGCCGGCGACTGGGCAGCCTGGGAGCAGGTCATCGCCACCACGATCGGGCGGACAGCCACGCGAGAAGGCAAGATGGCCAGCTGGCCAGCGCAGCTGGCTTCACAAGGCGATGCCCCGTACCCCCGGCTGATGCAGTTCTGCCACGGCGCGCCCGGCTTCGTCATCTGTCTTGCCGAACTCCCCAGCTCCACGCTCGACGAGCTCCTTTGGGCCGCTGGCGAGGCGACGTGGGCGGCCGGGCCTCTTTGCAAAGGCTCGAACCTTTGCCATGGCACGGGCGGAAACGGCTACGCCTTCCTCAAGCTCCACGAGCGCACGGGCGACGCTCTCTGGCTGGATCGCGCGCGCGCCTTCGCGATGCACGGCATCCTGCAGACGCAGGAGGACGCGCGCCGGTACGGACAGCTGCGCTACTCGCTCTGGACGGGCGATCTGGGGTTCGCGATCTACCTCTGGGATTGCATCCGCGCCAAACCGGCTTTCCCGACGCTCGATGTCTTCTATCCGCCCGCGTAGCGAAGCCCTGGAGGCGCCGCGGCCTCGCTCGGCCCACTGCGTCTCAGGGGCAGCTCGGCCGCCAAGCGTCGTCGGCGAAGTACCTGGCGATGAGGTCGTGGAGCGGGCGATCGTAGTCGCGCAGCTCGGCCCGCGTGTTGATCTCGTTGTGGATCCCGTTCGTGGGGATCGCCTCGGTGTTGGCGTCGAACCAGGACTGGACCCCCTCGGCCCAGTATTCGTCCTTGTTCGTCGCCGCGTAGGTGTTCTCCCATTTCCCGGCCTGGAGCGCGGCATCGAAGACGTCCTCGAGCTCCCTGTTGAACGCCGGCTCGACGAAGGCGATGCCCATGATCGCGATGGCGTGCGAGAACTCGTGCACCAGGATGTCCTCGCCGAGGTACGGATCGCTCGGATAACACAGGACATTCTCCTCGGCGCAGGAGCTCGCGGGCCGGGCGGGGGTCGCGCCGAGGCCGCGGGCGCGCGTGTCCCAGTCCGTCCCCGGGAACGCCTCGTACAGGTCGCTGTGCTCGGGGATGTCGGTTGTCACCTCCGTCTCCGCCATCACGGCGACGCGCGTGTGGTTCTCGATCATCGCCTGACGCACGTCGTCGCGTTGGCCGAGCATGCGGACGACCACCGAGCAGGTGCGCAGCAGCGCCGCGTCTGGCACCTTCTCGGAGCTGATGACGGGAATCCCCGCGGAGTCGACGTACTTCCTGTAGAAGGGGTCGAACCCCAGCTCGGGCGGCACCTCCGAGACGCTCCCGCACTCGCCCTCGGGCTCTCCTCCTCCTCCTCCTCCGCCGCCGCCGGCCCCGGCGCCCGTCGCGGCGCTGGAGGTCGCGCCCTCGGCCGCGCTCGAGCTGGCCTCCGCGGCGCCGCCGGAGCCGCCGCTGCCGGCTGGACCCGCGCCGCCGCCGCCCGCGCCACCCTCGTCGGGCGGCGACTCAGAACAGGCGGCCAGGGCGCAGGTGAGGAGAGCGATCAAAGCAACTCGTCCATGCACGCTTTCACGCATGCGCGCGAGGCTACAAGAGCTCAAGCCAGCATCCAAGGCGCGAGCCGGCTGAATGCGCAGTTGACCGTGTCAGCCGGCGCGGCCCCCTGGCGCTGACGGCGCAGGAGCTGGCACAGCCCGGCGCACGGCGAGCCACGCCGTGCGGCCGAAGGACTGGATTCCACGAGCTTTCTGCGCCGCGCCAGGCGCCGGTGCGTGCGGCACGCCGCATGCTGTCGGAGCGGGCATGACGGTGCAGGAACGACGGGAGCATGCATGATGGAGCGCTCACCCAGCGATCGCGTTCACCCTTGGCCCCAGCCGCGCGTGGGTGCGGCTCTCTTGTCGCTCGCCCTTGGCGTCGGCTGCTCGGGCGAGACCCAGCTCCCGACGGAGGAGCACCCACCAAAGCCGGAGGTGTGCGACTTCGAGCTTCCCGTGGCCGCCGCGCCTGCGCTGAGCGGCGATCTTCGGATCAACGAGGTGATGACCGGCAACGACGGCGCCTGGGTCGACGAGGTCGGCGAGACGGACGATTTCATCGAGCTGATGAACATCGGCCAGCGCGCGCTCGATCTCGGGGAGTACGCGCTGAGCGACAAGTCCGGCAAGGCGACGCGGCTGCCGAAGATGGCGCTCGGGCCGGGGCGAACGGTGCTGCTCTGGGCCGACGACGCGCCGGAGCAGGGCCCGCTGCACCTGCCGTTCAAGCTCTCGAATTCGGGCGCGCGCGTGGCGCTGTGGTCGGCGTCGTGCGAGCTCGCCGACCTGGTGAATGTGCCGGAGCTGCCGCGGTCCGAGAGCTACGCGCGCTTGCCCGACGGCACGGGCGAGCCGTCGATCTGCCGCTATGCCACGCCCGAGCGAGAGAACGGCGAGACCTGCGGTCCGCCGGATCCGCCGAACCTCGACGACAGCATCCGCTTCGCGCCTTTCCAGTGGCCCGAGCCGTTCCCGGCCATCGCCGGGCCGCTGGTCATCTCCGAGCTCTCGCTGCGGCCCGCGGGGTTCGTCGAGGTGCTGAACGCGAGCGGCGCGCCCGTCGCGCTCGACGGCTTCGCGCTGCGCCTCGCGGCGCTCTCTCCGGGGCAAGCGCTGCCCGGCGCCGATGCGGGCGTGCTGCTCGCGTGGCCCGAGCCGTCCGCCACGCTCGCACCGGGGGAGCGGTTGAGCGTCCCGGTGAGCGCGAGCGACACGGCCGAGATCGAGGCCTCGCCCGATTTCGAGGGCGTGGCGACGCTGTGGCGCGAGGACAGCCCGGAGCCGAGCGATCGCGTCGACTTCATGGCCTGGCCCGAGGGCGCGTCGCTGGCCCGCGTGCCCGACGCCGACGGGGCGCCGCGCTTCTGCGGGGCGGCGAGCCCCGGCGCCGCGAACGAGGGCTGCGCCGAGCTCCCGGGGCGTGAGCTCGCGAGCGGGCGCACGCACCGGCTGGAGACGGCGGCGGACTTCGCCGAGCTGGCCGAGGGCGGCACCGCGGTCGGTGAGCTCGGCGTCAAGTTCGTCATCGACATGGCCGCGAACGACACGGTGCACCTCCTGAGCACGCGCGATTGGGCGCTCCACTACACCTTTGTCCGCGAGCAGATCCGGAAGGAGCCCCACCTCGATCGCTGCGATCCCGAGCAAGCCGCGGAGTTCAACGTCGGCTGGGGCTTGTTCAGCCAGACCGAGTACTTCCGGTCCGAGGGCCGTCGCTACCTCCTCGGCACGCTGGTCGAGCACACCAACGGAGCCAAGACCGTCGAGTTCTCGCCCGGCGACCAGATCGTCGGCGAGCAGATGCGGCGCGCGTTCTTCGCGGCGATGAAGGCGGTGCCCGACCCGGAGGCGTGGGCGATACGGCCCACCGAAGGGCGCCAGATCCTCGAGCTGCGGGCGATCGAAGGGACCGCGCCCATCGTGGGGCCGAACGCGCCGTACAAGGGGCTCACGTACCAGTCGCTGAACCCGGCCGAGGGCTTTGGCACGCTGACGTTCGTCCCGGCGCGCGATCTGGAGGCGGCCGAGCTCGGGCCGAACGTGATCGTGGTGACCGACGACGTGCCGAACGAGACCGCGTTCGTGGGCGGCCTCATCACCGAGGCGTTCCAGACGCCGCTCGCGCACGTGAACGTGCTGGCGCGCGGCCGGGGCACGCCGAACATGGCCCTGCGCGGCGCGCGCGACGACGAGCGCCTCAAGGCCCTATTCGGCAAGCTGGTGCGGCTCGAGGTGCGCGCGTCGGACTTCGACATCCGCGAGGCCACCGCGCAGGAGGCGGACGCTTACTGGGAGAAGCGCAAGCCGACCGGCGCGCGGCTCTCGCCGGCGCTCGACCTCTCCGTGCGCGGGGTCGTGCCGCTCGACGCCGCGGGTTACGCCATGGGCGACAGCATCGGCTCCAAGGCGGCAGGCATGGCCGAGCTGTACCGCGTGAGCGGCGTGGGGCAGTATTGCCCGCTCGACCTGCTGCCGCTGTACGTGCCGCCCGCCGCGTTCGCGATCCCGTTCTCGCACTACATGGATCATTTCGAGGCGAGCGGCGCGGCGGAGCTCCTGGCCGAGCTCGAGCAGGATCCCGAGTTCCGCGCCGATCCGCACGCGCACGCCGAGGGCCTGGCCGAGGTGCGGGCGCGGATGCTGGCGCACCCGGTGGACCCGGCGATCTTGAGCGAGGTCACGGGCGCGATCGAGCAGCGCTTCGGCGGCGACCGCGTGCGCCTGCGCAGCAGCAGCAACACCGAGGATCTCGCGACCTTCAACGGCGCGGGCCTGCACACGTCGACGAGCGGCGACCTGGACGCCGAGTCGAGCTCCATCGAGGAGGCGCTGCGCACCGTCTGGGCGAGCCTGTGGAACACGCGCGCTTACGACGAGCGCGAGTTCGGCCACGTCGAGCAGGCGCGCGCGGCCATGGCCGTGCTGGTGCACCAGGCCTGGCAATCCGAGCGCGCGCAGGGCGTGGCGATCAGCCGCAACGCGCTCGACGCGACCCGCGACAGCCAGTACTACATCAACGCGCAGATCGGGGAGGCCTCGGTCACCAACCCCGCGCCCGGCGTGACCAGCGACGAGATCGTGTACACGCCGCCGCCTCGCACGATCAAGGCGGAGTACCACACGCGCTCGAGCCTGTCGCGCGGGCGCGACGTGCTGTCGTTCCCGGAGGTCCAGCGGCTCGGGTGCGTGCTCGAGGCCGTCCACGCTCATTACCGGCCGCTGGTGGACCCGGAGGGGGAGAACCGGCTGTACGCGATGCAGATCGAATGGAAGCTGATCGGCCCGGAGCGCCGGCTGCTGGTCAAGCAGGCGCGGCCCTACAGCTTCGGCACGCTGGAGGCGCCAGGCGACTGCCGCGAATACTAGGCTCGACGCCTCCCTCTCATTCGAGGAAGACCGTGATCGGCTGCAAGCTCATGGTGGTCGAGCGGTTCGCCGGATCCGTGAAACAGGATGGGTGATAGATGCCGTTCTTGGGGGCGATGGGGTCGCAATAGCTGTCACACGGGCCAAGGAGCTGGATCGCCCCGCACGGTCGGATGGAGCCAGTCGTCTCGTCGATGTGCCCGGCGGCGCAGTCGCGAAGCGCCGCGCGTGAGCTCGCATCGTTCTCTGGAACATGGCAGGCATAGAGCGCCGGCGAGCTCCCGTAGATGTTGCCCCAGAACGCACCCTCCTCCCTCGTGAACGTGGACAGCTCCGGCGAGTTTTGTTTGTTGATCGCCTTGGTGGGTCCACGCGAAGAGAGCACGACGGGGACCCTGTAGTAGTTGGTGCGCGCCGCCAGGCACGCCGAGACCCAGCGCTGTCCGTCACCATCGAGCGGGATCCACGCCCAGCTCCTCGCGAGTCCGAGCACGCCTGTGTAGATCTCGTCGTGATAGACGCCAGAGACGTCGATCCACCCGAAGCGGAACGATTGCGAGCTTTCGAGGGCGCATTCGACGGCGTACCTCAGGTGCTCGCGTGAGAGGGCGCCGTTCGGCCCGGGGTCCAGGATCGCGGTCAGCGCCTGCGAGCCAAGGGCGATGAGGCTCAAGGCGCCGACAGCCAGCGCGTTGGGGTTCAGCGCGTTGGGATTGAGCGCGTTGGGGTTCAGCGCGTTGGGGTTCAGCGCATTGCCGGCCTCGAGCGCGCTCTGCGCTTCGCCCAAGGGCGCTTCCAGCCACTCTCCGTCCTCGCCGCATCCGGTTCCGGCCAGAACGATGAGCGGTATCAGACCTGCCATGGTATTTCGAGCCATATCAGTCCCCCACTGAAAGGCTGCAATTCTGGTAATAATGGCAGAGTTTACTGAGGGTGTCGAGCGAGCGGGTCGAAGTCGTGGCGTGACGTCCGATGGACAGACGTCTGGAGCGTGAGGGGGACTTCGATGGCGTGCTCTGTCCCGCCTGTTCCGCCCCCTGGTCGATCTCGGGTACGTCATTGGCGGCGAGGAGATCGCGGGGCGCTCGGCGCCTCGGCGGTTCCGCCGGTGCTTGCCGAGCGTTTACAGGCGCGCCGTCGACCGTTAGTTTCGCGAGCAGCGAGGTGCCCATGTCCACATCTGCCGAAGGTCCGACGTCCGACGAATCCCTCACCCCCGTGCGCTGGGGCGTCCTCGGGGCGAGCAACTTCGCGTTGACGGTCAGCCTGCCCGGCATGAAGCGTGGGCCGCTGACCGAGCTCGCCGCGCTGGCGTCTCGCGACATCGACAAGGCGCGCGAGGCCGCGCGGTCGCTCGGGATCCCGAAGGCGTACGGCAGCTACGATGAGCTGCTCGAGGATCCGGAGATCGATGCCGTCTACAACCCGCTGCCCAACCACCTGCACGTGACGTGGACGGCGCGCGCTGCCCGCGCCGGCAAGCACGTCCTGTGCGAGAAGCCGATCGCGCTCAGCGCGAAGGACGCCGAGGCGCTCGTCGACGTCCAGCGCGAGACGGGCAAGCTGATCGCCGAAGCGTTCATGATCCGCAACCACCCGCAGTGGCAGCAGGCCAGGGACTGGGTGCGAGGCGGCCAGATCGGCGACCTGGTCAGCGTCCAGGCGGCGTTCTCGTATTTCAACCGCGACGCCACCAACATCCGCAACAAGAAGGAAGTCGGGGGCGGCGCGCTCTACGACATCGGCTGCTACGCGGTGAACACGTCGCGCTTCCTGTTCGGACGCGAGCCCGTGCGGGCGATCGCGCTCGTCGAGCGCGATCCCGAGTTCGGCACCGATCGCTTGACCTCGGGCCTTGTCGACTACGGCGGCGCGCACCTGACGTTCACGTGCAGCACGCAGGCGGTGGCCTACCAGCGCGTGAACGCGCTCGGTACCAGGGGCCGCCTCGAGATCGAGATCCCGTTCAACGCCCCCGCCGACCAGCCGTGCAAGGTCTTCCTCGATGACGGCTCGACGCTGAACTGCAGCTCGGCCAGGGTCACCTCGTTCCCCGCCGTCGACCAGTACCACCTGCAGAGCGAGGCGTTCTCGCGCGCCATCCGCACGGGCAGCCCGGTCGAGAATTCGATCGAGGTCGCGGTGGGCAACATGCGGGTCATCGACGCGCTCTTCCGTTCCGTCGAGAGCGGGCGCTGGGAGAGGGTCTAGCGGCGCGTCAGCGCGTGACGGCGCCGAGCTCCACGAAGGCTCCGTCGGTCATGACCACGAAGGGGCGCTCGTCGAAGGTCAGACCGCCCTTGCCGTCGTGGTCGACGATCTGCAGCTTGCCCATGCCGTAACCCATCGGGCCGCGCGCGTAGTAGTGCGCCTGCAGGGTGTACCGGCTGGCCCGGTGCTCCCGGGGCGCGCGGATGGTGAAGCACTCGGGCCCGTAGCCGGTGGTCACGTCGGCGTAGAGGCGCCCGCCGCCTGGCAGCGTCGGGTCGCCGTAATAGGCGTGGCCGCCGCGGTCGTCCCGGATGTGGAAGTCGACGTCGTTGGCGTCGGTCTCCCAGTTCAGCACGAAGCGGAGCGAAGGCGCGCTCTCGAGCGCGGCGCCGGCCTTCGCGAGCCGGGCCAGGATGGCCGCCCGGCGCGCGGGCTCCGCCTTGAGCCACGCCGCGGCGATCAGGCCGAGATCCTCGCGCAGGATGCTCTCCACGCCGACGAAGCGCCCCGGCGGGTAGCGGCGCGCGACGCCCGCCGCGAGCGCGTCGAAGGCGGCGGCGTGCTCGCCCCGCTTGAGTCGGGCGAACGCGAGCAAGCGGTGGCTCGCGGGGTGGTCGGGGCGCTGCTCGCGCGCCTTCTCGTACGTGTCGACCGCCAGCTCGAGGCCGGCGCCGCCCGCGAGCCGCTCGAGGCGCGCGCCGGTGAAGCGGCGGAGGTCCGCGCGCGCCGGGAACAGATCGATGAGCGAGCCGTACGCGCGGGCGGCGCCCGGCGTGTCGCTCGCCGCCTCGAGCGCCTCGCCGAGCGCGACGAGCGCGAGCACGTCGCCGGGGGCCTCCGCGTGCCAGGCCCGGGCGTCGCGCACGGCGGCCGGCGCGTCGCCCCGGGCGAGGGTGTCGTGGATCTGCTTGAAGCGGCCGGTATACGGCTCCGATCGAGGGGGCGCGGCGTCGTCGGGCGCGTCGGGCGCATCGAGGGCGTCGGGGGCGGGCGCCGCGTTCGGGGGCGGCGCGAACGCGATCGGGAACACCACGTCGACGCTGCCGCCCTCGGGCGCGGGGAAGGTGAGGTCGCGGAAGGCGCGGACCACGCAGGAGACCGCGGCGCTGTCGGGCAGATCGGAGCCGCCGTCGCGCGCGTTGACGAGCGCGCCGCGCGGGTCGATGGTGAAGCGCACGGTGACGCGGCCTTGCAAGCCCGCGTCGCGCAGGAGCCCGCGCTCGTAGCAGAGGCGGAAGCGGCCGAAGTTCTGGCGGACGATGCGCTGGATCACCTCCGGCGGGAGGCGGCCGCTCACCTGGGTGGCGCCCATGCGGACCTGCGGCGCCCTGGTCCGGTGGCTGCCAACGAGGCGGCCGTGCCCGCTGCCGAAGCCCTGGCCGGCGCCCGCGGCCGGCGCGGCCGTCGCCGCGGGCGCGGCGGCCCCGCTCCCGCTGCCGCGGCCCACGGCGCCGATCTGGCCGAGGCCGATGCCCTCGCCGCGGCCGCCGGCGCCCTCGGCGATGCCCGTGAGCCCGAGCCCGCCCGCGCCGAAGGACTCTTCGAGGCGCGCGCCGGCAGGAGGTCCCGGCGGCGCAGGGGGCGGGCGCAGGGCCGCGGCCTGGCCGACGGGAGCACCGGCGTCCAGGCCGGCGAGCGGCGCGGCGCCCCACAGCTTCCCGGCCTGCGGCCGCGAGCGCCGCTGCACGGCGACGCGGCCGCCCTCCACGGTCAGGATGTCGGAGAGCCCTCGCCGGGCGATGTCGAAGCGCGCGTAGTCGTGCTCGGTCTCCAGCACGAGCAGCGCGGTGTACGGGCTCAGCACCCGGTGCGCGATCGAGAGATCGATGATCTGCTTGCGGATCGCGTTCTGGTCGCCCCCGGCGCCCTCTCGGGCGAGGAGGCCGTCGATCTTCGCCCGGGCCCAGGAGCGCTCGAGCAGCGGGCGCTCCACGCCGCGGAGGTCCGGCGTCGTGGTGCGGCCGTCGACCGTGAGCCGGACGGGCAGCTCGGCCGGCACCTCGGCGTAGACGAGCGCCTCGTCGCCGGGCTGCACGCCGTTCAGGGTGCGGGGCCAGACCCAGCGCGCGCCCTCGATGTTCACCGCGATCCCCGAGCGCGTGGCCGAGCCGAGGCGCCGCTCGATCTCGGCGGCGCCGCGCGCGCCGTCGACCACGGCGCCGTCGCGGGGCAGGCCCG
Source organism: Sorangium sp. So ce302 (assembly GCF_051530145.1). Taxonomy (GTDB): domain Bacteria; phylum Myxococcota_A; class Polyangia; order Polyangiales; family Polyangiaceae; genus Sorangium; species Sorangium cellulosum_B. Next base: position 7,946,825 of record NZ_CP150326.1, on the reverse strand, counting down.
CCGCGACGAGCTGCCGCAGCGCGGCCTCGTCGCGGAGGCCGCCGAGCGCGACCGCGTCGAGCCGCTCGATCCCCGCGCCCCGCAGCGCCGCCGCGGCGCCGCGCAGCGCGCCCGGCGCGACCTCGCCCGCCGTGGCGATGCCGTCGGAGAGCAGCACGACGCGGCGCTGGCCGCGGGCGCGCGCGCGTTCGCCGGCCCAGCGGAGCGCGCGACCGAGATCCGAGGCGCCGAGCGCCTGCCGCTCGCGGATGCGCGCGAGCTCCGCCTCGCCGAACGCCGCGGCCGCGCCGTCGAAGACGGGGGTGACGGCCTGATCGTAGCAGGCGACGGTGAGCGGCGCGCCCGGGCCGCCTGCCTGGGCGACCGCCCGCGCGAGGGCCGCGAGCGCGCCGAGCTGCTCCTCGAGCCCGAGCGCGCGTGATGCGCTCGTGTCCACGAGGATCACCGCGGAGGCGAGCGGATCGGGCCGCGCGTCCACCGGAGCGTTCACGCGGGCGAGCACGAGCTCGCCGCTGCGCAGGCCGCCGCGCGCCTCGGTCGACGTGAGCCGCGCGGGATCCACCACGAAATCGGCCTCGGGCGCGGCGTCGTTCCGGCGCAGCGCGTGGACGGGCGCGGCGGCGCCGGCGACGGTGGCCTCGATGTCGAGGCGGCTCACCGTGGGCAGGCCGCGCAACGGGACGGCGAAGGGCGCGTCCGGGCGGAGCTCCTGGGAGTACGACAGGACGATGTGCTTCACGCCGCGCGCCGGGATGGGGAAGACCCGCGCGCTCACCTCGTTGCCCGCCGCCTGCTCGAGCAGCGCAGGGTCCTGCTTGCGGTGGAGGAAATCCTCGTACGCCTCGCGCGCGCGCTGGCGCTCGACGACCTCGCCCTCCTGCCACCGGTCGTCGATCTTCATGGCGAGGCGCCCGACGCTCGCGCCGGGCGGCAGCGTCACGCTGAAGGTGCCCTCGAGCACGCGATCCTCCGGGTTCTCGAAGGTGAGGTGCAGCTCGGCGAGCGCGAGCGGCGCCTCGATCACCGCGCGGCCGGTGAGCGCGACGAGGCGCAGCCCGGTGCCGTCCGCGGCGGTGAGCCGGAACGGCGCGGCCTCGGCGCGGCGCGCCGCGACGGCGACGGCCGGCGCGGCGGGCAGGGGGCGCGGCGCGGCAGGCCCGGGCGCGCGCGAGAGCGAGGCGGGGGTCGCCGGCGGCGAGGGGCTGTCCGCGCAGCTGAGGAGGGCAGGGACGAGGGCGGCGATCGCGGCGAGCGCAGCGCGGCTGCGGAGGAGGGCTCTAGGCACGGGGGATCTCCGGTCGTTGCGCGGTGGGCCGAGCCTGAGCGCGGGCCCGCCAGCGGTGGGGCAGGGCGATCGACAACCCGGGCGGGCCCGAGGTTCCCGCCTCGGCGAGCGCGGCCGAGCGGCGAATCCCACGGCGTGGTCGGTGCGGCGTGGAGACGCAGGGGACTTGCATCCTCTCGACGGACAGCATCACCGCGGGGGCGCGACAGGGGCGCCAGCGCCGGCATCGAGACATGTGTGCAGCGTGCGCTTGCACTAGATTGCTGCGCACCTCATGCAGCTCCTGAACCTCCCTCCCGCCGAGCGCAGCTCGCTGCGTGTGCCGGGCGCGCCGTCGAGGCGCTGCCGGCTCCTCCCCGTCTTCCTGCTGGCGCTCGCGGCAGCCGCGTGCGGTGGCGAGCGCGGGGGCCACGACCGTACGCGTGATGGCGGCGCCGGCGGCGCCGGCGGCGACGGCGGCGCCGGTGGCAACGGCGCCGCCGGCGATCAGGGCGGAGGCGCCGGGAGCGCGGGCCAGGGCGGCGCGCTTTGCCACGACTACACGCGCTTCGACGCCGGGCGCCCCGTGGGTTTCCGGACGGAGGTGCTGCCGCTCCTGCAACGCTCCTGCGCGACCGGCGCTGCTTGTCACGCCGACACGCGCGGCGACCCGACGCGGCCCTACCTGGGACCGACCGCGAGCACGCCGCCGGCGCAGGTCAGCGCGGAGGAGCTCGCCGCCATCCGCGAGCAGAACGTGAACGTCGACTCCGGAGAGGCCTCCGGGATGAAGCGCGTGGCGCCGGGGGACCCGGAGCACAGTTACGTCATGCACAAGATCGATGGAACGCTCGAATGCGAGCTCGTCTTGTGCGACGAGGGCTGTGGCCTCGCGATGCCGCCGACGCTGAAGCCGCTCTCGGCCGACGAGAAAGACACCGTTCGCCGCTGGATCGCTCATGGCGCCGCGATCGATTGAGGAGGAGGCCGCCGGCGCTCGATGGCTTCACTGAAAAGGAGATCCGTCACGATGTTTCACAGGAACGGTTCGCTGTGGTTCACACGGTGCATGCTCGCCGCGGCGAGCGCTCTGGCAGTCCTGGGTTGCGGCGATGGCGATGACGAGCAGCTGCGGCCGGTCCCGACGCCCTCAGCGTTCCGCACGCTCCCCACGGTCCCCACGGGGGAGGCCCGGGAGCTCGATCTGCCGCGGGCTCAGCCCCCGCGCCGCTATCCCGACCTGCCCGAGGCCGTCAGCTCCTTCGGCGCCGCCCTCGCCGACGACACGATCTATACCTACGGGGGGAACCTCGGAGGAGGCTTTGCGGCCGAGCACCAGTCGACAGGGTTCCGGCGGCTCTCCCTCGCGCAAGGCGGCGCCTGGGAGGACCTCGGGGCCGTGGAGCACCTGGAGAGCATCGCGCTCGTGGCGCACGGCGGCTTCATCTACCGTATCGGCGGCCTCCGCGTGGACAGCGCCATCGACGAGCCGGAGGTCCTCACCTCGGTGGCGACGGTCCAGCGCTACGATCCGCGCGAAGGGACGTGGCAGGCCATGCCGGACCTGCCCGAGGGGCGCTCCGGGCACGGGGCCGTGGTGGTGGGGGACCGGCTGTACGTCGTGGGGGGCTGGACGCTCGCGGGGCCCGGCGAGCTGCTGACCCGGGGCGTCGTGCTCGACCTCTCGACGCCCGACGCGGCGTGGGTCCCCCTGCCCGAGGCGCCGTTCACGCTCCGCTCGCTGGGCGTCGCGAGGCGCGGTGACACGATCTACGCGCTCGGCGGCGTCGGCGAGGGGATGGCGTTCTCGGGCGAGGTCTACCGGTTCGACACGAAGACCGAGGCCTGGTCGCCGGGCCCGGCGCTCCCCTCGGAGATCCCGATTGCGGGCTTCGGCGCGACGGCGTGCAACGACGAACAGGACCTCTACATCAACATCGCCGACGGCCTCTTCCGGCTCAACGCGGCGGGCGACGGCTGGGAGCCCGCGGGAGCCCTGGAGTTCACGCGGTATTTCAGCCCCCTCATCTGTCCTGGCGACGGCGAGGTGATCGTCCTCGGCGGGCGATCCGCGGCGGACAACGAGCTGACCGCATCCGTCGAGTCCGTCGACGTGGCGCAGTAACGGCCGCGCGCCGAGCGCAGGAGCGCCGGCTCATAAAGTGGAGCTGGCTCCAGTTTGCTGGAGTCGTGCAACCCGTCGGGCATGCGTGAGGAGCGGGTTGGCCTCCCTGGCTTCAGCGCGTGACCGGGATCGTGCAGGAGAACGTCGTCCCGGCGCCGAGCTCGCTATCGACCGAGATCTGCCCCCCGTGCGCCTCGACGATGCCCTTGACGATGTACAGCCCGAGCCCCGCGCCCGCGCAGCGCGCCGCCCGCCCTTGCCAGTAGCGATCGAACAGGCGCGGGATGTCTTCGGGCCGGATCCCCGTGCCCGTGTCGCTGACGGACAGGCGCACATCGGGCCCCTGGCGCTCCGCGCCGATCGTGATCTCCCGTCCTTCGGCGGTGAACTTCAGGGCGTTGCCCACGAGGTTCGACAGCACCTGGAGCATGCGGCCACGGTCGCAGCCGAGCTCCAGGCCGCTCCCCGGAAGGAGGGTGTGGAGCTGGATCCGCTTCTGCTCGGCGAGCGGCGCGAGCATCTCGGTGACCTCGCGCACGAGCGAGCCCACCTCGCACGGCTGGATGTCCAGCTTCAGGCCCTTCGCCTCGATGATCGCGGCGTCGAGCAGCTCGCCGAGCATCTCGACGGTGCGCTCCGCGGCGCGCTTGATCTGCCGCGCCCGATTGCGGATCGCCTGCCCCGCCGCGTCCGCCGGTGCCGATCGCTCGAGCAGGGACGCGGCCAGGATGATCGACGACAGCGGGTTCCGGAGGTCGTGCGCCGCGATGGCCAGCGCCTCCTCGCGGAGCCGCCGCGCCCGCTGCTCGGCCTCGTAGAGGCGCGCGCGCTCCAGTGCCTGCGCGCACTGCAGGGCGAGCGTCGTCATGAAGCGCCGGTCGTCCTCGCTGATCCGGCAGGTGTCGCGGTACGTGACCCCGAGCACCCCGATGGTCACGTCGCCCAGCGTCATGGGGACGCAGATCAGGGTCTTGGCCCAGTCGCCTACCGGCGTGTCCGGATAGGCAGCCTGATACGCCGCGAGCGACTCGAAGATCAGCAGCTGGCCCGTGCGGATGCAGTCGACGACAGCCATGCGCGCGGACATCGGAATGCGGCGCAGGCGCGCGACCACGTCCTCGGGGTAGCCGGGCGCGCGGAGGACCTCGATCATGTCGTCCTCCGCGAGGAGCGCGACGTACCCCGCGTCGGCGTAGAGCGCGGCGAGCCCGAGCGAGAGGACCACCTCGGCCACCTGCGCGGGCGTCACCGCGCGCGAGAGCTCGGACGTGAACGTCTGGAGGCGCGCGACGCGCGCCTCCGCCAGCTCGACCCGGATGCGCGCGACGCGCTCGCAGGCGAGCGCCCGCTCCCGCGCCTCCTCGGCCCGCTTGCGGCGCTCGATCTCGTTCACGACCTCGACGACGTACAGCGGCGCCCCCGCGCGATCGCGGGCGAGCGAGCGCGTGACCGCGACCCAGAGCATCGACCCGTCCCGCCGCACGCAGCGCTCTTCGGTGGTGGAAGAGGGGATCTCCCCATCGCCCAGCGCATGGACGTGCCGGAGCGCTCCCTCCGCGTGGTCCGGGTGCCGGAGATCCCGGGCGCGGAGCGCAAGCAGCTCCTCGACCGTGTATCCGAGCAGCTCACAGAGCTTCGGGTTCACGCGGAGCAAGCGGTCGTCGAGGGAGACGTGGGCCATCCCCACCGCCGCCTGATCGAAGGCCGCGCGGAACCGCTCGTCGCTCGAGGCGCGCGCGACGTTCGCCGCGCGCGCCTCGAGCAGAGCGCGGACGGCCGTCATCAGGAGCCGGCTCTCGGTCGGCCATGCGCGCGAGCCGGCACGACAGCAATCGTACGCGGAACCGTACGCGGAGCCGCACGTCGAACCGAGCGTCGAATTCGACGTCGATGGCTGACCGACGGCCGCGTTGGGCCGGCTGGCGTGCAACACCGGAGTGGCCGCCGCGCCCAGCGCCGCCTGGAGGCGCTGGCAGAGCTCGCACCGCTCGCCGTCCGGCAGATCGACGCCGATGAGCACCAGGTCCGGCGGTCGATGGGCTCTTCGCAGGCTCTCCGCGACCGTCGCTGCGAGCTCGACCCGCAGCCCAGCGGCCTCGAGCGTGCGGCGGATCTCCTCTCGTTGGGCCTCGTCATGATCGACGATCAGGACGGTAGGTGCCTGCATACGGTCCGCGCTCTTCCTTGGGAGAATGGAGAATTGAAATAGCTCACTTCCTCGCGGCTCGCCTCTCGAGGAGGCGTGTCGAGGGTACGAACTGTGCAAGATCCCGGAGCAGAATCGCGGACGATGGCGGACGCAACCGCGCGCTCGAACGAGGGGTGGGCTCATGGCAGCGTGGCTGGAATCAGCGCTCGAGGCGGGGCGCCTCTATCGCTCGATCGGCGTCCTGGAGGCGGAGCAGCTGCGTCCTCACGTGCACCGCGCCTGGGTGCGCTCTCACGGGGGAGGGGCCGATCCGCGCCGCCCCAAGGCCGAGTTCCTGAGCGCGCTCGACACCGAGCGCCTGCGCGAGCGGCACCAGGACCTCATCCTCGCTTCCGAACCCTACCTTCACGCGCTCAGCCAGGCCTCGGGCGACGAGCGCCATGCGGTCATGGTGGGGGACGCGCGGGCGGTTCTCCTGGATGTCCGCGGTGACGAGCAGACGATTCACGGCCCCGAACGGGTGCCCGGTCCGGGCGCGTTGCTCGAGGAGAGCGTCTGTGGCGCGAACGGCGTCGGTACGGCGCTCGCCGAAGATGGCTATACGGAGCTCGTGGGGCCGGAGCATTTCATTCAGGGATTCCATGTCTTCACGTGCCATGGGCTCCCGCTCCGGGACGGCGATGGGGCGGCCATCGGCGTGCTCAGCGTCTCGGTCAGGAGACCCGAGATTGGCTGGCGTCTCCGCGAAATTATGCTCTGCGCCGCGCGCGCCATCGAGATGGATCTCCTCGCCATGCGGCTCGAGCGGGACATGGATCGTCTGCTCACTGCGCGGGACGTGCCCATAGAGGAGCTGCGGCGGTTGCTGCAGGACATCCTCCAGGCACGGGCCGCCGCGCGGCTCAGGATCGATCTCGCCGCGGATCAGCTCGCCGGGAGCGTCCTCGCCCAGACGCGCGATCTGCTCCACCTCGCCGCCAGCGTGCTGCGCCGCTTCCAGCGCTCCGCTGCGCTGTGGCGGGCGCTCGCGCTGGGCGAGGCGGCGGCGCCGCGCCCGGTGGCGCTCGACGCGCTGATCCGCGATCTCGCGGAGCTGCTGGAGGTCGAGTCGGCTGTCTGCGACGTCACGACCAGCATCCAGGAGCTCGAGCCCGTGGTGGTCCAGGCGGACCACGACACCCTGGCGCGCGGGCTCTTTCGCGTGCTGGTGAGCGCCATCCGGGCTGCGCGCCGCGGCGCCGTGCACCTCGCGCTCCGGGCGAGGCCGACGGGCGGAGAGCTGTGCCTCACGCTCTCACCCGGCGCGGGGGTCGCCCCGCGCGCGCCGCGCCCCGTGCGGGTGCTGGTGCCGGCACACCCGGGAGCTCCGGAGCGCGCGGCGAGCGATCTCTCGGGGTGCATGGCCTGAGCCGGCACCATCGCCGATCGAACGGCGTCGTCCCGGCGATCCGATTCTTGCTCCGCGCGCCGCGAGCGTATCGACGCGCGTTATGCTCGCCCGTCTTTTCGCTTGGAGGAGGTCCAGCATGAGTCGATCAGCGCTTGTCAACGTCGGGTTCGCGGCAATGTTCCTTGCGGCGGCGCCGCTGCTCCCGGCGTGCGCCGTCGGTCCGGACGGCACGGAAGAAGCGGAGTCCACCGGCCGCGCGAGCATCGCCCTGGTGGCGCAGACCAACGGGCACGTGTACCGGCTGAGCAACGCGATCTTCAGGATCGAGGGGCCGATCGTCACGTACCTCGGCACCTCGGATGATCCGGGCGAGACGGTGCTCAGCGCGGCATTGCCCACCGGCGATTACGCGAGCACCCTGGAGCAGGGCTGGGTCTTGCAGCGCGATGACGGGGGCACGTTTGTGCCCGTGCAGGCGACGCTGCTCACCCCTCCCACCGTCTCATTCGCTATTTACGATGGGGCCGTCACGCCGCTGGTCTATCAATTCCAGACGGACGGCACGATCATCACCATCGGGGATGGGCAGCTGGACATTTCCATCGAGGTGACCGAGGTCGGCGGTGGCGGCGCGTGCACGCCGTTCGGCGCCGGCTGTAGCGGTGGCGAGTGGTGTGCCCCAGGAGCGCTGCTGGGAGGGGTTCCGGCCTGCCTCCCGGGAGGCACCATCCCCGTAGGAGGCACCTGTGGAGGCGTCGAGGGGTGTGTGTCCAACGCCGCGTGCGGCGACCTGACCGGGGAGGGCCTCACCTTCACCTGCATCGAGCTCTGCCCGGGGAGCAGCTTCGGCGCGCCGTGCGCCAGCGGCGGGAGCTGCGTCGACATCGGCTACCCGGAGTTCGGGATCTGCTTCTGAGCGGGGTTCGCGGCGATCGTCGCCGGGAGCGCGCGGGCGGCTTCCGGCGACGATCGCATCGGGCGGCGACCCTCCGTCGGGTCAGCGCGGAATGAGGTTGCGGCAGCCGCTGCCGCAGGCGTCCCCGTCGCGGTTGTTGCCGTCATCGCACTCCTCCACGGCCTGGACGACGCCATCGCCGCAGTACTCGCCGAGCTTGCAGTCCTGCGCGCACTCGCCGTAGCCGCCGTCGTTCACGCCGTCGTCGCACTCCTCGCCCAGGCTGACGACGCTGTCGCCGCAGACGGGCTTGCACTCGCTGCGCGCCGTCGCGAAGCCCTGCAGCGTGAGCTTGAACGTCGATGCCGCGGTCTGGCGCTCGGCGTGGAACACGGCGATCTGGTAGACGCCGCCGTCCGTCAGGCCGAGGTCGACGTTCCGCGGCTGGATGACATCGTCTTCCTCCGTCGCGTAGGTCACCCTGCCTCCCCCGTTGGCGTTGATGACGAGGCGCCCGTTGACGGCGCTATGGATGCCGCCGACGTCGACCGCGAGGCGATCGTTGATGAACACCCACACATCGTCGTCGCCGGTGAAGTCGAGCTCGTACTGCTCGCCCGCGTTGTACTGGAACCAGTAGCGGATCTCGCTCGTGAAATGGAAGTTGTGCTTCGGGCTGCCCTGCTCCTTCAGCCAGTCGCCGCCGCCGTAGCTCGGGAAGATGTCGGCCGCGACGCGCTCGGCCGCCGGGGTGAACGGATCGTCGTCGACCGGGAAGAAAAGGGGGCTACCGTCGTAGGTCTCCTCGATATACCGCGCCCAGTAGACCCCGTCGCGCACGTTGCAGCTGTGGAACTGCTCGCTGTGGATGTCGCCGCACTGCGGGGTGGCCTGGGCCGACGAGGTGCACTCCTCGTCGTTCACCTCGTTGCCCACGTTGCCGCAATAGTGCTCGCTCTCCTGGGACAGCAGGGTCCACTGCTCGCCGTCCTCGCCCCAGCGGTTCACGAAGCGGCCGTCGCCGGTGTCCCAGAGCGTGAGGGTGGTGACCGTGGTGCTGTTGGTGCCGGGCACGTCGTGGTACCACTGGGCGAAGGTCTGCGCGCTATTGACCAGGCTGTTTGCGGTGGTCATGTACGTCGGCTTCTTCTCGGCGTCGAGCCGGGGCGCGACCATGTTGAAGACCGGCGTGCTGCGGCCGGGACCATCCGGCTCGAAGTCGGGGTGTGCCTCCTTGAAGTCGCGGAAGACGACAGGCACGGCCATCGATCCCGAGGGCTGGGGGACGGCGCAGGTGTAGCCCGGCTCCTCCGTGCACGTCGCGGAGCAGCCGTCGCCGTCGATGTTGTTGCCGTCGTCGCACTCCTCGCCCAGCACGAGGCCATCGCCGCAGAGGGACGCGCAGGAGCCCGAGGAGCAATCGGGCTCGGCCTGGCAGCTCGAGGAGCAGCCGTCGAAGGGCATCGTGTTGCCGTCTTCGCAGCTCTCCGCGCCCTCTTGCGTCTTGTCGCCGCAGGTCGTCGGCGTGCAGGCGCTCGGGCTGCCGCTGCACTTGAAGCCGACCTCCACCTTGCAGGTCGGCGAGCAGCCGTCGGCCGCCTCGGTGTTGCCGTCGTCGCAGAGCTCCGGGAACACCACGGAGCCGTCACCGCAACGCGCGATGCGCGTGCAAGCGACCCCGGGCAGCGGGCACGACCAGCCGAGCTCGACCGAGTGACAGTCCGCCGCACAGCCGTCATCCCCCACGGCGTTTCCGTCGTCGCACGCCTCGTCGTTGGTCAGGCCCCCGTCGCCGCAACGGAACGCGCTATCGCCGTCGCCGATGTCCGATCCGCTCCCCGTGGTGTCGCCGTCGCCGAGATCGCCGCCGGTGGTGGTGGTGGGATTGTCCCCGCCGCCACCGGGGCCACCGCCTCCGGAAGGGCGGTCGGCGCTCGCAGAGCAGCTCGCCACCAGGGCGGCGCAGCTCGTGATGAAAATGGTTGAACCAAACCACGAAGATCGAGGACGCATGACCTGCTCCTTCCGGTTGCCCGGGACCTCTCGGGGATGCGTGAATTGGCGACAGTCTCCCACGCGGGTGCCCTGAATTCGAGCCCTTCCTGCGCGCGTCGCCGCCTCCAGGTCTGTTGGATAAGGCGACTCCCCCTGTGCGCGGACAAATCCTGAACCAGCGTCTCTTTCGCCCGAGGGCGGACCGCGTGAGGGACGTATACTCGCGCGCCGGCCGGCTCGCTCCTCCTCGCAGGGCGGCCGGCCCGTCACCGGACCTGGAGCGCTGCATGTCGCGATCGTCTGACTCGACCCGTCCTCCGGGGAGCGCACGCCTCCCCGGCGCGACCGCGCGCCCCCGGCGCTCCTGGCCCGGGTGGGCCGGCTTCTCCGGCCTGCTCCTCCTGGTCATCCTCGTGCCGTTCTTCCTCTTCGCCGACAGCCTCGAGGCCGCGGCGCGAAGGCTGCTCGCGGCGCCTCCTTCGCCCATTGCGACGGCGCTCGTCCTCGGCGGATTGCTCGCTGGCGATATCGTCCTGCCGGTGCCATCGAGCCTGGTGAGCACGGCGGCGGGCGGGCTTCTCGGCTTCTGGCGCGGGACGGCGGTCTCCTGGGCGGGCATGATGGTGGGCTCGGGGCTGGGTTATCTGGTCGGCGCGCGCGCGGGCGCGCCGGCCTTGCAGCGGATGGTGGGTGAGGCGGAGCTCGCGCGCCTGACGCGGGCCGCCGAGCGGCACGGCCGCTGGTTCCTGCTCCTCTTCCGCGGCGTGCCCGTGCTCGCGGAGGCGTCTCTCGTCTTCGCGGGCGCGGGCCGCATGCCCTGGCGCGCGTTCGTCACGGTGACGGCCCTGGCCAACCTGGGCATCTCGGCGACCTATGCCGCGGTGGGCGCCTCGGCCGCGCGGCTCACGTCCTCCCTGCTGCTGCTCGCTGGGATGGTGCTCCTGCCGGGGCTCGCGCTGCTCCTCGTGCGCCTGCCGGAGCGCTGGCGGAGACCGCGAGGGGAGGGCGAGGGCCGCGGAAGAGGAGGGGAGTAGCGTTACCCGCTCAGCCGCCGGCACACCCGCCGCCGTCAGGATCGATGAAGGCCGGAGCAGCGCGTCGACGCGTCGACGCGTCGCGTGCCCCCGTGACAGGCATCGTGGCGAGTCGTGGTCTTTCAGCGTGCCTTTTCCATTGACGAGCTCTGCCGATGTCCCCTTTCGTCGAGTTTGACGCTGTGCGCAGGATGGATGACGCTGCGCACCTATCGAATGACGCTGTGCGCCCTTCGGGAGCGCAGGGCGCCCAGGTGGTTCGGCAATTGATGTGCAATTTGAAAGTCAAGCGCCTCGTGGCGCTCGCCCCCTCGTGCAGCGCTCCTGCAGGATCCCGTTGGAGGAGAGCGCCTCCTGCGATCCGCCGTCGTGGGAAAACACCGCCCTATCGATAATTGGCCTCGGCATCGGGGGTGCGTCTCGTCTTGACCCTCTGTTTGGTGGCGGGTAACATGCGAGCCCGGTTGGCAACCCGTCGGTGTTGCTTGATTGCGAATTCTGCGCAGGGTCGACTGTAGAGCGCGACCAACCGTTGATCTGGCTGAGATTGTCTTACGGACGAGCCTTGGGGGTTGTCGCTCGAAGCAGTGCGCCGTGCTCTGAATTTGTGCTTAACGAAAGAACGAACCTATGAGAATCCGAAGAAGCCATATCTTCTTGTGTTCCTTCGCCGCCCTTGCTCTGATGGGCATCGCCTGCGGTGGTGATGGATCGACCGCGGCGACCGGGGGAGGGCTGACGGGCTCCGGCGGCGCGGGCAGCGGCAACGGCTCGGGTGCGGGCAGCTCGGTGGGCAACGGCAGCGGCGCGGGCACCACGGTGGGCAACGGCAGCGGCGCGGGCAGCTCGGTGGGCAACGGCAGCGGCGCGGGCAGCTCGACGAGCAGCGGCGACACCAGCGGCGCCGGCGCTGGAATCCCGAGCGGCAGCGGCAGCGGCAACCCGGACGCGAAGCCGACGCCGGACACCGACGACTCACCGAACGGGAGATTCCGCGTCAACCTCGACAACGGCCGCCTGACGCAGGACGGCACGGAGATCCAGGTTCGCGGCGGCAACTGGTTCGGGCTCGAGGGACAGGACGATCTCGAGCGCCCCGGCGCCATGGAGCTCTTCATCGGGTCGATGTGGTGGGCGGAGAACAACGCCCCGCGCACGATCGCGGACACGATGAAGGAGCTCACCAGCTCCAACCTCAAGTTCAACACGATCCGGCTCCCCATCGCGCCGCAGACCCTGGTCGCCAACCACCCGGACGGCAACTACAGCACCACCTCGCCCCGGATCAAGAACAACGACCCGGACGTCTACCCGTACGCCAACGCGTACGAGGCGCTCGAGGACTTCCTCAAGCAGGCCAGCGCGAACAATCTGAACGTCATCATCGGCATCCACTCCTGCTCGAACCACCTCGGGTGGCGCGCGGGCAGGCTCGACGATAACAAGCCCTACGTGGACAGCGATCGCGAGAACTACGATTACAAGGCGGACGACTACACCTGCCTTACGGGCGAGGACGCCTACAACTACGACAAGTGGCTCGCGGACATCCGTAAGATTGCGCAGCTGCCCAAGAAGCTCAACATCAAGAACATCATCGGCATCGATTGCTTCAACGAGCCGTGGAAGTACAGCTGGCCCGAGTGGGCGGACATGGCCAAGGCCTGCTACGACGTCATCGCCGAAGAGAACGACGACATGATCGCGGTGGTCCAGGGCGTGTCCGGCAGCCACCAGCCCGCGGGCGCCAGCGGCCTGACGCTGGAGCCGGAGCCCCACGGCGATGAGAACCTCAACCCGAACTGGGGTGAGAACTTCTACGGACAGACGGCCTACCCGATCCAGATCCCCAGGAATCGGCTCTGCTTCTCGCCCCACACCTACGGGCCTGCAGTGTTCGTTCAGAAGCAGCACGTCGATCAGTCCAAGCCCGAGTGCGTCGGGCTCGAGGACGAGGCGGCCGCCAAGGCCGGGTGCGGGCTCATCCTGGAGCGGAGCAACGCAGAGGCCGTCGCGAAGCTGGAAAAGCAGTGGGACGAGCACTTCGGGTTCCTGCACGACCAGAAGTTCTGCGTGATCACCGGCGAGTTCGGCGGCGTGAAGGACTGGCCGAAGAACGAGATGGACCCGGCGCTGGCCCAGCAGTGGGCGCACCTGCCTGCCGGCAAGCGCTACGACTGGGAGTGGCAGAACATGTACGTGGATTACCTCATCAAGAAGAAGATGACGGACTTCACCTACTGGTCCATCAACCCCGAGTCGGGTGATACGGGTGGTATCTACAACCACAAGTACACCGATGCGGACAAGTCGGGCTGGGGCACCTGGACGGGGCTGGACACCGAGAAGGTCGAGATGCTGGCCCGCCTCAAGTAGGCCGAGCCGCTGACGAAGAAGACCGCCCGCAGGCCTGGACCTGCGGGCGGTTCTCTTTTGTGACTTCAGCCCACCTCTGCACCATGCCGAGCAGAGCGGCGGTCTCCCGCACAGGAGACGGGCCCAGATCGGCGTTTTCGGCGCGCAAGCGTACGAAGGTGCGCTGAGCACCGAAAACGTCGAGGTGGGCCCGTATCCGAAGCGGGTGACCGCCGCTCTAATCGCAGCTGTTGTCGCGGGCGTTTGCCAGCGTGAGGTTGCGGAAGGTGCTGTTCTCGGCGCAGGGGTTCTCGTTGACGGCCGTGTCCGTGATCGTGAGGTTCTGGATCGTGATGTCCGAGGAGTTCGCGAACTCGGTGCGTGCGGCCAGGCGGATGTCGCCGCCGCCGTCGACGGTCCCGGACTCGGCGGCGATGTTCACGTTGTGGCAGTTCTCGATCAGGATCGCGTTGTTGCCTGTGTCGGCGAGATCGATCCGGTCGATCGTGACGCCTCCGCTCTCGGACACGCAGAAGATCCCGCGCCCGCCGCCGCGGGCGATGACCTGGCCGACGTGGATGTTGGTGGGGTAGCCGCTGCCGATGCGCCCCGCGCGGTTGGCGAGCCGGAACGCCGCGTAGCCGGTGCCCGCGCCCGCGTTCATGGCGTCGACCTTCCCGACCTCGGCGTTGGTCGTGTCGTTCAGGAGGAGGCCGCATTCCCCGGTGTCGCGCGCGATGACGGTGCCGATGCGGATGTCGTCGACGCCGTAGGTCTCGACGCCGTGAGAGCTGGTCCCCTCGGCGTAGACATGGTCGATCTCGATGTTCTTCACCTTGTTGGCGCGGTCCGAGCGCCCATGGTTGTCGATGCGGACGCCGAGCCCGCTCGAGACGCGCAGCTCGACATGGCCGAGGCGCAGGTTCTCGACGTCGCGGAAGAACATGGCGTAGAGCGGGGTGCCGCTGATCGTGACGTTCGGGATCTCGATGTCGGTCCGGCCGCGCGCGTAGATGGGCGCGTTGTCGCCGGAGCCGCTGCCGGTGACGTCGATCGTGCCGCAGACGTTGAGCACGGTGTAGCTGGGCACGTTCAGCCGCGAGCTGGCGGCCACGGTCCCGGAGCCCTGGACGAGGACGCTCTGCTTGCTGGTGCGGCCGGAGCTCAAGCTGTCGAGCGCCGCCTGCATCGCGGCCCGCATGTCGCCCCCGCTGTAGACGTTGCGGGCGCCGTTCTGCGCGATCCAGTCGGATCCGGATCGGGTCACCACGGCGTTGTAGCCGCTCGTGTCTCCGTCGCATGGATACGCCGCGTCACCACCTCCGCTGCCGCCCGTCCCCGCCCCTCCGGCGCCGCTCCCGCCTGTGCCGGCCGCGCTGGAGCCCGCGCCTCCGGTGCCGTTTCCGCCGGTGCTCGCCGCGCCGGAGTCTGCGCCTCCGCTGCCGGTGCTGCTCGTGGCGGCGGAGCCTCCGGAGCCAGCCGCGCCGGCGCCCGACGTCCCGCCGCTCGCGACGCCGCCGCCCGCGCCAGAGCCACCGCTGGCGGGCGAGCCCCCCGTCGCCGAGCTGCCGCTTTCGGGCGAGCCCCCCGTCGCCGAGCCGCCGCCGCTGCTCTCCGGGTCGCTGCCGGCGTCCGAGCCGCAGGCCGCTGCCATGAGCAATCCGATGAGTGTTGCGGGTATCGCTGAGAGGGTGCGCAATCGAGTCTTCATTCCAAGCTCCGAACGGTGAAAGAGACCTGGCGCCCCCTGGTCCGCGCTCGCGCTCGGGGCCCGGCGCCCAGGCCCCTGAGGGGCAGCGTCGAGCGTTGACAGGACCGCCGTCGCCAGGAGGGTGTCCACGTGGGGGCAAGACCAATCACCGCTCTCGACCGGCGACGAGTCGTTCGCGTGCGAGCGCACGATTGCAGTGCTGCGCGTCGCCGGATCGATGCTCGAGGCTTCCCCAGCCGCCCCGCCGCGATGCCGCCCGAAGCAGTCGGCGAGCCTGACGGTTCGAACGACTGATCCCCATCTCTCACCTCCCAGGGCGGATCGGGCAGCGCGCTCGCCGATCGGCGGCAGCGGCCCGCTGCCGTGTTCCGCGGCGCTCCCGGCTTGGATACGCTACTTCACGAGCTCCCCCGTCTCGTGTGTGCATCCGGGGCCGAGCGCGCTGCTCTTCGAAGCCCCGCACCCGCCATGTACCGTACCGCCGCTCCCCTGCCTCCCGAGCCGCCCCGCGAGTGGCAGCTCATCGTCGAGGCCTTCCTGTACGAGCACCTCTCCGTGCCCGAGGCATGGCTCGCGCGCGCCGGGGGCACCGTCGCGCTGCTCGTCGGCGCGCGGATGCTCGCGCCCGAGCACCACGGGGAGAACCGCGCCTGGCTGTTCGGCGATCTGCGGCGGATGGAGGGCCAGCGGCCGCCGCTCCTCGCCCCCGCCTCGTTCGGGCTGGAGCGCGTATGTGCGCCGGGCGAGGCGGAGGCTCTCCCGCGGCACGTCGCCGTGTGCCCCTGGCCCGACGCGGCGGGGATGACGCTGGCGGGCATCGCGCGCCACCTTCCGGGCTCGCGCTTCGAGATCGGCGCGGCGGTGGAGGTCGCGGCGCAGCTCGCGCGCGTGCGGCTCGCCGTGCCGCACGCGCGCTTCACGTACGCGCGCGTCATCGTGTTCGAGAGCGGCGAGGTGCGGGTCGCGCCGCCCCTGCCGGAGACGGAGCGCTCGGCCGCGCTGAGCGATTCCGGGTTCGAGTACCTCGACGACCTGGGAATCAGGGGCTCCCCGCTCCACAACCCGAGCGACCTCGAGCCGGCCTCCGGCGTCGCGTCGGCGCTCTTCGAGCTCGTCGCGGGCTTCGGCGAGGCGGGCGGCGTCGCGAAGCGCCAGTTCCTCCACGCCGCGAGCACGGCGCAGCCCGCGCACCCGCTTCCGTCGGACTTCGGGGTGCGCAGCCGCGAGGTCGACGCCCTCGTCGCGCGGGGCACCTCGGGCGAGGCGTCGCTCCCCGAGATCGCGCAGGCGCTCGCGGCGCTCAGCCAGGCGCTCGACGGCGCAGCCGCGCTCGGGCGCGCGGTGCGCGCGAGCGTCGCCGCGGCCGCGCCCTCGCCGCCCCACGGGCAGACGTGGAATGGAAAGCGTATTTACATGCTCTTCCCCGACGTGCAGGCGCTCCCTGTCGGCGCTGGCTGGCCGGGGCCCGAGCCATGAAGCGACCGCGCCGCCGCGGCGTCTCGTGCGCCTCTCACATGCCTCTCGTGTGGCAGCCGCGGCTAGCCGCGGCCCGGCACCTCGTCGAAGCTGAAGAAGACCTGCTTGCCCATGGA
Source organism: Sorangium sp. So ce302 (assembly GCF_051530145.1). GTDB lineage: Bacteria > Myxococcota_A > Polyangia > Polyangiales > Polyangiaceae > Sorangium > Sorangium cellulosum_B. Next base: position 7,930,315 of record NZ_CP150326.1, on the reverse strand, counting down.
GCGGGACAGCTCGACCATCTCGTCGGCTCCCTTCGAGGGGCCGCCGATCCGCAGGCAAGCGTCGCAGCGCGCGACGAGCCGGCGCGCGACGGGATGGAAGATCTCATTGAAGATCTCGTCGCCGATCTGCCGCGACCCGGCGTGCTCGATGAGCGGCAGCGCGAACCATTCGCCGAGGACGGGGAGGTGGCCCGCCCGGAAGAGGCGCACGGCCATGTCGTTCATCGCGCGAACGTTGGCCGCGATCAGGACCGGATCATCGCCCGTGCCGGAGCGATAGGGCCCGGCGACGAGGATCATGAGGGGCTGGGTGGGTTGCATCGTTTACCGTCAGGGGGCCTGCAGGTCGCGATCGGCGCTCGGGAACCAGCGCGTCGCGGCGCGGACCGCGTTGGTGGCCGCGCCGAGCCGAAGGTTGTCCCCGACCACGGTCAGGCACACGCTCTTCCGGTCGCGGTCCCGGTGATCGGGGCGGATCCGCCCGACCAGCGCGAGGTCTCGGTCCTGCACGCAGTGGAGCGCGCTCAGGCCCTCGCCGGCAGCGCCGGGGAGGTGCTTCACGAAGGGCGACTTCGCCGGATCGCTCAGGATGCTCGCGACCCGATCGAGATCCACCGGGCGATCGAACGTGACCCACGCGTTCTCGTAGTGGCCGACCGCGACGCCGACCCGACAGCACTGCGCGGAGACGCCGAGCTCCGGCATGCTCAGGATCTTGCGGCTCTCGAAGATGAGCTTCCGCTCTTCCGAGGAGTAGCCGCTCTCGTCGGTGCCGCCGTTGTGCGGGACGGTGTTGCCGGCGTAGCCCGACGGCTTGAACGGCAGGCCCAGGCGATCGAGGGCCTGGAAGCCGTCGCGCGCGTCCGCGAGGAACGAGTCCAGGGCGGCGATGCCGGCGCCGCTGACCGCCTGGTACGTGCTCACCGTGACCGCGCTCAGCCCGAACTCCCGGCGCAGGGGCGAGAGCGCGAGCATCAGCGGGATGGTGGTGCAGTTCGGGTTGGCCACGAGCCGGACCGAGTCGTCGACGATGCTCGAGTTCACCCCGGCGACGACGAGCGGCACCTTCGGGTCGGCGCGGTACGTGTTGCTCTTGTCGATCACGCGGTACCCGAGCTCCACGAGCCGCGGGACGTACCGCTTGCTGTGATCGTCATCCAGGGCCACGAACGCGAGGTCTCCGCGGGGGGCGTCCTGCGCCTCGAGGCGCGACGCACTGAGCACCTCGTACGACTTGCCGTCGAGGGTGAGCTCCTGGTCCCGGCTCGCGAACAGGGCGAGCGTCGCGCCGGGCCAGGCCCGCGCGATGAGGGTGATGGTTTCGCGGCCGACAAGGCCCGTGGCGCCGAGGATGCAGATTCGCATAAGTGCGCTCTTTACCAGACCGGGGCCCAGCCGACGAGGGGCGAGTGGCCGGGCGCAGCGGCGGCGTTCTGCCTACCTACCTACCCGGCCTACCCGCGCGGCGCGCCCCTTCCGCCCGCGCGCCCAGCCGCCGTCCCCTCGGCGGCCGGGGCGCGGTCCGCGCTCAGATGACCGTGCCCGGCGGGACGACGGCGTTCTTCGGGACGACGACGATGCCCTCCCGGGCCGCGTAGTACGGGGCGTCGGTGTCCGGCCGATCGGGGATGTTGCGGATCACCACCCCGTCGCCGATGCGCGCGTTCTTGTCGATGATCGCGCCGTCGATCGTGCACCCCCGGCCGATGCCGATGGGCGGCAGACCCCTCGTGCTCTCGGGGCCGTGGGCCTGGAACAGGGACTCGTAGTCCGCGCCCATCATGACCGTGTTCGACATGGAGACGTGGGGCCCGATGGAGGAGAGCTGCCCGACGACCGACCGGGAGATCTTCGACTCGATGATCCGGCTCCCCTCGGCGAGGAGCACCTGGTCGAGGACCGAGCCGGCGGTGACGTGGGCCGGGGGGAAGAACTGCGGGCGCGTGTAGATCGGCCGCTGCGGGTCGTAGAACGAGAACGGAGGATCGGAGTCCGTGAGCGCGAGGCTGGCCTCGTAGTAGCTGCGGATCGTGCCGATGTCCTCCCAGTACCCGTCGAACGTGTAGGTCATCATCCGATGGGTGTCGAGCGCCCGGGGGAGGATGTGGCTGCCGAAGTCGGAGGCGTTGTCGTGCTCGAGCATCTCGTAGAGCGCCTTCGCGCTGAAGATGTAGACGCCCATCGAGGCGAGCCACGGGTTCGCCGGATCGGGCACCTGCCGCACGTTGTCGAGCAGCTTCATGTCCTTCGGCTTCTCGACGAACTTGACCACACGCCCGGTGTCGTCGGTGTCCACGATGCCGAGGCGCGACACCTCGGCCGTCGGGACGGGGCGGACGGCGAGCGTGACGTCGGCCCGGGTCTCGCGGTGGTGCTCGAGGAAGGGCTCGTAGTCCATGCGGTAGAGGTGATCGCCCGAGAGGATCATGACGTCCCGCGGGTTCGGCGATTTCACCTCGACGAGCTGCTTGCGGACGGCGTCGGCGGTGCCCTGGTACCAGTCGCTGTGGGTCGGCGTCTGCTCGGCCGCGAGGATCTGCACCGCGCCGGCGGAGAAGACGTCGAATCGGTACGTCTGCGTGATGTGGTTGTGGAGCGAGACCGAGTTGAACTGCGTGAGGATGTGGATGCGGTTGAAGCCCGAGTTGAGGCAGTTGCTGATCGGGATGTCGACCAGCCGGTACTTGCCGCCGGTCGGGACCGCTGGCTTCGAGCGCAGCTTGGTGAGCGGGTAGAGGCGGCTTCCTACGCCTCCGCCGAGGATCAAAACCACCACGTCGTTGTGCTTCAAGCGGGTCTCCGCGAGGTGAGGGGGACGGTTCGACGCCCGGGACGATGGGCGCGGTTACACTATCAGGTGTGGCGCTACAATCGGGCTGCAGATCGCTCAGCGGCAGCGGGCTGGGCGGTCGCTCGGGCCGGGGGCTTCCCGGGCGATCGCCCCGGTCTGCTCCTCCACGCTGAGCGACGTGATCCGCGCGTCCGGCGAGGTGTCCACACGCACGGCCAGCGAGAGCGCGCCGCGCTCGCAGCGCAGGCCGAAGCGCGCCGCCGTGGCGCTCTCCACCACGGCGGAGCCGTCGAGCGCGCACGCCCCCACCCGCGCGCCGGCGTCGCGCAGCGCCTTTCGCAGGGAGGCGAGGTGAGCCTCCGGGAACCAGCCGGGCCTGAGCCTGCGATCGAGCGCCCCCGTGCGCGCGCGGCCGATGACCGAGGCGACGGCCTGGGCGGCGCGGCGCACGGGCGGGGAGGGCGGGACGACGCGCGCCTCCATGGCGCCGGTCGCCGCGAGCTGGCCGAGCACGTCCGCGTTGAGCGACTCGAGATCGGCGCCGGCGACGTTGGCGAGCGCGACGACGCCGACGCCCCGCTGCGGGAGGAGCGTCACCGACGCGGAGAAGCCGTCGATCAGGCCGTTGTGGAAGACCACGTGGCCGAGGTCGCAGTCCTCGCGCACGTGCCAGCCGAGCCCGGGGCCGTCGTCGCCGCCGGCGGCCGGGAACGCCGAGCCGTTGCGCGCCATCAGGTGCGACTCGCGCACCGTGCTCCGCCGCAGGGCCCCTGCCTCGGGCGCGTCGCGCGCGGGCCAGGCGGCGAGCTCGAACCCGACGAAGCGACCCATGTCGGCGAGGCTCGCGTAGAGCCCCGCGGTCGCCTCGGAGGCCCCGAGCCGCCAGGGCTGGATCGGCGCGACCGCGCCGTCGTCGACGCCGCGCGCGTGGGGCGACGCGAGCTCGCCGGGCGGCACCTGCGACGGGTCCCAGGCGGCGTCGCGCATGCCGAGCGGCCCGAGCACCGCGTCGCTCATGTAGCGCCGGTACGGCACGCCGGCGGCGCGCGCGACGACCAGCCCGAGGAGCGAATAGCCGAGGTTCGAGTAGGAGGTCGCGGTGCCCGGCGCGCTCTCGAGCCCGAAGCCGTCGAGCGTGGCCAGGATCTCCCGCTCGGTGACGTCGCGCGACGTCGACGCGGGGGGAAACACGCCGAGCCGCGGCAGGCCGGAGCTGTGCGTGAGCAGGTCGCGGACGGTGATCTGCCGCGCGTCGCGCGTCGGGTAGACGACGCCGGTGAGCGCCGGCAGGTAGCGCGCCGCCGGGGCGTCGATCGACAGCCGCCCTTCGTCGCGGAGCCGCAGTATCGCCGCCGCGGTCAGCGGCTTCGTGACGGAGCCGATGCGGAAGCGCGTGTGCACGTCGACCGCTCCGCCCGCCGCGGCGTCCCGCACGCCGAGCACCGCCTGGATCGCGAGCTCCTCGTCGATGACGACGCCGAGCGCGAGCGCCGGCAAGCGCTCCCTCTCCGCGGCGCGCCGCGCGAGCGCCTGCACGTCGGCCGCCGCCGCGCGGAGCTTCCGCCCGCGCTCCGGATCGGGGAAGCGCGGCGTCGGCGCGGGCTCGCTGGCGAAGCGCTGGTCGAGCGGCGCCGCGGTCCCCTGCGCGACGGCCCGCGGCGCGGGCGCGGCCTGTGTGCACCCGCAGAGGAGCAGGGGTGACGCGGAGAAGACGGCCGCGGCGAGGAGCGCGGCGAGCCTGTCGTCGATCGTCCTCAAGTCGGAGCCATGACTCTCGCTCTTCGATCGCGACCCGACAATTCGAAACGGACCCGGTGGAAGGGGTCAGTCCTCGATTGTAGCGGTGGAGGTAGGCGGGGAGCACGACGTCCACGCAGCTCTGGGGTGGGGATCCCACGGTGTGATCCGCGCGGGGCCGTGACGGCGCGCGCGGGATCGGAGGCGCCGGCGGCAGTACGCGCCTACGCCCGCGCGAACCGCTCCTGGAAGGCCCGGTAGTTCGGCCGATCGGCGCTCCGGTCGTACACCGCGAACACCACGCGCGAGAACGCGCCGCGGAAGCGCGGGCGCTCGAGGCACCGGGCGAAGACGTCGGCGACCTCGCGCGGATCGTTGCGGAAGACGCCGCACCCCCACGCCCCGAGGACCAGGCACCGGTGCCCGTGCGCGCCCGCCGCGGCGAGCACCATGTCCGCGCGGCGCTCCAGGGCGGCCCGGATCTCCTGATCCGTGGCGTCGTCGCGCTGGAACGCCTCGCCGGCGTTCGGCGCCGGCGCCGTGATGATCGACAGCGCGAACGGCCGGTCGAGGAGGGCGTGCTGCTCGTCGCGGAAGAACGGCACGTCCGGCGAGTAGATGATGTGGTCGGTATAGAGAAAGCTCCCGCAGGCCCGGTTCTGGTCGTAATACTCGCGCTGCTCGACAAGGGACGCGTACAGCGCCGAGCACCTGGCGAGGTCCTCCTCCTGGGCCTTGGCCCCGCGCAGGAACCCGCCCCCGGGGTTCTTGGCGGAAGCGAAGTTGAGGGCCATGACGCGGGCCTCGCCCTCCTGCTCGATGAGCCGCCGCCCCGCCGCCCCCGTGGTCTCGCCGGTGACCTCGATCACCGCCGGGCCATCGCGGCGCTCCTTCGGCTCCCAGGCCTCGAGTGATCCGGGCCGGTAAAGCACGGTCCCCTTCACCGCGGCGAGCACGCGGTCGCGGATGCGAACGGTCGCGCCCGAGGGCGCGATGTACTCGCCACGACTCGCGATCTGCACGGTCTCAGCGGCGATGCCGGTCAGCTTCATGCGCCCAAGGATTGGCGAGCCGCGGCCGCTCGTCCAGCGAAACGCGCGGCGCGGGCGCGGCGGGGCGCGCAGCTCCCTCTGCCGGAGGCGCAGGCGGGCCGGCGATTTCCTCCAGTCAGCGTTCGCCGCCAGTCAGCGTTCGCCGCGCTCCCCGCCCTGCGCCGCGTCAGCGCCGCACGGAGAAGAGCGCCCACTGTCCGTCGCGCGCGGCGAGCTCGAGCCGCTCGTGGGCGAGCAGCGCGGGCGAGGGCGAGCGCAGCAGGACGTAGTCGAACCTCGTGAGCTCCGGGTGGCGGAGCCAGCTCGGGCCGAGCCCTGGCATCGGGTTCTTGCCGCCCACGTACTGAATGAAGTTCATCCCGTAGCCTGCATAGGAGCTGTTCGGCAGGCCGCCGTGGCGCACCGTGGCGATCTCCTGGATCGCGCGGAGCGGCTTGACGGGGAACGCCTCCGTCGCCCCCCACGCGTCGAGGGGCGCCAGCAGCGTTTGGCCGTGAGATAGCCTGTCGATGAGCCGGGAGGCGCCGACCGTCTCTCGGTGGAAGTCGACGAAGCGCCCGCAGAGGTGGAGGAGCAGGGCGCCGCCGCCGATCGCCATCGAGGCGAGGAGGCCCGCTCTCGGCGCGGGGCGCGCCGGCAGGCTCCAGGCGAAGGTGAAGAGCAGCGCGGCCATCCAGGGGTGCCGGTTGTTGATCCCCTCGACCCCGAGGCAATACGAGGGGAGGACCAGGTGACAGACCACGCTGGCGAGCGCGAGCACGGCGAACGCGTTCGGGACCCGGTACCGGGCGGTCGGGGACTCGGGTGACGCGTGGGGCGCGGCGAGCTCAGCGGTGGCGCCGGCGACGATGAGCAGCGCGAAGAGGAGCACGTAGCCGACCGAGATCGGGAGGAGGACCCCGACGAACTCGGGGAGCTGCGCTGCGTTCTCGAAGAAGGGCGGCCACGCCGCGACAGGGCCGGGGACCGGGGCGCCGGAGGGCCTCGTGAGCACCGACATGCCCACCCAGACCGCGAACAGGGCGAGCGGCGGCGTGAGCGGGAGCAGCGCCCGCCATCGCTCCCGCGGCCCCGGCGCCCTCCAGAGCGCCCAGAGCAGCGCCACGTCGAGGAGGAGCTGGGCCAGCGCGAGCGCGTGCCACAGGAGCAGGGCGACCGCGATCGCGGCGAGGCCGACGCCGAGGCGCGGGGTCGGGCGATCGAGCCATCGCACCGCGACGGCCAGGCCCAGCACGACGAGCGGAGGGGCCGTCGCGAACGCGAAGAAGCCGCCGCTCACCCAGTACGAGTGCACGAGGGGGAAGACGAGCAGCACGCACCAGCGATCCCGCCGGAGCACGCGGAGGAGGAGCATCGAGGCGGCGGGCAGGGCGACGGTGTACGCGGTGAGGAGGACCTTGCCCGCGATCTCGATGGAGCTCACGGCCGCGATCGCCCGCGCGAGGAGGATCGGCAGGACGAGCGGCGCGATGGGCCATCCTGTCGTGTAGGTGCCGTGAAAGGGCGAGGCGGGATCCCCGTGGTCCTGGAACGCTCGGACGAACGTCAGGAACGGTGGGTAATCCATCATCGGCAGGAGGTCGGTCAGCCAGAAAGGCACCGCCGCGAGGAGCGTCAGCGTGAAGACCGTCACTCCATGGGCCCAATGAGCCCAGGGGAGTCGTGCGCCGGGACGTTCCATGGCCTGGTCGAGGTGAGGGGATTACTCAGCGGGGCGCCGTCGAACTGCTCGGGCGCCATGTAGAGAAGAGCGTCGGGTGCATGATCTTGAGCGCGCGCCGCCGGTTCGTCTCGATGTGTGCGGCCTCGTACACGGCGCCCATGCCGCCGACGCCGATGACGGGCCCGAGGCGGTAGCGCCCCGCGAACACGGTGCCCTCCGCGAACGTCATCGGCGGCCGCCTCCATCGGCGCGCGCGCCCCGCGGGGGTCGCCGCCGCGCGCGGGCGCGCCGCCATGTCCCTCTCCCCGGCATGGATGCCACGATTTTCTGTTCGCGCCGTGCCGTCAAGCCCTCGATCGCAGGCCGTCGCGCCGTACGCCACCCCGGCAGCGCGCAGCGCACGATCACGACGCCCGACGCTGCTCGCGCGATGGAACCAGCACGACGGCGGGACGAAGCCCCATCGATCGACCGCCTCGAGCCGGTCCCGGCGGCGCGCGCTGCGCGCTCTGCTTCGATCTCGATACGCAAGTCCTTGCACAGGTGCGCAAGCACCCGCTCCACACGTGTGGACTCCTTCGCTCCGCGCTTGACCTCTGGACCGCAAAGTCACGCCATCGCGCGTGCGGCACGTCGCTTGCCAATATCGGACAGCGAAACCGGACGCCATCCGCGTCAGTACCAGCAGTCGAGTCGGCCCGGACCGCCGTGGGGGTCCCGTGGCGCCGTCCGGCGGAGCTCACTGCGGCGCTGCGCGCCCTCGCCTGACCCGAGAGGGAAAGGCATGAACGAGAGGTACTTGTATGATGAGTCATCTGTCTACGAAGTCTCTTGGTCTCCTCGTCTTGTCGCTCGCGTCGGTCGGGTGCGCCGCCGGCGCGCCTGGGGGAGCGGAGATCTCCGAGCAGGTCGGCGATACGGAGGTGAGCTTCGACGAGTTCGAGGCTCGCACCTACCGTGAGCCGGAGAGCGACATCTACATCGTCGACGGCGACATTCCCGTCGAGGGCCTCGACGGGCTCGAGCGGTTCTATGAGCGCCACGTCCAGCGCGGAGCGCTCATCGTCGATCAGAGCCGTGGAAGGGACGTGAGGTGGAGCGACAGGGAGAAACGGAACCTCAGCTACTGCGTGAGCGAGGCGTTCGGTGACGAATATGGCGCGGTGGTCTCCGCGATGGAGAGCGCCGCCGCGGCGTGGGAGGAGGTGGCGGGCGTCCGCTTCGTTCACAGCGCAGACCAGGACGACGCGTGTGATGCGCGCAACAAGAGGGTCGTCTTCGACGTGCGCCCGGTCGAGGGGCAGCCGTACTATGCGCGCGCGTTCTTCCCCGACAGCTCGCGCCGCGCGCGCAATCTCCTCATCGACTCGACCGCCCTCGGCCCGCTGGATCTCTGGACGCTCACGGGCGTCCTGCGGCACGAGCTCGGCCACGCGCTCGGGTTCCGGCACGAGCACACGCGGCCCGAGGCGGGCGCCTGCTTCGAGGACGACGGCTGGCGCGCCCTGACGTCGTACGACGCGGGCTCGGTGATGCACTATCCGTGGTGCAACGGCACGAACTGGGGCGACCTCGACCTGACGGAGCACGACGCGCGCGGCGCCGCAGCCCTGTACGGCCCGCCCTGCCGGTGAGCTCCGCCCCGCGGCGCGCGCTGCGTCCCGCGCGCGCTGCGTGCCGCGCGCCGCGCCGGCGGGAGCGCTGGCGAGGTAGGGAGCCCGAGGGGCCATGGCGCGCGCGCGCCGCGCGTGAGATCATGGCGCGTCATGGATGAGGTCGAGCTCGGCGTCCGGCGATACTCGGCCGAGGTGGTCGCGCACCGCCACGCGCACCACCAGCTGGTCTTGCCTCTGGAAGGCGCGATAGCGCTCTCGATGGACGGTCGAGAGCTCATGGCATCCGGGCTCTCGGGTGCTCTCGTCCCGTGCGGCACCCGCCACGCTTTCGCGGCGCCGGACCGGAATCGCTTCCTCGTCATCGATGTGCCGCCCGCCTCCGCGGAAGCCCTCGGCGCCGCGCCGTGGTTCGAGCGGATCGCCGGCGGGTCGATCGCCCTCGACGCCGCTGCCGCGCACCTGGTCCGGACCGCGGCGGACGAGCTCGACCGGGGCGGCTCGGTCGCGCTGCGCCGGCAGTGGGCGGGGCTGCTCGTGCTCACGCTGGCCGAGCGCGGGGCGCGCGGCGCGCTCGGCCCGATGCGCGCCCCGGAGAAGCTGCGCCGCGCGCTGCGCTTCCTCGAGGACCACGCGCACGAGCCGCTCACCGTCGCGGACGTGGCTGCCCGGGCTGAGCTGAGCCCGGGGCACCTCCACCATCTGTTCCGCACGGTCCTCGGGACGACGGTGCAGGAGCGCATCGCGGATCTGCGCCTCGCGCGCGCGACCGACCTCCTGTCCCGCACCGAGCTCGGGATCGCGGAGATCGCGATCCGCTGCGGCTATGCCGACCAGAGCTGCCTGACCCGCAGCCTGCGGCGCCGCCGCGGCGTGACCCCGGCGGCCCTGCGTCGCGCGGTCCGGGCCGAGAGTCGGGGCGAGCCGCGGCGCAGGCGAGCGTAGTCGCGCTGCAGGCGCGCAGCCCAGGCACAGCGAGCCGTGGCGCGGGCGAATGTCGCTGGGGCGCGAGCCCGTAGCCCCGGCACAGGACGGCGGAGCCTGAGCCAAGACGGCGGCCGGCCGGCGCGCCATGCTCGGCGCCATGTCGGACACGACGCACGGCGCCGCCCTAACGGACGCGGCGATGGCAGCGACGCCAGCGGCGCGCCCCTCGCGGCGAGCCGCCACCCTGGCGGGCGTCGCGGCGATCGGGCTCTGGGGCAGCCTCGCCCTGCTCTCGACCTCGGTGCGCAGGTTGCCGCCGCTCCAGGTGCTCTCGTCGACGTTCGCGGTCGCGGCGCTCCTCGGCGCGGCGCGGCTCGCCCGGCGCGGCGGGGGCGGCCTCGGCGCGCTGCGCCAGCCGCTCGGCAGCTGGATCCTCGGCGTGGGCGGGCTGTTCGGTTATCACGCCCTCTATTTCTATGCGCTCTCCGCGGCGCCGCCCGTGCAGGTCAGCATCATCTCGTACCTGTGGCCGCTGCTCATCGTCCTGCTCTCGGCGGCGCTCCCCGGCGGGCGCCTGCGCGGCAGGCACGTGGTTGGGGCGCTGCTCGGGCTCGCGGGCGTCTGGACGCTCGTCGCCGGCGGGGGCACCGTCCGCCTGAGCGCCACACACACGCCCGGTTACCTGGCCGCGCTCGGCTGCGCGCTCCTCTGGTCGACGTACTCGGTGCTCCAGCGCCGCTTCGCCGAGGTCCCTGCCGACGCCATCGCAGGCTCCTGCGCCGCGACGGCCGCCCTGGGCCTGGCCGGGCACCTCGCGTTCGAGCGCACGGTCGTGCCCACGGCCGGAGAGGCGCTCGGCCTGCTCGCGCTCGGGCTCGGCCCCGTGGGGGTCGCGTTCTTCGCGTGGGATCACGCGACGAAGCACGGCGACGTGCCGCAGCTCGGGGTGCTGTCCTACGGCGCGCCGATCCTCTCGACGCTGCTGCTCTGCGTCGCCGGCCACGCCGAGGCGAGCGCCCAGCTGCTCGCCGCCTGCGCCCTCGTGGCTCTAGGCGGCCTCGTGTCGACCGCGCCCGCGGCGAACGTCGGCACCGGCACCCGCGGGCCGTCGACGTTCGCACGCTGGATCACCCGCCCTCGATCGCGGCGCTGACGCGCCCGCGATCGAGGGCGCTCTCTTTCGTTGCGGCTCGTGGCTACGCGCGGCGTGTGGGGGTCGGCTCGTCGTCCAGCAGGCCCACGTTCGCGCTCGGCGTCGCGAACACCCCCTGCACGTCGTCGGCCGGAGCCCAGTGCCCCGCGCACATGAGCGCGCCCCCGGTGATCTCGGGCTGCGGCGAGAGGCGGGCCTGCACGTCGTCCGCGTGCACGCACACGTTGACGTGCACGCGCGGGTCCGCTTCCGGTCGCTGGGCCAGCGCCCGGTGCACGGCGGTCGCGAGCTCGATCGCTGCGCGCCGCTCCCGTAGCTCCCCGGCGGCGTTTGCCGGGAGGAGGCGAACGCCGAGCACCTCGTTGCCGGTGATCGACGCGAGGATGAAGCCTGCGCGCGAGAGCTGCGACTCGGCGATGTCGAGCACCCGACCGATGTCGAAGGTCAGCGCGTCGTCCAGCTCGCCGGCGTCGCCGCGGGTCCGGACCTCCAGGTAGACCGCCACCGCGGGGTGCGTCGGGTCGGGCCCGCTCGGCATGCCCGACGCGGGCCCGCCGATGGCGTCCCTGAGCGCGCGCATCAGCTCCTCGACCGAGCCAAAGCGCCGCTCCCGCCGCTTCTCCATGCACCGCAGCACCACCGCGTCGAGCTCGATGGGCAGCGGGACCCGCAGGCTCGGGGGCAGCGGCTGCTCCTCCAGGTGCTTCCGCACCATCTCGTCCATGTCGTGTGTGTGGAACGGCAACCGGCCCACCAGCATACGATGAAGGAGGACGCCAAGCGCATAGACGTCCACCCGCGCATCGATAGGACCGCCGAGGATCTGCTCTGGAGCCATGATGGATGGTGTCCCGGGCATACGTCCGGCGGTGGTGAGCCATGTCGACCCCTCCTCGGGCGCCATCATCTTTGCGATACCGAAATCGAGCAGCTTCACGGTACGTGGCGGGCTCGAGCAGATGAAGATGTTGCTCGCCTTCACATCCCTGTGAACGATGCCCGCTGTGTGCGCGGCTGCTAGCGCTGCGCACACAGGTTCCATCAGCTCCAGGGTCTCGCGTGGCGTGAGCCGTGTCTGGGACCGGATCAGCGCGTCGAGCGTCTGGCCCTCGAGGCGCTCCATGACATAGAATGGCTGATAGTTGTTCAGCTCACCAACTCCGTAGATTTCCACAATATTGGGGTGGGATATCGACCGCAGCACCTCGATCTCGCGTGCGAACCGATCGACCACGCGGCGAGAGTGGGCCACCGCCTCGCTCAGCACCTTGACCGCGGCGGGTCTGCCCGATTGGACGTGCCTCGCTCCGTAGACCACACCGCAGCCGCCACGCGCGATGAATCCTTCGAGGATGTACTCGCCCGCCAGGGTGCCCGGCGGGAACTCGCCGCGCGCGGTCGACCTCTCGAAATCCGAAAACGGCCTGGTCTCGTCTTCTTCGTCGCTCATCTGCTCCTCCGCGCCGTGCGTCGCGATGCGTCGCGGTGCGTTACAGCCCTGCTGCCAGCGAGCGCTCTGGATCGAACGCATCCTTTACTAAAGCGCTATGCAGAAGCATTTCGAAATGGTAACTTAAACTTTGCGGCTACTCGACCTTAAACGCCAAATCGCGGCGATGAAAAGGGGGACCGTCATGGTTCTTTGCTGTGCACGAAGTGTCGCGGTCTTCGCATTACCTCTGCTTACCGCTGCCTGCATCGGAGCCGAGATCGACGAGCAGGCGGAGGAGCTCGTCGGGGAGGCCGAGAGCGAGCTCATGACCGAGAACGGGCTGTTCCCGAACGCGCTGTTCCCGAACGCGCTGTTCCCGAACGGGCTGTTTCCGAACGGGCTGAACCCAAGCTGGCTGATCCCGAAAAAGCTGACCCCGAGTGGCCCGAATGGGCTGACCACGAGCGCGCTGGCGGCCATCCAGGATCCGGGAACGACCGGCACCCTGTCGAGGGATCTCCTGCGCTACATCGTGAGCTGTTCGCTGCGCCCCGACCAGACGTTCTCGTTCTCATGGACCGACAGCAGCGGGGTCGCCCACACGGAGGTGTACCGCGGCGACCTCGGCTACGCGCACTGGTGGGCAACCAGCCCCATTGGTAACGATACATATGTCCAGCATCAGATCTCGGCCTGCGTCGCCGCGCGGGTAAACTGGTACGGCGTCTCGGTGAGCGTCTCCCTGCGCAACAACGAGATGGCGTCGACCGCGGCGGAGCGCGCGGCCTATCCGGTGCGAGAGGGCGCGTTCTGGGGCAACCTGTTCGCCGCGACGCCCTATGTGGGGGCCTGCTACGATTCGGTGGGCTACGTTCGTGCGCGCCAGGTGAAACGCGACTGCGCGGCCGGCCACGTCGAGACCAACCCGACGACCGGGGAGGTCACTTGGCAGCAGTGTGGCTCCATGGTCATCTGGGGCTCATGCAATGCCCTGTGCAACGGGACGGACGCCACGGCCGGCTACTTCAGGGGGTGTGTCACGAACTACCCAGTCAACCCCTATGTGCGCACGGACCAGGTGGTTACCACGTTTTTGACGGCCGGCCCCTAGGAGCGTGAATGGGCTCGGAAGCCCTGCGAGACGAGGAGCCGGAACGCGCGACCCGGGAAGCGGGGCGCTGTCTGGCCTGTGGGCGGCGGAACCAGGGCGCGTGCCCCGAGTGCGCTCAGTCCGCTCGGCCGCCGTCTGGCCAGTCGTCGATTCCTCCGGAGATCACGGAGGTCGTCCCCGTCGCTTTGCCTCGTTTCCCCGGCTACTGGACCCGCAGGACGCTGGGGCAGGGCGGCTTCGGCCTCGTCTTCGAGGCCGAGCCGGAGGGCGGTGGCGCGCGCGTGGCCATCAAGCTCGCGCGCGCCGATCGCCGCGGCACAGGCCAGCGCCTCCGGGATGAGGTCGAGGCGCTCTCGGCCATCGGTGCCCCCCACGTGCCGGCCGTGCACGCGTGGGGGGCGCTGGACGACGGCTCGCCTTACGCGGTGATCGAGCACATCGCCGCGCCCACGCTCGCCTCCCGTCTCGCGACGCGCCCTGCGCCGCAGATCGAGGAGGCCGCTCGGCTCGGGCTCGCCACGCTCGCGACCCTCGAGGCCGTGCACGCGCGCGGCTACGTGCACTGCGACCTCAAGCCCGAGAACATCCTCGTCGATGAGGCGAAGGCGACGCTCATCGACCTCGGCATCGCCCGCGTCGTGGGGTGGCGCTACGACGGGCAGGACGAGGACCTCGCCGTGGGGACGGCCGAGTACATGGCGCCGGAGCAGTCGGCCGGGTGGCCCGATCTCGACGCGCGCGCCGACATCTACGCGATGGGCGTCATCCTGTACGAGCTCTTCGCGGGCCGGCCCCCGTTCTGGGGGCCGCGCGCGGCGGTGCTGGAGGACCATCGGAGCCGCAGACCGCCGCGCCTGTCGGCCAGCGCGGCCGTGCCGCGGGCGGTCGAAGAGGTGGTGCACCGCTGCCTGGCCAAGGAACGGAGCGAGCGGTTCGCGAGCGCGAGCGAGCTCCGCGTGGCGCTGGAGCGCGCGCTCCGGGACGAGGTCGCAGCGAGCGCGCCGGAGGGGTCGCGCTCCGCGGCCGGCATCGAGCGCCGCGTGATGGGGCTCCTGTTCTTCGAGAGCGCGGCCGATCGCATCGCGGTGCAGCGCAGGCTCCTGGCGCTCGGCGGCGAGCTCGCGCACGCCTCCGGCGCTCGTTACGTCGGCGTCTTCGGCCAGGAGGGGACGGCGAGCCCCGCGCGCCGCGCGCAGCGGGCGGCCGACGAGCTCCTGCGACGCGGGCTGTGCACGCGGGTCCTCATCGATCTCGCGCCTGTGTCGATCCAGGCGCGCCCGGATGGGACGCGGCGGTTCCTGAGCCCGCTCTTCTCGCGCGCCGAGCGGTGGCCGTCCGCCGCCGGGCCGCTGGGGCCTTTCCTCACGCCCGAGGCGTCGGCCGCGCTCCCCGAGCCGTCGCACGCCGCAGCGGGCGACGAGCTCCCGCCGGGCATCGAGGATCAGTCGCGGGACGCGACGCGCCCCGGCGGGTTCGTCGGCCGTCGCGACCTCCTCGAGCAGCTCACGCAGAGCGCCGAGGAGGCGCTCTGCATGAAGAAGCCCACGGTCGTCTCGGTGACGGGCGGGCCCGGCCACGGGAAGAGCCGCCTCTTCGTCGAGCTCGGCAAGCAGCTCCGGGAGCGCCTGCCGCACGCCCGGATCATCGAGCTGCGCGGGCAGGAGCCCACGAGTGGCGCCTCGGACGCGACGCTCCACGAGCTCGTGCGCAAGGCGCTCTGCGTGCCGGAGCAGCCACCGGAGAGCGGCGTCCGCGGGGCGCTCACGGAGTCGCTCGGTGCCGTGCTCGGCGAGGAGCTCCGCTTGGGGCTGGCGATGGCGCTCGGATGGGTGGACGAGCAGACGGGCGTCGACATCTTCCCAGAGCTCGAGGCGCTCCGGGCCGCGCCCGGCGCGCTTCGCTCGGCGCGCGTGCGGGCGGCGGGCGAGTGCCTGCGCCAGTGCGCGTCCGCGTCGCCCGTGATCATCCTCCTCGACGACGCGCACTTCGCCCACGACGCGATGCTCGCTGCGCTCGAGTACGCGGCGCTCGCGGACGAGGCCACGCCGCTGTGGATCTGCGCGATGGGGCGCCCGGCGTTCGCCGAGGCGCACCCCTCCTGGGGAGAGCGCGCCGCACGACACGAGGCCCTGCGGCTCGATCCGCTGGACGACGAGAGCGCGCGGGCGCTGTGCAGGCGGCTGCTCCTGCCCGCGCGGGACGTGCCGGAGCCCGCGATCGATCGCCTGCTCGAGCGCTCGCAGCGGGTGCCGCTCCTGCTCGTGGAGCTCGTGCACGGGCTCAAGCGCGAGGGGATCCTGCGCCGTCACCGGCGGGGCGACGCGTGGTACCTGGCGACCGACGAGCTCGAGCGCCTCCCTGTGCTGCCGTCGCTCGATCCGCTGGCACAGGCGGAGATCGCGGCGCTCGGGCCGGCGCTCGGGGCGCACGCGCGGCTCGTCTCACTGCTTGGCGCAGAGGTGTCGATCGACGAGATAGCGGGCGTGCTGCGCCAGCTGGATCTCCGCGGCGACGGCGCGGCCTTCCCGCTCGATGCGCGCGTCGGGACCGAGCGGTTGTTGAAGGTGGGCGTGCTGGTCGGTGATCGGAAGGACCGGCTGCGCTTCCGGCACGCGCTGGTGCGGGAGGCGGTCGCGCAGGATGTCGCCGAGGCGGAGCGGCGGCGGATCCACCTGGCCGCATACGAGCACCACCGCGAGGCGGCCCACGAGGGCCGGGAGCAGCGGCGGCTCAGGATCGCGCACCACGCGGCCGAGGCGGGGCTGGCGACGGTCGCGGAGGACGCCTACCTGGAGCTCGCCGAGCGGGCACGGGCGCGGCACGCCTACGTGGAGGCGGAGCTCTACTACAGCCGGGCGCTCGCGCAGCCTGTCGAGGCGCTTGGGGTGCGGCGGAGGAAGGCGTACCGGGGCCGGGGGCTGATGCGCTACCGGCTGGGCCGCTACCACGACGCGCTCGGGGATCTCGATCGCGGGCGCGCGATGGCGGTCGAGGAGGGCGACGTGATCGAGCAGATCGATATCCTGCTCGACGAGGCCACGGCGCTCGACTGGATGGACGACTACGGACGATCGAAGCAGCGCGTGGAGGAGGCGAGGGCGCTCGCGCGCGGCGATCTGCCGCCCGCGCTGGCGGCGCGGCTCTCGATGGGGGTGGCGCGCTCGCTGAAGCGTGAGAGCCGGGAGGAGGAGTCGGCGCAGCAGTTCGAGCGCGCGGCGGCGCAGGCAGAGGGGCTGGGCGACGAGGGCTACGAGACGCTCGTGGTGTCGCTGCTCCTGCTGGGCGCCATCTACCCGGGGCTGGGAAAGCTGGACGAGGCGGGCGTCGCGCTGGAGCGGGCGATCCGCATGTGCGAGGAGCGCGGCGATCTCCTGCACCTCGGGCCGGCGATCAACGGCCGGGCGCAGCTCAGAGCCTGCCAGGGGGACAGCGCGGGGATGATCCTGGATCTGTGTCGCCTGATCTCGATCTCGCGCCAGCTGGGCTTGGGGATGCTTGAGCTCGTGGCGGAGTTCAATCTGGGCGAGTACGTCTATCTGATGGGCAATCTGGACATGGCGATGCCGCACGTGGAGCGAGCCGTGTCGCTGGAGCGCCAGCAGCGGGGAGAGGCGCGGCCGTCGATGCAGCTCCTGCTGGCGAGGCTGCTCCTCTACCGGGGTGAAGAGGGCAACGCGCGGGAGATCATCGAAACGATCCGGACTCAGCAGGCGAAGGCCTCGGCGGAAGGGCGCGAGGGCATGGAGATGGCGCCCTCGGAAGAGGTCCAGTGGTCGATGATAGATCTAGCGACGCGGGCGGCGAGCGCCGAGGAGTGGGATGAGCTGGAGGAGCGGTCTGCCCGGTTCTCCGTGGGGCAGGAGCAGATCGAGGTCATCGAGGCGCGCGCGCGGGCCCTCTCGCGGTGTGGCCGCCACGCGGAGGCGGAGGCGGTGATCGAGCGTGCGATCGAGGTAGCCGGGCGGATCCCCAACATGATGCGGGAGCGGCTCGAGCGGCAGCGAGGGAGCTAGCCCGGATGCTCCGTGAGCCGCTCACGCCGACTCGTGACCCACGGATTCAGCACCACGCGTACGAGAAACAGGCCTCCAGGTGGCTCGTTGCTTCGCGCAGCGCTCGCAGAAATTGACGCGATTCATTCGCCGACTCACCGCGGGACAGCCGCCGCGGCGCGGCGCGGTGGGTCCTCGCGGTGGGAGACGCCCGTGACGGCGCCCTTTGCGCCCGGATGCGCAGCGGGATCGCCCGTCGCGTCGAACAGGGCGAGCGCCCTCGAATAATCGAGCGCCGCCCCGGCGGTGTCGCCCCGCTCGCAGCGCAGATCGGCGCGCGCGTGGAGCACCGCGGCCTGGCCCGCGCTGTCCCCGAGCTCCTCGAAGAGCCGCAGCGCATCCTCGTAGTCGCGCTGCGCGCCCGGGAGCGCGCCCCGCTGGCGGCGCAGGTCGCCGCGGGCCTTGAGCGCGGCGGCCTCGCCGCGGCGATCTCCGCTGTCCCGGTACAGCAGGATCGCATTGCCATAGTCGCGCGCCGCGAGCGCCGTCTGCCGCTCTCGCAGGCGCAGGTCGCCGCGGGCCTGCCACGTGCGCGCATGGGTCTGCTCGCACCCGAGCGCCCGGAGGAGATCGGGCTGCGGGAGCACCTCGCGCGCGGCGCGGGCGCGTGAGCTCCCCCCGCGACGTTCATCGCGGCTGCTCGGCGGGGGCGAACGCAGCTGGCTGAGGACGCGCTCCTCCACGCCCTCGAGGATGTAGAGCGCGCGGTCGTAGGCGCGCGCGGCGCCCGCGAGGTCCCCCTCCCTGAAGCACAGATCACCCTGCGCCTTCAGCACGTTGGCCTCGCCCAGGCGATCACGGCAAGCCCTGAGGAGCGTGAGCGCGCACCCGTAGTCGCTCGCCGCCCCCGCCAGCTCGTCCTGGTCGAGCCGGAGGTTGCCGCGCGCGAGCAACCCCATCGCCTCTCCGGCCCGGTCGGACGCCGCCTTGAACAGCGACAGCGACCGCTCATGATCGCGCGAGGCGGCCGCGAGGTCCCCCTGCCGCCGGTGCACGTCGCCGCGGAGCAGGAGCGCCGTCGCCTGGCCACGCCCGTGCATGGCCGCCTCGAACCCGGCGAGCGCTTCGCCGTAGTCCGCCACGGCGGCCTCGAGCGCGCCCTCGGCGAGGCGCCGGTTGCCGCGCGCGAGCAGCTCCTTTGCGCTGCGGAAGACCTCGTCATCGGCCGGCGGCGAGCTCCGCGCCGCCGCGCGCTGCGCGTTCGCGCGCACCGCCTTGCGGAGGACGTCGCGGTGACCCGGGCGGCCGCGCTCGCGAGCGGCCGGCGTCGCGCGGAGCGTCCCGAAGGTGCCGCGCCGCTTGCTCGCGAGCTCGGCGCGACGCGCGCTCTCGAGCGCCGCGAGCGCGCGCTCGCGCAGCTCGGGGAGCGCGTCGCCCGAGAGCCGCGCCGCCTCGTCGAGCAAGCGCTGCTGGAGCTCGGCCGGGAGCCCGAGCTCGACCACCGTGCAGGCGTCGACGAGCGCCCGCGCCAGCACCTCGGCGCCGCGCTCGCCGTCCCGGAACGGCGCGAGGTCGAGGGCCGCGAAGAGCTCGCAGGCGACGCGCCGGCGCGACGCCGCCTCCGGCCGCCCCTCGGCCGCGGCCGTCCAGAAGAGCAGCGCCTGCATCGCGTCCGCCGACCCCCGGTGGAGCGCGTCCCAGCGCCTCGCGTCGGCCGCCGCGTCCTCGCGGGCCGCGGCGCGCACGGGGGGCGTCATCGTGAAGGTCTGCGGGCCCTGCTCGAGCGACACCACCCGCCCATGCACGAGCAGCTGGAGCGGCCGCGCAGCGGAGGGCGCCGGCTTCCCCGCCGCGGCGGCGACCACCTCCAGCGGAATGCCCGCCGCAGGCAGCACGGCGAGCGCATGCACCACCCGGCGCGCCTCCTCGCCGAGCGACTCCAGCGCGTCGCCGAGCACCAGACCCACGATCTCCCCCTCGGGTCCCCCCGGGTCCAGCTGCGCCGCGTTCTTCCGCAAATACGCCTCGACCGACATTCCCGTCCGCCGCAGCGTGGCTGCGGCGATCTCGATCGCGGCCGGCAGATACCCGAGCGCAGCGACGAGCGCATAGGCCCACTGGGCCTCCGCAGCGGGCGGCGCGTCCGTCCCCCATGCACCCTGGGAGAGGACGGACATCGCAGCGGATACGGAGAGCGCCGAGGCGCTGAGCTCGGCCATCTTCCGATCTCCGGACGTGGAGCGGAACCTCAACATATCGCCTCTGTCATTCCAGAAGAGCTGGTTGTCCGAGCAGGCGCCGTCCGGCTCTCGGCCCGCGGCGACATGCCTGCTGGCCCCCAATCAGCCTGGAGATTGATGTCTCGAAGCCTGTGTCGAGGAGCTTAGCGCGGCGCGCGACAGGCTCAACGGCCTTCCAGGTTTTCATGCGATCCCCGCGGCGGATTCGCGGCGAACCAGCCCGCGCTGGCACGCGTCCGGCAACGGCTCGCCGATCATGGGAAAGCGCGTTCGACGAAGCGGAACGACGGGATCCTGCGCCGGACGCTCGCTCCTTGTCGCCGGCTCGTATGTCCCCCGGTCGGGTCGAGGAGAGAAGATCCTGCCCATCTCCGCGGGCCCCGCGGCGAGGCGGGGGGCTCGGGCGGAAGGCCGTGGGCGGGAGATCCGGGTCGGAGACGAGATCCTTTATGTGACCGAGACGGGCACCGGCAAGCCCGCGGTGCTTCTGCCCAGCATGCTGATCGACGGCGCGACCTACCAGCCAGCGGTCGAGGCGATGGCGCGCCACGCGCGGGTGCTCGTCCTGGAGCTGCCCGGCTCGGGCCGCGCCTCGCGGCTCCGCGCGCCGTGGACCCTGGAGCGGTATGCGCGCTGCGTCGCCGAGGCCTTGCGGGCTTTGCGCCTCGAGCGCGTCACGCTGATCGGCCACTCGCTGTCTGGCGCCGTGGCGCTGATCGTCGCGGCGCTGTACCCCGAGCGGCTAACCGGGGTCGTGCTCGTCGATTCCATCGGATTCAACCCGCCGGGCTCGGTCCTTTCGCTCGTCCTCGCGCGCGCGGCCGAGGCGCTGCTGGCGCCTCGCTTCGTCGCGCGGGGGACGCCTGCTCTCCTCCACAACCTGCTCTTCCACGCGCGGAGCGCGCTGAGCCTGCTGCGGATCGCCGCGACCGCGGATCTGAGCGGCCACGCGGCGCGCGTGCGCGTGAGGGCGCTGCTCGCCTGGGGCGCGCGCGATCTCACGGTGCCGATCGGCTCGGCCCTCGCCATCCAACGCTTGATCCCCGACTCGACCCTTGTCGTCTCCTCGAAGGGAAGCCACGACTGGATCGTGGAGCGACCAGCCGAGTTCGCGGACGCGGTGGCGAGGTTCATGGCGTGCAGCGGCGGAGCAGCCTGAGCAGGGGGGTATCGTGGAGCGCCGCCATGCGCTACCCTTGTCGCGGCGGTCTTCGGCGTGAACCTCAGGGAGCATGGCGCGCGGCGCGAGCCGAGCCGCCATAGCAGGGAGCGGGGCTTGACTGGTTTGTGGCGCCTGCTGGAACAGGCCGCGAGGTGGGCGCGGCGCGCGACCCCGCTCCTCGCGCTCCTCGCGACGATGGCGCTGTGCCTCCCCGCCCGCGGCGAGGCGGCGGCGCCCGCCGCGGGCCCGGGCGGCGCGGCCGGAGCCCCCGCGCCGCCGGGTCCGCGGCCGCTCCCGCCGATCCCCGGCGCGGGCAAGGTCACCGTGATCGCGATCTCCGGGACGATCGATCTCGGCCTCTCGCCCTTCCTGGAGCGCGTCGTCGCCGCCCAGGGGGAGGGCGACCTCCTCGTGCTCGACATCAGCACGCTCGGCGGCCGCATCGACGCCGCGCTCGCCATCCGGGACGCGCTGCTCCGGGCGCGCGTCCGCACGGTGTGCTGGGTCAACCCGCGCGCGATCTCGGCCGGAGCGCTCATCTCGCTCGCCTGCGATGTCATCGCGGTCGCCCCCGGCGCCACCCTCGGCGCGGCGACGCCCGTGCAGATCGGCGAGGGCGGCGAGATGAAGCCTGTCGCCGAGAAGGTCGTTTCCTACATGCGGAAGGAGATGCGCGCGACCGCGGAGGCGAAGGGGCGGCGCGGCGACATCGCCGAGGCCATGGTCGACGCCGACGTGGAGGTCCCCGGCCTCGACGAGAAGGGGAAGCTGCTCACGCTGGACGGCGCGCAGGCGCTCGCGTGGGGCGTCGCCGAGGTGCAGGCCGGCACCGAGGCAGATCTCTTCGGCGCCCTGGGCCGCCCCCAGCCGGCGGAGATCATCCGCCCGCGCCCCAGCTTCGCCGAGGAGCTCGCGCGCTTCCTCTCGGATCCCACGCTCTCCGGGGTCCTCATGACCCTCGGGATGCTCGGTATCCTCCTCGAGCTCTATGCGCCGGGCCACGGCGTCCCGCTCGCCGTCGGGCTCTCGTGCCTCGCGCTGTTCTTCTTCGGGCACCACGTCGTGAAGCTCGCCGGCTGGGAGGAGCTCGCGCTCTTCGCCGTCGGCGCGATCCTGATCGCGGTGGAGATCTTGGTCCCGGGGCACATCGTCCCTGGGGTCGCGGGCGCCGCGTGCGTGGCGAGCGCCCTCCTCCTTTCGCTGCTCGATCTCGAGCGCGTGCCGGTCGACGTCGCCTGGCACGCCGGTTGGCTGCCGCGCGCCCTCGCCTCGGTGTGCGGCTCGCTCGCGGCGACGGCGGCGCTCGCCGTGGGCGCCGCCCGCATCGCGCCGAGGACGCGCTTCGGGCGGCGGTTCGTTCTGGACGCGGCGATCCGCGGCGTCGCCGTCGGAGGGCCTCCCGAGGGCTCCGCGGCGCCCGCGTCGCTCGTGGACCGGCTCGGCACGGCCGCGACCGATCTGCGCCCCTCGGGCAAGGTCGCGCTCGACGGCCGCCGCGTGGAGGCGCTCTCGGAGCTCGGCTATGTCGAGGCCGGCGCCCGCGTGCGGGTGATCCGCGCGGAGGGGGGCCGGGTCGTCGTGAGGGCCGTCGCGCGCAGCGCGGACGAGGAGCGCGGAGCGTGACGCCCGCGCTGCTCGTCGTCGCGCTGCTCGTGGCGGGGCTCGTGCTGCTCGCCATCGAGGTGCTGGTCATCCCCGGCGTCGGCCTCGTCGGGCTCCTCGGCGGCGCCGCCGTGCTCGGCGCGGTCGCGCTCGCATGGGCGGCCCTCGGGATCGGCTACGGCCTGCTCGCCCTGGGCGCCGGCGTCTGCGTGACGGGGCTCCTGTTCTGGGCTGTCCCGAGGACGCCGGTGGGCCGCAAGATGGTGCTGCTCGAGACCCAGCGGAGCGGGCGTGGCCCGGACGCGCGGCTCGCCGCGCTGGCCGGCAAGGAGGGCAGGGCGCTCACGCCGCTCCGCCCCGCCGGCACGGTCGAGATCGAGGATCGCGCGGTCGACGTCGTGACCGACGGCCTCTACGTGGAGGCTGGCACGCCTGTGCGGGTCGCGAGCGTGGAGGGGAATCGGGTCGTCGTCGAGCCGCGCAAGCCCTAGAGAGCGCGCGAGAGGCGGCCCTTCACGGACAGGGACGGGTGGAGAGGGATATGGAGATCATCTCGGTCATCGTGATCGGCGGGCTCGTGCTCGTCGCCATCGTCGCGACGCTGTACATGGTGCCGCTCCGGCTGTGGGTCGCCGCGCAGGCGTCGGGCGCCGGAGTCTCGATGCTCACGCTCATCGCGATGCGCCTGCGCCGGGTGCCGCCCGATCAGATCGTCAACGCGCGGATCAGCGCCGTGAAGGCGGGTCTCGAGGGGGTGTCCGTCGACATGCTCGAGGCCCACTACCTGGCCCGCGGCAGGGTGGAGGCGGTCGTCAACGCGCTCATCTCGGCCGGCAAGGCGGGGATGGAGCTCGATTTCTCGCGCGCGGCCGCGATCGATCTCGCCGGCCGCAACGTGCTCGAGGCGGTGGCGATGTCGGTGAACCCGCGCGTCATCGAGACCCCGAAGGTCTCGGCCGTGGCCAAGGACGGTATCCAGCTCCTCGCGATCGCGCGCGTGACCGTGCGCGCCAACATCGAGCGCCTCGTCGGCGGCGCGGGCGAGCAGACGGTGCTGGCCCGCGTCGGCGAGGGCGTCGTCTCGACCATCGGCTCGGCCGACGACTACAAACACGTCCTCGAGAACCCGGATACCATCTCGAAGAACGTGCTCAAGAAGGGCCTCGACGCGGGGACGGCGTTCGAGATCCTGTCCATCGACATCGCCGACGTCGACGTCGGCTCCAACATCGGCGCGAAGCTCCAGACGGAGCAGGCCGAGGCGGACAAGCAGGTGGCGCAGGCCAGGGCGGAGTCGCGCCGCGCGCTGGCGGTCGCGCAGGAGCAGGAGATGAAGGCCAAGACGCAGGAGATGCGGGCGAAGCTCGTCGAGGCGGAGTCGACGATCCCGCTCGCCGTCGCGGAGGCGCTCCGCACGGGCAAGCTCGGCGTCATGGACTACTACAACATGCGCAACGTCATCGCCGACACCGAGATGCGCCAGGGCATCGCCGGCACCACGGGGGGCAAGCCCGATCCCGCCGGGGAGTCGTGAGGTGCCGCCGCGCGACCCACCGAGCCCGCTCCTCGCGTGGCTCGGCCGCCGCGGCGCGCTCGTGCGGCGCTTCGTCCTGGCCGAGGTGCTCGGCCCGCCCCGGGCGCTATCGCCGCGCTCTGCGCGGCCAGAGAGCCGCGCGGTCTGCGAGCCGCTCCCCGACGACGCTGGACGGGCGCCATGCGTGACCTCGACCTCGAGAAATACGTCGGCGCCCTCATCGGAGTGATCTGGGCGATCGTCAAGCTAGCGAGCCTGTACGGGAGCCTGCAAGCCAGGCGCGCCGAGCGCGCTGCGCGTGCCGCCGCGCGGCCCGGCGGCGAGGACGCCCCGCGGAGCGAACCAGCGCTCGTCGACGTCGCGCCGGGGAGCGATGCGGGGCCCGTTGATGTCGCGCCGCCGAGCGCTGCGCCGTGGGCGGGGATGCCGTTCGGCGCCCCGCGCGCGCCCGACGCCGACCGGCTGCGCGTGGTGCTCCTGCGGCTCGCCGAGCTCGAGCAGAGCGCCGCGGCGCTCGGCGACGTGGTGCGTCACGAACGGGCGAACCGGCGCTTCACGGACGTGCTCCTCGGGGCCGTCCCGCACGAGATCGGGAGCCTGCGCGCCGCCGTCGACGCGGGCCTCGCGGCGCGCGAGGCGGAGGCCGCGGCGGACACCATCGAGCTCGTCGTCGGCGAGATCGCGGTGCTCGTGCGGCAGCGCCGCGACCCGTCGCTCCTGCCCGATCTCGGCGACGCGGACGCCCTCGCCGACGCCTGCTACGCCCCCGTGATCGCGTTCGCGCGGGCGGAGGGGCTGCCGCTCCGGAGCGGAGCGCCGGCCACGCAGCTCACGGAGTTCGATCTCGCGATCTGGACGGGCTTCATCCCGACGTCGATCGCGCCCATCTTCCTCCCTGTCGACTTCTTCTCGACCCCGCTGCGCTGGCCGGCGCTCGCGCACGAGATAGGCCACGATTTCCTGGCCTCGGTCGACGGCCTCGAGCCGGCCCTGCGCCGCGAGCTCGGCCTGGGGGGCGAGCGGGTGCGCCCGCTCGCCCCGGACGGCGATCGCATCGGGGCTCCCGCGCTCAGGCGGGTGTTCGGCGTGTGGTTCGAGGAGATCTTCTGTGACGTCTTCGGCACGCTCATGTTCGGCCCCGCCTACGTGCTCACGATGAGCGAGCTGTTCTTCCAGGAAAACGAGCCGTACGCGTCCATCGCCGTCCAGACGGACGTGACCGGCGCGCGTTATGACGAGCACCCTCCGCCGCACCTGCGCGTGCTGATCGGGTGCATGGTCCTCGAGCGGGGCGGGCTCAGCGAGGACGCGCGCGCCCTGCGGGAGGCGTGGGCGCGCCGCCACGCCGAGGTGAGCCTCGATGACCTGCTCTTGCCCGTGAGGGGCGCCTTTCGCCCCGTCCCGCTGGCGCCCTTCGCCACCATGGCCGCGTGGATCGTGGAGCGCCTCTATGCCGGCCCGCTCACCGCCCTGTCCGGCTTCGGTCTGCAGGACATCAGCGGGCTCGACTACGGCCCGCACGAGCGGAAGGAGGCGTCGCGCGCGCGCGACGCGCTGCTCGCCGGCCGGGTCCCCGCCGTCCTCGACGCCCGGGCGCTCCTCGCGGGCGCGGTCCTGGCGGCGCATCGGGCGCCCGCGCAGTCGCTGTCGATCCTCATCAGCGCGCGCGCCGCGATCCCGGCGCTCGGCACGAGCGAGCGACGGCCCGACGCGTTCGGGTCGCGCCTCGACGCGTCCAGCATCGCGCTGGACCGCCGCACCGTGGCGGAGGCGCTGCTCTTCCGAGAGGTCCTGCTGCCGCCGCGAGCGCTTCGCACCCGCCGCCGCGCGCGCCTCTACTAGAGAGAGCGACGGTCACCCGCTTCGGATACGGGCCCACCTCGGCGTTTTCGGTGCTCAGCGCACCGGAGTGCGCTTGCGCGCCGAAAACGCCGATCTGGGCCCGTCTCCTGTGCGGGTGACCGCCGCTCTGCTGCCGCTCTGCTGCCGCTCTGCTTGGTGCAGAGGGGGGCGGATACCGCCGTGGAGCGGGGCGCGGCGCGGATCAGATGGCGTCGAGCTCGGCCGCGCCCTGCGTGGGGTGAGCCGCCTGGATCGTGGGCGCCCGCGGCGCGGCGAGGCTGCCCGCCGCGATCAGGGGCAACGACGCCCGCGGCGGGGGGATGCTCTCCGAGCGGAGCTTCATGAGCTCCTCGCGCTGATGCTTCCACACGGTCCGGTAGCGGAAGAACGGCACGGCCGGGTAGAGGTGGTGGATCAGGTGATACGTCTGCCCGAAGAGCAGGACGTTGAACAGCGCGCTGTCGACCGCGCGGGTCGCGCTGTACCGGTCCTGCGTCGCGGTGATCGCGTGGGGGTAGTGAGGCAGGTAGTCGAAGGCGAACGCGAGGAAGAAGATCGCCAGCCGCGCCGGCAAGATCCAGTAGAGGAGCGCGAGCTGGCCATAGCCGAGCCCGAAGGCCAGCGCCACGAGCGCGAGCATGGCCGCGAGCGACGCGACCGTCTCGATCCGCTCCGCGCGCTTCTGCGCGTGGTAGGAGCGCAAAAATAGATAGTAGTAGTGGAGATCCTGTGTCGCCCAGCGGAGCGGCAGGAGGTACCACGGGCCGCGCCCACTCCAGTAGTCGGGATCCCGGTCCGCCTCGTTCGTGTGTTTGTGATGCTCGAGGTGGAAGTGACGCACCGCCAGGAACGGCGCCATGAGCAGCAGCCCGGACAGCCGCCCGATCACACCGTTCAGCAGCGCGGAGCGCGCCAGCGACCGATGCGACGCCTCGTGCATCGGCGTGAAGGCGGCATACGCGGCGACCGCCGCCGCGAGCACGGCCGGAACGGTCGACACCGAGCCCGCGATGCCCGCGTAGACGGCCGTCGCCCAGAGGGCGTACGACCCGGCGAAGAGCGCCACCGTCGGCCACTCGATCGTCCGGGTCTGCAGCAAGCCGCTGTCGAGCGGCAGGACGCTCCAGAGCGCCGGCCGCCCGGAAGGTCTCCCCGACGGCCTGCCCGAGGGCCGCCCCGACGGCCTGCCCAAGGGCCGCCCCGACGGCCTGCCCGAGGGTCGGCTCGGGCCCTTCTCGTCGTTGTTCCTCGTGAAACTCCAGACGGCTGGCCGCCCCGATGGACGACTGAGTCGGTTCTCGTCGTTGTTCATGGCGCTCAAAACTCCCCGGGGAAGCTTCGGATCTTCACGTTGGTGACAGCGAACGGTGGACACCGGATCAAGCGCAAACGAACGTTCGACCACTCGGGACCGCGTTCCAGGGATGGCACCGAGAGGTCGTCAGGGGTTAGCGACCTCCAGAGCGAGGCCGTCCACGGCCATTCCCTCGGACGAACAGAGGATCGCCATGGGCGGTCCCACTGCGAGAGAAGGCGGGAGACGCTCGCAGACGAGCACGAATCCAATCTAGCAGCCTAGCAACAGGAGCACAACGGGACTTTCGGAGCGTTGCGTTGGGCTTTCTGGTTGGCTGGATTCCAGAAGCAGCGTCGTTTGTTTCGGTTTGCGACGGTTGCGACGGTTGCGTCGGTTGCGTCGGTTACGACGCTTACGACGGTTACGACCGCTGCGACCGTTGCGACCGACGCAACCGTTGCGTCGGTTTGCGATGACGTCGTCCGCCTGCGTCAGCTTGCGTTGGCTCGTAGCCGCGTTCGCGGCGGCGTGGGTTGGCGCCGCTGCCGTTGTCCGAGGAACAGGCCCGGAGCGCCGCGTTGACGCTGACGCTGACATCATGGCACGCGTCAAAACAGTGCGCTCGGCACATTCCGCTAGACATGGCCGTGTGTCGACGCGTTGCCGTCCCGCAGAATTGCGCTCACCTCGTGGGCACAACCCCATGCCAGCGTGTATCCCGAACCGCCGTGGCCGTAGTTGTGGATCACACGGCCTTCTCGCTCGACCCGCACGGTGCTCCGGTAAGGGCGCAGCCCGGCGCGTGAGCCGAGCAAGCGGCCCGGCTTGAGCCCGGCCGCGCGCACCCGCTGGAGCATCGCGTCAGCGAGCTCGGGATCAGGCGTCAACGGGCGATCATCGGGCGACGGGATGAAACAACCGCCAATCACGATCTCGCGACGCCTTGGGATGACATAAACGAGCGCCGACTCGTCCCTTTCATCACCCAGTGCGACATCTGGGGGGATCTCGCCTGGTTCGACGATCGCCACCTGGCCATAGACACCGATGAGCTCGCCGTCGCCGGTGAGCGCGCGCGCCCCGAGCCCGGTGCAATTCACGATGCAGTCGCCCTCGACCTCGGCGAGCGATCGCACGTGCTCGGTGCGCACTGGACAGTCGAGCTGCGCCTCCAGCCAGGGCAGGTGCAACGATGGCTCGATGCGCGGCGCCGTGAATCGCAGGCTGTACGGCGCGCCCAGCGGGTGGGGTCCAGGCTCGAGCGCGAGGTCCGGGGCGCTCGGAGCCCACCACGGCAGGCGCGTGTCGTCCGCCGCCTCGCGCGCGGTCAGGAGATCCACGCCCGCCTCCGGGTGTTCGTTCGCGATGCGCGTGAGTTCATCGAGGCTCCTCGAGGACCACGCGTTGACGCGCTCGGGCGGGTTCGCCAGGAAAGGATGCCACAGCGCCGCCGCGACCGCGGACGTCGTTCGCTCGCCGCGCGCCGCAGCGATCACCTGTACCCGGTGGCCGTCCCGCTGGAGGACGACCGCCGTGGTCAACCCGATCACCCCTGCGCCCACGACGGTGATCTGCTGCCCTTGAGCCTGGCCCCGCGATGACGCCACGATCGCGCGCTCTAGCACGCCGCGTCTCAGCGTCGACATCGCACACCACGCCCGGCGTCGAATCCGGTCTCGTGGACGTCCAGCGACGTCCCGTGATGTCCCGCGACGTCCCGCTGTGTCCCGCGACGCCCCGTGATGTCCCGCGACGTCCCGCTGTGTCCCGCGACGTCCGATCCACAACGGTTTCCGCCCACCTCAGCTACATGCCGAGCAGAGCGGCGGTCTCCCGCACAGGAGACGGGCCCAGATCGGCGTTTCGGCGCGCAAGCGCACTCCGGTGCGCTGAGCACCGAAAACGCCGAGGTGGGCCCGTATCCGAAGCGGGTGACCGTCGCTCTAGATGTCTCGTGCGCAGCGGGCGCCGATGTTGTTGACGCGGTCGATGGGATAACTGAAGTCGCGGTTGCCTGCGCGCACGTCCGTCGCCGGCGCGCGGTAGCTCCCGCCGCGCGTGACCCGCGTCGCGTCGCGATCGCCGTCCACGCGATGCACGCAGTCGATGCACGGCGTGGGGAGCGCATCCCGCCACCAGTCCATCGTCCACTCCCACAGATTCCCGGCCAGATCCGAGTGCCCCCATCGCCCGTCGCCACGCGGCTTCGACCCGACCGGCAGGATGTCGCTCAGCGCGCAAGCCCCCGCGGCGCTCCCATCCCCCGTGCAGTTGTAGGAGGCGCGATCGCCGTCGATCCCGGAGCCCCAGGGGTAAGGTCGATGCTCGTCGCCACCGGCAGCCGCATAGTTCCACTCAGCCTCGGAGGGCAGGCGGCCGCCGTCCCACGCGCAGAACGCGAACGCCTCGAACCAGGTGATGCAATTGATCGGCAGCTCCTCGTTCGACCCGGGGGCGTCGGTCCACGTCCAGAGGCGATCGCCATTGCACTGCAGCGCCGCCCGGAGCCCCGCGGTGTTCGGCGCGAGCCGCGTGTTCCACCCCGCGATCCACCCGCTGCCGTTGACGTGGGGGTGCCGGCCAGCCCCGATGGCCGGCGGGCTCTCCTGCACGCCCTGCCCGGCATCCACGAACGCTCGGAATCGCCCGACCGTGATCTCGTACTTGTCCAGGCGGAAGTCGCTGACGGCCGCGGGGAACGCGTCGTCAGTGCTCGGCGTCCCGTCGTAGCCCCTCAGGAAAGTGCCACAGGGGACCATCCTGTTGCCGCAGCAGCTCGCGTCGCCCGGCCCGCAGCTGTCCCCGGCGCCCGGCCTGCCCCCCGCGCAGCTCGCAGGCATGACCATCACGTCCGTCGATCCGCACGTGTTCGGGCAACCCGGCTCCCCGCACTCGCATTGCATGCCGCCCGCGCACGTCACGCAGTCCCCGGTTCCATCACACTCCGCGCTGCCGTCTGCCCCGCAGGGGGTCCGCGCCGGCCTCGGCCGCTCTGCACACTCCCCCTCGCTGCACACCGCTTCCATGCAGGCGCTCTGCGCTGGCGGGCAGTCCTCCACCGGGTCGACGCAGCTATCCGTCGCACCGCCGCTGCTGCTGCTGCTGCTGGCGCCGCTGGTGGTGGTGGTGGTGGTGTCACTGCTGCTGGCGGTGGCGCTGCTGCCGCCACCGGCCCCGCTTCCACCGCTCCCGACGTCGTGGTCACCAGGGAAATCACGCACCTTCGGGCTGCAACCCGAGACGAGAGAGGTGGCCACGATGAGCGCCAATTTTCTCATGTACGGCATCCTACGCGACCGGGCGCACCCCCGTCGTGGTGGATGCCGTACCGGCCCGGAGCGTTGCAGCGCCCGACCTGCGCCGGGCGCCGAGGCGCGCCGGGTGGCCGGGGCGGTGGCCACCGTTCCACCGACGGCGGCCGCCGCGCTGCGGGCGCTGTGTCCTCGTCCGCGCCTCGTTCGCGCCTCGCCTGCGCGGCTCGGCGGCTGGACGGCGGCTGGAGCTCCGCTACTTGCGCTGCGCGGGGGCGGTCACGGTCGCGCCGTCCCCGGCGCGCCGGCTCGGCTCGATCTGGCCGACGTCGCGGACAGCGCCGTTGGCGGCGCTCGTGGCCATCAGCGCGTAAGCCCGCAGGGCAGGGGAGACCTTCCGGTCGCGGTTCGGCCTGAACGCATCGGCGCCGCGCGCCTCGGCGGCGCGGCGGCGGCGATCGAGCTCCGCCTCGCTGACGAGGACATCGATCGTCCGGGCGGGGATGTCGATCCGGATGCGGTCGCCCTCCTCGATGAGCCCGATGTTCCCGCCTTCGGCCGCCTCGGGCGAGACGTGCCCGATGCTCAGGCCCGAGGTCCCGCCGCTGAACCGGCCGTCGGTGATGAGGGCGCACGCCTTCCCGAGGCCCTTCCCCTTCAGGAACGACGTCGGATAGAGCATCTCCTGCATGCCGGGGCCGCCCTTCGGCCCCTCGTAGACGATCACGACCACGTCGCCCGAGCGGATCTGGTTATCCCAGATCGCGTCGCACGCCGCCTCCTGCGAGTGGAAGACCCGCGCGGGCCCCTCGAACTTCCAGATCTCGGGCTCGACGCCGGCGGTCTTCACGATGCAGCCGTCCACCGCGATGTTGCCGTAGAGCACGGCGAGCCCGCCTTCGCGGCTGTACGCGTGGTCGACGTCGCGGATGCAGCCCTTCTGGGCGTCATCGTCGGTGTCGGCGAAGTACTTGTCTTGCGAGAACGCGACCGTGGTCGGCACGCCGCCCGGCGCGGCGAGCGAGCGCTTCTTCGCGGCGGCCGTCGCCGTGGGGCGGCGGATGTCGTTCTCGTCGATGGCCTCGCCCAGCGTGCCCGCGTGGACCGTGCCCGCCTGCCGGTGGATGAGCCCCGCGCGGTCGAGCTCGCCGAGGATCGTCAGCACGCCGCCCGCGCGGTGCACGTCCTCGACGTGGTGATGCGACGACGGCGCGACCTTGCAGATGTTGGGCACCTTGCGCGACATCCGGTCGATGTCCGCCATCTTGAAGTCCACCTGCGCCTCGCGGGCGACCGCCAGGATGTGGAGCACCGTGTTCGTCGAGCCGCCCATCGCGATGTCGAGCGCCATCGCGTTCTCGAACGCCTCGAACGTCGCGATGCTCCGCGGCAGCACCGAGGCGTCGCCGTCGACGTAGTGCCGCTGCGCGAGCGCGACGACGCGCTTCGCCGCCGCCTCGAAGAGCTCCCAGCGCGCCGCGTGCGTCGCGAGCAGCGTGCCGTTGCCGGGCAGCGCGAGGCCGAGCGCCTCGTTGAGGCAGTTCATGCTGTTGGCCGTGAACATGCCGGAGCACGAGCCGCAGGTCGGGCACGCGGACCGCTCCATCGCGGCGAGATCCGCGTCGGTCACCTTGTCGTCGCTCGCGGCGATCATCGGATCGATGAGGTCGAGCTTCCGGATGAGCGGCTTGCCGTCGCGGTCGTGGGTCCCGACGAGCTTGCCCGCCTCCATCGGACCGCCCGACACGAAGACGGTCGGGATGTTGAGCCGCATGGCGGCGAGGAGCATGCCGGGCGTGATCTTGTCGCAGTTCGAGATGCACAGCAGCGCGTCCGCGCAGTGCGCGTTCACCATGTACTCGACGCTGTCGGCGATGAGCTCCCGGCTCGGCAGCGAGTACAGCATGCCGGCGTGGCCCATCGCGATGCCGTCGTCGATGGCGATCGTGTTGAACTCGACGCCCCAGCCGCCCGCGGCGTCGATGACCTTCTTCGCCCGCTGGCCGACGTCGTGGAGGTGGACGTGCCCCGGAACGAACTGCGTGAAGCTGTTGGCGATGGCGACGATCGGCTTCTCGAAGTCCGCGTCCTTCATGCCGGTGGCGCGCCACAACGCGCGCGCCCCTGCCATGTTGCGCCCCTGGGTGGATGTACGACTGCGGTATCCGGCCATGCCAGGAACCTACTCCGTTCCGGCCTTCGCGCCTAGCCGGCAGGCGGGGCCGGCGCCAGGGTACCGCCGCGCCCGCTGCGTCCACCGCCGCGCGCTGCGTGCGCTGCGTCCACAGCCGGCGAGGTCGTTCGAGCCGCCAAGGCGGCGCGCACCAGGTCTCTCGGGGCCTGGGCCGCGACTCCGGGCGTCACCGCAGCCCGGGGCCGGCCCTTCGATCATCGGCCTCGTGGCTTGGACCACCGATCCACGGCGACCATCGCGGCGCCCAGCCCGTCGATGTAGGTGCCGTGCCGGAACGTCGCGCGCTTGAGCGCCACGACCAGCGTGGCCAGGAGCTGGCGCGCCTCGTCTCGTTCTCGCCGCAGGTCCTGGACCTCATCCCGCGACGGCCGGTTGACGACCGCAGCTTGCCCGGCGTCGTTCGTGCCTGTCTGACTCGCTCTCTCGGACATGGGTCTCATCCTCCCATATCAAGTTAGCGCCGCGTCGCCCGCGCCATCAACCTCCATAGGAGGTATTTGAATCGGTGTTCGTATCCCGGCCCACGTCAGCTCAGGAGCGCGCGACGAGGGTGACGAGGCCGCGCGCGATCTCGCGATGGATGACGCGGAGTCCGGCCGCGTCGAGCCTGTCGCAGACCCAATCGGGGGCGAGGCGCAGCTTGCGATAGAAGCTCGCTGACAGCGTCCACCGGCCGTCCTCTCGGCCGCGCGTGTGAACGAGGTCGTGCACCTTGACGGTCTCGGGTTCGTACTCGAGGAAACAGGTCATGATCACATCCGCGGAGTCGTGGACTGGGATGAACCGGTCGGCGCCTACGAGCTCGCGGGTGAGGTCACGGAACGTGAGCGCGAGATGGCCGCCGGGCGCGAGTCGCCGAGCGCAGCCGGCGAACATCCGCTCCACGTCCGACTTGCTGCCGAGGTGGGGGAGCGTGTCGCCCATGCACACGGCGAGCGCGCAGGGGGGCCCCGAGCGCTCCAGCGCGTCGAGGAGATCCCCTCTCACGATCTCGACGGCGAGCGGCCCGCGGCGCGCCTCGAGCTCGGCGAGCAGCCTGTCCGACGTGTCCACGGCGGTCACCCTGAACCCGAGCTGCGCCAGCGCGAGGGACTGAAAGCCGGAGCCGCACCCGAGGTCGATGGCCTCGGGCGAGCCGCCGGACGAGCCTTCCGGGCGCAGGCCGAGGCGCTCGAACAGCGCCCGCTGCTCGGCGACCTTGGCGTCGTACTCCCCGAACATCCTTGAATAGTGCTCGGCGAGGAGCTTGTCGTAGTGATCGGCGACCGTGGGCATGGGCTCTGTTCCTCCGCGGCCATCCTACAGCGGCAGGTCCCGCCGGCGCACGCCTGCGCCGGCACGCGTCACACATGCACGCACGGGGGCTCACCAGAATCGACTGCGTCCGAAAATTTCTGCTCTGCTTTGACGAAGACATGATATCTTGGTTGAAACGCGACTCTTACTCCGACATCGATTTTCGGGTCGGCGGTGTTGGAAGGCACCGGGAAGGTTCCCGGAGCGAGGTTGGAGAGGGAGAGATCGCGTTGCTGTGCGCAGCTGGTTTCGTCGGACGGGTGGGAATGAGGTACGGCGGGCTTGGACCGAGCCAGCCTGTCGCTCGCGCGGGTGTTTCGCTCTTCGAGAGCGCGCCTCGCGAAGCGCGCTGATGGACCCGTCGGAGAACCAGCGAGGCGAGCCGGAGAGCCCAGGCAGGCGGTCACGCCGGGCGACCAGGCAGCCGGAACGACGGGCGAGCCAGAACGACAGGCAAGCCAGATGACCAGGTGAGCTCGGGCGAGCCGCGCCGCACTCCTCGTGCGCCGCGCAGCCGGAGCCCGGTCGGCCTCGCCGACGCGGCCAGCACCTGAATCTGAGCGAGGCGCGCCCAAGCGCTCAGGTCGGCGAGAAGCTGACGAGACTGACGAGACTGACGAGACTGACGAGACTGACGAGACTGACGAAGCTCACGAGCCGCCGACGAGCGTGACGAACGGCTCATGACCGCAAACCCTGTCGAGATCGAGAAATGAGTTGCGGAAGGTGTCAGTCTGCGTCACGATGAGAAGTTTTGTGACTGCGGTGTTTGCGATCTTGCGGAGTTCACGCGGGTCGTGGGATCACGTCGAAGTAGCGAAGGAGCGTGGTGCATGAAGACGGTTGGTGATTGGCTCTCCAGGTGCTCGCGATCGCTCGTCGCCGCGGGCGCGGCAGCGCTCCTCTCCGCCGCGCCGACCGCGGCCTCGGCAGAGCACCCCGCCACGCCGCGGCAGGCTGCACCGGCGGTAGCCGGCGCGGAGAGCGCGCCTACGGCAGAGCCCGCCTCGGCCCCCGGCGCGGGCGAGTGGGACACCTTCTCCGTGGAGGTCTATGGCAGGCTGGTCTCGCGCGCGGGAAAGGTCGCGACCCTGCTGCCGCTCGTCTCCACGACAGAGAAGCCGGTCGCCGCGGGGACCAAGGCGGTGCTCTTCCGCAAGGTCGAGGACCCCGACGGGCCGAGATCCACGAAATGGGTCGAGATCGCCAGGGTGACCATGAAGAAGATCGAGTCGACCGGCAACATGCAGCTCACCATCGACTCGGAGCCGCAGGCGCCGCCCGGCGAGAAGGGCAAGACGCCTGGCCACTTCGTGAAGGGCGCTCGGCTCAAGCTCGCGATCCAGTAGCCCGGCGCCGCGCGCGGCGGAGCACGCCGCGGGCGTGAGCCGGGTCGCACCGCTCCGAGGAGGACCGCGCGGTCGCCGCGAGCGGGGACGGTGGGAGGGAGTCGGCGCGGGGGGCCGCGGCCGAATGTCGCCGCCGTCGCACGACATTTTGGAACGCGGCGCCTCATCGTTGATAGAGTCGGCTTGCGGAGACGCGCGACGACGATGAACGCCCTTCGATCCTGGCTCTCGCAACTGAACCGCCCCGAGGTGACGGAGTTCGCCGTGGCCACCGGGCGCATGCCCAGCGTCAAGGTCTCGGGCGCCTTCCAGGCCGTCGATCCCGGCGCCCTCACCACGGAGGACATCCTCATGCTCCTCAGCGCGCTCGGCGGCGGCCGCCACATCGAGGCCCTCGGCGCGAAGCCGTCGCAGTGGCACATCCGCATCGAGGGCATCGGCGCCATCTCGGTCGTCGCCGCGCGCCAGGGCGACCTCGTGCACGCCCGCATGACGCGGATGCAGTCGTCCGGCGCGTCGGGGACCGCGACCGCCGCGCCTCCCGCGCGCCCTTCGCAGCAGCTCTCCATGCGGGAGCACCTCGCGCCCGAGGAGGGGCAGCGCCCACCGCCGCGCGAGCAGGACGCGAAGCGCACGAGCTCCTCGGAGGTCGCGCTCGACCTCCGCTCTCCGCCGCCGCCTGCAGAGCCCCGCGCCAGCCGGCCCTCGGTGGCCCGCTTCGAGGCGCGCGCCGACGATGCGCCGGCCGCCGAGCGCGCCGCGCCGGCCGCCCGCCCGTCGGCGCCGTCCCCGGAGCCCCGCGCCGCCGCGCGCGTGGCCGCCGCGGGCGGGCGCGCGCGGCCCTCCTCCGCCGAAGTGCCGGCGGCCGCCCTCGACGGGTTGCTCGCCATGGCGCGCGATCAGGGCGCGAGCGATCTGCACCTCGTCGCCGGCCGCCCGCCGCTCCTGCGCGTGGCGGGCGAGCTGATGCCGCACGGCGAGCCGCTCGACCCGGCGGCCGTCGAGTCCCTCCTCTTGCCGCGCGTCCCGGCGCGCCTCTCGCAGGTGCTCGAGGTCGAGGGCTCCTGCGATTTCGCCCTGGAGCTCGGCGCGCTCGGCCGCTTCCGGGTGAACATCTCGCGCCACCGGCAGGGGTACAAGGGCTCGTTCCGGCTGATAGCGCGCACCATCCCGACCCTCGCGTCGCTCGGCCTGCCCGACGCCATCGGGCTCGCCACCCGCCACCACCAGGGCCTCATCGTGATCACCGGGCCGACGGGCCACGGCAAGACCACGACGCTCACCGCGATCGTCGACATCCTGAACCGCGAGACCAGCCATCACATCATCACGGTCGAGGATCCCGTCGAGTTCGTCCATGCGCGCGGCAAGGCGATGATCAGCCAGCGCGAGGTCGGCACGCACACCCGCTCCTTCGAGAACGCCCTCAAGGCCTCGCTGCGCGAGGATCCCGACGTCATCGTCGTCGGCGAGCTCAGGGACACGGCGACGGTCCGCATGGCGCTGGCCGCGAGCGAGACTGGCCACCTCGTCCTCGGCACCATGAACACCCCGAGCGCGGCGAAGACCATCGATCGGCTGATAGATCTCTTCCCGCCCGGCGATCAGCAGCAGGTGCGCGTCACCCTCGCGGGCGGCCTCCGGCTCATCGTCAGCCAGCGGCTCCTGCCGAGCGAGGGCGGCAGGCGCATGGTCGCCGCCGCCGAGGTCCTGCCCGGCTCCGTCCCGCTCTGGAACCTCATCCGCGACTCCAAGACGTTCCAGATACCGAGCCTCCAGCAGCGGGGGAAGGGCCTCGGGATCATCCGCCTGGACGACTCGCTGGCCGAGCTCGTCCGCGCCGGCAAGACCACGCTCGAGGCCGCGCTCAAGGTGGCGGAGGCCCCCGACGAGCTCGAGGCCGTCCTCGCCGGCAGGCGGCAGCCCATGCTCACGCCGGACAGGAGGCCGCCCGCCCCCGCGCCCGACGCGTCCAAGTCCGCGCCCATCGAGGCGGGCAAGGGCCTCTTCGAGCGCGCGGGCGCGCTCTTCGGAAAGAAGGGAGCGTAACGTGGCTCGGATCGACCGCCTCTTCGACGAGCTGCTCTCGAGGAAGGGCAGCGACCTGCACCTCGGCATCGGCTATCCGCCGCTCGTGCGCGCCCGAGGCGAGCTCATCGCCCTGCGCGACACGCCCCTCGACACGGCCGAGATGGAGGCGCTCCTCTTCGAGATCACGACCCCCGAGGAGACGCGGCGGATCGTCGACGAGCTCGATCTCGACTTCGCCTATTCCTACGCGGACAGGGCCCGTTTCCGCGCGAACTACTTCTACAAGACCACCGGGCTCGCGGCCGTCTTCCGCACCATCCCGAGCAAGATCCTCTCGCTCGACGATCTCGGCTGCCCCGAGATCGCCCGCCGGCTGTCCGAGCGGACGAGCGGGCTCATCTTGATCACCGGGCCGACCGGCTCCGGCAAGTCCACGACGCTCGCGGCGATGATCGATCACATCAACCGCTCGCGCGCCTGCCATGTCCTCACGATCGAGGATCCGGTCGAGTTCGTGCACAGCCCCATCAAGGCCCAGATCACGCACCGCGAGGTCGGCCCCGACGCGGGCAGCTTCGCGAGCGCGATCCGCAGCGCCGGGCGCGAGGACGCCGACGTGATCCTGATCGGCGAGCTCCGGACCAACGAGACCATGAAGCTCGCCTTGCAGCTCGCGAGCTTCGGTGTCCTCGTCTTCGGCACCGTCCACACGAACAGCGCCGCCGCGACGATCGACCGTATCATCAACGCGTTTCCCGCCGACGAGCAGCTCCAGGTCCGCGGCATGCTCGCCGAGAGCCTCGCCGCGATCATCGCCCAGCAGCTGCTCCGCACGAAGGACGGCACGAGCCGCGTCGCCGCCCACGAGATCCTCGTCGGCTCGAGCGCGCTCTCCGCGATGATCCGCGAGGGCAAGACGTTCCAGATCACGAACCTGATGCAGGCGGGCCGCTCCGCCGGCATGCAGACGATGGACATGGCGCTGGAGCGGCTCGTCAAGAAGGACACCATCTCGGTCCAGGCGGCGCTGGAGAAGGCGATCGACAAGGACAGCTTCCAGAAGCTCTTCCCCGACGCGCAGGGGGCGTGACGCAGAATCGAGCCGCGGACGCGGAAGGGGGAGAGCGAATCGCTCGTCGTCTTCTCTGGGCGTCCTGGCGCTCTGTCTCGCTAGGACGCGACAGCCCCGCTCCTCGGCGGGCCTCCCGAGGCAGATGACGGTGCGACGTTCCGCGGCAGATCCACGGTGAAGCAGGCGCCCTTGCCCTTCTCGCTCGACACCTGGAGCGTGCCCCCGTGCGCCCGGACGATCTCGTTCGCGATGTAGAGCCCGAGCCCGAGCCCGCCGTAGGACCTCGATGAGACCGCCCGCTCGAACCGCTTGAAGATGCGCTCCATGTCCTCCGGCGCGATGCCAGGCCCGTGATCGCGCACGACGACCCGCGCCGTGTCGCCGCGCTCGGCGACGGTCACCTCGATGGGCCCGCCCTTGCCGAACTTGATCGCGTTGTTGAGCAGGCTCCTCAGGACCTGCGCGACGCGGAGCCGATCGAAGCGGCCGAGCACCGGGCGCCCCGCCGCGATCTCGATCCGGCAGCCCGCCCGCGACGAGGGCTCGCGGAGCTCGCTCACGACGTCGCAGGTCAGCGCGGAGAGGTCGACCTCCGAGAGATCGAGGTCGAGCTCATGGCGCGCAATCTGGTTCACGTCGAGGAGGCTCTCGATGAGCCGCTCGATCCGCTCGACCTGCCCCAGGCTCACCGCGACCATGCGCTCGAGCGAGGGGTTCACGATCTCGGTCGTCAGCTTCTTCTGCATCAGCGCGAGCTTCAGCCTGAGCGGCGTGAGCGGCGTGCGGAGCTCGTGGGACGCGACGGCGAGGAACTCCTCGCGGATCTGGACGGCCTGCTGCGCCTCGCGGTAAAGGCGCGCGTTGTCGAGCGCCATCGCGGCCCTGCGCGCGAGCTCCTCGACGAGCGGGGCGTCGGCCCCGGTATAATGCGGCGTCGCTCCGGTCCGCATCAGCGAGAGCACGCCGAGGCAGCGGCCGCGCGTCACGAGCGGCGCGTTCATGTACGCCGCGGGCGCGAGCTCGAAGAGCGCCTCCGGGCGCGCCGCGCCCGCGGCCCAGCGCCGCATCAGGCCGTCGCTCACGCGGCAGAGCTCGGCACGATCCGCGCCGAGGACACGGTGGGGATCCCCGGGCGCGCCCGGGGACGCGGCGGCGTCCCCGGAGGGCGCGGCGAGCTCACGCAGGCGCGCGGCCTTGGCCGGGGAGTCCGCCGCGACGGCCGCCTGCTGGAGCGCGCCCGCGTCGTCGAGCACGTAGAGCGCGGCGCCCTCGGCGAGCTCGGGCACCGCGACCCCCGCGATCGCGTCCAGCGTCGCCTCGTAGCCGAGATCGGCCGCGAGCCGCCTGCTCGCCTCCGCCAGGAAGCGCTCGGCCATCTCCGCTCGCTTGCGCTCGGTGATGTCCGTCGAGATGCCGCAGACGGCATAGATGGCTCCAGCGGCGTCGTGCAGGGTGAACTTGAGGGACAGGTACGTGCGCGGCTCGTCGTCCACGAGCACAACCTCCTCCAGGTCGATCGGCCTGTCCGCATCGATCGCCCTGCGGTCGTACGCGGCGAACGCGTCCGCCGCCTCCGGCGCGAAGATCTCGTGATCTTTCTTGCCGAGTATCCGCGCTCTCGGCAGACGAACGAGCTGCTCGTACTGCCGGTTGATCAGGAGCAGGCGGCCTTCCAGATCCTTGACGTAGATGGCGGCCGGCGAGCTGTCGACGATGCTCTGGAGCAACGCCTCGCTCTTCTTCAGCGCCGCGTAGAGCGACGCGTTCTCGAGCGAGATGGCGGCCTGCGACGCGAGCAGCTCGAGCACCGCGAGCGTGTCCTGGGTGAACGCGCCTCGCATCAGGGCGTTCTCCAGGTAGAGGATCGCGTGGTGCCCCGAGCGCCGCGCGATCGGCATGCACAGGACCGATCTCGGCCGCGCCTGCGCGATGTACTCGTCCGCCGAGAACCGCGTCTCCGCCGCGTCGTCGAGGATGACCGGCTCGCCCGTCCGGACGACGTAGTGGACGACCGACAGCGGCAGCGCGGCGGAGGACGCGGGCGTGCGCGCCTCCCCGGCGACCACCTCCACGAAAGGCTTTCCTCCCTCGATCCTCGCCCTCGCCCGGATCGACGCTGTGCTGCGGCCGGCCTCCAGCAGGTAGCCCTTCTCCGCGCCCGCGTGCGCAAGGACGACCCTGAGCAGCGCCTCTTCGAGCCGGGGCATCAGGATCTCGCCCGAGAGGCTCTGAGACGCCCTCACGACGGCCAGCCGGTCGAGCTCCTCGGCCGGCATCGTGACCGTGCTCGTCGCGGCGAGCGGGCGCGCCGCGAGGTGCGGGAAGAGCCTGTCGAGCTGCTTCACCTTCCCGTCGGCGCCCCAGCGGGCATAGCAGCTGCGGGCCGCGCGGAGGTAGGCGTCGGCGATCAGGTCGAAGCCGCGATCACGGTAGAACGCGGCGGCGAGCTCCTGGCCCAGCGCCTCGCCATGGACGAAGCCGCTCGCGCGCGCGGCCCGGATGGCCTGCTCGTAGAGGCGCATCGCGGAGAGCTCGTCGCCCGCGACGCGCGCGATCTCGGCCGACACGAGCGCGTGGCGGTCTGCCTGGTTCGCGGGCTGGACCTCCGCCCAGCGGCGGAGATCCGCCTCGTACGCCCTCAGGGCGGGGAGGAGCTCTCTTCGCTGCTCCTCTGGCAGGGCGCGGGCATGGCACGAGAGCGCGAGCGCGGCGACGTAGGCTTGCGTGCTGACGTGGAACTGGTCTGTCACGGTACCCAGCAGCTCGCCCGCCGCGCGCGACGCGGCCACGGCTTCGCCATGGCGACCGAACAGGAGCGCCGCCTGGGCGGCGTAGAGGCGCGCGTGGAAGCGCGTGATCCGCTCCGCCGCCCCGCGCGGCGGTCCCTCGATGTCATCGGCGCCCTCGCTCCCCCAGCCCGAATCGCGCCCGCGCAGGCGCTCCACGAACCGACGCACGACGGCCAAGGAATCGTGGACGACGTCGTACCGGGCCCGGCGCGCGAAGTCCATGTGGCGCTCGGCCTCGGCGACGACGTCCGCCAGCGGATCGCCCGCGGCGAGGCGCAGCGTCACGCCCTGAAACGAGCAATACGACGCGTAGAGCAGCGCACCGGTCTCGACGGCCTCGTCAAACGCCTTGTAGAGGAGGCCGACCACGTCCTGCAAGGGGCGGATCCAGGGGTCGATGAAGGTGCTGATCATATGGAGGATCTGCGCCCGGTTCCCGGCCCGGCCGCTGGTCTCCAGCAGCGCGCGGGCGAGCTCGCCGAAGCGGTAGCTCTCCCGGTAAAGGCCGAGGACGCGGCCGATGGTCCCGCCGAACGCGACGTATCCGGGTGGAGAAGCGTCCGAGTTGCCCGCGCGGAGGCTGAGCTGGACGATGCGGCACGCGATGAGGCTGTAGAGGTGCGGATCCGAGAAATAGGCTGACGGGAGCGCCGTCGACAGGGTGGCCGCCACGGCCAGCATGTCCGGATCGACCATGCGCGGCAGGCTGACGAGCTCCTCGATGCGGCGGTCGCACACCTCGCCCCAGACCTCGCATGCCGCGCGCTCCACCGCGTCGCGCGTCGGGTGGAGCGGGATGTCGATGCCGAAGCGGCGCACGCAGGAGAGGGCGCTCTGCGCCGCTCGCTCGAAATCGGCGCGGGTCGTGTGGAGAACGATCTCGATGCCGTGGACCTCCGCAAGCTCGATCCGGCCACGAGCGCGCTGCAGGAGCACGTCGACGAGCCGCTCGGAGGCGGCGAAGTCGCCGCACAGGAAGGCGCAGCGCGCGCCCTCGCAGTGGAGATCGAACGCGAGCGCGCGCTCCTTGTCCCAGGCGTCGTCCCCGAGCAGCGCGATGCCCGCCGCGAGGTAGCTGGCCGCGGCTGCGTAGGCTGCAGAGGCCTTGGCTCGCCGGCCCGCCACCAGGTTGAGCCTGGCGATCCGGTCCTTCTCGCGCCGGTCGGTCACGAGGGCAGCGCCCAGGTTCAGGTGGCCGGCGATCTCGAAGACGCGCGCCTCGGCCGCGTCGGGAGGCGCGTGGGCGGCGAGCAGCCGCCCGATGCGGAGGTGCACCGCCCCGAGCTCCGCCTCCGGAATGAGCGCGTGAGCCGCCTGCTGGACACGGTCGTGGAGGAACCGGTACGTGTCGCCGGACCTGAGGAGCAGCCCCTCGCGCACGAGCTCCCGGTGGTCCTCGTGAATGGCGTCCTCGGACCGATCGCGGATGACGGCGAGGGTGCCGGCATCGACGGTATTCCCCACGCAGGCGGCCAGCGTGAGCGCCTTCTGGGCCGACGGGGAGAGGCGCTTGATCTTCGCGATCATGAGATCGACCACGTTGTCGGCGAGGCCCTTGCCGCGGATCGCGTCGATGTCCCACCTGAAGGCGCCTGCGCGCAGATCGACCTCGAACAGGCCCTCTTTGTGGAGCATGGTCAAGAACTGGGTGGCGAAGAACGGATTGCCGGCGGTCTTCTCGTAGACGAGGCGCGCGAGCGGGGCGGCGTCCTCTCCGCTCGTATGGACCGTATCGGCGACGAGCCGCTGCACATCCCGCTCGGACAGCCGAGCGAGCTCGATCTCGAGGAGCCTTATGCCGGCGCCCCGCGCGCGCTCGAGCATGCACGTCAGCGGGTGAAGCGGGCTCACCTCTTCATCGCGGTAGGCGCCAATCGCGAGCAGGCATTGCGTCTCGGGGTGGGTGATGAGGTGTTCGAGGAGCGCGAGGCTCGCCGGGTCTGCCCACTGGAGGTCGTCGAGGAAGAGGCAGAGTGGGCGCTCCTCCCGGCAGAAGGCGCCGACGAAGCGCCGGAACACCATCGCGAACCGGCTCTCCGTCTCGGTCAGCGGCAGCTCGGGGACGGGCGGCTGCTCGCCGAGGATGAGCTCCACCTCCGGGAGGACGTCGACGATGAGCTGCGCGTTCTTGCCGAGGGCCGCGGAGAGCCGCCTCCGCCACGCGTCCATGACGGGCTCGCTCCCGCTCAGGATCTCGCGCACGAGCTCGCGGAGCGCCTGGACGATCGTCGCGTAGGGCGCGTGTCGGCGCTGCTGGTCGAATTTGCCCGCCGCGAAGAGGCCCCGCTCCCGGACCGCCTTCCGGTAGAGCTCCTGCACCAGCGAGGTCTTGCCGACGCCGGCGTTGCCGGAGAGGAGGAGGAGCTCCGGAGCCCCGAGCCGCGCCACGCGCTCGAAGGCGGCGACGAGCGCGCCGAGCTCGCGCTCGCGGCCGTAGAGCTCCTTCGGGATCTCGAAGAGACCAGAGAAATCGTGCTCTCCGAGCGGGAATGGGTCGATGCGCGCGCGCGTCGTGAGCCCCTCGAGACATCGCTCGAGATCGAGCGTGAGGCCGCGCGCGCTCTGGTACCGATCCTCGGGCGCCTTGGCGAGGAGCTTCATGACGAGATCGGACACCGGCGAAGGGAGACCCGGGACGAGCTCCGATGGAGGCCGGGGGAGCACCGCGGCGTGACGGTGGACCCACTCCAGGGCATCGCCGGCCGAGAAGGGCAGGACGCCCGTGAGCATCTCGTAGAGCGTGACGCCCAGCGAATAGAGGTCGGTACGGAGATCGACCGCCCGGCTCGTGCGCCCTGTCTGCTCGGGCGCCATGTAGGCGAGGGTCCCCTCGATGACGCTCGGGCTCCGCGCGTCGCCGTGGTCCTCGGGGAGCAGGGAGGCAAGATCGAAGTCCGCGATCTTCACCTCTCCAGACATGGAATCGACGAGGATGTTCTGCGGCTTGATGTCCTTGTGGACGACCCCCTTTGCGTGGATCTCCGCGAGGGCTGTCGAGATGCTGGCGGCGATCGTCAAGAAACGTTTGAGATCCATCGGCGCCCCGAGCTCCCGATCGAGCGAGCGACCGCTGAAGTCTTCCAGGACGAGCGCCGGCCGGCTCCGGTAGGTGGTGAGCTCACAGGGCCTGATCGCGGACCGGCCGCTGAGCCTTCGCCCGATCTCGAGCTCGTGGCGCAGCCGCGCGGCGTCCCGGCCGTCGAGGGGCTCTGCCCGGGGGATCTTGAGCAGGACCGGACAACCGTCCTCGTTCCGGAGGCCGCGATGGACGACGAACCTGGTCCCCTCGCGGAGGATCTCCGTCACGGTATAGCGGTCGGGCGCGGGCATGTCGTTCGACCGGCGGCGACCAGGCCGCGCCGGGCGCGCTGCCCAGTCCGCCGCCGCGCGGTGTGATGATCATCCCGGCGCTCCACGGACCGACGTTTCGCAGAGAGCCATCGAGCGCTCTCCGCAGCGAAGCCACGGAGCGGCCCAGCGCAGCCTGCATGGGTTCGATGGTCCTGCTCCACCGCGGTCAATGTGCTGACCGGCGCGTTGACGGTCAAGCGAGGGGCCGCGTATCCTCGCTGCACCGATCCAATGCAACCTTCCACACAGGACAGCGCATCGCTCGACCTCGACGCCTATCTCGCCCGCATCGGCTACCGCG
Organism: Sorangium sp. So ce302; assembly: GCF_051530145.1. Taxonomy (GTDB): domain Bacteria; phylum Myxococcota_A; class Polyangia; order Polyangiales; family Polyangiaceae; genus Sorangium; species Sorangium cellulosum_B. The sequence goes on along the minus strand of NZ_CP150326.1, from coordinate 7,885,533 downwards.
GCGCGCTCGCCGCCACGCGGGAGGTCCTCGATGCGCTTCACGCAGCGCATGTTTACTCCATCCCTTTCGAGAACCTCGACGTCCTGCTCGGCCGACCGATCCGCCTCGACCTGGCCAGCGTCCAGGCGAAGCTCGTCGGGGCGCGCCGCGGCGGCTATTGCTTCGAGCACAACACGCTGTTCGCCGCGGCGCTGCGCCGGCTCGGATTCAAGCTCACGACGCTCATCGCGCGGGTGCGGTTCCAGCGCAGCGACACGGGCCCTCGATCTCACATGCTGTCGCTGGTCGAGCTGCCCGAGGGGCCGTTCATCGCGGACGTCGGCTTCGGCGGTCCGGGGCTCTTGCAGCCGCTCCCGCTCGTCGAGGGCGAGGGGCATGCGCGGGTGCTCGACGTGATCGGCTTGCGCCGGGAGGGCTCGTCCTGGGTGCTCGCCTCCAGGGCGGGCGAGGCGTGTCAGGACATCTACGCGTTCACGCTCGAGGAGCACCTCCCGATCGACTACGAGGTGGCGAACCATTACACATCCACGCACCCGAACTCGCTGTTCGTGAACAACCTCATCGTGGCGCTCCCGTCGCCGGAAGGCCGGGTGACGCTGCGCAACCGCGAGCTGGGTCGTTGGCGGGTGGACGGCGTCGAGCGCGTCTCGGTGCGCGACGACGCGCTCCTCGACGTCTTGAAAGAGCGCTTCGGGCTGGAGCTCCCGGCCGGAACGCGGCTCTCCTGCGCGGGCCTCGACAGCTGAAGGGACGGCGCGCCCTCCCCGGGGCCTGCCCGGGAGGCCGGGCGGGCGCGGCTCGCCGGCCGCGCCCGCCGCCCCTCGCGCCGGGGCGCTACCGGATCAGTGGACGCGCCCGATGCCGCGGCGGATGAACGCCGAGCGGCTCGCGGCCGCGCCGGCCGCCGCGCCGCCTGTCGGCGCGGCCCTGAGCGCCGCGGAGGTCGGGGCAGGCTCGCAGACCAGCGCCGACAGATCCTGATTCCGGCGCCTCAGATCGTTCAAGGTGCGCGGCTCACCGCTCACCGGGTCACTGACCGTGATCCCCGTCATGAAACCCGACAGCGACGCCTCGTTCCCGAGCGACCTCGGGTTCACGTGCAGGAACCCCGTCCCGGTCTCCTGCGCGCCGTGGCACCCATTGCAGGTGTTGAGCGAGAACTTGTGCCGCGCCTCGTTGTTGAGGATGCCAGGAGCGGTCCAGGCCGTGAGGTTGTTGAACGACGAGCCGCCGAGGAACGGGTTCCCCTGGAACGTGTCGGGCACCGTGTGCTGCTCCGCGATGATCGAGGCCTCGTTCTGGTTCACGAAATCAGCGAGCGTGGGCGATCCGTCGAAGCCGAGATCCGGCGTCAGCTTGACGGTCTCCGGCCGCAGGAAGCCCGTATCGGGCGAGAGGACGAACTCGCGCAGCTCCCACGGCCCCGCGAGCGCGATCTCGTTCGTGCGGAGCTGCCCGAGCGAGCTCCCGTTCGGCTTGCCGGGCGCGGCGTTCCGGCCTGCGAACCGCGTGGTGATGTCCTGGAGCGCCGCGTTGTACGCTTCGGACGGGAAGGGCAGGCTGCCGAGGGCGTGCCAGTCGTTCGCCCAGTCGAGCACGTCGGCCTCGGTCGACGCGGGGAGCTTGTACTCCAGGATCACGGTGAACTGCTGCGGGAAGCCCTGGCTGACGACGCCGAACACGAACCTCCCTTCGCCGGCGTGGCCTTCGGCCAGGTTGCGCACGTCGATCCTGTTGACGATGCCGAGCAGCAAGAGCGGCGCCTGCTGCAGGTCGAGCGACCCGTCAGGGCTCCTCGGCCACTCGTCGAGCACGACCGGTTGGATCGCCGTGCGCGCCGGCACGGTGAAGCCGTTCACGACCTGATCGGTCAGCCAGGTGCTGAAGAGCTCCTCGACCATGGCCGGCGCGTCGGCGGGCGTGGGCGCCATGTCCTCCATCAGGCGCGCGAACGTCCATGCGCCCGTGCGGGGGTCGCTCGGCGGCCCATTGAACGTCGTGCGGAGGGGATCCTCGACCACGCTGAGGTCCTTCACGAAGATCTCTCGGCTCGTGCGGACGAAGCACCCCGTCGGCTCGGCCAGCTCGAAGTCGAGGGCCCCGGAGGCGACGATGAACTCGGGCGAGTTGAAGTCGATCACGGAGAAGGGGATCAGGTGGGCGCCGGGATCCGCGTCCTCGGTGCCGGTGACGGTGACGGGGAACGTCTCCGTGCTCCCGGGCAGGACGCCGGGGAAGAAGGAGGGATCGGCGGAGACGTCGATGCCCGCCGAGGGGCTGGAGATGTCGAGGAAGTAGTCGCGGCCGGGGCACGCGCCGACATCGTTGTTGGTGACGGCGATCTGGTACGCCACCGGCGTGTTCGGGGCGACCAGGCCGCTGCTCTCCGGCGTGACGACGGCCGTCGTGGGGCGCCTGAGGCAGGAGAGCTGGGCGATCTCGAAGGCGGTCGTCGGTGAGGCGGAGAGCCAGACCTCGTCGAGCACGCCGGTGAAGCGCTCCTTCTGCACGTTGTTGCCGATACGGATGGGCGCGTCGATGTCGTGGAGCGTGCCCGCCGCGCTGATCTGGCCGACCTGCTCGCCGTTCAGGAAGAGCCGCACGAAGGTGCCGTCGTAGATCCCCGCGACGTGGGTCCACACGTTGGCCTGGATGGGGGCGCGGGAGGTGACCGTCCGCCCGTTGGTCAAGGTCACGGTGAACCGCGCCTGGCTGTTCCGGATGTCGAGCGAGAAGCTCGTCTCTCCGCCGCCCTTCTCCTGCACGATGGTCCGCGGCGTCGATCCTGACACCGCGGTCGGATTGACCCACGCGGCGACGGCGAGGTTCTGTCCGAACGTGAAGCTGGCATCGTCGTCGACAAGGATCTTGTCGTTGTCCTGGTTGAAGGCGACGCCGAGACCGCTGACACCTTGAGCGCACGCCGCGTTGGCCGAGCGGGTGGCCGTGTTGCCGTTGCCCGACGAGTCGAACAGCGCCGTTGTCGCGGCGTTGCAGTCGTCGAGCTGCCAGAAGCCGACGGCCGGCGGCCCCACCGGGGGCGGATCGCCGGGGTCGCCGCCGCCGACGCCGGAGGTGGTGACCGAGCTGCTGGTGGAGCCGCCGACGCCGGTGGAGCTGGCGACCACGCTGCTGCCGACGCCGCCGGTGCCGCCGCCGCCGCCGACGCCGGTGGTGGAGGTGGCGACCGCGCTGCTGCCGAAGCCGCCGGTCCCGGTCGCGCCGACGCCGGTGCCGACGCCGACGCTGGTGCCGACGCCGGAGACGGTGCCGCTGACGGCGCTCGACCCGCTGGCCGCCGCTTCGAGAGCTAGTTCTGCGTCGTTGAGTGAACCTTCATCGACGTCATAGCTTCCGCACGCGGCGCCCGAGGCGAGCAGGGCGAGGACCGCGGCCGAGCTGGTTTTGATTGAGAGAGGATGGGCGAAGCCGAAGGAGAGGTTCCGCATCTGCGTTCTCGTTGGGTAAGAGTTGACTGCACGAGCGCCGTCCGGCCGCAGCTCGAGCTACGACCGGCGACGCGAACAGGCGTCTGTCTGACCCGACCGGGCTGTTCGGGTTTGGGCGCTGGTGCGGAGCACCCGATTGGCAATTGATGTGCCCGGTCCCAGATCGTGATTTTCGCCTTGTCGCGTCGAACCCAGCGTGCCCGGGCGTGTCGGCGGACTCCGACAATGGCACATCTGGCACACCCATTTTGCGACCCCCGGCGGGTGCTCGAGATCAAACAAGCACGCTTTCGACGCGTCCAAATGGTGCGCCGTGGCGCGCGGCAACGGGGGACAACAAGGTTCCTTTTCGTCGCCGCACGCCCGTCGCACTTCGTCCCGACCGCAGCTCCGCCGTCTCGCGGCCATCCATTGCGCCGCTTCTATATGCCGCGCCGCATCCTCCACGCATCGCGCCGCCGTCTCAATGCATCGCGCCGCGCCGCCGTCGCGTTATGCCGACATCTCTCTATAAGGAGGTGGCCGCGGCCCAATAGGAGGCGGACCGTGACTTATAAGGAGGCGGGCCGCGGACATCCCGTGTTGTGGCGGCTGGAGCGCGCCGCCCTTTGACGCCGCGGCGTTGTCCGTGGCCGAATCCCGGGCGGCAGCCGTCTCCAGCCCGCGCCCTCCGCCGCGCCGCTCCCGGCAAGTTTCCGCCGCGCGATCCTCTCCGCTCTTTCTCCGAGCTCTGATACACCCGTTAGCGGAGCTCTCCCGCACAGGAGACGGGCCCAGATCGGCGTTTTCGGCGCGGAGGCGTACTCTGGTACGCCGAGCACCGAAAACGTCGAGATGGGCCCGTATCCGAAGCGGGAGAGCTCCTCAGGAGAAGGACCAGCGGGGACCGCGGGGAGTATCTTCCAGCACGACACCTGCCTCGGTCAGCAGGTTGCGGATGGCGTCCGCCTTGGCGAAGTCCTTCGCCTTCCGGGCCGCCTGGCGCATCGCGATCAGCCGGTCGATCGCGGCGTCACCCCCGCGCCCAGCCGCGCCCTCGGCAGGGGCGAGCGCGTAGTCCGGAACGAGCTCCGGATACAGCGCCGGCTCGGCGATCTCCACCCCGAACACCGCGAGGTGACGCACGATCGCCCGGTAGACCGCGAGCAGCGAGGGGCGGTCCTCACACCGCTCGATCCCCGCCGAATAGAGCGCGCTCACGTAATCGAAAAATGCAGCCACAGCGTTCGGCGTGTTCAGATCGTCGTCCATCGCCTCGATGAAGCGCGCGATGAACCGCTCGGTGAGCTCCCCGAACTGGCCGTGAACGTACTGGTGGCGCATCCTCGGGAACCGCTCTTCCTCGGGTCGCTGCGACGCGTACGCGCCCGGGGCGAGGGGGGCCTCCGTCGCGCCGCTCAGCTTTTCGGCGAGGACCGTCGCGAGCTTCTTGATGCGCGCATAGCCCTGAGCGGATTGCTGGAGCAGCTCCCAGCCGAACGGGAGCTTGCAACGGTAATGCTGCGTCACGAAGAACCACCGCGCCTCGTCGTGCCCGTGCCTCGACAGGAGCTCCTCGACGGAGATGACGTTCCCGAGGCTCTTCGACATCTTCATGTCCTTGAGATCGAGGTGCTCCGGGTGCAGCCAGTAGCGCACCCAGGGCCGCCCGCAGAGCGGCTCGCTCTGCGCGATCTCGTTCTCGTGATGAGGGAACATGTTGTCGATGCCGCCCCCGTGGACGTCGAAATGGTCGCCCAGGAGCGCCGTGCTCATCGCCGAGCACTCGATGTGCCAGCCGGGGCGTCCGGTCGGCCACCCCTCCTCGCCGGTGCGCCAGCTCGGCTGGCCCGGGCCGGTCGGCTTCCAGAGGCTGAAGTCCGCCGGGTGCCTCTTCCGAGCGAAGTCCTCCTCGACGCGGCCGCTCGCCCCGACCTCCTGCTCGTCGACCTTGCGCCCCGAGAGCTCACCGTAGGACGCCCACGTGCCGACCTCGTAGAAGACCTCGCCGTTCACCGTGTAGGCGTGGCCCTTCTCGATCAGGCGCTTCGCCATGTCGACCTGCTCGTCGACGAAGTCGGTGGCGCGCGTGTAGACGGCGTAGTCCTTGATGTGGAGCTTGCGGCAGTCGCGCCGGAACGCCGCGATGTTCCGCTCGGCGACGTCGACGGCGCCCTCGCGCTCGCTCGCGCGCTGCATGATGCGATCGTCGATGTCCGTGTAGTTGATGATGCTCAGCACGTGATAGCCGCGGTACTCGAGGTAGCGGCGGAAGACGTCCCAGAAGCAGTAGGTGCGCGCATGGCCGATGTGCATCGGGGCGTAGACCGTGAGACCGCACGTGTAGATGCGCACGACCTTCGGCCGGGCGGAGACGAAAGGCTCCTTCTTCCTCGTGAGCGTGTTATGAACCTTGAGCGGCATCGGCCACCTGCGTGAGTGTGCGAGCACCCCCCGGGACCGCGTACGCTACCCTGGCCCCGCCGCCCGGTCAACGCGGAACCTCGCCGGTTTTCCCTGTGGTTTCGCGGTGTCTCGCATCGTTTCGCGTCGTCTCGCCACGTCTCCCCACATCTTGCGGCCGTCCTCCCTCCGGTCTACGCAACCGCGCATGCACATCACTTCAAGGACCTTGCTGTTCGTCCTCGCTGGCGCGCTCTCCGCCTGCGCGGGGAGCCCGCCGCCCGTCGAGAGCGCCCCGCCGCCCCCGCCGCCGGCCCCCGCGCAGGCGCCGCCGGCCCCCGCGCCGGCCGCGCAGCCCGAGGCGGCGACGCCCAAGGCGGACCCGGAAGCCGAGAAGAAGCAGGCGGAGCTCGCCAAGCTCGCCGAGGACACGAAGGCCATGGAGGCCAAGGCCGACAAGGAGGCGGCGCGGTTCGACGACGCGCTCAAGGCCGAGGTCAAGGCGCTCATCGCGGCCAACTACCCGAGCGCGGGCGCCGCGCTGCGGGCGGCGCTCAAGGGGAAGCACCGCGCCCCGGGCAACGCCGAGCGCGACGCCGCCCGGCACCCGGTCGAGAACCTGGAGTTCTTCGGCCTCAAGCAGACGAGCACGGTCATCGAGCTCGGGGCCGGCGAGGGCTGGTACACCGAGCTGCTCGCGCCGGTGCTCGCGAAGAAGGGCAAGCTCATCATCACGGCGTTCGATCCGAACGGCCCCGCGGACTCGCGCAACACGCTCTATGGCAAGCGTGTGAAGCGCATGATCGAGAAGTCGCCCGAGCTGTTCGGCAAGGTCGATGTCGTCGTGATCGATCGCGACAGCCCGAAGCTCGGGATCGAGGGCAAGGCCGACCTCGTCATCGCCATTCGCGAGGCGCACAACTGGCACCGGAGCGGCAAGTTCGACGTCTATGTCGCCGAGGCGTTCAAGGCGCTCAAGCCGGGCGGCGTCTTCGGCGTCGTGGCGCACCGGGCGAAGCCGGACGCCAACCCCGATGAGAGCGCGAAACAGGGATACCTCCCGGAAGCGTGGGTGATCCAGAAGGTCGAGTCGGCGGGCTTCAAGCTCGGCGGCAAGTCCGAGGTCAACGCGAATCCGAAGGACACGAAAGACTACCCGGAAGGGGTCTGGACCTTGCCGCCGAACTTCCGGCTCGGCGACAAGGACCGCGCGCGCTACGCCGCGATCGGCGAGAGCGACCGCATGACCCTCAAGTTCGTCAAGCCCGCCCGCTGACCCATCCTGCGCCCGGCGCTCGCGGCCCCGCGAGCGCCGGGGCGCTACGCGGGGGTCGCGGCGCGGCCCGGCGGCCGCACGAACACGCGGCGCATCGGGATCGTGGCGCCGGCGGCCCCCGAGACCCGGTGGGACAAGAAGGCGACGCCATCGAGCATCGCCGGCGACGCGTACACGCCCGGCTCAGCCGCCTCCGAGAGGCACGAGGAGAGCTCGAGGAGGTTCCCGCCCACCAGGGCGCCGTCCTCGGTGAGCACCACGTCGCCGGCGTGGAGGCAGAAGCGGACGCTGATCCTGGGATCGCGCTGGCCCGGCCCGGCGAGCCCCGTGTGCAGCGCGACGGCGGCCGCGATCGCGCGGTGGCGCGCCTCTTCGGTGCCGCGCTCGCCGCGCCGAAAGGGCGCCGCGAGCAGCGCGCTGGTGCTCGTGATCGCGAGCGGCGAGAACCCCGAGGGCGCGAGCGCGGCCACGGCGTCCGGGACCACGGCCTCGAATTCAGCCAGGAAGGCGTCGGTGGGGGCCTCGAGCGCGCGGCTCTCGGCGAGGACCTCGACGAGCAGCCCGATGGCGAGGCGCCGGATGTGCCCCGCCTCCACCGCGCCGGTCCGCGCGATCCGCGCCGTCGCGGCCCGCACGTCGCCCAGGAACGCGGTGACGTCCGGGTGGCGGCCGGCGGGATCCTTGCTCATGGCCCGCACGACGATATCGTCGAACGCCGGGTCGACCGGCGCGTGCAGGCTCGGGCGGGGCGGCGCCTGGTGCAGGTGCAGGTGGCGCAGCACCGGGTACGTGGTCGCCAGGAACGGCATGGATCCCGCGATCATCGTGTAGAGCAGCGCGCCGAGCGCGTAGACGTCGGTCCGCATGTCGACAGGCCGGTTGAGGAGCTGCTCGGGCGACATGAACGCCGGGGTCCCCACGACGTGCCGTGACGACGTGAGCGAGAGATCCGTCGGGCCGAGCAGCTTCGCGATGCCGAAGTCGAGCAGCACCACCCTGAGCTCCCCGCCGTGCTCGCACAGGATCACGTTCGAGGGCTTCACGTCGCGGTGGATGATCCCGAGCGCGTGGACCGCGGCGAGCGCGCTGCAGAGCGGATCGAGGATCGCGAGCGCCTCGTCCGCCGGGAGCCGGCCGCGCGCGAACAGGTGCTGCTCGAGGCTCTTTCCCTGAAGGAGCTCCATCACATAGTAGGGCCGCCCGTCGTCGAGCCGCCCGACCTCGAGGATCTCCACGACGCTCGGGTGCCGGATCCGCCCGATCGCGTCCACCTCGCGCTGGAAGCGGAGCACCACGTCGGCGCGCGAGATCAGGTCGGCGTGCATGATCTTGACCGCCGCCGGCGCCCTGCTCGTCGCGTGCACCGCGCGGTGGACGACGCCGAACCCACCCTCGGCGATGACGCCGTCGAGGAGGTACTCGCCTGCCCGCAGCGCCGCGGCGCGCGGGGCGCCGGGACCTGCGCCCTCGCGATCGTGTGTGTCGGGCGTGCGTTGTTTCCATGTCTGCGACGCGCCGATCGGCGGCTCGCCCGCGGGGGCGCCGGCCGGCGCCGCGACGGGGGACGGCTCATCGTCTTGGCAGGGGTTCTTCATGGGTGACACCCGCTGACTTCTACATGACAACCGCTGAGTTCGCGCATTACAGTACGCTTCGCTGTCGTCCAGCGCGACCTTCGGCTGCCCGCAGATCGAGCCCACTCATGCACCGTTGCCCCGTATGTCACGGGCGGCTCGCCGCTGACGCTCGGTGCGTCAGAGATGGTTTTACGCCGCCGCCCGGCGAGCACGACGCCGTGGAGGGCGCGGCGCCCGCGATCGAGGGCTTCTCCCTGCTCGGGCCGCTCGGTCATGGCGGCTTCTCCGACGTCTGGGCCGCGCAGCAGGACTGCGATGGATCGCCGGTCGCCATCAAGGTGGGGAGGCACGCGGCGTGGAACCTGCGAGAGCGGTTCCGGCGGGAGGCCGCGCTGCTCGAGCGCGTCGGCGTGCCGCACGTCCCGCAGCTGGTCGCTTGCGGCGAGCTCCCCGGGGGGCGGCCGTACCTCGCGATGGAGCGGCTCTTCGGCCAGACCCTCGCCGAAGAGCTGGCGGCGCTGCGCGCGCCGCTCGATCCGGACCGCGCCGCTGGGCGCGCGGACGCGATCCTCGCCGTGATCGAGGCGGCGCACGCGTGCGCCGTCATCCACCGCGATCTCAAGCCGGAGAACCTCTTCCTCCTCGGCTCGAGCGGCCGCGCGGTGCTGCTCGATTTTGGCCTGGGGAAGCTCGCGTCCGACGGCGAGCCGCCGGCCGCGTCCGCCGGCGTGACGCGCGCCGGCGACATCGTGGGGACGCCGGAGTACATGGCTCCGGAGCAGCTCCGGGGCGACGCCTCGCGGATCGACGCGCGCGCGGACATCTATGCGTTCGGCGTCATCCTGTTCGAGCTGCTCACCCTGCGCCCGCCGTTCGTCGGCGGCGAGACCGCCGTCGAGCATGGCCACCTGGCGCTGCGCCCGCCGCGCCCGAGCGATTTCGTGGACGTCCCCGAGGGGCTGGAGGCGCTGACGCTCGCCTGCCTCGCCAAGGACCCGAGCCGCCGCCCGGACAGCGCCGCCGCGCTCCGGCGCACCCTGCACGCCCTGCGCGCGCGGCCTCGCGCCGACTCGATCCCGCCTCCGTCCGCGCCGCGATCGCAGCGGCAGGACGACGGCGCCGCGGCGGCCGTCGCCGAGGGGCGGCAGCCGGTCGCGCTGCTCTTCGCGGAGGGCGGCGTGGGGCCGGTGATCGCGGCGATCGGCGGCCGCCGGGGGTTCGTCGCGCGGCAGCGGGGGCAGCGCTGCCTCGCCGTGTTCTCCGCGAGGGACGTCGACGATCCGGCCCGCGCAGCGCTGGCCGCGGCGCGCGATCTCGCGCTGGGCGGCGGCGTGCGCGTGGCGCTGCACCTCGCCAGCGTGCGCCTGCGCAGGGTCACCGGCGGGCTGCACGCCGCCTACGGCGCGCCGATCGAGCGCCCCGAGACGTGGTTGCCGGCCGAGCCCTGGGGCGGCCTCGCGATGACCGAGGAGTTCGAGCGCGCGCTGCCCGACGACGAGGTCGCCCCCACGCCGCAAGGCGACCCGGAGAGCCTGCGCGAGCCGGCGCTGCTCGGCCGCGACGACGTGCTCTCGGCGCTCGCGGCCAGCGCGACCGACGCCTTCGACGGGACGTGCCCCGGCCTGTTCACGCTCATCGGCGACGCCGGTCTGGGCAAGACGCGCCTCGCGGCCGAGGCGGCCAGCATCGCCGGCGTGCCGGTCCCGGACGTGCGCGTGGTGGCCGCGCGCGCGCTCCACCCCATCCACGGCGGCGCAGCGCAGGCCGTGCGCGCGCTCCTCTGCGTCGCGCTCGACGCGCCGAGGGAGAGCCCCGGAGACCCGCGGCAGTTCTGCGTGGATCGGCTCGGCGAGACGCTCGGCGGCGCGACGTGGGAGGCCGTCGCCGCGGCGCTCGGCTGGACCGGGCCCCGCAGGGGGCGCCTGCCCGGGGAGGCCCGCAACGGCCTGATGCTGGCGCTCGCCGAGGCGCTCCGCAGCGGGGCGCGCCGCGGCCCCCTGGCGGTGATCCTCGACGACGCCGACCAGGCGGACGACGTGCTGCTCGACGCCCTCGAGTACGCCACGCTCGACGGCGAGGGCATCCCCCTCTGGGTGGTCGTGACCGCGCGCCCTCGCTTCGAGCAGGCCCGTCCCAGCTGGGGGCAGCGCAACCAGCGCCACACCCGCGTGACGCTCGCTCCCCTCGCGGAGGAGGCGGCGATGGATCTCGCCTCGCGCCTGCTCTTGCCGGCCGAGTACCCGCCGGCGGAGATCCTCCGCCGGCTGGCCGACTGGGCGGGGGGCAACCCGGATTGCCTGCGGCAGATCGTCCGCTCGCTCAAGCGCGTGGGCGCCGTGCGCCGGCGCGCCGGCGGCGGCTCGTACGTGGCGACCGCGGAGGTCGAGGCGCTGCCGCCCGCGCCGGCGTGGCAATGGCTCGCGGCGCAGAGGCTCGACGATCTGCCGCCGGAGCTCGCGACGTGCGCCCGGGTCTGCTCGGCGCTCGGCATGTCGTTCGATCGCGCCGAGCTCGAGGCGGTGCTGGACGGCCTGGAGCGCGCGGGCGGCGCCGGAGCGATGGTCGACGCGGGCTTCGGGCTCGCGGCCCTGGTCGAGCGGCGGATCCTGCTGCGCGACGGCGAGGGCCGCGGCGGCGGGGACGACCGGCACGCGTTCCAGAACGCGGTCCTCCAGGAGGCGGTCTACGAGATGCTCGACCCGGCGCACCGCGCCGCGATCCACCGGAGCGCCCTCGCGTACTGGCGGGCGCAGGTGGCGGCCGGCTCGACCGACGGCCTCCGCGCGCTCGCGCGCCACGCGGCCGTGTGCGGCGAGCGCGCCGAGGCGGCCGACGCCTACCTCGCGCTCGGCGATCTCGCGTCCGCGCGGCACGACGCCGTCGAGGCGGACCGGCGCTACGACGCCGCGCTCCAGATCGCCGAGCAGGGCGACGCGCCCCGGCGCGCGCGCGCGCTCGCGGGCCGTGGCAGGAGCCGGTACCGGATGTGCCGCGTCCGGGAGGCGCGAAGCGATTTCGGCGACGCGCTCGCGCTGGCCGAGGCGCTCGGCGACGCGCAGGCGAGGGCGGGCCTCCTGCTCGAGGACGCGACCGTGCTCGACTGGGCCTTCGAGTTCGAGGCCTCGGCGCGCCGGGTGGAGGAGGCGCGGCCGCTCGTCGGCGCGCAGGGCTCTCCGGAGCTCGCGCTGCGCCTCCGGGTCGCCGAGGCCCGCACCTCGTGGCGGCGGGGGAGGACCGAGGAGGCCATCGCGGAGCTCACCGCGTGCGCCGATCGCGCCGCGGCGTCGGGAGACTACGACGCGCGTGTCCCTGCCCTGATCATGCTGTCGTTCCAGCTCGCGAGCGCAGGTCGCCGCGACGAGGCCGAGCGCGCCTCCGAGGACCTGATCGCCCTGGTCACGGCGGCCGGCGATCGATTTCACCTCTGCGGGGCGTACATCAACCGCATCGCGCTGTGGGCCTGGCGGTGGTCGTTGCCGGGCGCGGTCGGCGACCTGCGCCGCGCCGTCGATCTCGCGCGCGAGATCGGCAATCCGTGGCTGGAGAAGATGGCCTCGTACAACGTCGCCGTGCTGCTCCACTGGAGCGACAGGCAACGCGAGGCGCTCGCGCTCCTGCGGCGCGCCCGGTGGCTGGAAGAGCAGGCCTCCGAGCGCCCGATGCCCCAGACGGCGATGCTGCTCGCGCAGATCCACCTCGCGCTCGACGAGTATGAGCAGGCCAGCCAGCTCGTCCTGTGGATCCAGCGATCCTGCGCCCTCGAGCCGGGCGACCTCACGGAATACGGCTTGCTCGAGCTCGTGCTCTCGGAGATCGGGCTCCGGCCGGCACCTCCGTCGTCTCTGACGTGGGGCGAAGCGATCCGGCTGGTGAAAGACCAGTCGATCGCCGAGCAGACGCTGATGTTCCTTTACTGGCGTGCTCGCATGTCGCTACGTCGCGGACACGTGCGTGAGGCGGAGGAGGCGCTCGCGAGCGCGCGGGAGCACCGCGGGGACAGCCCCCTGTGGCTGTCCCGCTTCGTCGAGCTGGAGCGCACCCTGGAGGAGGCATCGCGGACGCCGGACGTTCGTCCGGCCGTGTCGCAGTGACCCGATCCTGACTCGATAGGGCGCGTTCCGTTCGATAATCCGGCGAGTCCGTATAGGGGCAACAAACCTCCGTGTGCTAGTTTTCGGTATTGCATGTCTTCCTGGAAAATGAAAGACTGCTAATTTAAGTAAGAGCGAGATTGCTGGTCGGTGTCGGAGCCTGGCCTCGTGCGTGGCAGCGCGCCTTTCTCGGAGGAGAGCTGAATGTCATCGATCCGTTTCATTGCGGTTGGTCTGCTTGGCGCCGGTTTGTTCACGGCGGGATGCGCCGCCCCGTCGGACACCGACCCCGACGCTCCGTCGGACACCGAGCCCGTCGAGACGGCGGAGCTGCCAATACGGCGCAATGCGGTGCCCATCGGATGCAACGGCCTGCTCCCCAGCGACTTCTGGGCGCCGGCGAACCGCACGGCATTCCGCGCGCTCGGCCAGCGCGCGCTCGTGGGCGCCAACGACGTCGTGGTTCCGACGGCGCTGCTCGGCACCTCCGGCGGAAAGAGCGTGCTCGACTACACCGTGCGCTGCGCGCTGTCCTCTGACCAGGTCGTCTACGGTCCGGACGGCCGTGAGTTCTACGGCTCCTTCGGGTTCGCGCCGGAGTGGACGGGGCGTGGTCTCACCACCTCGGAGCAGCGCTGGGTCTCTGCGTGCATCTTCCAACACCTGAACGGCACCGGCGAGCATGTGGATATCTTTCTGGATGGCAGCCACCCGGCCCTCGAGTGCTCCTCGGACGAGGAGCCCTTCGCGGAGTTCGTCGTCCACGACGCCACGATGTACGGCAACGCGTTCCTTCCTTCGGCCATCGCCGGATATGCCTGCATCGATCCCGATCTCACCGGGGAGCTCTCGTCGCTCTCGCTGAGCTGCCCGCTCGATCTCGGCCTCCTCTCGCTGGAGCGGCTCTGTGGCCACGTGCCGACGTGCGGTATCGCCTTCCTCGGTCTCTGCGATCTGACCTGCCTGACGGACGCCGACGGCGATCAGACGTGCCACACGCTTCCGCTGCTCGGGCCTCTCCTGGGTCCGCTGCTCGGGCCGAGCTACTCGGAGACGATCCGGAGCTACGTGCGCGACAGCGATCTCCTGCCGCTCTACCCTGGCTGCGGCCTGCTCTGAGCGGCGCCTCCGTCGGGGGCCCGGCTGAAAGGAGGCGCGCCGCGCGCGCCGGTCACGTCCCGAGGCGCGTCTTCAGCTGCTGAATCGCGTCGGCGATCGCCTTGTCGTCGCGGAAGCAGCACGGATCGTTCCGCCTGCACCGCGCGCCGTGCAGCACCTGGAGCTCGAAGAGCATGCGCTCGTCCCCCTCGGCCGCGGCGCGGCCGAAGAGCGCCCGCTTGCCGCCGCAGCTGGCCCTGCGGAACGCGAAGAGGACGCGGAGCGCGGGGGTCGCGCGCGCCATCACGTCGGGCCGGGCCAGGATCTCGCTGGCGCGCCGGGCCGCCTTGGTGCCTCCGCGCGCGCGCACGAGGTCGAGCAGCACGTCCAGCCCGCCGCTGCCGAGCCGGTTCGTGAGCAGGTCGAAGACCTCGTCCGCCGCCGGGTTGTCGTCCTCGAACCCGATGCCCGCCACGGTGGAGAGCACCTCTTCGCGCAGGCCCCTGCTCAGGGCGAGCTCCGGATCGGCCTCGGCGAGGGCCAGCAGCGACCGCGCCCCGAGCACCCAGTTCCTGGTCGCCACCGCCCGGCTGAGCTGCGCGCGCGGGCTCGGGGCGCCGCGGGCGTCGTCCTCGGGCGCTGCGCTCGCCGACGCGGGGGGCGGCGCTGGCGGCGCCGGCGGGGGCTCGACGGAGGCGACGGCCGACGCCTCCGTGGTCGCCGCGGGTCGCCGGACGACGAGCCAGAGCGCGACGCCGATCGCGAGCGCCGCCAGGGCCGAGAGCGCCGCCGCGAGGGGCACCCAGCGCGCCGAGGCCGTGGGCCCGCGGTGCGCGCGCGCGAGCAAGGTCGCCCGGGGCCCCGGCCAGGCAGACGGCGCCTGCTCCCTGGGCGCCGCCTTCGCAGCCTGCGCGGCGGCCCCGCCCGCCGCGTTGGCTCCGCCCGCCGTGGCCTGGCCCGCCGCGGTGCTCGCGCCCGCCGCCGGCGCCGCCGCGCGCGTGAGCGCCGCGAGCCCCTCATCGAGCGCCGCGATGGCGTCGGCCGCCGTCTGGAAGCGGAACGCCGGATCGTGTTCCATGAGCCGCATCACGGCCTGCTGGACCTCGTACGGCACCTCCAGATCCGGAGCGCGCACGCGGAGGGCCGGCGGCCCTCCCGGCCCCTGCTGCTTGAGCCGCTCGACCACGTTCTTCGTGTCGAAGGGGTGCTGTCCGGTGAGCATCTCGTAGAGCACGAGCCCGAGCGCGTACAGGTCCGCGCGCGCGTCCACCGCGTCCATCCCGCGCAGCGCCTCCGGCGCGAGGTACGCGAGCGTGCCGAAGACCTCGCCGGCGCTGGTCAGGGCGGGGCTCGGCGTCGCCGTCTTGCGGCTCTGGCTGGACAGGAGATCGACGTTCACCTTCGCGAGCCCGAAATCGATGAGCCTGACCTGATCGTGCGCGTCGAGCAGGACGTTCTGGGGCTTCACGTCGCGGTGGACGATGCCCTTCTCGTGCGCCGCCGCGAGCGCCGACGCGATCTGGCGCGCGATGCGGAGCGCCCGCGCGGGCGCGAGCCGTCCCCCCGCGATCGCCTCCTTGAGCGGCGTGCCCTCGACGTACTCGAGGACGAGGAAGAACGACGCGTCGTCCAGCTGACCGAAATCGATGGCGGCGACGACGTTCGGGTGCCGGATGTGCGCTCCCGCGACGGCCTCGCGCTCGAACCGCACCACGAGCTCCGGCATCCGCCGGGCCAGGGGCCGGAGCAGCTTGATCGCGACCTGCTTGCGGAGGTGCACCTGCTCGCCGCGATAGACGGCGCCCATCCCGCCCTCCCCGATGAGCTCGTGGACGCGGTAGCGCCCCGAGATCAGGCTCCCGATCAGCGGGTCGCCGCCCGCGCTCCCGGCCGCCGCCGCCTCGATCGCCTCGATGTCCTCGGTGAGCGCCGAGCTCGAGAGCTCCTCCATGGGCTGCGCGGCCGGCGCGCCGAGCCTCGGGACCGTGAGGTCCTCGACCAAGGCCGAGCCGAGCGTCTCTTCGGATCGCGGCGTCTCCGGCATGCGGCGCAGGATATCAGGTCGGCCGGCGTCGCGGGGAAGCGGTGAGGAGGCGCTCTACGCGCGGGAGGGGCGCGGGGGCGCGCGACGCGGGCGGGGCGTCCGCGAGCGCGCGAAATTCACAGGAGGAACGAGACGCCCAGCGAGAACGCGGGGTATCCGAGCCGCATCGTGAGCGTCACCTTCTCCGTGAAGTGGAAGCGCCCGCCGACGAACAGGGCCGGTGCGACCCCGAAGACCCCGTCGCGGCCCACGTCGCCGAGATACAGCGACAGCCCCGGCTCGCCGAAGACCGACCACTTCCGGTGAAGCCAGAAGTTCCACTGCATCACGACCGAGCCGAACACGTAGTCCGAGGGCGCCCCGTACCGGTCGACCTCGGTGCAGATACGCGTGCCCGCGGGCCCGTTCTCGAAGCGGGTGCACTCGCCGCGGTAGTCCGCGTCCCCTCCGTAGTGGATGCCGTCAAGGCCGAAGCCGATCCCGACCGAGTCGTTGATGCGCTTGATGAAGCCGTCGGGCGCGATGTCGATGGTGGCGCGGAGCCCGGCGCCGAGGCCGTTCCCGGCGCCGGGGCCGCCGAGCGGCTCGAACGGCGTGAGGAGGAGGTGCGGCTCCAGCTCGACCTTGTAGTCGGGGCGATCGCCGGGGCGCTTGATCGTCATCTGCGCCTCGCCGACCTCGGTCCACCCGATCGTCAGCGCCGCGAACGAGAGCGCGGCGGCCAAAAGGCGCGGCGCGCGAAGCTGCGATGTCATCGCTCTCTGCATCGGTCTCGGTCTCCTCAGCATCCGCCGCACGAGCGCGAGCCGTTCGGGCACATGACCGCAGCCTCGCCGCCGGGGCAGGTGACGCGGCACTCGCCGCCCACGTTGTCGCAGAACACCTCGCATGAGCCCCGGCACTCGACCTCGCAGGTCGTCACGTTCCGGCAGGTCACGACGCTGCCCGAGCCGACGCTGACGCCGCACCGGCTCGTGTCATGGCACTCGTACCGGCAGTCGCGATCGCAGATGGCCCCGCACGCCGCCGTGTTATGGCAGTTGAGGTCGCAGTCGTCCCCGCAGGAGGCCGAGCACTCGTCGACATCGAAGCACTCGAACGAGCACCCGTGCTCGCAGACGGCGCCGCAGCGATTCATCTGGAAGCAGCGCTGGTCGCAATCGTCACCGTCGCAGCCCAGGTAACACTCGTCACCCTGGGAGCACTCGCACGCGTCGCCCTCCACGCAGCCGCCGCTGTTCCAGCAGCTCGCCAGGCAGAGGCTCGCGAAGAGCGTCAAAAAAGTCAGTGCATAGAAGCGCATGGCCGGGCGAGCATACCCGACCCTCCCGAAAATTGTCACGAAATCCGCGGAGCTACGCGCGGAGGTACGCCTGACGCCCGGCTCACCACCGTGTCCAGCGCGAGATTCGCCGCACCCGGGTAGAGCGCGTATTGTCGTTCGCGAGCCCGACCCGGTTCGCGACGTACGTGCTCAGGTGGGGGCCCCAGCCGCCGTCGTCGTGGGGCTCGTCCGCGTCCGCGCCGAGGTTGTAGTGCCAGCACTGCGCATAGTGCTGCGTGACGTTCTGAGACGCGATCGCGCAGTTCCCCGGGTCGGGATCACCGTCGTAGTCGTGCGACGACCACCCCGAGAGGAAATGGGAGAAGAAGACGTCGGCGTCCCCGGAGACGTGCAGGGGGCGGAGGAGCTTCATGGTCGTCGTGTCGATGCCCTCGGCGGTCGCGCGCATGACCTCCGCGACGGTGCCCTCGATATCCGCGATCTCGTCGCGGTACTCCCGGCCGACGAGGTAGAGGGAGCCCCTGTAGAAGTTCCGCTCGAGCGCCGGCTCGCCCTTGGTCCCGAGCCGCTGGGCGTACGGGATGTCCCAGAACGACAGCGTCGTTCCCTCCGCCGAACCGACGCTGTTGTAGACGAGCGCCCACCCTCCTCCGTCCGTCTCCAGATCGCACACCACGGGGAACTCCGGATCTCCTCCGGCCCCGTCCAGATCGAGCGAAACCACGCCGCTCGGCGCGCCGCGGGGGACGTCGGCGCACCGGGCGTAGGCGCACCCCGCGTTGACCGCGCCGTCGCAGTCCTCGTCCTCGGCGGTGTCGCAGCGCTCGGCGGCGGGCAGCACCTCTCCGGCGCATGGGCCGTACCCGTTCCCTTCGTCGTCGCAGATCTTCACGCCGGCGCGGCAGGCTCCGCGGTTCAACGTGTCCGGCGGCCCACCGTAACAGGCCTCCTGGCGACCGGGCTCGCACCCGGCCCCGCCGCTCGAGGCCGAGCCGCCGCCGGCGCTCGAGGCAGAGCCGCCCTCGCCGGCGCTCCCGGCCGAGCCGCCGCCGGCGCTCGACGCCGAGGCGCTCCCGCCGCCTCCGGCGCCGTCGTCTCCGAACCTCCGTACCCTGGTCGAGCAGGCCGACACGGCGGTGAGCAACGCGATGGCCGCGCAGCAGGCTCCTGCGACCGAACCTTGGCCGAGCGACATGCGACCTCCGGGGACACGAACACACGCCACGCGGCCTTATACACCAGCCCCCCCGGCGCGCGCATCCGCCCCGCGCGGTCGGCTGCTCCGCCGCTGCGCGCCGGCACGTTTCCGACGCTTTTATTGGGCGAGGGCCCGTGGCGCGCCCTGGTCGCTTTGCAGCGCAAAGGCGATGGCGCTCTGGAGCGTGCTCTTGGTCAGGAGGCCCCCCAGGTCGAGCGAGAGCCCGACGAGCGTCTGCGCCACCGCTGGCCGGATGCCGGTCAGGATCGTCCTTGCGCCGAGCAGCTGCAGCGCCTTCGCGGTGTCGACGAGGCCGGCGGCGACCCGCGTGTCGATTTCCTTGAGCCCTGTCACGTCGAGGATGACCGCCTGCGCCTGGGTGGACTGGACTCCAGCGAGCGCGGCCGACATCACCTGATCGATCCGCTCCGAGTCCATCTGGCCCACGAGGGGCATGACCATGATGCGATCGGTGATCGGGATGAGCGGCGTCGACATCGCCTGCATCGTGTCGCGGAGCCGCGCGAGCGTCCGCTCGAGCCTGTCGAGCAGCTCCCTGTACGGCGTGACGTCGTGGGCGGTGCCATAGACGAGGCGGCGCGACGGCTCCTCGGCCGCGTCCAGGTGAGCGGTCCACGCGAGCCACCTGTAGGAGCCGTCCTTGCACGCGTACCGGTTGTCGAACTTGATGGTCGTGTGGCCCTGGAAGAGCGCGGCGGCCTCGGCGAGCGTGGCCTCGCGGTCGTCGGGGTGGACGAACTCGATGAACGGCTTCGCGATCATCTCCGAGGGGGACCAGCCGAGGGTGCGCTCCCAGGCCGGGTTGGCGTGGCGGAAGTACCCCTCTGCGTCCAGGGTCACGAGCAGGCCCACGGACACCCGGAACAGCTTCTCGTAGACCGTGGTCAGCTCCGCCGCCTGCGTGAGCTGCGCCGTCCGCTCCCGGTCGCTCGTCAGGTCGAGCGCCGTGGCGACCATGAGGCGTTCGGAGGGCGCTTCGGCCATGTCCACACGGGCGGTCCAGCCGAGCCACCGGTACGAGCCGTCCTTGCACACATACCGGTTGTCGAACCGGCCGTTCGCGCGACCCTGGAAGAGGGCGGTGGCCTCGGCGAGCGTGGCCTCGCGGTCGTCGGGGTGGACGAGCTCGATGTAGGGCCTGGCCCTGAGCTCGTCGAGGGACCAGCCGAGGGTCTGCTCCCAGGCAGCGCTCAGATCATGGAAGTAGCCACGCGCGTCGGCGGTGGCCAGGAGTCCTGACGAGACCTGAAAAAGTCGTTCGTAGCTCAAGCCCATGTCGTCTCCCGCGCGGGCAGGCAGATGCGCGCCCGTCGTCGAGGCCGCCCGCCATCAGCGATTCTCCTGTCCGAACGCCGGCGAGCGCCTCGCGCGCCGCCTGGACAGAGCGCGCACGCGCAATCCCCAGGCGGCGCGACGTCGACCTCACCGCGCGTCGAAGACTGCTTGTCTACGAGAACGGCATATGTGTCAAGGGTATCGGGAGCCTCGTTAGCGGGCGTGCTGGGCCGGCTGCGCCAGAAGGGGCGCCCGGGTCTGGCGAACACGCGCGCGCCCAGAGGCCGCCACTGTCATGTCGCCGAGGTTGCCAGCCCACGATGAGGCGAGTACGGTCCGCGCCCCAAAGGAGTGGACCATGACCGTCTCTGCGATTTTCAACCCGGCGCGCTGGCGTGAGGTCGATGGGTTCTCGTTCGAGGATCTCACCTATCACCGCGCCGTGGACCAGGGCACCGTCCGCATCGCGTTCAACCGACCCGAGGTCCGCAACGCGTTTCGTCCCCGCACCGTCGATGAGCTGTACACCGCGCTCGAGCACGCGCGCACGACCTCGGACGTGGGTTGTGTGCTGATCACCGGCAACGGGCCCTCGCCGAAGGACGGCGGCTGGGCGTTCTGCTCCGGCGGCGATCAGCGCATCCGCGGGAAGGACGGATACAAATACGAGGGTGAGAGCGCGGGGCAGGCCGACCCGGCGCGGCTCGGCCGGCTCCACATCCTGGAGGTGCAGCGGCTCATCCGGTTCATGCCCAAGGTCGTCATCGCGGTGGTGCCCGGCTGGGCGGCGGGCGGCGGCCACAGCCTCCACGTGGTCTGCGACATGACGCTGGCGAGCCGCGAGCACGCGATGTTCAAGCAGACGGACCCGGACGTCGCGAGCTTCGACAGCGGGTATGGCTCGGCGCTGCTCGCGCGGCAGGTGGGGCAGAAGAAGGCGCGGGAGATCTTCTTCCTCGGCCTCGATTACACGGCGGAGCAGGCGGCGGCGATGGGGATGGTCAACGCCGTCGTCCCTCACGCGGAGCTCGAGGAGGAGGCGCTGCGGTGGGGCGCGATCATCAACTCGAAGAGCCCGACCGCGATGCGGATGCTGAAGTACGGCTTCAACCTGCCTGACGAGGGGCTCGTCGGACAGCAGCTCTTCGCCGGCGAGGCGACGCGGCTCGCCTACGGCACGGAGGAGGCGAAGGAGGGGCGAGACGCCTTCCTGGAGAAGCGCCGCCCGGACTTCACCCGTTATCCCTGGCACTACTGACGACGACGTTCCGCCCACGCCACGCCCAGAGCGCACAATCGCGCTTGACACCGACATCCACTTCATCGATGGTGGCGGCGCTGTAAGATTCTGCGCGTGCCGTCTGGTCGCGCGACTTCAACTTCACCTGGAGATACGCATCATGCTTTGTTCTTTTGCTGCGAAGTCGGCTCGTCGGGACCGTTCCTGGCTGTGGTTGGGAGGGTCTCTTCTTCTGGCGCTCGCGGGCGGTCTCACCGCTGTTGGCTGCGGCGGCGATAGCCCCTCGGACGGCGCGGGCGGCGCGGGGGCTTCCGGCGGCGCGGGCGGCGCGGGGGCTTCCGGCGGCGCGGGCGGCGCGGGCGGCGCGGGCGGCGCTGGGGCTTCTGGCGGCACGGGCGGCACGGGCGGCGAGGTGCCGATCGAGACGGTACCGCCGTCGGGCACCGAGCTGATCCGCGTCAACCAGGTCGGGTACCTGCCGGCCGCCGCCAAGGTCGCCACGGTCGTCGCCGCGGCCGACAAGCCGCATGCGTGGGAGCTCGTCGATGCCGGCGGCACGGTGGTCGACAGCGGAGCGACCCGGGTCGTCGGCGACGACGCGAGCTCCGGCGAGCACGTGCACACCATCGACTTCAGCGGCTTCACCACCCCCGGCGAGGGGTACACCCTCCGTGTCGGGGAAGTGTCGAGCCACCCGTTCGACGTGGGCCCGACCATCTACTCTCAGATGAAGTACGACGCGCTCGCGTACTTCTATCACAACCGCTCCGGCATCGAGATCCTGGAGCAGTACGTCGGCCCGGACCACGCGCGTCCGGCGGGGCACCTGCCGGACGAGGCCCCTTGCGGCGCGGATCTCGGCTGCACGTACACGCTCGATGTCACCGGCGGGTGGTACGACGCCGGCGATCACGGCAAGTACGTGGTCAACGGCGGTATCTCCGCCTGGACGTTGCTGAACCAGTACGAGCGCTTCGTCGCGCTCGGGTCCACGGCGGACGACTTCGGCGACGGCAAGCTGAAGATCCCCGAGAACGCGAACCAGATCCCCGACCTCCTCGACGAGGCCCGGTGGGAGATCGAGTTCATGCTCGCGATGCAGGTGCCGGAAGGCGAGGCCAGCGCGGGCATGGTGCACCACAAGATGCACGATCTGGAGTGGACCGGCCTGCCGATGCCGCCGCACGAGGATCCGCAGCCGCGCTTCCTGCGCCCGGTCAGCACGGCGGCGACGCTCAACCTGGCCGCCACCGCGGCCCAGGCCGCGCGCATCTGGCGCGAGCTCGATCCCGCGTTCTCGGCCCAGTGCCTCGAGGCCGCGACGCGGGCGTGGACCGCGGCGAAGGCGAACCCGAAGGTCGTCCCGGACGAGAGCGGCGTCGTGGGCGGCGGCGGCTATGGGGACGCCGAGCTGAGCGACGAGTTCTACTGGGCGGCCGCCGAGCTCTTCCTCACCACGGAGGACGCCGCGTATCAAACCGAGCTCGCGGCGTCGCCCTACGGCGACGAGCTCGCCGGCGTGGACGGCACGTTCAGCGCCATGACGTGGGGACAGGTCGACGGGCTGGGCGCCATCTCGCTCGCCGTGGTCGAGGCTCAGCACGCCGCGGCGGAGCGTGAGGCGGCCCGGACCAAGCTGATCGCCATCGCCGACAAGTACCTCGAGGTCATCGGCGCGGAGGGGTACCGGGTGCCCTTCAAGGCGGACGAGAGAGGGTATCCCTGGGGCTCCAACTCCTTCGTGCTCAACAACATGCTGGTCCTGGCCCTGGCCCACGACTTCACCGGCGCGCAAAAGTACTTCGACGGCGTGGCGTCGGGCGCGGACTACCTCCTCGGGCGCAACCCGATGGACAAGTCCTATGTCTCCGGCTACGGCGAGAACCCGCTCGAGAACCCGCATCATCGCTTCTGGGCGCACCAGCTGGACGCGTCGTTCCCTTCCGCTCCGCCCGGCGCGGTCTCCGGCGGGCCGAACTCCGGGCTGGAGGATCCGGTGGCGAAAGAGGCGCTCGACGCGACGGAGGACCGCGCGAAGTGCGTCCCGCAGAAGTGCTACATCGACCACATCGAGGCGTGGTCGGCGAACGAGATCACGATCAACTGGAACAGCCCGCTCGCGTGGACGGTGGCCTGGCTCGACGAGAAGGCCAAGGCGAGCGCCCAGTGATCCGGAGCGCGGTGGTGGGGCGCGTTGACTGAAGGTGGGGGCGTTCGAGCCGCCAAGGACGCCAGGGAAACCAATAATATTGGTGTTTTATGGCGCCTTGGCGGCTCCATCATCCCGGCAGGGCGGGGGAGCTCCCCCACCCCCGGCGCGCAGGGTGGCCGCGCTGCGCCACGCCGGATGAGCGATTGGCCGCGACAACCGTCCAGCTTCTGCTAGGTTGCGCGGCTTTCATGAATCCAGACTCACCGCTCGACGCCTTGCCCGCGCCGCTCGCGGGCGCCCTCGCCCGCCGCGGCTTCACCTCCCTCACCTCCGTCCAACAGGCTGTCCTCGCCCCTGAGCTCGCCGGGCGGGACCTTCGTGTCTCGTCGCAGACCGGCTCCGGAAAGACCGTGGCCATCGGCCTCGCGCTCGCCCCCCGCCTCGAGCGCGCCCTCGCCGACCGCGCCGCCGCGGCCGCGCCCGACGGCGCGCCCCGGACTGCGGCGGCTCCGGCCGCGGTGATCATCGCGCCGACGCGCGAGCTCGCCGCGCAGATCGCCGGCGAGCTCAGCTGGCTTCTCTCGCCCCTCGGCGCGCGCGTCGCGTGCGTCACCGGCGGCACGAGCTTCGGCGCCGAGGCGCGCTCGTTGCGGCGCGACCCCCTGGTCATCGCCGGGACGCCCGGCCGCCTGCTCGATCACCTGGACCGCGGGACCCTCGACCCGCGCGGCGTCCTCGCCCTCGTGCTCGACGAGGCGGACCAGATGCTCGACCTCGGCTTCCGCGACGACCTCGAGGCGATCGTCGGCAAGATGCCCGAGGAGCGCCAGACCCACCTCGTGTCGGCCACCTTCTCCCGCGAGGTCCGCGCGCTCGCCGATCGCTTCCAGCGCGACGCGGTGAGCGTCGAGGGCACGCGCCCCGGCGCCGCGAACGGCGACATCGCCCACGTCGCCCACCTCGTGCTGCCGGCGGAGCGCGACGCGGCGGTCGTGAACCTGCTGCTCCTCGCGCCCGGCGAGCGCACGCTCGTCTTCGTGCGCACCCGCGAGGGCGCCGCCGAGCTCGCCGACAAGCTCACCGCGCTCGGCCTGCCCGCGCGCGCCCTGAGCGGCGACCTCGAGCAGCGCGAGCGGACCCGTACGCTCGACGCGTTTCGCTCGGGCGCCGTCACGACCCTCGTCGCGACCGACGTGGCCGCGCGCGGCATCGACGTCCCCGAGGTCGGGCGCGTCATCCACGCCGATCCCCCTGGCGATCCCGAGATCTTCACGCACCGGAGCGGCCGCACCGGCCGGGCGGGCCGCAAGGGGACGAGCGTGCTGCTCGTCGCGCCGTTCGCGCGAGAGCACGCGCTGAGGCTGCTCCGGCGCGCGCGCGTCGAGGCCACGTTCCAGCCGGCGCCGTCGCCGGACGACGTGCTCCGCGCCGCCGACGAGCGGCTCGCCGCCGAGCTCGCCGCGGCGCGCCGGGAGGGCGCGGCTGCGGACGACGCGGTCGCGGGCGATGCCGTCGCGGTTGACGCGGCCGCGGTCGACGCGGCCGCGGTCGACGCGAACGTGCGCGGCCCGCGCGAGGCGTCCGGCCCCGCGCCCGAGGCGCGGCACAGGCAGCTCGCCGCCCGCCTGCTCGCGGACATGGACGCGACCGAGCTCGTCGCGGCCCTCCTCGCGCGGGCGAAGCACAACGGCCCCTGCGCTCCGCAGCCCGTCACCGCCGTCGCGCCGCCCCGCTCCGAGCCGCCTCCGTCGCGCGCCCGGCCGCCGGCGCCGCCCTGGTCCGGGGCGCCGTCGCGCGCCCGGTCCTCCGCGCCGCCCTGGTCCGGGGCGCCGTCGCGCGCCCGGCCCTCCACGCCGTCCTGGTCCGAGGCGCCGCCGCGCGCTCGCCCCGCCGCTCGTCAAGGCAACGGGGAGCAGCCCCCGCGCCTCCCCTTCGTGCCCTTCCAGGTCAACTGGGGGGAGCGCCACGGCGCCGACCCCCGGCGTCTGCTCGCCCTCGTGTGCCGCCGCGGCGGCGTGTCGAGCCAGCAGATCGGCGCGATCCGCATCGGCTCCACCGCGTCCGTCGTCGAGGTGGCGTCCCCCGCCGCGCCCGAGTTCGCGCGCGCGGTCAACCAGCCCGACGCGCGTGACGCGCGGATCCGCATCGTCCGCGCGAGCTCGATGCGCGTCGAGTAGCGCCTGCCCTGGCGCGGCGGACCGAGGCAGACGGCCGAGATCGCTCGCAACGGCAGGGGTTTCCTGATTTCTCGGAGACCTCGGGTGTTGTACAACGGCCGGGTGAACCGAAGCCCGAACAACAAGCCACCCCTACGCCGCCTCGCGAGCCCGGCCGCGGTGCTCGCTGCAGTGCTCGGTCTTGCGCTCGCCGCGTGCGGCGGCACCGTGCCTCCGCCGAACGACCAGCTCGCCTCGTCCCAGGCCGCCATCCGCGCGGCCGACGAGATGGGCGCCGGGTCCGACCCGCAGGCCACCCTCCACCTGAAGCTCGCGCGCGAGCAGCTCGAGAAGGCCAAGCAGCAGATGCAGGCCGAGGACAACGAGTCTGCCACGCGCCTCCTCCAGCGCGCCGAGGCCGACGCCGAGCTCGCGCTGGCGCTCGCGAAGGCGCGCTCCACGCAGGCCGAGGCGCAGGAGGCGCTGAAGCAGGTCGAGAAAATGAAGCAGGCGGGGGTCAAGTGAAGCGAGAGGTGATGGTGATGGCATCTCTGGTGAAGAACCCGTCCTGGCCTGCCCGGTCTCTCGCCCTGTGCGCCGCGCTCTACGCGGCGTCGGGGTGCGGCGCGGCGGTCCCGCCGAAGGAGCTCGTCGACGCCCGCGCGAGCTACAGGCGCGCGGCGGAAGGCGCCGCCTCGCGCCTCGCGCCCGCCCAGCTCGACACGGCGAAGCAGGCGCTCTCCCGCGCCGAGGGGGCGTTCGGCGAGGACGCCGAGGCCCCGCAGACGCGCGATCTCGCGTACATCGCCGACCGCAAGGCCCAGGAGGCCGAGGCGGCGGCGGCGCTGCTGCAGGCGCAGCGCGACAAGGCCGCGGCCGAGGACGCGTTCAAGGACCTCTCGCAGCAGCAGCTCGCCAGCGCGAGGGAGGCGCTGCACAGCGGCCAGCAGCAGATCGAGCGGGAGCGGCACGCGCGCGCCCAGGCCGAGACCGCGCAGCAGCAGGCCGAGAGCGCGCGGCTGCAGGCCGAGAGCGCGCGCACCGCGGCCGAGAAGGCCCGCCAGGAGGCCGAGGCGGCGCGGCGGGAGGCCGAGCGCGTCGCGAACGCGGCGCTCGCGAGCCTCAAGGAGATCGCCGCGGTGAAGGAGGAGAAGCGCGGCGTGGTCATCACGCTCTCCGGCGCGGTGCTCTTCGCCTCGGGCAAGTCCGATCTCCTGCCGATCGCCAAGGAGAAGCTCAGCCAGGTCGCGGCCACGCTGAAGGACCAGGGGTCGCCGCCCATCAGGATCGAGGGGCACACCGACTCGACCGGCTCCGCCCAGGCGAACCGCAAGCTCTCGCTGGAGCGCGCCGACGCCGTGAAGGCCCACCTCATCACGGCGGGGCTGCCCGGGGACAAGATCGCGACCGTGGGCCACGGGCCGGACCGCCCCGTGGCGGAGAACACGAGCACCGAGGGCCGGGCCAACAACCGGCGCGTCGAGATCATCGTCAATCCCACCACCCAGCAGTAGAAGCGCCTGCCGCACGGTTGTGCCGGGGGCGCCGGCGGTGATAAGCACGGCGCGTGATCGGACGCTTTTTCCGCCGGATCTGGCAGGAGTACGTCATCGACCTGCGCGATCGGCTCGACGCCGAGGCGGCGCACCACC
This sequence comes from Sorangium sp. So ce302, assembly GCF_051530145.1. Taxonomy (GTDB): domain Bacteria; phylum Myxococcota_A; class Polyangia; order Polyangiales; family Polyangiaceae; genus Sorangium; species Sorangium cellulosum_B. Next base: position 7,858,637 of record NZ_CP150326.1, on the reverse strand, counting down.
GGGCCACCACGCCCGCGGGCGAGGTCACCCGCCGGATGGTGTGCGTGTTCCTCACCGTGATCGGGGTGCTCATCTTCGTCCGGTTCGCGGGCAACGAGAACGACACGCGCTGGATGGTCGATGGCCTGCGCGCCGTGGGCCTCGACGGCGCCGCGGCGAGGCTCCATGACGCGCTGAACACGTCGCCGGATCGCCGCTTTCACCAGCGTATCGTCTGGGCGCTCGGCCGCCTCGTCGGTTATCTGATACCGACCCTCGTCGTCGCGAAGCTCGTGCTGCGGGCGCCGATCCGGAGCTTCGGCCTGCGCGTCCGCGGGACGGCGCGGCACCTGCCCGTCTATGGCTTCCTCTTCGCCGTCATGGCGCCGTTCCTCTTCGGCGCGTCGCTCTCGCCGGCCTTCCAGGCGAAGTATCCCTATTACAAGCTCGCGCCGGGCGAGGGCCCGTGGCCCTGGCTCTGGGCGTGGGAGGCGCTCTATGCCGCGCAATTCGTTGCGCTCGAGTTCTTCTACCGCGGCTTCTTCCTCCACGGGATCAGCCGCGCGCTCGGCTACTCGTCGATCTTCGCCATGATGGTGCCTTACGCGATGATCCATTTCGGCAAGCCGCTGCCCGAGGCGCTCGGCTCGGTGCTCGCCGGGTTCATCCTCGGCACGGTGAGCCTGAAGAGCGACTCCATCTGGGGCGGCTGCGCCATCCACATCGTCGTCGCGACGTCGATGGACCTGCTCTCCCTGTGGCATCAAGGGCGTCTATGACGACGCGCGGCCGCCGCCTCGCCGCGTAGAGCAGGCGTCTCGCGGCTGGCTGCGCTACGTGCTCCTCGCACGAACTTCATTTCCCGCCGGGAAGGACCACGATATGCCTCCCTCGACGACGATGGGGCGAAGGTCGCGACGCGCGCTTCTTCTCGCGATGAGCGGCGTCCGGGTCAAGGACGAGGAGCTCGCGCGCCTGGGGCTGACGCTGCCGGGCTTCGTCGAGCGCAGCGAGGTCATCGCGTCGCTGCCGAGCCTGGGGCTGCTCACGATCGCCGCGCACACGCCCGAGGGCTGGGAGGTGGAGTACCGCGAGCTCGACGCCATCGCCGACGCGGACGTCGCGGGCATCGTGGACGGCCGGTACGATGTCGTCGCCATCTCGTCGCTCGCGGCGCGCGCGCTCGACGCCTACGCGCTCGCCGACCGGCTGCGCGCCGAGGGCGTCACCGTGGTCCTCGGCGGCCTGCACGCCTCCGCGCTCCCCGACGAGGCGGCGCAGCACGCCGATTCGGTCGTCCAGGGCGAGGGGGAGCTGCTCTGGCCGGCGCTGCTCCAGGAGCTCGACGAGGGCCGGCTGCGCCCGCTGTACAGCGCCCGGAGCGGCGCGTGGCCCGCGTTCCAGATCGAGGGCGCGCGGGTGCCGCGTTATGACCTGCTCGACGTCGCTCGGTACAATCGGTTCACGCTCCAGGCCACGCGCGGCTGCCCGCTCGCCTGCACTTTCTGCGCCGCCTCGCGGCTCATCAGCCCCTACAAGCGCAAACCTGTCCCGCTCATCCGCCGCGAGCTCGACGCCATCATCGAGGTGTGGCCGCAGCCGTTCATCGAGCTCGCGGACGACAACACGTTCGTGCAGAAGCCCTGGGCGCGGGAGCTCGCGCGGCTCTTCGTCGAGTACAACGCGCGGCGAGCGCGCCCGATCGCGTGGTTCACCGAGACGGACATCTCGGTCGCCGACGATCCAGAGCTCCTCGATCTGCTCGCCGAGTCCAACTGCGCCCAGCTGCTCATCGGCCTCGAGTCGGTCAATCCGACCGCGCTCCGGGCCGCGGAGCCGCGGGGGTTCAAGGCCGCGGAGCGGGCCCGCTACGTCGACTCGGTCGGCCGCATCCAGGAGCGTGGGATCCCGGTGAACGGCTGCTTCGTGCTCGGCTTCGACGAGGACGATGGCGGCGTCTTCGAGCGCACGCTCGCGTTCGCCCGGGAGTGCGATCTCGCCGAGGTGCAGATCACGGTGCTCACGCCGTTCCCGGGCACCGCGCTCCACCGCGCGCTCGAGGTGCAGGGGCGGCTGCTCCGCCCCGTGTTCTGGGACGCGTGCACGCTGTTCGACGTGACCTTCAGGCCAGCGCGCATGAGCGTGGAGGAGCTCGAGCAAGGGTTCCGCTGGCTGATGAGCGAGCTCTACAGTCCGGGGGAGACCGCGCGCCGGCGCAGCCGGTTTCGTCGCGCCACACGCGCCCGCAGGGGACGGCATGCACGATCGTGATCGACCGTCGTTCGCCCGCGCCGCGGGGCGGCTGCTCACCTTCCGGCTCTCGCGCGACGACCTCGCGCGCCTCGACGGGCGGCACCTCGCGCTCGGCCTGGCCTGCACCTGGCTCGTCGGCGTCGGGCGGTACTGGGACGATCCGGTCGCCAGCGCCTGGCGCAAGACGGGCCTTGGCTCGGTCGTCTATGCCATCCTCCTGAGCGCGTTTCTCTGGATCGTCGTGGCGCCGCTCCGGCGCCCGGATGAGCTGCGGCTCTCCTACGCGAAGCTCCTGACCGTCATCACGATGACGGCGCCCCCGGCGGCGCTCTATGCGATCCCGGTCGAGCGTTTCACCTCCATGCCCGTGGCCATCCAGATCAACCTCGGGTTTCTTTCGGTCGTCGCTGGCTGGCGCGTCGCGCTGCTCGTTCACTACCTCTCGCGCGGCGTGGGGTTGCGCTGGCCCGCGGTGATCACCGCGACGCTCCTGCCCCTCGCGCTGATCGTGACGGGGCTCACGTATTTCAACCTGGCCACCGGCGTGATCGAGATCATGGGAGGGCTGCGCGATCGCGCCAGGAGCCCGGACGACGGCGTCAACGGCGTGCTTCTTGTGCTCGCGCTGCTCTCGCACCTCGCGGTGGGTCCGCTCCTGGTCGTCTACGGGGTGCTCGTCGTGAAGGCGCGGTGGTGGCGCGGCGGAGCGGGCCGCCGGGATCGCTGACCCGATCCACGAGACAGGGGACGCGCGGGTCCTGCTCTCCCTCCCTGGGGGCGGTCAGGCCAGGGTCCTGCCGCCGTTCACGGACAGCTTCTGGCCCGTGATGAACTCGGCGGCGTCGGACGCGAGGAAGGCGACGGCCTCGCCGATGTCGTCCGGCGTGCCCATGCGCCGGAGCGGGTTGCTCGCCCGGTAGGCCTCGATGGCCTCGGCGCTCGCGCCCTCCTGGATGTGGCGCTCGACGACGACCCAGCCGGGGGACACCTGGTTGACGGTGATCCCGTGCGGGCCGAGCTCCATCGCCCAGGAGCGCGTGAGGCCGAGCTGCGCGCCCTTCGCCGAGACGTAGCTGGAGAACTCGGGGACGCCCTGCTCGAAGACCTCGGACCCGACGTTGATGATCCGCCCCGACCGGCGCTCCTTCATCCCCGGGACCACCGCCTTCGCGAGGAGGACCGGGCTCTTCACGAAGAACTCGAGCTGGTCGAGGCAGTGCTTCCAGGTCAGGTCCTCCAGCTTGACGAACGGCTGCGGGCCCGTCGCGTTGAGCACGAGCACCTCGACGGGGCCGAGGCGGGCCTGCACCTCGCCCACGAGGCGGTCGTGCTGCGGGCGCCGATCCGGAGCTTCGGCCTGCGCGTCCGCGGGACGGCGCGGCACCTGCCCGTCTATGGCTTCCTCTTCGCCGTCATGGCGCCGTTCCTCTTCGGCGCGTCGCTCTCGCCGGCCTTCCAGGCGAAGTATCCCTATTACAAGCTCGCGCCGGGCGAGGGCCCGTGGCCCTGGCTCTGGGCGTGGGAGGCGCTCTATGCCGCGCAGTTCGTTGCGCTCGAGTTCTTCTACCGCGGCTTCTTCGTTCACGGGATCCGCCGCGCGCTCGGCTACTCGTCGATCTTCGCCATGATGGTGCCTTACGCGATGATCCATTTCGGCAAGCCGCTGCCCGAGGCGCTCGGCTCGGTGCTCGCCGGGTTCATCCTCGGCACGGTGAGCCTGAAGAGCGACTCCATCTGGGGCGGCTGCGCCATCCACATCGTCGTCGCGACGTCGATGGACCTGCTCTCCCTGGCCCACCGCGGGCTTCTCTAGTTCCGCCCGCCCGAAGTCCGGCCAGGGTCGGACGCAAAGCCTGAGCGCGCCGGGTGACCGCTCGCCGGACTCGCGCAGCGTCCGCCGCCGCGCGTGGCCCTCGGTCCGAGCCCTGCATCACCATCCGGGATGTGCGTCCCCGGTACGCGCCCGGGCAGACGAGCTCAACCTGAGTCATGGGTTCGCCAGGGGCAGCGTCATCCGAGGCGAACCATCGGACTCCGCGCAACGCTGTGATAGGAGGATCTGATGAAGTACCGCTGGGCGGCGGAGCCCTGGCATGGTGCGCCGCGCGGCGTGGCCGTGACAGCCGCCTGCGCGATCGGGATCGGCTCCGCGGCTCTGCTGGGGTGGTCGATGGGCGTGACCCCGCTTGTCTCGGTCGGGGAGGGTCTGCCGAGCATGGTGCCGAATGCCGCGGTCGCCTTCATCCTCTCCGGCGCCGCGCTCTGGATCCTGGGCGGGGAGGGGCGTCCGGCGCTGCTGCGCCGGTTCGGGCAGCTCTGCGCCGCCGCCGTCGTCGCGTTCGGCGTCGGCGTCCTCGCGGAGTATGCCTTCGGCTGGGAGCTCGGCATCGACACGCTGCTCTTCCCGAACACCGTCGATTTCCCGGGCCCGTTTCCCGGGAGGCCCCCGCCGAACACCCTTCTCTGTTTCATCCTGATCGGCGCGGGGCTCTTGATGCTCCGCACGGATACGCGACGTGGCCGGCCGATCGCGGAGCTGCTCGTGCTGCCGGCCGCGGCCCTCGTGCTGAGCGCGCTGACCGCGTACGTGTTCGGCGACGGCTATTTTTACGGGCTGCTGCTCCTGGTTCCGTTCACGGGCATGCCGCTCCACGGGGGGATCGCCCTGCTCGCGCTGTGCGCCGGGATCCTCGCGGCGCGGCCCGATCACGGGGCGATGGCCACGCTCAGGTCGAGCGCGCCAGGCAGCATCCTGCTGCGGCCCCTGCTGCCGTGCGTGCTCGCGCTCCCCCTCGTCCTCGGCCGTCTCTTCCTGGCGGGCATGGCGACGGGTGCGTACACGCTGGCGGCGGCGTTCTCGCTCGTCTCGGTCGTCACGACGCTGCTCCTCGGGATCGTGGTCTGGATGAGCGCGGTGCGCCTGAACCTGCTCGACGAGGCGCGGTGTCGGGCAGAGGCGGCGCGCGCGTTCCTCGCGACGCTCACCCACTCCTCGGACGACGCCATCATCGGCGGCGACCCTGACGGGATCATCCAGAGCTGGAACCCGGCCGCGGAGCACCTCTATGGATATGCCGCCGAGGAGGTGATCGGGCGGCCTGTGGCGATGCTCTCTCCCCCCGAGCGCGCTGGCGAGGCGGAGGAGAGCGTCACGCGCCTCCGTCGTGGCGAGCGCGGCGAGCATTTCGAGACGGTGGGCCGGGCCAAGGGCGGGAGGAGGCTCGAGCTCGAAATGACGATTTCCTCGATTTTCGATGAGGCGGGCCGGCTCGTCGGCTTCTCGAGGATTTGCCGTGACATCGCGCGGCGCAAGGCGATGGAGGCCGAGCTCGCGAGCGCTCATGAAGCGGAGCAGCGCCACCGGAACGCCGAGGCGAGAGAGCGGCGGCGGCTCCAGGCCGTGATCGAGCAGATGCCCGAGGCGGTGATGCTGATCGACGCCGACGCGCAGCTCACCATGCTCAACCGGGTCGCGGCCGACTACCTCTGTGAGTCGGCCGAGGTGCTCGACCCCCGCGGCCGCCGGGCGCGCTTCGACGTGCGGAGTCCGTCGGGCGAGCCGGTGCCGTGGGACGAGCTACCGATCATCCGGGCCCTGCGCCGCGGGGAGATCGTGACGAGCGTCGAGGTGCTGTTCCGGCGCGCGGACGGCGCGCTCGTCCCGGGGCTCGTCAACGCTGCACCGGTGCGGTCGGACGACGGCGAGATCCAGGGCGTCGTCGCCGTCTTCCAGGACATCACGTCGCTCAAGGAGATGCAGCGGCAGCGTGAGGAGTGGACCGGCGTGATCGCGCACGACCTCCGCCAGCCCATCCAGAGCATCGCGACGGCGAGCGAGCTGCTGCGCGTCCGGCTGGGCGGTGACGTGCCCCCCGACAGCGAGAAGCAACTCGCGAGGATCGCCGTGTCCGTCGACCGCATGAGCCGGATGGCCGACGATCTCCTGGACGCGACGCGCATCGAGGTGCAGGCGCTCAAGCTTGAGCCTCGCGCCGTGGCTCTGCGCGCGCAGCTCGTGGAGATCGTCGAGAAGGCGGCCGGCATGACGGCTGGCCACACCGTGCGCGTGGAGATCAAGGACGAGCTTCTGCCCGTGTGGGCGGACGCGGGCCGCCTCGAGCAGATCGTCACGAACCTGCTCTCGAACGCCGCGAAATACGGGGAGCGCGGGCGAGAGATCGTCGTCGCCGTCCGGGCCTCCGGGGGGGCGGCGCAGATCGAGGTGAAAAATTGGGGGCCCGGCATCCCGCCGGCGTCGCTGCCGCTTTTATTCAAGCGCTTCACGCGCACGCCCGAGGGCGAGGCGCGCCGCGTGCGTGGGGTCGGCCTCGGGCTCTACATCACGAAGGGTCTGGTCGAGGCCCACGGAGGGACGATCTCCGTCGAGAGCTCCCCCGGCGCGACGACGACGTTCCGCTTCACGCTGCCGTTCGCTGCCGAGGCGGCGTGCAGCAGGGAGGTCTGAGATCAGCAGGAGCCTCGTCTCGGTCTCCAGGAGCAGCTCAGGCCAGGGTCCTGCCGCCGTTCACGGACAGCTTCTGGCCCGTGATGAACTCGGCGGCGTCGGACGCGAGGAAGGCGACGGCCTCGCCGATGTCGTCCGGCGTGCCCATGCGCCGGAGCGGGTTGCTCGCCCGGTAGGCCTCGATGGTCTCGGCGCTCGCGCCCTCCTGGATGTGGCGCTCGACGACGACCCAGCCGGGGGACACCTGGTTGACGGTGATCCCGTGCGGGCCGAGCTCCATCGCCCAGGAGCGCGTGAGGCCGAGCTGCGCGCCCTTCGCCGAGACGTAGCTGGAGAACTCGGGGACGCCCTGCTCGAAGACCTCGGACCCGACGTTGATGATCCGCCCCGACCGGCGCTCCTTCATCCCCGGGACCACCGCCTTCGCGAGGAGGACCGGGCTCTTCACGAAGAACTCGAGCTGGTCGAGGCAGTGCTTCCAGGTCAGGTCCTCCAGCTTGACGAACGGCTGCGGGCCCGTCGCGTTGAGCACGAGCACCTCGACGGGGCCGAGGCGGGCCTGCACCTCGCCCACGAGGCGGGCGACGTCCTGCTCGTCGCGCACGTCGGCCCGGAACGCCTCGGCCTCGCCGCCGCCCTGGCGGATGTCCTCGACCACGCGCGCCGCCTGCTCGCCGCTGCCGAAGTAGTTGACCGCCACCCGCGCGCCCGAGGCCGCGAGCTTGCGGGCGATGGCCGCCCCGAGGCCGCGGGAAGCGCCGGTGACCAGGGCGACTCGTTTGGATAGTTGGTGCGCCATTCAGGCTCCTCCAGGAGATGGGTGGCCGCGGTTCGCTCGCCGCTGCGAAGGAGATCGGCCGCACAGGCGCGCCTCCAGGGGCGTCCCTGCCGCGCGGGCGCGGACCGCTCGCCGCGCGGCAGAGGCCTACAGAGGGTCGAGGTCGGCCACCCCCAGCTGTAAACGAGCACGATCCAGCGATACAAGATTTTTCCTCGTTGAAGCTTGATAAGAGGTCTTTCCAGCAGCAAAGTTGAATTTTTTCAATTCAATCGCTGCTGGGCCCACCGGGGATGGTGTACGCTGGGCCACATGAACAAGCGTGCGATCCGGCAAGCCTTGCGGCTCCTGGTGATGCTCGCCATGGGGCCTGTGTTCTGTGCGGCCGTCGGGATCACGGTGATCCACGCGTGGCTCGACGTGCGGCGCAGGCCGCCGGGACGGCGCCCTTTCGCGCGCGCTGGGGTGCGGCATCGCCGCCTGCGCCTGCGCGAGCAGGCGCCGCTGTGATCGGCGCGGCGCCTGCTCTGCGTGGCGGCGTGGCGAGGTCGCGCCGCGGCGGCGCGGCTCACCGTACGAGGAGGAGCCAGGCCAGCGCCGCGGCGGTCGAGGCGAGCGTCACCGGGACACCCACCCTGGCGTAAGCGCGGAAGCCGATCTCGCGCTCGGCGCCCACCGTCTCCACCACGATGATGTTGGCCACCGAGCCCAGCAGCGTGAGGTTGCCCGCGAGCGTGGACACCAGCGCCGTCGTGATCCACGCGAGGTGCGGATCGGGCTGGCTGCGGATGTACGAGTCCGCCAGGAGGATGAAGGGGACGTTCGAGACGATCTGGCACCCGACGAGCATCGCGATGCTCAGCCCGAGCAGGCCCATCGTCGGCCCGGCGGGGAGGAAGGGGCTGGCCGCGCGCAGCGCCTGCTCGGGCATGCCGGTCTTCTGGAGGCCCGCCACGACGATGAAGAGGGCCCCGAAGAAGACGAGCACGGTCCACGACACCCGCTCGAACAGGGCGTTCGCGTCGCGCCGGTGGAGCAGGATGACCGCGGTCGCGCCGCCGATCGCCGTCCACGCCAGGTTCGCGCCGAGCACGAACAGCGCCGACACGACCGCGATGCAGGCGAGCGGCGCCAGGGCGCTCGGCCGGGCGCCTCCCGCCGGCGCGGGCTCGGGCGCGGGCTCGGGCGCGGGCGTCCGCACCGAGATGCGGCGCCGGAGCAGCAGGTGCAGCGTCACGGCCGTGACGGCGAGCCCGATCAGCGCGGCGGGGCCCGCCTCCAGCAGGTACGTGCGGTACGAGATGCCGGAGAGGTGGCCCACGAGCATGTTCTGCGGGTTGCCGGCGAGCGTGAGCGCGCTGCCGGCGTTGGCGCCCATCGCGAGCGCGAGGAGGTACGGCGCCCGCTCGAGCCCCGCGCGCCGGGCGGTCCGGTCGACGAGCGGCGCCAGCATCACGCAGACCGAGTCGTTCAGCAGCACCGCGGAGGCGAGCCCGGAGCCCACCGTGACGAGGTAGAGCAGGCGGACCGGCGACAGGTCCCGCTGCGCGACCCACGCGGCGGCGCGCTCGAACACCCCCGCGGCGTCGAGCGACGCCGCGAGCAGCATCATGCCGAGCAGGAGGCCGATGGTGTTCGGCTCGATCGCCGAGAACGCCTCGCACGGGTCCAGGCCGGCGCCCGGGTGGATCGCGCTCAGGAAGACCATGGCGCACGCGCCCGCGAGCGCGCCGGCCGGGCGTCCGATGGGCAGGATCGACAGGCGCCGCGCCGCGATGAGCATGTACGTCACGGCGAATACGAGCAGGACGGACCACACGGCGCGGATCTAGAGTGGTCGGGGGGGATCCTGTCAAACTGAATGCCAAGGCATGGGCAGGCAGCTCTCGACCCCCACCGCGATCCTCCTCGGCAGCGCCATGATCGCCGCCGCGGTCTACCTCGGCCTTCGCCACGGCCCAGCCGGCGTCCCCGCGGACCCGCGCCCCGCCGGGGGAGCGCCCTCGCCGCCTGCCGATGCGGCGTCCGCCGCGGGGTCGGCGGCTCGGGCGCCTGGAGCGGGCGCGCCGGTGCGCCCGCTCCAGGCGCCGGCGCCGCGGCCCGCGCCGAGCGTGCCGCGCGACGAGGTCGCGACGCAGGCCGCGCGGGCGCTCGAGGCGCACCGGCCGGCCCTGATCGAGCGCTGCTACAAGCCGGCGGTCGCGGCGCAGCCGGCGCCGCGCGGGGTGAAGTACGTCTTCAACCTCACGTTCGACGCGCAGGGGCGGCAGCTCGCGCGCGGCATCATCGAGCATCGCGAGGCGTCGAGCCCCGAGGTCACGGCCTGCGTGGCCGCCGCGCTCCCGGCGGTCGCCGTCGCGCCGCCAGGGGCGAACGTGCGCGTCGATGTCCCGTTCTCGCTGCCGTGATCGAGGGGAGGGCCGGGCTCGGGCCCGCCGGCGCCGGGGGCGAGCGCGGCGCCCTTGACGCACCCGCCTGAACGCCCGATGCCGGAGCGGTGACGCCCGACCAAGCCTTGAAGGAAGCGGCCACCGGCGCCCTCCGCCCCGTCTACCTCGTGCTGGGGGAGGAGCGCTGGCTCGTCGATCGCGTGGTGAGCGCGATCCGGGAAGCGGCGGCCAAGGGGGGCATCGCCGGCTTCAACGAGGACAAGTTCACCGCGGGCGACGCGCCTATCGAGTCGATCCTCGGCGCCGCCCGCATGCTCCCGATGATGGGCCCGCGCCGCTTCGTGCTCGTCCGCGGCGTCGATCGCTGGGAGAAGAAGGACGAGGGCGACGACGGCGAGGGGGACGACGACCGCGGCGCGAGCGGCGCGGGCGGTAAACGGGGCGTGTCGAAGCAGCTGAGCCCGCTCGACGCGCTCGCGGAGTACACCAAGGCGCCGTCGCCGAGCGCCGTCCTCGTGCTCGTCGCGACGAAGCTCCACGGCCAGCGCCGCCTCGTCACCGCCGCCAAGAAGGGCGATTTCCTTGTCGCGTGCGAGCCCCTGAACCGCCGCGCCTTGCCCGGCTTCATCGCGACCGTCGCCCGCGAGAAGGGCAACCCGATCGCGCCCGACGTGGCCGATCAGCTCGCCGAGCTCGCCGGGCCCGAGCTCGGCTACGTGGTCGACGCGCTCGAGCGGCTCTCGCTGTACGTCGGGCCGAAGCAGCCGATCACCGAGGACGCGATCGCCCAGATAGTCATCCGCATCCGGCAGAGCACCGTCTGGGAGCTGATCGACGCGCTCGGGAAGCGGCGCCTCGACCGCGCGCTCGCGGCGCTCGCCGACGCCTACGATCCGCGCGACGGCGGGCTGCGGCTGCTCGGGGCGGTCTCGTGGTCGGTGCGGCAGATGGTGAAGTTCGAGTCGGCGCTCGCCGGGGGCGCGAGCCAGGCCGAGGCCGCCCAGCGCGCGGGCGTGGCCCCCTTCAAGGCGAACGACGTGGCGCAGTCGGTCCGCCAGCTCCCGAAGGGCGCGCTCGCCGGCTGGATGCGCGTGCTCGCGGAGACGGATCTCGCGCTGAAGAGCAGCCGCCGCCCGGCGCAGGCGGTGCTGGAGGCGATGCTGATGGAGATGTGCGCGCGCTGAGCGCGAGGCCGCGCGGGGGGGAGGCGCCGCGCGCGGCCGGCGTGCGAGGGGCTCGGCGCTCTGCTGACCCTCTATTTGCATCAGCAACCTGCCCGCGTCCCGTCGGCGAAGGCGCGCTTGAGCGACGGCCGCACCAAGCCGTCCTGTTGCATCGCGACGCGCTCCTCTGCGAGCGCTCGGTCGGGTGATCTCGAGAAGCTGCCGGCGCTGCAGGTCCACGATGTCCACCGAAGCGCGTCTCACGAGATGCGACCGTCGGAGAACGCAATGCGGAGGATCTTCGGTCGCTCGGGCAGCTCCACCCGCCAACAGGCGCCGTCGCGCTCTACCGTGACCTCTTCTGGCTTGGGTTCGTAGCTCCGAGTCAGGTCGCGTCCGCGCTGGTGCGCCTCTTCGCGATCGACGGGTCCAGGAACTCCATAAGAGCCAAGCCTCCGAAGGTAGTCTGCAAGTTCGGGATCGTCGGCGCGTCGTGCAAGCGATTCGTACCCGGCGAGCCGCGTGACCACGTCCGGAAAAGCGTCGCGACCTGCCGCCGTGGCGGCGGTGTTGCGCGCCCAGCAACGGACGAGCCCGAGGACGTACTCTCGCTTCGGGCAAGCGGGCTCTCGGGCGACCTCGAGCAACCCCGGAACGAAGTCTTCGGTCATGAGCGCCAGATCTTCGTCCTCGCTGCTGATGAGCCACCCGTTCGTGTACGCCCAAAGTCGAAGCGCTGCTTGGCTCCAACATTCGGGGAATCCGTGGGCCCAGTCGGCAAGGTCTACCCGGCAAAGCTCATCCCACAGTCGACCGAATGCCGGGCTGAAGTCGTCGGGGGTGGGGGAACCCGTCGTGCTCTGCCAAGCGGACGGCGTGACCTCACCTGCTTCGAGGGCTTCGCGCAAGACTTGGGTCACCCGCGCGCTCGACGGGTCGGAAGCGAGGCTCTGTCGCAAGCGTTCGATGTCGAATCCTTGCGGCTCCGCGAACGGGGACAACCTTCGAAGCGCTTCCTCCAGGGTCATCGAGGGGTCATCGTACAGCCTACCGGTGCCAACTCGAACCACGGCGTAGCGCCGCTTGCGGCGCCGGGAGATCGTTTCGTGAGCGGATGAGCTTTTCCTCGCCGAAGCCGCATGGGGCGCTGAGCGCGGCGGACCTCGAGCCGACGACCCCGCAGTGAGCGACCGAGATCGTGGTCGCCTCGACGTGTACCGCTAACTTTGCAGGTGGTGAGCGGGCCGGAGCTCGGTGACCGCCTCGCGCTCCGGGGATCGAAGCGCTCACTCCTCGACGCTGCGCCGCACAGCGAAGGCGAGGCCGCAGCCCTCGATCTGCTCGCGATGGATCACGCCGATCGGCGAGAGCCCTTGCTCGTCGACCCGCCGGCCCACGTGCAAGAGGACCTTCTTCGCCGCGAGATCCACGAGCGAGACGCGCGCCGAGCTCGCGGACGTTTTGAGCTCGGCCGGGCTCTCGGCCACGATGATCAGCACCTCCGCGCCGGCCGCCTTCTTCGCCAGCTCGATCGGGGATTGATCCAGCTCCTTGCGGTGCCTCTTCACCGCCGCGACGTCGCGGGCCGCGCGCACCGAGCCCTCGAACACGGGGCCGAGCACCGCGAGGCCGAGCCGCGCTTCGGCGAGCCGGCGGACGTTCGCTGTCTCCTCGTCGACCTTGGTCCCGCCGAAATACACGCCTCGCACCTTCGTGAGCAGATCGCGCTCCGAGGGCGAGGGCGGAGGCTTCAGGAGGCACAGGAGGAACGCATCCTTGTCGGATCCGCGCGCGGCGTCGTCGATCCCGCGAGCGTCGCGCAGCTCGGCGCGAGGAGCGCGCACGTACACCGCGGGCCGGCGGAGCAGGGCGTCGAGGGCCCCTGGAGCGCGGAGCGAAGGGTCGACGACATCGGTGGGGTCCCCGTCGCTCGCGGCCTCGCCGATCCAGCGATCCGTCGCCTCGACGAAGCCCTCGTGGCCCGCCGGGAACTCCGCGCGGCGCTCGTCGAGCACGGCCAGCAGGGCGCGACGCTCGGCCTCGACGGCGCGGCGATCCTGGACGTACATCGCGATCGCGAGGAGGACGATGGCCGCCGCCGCCAGCAGCGTGAGCAGCCGAGCGCGCCCGAGCCGCTTGTCGCTCGCGAACGTCCCCTTGATCCCGGCGCGAGCCGCGTGATGGCGCGCGCGCGCCCGGTGGCTGGCGGCCCGCTCCACGCGCGCGCGGAGCGCGGGGTTCATCCGCTCCGTCGTGAGGAACGTCGCCACGTCAGCTCTCCCCGGAGGGACCCGCGAACGCGGAGTCCCGACCCACGACGGAGGAACCCGCGAACGCGGAGTCCCGACCCACGACGGAGGAACCCGCGAACGCGGAGTCCCGACCCACGACGGAGGAACCCGCGAACGCGGAGTCCCGACCCACGACGGAGGGACCCGCGAACGCGGAGTCCCGACCCACGACGGACAGCGCTCGGGAGGCGGGCTGGTTGCGATCGATGTTGCGATCGATGAGGCCCTCGAGCTCGCCGCGGGTCACGCCGAGCCGAGCCGCGGCCTGGGCCGCGAGCGAGGTCGCGGCCACGCCGTCGACGAACTGGTACGTGGGCTTCTGCGCCGCGTCGAGCTCCACCTGGACGAACCGGAGGTTCCTTATCGCCTTCTCCCGCTCGAGCCGCGCCGCGAACGTCAGGAAATGCGTGGTGATGAACGCCTGCGGGCGGAGCTTCTCGAGCAGCGTGACGACGAGCTCGAAGATTTCCTCCCCCTCGGACGGGTTCGTCCCCGAGCAGAGCTCGTCGAGGATCACCATCGCTCCCGGGCCGAGCTCCTCGAAGAGCGCCCGGATCCGGAGGAGCTCCATGCCGAGCCGCCCCTCGCTCTGATCGAACTTCGTCTCCTGGATGAGCGACACCACGAGCCCCGGGACGCGGGCGACGCTCGCCCTGCGCGCCGGCACGAACATGCCCGCCTGCGCGAGGAGCTGCGTCAGCGCCACCGACTGGAGCAGGCGCGTCTTTCCGCCCGAGTTCGGCCCCGTGACAAGGAGCGTCGTGTCGGCCCGATCGGTCACGACGTCGCACGGCACCGCCTTCCCTCCGCCGGCGACGAGGAGCGGATTGAAGAGGCCGAGGAGCGCGCGCTCGCCCTCCGCGGCGGACCGGAGCTCCGGCAGGCAGACCTCGAGCCCCGCCGCTTCGGCGAGATCCCGGAAGCCGAGCGCTCCCAGGTAGACCTCCATCTCTCCGACGAGCGGGACCAGCTTGACGACCTGATCCTCGACGCCCTCGAACACCGCGTCGACGAGCCTCGCCATGACCTCTCCGTCGCCGAAGCTGTACCCGCGGAAGAACATCTCGAGCTTCGCGAGCCAGCGCCGCACCGGCGACAGCACGAACGGGTTCTCCTGCCGCTCCCGGACGGTCACGACGTCGAAGCCTCGGATGCGGCCGTCGGCGCCGACGCGGATGTCCAGGCGGAGCGTCGCGAGGTGCTCGTCGTAATCGAGGAGATCGGCCATCGATCGATATCCCTCGGTCGCCTGCACCGCCTGGCCGAAGTCGCGCAGCCGGGAGAGGCCCGATCGCGCGCCCTCGAACGACCCGCTCATCAGGTCGAAGACCTCTTTGACGATCGCGAGCACGTCGAGCTGCCGCCGCGTCGGATCGAACTTCTTCCCTGCCACCGCGCCCTCGAGCGCGCCCCGCATCCGGCACGAGGCCGTGTAGAGCCTCTCGAGCTGCGTGCGAAACGTGGGTGAGCCCGAGAGCTCGTGGAGGATCCCCCTCCGGAGCTCGGTCACGCGCGTGTCGCTCGGGGGCCGGGAGAGGACGCGGAGGATGAACCCTCGGTTGACGACGGCCTCGTGCCCCCCGACGCGGACGCGGAAGCACCGGGCCACGAGCTCCTCCAGGAACAGGTCCGGCGCGAAGCTCTTCGGATCCCACGTGGAGGGCCCGATGGGCGCCCGATCGAGCGCCTGGCTGAAGAGCCCGCCGGAGACGCCGCTTGTGAACGCGAACGAGAGGGACTGTCGCAGCTCGTCGAGATCCGTCCGCGCGGGCGGGTCCACGAAGAGCAGGCTGGGGATCTTGTCCGTGGACGGGAGGGCGGGCGCGTGGGGCACCTCGGGCGCGTAGGGCCTACCGGGCTCGGGCGGGCGGGCAATGCTCTCGGTGGGGACCTGCGCGCGGATCGGGTGCATGAGCAGACGACCCGCGCCCGCGGGAAAAGTTCCCCGTCTCCCGCGAAACCCCGCGTTTCCCCCGGTGCCGCCGTGGGACCGCCTTCGCGACCGCGCTGATGTACCCTCGGGCGAGCCGCCCATGACGACCGCAGCCCCCTCACCGCCCGCTCGCCCCGTTTCCGAGATCCCTGTTGCTCCCTCGATCCCGCTGCTCGGCAGCCTGCCGTGGATGGCGATCGACGCCGCGGGCTTCCTGGAGCGCGTCGCCATCGAGAAGGGGCCGATCGCCCGGATCCCGTTCGGGGCCGCGGGCATGGTGATGCTCACCCACCCGGACGACGCTCGCTACGTGCTCCACGACGCGGCCAGGAAGTACTTGCGCGGCGACAAGTCGAGGGAGACCGTACAGCCCGTCTTCGGCAACGGCCTGGCGATCAGCGATCCGCCGTTCTGGCTACGGCAGCGGCGCATCATGCAGCCGAGCTTCTCTCGCGCGCGGATCGCCAGGATGACGGCGGCGATGAACGCGGTGGCCGAGCGCCACCTCGCGCGCCTCACCGATGGCCAGGAGCTCCACGCCCACGATCTCATGCTCGGCATCACGCGCGACGTCATCGTGGAGACGATGTTCTCGCAGCAGCTCCCGTCGGACATCGCCACGCTCGACGGCGCGCTCGCGGAGATCGACCGCTACATCAAGATCCGGATGCTGCTCCCCTTCAGGGTGCCGCTGTCCTGGCCGCTGCCCTTCAACGTGCGCATCCGGGAGGCGACCGCGGCGTTCGACAGGGTGGTGTACGGCATCATCGACCGGCGCGAGCAGGGCGGAGAGCGGCCGGGGGACCTGCTCGACGCGCTCCTCGACGCGCGCGACGAGGAGACCGGCGAGCGCATGTCCCGGAAGGAGCTTCGCGACGAGGTGCTGCACATCTTCTTCGCCGGGCACGAGACCACGGCGAACGCGCTGACGTGGGCGACGGTCCTGTTCACCTTGCACCCGCACGAATGGGAGCGGGTGCGAGGCGAGGTGGACAGCGTGCTCGGAGGTCGCGCGCCCGAGGCGGAGGACGTGCCCAGGCTGACGCGGACGGCCATGGTCCTGCGCGAGACGCTGCGGCTCTACCCGCCGGCCTGGATGATCGTCCGCGAGGCGGTCGAGGACGACGAGATCCGCGGTTATGCCATCCCGCGCGGAACGTCGGTCCTGATCTCCCCCTTCGCGATGCACCGCCACCCGTCGTTCTGGCCCGAGCCGCGCCGCTTCGATCCGGAACGCTTCGCGGGCGACCCGGCGACGACGGGCGCCGGCAAGAACTGGGCATACATGCCGTTCGGGGGCGGGCCGCACGTATGCATTGGCAACCACTTCGGGCTGACGGAGATGGCAATCGTGCTGGCGCGGCTCGCGCAGCGGGGGAGGCTCGTCGCGCTGCGGCCAAAGGAAGCGCGACCGCGCGGCACGACCGCGCTCGGGCCGTCTGGCCGGGTGCCGGCGCGATTCGAGGCGCGGAGCGCCGCGGGCGGGCATTGGAGCCGATCGACCACGACGGACGGGGAGCGGTCGAGGAGAGACGGTCAAGCAGAGGATGGATGAGAGCGAACCTCGTGGGCCAGGGGAGATCGTGATTGACGCCGGGCACCCCGTCCCTCATCTCACCATGGCCTGCGCCACGAGCTTCCTCGTGGCAACAGCAGCAGCCAGCTGCTCAATCCGGGGCGGATCCCCCAGAGAGGCAGACTCCGCATGGGCCGGCGCCGTTTCGCCCTCTTCATCTGCGCGCTCCTCGCCGCGGCCGCCGGCCTTGCAAGGCACGTGGTCCGCGGCCGGGCCGCCACGCCGCTCGACCGGTTCCTCGCCTTGTCCACGGTGCTCACCGGGGTTGGCGACCTCGCCCGGGACCACGCGCAGATCTACCTCGACTGCCTGCTCGCACGTCCGGAGCAGGCCGCGGCGCTCGCGGACCTCTATACCAGGGCGGGGCTCGTCGGCGACGCTCCGGCGTGCCCCCTCGATGACCTGACCGCGCGAGGCGTCTTCGCCGACGCGCGCCTGCGGGCGCTCGCGGACGAGATCCTCCTGTTCTGGTACACGGGCCAGTACGACGCGGCCGACGGGCGCGCGCTGGCGACCTACGAGGGCTCGCTCGCGTGGAGATCGCTCCCTTACACAAGCGCACCGGGCATCTGCGGCGGGGCGATGGGGTCCTGGGGAGAGCCGCCCGCGGGGTGAGGCGGCGGGGCGCGCTGCCGCCGCCCGGACGGAGCTCGGTATGGGGGACAGGCTGCAAGCGGATGTGATCATCGTGGGCGCGGGCATCGCGGGGACGCTGGCCGGCTACCGGCTCGCGAAGGCGGGCGCCAGGGTGCTCGTGCTGGAGTCGGGGCCGCGGGTCGACCGCGACAAGGCCGTCAGCGCCTACCGGAGCGCCGTCGTCAAGACGCTGGACGCCCCCTTTCCTCGCTCCATGGCCGCGCCTGCGCCCAGCGAGAGCGCTCCCCGCGGGTACTACGTGCAGGAGGGCCCGGACCTCTTCAAGAGCACGTACCTCCGCGTCGTCGGCGGGACGACCTGGCACTGGCTCGGGACCGCGCTCCGCTTCCTCCCCGACGATCTCCGGATGAAGACCCTTTATGGAGTCGGCGTCGACTGGCCCATCGGGTACGACGTGCTCGAACCCTGGTACGTCGAGAGCGAGATCGAGATGGGCGTGGCCGGCGATGACAGCCTCGGCTCGCCGCGCAGCACGCCTTACCCCATGGCGCCCATCCCCCACAGCTACTCGGATCTGCGCATCGCCGACAGGATCTCGGCCCTCGGCTATCCGGTGACCGCGACGGCACAGGCGCGCAATAGCGCCGCGTTCGACGGCCGGCCCGCGTGCTGTGGCAGCAAATCCTGCATCCCCATCTGCCCGATCGCGGCTCGCTATGACGCCTCGGTGCACGTGAAGAAGGCCGAGCTCGCCGGCGTGCGGATCGTGGAAGAGGCCATCGCCACGGCCGTCGGCATCGGCCCTGACGGGCGCGTGTCGCGTGTCCTGTTCAAGCGCCCGGACGGCACCGATCACGAGGCCTCGGGCAAGGTCTATATCGTGGCGGCGCACGGGATCGAGACGCCCAAGCTGCTCCTGATGTCCCGGACCGACGCGCTGCCGGACGGGGTCGCGAACAGGAGCGGCCAGGTCGGGCGCAACCTCATGGATCACCCCATCCAGCTGAGCTGGGCGCTCGCCGGGGAAGCGCTCGGTCAGCCCCGCGGACCGCTCTCGACGGGGGGAATCGACGCCACGCGGAACAGCGCCTCTCGGGGGGTGCGCGCCGCGTTCCGGGTGGAGCTCGGCAACAGCGGGTGGCAGTGGCCGATCGGCGGGCCCGAGGTCGCCGCGGCCGATCTCGTGCGCAAGGGTCTACGTGGCCAGCAGCTCGCTGCCGAGCTCGCGTGGCATTGCACCCGGCAGCTCTGCGTGTCCAGCTTGATGGAGCAGCTCCCCGATCCCGACAACCGCGTCACGCCTGCCTTCGATCAGCGCGACGCGCTCGGGTTGCCGCGGCCGCGCCTTCACTACCGGATCGACCCCTATACCCGCGACGGCATGGCGGCCGCGCGCGCGATCCACGACCGGATCTTCGACGCGCTCGGGGCCACGCTCCGCGAGCACCGGCTCGAGCACGAGGGCGCCGGGCACGTCATGGGCACCTACCGGATGGGCGCCGACCCGAACACCTCGGTGGTCGACCCGAACCTGCG
Organism: Sorangium sp. So ce302; assembly: GCF_051530145.1. Lineage (GTDB taxonomy): Bacteria > Myxococcota_A > Polyangia > Polyangiales > Polyangiaceae > Sorangium > Sorangium cellulosum_B. The sequence goes on along the minus strand of NZ_CP150326.1, from coordinate 7,839,676 downwards.
CGCGCACGACCACGACAACCTCTACCTGCTTGGCAGCGGCGTCTTCCCCACCGGCGGCGCCGTGAACCCCACGCTCACCATCGCCGCTCTCGCGCTGCGCGCCGCGCATTCCATCGCGACCGCGCTCGGGCGCTGACACCGGGCGTCGCGAGGAACATTGCCGGTGCTGAATGCAACATGTCGTACAGCGTTGTATCCGCCCCGATGCGCCCCTCCCTCACCCTCGACGTGCTCGGCCGTTCGGTATCCCGGAGGGTAGGTCATCTTGGAACTTTCGCGGACTCGTGGTCTGGGATCAAACGGCCGGTTGTGCGCGCTTCATGTCGCAGAGGCACGCTGTCGTATCGGCGCCGCAGCGGTCAGCCGGCCGCTCGCCGAGAGATCTCGGATCTCAACCGAGCAGCGCCTCGAGCGCGCCCCTCGCCCGGAGGTCGGTGAAGCTGTGGGTCGGGGCGCATGCGGCGAGCTCTGCGAGGGCGTAGGTGCCGGTGGCCACGGCGATCGACTCGGCGCCGATCGCCCGGGCCGCCGCGATGTCCTTCGGGGTGTCGCCGATGACGACGACGCGGCACGCGTCGAGCGGCGCCTCGAGCATGGCCGCCCCGCGCGCGGCGCCGATGCGCAGGAGCTCGTCGCGGCGCTCGTGATCACAGCCGAAGCCGCCGAACGCGAACCGCTCGTAGATGCCGACCCGGGTGAGCTTCGCCTGCGCCCCGGCGCGGACGTTCCCCGTGCCGAGGCCGATGGCGCACTTCGCGCGCCGGGCGGCGGCGTCGAGCGCCTCGATGACGCCGGCGTGGACCCGGGTGTCGCCGGCGAGCGACATCTCCTGCGCGAGGATCTCGACGTAGATCGCGAGGAGCGCGTCGATGGCGTCCTCCGTGGCCTCGCGCCCGACCGTCTCGAGCCCTGTCCGGATGATGGCCCGGTCGGTCATGCCGGCAAACGAGAACGCCTCGCACGCGTCGCGCCGGTCGGCGTACCGGGCGAACGCGTGCTCCATGGCGCGCCGGCCTGCGCCGCCGGTGGAGAGCAGGGTGCCGTCGATGTCCCAGAGGAGCACGGTGGGGCGCATGTCCCCATGGTATAGACCGGCGCCGCCCCAGGGCGAGCGCGGAAGGGCGGCGGGCGCGACGGCCTCGTCGCGGCCTCGCCTGGCGGCTCGGCCGGGGGTCGTCGGCGTCATCGTGGGTCGACCGGCGCGGGGACTTCCGGCGGCTGGTTGAAGGCTCGCCGCGTCGCCCGCCCCGCGCGAGCTCACCCAGGTTGGGAGCTTCCGGAGCGTCGGCTGACCCATCGGCTGACCCAGACCCAGGTTGAGGAGCTGTCAGCTCGTCCCGTCAGCTCACCCAGGTTGAGGCGCCAGCTCTCTGCGTCGCATCGGCTGACCCAGGTTGAGAATTCTGGGAGCGATGGCGCATCAAACATGAGAAAATTATGCCACTCGATGCAATGCGACGAGCTCGCCTTGATGTCGACCCTACATAATGAGTGGTTCGAACGCAGCTGTGCGGTGATCTCGGGCGCCAGATGATCCAGGTTGAGGACACAGTCAAAATTTGGGGGCAAAAGCTCATCTGGTGTGAGAATTTTTGTTCGATGAACGCAATGCGCGTTGTTGGCCCTGGCGCCTTCTTGTCGCGTCGTTCGTCCTCGCATCTTCTCTTGATGTCGAGCGTTTCGAGCGCAACCGTGCGGTGATCTCTGGTAAGAGAGGCGCTGGAAATCGAGAGAGCGCGTTGCCCGAGCGCCCGTGCCAGGCCCTCGACCCTGAGCCCGAGGCGCTCCACGCCTGCGGCGCCCTCGCGACCTGCGCAGGGCGCCCTCGCCGCGCGGGAGAGACCCGGAAGACAAGACCATGCGACGCCCGCTGCTCAGCCCGATCACCGCGATCCTGCTGCTGCTCACCTGCCCAGCACCGGCGGCGGCAGCGCCCCTCCCGCGGCGGCCGCCGCCGACCGGGCCGGAGCGTGAGATGCTCGACGAGGCGAAGCGGCTCCTGGACGAGGGGCGGCTCGCGGACGCGCGCGACATCCACCTGACGCTGTGGGGGCTCACGAAGAGCGCCTCCGATGCGTTCCGCGTGGGGATGCTGTCGTTCAGGCTGCACGACTTCGAGAGGGCGGCGGAGTTCCTCTCGATCTACTTCGAGATGGTCGGCACCCCCGACGCCCCGAAGATCTGGGTGCCGCCGGGCTTCAAGGAGAGCTACGAGCTCGCGAGGGCCAATTTCGCGGAAGCGCGGCGGCACGTCGGCGCGCTCGATGTGCGCGTGAGCGAGCCTGGCGCCGCCGTGCTCGTGGACGGGCGGCAGATCGGTGTGTCCCCGCTCCCGCGCCCCGTGTACGTGGCTCCCGGCCAGCACCGCGTGAGCGGACAGCTCGCCGGGGCGCAGCGCGAGGACGTGGCCGCGGTCGACGCGGGCGGCGAGAGGACCGTCTGGCTGACGTTCCCGCGCTCCCGAGCCGAAGCGCCAGCGCATCCTCCGGTGAGCAAGGTGGCCTCGCGGCCCGTCGCGCCACCGCCTCCTTCCACGCGCAGCCCCGCGCTCCGGTGGTGGACTGTGGGCGCGCTCGCGGCCACGTCGGCCGCCCTCGCCACCGTCGGAGCCCTCTCGGTCGTGGAGGCCAACGACGCTGCCGAGGAGCGGGACGCCGCCTTTTCCCGGGCGGAGCGGGAGGTCTTCCATTGCCGGCCGGGGCTCCCTGCCTGCGACGCATATGCCGACGCCGATGGGCGCACGAAGACGTTCACGGCCCTGTCCGTGGGCGCCTTCGTCGGTGCGGGTCTTTCGGCCGGCGGCGCCGTGGCCGCGGGGTTCCTGCTCGCGCCACAGGCAAAGGTCCGCGTGGAGGCCGCGGGGACCGCCCCGGGCCTGGGGCTCTCGTTCTCGTGGTAGCGCCCGAGCTCCGCAGAGACGTGCTCCCGCGCGGAGAGCCGACTTCATCTTTCTGAATGGCAGTTCATCTTTGGTGGAGAATTTGCAGACGTTGATCGCAATGCGAACAGCACGCGTCGATCGACGCATGGCTGGGATCTCCACGATCCTCCGGACGAGGAGGCCTGATATCATGGCTCCAATGTGGCAGCGCGGGCTGTGCGCTTCCGGCGCGGTGTTCCTGGGCTGCTTGCTCTGGGCTGCCTGCAGCGGTGACGCCTATGTCGATGTGGAACAGGAACCTCTCTGCGATTCAACCGCAGACTGCCACCCCAAGCTGAGCGGAACGCAGTGCATCGACGGGCGCTGCCGGTGTCCGGACCCGGAGGAGGCGCGCTGCTGCGAGCCCGGTGCGAGGGAGGAAGACGGCGATTCCTGCAAGCGGGAGTGTCGGCCCATCAGCGAGTGCAACGCCATGCTGTGCAAGACAGCCGAGGATTGCCCGAAGCCTGCGGACCCCCGCTGCGGCGAGGCCATGTGCGACGCGGAGGTCTGCAGGCTCGCCCTGCGAGAGCGATTCCCTAACCAGCGGGCTGGCGATTGTGTGACCCTGCGCTGTGACGAGGCTGGGCGGGTGGTCGCCGAGGCCGACGACGGCGACGTCTTCAACGACGGCAACGAGTGCACGATCGACGCATGCGTGCAAGGGGTCAGCGTGCACCGTCCGAGGGCAGCGGGGAACGCCGAAGAGGGTTCCGGGTACTGCGATGGCGACGGGCATCTGGTCGGATGCCTTCGCGACGAGGACTGTGGGACCCCCTCGTATGCCTGCTCGACATCGGGCACGTGCGTCCTCGAGTGGTGCGACAACGCCATCTTTGATGATGCCTCGGGCGAGACGGCGCGGGACTGCGGTGGCCGGTGCCAGCCTTGCAGGGCAGGACAGCCGTGCACGGCCGACAGCGACTGCATCGAGGGTGCGTGCGGCTCGGACATGCTGTGCAAGGAGACGAGCTGCCGTGATGGCATCCTGAACGGCGCCGAGACCGACGTCGATTGCGGCGCGCCGTCGTGTCCCGCATGCGCCGCCAGCCGGCGGTGCGACGCTCACGAGTCCTGCCAGAGCGGTGTGTGCGCGGACGGCAGGTGCCGTCGCCCGACGTGCGAGGATGGCGTGATGAACGGCAACGAATCAGGCATCGACTGCGGCGCGAATTGCCCCACTGCCTGCCCGCTGTTCATCTCAGGCGAAGAGACATGAAGAAAGGCAACATGACCACGAGCAGGCACCTTTGGGCCGCCGGCGCGATGCTCTCCGTGGCCTCGCTGTGGATCGCGTGCTCGGAGGGGGCCCCGGCGCCTGCGCCGGAGCGCCCCGAGTGCGTGACCGAGTACGATTGCGACGACCCGCCGGACCCCGCCTGTGGCACGGTGAAGTGCGTCGATGGCAAGTGCCAGCGAGAGGTGGGGGAGTACCGGGGCCAGTACCCCGGCGACTGCATGACGATCGCGTGCGACAGGGACGGGCAGAAGGTCGTCTTGCCCGCGCCGGACGACGTGCCGGACGACGGCAACCCTTGCACGGATGACTTCTGCGACGGCGCGCATCAGCTGAACGAATGGACCCGGCGAGGTCCGGCCCCTGACGGCTCGGGGCTGTGCGACGGCCAGCAAAACCTGGTCGAGTGCCTGTCGGACGCGGACTGCGGGGACACGACCATGTACTGCTCACCGCGCAGCAAGTGCATCCCGCTCGACTGCGACAATGGCGAGCTCGATGTAGGCACCGGCGAGTCCTATGTGGACTGCGGTGGCCTCTGCGATCCGTGTCGCCCGACGTACCCGTGTACCACGGGCGAGGATTGCAATACCGGTGTGTGCGGCTTCGATGACCGGTGCAGCTTTGCCACGTGCAGCGATGGCATCCAGAACGAGCATGAGGTCGACATCGACTGCGGATCCAACTGCCGTACCTGCGCCGCTGGGGACAAGTGCATCGACGGCCCGGATTGCCTGACGAAGGTGTGCTTCCAGGGCAGGTGCCAGCCGCCGAGGTGCGATGACGATCGCCAGAATGGCCTGGAAATAGGTGTAGATTGTGGTGGTGACTGCCCTCCCTGCCCGGAGGGGCTCCCCTGAGCGGAAGGCGCATCGTCGCCGTCTCCTTCAAAAAGCACGGGAGCGAGGCGGATATCATGAGCAATATCGCGAGGTCGGCCGTGATCGCGGCGCTGGGTCTTTCGGGAGTGGCGTGCGCGCCGGACGAGTACCGGCCGCTCGCGGAGAACGACGCTGTTCGCATCGACGTCTACGGGTTCGAGCCGCCCCTCGTCCGCGATGGCGTCACGTACCGGGGCGAGGTGGAGGGCTACGTCTGGAAGACGGACAACCCCAATGCCTTCGGTGTCCGGAAACACGACGACGGGGAGTATCTCCCCGACAGGTTCGTCGTGAGCAACGGCCTCGAGGAGACGACGCTCCGCTGCGTCCTCTACGAGGACAGCTATCCGGAGGACGACCTCATTGCCACCTTCTGTCGCGGTCAGTTCATCCAGGCCGAACCCGGCCGTGGGATCCGTGCCACCTTCAACGAGTTTGACGGCTGGGAGGTCGTGATGCCCGAGCTCTCGAAGCTCACGTCTCCCGAGCAGGACATCGAGTTCAGCCTCAGCTCCGGCGAGGATCTGGTGCTCTCGTGGGAGCCGCTAGGCGCGGACGACCGGATGGGATGGTCTCTCGGACCCGTCAGCTTCGACGACCCGGGGCCGTGTGTGGATGACGTAGAGTGGTACCGTTCGGACGGGTCCATGGATGACACCGGGGCGTTCGTCGTTCCCAGGGACTCGTATCCCACGGGCCTGCCCCCCGAGGGGTGTCAGGCTTTCCTTCGGTTCGACCGCGGCCGGCGCGGGACCATCGATCCTGGCGTCCAGAGGGGCTCGATCTTCGCGCGCCAGTCTTACGAGGTACGGATCACGCTGAAGCCGTAGCTTCGTTCAAACGGGAACGTGCACAGGTTGGGTAGTGCTCAAATTTGCCCGGAGAGAGTTCACATGAAGGCGGGAAGATCATTGAGCTTTTCTTCTCGCCTTGCCGCCTCCATGTTCAATTTTGAGCACTACCCACAGGTTGCCCCGTGCGGCGCAGCCGTCTCTTGCAAAGACGTCGGATCGTGGAGGATCTCATGAGAGACATCGTGTGGTTGGCTTTGGTCGCCGTCCTGGGTCTTTCCGGGGCAGCGTGTGGGCCGGACGAGTACCGGCCCTTGGCGGATAACGAGGCGGTCGTCATCCGGGTCTACGGATACAACGTGCCGATCGTCCGCGATGGCGTCGAGTACCTGGGCGAAGCGGAAGCCTACGTTACGAAGGTGGACGCCAGCGGCGGGTTCGGTGTGCGAGATCCCGGGGACGGGGAGTACCTCCCCGACAGGTTCATCGTGAGCAACGGCGCGGAGGAGGCGGAGCTCGCCTGCTACTGGTGGCATGACAGCAATCCGGAGGACAACCTCATCGCCGCCAAGTGCCGCGGCTATCTCAAGCACGCCGAGCCGGGCCGCGCGATCCGCGCCCGGTTCAACGACCTCGACGGCTGGGAGATCGTGATGCCCGAGCTCTCGGAGCTCACGTCTCCCGAGCCGGAGAGCGTGTTCAGCCTCGGCTCCGGCGAGGATCTCGTGCTGGCGTGGGAGCCGCTGGGCAAGGACGACATGATGAGATGGTCCATCGGACCTGTCAGCTTCGATGAGCCGGGCCCTTGTCTGGATGACGTATCCTGGGTCGACTCGTCGGGGGAGGTGGACGACACCGGCTCGTTCACCGTTCCCGAAGGCTCGTACCCCACGGGGCTTCCCGCCGAGGGCTGTCAGGCCTTCGTGCGCTTGAGCCGCGGTCGGGACGGGACCATCGATCCTGGCGCCCCGGCGGGCGTGATGTTCGGTATGCAGGTCTACAAGATGCGGATGACGCTGAGGCCGTAGCTCCGTCCGGCAGGCGCGCGCGCAGGTCGGGCCCGCCAGATCTTCGCTGGCCTTTCGCTGGCGCAGCGCAGGGAAGAGCTCCTTACTATCCAGCAGCCTGCTCGACGGAGAGCGCCGGCGCTCGCCTCCTGCTTCCGCCGATGTCACCATGGCGCTCATGCCCCCCGCGCCGGCGATCCAGCGAGAAGACCTTGTGGGCGGAGGCCGAGCGATCTTTTGCTGCCGGCAACCCTCACCGGTGCAGCCGGTCATGCGGGCGTCCGTGACCCACGCCTTCGCCGCGCTGGCGTTCTACACGAGCGGCTCTTCTCGCATCGAGCAGCGCGGTCGATGGAACGTCGAGGCTGGAGACGTCCTCCTCGTGCCTGCCGGACAACCGCACCGCTCGATCGAGAAGGCGGCCCCGGACTGGATCGGCGTTGGCTTCTGTGTCCCCTGCTTGGCCGCCGAGGAGGCGGGCAGCTTGCTCGAGCCGTTCGAGCGCGTGCGCGCCGGCGCATCCCCCGTCGTTCGGGTGCCCGCGGATCGTCACGCGCACATCGACATGCTGCTCCGCGAGCTGATGCGCGCGACGGAATCGCGCGATGGCGGCGCTCCCGACGTCGTCCAGCGGAGCCTCCTTGTGCTCATCCTCAACGAGGTTCAGCAGGCAGCGCGCTCGCAACACCCTGCCTCGCCATCGCCGGGAGTCGTCGTCGATGCCCTTCGCTTCATCGAGCGAAACTGCCTTCGACCGCTCTCGCTCAAGGACGTCGCGCGATCCGTGGGGCGGAGCCCGGCGTACGTGACGACGGCGCTCTCCCGGGCGACGGGCCGGAGCGCGGTCGAGTGGATCGTGGCCGGGAGAATGGCGGAGGCTCGCCGCATCCTCCTCCACTCCGACGAGAGGGTCGAGCTCGTCGCCGAGCGCGTCGGCTACGCGGACGCGACGCACTTCATCCGCATGTTCCGTAGAGAGCACGGGGCGACGCCGGCGGCGTGGCGCGCCGAAGCGCAGAGCAAGGGCCGCACGCTCACCCAGGAGACGGTGTCCGGCCGCACACGCTGAAGACGAGGTCGCCGACGAAGGTGGTATTGGCCTTCGTCCGTTCGGCGGCGAGACGTTCTTCCAGGGTGTCCACGTCGACCTCGGCCTCCGACGCCACGCCTCGCTGGACGATCCGCGGGAGCATCGCGCGAACGATGAGCGCGAGCTGATGCTGGATCTTCGGCGTCTGCACGATGGCCTCGGCCCTCACGAGCTGCACGGTCAGGCCCGCTTCTTCAAAAACGCTCGGCATCTGGAATCCCATGTGGAGGCTCGCGCCCTCACGCTCGACGGTCCGCCAGATCCACTGGTGCACCTGGCGGTGCAGATCCATGGGCATCAGGCTGCCCTGGCCCATCGTCGGGTCGTTCTCCTGGAGCAGGATCAGGCCGCCGGCGCGCACGGCACCGGCCATGGCACGCACCGCAGCGACAGGATCCGGCTGGTACATGAGCACCCTCCGGCCGACGGCGGCATCGAAGCGCTCGGCGGCGGGGGAGAGCGCGCCGAGGTCCCGCTCTTCGAAGGCAACTCGGCGGAGTCCCAGCTCGGCGGCTCGCCGGCGAGCGACCGCGATGGGCGCCGGATCGCGGTCTACCCCGAGCACACAACCCCCTTCGCCGACGATGCGGGCGACCATGAAGCTCACGTCGCCTCGGCCGCACCCCACGTCGAGGACGCGCATGCCGGGAGCGATGCCGGCATCGCGCAGAAATCGTTCGGTCATGTCGTTGACCAGGTCTGTCATCGTCGTCTCCGCCAGTTCGTGTCAGCTCGCCCGTCGTTGCTGGTTTCACGCCGGGCTCGCGGGTCAGCATCCCTGCTGTTTGCAGGACTGTACGGACTGTCTGTCCTGCGCGGCAGTGCGTGTCTTTGTGCTGGATCGGCGGGGTTTGTGATCGGTGGGCGGCGGAAGTCCCGGGCGCCCGTCGCGACCGCCGCGGTGCGCGCCGCCGGCCAGATCGGGCCGCGCGTACCGTGCTCCCCGGCGCTCCGCCGTGCGCGGGCCCCGCTGCGCGGCCTGTGGCCGGCGTGACGCTGCCCGGTCACCCCCGCTCGGCCCCGCGCACAACGGCTCAAGTTGCGCTACTCCTCCACCTAGATGGTGCTCCAACCGATTCGCGTGGCCGCGCTCGCCCTGGTGACGGGGCTTGTCTTCCTCGGATCTCCGGCGTGCAAGAAGGGCGGGGAGGCCTCGCCCGAGCAGGGGCGCAAGCCCGCGAAGCAGGGGCTCAGCTTCCCGGTCGAGGTCGTGCCCGTCGCGGCGGAGCGGGTCGAGTACGCCGTGCCGGCCGTCGGAGCGGTCGAGGCGTTCGAGCAGGTGCAGCTCACCGCGCGCGTCGCCGGCGTCGTCGAGGCGGTGCGGTTCATGGAGGGCGCCGAGGTCAAGGCAGGGCAGGTGCTCGTCGAGATCGACCCGGCCCGGTACAACCTCGCCGTCCGCGCGGCGCGCGCGACGCTCGATCGGATGACCGCCACCCAGGCCGAGGCCGCCGCGGGGCTCGAGCGGCGCGAGGCCGAGGGCGCCGACGGCGTCTTCAGCAAGGAAGACGTCGCGTCCTGGCGCTCGAGGGCGGCGACGACCGCCGCGCAGGTCGCCGAGGCGAAGGTCGCCGTCGATCAGGCGCTCCTGAACCTGCGCGACGCCTACGTGCGCGCCCCCATCCAGGGGAAGATCCAGACGCGCACCGTGCAGACCGGCCAGCACGTGCCTGTCGGCACCGTGCTCGCGACGCTCCTGCGCCGCGATCCGCTCCTGCTCCGCTTCCAGATCCCCGCCGCCGACGCCCCGCGGGTCAGGCCCGACATGGAGGCCCGTTTCACCGTGAAGGGCGACGCGCGGACCTACAGCGCCAGGCTGACGCACGTCGCCGACGCGGCGGATCCGGCGACGCGCATGGTCGCCGTGACCGGCGAGGTGCAGGGCGAGGGCAAGGAGCTGCTCCGCCCCGGCACCTTCGCCGAGGTGACCGTGCCCGTGGGCGCGAGCGGCGACGCTCCCGTGATCCCACTCACGTCCGTGCGACCGAGCGAGCGGGGGTTCCTCGCGTACGTGGTCGACGGCACCACCGCGCGCGAGCGCGTGCTCTCTCTGGGCCTGCGCACGCCCGACGGGCGCGTCGAGGTCAAGTCGGGCCTCTCCGTGGGAGAGCTCCTCGTGGCGCGCGGCGCGGAGGCGTTGCGCGAGGGGGCGCAGGTCCGCATCGCGGCGCCCGGCAGCGTGCCGGGAGGCCAGGCCGCGGGGCGCCACCCCGAGGGAGGCGCAGACGCCGGCGCGTCCGCGGCCGGCGCGTCGCCGCCCGCCGCCTCGTCCGGCGCGTCGCCGCCCGCCGCCTCGTCCGGCGCGTCGCCGCCCGCCTCGTCCGGCGCATCGCCGCTGACCGCTCCCGCCAGCTCGTCACGGAGCGTGCCGTGAGCCTCACCGAAGCCTGCCTCAGGAAGCCGGTCTTCGCCTGGATGCTGATGGCCGCGACCATCGTCTTCGGCCTCGTCGCCGTGTCGCGCATCGGCATCAGCCAGTTCCCCGACGTCGACTTCCCCACCATCACCATCTCCGCCACGCTGGAGGGCGCCGCCCCCGAGATCATGGAGCACGACGTGGTCGAGCCGCTCGAGGAGGCGGCCGTCCAGGTCGAGGGGATCCGATCGATCACGTCGACGTCGCGCCAGGGGAGCGCCTCGGTCACCATCGAGCTCGACCTGTCGCGCGACGTCGACGTCGCGCTCCAGGACGTTCAGACGAAGATCTCCCAGGCGCAGCGGCGGCTGCCGCTCGACCTCGACCCGCCTGTCGTCTCCAAGACGAACCCGGAGGACCAGCCGATCATGTGGGTCGGGCTCTCCGGCCCCTTCTCTCCCCAGCTCGTCGCCGACATCGCGCGTTACCGGCTGAAGGAGAAGCTCCAGACGGTGCCCGGCGTCGGAGAGCTCACGCTCGGCGGCTACCTCGAGCGCAACGTCCGCATCTGGATCGACGCCGATCGACTCGCGGCGAAGGGGCTCACCGTCGCCGACGTCACCGAGTCCCTGCGCCGCCAGCACATCGAGCTCCCCGCCGGCCGCATCGAGACAGAAGGGCGGGAGCTCAACGTGCGGGTGATGGGGGAGGCGCTCGATCTCGCGACCTTCAAGCGGATCGTCCTCCGCCAGGGCGATCCCGGCTCGGCCGCCCAGCCGGGCGCAGCCGCCCAGGCGGCGGGGCCGCCGTCGTCGGCGCGCGCCACGGTGTACCTGGAGGACGTCGCGCTCGTCGAGGACGGCTTCGAGGACGTCCGCCGGCTCGCCCGGGTGAACGGGGAGCCGGCCCAGGGCCTCGGCGTGAGGAAGCAGCGCGGCTCGAACGCGGTCGAGGTCGCCCGGGGGGTCCGGGCCGCGCTTGCCGAGGTCCAGAAGTCCCTGCCCGAGGGGATGGAGGTCGGCGTGAACTTCGACTCGACGAAGTTCATCGAGGAGTCGGTCCACGAGATCGAGCTCGAGCTCGGCATGGCCATCGCGCTCACGGCCCTCGTCTGCTGGATGTTCCTCGGCTCGCTCTCGAGCACGCTCAACGTCGTCCTGGCCATCCCGATGTCGCTGCTCGGCACGGTCGCCGCGATCTACTTCCTCGGCTTCACGCTGAACACCTTCACGCTGCTCGGGCTCTCGCTCGCCGTCGGCATCGTCGTCGACGACGCGATCATGGTGCTCGAGAACATCCACCGGCACGCCGAAGGGGGGAAGGACCGCGTCCGCGCCGCCCGCGAGGGCACGGCCGAGATCACCTTCGCGGCGCTCGCCGCGACGCTCGCCGTCGTCGCGATCTTCCTCCCGATCATCTTCATGGAGGGGGTGGTCGGCCGGTTCTTCCTCCAGTTCGGCGTGACCCTCTGCATCGCCGTGCTGCTCTCGTACCTGGAGGCGATCACCCTCGCGCCCGCCCGCTGCGCGCAGATCCTCGACGTCTCCCGCGAGGGCCGGGGCCGCCTCGGGCGGCTCGTCGATCGCGGCTTCGAGGCGCTCTCCCGCGGCTATGGCTGGCTGCTCGCCCGGGCGCTCCGGTTCCCGGTCGCGGTCGTCCTGCTCGGCGCGATCCTCTTCGCCGGCGCGATCGTCGCCATGCAGCGCCTCCCGACGGAGTTCGTCCCGTCGCAGGACCAGGGGCGGCTCCTTGTCCGGCTGCAGACCGCGGTCGGCTCGGACATCGAGGAGACCGACCGGCTCTTCCGTCGCGCCGAGGCGGCCGTGGGCGCGAACCCGGCGGTGGAGCGGGTCTTCGCCGTCGTCGGCGGCTTCGGCGGAGGGGGCGGCGTGAACACGGGCATCCTGTTCGTCACGATGAAGCCGGCGGAGGAGCGGGCGCTCTCGCAGGCCGATCTCCAGGGCGCGCTCCGCAAGGAGCTGAACGGCTACCCCGGCCTGCGCGCCGTGGTCCAGGACCTCTCGCAGTCGGGCTTCACGGCCCAGCGCGGGTTCCCTGTCGAGTTCTCGATCCGCGGCCCCGACTGGGACGAGCTCACGAAGCACAGCGAGCGCATCCGGGCCGAGCTCGCGCAGAGCGGCGTCGTCGTGGATCTCGACTCCGACTACCAGCTCGGCATGCCCGAGCTCCGCATCGTGCCCGACCGGGCGCGCGCCGCGGATCTCGGCGTGAGCGTCGAGGCCATCGCGACGACGCTGAACACGCTGATCGGCGGCGGGCGCGTCGCCAAGTACAACGACAGCGGGCGCCGCATCGACGTCCGCGCGCGCTTGCTCGCGGAGCAGCGGAGCCGGCCCGAGGATCTCGCGCGCATCCAGGTGAGGAGCGCGTCGGGCGCGCTGGTCCCGCTGACGTCGGTCGTCACCTACGACGAGCGCCCCGCGCTCCAGGCGATCACGCGCCGCGACCGCGAGCGCGCGATCTCGGTCTTCGGCAACGTCGCGCCGGGGCGCTCGCAGGGCGAGGCGGTGGCCCGCGTCGAGGAGCTCGGCCGGGACCTGCCGGCCGGCTACCGCCTGGTGCTGGGCGGCGCGAGCGTGACGTTCCGCGAGTCGATGGGCGGCCTCCTCTTCGCGCTGGTGCTCGGGATCCTCGTCGCCTACATGGTGCTCGCGTCGCAGTTCAACTCGTTCCTGCACCCGGTCACGGTGCTGACGATCCTGCCGCTGTCGATCGCGGGCGCCGCCTTCGCGCTGCTGCTGACGGGGCACACGCTCAACATCTTCAGCATGATCGGGATCCTCCTGCTCATGGGGATCGTGAAGAAGAACTCGATCATCCTCGTGGATCACGCGATCGAAGTGCGCCGCGAAGGCGGGCACGGCGACGGGGCAGGGGAGGTGATGGACGCCCGCGCGGCGATGCTCCGCGCCGGCCCGGTGCGGCTGCGCCCCATCCTGATGACCTCGATCGCGACGCTGATGGCGGCGGTCCCGTCCGCGCTGGCGCTCGGCCCCGGCGCCGAGATCCGAGCCCCGATGGCCGCGGCGGTGATCGGCGGCCTCGTCGTCTCGACGGCGCTCAGCCTCCTCGTCGTGCCGGCGTTCTACGTGGTCGCGGACGACCTGCGGGCGCGCCTTGCCCGGCTCCGGCGGCCGGGCTCCCCGGCCGCCACGGGCTCACTTGGGGCCCTGGATCGGTGACCAGTCGGGGGGCGGGTTGAAGGCGAGGTCGATGAGTGATCCGAACGCCTCGCTCGTCAGGACGGTGGCTCCCGCTTCCACGTCTCCGCCCGCGACGAGCTCGGCCTTGGCGATCGCCGCCGCCGAACCGACCTTGGAGGGCAGCCACAGGTTCCCCTGCTGATCGAAGGCGATGCTCTCCGGAAGCGCCAGCACCCCCACTTCGAGCTGAACCTCGGGGGTGAGCTCCGCGGATGCTTCGAGATCGCCGGGCTCGAACTTTGCGATGGTGTTCGATCCCCAGTAACCCACCCAGAGCGCGCCCTGCTCGTCGAACGCGAGCCCCGTCGGGTGGCCCAGGGGCCCGATCACCGGCTCGGGGGTGAGCGCCTTCAGCACCACGTCGGCGGGATCCCCGTCGTCCGCGGCGAGCCGCTCGGCCGCGTACATCAGCACCGCGTCCTGCTCGGCGCTCGCCACCCACAGGTTGCCCGATCCGTCGAACGCGAGCGCTTGAACGTTCTCGATCTCCTCTCCGGTGATGGTCACGGACGGCTCCACCACGCCTGAGCCTTCGAGATCGGCCGCCTCGATCCTCAGCAAATGGTCGCGGATCCCGACCCAGAGGTTGCCGGCGGCGTCGAACGCCAGGCCGCCCGCGGCGCAGGGGGTGACGCCCCCGCACGCATCGGCCACGTCGAGCACGCGGTCAGGGGCTGCCTCGCTGCTCTCGCCCAGCGTGTCGACGAGCCGCACGGTGATCTGGCCCGCGTTGGCCGACACCCACAGGTTGCCGGCCCCGTCGAAGGCGATCGCGCCCTGGTTGATGATCTCCGCGCTTCCCTGGAACGCGACGCTCGGCGTGACCTCGCCCGACTCGAGCAGCGCCTCGCCGTCGAGCGCGCCGACCAGCTGGTCGCCGTTCTGCGCGGTGAACCAGAGCTGGTGGCTCCCGGGCGTGAGCTCGTAGTTGAAGGTGACCTCGGTGGTCGCGCCGTCGGCGACGCAGGCGCTCTGCTCCGGGTCATCAGGCCGATAGACGAAGCCGACGCGTTCGTCGTCCGGGTACTCGGCCACGCTGCCTGCGCGCAGCGTGTACTCACCCGCCGGCGTGTCGAGGGACGCGCTCGAGACCACGCGCTCGTCCGGCACTCCCGGCGAGGTCACGGCGACGTCGCCGGCGTCGTTCGGGCTCACGATCTCGACGTCGAGTGTTCCGTCGCCTTCGGCTTCACAAGCCGCGCCACCACCTGCACCGCCGCCACCGTCACCGCCCGAACCCGCCTCCGACGGGTCGTCGTTGTCCCCACAGCCCACGGAAACCAGCGCCGCAAGCAGAATCCAGGAAAGTCGTCTCATGGGTCACGAGTCTAGGAACCCCGGGCAAACACCGCAAAGGGCGTGTGGCCCTCGAACGCTCGATTTCGAAAAAAAAGCGTGAATCCACCGCCGCGGGAACCGCTGTGCGGTCGGCCGTGATGCGCGCTCAACGGCGGTCGAAGGAGGCGGGAAGACGCTTGGCCGCCGAGAGACAGCTTCAGGGAGCGATGAGAGAGGGCAAACCTCCCTGAAATGCACGCGCTGCCAGAAATTCGCACGAAAATGGAGTGACCCCTCGGCTTTTGCCTCGGTCGACATGTGTTTGGTGCGAAGTCGCGTTTCTGCAAGGGCCTTGGTGGTAAATGCTTCAACCCAAACGAGAGATACGGTCGCCGTGGAGACTTGTGCTTCCCAAGAGTGACGCTAGAAGGTTCGAATCCTTCCCCTTGCACCAAGACGATCCATTGAAGCAGCACGCGTCCGACCGGTGGCTTCGACGAGCTCACCATGAACGAGGAGATCGAATACGTCCAAGCGCTCTGGGAGCGGATCGCGGCGAGGGGGGAAGAGGTGCCGGTACCCGAGTGGCACAGCGCCGTGCTCGATCGCCGGCTCGCCGAGTACGAAGCAGCGCCAGACGTTGGCCGACTTCTACTTCGTGGTGAAGCCGACCAGCGGGCGGCGGTGATCCTTGCCGTACTCTATCAGCGGCGCAGCCCGTCTGTTTGGAAGAAACGCACTCGAGACCAAGGCGGAGCGGGCTAACTCGGCGCTGGGGCCGGATCGGGCCGGATCCTGTCGGTTCGTTTCCGCCCGCGCTCGCCGGACCCATGACCGAGACAAGGCGCTCGACATCCCGCTTCATGCGCGTCTAGCGTGCGCCAAGCCCGGCAAATGCCCCCATGACCGCTCCCCAGAACCCCCTCCTCAACGACCGCGACGTCGAGTTCCTCCTCTACGAGGTGCTCGACGCGCCGCGCCTCTGCGAGCTCCCCTATTTCGCCGATCACGCGCGCGACACGTTCGACCTCTACCTCCAGAGCTGCCGGCGGTTCGCGCGGGAGGTGCTGTTCCCGACCTACAGGCAGGTCGACGAGGCGCCGCCGCGCTTCCAGGAGGGCGCGATCACGGTGCACCCTGCCGTCAAGCGGGTCTTCCGGCCGATGGTCGAGCTCGGGGTGCTCACCGCGGCGCGGCCGGCGGCGGTGGGGGGCCAGCAGCTTCCGCTCGTCGTCGCCACGCTCGCCGGCGCCTACCTGCAGGCGGCGAACCTGAGCGCGTGCGGCTACCTCAGCCTGACGGCCGGCGCGGCGCACCTCATCGAGACGTTCGGCGACGACGCCCTGCGGTCCGCCTTCATGACCCGGATGTACGCCGGCGAGTGGACCGGGACGATGGCGCTCACCGAGCCCCAGGCCGGATCGAGCCTCGCCGACGTGCAGGCGAGCGCGGTGAAGACCGACGCGGGCCACTACCTCGTCCGCGGATCGAAGATCTTCATCTCGGGCGGCGACCACGACCTCACCGAGAACATCGTCCACCTCACGCTCGCGCGCATCGAGAACGCGCCTCGGGGCATCAAGGGCGTGAGCCTGTTCGCCGTCCCCAAGCGGCGGCCCGAGGGCGGGCAGCTCGTCCCGAACGACGTCGAGGTCGCCGGCATGATCCACAAGCTCGGCTGGCGCGGGCTCCCCAGCCTGTCGCTCAGCTTCGGCGAGAAGGGGGACTGCCACGGCTACCTCGTGGGCAGCCCCCACCAGGGCGTCGCCTGCATGTTCCAGATGATGAACGAGGCCCGCATCCTGGTCGGCGCGAACGCCGTGGCGACCGCCTCCGCGGCCTACCTCGAGGCGCTCGGCTACGCGCTCGTCCGGCCGCAGGGCCGGCCGCTCGGCGCGAGGGACCCGGGGGCGCCGCAGGTGCCCATCATCGAGCACGCCGACGTGCGCCGGATGCTGCTCCGGCAGAAGGCCATCGTCGAGGGCGGCCTCGCGCTCGTCTCCACGACCGCGCTGTACGCCGATCTCGCGGCGCACGCCGCGGACGCGGCGGAGCGGGAGCGCGCCCAGCGGCTCCTCGACCTGCTCACCCCCATCGCCAAGACCTTCCCCGCCGAGAAGGGCTTCGAGTCGAACGCCCTCGCGCTCCAGGTCCACGGCGGCTACGGCTACTCGAGCGAGTACCTCCCGGAGGCCTGGCTCCGGGATCAGAAGCTCAACTCGATCCACGAGGGCACGACGGGGATCCAGGGCCTGGACCTCCTCGGCCGCAAGGTCGTGGCCGGGAACGGCGCCGCGCTCATCGCGCTCGGCGGCGAGATCCGGCAGACGATCGTCCGGGCGCAGCGGGCCGGCGTCGAGCCCGCGTGGGGCGAGCGCCTCGGCGCGGCGCTCGCGCTGCTCGGCGAGGTGACGGTGCAGCTCGCCGAGGCGGGGATGCGCGGCGACACCGAGCAGATGCTGCGGCACAGCGCCGATTACATGGAGCTCGTCTCCGTGGTCGTGGTGGCCTGGCAATGGCTCGCGATGGCCGCGGCCGCCCGCGAAGGGCTGGCCAGGGGCGCCACTCCGGCCGGCTTCTACGAAGGCAAGCTCTGCGCGGCGCAGTACTGGCTCTCGACGGAGCTGCCCCGGGTCGAGGCGCTCGCCGCGCTCTGCCGCTCCGGCGAGGACTCGTACGCCAGGATGCAACCCGGGTGGTTCTGAGGCGGGCGCGCGGCCCCCGGCCTCCTCGGTACCCTCGGGGGGTTCCGAAGCGGCGGCGGTCCCCCGGCTTCCTCGCCGCTCCGACGGCCCGCCAGCGTCTCGTTGGTGAGTTCGGTCACGGCCAGCGGTACCGGCGGATCGCGCGGGGACGAAGCAGATCGGCTGCTCCTCTTCGCTGATCGGCTGCTCCAGGTATGTCCTTGGAGCAACATCTTGGAGAGCTTACCTTGTTCCGGCCGGGAGCTTACGCTACCTGATTGACGCCACCTTCAGGGGTGGCCGGACAAGGGCAGGGCAGCGGGCTACCCAGGCGCGCTCCTTGCTTGACAGGCGACCCAGGATTCCTCCACCAGGAGAGCGAGATGCACGTCCCGACGACGGCGATCCGGCCTCAGCTCGATATTCGCGCCCAGGCGCCCGTGCCCACGAAGCACGGCGTCTTTCAGATGTTGGTGTTCCACTTCGGTGGGACGACGAGCCCCGACCAGGGGCTGTCTCCCGATCACGTCGCGCTCGTCATGGGCGACGTGCGCGGCCGGTCGGACGTGACCCTGCGCGTCCACTCCGAGTGCCTCACGAGCGAGGTGTTCGGCTCCCTCAAGTGCGACTGCCGCGAGCAGCTCGAGGCGGCCCAGGCCGAGATCGGGCGCCGCGGGCTCGGCGTGGTGCTCTACCTCCGGCAGGAGGGGCGCGGCATCGGGCTCGCCAACAAGATCCGGGCGTACCAGCTCCAGGCGTTCGGCCACGACACGGTCGACGCGAACCGCATCCTCGGCCTGCCGGACGACGCCCGCGGCTACGAGCCCGCGGCCGCGATGATCGAGCACCTCGGCATCGAGTCGATCCGGCTCCTCACGAACAACCCCGACAAGGTCGACGCGCTCCGCGCGCTCGGCGTCCGGATCGCCTCGCGCTCGGCGGCCATCGTCCCGGCCAACCCGTTCTCCGCGCCCTACCTCGAGGCGAAGCGCCTCCGGATGGGCCACGTCATCCCGTCGCTGCGGGACGGCGAGGGCGCCGCGGTCGGCGACGCCGAGTAGCCGCGGGGCCTGATTTCAGCCCCGCCGCAGCGCCACGGCCGCCGCGCGCTCCAGCACTCGGAACGTGAAGCTCTCGGTGAGGAAGAGCTCGACGACCTGTCTGTCGTGCCCGTCGTAGCCGATGGACAGGTCTTCCCCCACGGTCAGCTCGAAGTCGCCGCCTCGCGTGCTCAGGAGCACGCCGCCTTCGAGCGCGGGCGCCCACACGATCGGCCCGTCGATGAGCTGGCGCTCGATGTGCTTGAGGAGCGGGTACCCGTCCTCCGCGGCCGCGGCCAGCTCGTCGTACGCCTTCGGGCCCAGCGCGAGCGCATAAGGACCGTCGACGCCCGCGGCGCGGAGCACCTCTCTCGCCTCCACCACGGCGCGCGGCCACGCCTCCGGCGCGGGGATCAGCACGGGCTTGTGCGGCGCGACCTCCAGGATCCCTTCGATCCCGGCGGCCGCGAGCCCGTTGAAGATGGCGCCGTCCTCGAAGCGCGCGGCGTGCTCGGCGGCGCGCACGACGTCCTCGATGTTGGGCTCCTGCGCGCCGCGCCCGACGGCGTCCAGCTCGGCGAGCTCGAGGCGGATGGGCGCGCGGAACTCGACGAGCGGCCGCACGAGGCGGACGCCCGCGCTGACCGAGGACCCCTCCTTCCGCTCGAGCGCGCGCAGGCGCCCCGTGTTGACGGCGGCGACCTCCCAGCCGAACGGACCGCGGAAGTCGACGACCTTGCGGCCGGCGAGGTGCAGCTTGAGCACGCGCGTCGCCTCGTGATCGATGAGGTCCCACGCGGCGGGGAGGATGGGAGCGAGCTCGCGCTTGAGAAGATCCATGATCATGCCCCCTTCAGGCTCCCGATGCCGAGCGCGCCGCTCGGCGCCATGGCGCCGGTCCGCGCCTTGGCGCCGAGCTTCGCCGCCTCCTCGGCCGCTTCCACCTCGGTGATCGGCCCCTGGCTGTTGAGGTAGATGTCGATCTTCTCCTGGAAGACGCGATCATTCCGCCGGAGCCACTCGAGGTTCATCATCGCGTGCTCCACCTCCTCCTCGAGGTGGTGGAGCAGCACGGCACGGAGCTCCGCGTCCGAGCACGCCTCGGCGCGCTGCTGGTACCAGTCGATCGCCTCGAGCTCCTCGATCAACGAGACGATCGCGCGGTGCCGTTCCTTGGTCGCCTCCGACAGGAGCTCCGGCAGCTCGTGGTAGTTCTCGCTCGACACGCCGCTTCGTCCTTCTGCCTAGGCGCTCTTTCGCGCCGTTTGCACCTGGAACGCCACGATCTCCGGCTCGACGTTCGAGCGGCCGCAGGCCGTGCACTGGACCGTGCGCTCCCGCTTCTGGCGCTCGAACTCGGAGAGCGACGCGACCACCTCGAACTCGGCGCCGCAGTCGTTGCACTTGAACTCGTACGTCGGCATGGGGCTCCTGTCCTGCAAATGTGAACTGAATCACACGCGCGGACACAGGCGAGATCCGTGCCCTCCCAGGATTCGAGCCGACCCAGGTTGCAGCCGGACGAGCGCGGGGGCCGTCGGCGTCACGCGAAAATGACCTGCGCGGTCGTTGCCGGAGGCCGAGCTACAGCCGCGGCCGGAAGCTCGGGCCGGATCGCCGATGCGCCCGCCACGTCCCTCCGGGCGCTGGAAGGTGTGATCTCGACCGGCCGGCCGGTCGCCTCGCTACCGCCCCTCACCGTGCGTGAACAGCACGGCGCCCGCTACTTCTTCGCCGCGTCCTTCAGCCGCGCCTTGAGCCGCGTCGCGTAGCCCTCCTTGTTCTCCTGCTTCACCCGGCCGATCGCCAGCGCCTCGTCCGGCACGTCGCGGGTCACGGTCGTGCCCGTCGCCACGTAGGCGCCGGCGCCGATCTTCACCGGGGCGACGATCTGCGAGTCGCTGCCGATGAAGGCGCCGGCGCCGATCTCGGTCCGGTGCTTCCGGAAGCCGTCGTAGTTGCAGAAGATCGTCCCGGCGCCGACGTTCGCGCCCTCGCCGATGTCGCCGTCGCCGAGGTAGGCGAGGTGGTTCGCCTTCGCGCCCTTCCGGACCACGGTCTTCTTGGTCTCGACGAAGTTGCCGATGTGCGCGTCGGCCTCGATCTGGCTCTCCGGGCGGAGGTGCGAGAACGGCCCGATCTGCGCGCCGGCGCCGATCGACGACTGCGAGGCGACCGTGTACGGCTTCACCGAGGCGCCTGCCTCGACGACCACGTCCGTGAGCACCGAGCCCACGTCGATCCGCGCCCCCGCGCCGACGCGCGTCCGGCCCCGCAGGACCACGGCGTGCTCGATCACGGCGTCCGGCTCGACGGCCACGCCCGCGTCGATGCGGGCGCTCGTGCGGATCGTGACGCCGCTCTTGCGCAGCCGGTCGGCGATGCGGCCGTAGAGCACCTCCTCGGCGGCGGCGAGCTGCGCGCGGTCGTTGATGCCCACGAGCGAGCCGACGTCCCTGGCCACGACCGCCGCGGCGCCGCCGGCCTTCGCCGCCTGCGCGACGATGTCGGTCAGGTAGAGCTCACCCTGCGCGTTGTCCGTCGTCAGCCCGGCCAGCGCGCGCCCGAGGAACCCGCTGCGGGCGAGGTACACGCCGGGGTTCACCTCGGTGATCGCGCGCTCCTCGGGGGTCGCGTCCTTGTGCTCGCGGATGCCGATCACGCGGCCCGACGCGTCGCGAAGGATCCTGCCGTACCCCGTCGGATCGGAGACCTCCGCGGTGAGCATCGCGATCGGCGCGTCGCCCGCGCGGTCGAGCGCCCCGCGGAGCTGCGTGAGCTGCTCCGGATCGAGCAGCGGCGTGTCGCCGCACAGGATCAGGACCGCCTCGGAGGTCGCGTCGATGTGCGGCATGGCGCAGCGCACCGCGTCGCCCGTGCCGCGCTGCTGGGCCTGGAGCGCGGTGCGGACCTTCTTCCCCTGGGCGCCGAACGCCTTGTCCAGGGCCGCCGAGACCTCGTCCCGGCCGTGGCCGACGACGACCACGACGTCCGAGGCGCCGGCGGCCAGCGCCGCGTCGACGACGTAATGGAGCATCGGCCGGCCGCAGAGCTCGTGGAGCACCTTCGGTCGGGCGCTCTTCATCCGAGTCCCTTGTCCAGCAGCGAGAACGACAGCGGTGAGCGGGGTGGGTTGGGTCGCCATCGCTCCGCAGCGTATACCCACGAGCCCGCCGCCGTCCTCGTCGCAGCGCAGTGACGCTGGAGAACTGGAGAACGCGCGCTCCGGCGCCATCCACCTGACACCCGCAGGGGCACCAAGCCCCTACGCACCTGGGGTGGAATCGTCTACCCTGGGGGTAACTGGGGGAGGTTGTCGTCATGCGCAGGCGCGCGCTGGGTTCCTCGGCCGCTGTCGTACTCCGGCTCGTCGCGCTCATCGCGGCCGGCGGGGCGATCGCTTCGTGTCACGAGCCGCTCGACACGACGCGGGTGGCGCCTCCGAAGGTCACGGAGGGCGGCGGGCTGGGCGACGACGTCTTCGGCATGCTCTGCGACCGCGTGGGCGCGTCGAGCCTCCACGAGGACCCCACGGGCGCCTCGTACCAGCGCGTCTGTCACTACGACCGCGAGGGCCGGTACGAGGACGAGGTCGACGTCTCGCTGCTCCCGCCGGTCTCCGGCGAGCGGGCGGAGCAGGCGCGCAGGCTGGGCGTGGCCAAGGTGGAGGCCATGGCGCGGTGGCGCAACGCCCTCGTGGACGCCGTCAACGCCGCGGTGCCGGACATCGAGATCGACAACGTCGCGCCCGGCGAGGGGGGCGGCAAGATCCGGCTGCACGATGCCGTCCTGAGCCTCTCGCAGACCCTCGCGCCGCTCTACGAGACGAACCCGTTCGACGCGGCGGGGCCGGCGGTCCTGCCCGCGTCGACCCGGGGGATCGCCCGGCTCCTGGACGCGCTCATCCACGGCGGCGAGGAGAGCGCGCGGCCGGAGGGACCGGAGGAAGAGGAGGGCGACCAGAAGAGGCAGCGGGAGCGGGCGCCGATCGCCTGCGACCGGGCAGAGGGGCAGGAAACGCCCGTCTGTGCGCTCGCGAGCATCTGGGGGCGCCAGGGCTATCGCTCGGCGGAGGTGGGGCTCGGCATGGCGGGCGCGGCGCTCGCGTACCCCGGGCTGCGCCCGATGACCGTGGCGGCGCTCGACGTGCTCGGCCCCGGCGGCCCGGGGGCGCCCGCGCTCCAGGCGCTGCTCGCCGCCGGCGAGCAGGAGCTGGCCACGCTGTCGCTGCCGGAGCGGGCGCCGCTCGCGATCGACGCCGCCACCGCGCAGCCGAGCCGCCCGCGCACGGCCCTGGAGCTCGCGCAGGCGGCGCTGCTCGCGGAGCACCCCGAGCTCGCCGCGCCGCCGTCGATCTTCATCGCCCGCCGCGATGGGCGCGGGTGGGTCCTCCCCCAGGGGGATGGGGTCCCCGCGCCGTTCGCCGACGTGGACGGCGACGGCCTCGCCGACGTCGACGCGTCCGGCAGGTTCGTGGACCGGACCGGCGCGCCGCTCGCGATCGAACCGCCGTTCGCCATCCCCGGCGTCACCGAGCCGCCGCGGGACCCGTTCGGGGGCCTCTCGCCGGAGCTCTACGCCTACGTCGACACCTCCCGCACCGTCCTCGGCGCGGCGCTGCGGTCGATCGTGCCGCTCGTCGACGGGACCCGGTACGCGGGCAAGGGCGATCCGGAGCCGTGGAAGACCGAGCACGAAGGGCTCATGTACGCGCTCTCCGGCGCGTACCTGCTCTTCGGCGACCGCGAGGAGGCCCGCTACGACGTCCGCCGCGGCAAGATCGTGCCGGCGGACGAGCGGTGCGACGGCTGCCTGTCGTACCGCCGCTTCCGCGGCGAGGACTCGCCGCTCGCCGACCTCGCGCACGCGGTCGGCCAGGTGCTCGCCGACAAGGACTCGGACGTCCTCCTGCTCACGCTCATCGATCTGCTCGAGAACCGCGAGGCGGAGCTCGCGCGCATGACCGCCGCGGCGCTGCGCATCCGGGACGTCGCCCGCGAGCACGACCGGCTGGCCGCCCAGGGCAAGGAGGCCCCCGCGCGGATCGACGACGAGGCGCCGCTCTGGGACGAGCTCGCGGCGGCGCTCGGCGGGGCCGTGGAGCAGCCGGGGCTCGTCGCGCGCTTGCTCGAGGCGATCGCGGGCGGCGCGCTCCTCACCCCGCACGGCAGCGCGCGGCACGCGGGCGACGCGATCGCGGCGATGCTCACGACCCGCGACCAGTACGCGTACAACCCGTCGGACCTGAACGGCCCGGCCATCAACCTCACGGTCGGGGCGCCGTCGACGGCGGCCCCGAAGACGCCGGTCGACCCGAAGAAGCCGAGGGGCGGCGACAACCGCTCGGGCATGGAGCGGCTGATGCAGCTCATGCACGACACCGCCGGCGTCAGGCAGTGCAACAAGGAGGGCGCCGTGGTGAGCGCCTTCGAGGTCACGGTGCCTTTCGTCGAGTTCGCCGAGTGCGAGCTGTTCCAGATCGACGACCTGGCGGCCTTCTACCTCGACTCGCTCCTCCCCGACGGGGATCCGAAGCGGGCCGAGCTCGAGGTGAAGCCCTCGGCCCTGGCGATGCTCGTGACCGACTCGGTGCTGGTGGACTCCAGCGGCATCGGCGGCCTGACGAGCCACCCCACGCCGGCCGCGCTCAGCCGGCTCATCTACTTCGGGGCGGACTCGGCCAGGTTCCCGGGGCTGCCGGACCTGGATCCCTTCCGGGCCGGCGCGAACCTGACGACGAACCTGTTCATCTCGGGGACGCTCGAGCCGGCCGGCACGATCCATTGCCCCAGGAACGCGCTGGGCGTGAACGAGTGCAGCTCCCCGGAGAACCTGATCCGGGTGCGCCACCCGGGGACGACCTACCTCCTGGAGCAGCTCGGGCTTGCCGCGTACCTGGGCCCCATCGTGAAGGCGTTCGCCGACGTCGACCACGGCACCACCGGCGAGGCGATCCTGACCGATCTCTTCAGCACGGCGTACCGCCACTGGCCGGGCAAGGAGCACGGGCCGGAGTGCATCAAGGCCGGCTCGCCCGAGACCAACACCGCGTACTGCTCGGAGGCAGGGGTCAACAGCTACGAGCCGCTCATGGCCGACGCGCTCCGGGCCGAGGACGTCCTGGCGTCGTCGGTGGCGTTCGCCCGGGTGGCGCGCGACACGTCCGTGACCGTGCGGCGCGGCCCCGCGGCAGATCGGCCGCTGACGAAGGCGCAGGTCATCGAGAAGCTCGCGCGCATCCTCTTCAGCACCCGTTACGCCGCCGGCGTGGGCATGGTCGACCGCTGGGGGAAGAAGAAGGCCACGTGGGCGGATGGCCGGGTCCAGGACCAGCTCACCGTGTTCACCCTCCTCGCCGGCGCTCTGAACGGCATCGACGCGCGCTTCGCGCAGCGCAATGCGCCCGACGCAGCCGAGCGAGAGGGCCAGTGGAAGCGCGGCGTGGACGAGCTCGTCGATGCGCTGCTCGCGGTCGAGGGGTCGGGGCCCGAGGCCCGGTTCAAGAACCGCGCGCTCCCGAGGATGGGCGCCCTCGTCCTGCGCGTCCTCCGCGAGCAGCTGAACGCCCACTGCCCCGATCGCGAGACGACGGGGCGGTGCGCCTGGGCGCAGAAGGAGCTCGGCGCCACGGTGAGCGACCTCCTGAGCCATCCGCTGTTCGCCGCCGCCGTCGACGTGATGGAGGCAGTCCGCGCCCACGAGCCGGCGCGGCGGGAGATCGAGCGGTTCCTCACCTACCTGCTCGACGCGGACGCAGCCGGCGCCCCGTTCCAGGCGCTGCCGACGACGCTCGCCGACGGCCTCCAGCTCCTCGCCGACGACGACGCCTCGCGCCGGATCCTGAAGGCCGCGTCGACCGCGCTGACCCCGGCGGGGGGCGCCGGCGGGCCGGGCGCGGCCGACGCGGGGCTCAAGGCGCTGAAGGCGCTCAACGACGATCGCTACGACAGGTATCGCGCGATGGGTCGCGTGCTCCCGGCGCTGGTGACGCCGATGGCGGACGGCCGAGCGCCGCTCGACGTGTTCCTCGACGCGTTCGCGGACGTGAACCGCATCGAGGCCGGGAGCGGCGCGCCGCTGACGGCGGAGGACTACCGGCAGCTTTTTGTCTCGGCCAGGGACTTCCTGACGGACGAGACCCGCGGGCTCGAGCAGATCTACGCCATCGTCAAGAACCGGCCGCACGAGTGATCCACGTGCAAACGCCCACGATCCGCGCCGTGCTCTCCGTGGCGTCCGCCGCGGGGGCGCTCCTCCTGCCCGCAGGCGACGCCGGCGCCGCCGGGCTGTACTTCACCGACCGCGGCGTCCGCCCGTCGTCCCGCGGCGGGGCATACATCGCCGGCGGCGACGATCTCGGGGCGATCGCCTACAACCCTGCGGGGGTCTACGAGGCCGGCACCCAGGTCCTGTTCGACGTCGGGCTCTTCGAGTGGCGCAGCCGGCACACGCGCCAGGCGATCGTACGGCAGGTCGACCCGAACACCGGCGAGCCGACGGGCGCGAGCTTCGTGCAGACGATGGCGCCGGTGACCGGCAGCGCGCCGGTGCTGCCGATCCCCACGCTGGCGGCGTCGTTCAAGGTCGATCCGCGGTGGGTCGTCTGGGGCGGGATGTGGGCGCCGTACGCGGCCCTCTCCAGCTATCCGGAGCAGGTGAACGGCATGCCGGCGCCCCAGCGCTACGCGCTGCTCACGCTCGAGGGCTCCGCGCTCGCCCTCGTGGGGGTCGGGGCGGCGTACGCGCCGTCGCCCGCATGGCGCTTCGGCGCCGGGGTCAGCGCGCTGGTCGGCGCGTTCAACAGCCGGATGGTGGTCTCCGGGTGCCTCCCGGAGCGGATGTTCTGCGCGCCCGAAGATCCGGAGTGGGACATCCATTCCGAGCTCAGCGTCGCGCCCATCGTGGCGCCCACGGGCCAGCTCGGGGCGCTCTTCGTCCCGACGCCGCGCTGGCGCGTCGGCCTGGCCTTCCAGCTGCCCATCTGGGTGCGCGCGCCCGCCAAATTCAGGGCGCGGCTCCCGGCGGCGCCCGTCTTCGAGCGCGCCGTCCAGGAGGGCGAGGACGCCGACGTCGCGTTCGACCTGCCGTGGATCCTCCGCGCCGGGGTGGAGGCGCGGGTCGTGGACGACCTGCGCGTGGAGCTCGGGCTCGGCGTCGAGGGCTGGAGCATGCACGACGACATCCTCGTCGAGCCCGACGGCGTGGTGCTCCGGAACGTCGCCGGCTTCCCGGAGGAGTTCCGCGTGCCAGCCGTCTCGTTCCCGCGGCGGTTCGAGAGCTCGCTCTCGGCGAGGCTCGGGGGCGAGTATTCCTTCGATCTCGCGGGCGCGCGGTGGGATCTGCGCGCCGGCGTGAGCCTCGAGCAGAGCGCCGTCCCGCCCGGGTACCTTTCGGTCCTGACGATCGACGCGACGAAGCTGACGACGGCGGCCGGCCTCGGCGTCCACCTCGGCCGGTGGCGCCTCGACGCGAGCTACGCGCACGCGTTCGCCGCGGACGTGAGGGTCGATCCGAGGGAAGCGCGGCTCCCGCAGGTGAGCCCGGTGCGGGCCAATCCGCCGGAGAGCCCGAACACCATCAACGGCGGCGCCTACAGCGCCCGGGCGAACGTCGTCGGGCTCGGCGTCGCCTACACGTTCGAGGCAGCCGGGAGCGGCGTTATCCGGCCCGCAGCTCGCGCAGCCGCTCCGTGAGCCGGGGGCCGTCCAGCCAGCTCAGGTCCTTGTCCACGCTCGTCTCGATGTGGTTACTGACCTGCTTGCTCACCGTGCCGCGGAGCAGGCCGAGGAAGTGCGGCGGCGCGACGAGCACCAGCGTCTCGTAGGCGTGCTCGTTCAGACCCTTCTCCAGCACCTCCGCGAGCTCCTGGGCGAACTTCTGCTTCTCGACCTCCTTGGGATCGGTGTCGGGGGCGGCGCCGGGACGGCCGAGGTACTGACCCCCCGGGCCGCCGCCGGGGCTGGCGTTCCCACCGGAGGTGCCGTTCGGCTTGCGGCCGTGCGCGTCGGCCATCAGATCCCGCACGCGCGCCCGGCTCTCGTCATGGTTGTATGACTCGAGCAGGGTGAAGCCCTTGCCCGCAGGCTCTTCACGATAGAGCTGGGCACGGCTTGCGTCGGAGACCAGGATCCATGTCTTCCGTGCTGCCTTTTTCGCCATAAGCCTCCACGAGGGAATCAACCATTCCCTTTGTCTACGTTAAAGACCGACCCCACGCGGCGCAAGCGGCCGGAGAGCCAAGTCCGATATAATTCGGCCGGATCGCACCCCGAGAGGCAGGCTCCGGCAGACTCAACAACCTGCGCGCGGCCTGAATTCGTGGAGAGCGAGAGGGGGCGATCGGCTCTCGGGAGGTGGTTGACCGCGAAATACAGTGTTTGGTGTACCGGGTATGTCCAGCGAGCTCGGCCGCGCCGCCGCGGCCGCGCTCGTTGCCCGCGGGTCAACGGAACCGGTCGGTCGCCTCGACCAGCTCGTGCAGGATGCCCGGCTCCATCGCCGAGTGCCCTGCGTCCGCCACGATGCGCAGATCGGACTCGGGGAACGCGCGGTGGAGCGCCCACGCGCTCTCGGGCGGACAGACCACATCGTAGCGGCCCTGCACGATGACGGTCGGGATATGGCGGATCCGGCGCACGTCGTCGAGCAGCTGCGTCTCCGTCGTGAAGAACCCCTTGTTCATGAAATAGTGGCACTCGATCCGGGCGAACGCGAGGGCGAACTCATCACCTGACGTCTTCGCGACGAGCTCATGGTTCGTGAACAGGCAGCTCGTCCGCCCCTCCCAGACGCTCCACGCGCGCGCCGCCCGCTGCTGCAACCCGGGGTCCGGGCTCGTGAGGCGCCGGTGGTACGCCGTGAGCAGGTCGTCCCGCTCGGGCTCGGGGATGAACGCGAGGTACTCCTCCCACGCGTCGGGGAAGATGGCGCTCGCGCCCCGCTGATAGAACCAGTCGAGCTCCTGCTTCCGCAGGAGGAAGATGCCGCGCAGCACGAGCTCCGTCACCCGCTCCGGGTGGCGCTCGGCGTAGGCCAGCGACAGCGTGCTCCCCCACGAGCCGCCGAACACCTGCCAGCGCTCGATCCCGAGGTGCTCGCGGAGCTTCTCCATGTCCTCGACGAGGTGCCAGGTGGTGTTCTCCTCCAGGCACGCGTACGGCGTGCTCCTGCCGCAGCCCCGCTGGTCGAAGAGCACGATCCGGTAGGCGGCCGGGTCGAAGAAGCTTCGCTGCTTCGGCTCCGTGCCGCCCCCGGGGCCGCCGTGCACGAAGACCACCGGTTTGCCGCGCGGATTGCCCGACTCCTCGAAATAGATCTCGTGAAGATCGGAGACGCGCAGCCTCCCGGCGCGGTACGGCTCGATCTCGGGATACAGCGTTCGCCTCCGGGTGCCTGTCGTCGTCATGCCGCTCCCGTTCGTCGGTCGACGTCGCGCGTCGCGCGCGCCGGCGCGTCCAGCGTACGCGAAGGTGCGCCGGGAGGGGAGAGGGCGTGGACGGGGGGGGGACGGCAGGTCGCGGCGGGGGAGCGGCGAGGGACCCCGCCGGTCGGGGGGCGCGGGAGGCTCAGCCGGGCTGCGCGGCGTCGCGCGCAGCGGTCTTCTCCGCGCCGCCCGCGCCGCCGTAGAGCGCCTCGAGCGCGGGCCCGTACTTCTGGAGCGCCACGCGCCGCTTCAGCTTCAGGGTCGGCGTGAGCATCCCGTTCTCCGCCGTGAAATCCTCGGCCGTGAGGGCGATCTGCTTGATCTTCTCGAAGGACTTGAAATCAGACGCGTACCTGTCGACCTCCGCCTGGACGTGCGCGACCACCCGCGGGTGCTTCAGCATCGCCTCCGTCGACTCGAACGAGAGCCCCTCGGCCCGCGCCCATTCCGTGAGCGCCGCCATCTCGGGCGCGATCACCGCCACGTTGAAGGGGCGGTTGTCGCCGTAGATCATCGCGCCGTTGATCAGCGGAGACAGCTTGATCTTCTCCTCGAGCGGGGCCGGCGCGACGTACTTGCCGTTCTCCAGCTTGTACTGCTCCTTGATGCGGCCCGTGACGAAGAGGTACCCGTCGTCGTCGAGGTAGCCCAGATCGCCTGTGCGGAAGCCGCCATCCTCCGTGAAGACGGCCTTGTTCTCCTCGTCGCGCTTGTAATAGCCCACCATGACGTTCGGGCCGTAGACGACGATCTCTCCCTGCTTCGGATCGTGCGTCTCCGACCTGTCGATGACGATCTTCACGCCCGGGATCGGCTTGCCCACGCTGCCGAGACGGCGGGCCCCCGGGTAGTTCACGGTGGCGACGGGCGATGTCTCCGTGAGGCCGTAGCCCTCGTAGACGGTGATGCCGAGCGCGTCGACGAACTCGGCCACCTGATAGGCGAGCGCCGCCCCGCCGCTGATGGCGTACTTCAGCTTGCCGCCGATACTGGCGCGTATCTTCGAGAAGATGACGCGGTCCGCCGCGACGAGCGCGAGCCGCTCGACGAGGCCGAGGGGCTCGCCCTTCTGCTTCTTCGTCGCGGCGCGCATCCCGGCGCGGAACAGGGCCTGGATGACGGCGGGCTTCCCCGCCATCTTCTTCTGCACGCCCTCGTAGATGCGGTTGAAGATCCGCGGGACGCTCATCAGCACGGTGGGGCGCACCTCGCCGAGGTTCGCGAGGATCTTGTCGACCGACTCGCTCAGCGCCATCGACGCGCCCACCGTGATCATCACGTGGAGCTCGCCGGTGTGGCCGAACGAATGGGCCCAAGGTAGGAACGACAGGCTCCGATCGCCGCCGCCGAAGGGGATGAGATCCAGCACCGCGCAGACGTTGGAGGCGATGTTGCCGTGCGACAGGATCACCCCCTTGGGGTTGCCGGTCGTGCCCGACGTGTAGATGAGGCACGCCGTGTCCTTCGATGTCGGCTGGATGACCGGGGCCGGGCTCCCCTCGCCCGCGGCGAGGAGCTCCTTGTACGAGCTGGTCTTCGCCCCTGGGACGCCGTCCCTCGCCCCGTCGGGGTCGAACAGACAGACAACGTGCTTCAGCGAGGGCGCCTTCTCGGCGAGATCCTTGCATTTACCGTAGATCTGCGGCGTGGCGACGATCGCGGCCACGGCCTCGCAATCGTTGATGATGAACGCCCACTCGCTCGGGAGCTGCGCCTCGTACATCGGCACGACGGCGACTCCCATGCTGAAGCAGGCGTAAGCCGACACCGCCCACTCGACGCGGTTGTTGGAGATGAGGGCCACCCGATCCCCCCGCTGGATGCCGAGCGACGCCAGCCCACCGCGGAACCTGGCGACGAGCTGTCCGAACTCCGCATACGTGATCCAGTCCCAGCGGCCATCGGTCTTCGTGCCGAACAGCGGCCGGTGACCATGAAGCTTCAGCGCGCGATCGAGCAGGTCTACCAGGTTTTCCAGTTTAGCCATCGGTCTCCTCCCGAGCCGATTGTTAACATGGTACTGCGCCGCGTCAGTGTCCTTTTGGCGGCACGTGGCGCCGGCTGTTGTCGCGCCGACGCTGGAGCGGCCCCGCGCGCGTCGATCGGCGCGGGGTCGGCGGTGCCCGCGCGGGGTTGACGATGGGGGGAGCGGGAGCGCTCGCGCGGCGCGGCGTCGACGGCGGGGCTCCTGGCGCGCGAGGTGGCGGCCTCGGGCCCCTTCTGTTAGAGCGTTCATCGCCTCGATGCCCCGGTATTCCATCACGACGTTCGGCTGCCAGATGAACGTGCACGACTCCGAGCGGATGCACGACGTGCTCCGTTGCGCCGGCTACACGGAGGCCGGCAGCGTCGACGAGGCGGACGTGCTCGTGCTCAACACGTGCAGCGTGCGCGAGAAGGCCGAGCAGAAGCTGCGGAGCGAGGTGGGGCGGCTCGCGCGCTGGAAGCGGGAGCGCGCGGACCGGGTGCTCGTCGTGGCGGGCTGCGTGGCGCAGCAGGAGGGGGAGCGCCTCCTCAAGCAGATGCGCGCGATCGACGTCGTGGTGGGGCCCGACAACATCCCGGAGCTGCCCGGCCTGCTCGGCGACCTCGCGATCGGTGGGCTGCCGATCGCGCGCACGGTGTTCGACCTCGACGCGCCCAGGTTCCTCGTCGCGTCGCCGCCGTCGCCCTCGTCCTCCTCCTCGCCGCGCGCCGCGCCGACGGCGTTCGTGACCATCATGAAGGGCTGCGACGAGCGCTGCTCGTTCTGCATCGTCCCCCACACCCGCGGGCCGGAGCGGTACCGGCCGAGCGACGAGATCGTCGCCGAGATCGCGGCGCTCGTGGCCGCGGGGACGCGCGAGGTCACGCTGCTCGGCCAGACGGTGAACAGCTACCGCGACCCGCTCGGCGCGCTGCCGCGGGCCCCGGGCGCGAGCGCGGACGACCCGGACGAGAGCGAGTTCGCGGCGCTGCTCCGGCGCGTCGCGGCCGACGTCCCCGGCCTCGCGCGCCTGCGCTACACGAGCCCGCACCCGCGGCACCTCACGCCCTCGCTCGTCCTCGCCCACGCCGAGCTCCCGGTGCTGCCGCGCCACGTGCACATGCCGGTGCAGTCGGGCAGCGATCGGGTCCTCCGGCGGATGATCCGCCGCTACACGCGCGCCGAGTACGTCGCGCGGACGCGGGCGCTCGTCGAGGCGGTCCCGGGCCTGACGCTCTCGACCGACATCATCGTCGGCTTCCCGGGCGAGACGGAGGACGACTTCGCGGCGACGCTGTCGCTCGTGCGCGAGGTCGGGTTCAAGGGGCTGTTCGGCTTCAAGTACTCGCGCCGGCCGCACACGCCCGCGCTGAAGCTGCCGGACGACGTGCCCGAGGGCGTGAAGGGCGAGCGGCTCGCGCGCCTGTTCGAGCAGAGCGAGGCGCTGCTCGCGGCCCACCTGTCGGCCCTCGTGGGGACGACCCAGGAGGTGCTCGTCGAGGGGCGCGACAAGGAGCGGGGTCACGGCGGAGCCGGCGGTGCGCTCTGGTCCGGCCGGACGGGGCGCCACGAGATCGCGCACATCGACGGCGCCGGGGAGCTCGATCTGCTCGGCGAGGTCGTCGAGGTCTCGATCGCGCGGGCGAACAAGCACTCGCTGCAGGCCGAGCTCACCGAGGCGGCGCGCGCCGCGGCCCGGCCGCGGCAGCGGGGCGGCCTGGAGCCGCGGCCCGCCCGGCGCTCGCTGCCGGTGGTCGCCGCCGAGGGCGGCTGAGGTGGCGCTCGTCCTCGACCTCGGCGGGGTGTCCCCGCGGCTCGGGCGCGACGTGTTCCTCGCGCCGAACGCGACGGTGATCGGCGACGTCGAGCTCGGCGACGAGGCGAGCGTGTGGTTCGGCGCGGTGCTGCGCGGGGACATCGGCGCGATCCGCGTCGGCCCGCGGACCAACGTGCAGGATCTCGCGTGCCTGCACCTGACGGGCGGCGTCTCGCAGACGATCGTCGGCGCCGACGTGACCATCGGGCACAGCGCGATCCTCCACGGCTGCCGCGTCGGGGACGGGTGCCTGATCGGGATGGGCAGCATCGTGCTCGACAACGTCGAGATCGGCGAGCGCTCGGTGATCGCGGCGGGCGCGGTGGTGCCGCCGGGGCGGGTGATCCCGCCGCGCTCGATGGTGCGCGGCAACCCGGCCCGGGTGGTGGGCGAGGTGCGGCCGGACCAGGCCGAGCTCGGGAAGCTGGGCGCCGCGGGCTACGTGGAGAACGCGCGGCGCTTCCGGGCGGCGCTCGCCGGGGAGGCCGTCGAGCCGCCGGAGGTCGCGGCGCGCTTGGTGATGCGAGAGGTGAGGAAGCCATGAACATCACGGTGAACGGGGAAGCGCGCGACGTGCCGGCAGCGCTCACGGTGCGGAGGCTCGTCGAGCTGCTCGGGCTGACCGAGGGGCCGGTGGCGGTGGAGCGCAACGGCGAGGTGATACCGCGCGCCGAGCACACGGCCGCCGAGCTCGCCGAGGGGGACGTGATCGAGATCGTCCATTTCGTCGGCGGCGGCTGAGATCGCCTCGGCGATCTTGGCGTTCTGACGGTTTTTTCTCTTCTCAACGGTCTAGCGATCTTCCAGATCGTCCGCGATCCGGCTACCATGGCGAGCTGCCGTGGATACGAGGGCCCTCGTTCTGGTCTTGGCGCTCGGCGGGTCGGCCGGCGTGGGTGCCGCCATGGGGGTGCGCCATGTGTTGCCGGCCTCTCCGGTGGTCCACGGCCTCTCGGTCGGCGAGCGCTTCCTGCCGGACGGCGCCGCGCCGGCGGCCTGGCTCGCGGCGCGGCGTGACGCGCTTCGCGAGCGCGTGGTCCGGCTGCGCCACGACGACGTGGAGCTCACCGCCACGCTCGGTGAGGCGGGCGTCGAGGTCGACGTCGACGAGACGCTCGCGGCGGCGCAGCGCGTCGGCCACGAGGGGCCCTGGGCGCGGCGGCTCCGCGAGGCTCGAGGAGCGCGGCGCGGCGAGATCGACGTGCCGCTCGCCTGGGCCGTCGATGAGCCGCGGGCGCGGGTGTTCCTCGAGCAGCTCGCTCCGCAGATCTACCGGGCGCCCGTGGACGCGCGGCTCGACCTCGCGAACCGGCGCAAGATCCCGGAGCAGGCCGGCCGGGCGCTCGATGTCGACGCCTCCCTCGCGGCGCTGCGGGCCGGGGAGCACGGCGACGAGGAGCTCATCGAGCTCGCCGTCCGGCAGATCTTGCCGCAGGTCGTCGTCGCCGACCTGGTGAGCGTCGACGTCACCAGGGTCGTCGCGGCCTACGAGACGAAGTTCAAGCAGCACGGCAAGGAGGCGGGGCGCGCCCGCAACATCAGGAACGCCGCCTCCAAGATCGACGGCACCATCCTGGCCCCGGGCGATACCTTCTCGTTCAACGCCCATGTCGGCCCCCGGACGGCCAAGAACGGGTTCACGATCGCCCCGGAGATCCTGGGGGACGAGACCGTCCCCGGCTACGGCGGGGGGACGTGTCAGGTCTCGAGCACGCTCTACGCCGCGTCGCTCTTCGGCGCGCTCGACACGCCGGACCGCCAGAGCCACTCCCGCCCGAGCGCCTACATCCCCATGGGGCTCGACGCGATGGTGACCTACCCGGAGTCGGACCTGAAGATCAAGAACACGCTCCCGTTCCCGATCATGATCCACGCGTATCTCCCCGAGCCGACGGTGCTCCGCGTCGAGATCCTGGGCGGAGACCCCGTGGCGGAGGTCGAACACCACGTCTCGGCGGAGCACACCGACGATTTCATCCGGCGCATCTACGTGAAGTCCGAGCTCGCCGAGGGCAAGGTGAAGCGCCACCAGAAGGGCTCGTGCGGCTACGACGTGAGGTCCTTTGTCACCGTCCGTTACAAGGACGGCAGGGCCTCGGAGCGCAGCTATTCGAGCGAGTACAGGCCCGCGCCAGAGGTGTTCTGGGTCGCGCCCGACTACGACCCGCAGGCGCTGCCGGCGCTCTCCGAGCACGCGAAGGCGGTGGAAGAGCTCCGCGAGGGGGAGTCCCCCGCCGAGGCCCCCGCTGCGGCGGGGCAGGGCGGCGCCTACTCGATGTGAGCCCGTTCGAGGGCGCCGGACCCCTCGAACGCCGGCGCGACGGCAAGGACATTGGCTGTCCGCGCGCCCCTGGCGTCGCTTGACCAGGAATCGTCCTCAGGGGAAACTCTGTGTCCATGGCGGCGGGCGGCGCCCCTCTGTGCGCGGCCGATGCGCCGAGGATCGCCTGCTGCCAGGGACGACGACGGGCGTGATCTTCGCTTAGCTTAACTTCGCTGCTCGCGACGACAGACTCATGATGATCGTCATCTTCTTCTGGCTCGCTCAACGTGGCCGGCGCGCGAGCTCGGCCATGAGGCCGAAGAGCTCGATCGGGCCCGGCGAGGGGAGCTTCCCGCCGCTGAACTCGCGGTAGAGCGTGTGCACGTTGACCACGATGCGCTCGGCGTCGCTCCAGCTCGCGTAGTCGGCGAGCGCGATGTCGCGGGAGGCGTCCGCCGGGGGCATGCCGGCGTCGTAGCGGCGCCGGGCCTCGTCGCGGATGTACACGAGATAGTCGCGGACCGCGCGCACTCCCGCGCGATCCGTGATGGGGCCGTGCCCCGGCACGATGACGTCGACGTCGGCCGCGAGGAGGATGTCGCAGGCCTTGAGCCAGTTGCCGACGGGCCC
The DNA here is from genome assembly GCF_051530145.1 of Sorangium sp. So ce302. Classification (GTDB taxonomy): domain Bacteria; phylum Myxococcota_A; class Polyangia; order Polyangiales; family Polyangiaceae; genus Sorangium; species Sorangium cellulosum_B. The sequence goes on along the minus strand of NZ_CP150326.1, from coordinate 7,804,070 downwards.
TGCCCACATGATCGGCGTCGCGTCGATGAAGAGGACGTCTCCCGTGTAGATCACCCGGTCCGCCGGCACGTGCACGAGCAGATCGCCCTTCGTGTGCGAGGGGCCCACCTCGATGAGGCGGACCTCCTTGCCCCCGACCGCGACGGTCAGCTCCCCGTCGAACACCCGGGTCGGCGGCGTGGGGGCGATCCCGTCGAAGTCGAAGGCGCCGAAGCAGTGGACGAGGTACTCGCCCAGCGCGCCCGCGGCGCCGCTGCGCGCCTGTCGCATCAGCATGGCCAGCATCGGCGCGGGGACCTCGTCCATCTCGGCGGCGCCGGCGCGCGTGGCGATGAGGGTCGCGCCCTCGACGAGCGCGTTGCCGTAGCAATGGTCGCCGTTCGCGTGGGTGTTCACGACGGTGCCTATCCGCGCCGCGGCGGGGGCCGCCGCGCGCATGGCGTCGAGCATCTCGCGCGTGCGCTTCAGGTCGAAGAGCGTGTCGACGAGCAGGGCCTCGCCGTCCGAGGTGACGAGCCCCGCGTTGCTGAGGCCCCAGGTTCCGGCCGGCTGGAGATAGGCAAAGCAGCCATTGCCGATGTCCTCCAGCCCTCGTTCATACCGCCATCGGCTCATGGCCACTCCCTCGTTCCCGGGCGCCGCCCGGCGCTTCTCCGAGCCTCGAAGGTAGGCCATCCGCTGGCCGCCATGGAATCGAAATCAACCCCCGCACGCCGCCGTGAGCGAGGGGGCCCGGGGGATTTGTCAGGAGGCGGTCGCGGTCGTCGTCACCACGCGTAGGCCTCCGGCGCCTCGCCGCCGGGGCCGGGGAACATCGCGTCGAGCCGCCCGAGGTGCTCCGGCGTCAGCGTGATCTCGAGGGCGCGCAGGCTCCCGTCGAGCTGCTCGGCGGTGCGCGGGCCGAGGATGGGCGACGTCACGACGGGGTTCCGGAGCAGCCAGGCCACGGCCACGTCGGCGGGCCGCTCTCCGATCTCGGCGCAGAACGCCTCGTACGCCTCCAGCTTGGCGCGGTTCTTCTCGATGCGCGCCTGCGCGTCGGCGGAGGAGCGCCGGCCCTCGCGCGCCTTCTGGAGGGCGCCGCCGAGCAGCCCGCCGGCGAGCGGGCTCCAGGGCAGGACGGCGAGGCCGAGCGCGCGGCACGCGGGCAGGACCTCCAGCTCGACGGTGCGCGCGTTGAGGTTGTACAGGCTCTGCTCCGAGACGAGGCCGAGGAAGTGCCGCTGCGCCGCGAGGCCGTTCGCCTGCGCGATCTGCCATCCAGCGAAGTTGCTGCTGCCGACATAGAGGACCTTCCCCTCGCGGACGAGCTGCTCCATCGCCTGCCAGATCTCGTCCCAGGGCGTCTCGCGGTCGATGTGGTGCATCTGGTAGAGGTCGATATGGTCTGTCTGCAGGCGGCGCAGGCTCGCCTCGCAGGCGCGCCGGATGTGATAGGCCGAGAGCCTCCTGTCGTTCGGCCCATCGCCCATGAGGCCGTAGACCTTCGTGGCGAGCACGATGCGGTCCCGGCGCCCGTCGCCCTGGGCGATCCAGCGCCCGACGATCTGCTCGGTGATCCCCTCTCCGCGCTTCCGCCCGTAGACGTTGGCTGTGTCGAAGAAGTTGATCCCGTGTCCGAGCGCTCGGTCCATGATGGCGAAGCTGTCGGGCTCGCTGGTCTCCGGGCCGAAGTTCATCGTGCCGAGGCAGAGGGGGCTGACCTTCAGGCCGGTGCGTCCGAGATTGCGGTAGTCCATGGCGCCGGAGGGTAGCAACGCGCTCCGCCGGCCGTCCACGCCCCAGGGCGGAACGCGTCGTAGGGTTTCGCCGGAGTCGCGCCGTCATGAGCCGGCCCGACGGGCGGCGGCGCGCGGCGTGTGGCGCGCGACAGGCATCGCGCGCCGCGCGCCGCGCCGGACACCTTGTCGCGGCGTGGCGGCGGCGCGGATCCAGCGCGGAGGGCCGCTTCCTTGATGCGCAACGGTGCTTCACTTATGCTCGCTCGCCGGGGCGAGGAGACGACCATGTGGCAGCAGGAAGACACGGAGATCGCGCACGCCGAGAGCGTCCACGACGAGGCGCGGGGCATGCGCGGCGTCCGGTTCGTCATCGATATCGGGAACATCGACCCGCTCGACGCCGCCGCGATGTGGTGGGATCAGCACGGCTGCGCGCGGGAGCTCTTCCCCGGGACCGGGTGCGAGATGCAGTCGGGATCGTACCGTGAGCCGCGCTTCGTCGTCCGGATGAGCGTGCCTCTCCCGGGCGTCGGGCATTTCACGCAGACGTTGCGCTTCTCCGCGGAGCGCGTCTCGCCCGAGGTCTGCGTCATCGCCGTCGATGCGTTCGAGGAGAACGTGCTGTGGACGCGGGGGCTCGGGACTTACCGCTTCTCGCCGGGCTCGGGCGGCACGACGCTGATCGAGGTGACGAGCCTGTATGCGCCCAAGGTGCCGATCATCGTCCTGAATCAGGCGTCGCTGGCGGCGGCCCGCGCGCACCAGCGGCGCTACCTCTCGGGCCGGCGCCCGACGGACGAGGAGAGAGAGCAGTTCCTGTCGGCGATCGGCGCTGGCCCGCAGGCCGACGCCTGAAGCGCGCCGCTCGTCTCGGCAGCGACCCCGCCTCGCCCGCCGCGGGGGTGCTCCTCAGGCGCGCGGCTTGCCACGAGGCGATGACGGCGGCTCCGCGCGCGGCATCGAGGCGGCCAGCACCGCGGCCTCGTGCGCGGCGAAGCGCTGCTGGAGGAAGTCGACGAACAGCCGCGCCCTCGCGGGCAGGAAGCGCCGGCTCGGGTAGATGACGTTCACGGCCGAGCCCGGCGCGGGCAGGTCGGTGAGCAGCGGGACGAGGCGCCCGGCGTCGATGTCGGCGGCGACGTCCCAGATCGACTTGAAGGCGAGGCCATGGCCGGCGACGGCCCAGTCGCGCACCAGGTCGCCGCTGTCGGCCACGAGCCGTCCGGAGGGCCGGACGGTGTGGAGCCCCTGCTCGGTGCGGAAGGTCCACGAGAGGGCGCGCATGCCCGGGCGCTGCAGCACGATGCACTCGTGGTCGGCCAGGTCCGCGATCGTGCGCGGCCGCCCGCGCCGCGAGAGGTAGGCCGGCGCGCCGCAGACCACGCGGCGGCTCCGGGCCAGCCGGCGCGATACGAGGCGGGAGTCGGCCAGCGCGCCGATGCGCACGGCCACGTCGACGCCGGCCTCGAACAGGTCCACCACGCGGTCCGACAGGCTGACGCGCACGCTGAGCCGCGGGTGCGCCGCCGCGAAGTCGGCCGCGGCCGGCCCCACCCACTGGCGGCCGAGATCCACGGGCGCCGACACGCGCAGGACGCCTCGCGCCTCGGCCTTTCCGGCGGTCACCGCGAGCTCGGCCTCGCTCACGTCGGCGAGGATGGACATGCAGCGCTCGTGGTAGGTCGCGCCCTCGCTGGTCAGCGTGAGCCGCCGCGAGCTGCGCTGGAGGAGGCGCACGCCGAGCGCCGCCTCCAGCCGCGTCATGCGCTTGCTCGCCACCGCCGGCGAGAACCCGAGCTCGCGCCCCGCCGCCGACAGGCTGCCGCTCGCGACCGCGCACACGAACAGCTGCATGTCCTCAAGCTCGACCATCGCGCGCGCCCTCGGCGAACCCGGGCAGGGTAGGCGCGCCGGCGAACATCTTCAACTTTTTCGAAAAGCTGGTTCGGCCAATGCGCTCGTTCTCCTTCATGGAGGAAAGGATCAAGGTGTCCCTGTCGCCGTCCACGGCCCGCCGCGCTCGACGCTGCGCCCCGCCGTGCCGGCGGCGCCTCCTGTCGGCGCGTGCGCGCTGACCGGCTGCCCGAGATCGTCGTTCGAAGGAGACACGTCATGAGAAAGCCCTTGTTGATGAGCGCCCTCTCCCTCTCGCTCTTCGCCGCCGCGAGCGCCTGCTACGTGCAGGGCGCCGGCGCGGAGGACCTGCCCTCGCCGCGGTCGATGGTCGTCGACGCGAGCCTGCCCAGGGCGCAGGCGGACGCGGAGATCCTCGCTGCGCGCCGCTTTTACGCGTTCTGGGGCACCGGCGACACGCGCTACCTCGACGCGGCGATCGCGCCGACGTTCACCGACCGCACCTTGCCCGAGGGGCGCCCGCAGGGCCCCGAGGGCCCGGCGTTCGCGTCGAAGAGCTTCCGCGCCGCGGTGCCGGACCTGAGCTGCGAGGTGGAGCAGCTGATCGTCGCCGGCGATCGCGTGGTGGCGCACCTGCGCTTTCGAGGCCGCTTCACCGGCGCCTTCGGCGACAGGAAGGGCGCCGGGCAGGCCGTGGACTTCATCGCCACGGACATCCTGCGCGTGCAGGACGGTCGCATCACCGACAACTGGCACATCGAGGACAACCTGACGCTGTTCCAGCAGCTCGGCGTCGTGGCGCAGTGACCGCCGACGGGGGGCGGAGCGGGCCAGGGGTATTCGTCACATCGTGGCAAAACCATCGTGGCAATCTCGCCGGGAGCGCGACAGGCGCGCGGCTCACTTGGCCAGCTTGATCACCGACGCTGGCCGCTCGTCGGTGGCCCAGGTCGTCCAGTAGAGGGCGCCGCAGTCCTGGGCGAGATCTCGGATGTCCGCGCTGTCGGCGAGCGGCTCCGGCGCGCCGCCCGAGGTGCGCACCCGCTGGAGCTGCCCCTCGCGGCTGTACCAGTAGACAAAGGTGGAGTCTGCCAGCAGGCGCGTGGGGAAGTCCGTCGCCACGAGCGCCCCTGCGTCGGTACCGTCCTTGTTCACGGCGTAGATGGCGTAGCCGCTGATCCAGAAGATCCGCTCGCCGACCGCGATGTCTCCGGGGAGATCGCCGTCGTGGATGGGGATCGACGCGACGATCTCGGTCTGGCCGGGCTCTCCGAGCGCCATCCGCCGAACGGTGCTGTGCGTCCCGCCGGGCGGGAGCTCGGTCCAGTAGAGATGGGTGGCGTCGAGCGCGAGGCCTCCGACGTACGTGTTCCGGTCGAAGACGGGGAGGCCTGTCTGATCGGTCGCGTCGGCCCGCGCCGCCCAGATGCGCTTCGGGACATCGCGCGCGTCGGGATCCTGCTCCGGGTCCTCGATCACTCCGGTGATCCAGTAGACCCAGCCGCCGCCGGCCACGGGCCGCCGGTAGCCCGCCGCTCCCTGGGCGCTGGCGACCGTCGAGACGGTGACGTTCCCTGTGAGCGGCATCCGGTGCACGTCCGGCTCGGTCTCGTCGGTGATGAGCAGCGAGCTCTCCGAGCGCGCGAGCAGGGTCGCTAGCGAGTCGAGCACCACCAGCGGCTCGGTCGAGCCGGAAGCCGCCTTCTCGGTCGCGAAGATCGTGTTGCCGTAGCCGCTCGCCCAGAGCACGCGCCCATCGTCCCCGTCCCCATCCACAACGAGGCCGATCGCTTCGTGCTCCTCGTCGTTGGCCGTGGCGAGGACGACCGGCAGACACCTGCCCTCCTCACAGGCGCCGCCGAGGCAGCTCCTGCCGGGCACACAGCAGTTCTCCGGATCGGAGAGGTAATCGTTGTCGCCGTCGGCGGCCTGGCACGCGCCAGGCGCGCGCCCTGTGAACGGCTCAAACGGGCACTCCGCGGAGGGCGCGCCGGCCGCGCCGCCCCCGCCCCCGCCGGCCCCCGAGCCTGCGCTCGCGGTGGCCCCTGCGCCCCCTGAGCTGCCCGAGCTGCCCGCGCCGCCTGCCGCGGGATCCCCGCTGGCTTCTCCGTCGGGGATCCCCCAGATCGCGTTGCAGCCGAGCGCCGTGCTCAGGGCGGCGCACGCCGCCAGGCCGGTCCAATAGGTTTGTCGCATCGCGGTACTCTAGCGCCGCGTGCTTTCGGTGGAGAAGCCGGACGCGCGCGCGACGTCGGTTTCTGATCGACGCGCGTCGACTCCCGTCGGCAGGCAGACGCTCAAGGCGCCAGCCCCGCTGCCACGGTTGGAATTTGGCGACCACCTCGTCCACCATCACGCGATTGCGTCGCGTGCGTTCACATGCTTTCTAGTCTCTTCGTCAATCGCTCGCGCGGCGAGCGCCGCGTGACCAACACCATATGAAGAGGTACCTTGCTTTATCACAACGATTCGCTTCGATTGGTTCTTTGCCTGGCTCTCGGGCTCTCGGCGGTGGCTTGCTCCGATGACGATTCCACGGGCACTGGCGGCGGCGCCGCCTCCAGCACGACCAGCAGCGGCAGCGGCTCCAGCCAGGGCGGCGGCGGCGCTGGCGAGGGCGGCGGCGGTGCGCCGGCCGGCACGGGGGGCGAGGGCGGCGGTGCGCCGGCTGGCACGGGGGGTGAGGGCGGCGGCGGTGCGCCGGCTGGCACCGGGGGCGAGGGCGGCGGCGGTGCGCCAGCCGGCACGGGGGGCGAGGGTGGCGGCGCGCCTCCGAGCGATCCCGCCTGCGGCGCGGACACCGCGGCGTTCGCCGATGTGGAGCCCATCCTGACGAGGAGCTGCGCGAACCAGTACTGCCACGGCAGCGCCGGCGCACCGTCCGGCGGGCTCGACCTCCGCGCGAGCGCGGCGGTGGGCAAGCTCGTCGATCAGGACAGCGGGTCTTGCTCCCGCGAGCAGGCGCTCGTCGTGCCGTTCAAGCCGAGCAGCAGCTATCTCATGAACAAGCTGAAGGATGTCGGCCTGTGCGACCCTGACGAGAGCAGGATGCCGCCGGGCGCGCCGCTGCCCGAGGCCGATATCAAGACGATCAACGACTGGATCTGCGCGGGCGCTCCCGCCCGCTGATCTCTGCCTCGCTCAGCGCACGTTGGTCCAGCCCTCCCGGCAATCGTCCGGGAGGGCTCGGCAGCTACGGCCGCAGTCCAGGATCCTCGCAGCAGCGAAGCCCGATCTCGTGGAACCGGAGCATCGATCCATGCGAGTCGTCGATACCGGGCCATGATTGCCGTGCTCAGGAGTCGGCCCCACCGCGAGCGCGGGCGCCGGGAAGCCGAGATTGTGGCGATAAGCCCCGCGCACGTAACTGACGCGTCCGATGCTCCTCGCGCTCAGGGCCACGCGCCTGCCGGCGGTCGTCGAGCGCGGAAGCTGAGCGTGCCAAGCGCGGGGGATGGAGTTATGGGTAGCTTCATGGTGCGGCGCTTGGTGGGACTGCTGGTATTGGGGCTCGTAGCGGGCTGCGACGGCACGACGACGCTCTCGCCGGGCGAGGAAGAAGCGACGAACGACGGCAGCTCCAGCGCTTCCGGAGGCACTGGCGGTGGTTCCGCCGGAACGCCCGGCGTCGGCCCCATCGACGAAGCGGCGTTGCCGACACGGTTGCCGATGAGCTGCGGCGGCGGGCGCACGTCGCTCAGCTTCGCGCTGCCGTGCCACGTCGGCTTGAGCCTTCTCAGCGGCGAGGACGAGCCGGGCCATCACGTGGTGGAGTGTGAGCTGGCGGATTTTTCTGGTACCGCCGTCGCCTTCTCGCTGCCGTTGGTGGAGCTACCCCGGCTGTTGAACCAGCCCGTGCAGCTACCGTTCGACGCGTTTGCGCCGCCTTCGGGTCCGGGCGCGATGATCGATGGCGAGCGCTTCGTCGGCACGCTCGAAGGTACCGCCACCGTCCGCCAGGTCGATCTGAAGGGGCGAGCCTTCGTGGCCGACTTGCAAAAGGGCCACGTCGCTTGGACCGGCGAGCAGGGCAGCCAGTTCGAGTGCAATACCATCGACGGCCCGCTCTGGGCCGTCGCCGGCAATTTCTTGTGAACGGCTATTGGCGCGGCACGACGCGCATCGCCGGCCTGGGCAGATCCACCCTACCGGCGCCGATGTGGAAGCTGACGTTCGGCGACTGATTGTGCGCCGACGGTTCGGCACGGCTGTGCTCGACGCCGCGAGCACATGTCCTACGGCCCTGGCCGCGGATCCTTGCAGCAGCGAAACCCGATCTCGTAGAACCGGAACATCGGTCCATGCGAGTCGTTGGTCCCCCGGCACCCCGCCCACGGCTTGGACCAGTAGCCGCCCTTCAGCGACGAGCGGTGTGGCCACTCGGGGCGCGAGGTCGACACCCACTCTTCGACGTTGCCGACCAGGTCGACCACGCCGTACGGGCTCACGCACGCTGGATACGAGCCCGACGGCTCCCCCTGCCAGAGCCGCTGCGTCTCGGCGGCCCGCACCGCCGGGTCGTCGGACGCGAGCCGCCGCTCGCTGATCCCACGGTACGGCTTGCTGACGTTGCAGGCGGCCGGATCGTGCGCGTAGCCGTAGGGGAAGGGGAGCGAGGACGGCCCCTCGCAGGCGAGCTCCCACTCGAACTCGGTGCAGAGGCGCTTGCCGACGGCGGCGCACTCCCGCTCGGCCTCGATGAAGCGGAGCATCACGACCGGCAGCGCGCCGGCCCGGTTCGGCCACTCGTGGCGGTCCATGCACGTGCGCACCGGCGTGAAGCGCGGCTCGGCGGCGAACAGGCCGGGGAAGAAGTCGAAGCAGTGGCCGCCGCGGTAACTCGTGCAGATGCGCTGCACGTTCTCGGCGTGGGTGCCCTCGACGAGCACCATGTCGGGCGGGCAGGACGCCGCGGGTCCGGGCCGGGGCGGCGCGTCGGCCTGGGCGAGCAGCGGGGCGAGCAGGAGGTCGAGGAGCACGCGGCGGGTCTCTATCGCAAAGCCGCGCGGCGGACGAGAGGCCGCGCGGCGGCTCGCCTCGATCCGCGCCCGTGCGCCCGTTGCGCCCGTGCCGCGCTCGCGCTCGGGCGCCCACCTGGGGTACTCTCGCGGTCTATGCGAATGGCGCTGCTCAGGATGCGCGCCGCTGCGCTCGCCGCCCTGGCGTGGGGAAGCGCCTGCGGTGGCAACGTGGTGGTCGACGGGATGCCGGACGGGTCAGGAGGCGCCGGGGCGACGAGCTCCAGCGCGATCAGCACGGGCGCGCTCGCGGTCAGCGCGGTCAGCGTCGGCGTGGGCGGCTCCACCTCGGTGACCGCCGGCGTGGGCGGCTCCAGCGCGATCAGCACCAGCGCGACCTGGATGGCCACGTCGGGGACAGCGAGCGCCTCCACCGGGGCGGGCGGCGGCGATGCCTGGTCGTCGTGCATGAAGTTCTGCGAGACCTATACGGATGCCTGCGGGCAGGTGGAGCCGGGGCAGTGCGAGGGGTTCTGTAAGGGGTATGTGAACGAGGCGCCCCAGTGCAACGAGCCGCTCGCGCTGTTCTTCGACTGCGCGACGAACGGCGGCATCGACTGCGACTTCGTCCTGGAACGGTGCCGGCCGTTCCTGGCCGAGTACGACGCGTGCCAGGCCAGCGGCGGCTGCACGCCGCTCGAGTGCTTCGCCGATCGCAACCGGGCCTGCTCCTGCAAGGGCTCGTGCCCGAACGCGGCGTTCGCGGTCGAGTGCCGCCCCGACATGCGCAGCGGGATCCTCTGCTCCTGCTTCGTCAACGGCGACGAGGTGGCCACGTGCCAGGATTTCGGCCCGGCGTGCGACCTCGCCCATGGCTGTTGCGAGCCGATCTTCGACGAGTTTCGCTGAGGGGCGCCCGCGGCGTTCGCCATGGAGGGCCAGCCGGGGAGCGCGGCGCAGGGCGGAGCGCTCGCCGAGACGAGCGCGCGCTGCGTGGGGGCGCGGGTCGACGCGGCGCTCGCGCCCGGGCGCGCTCCTGGGCTACTCTTGCGGCCCATGGGAATGACGATGCTCAGGATGCGTACCGCTGCGCTCGCCGCCCTGGCGTGGGGGAGCGCGTGCGGTGGCAACGTCGTCGTCGATGGGATGCCCGACGGGTCAGGAGGCGCCGGGGTGACGAGCTCCAGCGCGATCGGCACGGGCGCGTTCGGCTCCAGCGCGATCAGCACGGGTGCAGTCGCCGCAAGCGCGGTCAGCGTCGGCGTAGGCGGCACCAGCGTGGGCGGCTCCGGCGTGGGCGGGTCCACCGGGGTGACCGGCGGCGGGGGCGGCTCCAGCGCGGTCGGCACCGGCGTGGGTGGCGCCGGCGGGAACGGCTCCAGCGCGGTCAGCTCCAGCGCGACCTGGATGGCCACGTCGGGGACAGGGAGCGCCTCCACCGGGGCGGGCGGCGGCGAGGCCTGGTCGGCGTGCGTGCGCTACTGCGAGCGCTACGAGGAGGCGTGCGGGGCGCTGGAGCCGGGCGGCTGCGGGACGATGTGTGACACGGAGCTGGCCCAGGCGCCCCGGTGCAACGATCTGCTCGTCCCGTTCTTCGACTGTCTGATGAACGGCAGGTTCGACTGCGACCTCATCGGGCCCCGGTGCCAGCGGTTCCTGGACGAGTACAACGTGTGCGCGAACGGCGACGGCTGCCCGGGGATCGCGTGCGCCGGCAATCCCGGCGGGGCCTGTAGTTGCAAGGGAGCGTGCCGGGGCGTGGTCGTCGCGGCCGAGTGCCGCACCCAGAGCTTCGGCAGGACCCTCTGCTCCTGCTTCGTCAACGGTGAAGAGGTGGCCTCGTGCGAGGACCGCGGCGAGACCTGCGAGCTCGGGCTTCGCTGCTGCGGGCCGTACTTCGAAGCGTTGCGCTGAGGGGCACGAGCGGCGTTCGCCATGGAGGACCACACGGGGGGCGCGGCGAAGGGTGGGGCGCTCGCCGAGGCGCTCGCGCGCTGCGTGGGGGCGCGGATCGACGCGGCGCACGCGAACCCGGCGACGGGGCTCGTCGCGCTCGCCGTCTACGGCGGGACGCGGTGCGTGCTCGGCGCCGGCATCGGGCCGCGCGTTTCAGGGGTAGGGATCCTGCCGAGGCTGCCCCGGCTCCGCGCCGGCGCGTCGCACCCGCTCGTCGCCGCCATGAGGGCGCACCTGGTCGGCCGCCGCGTGCTGGCGATCGAGGTGCGGGGCGACGGCATCGTGATCGTCGCGGGTGATGATGATGCGGTCATGGTGGAAAATGACCGAGGTGGTGGAGAGGGCGCACCCAGGTTGAGGTTGGCCGCGCCCGAACCCGGGTTGAGGCCGGCGGCGGCTGCTGCACCCGAACCCGGGTTGGGGCCGGCGGTCATGGTGGAAAATGACCGAGGTGGTGGAGAGGGCGCACCCAGGTTGGGGTTGGCCGCGGCCGAACCCGGGTTGGGGCCGGCGGCCGCACCGGGGTTGGGTTTGGCCGAACCCGGGTTGGGGCCGGCGGCAGGCCCCGGACCCGGGTTGGGGCCGGCGGCAGTTCCCGAACCCGGGTTGGGGCCGGTGGCGTCCCCACCCAGGTTGGGGGCGTCCCCGGGAGGGCGGCTGGAGCTCACGCCGGGACGCCGCGGCGAGGCGCGGCTGCTCGACGCCGCCGGCCACCTGATCCTCCGCTGGCCGCCTCAGGGGGGCGCCCCGCAGGCAGCGGTCGCTTACCCGGCGGATCCGCTGGCCGCCGGCGCGGCGCTCGTCGAGGCGAGCGACGACGCCGCCGCCGGGCAGGAGAAGGCGGCGCTCGCGCGCGCCGTGAAGACGCGGCGCGCGGCGCTCGAGCGCAGGGCCGAGGCGGTGCGCGGCGATCTCGGGCGGCTGGGCAGCGTCGCGCGCCTGCAGAAGACGGGGCAGCTCCTGCTCGCGCAGGGCGCCCGTGTGCCGCGGGGCGCCGCGAAGGCGCTCCTCGACGACTGGGAGACCGGCGGCAAGATCGAGGTCGCGCTCGACCCGGCGCGCCCCGCCAAGGCGCAGGCCGAGGCCTTCTTCGCCAAGGCGCGGCGCTACCAGCGCGGCGAGGCGGTGATGCGCGCGCGCCTCGCCGAGACCGAGCGCGCCCTCTCGGCGATCGCCGCGCTCGAGGCGGACGTCGCCGCGGCGGAGGCGCGCCCCGAGTCGCTCGATCCGCTCGCGCAGCGCGCCCGCTCCCTCGGCGTCTCGCGCGCGGAGCTCGCCGGCGAGCCCGGGACGTCCGGCGCCCGCGCCCTCGGGGCCGGGCGGCCCGCGCCGCGGCGGCCGTTCCACGCCTACCGCAGCGCGTCCGGCGCGGCGATCCTCGTCGGTCGGGGCGCCGAGGACAACGACGCGCTGACGACGAAGCACGCGCGGCCGCACGACCTCTGGCTCCATGCGAAGGGCGTCACGGGCTCGCACGTCGTCGTGCCGCTCGCGAAGGGGGCGAGCTGCCCCGCGGACGTGCTGGTGGACGCCGCGACCCTGGCGGCGCACTTCAGCGACGCGCGCGGCGAGGCGGTGTGCGAGGTGAGCTACGTCCAGCGCCGCTACGTGCGCAAGCCGCGCGGCGCGGCCCCGGGCGCGGTGGTCTACGACCGGGAGAAGGTCATCGCCGTCCGCATCGAGGACGGCCGCCTCTCGCGGCTGCTCGCGACCAAGGAAGAGGGCTGACGCCGCGCACGGCCGGCGGAGGCCACGCCCGGCGGCGCAGCGCTTCGCCCCCGGCGGAGCCCGCGCCGCCGGCGGGGGCCGCCGTCAGGTCGCGAACGCCGCCCGGACCTGCTCGTTCAGCTGATCGAGCCGGCGCGCGGGGAGCTCGGCCGCGCGGGCGAGCGACTCGATGACCGCGCGCTCCGCGTCGGAGATCCCCTCGCTCGCGTGGGCGACCGCCAGCGCGATGATGATGCCCTCCTCCACCGCGTCGCAGTCCATGAGGATCTCCGCGAGCAGGCGCACCCGCGGCTCGACGCCCGCCGCGGCGATCACCTTCAGGCTCGCCTCGATGAGGTAGCGGACGAGCTCGACGTTGAGCTGGGCGCCGAGCATCGGCTCGATGAGCTGGCGCAGGGCGTCGATCTCCTCGGCGTCGACGGTGCCGTCGGCGTTCGCCACGAGCGCGCCGAGGTCGACGATCGGGGTCGGGTTGTACTCGTTGAGATCGAAGCGGGCGCGGAGCAATCCGGCCGCCTGCTGGACCAACTCGGGAGGCTTCATGTCTCCACCGCCCCGGCGATTCGCCTCATGACTCACCACCTTTCGGGCCGCGGCGCCGCACCGTCTCGGATTCGCTGAGGCCGAGGCAGAGCTGCGCCCGGAGCGCGCGCAGCCGCGCGAGCACCTCGGCCGAGGCCGACTCGGCCTCGGCCCGCTCGATGGTCGCGTCGAGCGTCGCGAGCCTGCCTGTCTGGAGCGCCTTGAGCGAGTAGGTCATCTGCACGAACGTGTCGAACAGGTCCCCGAGCTCATCGCCCTTTCGCAGCCCCTCTCCGATGGTGAGCCGCGTCGTGCCGACCTGGCGGCAGAGGCGCTTCAGCTGGTGGACCGGCCCCACGATGCGCTGGGTGATGAAGACCCCGAGCACGCCGAGGACGGCGAGGAGGAACGCGCCGCCACCGACGAGGATGCCGAGGAGGCGACCTTGCAGCGCCTCGACGTCGGCGCGCCGCTTGGCGACCTCTGCCAGGTTGCGCTCGTACTCGCGGTTCGTCTTCTCGAGCTCCTCGTCGAGGGTGCTGCCGAGGTCGGCGCCGTCGCCGCCCAGGGCGGCGGTGCTCATCTTGAGGATCTTGGCGCTGTTCGCCGCCTCCTTGAGCGCGAGCTCCGCCTGGGTCGCCGCGTAACGCGCCTGTTCGTTCGCGACGCTCGCGGTCTGCCAGATGACGAGTCCGAGCGCCAGCATGACGGCGAGCACCACCGAGACCAGGAGCCCGGTGTATTTGAGCTGGAATCGCGGATTCAGGAGCAGCTTGCGGCGGGATGCCGGGCGGGCCGTGGCGCGATCCTGGGCAGGTGAGGTCATGAGGGCTCGTCAGCGGGCGCGCGGCATCGTCGCGTGTCCAAGATAGACCAGGAGCGGGCCGCGCCGGTGCGACCCCCCACGAAAACGCACTGCGGTCTCCGTGGTACAGCATTCCGTGCGCCGGTCGCAAGGCCCAATCCGCGGGCGGGGCTCCGACGCGGTTCGCGGCTTGTGAGGGCCATGAGGCCGCGGCGCTGGTTGTCCGGGGCCGGCGCGGCACCGCCGCAGCGGCGCGGCGTGATGGTGCACCCGGCCGGGGCATCGTGTGAGCTCCTGTCGGGCCCAGTCGGGGCACAGGAGGTCGTCGGCGTCGCGCGAGGCGTCGTTCGGCCCCGCCCAGCTCAGGGAGAGCAGCGGCACGGGTGCCCCGGTGATTCCCGATCTCATCGTCATGAGTGATGAGCTCGACAGCGGCTCAGGGGTGGCGTTCGTTCCGGCGCCCGAGGCGCTGCCGCTCCACCACACGGCCTGCAGTCGCTAGAGGCAACCGCAAGCGAGCGAGCCTTCGCGCACCGAAAAGCCGTCGGCATCGGCGTCGTCGGTCCAGAAGAACGGCTTGACGCCGCCGCTGCACTCCGCGTCCGGCGCGAGCGCGATGCCTTCGTTGTTGGAGTCCGGCAGCCCGCTGGGGGGACTGAAACGCCGCTCCAGCACGAAGCGCCCGAGCGCGTCGTCGATACCGAAGACGGCGGATTGGTTGTCGCACGTGTCGTCGCAGGATGCCCACAAGCTCCCGGTGTCACGGTCGAGCTCGAGCCCCATCACGCCCGCGAGCGGCGTCGAGATGCTGGCCACCAAGGTGGCCGCGCCGCCCTCGTGATCCAGCGCGAAGGCGTACACCTTGCCGGTCTCTTCCACGCCCACCAGAAACAGGCCGGCGCCGTGCTCGCCGTAGTCGCTCGGGACGTAAGCTCGGGCCTTGCTCTCGTCGAAGAAGTGGTGCGCCGTGAGCAAGCTGTCAGCCGCCCAGGTGACCGCTTCCAGGCCCGCGTTCGCGTCGACCTCGGGCAAGAGCGCGGTGAGGTTCCACTCGTGAGTCGCGGTCAGCGTCGCTCCGGCGGCCGTCACGTCGTAGCGCAACACGGACAGCCGGCTCACGGACGGATCGTCCGTGTCGCGCTCGGTGCACACGTAGACGCCCGCGGCGCTCGTGGCGGCGAGCGTGACTCCCTCCGCGTCGGGGGTGCCCTTGCCGTTCGGGTAACGTAGCCGTTTGCCGGAGGCCCAGTCCTTGGAGGTGTCCGGCGCGTAGCTCGCTCCGCTCTTCAACAACCGAAACAGCCTGGCGGAGAGGTTGTCGGTCGCCCACAGCACTCCGGGCGCCTCGTAGGTCAGCCCGCTCAGATCGCTCTCGAACGCGTCCTCGCTGTCGAGCGTGCGTACCTCGGCCTTGCCAGGCCACGGCGACATCTGCGTCGAGCCCGCCGGGCACGCGCCGTCACCGCCCGCCCCCGCGCTCGCACCACCGGCTCCGGCGCTGTCGGCGGCTCCGGCGCCGCCGCCGGCGTTCGGGCTGCCGGCCACGCCGGTCGAGCCCGCGACAGCCGCAGCGCCGCCGCTCGCTCCCGCGCCGCCTGTTTGTGCTGCGCTCCCGCTCGATCCTCCTGCCGCGGACGAGACGCCGGCCGCCGACGTACCGCCTGCTCCGCCCGACGGCGCTGGCAGCGGCGGCTCGCTCGACCCGCTGCCGCACGCGGCCAGCCATGCCATGGCGACGACGGTCGCATGAGACCGGAGGTTCATCGTCCTCTTCCCCTCGGCCTTGAGCTCTCGCCAACCGGTCGCCGGCACCAGGCAACGATAGCACTCGAGCGCGCCACGTCACAACGGCTGATATTCGAGATCCTCCGCGCGAGCGCCAGCGTGGTGTAATGCCAGGGCGACGAGGGATTAGCGCAGCAGGGCCATGTCCCGCATCAGATAGTCGATGCAGGAATTCCAGGTGGAGGGCTCGAGGAGCTGCGCGAGCTCGTCGGATGAGCCGCCGAGCGCCGCTTCTTCACCCGTGCCCATCGCATCCATGAGCCGCCGCAACCTGGCGTCGTCGCCGCGAACGAAGCAGCGGACCATGCTGGCCGCTTGCACATAGAACATCAGGGCATCGTCCGTGCGGAGCGTGTAGGGGACCGCCTGCTCCATCAGCTGCAGGGGCATCGGAGCGTGCCTCACCTGCTCGAGCCTAGCCGGGGCGAGCCACCATATCTCTTGCGCGATAACCATGGCAATGCCCTCTTGCGCCCAGGCCGGCCCCAGCATGCCGTGGCTCATCAGCACGTGATGCGTGTACTCGTGCACGACGCTGGTCCGAGTGCCCGCGCGCGTCGTGACAACGTGCAGCGCGCCGTCGTAAAAGGCGACCACGCCGCGGTTGGTGCAGGCAGCAGCCGTGAGCAGGTCCGTATCGAGGTACGCGAAGACGTCAGGGCGCTCGGCTTTGAGCTCCAGCCGGTAGAACACCTCCCGTTCCGCATGCTCGAGGTGATCGAGAAGGCGCAGGTGCGCGTCGTCCGGCAGCCTGGGGTCGACGTACAGGCGCCCGGCATCTCCCCACGTCTCGTGGCGGAAGTGGGAGATCAACGTCTCTTGCGCGCCGGCTGCCTCGCTGGGGTCCGTGCACAGCCCGGGCTGTAACCTCCGCCGGAATGCGGACTGCTCCGGCGGGCGCGCGGGGCGCGGCGGGGCGGCTGGCTTCGTGGGGGCATGGTGGATCGGACGCTCGATCGGCTCCTCATTGAGGGGGGGAGACGGGGGCTCCTGGGGGGCTTGATCTTCCGGACCGCGCGCCGAAGCCCGCAGCGGTATGGGCTCGGTGGGAGGCTCGCCAGGCGCCGGCCGGCTCGGGACGGAGATGGCGCTGGGCTGCAGCGCGGGAGGGGAGGGTGGCTCGGGTGCGGAGGCGCCAGCTCGGACCACCGGCGGTCGCGGCCGCTGCGGGGTGGGGGTGCTCACGATACCTGAGGCCCACGCGATCACCGCGATGACCATGATGAATCCGAGGCCGAGCGCGAGGCGGCGAGCAAGTGTCACGGTGCGGTGATGGCAATCAGTGCGCCGCGTAGATTCACGTGATTCGAGGTACTGCACGCGGTTCGTGCTGCGTTATGGTGGACAAATCTTCGAACGCAAGCAGCATTATCGACGATCTGTGGCGACCCACCCAGGTTTGCGCGCCGCCGCTGGGTCAGTAGCGGCGGCCGAGGCCGTTCGCCGGTCATCCAGGGTGCTCTCACGCTGCGCCGCGGACGACAGGCACGCTCGACCCCGCTCGCCCGCTGCCGGTGCAGGGGTTAGAGCCATCGGAGCCACGCGCGCAGCACGGACTCCAGCGCCGCCTGCTTCGCCTGGACGTCCTCACCGTCGCTGAACGTCACGAGGCAGCGATCCTTGGCAAGCCACTCCAGGAGGCCAGCCGGGTCCGCGATCTCGAGCCCCTTCGCCGCCGTGTCCTTCACCTTGGCTCCGAGGTGAAGGATGAGCCGGACGCGGTCCTTTGCGCGCAAGTTGAACGTGGCGAAATGCTCGGTTGTCCGGAAGCTCGGTGCGTTCCACTTGATCTCCTCGCGGATCGCCGGGCTGACGCCGAGGATGATGTGCCGGAGGGCCACGATCGCCTCCTTCCGCGGATGATCCAGCTCGCGCAGGAACGCGACGACGGCCGGGCTCTCCTGCGCGCCGGCGGGCGTGGCGGGCGCGGCGGGCGCTCCGGGGGCCTCCCGAGGCTCGCGCCTTTCGGGCGACCCCTTCTGCGCCTTCGCTCGCGGCTTGCTCGGCTTCTCGGTTGCGCGCTTCATGATGTGTTGTACGCCTGACTCGATGGCCCGAGCTCCAGCGCCCTTTCAGGGGATCTCGCGTGACCCGACCGTCGTGATCGGACGCGCTCAGGGTGAGAAAAGACGAACCGACGCGAGGATGTCAAGGCGGTGAGGTCGGCCTCGGAGAGGGTGAGCGGCGTGGCCGCGCGGAGGCGGCCCCACTGCGCGGCGGAGAATCCCTCGTACCCGGCGGCGGCGTCCATGCTCGGCCGGGGACGATGATACGCCACGAGCGCTCCCGGCGAGCCGCTTCTCGCCGCGCGGTGGCACGTGCGATCATCGCGGCATGGACATGTCCTTTGCGCCCCGCGCCGCGTTCTCGGTTCTCGCTGCCGTGCTCTCCCTTCCCGCGTGCGGGGCGCGCAGCTCCCTCGAAGGCGACCTCGGCGCCGGCAGCGGCATGGGAGGCAGCGGCGGCGCCCCGGCCGCCTCGACCCACGCGGCGTCCTCGGCGTCCGCCGTGTCGACCGCCTCGGCCTCGATCGCCGCCTCCTCGTCCGCCGCGTCGTCTTCCACGGGCGGCGGCACGAGCAGCGGCTGCAGCGACGGCACCCGCGAGGGCTTCCTCGACGAGGCGGTCTATCCGCTCATCGCCGCCTGCTCCGGCGGCTGGTCCATCCCCGGGATCCTCACCGCCACCGCGCCGCGATGCGCCCACCTCGCCGGCAACGACAGCGCCAACCCCACGGGGCTCAGGTGCGGCGCCGCCGACCTTTGCGCGCCCGGCTTTCACGTGTGCGCAGGGGCCGAGGACGTCGCCCGCCGCTCGCCCACGGGCTGCGAGGGCGCGCAGTTCGGCCCCGACCTCTTCTTCGCCACGCGCCAGGGGAGCACCGGGTGCGCGATCTGCGCGACCGGCTCGCTCGAGGACTCCCCGTCCTGCACGGGCTGCAGCTGCGCCCGGGGCTGCGCGACCTCGCCGCTCACGGCCAACGATCTCTTCGGCTGCGGCTCCATGGGTGACGCCCGTGTCGCCGCGAGCTGCGGCGTGCTCGATCGCTTCTCGAACGATCTGTGCGGAGCCATCGGGTCGATGTGGAATTGCCGCGGAGATGGCAGCGGAGATGGCTGCGATGAGGCCAACGTGGTGACGAAGACGTCCGACAAGGGCGGCGGCGTGCTCTGCTGCGCGGATTGACCGCGCCGACGCGCCGCGCTCCCGCCGCCACGGGTCCAGCCCGGGTCGGAGCGCTCCGGCGCAACGTGCTTCCCTCCCTCGACGGCCCCTCGTCGTCCCGCGCTTCCCCCTCCTGCCGTCCACATAGCGTCCGTGTCAGGCCGCGACGAGCCCGCCATCGATGGGCAGGGCGACCCCGGTCACGAACGACGCTTCGTCGCTCGCCAGGAAGAGGGCCACCCGAGCCGGCTCGATCGGGTCAGCGAACCGGCCGATCGGGTGGCTCGCGAGGACGTGTTGCTCCACGGCCCCATCCTTTATCCACCTGTCGAACATCGCGGTGTGCGTGCCCCCGGGGCAAATCGCGTTCACCCGCACGTTGCGAGCAGCGAAATCGATGGCCGCGGCCTTGGTCAGCCCGATGACGCCGTGCTTCGACGTCACGTACGCGGACAGACCAGGCGTCGCCACGAGGCCTCCGACGGAGGACGTGTTGACGATCGCGCCCCCGCCGGCCTTGAGCATCTCCGGGATCTGGAACTTCATCGACAGGAAGACGCCCTTCAGGTTGATGTCGATCACGCGATCCCACTCGTCCTCCTCGAGCTCGGGCAGGCTCTTGATGACCTGCTCCACGCCTGCATTGTTGAACGCGACGTCGAGCCGCCCGTACCTCTTCACGGCGGCTGCGACCATGGCGGCGCAGTCGGACGCGCGCGACACGTCCGCCGGAACGAAGATGGCTTCTCCCCCTCGGGCGACGATCTCCGCGGCCGTCCTCTCGCCCTCGGCCACCCGGCGAGCGGCGACGACCACCTTGGCGCCTTCCTGGGCGAACAGCAGCGCTGCGGCCTTGCCGATTCCCATGTTTCCACCCGTGATGAGCGCGACTTTTTCTTGCAACCGTCCCATAGGATTCGCTCCGGATCTGTGGGCCTGATGAACGACAGGCCATGTCATGCCAGCGCGCGGCGCCGAGGCGCTCCGCCGCGCGTCGAGGAGGGCAGCGCCCGAGTCGAAACGCAGCGGATCGCCTGCGAACGCGACGTCCGTCAGATTCGCGCGCAAGCGGGTCGAGGATGAGCCGAGGATGACGATACCCGCGACCTCGGGACGGAGGATGTCCACCCTCCGCCGGCGCGGCTTGGGCGAAATTGACGGAACCCGCGCAGCGTGCGATCCACGGAAATGGGCCTGGCGCAGTGCGCGCTGGCTCACTAGGATCCGGAGCATGCCGAGCGCTTTGCCAGCCGGCGACCCGGACGATCCGCTGCGTATCGAGATCGTGCGACCGAAGGCGCTTTCCGGCGTGACCGTGGCCCGCTGCCGCAGCGATGCTCGGCGCCACCGTTCCGTGAAGGACCGCTTCGCCTCGGTCTCCTTCACGGCCGGCCAATGCGCGTGGTGGGCGCGCGGGCGCGCTTGGACGGCGACGCCGGGCGCGCTCGCGCTCATGCTCCCGGGTGAGGTGCATCGCGAGGAGAGCCGCGATGGGCCGGCGCGCTTCCAGGTGGTGCTCTTCGACGACGCGCTGGTCGACGAAGCGCGCCTCTCGCTCGGAGGCCGGCCCTTCGCGCCCCCGCCAGGCCTGTTTCTCGAACGCGGAGAGCCCGAGGGCGCGCCGCTCCTCACCCTGCACGCGCTCGTCCGCGAGGGCGACGCCGAGCCCCTCGCGCTCCAGACCGCGCTCGCCGAGTCGCTGCGCTCCGTCGTCGCGCTCACCCGTCCGGGTCACGCCGGGCACGGGCGCCCGTACGCCTGGGGCGCCCCCCTGCGCCGCGCATTCGAGCTCATCCGCGAGCGCTTCGTCACCGCGCTCTCTCTCGACGAGATCGCTCTGCACGTGGGGCTCGACAAGTTCCAGCTCATCCGCGCGTTTCGCGACCAGCTCGGCGTGACGCCGTATGCCTATGTGACGCAGCTGCGAATCGGTCGCGCCCGAGCGCTCCTCACGCGGGGCGTGCCGCCGTCCGAGATCGCCGCGCGCGTCGGCCTCTACGACCAGAGCCAGCTCAACCGGCATTTCAAGCGCATCGTCGGCATCACGCCGGGACAGTTCGCGCGCGCCGTGGTGTGAGCGCGCCTCCGCCCGCGGGGAGAGGGACGTCAGCGCAACTCAATAGAATTCGCTGCGGCAGGAATCAACGGACGATCACGCGCACCGGAGCGCCGGGCATACCGCTTCCAGATACGGCGCCTTGGCCAGCGCCTCGGGATCCGGATCCGCGCCCAGCGCCGTCAGCTCGTCCTGCAGCCGGGGCAACACGGCTGGCGCGTGTCCGAGAAAATAGAGCGCCCAGGTGAGCGCGCCCGCGGTCGTGCTGTGCCCCGCGAAGAGCAGCGTGTGCAGAGCAGCTTCTCGAGGCGCGCCGCTTCCGCCGGCGCAGTGACCCCGAACACGAGGTGGATGATCGTCTGCAGCGAGATCGTCTGCATGAGGTCCTGCGCCACCAGCTCCAGACCCGGCTTGAGGTCCCGGGAGTGCTGCAGGGCCAGGTCGCAGATCTGCTTCCCATACTGCAGGCGGGCCGTACGCTCCAGAATGCCGCTTTACGCCGCGAGGAGCAATCGTTGGCGCAGGAGCCCCACGCTGGCGTGGCCGTACATCTGGCGCTTGAGCACCTTCAGCTTCGTCACCTGATCCTCGGTCTGCCCGTTGCTCCACGTCGACCGGGGCACGTTGCTCAATGTTGAGCACCACCGCGCCTTGTCCACCGGGAGATGAATGCGACCCATGTTCCGCGTGGACGAGCCAGCCCACCCGGATGGGTTCGCGGCGTCCCGCTCGCCCCTGCGCGGGGGCGAGCCAAACGACGCGGATCCCGCTCACGCCGCGCGACGCGGAGCACAGCCGCGACGCACAAAATGGAGGACCGCTCCAGGCGAAGCTCCCACGAGCCACGATCGGCTGTATGCTCTCGGGCATGAAGGACCCGAAGCACCTGCCCCGACCCGAGGGCCAGGCTCATGGCTGGTGAATCCTGCGGCATCTGCGGCGGCGACGGCCGCATCGCCAACTCGTTCTCCGGCACCACCGCCTCCTGTCCGGGCTGCCACGGCACCGGCCGGCGCTCGGACGACACCGGCTTCCGCGACGTCACCAAGACGAAGCCTTCCCACTTCCGGCAGCCGAACAAGCAGGCGGCCGTCGAGAAGCCGGAGGGACCTGCGTCGCTGGAAGGCATCCAGCTCGCCAGGGAGGTGAACGCGGCTGCACATCTCTCCAGCGGGACGAAGGCCAAGCTCACGCTCGAGATCATGGAGCATGAGGGCACTCACGGAAAGTGCACCCAGACCTTCATCAAGAAGGTCCGCAAGCAGCTCCGTCCGCCCGGATCGTGATCGGCGCAGGGCAGCCGCGAGCGCCATGTCATGCATCTGGTGCCGCGATCACTGGGTAGCAGTTTTCCTTCTCGGGTGGTGGCTACGTCACGAAATATCAAGGCGCCGGCGAAGCAAGGCGCTGCTCGTCGTGCACGATCACGACGAGCCCGCAGGCCACGCTCAGAGGTCGAACAACGTCCCCTGCCGGCTCGGCCGCCTGAACGTCGACTCGCCCTCTCGCTCGATGTACTCGCCGCTGCCGCGCGCCACGTTGAGCCCGAGCCGCTGGCAGTGGACCTCGAACAGCCGCTGGATCGCCGCCCAGCGCGGGCCCGCGCCCTGGAAGCGCGCCCCGAAGGCGGCCTCGTTCATCTTGCCGCCGCGCATCTCCTGGATGCCGCGGCGGACCTTGGCGGCGCGGTCCGGGAAGGCCTCCTCGAGGCGCTCGTCGAAGACCGGGAGCACCTCGCGCGGCAGGCGCAGCGGCATCATGAACGCGCTCTCCGCGCCGGCGGCCCGGGCGCGCTCCAGGAGCTCCGGGACATCGCTGTCGTTCAGGCCGGGGATCATCGGCGACAGCGAGATCCCCGTCGGCACCCCCGCGTCGGAGAGCGCCCGCATCGCCTCGAAGCGCAGCGACGAGCGGCTCGCATACGGCTCCATCTTGCGCGCCACCGCGTCGTCGGCGAACGGGATGCTGAAGTGGACCCGAGCGCGGGCCCGGCGCGCCAGCTCGCCGAGCAACGCGGCGTCGCGCCGCACGAGCGCGCCCTTCGTGATGAGCCCGACCGGGTTCCTGAACGCGAGACACACCTCGAGGCAGCGGCGGGTGAGCTCATAGCTCGCCTCGAGCGGCTGGTAGCAATCGACATTGCCCGAGAACACGATCGTGTCTCCTTGCCAGCTCGGCTTGTTGAGCTCCTTCTCGAGCAGCTCGGGCGCGTTCGACTTGACCACGATCTTGCGGTCGAAATCCGTCCCGGCGCCCCACCCGAGGTACTGGTGCGACGGCCGGGCATAACAGTACGCGCACGCGTGGAGGCAGCCCCGGTACGGGTTGACGCTGAACCGGAATGGAAGATCGGGGCTGTCGTTCGCGGTCACGATGGAGCGGGCCTGCTCCTCGAAGATCTGCAGCGTCGCCGGGGGCGCCTCTTCGAGGTACTCGACCTGCGTCGACGACCAGGGGTTCGGAGGGTTGTTCACGGGGCGCGGCATGGTGCGGAGTACTCCGGGCGAAGAGGCGAGCGCTGCGAGCGCAGTCTAGCGCGTCCCGGTCAGGATGGGAGCATTTGTTCAGTAGAGGCCGGCGGGCTCCGCCGGGGCGCCTGAGACGCACCGGTCGTACCGGCGGGGAGGCCACGGCGGGAAGAGCGGATTGACGCGGTAGGGGAGCCCTGCTGGCATGGACGCCCTCAGTCGAGACGGGGGAGGGAAATATGGCCGAGCCGAGACAGCCTGGGTTCGATCTCCGCAGCACGTACCTGCACCTCGCGGACGCGGGGGATGCGCTGCAGATCGATGTGAAGCCGACGTTCTGGCAAGAGCTCATGTCCGACGAGCCGGCGGGCGCCGAGATCCGGCGGGTCAAGCGCGTGGATGGCTGGCTCGTGACGCGGTTTCACATGGCCGAGGACACGCCCCGGTGGGAGATGCACCCGGCCGGGGACGAGATCCTGTACCTCCTCTCGGGCGCGATCGACGTGGTGCTGCAGGACGAGGGCGGCGAGCGGGTCGTCGCGCTGCGCGCAGGGACGGCGTGCACGGTGCCGCAAGGGGTGTGGCACCGGATGATCGTCCACGAGCAGGGGGATTTCTTGGCGATCACGTTCGGCAAGGGGACGCAGCACCGAGCGGTGTAGTCGCCCCGCGGCGAGCCCGCCGTCCGACGCCTCAGCCCCGGCCTGCGTGGCGGCGGTGCTCCACCATCAGGCAGCGGTCCTGCACGACCAGGATGCCTGCCTCGACCAGCCGCTCGGCCACCTGGTCGTTCCGGATGCCGCTCTGCAGCCAGACGGCGCGCGGCCGGGCGGCGAGCAGGTCGTCGAGGTGCCCGGCGACGTCCTGGCCCCGCCGGAAGACATCGACGATGTCGATGGGGCCCGGGACGTCGGCCACCCGGCGATAGACCTGCTGGCCGAGGATGGTCTTCACGTCAGGGTAGTAGACAGGGACCGGGATCACCTCCACACCCGCGCCCTGCAGATAGCTGGCCACGTAGAACGCTGGCTGATCCGACTGCGCCTCGGTCTTGATGCCGAGCACGGCCACCCGCCGCGCCGAGCGCACCAGCTCCGCCACCCGGGCCTCGTCGTCGCTTATATCGCGAATGTCGTCCATGGAAGGAGTCTACGCCCCCGGGCGCGGCTCGGCGACGGATCCCCGCGCTCGGGCCGTGGCAGAGTTGTGGCAGACTCGGCCGCGTGAACCTCGACCGGCTCCCCGCGCTCTGGGCCGACCTCATCCGCTCTCCCGCCTCGCTGCCCGTCGCGCTGGCGCTCTCGGCCTCCGTCCTCGCGCTCGGCTTCTTCGCCTACCGCCTGGTCTTCGCCTCGCTCTCGCGCCTCGCGGGCGCCACGCAGACGTCGCTGGACGACCTCCTGGTCCGCCGCATGCGGCTGCCGGCGCGCATGCTCGTCGCGCTGCTCGCGCTGCACGCGTTCATCTCCCTTCGCGGGGGAGAGCTGCCCACGCTCCACAAGGGCGTGCTCCTCCTGGAGCTCACCCTCGCCGCGTACCTCGCCATCGAGATCGCCGAGACCCTGGTCATCGACTACTGGCTCGCCGAGCGCAGGAAGGTGCTGCTCCCGGCGCTGGTGCGGCACCTCCTGCTCACGATCCTCTACCTCGTCGCCGGCCTCTCGATCGTCGGCGCGGTCACCGGGGTCGACCTCGTGCCGCTGCTCGCGACCTCGACCGTCATCACGGTGGTCCTCGGCCTGGCGCTGCAGGACACCCTGGGCAACCTGTTCGCCGGGCTCGCCCTGCACTCCGAGCGCTCGTTCGGCGTCGGGGACTGGATCCTCGTCGACGGGGTCGAGGGGCAGGTGATCTACGTGGGATGGCGCTCCACGCGCCTCCGGACGTTCTCCGGGGACGTCGTGATCCTGCCGAACTCGATCATCGCCAAGGCGCGCGTCCAGAATTTCTGCGCGCCGGACCGGAACTGCGCGCGCAACATCGAGATGCTCGTCGCGCTCGCCGCCTCCTCCGAGGCCGTGGAGCGCGCCGCCCAGCGCGCCTGCAGCGAGGTGCCCGAGGTGCTCCGCGAGCCCGCGCCCAGGCTCTGGCTCGCCGCCGTCACGCCGCTCTTCCAGCGCTACGTCATCAAGTTCTGGATCGCCGACTTCGAGCGCCACGATCTGCTGGAGTCCGAGGTCATGAAGGCGTTCTTCCGCGCGTGCCGCGACGAGGGCGTGGCGCTCAGCCCCGCGGTGGCGCAGCCGGCCCTCGCCGTCGAGATACGGCCTCCAGCTGGCGCCGCAGGGCCCGCCGAGGGTGCTGCAGGACCCGCCGGCGCCGCAGCACCCGCCGCCGACCCGAGGGCGGCGCCGGCGGTCCTGGCGGCGATCGTCGTGGCGCCGGCCGCCCCGCCGCCGGGCGGCCACGGCTGACCCCGCGCGGGCTCAGCGGCCCGATTTGCCTTGGTGCAATCGCCCCGGCGCTGTACCCCGGCGGTATGCCTGATCACCGGACCATCTCTTCCAGCAAGGTCGCGATCGTGGGTGCTGGCAGCGTCGGCGCGACGATCGCTTATGCGAGCCTGCTCCGCGGCGTGGCGAAGCAGATCGCCCTGTTCGACACGAACCGGGCCAAGGTCGACGCCGAGGTGCTCGACCTCAACCATGGGCTGCAGTTCGTCCCGGTGGCCACGCTCGACGGCAGCGATGACGTCGAGGTCTGCCGCGGGGCGGACGTCGTCGTGATCACCGCCGGTGCGAAGCAGAAGCCCGGGCAGAGCAGGATGGACCTCGCCACCGCGAACGTCGCGATATGCCGCGAGCTCCTGCCGAGGCTCCAGGCCGTCGCGCCGGACGCGCTCTACCTGCTCGTCACCAACCCGGTCGACGTGATCACGTATGTCACGCTCAAGCTGACAGGCCTCCCGCCCGCCCGCGTGATCGGCAGCGGCACGGTGCTCGACAGCAGCCGGTTCAGGTTCCTCATCGCGAGGCGGCTCGACGTGGCCGTGCAGAACGTCCACGCGTACATCGCGGGAGAGCACGGGGACAGCGAGGTGCCGCTGTGGAGCAGCGCGAACGTGGCGAACATCCCGCTCGACGCGTGGTCCGTGCCCGGCCACGGCGCGCTCGGCGCGAGCGACCGGGCGGAGATCTTCTCCAACGTGAAGAACGCCGCCGCCCAGGTGATCTCCGGCAAGGGCGCGACGAACTACGCTATCGGCCTCGCGACCGCCAAGATCCTGGAAGCCCTGCTCCGCGACGAGAGCCGCGTGCTGCCCGTCAGCAGCCTGCTGAGTGGCTATCGCGGGATCGACGACGTTTGCCTGAGCGTGCCGTGCATCGTGAACCGGTCCGGCGTCGAGTCACAGCTGCCCATACCGATGAGCCCCGAGGAGGAGGCCGGCGTCCGGGCCAGCGCGGACACGATCCGCAAGGCGATCCGAGCGCTCGGATTCTGAGGCGACCCCGTGCGGCCGTTGCCCATCTTCAAATAGGTCTTCCTCGAGGTGTGCTGCGTGGCGGCGGCCGCGGCTCACGGCGCGCAGCGCGTCCCTGTCTTGAAGCTCCAGCAGGCGGCGCTGACGCCGGCGTGGCCTGCGCTGGATGACGACTCGAGTCCTCCCAGACCGCCTTCACCCGGCTCTCCAGGGATGAACTCCTTCAACGACGGCGTGACAGCAGGGGCGGCGTCGTAGGCGATGCCGATCGCATGTCCGCCGCGCCCGCCGCCTCCGGGGCCGCCATCGCCGCCACGACCGCCCATCCCCCCAGCCCCGTTGTCGGGCGCATTCGTATCGTTCCGGGTCGTGCCGCCCGGCGCACCTCGCCCCCCTTCTCCGCCGCTCTGTCCTGCGGCGCCGATTCCTCCATGGCCGCCATGACCCACCGTGACGGTCACATCGGCCAGGCCCAGCTTCGTCCCGATGCTCACGATTCCGAGGCTGGACCCGCCGGCTCTCCCGCCTGCGCCGCCCTTGCCGCCGCATCCGCCTGCGCCTCCACCCCCACCTCCCGGGGCAGCGCCGTCTGCCGGACGTCCGTCGATGAAGGTACAAACGACGCCCAGCACGCGTGCGCCAGCTCCCCCTCCGCCTCCCTGGCCCGGCTTGCCGGGCTGGCCGGGGGCGCCGTCGCCGTCTGTGATGCCGGCGAGGGTCAGCCTCCCGTCATGGCCGCCTTCGCCAGGCGTCCCGCTGGCGCCAGTGGCACCGGCGATGCCGGCTTGGCGGGTTCCCGAGGCGTCGACCGTGCCTCCAAATCCGTCCGGGGGCGTGCTCGCGAGCGGCTTGCCGCCCTCACCGGGTTGCGCGGGCGTGGAGGGCAGACTCACGGAAAGGGGCGACGTCTCCCCGGTCCCGCCCGGGCCACCATCGGTGACCACGTCACCGCACGTCATCCGTCCGGACTCACCACCGCGCGCGGGAACTACGCAGGCATTCGTCGGTGCGTGCGCGCCCTCTGTCGGAGCGTCCCCCCCAGCGTCTGCCGCGGTCGCCTCCGGCTCACCGTCGGCGCCAGGCATGCCGTCGCCGGCCCGCACCTCGAGGTGGCTCAGCTCGGCCGCGATGTCCGCCACGGCAACCGCGATGGACGACCCGCCAGGCTCCGTCGCGCTCGCCGCGGAGATCACGAATCCATGCACCTTCGCCCCGTCCGCGTCGCCCGTCAGGGTCAGCGCGACCTGTCCCGCCGGCCCCGCGATCGTGCTCTTCGCATCCGAGCTCTGCTTCCACTCTCCATTGCACGTGAAGTCCCCGCGCACCTCGATCCCCGCGGGCAGCGTCACGGCCTCGGCGAAAGGATGGCCGGCGCATGCGCAAACCGTCCCGCCCTTCGCGTCGTCGATCGCGTCTTGCAGGCGCGCGTGGGGAGCGTCGCGCGTCCCGGCGCCTCCGGGCGCAGCGCTCGCGCTCGCGAACACGTCGCACCCGACGACCGGCCTCGGTCCTACAGGCTCCTCGTACATTCGCGCCCGCTGGCACGCGGTCGCGCACAATGCCGCGGCGAGCACAGCGGCGCACCGGAATCGATGAGCCTTCTCCAACGGATTGCATCGCATGAAGTCACTCCTCCGTGTCACTGTCGTATGCTCAGCGAACGACGTGCGCCGGGCTCATGTACAGCGGAGACCCGACCGCCCCGCCTGGCATGGTGTGGAGTCCGCCGTTGATCGAGAGGTTCCTGGCGACGCTGAAGTCGAGCACCTTGACGACCCACCCGTCCTGTTCAGCCTCGACATGCGCCCCTCTCGCGGCGAAGCCAGCGCGCCGTGAACGGACCGCATCGGGTAGGCCGCGCCGGACGCAGCTCGACGTCCAGCGGTGTTGCTCCCCTGCAGGTGTCTCGCGATCGATGGTGGTCCGGTGACACGCTCGCCGCGGTGCAGACATGACGCGTGCCACGAACGGCCGTGCAACGTCATCGCACCTTCGTGAACGTCGAGGGCGTCTATCGTCCGTCGGCTGACCAGACCCAGCTCGTGCCTCTCCTCGGGCCGGTCAGCTCAGCAAAGCCCCCACACGCGCAACGAGCCGCCCCGCCTCTTCGTCAGCCCAGCAAAGCTCAGCCGCCAGCCGTCGCCTGGTCCGACTCCCCCCACGCCACCATGACCGCGCTCGTGTTGTAGAACCCCTCGACGCTCCCCCCGAACTTCGCGATCTGCCCGTAACACGCCATCCCGAACATCGGGTTCGACGCCGCGTTCGGCGAGAGGAACGCCCGCACCTCCTCGCGGTACCGCTCGCCCAGCATCCGGAACCGCGCAGCGCAGTCGAACACCAGCGAACCGGCCACCCCGGGCAGCGGCCCCAGCACCTTGGTCGACAGGCTCTTCGCCGCCTGGAGCACCGCGTCGGTCGCCGCGTTCACGACGCGCACCACCTGCCCGCGCGCCAGCCCCCCGGTCAGCACCACCGCGCCGTCCCCACGGATAGCGATCGGCGACCTGATCTTCAGCGACTCGCCGAACGGCGTCTTCGCCCCGAGCGCGTGCTTCGCCATCGTCTGGAGCAGCCCCTCGCCGCTCGACCGGAAGCCGAGCCGCGAGAGCTCCTCCTCGTACACACGCGCCGCAGGCTGCCCGTCCAGCGTCCTGAGCACGTTCCGCTCGATGTCCGTGATCGTGAAATCCCGCCCGCCCTCGGCGGCGCGGAAACCGTGCACCACGTCGATGTTCACCCGCTGCCGGTGCGTCAACCGCACGAGGACCGCCGCGTCCGTCAGCACCTTGCGGCCGAGGAAGACCCGCGCCCCCTCGAACGTCCACCCGTCGCCCGCCGTCCCGCCGAAGACGCGCGTGTGCGGCGGCACGCCCTGGCGGAGCGCGGCCACCAGATCGTCGCCGTCGCACGCGAACGCGTCCGCCAGCACCAGGATCGAGCTCGTCGCCCCGCTCCGCCCGCTGCCGCTCGAGACAGCCTCGTCCATGTCGCTCAGCGCCGCCCTGATGCTCTTGCCGTGATCCGAGCGCAGCTCGCGCGCCGCGGTGCACGCCACCTCGACGTTCGCTCCCCCGAGGAAGGCGCACGTCACCCCGCTCCTGCTGAAGCCGCGCTCCGTGAACGACACCCCGCCGGTGGTGGCTCCGACCACCGGAACGCCCGTCGCGTCCTCGACCGCGGCGAGGTACTCCTCGTGCTTCGTCCCGCTCGGCATGGCCACGATCGCGAGCCGCGCGGGCTCCTTCCACTCCGCGACCGTCCGCTCGATCTTCCGGCCGAGCAGCCACGCGTTCCCGTCAAAGGGTCCGAGGGTCATCATCTTCATGCGCTGAAGCTCCTGAGTGCCCGGCGCCGGAGCGCGGGCTTCGGATCCAGGCCATCGCCGACGAACCGCGTCATGACGGTGATATCACGCACGAGGGAGGCCGCTCTACTCCTCATGGAGGGGCGCGCGATAGAGGGGTGCGCGCGGCCGCTCGCTCGGGGGACGAGCATCGGGCAGCCTCGGCTCAGCTCGGATGCTGTGTTCGGGCCGCATACCTCCGCGCCGGAGCACCGCGCGATGCTCCGCCCTGCGCGCAAGCGCGGCGTCGCGCGGCGTCGACAGCAGAGCGTACGAGCGCCGTCTCTGCGAGCGCGCTCACATGCCGAGCAGCATCGGCTCCCGCTGCCGCACGAACCCCTCCACGAGCTCCCGCTGCTCGCCCGAGAGCCGCACGAAGCGCGCCCCGAACCCAGGCGGGCCCTCCTCCTCTGCCTCGCGCGTCCATTCGACCACCCCCACGGCGTCGATCTCGCCGCCCTCCGCGAACGGGATCTTGAGCGCCACCGTCGTCCCGCGCGCCGGCGGCGGCCGGAAGGTCGGCACGAAGATGCCGCCGTGGTCGACGACGTCGGCCGCGGGCGCCGTCCGGTAGAAGTTCGCCGGCGACGCGGCCCCGACCCGCGCCTCGAAGCGCGGCGGCGGCGGCTGGCTCTGCGGGCGCGCCGCCGCGCGGACCTTCTCGTCGAGCGACCGGAGCCCCTGCGCGAGCTCCGAGATCTGGGCCTCGATCGCCCGGATGCCGAACGCGCTCTGCGTCGTCGCCTTCGCGAGCGGCGCCACGAGCCGCTCCACCAGCGACAGGTGGTGCCCCACGAACTCCGACACCGAGCGATCCGTCTCGACCTTCACGTCGACCCGCGGCTGCGCCGCCCCCCTGAGCGCCGTGGAGAGCCGCTCCATCTCGGGCGCGAGCCACTGCTTCATCTCCCGCGCCCGCGCGTCCCCCGCCTGCGCCACCGCGGCCGCCTTCCCGATCGCCCCGCGGATGCCCTCCAGCTGCTCGCCCAGCATCGACAGCGTGCCGGTCACGCGCACGACCGGGTCGTCCTCCTTGCCGCCCATGCGCTTGATGCGCACGAAGCCCTTCTTGATCTCGTCCCACCGCGCCGCCTGCTCCGGCGTCATCCGGCCGCGCAGCTCGGCGAGCTTGAGGAGGTTCTGCTCGGCGCCCGTCGTCAGCGTCTGCGACTCGCTCACGTAGTGATCGTCGATGAGCCGGTCGACCTCCTCGGGCGTGTGCGCCGCCACGACCTTCTCGGCCAGCTTGTTCATGTTCCGGTAGCTGCCCTGGAGCTTGAACGGCGGCTCCGTCCGGAAGGCGTCGTCCTGCGACGCGCTCCGGATGTACTCGAGGTTCACGGACAGGAGCACCTTCTGCACCCGGAAGAGCCGCTCGAACACGGCGACCATCTCCGAGACCTCCGCGGCGGAGTAGGCGTGCTCGAGCTCCGTCGCGGCGATGGCCTCTCCCTGCGCCATCCGGATGAGCTTGTGCGTGTCGCCCGGCGCGCGCCCGGAGAGCGGCGCGAGCGTCGGGTTCGACGTGAGCGCGTTCTCCAGGTAGCTCAGCGCGAACAGCGCCTCCTTGCCGTCGAGGACGTCGCCGAGGTTGTACGTGTCGGCCCGGTTCGACAGCATGTCGGGGATCTGGAACCGCGCGCCCGACTCCGTGTACGGGTTGCCCGCCATCACCACGCAGAACTTCTTGCCGCGCAGGTCGTACGTCCTCGTCCGGCCCCGCCACACGCCCTCGATCCGGCGCTGCCCGTCGCAGAGCGAGATGAACTTCTGGAGCAGCTCCGTGTTCGTGTGCTGGATGTCGTCCAGGTACAGCATCACGTTGTTGCCCATCTCGAACGCCAGGTTGATCTTCTCGACCTCCTGGCGCGCCGTCGCGTTCGGGGCCTCGGCCGGGTCGAGCGACGTCACCTCGTGGCCGAGCGACGGCCCGTTCACCTTCATGAACACGAGGCCGAGCTTGCTCGCGACGTACTCCATGAGCGTCGTCTTGCCGTAGCCCGGCGGCGAGATGAGCAGCAGCATGCCCATCAGGTCGGTGCGCTTCACGTCGCCCGCGGCGCCGAGCTGCTTCGCCAGGTTCGCGCCGACGAGGGGCAGGTACACCTCGTCGATGAGCCGGTTGCGCACGAACGACGTGAGCACCCGCGGCGCGAACTCCTCGAGGCGCAGCCGCTTCCGCTCCCGCTCCGCGATCTCGCTCCTCACCTTCCTGTAGGCGCGGTAGCGCGGCGCCCTCTCGTGCAGGAAGTCCTCGATCCTGCTCAGGAATTCGTCGAGCCGGAGCGCTATCGCGCGCTCCTTGATGCGCGGGTGCTGCCCGAGCAGCCCCTCGACGCGGGCCTCGGTGACGGCCCCGCTCGGCTCCCGCTCGATGTGCCGCTCCGTCACGACGACGACCGCCGCCTCGAGGGCGAGGTGGGCCAGCGCAGGGCCCGGGGGTTTGGGGGCAGAGCCCGGCTTGCCGGGCGAGCCCCCATCGTTGACCGCGGCGAACCCGCGCAGCCACGCGAGCGCGAGCTCCAGCCGCTCGGCCGGGTGCTTCTCGAGCTGCCGCAGGTCCTCCTCGAACGCCGCGCGGCCCCCAGCGAGGTCGAGGCGCGCGAGCAGCGCGTCGCGCAGCGCGAGCGCCGCGTCGCTCGTCACGAACCGGGGGCGCTCCGCCGCCAGCTCCTCCACGAGGTACCGCGCCGCCACGCGCACGTCCGCCGCGCTCGCCTCGAGCCGATGCGCCGCCGCCGTCGCGGCCACGCCCTGCGCGAGCTCGGCCGCGAGCGCCGCCCGCGCCTCGCTCTCGCCGAGCTGCGCCGCGAGCCGGCCGAGGCTCCGCGACCGCCGGTGCGCGAGGTCCCGGGCGCGCGCGTCGAGCCCCGCCCAGGTCAGGCAGGCGAGGGCCCGCGGCGCGCTCCCGAAGCGCAGGAGCCCCGCCGTGGACCGCAGCGCGAGCACCTTCTCCAGGATCAGCGCCGCGTCCGTGTCGTGGACGCCGCGCTCGTAGCCCTCGTCGTGCCGGCCCTCCGCGTACGCGCGCACCGCGCCGAGCAGCCCGCCCGGGCCGAGGGACGCCTCGCGCAGCCGCTCGATCGACAGCCCGCCCCGCCCCGCCTCCGCGTCCGCGAGCATCGAGCCCGCGAGGAACTCGCCCCGGTAGACCTCGGGGGTCTCGCTCGCGAGCTCCTGGCCCCAGAGATCGCGCGCGCTCTCGAGCGCCGGATCCTCGATCGGCTCGAAGAAATCGGTCCCGGTGAGGTGCAGCGCGAGCCCCTCGCCGCGCGGGACCAGCGTGAGCTCCAGGGCCTGCGTGCTCACGTTGAAGCGGTGGCGGCCGAGCTTGATGACGTCGCCGCCGCCCTCGAACAGGTCCTCGCGGTCGCGCAGCGCCCGGAGCGCGTCCTGCCGCGCCGACTTGAGCCGCGCCTCGACCTCGTCCCCCTTCACGCTGTCGCCGAGCGCGTGGAGATCGGCCGCGAGATCGCGGAGCTTCGCGACCATGGCGTCGGACGCGAAGTACGTGTTGAGCTCGTCCACGCCCGCGAAGGTGCGCGCCCGGCGCGCCACCCCCTGGACGATCCGGTCCGCCGCGGCGACGAGGTTCGAGACGCGCCGCTGCCGCTCGTCGAGCAGCGCCTGTCTGCGCGCCGCGATCGCGTCGTTCACCTCCTCGCGCTTGGCCGCGAGCTCGCCCAGGAACTCGTCGAACTCGCCGAACTTCCCCTCGAGCTCCTCGAGCTGGACGAGCAGCTTCGACAGCTCGGCGTCGCAGCGCTCGGGCGTGTCGCACACCGCGATCGCGCTCGAGACGCTCTGGCCGAACACCTTGAACTGCGCGCCGAACTCCGCGCGCCCCTCCGCGCCCCGCAGGTCCTTGCCGCGGGCGCTCAGCGTCGCGCGCGCGCGGTTCAGCTGCGCGTAGACCTCGCTGATCCCCTCCAGGATCCGGGTCCGCGCCGTGGGGTCGTCGACCTTGAGGCTCGCCACGATCTCGGCGAGCACCGAGAGCCCCTCGTTCACGGCGTCGAGATCCGCGGCGAACGGCGCGAGCTCGGGCGACTTCGCGACGGCCTCGATCTTCGCGATGAGGCCCGCGAGCCGGTCGGCCAGCGGGCGGAACGCCTGCTCGCCGAGGAGGAACGTCACGCACGCCTGGCTCACCTCGTCGGCGCGCGCGACGATCTCGGCCTCGAGCGCGTCGACGCGGCCGAGGTCCATGTACTTGAGCTCGCGGAGCGTGATGAGGTGCCCCCGCTGCCGCCGCAGCGCGGTCAGGGCCTTCAGGAACGCGTCGACGCTCGCCGCGTCCTCGGGCCGCACCCCGGAGAGCAGCTGCCGCTGCGCCGCCTCGGCCTCGGCGAGCGCGGCCGCGGCGCGCGCCTTGATGCCCTCGACCTTCTCGAACTCGTCGACGATGCTCTCGGAGACGCCCCGGAGCTCGTTCACGACGGACAGGAGATCGCCCGCCTCGGCGTGGCCGAGCCAGTAGTAGGCGTCGGCCATCCGCTCGGCGGTCTTGATGAGATCCTCGTACGTCTGCCGGGTCGGCGACCCGTCCAGCGCCGCGCGCCGCATGCTGAGCGCGTCGGAGATCCCCCGGACGAGGTCGGCGTTGCCCACCTTCGCGAGGTACGAGCCGTCGGTCGGCGCCGACGCCGCGAACTCCGCGGTCATGAACGGCGTCTGCCAGATCTGCATCGGGTGGACGCGGGTCGCCTCGTCGCTCGACGCCCGGAAGATCACCATCTTGCCGTCGTCGAAGAGGCTGTATCCGTGGCACTGGATCGGCGTCGCGATCTCCTTGCGGATCAGGTTGTACGGGAAGAGCACGTACCGCCCCTCCACGACCTGGTGGAAGACGTAGAGCACGTCTTCCCCGTTCGGAGAGCGGATGACCCGCTCGAAGACGAGGCTCTCGGTGCTGCCCTCGAAGCGCTTCGTCTCGCCGGTGATGAGGTAGTAGCCGTTCGGGAAGACGATGCCCTGGTCCTCGGGGAGGCTCAGGCAGGCGAGGCCGATCGCGTCGATGCGCGTGACCTTCCGGGTGCGGCCGTTGTAGACGAGGTAGCGGTACGAGGGCTCCCGGAACGGCTTGATCTTGAGCAGGATGAGCGGCCCGAGCCGGGCGTACTGGATGTCGGCGTCGTCGAGCGCCTGGCCCGCGTCGTCGACCGGCTCGCGGTAGATGCCGAGCCCCGTGGTCGTGTTGTTCTCGACCTTGACCGTGAGATCGCCGCCGACCGTCTCGACGAAGATCTCGCCGAGGATCGCGACGTGCGGGTGCTTGCCCTGCACGTGGTCGTCGCGGGTGGCCTGGGTCCAGGCGAAGTCGTGGGCGCGCGGCCGGACGTTGTCCTCGTCGCCGCGCGCGTCGAGGTACCGGATGCGCCCGGTCGCGTCGATGCTCCACCGGAACACCTTGGTGTCGCGCTCGGTCGCGCCGACCTGGAAGATGGCGAGCAGCCGCGTGTCGCCGCTGCGCCGCAGCTGGAGCAGCCGGGGCTCCTTGACGTAGCGGTGGAGGTCCTTGAACTCCTTGACGAAGCTGGGGTCGCCGAGGAACGCCTCGCCCTCGTCGAGCGGCACGTGGGACAGGTCGAACGCGCCGCCGTCCTTCGCGAAGCGGTGGAGGCTGAAGACGTCGCCGACGTTGACCTCCTTCAGCCCCATGAACACGAGGTAGCCGACGAGCAGCTTGCCCCGGATGCTCACGATGTCGCGCGGCACGCAGTTGTTCTCGGTCCTGACGCGGGCGTTCTCGAGGAGCGCGAGGTCCGTGCCGCCGAACACCTGTTTTCGCCGCGCGTTGAGCGCCTCGGCGCGGCGGGCGAGCTCCTCGGCGCGCTCGACGAGCCGCCTCCGGATGACCTCGTAATTGCCCCCATCCAGCGGCTCCGCCGCCTGCGGCGGGGACGCCCCCGCCGCTCGGGCCGCGCCGTCCAAGGCCCCTGTCGACACCATGCATGCTCCGTGTGGTCAGCCGAAAGGCCCGCCCCCGCGTCGAATCCGCGCGGGCCTCGGCCTGCCCGCGGCCAGGTTACAGCCGTTCGCCGCGTCCGGGGGGCGAGATGGCGACCGCGCGGCGGGCGGCGCGGCGGCGCGCGAGGCGGCGCGGCGCGCGAGGCGGCACCAGGACCTCTTCCAGGGATGTCAAGCTCGAGCGCCGCCGCCGTCGCGCCGCCATGCCGCCGCGCCGCCCGCGGATTCCGTCGCGTCCCGGCGGGCGGCGCGTCGGGAACCCGCTATACCGTGAAATCCGCTTGCTCCACGCGGGTGGCTGCGTTGCGATGAGGCGGGAACGAGGGCGACCCACATGTCGATGCGAGCGTGCGCCTGTGCGACGCGCGCTCACTTTGCCTCCAGCGGCGCACCTCGTCGCTCGAGGCGCCTCGCGGCGTGGCATGGACAGCGTGACGACCTTCTGAAGCAAGTTGGGATGGTGGCGTCGATGGGCTTGGGAAAGAGACTTACTTCCGTGCTCCTCGTGGTGCTCGCCGGTCCGCTCGTCGCCTGCGGTGGCGGCGGCGAGGGCGGTGCGGGCGGCGGCGAGGGCGGTGCGGGCGGCGGCGAGGGCGGTGCGGGCGGCGGCGGGGCTTCAGGCACCGGCGGCGAGGACAGCAGCGGGGGCTTCGGCGGGTTCATGACGGTCGGATCGGGCGGGAGCGGGGGCGCCGGGGGCGATCCCTGCGAATCGCCGGATCCTCCGCCGGAGTGCGACGCGGTGGAGCCGGCGTGCGGCGATGGCGAGATCAACCAGGGGAGCGAGGCGTGCGACGACGGGAACAGCCTCCCCGGGGACTGCTGCTCTGGCGCCTGCAAGGTGGAGCCGTACTGCGTCTGCGAGCCCGGGGAGCTCTGTCACACGACGATCGCGTGCGGCAACGGGGCGGTGGAGCCCGGCGAGAGCTGCGAGGACGGCAACACCGCCTCGGGCGACGGCTGCGACGATCGCTGCCAGAGGGAGCCGGGCGACTGGGTCTGCCGGACGCCGGGGGAGCCGTGTTACCGGCTCCACTCGTGCGGCGACGCGCGCGTCTCGGGCGGGGAGAGCTGCGACGACGGGAACACGGTGTCCGGAGACGGGTGCTCCGAGGTCTGCGCGCTGGAGGACCCCGGCAGCGTCACGTGCCCTGTCCCCGGGCAGCCTTGCAAGCCGGTCGAGCGCTGCGGCGACGGCCGCCTGCGGCCGACCGAGCGGTGCGATGACGGGAACACGGAGCCCGGCGACGGCTGCTCGCCGAGCTGCCTTGTCGAGGCCGGCTGGAAGTGCCCGGACGGCGTGCACTGCACGTTCACGGTCGTGTGCGGCGACGGCCAGATCGGCGTGGGCGAGGCGTGCGACGACCGCAACACGCTCTCGGGCGACGGCTGCTCGTCGACCTGCGGCCTCGAGGCCGGGTTCGACTGCGCGCGCGCGGGGAGCCGCTGCACGGCGGTCTGCGGTGACGGGCGCGTCGTCGCGGGCGAGGACTGCGACGACGGCGACACGACGAATGGCGACGGGTGCGACGCCACCTGCAAGTGGGAGCCTGGCCTCGTGTGCCAGTCCGCGCCCGGCGGCTACGTCTGCCGCGATACCCTCTGCAACGACGGGAAGAGGGAGGGCTCGGAGCCGTGTGACGACGGCAATGCCAACCTCGGCGACGGCTGCACGCCGTTCTGCCAGGTCGAGCCGGATTGCGGCGACAGCGGGTGCTCGTCGGCCTGCGGCGACGGGCTGCGGCTCGGCGACGAGGCGTGCGACGACGGCAACACGAGGAGCGGCGACGGCTGCTCGAGCGGGTGCACGATCGAGCCGGGGTACAGCTGCAGGAACGATTCGACCCTGGGCGACGAGCTCCGCGTGCCGATCGTGTACCGCGACTTCAAGCACGACGCGCCGAACTTCGAGCCTGACTCCAACCCGCCGGACGCCATCGTCACGGGCATCGTGCAGAGCGCGCTCGGCGCCGACAACAAGCCCCAGTTCGCCGCGGCGCGACCGAATGCCTTCCTCACGAACGCCACCGATTTCAATCGCTGGTACAACGACTCGGACCTCTCGAAGACGGTCGTGGGCTGGCTCCCGCTCGCGCGTGTCGGGACGTCGGGCGTGTTCCTCTTCGAGGATCACCTGTTCTTCCCGCTCGACGGCAAGGGCTGGCAGGACCCGTCGGTGCCCGTGGCGCAGCGCGAGGCGAACCGCGAGGCCCGCGATCCGTTCAACGACTGGGCCGTGGCGGGCAATCACAACTTCTACTTCACGAGCGAGGTCCGCTACTGGTTCGAGTACCACGGCGGGGAGCGGCTCGATTTCTACGGGGACGACGACGTCTGGGTGTTCATCAACAACCGGCTCCGCATCGACCTCGGCGGCATCCACACCCCGATGGGGACCGGCGAGGTCGCCGGCGTCGAGGACGATCGCGGGACGGTGCGCATGGATGACCTCGGCCTCACGGAGGGGCGCGTCTACGAGGTCGTCGTGTTCCAGGCGGAGCGCCACACCACGGCATCCAGCTACAAGCTGACGCTCGGCGGCTTCAACGCGGCCTCGTCCGTCTGCGAGCCCGTGTGCGGCGACGGCATCGTCACGCCCGACGAGCAGTGCGACGACGAGGACGAGAACGGCCCGGGGTACGGGAAATGCTCGACGAGCTGCACGCTGGGGCTCTACTGCGGCGACGGGGTGACGACCTCGCCGTACGAGATCTGCGACGACGGCACCAACCTGGGCGGCTATGGCTCCGAGGCGTGCGCGCCGGGCTGCGTGGCGGCCCCCCGCTGCGGGGACGAGGAGATCGACAGCCAGTTCGGCGAGGAGTGCGACGACGGCGTGAACGACGGCCGCTACGGCGGGTGCACGGCGGAGTGCGTGATCGGGCCGCGGTGCGGCGACGCGGTCGTCCAGGAGCCCAACGAGACGTGCGACGACGGCGTGAACGACGGCCGCTACGGCGGGTGCACGCCGGAGTGCGGCGACGCGGCGAAGTGCGGCGACGGGGTCACCCAGGACGCGTGGGGCGAGGAGTGCGACGACGGCGTGAACGACGGCAGCATGGGCTGCCTCGGTTGCCGGATCGGCGCCGTCTGCGGCGACGGGAGCGTGCAGCGGGAGCTCGGCGAGGAGTGCGACGACGGCGAGAACGACGGCGGCTACGGCGAGTGCGCTCCGGGCTGCGTGTACGGCCCGCGCTGCGGCGACAGCGTGACCCAGGCGCCGCCCGAGCTGTGTGACGACGGCGAGAACGACGGCGGCTACGGCGAGTGCGCTCCGGGCTGCGTGTTCGGCCCGCACTGCGGCGACGGCGTGCGGCAGACGGCGTTCGAGGAGTGCGACGACGGCAACACCGCGAGCGGCGACGACTGCAGCGCCACGTGCCACAACGAGGTCCACTGATCCACCGCGAGCCCTGACGGCGACGGGAGCGCGGCGGCTCGCCTGGGGCCGCCGCGCTGCCCTCTCGACGGCTCAGGACACGTACCACGCGGGCTATCGAAAAGGGGTACCATGCGAAATTCGACATCTGGCGCGCTCACGTTGCTTGCGCTCCTTCCGGGGTTCCTTCTCGGGTGCTCCGGCGAGGAAGCGCCGGGCTCCACGGCGGCGTCTCCGACGTTCCATCGAGACGTCGAGCCGCTGCTGCAGAAGCACTGCATGAGCTGCCATTCTCCCGGCAACATCGCCCCGTTCAGCCTGACGGCGTACGACTCCGCGCACAGCGTGGCCAGCCTGCTCGCGCGCTCGGCGCGGGAGCGCACGATGCCGCCGTGGGGTGCGATGGAGACGGACGAGTGCCAGCCTCCTCACGGCTGGAAGGACGATCTCCGGTTGACGGAGGAGGAGATAGCGGTCCTCGAGGCGTGGGCCGCATCGGGGGCTCCCGAGGGGGATCCGGCGGACGCGCCGCCCCCGTTCGTGGCCGAGGCGCCGGGGCTGCCCGGCGTCGAGCTGGAGGTCGCGCCGCAGGAGCCGTTCGTCGCGAGCGGCGATGCCGACCAGTTCCGGTGTTTCGTGATGGATCCTGGGCTCACGGAGACGCGGTACATCAACGGCGTGCACCTCGTGCCGGGCAACAGCAAGGTCGTGCACCACGCGCTCGTGTTCATCGACAGGGATGGCGCGACCGACGCGCTCGTGGATGAGCACGGCGGATACGACTGCTTTGGCGGCCCCGGGTTCTCGGGCGAGCTCGTCGCCGCGTGGGCGCCGGGGGGCGTCCCCATCGAGCTCGAACCGAACATCGGCGCTGAGCTCCCCGCGGGGGCGCGGCTGGTGATGCAGGTCCACTATCACCCGGCCGGGACGACCGCCGAGCCCGACGCGACGCGCCTCCAGCTGCGCTTCACCCAGGGCGTGCCGGAGTGGCTCATGGGCATCGCGCTGATCGGCAACTTCGAGTCTCCCTTCGCGCAGGGGCGCGGCCTCCTCCCCGGGCCGAACGACGCGGATGGCGTGGAGTTCCTGATCCCCGCCGGCGAGACGGATCATGTCGAGACCATGCAGTTCAGGATGCCCGCTGCGGTATCTCTCTCGGAGACGTACCTCTATGGCGCCGGCACGCACATGCACTATGTCGGCACGGACATGAAGGTCACCCTCGAGCGCGAGGAGGGCGCCGCCGACGCGCCTGCGGAGCAGTGCCTGGTGCAGACGCCGAGGTGGGATTTCTCGTGGCAGCGCGGGTTCTACTACGACGCTCCCATCGAGCAGCTCCCGCGCCTCCGCGGCGGCGACCTGCTGACGATGCGCTGCACGTACGACAACTCGAACAGCAATCCATTCCTCGCGAAGGCGCTCAAGGAGCAGCATATCCCCGCCCCGGTGGACGTGCACCTCGGCGAGAGCACGCTCGACGAAATGTGCCTCGCCGCCGTGATCCACGTGACGAGGAAGCAGTAGCGGTCATGGCGCGATGACATCGGGAGATCGGTAGCGGTCGGCGAGAAGCTTGCCCTCGAGGCGGCCGGGAGCCCCGTCCGCTCGGGCGAGCTCTCGCGGATTCCGGACGAGGCCGTCGGCGACGCGCGCCGGCGTGCAGCGCCGCGTGGGGGGACGCGCGCCGGCGTGCAGCGCCGCGTGGGGGGACGCGCGGTGGCATGCAGCGCCGCGTGGGGGGACGCGCCTTGGGGAGCCGCCGCCGCGTCGCCGACGCGCCCCGGGAGCCGCCGCCGCGTCGCCAACGCGCCCCGGGGACACGGCAACGGCGGGGGGACCGCCGCCGCGTCGTCACGGCGCGGTCGAGCACGTGGAGGAACTGCGCGCGGGTTGCGATCGGCACGCCCGTCGCCGAGCATGCCCGCATGGCGCGAACAGCCCCGTTTCCCAACGCAGCGGTGATCCCCGGCATGAACCCCGGCGTCTTCATCCTCGGCGGCGGCGGGGGCGGCGGAGGCGGCAACGGCCGCGGCGGGAATGGTCGCGGCGACGGACAGGGCGGCGATGGGAAGAACGGCGGCAACGGCGCGCGCGGCGGCGGCAAGGACGCGGGGAGCTGCGGGCCCGGCAGCGGCGGCGGCTGCCCTAACCCCACCCACGGAAGCGGCGGCGGCACCCACGCGGGCGATCCGGTCGATCCCATCACGGGGCGCGTCACCACGGTGGCGGTCGTCGACCTCGCGCTGCCTGGCGCGATCCCGCTGGCGATCAAGCGCAGCTACAGCTCCGCGCTCATCGAGGAGGACTGCGGCCTCGGCTTCGGCTGGACGCACTCGCTCGCGTGGCAGGTCGAGGAGCGGCGCCGCGGCCTGCGGGTGCTGGAGCCGCACGCGGCGGCGACGGAGCTGCCGAGGAAGCTCGATCCCGGCGAATCGGCGCGGCTGCCGTGCGGGATGCTGACGCGGTACGCATGGGGCTACGCGCTCGCAGCGGAAGGGCTGGCGTACCTGTTCGCGGAGCCGCGGGGCAGCCGCTGGCTGCTGAGCCGGATCGTCGACGTCCACGACAACGCCATCTCGCTCGCCTACGAAGACGGCCGCCTCGCGCAGGTCATCGACAGCGTGGGCCGTGTGGTGCGCGTGCGGCGGCACGCCGACGGGAGCATCGCCGCCTTCGAGGTCAAGAACGCCTTTGCGCACGGTCGGTGGGAGACACGGCGGCGGTACGCGTTCGACGCGCGCGGCGACCTCGTCGCGGCCGAGGACGCCGCGGGGCACGCGCACCGCTTCGCCTACGACGAGGACCATCGCCTGGTGCGGCGGGAAGAGCCCGGCGGGCTCGTGGCGGAGTTTCGCTACAAGGACAGGCGCTGCATCGAGGCGTGGTGTCACCGCGAGGGCAACGACGCGCTCGACGACGGCGTGCAGGGGACCTTGAGCGACGGTTCGCGGGCGAAGGGATTCCTGCACGTCAAGGTCGACCACCACGACGGCGTGCTCACGGAGGTGATCACCTCGCGCGCCATCCGGCGGGTCGACGGCAATGTGTTCGGCAAGCTCGACCGGATGGTCTGGGGCGCCGGCGGCGGCGTGCATCTGTTCGGCTACGACGACACCGGCGCGCTGTGCACGTACCGGGACGCGCTGGGGCAGGTCTTCCGCTGGGAGCGCGACGCCGAGGGGCGGCTCCTGGCCGAGGTCGATCCGGCGGCGAACAGGACCGCCTACGAACACGACGCGCGAGGGCACGTCTCGGCCATGACCGACGCGCTCGGCGGCGCCGCGCGCTACGAGCGCGACGCG
This sequence comes from Sorangium sp. So ce302, assembly GCF_051530145.1. Classification (GTDB taxonomy): domain Bacteria; phylum Myxococcota_A; class Polyangia; order Polyangiales; family Polyangiaceae; genus Sorangium; species Sorangium cellulosum_B. The sequence continues at coordinate 7,761,634 of NZ_CP150326.1, read as the reverse complement.
CGCGGCGATGTGGTGGCCGTCTACGACGACATGGGCTTCGTCGTCGGATTCTCCTACGACGCGCGCGGCCTGCTGGCCGGCGCGACCCTGCCGAACGGCGGCGAGACGCGCATGGAATACGACGCGCTCGCGAACCGCGTCCGCGTCATCGAGCCCGACGGCGCCGAGCGGCGCATCCGCTACGACTTCCTCGGCCGGGTGATGGGTTTCACCGACGAGCGCGGGCACGAGACCCGCTTCGCGTACGACGCCTGCGGCAGGCTCGCGGCCGTGTTCGGGCCGGGCGGCGCGGTGACGCGCTACGACTTCGACGCCGACGGCAACCTGGCGAGGATCAGCGACGCCGATGGGCGCACGACCACGCTGCGCTGGGGCGGCTTCCACGTCGTCACCGAGCTCGAGCGGCCCGACGGGAGCAAGGTGCGGTACCGCTACGACCGCGAGCAGGACCTGGTGCGCATCGTCAACGAGGCGGGCGAGGAGCACCGGATCGAGCGCGACGCCGAGGGGCGCATCACCGGCGAGCGGACCTTCGATGGGCGGGAGATCCGGTACAAGCTCGATCTGCTGGGCAGGATCGTCCGGAGGCAGTGTGGCTCCGAGAGCGTCGACCTCGAGGTCGATCCGCTCGGCAGGCTCGTGAGACGGAGCACCTCCGACGGGCGCGAGGACGTGTTCGAGTACGATCCGGTCGGCCGGATCGAGCGCGCCGTCAGCGGCGACATCGAGTGCGAGTACACCTACGACCGGCGGGGGCGGGTGACGACGGAGGTGACGCGGCGGGGCGCGGAGGTGCTCGCGGCGTTCGCGTGGACCTACGACGGCATGGGCAAGGCCACCTCCGTGCGCGGGATGGGGGGCGAGATGAGCGTGCAGCGCGACGTCAGGGGGCGGCCTGTGGCCGTGCAGATCGGCGGGGAGAACGCGCCGCTGCGCCTCGCCTACGACGCGCGCGGCTTCGAGATCGAGCGGCTCTTGCCGGGCGGCGGCGCGATCACGACCGAGGTCAACGCGGACGGGTGGATGGAGCGGCAGCGCGTGCTCGGCAGACCCGTGGCGCCGCGCATCCGTCCGGGTGAGCCCGCCTGGGTCGGGCCGCTGCCGTCACGCGAGATGTGGCGCAGGACGTATGCTTGCTCGCCTGCGGGGCTGCTCCGCGCCGATGAGGACCTCGGGGGCAAGGTGGGAGAGCTGCTCCGCGATGCGAACGGTCGCGTCGGCGAGCGGCGCAAGGCGGGCAAGGCGGCGGAGCGGTTCCGTTTCACCGCGGCGGGAGAGGTGGAGCGAGCTGGCGAGCATGCGGACGTACGCACCGGGAGGACGGTTGACGGCACGCACGACGGGACGAGAGACCGTGCGTTACGACTACAGCGAGCGCGGCGATGTGGTGCGGAAGCGCGTGAGCGAGCTGGACGGCCAAGGCGAGGTGCGGCGCGAGCTCGTGTGGACCTACGACTGGAGCAGCGATGGGCGGCTCATGCAGGTGCGGACCCCGGAGGGGAGGACGATCGCGTTCGCGTATGACGCTTTCGGCCGCAGGATCGAGAAGCGCGTGGCGCGGCTCGGGCGGGTCGAGAGCGTGACCCGGTACGCCTTTCGCGGCGATGTGATGGTGCACGAGCGCAGCGAGCGAGCGCGGGATGGGCAGGCGCCCGTGGTGGAAGAGCGGAGCTACGTCACGCTGCCGGAGAGCGTGCTGCCGCTAGCGCAGCGGGACGGTGCGGCAGGTGCGCTCAGGTATTTCGTCCATGGCGTGAACGGTTTTCCGGAGGCGCTGTTCGAAGGCGACGGGAGCGTCGCGACCGAGCTCGAAGCGGGGCTCTACGGCGACGTGCCGGCGGAGCAGGCGGGCATCACGCCTCTCAGGTTTCCGGGGCAATATGCGGACGAGGAGACGGGGCTCCACTACAACTGGCACAGGTACTACGACCCGGAGATCGGGGAGTACCTCAGCCCGGAGCCGATCGGGATCGAGGGGAGCATCAAGGCATATGCGTACGCTGATGGACGGCCGAGCGACCTCGTGGACCTGGACGGCTTGCGTCCTTGCGTGACGACGATCATGCGACGAGACCGAACCGTCGTGACTGGAATGAGCGCTAACGCGAATGCACTTCATCCTGCTGTTCTCGCTGCTCTGCCGCCTTCCAATGCTCGGGGTACGGGCTCCAGGGTGAATCCTGAGCAGTGCGCTGAACCAGCCGCACTTTCTGCTCACTTGAGTGACTGGGAGCAACGAAACCCGCCACGAACGTGTAGGCCGGGCGACCCGAAGTGGCGACAAAACCTGCGCGCAGCCATGAACGAGATCGAACGCGAGGGGGGCATCTCTTCACATCAAGGCGATGTTCCTCGAGCATCGTGTCCAAACTGCTCTCAGACAATACCGCGACTCTATGCACTCGCCGGGATGATGCCGCCTACACGAGTTATCGCACCAGGATTCGACAATTCGCAAGGCAAAGGACCGACATCGTCCACGACCATGCCGTCCGCCGAGTTCAACATGAGGGCCAACCAGCGCCCCAGGGGCGACGTCCCTGGGGTTGACAATCTAGGCACGTGGCGCCTCGATCCTCGGCGAGGATGGCAGCGCCATTCGCGGACCTGACACACACCATGTCGCGACCTTCGTCAGATCTCTTCTGCGACCGCCTATCATTGCGCGTACGAACCTTCCTCGAAAACGAGGGGGTGTTCCGAGACGTGTCCCGCTCGTGCAACTGGGAAACGCTCGCGGCAGAGCTAGAGCGCTTAAGCATCCCATGGTACGACGCCGTGTTCGAGGTGGAAGAGGATTTCGGTGGCATGGTAAAGCGCGCAAGCAAGCCCCACAGGCAACCCGATCTCGCCATAGGCTTGTATCAGATGATCATGCTGACGCCTCCCGAGCAGCAAATCAAGGAACTTCCGGGATATCTGTCGACACATCTCGCTTCCCGACCATGGCCTCGCGTCATGCATACGGAGCTCGGTCGCGAGCTGATACTGATTGGTCTATACGCAGACGAGAGCCATCTGTATGTCGACGACACCGGGAGAGTCTGGCTACACATCGGAATGATCGACAAGATAGAAGCCCAGGCCGATTCGATGCGCGCCTTCCTGGAAAACATCGCGCTTGAGTCCGAAATGATGTCGCAAATTTCAGACCATGCAGCCGTCTCGATCGATGTCGACGCGGGTCGCGATCTGGAAGATTTGTTTCAACTGCAGAGGATTGAGGAAGCGTCGGATTCTGTCGTTACGAATTGGCGCAGCTCCTCGATATGGGTCCGGGTCGTCGAGGCACCAGAGAGTGGAAAGAAAAAGACGCTCATCGTTGCAAGATCCCCTGCGGAGGTGGTTGATCTTGTTCAGCGTGTCGTGCAGCTCTATCCCGGCGTGCACGTCGCAGTAGACACATATCGCCCTGGTGGTCCGGCCAGACTGGCGGCGCTTCGCAAAGCAGGGATCAAGGCAACAGAATGACAATGAACACATGAGCCAACCTCGTCCGTCGCTGGAGGCTTTCGGCGGGCATCTCTCGGAACGCGTGAGAACATTCTTCGCGCGGGAGCGCGTATTTCGGGATGCCTCGAGAACATGCGGCTTCGAGCGACTCGCCGAGGAGCTCGATCGGCGAGGGGCGCCGTGGTTCGACAAAGTGTTCGAGCTTGAAGAAGATTTCGGTGGCCTCGTGCGTCGAGGGACCCATCCAAAGACGCCTTCGCTGGCCCTCGGACTCTTTCAGTTGATATGCCTCGGCTTCGACTCTCCGGGCGGCGAAGAGCCTGAGGACGACTCCGCGCTCGTCTCGTCGACGTGGCCGATGGCACGTTTGACAGCGACCGGCGATCCGATGGTCCATGTAGGCCTGTACGCGACGGAAGGGGACCTCTACATGAACGAGGCTGGCTGGCTATTCCGTTACATCCCCATGTTGGATCGCGTTGAGCTTCTCGCTGGATCAGCATCAATGTTCTTGGAACGGATCGCGCTCGAGGACCACGCGCGAAGCGCGATGCGCGACCACGCAGGGACGTTTTTCCTGGCAGATGAAGGCCTCGCGATCGCGCAGGCTCTCGACCTGCCCATCATCGAGGAGGCTTCGGACGCGCTGGTCAAGCACTGGATGAGTCCGGATCTCTTCGTCTCACGCTTGCCCTCGGCGTCCGCATCGGGCATCTGCCGGACGCGAATCGTCTCCCGCACAGTGGAAGATCTCCTCCTCGCCGCTCGGGCTTTGACCCAGAAGCACCCTGGAGCGCGGGCGACCGTGGAGACTTATCTGCGAGGTGGACGCGAGCGATACGACGCGCTCCGGCGCGAAGGTATCGCCGTCGATGAATGATCGGACGCCGGTGCCGGCCCCCCGCACGGTCGGATCGCGTTCGCCGTGAGCTCGCCTGGGGGCCCCTCCCTGAGCCCGCGATTGGGGAGGGGCGGGCCGCGCGCAAGCGCGCTCCAGGCGCCGAGCACCGAAAACGTCGAGGTGGGCCCGTATCCGAAGCGGGAGCGCCGCTCAGGCGCGCGGGGTGCGCAGCTTCGCGAGCTCGTCGATGCCGAGCTCACGCGCCTTCTGGGCAAGCGCCTCGAGCTTCTTCTTCCCGTCGGCGTCGGCGCTCGGCAGGAGCGACGTCAGGAGCCCCGACAGCGTGCCATCCGAGGGCTTTCCCCCGGGCGCGACGAGCTGCTTCAGGTCCTCCGTGACGCTCGCGTTGCCGTTCAGGTAGTCGCCGGCCAGGGCGCGCACCGTCGCGCTCTGGTCGACCAGCCCGTCGACCGACTGGCCCAGTGTGACCGCCTTGACGAAGCGATCGAAGAACGCCCCGTCGCCGCCGACGATGTTGATCTTCGCGTGCTCGAACGCCCCGTGCAGGATCTCGGCCTGCGCCTTGGCGATCTCGGCCCGGATGCGCAGCGACTCGAGCTCCACCGCCCGCTCCTTCTCGAGCCGGAGGCGGAACTCCTCGTGCTCGCGCCCGACGCCGTCGAGCGCCTTCATCGCCGCCGCCTTCTCCGCCGTGCCGGCCGCCTCGGCCAGGAGCCGCTGCTTGATCGCGGTCGCCTCGGCGAGGCCCGTCTTCTCCAGGGCGAGCGCCTCGGCCTCGCGCGTCCGCGCGGCCGCGAGCCCCTTCTGCTCGATGCCCGCCGCCTCGGCGAGGAGCCGCTCCTTCGCGACCGTCGCCTCGGCGCGCCCCTGCTTCTCGATCGCCATCGCCTCGGCCTCCTTGACCATCACCCGCGCGAGGCCCTGCTTCTCCTCGCCGGCGGCGGCGGCGTTCATCTTCTCGAGCGCCACGCGCGCCTCGGCGAACCCCTGCTTCTCGATCGCCTGCGCGTCGGCCTCCTTCACCCGGATGCGCGCCAGCCCCTCGGCCGCGGACTCGGCCTGCAGGCCCTCGGCGAGGCGGATCTTCGCGCGCGCGGCCTTGTCGCTCACCTCGAGCTCGGCGTCGGCCGTGATGAGCTTCTCGCGCGCCCGGAACTTCGCCGCCTCCTCGCTCGCCTCCGCGCCCTTGAGCTGCTTGACGAGCTGCTCCTGCGCCTCGGCCTCCGCGTTGATGCGCGTCACGTCCTTGAGGCGCGTCGCCTCGGCCACCGCGCGCACGTCCTTGATGCGCTCCTCCTCCTCGGCCACCGTCTTGTCGACCGCGATCCGCGCCCGGACCACGTCGGCGATGTCCTTCTTCTGGAGCTCGAGCTCCTTCTCGCGCGCGATCTGCTGGAGCGTCACGTCGCGCTCGCGGCTCACGATCTCGAGCTGACGCGCCTTCTCGACGCGCTCGGTCTCGACCGCGACCTCCCGCTCCTTGTTCTTCTGGGCGACCGAGACGCCGCGCTCCTTCGCCTCGCGGGCGACGAAGGCCTCCTCGTCGTTCTTCTCCTGGAGGAGCACCGTCTTCTTGCGCTCGTCGCTCACGATGCGCGCGGCCTCGTTCTGCTCGCGCGCCTGCGCCACCGCGATCTCCTTGGCCTTCTTCGCCTCGGCCTCGGCCCGGCGCTGCTCGAAGCGGAAGATGGCCTCGTCGGAGTTCAGGTTCTGGCTGCCGATCTCCATCCGCTCCTTCTGGCGGAGCTCGTTCGTCAGCACGTTCTGCGCGACCGTGAGCTCGGTGATCTTCCGGATGCCCTCGGCATCCATGATGTTGTCCTTGTCGAGCAGCTCGATGGGCGTCTGCTCCAGGTAGTCGATCGCCGCGTCGGCCAGCACGAACCCGCTCAGGTCCTTGCCGATGACGTCGATGATGTCGTCCTTGAACTTCTGCCGCTCCTTGTAGAGGTCCTCGAAGTTCAGGCGCTTGCCGACCGTCTTGAGCGCCTCGGAGAACTTCGCGGCGAAGAGCTGCTCGAGCGTCTCCGGGTTCGACGCGCGGACGCAGCCGATGGTCCGCCCGACCGTGCGCACGTCGTCCTGCGTCTTGTTCACCTGCACGAAGAAGGTGACCTTGATGTCCGCTCGGATGTTGTCCTTGCAGATGAGGCCTTCCTTGCCGCGCCGGTCGATCTCGATCGTCTTGACCGAGATATCCATGTACTCGGCGCGGTGGATGATCGGCAGCACCAGCGTCCCGGTGAAGGTGACGATGGGGTCCTGGCCTCTCGTGTTGATGATCAGCGCCTTGCCCTGATCCACCTGGCGGTAGAACTTGGCGTACATCACCAGCATCCCGAGGGCGACGAAGGCGAGGACGCCGACGAGGACGATGATTAAGGGGACGGTCACAGGGGGCACGCGGAGCTCCTTCGCGTTTCGGTGGAGGGGAGGTCGCCGGCCCCCGCGTTCACGTCGGTGAGGGTCGGACGGCCAGGCCCGCTCAGAGCCGGGTCGGGGGCCGAACGACGCCCCCTAAGGGATGAGCGTACACGAAACCGCCCGCCCGACAGCGGCGTTCAGCGGCGGCGCCCGCGCCGGCGTTCAGCCGCGGCGCTGCCGCTCGTCCGCTGCGCGCGCCGCGGGCGCGTCGTCCTCCTCGACGCCGGCCGGGCGTGCTTCCACGCGGGACGCACCCCGCTCGGCCAGGGGAGGGGGAGTGCCGAGGAGGGCGTCGAGCGGCTCGACGCTGAAGATCTCTCGGTCCGGGTCCCAGCTCACGAGCAGCGCGCGGTCACCCCGGCGGAGCGCGCCGGGCGTGTCGCACCGGACGTCGAGGATGTGGCTCGCCCCGCCCTCGTCGATCGTCGCCTGACCGAAGCGCTCGTCGACGCGCCCGGTGGAGATGACGCACACGCGGCCCACGAGATCCTTCTTCGACTGGCCGTGCCGGGTCACGAACAGCGGGCCGAGCGGCCGCACCGCGAGCGAGGTCGAGAGCACGGCCGCGGCGAGCGAGCCGGCGAGCACCGCGACGCCGAGCGTCCAGCGAGGCAGCCCCCAGCCGAGCCAGAGCGGCTCGACGAGCACCGTCGACAGGGCGCTCGTGAACCAGCCGAACGCCGCGATCAGCGTGAGCGACACGGTCGCCGGCACGCGGTGGAGCTGGAGCGCGGCGAGGAGCGAGCCGGCATCTTCCGCGCCGCCGGCCCCGTCCGCCGTGCCCGTCGCAGCGCCCTCGAGCGAGCCCTTGGCGGCGCCTTCGAGCGAGCCCTTGACGGCGCCTTCGAGCGAGCCCTTGGCGGCACCTTCGAGGGCGCCCTTGGCGGCGCCTTCGAGCCCGCCGAGGTCGGGGGCGGCGTGGCCGTGGGCGCCGCCGAGCAGGTCGAGGTCGACCGCGCCCAGGAGCACGAACAGCCAGTAGATGAGCGCGAGCGCGAGCGCGACCGTGAAGATCACGGCAGGGAACGCGAGCGATGCGGCGAGCACCTCGGCCATAGGCAGACGCGGGCAGGGCGCAGGATGCGGCGCCCGCGACCAGCGTCGCCGATAGGATCACAAGGAGGGGAGGGATGGGGCCAAATTCGGTCGCCCAGCGTGCGGCCGAAAAGACTTGACAGGCATGGACAGGCGCCTGGCGCGAGCCGCCCTACAGGGATCGCACAACCAAGATGCGATCCGGCCCTCATGGAAAGGTGACGCCAGCTCAACAAGTAGCCATGCACCGAGCGCCGTGGCTCAGCGAGCTTCCTGGCTTTCGAGGCTCGAGAGCACGCTGAGGTCCTCGGGCCCGCCGAAGACCGGCGCAGGCACGCCGAGGATCCCGAGCTCGAGCAGTTCCCCGAACGACCTCGCCGAGATAGCGAAGTAGCCGCTGCACCGGGAAGCTTTCAGATCGGGCCTCGCGCTCGTCAGCGCGTCGAGCCTGCGCGCGCGCTCGCTCAAGATCGCGCCGACCTCCCGCGGGCGCGAGGCATGTTCGGTGAGCGCCGCGTACCCGATTCGGACCCGCGGCTCGTCCTTCGGCAGCTTCGCGAAGGCGTCTCGCGCCTCCTTCTGAAAACGCTCGGGCACGATGCAGAGCCCCGCGTGATCCGGGATCAGCCAGCCCTTCGACAGCGAGGCGAGGAGGACCGCGCTCTCGTCGTCGAGCAGCGCCCGTGCTTGCTCCGTCGGCGGCGTCGCATAGGCCGAATCGAGGATCAGCATCCGCCGCTCGTCCGCGCGCGCCCAGCGCCGGAGCTGGGCCGCTTCGAGCGGCGACAGGTGCGAGCCCCACGGCTTCAGGGGCTCGCAGATCAACACCGCGTCGAGCCCGTCGAGGACAGGTAACCCGAGGCGCGCATTCCACGGCACGAGGGTCGCTCCCGCCTCGGCCGCGAGCTGCTGGTAGACGGGGTAGACGTCGGCGGGGACGCCGACGCGCGCTTCCCGCTTCGCGAGGAGCCCGAACAACGCGCGAAGCGAGCGACGGATACCATGGCTGACCTGCGTGCGCGGCTTGAGCGCCTGCGGGAGCTCGAGGTGCGCGAGGAACCGCTCCGCGAGGTGACAGCGATACGGCGCCTCCGGGTGGGTCGAGGGCGCGATGGCCGGGAAGAGACGCGCGAGGCTCCGGTAAACGTTGAGCTCCGAGAGATCGACGAGCGAAGGACGCGTGGCCCTGAGCTCCGCGCGGCGCGCGAGAAACGCTTCGTGCTTCATAACGTGGAGCTCGGATCTTCCAGGGAGGCGAGGCAGGACCCGTCAGCCATCACGTTCCACGAGCGGACGAGGCCATGTGTCCGTTCCCAGCCGACCGATGGCTCGGTGTAGGCAGCCACGCGGAGCACGCGGCCTCCAAGTGTTCCTTCGAAGACCGGGCTCCCCCAGGGGAGCTCCGCGCATCTCTCGAAGCCGAGGCCCGCGAGCGTGTGGAGCACGAGCGAGAGAGGCACCTGGTTTGCCTCGCAATACCGGTTGGCCGCGCTCGGCGCCCACGGGTTCTCCGAGAGGCTCGAGATGTAGAGCTCCTTGAAGCACACCTCCTGAAACCCCTCTTCGGCGCTCCGTTCGAGGTAGGCGCGCACCTTCGCGGCGTCGTCGACGCCGCCGCGCTGGAGCACGCAAATGGCCCGCGTGCGGAGGCCCGGCGCGCTCCCCAGCGCGCCGGAGTCGACCTCGATCCCCATGATGCGCGCGTCGTCTTCGCGCGTCACGCCGTGCCGGCTCACCGCGAGGGTGGTGAGCCCTGCGTCCCGGAGCCGTTCGACCTGCGCGAGGTCGAGGCGCGCGCCGTTCGTGATGAGGAGGGTCTTCGGTAGTAGCTCGGAGAGGCCACGAACGAGCGCGCGGAGTCGTTCGGGATCGAGCAACGTCGGCTCGCCGCCGCCGGTGATGACGGCGCGCTCGGCGCCGCGCTCCTTCGCGCGCTTCGCCCAGTCGACGTAGCGCTCCAGCGTGGCGCTCTGCTGGCGCGCGAGATCGGAGGCGCTCGCCTTCGAGAAGCAGAATGCGCAACGCGCCTGGCAAGCATTCGCGACGGGCAGCACCGAGAGGCTCCGCGGCCGGCATCTCGCCCAGTCGATGAGGCCGGCGTCATCGAGGCGAAAGGCCTCCGCGGTGATCTCCTCGTGCCGGGTGGGCACGAGGGCGCCATGCGCATCGACCCACGCCACGCCGCTCAAGGGGATCTCGCTCGACGGCCAGCGCCAGCCGATTCCCGTGCCCGTCACGTCGTTCGGGCGCATCGCGTCGTGCCCGACGGGGAGCCGCGCCCGCAGCGCCACGACGCGATCGTTCGGCCGTCCGAGCCTCGTCACGAGCCTCCGCGCCTTCTGGAGCCCGGGCGCAAAGGGCTCGTCTTCCTTCAGCATGTAGAAAGCGTCGGGGAAGGTCGATTCTCGGATCAACGCCTTCGAGTAACGCATCCCGTAGCGATCGAAGCCCCGCAGCCAGTTCGACAGCGGAATGAAGGCAACGAAGGGGACCATGACGACATGGTCGATGAGTCACCGAGTCGAGTCAACCGGACTCGAGGGGGCGGACGCGAGGCTCACGCCGCTGCGGGCGCGCGCCCGACGTCGGCCATCGCCGTGCGCCTGGCTCTTGCGAGGACGAAATGATCCGCGGGAGTGGGGACGAGCCACGGTGCGATTTGCGCACGTGCTCTCGAGAGCTCAGGTGGCGCGGCGGGGCCTCACGAGGCGCCGGCGCAGCCGCGTGGCGGCGAGCGCCCCGAGGGCGAGCAGCCAGGCCGGTGTCTCCTGAGGGCCATTCGCCGTGCGGCAGCCGCCGCCCCCTCCTGCGCTCGGGAGATCACCTCCGCCGCCGCTGGTCTGCGTGCCCGTCGCGCTCGCGCCGGTGGTCGTGGGGTCATCGTTGCCAGCGCCGGTCGTGGTGGATGTGGCGCCTCCTTGCTGGTTCGTGTCACCGCCTTGGCCGCCTGTGGCTGTGCCGCCAGCGCCACCTTCGCCGCCAGCGCTCCCGTCGCCCCCGCCGCTGGTTCCGCCGCCTGGGTTGCCACCGGTGCCACTGCCAACGTCGCCGCCGCCGGCGCCTGGATTGCCACCCACGCCACTGCTGCCATCGCCGCCGCCGCCGTCCGGATGACCACCGACGCCGCCGCCTGGATTGCCACCGACGCCGGCGCTGGCGTCGCCGCCGATGCCGCTGCTGGCGCTGCCACCGATACCACTGCTGGCATCGCCGCCGCCGCCGTCCGGATGACCACCGACACCGCTGCTGGCGCTACCGCCGATGCCACTGCTGGTGTCGCCGCTGCTGCTGGCGTCGCCGCCGCTGCTGGCGTCGCCGCCGCTGCCGCTGGTGTCGCCGCCGCCGCCGCCGCTGCCGCTGCCGGCGTCGCCGCCTCCGCCGTGGCCGCCCGCGGCCGTGCCGCCTGCGCCGCCGCTGCCGCTCACGGCCCCGCCGCCTTCGCCCGTGGTGGCGCCGCCGGCGCCGCCGCTGCCGCCCCCCGCGCCAGCGCTCTCGCTCCCGCCTCCGCCCGGCACGCAGGCGCCGCTCTGGCACATCCCGGGCGACGCCGGCTGCGCTGGGACATAGAGCCACGCATTGTCGAGACGTTGATACGTCGTACCGCCGCCGGCGATCAGGATACGGCCGTCGTGGAGCCGCTCCACCACGGCGCTCTGAGCCCTCACGTCCAGCGCCGGCGCGAGCGTCCAGGTGTCGCTCGCTGAGTCGTAGATCTCGGCCGTGAAGGCACCGTCCGTGGCTCTGGATGCGGACGGGAGGCCCGTCACCAGGACCCTGCCGTCGGGGAGGAGCGCCGCGCTGGGGGAGTGCCGTGGCTCGACCGTCGCTCCCGTCGAGGTCCAGGTGTCGCTCGCCGGATCGTAGATCTCGGCCATCTCCATGTTGCTTCTGCTGCTCCCTCCTCGTCCCCCGACGACGAGCACCCGGCCGTCCAGAAGCAGCGTTGCCGCGTGCTGTTGGCGGCTCCAGTTCATCGAGGCGACGCGCGTCCACGTGTTGGTCGCCGCGTCGTAGATCTCCGCGCTCACCCTCGGGGAGTCCTCGTCTCCGCCCGCGACGAGGACCCTGCCGTCCTGCAGCAACGTCGCCGTGGCGAGGCCTCGCGGGACGTTCATGGGCGCCGCCAGGGTCCACGTGTCCGTGACGGAGTCGTAGATCTCGACCTTTTCTGCGCCGGCGTCGACGTTGTTGTCGCCGCCGGCGACGAGCACCCGGCCGTCCGCGAGCGGCGTGACCGTCGCGCGGGCGATAAGGCGCGGCCCGGTGCTGGTCGCGGCCGGCGTCCACACCCCCGTCTCAGGGTCGAATCGCATCGTCGGCGAGGGGCGCCGGAGCGGGCGATCGGGGAGCCCCAGGGCCGTCCCGTCAGGAAGCGATACGAGCCTCGACGGCAGCTTCAGCCCGTCCAGCTTCTCGGGGGGCTGCCACGAACCCGTGCTCGGGTCGTAGCGGAGCCAGAAATTGCCCGCCTGCGGCGGATTGCCTGTCTCGCCGACGCCGATCATGAGCAGCGTTCCATCCTGGAGCAGCGTGGCCGCAGGCAGGTTGAGGAGGACGCCCATCCGCCCCGTCGCCTCCCAACCCTCGGCGGAACCGGCGAAGTCGCAGGGCGTACCGTCCGGCTTCGCGGACGCGGGCGCCGCGCAACCCGCCGCGGGGTCGCACACCGGCGCTTCATGACAGTCGTCGACGGGCAGGCACACCGCGAGGCTCGACCCAACGCAGGCCCCGCCCACGCAAGCGCTCGCCGCGGAGCACACGTCGCCGTCGCTGCACGGGGTCCCGTCCGGCGCGGCCGCGCCGCCGACGCACGCGCCCGCCTCGCAAACACCCCCGATGACGCACGCGTCCGTGTCGTCGCAGGCGACGCCGGTGAGCGGGGTGCAGACGCCATCCTGCGACGCGCCCGAGGCCGCCGCGCAGGCGTCGCAAGACCCGGCGCAGGGCGCGTCGCAGCAGACCGAATCCGCGCAGGAGCCGCTCCCGCAGTCGCTGTCCGTCTCGCAGGCCGCGCCGAGCGGCGAGCGCTCGCGGAAGAGCACGGCCGATGCCGTCGCGGTCGTGGCGTCGACGTAGCCGCCGGCGATCAGCACGCTGCCGTCGTTGAGCCGCGTCGAGGAATGGCGGGCGCGCGCCAGGGTGGCGGGCGGCTCCAGATCGAGGCTCGACCAGGAGAGGGTCGCCTCGTCGAAGATCGCCCGGGTCGCGTGGAAGGGAAGGATGAGGTCTCTCGTCCCCTGCGCAAAACAGGGCTCCACACCTCCCGTGAGCAGCACCTTTCCGCTCGGGAGCAGCGATGTACGCATTCCCCGGATGCCGGAGCCGCCCGCAGCGCACGGCGTCGAGGTCGGAGCATACGACCCGGAGGTCGGCGCCCATCGATCGTCCTGCGGGAAATAGACCTGTGAGAAGGCAGGATCAGCCGTGCCCGGACCGGCGGAGATGCCTCCCAGGACCAGGACCCCGCCACCCGGGAGCGTCGTCGCGCTGGGGGCCTCGTGCTGGGTCGTCGGCCTCACGGCCCCGTTCTCCCAGGTCCAGATCCCGGTCTCCAGATCATAGAGGCTGCAGCCGGCTCCGGTCACCATGACCCGGCCGTCCTGGAGCAGCGTTGCGCTCACGGGACTGGGCCCGTACGTCGTGTACCGGTCCACGGATTTGCAGAACGGCAATTCCGCCCAGCCGCGCGACTCCGGGTCGTAGATGGCCGAATTCATGTAATAGCGCAGCTCGGCCACGCCGTCCATGTTGCGATCCGCAAAGTCCCAGCCCAGGCCGACGAGCACCGGCCTGCCGCCGGCGAGCATCATCGAGGGCGCGGGGTGGGGTATCGACAGCGGCCCTGCGGGCGCCCAGGTGTCGGTCATCGGGTCGTAGATCTCGGCCGAAGGCAGGGACGTTCCCAGCGCCGCTGCGTTCCTCGTCCTGCCACCGGCCACGAGGACATGGCCGTCTGGCAGCAGGATGGCCGCGTGTCCGCTGCGGGCCTGGAGGAGCGGCGCCGCGGGCGACCACGTCCTGGCCGCCGGGTCGTAGATCTCGACTGCCTTGAGGCTCATCGCCTCTCTCGTCGTCAGCGGCGGTTCGTCCAGCTCCGGGTATCCACCCGCGACGAGCACCCTGCCGTCCTGGAGCACCGTGGCCGTATGCTCGCCCCGCGGGGTGATCATCGACGGCACGCTCTCCCAGGACGGCGCGCTGGCCGCCGACGCGACGCCCGCGCACAGTGTCACGAACCCGCAGGCAGCGGCGCTCCCGAGCCTTCCGATCGATCTCATGTCCCGATGGCCTCCGCTGCCTTCTGTTGCGCGCGGTGGCGCGAAGATTCAGGGCGTGCGGGTCGCGCTCCTGGAGCGGAACGGCGGGCGGCGTGGACTCGGAGGATGTCTTTTCCCCTTCAGGGTCCGGCGCCGCGACCAGCAGAGCAGGCCGAGGGCGCCGAGCCACGCGGAGCTGGCCGCCGTGCCCGCCGGCGTCGGGTCGCCGTTCGTGCTGCACCCGCTGCTGCTGCGGTCGGGGCTGTCAACGTCGGCGCCGGAAGAGGAGGCGCTGCCAGCGCCGGCGATCCCGGCGTCGCCTGAGCTGCCAGCGCCGGAGGAAGAGCTCGCGCCGGAGGAAGAGCTCGCAGCGGTAGCGCTGGACGAGCCTCCGCCTCCGCCGCCGGCACTGGCGGACGAAGCGGATGTGCTCGAAGCGGCGTCGCCGCCGGCGCCGCCAGCGCCCGAGGAGGAGGTGGCCGAGCCAGCTGCGTCGCCGCCGGCGCCGCCAGCGCCCGAGGAGGAGGTGGCTGAGCCAGCGCCGTCGTCGCCGCCAGCGCCCCCGTCGCCCCCGCCGCTTGGATCGCCACCGATGCCACTGCCAACGTCGCCGCCGCCGGCGCCTGGATTGCCACCCACGCCACTGCTGGCATCGCCGCCGCCGCCGTCCGGATGACCGCCGACACCGCTGCTGGCGCTACCGCCGATACCACCGCTGGTGTCGCCGCCGCTGCTGGCGTCGCCGCCGCTGCCGTGGCCGCCCGCGGCCGTGGCGCCTGCACCGCCGCTGCCGCTCACGGCCCCGCCGCCTTCGCCCGTGGTGCTGCCGCCGGCGCCGTCGCTGCCGCCCCCCGCGCCAGCGCTCTCGCCCCCGCCTCCGTCCGGCACGCAGGCGCCGCTCTGGCACATCCCGGGCGACGCCGGCTGCGCTGTGACATAGAGCCACGCATTGTCGAGACGTTGATACGTCGTACCGCCGCCGGCGATCAGGATACGGCCGTCGTGGAGCCGCTCCATCACGGGGCTCTGAAGCCTCACGTCCAGCGCCGGCGCGAGCGTCCAGGTATCGCTCGCTGGGTCGTAGAGCTCGGCGGCGAAGGCACCGTCGTTGGCTCCGGAGGGGGACGGGAGGCCCATCACCAGGACCCTGCCATCGGGGAGGAGCGCCGCGCTGGGGGAGTTCCTTGGCTCGACCATCTCTCCGGTCGAGGTCCACGTGTCGCTCGCCGGATCGTAGATCTCGCCCGCCTTCATGTCGTCGCCGCCGCTTCCTCGTCCCCCGAGGACGAGCACCCGGCCGTCCAGGAGCAGCGTCGCCTCGTGTGAGCTGCGACTCCAGCGCATCGAGGCGACGCGTGTCCACGTGTTGGTCGCCGCGTCGTAGATCTCCGCGCTCATCCTCTGGGACTGCCTGTCACCGCCGGTGACGAGGACCCTGCCGTCCTGCAGCAACGTTGCTTTGGCGCGGCTTCGCGGAACGTTCATGGGCGCTGCCAGGGTCCACGTGTCCGTGACGGAGTCGTAGATCTCGACCTTTTCTCCGCCGCCGTCGACGTTGCCGTCGCCGCTGGTGACGAGCACCCGGCCGTCCGCAAGCGGCGTGACCGTCGCGGTGTTCATCTGACGCGACACGATGGTGGGCGCGGCCGGCGCCCAGACGCCCGTCGCAGGGTCGAATCGCACCGTCTGCGCGGGGCGCTGAAGCACGCTGTTGGCGATCCCCAGGACCGTCCCGTCCGGAAGCGATACGAGCCTCGTCGGGCGCCTCGACACGTTCATCTTTTCGGGGGGCTGCCACGAGCCCGTGCTCGGGTCGTAGCGGAGCCAGACATCGTTCCACCGCAGCGGATTGCCTGTCTGGCCGTACCCGATCATGAGGAGCGTCCCATCCTGGAGCAGCGTGGCCACAGGCCCGTTGAGGAGGACGCCCACCCGCCCCGTCGCCTGCCAGCCCTCTGCGGAACCGGCGAAGTCGCAGGGCGCACCGTCCGGCTTCGCGGACGCGGGCGCCGCGCACCCCGCCGCGGGGTCGCACACCGGCGCTTCATGACAGTCGTCGACGGGCAGGCACACCGCGAGGCTCGACCCCACGCAGGCCCCGCCCATGCAAGCGCTCGCCGCGGAGCACACGTCGCCGTCGCTGCATGGGGTCCCGTCCGGCGCGGCCGCGCCGCCGACGCACGCGCCCGCCTCGCAAAGACCCCCGACGACGCACGCGTCCGTGTCGTCGCAGGTGATGCCGGTGAGCGGGGTGCAGACGCCGTCCTGCGATGCGCCCGAGGCCGTCGCGCAGGCGTCGCAGGGGCCGGCGCAGGCCGCGTCGCAGCAGACCGAATCCGCGCAGGAGCCGCTCCCGCAGTCGCTGTCCGTCTCGCAGGCCTCGCCGAGCGGCGAGCGCTCGCGGAAGAGCACGGCAGACGCCGTGGCGGTCGTGGCGTCGACGTAGCCGCCGGCGATCAGCACGCTGCCGTCGTTGAGCCGCGTCGAGGAATGGTAGGCGCGCGCCATGGTCACGGGCGGCGCCAGGTCGAGGCTCGACCAGGAGAGGGCCGCCTCATCGAAGAGCGCCTGGGTCCCATAGAAGGGAAAGACGGACGCTGACGAGCCCGCGGGCCTGCAGGGCTCCACGCCTCCGGTCAACAGCACCTTTCCGCTCGGGAGCACCGAGGTGCGCATCCCCTGGATACCCGAGGAGTTCCCCCCGCATGGGCTCGATGCCGGAGCGTACGGTCCGGGGGTCGGCTCCCAGCGGTCGTCCTGCGGCAGGTAGAGCTGCGAGAAGGCGTGAATCTCCGGGTCCGGGCCGGCGGGGAAGGTGCCTCCGACGACGAGGACCCCGCCGCCCGGGAGCGTCGTCGCGCCGGGATACGCATATTCGGTCGTCGGCTTCACGGCCCCCTGCTCCCAGGTCCAGAGCTGGGTCTCCAGGTCATAGAGGCTGCAGCCGCCTCCGGCCACCATCACGCGGCCGTCGTGGAGCAGGGTCGCGCTCACAGGCTGGGGCCTGTAAGGCAGCCTCACCCACCGGTCCACGGCGTCGCAGTGCGGAAGGTCCGTCCAGCCGCGCGACCCCGGGTCGTAGATGGCTGCGTTCTGGTAATAGTGCAGCACGAACTGGCCATCGAACTCGTCGTAGACGTCTTGCCAGGCCAGCCCGACGAGCAACGGCCTGCCGCCGGCGAGCATCATCGAGGGCGCGGGGTGGGCTATCGACAACGACCCCGCGGGCGTCCAGGTGTCGGTCATCGGGTCGTAGATCTCGGCCGAAGACAGGGAGGTCCCCTGCGCCTGTGCGTTCATCATCCTGCCGCCGGCCACGAGGACATGGCCGTCTGGCAGAAGGATGGCCGCGTGTCCGCTGCGGGCCTGGAGGAGCGGCGCCGCGAGCGACCATGTCCCGGTCGCCGGGTCGTAGATCTCGACCGCCTTGAGGCTCATCGCCTCTCTCGTCGTGTAGGGCGGTCCGTCCAGCTCCGGGTATCCACCCACGACGAGCACCCTGCCGTCCTTGAGCACCGTGGCCGTGTGCTCGCCCCGCGGGGTGATCATCGGCGGCACGCTCTCCCAGGACGGCGCGCTGGCTGCCGACGCGACGCCCGCGCACAGCATGACGAACCCGCAGGCCGCGGCGCTCCCGAGCCTTCCGATCGATCGCATTCCTGATGTCCTCCGCTGCCTTCTGTTGCTCGCGGTGGCGCGAAGATTCAGGGCGTCGAGGACGCGCTCCTGGAGCGGAAGGGCGGGCGGCGAGCCAGCACCGTCGCCGCCAGCGCCCGAGGAGGTGGAACCGCCGCCGCCGCCGTGACACGACCCGACGTCGCCAGGCACGCCGCCCGATGTGCCGTCGATACGGCAGCAAACGGCTCACCCTGGCGCAATCTCATCGTCTCACGCTTGGAAATCCGCGATTTGCACTGGCACATCCATTGCTGAGGGGGCGGCATGAAGACCTTTATCCGATGGCTCATTCCCCTCGCGCTCCTTCCTGTGTTCGCTTGCTCCGACGCGGTCGAGCAGCCTTCCGGCGGCGGTTCGGGGGGCGGCACGCCCGACGAGACCCTGTCCTCCAGCGTATCGAGCGGCGCCGGCGGCACGCCCGAGGACACCACGTCGTCCAGCGCCTCGACCGGTGGCGACACCCCCGTCGAGTGTGATTTCTCAGGAGGGGGCGCTCCGCCGGGAGCGCGCTGCGCAGTCGAGGGCCAGCTTTGCGACTACGCCTGCTCCCCCTGCAGCGTCACCTGCACCGACGGCGTGTGGGTCGAGCACTGCACCGCGTGTCCCAGTCTAGAGCCTGAGAACGGAACGGACTGCAGTGCCTATTACAGCGTGGGGCCGTGCAGTTATAAGCGCGCGTGTGGCACAGTGAGTGCCACTTGCGACGGACCGACCGGGTTGTGGGTGGTCAGCTGCAGTGACCAGAGCGACGGGAGCGGCGGGGGCAATGAAGGCGGCGGGGGCGCCGGCGGCGGCGAGGACACCGAAGGCGGCTGTGGCTAGTTCCGCGTGTCAGACTGGCCCGGTTCAGCGACCGATCGTCGCGTGCATCGCCGTCGGCTCCGCCTGCGTGGCAGCGAGAGCGCTGAGCGTGGTCGGCGGCGTGCGGCGTACAAGCGGCCCGCGGGGGCCGCATTCGCCTCCAGCGCTCGTCGCGGCGCCGGTTCCCTCCTCACCCGGGCTCGCCGGGGAGGACGATGTGCTTCTCGCGGAACGCCGCGAGCACCCGCTCTGTCAGGGTGGTCGCGTACTCCGCCTCGTACTTCACGTCGAGCACGTAGGCCTTGGCGACCAGGCGCACCGTGGCGACCTCGCTCAGGATCTGGCTCGTGACCACGCACCATGGCTTGCCGAGGAACACGTAGCGGTTGCTGGTGATGCACTCCTCGACGATGCGCCTGGCGATCGCGATGTCCTGCGCGGAGCTGATGAAGAACTCCACCGGGATCAGCATGTCGAGCCGCCCGTGGTTGGCCGACGCGACCGCCTCGGTCAGGAACTTGTTGTTCGGTATCGTGACGACGTGGTTGTCGAGGGTGATGATGCGCACGGAGCGCAGACCCATCGACGTGACCTCGCCATAGAACGCGTCGAACTTGACCCGATCGCCGACCTGGAAGGGGCGATCGACGATGAGCGTCACGCCGGCGAGGACCGACGCAGCGAGATCCTTCAGCGCGAAGCCGATGGTGACCGCAACCGTCCCGGTCAGGGCCAGGATCACCTCCCGGGAGAGGTTGATCGAGGCGCCGATGGCGATCGCGATACCACCGATGTAAAGGAAGAACCGGAGGAGGGTCGCGATCTGGTTGAGCAGCAGCCGCCGGTGCGCGAAGCGGGTGCCGCTGCGCTCGAGCGCGGCCGTGATCAGCCGGACCGCGAACCACGTGATGCTGAGGATGACGAGGCCAGTGATGACGCCGCTGACCTGGATGGTCTCGATGAGCTTGGCACCGTCGGGCACGTCCACGTCCGAATCCACGGTGGTCGTCCTTTCTCACGGTCTCACGGCTGAATCAGGTGCTTCCGCACGAGATAGTTGCTGACGGCGCGCTGCCATCGGGTCGTGACGCGGTGCCGGCCGCGCAGATCGTCGATGATGCCGAGCTCGACCATCTTCGCCAGCGCGTCCTGGCACGGGAGCGCGTCGACGCCGAGCGAGCGCGCCGCCTCGTCGGTCGTGAGGCTATCGTGCCAGACCACGCTCGCGAGCACGAAGCGCTCCACCTCGCTGAGCGACTCCAGCTCGTCCTCGTCCGGCGTGCGGAAGAGGCGGACGCGGAGGCGCCGCTCGCCGTGCGCGTCGTCGACCAGCAGCGATCGCTGCCAGAAGTGGAGCGCGACCCGCGGACAACCCTTCGCGTAGTCCCAGAGCAGCCGCGCGAAATCGCGCTCGGTCCTGAGCTCGCGCTGCACGCGATCCGTGGACTCGTCGTCGTCCATCACGAGGTCCTCGTACGAGACGCTGTAGCCGCTCGCCCGGGTGCGGGCGGTGAGGAGCTCGGCGAGCCGCTGCTCGGACCAGGGCGCGAGGTGCACGATCGTCCGGAAGACCGTGGCTCCGCCGCGCGCGAAGACGAGGTAGCGGTAGGGGTGCTCGGCGATCGCGCACAGCCAGAAGATGCTGGGCGCCGAGCGCTCGACGATCTCCAGGAACGCCTCCCAGGCGCCCCACGCCTCCAGCCCGCGGAGGAACAGGTGCTCCAGGTCGTCGAGGACGAGCAGCCGGCGCGGCTCGAGGCGGAGCCACGCGGTGAACGCCTCGACGCCGGTGCGCGCCTCGGGGGGCGCGTCGAGCGCATTCCCGAGCGTGGCGATGACGTCGGCGGCGGTGAGCTGCCGCCTGTCGAGCGCGACGCGGACGACCGGGACCGGCGCCTCGCGCTCGGCCGCCACGAGCCACGTCGTCTTCCCCGAGCCGGCGCCGCCGACCAGCAGCAGCGAGCCGATGCGGCGGCTGTCCTTCCACGCGGCGAGCGATGCCTTGAAGCGATCGAGGCCGGCGTAGTGATCGAGCCCTGTCGTCGGATCCAGGAGAGGCTCTTCGGACAGGTGCGCTAGCACATCCTGCGGGAGCTCCCGGGCGAGGCCGTCCGGGTGCGCGGAGTCGGTGCGGCGCTCGAGGCGCTTGCGGAAGATGAACGCGAGGACCCGGTGCGTCAGGTCGAAGCCGAGCAAGACGCGGCGGCCGGCGCGGCCCATCCTCGCGAGCACGAGGGCCAGGAGCGCCACGACGGCGACGAAGAAGCCATACCACCGGACGCGCGTCTTCCGTACCGCGCTGGCGAGCGTTCCCTCGTCGTGCCGGCGGAGGTACGCGTCGCTGATGTCGTCGCGCCACCAGCGGATCAGGACCCAGCCGAGGAGGAGCGCCCCGAGCGAGGCGGCGCGGAGGGCGGTGTTGTAGAGGTAGCCCCTCCCGGTCGCCGCCTCGACGGCGCCGACGAGGAGGCCGACCGCCAGCGCGAACCGCCCGACCGCCCGGAGCGACCGGAGGACCTTGCCGCTGGTCGCCTCGCCGATCGGCGCTCCGAGGTCGCTCGGTCTCCGCGCGATCCAGCCGTGCATGGCCGCCAGCGCGAGGCGGTAGAGCGCGTACCAGAGCAATATCCCGTAGGCGAGCTCGACCTCCCGGACGGCGGCGGCGTCCGGCCCGAGCGCCCGGTGTACCCCCCAGATCGTGGCGAGCAGGAGGAGCGAGCCGGAGAACATCGCGAGGATCGAGCGCGCGCTCTCGAGGATGCGCTGCGCGCGCGCCCTGCGGACCACGCGCAGGATCACGGGCCAGGCGGCGTCCATCCAGCGGCGCCTTCGCCGGGTCACGATCACGGCGAGCGCGATCACCGCGACGACGAGGGCGGCGCGGTACGCGAGCGCGGCGACGACGAACGGGTCGCTGAGCGCCGCGCGGCTCTCCTCGACGGCGCTGTCGCGGTGGAGCCGGTACCACCGCGCCCGCGCGCCGATGCGAAAGAGCTCCGCGCGGAGCTGATCGACGCCGGCGCGGCCCGGGCCGAGCGCCTCCTCGCGCATGCCGTCGGGCAGCCGCGACAGGAGCAGCACCCGCGCGGCATCGAGCTGCTCCTCATCCTCGAGCGCGCAGGTGAGCCGCTCGACGCCGGGCGGCGTGGCCGCCTCGCGGAAGTCCGCCTCGATGTCCGGCTGCAGCGCGCGCAGCTCGCCCATCACCTGCCCGAGCTGCGCGCCGGCCTCCGCGCTCTTGTGCGGGCTCAGCCGCGCCGCGACGACGAGCTGCTCGACCCGCCCCCGCCGCGCGCCGGCGGCAGCGTCTCGGCACGGCGCGCCCCCGTCCGCCGCCGCGGCAGCCGCCGCGTCAGGCGTGACGGCGGCCGCCGGGATGCCGCCCGGCGGATAGCCCAGGGCCACCGCGAGGAGCGCGGCCGCAGCGGCGCCCCGCGCCCTGCGCGTGATCCCTTCGCGCTCGCGCGCCAGCGTGGGAAAGACCATATCGAGACCGCTCGGCTTATCGGATCTCCGCGAGGCGCCCCGTGTGCTGCGACCGCCAGCGATAAAACGTGCTCGCCGAGATGCCGAGCTCATCACACATGTTGTGCACGCTCTTGCCCTTGCTCGCCTGCGCGAGGATCTCGTGGATCTCGCGCTCGGTGAACCGCGGCCTCCGCGCCGCTCGGGTCGCGGTCGTCCGAGGCGACACGGCGACGGCATTGCGCTCCGAGCGCCGCTGCATCTCGCGGAGGAGGTCCACGTCGTGCCGCACATCCTGGGCGAGCTGGGAGGCGACCTTCACGAGGTCCGAGGGGGCGGCGCTCTGCGCCTCGCCCCTGCCGGAGAGCCCCAGCAGGCGCGTGCCCGCCCCGACGAGCCAGCGAGACAGCTCGTCGATGTGCCCTTCGATCCATGAGAGAGCCTTCATGACGGCGCCCTTCACCACCTCGAGCGGGGGGCGCTCCTGGGTCATTCGTTCGGCTTCCAGGCGGGCGAGCGCGCTCACGATCGCCTGCTCGACCTGGGCCGCACACGCGGCGATGTGGCTCTCGCTCTCCGGGCCCGCGCCCTGCGGCGCCCACACCATCGGCTCCAGGAGCTCGATGAGGATCTTGGAAGGCCACGGGATGTAGGGCGGGATGAACGGCCCGAGCGTCAGGCCCCAGGGGATGCTCAGCATGAGGGGCCACGCGTTGATGCCGAGCTTGCTCTTGGCCCCGATCGCGTCCGCCAGCCAGGGCAGATCGTCGAGGATCATGGCCGTCGAATGGCTGCCGACGGACACCACAGGCACGATCGGCACGCCGTATTTCATGGCCAGCCGGATATGAGAGGTGCGCCCGTTGAAGCGAAGGCGCGTCCTCTCCCGGTGCGGGCGCATGAGCTCCACCTCGGCGCCCGGATACAAGAGCAGCGGGTGCCCACGCTCCAGCACGCGCGCCGCGCATTGCCCGGACGCGCGGACGCAGCCGTACTTGGTGAAGATCTGGTTCAACAGCGGCAGCCTGATCGTCAGCTTGTGCGCGAGCACGTACGGAAACCGGCTTATCCCGTATTCATTGAAGAGCGCGGCCGTGAACAGCCAGAAGTCGGACATGTACGGATAGCCGTTGTGATTGCCGACGTAGATGAGCCCGTCCTGGCGGGGGATCCGCGAGAGCCCGCGGACCTCGGTCCGATGATAAGGCGCTATCGTGCTGTCGAGGATGCTCGTCATCCTCTTGATGAACCGGGGATCGCGGTTCTCGAGGGAATCGGGATCGTTCAGCATGGCGGCTCCAGGGCCGAAGGACCCCTCGGGGCCCACCTCAAGAAGATGTCAGCTGGCGGTGGAGATGAGCCTCGACTTCGACTTCCCGTTCTTGAGCGGCGAGGTCTTGCTCGCGCGCGCCGGCGCTCCGAGGGGGGGCGCCGCCCGCCGCTTCACCGGAATGTTGCCCGCGATCTCGCGGGCGACCAGGGACCACACGCGACGGAACTGCTCCTCGTCGAAACCCGCGCCGCACGGGAGCCAGTCGGCGTGGCGATCACCGCCCGAGTACGGAAAGTGCCCGACGACGTCGAGGTGGTCGCCGAGCACGATGTCCAGCACCTTTCCATAAGCCTGGCTCTGGCACGGGACCACGCCGTCGTTCGATGTCTTCGTGATCTCGATGGGGGCGGAGTGCTCGTTGAGGTTGAGCGTCTCGATGTCCAGCGCAGTGCAGGGGTATTGTCTGGGGACCGCCGAGGTGACGCGGTACAGGGCCCAGAACGCGAAGATGGAGACGGCCCGCACCGGCGAGAAGAAATCGGCCGGACGGAACGGGAACGAGCTCGGCGGCGGCGCCACGCAGATGATCGAGCTGTAGTGCGTCTCCGGGCGGTCCGCGACGGCGGCGTTGAACAGGTGCATGGCCTCCATCGTGAGCTGGATGGACGCACCCTGATCATTCGAGAGCTCGCTCAGGAATTTGAACATCAGATCATCGGCGTTCTTGCCGGTCCGCTTCAGCATCTTGTGGACGATGGTGTCGAGGAACGTATCGGTCCGGCCCGTCCAGTCGTCGGCGCGCGCCACCAGCTCGATGACGCGCGCCAGCGCCCGGAAGCCCTTCCTGCCATGGGGCTTGCCGAGGAGCCCGAGCATCTCGAACGCCCTCCGGAACGGCAGGCTCCCGAGCAGGTACGCTATCGGGCTCCCGTAATGGGGCGTCGACATCGTGACGATGGAGCTGATGCGCCGGCCAATCCGCTCCTCGAGGCGACCCGGCACGAGCCTCGCGCCCGGCGTCGCGAGGAGCCGCGCGTCGAGCCCACCGGTCGAGTGGCCGACGATGTGGATGCTCTCGGCCTGTTCCCCGCCGTGCGCCGCGATGAACTCGAGCGCTTGCTGCGCCCTGCGAGCGATGGATCCGGTCGGGATCGTGGGGCACTCGTGGACTTCAATCCTGTCGTGGCCGAGCTCCCCCAGGAGCTCCACGAGCATCTTCGGCACACGCCTGAAATAGGCGAGCTCGCCGAACGACTGAAAACCCATGAAGCCTGGCAGAAGATAGATCTGGGTCATCGTGTTCCTGCTGTGATCAGGCCCGAGTGCCGAACTCCGGATACCCGCGTTCTTGTAATGCTGCAATCGTCATCACAGACGCGGCGCATCATCGTTGCGCTTTTCGATCAGCTTGCGTTTTTTGATCAGCGCGCGCCGCCGCGTCGTCGTCCGGTCGGCCGGCGGCGCGAGAGCGTCTCGGATGGGCTCTCGCGGAAGTGCTTCCTGTAGTCGACGCTGAACCGCCCCGCGCTGCGGAAGCCCATCGCGCCGGCGACGTCGCCCACGGTCGTCTCGGGCAGGGCGGCGAGGAGCATCTGTCGCGCAAGCTCGAGCCGCCGGATCTTCAGGAACCCCATCGGCGTGACGCCGCGCGCCGCGCGGAACGCCGCCTGGAGCGAGCGGGCCGGCGCCCCCGCGGCGGCGACGACGTCCGCCAGCGTGACCGCTTCGC
Source organism: Sorangium sp. So ce302 (assembly GCF_051530145.1). Taxonomy (GTDB): domain Bacteria; phylum Myxococcota_A; class Polyangia; order Polyangiales; family Polyangiaceae; genus Sorangium; species Sorangium cellulosum_B. The sequence goes on along the minus strand of NZ_CP150326.1, from coordinate 7,736,657 downwards.
CCGCGTGCATGGCGATGTACTCCTCGGCCCGACGCACGACCGCCGGAGCGACACGCGGGGGCGCGAGCTCGAGCAGATGGGAGCCCGCGTGGCGAGGGATGGTCACGAGCGCGGTGAGCAGCACATCGCAGAACTGGGAGCGAACGAAGGGCGAGAGCGCCGGGCGCTCGAGCTCCTCCCGGAGCAAGCGCACGATCCCCTGGAGCGTCGCGCCGCCGCCGCCGGTGAGATCCAGGTCGGGCTCGAACAGGATCGCCTCGGGCGGCGCGTGGCCCGTGAGCATGGCGAAGTGCGCCTCGAGCGCAGATCGCAGGACGGTGAGGCTTCGCCCGCTTCCGCCCGCCGGTATCTGGATCTTCACGGGCCATTCTGGGACGAGCAGGATGGCCCGCTTGCCATGGGCCATCGAAAGGCGCTGGCGCCTGACCTCCACCTCGGTGTCGTGGCTGCCCTCCCCGGCGAGCCCCAGCACGTAACGGTCGTGCAGGGTGGCCGCGTCCATCCGACCGCCGAGGGTCCAGTCGGTCGTCACGAAGCTCACGGGACCGACCGTGGCGATACCGATCTCGCACTTGAAAGCGGTTCCTTTCAGGGGCCGAAGCGCCACTCCCGGGCAGAGGCGGGCGAGGACGGGGGACATCTCGTCGGGATCGGAGGTGCTGAGATGGATTCGCGAGACCGAGAGGGGCGGCGCCGCCGCGTGATCGGCCCCCCGAGCAGGCTCCGGATCGCGGTGGATCGTTGGTTGTTGGTCGAGACCCGGATTGAATTTGGTGCGAGTCATAGCCGCCGAATCTCGCGTGAAACGGCGCTCGACGACAATTGCGAAGCTCAGCCCCTCCGCCGTGCAGCGGGTGGTTTTCCCGGCACCCTTGACCGGGTAACATCAGGTCTCGCCATGCGAGGTGCACACATGGAACTGAGGATCCAGGACGTTTCGAGGACGTACCCGAACGGTGTGAAGGCGCTCTCTTCCGATCCGCCGAGATCGCTGCTCGAGCAATTGCTCGAGCACGTCACCCGCCGGCAATCAAGCGGTGGACGTTGTCGAACCGGCGACCGCGCAGCACCTTTTCAAGATCATGCGCAGCGTGGAGCTCGTCGGCTGCAAGGGGCTTGTCTCGGGGATACGTCCGAGCGTGGCGAAGATAATGGTCGAGCTCGGTATCGAGCTCTCGACCCTGGTCACGTATCCGACGCTCGTCGAGGCGCTGCGGAGATGGATCAACCGGCGCGCTGCTGCTGCTGCCTGCAGGCCTCAAATGCGGAGCGCGAGCCTCGACCTCGTGAAGGCGCGCCCGACGTCGTGAACAAGGCGGCGAGGGCGCCGCAGCCGGCCGAGCTGCTGAGCCCCCGCACCATCGAGCTCGTGCAGTGGTCCTGGTCGGCGTCCGCGACCTCCCACGCGGACGGCCCGCCATTTGCGAGCGGCAGGAGCACGCACGCCCGATCCGGAGCGCGAGACGAGGATCCCAGCCGCGGAGGGGGGCGCGTGTGAGGTGCGGTCTCTTGATCCGCTATGCTGAATCCGTTTCTCCCCTTACAGCCTGCCCGAGACCTCCATGCATAACCGATCCGCTCGCCAGGGGCTCGAACGCCCTCCGCTCATCGATACGCGCGATCTGGAGGCGGCCCGCGTGCTCTTCGCGACGATCTACGGCGACCTCAGCGCCGATACCGTCGGCCGCGGTCACCGTTTCGAGTGGCGTGCCACCCCCGTCGACATGGGGCCTGTCGCCCTCTTCTCGGGCGTCTTCGTCTCCGGCATGTGCCTGCGCGGCGTGAGCTCGGGCTACACCGTCAGCATGGCGACCGGCGGCTCGGTACGTGCGGCCTCGTCGGGGGACGCGGCGGAGATCGCCCCTGGCCGGAGCGCCGCCGTGTTCTCGCCGGGGGCCCGGTCCGAGTGGAGCGCGGAGGGCCCGGCCCGCCCCATGAACCTCCGCGTCGACGCCCGCTATTTCGAGGCGCAGCTCGAGGCGCTCACCGGCGTGGCCATCCGCGGGCCCCTTGCTTTCTCGCTGTCGATGCCCACCACCGACGGCCCCGGGACCTTCCTGGCACGACTCTGCCGCTTCCTCTCCACGGAGACCGAGCGGGCAGGGCGAGCCCTCGGCCACCCCGTGGTGATGGCCAGCCTCGGCGAGGCGGTGGCGCGCGCGCTGCTCTTCGGGCAGCCCCACGATCACGCCCACCTCCTGGAGAAGGCAGCGCCGCCGTCGAGCCGGAGCGTGGTGCGGCTCGTCGAGGAGTACCTCGACGCCCACGCGGAGGGCCCGATCGGCACCGCCGATCTGACAACGCTCGCGGGCGCGAGCATGGCCTCGATCGACGGGGCCTTTGCCTATCGGGGCGCCACCCCGTGGGACTTCCTCCGCAAGAGGCGCCTGCTCCTGGCGCGGGATCGCCTGCTCCTGGCCGAGCCGGGCGAGACGGCCGCGAGCGTGGCCCACGCTGCCGGCTACCTGCGCGTGGAGCGCTTCGGCGCCGCCTATGCAGCGGAGTTCGGCGAGACCCCGGCCGAGACGAGGCGGCGCGGGCTCCTCGCGGCCGAGGCGCCGCCGAGCCCGCGGCCCAGGGCGACGAGCCCGTCCCCGCGAGGAGCGGAGGCGGCGACCGTCTTCCTGGTGCACCGGGATCCCTGCTGGCGCGGGGCCGCGGCCGGGCTGCTCCAGGAGGCGGGGCACGTGGTGCAGGCGTTCGCGTCGTCGCTCGCCTTGCTGGAGGCCGCGCGCGCGGTGGTGTCGGGCTGCGTGGTGCTCGACGTCCAGCTCCCCGATCTGAACGGCCTGGAGGTGAGGGCCCTCCTGCGCGAGGAAGGGTGCGCGCTCCCCGTGGTCTTCACCAGCGACGACGGGGACGTGACGGTGGCCGTGGAGGCGATGAAGGCGGGCGCCGTGGACTTCCTCGCCGAGCCCCTCGACGCGGAGGCGCTGCTCGCCGCCGTGGCGCGCGCCCTGGCCCTCGATGCGGAGGCGCGGGCGGCGCGGGCCGAGGTGGAGGCGCTCGCCGCCCGGCTCGCGGCGCTCTCGCCGCGCCAGCGCGAGGTGTGCGAGCGGGTGGCGCAGGGGATGCTGAACAAGCAGATCGCGACGGAGCTCGGGATCTCCATGTCGGCCGTGCGGCTCTACCGGGCGGAGGGGATGGAGAAGCTCGGGGTGGCGTCGGCTGCCGAACTGGCGAGCCTGTTCGCGAGGCTCGAGCGGGTCACGGGGGCAGGCGGGGGGTAGGCGCGCCTCCCCTGCCGCGCGCGCCGCCCGGGGAGCGCGGCGCGCCTTTCGCGTGGGAGCTGGAGGCTCAGTTACAGGTGCCGTTCTGGGCCGCCGCGAAGTTCAGGACCTCGGCCCTGCACGCCGCGGCCTGATCCGCCGTGAGGCCGTCGACGAAGTCGATGCCTTGTCCACCGCAACCGAACTCGCTGTTGTGAACCTGCACACCGCAGAAATTGCTGTCGCCCTGGGTTCCGCCGAGGATGCGGACCCTGTTCGAGCCATACGTTGAAAATGCCCAGGAATGGTCGGGCTCGCTGCCGCAGGGACCCGGGAAGCTGTAGTTGTCGCACGACCCGTCCGTCAGGAGCGTTCCGGCCAGCGCGTTGTCCCAGAATGGCATCCCTGTGCAGGGACAGGCGTTAGCGACGCAGGGCTCGCCGCAGGTGAGCGTGCCGCCGCAGCCGTCGGGGATGGTGCCGCAGGTCGCGCCCTGAGCGGCGCAGGTGGTGGGGACGCAGGCGGGCGTCTCGCAGTTCGTCCCCGTGAAGTCCGGCGAGCAGGTGCAGGTGTAGGGCTCCGCGGACGCGCAGGTGCCGCCGTTCTGGCACGGATTGCCGCTGCCGGTGCAGGTCCCGGCGACGCAGGTATCCGTGAGGGTGCAGCCGTCGGCGTCGTCGCAGGCCGTGCCGTTGGCGGCGACGGGGTTCGAGCAGAGCCCGGTGGCCGGGTCGCAGGTGCCGGCGGCGTGACACGCGTCGGAGGCGGCGCACGTCACGCCGGCGCAGAGGTCGGTGCACGTGCCGTTCTGGCAGGTGAGCCCATCGCAGCACGGCACGTTGGCGTCGCAGGGCGCGCTCACCGGCAGACAGCCGCCGCCCTGGCAGGTCGGGTCGCCCACGGCGATGTAGTCGTTGGCGTGGCCGGAGTGACCATTGATGCAGCCCTGCACGCTGGTCTTGATGATGGTATAGGGGTGGCTCGCCGAGCCGGTATAGTGGCAGATCTGGGTCTTGCCGTTGGCCTCGAAGAACGCGCACTGCGCGTCGATGAGGTGCTGGTCCGCCGCGCCGAGGTGCTCGGCGTCCGATCCGTCCGGCGTGTCCGTGCTTGAGCACGCGCCGCCGAGGGCCGCGAAGCTGCTCAGGCCGAGGAGCGCGACGACCGCGCCGAGCCTACGAGGGGAGGTGAAATTCGTCATGACGCTTCTCCGTTTGGCGGGACGCGCGGTGGAATCCGCGGGTCGCCCGCCGGGAGCGGCACCCTGCGTCAGCACGTCCAGGGTCGCGACTTGGATCGTGATCCAGCTTTCGGAAGACCAGGCTTTCATGGTAGCGTGAAGAGCTCTCCGGCGACCTGCGCAGGGCGCGAGCCCGCCGTTGCCTGGAACAAGGAGGTCGCCTGGATGACACGCAGGGTTCAGCTTCGGATCCTTCTCATCGCTTCTTTCTCTCTCTTGCTCTCGTTCGCAGGGATCCGCCCGAGCGCCGCCCAGTCGAGCTTGCCCTACTGGACCGAGATCCCGCAGGGCGGCGCAGTCCCCGACGCCATCTGGGACGGCGCGAGCGCCTATCACGAGGGCCTCTTCTACATCTTCGGCGGGTTGAACGGGACCTATCCGGATGACGAGCCCGTGGCCGCTTTCAGCGCCTTCGACGTCGACACGCTGACCTGGTACGACCTCGGCCAGTACCCGGGCGGGCCGTCCGCCAGGGCCGAGTCGATGATGTGGTGCGTCGCCGAGGAGGACGCGCTGATCGTCTCCGGCGGGAGAGGTCCTTTCCGGCGCGGGCTCGACCTCACGCACCAGGACACGTTCAGGTTCGATCCGGCGCACGGGTGGACGCAGATCTCGCAGAGCGCGGCCGAGATCGGGCGCGCCAACCGCTCCACGGAAACGGTCGCCGTGCGCAAGAAGGGGAAGCACAAGACCGTCGCGTACGCCTTCTCGGGCTCGTCGTCGACGCTGCCGGCCTTCATCAATCGTCCTGACGGCCTCCAGCACGACCTGGTCCGCTACAAGAACGGCTGGAAGCAGGTCGCGACCGGCTCGCCCGCCCCGCGCGCTCGCGCCCACCATCCGCTCATCTACTCCGAGGGCTGGAACGCCCTGCTCGTCTACGGCGGATACACGAACGACGCGGTGAACGGGACCGGCCTGTTCACGCCGGAGAACTACCTCGGCGACCTCTGGATGTTCGACATCGACACGGAGACCTGGGATCAGCTCGTCTTCGACGAGGCCGGCGGGCCGGGCCACCGCGACAACGCGAAGCTGATCGCCGATGAGCACGAGGGCCGTATCTGGCTCTTCGGGGGCAGCCAGTTCGACGGTACAACCCTGTCCGATCTCTGGTACTTCGATCTCCACACAGGGGCCTGGACGCGCGTGGACACCGCGATGACGGGGCCGGCGCCGGCGCCGAGGTTCGGCCAGTTCTACTTCACTCGCAAGACCGCCACGGCCTACGAGCTCTACATCTTCGGGGGAGCGACAGCGGAGTTCGCGCCGGTGCTGCTCAACGACATGTGGAGATTGACGATTCCCCTCGACTGCGGCGGCTGATCGCGAGCGAGCCCGGTGGGCTCACGCGTGGACGAGCCGCGCCGGAAGGAGGGAAAAATGAGGCGGTGCCTCAGGGAGACCTCCTCAGGTTACCACGAGAGCGTGCATCTCCGAAAGCTGGATCACGATCCAGGTCGCTCCCTTGGACGAGCTGACGCAGGGTGCCGCTCCCGGCGGGCGACCCGCGGATCGCGACCGCGCGTCCCGCCAAAGGAGAAGCGTCATGACGCATGTCACCTCTCTTCGCAGGCTCGGCGCGATGGTCGCGCTGCTCGGCCTGAGCTGCTTCACGTTCCTCGGTATCGGGTGCTCCAGCACGGACATACCCGACGAATCGGACTCCGAGCACGTCGGCGCGGCGGAGCAGCCCCTCGTCGGCTTGCTGTGCACGCTCTTGGCAGTCAACGGCAAGGTCCAGATTTGCCACCATGCCGGCTCGGGGAGCCACCCCTACACCATCCTCCAGGCCAGCAAGGACGCCTGCATCCTCGAACACGTAGGCCACCTCCACGACTACATCGCCGTGGGCAACCCGAGCTGTAGCGGCGACGGCTGCCTGCCCGCGAACGCGTCCTGCGACGGGACGCTCCCTTGCTGCGGCAACTCGTCGTGCACGAACGGCGTCTGCGGGTGTGACGCGGGCTGGGGCGGCGAGCGCTGCGAGACCCAGTGCCCGCCGGGGTTCACAGGCGCCGACTGCGACAGCCCTTCGCTCCCCTGCGAGCCCAACCCCTGCCAGAACGGCGGCGTCTGCACGCCGGGCGCGCCCCCCAGCTCCACGTACACGTGCTCCTGCGCGCACGGGTACACGGGCGTGAACTGCGAGATCGACGCCTTCGCCGTCAAGCACTGCGATTCGAACCCCTGCGTGGGGGAGGGCAGCACCTGCGTCGACGACGCGCAAGGCTACACCTGCCTCTGCGCCGCGCCCTGCCCCACCAGCACGAACGAGTGCGAGCCAGGGGGCTGCGATTCGAGGACCGGTGTGTGCGTGATCCCCGCGGCGGTGCCGGACGGCGCCGCCTGCACCGACGACGGGGACCCTTGCACGGTGGACACTTGCCAGGGTGGCGCGTGCGCGCACGTCGTCGGCCCCGATGTCTGCGGCGGCACGAGCTGCAACGGCACGCCGCTGGTCTGCGACCAGCACATGGGCGACTGCGCCACGGGCTCCTGCTTCGTCGCGCAAGACGCCGTCCCGGGCGCGTTCGGGGCGCAGACGTTCACGCTCGGCGGCGCGGTCCTCCAGATCGCCCCCGAGACAGCCGTGCAGGTCGGCGGCGCCACATCGGCGGCTCCCGTCACCATCACGCTCCAGGCGACAAGCGATCCGTCGTTGCTCCCCTCCTCGCTGCCCACGGCGGATCCGGTGCTCTTCCCGATCTACCAGTTCGGCCCCTCGGGCACGCGGTTCTCGCCGGGGCTCCTGTTCACGATTCCCGTACCGCTCACGGCGACCACGCCGAGCGCGTGGCTCTGCGACGACTCGGGCCTGAACTGCGAGCGACGCAACGGGTTCCTCACCCTCGACAGCTCGGTCTCTCCCCCGCGGCAGACGCTCACGGTCGCGATCGACCACTTCAGCACGCTCGTTGTCACGCAGTCGCCGACCGCTGTCGCACAGGCGTCGTGCGTCACCGTCCAGCGGGGGTTTTCGGGCAACGTCGTCGACGCCACCGCCCGGTACCTGACCCCCCACGACCCCCCCACCCAGCTCGTCGCCGGCATCGCGGCCCAGAGCAACCTCTATGGACCGGGAGGTACGGGGGGCACTTCGAGGTACTTGCCGCACGTGCAGTGGGACCTGAGCTCGATCCCGACGTACGCGAACGTCACGTCCGCGTTCATCCAACTCTTCGTCGAGAACAACTTGAGCCCCTACGAGGCGAGCACGTTCTACGCGGCGGCCGGACCGTGGGACGAGGCGACGATTACCTTCGGCAACAGGCCTGAGCTCTACCGCCAGCCCAGCGCGACGCTGCAGTACGGTAAAGGCTTTGCGCGCGCCGACGTCACGCTGATGACGCAGCTTTGGACGATCGGGGACACCCCGAACTACGGCGTCGCGCTCTACGCGGACATCCTCGACACGTCCGCCACCTATATGAACTACGGCGCCACGTCGTTCTGGAGCAGCGAGGCGCCCACCGTGAGCGTACGGCCCAGGCTGGACGTCTGCTACACGGTGGCCTGCCCCGGGCCGGGCTGCGTGGTGCAGGCGGGCCCCGGTCCCGTGACCCAGGTCAGCGCGGGTAACGACTTCACGTGCGTCGTGAAGAACGACGCCAGCCTCTCTTGCTGGGGCGACAACACCTTCGGCCAGCTCGGCGCGCCGGCCGGCACCTTCACCCAGATCAGCTCGGGAGGCTGGCATAGCTGCGCCATCGGCACGAGCGGCCAGGTCAGCTGCTGGGGCGACAACTCCTATGGCCAGGCCAGCCCGCCGTCGGGCACCTTCTCGTATGTCGCGTCGGGCGAGCTGTATACCTGCGGTGTGCGGACGAACGGCGACCTCGCTTGCTGGGGGCTCCAGAACGACGGCCTCCAGTACGATTACGGCCAAGCCAGCCCGCCGCCGGGCACCTTCACGCAGGTCTCGGTGGGCGTTTACCGGGCTTGCGGCCTGCGAGCGGACCAGACGCCCGTCTGCTGGGGGAACAGCCCCACAACCTTCTCCCAGACCTACACGCAGGTCGCCACGAGCTCCGGACAGACCACGTGTACCCTCTTCGCGGGCCAGCTCACTTGCACCGGCAACAACGACGCGGACGCGGCCACCCCGCCCACCCTCGACTCTTTCGGCCAGCTCAGCCTGGGATACCTTTACGGATGTGCTCTGAGGACCACCGGCACCCTCCACTGCTGGGGGGACAACAGCCATGGTCAGGCGACTCCGCCCCCTACCACGTTCGTCCAGGCCGCGACGGGCCGACAGCACGCGTGCGGCGTGACCTCGATGGGCACCGTCTCTTGCTGGGGGCTCGGCAGCTCCGGTGAGACCGCTGTCCCGGCCGCCTTCTCCGGCTTGACGCCGACGTGCACGGACGGGGCGAAGAACGGCACCGAGACGGGCAACGATTGCGGCGGCGGCACGTGCCCGCAATGTGTCGTCGGAGGCGGCTGCAGCACGAACTCGGACTGCGTTACCGGGAACTGCGCGGGCGGGGTTTGCAACGCCAACCCGTGCACCGCGGCGCCCTGCCAGAACGGCGGCACCTGCGCCTCGAGCGGGAGCAGCTACACCTGCGCCTGCCCGTCCGGCTACACGGGGACGAACTGCCAGATCCCTCCCGCCGACCTGTGCAGCGGCGTTGTCTGCGCGCCCTCCGACGCGTGCCATGACGCGGGCACCTGCAACCCGATGACCGGGGTGTGCTCCAATCCCTCGTCGACCGCTTGCGCGACGGGGATGTTCAGCGACGGCGGCGGCCCGGGCGACCACCGGACCGATGGCCCGTACACCATCGGCACGCAGTTCCAGGTGGGGAGCAGCGCCGTGACGATTGGCGCCCTCGGGGCGCAGGATGACAGCCTCTCCGGACCGGCCGCCGACGGCTTCGTCGGCGGCGGCGTCCAGGTGGGACTGTGGGACGCGACGGGCACCACGCTCCTCGCGTCGACCACGGTGCTGAGCGCCGATCCGCTCGTCGGTACGTACCGCTACCGCGCTCTCGCGAGCCCCATCACGCTCCAGCCGAACACCAGCTATCTCATCGGCGCGCTGGTGAGTGGCGCCTTCGAGCCGTTCGAGGACAACATCGGAGCCGCGAAGTTCAGCGCCCACGGCGTGACGATCGTCGGCAATCGGTTCGCCTCGGGCGGCTCGCTGACCGCGCCGACCATCGATGGCACCGGGACGCTCGGGCGCTGGGCGCCGGCCAGCGCGCTGTTCGGGTGCTCCGGCGCGGGTTGCCAGGCCGGGATGTTCAGCGACGGCGGCGCCCCGGGCGACCACCGGGCCGATGGCCCGTACACCATCGGCACGCAGTTCCAGGTGGGGAGCAGCGCCGTGACGATCGGCGCCCTCGGGGCGCAGGACGACAGCCTCTCCGGACCGGCCGCCGACGGCTTCGTCGGCGGCGGCGTCCAGGTGGGACTGTGGGACGCGACGGGCACCACGCTCCTCGCGTCGACCACGGTGCTGAGCGCCGATCCGCTCGTCGGTACGTACCGCTACCGCGCTCTCGCGAGCCCCATCACGCTCCAGCCGAACACCAGCTATCTCATCGGCGCGCTGGTGGGTGGCGCCTACGAGCCGTTCGAGGACAACATCGGAGCCGCGAAGTTCAGCGCCCACGGCGTGACGATCGTCGGCAATCGGTTCGCCGTTGGCAATTCGCTGACCGCGCCGACCATCGATGGCACCGGCACGCTCGGACGCTGGGCGCCGGCCAGCGCGCTGTTCGGGTGCTTCGGTGCGGGCTGCCAGACCGCGCTCTTCAGCGACAGCGGCGCCCCGGCCAGCCACCGGACCGATGGCCCGTACACCCAGGGCGTCCTGTTCCAGGTGGGGAGCAGCGCCATGACGGTGAGCGCCCTCGGGGGACAGGATGGCAGCCTCTCCGGACCGGCCACCGACGGCTTCGTCGGCGGCGGTCTCCAGGTCGGGTTGTGGGACGCGACGGGCACCACGCTCCTCGCGTCCACCACGGTGCTGAGCACCGATCCGCTCGTCGAGACGTATCGCTACCACACGCTCGCGAGCCCGGTCACGCTGCAAGCCAACACGAGCTATCTGATCGGCGCGCTGGTGGGGGGCGGGGTCTTCGAGCCGTTCGAGGATAACGCCGGAGCCGCGAAGTTCAGCGCCCACGGCGCGACGATCGTCGGCAATCGGTTCGCCATCGGTGACTCGCTGACCGCGCCGACCCTCGATGGACTCGAGACGCTCGGGCGCTGGGCGCCGGCCTCCCTGCTTTTCTCGAGCCCGTGACCGGTGCTTCCGAGCACTCCCTGCCATATTGATGCTCGCAGTAATATTGCATTGAGAATCAAATGCCCAGTCGGGTGGACCTCGACGATTGCCCACCCGGCCGGGCGACCATCAAGGAGATCTTCATGCGTACATTCTTCCGCGGCGCCGCCGCGTTCATCGCTGTCTTGATCACCGCCGGGCCCCTGTCCGCGGCGGGCAACTCGATCCGGTTCGCGCGGGCGCAGCCCGAGGGGACGGTCGTCACTGTCAAGGGCGTCGTGTCTGTCCCCTCGGGCGCGTTCGCGCCCAACGACCAGGGGTTCGCCATCCAGCGCGGGCGCACGGGGATCTATATCCACGACGCGCTGGGTGGGAGCTATGCGCTCGGCCAGGAGGTCGTGGTGACTGGCACGGTGGCGAACAGCTACGGCCAGGTCCTCGGCGTCCAGCCCACGGACATCGCCGTCTCCGGCTCCCATCCAGTCCACCCGGCGAAGCCCATCGACACGGGCGACGTGGGCGAGGATTCCGAGGGGACCCTCGTCCGCATCGGAGGCACGGTGGTGGACGAGGTCTTCGACGACGGGGAGTATGGCTACCGGTTCCACGTCGACGACGGCTCGGGCGAGGTCACTGTGTTCGTCTATGCCGGGACCGGCATCGACGTGAGCGGCGTCGCCCCGGGGGACGACGTGGAGATCACCGGGTTCAGCGGTCAGTTCCTCGATCACTACGAGGTGAACCCGCGGGTGCCCTCGGACATCGAGGAGCTCCCCTGAGCCTGCCTCGGGACGAAGGGGTCTGACGGCCTCTCTCGTCCCCCCGGCCCACGACCGGGTACCGTGTCGCCCAAGGACACGACGAAGGCCCCGCGATCTCGCGATTGCGAGGCCCTCGCCAGACGAACCTCAGGGGACGAGCGCGCGGCGCGCGCGTCTTTGGGTCGGCGTGCGACTTCAGATTGCGATGAGCCCCGTTGACGTGGAGCTCGGTGGAACTCTCATGAGGCGTTCCGGCGCGACTCGTTGTTCTTCGTCTCCGGGGGCGACGTCGCGCCGATGGAGGTCGCGGAGCCCGCGGTGACGCCGCTCGTGCTCGCGGCCGCGCGCTCGCTCGACGACAACCCCGCGCTCGTCCTCACCTCGCCCTGCTGCTGCTCGCGGTAGAGCCGGATCTCGTTCCGCACGTCGACCACGCCCGAGATCCGCTCGGCGAGCGCCTCCAGCTGGTGCTTGAAGCGACGCTCGCGGACGGTCCCGGAGAGGACGACCTCGCCGTTCTGCACCTTCACCTCGACGTCGCTCGCGTCGAGGTCCGGCTGATCGGAGATCTGGTCGCAGATATCCTCGCGGATCCGCTCGTCCGAGCGCTTGTACCCCTTGGGCGGGCGACCACGCGAGCCGCTGAGCCCGCCGCCCTGTCGAACGGTCTGGAGGAAGCTGCGGCCGCCTGGGGCCTGTCCGCCGGATCCCTGTCCGCCGTAGGGCTGAGGGGAAGGGCCTTGATCGCCGCCGAAGGACGACTCGTGGCCTTCGTACCCGCGTTGCTGTCCTGGCCGCTCGTTCCAGCCGCGCTCGTCGTCGGCCCACTGCCGGAGGCCGCCGCGGGCTCCGTATCCTTCGTGCTGGACTCCGCCCGGGCCTCCCTGGCGACCGAAGCCGCCCTGGCCGCCACCAGATCCACCCTGGCCACCGAATCCACCCTGGCCTCCGAGGCCGCCCTCACTGCCCTGGCCGCCGCCGAAGCGGCCCTGTCCGCCGAAGCCGCCCTGGCCAACCTGGCCGCCGAATCCACCCTGGCCACCGAAGTGGCCCTGACCGGCGCCATAACCGCCCTGGCTGCCGCCGAAGCCACCCTGTCCGCCGAAGTGGCCCTGTCCGCCGAAGCCACCCTGTTCGCCCAAGCGGCCCTGTCCGCCGAAGCGGCCCTGTCCGCCCTCATCGCCATAGACGCCCTGGCCACCGACGAATCCGCCCTGGCCGCGGCCGAATCCCTCTCCGCCGTAGCCGCCGAAGTGGCCCTGTCCACCGAAGCCGCCCTGGCCGCCACCGAGGCCGCCCTGGCCGCCGCCGAATCCGCCCTGGCCGCCGCCGTGACCGCCTTGGCCGCCGCCGAAGCCGCCTTGGCCGCCGTAGCCGCCCTGGCCGCCGCCGAAGTGACCTTGGCCGCCGTGACCGCCCTGGCCGCCACCGAAGCTGCCCTGGCCGCCGCCGAAGCCGCCCTGGCCGCCGCCGTAGCCGCGCCTGGCGTCAAGATCGTCGCGACCTCCTCGCTGGAAGTCATCACGCTGGCCGCCCCAGTCCTTACGCTGGGCGTCCTCGCGCTGCCCCCAGCCGCGATCCTGTCGGCCCTCCCAGGCGCGTTCGCCGCCGTGGCCGCGCCAGCTCGGGTCGCCCTCGCCGCCGCGCTCGCCCTCGTAGCCGCGTCCGACAGACTCTCGCTGATCGGAGCGACCGCGGAGATCATCGTGACCTCCGCGGGAAGGGCGCCGATCGTCTCGCTGGAGGACTTGCTCGTAGTTGCCACGATGCCCGTAACTAGCATCCCCGCTCGCTCCACGCTCGCCACGATATCGCTCATCGCCTCGCTGACCCTGGGTTGGCCCAAACCGCTCGTCGTCGCGCCCCGGCCCATCGTTATGTTCCTCGTCGATCCATCCCTGACGATTCGGCATGACTCCTCCGCCTTTCTTGCGAGTCTTGCGAGAAGAGCGACACGGCAGCGAAACTGGGCCGCTCCTCTCCGGTGATCCAGCCGACGCTCGGTCCACATTTGGGCGACGCACGAGCGTGCGGGAGGACAGCCGTATCGGGCCGCCTGTCGTGCGTGCCTGTCCGGCGCCGCGTGGGCTGAAGATCCAGGGCCCCGACGCCCCGGCGCGATCCGACATCGCAAGGGGTGTTCCAGGACGGCGAGGGCGGTATTTCGCTCCGTTTTCAGGAAGATTTCGCCCCGTCAGGCCCCGCTGCGAGGTGCAATGCGCCCCATGCCGGAGCGACCAAAGCGTCTCACAGAGACGTTGTGCCACAGTGACGACATCATGAATTAGGGCCTCCCCTGAGCGTGGCTCGGGAGCCGACGGACGATGTCACATGACTTTCCGTGTTGCGCGGCGGCGTTTCTCACCGAGATGTTGATTTCCGAGCACCCGAGCTCGACCATGGCTCTGCGGATGAGCCCGCCTTATGGCGCCACGGACGAGCCCGCCTCATCGATTGTCGATGCGCTTCCTCGAACGCCGCACGCTCGCGGGCGCCCCGCGAAAGGCGCGAGAGACGAAGAGCGAGGACCGAAAAGCGGAGCGACAAAGGGCGAGCCGCGACACGAGCCGGGAGAAGAAAGAGCAGGGCGGAAGGCGAAAAATGTGACCATCGCGGCATACCGGCCGGACGCTCGGCAGGCCACGGCGAGATCCGCGGTTCGCGTGTTCGTGTGCGGGCGGGAGCCCGGCCCGCTCCTCACCGAAAATCCATGCGCGCGCCGCGCGGCCGCGATTACCCTCGCGCCTTCCTCGGAGCTCCCATGCCGGCCCAGCGAAGCGTGACGAAATGGCTCGAGCGAGCCCCTGCGCCGGTGTTCACGGCCTTCGCCGTGATCGCCGCGTTCTCGACCTACTTCTGCATGTACGCCTTCCGCAAGCCGTTCGCGGTCGGCTCCTACAAGGGGATGGTCGCGCTGCCGCTGCTGCCCGCGCTCGATCTGAAGAGCCTCTACATCATCGCCCAGGTGCTCGGGTACTGCGCCTCCAAGTTCCTTGGCATCAAGATCGTCTCCGAGATGCCGCCCGAGCGGCGCGCGCGCGCCATCCTCGCGTGCATCGCGGTGAGCGAGGTCGCGCTCGTCCTGTTCGGGCTCGCGCCGGCCCCGTACGCCGCCGCCTTCCTGGTGCTGAACGGCCTGCCCCTCGGCATGGTCTGGGGGCTCGTCTTCGGCTTCCTCGAGGGGCGCCGCGTGAGCGATCTGCTCGGCGCCGGCCTCTGCGCCAGCTTCATCGTCGCGAGCGGCTTCGTAAAGACTGTTGGCAAAATCACGCTCGGCTGGGGGGTCCCGGAGGTGTGGATGCCCGCGGTGACGGGGGCCCTCTTCTTCCCGCCGCTGCTCCTCTCGGTGTGGATGCTCGCGCAGATCCCGCCGCCCTCGGTGGACGACGAGGCGCTCCGGACCCGGCGCGCGCCCATGGACCGCGCCGCGCGGCGCGCGTTCGTCCTCGCGAACGCCGGCGGGCTCGCGACCCTCGTCCTCGGCTACGTCGTCCTCACCGCCTACCGCGATTTCCGGGACAACTTCGCCCGCGAGATCTGGGACGCCCTCGGCTACACCGACCAGCCGGCCATCCTGACGACGGCCGAGATCCCCGTGGCGATCGGCGCGCTCCTCTCGGTCGCGGTGATGATCGGCATCCGCAACAACCGCGCGGCGCTCGTCGCGATCCACGGCGTCATGGTCGCCGGGGCGGCGCTCGCGGGGCTGAGCACCGCGCTCTACCAGGCGGGCGTCATCGGCCCCGTCGCCTGGATGATCAGCGTCGGGCTCGGGCTCTACGTGGGGTACGTCCCGTACAACTGCGTCCTCTTCGACCGGCTCATCGCGGCCGTGGGCTCGGTGGCGACGGCGGGATTCCTGATCACCGCGGCCGACGCCTTCGGCTACCTCGGGAGCGTGGCGCTCCTGCTCTACAAGAGCTTTGGCCAGGCGAAGCGCTCGTGGCTCGAGTTCTTCGTCGGCTTCAGCTACGCGACCGCGTTCGTCTGCGGGGCCCTGTTCGCCGCATCCGCGGCGTACTTCTGGTTGCGCACCCGCGGCCCGGCCGCCACGGTGCGGCCCGCGGCGCTCGACGCATGAGCGCGCCGCCCGCTGCCGGTCGCGCAGGCGAGCGGCGCGGGCGAGCGTGGGGGGAAGGGCTCAGTTGATCGGCGGGATCTCGGTCTTGCAGCCGACCTGGACCTGGACCTGCCCGCCCGCCTGGAAGTGGGTG
The DNA here is from genome assembly GCF_051530145.1 of Sorangium sp. So ce302. Lineage (GTDB taxonomy): Bacteria > Myxococcota_A > Polyangia > Polyangiales > Polyangiaceae > Sorangium > Sorangium cellulosum_B. The sequence continues at coordinate 7,720,992 of NZ_CP150326.1, read as the reverse complement.
CAGGTCGCGGGGCACATCACGATCTTCGTCGGCGTGCCGCCGGTCGTGGGGTCGACGTCGTAGTACCAGCCGCCGGCGGTCGCGTCGCAGCGCGCGTCGCTGGCCACGTAGAAGATGGTCGACGGGTCGGCGCCCTCCGGCGGCGTGTGCTGGACGTTGAGCGTCCCGTAATCGAGCGTCTGCCCGGCGGACGGCGCCGGGACCTGGTACTCGCACGCGAGGCTCGTCCCGCGGATCTCGCTGAGCGCGTCGAGGAACGCCTGCGTCACGTCGGAGCTCGTGTCGATGAAGTAGGCCGACGTCGTCCCGCCGCCCTCGGCGATGCGGTTCATCGTGGCCTGGGCGCCGTCGTCGTCCCTGCCGAAGACACCGATGACGAAGGTCGAGATGCTCGGCGAGCCGCCCAGCCCCTCGGCCGCGATCTCCGCGATGCCGTCGGCGGACGTGGGATTGCACTCGGTGGGCATCCCGTCGGTGGCGAGCACGGTGACGACCCTGTGGGTCGGGTTCGCCTCGGCGTGGGCCCGGGCCTGGGCGATCGCGCCGGACAGGGCGCCGGCGGTGGGCGTGCCCCCGTCGGGGAATGTCCGGTCGATCGACCCGATGAGCTCGTCGGCCCAGGCGGCGTCGAGCGGCGCGATCGAGACGGCGGGCGTCGCGTAGTCCTCGGTGACGCACGAGTACGGGTGAGCGCAGCTGCTCCGGGACACCTTGTTGCACGTGCCCGCGCGGTTGGGACAGCGCTCGCCGATGTCACCGCAGATGACGTCCGTGTTCTGGGAGCAGACGCCGATGTCGATGCACTCGTCGCCGTCCGGGCAGTCCGAGTCGGCGACGCAGACCTGGAGGCCCGTGCGGGCGTCGAACGAGCTGCGACAGGCCCGGAGCGCGCACGGCCCGCTGACGCCGCACTCCTGGTTGGTCCTGCAGCTCATGGGCTGGCCGGCGTTCAGCAGAGGGAAGTACTGGAGCCCGACGCCGAGCCCCTCCGACTTGGGGTCGGTGAAGAAGGCCTCGAGCGCGTCGGTCACGGCGGTCCACTTGGTGCCGCCCGTCGCGAGCTGATCCCTCATCGACCCCGACGAGTCGAGCATGATGTAGAGGTCGAGCGGCACGAGCTCCGCCGTCTTCGTCTCCCCCGCGCACGACGCCTCGCCGCCGGCGCCCTCTCCGGCGCCGCTGCTGGGCCCGGTGGTGATCTCTCCAGGCCCGTCGGTGCCATATCCGGTGCTCGTCTCCCCGCCTGTTCCCGGGCCATTCCCCGAGCCATTCCCCGGGCCTGTCCCCGTGCTGGCCCCGGCACCCGCTCCGCCGGCTCCGCCGGCGGAGACCGAGCCATCGGCCCCCCCGCACGCCGCGAAGATCACGCTGATCCCCGTCGCGGCGAGCGCCACCATCGTTGACCGGTTCCTCATGAGAAGAATCGAAACACCCTGGAAGCGCTTTGTCGAGCGCGTTGACTCGAACCCTCTGTCCGCGCTCTGGCTCGGTGTGGGACGGGGTGAGACGCTTCAGGGGAGGTCAGGCGGCAGCTGAGCTCCCCGTGTGCTTGCGGGCACAGGATTGCTCCGAAGCACAGGATTGCTCCGGCCCGCAAGGTGCTTTGGAGCACACGTCTGCTCCGGAGCTTAGGGCTCCGCCGTAGCGCAGGTGCTTTGGAGTACAGGGGGGCTCCGGCGCGTGGCGCTTTGCCGGAATGCAGGGGTCGGGAGCGCCGGGGGGCTCCGTAGGGCGGCGCGGCGCCGAGCTCAGGGGTGCTTCTTCGGACCGACGAGGCTGCGGAGGACGGCGCGGGCGACCTCGGCCCCCGTCGCGTCGCGCAGGCTCACCGGGATATCGTACTCCCTGCGCTCGCTGGTCTCCGGGAGAGGGCACTCGCAGACGGCGCGGATCGTCCCGCGGGCCTTCTTCACGTACTCGATCGAGAGGCCCGCGACGATGAACCGGGCGTCATCGGGCAGCGCGTAGGACAGCGCCGTGTTGCCGGTGAGCTCGGCGAGGTTGACGAGCGCGACGGCGTGCACCGAGCGGAGGTGGTTGCGCAGCCCCGGCCGGTCGCGCATCGACACCTCCGCGCGGCCGCGCTCGAGGACCTCGACCTCGGCGCGGATCGTCCCCGTGTACGGGGCCATCGCGCCGATGAGCCGGCTGAACAGGCGCTTGCCCCCTGGCAGGAGGCTCAGCTTGTCCCAGACGTCGCGGATGGTGTTGCGGCGCGAGCTCGCCGCGATCGATGCGAGAGAGAAGTCGGTGAGCTTCATGCGCTGGATCCGCCGGGCGGGGGCGCCAGCCTGCCTCGAGTCGCGCGCGGACGCACCCGGAATCTCCGGCGAGCCGGTGCGTCCCGGCGCCTCGTCGCGCCGCAACCTGGGCGCAGCATGATTCATTCTCAGCATGAATTGTACTTCAGAATGATATTCGATAATCGGATGGCTCCGGAGCGCCCTGGCCCCCCGTTTTCGCGAGGATTCTGCGGCATTTCCGGGCTCCGGACGCCCGTGAGCAGCCGTCCGGGCCCCCCGTCCGTCGCGCGTGGCCTGCTTCGGGCGGCAATCTCCCGTCCGTGCCCGGAACTGGACTTGTGTATGACAAGACCTCGACGTCCGGGCCAAGGTGGCCCACCCGAGAAAGAGCGCGCTTTCGAGCTTCTCTTTCGTGAGCAAACCTCCGCGCTCGTAGGGCGCTGGCTGACGGGCCTGGGGGTCCCGCTGCGCGATCGCAAGGACCTCGCGCAGGAGGTGCTGTTCGCGGCGTACCTCAGCTTCAACAAATACAATCCCGAGATCTCCCGGCCCGAGCGCTGGCTGAACAGGATCACGGTCCACACGGCCTCGCACTACCTGCAGCGGGCCCAGCACCGCTACGAAGAGCTCGTGCCCGACGATGAGCTCCCTCCCCTCGTCGACCCCTCCAAGACCTCGGAAGAGCTGCTGATCTCGGATCAGGAGCGGCTCGTCGTGCTGGAGCTCATGCAGCAGCTCGACGCCGACGCGCACTGGATCCTGGTCGGGCACGATCTCCACAGCACCCCGATGGCGGATCTCGCGCAGCAGCGCGGCATCCCGCTGTCCACCGCGTACAAGTGGCGCGCGCGCGCCATCCGCCTGTTCCACGACATCGTCCTGAAGCGCCGGCGCGAGGACCGGAAGAGGGAGGGCTTTCGCCTCGTGTTGCCCCTGGATCTGGCGGCGCTCCTCGCCACCGCGCGGATCTCGCCGCGCGTGCCCGACGACGTCCGGGTCTCGATCCTCCGCGGCGTGCAGGAGTCGGTGGGGGCACTCAAGGCGGGCAGCGCCGGGAACGCCGCCGGGGGCGTCGGCCAGGCGCTGAGCGACGCCGCGGCGTGGCTCAAGGGCCTCGCGAAGCTCGTCCAGGTGCCGACCCTGGGCGTGGCCGCGCCCGTCGCGGCCACGGCGGCGGCGGCCACGGGGGCGGCATGGCTCGCGCTCCAGGCCCCGGAGCCGCCGCCTCCGCAGGAGGTGAGGCACGTCGTGCCCGCGCTCATCGCCGCCATGCCGCCGCGCCGGCCCGCCGAGCCGCCGGCGCCGCCCGTCGCGCCGCCGGCGGCCCCGGCGCCCGTCGAGGCGCCGCGGCCGAGCCCCCCGGCCCAGCGGCGCGCGCGCGTGCCGCCGCGCGACCGGGGGGAGCGCTCGCCGGCGCCGGTCGCCGCCGAGACGATCGAGAAGCTCAAGATCGAGATCGACGGGCCCGGCAGCAATCACGACATCGCCCTGTTCGACGCGGTCACCGAGGCGCTGCAGGCGCGCGATCCGGACCGGGCGACCGCGGCGCTCCAGCGCTACGAGCGCGAGATGCCGAACACCCTCTTCGCGTCGGAGCGCAAGGTGCTCTGGATCCGGGCGTTCGTGATCGCGAGGCGTTACCCGGAGGCGCGCGCCCTGCTCGAGGAGGTGCGGCTCGATACCGCGATCCAGCGGCAGGCGATCGAGGAGCTGGACATGATCCTGAACCCCCGGTGAGCGGGCGACCGGGCCGCCGCGCGCCCCGCGCCGCGGCGGCTCAGTCGCCGGCGTAGGTGCCGAAGCTCGCCCGGCCGCTCGTGGAGACCTGCGGGGCGGCCTGGCCCACCTGCACGACCGCGGACACGAACGCGGCGGGCTTGAGCCCCTCGTCGGGCCCGGCGTCGTTGGTGATGTACTCGAGCCCGAGCCCCGCCAGGAAGCCGAACGACGTGGTGTTGCCGCCCGAGCCGAGGATGGGGATCGTCGGCGCGACGCCGACGTAGCCGAGGAGGCCGACCCGCCCCTCGCCGAGCGTCTGCACGAAGCCGCCGAGCTGCGCCGCGATCGGGAAGGCCCGGCGCTCCACCGGGTCGTAGCGGTCGATCGCGAGCGCGACGCCGACGGCGCTGAGCACGCTCCGCGTGACGAGGGGCTTCTCCACCCACGGCGCGCGGGTGACCTGCAGCGTCGCCAGCATCGCCGGGACGGTGAGGTACGCGCGGAAGCAGGTCCCCGCGGCCTCGAGCGTCTGGAAGTTGTCCTCGCCGCACAGCGGGACCGAGTGGATCGCCACCGATCCCACGAGGCGCCGGGCGCGCTCCGGCTCGCCGGGCTCGTTCGAGCGCAGCGAGCTCGCGACGCGGCCCGCGTCGGAGACGAGCACCACCTTGCCCTGCGGGCTCAGCGGATCGCTGTAGACGGCCAGCCGGAGCCGCGCGTCCCCGTCGAAGTCCTCCGCGAGCGGCGGGAGCGCGAACTCCGCGCTGCTCGGCGTGACGATCCACGTGCCGTTCTGGAGGAGCTCGATCGGCGTGCCGCTCCGCATCTGATCGGTGCGCGTCAGCGAGACATGGAGCGCGAGCGGCGCCACGAGCCGGTGCTTGGCCTGGCCCGTCAGCCGGATCCGGCAGTTGCCCAGCCGGAGCGGCGCCGGCGAGATGACGACCGCGCCGTGCGCGAGCGGTTGTGGCCCGGGGCGCGATGGATCCACGTCGGGCGCCCGGCGAGGAGGCGGCAGCCCGGCCGGCGGCTGGGCCTGCGCCGGAGGCGGGGCCTGCTCCACCGCGCCGGGCTGCGCCGTCGGACCGGCCTGCGCCGCCGTCGAGGGCCGCCGGCCGGCGCCTGCGCCGCCCTGGAGCTGTCCGGCCGCGCGGGGAGGGTTTCGGCCGCCCGGCGGGGCAGGGGACGCCGCCCGCGGCCCGGGCGGACGGGCGCTCCCGGGCGGCGGGAGGCTCCCGGCATCCGCGCGGGGCGCGATCGGCGTGGGGCCGCAGTCGACCTTCAGGTCGTCGGCGAGCGGATCGGGGAAGAGGAGCCGCGCCGGGTTCGACTCGACGAGGTTCTCGAGCGGCGGGATGGTGACCCGGTACGTCGCGTTGACGACGTTGGCCGCCGCGGGCGCGTGGAGGTTGAAGGCGGTGACCCGGAGCCAGCCGCCGCCCGGGAAGACGCGGAGGACCTTGCCATCGGGGCGCCCGCAGCCGCCCGAGGCGACCTCGAGGACCGGCACGGTGAACGTGCGCTGGAACGGCTGCACCCGGGCGTTGCCGCAGCTGTCGACGATGGCGAGGTAGTGGAAATCGGCCATCTCCGACTGCTTCGGCCACTGCATGCCCAGCGTGAGCTCGCCCGCGTCGGCCGGCGGCGGCTCGGGCCGGCCGTCGCGGCAGACGTCCACGCGATCGGACGACAGCGGCGATAGCGACGACGGCGGCGACGGCGCGGCGGGCGCGCCCACGGGAGACCGCGGGGCGTCGGCGACCGGGCGGTAGGCGCAGACGTGCCGGTACGAGCGGCGGCCGAGCAGCACCGGGTCGAAGTCGAGCAGGCGCTGGCCGTCCTCGGTGAGCCGCCCCCACACCGTGAGCGGCAGGGGCAGCGTCGGGGTCTGAAGCTTGATCGAGCGCAGCATCTGGTCGCCGATCGGGCTCTGCCCGGGATCGCCGGTCTGCGCGGCGCAGCCGCCGCCGCTGCACAGCCAGCGTCCGCCGCGGCGCGCGGCCTCGATCGGGACCGGATCGGTGTCGCGGACGCTCATCCAGACGCGGCGCGCGTCCGGGAAGATCTCCGGCCCGCCGGCCGACGAAGCGGCGCTGGCCGTGCCCGCCGGCGCGCGCACGACCTGCAGGCTGCCGCCGAAGTCGGCGGGGACGGCCATCGGCGCCGCGTCGGTCGGGCGCCTCAGGGAGGTGGCCGGCTCCGGCGTCTCCTCGTCCTCGGTCTCCCCGGTGTCCGTCTCGGGATCGTCCTGCGCCGGCGCGGTGGCGGGCGCGGCGATCGCGAGCGCGAGCGCCACGGCCGACAGGAACATGGCGGATCTGCGTGCGCTCACGGCGAGCCTCCCCCTCCGGCGCCCGGCTCAGGCTCCGGCTCAGTCTCCGTTTCGGCGTCCTCTTCCGGCTTTGGCTCCGGCGTGACGGTGATGGGCTCGGAGGAGCACTCCGGGCTCGCGAGCAGGCGGGGCGTCACACGGAGCGTCGTCGTCCCCGGCGCGACAGCGACGCCCTGGATGATCGTCGCCTCGCTGTCCTCGCCGCGCAGGGTCACCGACGCCTCGCCGAGCGCGATCACCTGGTCGTCGCCGACGGTCAGGTCGACGGGGACGGCGATGCGCACGCGCTCGGCGTTGTAGGCGCTCACCTCGAAGAGATCGCCGGGCGTCCCCGCGGCGACGACGCTCCGGAGGGCGCGCACGCGGAGCAGGCGCGGCTCGGGGTCGACGGTGAGCGAGGGGATCGGGTCGAGCGCCTTCTGCCCCGAGCTCACGGCGATCTTCACCTCGCCGCCGAGGTCGCTGAAGCACAGGATGAAGGGCGGGCTCTCCCCGGTCGCGCCGAGCAGCACGCGCAGGCGCGAGGTCCGCTCGAGGCAATCGGGGGTGAGCGAGAGGGCGGCCTCGCTGTGCAGCGACTCGATGATCACCGGCGCGTGCTCCACGACGCCCGGCGCGTCCAGGGGAGGCGACGCGCGGACGCGCGCCTCGCGCGCCCGGATCGCGCCCGGCCGCCAGGTGGCGCCGAGATCGTCCGGCAGGGGGCCGATCGTGCACATGAGGGGGACGTAGGTCGCGAGCACCCGGTCGCTGTCGCCGAGGCCCCCCGCGATGAGCGCGAAGTTGGTGGCGTCCTCCGGCAAGCCCGCGGGGAGGATCGTGATCGGGAGCTCCTCGGTGCGGTCGGCCCACGAGACGACGAGCCGCGCCTCGCCGGACCAGTCGCCCTCCGAGGCGGCGGTGAAGCGGGCGTAGCCCTGGGTTCCGGCGGTGCAGCGGAACGCGCCGTCCTTCAGGCCGCACGAGGCCCCGGCTTCCTGGTCGTCTCCCGCGGGGTGCAGCGCGAGCGCCTCGCTCGGGACGGCGCGGACCTCGACGTAGCCGCCGTACGCCGGCTCGTTCGCCTCGGTCAGCTTGAGCGAGACCGCGGTCCGCCAGGGGCTCTGGCGGGGCAGCACCGGCTTGCCCGCCTCGTCGAGCGTGTCGGCGGCGAACAGCGGCCCGGCGACGTCGGCGCGGAGCTCGACCTGCCCGCTCCCGGCGAGGGGATAACCGCGCTCGATGCAGGCCGAGGCGAGCGAGGCGAGGAGGAGCGCGCCGGCGGCCGCCGCGAGGAGCGGCACGCTCGGTCGGCGCAGGCGGCGCGGGCGAGCTTTCGCGTGGAGCGCGCGTGGAGCGTGAGGCGCGCGAGGCGCGCGCGGGCAGGAGCGGGGCACGGCCGGCCGGGGCGCGCTCACTTCTGGTAGATCTCGGTGTACTCGGTCCCGAGCGGGTGGCGGTGCCAGGCGTAGGCGCTCTGCGGGAACCCGCTCTCGTCGGTGTAGTCGCAAGGGCCGAGCTCCCACTCGGTGTGCCAGACGCTCGCGCCCGTCGCGGGGTCGACGGACATCCCGTGGGCGGTCACGTCGCTCTCCGGCTCGGCGGGGTCGTGCACGACGCGCGTGGCCTCGTCGAGGTAGCGCTCGAGGACCGCGACGGGGATGCGCGCCACGCGCTTGCCGGGCATCGGGATGAGGAACACGTCGCTCTTGTCAACGGTGCTGGTCATGGAGCTCTCTCCTGGCGAGCAGCGGGGGGCGGCGTTCCGGGCCGCGGAGCGCCGGCTCCGTGGCCGCGGGTCGCGCCGGAGCGCGGGCTCTCGCTGGTGCTCGGCGCCATCCCTCCAACGCGGCGCCGAGCATACCTGCTTCCCGCAACGCGAGGGAGCGCTTCGCGCGGCGCGCGTCAGGGAGGCGGTGTCTGCAGAGGCGTGCCGGGCGGCAGCTCCTTGACGTCGGTGACGAGCGACGTCGGGTACCGCTCCCAGTCGACGACGAACGTGAACTCGATCGTGTCGTCGAGCGCCAGGCCATCGAGCGACACCTCTCGGGCGACGCCGAACGGCATCGCCATCGAGGCCATGCCCTTCTTGCGGCCGTCGCGGCTCACGAAGTCGGGGATCGGCTCGTGATGGATGAGCAAGACCCGCTGACCGTCCGGATACGCGATGTTGCGGAGCACGCCCCGGCTGTGATAGCGGGCGCCGTCCTCGCCTCCGCCGCGGCAGGCGAGGACGGTCATCAGCGGGGCGAGCGCGAGCCTCGCGAGGGCGTATCGCGGCGGCGTCACGGGTGGGCCGGCGGCAGCTGGCTGACCTCGGCGGGCGCGCGGGGCGCGACGCCGATGCCGGGGCGCTTCTCTTGCGGGAGCATCCAGAGGATCTGCTCCAGCATGACGTCGGGGTTCGTCAGGCAGGGGCACGCGGCCCACTGCTGGTGGGCCACGTTCCCGTACAGGACCACGCCGATATGCGACGATGCGCTCCCGTCGATCTCCGGATCGGGGTCGACGAAGCCGAGCTTGCGCCGCACGAGATCGAGATCGCCGGCGCTCCCTGTCAGGAAGAGCCAGCCCGGCTTGACGCCGTGGGCCGCCGCGTACGTGCGCAGCACGTCGGGCGTGTCTTCTTCGGGCTTGAGGGTGAACGAGTACATGAAGACGTCGCGGCCGACCGCGTCCCCGAGCCTGTTTTGCACCCTGCGCAGGTTGGCGGTGGTGCCCGGGCAGATCCCCTCGCAGCGCGCATACATGAAGTTGATGACGACGACCTTGTCCTTGAGGAGGTCGTCATAGAGGCGAACCTCCTTTCCCTCGTGGGTGCGCAGCGTCACGTCGGGAAAGTAGTCGGCGCCGAAGCCGCCCGGGCTGGGCGCGAAGCGCGCCACCGTCCGCGGCTTCGCCGGGAGCCCCTCGCTGGCCATGACGTAGGCCGCCGGGGCGAGCGCGCACAGCGCGTACAGGCCCCAGCGAAGCATCCGGACACGGTTCGACATACGGCGTCTCCGGCTCCGGTCAGGGGATGATGTCCCAGCGGAGCATCATCGCGTGGTCCTCGTGGAGCGTGTTGTGACAGTGCATCACGTAGCGCCCGACATAGTCGCGGAACCGCAGGAAGATCTGGATCTCTGAGCCCGTGAGCCGACCCACGTCGATGACGTCCTTCCGCCCGGCGAGGCGCGGCGGCGGCGGCGCGCCGTCGATGCTGAGGATCCGGAACTCTTCGTGGTGAATGTGGAGAGGGTGCGACCATCCGCCCGACGAGTTGTTCAAGGTCCAGATCTCGGCGGTGCCTCGGGTCGGGTTCGCCCGGACGACGTTCGGGTCGTAGAACTGGCCGTTGATGGCCCACGCGCCGTTCGTTCGCTCCAGCTCCCACGTGCGCGTCGCGACGACCTCGCTCAGGTTGACAGGCGGCAGCTGGCGCAGCGTGGCGGGCACCTGGCTCGGGTCGGGGGCGTTGCGGTCGACCTCGAAGCGCAGGACGGCATTGCCCTGTCCTGCGGGCAGGATGTCTTCATCCGGCCCGCGGCCGTCGTCCTGGGCCTGGCGGTTCTCGAGGATGATGTTGGCGCCGATCGCCGCGTTCGTGAAATCGATGATGACGTCGACCCGCTCGGCCACGGCGAGCCGCACGCTCTGCGCGGTGATGGGCGCCGGCAGCAGGTTGCCGTCGCTCGAGATGATCGTGAAATTGGCCCCGTTGCTCAGGTAGAACCGGTAGTAGCGCGACGGCCCGCCGTTGAGCAGGCGGAATCGGTACTTGCGCCGGGCGACCTTGAAGAATGGCTGGATCTTGCCATTGACGAGGAACTTGTCTCCCAGGATGCCGTCGAAGTTGAACATGTCGAAGTAGATCTGGCCGTCCTCGTCGAAGACCCGATCGGTGAACAGGAGCGGCACGTCGTACTCGCCGCTCGGGAGCCGGAGCGCCGTCGGGCTCGTGTCTCCCTCGTCGCCCGAGTCGACGTCGTCGAAGAGCAGATAGAAGCCGGCGAGGCCACGGTAGACGTTCTGCGACGTGAAATCGGCGCGGTGGTCGTGATACCAGAGCGTGCCGAGCGCCTCGCGCGGGTCGCCGAGCGGGAAGTACGCGGGCGTGTCGAAGCCGGCGTACGCGTTGATGTAATGGTGATCCTTGAACAGGCCCGTGGCGTAGAAGTCGTTGGGGAAGCCGTCGCTCGGCGGCGCCGTGTGCAGGTTGTGCAGGTGGGTCGAGACCTCGGGCCGGCCGAAGCCCGCGTGCGCCGAGAGCGCCGGCAATTCGTTGTGAAAGCGCACGGAGATCGGCTCGCCATAACGCGCCATGATCGTCTTGCCCGGCAACGTGCCGCCCCAGCCCCACGCTGTGTTCGAGGGCAGCTCAGGGTGGTAGCTGTGCTGGAACACCTGGGCCCGGAGCTCGTACTTCTTCTGGGGCAAGAAGCGGGTCCAGAACGGGTGCGCCGCCCGCGGCGCTTCCCCGGTCACGGCGAGCTCCGCCGGCGCCGGCGTCAAGGTGACGGGGGAGGCGACGGGCGGAACGACCAGCGGCTGAGACCACGGCGTCGTGGGCGGGCTCTCGGGCTCGTCGCTGGCGCGCGCGCTCAGCCCGCTCTTGGTGACCAGGTAGCCGCTGCCCGCCATGAGCCCCATCTTGACGAGATCGCGCCGGGTGAGGCCGGCCTGGATGAGCTCCTGTCGGTTCCTCCGGGCGGTGACGGCCAGCTTGCTAGGTTTGTATTTCAGCAGTCGCATCCATTTCTCCTGAGCGGATGACACGAGCGATCCAGGCGCTGCCGCAGATCCCGGCCAGGCGCGGCGATGACCGGCCAGGAGCGCGCAACGACGCACGCCCGGCGGCCGAGCGCGTGCTCGCCAGCGTGCGAATGCGATCGCCCCGCCTCCTCGTGATTCGACGCCTTGAAGCGCACGCTTCCTATACCGCCAGTCGATGCTCCTGGAGAAGAGTTATTAGCAATCTGATTGCAGATAACATTCAAGTGACACAGTCGTGCGGCGCCGGTGAATGACGCGATGCGTTGCTGTGGGACTTGCGCCGATCCGAAGGAGCGGCTTCGCCCAACCGGGCTCCGTCGCGGAGAGCGCGTGAGAGCCCCGGGCGAACATGCCGAGCGGGAGCTCGGGCGCCGCTCTCTCTCCCGAGGACACCTCACGGTGGACGGAAGCCGCCGATGGCGGGGCGTTGGCGCCCCCTGTGGTAAGCTGCCGCCGCCGTGGCCCCTCCCGAGCTCGTCCCGGTCGCGGCCGCCTCATGCTCTCTCCGGATCGCCCGCTCGTCCTTGGTGGCCGCTACCGTCTCCTGAGCGAGATCGGCCGCGGCGGCGCGGGCGTTGTGTACATGGCCGACGACCTCGACGGAGGCGGTCAGGTCGCGGTGAAGGTCCTGCTCCGGACGCACGCGGCCGGCACGGCGGCGGCCTCCCGGTTCGAGCGCGAGATCCGGGCCATGCGGCTCCTCGACGCGCCCGGGTTCGTGCGCATGCTCGACGCCGGCTTCGCCCGCGAGCTCGACGATGCCCCCTTCCTGGTGATGGAGCTGCTCCGGGGCCACGACCTCGAGCAGCTCGTCACCACCCAGGGCAGGCGCTCGCCCGGCGAGGTGCAGCGCTGGCTCGGCGAGGTCGCCGAGACCCTCGAGCTCGCCCACGCGCGGGGCCTCTCCCACCGCGATCTCAAGCCCGCGAACCTCTTCCTCGCGATCGGCGACGACGGGCGGGAGCGCGTGAAGATCCTCGACCTCGGCCTGGTCAAGGCGGTCGACCCGGGCGCGCTCGGCGCGTCGGGCGGGATCACCGCCACGGGCACGGCGATCGGCACGCCCATCTACATGGCCCCCGAGCAGGCGCGCGGGCGCTCGGACCAGATCGGCCCCGCGGCGGACGTGTGGGCGATCGGCCTCATCGCCGTCCGCCTCCTGACCGGCGACATCTACTGGACCGCGAACAGCATGGCCGAGCTGATGGCGGCGCTCCTCGTGATGCGGCTCTACCCGCCGTCGACGCGCTGGCGGTGGCTCCCGCCCGCGTTCGACGCGTGGTTCTTGCGGTCGTGCGACCGCGACCCGGCCGGGCGTTTCCCTTCGGTCCGCCAGCAGAGCCTCGCGCTGCGCGCAGCGCTCGAGGGCTCCTCGGCGGCCGCCGAGCCGCCCGGCGCCGGCCTGCCGGCGTCGCCCGGGGGCGGCGTGCCCGCGGACATGCTCAGCACCGACACCATCGAGCTCGCGGGCACGGTCGAGGCCCCGCCCCAGGCGCTCCCCGGCGGCGCGCACCGCGACTCGGACCGCTTCTTGCCGCCGCCCGGCCTCCACGGCACCTCGCCGCCCGGCCTCCACGGCGCTCCGCCGCTCGGCCCCCACGGCACCTTGCCGCCCGGCACCTCGCTGCCGCTCGGCTCCCATGGCACGCCGCCGCTCGGCACCTCGCCGCCGCCGCCCGGCTCCCACAGCACGCCGCCGCTCGGCCTGTTCGGCGCGCCGGAGGCCGAGCGGCCGCGCCACAACCTGCCGGTCCAGCGCACGCCGTTCGTGGGCCGCGCCCGCGAGCGCGCCGAGATCGCCGCGCTCCTGCTCGACCCCGAGGCCGGCCTGCTCACGCTCACCGGCGTCGGCGGCACCGGCAAGACCCGGCTCGCGCTCCAGGTCGCCGAGGAGCTCGTCCCCGTGTTCCCGGGCGGCGTCTGCTTCGTGCCCCTCGCGTCGCTGCGCGAGGCGGCGCTGGTGCCCTCGGCGATCGCGCAGGCGCTCTGCCTCGGCGAGGGCGGCGCGCGGCCGGATCTCGAGCGCGTGGTCCAGTTCCTCCGCGACCGCCGCCTGCTGCTCCTGCTCGACAACCTGGAGCACCTGACGGCCGCGGCGCCGGCGATCGCGCACCTCGCCGCGAGCTGCCCGCACCTCTCGCTCCTCGTGACGAGCCGCGCCGCGCTGAACCTCTCGGGCGAGCGGCGCTACGTCGTGCCGCCGCTGGAGGTGCCGGAGCCGCGCGACGTCACGGTCGACGCCGCGCTGGCGAGCTCGGCGGTGAGCCTGTTCTGCCGCAGGGCCGCCGCGATCAAGCCCGGCTTCCAGCTCGGCCCCGACAACGCCGCGGAGATCGTGGAGATCTGCGCGCGCCTCGACGGCCTGCCGCTCGCGATCGAGCTCGCCGCGTCGCGCCTCCGGGTCCTCACCCCCGCGGCGCTGCTCTCGCGCTTCGGCGACCGCGGGGCCGCCGGGCGCTCCTCCGCGCCCGCGGGCTCGTTCCGCCTGCTCACGGGCGGCGCGCGCGATCTGCCCGAGCGCCAGCAGACCATGCGCGCCGCCATCGACTGGAGCTACGGCCTCCTCGATCCGGAGGAGCAGCTGGCGTTCCGCACGCTCGCCGTGTTCGCGGGCGGCTTCTCGCTGGCCATGGCGGACCAGATGTGCGCCTCCCGCGATCCGGCGCTCGACACGCTCGGGATCCTCGAGTCGCTGATCGACAAGAGCCTCGTGCTCCAGGTCGCGGGCGAGGAGCCGCGGTTCCAGATGCTCACGATCCTCCGCGAGTACGGCCTCGATCGGCTCGCGGAGGAGGGCGCCGCCGAGGCGTGCAACCGGCGCTTCGTCGAGCTGTCGCTGGAGCTCGCCGATCGCGCGGCCGAGGCGCTCGGCGGGACCGAGCAGGCCGCGTGGCTCGCGGCGCTCGATCTCGAGCACGACAACCTCCGCCTCGCCCTGGAGCTCGCGCTCGCGGGCGCCGACGCGGGCGCCGCGGTGCGCCTCGCCGCGGCGCTCTCGCGGTTCTGGTACATCCACGGGCACTACCAGGAGGGCCGCGCGTGGCTCGGCCGGGCGCTCGCGGGCGCCGGGGGCGTCGCGCCCGAGCACGTGGCGTCGGCGCTCCGGGGCGCGGGGAGGCTCGCGCTCCTCCAGTGCGACTATCGCGAGGCGCGCGCGCTGCTCGAGCGGGGCGCGACGCTCTACCGCGAGCTCGGGGACGAGGGCGGGCTCGCGTCGGTGATCCAGATCCTCGGGAGCGTCGCCCGCGAGCAGGGCGACTACGCGCGCGCGCTCACGCTGCACGGCGAGAGCCTCGCGCTGGCCACGCGCCGCGGCGACACGCTCGAGGCGGCGCGCGCGCTCGGCTACTCGGGCTTCGCGGCGTGGCTCTCGGGCGACACCGCGCGCGCGGAGGGCGCGTGCCGCCTCGCCCTGCCGGAGCTCCGTCGCGCGGGCGATCGCGAGGGGACCGCGACGGCGCTGCTCTACCTCGGCTGCGCGGCGTTCTACCGCGGGGAGCTCGGCGAGGCGGTCCGCCTCTGCGAGGAGAGCGAGGGCCTGTCGCGGCAGGTCAAATTCAAGGAGGGGATCGCCTGGACGAGCAACATCCTGGGCCTCATCGCCATCGAGCGCGGCGATCTCGCCCTCGCGGAGCGGCGCCTGCGGGCGAGCCTGCGGCTGCACCGGGAGCTCGGCGATCTCTGGCGCTCCGCGAGCGTGCTGGAGGCGCTGGCGTGCGCGGCGGTGCGGGCGGGGAAGGCGGAGCGCGGCGCGCGACTGCTCGGCGGCGCCGCGGCGCTCCGCGAGGCCATCGGCACGCCGGTGCCGCCCATCGAGCTACCGGCGCTCGAGGCGTGCGTCGAGGCCGCGCGCGCGGCGCTGGGGGAGGCGGTCGACGATGCGCGCTTCCTCGAGGGCCGGGGCGCCGGGCTCGACGCGACGATCGCGGCGGCGCTCTCGGAGTGAGCCGGTCCGCGTCGCGTGAGGGAACAGGTCTTCAACATGGGTGAACGGGGCGGATCGAGCAGGATTTTGCGCCCTGGAAACAGTGCGGTTCGCTTCCGTTATCGAGCGCGCTGTGCTCGATGGTGGATATGAAGAGCGCACGATGGGTGTTCGCAGGGTTGATGGGGATGATGTTTGCCTTGCCCGCATGCTCGGATGACACGCAGGAAGGCCCGGGCGGCAGCACCGGAGAGGGCGGCGGGGCGGGGGGATTCACGGTCACCGGACCGATCACGGGGGAGACGGCTCCAGAGGGCGCCGTGGTGGCCGCCGTCTGGATCGTGAGCTCGTCCAGCCCCGACTACGGCTTCAACTTCGGCGAGGGGAGCCTCTCCGGCGCGACGTTCACCGTCGGCTTCGGGTCGGCGCCGCCGCGCGAGGCGCTCAACAGCAACGGTGTCGGCATGGGCTTCGTCATGCTCCTCGCGCCGGGCACCCAGATGCCCGGGGGCGAGATCGACCCCGACGTGCTCGATACAGCGCTCCTCGGGGTGAGCTCGCGGCACGTCATCGTCTGGCGCGACGACTCCGGCCAGGGGTTCGGCTGGTCCGAGAGCTTCCCGGCCGGGTTCGGCTGCGGCAAGTGCGTCGCGGCGCCGCAGGGCGAGGGGTTCGACTCCTACGAGCCTGTCGACTGCTCTGAAGTGGAAGTCCAGGTCACATCGGACCCGGATTCGCTCGAGTTCTGCAACTGGACCTGACGTCGCGACCTGCTCACCGTGCGCGCTTCGGCGCCGGCACATCCCATCTCTTCAGGATGCCTCTCGCCCGCGCAGGCGCGGCGTGGCGACTCCGGCCTTTCACCGCGCGCCTGGGCCTTCTCCCGCCGCCCCGCTCCGCCCCGCGGCCCGGCCGAGGCGCTCGGCCAGGCGGCGGAGCTGCTCGATGAGCTCCTCGGGCTCGTGCACCTCGAACTCGAACCCCATGAACCCGAGGTGGAACGCGAGCGCATCGAGGCTCCCGCCGCCGGTGTGGACCACGCAGCGGTCCGGCGAAAGCGCCTCGATGCGCCCCGCCACGCCCGAGAGCCGCTCCGAGACGGCCTGCGCGGGGGCGTGCACGGTCACGCGCGCGCGGATCGGGTAGGCGTCCGTGGAGACCGACCTCGACACGTAGGCGGCCACGTCCTCCGCGGGCAGCGGGCGCGGCTTGAAGCGGCCCGCGGCCTTCGGCCTGCCCTGGATGCGATCGACGCGGAACGTCCGCCAGGCGTCTCGCTGGAGATCGTACGCGAGCAGGTACCAGCGGCGGCTCGTGTGCACGAGCCGGTACGGCTCGACCGCGCGCGAGCTCGCGGCGCCGCTGTGGCTGCTGTAGTCGAAGCGCAGGACCTCGGCGTCGCGGCACGCGTTCGCCATGGCGGCGAGCGCGTCCGCGTCGACGGTGGGGCCGCTGTCGCCCAGCCGCACGCTCACGGCGCCCAGCGCGGTCACCTTGCGCCGGAGCCGCTTGGGGAGCACCTGCTCGAGCTTCCCGAGCGCGCGGACCGACGCCTCCTCCAGCCCCCTCACGGGTCCGGTCGCCGCCGCGCGCAGCCCCACGGCGACGGCGACGGCCTCGTCGTCCTCGAGCGGCAGCGGCGGCAGCTCCTTCCCGGCGCCGAGCTGGTATCCGCCGCCGATGCCGGTGGCCGCGTGGACGGGGTACCCGAGGCTCCGGAGCCTGTCCACGTCGCGCCGGACGCTGCGCTCGGTGATCGCGAGCTCGCGGGCCAGCTCGCCGCCCGTCCAGAAGCGCCGGGATTGCAGCAGCGACAGGAGCTTCAGCAGCCGCGCGGACGTCTGGACCATGTGTCGCCTGTCTCCTTGCGGACCGAATCTGTCCGCAATCCAGTCTAGCTTCCTCTCATCCCGCGGGCGAGGCGTCCGAAGGCGCGTCTCGACGAGCCCTACGGCCCCCGCCCCCCATCCCTGGAGCCACCGCCCATGAGCAACGCCGCTTCCGAGCACACAACGACCACCGCCGGCATCCGGACCTACAAGGGCAGCTGCGTTTGCCGCGCCGTCCGCTTCGAGGCCGACTTCGACCCGAGCGCCGGGACGACGCAGTGCAACTGCACGATCTGCACGAAGACGAGGTGGTGGGGCACCATCGTGAAGCCGAGCGCCTTCCGCCTGCTCGCCGGCGAGGAGGTCCTCGGCGACTATTCGCGGTTCGAGGCCGGCCATGCCCGGTTCTGCAAGACCTGCGGTATCCGCGTCTTCGGGCACGGAAACATCCCGGAGCTCGGCGGGGAGTTCTGCTCCGTGAACCTGAACTGCCTCGACGACGCAGACCTCACGGGCGTCCCGGTGGTGTACCTCGACGGGCGCCACGACACCTGGGCACAGATCGGCGCCACGACGTACGTGAATCCGTTCTCCGCCGCAAAGGTGGCTTGAGCCGGGGCGCGCCGCGGCTCGGCCTCGCCGCTGCGATGGCGACGGCGCTCCCGGCGTGAGCGGCTCTCAGCGCCCCCCGGCGTCGTCGGGGAGCCCGTCGAGCAGCGGGACGAGCACCCTGGCGTCGATCGGCTTGACGAGGTGCAGCCGGAAGCCCGCTGCGTCGCTGCTGCGCTTGTCGCTGTCCTGGCCGTAACCGCTGAGGGCGATCAGGATCGGCGGGGCGTCCTGGAGGCGCGTGTGGAGCTCGCGCCCGAGCGTGTAGCCGTCCATCACGGGCAAGCCGATGTCGAGGATGGCGATCTGGGGCCGGAAGGCGTCCACGAGCGACAGCGCGCGTGACGCGTCGTGAGCGATGCGCACCTCGTGGCCGCTCTTGCTCAACATCTCCGCGATCAGCTCGGCGCCGTCTCGGTTGTCGTCCACGACCAGGACGCGCCGGCGCCGCGTCTGCGGCGGCCGCGATTGAGGCGGGCGAGCCTCGGGCGCCGCCGAGGGCGGGGCCGCCGCCGCTGGAAGATGCACCGTGAACTCGCTGCCTCGACCGACGCCGGCGCTCTTCGCGCTCACGACGCCCCCGTGCATCATCGTCAGCGTTCGCACGAGGGACAGCCCGAGGCCGAGCCCGCCCAGGGCTCGGTCCGAGCCACGTTCCCCTTGCACGAACATCTCGAACACGTGGGGCAGCAGGCTCGAATCGATGCCCTCGCCGTCGTCCCGGACGCGCAGCACGACATCGCCGCCCTCGCGGCGGGCGGTCACCTCGATGTGGCCTCCGGGCGGGGTGTAGCGCGCGGCGTTCGTGAGCAGGTTGTTGACCACCTGGGTGAGGCGGACCTCGTCGCCCTCGATCGGGAGGCCCTCGGTCGGCACCGACAAGGTGAGCTTGTGCCTTCGCTGCGCCAGGAGAGGCTCTGTCGCCTCGACCGCCTGCTCCACGACCCTCGCCAGCTCGAGCCACTTCTTCGAGAGCGTGACCTTGCCGCGCGCCACCCGCGCGACGTCGAGCAGGTCGTCGACGAGCCGTATCAGGTGCTGCGCCTGGCGCGCGATCACCTCGCGTTCGCGCGGCGTCGCGACGTTGCCGCGCAGCTCCATCAGCTGGACCGCCGTGAGGATGGGGGCGAGCGGATTGCGGAGCTCGTGGGACAGGAGCGCCAGAAACTCGTCCTTCTGGCGCGCCACCTCGTGGAGCCGAGCCTCTGTCTCCTTGAGCCGCGTCACGTCGACGAGCGCGCTGATGGCGCCGCGCGGCTCGCCGCTCGGCTCGCGCAGCGTCACCGCCCCGCCGTACAGGTGGATCGAGCGCCCGTCCGGGAACTCGAGCACGATCTCGTGGGGCGTCACCTCGTCGCCGCGCGCCGCCCGCTGGAGGGGCAGCTCCCCCGGGGGCAGGTTCACGCCGTCGACCAGCACCTTGAAGCCGCGGTCGTCTCCCGCGTCGTCTCCCGCGCCCAGGGCCGTCCGTGCCAGGTTCTGCCCCGGATCGCTCCCGAGCAGCGCGTGCAAGGCGCGGTTGCCGTGCAGCTCCTGGCAGCCTGGGTCGCGGGCGACGAGCACCGCGGCCGGGACGGCATCCATCAGCACCGCGAGCTCATCTGCGCGCGCTCGCGCGAGCGCTTCGGCCTCCTTTTGATCATGCATGTCGAACACGGCGGCCACCCATCGCGTGACCTTGCCGTCGTCGCCCCGGATCGGCACCACCCGGCCGAGGTGGAAGCGATAGACACCCGCCCGGGTGCGGAGCCGGTATTCCATCTCGCAGGTGCTCGAGGTGGAGAGGGCCTCGGCGAAGCACCGCTGTACGTGCGCCCGATCGTCGGGGTGCACGGCGGCGAGCGCGCCCTTGTCCCGGAGCGACTCCTCGCGACCGAGGCCGGTGAGCTCGGTCCATCGATCGTTGACCCAATCCAGGCGTCCCTCGGCGTCGCACGTCCAGATGATCTGAGGCAGCGCGTTGGCGAGCTTCCTGTAGTCCCCTTGATCGCCGTCGTCAGAGCTCATAGTCAGATCGCCTCCGACCAGGACAATCTCGTTCGTCCCGGGCGGCTCGATCGGCGCGCGGACGGGAATGGTAACGCCACTTATCATGTGTAGGGCCTACAGACAATCATTGCATCTTCGATGCTCCCCCCGGCGAAGGCGCGGGCGCGCGGGGGCTCGAATGCGTGCGCGCCGGAGGCGTCGGGTATGCGCACCTTGGGCGGATTCGCCGCGCCCGGCGTGCCAGCGGAGGACGGCGGCGGAGCGACGGACGGCGGCGGAGCGACGAGCCACCGCGAGCTCCGCGGGGCGCACGCGATCGCGACGGATCGCCGCCGCCCTTGGTTACGGGGAGGTCGCTTTGACGACGGCGTTGATGATCGCGTCCAGGTCCACCGCGTTCGCCATCGCCTGGTACCCGGCGTCGTTCGGGTGCAGCTTGTCCGCGTCGTAGGCCGGGAGCAGGCGGCTCGGATCGGCCGGGTCGCGCAGGGCCTTGTCGAAGTCGATCACCCCGTCGAAGGCGCCGCTCGTGCGGATCCAGGTGTTCAGCTTCTGCCGCTCCTGCTCGCCCTTGGCGGTGCCGTAGTCGCCCTTGTAGGTGCCGTTCGAGCCGGCGAAGGGCACCAGGGTGCCGCCGTAGATCTTGAGCCCGGCGGCGCGGGCAGACTGGATGATCTGCTGGATCGCCGGGATCAGATCCGCGGCCTTGGCGGAGCGATCGCCGATGTCGTTGATGCCTGCGAGCAAGATGATCGCGCGCGCTCCGGGCTGGGTCAGCACGTCGCGCGCGAGGCGGGCAGGGACCGGGTACCCGAACTGGAGCTGCGGACGGACGGTGAGCAGCTCGTTCCCGATGATCCCGGCGTTCGCCACGGCGAGGGTCGGCCCCTTCCGGCTGGCGAGGCGCTGCGCGAGGTAATCGGGGTAGCGATGGTTGTCGTTCTTGGTCGACAGGTATCCATCCGTGATCGAATCGCCGAGCGTGATCAGGGTGCCGACGACGTCCGGCGAGGCCTTGACGTCGACGCCCGACACGGCCATCCAGCACGAGATCTTCCGTGTGAACTGCTTGTCGGCGCCGTTCCCTGTCTGGTTGCCCGAGGCGAGGAAGTTGTCCTGTGCTGCAAAGTAGTGTTGCGTGATCGGCCCGGTCTTGCCCGGAAGGTAGACGTTCACCGCCAGCGCCTGCAGCGGCTGGACCTTCAGCGCCACGGGGTCGCTCACCGCCTCACCGCCCGCGGCGATGACGATCGAGGTCTGACCTCCGAAGCGCAGCGGCAGTGAGCTCCCCGCGACCGTGGCGGCTCCACCGGCCGAGAGCGCGACCGACGCCGAGCCCACCTTGAGCGGCTCGCTGCCGCCGGCGTTGGAGATGCGCACGCGCACCGAGCTCCCGCCGGCGCTCACGCGGACGATGTTCCGGACCGTCTGGTCGGCGAGGCCGACGTCCGAGGGACAATCCTGCGAGTTGAACGTGCCGCCGGGCGTCGGGCTGCTGTGCCATCCAGCGACCCATCGCCCCTCAGGCGCCTTGTCCGCGGCCAGCGCGGGGCGCCCCGGCGCGCTGGTGATCAGCGCGACCACCGCGGCGACGAGGGAGACCCGCGATGAGCGACCGACCTTCGCTAGCAGCTCGAGCGAGGAGCGCCGGGCGTCGCGGCGCGCTGAGCTGACCCCGTGATGTCTCTGTCTATCTGCCATCGGCTCTCTCCCGGTTGTTGGCGTGGAGCGCGGAAGACCCCCTGGCTCGTCGGTCGCAACGCGCTCGCTTCGCCTGGATCCGCTCGGACTGTGTTGTCGGTTTCGCCATGAGCGCGCCCAGGGGGCGGGCTGCCGGCGCGGAGGAAGGAAATGCAAACGCGTCGGAGGCGTCAAGCCGCGGCGGGCGGCGCGCGGCGGTGCAGAGAGGCCGCCGAGGAATGCGCCCCAGCGCATTTGCGTTGAATTTGCCGTGGCGCGGTGCGGTAATCGCCCGAGGGGCCCCCCGGATGCTCGGGGAACGCGGCTCGCGGGATCACCATGGACAGGGACGCGTGACGGGCGGAAGAGACAGCGGCGGGGACCTTCCGGCGGGCGAGAGCGTCCCGCCCGCGCCCGTCGAGGCGAGCGGCCCCGAGGGCGCTCCCGGGGCCGAGCTGCGGTCGGTCGCGGCGGGCGGCGCCACGCTCTGGCTCACGCAGGCGCCCGGGTTCTCGCTGTGGCGCGGCGAGGTGGACGCGCCGGATCGGCTGCGGATCGAGGGGCGCGACGGCTACCTCCACGAGCTCCGGCTCGAGCCGGTCGGCGCGCTGCGGCTCGGCCGCGTGGAGCACGTGGGCGACGAGCGCAACGAGCTCGTCTACCCCGACGTGGCGTCGCGGCTCGCGGCCTCGCTGCGCCACGACGGCGTGCGCTGGTGGCTGCGCCGCCGCGAGGAGTGCAGCGTGCCCGTGCAGGTCGGCGCGCGGCACCTCGCGCGCGGGGAGGAGTCGCCGCTCGTGCACGGCACCTTCGTCTGCGTCGGCGGCATGCGCGCGACGTTCTTCGACCGCCGCTACGCCGCGCTGTCGGTCCCTGCCGGGGCGGTGGACCCGGCGACGGGCCTGCTCGCGCGCGCCGGGCTGGAGCAGGAGTGCGCGTCGCTGCTCGCGCGGAAGGGCCAGGGCGCGCTCGTCCTGCTGCGGCCGATCGAGGCGGGCGCGCCCTCGCGCGCGGCGGCCGCGCTGGTCGCGGTGCACCGGCTGTGGCCGGATCGGCCGGTCGGCGACGCGGACGGCACGGCGGTGGTTCTCGTGCGGGGCGGCGCCGCGGAGGCGGCCGCCGCGGCCCGGCAGGCCCTGGAGGCCGCGGAGGCCGCGGGGCTCGGGGCGTTCGCGTGCGGTTACTTCACGGTCGCCGGCGAGGCGGACGTCGCCGGCCGCGAGGTCGAGCTCGGCCTGCACGCGATCGCGTCGCTCGCGGCGGAGCGCGAGCGGGGCGCGTCGGCGGCGTCCGCCCCCGTGGTGGAGCTCCGCGACGGCGCGGCCAGCGCGCGTTTCGCCGCGCCGTTCGAGGTGATCGAGGCGTCGCGGAGCGGGCGCCGGGCGACGGTCCTGTTCGGCATCGAGGAGCAGAGCGCGCTCGGCGGCGTCGGGCCGCACGTCATCGGGGCGCTCGCGCAGGAGCTCGCGGCGGTCGTCGCGACCCACGCGGGCGCCGGCGCGCTGATCGCGCCGCTCGCGCCTGGCGTGGTCGCCGCGTGTGTGCCCCGCAAGGCGGATCCGGCGGTGATGGCGAGCGCGGTGCAGTGCGACTGGCACGGCCGGCCGCCCATCCTGGACGGGAGGGTCGAGCACGCGCGGACCCTGTCGTGGGAGCTCCTGCACGACGCCGACGCGGGCGCGCGGGCGGCGGAGATCTCGCGCGAGTGCGGCGATCCGCACGGGGTGCTCTCGGCGCTTAGCGGCGGGCTGCCCTATCCCATCGCGGGGCGGGTGCGGGCGGCGATCGGGGCGTCGAGCGCGATCGAGCGGGTGAAGATGCTGTTCGACGTGCTCGAGGGCACGTGGCGCTTCATCGCGACGGTGCTCGTCTCGGCCTTCTTCAGCGGCGGCAGCGCGCCCCCGACCTCGGCGCGCAGCGGCGTCGCGAGCGGGCCGGGCGCGGGCGGGGGGAGCGCGGGCGCGAGCGGTCCGGGCGCGGGCGGGGCGCCTCCCGGGTGGGGCGCGTTGCTCGATTTCCACGGCCGCACGCGCACGCGCGACGGCCTGGCGCTCGGCGCGTGGCGCGAGCTCGCGCGCACGGCCGCGCGGGCGTTCGGCGATCGCGACGATCCGATCGGCTCGATGGCGAGGGAGGTGCTCGACGTCAAGCTGTCGCACAACCAGACGTTCGAGACGCTCTCGAACCTGATGCAGGCCGAGCGCAACCAGTTCGCGCACGGCCACTACACCGAGGCGCGGGCGGCCGCGGATCTGCCCGACTTCGAGCAGATGACGCGCGCGCTCCTGCGGGCGCAGCGGCCGCTCTGCGCGTGGACGCTGGTGACGGTCGAGAAGACGGAGCCGGACCTCTACGGCGATCTCCAGACGGTGGAGTTCATCGATCACACGGGCCCGTACGCGTCCGGGACGCGGCGGCGCATCGGGCTGAACTCCCCTGTTCGCCTGTCGAACGTGGTCTATCTGGCCCGCTTCCGCGAGGGGCTGATGCTGCCGCTCGAGCCGATGGTGCGGCGGCTCGCGCCGGACGACCGGCTCGATCTCTACTGGATGGATCACCTGCCGCGGCCAGGGACGTGCCATATGAGCGCGGTCGTCGCGGGCCGGGCGGTGAAGGCGCCCTGCGATCCGCGGCGCACGCCGCCGCTCCTGCGGGCGATGCTGGAAGTCGCGGGCGGCTGAGGGGTTGAGCGCAGCGCGGTCGCGCAAGCGGGCTTGCTGTCTGCCGTCTCGTCTCCCGTGTGCGTGCTCGCCTCCCCGTCCACCTGCCAGCCGAGGGCGGGTGCAGCGCTAGGCGCGACGAGGAACCCTACTGAAGTAGGGCGACGAGGAACGACGCGATGCGCCCGTCCTCGGCTGCCTGGCGACGGGAGGTTTTAGAGAGGCGCCTCTTACTTCCGCGAGGCTTCGCCCAGCACCACGAAGCCCGGATCCGTACGAATCAAGCGAGCCGCGTTCCCCTGGCGTTCCAGGACGAAATCGTACGATTCTCTCGTCCCATCATCGATGGTGCAGACGGCGCTGCCGGTGCCGTCGTCTTCGACTTCATACGTACACGTGAACGTCTGTCGATCAATGCCCTCTTCGGAGCTGACCGTTCGCCTCCCCAAGGTGATGTTCCCAGTGCCGTCGGCGACGAAGAATCCCACGGACGCTACCGGAGTACCGCCCGCCTCTCCCTGGAGGGAGAACACATAGCGTCCTCGGACATCGGCCTCCGTGAACCCGAACCCCGGATGATCTCTGCCGCGGCCGGCGCTCGCCGTTGACGCGAAGACGAGAGCCCCCGCGACGAGAAGGATGCTCGTGATCGCCAGACGATGAGGTCCCGTCCTCTTCCATGAGTGTTGCTCCACGTTGTTCCTCCTTGTCCGTCCCACCTATTCGCGAACTTCGGAGCGCGCCGCCGTCCTGAGACGCGCATGGTAGCCAAGATTATCCTCGATGCAAGCCAATCCCCGTGCTGACTCTCCCCCTTCCGAGCGGCGGGTGGAGGGCCGATACAGCTCCTCGCACGGTCCGCAGTTCGTCCCTCTCCGTGCAGGTCACTTCGGTTCTCGCCGCATCCCGGGCGACGTCTATCGCGTCCTCCGCCAGAGGTGTGATGAAGCCGTGCGGAGCTTGACGCCGCGCGCACTCCGGCGGCCTTCCGTCGCAGCACCATCGTCCAGCGGGCCGGCGTGCAAGGCGGATCGGGCGCGGCCCTCACGCGCGCGACGGTATGCATACTCGTCGTCTCATGACGGTGCCCGCAGATTTCATTGCCGCGAACATCAATTGTCTGTAGGCACGTGGTCGGCGATGCGGATTCGATCGTTCAAGCTGAGGTTCGCGGACGTGCATGTGCGCGTCGTGCCAGCGACGGACGCCGCGGGGTGCCCGTTCGCGGGGCCGGGCGTCGATCTGCGCGGTGCTTCTGCGGAGGAGGCGTTTCGCCTGGCCGCCCCGCTGCTGGCGAAGCTCGACGAACTCGAGCCCGGGATCTCGGTGCGCTCGATCGCTGTCGATCTGGAGAAGCCGTGGCTCACTGCGACGCTGCACGCGCAGGGCAGGCCGCGCGTGGTGCGCATCGACGCGGGGCCGACACTCCCGTGGCTCCTCCGCGAGATCGAGGCGGTGGTCGGCTATCTGAGCGATGCTGCGACGCGAGCGCTCGCGGCACGCGAAGGGTGAGGGACGCCTCTGCCCACCCACCACCGCACCGCAGACCACGGATCTCGGAATGCCGACAGCACCGCGCTGTGCTCGGGTGGGCACGATTCTCTCGATCCGCTCCGGAGCTCGACGGCGCCCCGAGGTGCGTTCCGTCGCCCGCCAGCCGCTGCCTCGGCCTGTCGATGCCGCAGCAGCGGCGGTCGTGGTATCCTCCGAGGCAGGCCATGTCAGCCGTAGAATCCGCGGCCCGCCCGCCCGCTGAAGCTCGTCCGATCGCCGCGCCCCGCCAGCGGATGGGGGCCCATGTCTACAGCCGCCCGCCCGAGCCGGTGTACTTCCCCGAGGCCGAAGAAGTGCCCGAGACGAACCGCCACCTTGAGCTCCGCACCGCGCTGTACCTCATCCTCAAGCGCGAGCTCGCGCACGCGGCGACCCTCGGCTCCGACCAGTTCGTCTACTGGGACCCGAGGACCTCGAAGAAGCGCCTCGCCCCCGACGCCTTCGTACGGCTGGGTATGCCTCATCGGACCTTCCGCACCTGGAAGATCTGGCTGCACGGGGCGCCTGACCTCGGGGTCGAGATCGTGAGCGACTCGGACGAGGGCGAGCCCGACTGGGACGAGAAGCTCGAGCGCTACCGCGCCGCGGGCATCCCGGAGGTCGTGCGCTTCGATCCCGAGGATCCAGAGCGACCGATCCGCATCTGGGACGCCCTGGAGGGGGATCTCGTGGAGCGGGCGTCCGACGACCCCGATCTGCGCGCTTGCGAGACGCTGGGCCTCTGGTGGACCGTCGTGCAAGACCAGTCGCTCGGCCCGATGCTCCGGCTGGCGCGCGACCGCGAAGGCCACGATCTGCTGCCGACGCCGGACGAGGCCGAGAGCAAGGCGCGCGAGGCCGAGAGCAAGGCGCGCGAGGCCGAGAGCAAGGCGCGCGAGGCCGAGAGCAAGGCGCGCGAAGCGAACGACAAGCTGCAGGCCGAGGTGCATGCGCTGCGGGCAGAGCTGGCGCAAGCCCAAGGGAAGCGGAAGGCGCGGCGACGCTCCCCGGGATGAGGCGCCCGCTCGGCCGGGGGGCGTTCAGGACCATCTAGGAAGTTCGGCGGACTTCGCCGGAAGCGCCGGACCACGTTCCAGCTCGCCGTCCGCACCGCGCCGGAGGTGGCCGTCAGGCTGCGCTTCCGCGATGGGTGAGCCCCTGGGGTCACTGGAGGTTCGGCGGCGTCCACGTCATCCACCGGCCGAGGTCGGCCTTCGCCCCGTCGCTCTCGAGCAAGTTGGTGTCGTCGGTGCCGCCCCCGACGAGGAACTTCTTCACGTACGCCTCGAGGATCGCCCTCTGCTGCGCGGGGAACTGGCAGTGCTCATGGCCTCCGAGCTGTGAGTAAGCCATCCTGTCGGGCACGCCTAGCCCCTCCCAGATCGCGTGGGCGATGGACCCGGCCGTGAAGGTGCTGTCGATGCCAAGCCAGTCGATTCGATTGTCGACGACGAGCAGCGCGCGCGGAGCGACGAGGCCCATGACCATGTGATGGTCGAACGGGAGGGTCGTCACCTTGTTGCCGAAGTTCGCGCCGAAGCTCTCACGGAACCACGGCTGCTCACCGGCCGCATGGGAGAGGGTCTGCACGTTCTCCCCGGCGTCCTTCCCCGCCTGTGAGACGCGCCAGCTCGCCGAGCCGCCGGCGCCCGATTCTTGCGGGATCGTCAGCACGATGCGCTCGTCGAACGCTCCCGTCGTGAGAGCCCCCTTTCCATCCCGCGAACAACCCGTCACGGCGATGCGCTTCGGATCGATGTTGGCCGCCGAGGTCTTCTCCAGCGCGTCGATGATCCGGCTGATGCCCCAGGCCCACGCGATCATCGAGCTGGCCGGGTGGTCCTTGCCGTAGAGGTCATAGAAGATCCCCGTCCCACGCGTGCCGCCGCCACCCTGCGCGCCCATGTCGTTGTTGTTGAAGATGGCCGTCGCGACGCCGTTCTGGCTGAACACGCTCGCGTCCAGGGTCACGCTGCCAAAGCCATAGAGACTGATGAGGAGTGGAATCGGAGCGGAGGGCGCCCCGGCAGGCCGGTTGATGTCGATGGAGAAGGAGACGCTCTTCGAGCCTTCGTTGACGCCGACCGTCAGCTTGTTCCCCGAGAACTCCCCCGTCACGTCGTCCTTGGACACCGCGGGCTTCGGTCCGGACTCGTACTCCTCGACCTGCGCCTTGATCTCGGCGCGCCGACATGCCCATTCCGACTTCTTCGTGATGCGCGATCCATCCAGCATCGTGAACGGATCGTGATGCGTTTCGTATACAGGGAGAGACGCCGCGGCAGGCAACGTCGGCTCGGGGCAGCTCGCGCTGCTGTCTTCGACGCCGCTTGGGCCGCCCGTGCCGGTGGATCCACTCCCACCCCCTCCCGAGACCGACGAGCTGCCGGAAGAGCCCGATCCGCCGCTGTTGTCCCCGCCGGTCGACGTCGTGGTGTCGGAGGGATCATCACCGCAGCCGGGGATCGACACGAACAGCAGAGCCAGAAGAACTTTTCTCATTGTCCTCGATGCCCGAAAGTTGGTTTGGTTCGCGACCGTTCGAATTGCTCAGCGGAGCAGCGCCGAGAGCGTGTCCGGCCGCTCCTGCGCAGGCGTGGTCCGGTTCGCGCGAAGAGCGCATTGGGTCGCGTGGCGCTGTCCGCTGTATGTCGATGTCCATGTGAGCGCTCACAATATCATGCCACTCTCACGCAATAATTGCTGTATCACAAGAGAAGTCGAAATTCTACTCACGCGCCTCGCCCCGGCGCCTTGCAAACCAGCGGATTTGCCGGGCGAAAGCAAACTTGCGCCAAGACGAAAATACGAGAAAACTCGTGATCTGCGACCCGCGACAAGGCATCCTGATGTCTGGGCGATGCTCGATGTGAGAGCCCCCTCGGATGAGGTGAGTTCTATGAACACGTGGGCGAGACGGTTCATCGTTCCTGTGCTGCTCACGGCGAGTTATGCAGCCATGGGCGGTTGCACCGCGATGATAGGCGGCGACGACCCGGAGGCGAGCAGCGGCTCTGGCGACGGGCCTGGGAGCGGCTCTGGCGACGGGCCTGGGAGCGGCTCTGGCAACGGGTCTGGCAGCGGAGACGGCGCCGGAGGGGACGGCTCGGCGGGGGGCGGCCCCGGCGTCGAGCCGACGGTGTGCGTGCCGGGCGTCCCGCGAACGTCGGCGCTGCCGCGTCTGACGAGGGCGCAATACGACAACACGATTCGCGATCTGGTCGGCATCGACAACCAGCCGTCGTCGATGCTCGCGCCGGACGGGGTCGGGAGCGTCGATCAGCGCGCGTGGGACGGGTACAAGACCGCCGCGGCGGCGGTGGCGGCGGCGGTGATGGCAGACGCCAAGGCGCGCGCCAAGACCATCCCGTGCACGCCGGCAGGCGACGGCACCGCGTGCGCGAACCAGCTCATCGATACGCTGGGGCGGCGCGCCTTCCGGCGGCCGCTCACCGAGGAGGAGAGGGGGCTCTTCCAGGCCCTCTACACCCGCCGCCAGGCGCTCACGCCGACCGGCTCGTTCGAGGACGGCGCCCAGCTGATCATCGAAGGGTTCTTGCTCTCGCCCTCCTTCCTGATGCGCGCCGAGATCAACGAGAAGCCCGAGGGCGAGTACTTCGTGCTGAACAGCCACGAGGTGGCGTCGCGCCTCTCGTACCTGATCTGGGGAACCATGCCGGACGACGAGCTGTTCGCCGCGGCAGACGAAGACGCGCTGCAGACGCCGGAGCAGATCCTCGCGCAGGCGCAGCGAATGCTCGCGGATCCCAAGAGCCGCGGGATGGTCAAGGCCTTCCACGAGCTCTACCTTCACATGGGCCCCGGCACGCGCTGGTCGGACATCCAGCGTGATCCGGCCGCTTTCCCGGACTTCAATGCGTCGATGATCCCGCTCCTGTCGGAGGAGACCGATCGCTTCATCGAGCACGTGGTCTTCGATCAGGCCGGGACGTTCCAGGATCTGGTCACCACGCCGGTGGGCTTCGTCAACGCCTCCCTGGCGCCGCTCTATGACCTGGATCCTGCGGAGTTCAACGGCGCGGAGCTCGTGCCGGTCGAGCTCGACCCGACGCAGCGCTCTGGCCTCTTCACCCGCCTGGGCTTCCTGGTGTCGCACTCGGGGTACGACCGGACGTCGCCCATCCTGCGCGGCGCGTTCTTGCAGAAGGAGGTCCTCTGCGCGGACATCCCGCCGCCGCCCCCGATGGTGGAGGGCACGCCGCTGCCCACGGACGCGAGCCTCACGACCAACCGTGCTCGGGTCGACGCGCAGACGGCGGGAGACTCCTGCGCGTTCTGCCATCACACGTACATCAACCCGGCGGGCTTCGCGCTCGAGGCGTACGACGCCGTGGGCGCCTTCCAGCAGACCGAATCGTTCTCGGGCGCGCCCATCGACACACGGGTGGACGTCGGCGTGGGCGAGGACCTCGTGGCGGTCGATGGCCCGGTGGCGCTCTCCGAGGCCATCGCGAGCTCCCCGGCAGCGCACACGTGCTACGTGCGAAAGTGGGTCTCGTTCGCCTACCAGCGCGAGCTGAACAACGAGGACTCCTGCACCGTGGACGAGCTGACCGCCAGGCTCACCCAGGGCGGCTACACGGTGCTCGACCTCATCGCAGACCTCACACAGAGTCAATCGTTCCGAGTTCGTGCCCTGCAGGCGGAGGTGGAGCCGTGAACCGAAGACTGTTCCTGCGCGGAATTGGTGGCGCGGCGCTCGCCGTCCCCTTCTTGAATTCGCTCGGACGCTCCGCGCGAGCGCAGGAGGCGCCGTCGCCGCGCCGCCTGGTGATCTTCTACACCAACAACGGTTGCCTGACGAACCGGTGGTTCCCGACGGGGATCGAGAACGGGGCCGGGAACGTCACCGCGGCGTCCCTGGAGACGACGCAGGCGGACGGGAAGCCCCGGACCCTCGCCGCGCTCGCGCCCTTCGCGTCGAAGCTGCTCTTCCCGCGTGGGCTCGCGATGCCGCTGAACGGCTTCAACAACAAGGTGGACGGCACGGAATATTTCGATCCCCACGATCAGGGCATGGGCAGCAAGCTGACCTGCGCGCCCCTCGATCCCACCGGGGATCACTGGGCGCTGTCGCACTCGCTCGACCACGAGATCGCGCAGCGCTTCAACCCGGGCACCAACAAGGTCCCGCTCGTGCTCTCCGTCGGCAATGCCTTCACGAACGTCAAGGGCATCGTGTCGTACTCGGCGCCGAAGACGCCGTACGCGCCCGTGACCAACGCGCGCACGGTGTACAGCAGCCTGACCGGGCTCTTCGTGAGCGGCTCCGAGACGGAAGCGGATTATCGCGTGGCTCGCGGCGAGAGCATCATCGATCTGGTCAGCCGCGATCTGAACGCCTACAAGGCCCGCAAGATGAGCGGCGCCGATCGGAAGAAGATCGACGACTGGCTCTCCCTGCTCCGCGAGACCGAGCAGCGGGTCGTCCCCTCTGCTTGCACCGCGGAGTCAGCAACCGCGCTCGGCGTCACGGACGCCGCCCTCACGCAGGCGGGCTACCCGGCTCGCGGCGGCGGCTTCCCCAACAGCGAGACGGTGTACACGCTCGGCAGCGAGATGATGATCCGACTCATCGCTCTCACGATGATGTGCGACAACAACCGCTCCATCGTGCTCCAGTGGCCGGGCTTCGTGACGTTCAAGTGGGACGGCATCGCGCACACCCACGATCATCACGGGCTCTCGCACCGGAACGGGAGCGCCGCTGTCGGCGGCCAGTGCGTGAGCGGCGTCATCGAGCAGATTCACGAGATCGACCGCTGGTACGCGGGGCGGTACGCCAAGCTGGTCAAGACCCTCGACAGCATCGAGGAGGGGGGCGGCACCATGCTCGACAACTCCGCGGTCATGTGGCTGCCCGAGCTCGCCGACGGCAACGCGCACAACAACAACAACCTGCCCATCGTGATCGCCGGCAGCGCGGGCGGTTACCTCAAGCAGGGCGTCTCGGTGAACGTCGCGGGCGGGAAGCTCGAGGCAGGCAACAGCGAAGCCACCTGCTCGAGCGGCACGGAGGGCGAGAACAACAGCGGCAACACCGGCTCGTCGGGCGGAACCGTCCCGCTGAACAAGCTCTACACGACGTTGATCAACGCGCTCGGCGCCGGGACGCCCGACTGGACTCCGGTCGATCGCTTCGGCGTCTCGGATGCGGTCGCGGTTGGCTTCGGTGGCAGCGGGCCGTCGTTCACCACCGACGGCGCAGGCAAGGTCACCGACGGGCCTGGCATCAGCAAGCCGGGGGAGCTCGACGCCATCAAGGCGTGAGGCGACCGAAAGCCGCCGCAGGCCCGGGCCAGCACGTGCACGAGAGCGCCGTCGGCGCTCTCTGACTTTCACGATCGGTCTTGAGCGTGACCGCCCGACCCTCACCTCGCCGGCGGGCGCGCGCGGGCTGGCCCCGAGGACAGCGGCGCGCTCATCCCGGTCGACTGCCCGGCGCGGCGGAGCGCATAGGCGATGCCGCTCTGAAGGGTGCCCATGGTGACGATGGACTTCAGCTCGATGTCCAGGCCCACCATCGCCTGGGCGACCTCGGCGCGCGTGCCGGTGAGCACGGCCTCCGTGCCGAGCAGCCGCAGCGCGTTGGCGGTCCCCACGAGCGTCTGCGCGATCTGGGTATCGATGTGTTTCATCCCGGTGATGTCCAGGATCACGACGCGCGCCTGGTGGCGCTGGGCGCCGTCGAGCGCGACCTCCAGCACCTGAGCTGCCCGCGCGGCGTCCATGGTGCCGATGAGCGGCATCACCATGATATGGTCGGTGATCGGGATGAGCGGCGTCGAGAGCTCTGCCAGCCTCGACTGCTGCGCCTCGAACATCTGCCGCTGCAGCGCGGCCCGCTCCCGCTCCGCCTGCTCGCGCTGCGCGAGCTCGATCTGCAGGCGCTCGTTGCTCGCGCTGAGCTGCGTGTTGGAGCGCTGGAGCTCCTCGGTGCGCTGCGCGACCTCGGCCTCGAGCCGCCGGTTGGCGTTCTGGACCTGCTCCTTCACCTCCCGCATGCCCGAGAGGAGCAGCGCGTTCTCGATGGATATCGCGGCCTGGGACGACAGAAGGCCGAGCAGCTCGACGCGGCTCGCGTTGAACGCCCTGCTCGCGGCGTTGTTCTCCAGGTAAAGGACGCCGTTCATGCGGCTCTGGTGGAGCAGCGGAAGGCACAGGACGGATCGCGTGCCCTGCCCGAGGATGCAGGGATCGTCGGAGAACCTGGCATCGGCGCTGGCGTCGTCGAGCACCAGCGGCTCGCGGGTGCGAGCGACGAACAGCGCCACCTTGTGCGGCAGGTCGGGGCGCGTATCGAGCGGCTCGCTCGGCCCGAGCGCGAGCGTCCCGGGCTCGACCCCGAAGGTCGCCTCGACGAAGAGCCGCCCGTCCCGCTCCAGGACGAGCGCCCCCCGCTGCGCGCCGGAGTTCCCGAGCACGAGCGTCACCAGGCGTTCGATCACCCGCTCGAGCTCCGTCTCGCCGGCGATGCCCTGCACGGCGCGCACGATCAGCGCGGCATCCCGCAGGTTGCCGACCGTCGTCCGGCCGAGGATGGTCCCCGCGTGCGCCGGGCCCGACGTCGCCGAGGGGATGGAAGAGATCGGCACGCTGTCGCTCGAAGAGGGCAGCAGCGCGGCGTGATCGCGCGCGAGCGCGTCCGCCTTGGCCGTCGCTCCCCAGTGCCGGTAGCCGAGGTACGCGTCCGCCATGTACGCGCGCGCCACCTTCGTCCTGCCCTCGTGGAGGTGCAGCTTCGCGCACAGCTCGTTCGCGAGCGCCTCGTCGTGAGGAAACTCGTTCTCCCGGGCCAGGGAGATCGCCCGGTCGTAAAGGCCCATGGCCTCGAGCTGGTCGCCGGCGACGCGCGCCTCCTCGGCCTGGATGAGCAGCAGCAGGTGCTGGAAGTTCATGGGGGCGCTCGCGGCGAGGCCCGCGATCCGCTCCTTGTGGCGGGTGATGGTCTGCGCGCGGCGCTCCGCGTCTTCGGGCGACGCCGCGGCGGGCAGCGCGAGGAACGCCATGCAAGCGTAGAAATGCAGCTTCGTCGGTTGATACAGACCGAGCATGCCGGCGCCGTAGGCCTCGGCGTCCGCGGCGTGCGCCGCGGCCCTCTCGCAGTCGCCGTACAGATAGGGAAGCTGCAGCTTGAGCAGCGCGTAAAAGAAGAGGCCCGCGATCAAGTCCCTCTCTTTGAGGCGCGCGACGAACTCGTCCTCGTCGAAATGGTCGTCGCTCAGGCTGCCCGGGGCCCGCGTCCGCCCCTGCAGGCTCGCGATCGCCTGCCTCATGAGCGTCATCACGGCTGTGCCGCTGACGTCCCCGGTTCGCCGTAACACGACGAGGCCTCGCTCCACCTCCTCGCGCAGCTCCTCGAGCGGATAGCCCGCGGTGAACATGTTGCTGGTCACGCAGTTCCATACGTTGCTGAGATGGGCGAAGTCGCCCGATTCCAGCAGCCCTTGCCGCGCCTGCAGGAAGCGAGAAATCCCGTCGCGCACGTCGTGGAACAGGTGGGAATACGTGGCGAAGACGTAGTTCACCCTGGCGGCCAGGGCGGCGTTCGAGAACTTGTCGCTCAAGGTGATGGCGAGGCGGCCGAACGCGTGGCCGTCCGCGGGGCGCCCCTGCAAGACCGCGAGCAGGAATCCGTACGAGGTGTACGCGAGGGCGGACACGTCCGCGTGGCCGTACCGCAGGGAGATGTTGACCTGCTTGAGGACGAACAGCGGGTAAAGCTCCGGCCTCAGGCAGAAGACCGGCCCCATCATATCGCTGATGAGCTGGACGAGCGCCCTTTGCTCCGAGTTGTCCATCACCGGCGCGTCGATCAGGTCTTCTATGCGCCGGCCCGCCAGGTTCGCGTCCACCTCTGCAAGCTCGGCCCCGACGCGCGCCTGCAGCTCCGCCTCGCTGCTCGGCAGCGTGAAGCCGAGGATGCCGATGCCCTCGCCGCCCAGGCGCACCGCGTCCGCGAGGTTCCCCAGCGTCACGTGGAGCAGCACGCGGAGGCTGTAGATCTGCGCCCGCTCCACGTTCGACCGCGCCCGGGGCATGAGGGACGTGAAGAGCTCCTCGGCCCGCTCGGGCGCGCCGCTCAGGTACACGCACTCCGCGTTCTCTCGGCTGAGCGCGAAGCAGAGCTCCTCGTGGCGCGCCCAGCGCGCGTCCCCGAGGAGCTCTAGCCCCGCGCTGAAGTGGTCTGTGGCCGCCCGATAGGCTGTCCTGATCTTGGCCGCCCTGCCCGCCCGCTGGTTGAGCCGGGCCAGGGCCAGCCGCCCGGCCTCGTCGGCGATGCCCCGCGCGCCCAGGTTCAGGTGGCGGACGATCTCGATCAGGTCCTCGTCCGGCGGCGTCTCGCCGGCCCGCGCCCAGAGCAGCCGGCCGATCGCCAGGTGCATCGCTTCCCTGCGCGAGGGCTCGACGAGCGAGTAGGCCGCGTGGCGCACCCGGTCGTGCAGGAACCGGTACGATACCTTGATCTCCTGGGGGGCCGAGGGCTCGGTGTCCGCGCTCTCGTCGAAGAAGCGATAATCGCTGTCACGCGGCACGATCAGGCCCCCGCGCAGCGCGTCCCACAGGTCGGCGGCCGTCGCGGCGGGCGATTTCTCGTGGACGGCCGCCAGCGTGGTGAGATCGAACGTGTGGCCCAGGCACGCGGCGAGCTTCAGCGCGCGCTGCGTCGCCGGCGGGAGCCGGTGCAGCCTGTCGAGCATGAGGTCGACCACGTTGTCCGCGGCGACCGCCTCCCGGACGCGCGCCACGTCCCATGCCCAGGCCTCCGAGGGCGCGTCGAACCACAGCGCCTCCGCGTCGTGGAGCTCGCCGAGGAGCTGGCCCAGGAAGAACGGGTTGCCCTCGGTCTTCTCGAAGACCAGCGTCGCGAGCGGCGCGACCGCATGCGGCCGCGCGCTCAGCGTGTCGGCGACGATCTGTGTGACCGTCGGCATGTCGAGGGGCTTGAGCGTGAGCTCGGCGATCGCCACGCCCGACTTGCGAAGCTCACCCAGCGTCGCGTGCAGCGGGTGGGCGGCGTCCACCTCGTTGTCCCGATAGGCGCCGATGATCAGGAGATGGTTGCCCTCCACGTCCGTGAGGAGGCGCTCGAGGATCCTGAGCGACGCCGGATCGGCCCACTGCAGATCGTCGAGGAAGAGGGTCAGCGGGTGGGTCGGCGCAGCGAAGACCCGCAGGAAGCGCTGCACCAGGAGATCGAAGCGGTTCCGGGCCTCGGTCGGCCCGAGCTCCGGCACGGCCGGCTGAGGCCCGAGGATCAGCTCGAGCTCCGGGATCAGCTCGATGAGGAGCTGCCCGTTCGCGCCGACCGCGGCGAGCAGCTTGCGTCTCCACTCCTCGACGGCCGCCGCCGACTCCGTCAGGACCTGCCGGATGAGCTCGCGGAACGCCTGCGCCACCGACGCGAGCGAGACGTCCCGGTTGATCGGATCGAACTTTCCCTTCGCGAAATACCCTCCATGACGGGCGATGGGCTTGTGGATCTCGTTCACCAGCGTGGTCTTGCCGACGCCGGAGTAGCCCGAGATGAGCACCAGCCCGGCCGCGCCCCGGCGAGCCCGCTGAAAGGCGGACAGGAGCACGTTCACCTCGTGATCCCGGCCATAGAGCCGCTGGGGAACGCGCAGATCCAGCGGCCGGTCGTGCTGGCCCAGCGGGAACGGATCGGCGCGGCCCGTCGCCTCCCACCGCCGGAGGCACTCCTCCAGGTCGAGCTTGACCCCGCGGGCGCTCTGGTATCGATCCTCCGGCATCTTGGCCAGGAGCTTCACGATCACGTCCGACAGCGCGTGGGGCACCCCCGGCGCGCGCTCGTGCGGCGGCGTCGGCATGCGCGCCATGTGGCTGTGAATGAGCGCGGTGGGATCGCCCTCCTGGAACGGGAGGGCCCCTGTCAGCATCTCGTAGAGCGTGACGCCGAACGAGTAGAGATCGGCGCGCAGATCCACGCTCCGGTTCATGCGGCCAGTCTGCTCAGGGGCGATATACGACAAGGTGCCCTCGAGCGCGTCCGGCGGGAGCGTCTCGGGGGTCTCCCTCGAGAGGCGGGCCGCGATGCCGAAGTCGACGAGCCGCGGGCGCTGCGTCTTCTCGTCGATCAGGATATTGTGCGGCTTGATGTCCTTGTGAATGATCCGGAGTCCGTGGAGCGTGTCGAGGGTGCCCGCGAGCGCGATGGCGGTGCGGAGCGCCGTGCCCACGTCGAGCCTGCGCGCCTTCAGCACGGCGTGCAGCGAGGAGGGGCCGAGGTCCTCCATGATGAGCGCGAGGCCTCTGCCGCACTTCTCGATGGCGTGCGCCTTGACGACGCCGGCCACCTCGCCCGCGTCCCGCAGGATGGCGAACTCGCGCCGCAGCCGCGCGAGATCCCTGGCCGTCGGGAACTCGGACCGAGGCATCTTGACCGCGACCGGCGCGCCGTCCTCGTTCCGGCGGCCGCGGTACAGCACGGTCTCGGAGCCTTCATATACCCTCTCGAACAGCGTATGACCTGACAGATCGATCATTGCAGCAAGACCCCGTATTCCGCGTCAGCCATCCAAAGGAGCGTGACGCCCCCCACACATCGGCTCGAGCATCCGCCGTCCCCCCGTCGGGCAGAGACCCGCCCGCCGGCAGAATACGCGGCAAGGCATGGAAGTCCAGCCTAGCGGCGCTCAGCGCGCTCAGCGCTCCTCGCGACCTCGGGCGGCATCCTCGGGGCGTCTCCCCGGGGCATTCCGTGCGGGAATGGAGCGAATTGGCGCACTTGGCGCCATGACGGTTTTCGTCCTGAACCGGGGCGACTCCCGCTACAGCGCTGGTGGACTGGTTCGATGCGGTGTCGCTGAAACCGCGGATTCAGAGGTTGGCGGCCGCGAGCACGCCCCGGTACACGTCGTCCACGCCGATCTCGCACCCCACCGACGACAGCGCAGCCCGAGCGCCGGGGCCATAGACCCGGAGCACCCAGCTCCCGTCGGCCTGGCGCGCGAACACCTCGATGCGAGGCGCCTTCTGTGACGCCAGGACGACCTCTCGGATCGACGCCACGGTCTGGTAATGCGCGAACTTGTCGCCGCGATCGTACGCCTCGCTCGAGTCGGAGAGCACCTCGATCACGAGGACCGGGTTCAGGAGGGTGTCGCGCCGCTCGTCCTCGAACTCGGGACGACCGCAGACGACCGAGCCGTCCGGGTAGACGTAGCGATCCGCGGCGGGGATCTTGATGCGCATGTCGGAGTTGAGCGCCACGCATCCGCGCTCGCCCAGCGCGTTGCCGAGCAGTCGGCCGATGTTCGCGGCGATGGCGCTGTGCTCGAACGTGCCGCCAGACATCGCGAAGAGCTCGCCGCCCGCGTACTCGTGCCTCGCCTCCGACGCGCGCTCGAGATCGAGGTATTCTTCCGGCGAGAGCTTCCGTCGCGGCGCCGCTTCTCCCATGTGCGGCAGTGTCGCGCGCCGGGCTTCCGATGTCCACGCGCAGCCGGGCGGACTGCCGCGGCGCCGGGGACTGCGGTGAGCGGGACCGTCCACCTCTCGCCGCGCCGGTGATACCGTCGTCTCGCGATGGACCGCACGCTCGTCGACGAGGGGAGCTCCTCCCGCGATCCGGGCCCGGTGCCCATGCCCGCGGGCGGGCTCGCGCACGCCCCCGGCGACGTGCTCGACCGCCGCTACCGGCTCCGCGTCCGCCTCGGCCGCGGCGGCTTCGGCGACGTGTGGCGCGCCGAGGAGCTCCTGCCCGACGGCGCGCCGTTCCGCGAGGTCGCGCTCAAGCTGCTCGTCTCGGACTTCGCCGACGCCGCCGACTGGGCCGACGAGGCCAAGCTCCTGGCCTCGTTCCGCCACCCGTCGCTCGTCACCATCTACGCCGCCGGCATCCTCCACGGCGCCCCGAAGACCCCGTTCGTCTCGATGGAGCTCCTCGAGGGCCGGAACCTCGCCGACCTGATCCGCTTCCGCCGCCGCATCCCCTGGCGCCGCGTCGTCGCCTGGGCCCGCGACGTCGCCGGCGCGCTCGACGTCATCCACGCGCGCAGCGTCGTCCACCTCGACCTCAAGCCCGCCAACCTGTTCCTCACCCAGGACGGCGCCCTCAAGGTCCTCGACTTCGGCATCTCGCGGCGCGCAGGCGCCCCCGTCTCCCGCGCCCCCGCCGTCGCCGTCGGCGGCGGCCATGACAGCGGCGGCGGCGACCTCGGCACGGCGGCCTTCCTCGCCGAGCGCGACGTCTACGCCTCCACGCGCCGCGCCTTCGCCGGCGCGGACAGCCCCGCCGCCGCGCGCAACGTCATCGGAACACCGGGCTTCATGGCGCCGGAGGTGCTCGAGATGGCCGAGCCGACCGCCGCCACCGACGCCTACGCGCTCGCCGTCTGCATCGCGCAGCTCGCCACCGGGCGCCTCCCGCACGCCGTGCCCGACGAGCCGGACGACTGCTCCGACCCCGCGAGCGTCTCCGCCTGGTGGACCGAGCTCCGCGCCGCGACCCTGCGCGGCACGATGCGCGACCTCGAGCGCGACCCCGCGCGGCTGCCGCGCGGCCTCGTCGCGCTCCTCCAGCGGCTCCTGTCCGTCGATCCAGCGCACCGGCGCGTCGCGCCAGGGAAGCTGACGCAGCTGATCGACGAGGTCTGGGAGCGGCCCCACGGCGTCCCCGAACGTCCGTACAGGGGCCTCGCGCCGCTCTCGTCCACCGACGAGGGGCTCCTGTTCGGGCGCGACGACGACACCGCGCGCCTCGGGCGCGAGCTCGAGTTCGAGCCGTGCGTCGTGCTCCAGGGGCCGCGCGGATCGGGCAAGAGCTCGCTCGCCTCCGCGGGGCTCGTGCCCCACCTCGCGCGCCGCCACGTCGACCAGAAGGACGACTGGATCGAGGCGCGCCTCACCCCGGGCGACCACCCCGACGGCGCCCTCGCCCGCGCGCTCGCCGCCGTCTCGCCGGAGCTCGAGGCCGCGGACCTCGACGCCCTCACCAGGTTCTGCATGGCGTCCCCCGTCGGCGTCGCGCTGATCGTCGACCCCATCGCGCCCCTCGGCGACGGGCGCCTCGCCGCCCTCGTGGGCGCGCTCGCGACCGGCGAGCCGCGGCGAGGCCTCCGGCTCATCGGCGTGCTCGACGAGGCCGACGACCGCACCGCGGCCCTCCTCGCCACCCCGGCCGGCGAGGGCCTCCGGGCCGCGCTGCGCTACGTGGGGCTGCCCGCCGCCGCCGCCGTGAAGGACCTCGTCGCAGGCCCGGCGAAGCTCGCCGGCGCCGAGGTGCGCGGGCTCGCCCAGGTCGCGGCCGAGGCGCAGCGCGAGCTCCGGAGCGGCGGCGCGGCGCTCTCGTTCATCGCGCTCGCCCTCGCGGCGTGGTGGGAACGCGCGCGCGACCGGCGCGGCGCGCTGAGCGGCGAGGCCTGGCAGGAGCTCGGCGGCGTGCGCGGCGCCCTCGCGCGGCACGCCGACGCCGCCCTCGCCGCCCTCGCCCCGGAGGACCGCGCGATCGCGGACGAGGCGCTGCTCCGGCTCGGCGCGATGGACGGGTCGCGCGTCCGCTGGGTCGAGGCAGAGCTCGCCGAGGCCGTCGCCGCGCCGCCCGACGATGTCGACCGCGTCCTCGGCGCCCTCGAGCGCGCGCGCCTCCTCGTCCGCCGCGACAGGTCCGTGGAGCTCGCCCACGAGTCGCTCGTCTCGAGCTGGCCGCACGCCGCCGCCACCCGCGCGCTGCACATGGAGCGGCTCATCCTGCTCGAGCGGCTCCGCGAGGCCGCCGACGTGTGGGATCGCTCCGGCGAGAGCCCCGATCTCCTCCTGCGCCGCGACCTGCTCGAGCAGGTGAGCAAGAGCGCGGCCTTCGCCTCGCGGCTGCCGCGGCGCGAGCAGGCGCTCGTGCGCGAGAGCCTCCGGCGCGCCCGCGCCCAGCGCGCCAAGAAGATCGGCGCGGCCCTGGCGCTCGGGCTCACCGTCGCCTCGGCGTTCATGGCCGAGCGGTGGACCGCGGCGCGCCAGGCGCAGACCGAGGCCAAGGCGCGCGAGGCCGAGGAGCGCGCCGAGCTCGCCGAGCTCATCGGCAAGGCGCGCCGCACGGAGGACCCGTACCACCGCGCCGCGTGGATCGCCGCGGCCCTCGCGCGGCGCGCGGATGACGCGGCGCTGCCGCTCGATCTCGCGTCGGCCGCGGTGGGGCTGCCGCGCGCGCGCTTCCTGACCGTCGACGCCGTGGTGGGGCCGGCGCTGCCGTGGGACGATCGGTGGGTCATCGCCGGCGGCCCCGGGGGCTCGCTGCTCGTCGCCGACCTGCGCCCGCCCGACCCGGAGGTCATCGACGACGTGGCGCTCGACGCCGACCCGGAGAGCATCGAGCGCGCCAAATCGCCGCGCGTCCTCGCG
Source organism: Sorangium sp. So ce302 (assembly GCF_051530145.1). Taxonomy (GTDB): domain Bacteria; phylum Myxococcota_A; class Polyangia; order Polyangiales; family Polyangiaceae; genus Sorangium; species Sorangium cellulosum_B. The sequence goes on along the minus strand of NZ_CP150326.1, from coordinate 7,680,361 downwards.
CTGCGGCCGCACGACGCCCCGCACGTGGAGCGCGTGCCGTTCGCGTTCGACACGGCGCTCGCGACGCGCTCGGTCACCGGCGAGGTCCGCGTCTTCCGGCTGCGGGAGGGCGGCACCGTCGCGCTGGCCGCGGTCGCGCCGGTGCGCTGCAGCAGCGCCGTCCACGCGGCCGAGGCGGCGCCCGTCCTCGCTTGCTCGACCGACGGCGGGATCGCGCGCTGGGACATGCGGCGCGGCGGCGGCGCCGAGGCGGTCGATCGGCACCCGTTCCGCGGCAACGTGCTCGGCGTCTCGCCCGACGGCGCGCGCGTGGCGGCGGTGCTCGGGCGCAGGGCGCTGCTCTGGGGGCCCGGCGGCGGCGCGGGCGCCGAGATCACCCTGGGCGCGCCCGCCGTGCTCGGTCGCTTCAGCCCGCGCGATCCCGTGATCGCGCTCGTGCAGCAGAGCAGGACGTCGATCTACGCCCTCGACCGGCCCGAGGCGCCGCTCTTCGAGCTCGACACGGATCCGGCGCCCGCGTCGGCGCGCTGGGACGCGGGCGGGCTCGATCTGGGCGTGTGCGGCAGCGGCGGCAGCGCCTGGCACTACCTCCGGAAGGGCGGTCGCGCCGCGGGCGATCCGCCGCCCGAGGGCTCGCCGTGCGAGGCGTCTCCGGGCAAGGGCGCGCCGCGGCCGCTGCGCGCGCGCGGCGAGATGGCCGACATCGCCGAGCGCGACGTCGGCCCGCACGCGCTCCTCGGCGGGTGGCGGCTGCCGGACCGGCGCGTGCTCACGCGCGACCTCGTCCTGTTCAGTCCGGGCGCGCCCGCCGCGGAGCGCCTCCTCGGGTTCGAGGGGCTCGACCCGGAGGGGAGCCCCGAGGTGCGCGGCGCGGCCGCCTCGGCCGCGGCCGCGCTGCGGCGCGGGGGCGTGGTCGCCTTCGAGATCGGCGGCGAGGTGCGCCTGTACGACGAGGGCTCGCGGCGCCGCGCGGCCGCGCGGCGGGGCCACCTGCTGCGCGCCTGCGACGACGGCCGGCTCATGGCGTACCGGCGGGACGAGGGGGTGTGGACGCTGTTCGACGCGACGACCGGCGCGACGGTGGAGGTGGTGCCGAGGGCGCCGGCGCTCGTGCTCGGCGTCGACGCCGCCTGCCGGACGCTGTTCACGCAGGAGCTCGACGGAAACGTCGTCGCGACGTCGCTCCGCGACCTGTCGTCCCGCACGATCGCGGTGACCGACGGCTATGTCTACGAGGCGCGCCCGAGCGCCGCGCGCGGCGACGTCGGCCCCGGGCTATGGCTCGCGTTCAGCTCGGGCGCGCTGGCGCGCATCGACGAGGCGCGGGGCGAGGTGCGGGTCCTCGGGTACGCCACGCCGCGCGCGACCGCGATCGCGGACGGCCCGCTGCCGGGAGACGCGGCCTTCGCGGACGCGACGGGCGTCGTCGTGATCCGCCGCGCCGGCCTCACGGAGCGGGTGCTCGAGGGCGTGAGCGGGGCGGAGTGGGAGGACATCGCCGCCGCGCCCGACGGCAAGACGTTGCTGCTCTCGTCGGCGGACCGGATCGCGGCGCTCGACCTGGAGCGGCACGAGATCGTCGGCGCCATGCCGTCCGACGGCCGCGAGCGGCTCGCGCCGTGGGACGCCGACGGCTCGGTGCTCTCATGGTCCTTCGGCCGCGTGGGCGGGGCGACCGGCCTCGTGGTCCCCCGGGGGCTGCCGCTCGCCCAGCGCGTGGGAGAAGCGGTGTCGAACCTGAGGGCCCAGGGCAAGCGGCTCGTCGCGCGGCCGTGAGGCCGCGCGCCAGTGAAGGAGCGCGGCCGTGAGGCCGCGCGCCAGTGAAGGAGCGCGGCCGTGAGGCCGCGCGCCCAGTGAAGAGCGCGGCCGTGAGGCCGCTGCCGACGCGCCAGGTCAAAGCCAAAGCCCGCCGTCGCGCCGTATTGTAGGGTCTGCCCTCACCCGCGCGCTCGCGCGAGAGCAGAAGGCGTTGGCTCCGCTGCGGGAACGACGTAGGCTGTGGCAATCGTGCCCGCGTCCGAACCGAACCTGAATGCATCACTGTTCCTGTGCATCACGTTCTTCCCGAGCGACCGCATGGCGACCGCGGTGCTGCGGCTCGTGTCCAGTTTCTGCGGGATGATCCTGGACGACGCGAATGTGAGCTCGCGGTTCTACATGGCCGCGCACGAGCTCGCCGAGAACATCACCAAGTATTCGACGGGCCCCAGGGTCAGCCTGGAGCTCGCGCTGGAGGAGACCGAGAGCTCCTGTATCCTGAAGATCCGCGCGCGAAACGAGGCCTCTCTCGAACGCCTACGGGAGGTGGAGAGGCGCCTGCTCGAGCTGAAGACGACGAGCGATCCGGTGAAGCACTACGACGAGCTTATCCATGAGACGGCGATGGTAGAAGGGGTGTCGGGGCTCGGCCTCGCGCGGGTGCGCGCGGAGGGCGGGCTCGACGTGGACTACAAGATCGAGGGGAACGAGCTGACGATCATCGCGCACGCGCCGGTTGGGAGATGGAGGGGAGATGAGCAGCTTAAGGGTTGAGTCCGTCGTCACGGACAGCTTCGGGATCGAGCCGACCCTGAGGGAGGACACCCTCAGCGTCAAGCTCACCGGCACGGGCGACATGGCGGCGGCCGCGCCGCTCGGCTCCTATTGCAAGGCCCTCCAGGCGGAGGTGGTGCGCCTCTCCGTGAGTGCCGTGGAGTTCGACGTAAGGTCTCTTTACTTTCTCAACTCAAGCTGCCTGAAGGCGTTCATCAGCTTCATTTGCGGTCTAGCCGCGCAGGGGCTGAAATGCAAGATACAGTTCGTCACGGACGCCAGGCTTGGGTGGCAACGGCGGAGCTTGACGGCGCTGGAGCGCATGTCCCCCGAGCTGGTCTCCATCGCCGACGCTTGAGCAGGAGCCGCAGGGATGAGCAAGAGACGCCGGACGATCGCCCTCCTGATGGACTACGTACGAGGTGAGTACCAGTCCGAGGTGCGTTTCGGCGTCGAGCGTGCCGCCGAGGCGCACGACGTCAACCTCGTCATCGCCTTCGGGGAGACGCTCGCCCTCCCCGGGGCCGCCAGCACGGCCCAGAACAGCATCTATCACCTCATCGGCGCGGAGACGGTCGACGGCATCATCGTCGCCTCGACGACGCTCTGCCACCACGTCGGCATCGAGGGGATGAAGCGGTTCTGCCGGTCCTACGCGCCGCTGCCGATCTGCAGCCTCGGGATGGCGATCGACGGCATCCCGAGCCTCGTGGTCGACAACGGCCTCGGGCTCGATCTCTCGGTCGGACACATCGTCGAAGACCACGGGTGCCAGCGCGTCGCGTACATCGGCGGGCCGCCGAGCAACGAGGAGGCGGAGGTCCGCGCCGACGCCTACCGGAGGGCGCTCGCGGACCGCTCGCTCCGCTTCGACGAGCGCCTCGTCGCGTTCGGCAGCTTCACGATCGACACCGGGCGCGCCGCGATGCGAGAGATCATCGGGCGCGGGGTCGCGTTCGACGCCGTGGTCGCCGCCAACGACAACATGGCGCTCGGGGCCGTCGAGGAGCTCAAGGCGCACGGCCTGAGCGTCCCGAAGGACCTCCCCGTGTGCGGCTTCGACGACGCCGTCATCGCGCGCTTCGCGAAGCCGTCGCTGTCCACCATCCGCCAGCCCATCAAGCGCATCGGCGCGCGCGCCGTGGACATGATCGTGCGCATGATCGAGGGCGAGCCGGTCCCCGAGTACAACCTGTTCCCGGTCGAGCTCACGCTGCGCGAGTCCTGCGGCTGCGGGTACCAGGTGGAGCCCGCGGGCGCGCCCTCGAGCAAGGCGTGGAGCGCGCCGCTCCCGTCCGCTGGCCAGCGGGACGATCTGGAGCGCCTGCTCGAGAAGAGCGTCGCGATCCCCGCCGGATCGCTCGACGGCTGGGCCGGCCTGCTCCTGTCGGCGCTGGAGGAGGAGCTCGAGGGGACCGAGGGCCGCTTCCTGCGCGCGGTCGAGTCGCTCCTCGACGCGGCGGGGCGCGAGGGCGCGATCCTCGAGCACTTCCAGGGCATGATCACGCTCCTGCGCGAGCAGTTCCGCCGGGGCCACGGGGCCCTCCGGGATGCGGTCCTCGACGAGGCGCTCGAGCGGATCTGGCACGCCTCGCGCATCGTCATCGGGAGCGCGTCCGTGCGCGCCGAGGGGCAGCAGCGGCTCAACGTGGAGCTCGCGTCGCTCTACCTGAGCTGGAGCGCGCGGAGCTTCTCGACCTGCCTGAGCCTGCCCATCCTGCGGCGCATGATGGCGTCGGAGCTGCCGCGGATGCAGTTCTCGCGGGTCGCGGTGTCGCTCTATGACACCGCGCACGACCCGCAGCGCACCACCATGAAGGCGCTCTTCCTGATGGAGGACGGGCGCGAGCTGGAGCCGCCGGCGGAGAGCTTCCCGGCGCGCCGCCTCGCGCCCGAAGGGTTCCTGGGAGGCCGGGAGCGCACGAGCATGATCGCGCTCCCGGTCGCGTTCGGCGACGAGGAGAAGTTCGGTGTCGCGGTGCTCAACAGCGGCGCGAACGAGATGGTCTATGACGCCCTCCGCCTCCAGATCGGCTCGGCGGTCAAGGCCGCGGCGCTGCACTGGGAGGTCGTGCGGCAGGTGGAGCTGCGCGAGCGGCTGGAGCAGGAGAAGGTCCGCCAGGAGAGCGTCGTCGCGGCGCGCATCCAGACGACGCTGGTGCCGACGCAGCTCTCGGTCGAAGGCCTCGAGCTCTCCGCCGTCATGAAGCCGGCCGCGGAGGTCGGCGGCGATTACTACGACGTGCTCGCGACGGACGAGGGCGGTTGGCTCGGGATCGGCGACGTCGCGGGGCACGGGCTCGCGGCGGGGCTCGTGATGCTGATGATCCAGAGCATGATCTCGGCCCTGACGCGCAACGACCCGCGCGCCAGCCCCGGGGACATCCTCTCTGCGGTGAATGGGGCGGTGTACGAGAACGTCCGCAGTCGGCTGAAGCGGGACGAGCACGCGACGCTGCTCCTCTTGCGGTACGAGCGGAGCGGGCGGGTGACGTTCGCGGGGGCGCACGACGACATCATCGTGTGCCGCGCGCGCACCCGCCGCTGCGTGTGCATCCCGAGCTCGGGCGTCTGGATCGGCGCGCTGCCCGCCATTGACGCGATGACGCGAGACGCCGAGTTCGTCCTGGAGGACGGGGACGTCCTCGTGCTCTACAGCGACGGCGTGACGGAGGCGCGCAACGCGCACCACGAGCAGTTCGGCCTCGAGCGGCTGTGCTCCACCATCGAGTCCTCCCAGAGCGCGCCCGCCGAGGCGATCCGGGACCGGATCCTCGGCGAGGTCGAGGGCTGGTGCCCGAGCCCCGATGACGACATCACGGTGGTCGTGGCGAGGTACAGCGCGCCTCGATAACTGTAACTGTGGCAACTGTGGCCCGAGGCCGCCCGCTTTCCTACATGAGCGCTATCGTCGGTGTCAGCAGAAGGGATTGGATCCGGGTTGAGAACCACGTACGCTGCGCCAATCGTGTCAGTGTCCGAACCGAGTCCGAACGGGTCACTGTTTCTATGCATCTCGTTCCACCCGAGCGAGCGTATGGCCAACAGCGTGCTTCGGCTGGTGTCCAGCTTCTGCAGCATGGTGCTGGACGACGCCAACGTGAGCTCGCGGTTCTACATGGCCGCGCACGAGCTCGCCGAGAACATCATCAAGTACTCCTCGGGCCCCAAGGTCAGCCTCGAGCTCGCGCTGGAGGAGCGCGAGAGTTCCTGGGTCATGAAGATCTCCGCGCGGAACGAGGCGTCGCCGGAGCGGCTGCGCGAGGTGGAGAGGCGGCTCTTCGAGCTGAAGGCGGCGAGCGATCCTGTGAAGCACTATGACGAACTCATCTGTGAGACGGCGATGGTAGAAGGGGTGTCGGGGCTCGGCCTCGCGCGGGTGCGCGCGGAGGGCGGGCTCGACGTGGACTATACGATCGAGGGCAACGAGCTGACGATCATCGCGCACGCGCCGGTGGGGAGGTGGAGGGTCGATGAGCAGCTTAAGGGTTGAGCCCGTCGTCACGGACAGCTTCGGGATCGAGCCGGCCCTGAGGGAGGACACCCTCATCGTCAAGCTCACCGGCACGGGCGACATGGCGGCGGTCGCGCCGCTCGGTTTGCTCCTCAAGGACCTCCACGCCGAGGCGGCGCGCCTCCGCGTGAGCGCCATCGAGTTCGACGTGAGGGCCCTTTACTTCCTGAACTCGAGCTGCCTGAAAGCGTTCATCAGCTTCATCGCCGGCCTCGCGAGCCAGGGGCCGAAGTGCAAGGTGGAGTTCCTCACCGACGCGAGGCTGGGCTGGCAACGGCGGAGCCTGACGGCCATCGAGCGCATGTCTCCGGAGCTGGTCTCCATCGCCGATACCTGACGCGAGAGCCGCGCGAGATGAGCGAGAAGCGCCGGACGATCGCCTTCCTGATGGACTACGTCGGGGGAGACTACCAGTCCGAGGTGCGCTTCGGCATCGAGCGCGCCGCGGAGGCCCACGACGTCAATCTCGTGATCGCCTTCGGAGAGACGCTCGCGCTGCCCGGCGAGGGGGGGGCGGCCCAGAACAGCGTTTATCAGCTCATCGGCCCGGAGACGGTCGACGGCATCATCGTCGCGTCGGCGACCCTCTGCCATCACATCGGCATCGAGGGGATGCGCGAGTTCTTCCGGGCTTACGCGCCGCTGCCCGTCTTCAGCATCGGGATGGCGATCGACGGTATCCCGAGCCTCATCGTGAACAACGGCCTCGGGATCGAGCTCTCGGTCGGGCATATGATCGACGTCCACGGGCGCCGGAACGTCGCGTACGTCGGCGGACCGGCCAACAACGAGGAGGCCAAGGCGCGCGCCGACGCCTACTGGGGGGCGCTCGCGGCGCGCGGCCTCCCGCTCGACGAGCGCCTCTTCGCGGTGGGCGCGTTCACGATCGACAGCGGCCGCGTCGCGGTACGCGACATCCTGGACCGCGGGGTCGAGGTCGACGCCGTGGTCGCCGCCAACGACAAGATGGCCCTCGGCGTGATCGAGCTGCTCGCGGAGCGGGGGCTCCGCGCCCCGCAGGACATCCTCGTGTCCGGCTTCGACGACGCCTTCATCGCGCGCTTCTCCAAGCCGTCGCTCACCACCGTTCGCCAGCCCATGAAGCGGCTCGGGGCCCAGGCGATGGACACGATGATGCGCATGCTCGACGGCGAGGTCGTAGAGGACGTGGCGCTCCTCGACGTCGAGCTCACGTGCCGTGAGTCGTGCGGCTGCAGGGTCCAGGCGAGCGCCTCGCTCGCGCCGTCGGCCTCGACGCCGCGCGACGGGGCGTCCCTGGTCGCGGCGCGGCGGGAGTCGCTGGAGACCGCGCTCAGGAGGAGCGTGGCCATCCCGACTGGCTCGCTCGATGGCTGGCCTGGCGAGCTCCTGTCGGCGCTGGAGGACGAGCTCGCGGGGCGGGAGGGCCGCTTCCGGCACGCGCTCGAGGCGCTCCTCGACGCGGCGGGGCGCGCGGGCGCGATCCTCGATCACTTCCAGGGCGTGATCGACGTGCTCCGGGAGCGGCTCGGCCGGCCGCCGTCGGGCGGCGGGGGCGTCGCTCTCTACGATGCCCTCGAGCGGCTCTGGCACGTGTCGCGCATGGTCATTTCGAGCGCGTCGATGCGCGTCGAGGGGGAGCGGCGGCTGACCGTGGAGCTCGCGGCGACGTACCTCAGCTGGAGCGCGCGGAGCTTCTCGACGTGCCTGAGCCTGCCCGGCCTGAAGCGCGTGCTCGCGTCGGAGCTGCCGGTCCTCGGGATATCGCGGGCCGCGGTGTCGCTTTATGACGACGCTCCCGAGGCGCAACGAGGTTTCATGAGGTCGCTCTTCCTGATGGAGGACGGCCGCGAGGTGGACCCGCCGGCGGCGAGCTTCCCGGCGCGGCGCTTCGCGCCCGACGGGTTCCTGGGAGGCCGGGAGCGCACGACGATGATCGCGCTCCCCGTCGCGTTCGGCGACGAGGAGAAGTTTGGTGTCGCGGTGTTCAGCAGCGGCGCGCACGAGCTGATCTACGACGCGCTCCGCCTCCAGATCGGCTCCGCGACCAAGGCCGCGGCGCTGCACCGGGAGATGGTCCGTCAGGTGGAGGCGCGCGAGCGGCTGGAGCAGGAGAGGGTCCGCCAGGAGAGCGTCGTCGCGGCGCGCATCCAGACGACGCTGGTCCCGGAGCGGCTGTCGGTCGCGGGGCTCTCGCTCTGCGCCGTCATGAAGCCGGCCGCCGAGGTGGGCGGCGACTACTACGACGTGCTCGCGACCGCCGACGGCGGCTGGCTCGGGATCGGCGACGTGGCGGGGCACGGGCTCGCGGCGGGGCTCGTGATGCTGATGATCCAGAGCATGGTCTCGGCGCTGACGCGCAGGGACCCGAGGGCGAGCCCAGCCAGGGTGATCTCGGCCATCAACGCGGCGCTGTACGAGAACGTCCGCGGCCGCCTGAAGCGGGACGAGCACGCGACGCTGCTCCTGCTCCGGTACGAGCGGAGCGGGCGGGTGACGTTCGCCGGGGCGCACGACGACATCCTCGTGTGCCGCGCGAAGACGCGCCGCTGCGTGTGCATCCCGAGCTCGGGGGTCTGGATCGGCGCGCTGCCATCCATCAACGACATGACGCGAGACGCCGAGTTCGTCCTGGAGGACGGCGACGTCCTCGTGCTCTACAGCGATGGAGTGACCGAGGCGCGCGACGCCCACCATGAGCAGTTCGGCCTCGAGCGGCTCTGCACCACCATCGAGGCCGTCCAGACCGAATCCGTCGTGGTCATTCGTGACCGGATCCTCGGCGAGGTCGAGGGCTGGTGCCCGAGCCCCGACGACGACATCACGGTCGTCGTGGCGAGGTACCGCGCCCCCCGGCAGCCCTGACGCATCGGTCGAGGCGCGGCCAGCGCGCCCGGCGAAGCGGCGAGCGCGCGGTCGAGACGGACGCCGTGAACAGCGCGCCGGGGCGCTCGCGATCGTTCGCTCGCCTACATGGGCACACGGCCGACCAACGGGGATTGGATCCGGTGCAAGAATTACGTAGGCTGCGTGAACCGTGTTAGCTTCCGGACTGAGCCAGGACGCTTCACCGTTCTTGTGCATCACGTTTTTCCCGAGTGAACGGATGGCTAGCGCGGTGTTACGGCTGGTGTCCAGCTTCTGTGGGATGGTGCTGGACGATGAGAGTGCGAGCTCGCGGTTCTACATGGCCGCGCACGAGCTCATCGAGAACCTCATCAAGTACTCGTCCGGCCCGGAGGTCAGCATCGAGCTCGCGCTGGAGGAGGGCGAGGGCGCGCGGGTCCTCGTGATCCGCGCGCGGAACGAGGCGTCGCCGGAGCGGCTGCGCGAGGTGGAGCGGCGGCTCTCCACGCTGAGGTCGGCGAGCGATCCTGTGAAGCACTATGACGAACTCATCTGTGAGACGGCGATGGTAGAAGGGGTATCCGGGCTCGGCCTCGCGCGGGTGCGCGCGGAGGGCGGGCTCGACGTGGACCACACGATCGAGGGGAGCAGGCTGACGATCATCGCGCAGGCGCCGGTTGCGGGATGGAGGGGAGATGAGCGGTTTAAGGGTTGAGCCTGTCGTCACGGACAGCTTCGGGATCGAGCCGACCCTGAGGGACGACACCCTCGGCGTCAAGCTCACCGGCACGGGCGACATGGCGGCGGCGGCGCCGCTCGGCCTTTGCCTCAAGGCCCTCCAGGGAGAGGTCATGCGCCTCTCCATCAGCGTGGTGCAGTTCGATATAAGGGCTCTTTACTTTCTCAACTCGAGCTGCCTGAAGGCGTTCATCAGCTTCATCTGCGGGCTCGCGGGCCAGGGGGTGAAGTGCAAGGTGCAGTTCCGCACGGACGCGCGGCTAGGATGGCAAAGACGGAGCCTGGCGGCGCTCGAGCGCATGTCTCCGGAGCTGGTCTCGATCGAGGACACCTGACCGGAGAGCCGCAGGACAAGATGAAGAAGCGCCGGACGATCGCCCTCGTGATGGACTATGTGCGCGGCGAGTACCAATCCGCGCTGCGGATCGGGGTCGAGCGCGCCGCCGAGGCGCACGACGTCAACCTCGTGATCGCCGTCGGGGAGACGCTCTCCGCCCACGGTCCCTCCGAGGCCGCCCAGAACAGCATCTACCGCCTCGTCAGCGCGGAGGCGGTCGACGGCATCGTGGTCGCGTCGGCGACGCTCTGCAATTTCGTCGGCGCCGAGGGGGTGCAGCGCTTCTGCCAGGACTACGCGCCGATGCCCCTGTGCAGCATCGGGATCCCGCTGGAGGGCATCCCGAGCATCCTCGTGGACAACGGCCTCGGGATCGAGATGGCGGCCGGCCACCTGCTCGACGATCACGCGTGCCGGCGCGTCGCGTACATCGGCGGGCCGGTCAACAACGGGGAGGCGAGGATCCGCGCCGACGCGTTCCGCAAGGCGCTGGCCGCGCGCGCGATCCCGTACGACGAGCGCCTCGTCGCGAGCGGCCAGTTCACGATCGACACGGGCCGCACCGCGATGGCCGAGATCCTGGACCGCGGGGTCGAGATCGACGCCGTGGTCGCGGCGAACGACAACATGGCCCTCGGCGCGATCGAGCTCTTGAAGGCGCGGGGCCTCCACGTGCCGAGGGACATCCTGGTGTGCGGCTTCGACGACGTGGGCGTGGCGCGCTACGCGAGGCCGTCCTTGACGACGGTCCGCCAGCCGATCAAGCGGCTCGGGGAGATCGCGCTCGAGACGGTCCTGCGCATGCTCGACGGCGAGGCCGTCCCGGATCGGAGCATGCAGCAGATCGAGCTCACGCGGCGCGAGTCCTGCGGCTGCGCGTACCAGGCGATCGCGATGCGGCCGCTCACGAACCCGCCGCGCCTCGGGGCGATGTCGCTCGGCGGCCGGCGCGACGAGCTGGAGCGGGCGCTCGAGCAGGCCGTGGGTATCCCGGCCGCGTCGCTCGGCGGCTGGGCCGGCGGGCTCGTGTCGGCGCTGGAAGAGGAGCTCGAGGGCCACGAGGGGTGCTTCCTGCACGTGCTGGAGCGCGTCCTCGACACGGCCGGGCGCGAGGGGGTGTTCCTCGATCTGTTCCAGGGCGTGGTGACGCTCCTGCGCGCGCGGCTCCGGCGGCCGGTCGAGGAGGGGGGCGATGCCGCCGTGAACGAGGCCCTGGAGCAGCTGTGGCATGCATGCCGCGTCCTCATCGGGAGCGCGTCCGTGCGCGTCGAGGGGCGGCAGCGCCTCGACGTCGAGGTCGCCTCGATCGACCTGAGCTGGAGCGGGCGGTGGTTCTCGACGTGCCTGAGCTTGCCCCTCTTCCAGCGCATGCTGGCCTCGGAGATGCCCAGGCTGCACTTCACGCGCGCCGCCGTCTCGCTCTACGACGACGCCCAGCGAGCCACCCTGAAGACGCTGTTCCTGATGGAGGACGGCCGCGCGGTGACGCCGCCCACCGAGAGCTTCCCGTCGCGCTCCCTGGCCCCTCCCGGGTTCCTGAGCTCGAGCGAGCGCACGAGCGTCGTCGTGATGCCGCTCACGTTCGGCGACACCGAGTATTTCGGGGTGATGGCGCTGAACAGCGGCATGAACGAGATGGTCTACGACGCGCTGCGGCTCCAGATCGGCTCCGCGGTGAAGACGGTGGCGCTGCACCGGGAGATGGTGCGTCAGGTGGAGCTGCGCGAGCGGCTGGAGCAGGAGAGCGAGCGGCAGGAGACGGCGCTCGCGGCGCGCCTCCAGACGACGCTGGTGCCGGAGCAGCTGCACATCGAGGGGCTGGAGCTCTCCGCGGCCATGACGCCGGCGGCCGAGGTGGGCGGCGACTACTACGACGTCATCGCGACGCCCGAGGGGGGGTGGCTCGGGATCGGCGACGTCGCGGGGCACGGGCTCGCTGCGGGGCTCGTGATGCTGATGATCCAGAGCATGGTGTCGGCGCTGACGAGCAGGGACCCGGGCGCGAGCCCGAGCGAGCTGCTCGCGGCGCTCAACAAGGCGCTCTACAAGAACGTGCGCAGCCGCCTGAAGCGTGACGAGCACGCGACGCTGCTCCTGCTCCGGTACGAGCGGGGCGGGCGGGTGACGTTCGCCGGGGCGCATGACGACATCATCGTGTGCTCGGCGCGCACGCGGCGGTGCGTGTGCATCCCGAGCTCGGGCGTCTGGATCGGCGTGTTGCCCGTCATCGACGAGGTGACACGGGACGCCCAGTTCGTCCTGGAGGACGGGGACGTCCTCGTGCTCTACAGCGACGGGGTGACGGAGTCGCGCAACGCGCACCGCGAGCAGTTCGGGCTGGAGCGGCTCTGCACCGCCATCGAGGCCGTGCAGGCCGCGCCGGTCGAGGCGATCCGCGACAGGATCCTGAGGGAGGTCGAGGGGTGGTGCCCGAGCCCGGACGACGACATCACGGTCGTCGTGGCGCGGTACCGCGCGCCGGCGTAGTAGCGCCCGAGGCTGCCCTTACCGTCGCGTCGCCTCGGCATGGCGGCGCTCGATGACGCGGCTGTGGAGGAACGGAGACGTCCTGCCCTCGCCGGCGCTCTTCCGGCGTGGGGCGCTGGACTGGCCTTGCGCGCGGTGCTGGACTCGACTCATCGGCGCGCTGCAGCGGACGCGAGGGCCCGCGCGCCGGGGCCCGGAGGAGATCGCGCCATGGTTTATCCCGACCTGCAGGTTGTCGAGCGCGCCCTCGCCGCCGTCGAGGCGCTGCGGGCGAGCGCCATCGAGCACGAGCTGCGAAACCGGCACCTCGTCGATGCGGTGCACCCGAAGCACCGGGCGGGAGCGACGAACCTGCTGCATTACCTCGCTGTCCGGCAGCAGGACATCCGCGACCTGCAACGGCAGCTCGCCTCGCTCGGGCTGAGCTCGCTGGGGCGCCTGGAGCGCTGTGCGCTGGCCTCCCTCGACGCCGTGCGCGGCGCGCTCGACGCGCTCGCGCGGCGCCCCGAGGTGCGGCCGCCCGGCGAGTCGCCCACCACGTTCGCGTCGGGGGGCGCGCTGCTCGAGGAGCACGCGCGGGCGCTGCTCGGGGAGGGGCGCCAGGGGCGAACGACGCGGGTGATGGTGACGCTGCCCGGGGACGCGCGCAAGGGGGAGCTGAAGCGGCTGCTCGAGGGAGGGATGGACGTCGCGCGGATCAACTGCGCGAAGGAGGACGCGGGCGCGTGGGCCGGGCTCATCGAGCGGCTCCGGGAGGCGGGACGGGAGACCGGGGTGCGGTGCAAGGTCCTCTGCGACATCGCCGGGCCCAACCCGCGCGTGAGCAAGATCGACGGGGATCCGGCGCGCGTCACGCTGTCCGAGCGGGGTGAGCGGCCCTGGCTCTGGCTCTGCAAGGACGTGAAGCGGGCGCGCCCCTCGGCGGGCAGCACCGGCGCGGGGGAGGTGCTCGCGCTCGGGTGCACCATCCCGGAGATCGTCGACGACCTCCGGCCGGGGCACCGGGTGTTCTACGACGACGGGCGGCTCGGCGGCACGGTCAAGCTCGTGACCAAAGGCGCCGCGCTCGTGGAGGTGGATTTCGCGCGCCAGGGCTCCGTGAAGCTGAAGCCTGGAAAGGGTCTGAACTTTCCGGACACCGAGCTCGGGATCCCGTCGCTCACGCCGAAGGATCTCGAGGATCTCGACTTCATCGCGCGCCACGCGGACATGGTGGGGCTCTCGTTCGTTCGGTCTCCTTCCGATGTGGAGCGCCTCCAGGCGGAGCTCGCCGCGCGTGGGGCCGCTCACCTCGGGATCGTCCTCAAGATCGAGACGACACCTGCGTTCGCGCAGTTTCCGAGGCTCCTGCTCACGGCGATGCGCAGCGAGCAGGTGGGGGTGATGCTCGCGCGCGGCGATATGGCCGTCGAGATGGGGTTCATGCGGCTGGCGGAGGTCCAGGAGGAGCTCCTGTGGCTCTGCGAGGCCGGGCTGGTCCCCGCGATCTGGGCGACGCAGGTGCTCGAGAGCCTGAACAAGACCGGCGTGCCGACCCGCGGGGAGGTGACGGACGCGGCGATGAGCTCGCGCGCGGAGTGCGTGATGCTCAACCAGGGCGAGAACATCGTCGCGACGGTCGCGTTCGTGGTCGACGTCCTCCGCCGAATGCAGGAGCACCAGGACAAGAAACGGGCGCTCATGCGATCGCTCGGGGTCTCACGCCTCGACTGAGGCGACCCAACCCCGGTTGACCCGACCCAGGTTGAGGGAGGGCGAGACCCGGGTTGGGCGTCCAGGTTGGGCGCACCGACCCGGGTTCGCTTTCCGCTTTCAGCAGTCGCTTTCCGCTTTCAGCGGTCGGCAGTTGACCCCGGTTGACCCAACCTGGGTGGGTAGCCCCGACCCAACCTACCCAACCTGGGTCGGCGGCCCGGACGACCCAACCCGGGTGGGTAGCCGGGTGGGTAGCCACGGACGACCCAACCCGGATGACCCAACCCGGGTGGGTAGCCCCGGAGCCCCGGGGGGTAGCCCCGAGCCCGGGTCGGCGGTCTGCGGGCGGGGAGCCCGGAGTTGGCAGCCAGCACGCCCGCCGGATCCGCTGACTTAGCAGCCAGCACGCCCGCCGGATCCGCTCCGGCTCAGTCGACCGAAGGCACGGTGGCGTCGACCCGGGTTGGGAGCCCGCGGGCGCCTGCCGGCGCGCGGAACGCTGCGCCCGACAGCTCCCGCCGCATGCAGGTGGCCGCCTCGTCGTAGCGGGGGTCGGACGCACTCCCGATGATCGTCGGCACCACGATATAGCCCTCGGCGTCGACGTTGAACTCCACCCGGATGGCGTCAGGCGGCAGCAGGCTCCCGCCCGGGCCGCGGCAGCGCTGCACGAGGTCCCAGTAGAGCTGCGCCCGCGCCGCCTTCTCGATCGCCGGGCTCGACATGTTGGCCTGCACCATGGGCGCGCCGATCTCGACGCGCGAGCGGGGGGCAGGGGTGGGGGCGGGCGCCGGCTCCGGCGGGAGCGCGGAAGGCGCCGGGAGGCCGGTGCTCGTGCCGATCTTCGCGATGCTCACGCCATCGGCCGGCCTGGGGGCGACCTCCCGCGCGGCGGCGAGGATCTCCTCGAGCGCATCCGGCTCGACGGACCCCACCGCCGGCGCGCTGTCCGTCCGGAGGCGGGCGCCGCGGTCGTCCAGCGACGCGGCGCCGCCGCGCGCCCAGGGGGTGAGCGCCCCGGCGTCGGCCCTCGCCGGCGGCGTGGGCGGCGGGCGCTCGCAGGCCGCGAG
Source organism: Sorangium sp. So ce302 (assembly GCF_051530145.1). Taxonomy (GTDB): domain Bacteria; phylum Myxococcota_A; class Polyangia; order Polyangiales; family Polyangiaceae; genus Sorangium; species Sorangium cellulosum_B. The sequence goes on along the minus strand of NZ_CP150326.1, from coordinate 7,665,162 downwards.
CAGCGGGAGCAGGGCCACGAGCGCGGTGCGCACGAGGAGAGGGTCGATCGAATGCGCGTCGCGCGCAACGGCGTCGGCAGTGTACCGTGGCATCGCACGTCGATGCGCGCGCTCCTCGCGATCCTGCGGATCGGTCTTTGCTCGCTGCGCGAGGGGAGCGTGTCGCCCATGTCGTCATCGGGAGGCCTGCGAGGCGCCTCTTCCAGGGCCGCCGCGCGCCTCGCCCTCGTCGTGGCGCTGTCGTCGCTCGCGGGCGCGCTGTCCGGCCTGCTCCCGGCGATCGCCGGCGTGGCCCTCGGCGCCGTCTCCGGGCGCGAGGCGCCGCCCTCGGGCGGCATCGGCGGCGCGCTCGCCCGGCTGCTCGCCGGCGCACCGCCGGCGGCCGTGGTCCTCGCAGCGCTCGGCGCCACGCTCGTGTCCGCCTCCCTGGCGGTGCTCTCGGGCCGGAAGAGCTCGGAGCTCGGCGGCGACCTCACCGCCGCGCTCCGCGTCGCGCTCTTCCGGGCGGCGCTCTACGCCTCGCCTCGCGACGTGGACGCCGCCGGGCGCGCGCTCATCGCGGCGCAGGCGGCGGGGCCCGCGCCGCGGCCGCCGAGCGCCGGGCCCGCGCCGCCCGTCCGGGGCGCGGAGGTCGTGCGGCTCGCGATCGCGCGGGACGCCGGCCTCGTCGCCGATTTCGCGATCGCCGTCGCGACCGGCTTGCCCCAGGCGCTCGCGACGCTCGCGGTCCTCGCCGGGTCGCTGGTCTCGAGCGGCATGGCGCTCGTCCTCGCGGGCGGCGCGGCGCTGTTCGCGGCCTCGCGCCTCGCGGCGGACCGGGCCTCGGGCCGCGTGGCGCGCGCGATGCGGGAGATGCAGCACGCCGACACGGCCGTCTTCGGCGCGGTGGGCGAGGCGCTGGCGGGAGCGGAGGACCTCCGCCTGCTCGGCGCGCGCGCCCAGGCCGAGGGAGAGCTGGCCGGGGCCGCGCGCCGGGTCGCGGACGCGCGCCGCCGCTTCGGCCAGGCGCTCGCCGTCTCCGGCCAGATCAAGGGCACGCTCGCGGCGCTCTCGCCGCTCGTCATCGTCGCCGCGCTCGCGGCCTCTCGCGGGGTCGCCGGCGCGGGCGAGGTCGGAGAGCTCCTGCTCGTGGTGCCGCTGCTGATGGCGCGCCTCGAGGCGCTCGACGCCCTCCGCGCCGGCTTCATCGAGCGCGCCCCCCTGCTGCGCGCGACGCTCGCGCTGCTGCGCCTGCCCGAGCACCCGCCGCGCCCCTCCGGCGGCCTCGCGGTGCAGCTGGACGGCGAGGCGAGGCGCCCCCTGTCGATCGCCTTCGAGGGGGTCACGTTCACGCCGCCGGGCGCGAGCCGCCCCGTCCTCGATGGCGTGTCGCTCTCGATCCCCGCCGGAGCGGTGGTCGGCGTCTGCGGTCGCTCCGGCAGCGGCAAGTCGATGCTCCTGCGCCTGCTCCTGCGCCTCGACGAGCCGTCGTCGGGCGCGATCGCCGTGGGTGGCGTGGATCTGCGGCAGATCCCGCCCGAGGAGCTCCCGCGGCTGTTCGGCGTGGTGGGACAATCGGCGCGGCTGTTCGAGCGGAGCATCGCGGACAACCTGGCGCTCGGCCTCGAGCCCGCGCCCACGGAGGAGAGCATGCGCGAGGCGCTCCTCCGGGTGGAGCTCGACGAGCTCGCAGGCGCGCCGCCGGCGGAGGGCGAGGCGCGGCCCGTGCGCGGCCTCGCGACGGAGGTGCGCGCCTCACCGCCGAGCCTGTCGGGGGGGGAGGCGCGGCGGCTGCTGCTCGCGCGGGTGCTGCTGCGCGAGCCGCGGGTCTTCGTGCTGGACGAGCCGGAGGCGGGCCTGCCGGGCGCCACCGCCGAGGCGATCCTCCGCACGGCGTGCGAGGTCGCCGCCGGGCGCACGGCCATCGTCGTGACCCACGCGCCGCACCTCCTCAGGTCGACGTTCAACGTGCTGCTCGACGGCGGTCGGGTCGCGGCGGTGGGCACGCACGAATCCCTCCGCGAGAGCTCGCCGCTCTATCGTTCGCTTCTGGCCGAGGCGCTGCAGCGATCCGCGAGGTCGGCGGCGGGCTGACGAAGACGCGCGCGCGGTTACCCCGCTCGCGCGGAGGTCACGGATCGCAGGGACCGCCTGCCCGCGCGGCCTGGCGGGCGAGATGCTCGGCGTCGACGGCAGCGCCGCGCGCCTCTTCGGGCACGTCCGCCGAGATTCCCAGCGGGCGGCCCGCGAGCCCCCGCGCGAGCCAGACGAGGATGGATACGGCTCCCCAGGCGAGCGCGAAGGCGACGCCTGCGTCGACGATCGCGCGGTAGGGCGGGGGCATCTGCCGCACGAGCAGGATGAGCGCCACGATGCCTGCGACGAGCGCCCACGTCGCGATCAGCCGGCGGCGCGTCGCGTGGAGGAGCGCCATGCAGTAGAGCGGCGCCAGCGCCACGTGGAGGGGCCGCCCGTGCTCGGCGAGGTGGAGCGCGCGCGCGACGACCCGCGGCGAGAAGCGCTGCTGAAAGCCGCGGTACCCCTCGAAGTAGGCGATCGTGACCGTCCAGGCCGCGAGCAGGACCAGCTGGCCCGTCGTGAGCGTGTGCCCCGTCAGGATGCGAGCCGCCGTCGCGCCGAGACGACAGATGGCCTCGACCAGGACGGCCACGACACCAAGGACACCCCACAGGACGACGGCGAGGCGGCGCCGTCCCTCGCGGACGGGCGGGCTCATCGCGCCCGCGCCGGATCGAGGGGCCTCGCGGCCGTGGATCGCGCTCGATCGGCCGCGCGCTCGGACGAACGCTTCGGACGGTGCGCCGGACAGCCGAATCGCCGCATGTCGCTGCATGCTAGGAGAGGAGCTGGGCACGTCAACCGGATCCCACGGGTGTCATGGCGGTTCGCTCCGGCGCGGTCCGGCGGTAGCATCGTCGGCCCATGCCGCTCGCCGACCGCTCCGCGCCGGGTGTCCCGCCCGCCCCGGCGCGGGCCCTCCCGCCCCACCCGCACGCGCTGCGCTCGCCGCTCGCGCCCTTCACGGCGCGCCTCCGCGACCTGCTCTCGACCGTCGAGTCGGCGGCGCTCCTCGGCGCGGTGGAGGCGCGGGTGCGCGGGCTCGGGGAGCACCTGCGCTTCGCGTGCCTCGCGATGCCGTGCTCGGAGGCGCTCGTCGCGCTCGAGATGGAAACGCTCGGGCGGCTCACGGTCCCCGTCGTCGCTGACGTGGTCGGCTTCCGCGCCCCGGGCGCGGAGCTGCCGCCGAGCGGTACCCCGTTCGCGTACCTGCTCGGTGGCGGCGGCGGGCACGCGGTGGAGCTGTCCGACGGCGATCCGATGATCGCGCCGCTCCGGCCGCTCCTGGCCGCCGCGCCGGCGTCCGCGATCTTCGTGCCCATCCGCGTCGGCGCAGCGACCGTGGGCGGCGCCGCGCTGTTCTCGCACGAGGCGCCCCTCGGCGGGCGGGAGCTCGACCTGGCCGAGCGGCTGGCCGAGGTCCTCGCGCTCACCGTGGAGTCGTTCCGCACCGAGCGCGTCGTCTTCGAGCTCTTCGCGCGCGCGATGCCGGACCTGCTCGCGCAGGCGCCAGGCCAGCCGGCGGCGGGGCCGGGCGGGCGCGCAGCCTCGGGCGCGGAACCTCCCATCCCGGAAGGGGCGGCCCCGCCGCCGACCTCGCTCCGCGCCGCGCTGGAGCGGCACATCCACGCGCTGCGCCTCACGCCCGAGTACCGCCGCCGCCTGGAGCTCGCCGCGGTGGTGGGCAGGCTCGCCGAGCGCGGCGAGGCGGAGGCCCGCCTGGCCCTCGACCTCCTTGCGCGGATCGACGCCTACGCGAGCGGCGCCGGCGATGCAGGGGAGCCGGCCTCCGCGGGGGAGGGGAGCTCCGCGTGACCACGGCTTCTCCGGCAGGACCGGGCGGCGAGCCCCATGGCGCGCCACGCCCGGGCGCGCGAAGCGGCGCCGGCGTGCGCGTCGCGCTGATCGACTCCGGCGTCGATGCCTCGCACCCCGCGCTGCGCGCAGCGGCGCTGCGGCACGTCGCCCTGGTCCAGCGCGGCGCCGCCGGTGGCGCGTACGGGGTCGCGCCGTGCGCTCCGGGAGATCTCAGCGGGCACGGGACAGCGTGCGCGGGCATCGTCCACCGCATGGCGCCCGCGGCCGAGATCACGAGCGTCCGTGCGCTCGGCGATGACGGGCGGTGCTCGCGCGACGGGCTCGTCGCGGCGCTGCGCTTCTGCGTCCGCGAGCGATTCTCCGTGGTCAACCTGAGCCTCGGCATCGACATCCCGAAGAACGCGCCGCTCCGCCCGGGCGACTACCGCTCGCTGGTCGAGCTCTACGAGGTCGCGGACGCCGCCTACACCGCGGAGGTCGTGCTCGTGGCCGCCGGCCCGAACGCGGCGGCGTTCCGCACCTATCCAGGGCGCTTCAAGTCGCTGATCGGCGTCGGCAGAGGGGCCTTCCAGGACCCGGAGGCGCTCCGGAGCGAGCTCACGCTCGACCACGAGATCCTCGCGCCCGGTGACGACGTGCTCGCGCCCGCGCCCGGCGGCGGCGAGCGGCGCTGGACCGGTACGTCGTTCGCTGCGCCCCACGTGACCGCGCACGTCGCGCGCATCCGCGCCGCGTGGCCGGAGCTCTCGATCGAGGCGGTGAAGGCGGCGCTGCACGGGCTCGCGCGCGGAGCGCGCGGCGAGGCGGTGGAGGAGCGCGGTGCTCCCGCTTGATCCGATCGACAGCGTGTCGCCGCTGTCGCGGCTGCTGCGGAGCGCGCCGGGCGCAGAGGTCCGCGCCGAGCTCGACCGCGTCGAGGCGCTCCTCGGTGTCGGCCGCGATCCTGCGGCGGCGGTGCTTGATGGCGGGCCGCTCGTCGCGGCGGCGCTCGGCTTCGGGCGCGGCGCGCTCGCGTTGCGTGAGGGGGCGCTGGACGCGGCCGTGCTGCACCTCGAGGGCGCTGTCGCCGCGTTCGACCGAGGAGGGGCCGCCGAGGCCCGGGACCTCGCGCGGTGCGAGGCGGCGCTCGCGCGCTTGCGCCGCGACGTCCGAGCGGCCTGTGCGTCCGCCATCGAGGAGCTCGACGCCATCGCGGCCGCAGGCGATCCCGGACGCCGCGCCGCGGTCGTCGCCGTCCACTACCGCGGTACGGCCGAGCGGCTCCTCGGCGACGCGGCGGCTGCGCAGCGCACGCTGCTGTCGGCGCTGCGCCGCTCGGAGCCGTTCCTCGGCGAGCGCGCGCAGATCCTGAACTCGCTCGGCACGCTCTACGTGACCCTCGGCGCGCACGGCGCGGCCGAGGCGCTGCTCGAGCACGCGGCCGAGCTCCACCGCCGCCGGGGCGACTCCGTGGGCGAGGCGATCGCCTGCGGCCAGCTCGGCGCGGCGGCGCTCGGCCTCGGCGCCCTGGAGCGCGCCCGAGCCCCGCTCCAGCGACAGGAGTGGCTGTGCGCGCGCCTCGGCGACGCGTTCGGCCGCGCGCGCGCGCTCACGTTCCTCTCCGAGCTTGCGCTCGAGCTCGGCCGCGCCGACGACGCCCTCGCGCTCGCGACCTCCGCCCGCGAGATTGCCGAGCACGCCGCGCCGCCACTCCGAACCTGGGTCGCTTACGCTTCGAGGGCGATCGGGCGCGCGCGGCGGGATCTCGGCGATCCGGGCGCGGCGGCGGCGCTGGATGAGGCGGGCGCGCTCTTCCGCGCGCTCGGCCTTCCGCTCGGAGAGGCGCTTGCCGCCTGGGATCGCGCCTCGACCGAGGCGCTCGCGCTCGCGGAGCCGGCGGACTGGTTCTCCGCTGCCTGGTCGCTCGGCTCCCTGGGTCTGTCCTCGCGGGTGGCGCAGCTCCTCCGGGAGCGTCTGGAAATCGAGGAATCCGCGCCGCTGCCAGAGAGGGGAGGGCCAACGTCGGACGGCGGGGCCCGCGAGCGGGCGCTTGCCGCGGCGGCGCAGACCTCGCCTCACGTGGCGATGCAGCGCGAGGTCGAGCTCGTTTACGATCGTCCCGACCACCTTGCCGCGATCGCCGCTCGCCGGATGGCGGCTCAGCGCAACCTCGGTCGGCTCGCGGCGTTGACGCTCGCCCGGCCGGGGCTCATCGTCGCCGCGATCGCGGCATCGCCCCTCGGTGCCCGTGGCCGCGCGCTCCCCCCCGAGCGCGCGATGGCGGTCTGCGTGGCCGACCTGCCCGGCCTCACGGTATGGATCTGGCCGGCGGCTGCCACGCCAGCCACCATCGGCAACGATCTAGCCGTGCTGCGCGCGACGCTGAGCGAGCCGCTGCGCGCAGCGCTGGCGTTCGCGCCAGCAGGGCGCGTGCTGTGTCCGCCGTTCGCGGGCGACACTGGCGCGGAGCTCGATGCGGTCGAGCTCGTTGGTCTGATGGCGCTGCCCGCCGTGCTCGCGCCGGGCGAGCTTCGCCTAGATCCGCAGCTCGGCTGGGACGGCGACGCTCGCGCGAGCGTGGAGGCACTGGGATTCGTCGTCACGAACAACCCGTGCCACCCAGGTTGATCCGCGAGCCGCGCGCGCTACCTCACCCAGGTTGTCCCTGCCCTTTTACCCTCGAAGTACCTACATCGTGAGCGCAACATCGGCCATATTGGCGCCGTGAAACGTGCACATCCACCACGTCCCTGCCGGGAATACCACGCTGCGCACGCCGGCACGCCACCGCTCGAGCGCCGCGCGGTACAAGGCGCGAAACCCGCGTACAGTGGCACGAGCCGCGCGCCACGCGTCACCCTGCTTGCGGCCGACAGCAAACGTCGGATTTCCAGCGCGCGACGCCTCGAGGCTCGTGATGCGCTCATGGGGCGAGACCTTGCCGACTTGTTCGGCGCCGAGGAAGCGGCGCCCTCGCTGCTTCACCTCCGCTTGCGCCTGCAATTCTTGCCTCTCGAGCTCGGCGGCGATGGCATGGCGAAAGTCCTCCGCGCTGTCATGCTCGATGGTCGGCGGCAGCGTGAGTGACAGCGTTGCTTCCTCCGGCCACTGTGGATTTTTGGGGTCGAAGTATGCGGCGGGACGCGCCGCGCACAACACGCCCCGGCCGATCTCGCCCACGTTCACCTTGGCGCCCGGCCACTCATGCGCATGCGGGACGAGTCCAGCGGCCACAGGGTTTGCGAGGACATAGGCGATCTTCTCCACGACCGCCGCGTGTGTCAGCAGCCGCACCACGCTCGTGGCCTCATGATCCCATACCGGCCCTTCCCACGCGCGGAGCACCTTCGTGCCGAGCGCGACGATGCGATGGAAGAACTGCAGGAAGCGCGGCAGAACGCCGTTCACGTCGGTCACGACGAGGTGCAGGTGCGTCGACATCGCGCAATGCGCATGGACCTCGATGCCGTAGCGGTGGGTCGAGACCGCGAGGGCGTAGACCAAGAGCTGAGTGATGGCTGCGTCGGGGCGGAAGAGGAGATGCCGGCGCAGGACGCGACGGGTGATCAGGTAGGTTGCGCCGGGCGCGATCTGGCGGGGCTGGCTCATGGTCGGGCAGAATTCCAAGAGCCGTGCCGGCGATCGTGGTGAACGATCTCAAGTACTTACCAAGTACTTACCCATGCCTGCAGGTGGCGGCGCCATGGCGGACCGTGCTCCGTCACCCGGCGGGTCGGGTCAACCTGGGTGGGTCGGGTTTCCCCTTCCGGTCAACCTGGGTTGGGTCCTGGTTGGGTCAGGTCAACCTGGTTGGGTCGCGCCCGCGCGGATCGCCTTGCTGAGCCAGGAGCGCAGCCAGCGATGGCCTGGATCGTCGTGCACGCGCTCGTGCCAGACAGCCGAAGATCGGTCCACGCCGAGCTCGACGGGGGGCCGGGCCGCGCGTAGGCCGAAGGGCGTCGACACCGCCGCGACCGTCGCTGGACACGTCACCACGAGGTCCGAGGCCGCGATCAGGAAAGGCACCGTCACGAAGTGCTGGACCTGCGCGACGATCCGCCGCCGCCGCCCACGAGCTTCCAGCGCGCGATCGACAAGGCTGCCCGGCATGCCGTGCGGAGCGATCAGCACGTGCCCGAGCTCCAGGTAGCGCTCCAGGGTCAGCCGCCGTGACGCTGCGGGGTGGTCCCTGCGCATCAGCGTCACGAATCCCTCCTCCGGCAAGCGCAGCTGTCGTGATGACGGGGGCACGAGGAACTCCGGGACGAACGCCAGATCCGCCGTTCCCCGCTCGAGCCGCCTCGCGAAGTCCGCTTCGGCGCGGTCGACCTGCACCGTGATGTACGGTGCCTCGCGCGCCAGCATGGGCAAGAGCCGCGGCAGCGCAACCGCCTCCAGCAGGTCGTTGCCGAGCAGCACGAAGCGGCGCTCGGACGTCGCTGGGTCGAACGGCGCGCCGGCCTGGACCGCCGCCCGCAAGCTCGCGAGCGCCTGTGCCAGCGGATCGGCGAGCGCCTCGGCGCGCGGCGTGAGGGCCAGCAGCGGCCGCCCCGGAGCGAGCAGCGCATCGCCGAAGAACTCGCGCAGCCGCCCGAGCCGCTGGCTCGCAGCAGACTGCGTGATGCCGAGCCGCTTCGCCGCGCGCGTTACGTGCCGCTCGCGCAGCAGCACGTCAAGCGCGAGCAGGAGATTCAGGTCGTCGGGGAGCGCCTCGAGCATTAGACATACTAATATACAATATTAGAGCGATATCCTGTACTAATCGTTCGTGCCGCCTCAATCTCTGCGCATGGCCGTCGCTCGCGGAGCCCGGTCTGACGTCCTCTGGAGGATGGAGCGCATCATGGAGAGGAAACTCAAGGTCTCGCGGCGGCGCCTGCTGGAAGGCGTCGCGACGCTCGCCGTGGCCGCGGGAGCGGGCTGGTACGCTGCCGGCCGGGGTGTGTTCGACGATCGGACGGGCGAGCCGTTCGCCCCTTGGACCGCGTTCCGCGGGCAGCGCGGCGGCGAGCTCGCCGAGCTCGTGCGCGCGGCGGTGCTCGCCGCGAGCCCGCACAACACGCAACCCTGGCTGTTCGAGGTCCACCCGGATCGCATCGACGTGTTCTCGGACAGGTCTCGATCGCTCGGCACCATGGATCCGTTCCTGCGCGAGATGCACATCGGGCTCGGTTGCGCGATAGAGAACCTGGCGCTCGCGGCGGGTTCGATGGGATGGGCGCCCCGCGTTGAGCTCGAAGCCGGCCCTCTGCCGGGCTCCGACCCGGAGGGATCTCGCGCTCTCGAGCGCGCGGCGCCGCGGGCGATCCGGGTGGCGAGCGTCCGTATCGAGCCAGGCGCAGCGGCGTCCCCGCTCGCGGAGGTCATCGCACGGCGACACACGAACCGCGGCCCGTACAAGGCGCAGCGCGTGCCTGTATCGGCGCTCCAGGAGCTCTCGCGCCTGAGCGAAGCGGGCTCCGATGGTGAGGTCGTCTGGCTGGAGCACCCCGATCAGCGCGAGAGCTTCGCCGCTCACACGCTGCGCGCCACCGAGACCATCGTCCGCGACGCGGCGATGGTGCGGGACAGCGACGCGTGGTTCCGGCTGGCGCCGGAGGCGGTACCGAGCCATAGGGACGGGCTGACCCTCGATGTGATGGGGCTCGGTCCGCTGCTCACCGCGGCGGTCAAGCTGCTGCCGCGCCCGTCGGCGGAACAGATGCACGACGACTGGCTCCGTGTCACCCGCGAGGTCCACCTCGCCGGCGATCCCGCCATCGGCGTCATCGCGGTCCGCGACCGCTATGACCTGGGCGCGACGCTCCGCGCCGGGCGCCTGTGGCAACGCATGCATCTCTGGGCGACCGCGCGCGGCATCGCGATGCACCCGCTGAACCAGGTGCCGGAGGTCATCGACCGGGAGCGCATGCTCGGACGAGCGCCGGCGATGGAGCGCTCGTTCACCGAGGCGCTGGGTCCAGGCGACCGGCAGCTCACCTTCGCGTTCCGGCTGGGCTTTCCGGAGCGAGAGGGCGTGTGCGGCCCGCGCCGCGCCGCGGAGGCGGTGATCCGCGCCGCGTGAGCGCCGCGCCCCGGCTGGCTTGCTGGCCGAGGGCGGCAAACCCTGGACGCCGAGGAACGACCGTCACCGCACGGCGATGCCCTGGGCGCCGCCGCCGGGCGTCAATCCACCCGCCTCCCCGCGTGGGATCAGGCCGCCGTCGCGGCTCACCTGGAATGCCGCGATCGTCCCGGTGCCCGCGTTGAGGGTGTACAGAAACCGGCCGTCGCGCGTCATCGTGAGGTCGATCGGCGCCGTTCCGGTGGGGAACGAGGCGGACACGCCGTCGTCGAGCAGCGTCAGCGCGCCCCGGGCGTCGACCTGGAGCCCGGAGAGCGTGTTGCTGCCCGTGTTGGCCGTGAAGACATAGCGGCTCCCAGGGGCGCCGGCAATCCAGCAGGTCGCCCGCTGGAAGGTGTCGACCGTGTCGCTGATGACAGCGAGGCTCCCGTCGGGCCCGATTTTATACGAGGACACCACGCTCGTGTCGCCGGTCGCGGGCACGCCGTCGCCGCCGACCTCCGCCACGACGAGATGGCCCCGACGATCGAAGGCGAAGTCGAACGGGACGAGGCCCCTGGAGATCGTCGTGACCGGCGCGTCGCTGGGCAGTCCGCGGCCGCTCATGGGGAACACGTGGAGCTGATTGGACCCCTTGCCCGCCACGACCAGCGCCTCGCCGTCGGGAGAGAAGCCGATCTGACCCGGCGTCGCGCCGAGCGACGGCGGCGTCGTGCCGCCGAGGCCGAGGCCGCGGCCCGACCCGTCGAGCGGGACGAGCTCGCCGCACGGGTTCACTTCAAAGCCGGCGATGTTGCCTTCGCCACCCACGTTGAGGACATAGAGCAGGTCGCCGTGCGAGGCGACGCTCACCGGGAACTCGCCGCCCGAGTCGACCACGTCGAGCAGCGTCAGGCCGTGCGGGCCGACGCGGAACATCGACACCTCGCTGCTGCCGGCGTTCACGGCGAACAGGAGCTTTCCGTCCTCGCTGAGGACGAGCGAGCCCTGGGATCCGAGCGCGTTGATCGGCCGGGTCGGCGCGCCGAGCCCTCCGGTCGCGTACGTGCCGGCGTGCGAGAGTGAGCCGTCCGCCGCCCGGTCATACGCCATCACGGAGTTGCCGTCTCCGGCGTTGGTCATGACGAAGATCTGGCCGTGCCGGTGGACGCCGCTGCCGTGCGCGATGGCGTCGCCGGGCGCGCCCGCCGCGAAGAGACCGAAGCTCAGGGCCGTGATGCTCATCGTGCTGCGAAACATGAGAAAGCTCCTGGGGAATGGCGCCGCGAACCCAGCGGCGCGGGCTTGTCGGTGCGTCGATCGTCGAGGCGCATCTCCGTCGAGACGACGGGCACGGCGCGCCCCGAGCTCGCGGGCGCGCGGCTCTGCGCGCTCTGTCGGGCGGGTTCATCCGCTGCTACGCGGAAGCCCCTCCGCGGTTTCGCCGCCATCGACCGGTCCGCTCCGGCGCGCCTCAGCCCTTCACCCGGCCGCTGCGGCTGGCTGGATGCGCCGGACGGCCATCATCAGCAGGTAGCGGTCCGGGGCGCCAGGCAGGTAGCGCTCCAGGTGGAGCTCCCCGGGCCGGAAGCCGAGCCCATGCAGCAGGCGGAACACGCGGTGCGCGGCCTTCTCGTCGCGAACGGAGCACTCCAGGGTAGCGAACACCGTCGGCGGCACATCGTGGCGCCGCGCCCCCTGCGGCAGCCGACGCCCAGGTCGGATCCGGAACCCGACCTCTCCATGAAGATGGCCGTCCACGAGGTCCAGCGTGCGGACGTACCCGCTGGTCAGCACCGGAATGCGCCTGCGATCCAGCTCTCGCTTGCGCGCCGTCACGGCAGCGCGAAAGGCCAGCGGGCCCTCCGGCGCCGTCGCCGGGAACCAGACCAGCACCGAGGGCTCCTTCCAGTGCTCGAGGTGTATCGGGATCTGCGTCGACGTCACGCCGCGCAGGTACTGATCGGCGATCTGGAGCGAGAGGAGGCGGGCCGTCATGTCCTGCTGCCACGTCGCGAGCATCGCCTCCCGCGACCGGCCGCTCATGCGCAGGAACTCGCGGATCTCCGCGATGGGGAGCCCCGCCGCGCGCAGGCTGCTGATGAAGCGGGCCTCTTCGACCTGCCCTTCCGCGTACACGCGGTAGCCGTTCGCGCGCCGGCCGGCGGGCAGAAGGAGGCCCCTGCGTTGATAGAAGCGAAGCGCGCTCGGCGATAGCCCGCTGCGGTCCGCGAACTGGGAAATCGTGAGCATGCGGCGGATTTTTCCTTGAGCTTCAACCTGGTTCAAGGTGCAGGGTTCGGGCGTCGTCTCCAAGGAGAAGAGCGCATGAACGTTTCCGTCGTGAGCCAGGGCGAGCTCCGGATGGCCGGCATCAAGGTGGTAGGTCGTCGCAGTGAGCTCAGTCATCGCGTGCCCCTCGCATGGATCGAGCTCGTCGACCGCCTCGATTCCGTTCCCCTCCGGGTCGACCGGAGCGTGCTGTACGGTGCCTTCCCGGAGAGCGATCACCAGAGGGCGAGCAACGACGGCGTCTACACGTACTGGGTGTGCACCGAGGTGAGCGCGGGCGGGGCGCTTCCGGAGGGGTTGCAGCCGCTGGTGATCCCGGCGCGGACCTACGCGATGGCCCGGGTCGAGGGGACCGCGGAGGCCATCGAGGCGACCTACCTGGGGCTGGCGCGCTGGATCGAGGCGCAGGGCAAGCGCGTCGATGCGGGGGCCTGGTGCCTCGAGCGGTACGACGAGCGTCGGCAAAGGGTGACGCCCCCCTACGAGCGGTTCGACTACGAGGTGTGGAAACCGCTGGACGCATGACGCGCTGGACTGACGCGGCGCGCCGGATGGCTCAACCTCGGATGGGATTGCCCCAACCTGGGTCGGGTCGCTGCCCCAACCTGGGTCGGGTCGCTGCCCCAACCTGGGTCGGGTCGCTGCCCCCCAACCTGGGTCGGGTCGCTGCCCCAACCTGGGTCGGGTCACTGGGGTCGGGTCGCTGCCCCAACCTGGGTCGGGTCGCTGCCCCAACCTGGGTCGGGTCGCTGCCCCAACCTGGGTCAGGTCGCTCCACCCCGGACGGGCGAGCCTGGCATTGCCGCTCGCAGGCGCCGGCTCCGCTTCTTGCGTACCTGAGCAACCGTTCGCTGGGCGCCACGGCACCCGCGCCCTCGGCGGCCCGGATCCAGCGCGAGGTGCCGCGGAAACCGCGCTTCTCCCAGGGCGATGACGCGTGGCATCGCCGATGCTTTGGACGCGATCGCGAAAGTCCATCCACGCTCCAAAGGGAGTTGAACCATGTCCGTCTCGAACGCCCCTCTCACTGGAACCCCCGAAGCTCGCCGGCCCGCCCGCGGCTACGAGCCCGACGCAGGCGCCAGTGTTCGGGACGAGTTCCTCATGCTCGCGTCGCACGAGCTCCTGACGCCGCTGACCTCGCTCAACTTGCAGGTGCAGCGGATGAAGCGGCTGAGCGAGCAACGGGCGGAGGACGGGTCAACGTGGGTCGCCTCGCTCGAGGTCGTCGGCCGGCAGGTCAACCGGCTCACCCGGCTCTGCGATGACATGCTCCAGGCGATCCGGCTCCGATCGGGTCCGCTCGATCCCGAGCGCGAGACCGTCGATCTCGGGGCGCTCGTCCGGGAGGTGATCGCCGAGCTCCCGGTGGAGCTCCGCTCCCCGTCCTCCACGATCTCCATCGACGCGCCGGAGGGCATCGTCGGCCGCTGGGATCGGGAGCAGATGGGACGCCTCGTGTTCCACCTCGTCAAGAACGCCATCCAGTTCGGCGCCGGCCGGCCGATATCCATCGAGGTGAAGGCCTGTCCCGGCGGAGCGGAGCTCCTCGTCCGCGATCGAGGCGCGGGCATCGCGGAGGAGGACCAGGCCCGCATCTTCAGGTGCTTCGAGCGCGCGGGCGGCGTTGTGCACTTCGGCGGCCTCGGGCTCGGGCTCTACATCGCGCGCGAGATCGTGCGCGCTCACGGCGGAACCATCGGCGTGGAGAGCTCGCCGGGCTGCGGCTCGACGTTCATGGTCGAGCTCCCCCTCGAGCCCGAGCCCGCCAGTCGCGCCGCCATCTCGCTCGCTCCCTGACACCGTCGCTCCCTGCGACGCCCGCCCACACGCCGTCGCCCTCCCCATCCCCTCGTCGAGCGCGCGCCCACACCGCGAGGCGCCGCGCGTCCCCCACCATCGACGTGAGCTCACCGGTCACGCGCGGCGCGCCCGACGGCCGCCGCCACGCGAGGTCCGCCGCGCGAGGCAGCGCAGGCACGCGCCCGCGCGACTTGTCCGCTCGCCGCGAGATCTCGTGATCTCCGGCCTCGCAGAGGACGCCATCACCCGTCGACGACGGGGCGCGCCCTCCCTGGCACGCAATCCATTGCTCGATCGTGTAGCGGTCCGCGCGCTCATCCCCGCTCGCGCGGCCAGCGCGCCGATATCCCCGTGAATCTGCGTGAGCTCCGCCGGCACGAGGTGTGCTCTGGCTCACGTGAGGGCTAGGGCCAGATAGGCAATCCGCGTTCGACGAATGCTCGAACGAAGCGGCGCCGATCGATCGATGGGGCGTCGTCGTGGCGCCCGCGTCGCAGGGAGAACCATGAAGATCGAAGCGACCAGCGACCTCATCAGCATTGTGCTCGGCAAAGGTCACCCCTCCATCGTCTCGGAGGCTGCGAAGAACACCGAGGCTCACGGCGCGCGTCATCCCACGAGCGCGCGACCCGCCGACCTCGCGGAGCTCGGCGGGGAGAGGAAGGCTTGCGGCGGCACCGCCGCCCCTCGCTACCAGAGAGCCGTGACCCAGCCGGCCGCCGGCCTCGCCAAGGCGCCGGAGCTCCTCGCCGCGAAGCAGCGCGTGCTGTCCGGCAGCAGGCTACCTGCGGCCTCGGTCCGCTTCGCCGGGCCTGCCGAGATCGACGTCTTCCTCGGCGAGCTCGATCAGGCGATCCGTCCATTCGAGGACTGCTTGCGAAAGGCAGGGGGCCGACACAGCGACAGGGCCGCCCAGCTCAAGGCCATCATCAAGAAGGCCTCGATCCAGACCAGCAAGACCCGGTTCGAGTGCCCCCGCGACATGGCCGAGTTCGACGCCAGGCTCGAGCGGATCGTGCGGACGGGTGAGCCCATCGTGCTGGCCATGCCGGAGGGCGGCGGCAAGGTGCCAGTACCGCTCAAGACAGGCAGGTTCGGCCGGGGGCCCGATTTCGCGGAGTTCCTCGGTATCAAGATGCGAGCGGCGCTGGCGCGCGTCCTGCGCGAGTTCCACCCTGGCGGCGCCCACGTGGTCGTCGTGCCGGATACGTGCCTTCACACCCGCGACATGGGCTTCTGCGCGGACGAGGTCCGGAGCCACCTCGAGCAGCTCTGGCGCGATCTGCCCCGCCTCGGCGTCCGTGACGAGGTGATCGTCGCCGATACCCTCGCGTACCTGCCCGCGGACTGGGGCAGCGTCGTCGAGCGCAGCGCCGCGGAGGTGGTCGCCTCGATCGCGGAGGATGAAGCGGTGAGGGAGGCGGCCGCCGCCCAGTCGAGATCGCTGATGTTCATCAAGGACTGCGGCCTCTCCGACGAGGACGAAGCGGTGCTGTTCTATGCCGCCGTGGCCGGGCACCCGGACGGGATCCCCACCGGGCTCGCTGCCCAGGCCAGGGCCTTCCAGGCGGCGACGGACGAGGTGACACCCCTCTACATGGCCATCAACCATCATGGCATCCGGGGCCTCGGCCTGATCGAGCGGGTGGTCGACGGGCTCGGCTTCTCGAGCGCCAGCTACCGCGAGCGTCCACGCCAAGCCCGGCTGTCCGCGGCCCGCCCTCAGCGTCTTCCATGCCCTGGCCCCGGTCGCCCTCTTGCCGATGCACGCCCTCGGCGTGCGCGTGATCGACGAGACGCCTCGCTGGGGGCTCTCGTTCGATGTCGTCGGGCGGATGCGCGGCTGGCCAACGCCATGGACTGGATCGTCTTCTGGCTTCGCGCGCTGTCCAGCGAGGGGGAGGGGGACGCCTCGCTCGTCAGCATCGAAGGCGGCTCCCGGGCGCTACCCCTCGCCCTGGCGCGGGAGCTCGAGCGGCGCCCCGAGCAGGTCGCCATCCACCTTCGCCACGCGCTCACGTCGCTCGCGGCAGCGGAAGGAGGGAAGATCCGCCTGCAGTTCGCCCGCGGCGCGGAGACGGTGGAGGCCGTCGCAAAGCACGTGATCCTCGCCTTGCCCCGCAGCCCCCTGATGCGGCTCGCCGGCTGCTTCTCCCGGGAGATCCAGCGGGATCTCGACGCGGTCTTCGGGTTTCCGCCTCTCAAGTGCTTCCTGGTCACGGACGCGCCGTGGTGGACGGCGCGCACGCCGCCCCTGGGCCATCCGGGACTGGAGCCGGGAGCCCTACGGGGCGGGGGCCCATACCTGGCGGCCAGGCGTCAGGTCCTGGGAGGTCCTCGAGAGGCTGAGGGCGTTCGACCTTCCCGGCAGCAACGCGCCTGTCGGCAGCGTCCATGTCTGTGGCGAGGCCTACTGCGATTATCAAGGGATCGAGGGCGCGCTCCGCTCGGCCGAGAGCGCGGTCCAGACCGTGCCCTGATCCCGCGCCCTACGGCTCCCGGGGGGACGCGTACCCGAGCCGCTTGATGCCGAGCGTCTTGAGCTTGTGCACAAGCGTGCGCAGCGGCATGCCGAGCGCGCGCGCCGCCTCCGTCTGGTTCCCGCTCGCCTTGCGGAGCGCCTCGACGATCAGCTCGGCCTCGCAGCGCTGCAGCCGCGTCTTCAGGTAGTCCCCGCCCGGGGGCGCGGCGGTGAGCTCTCCGACCTGGTACGGCAGCTCCCCCTCCGCCACCGGCTCCGAGGAGGGCGCCGCCCGGGCGCGCTCCGGCAGATCCTCCTCGGCGATCCACTCGCCCTCGGCGATGACCACGGCCCGCTCGATCGCGTTCCGCAGCTCCCGCGCGTTCCCCGGCCAGGAGTACGCCCGGAGCCGCGCGAGCGACTCGGCGTCGAAGCCGCGGATCGACCGGCCGTTCGCCTGGTTCGCCTGGTCGAGGAAGCGCAGCGCGAGCGGCTCGATGTCCTCCGGGCGCGCCCGGAGCGGCGGGATCGTCATCGTCATCGTGTTCAGGCGGTAGAACAGATCGCTGCGGAACGCGCCCGACGCGCACATCGCCTCGACGTCGCGGTGGGTCGCCGCGACGACGCGCGCGTCGACGTCGATCGGTTTGTTCGAGCCGACGCGGGTCACCTGCCGCGTCTCGAGGACGCGCAGGAGCGCGGCCTGCACCGCGGCCGGCAGCTCGCCGATCTCGTCGAGGAAGACCGTCCCGCCGTCCGCCGCCTCGAACACCCCTCGCTGCTGCTGCCACGCGCCGGTGAACGAGCCGCGCTCGTGGCCGAAGAGCGTGCTCTCGACGAGCTGCTGCGGGATCGCCCCGCAGTTGACGCACACCATCGGCTTGCCGCTCCGCGGGCCGCTGTCGTGGATCGCCCGCGCCACGACCTCCTTGCCCGTCCCCGTCTCGCCCAGCAAGAGGACCGGGATCGACGAGCGCGAGACCCGCTTGACGATCTCGAAGACGCGGCGCATCGCGGGGGCCACGACGACCGGCTCGGCGTGGCAAAGGCCCGGGCTGCTCTTCCAGGTCCCGCCCGGCGCCGAGCGCACCGGCTGCTCCACCGTCGCGCTGCGCACGGCGCTCCAGCACCGATCGAGCAGCTCCTCCGCCACGGTCCCCGCGTCGGGGAACGTCGCGAAGCCCGCGAGCACGACGGGCGACCCGCCCACGGGCGGCGCGGCGAGCGCGCGCGCCACGTCGAGCGCCACCTCGGCCCCGGCCTCGAGCAGCAGCGCCGCCACCACGTCCGAGCTGTAGAGCGCGATCCGGTCCACGGGGCGCAGCAGCGCCCGCACACGCGGGAACAGGTGGCTCACGTGGGCGCTGGGCTGGCGGGCGACCCGGGCCATCACGACGGCGAAGCTCCGCCCGAAGTACCGCGCGCGCTTCACCTCCTCCTCGAGGGCGACGCGGAGCTGCTCGTGGCTCATCAGCCCTGGCAGCTCGTCCTCGGCCGCCGTGATCGAGCGGACGGCGACCACCACCTTGCCGAGGATGACCTCCTCGCCCGGCTTCACCTCGCCTCGCGTGATGCGCTCGCCGCCGAGCCAGGTGCCGTTGGTCGAGCGCAGATCCTCGATGACGACCTTGTCGCCGGACTGGGTGAAGCGGGCGTGCTCGCGCGAGAGGCTGACGTCGCCGATCTGGACCTGCGACGGCGGCGCCCGGCCGATCACGACCGGCACGCCCGGGCTCAGCACGGCGCGCTCGGCGCCGTCGCGGTGGTAGACGAGCAGGGCGACGCGTCGATCGTCCTGCCTGACACCCTGGATCGCATCGATGAAGCTGCTGGACAGCGGCGTTGTCTCCGGGCCGATGTCCGTCTCGCGAATGACTGCCACGCTGCTCACCCCCTTCTCACACGACCTCGCCCCCGGGCTCGCGGGCGGCGCGTCGCGCGCGCTCCCGCGGCGTGCGCCGGCGAGCCCGCCCGCCCGCGCTCCAGGCAGGCGCTCGCTGACGCTGAATTGCGCACCAGCACGGGCGTCTCCGGCGGGCGGCGACGCACCAGCTTGTCCATCAGGGTCCGGTGTTCATGAAGCGCATCCCACGCACCCCGCGCCTCCAACGCGTCCAATGCACCCGCCGCACCTTGCAATTCAAGCACCACCTGGGCGTCGAGCTCGCTGGTGACAAGGAGACGGTGTTCCTGATCGGCGAGCGTGAGCGCACCATGCTCCGCGGCCGTGACGTTCACCTCCTGGTGCCGCTCGCCCGGCTCACGCTCGTGTTCGGCTGTCATCACGACGCCCGCCTCGGCGTGCAGCGGGCGCCGACCGAGCTCAATCAGCTCTTCGATCCCCGCGTTCCCGCGCCGGCCCGCGGCTGGGACCGCGCCGACCTGGCCGGAGAGGCCTACCTGTTCCCCGACGACGGGGCCCTGGCGCGGGCGCTCGGCGATTACCCCGCCGTCCGGCGCGACGACGTGATGTATTTTTGCGACTTTGCGTCTTTGCGTTGAACTCTCTCTCCGGAACCCTGGCCGGATGTCTGACCTGCGGCACCAGACCAGAGGAGATGTCCCGTGCGCGACGGCTATCGCATCCTCGACGCGGATCGTCATGTGATCGAACCGCTCTCTCTGTGGAAGACCCACCTCGAGCCGGAGCTCCGCGCTCACGCCCCGTACCTCGCGTACGCCGGCGACGGCGAGCCCCTGGCCGACCGCGTGGCGCACCTCGGGCCGGAGGGGCTGCTCCGGCTCCCGCCGCAGCCGATGGTGGATGGCCGGCCGGTCCATCACCGGATGAGCGCGCGGACCTGGCGCGCGATCGCCGCCGCCGGCCGCCGGCGGCTCGGGGCGCTCGCGTCGCTCGGGCCGCTCGAGCAGCCGCGAGCGCAGCTCGACGACATGGATCGCGAGGGCATCGACGTGGCGTTCCTCTACCCGACGCTCGCGCTGGCGCTCCTCGGCATGACCCCGCTGGAGCCCGCCCTGGCGAGCGCGCTCGCCAGGGCGTACAATACCTGGTTACGGGGCTTCTGCGATCACGACCCCTCGCGACTCCGTGGCGTGGCCCTGATGAGCCCGCACGATCCGGCGCAGATGGTGCCCGAGCTCGCGCGCGCGGCCGCGCTCGGCTTCCGCGCCGTCGTGCTCCGGCCGAACCCCGTCGCGGGGCGGACGCTGGGCGACCCTGCTTATGAGGCGTTCTGGGCCGAGTGCGAGCGGCGCTCGATCGCTGTCGCCATCCACGAAGGCACGCACGCCTCCTTGCCGGCGGCCGGCGCCGATCGCTTCCGCAGCCGCTTCGCCCTGCACGCCTGCTCGCATCCGATGGAGCAGATGATGGCCTTGCTCGCGCTGATCGAGGGCGGCGTGCTCGAGCGCCACCCCGGCCTGCGGGTGGCCTTCCTCGAGGCCGGCTGCGGGTGGCTGCCCTACTGGCTCTGGCGCCTCGACGCGATCGAGTACCGGGGCCTGGCCGAGGAGGTCGCGCCGCACGTCCGCCGCGAGCCGTCCGCGTACTTCCGCCGCCAGTGTTTCATCGAGATCGAGCCGGACGAGCCGTGCCTGGAGCAGGCGATCCCATGGCTCGGCGAGGACAGGGCGATCTTCGGGACGGACTTCCCCCACATCGATCACGACGCAGGCATGGTGGAGCGGGCGCTCGCGCTCCACCGCAGGCTCCCCGGAGAGAGCCTCCGCAAGATCCTTTGGGACAACGCCGCCAGCTTCTACGGCGTCGAGGGATGACTCAGCAGATGATGCAAGACGAGCCGGGGTCGCTCGTGAGCTCGGCCAGCGCGACGGGCTGATCCTCCAGCTCAGGCGCTGGTGGGATACAGAGCGTGATGGCGCCCGCCGAGGGGTCCCAGCCGCTGCGCTGCTCGCAGAAGCGCAGCGCGTCGCCGCCCGGCGAGCCTGGCTCCCGCGCCTCGCGGATGGTGAGGTCGATCCCCGGCGGCAACGCATAGCCGCAGCGAGCCATCAAGTACCCCCGCGGGTCGCTCTTCAACCGATCGCGCTGCGTCGGATCTTCCCAGCAGAGAGCGACGGCGCGCAACCAGGCTCCTTCCAGCCCCGAGAGCCCTTCCTCCATCGCTCCTCGCTCGTGCAGGAGGCGCGCCTCCTCGTCGAGATGCGCGGGAGCGCCGTCGGTTTCCGCGATCCTGGACATGTACTTGGATGATTGATGGGAAAACATGGCCACCTCCAATCGCCGGTGCCGCAGGCCCTGGCATGGGATATGGAGCTCATTGAACCGGCGCCGCGCGCCGTCGAGCCCTTCGCGCATCCAATGCAAATAAACGCAGCTGCAAATGCGCAGAAAGCGACCGAGGTGCCGCGGCAGATCAATCGGTCACTTCCTGGAGCAGCGCTCGCGCCTCGGCAAAATCAGGAAGATCGGCGCACTCCACAGGAGGCCAGTCGGTGATCTCCCTGAGCAGGCGGCGCGCCTCGTCGCGCCGGGCCTGCTGCACGAGCATCCGGCAGAGCGCCAGCGTCGAGCGCAGCTCGAACGTTCGCGCGCCCTGCTCCCGCGCGACAGCGATCGATCGCCGCAAGCACCGCTCGCTCTCCTGATCCGCGTCGGCGCCCAAGGCGTGAAGAGACAGCCCCTTCAGGCGGTAGAGCTCCGCGACGTAGTACACGTCCCCCGACTCCTCGGCGAGCAGCAGGCAGCCCGCGAGCTGCTCCACCGCGGCCTCGTGTTGCCCGCGCTCGGCCTCGAGCTCTGCCACGAGAGAGAGCCAGTACGGCAGGCCGCTCTGCTGGCCGCCGTCCCGGATCGTCTCGATGTGCTGTCTCAGCTGCTCGAGGTCTCGCTGCGTCCAGCAGCGCAGGGCCCAGCAGTGAGCCGTGACCCAGAGCTGATGATGCTCCGTCAGCTGGAGGAGGGAGTCGATCATCGCGGAGACCTGCTCCCGTTCGCGGGCATAGTGGTAGACGCCGGCCAGGTGGAGCAGCGCCATCCCGAGGCTGTTCAGGTGATCGAGCTCGCGCGCCCACGCCACCGCGGCCTGCCCGTGGGCGAGCGCCTGGGCTGGACAGCCCATCAGGTAGAGCACCACCGCGAGCGTGTACTGGGCCCACACCTTGACATCGACGCCGGAGAAGAATGCGTGTTCCCGATGTGCCTGAGGGTCGTAGAGCGCGATGCCTCCATCGAGCTCTTGGCGGGCCTCTGAGAGCTTTCCTTCGAAGAACGAGCACTGTCCCAGCAGCACCATCGACGAGACCAGCTGCGCGGTGTCCTGCGACCGCCTGGCCAGGTCGAGCCACCGCTCTGCTGTCGCCCGCGCCTCGCGGCGATGGCTCCGCATGTGGTGGTACCAGAAAATCGCCCACAGCGTCGGCAGGGTCATCGAGCTCTCCCCGAGCTCGTCGCTCAGCTCCTCGCAGCGGTGGACCGCCGCCTCGAGCTCCCTCGGCATGTACCCGCGCCGGCGTACGAGCGCCAGGATCAGCAGGCTGTTCAGGCGCAGCTCCGCCAGCGCGCGCTCCCGCGCGTCCGCGATCGCCGACAGCCAGCCGAGCGCCTGCGTCACGTGGACGATCGCCTCGGTGTCGTCGGCGTTCGCGGGCCGCTTCAGCGCGCGCTCCGCCGCGATCTCCGCGTACGCGATCGCCCGCTCCAGCTGCTCGGCCGCCGCGTGGTGGTGCGCGAGCAGGTGGGGCCGCGCCGCGACGATCTCGGGGAAGCGCGCCTCGAGCGTCCGGGCGATGATCGCGTGCACCTTCCGCCGGCTCCGCTTCGAGAGCGACTCGTAAGCCGCGTCCCGGATGAGCACGTGCTTGAACTGGTACGTCGGGTTGTTCAGCCGCCGCTTCCTGTGGATGAGATCCGCGGCCATCAGCCGCTCGAGGTCCTCCTGGACCTGCTCCCCGTCGAGCGCGGAGACGGCGCAGAGCACCTCCTGGCAGAACTCCCGGCCGAGCGCCGCGGCGATGCGGGCCGTCTCCTTGGCCCTGCCGAGCCGGTCGAGGCGCGCCACCAGGAGGCCCCGCAGCGTCGTGGGGATCGCGAGCGCCGAGAGCGGCTCGGCGAGGCGGTAGTGGTCCCCCTCCTCCACGAGCGCCCCGGACTCGAGCACCATCCGCGTCAGCTCCTCGACGTAGAGCGGGACGCCGTCGGTCCGGTCGACCACCTGCGCCAGCACGGGCCCAGGCAGGGCGCGGCCGCCGGCGAGGCGCGCCACCAGGTGCTCGACGTCCGACCGATCCAGGCGGCTCAGCTGGATCTGGAGCATGCTCGACATTGACCAGGGCGGCGAGAACTCGGGCCGCGCGGTGAAGACCGCCATCAGCCGCGCCGAGGGCACGTCGGCGATCATCACGCCCAGCCACTCGAGGGTCGTCGGATCGGCCCACTGCAGGTCCTCGACCATGAACAGGACGGGCTGCTCCTCGGCCATGTCGAAGAGCATCGTCACGAGCACGTTGAGCGTCCGCTCCTTCTGCCGCGGCGGCGGGTCCATCGGGGCGGCGTAGCGCTCGTCCAGGGGGATCGACAGCAGCGCCGCCAGCAGCGGCACCATCTCCGAAAGGTCGAAGCCGCGGCGCGAGAGGAGCGCCTCGAGCCGGGCGAGCCGGCGCCCCGGCGCGTCGTCCCGGCCCGTCTCGATCAACCGCTCCAGGAGATCGATCAACGGGTAGAGCGCGCTGCTCCGCTGATCGGGCACGCAGCGGCACTCCAGGCAGCTGTGCCGCTCGCCGCGGAGCCGCCGGACGAGCTCCCCGGTGAGGCGCGACTTGCCGATCCCGGGGCCGCCGGTGACGAGGATGCTCTGCCCGGTGCCCTGCCGGACCTGGCCCCAGCGCTGGAGCAAGAGATCGAGCTCCTGGCTCCTCCCGATCAGCGGCTCGGTGTCGCGACCGGCGATGTCCTGGTCCTGGGCCGGGGGAGGGAGCTCCTGCCCCATGCGGTAGATCGCGAGCGGGCGCGCGACGGGCGAGAGATCGGGCGGCGCCATCGGCTCGAGCGCGAACCGGCTCCGGAGGAGCCTGAAGGCCTCGCCGCTGACCACGATCGTGCCCGGCGCCGCGGCCGCGCTCAGCCGGGCCGCGATCTGCGGTGTCGTCCCGAGGTGCTGCGTGTACCGATGGATCTGGCCGGCGACCACGAGGCCGGTGTGGAGCCCGATCCGGACCTCGAGCGCCACGCCCCGCGCCGCCGTGAGCTGCGCGCTGCGCGCCTCCACGTCCGCCACGACCTCCAGCGCCGCGCGGGCGGCGCGCCGGGCGTCGTCCTCCTGCGCGGAGGGATAGCCGAAGTGCAGCAGGACCTGATCTCCCAGCGCGCCCGCGAAGCGCCCCCGGTGGCGGCGGGCGATCTCGGCGCAGGCGTCCTGTTGCTCGTCGAGCAGGTCGTCGATCTCCTCGACGTCGGTGGTCTTCAGCCCCGGGCCCGAGGCCGTGAAGGTGCAGCAGACGACGGTGAGGGGCCGCCGCTCGCCGTCGGGTCGCTCCAGCGCCGGTGCCTCTGGCCCCGGCAGGGCCGGCGCGTCCACGCGCCGGGGCGTGGCCGGAGACGGCATCGTCTCGGCCGCCGCGTGGTCGCTCGGCAGCGCCCGGGGCTCCCGCGAGGGCGCGTCGAGCGGCGCCGTCTCGCTCGCGACGCGGCGCCACGGGCTCGCGTCCGCCGCGCCTCGGGTCGGGGCCGGGGGCGAGCGCGGCGCTCGCGCGGGCTCGACGAGGTCCTCGCGGCTCAGCGCGTCCACGTCGCAGGCCTCGAGCTCGCGCAGCAGGCTCGAGGCCGTGACGACGCGCGCGGCCATGTCCTTGAGGGTCGCGCGCCGGAGGAGGGCGCCGAGCGGGTGCCCGAGGAGCGCCGGGGGGATCGGGATCGGCTCGGGGCTGGCCTGCCGGAAGAGCACCTCTTGCAGCGACCTGCCGGTGATCGACGGCCTGCCGGTGAGGCACTCGAGGAAGACGAGCCCCCAGGCGTACAGGTCCGAACGCACGCTCACCGGCTGTCCGAGGAGCTGCTCCGGCGCCGCGTAGGCGGGCGTGCAGAGGATCTCGTTGCTCGGGGTGAGCTTGGGATCCACGCCCTCCATGGCCCCGGCGATGACCGCGCCGATGCCGAAGTCGAGCACCAGCGCGTTTCGCCGCGCCCCGGTCGAGACGATCATGATGTTGCTGGGCTTGAGGTCGCGGTGGACGACGTTCTGCCCGTGGGCGCAGCCGAGGGCGTCGAGGACCTGGAGCATCAGGTACCGCGCCTCGCGCGGATCGAGGGCGATCTCTTCGGCCAGCACCTCCGCCAGGTTCTGGCCGGGCACGAACTCGAAGATGATGTAGAGGGTGCCGTCGTCCATCTGTCCGGCGTCGATGAGCCGGACGATGTTGGGGTGGTGGAGCTGCGCGCAGAACCGCGCCTCCTGGTGGAAGCGGGCGCAGCGCCGCGCGACGTCGGCGGACTTGCTGCCCCGGATCGGGTGCATGACCTTGATGGCCACCGTCTGTCCGGTGGCGAGCTGACGCCCCTTGTAGACGTCGGCGAAGCCGCTCTCGCGCAGCGCGGAGACGATCTCGTAGCGCTCCTGGAACACGGCGCCCGTGGCGATGGCGCTGCGGCTCATCCCCTCTCCCTCCGCCGGGCGGCCCGGCGCGACCGGGGGAGCGGGCGTGATCCGGGAAGGGCGGCGCGCTGCGCCGGCCGGCCCGCCTCATCGATGAAGCGTCTGGACAGAGCGGCTGTCGATCTCGTCAGCACAGCTTGTCCACGGCCGACCTCGCTGCTCACGTTGGTTCATATAGGGTGGTACTCCGTCGACGTCCGTCGATGCCGACCGGGTTCCGGCGGATTCGGCGAAGAAACCCCGGAAGACGCTCGCGTCCGGTCGGCTCCGTGGGGATCGGCTTCAGGGATCCGGGCAGGCGTGCGCGGGCGCGACTCGCGCGGGACGGCGGCCGAGCTCCGCCTGCGTGTTCGATTCAGCTACAATCTTCTATCGTGACTGCTGTCGCGGCGACCGAGCAAGTCG
This sequence comes from Sorangium sp. So ce302, assembly GCF_051530145.1. GTDB lineage: Bacteria > Myxococcota_A > Polyangia > Polyangiales > Polyangiaceae > Sorangium > Sorangium cellulosum_B. Next base: position 7,639,733 of record NZ_CP150326.1, on the reverse strand, counting down.
CGGTGGAAAGCAGCGAGTTGACCTCTGGCACGGCCGGTGAGAGGGCGGTGACGCGGACTTCGCCGGCGCTCGGCGCGCGCGGGGAGCCGAGAGCGTTCCTTCGGCGGTGAGCGACGATTCAATGCTTTTCAATCCTTTGTGGAAGGAGCACGAAACATGCTGAGGCAACTGGCGACCCACATCGTTCTGCTCGCGCTCGCGGCGGCTGGTCCGGTCGCGTGCGCGGGCTCGGGTGACAGCCCGGCGGACGCCGGCAGCGTCGCCAGCGGGAGCGGCGGCGCCGCGGCTTCCGGCGGACACACCTCGGGAGGCGGCGCGACCGGCGGAGGCGGAGACGGTGGAACGGGCGGCAGCGCCTCGGGGAGCGGCGGCGCGGGCGCGGGCGAAGCGGGCACGGGCGGCGGCGGCGCGGGCGGCGGCGGCGCAGGCGACGGCGGCGCGGGCGCGGGCGAAGCGGGCACGGGCGGCGCGGGCGACGGCGGCGCGGGCGGCGCGGGCGCCGGCTGCCCGGGGACCGGGGGAATCACCTACACGCTCGCGAAGGTCGCCTCGCCGACGGCGGAGCAGCAGTCTGCGTACGACAACATCACGAGCGCGATGGATGAGGCGCTGTCGTACTACAACTGTCACACGAGCATCGAGAAGCGCCTGTCGGTGTCCTACGTGCCGTCGGTCGCGACGGCCGACGGCAACGTCAATGGGTCCATCCGGTTCGGCGCGACGAGCTCCATGAACTACATCACCGCGATGCACGAGATCGGTCACACCGTGGGGGTCGGCAGCCGCGAGTTCGGCGCGCTGGTGGTGGATGGCGTCTTCACGGGCGAGGCGGCGACGCGCCAGCTCAGGGCCATCACGGGCAACGAGAGCGACGTCGTGCACGCGGACACGCAGCACTTCTGGCCGTACGGTCTCAACTACACGACCGAGGTCAAGACGACGGACGATCTCGTGAACCACTGCAAGATCGTGGTCGCCATCCGCGAGGACATCGGGTTCTGACGGAGCGATTCCGCGGGGGCGAACTGTTGCGATCCGTCGGATCGCAAGAGCTCTCGCACCTGACGCATGAAGAGCGCGCCCCCGGCGCAAGCGCGGGCGGCTCAGTACGTGAGCGAGGGCGTCGTGCAGCCCAGGCCGAAGGCGCCGATGGCTCCGCCCTCGACGACGGTCTGAACGAGGTTCGCGACCTGGTCTGCACCGCAGAAGGTGTCCGGGAACTCGCTGCCGCCGTCGCCGCCCACGCCGTCCGGCCACGTGACGGGGCCGAGCTCGACGCGGAGATCGCCGGGAGGTCCCGTCACGAGGAGCGGCGCACAAGCGATGAAGAGGAGATCGAGGTACCTGCCAGACCAACCGCTGAAGCCCACCACCATCTCGTTCTCCGGGCACACCATCTCCCAGGACTCGGTGCCCTCGCTGCCCTGGAAAGGGGTCACGTCGCCGGGCATCATGGTGATGGTGTACGGGCCGTCTCCCGTGAGCTCCAGGTGGCCGCACTGCGCCTGGATCTTGGCATGGATGAGCGACTCCCCCAGCGGTCCCAGGGACCCTCGAAACCCGAGGAGCACCTGGCTCTCCGGGCACCGGTCCATGGCAGGGGTGGCCGTACCGGGGCTGCCGCGCAGCTCGGTATAGGTCTGGTCCACGACGTCGACCCCTGTCGGCGCCGGGCACGGCTCCCCGTCGCACTCGCCGCCGCCGCCGCCCGCGCCGCCCGCCTCACCGCCGCCGCCGCCCGCGCCGCCCGCCTCACCGCCGCCGCCGCCCGCACCGCCCGCCTCACCGCCGCCGCCCGGCCCGCCACCCCCATCGCCAGGCGGGGCGCCGCCTCCTCCGCTCGCGTCCACGCCGTCGAAGGTCAGGCTGCCAATACCCGAGATCGCATTGCATCCGGCGAGGGCAAGACCGGAGATCAGCGCGGAGAGGCCGAGCAGATGGCGCGTCACCGAGATCAAGTACTCGATCCGCGGCCGGACCGGTAGCTGGTCGCCCGAACGCCGCTTCGTCCTCGATCGCGGTGGGCTCGGCCGCGACATCAACGCCTGTCGAGCCCCGATGGTCACCCCATGTGCGCGCGCCGGCTCGCACGTCCGAGAATGACGACCGATGGAGCGCTGAAAGGCAACGGATCCGAATAAGGTTCGGTTCGATGATCCGACAGGTCTTCGGGGCCACCCGCTTCAACGCGTCCGGCAGCTTCACTGGTCTCGATTTTTCTCCGGACTCCAGAGCGCTCGTGGCTCTCGTGACCGGCGAGAAGCGCACGAAGGTGCATCGCTTCGCCATCGACGACGGTCGTGTCCTCGACGAGCAGACAGTGACCGGTCGCTTCACTGGCGTCTTCGCGTTGCCTGACGGCGACCTTCTCCTGTGGGCGCGTGGATCCATCGCGCGCCTCGGCCAGGACGGCGAGCTCTCGTGGAAGCTCGGAGAGAAGGCGACGAGGAAGTTCGCCTTCGCGACCGTGAGCGCCGACGGTGCGATCGTCGCGACCTATGGAGGAGACTCCGTCGCCAACGTCCTCGACGCGCGTACCGGCAAACGACTTCACGACCTGAGCGAGCCCGCAGGCGAGATCTTCGCGTTTGCCTTCTCACCCGACGGAGCGACGTTCGCGACCGGCGGACAGAAGGGCATCGTCCGCGTCTTCGATCGCAAGTCGAAGAAGGAGCTCGCCCAACGAAAGAGCTCCAAGATCCTCGTACTCGCGTTCTCACCCGAGGGCAGCGTGCTCGCCGGCGGCCACGGACAAGGCGACGTCCACCTCTGGGACGGCGCATCGCTCGAGCCCGTGCGACTCCTGGGCTCCCATCGCTTCCAGGAAGATTATGGCTCGGGCGAGCAGGACGGGGGCCCGGCCGGTTGTCGCTGGCTCGCGTTCCTGGCCGACGGCGAGACGGTGGTCGCGTCGAACGTCGAGCTCTGGGACCGTGCGCGCGGCGTCCGCACCGCGACGCTCTCGCACGACGCCAAGGTGTCGGCCTGCACGTTCGGGTCCGACGACACCTGGGCCGTCTCGGTGTCCGACGCGGTCCGGATCTGGCGGCTCGACGATCCGGAGACACCCGTCCATGCGATCGAGCTGGAGAGCGGTGCGCCCGAGCGCTGCGGCGGCGTCGCCGTCTCGCGCGTCGGATGGATCGCCGTCAGCATCGATCGTGACATCAGCAATCATTCGTCGGACAGCGCGCTCGTCTTCATCGATCCGCGTTCGGGTGAGGTGACGGCTACCCTCTCCCATCCAGACAAGCGCCTCGGGCAGGTCGCGTTCGTCGACGATGTCCGCGCGGTCGTCGTCGACTCCGCGGGCCGTACGAGGATGGCCGACGCCGAGGAGGGCAAATGGCTCGACGAGCCCGAGGCTCCGGAGGACATCGAGTTCCACGGCTTCGAGATCCTCCCGCTCACCGCCTCCGAGGACGGAACCGAGATCGCGTACATCGACGGGCACGGCAACCTCGCCATCCGCGCGATCGAAGGCACGAAGAAGCGTGTCACTCCCTTCGAGCTCGGCTTCACCCCGCTGGCGGAGAAGAAGCCGCAAGGCATGTTCGAGGAGCGCCTCGCCGGGAGTTGCATTCTCTACGCAGGCAGATTCCAGAGCTCGGCGATGGATGTGCGCACGTCGCGCGAGTTCCGCGAAGACATGCTGCTCGAGCTGGGCGGCACGGTCGCGAAGAAGGCGAAGGACGCGACGCACTTCGTCGGCGCGCGTATTCCGTACGTGAAGCACGTCCCGTCGAAGGCGGAGACCGAGATCGACGCGCGCATCGCCAGGGGCGACAAAGTCATCAAGCTGAGCGAGAAGAAGCTCATCGAGATGCTGCTTCCTACGTTCGAAGAGTCGCGCGCGATGCTGCGAGGTGAGGTCAAAGACGGCATCGCGCGCTGGAACCGCTGGCGGTCGCGCTGGCGCACGTCGAGCGGCGGGTTCGTGCAGCTCTCGGGCATCGATCTCACGGGAGCCGACCTGCGCAAGGCAGACCTCATGGTGATCCCGTTCGAAGAGGCGAAGTTCTCGAACGCGTGCCTCGAGGGGGTCGATCTCTACGACTGCGTCTTCCGCCGCGCCGACCTCCGCGGGGCGGATCTCGAGGGCGCTCGCTGCGGCCGCGTCGTCTTCTCGAACGCCGACCTCCGCGAGGCGAAGTTGGCCGGCGCCGAGCTCACCGGCGCCGAGTTCGACGGCGCCGACCTCCGCGGCGCCGACCTCCGCGACGCGGACCTGCAGTACGCGAAGCTCACTGGCGCCAAGCTCGACGGCGCCAAGCTCGACGGCGCCAAGCTCCCGCAGGGCTCCAAACGCCCGTAGCGGCCTTTACCTCCGGCGGTACACGCCGGTGACGAAGGCGGGCACGACGAGCATTCGTGAGCTCTGGCCGGCGCGCGCCGGCGCGGATCACTCGAGGTACGCGGCCAGGCCGAGCTTCTGATCGCGGACGGCGCCGGCCATGACCTTCGCTATCTGCTCCGCGCCGGAGCGCGAGAAGTGCGTGTGATCATCGCAGAAGAACTCGCCTACGGGGCCGCTGGTCGTCGCGCTCACGTCGCCCCCGGGGACCGGGCAGAAGCCCAGGGCGTCGTAGAGCGCGACGCTGAGCTCGTGCAGGTCGATGACCGGCACGCCGTACTCCTCGCCCGCCTCGTGGGTCGCGGTCACGTAGCCGCCGCGCGTCCCCCGGGCCGTGCTCCCGCTGCAGGAGATCGCGCTCACGGGGGTCACGAACACGGGCTGGGCGCCTCGCTCCTCGGCGGCGCGGGCCATCATCCCGTAGCTCGACTTGAAGGCGTCGAGCCCCACGTGCCGATCGCACGTGCGCGAGCCGTCGTTGATGCCGAACTGGATGAACAGATAATCGCCCCGCTTCATGCCGTCGAGCATCTGGACCCACCTGGCCTGCAGCACGGGCTCGCCGCTCGAGTCGCGCGCGAGCTCGCACTCCCCCGCGCTATCCATGGTGGTCTGCACGTTGTAGAGCCACGTGCGCACGCTGCGGCCGCCGACGGCGCTGTTCACCACGGTGACCCGGTCGTCGAAGAGCGCCGCGAACTGGCCGCCCCAGCCCGCCGGGCAGGGGGTCTGCCCGTTGGCGACCGTGGAGTCCCCCGCGATCCAGATCGTGATGTCCGGCAGCGGCCCCGCGCCGCCCGCGCCGCCGTCGCCCGCGCCGCCGCTGCCGCTCGGCCCACCTGAAGATCCCGCCGAGCCTCCCGAGCCGGCGGGCGCGTCGCCCCCGGCCCCTGCGCCGCCCGTGGAGCCGGCCGAGATCGCGGTGCTGCCCGCGCTCGCGCTCGAGCTGCTCCCTTCCGGTTGGGAGCTCCCGCCCGCGCCGCCCGCCCCCCCGCTTCCGCCGGCGCCGCCCGCGGCCGTCTCCGGATCAGGGGAGCAGGCGGCGGTGAGCAGCGCGAGACAGGACACCCGGGCAAGCATCCGGCCGCGCGCGCGCGCGGCCGATCGAACGTTCCAGTCCATGAACATGCCTTTCCTCCAGTCACGACACGAGCATCAGCCCATCCACGCCGGATGGCGCTGGCCCTTCGCCTCCCGGTCCCGCAGGCCGCCAGGGCACGCTCGGTCGAGGTGCCGGGCCGGCACCTCGACCGAGCGCGCACCGCTGCGGGCGCAGGGCGCGCCGCGAGCGGTAAGGCAACGCCGGCGAGGCGAGCGGCGGGGGTGACGGGGGGCGAGCACGGCTCGCGTCACTGTGTCGGGAACGGCTCCCAACCAATCACGGACAGGAGTTTTTTTTTCGGATCTGCGTGCCGGGGTGCGCTCCGGAGCACACCCATCGCAAATGTGAAGCAGTGGCAGAATCGAGGCCGACGCGAGCGCCGGCGCGAGCGCGCCCGCCTGTCCACCCGCCGCACCGACGCCACGCTCGTGGAGAGGAGACCCGCGGCGGTTCGTTCACGACACACGGCGATGTCCGGCGACGGATTGGCCAGTTGGCTGTGCGACCAGGGCAATCACGGTGATGCAGGGCAGGGCAGCGCAGCGCAAGAAGCATGAGGGCGGAAGGTGGACGGAAATCCGTTGAACGGAGATGTGCTGTGAAGGGCATTATTATGCCGTTGACTGACACAAACTTTGTCACGTATGTTTATCAAGGGTGACGCTGGTTGAGGGGTGGCGTCGCACCAGACCTGTAGACTTGTTGTAGACGTGACCGATGACGCGGATCGTCCAGGCGTGCTCTTGTGCGCCCGCGACGCAGCGGTGCGAGGCTCGGGCGCGCGATGGCCCCAGGGAGACGGCGCTTGTGTCAGTGTTTTTAAGAACTCATTCCAAGCTCTCCCACGGTCGAGGCGACGGCGGCGTCGGCGCGATGGTGCAGAGAGGGGTTCGAGTGCTCCTCGCTGGCGGCGACGGGCGAGCCGCGCTGCGCGCGAGGGCCGAGGAGCGAGGATCGGCATGAACAGCTGGGATCCCCTGGGTGCGGCGGAGCAGGCCGCGGTCGCGGACGAGATCCTGTCCGTGCTGCGTCACGACCTGCGCAACCGCTTTGCGATCGTCCGGAATGCGTCGTTCTACATCAAGCGGAAGGTCGCGCGTGACGCGGCCTACGCGGCGGATCCGAGGATCGAGGAGTTCTTCGGGATCATCGACGAGGAGGTGGTCGCGGCGAGCGCGCGGCTCGAGGAGTCGGTCGACGCCGCGAGGCTCTTCACGCGCAGGAGCGTGTGCGTGAGCGCGGCGGGCTGCGTGCGCCGCGCGGCGGCGTGCGCGCGCATCGGCGCGTCCGGGGCCCGCATCGTCCTCTCGGCTCAGGACGGCGACGTCGAGGCGGACCCGATCGAGCTCGCCGTCGCGGTGCGGTGCCTGATCGAGAGCGCCGTGGAGTCGACGCCGGGGGACGGCGTGGTCACGGTTCGGGGCACCTCGAGCGCCGCGCGGTACTGCATCGAGGTCACGGACGCGGCGGCTGTCCCCTGCGAGGCGGACAGCGAGGCGATCCTGCGGCCGTTCTACACGACCAAGCCGGGTCACTCCGGCCTGGGGCTGAACATCGCGAGGCGGGTCGCCCGTCGCTACAGCGGGTCGCTCGCCGTCGAGCCTCGGGCGCACGGCTCGTCGGTCGTCATCGCGCTGCCGCTCGCCGCCGCGCCGGTGCTCCGCGACGCCGGATCGGAGCCGGCGCCGTGAGCGTGAGCGGTCCGCCCCCAGGGCGCGCGCCGGCGGCCCGGGAGCCGGCGGCCGTGCCGTCCGCGCGGCGGGCGCGCCCGCGGGCCTCGCTGGTCTCGCTGGTCTCGCTCCTGCTCGCGTCGACGGCGGCCGCGCCCGCGGAGCCGGAGCGGACGGAGGCAGAAGACGAGGCGGCGCGGCCGCCGATCGAGGAGCTGTTCCTTGGCGAGACGGCCTTTCCGCAGGAGGCGCTCGAGCTGCAGATCACGAGCGCGCCGAGGTGGGAACGCGACGGGCGCCAGGTCGGCTTCCGCATCCCGCTGCTGCTGGAGCTCGGGATCACCGATCGTCTGCAGATCGGGGGAGAGCTTCCCCTGGAGCTCGCGCGCCAGGACAGCGGCGTCGTGGCCGGGCTCGGCTCTGTCGAGCTGGAGGCCCTGTACAACCTCGTCAACGAGCGGGGGCTCGGGCTCGCGCTGTCCGCGGGGCTCGGGGCCGCGCTCCCCGCCGGCGCGCGCGAGCTCGGCGCGCCGGGTTACGCGCTGGAGCCGTTCGTGAGCCTCGACAAGGCGATCGGGCGCGTGCACGTGGGCATCTCCGCGTCGGCCGAGATCCGGCTCCCGGCCGCCGGGAGCGACGCCACGGAGCTCAGCCCCGGCGCCTCGCTGGGCGTGATCCTGCCGCTCGGCGACGTGGTGCCGACCCTCGAGCTCGCCGCCGAGATCGAAGACACGACGTCGCTGCTCCTCGCGCCCGGCGTGCTCTGGCACCCGGCGCCCGGCCTGGAGCTCGGCGCCGCGCTCGAGCTCGGCCTCGCGGGGGAGACGCCCGACGCCGGGCTCATGCTCCTCGTCACGAGGGAGTTCGAGCTCGCGGGCGACGGCGACGACCACGTGAAGCACGCAAGCAGGAGCCGCTCCCCATGAGCATTCGAGCCACACTGGCCGCCATCTTCGGCGTCGCGCTGGCGGCGGTCCTCGTCGCCGGCGGCGCCTTCTACTTCGCCATCGCGGAGATGCTCGTCTTTCAGCGGCGCGCCGAGGCGTCCTACGACGACCTGAAGCTGCACGTCACCCTCGCCAGCAACGCCAGCCGCTACATGAACGAGGCGGTCAAGTCGGTGCTCCACGGCAGCCTCAACGCGGAGCTCACGAGCGCGGCCGAGGCCACGTCGCGCGATCTCGACGCCATCGAGGCGCGCAAGAGGGCGATGATCGCCGACGAGGAGATCAGGGAGAGCGACGAGGAATCGACGGAGGAGATCGAGCACATCGGCCTCATGCGAGCGAGCTTTGCGCGGATCGTCGAAGGCGTGGCGGCCGCGACCCATGTCGAGCGCGAGCGCACGAACGAGCGGCACGAGATGCTCGTGCAGCTCGCCGACCGCGAGTACAAGTCGGAGTTCCTCCCGCACATCAGCGCGGCCGTGCACGACGCGGAGCGCGACGTGGCCAGGATCCTCGACGACGAGCGCCACCTCCGGGCGCGGGTGGCGTTGCTCGGCGCGGCGGCGACCGGCGGCGCGCTGCTCGTCCTCGTCGTGCTGCTCGGGCGGCTCCTCCGCTCGGTGGACCGCGGCTTCAACTCGCTGCTCGACGGCTCCCGGCGGATCGCCCAGGGGGATCTCGGGCTGCGCCTCTCGGTGCTCGATGAGCACGAGTTCGGTCGCATGAGCGCGGCGTTCAACGAGATGGCCTCCAGCCTCCGCGACGCCCAGGAGGCCAGGATGCGCATGGAGAAGCTCGCGGCGGTGGGGCAGCTCGCGGCGAGCGTCGGGCACGACCTGAGGAACCCGCTCGGCGCCGTCCGGAACGCGAACCATTACCTCAAGAAGCGGATTGTAGGGACCGAGCTCGGCGCGGAGCCCCGCGTGGCGCAGTTCCTCTCGATCATCGAGAAAGAGCTCGCGGCGTGCGCCAAGATCATCGACAACCTGCTCGACTTCGCGCGCGAGCGGCGGCCGCGCTTCGCGGCGTGCGCGCTGAGGCCGCTCGTGGACGACGCCATCTCGGTCGTCGAGGTCCCGCCGCGCGTGCGCGTCGACAACGACGTACCGGACACGCTCCCTGTCGTGGAGATCGACAAGGACCAGTTCCGGCAGGTGCTCGTGAACCTGATCCAGAACGCGGCCGAGGCGATCCCGGCCGAGCGCGAGGGGCGCGTGCGCATCGCCGCGGAGCGGACGGGCGACGGGGTGACGCTCTCGGTCGTCGACGATGGGACGGGCATCTCCGAGGAGACGCTCGCGCGGATCTTCGAGCCGCTGTTCAGCACCAAGCTGAAGGGGACGGGCCTCGGCCTGGCGATCAGCGCCGGGATCGTGGAGCGGCACGGCGGCGCGATCGAGGCGATGAGCTCGCTCGGCAACGGCACGACCTTCGTCGTGCGGCTGCCGGTGCGCGAGGAGCCGGAGGCCGCGGAGCCAGCGCTGACGCCGACCGGAACTCAGGGCGTATGACGGGGGGGCAAGCCATGCAGGTGCAGGAGGCCGCGCAGCGGGGCAAGCGGGTGCTCGTGATCGACGACGAGGAGGGCATGCGCATCACGCTCGCCGCCAGCCTCGAGCTCGAGGGCTACGAGGTGGTGGAGGCGAGGGACGGCATCCACGCGCTCGAGCTCGTCCGGCAGCAGGCGTTCACGCTGGTCATCAGCGACATCCGCATGCCCGGGCTCAACGGCGTCGAGACGTTCCGGGAGCTCAAGAGGATCCAGCCGGAGCTCACCGTCGTGCTGATGACCGCGTTCGCGCTCGAGAGGCTCATCGAGGAGGCGATCGCCGAGGGCGTGTACACGGTGATCCACAAGCCGTTCTCGATGGACCACCTCGCGCGCATCGTCGCTCGCGCGGTGGACTCGCCGGCCGTCCTCGTGGTGGACGACATCCCGAAGGTCGCCGACTCGATCGTGGCGGTGCTCCGGGCCGCGGGGCTGTCGGCCCACGCCGTCCACGATGGGCGGGCCGCCGTCCAGTACGTCGTCGAGCGAGGCATCGACGTCTGCGTGCTCGATCTCGTCATGCCCGATCAGGACGGCGTGACGACGTGCGCGCAGATGCGGGGGCTGAAGAAGCGCGTCACGGTGATCGCCATGACCGGCCACGCGGTCCCGGAGATGGTCAGCGCGATCATGAGCAAGGGCGGGTACGCGTGCCTGCACAAGCCGTTCGACGCGCGCGAGCTCATCCACACGATCGCCCGCGCGCGCGGGGACGCGGCGCATCGATGACGGCGACGTCGCGCTGGCGTCGGCTCAGGTAGCGCTCGGCCAGCTGGCCAGCTCTGCCGCGCGCAGGTGCTGCTCCGCGGCGCGCGCGGGGTCGTCGCCCCGCGCGAAGTGGTCGGCCAGCACCATCGGATCCTGCTCGCCGGCCTCGAGCAGCCACTCGCCGGCGAGCCGGTGGCCGAGCGCCCGGTCGCGATCCGTCAGCATCGCGTAGGCCCCCTCCCGCAAGAGCGGGTGGCAGAAGGCGATCTCCTCCTCGCCCGCGAACCGGGAGCTCGGCCGGCGCTCGATGATCTCGCGCTCGACCAGCTCGGCCCACGCGTCACGCTCGCTCGTCCCCGACGTCCCGGCGCCGAGCAACGCGCGCACGCCGCCCACCCAGGCGACCTCCCCGAAGACGCTCGCCGCCCGCAGCTGCCGCCGCGCCTCGGGCCCGAGCGCCGCGAGGCGCGCCTCCGCCATGCCCAGCACCGTCTCCGGCAGCGCGCCGCCGCGCCCTTCCGAAAGGGCCCGGATGAGCTCCTCGAGATAGAAGGCGTTGCCACCGGCCCGCTGGATGAGCGCGGAGATCTCCCCGGGCGCGAGCTGCCTGCCCGCGCCGCCGAGCGCGCTCCGCACGAGCTGCTCGGCCGCGCGGGCGGGCAGCTCGCGCAACCGGAGCTCCGAGAGGCCCCGCTCGGCCCAGAGCCTCGGGAAGGCCGCGTGAACCTCGGGCCGGGCGAAGGCGAGCAGCGCGTACGGCCGGTCGCCGAGCTCCCGCAGCGCCCGGTCGAAGATCCCCATCGAGGGCGCGTCCCCCCAGTGGAGATCCTCGAGCACGACGAGCACGGGGCGCGCGGCCGTCACGGCGCGCGCGTAGTCGAGGTACGCGCGCTGGATCCCCTCGGCCATCAGCGCCGGATTGTGCCGCGCGGCCCGCAGCGCCGGCAGGTCCTCGTCGGGGAGGGGGGCGACGCCGAGCAGCTCGCCCAGGAACCCGCCCACCCGTAGCCCTTCCTCGCCCGAGAAGAGCGGCGCGAGGGCCTGCGCGAGCTTCCGTCGCCGCGCGTCGACGGCCTCGCCCGCGGCGATCCCGAGCGCGCCCCGCAGCGACCCGGCGAGCATCGCGAACGCGGCGCCCGTGCCGATGGAGTCGCCGCGGACGACGCTCAGGCTCACGTCGGGGTGGCGCTGGCGCAGCACCTCGACGGCCTCGTGGCGCAGGCGCGATTTGCCCATGCCCGCCGCGGCGGTCACCAGCGCCACCGCGGCGCGCCGCTCGGCGAAGCTCTCGTCGACGAGGTCGAGCAGGTGGCGCAGCTCCCGCTCGCGCCCGACGTGGGGGCTCGGCTTGCCCAGGAGCTTGCGCGGCCCCTCGCCGATCTCGCGCTCCGCCTTGAGCCAGGAGAGCCCGCCCCGCTCCACGACCTCGAAGCGCACGTCGAGCAGCGCGCGCGTCACCGCGTCGATGTGGACCCCCTCGCGCCGGCTCTCCGCGCGGCCGGTCGCGGCGGCCTCGTCGAGCAGGGCGGCCGCCCTGTCCAGCACCTCGCTGAGCGGCGATCGACCCGCCGGCTCGCCCCACCCCGTCACCAGCACGACCGCCGCGCCGGGGAGCTGCGCGCAGATCTCGAGCGCGCAGCGCGCCACGAGCGCCGCCTGGTCGGTCGCGTTGCCCGCGCTCGCCACGAGCGTCACCACGATCTCGTCGCCGAGCTCCTCCACCTGCGCGCTCAGCGGCATCGCCGCGCGGCGCACCACGGCGAGCGTGTTCGGCGGTGACGCGTGCAGATCGAGCGACTCTGTCGACTCGAAGAACGAGGCTTGCGCCGGCCGGACCGCCACCATCGAGACCAGGCGCTTCTCGCCCGTGGTGATGACCGCGCCGGGAAGGGGGGCCGAGGACACCTTGCTCCTCGTCCAGGCGCCGAGCGTGTCCAGGGTGCGCGCCACGGCCGCGCCGTCCTCGGGCCGCGCCGAGGGATCCTTGGCCAGCATCTGCGCGACGAGCTCGTCGAGCGCGTGGGGCACGTCGGGCCGCAGCTCCCTCGCCCTCGGCGGCTCCTCCAGGAGCAGCTTCCACACGAGCGCCATCGGGTGTTGCTTGCGGAACGCCGGCTTCCCGGTGAGGCACTCGTAGAGCACGCATCCGAGCGAGAAGATGTCCGCGCGCGCGTCCAGGCTGTCCCGCTCGCCCCGCGCCTGCTCCGGCGCCATGTAGCCCAGCGTGCCCAGCACCGCCGCCGTCCGCGTCAGCCGCTTCGAGGCGTCCGCCAGCTGCGCGATGCCGAAGTCGAGGAGCTTGACCCGATCGAGCGCGCCTTCGACCAGGAAGAGGTTGCTGGGCTTGATGTCGCGGTGCACGATCCCGCGCGCGTGCGCCGCGCCGAGCGCGTCTGCCACCGTCCTCACGAGGGCGATCGACTCGTCGATGCGCAGCTCCTGCCGCGCCAGCCGATCCGAGAGGCTCTCGCCGGAGAGCCACTCCATCGCGAGGTACAGCTCCCCCGTCGGCGCCATGCCGTGCGTCGCGTACCGCACGATGTGGGGGTGCTCCAGCCGGGAGAGCGTCTCTGCCTCGCGGAGAAAACGCGCCTGCGCGCGCGCGTCCGCCGCCCTGCGCAGCAGCTTGACGGCGACCACCGTCCCGCTCGAGCGATCGAAGGCCCGGTAAACGGTGCCCATGCCTCCGGATCCGGCGATCTCCGCCAGCTCGAAGCGGCCGTCCAGCAGCCTGCCAGGCAGCATGCGCGTGAAGGATGCACTCTCACTGGAGCGTGAGGCAAGGCGGACGAACGGTGCGAATGTGCCGTGGCACCTGCGCGGGGCGCGATGGCGGACTCGGCCGGCGCGGACGCGCGTCGTGCGCGTCGCCCTGATTCCGAGCTCCGCGAGGATCCTGGCCCGATCTCGCTCCCTCGTTCACGACGCAGCCGGCCTGTCGGGAGGCTGGGTTGTCTCGATGCGTTATGTTTTCGGGTCGGCGCCCGATCCGCGCCGGAGCTGCTCCAGCAAGAGCGGCATCGCGCCGGTGCCGGCCGCGAGGAGGCGCTCGTCGAGCGTGGCCAGGCCGCAGCGGAACTCATAGACCCTGAGGTGCGCCTCGTTATGGAAGTACCTGAGGTTCAGGCTGGCGCCCGTGGCGGCGTCGATATCCATGGCGACGATGCGGAACCCTGCTTTCAGCTTGGCGATGAGCACCGCGTTGTTGCCAGGGGCGTGCTCGCTGACCACGTAGTCGAAGCCGAGCTCTCGCGTGTAGGCGAGGACCCGGCGGAGGAACTCCCGGTACAGGCCGCGCCGGCGGTAGTCGGGGTGAACGGCCGAGTGCCACATGCGGTAGGTCTCTGCGTCCCTCTGGTGGCCCGAGAACATGGCCACGACCGCCTCGCCGTCGCGCACCGCCCAGAAGTCTGCGAGGCGGTCGGCTCCCTCCGACGCCGTGAGGCGGGCGCGGGCGCGCTCGCCCTCCTCGCCGGACAGCGCCCCGAGGTTGAAGAACACCTCGGGCGGGAAATGGCGGAGCAGCTCGGCTTTGTGCAGCGCCCAGTAGGCCTCGCCGTCGGCGAGGCGCTCGAGCGGGTAGAGGCCTCCGAGCGGCTCGCCGAAGTGCTTCTGTCGAATCGGAACGACCCAGTCCCACGCGGTGCTCATGGATCGAGCCCTATCATGGCGGCTCGCTCCACCCCAAGAAGGCCGTCCGCGGAGGCGCTCAGTCCGTTCAAAGGCCCGATCGCGGCGTGGACCGCGTTGGCCAGGAGCCGTTACGAAGCGCTGTCGCCGCGATCGAGGTCGAGCCGCATGGCGCAGCGCTGCGTCGGGTCGAGGCCCTGGCGCGCCTCGTTCTCGAGGATCTCCGCGAGCCGCGGGGACGCCTCGGCCGGCGACAGCTCGCGGAAGCCCATCGAGGCGTAGAACGGCCCGTTCCAGGGGACGGTCCGGAAGGTGGTCAGCGTCAGCGCCTTCAGCCTCGCGGCCCGCGCCCACGCGATGACGTGGGCGAGCAGGCGACGCCCCAGCCCTCGCCCCTGGCGGTCGAGGACGACGGCGAGCTCGCGGATGTGGAGCTCGTCGCCGGCCGCCTCGGCGCCCAGGAACGCGACCGGCTCGCCGGCGCCGTCGTCGGTCACCCAGAGCGTCCCGGCCCGGAGCGCGCCGCGCCAGCCCTCCGCCGGCGTCACGTTCGCCAGGGCCTCGAGGTCGAGGTCCGTCCTCCGGAACGCGAGGCCCGCCGAGCGCTCGATCTCGGGTAGGTGAGGCAGGTCGGACTCGGCGGCAGGTCGAATGAACGTCGATGTCATCGGGGCTGCGCAGGCTAGGCAGCCACGGGCGCCCCCGCAACCTCGGGGCGCGACGGGGCTCCGGGGGAGGGCGACCCCGGGGGGCCGTCGCGCCGCGCGCCGCGGCTGCTCGGGCCGCCGTGGGCGAAAGAGCAGCGTCGATTGAACGTTCCGCGAGCGTCCGGGAACTGAGGTCCATCCAGTCACGCCGCGGCGCCCCCACGGAGGGAGGCCCGAGGCGTGCTCGCAAGGAGCCACAGATGACGCTCGTCTCCTCGGCCCGCGCGGCGCGGAGCTCCGCGCCGCGATCCGCCCGGCGCCGGCTCGTGAAGCCGCTCCTCGGCCTCACGGTCTTCGCGGCGCTCTTCGTCGTGCTCGCGTGGCGGCTCGACAGGCCCTCTGTGGCCGCCGGGCCGCTCGACGCGGCGGCCGGGAACCCGCTCGGCCAGCTCTCCCGCGACGCCGCCGACCGGGCGCCCATCGCCGGCCTGGTCGAGGAGCGACTCCCGGCCGGCTCGTACACCTATGTCGCCGTGCGCACCGGCGAGAACCTCACATGGGCTGTCACCGTCGGCGACGCGCCGCCGCCCGGCACCCCGGTGCAGGTGCGGAGCATGGGCCGCAAGGCGAATTTCCACTCACGCCGCCTCGCGCGGACGTTCCCGGACCTCGTCTTCGGGATCGTCTCGCGCGCTGACTGAGCCCCCGACAACGGACAGAGCCTCCGGCAACGGACAGAGCAGAGAGGACCATGACCATGACGACACGTGGATTCGACAAGATGCCGAGCGCGACGAACGCGCGATCCTCGGGCGCGCTCGCCGCCGCCGTCATCGCGGCGCTCGGCGCGATCCTGTCGGGGTGCAGCTCCGATTCCGGCGGGAAGACGACCGACGCCCCCCTCCCCGAGTGCACGGGGGGCGTGCTCGAAGCCGATCTGGAGGCAGAGCCGCTGAGCGGGCCCGGCGTCGATCCGGAGACCGGGAAGCTCCGGCCGCCGCCGGAGGGGTCGTCGTACACGGTCAGCGCGACGTACGGGGTCCCACGGCCGGGCGACGCCGTGATGGAGCGATACGTGCCGATCTTCGGGGCGATCCAGGGGCAGCTCGCGTCGCAGCCCGGCCTCCTGGCCCTCCAGCTGGGCCAGTCGCCGTCCTGCGGCTCCGGGCGCACGCTGGCCGTGTGGGCCTCGACCGACGCGATGTACGAGTTCGTCATGAGCCCGGCCCACCTCGCGGGGATCGACGCCGCGGGCGAGCTGCTCGAGCCCACCTATGTGGTCACCCACTGGGAGACGGCCGAGATCGATGGCATCACGCTGGCCGACTCGGTCCGTCGCATCCGGGCGCTCGACGCTCCGGCGCCATGAGCCGGCGCGGCGCCGGCCTCGCCCTGCGTGCGCCGGCGACGCCTGCGCCGGCGACGCCCGAGCTGGCGGGGCGTGCCCCCGGGCTCAGCGGGCGGCCGCGCGCTGCGCGCTGAGGCGGCTCATCGCGTAGGCGAGCCCGCTCTGGAGCGTGCCTTGCGTGGTGATCCGGCCGAAGTCGATGCCCAGCCCGACCAGCGTCCTGGCGATCTCCGGGCCGATGCCCACCATCACGCTCCGGCAGCCGAGCAGCTCTGCCGCCTGCACGGCGCGCACCAGGTGGCGCGCCACGGCGGAGTCGATCACCGGCACGCCGGTGATGTCGAGGATCACGAACTCCGCGCGCCGCTGCCCGATGGCCGCGAGCAGGCTCTCCAGCGCCTGGGCCGCGCGCCGATCGCTCATCTCGCCGACCAGCGGGATGAGCAGGATCCCCTCCCAGACCTGGATGACCGGCATGGCCACCCGATCGAGCAGCTCCGCCTGCATCTGGATGATCGCGCGCTGCTCCCGGTTCTCGGCCGCCATCCGCTCGGCCTCCATGTGCCGCTGCTTCAGGTCGGTGATGTCCGTGATGAGCCCGCACAGGCCGACCACCTCCCCCTGAGCGTTCTTCATGGGGAACTTGCGGGTCCAGATCGTGCGCGCCACCCCGTCCGAGCCCGTGGCGCTCTCCTCGTTCTCGCTAGGCTCACCCGAGTTGAAGACGACGTCGTCGTAGCTCCAGAAGACCTCGGCCTGCTCCTTCGGCCAGTAGTCCGGGTCGCTGCGGCCTATCAGATCGTCGTAGCGCTGCCCGATCAACCTGCAGAAGCCCGGATTGCAGGCGATCCAGCGATGTTGCCGATCTTTGACGAAGATGGGATCCGGGATGGTGTCGATCACGAGCTGGAGCAGCCCAAAGGTCTTCCAGTCCGAGACGTCGATGCAGCGGAGTGTGAACGCCATTCAGCCAAGCCCATCTCCCCCGACCCCGACCAGCCTCCCTTTATCAGCCATCGTGGATGGCCATGCAAGGGCAGAAATGCGGCGGATCACCGCGGAGACCCGGAGACGTGTGTCCCGCTTCAGGGAGCGCCTGAGTGTGCCTCGCCTTGCTAACTACCGCTACATGACGACGCGAGGGTTCGACGGGAGGCGCGCGGCGGCCGGACAGCTCGCGATCGCGTGGGTGCTCGCGCGGCAGCCGGAGTTCGTCCCGTGATCGGGGCGAAGACCCGTGCGCAGCTCGACGATGCGTTCGCCGCGCTCAAGCGGCCGCTCTCGAGGGACGACCTGGCGTTGCTCGAGGCGCTGGCGGCGATCTCCGCCGATCGCTGCGGCGCGGAGCAGATGCGGCGCCTGGACAGCGAGCGGCGGTGAACCCGCAGCGCGGCTCAGGCGTGACAGCGCGGCGCGGCAGCGACCTCGGCGCGCCGCCCTCCCGGAGGTCCCCCGTGCCGTCGTCGACGAGATCGAGCTCTCCGTCCAGATTCGACCGCGAGGCGTGATCAGTCCGGCACGGTCCGGGAATTCATCGAGGCCGTTCGGCAAGCCTCTTTCCAAAGGAGGCCTCTACAGATAAAACTCGCCACCTCGCCGATCCATTCCCCGCGCTCTGCAAAAGGAAAGATCGAGCGATGGCGCCCCGAGGGCAGGTGTCACTGCCCGGCGGGATGCCTTTGTCGAGGCACATTGGACCGCTGGGGGCCCCTGGAGTCCCGTCCTGCATGAGAATCGTCGATATCCGCGCCACCACCGTCACCGTGCCGCTGGAGGCGCCCTTGCGCCACGCCAACGGCTGTCACTGGGGCCGCTTCGTGCGCACGATCGTCGAGATCGAGGCGGATAACGGGCTGATCGGCCTCGGTGAGATGGGCGGCGGCGGCGAGTCGGCCGAGGCCGTGTTCCGGGCGATGAAGGGCTACCTCGTCGGCCACGATCCCGCCCGCCTCGAGGAGATGCGGTTCAAGATCGCGAACCCGACCGCCTCTCTTTACAACAACCGCACCCAGGTCCTCGCCGCGCTGGAGTTCGCGTGCCTCGACCTGCTCGGGCAGGCCTTCGGCGTGCCGGTCCACGATCTCCTCGGCGGCAAGCTGCAGGACGAGGTGCCGTTCGCGTCCTACCTCTTCTTCCGCTACCCGAACGCCGACGGGTCAGGCGAGGTGCGGACGCCAACGCAGCTCGTCGAGCAGGCGAAGGCGCTGAAGAAGACGTACGGGTTCACCTCGCACAAGCTCAAGGGCGGCGTGTTCCACCCGGACTACGAGCTCGAGTGTTACCGCGCGGTCGCCGCCGCCGTGGGCGAGGATCGCGTCCGCTTCGATCCGAACGCGGTCTGGTCGACGGAGCAGGGAATCCGCTTCGGGCAGGCGATCGAGGACCTGAACAACGACTACCTCGAGGACCCCGTCTTCGGCCTCCACGCGATGCGGCGCACCCGCGAGAAGGTGCGGATGCCGCTCGCGACGAACACCGTGGTCGTGGGCTTCGAGCAGCTCGCCGCGAACGTCCTCGACACGGCGGTGGACGTCATCCTGCTCGACACGACGTTCTGGGGCGGCATCCGGCCGTGCGTGAAGGCGGCGGGGATCTGCGAGACGTTCGGCCTCGGGGTCGCCGTCCACTCCTCGGGCGAGCTCGGCGTGCAGCTCGCGACGATGCTGCACCTCGGCGCCGTCATCCCGAACCTCTCGTTCGCCGCCGACGCGCACTATCACCACCTGCGCGACGACGTGATCCAGGGAGGCCCGCTCCCGTACCGGAATGGCCGCATCCGCGTCCCCGCCGGTCCCGGCCTGGGCGTCCGCCTCGATCGCGAGAAGCTCGCTCACTACGCCGAGGAGTACCGCCGGCTGGGCTCCTATCCCTACGACAAGGACCCGCTGCGGCCGGCCTGGTGCGCGACCGTGCCGAACGACCGCTGGGCCGATCCGAAGGACGACCGAACCCCCGAGGTGCCGAGATGACCCTCGCCGAGCGCGTGGCCGCGGCCGTCGACGCCGCGCCCATCATCGATCTTCACACCCACCTCTTCGCGCCCCAGTTCCCCGCGCTGAACCTCTGGGGCGTCGACGAGCTCCTGACGTACCATTACCTCGTCGCCGAGACGCTGCGCGCCGAGCCGAAGGTCACGCCCGAGGCGTTCTTCGCGCTCGACAGGAAGGCGCAGGCCGATCTCGTGTGGGCGTCGCTCTTCGTCCGCCGATCGCCGCTGTCCGAGGCCACCGCGGGCGTGGCGACGGTGCTCGCCGCGTTCGGGCTCGACCCCGCCGCGCCGGATCTGCGCGAGGCCCGCGCCTTCTTTGCCGAGCGCCGGGTCGAGGATCACCTGGAGGACGTGCTGCGGCTCGCGGGCGTGAGCGCGCTCGCGATGACGAACGATCCGACCGACCCGGTGGAGCGCGCGATCTGGGACTCGGGCGCCACGCCCGATCCGCGGTTTTACACCGCGCTGCGCCTCGATCGGCTCATCCACGCGGACGATCTCGCGCCCGAGCTCGAGCGGTGGATCACCCGCATGCGGCCGCGCTACCTGGCGATCTCGGTCAACGAGGTCTCGGCGCCGCCCCGGGCCGTGCTGGACGCGTGCCGCGATCACGGGCTGCCGTTCGCCATGATGATCGGCGTCCGGCGCGCGGTGAACCCCCGCCTCGGCGTGGCCGGCGACGGGGTGAGCACGGTCGACCTGACCCCGCTCGAGCGGCTCGCCGACGAGAACCCCGACGTGCGCTTCCTCGTCACGACGCTCGCGCGCGAGAACACGCACCCCCTCTGCGTCGTGGCGCGCAAGTTCGCCAACGTCCTGCCGTTCGGCTGTTGGTGGTTCATGAACAACCCGAGCCTCATCGAGGAGACGACGATGATGCGCCTGGAGATGCTCGGGCCGACCTTCGTGCCGCAGCACTCCGACGCGCGCGTCCTCGATCAGCTGATCTACAAGTGGCGCCACTCGCGGCGGTCGATCGCTTCAGCGCTGGCCCGGCGCTACGGGGCGATGCCCGTCCCGCCGACCGACGCGCAGATCGAGCGCGACGCGCGGGCGCTCCTCGGGGGCATCGCGAAGGACTGGCTGGGAGCATGACGAACCGTTTCGACATCTCGGGCCGCACGGCCGTCGTGGTCGGTGGCACCTCCGGTATCGGGCGCGCGATCGCCCTCGGCCTCGCCGAGGCGGGCGCCCACACCGTCGCCACGGGCACCCGCGCGGACCGCGTGCAGGCGGTCGCCGCCGAGATCCGCGGGCGGGGCGTCCGCTCGATCGAGGCGGCGTGCGACGTCAGCGATCGCGCGACGCTCGACGCCCTGCGCGACCGCGTGATCGAGGCGTTCGGCGGCGTCGACATCCTCGTCAACTGCGCCGGTCGGACCTTCCGGAAGCCCACCGCCGAGGTCGGAGAGGCCGAGTGGGGCAGCCTGCTCGACACGAACGTCACCGGCATGCTGCGCGCCTGCCAGGCCTTCCATGGCCCGTTGAAAGACAGCGGCCGGGGCCGCATCGTCAACATCGCTTCGCTGTCGAGCTTCGTCGCGTTCCACGAGGTCGCGGCCTACGGAGCGTCGAAGGCGGCGGTGCTGGCGCTCACCCGGAGCCTCGGCGCCGAGTGGGCGAAGCACGGTATCCGGACGAACGCGCTCGTGCCGGGCGTGTTCGTGACGGACCTCAACCGCGCCCTCCTCAACGGCACAGGGCGCGGGCAGGAGCTGCTCGCTCGCACGCCCCTCGGCCGCTTCGGCGACACGCAGGAGCTGGTCGGCGCGGCCCTCTTTCTCTGCTCCGACGCGGTGAGCTTCATCACCGGTACGAGCATCACAGTCGACGGTGGATTCCTCGCCTCCGGGGTGAACCAATGACCGCAGCGTCTCCCGTGGCCCCGGCGACCGCCGGCGTCATGTCCCGCACTCGCTGGACCATCTGCGCGCTCCTCTTCTTCGCGACGACGATCAACTACCTCGATCGGCAGCTGTTCTCCCTGCTGATACCGTTCTTCGAGAACGAGCTGAAGCTCGGGCCGACGGACCTCGCGCTCATCAACGTGAGCTTCCTGCTCTCCTACGGCTTCGGCATGGTGTTCGTCGGTCGCTGGATCGACCGCGTCGGGCCGCGCAAGGGGCTCAGCGCGACGTTCCTGCTCTGGAACATCGCCTCGGCCGGCCACGCCATCGTCGGCAGCTTCGCCGGCTTCGCCGGTATCCGCTTCCTGCTCGGGGTCGGCGAGGCCGGCAACTTCCCGGCCGCCGTCCGCACCGTGGCCGAGTGGTTCCCCAAGAAGGAGAGGGCGCTCGCGACCGGGCTGTTCAACTGCGGCTCCAACGTCGGCGCCATCCTGGCCCCGCTCCTGGCGGTGCGCATCGCGGAGGCATACGGATGGCGGACCTGCTTCCTCATCCTGGGCGGCGTCGGCGTCGTGTGGATCTTCTTCTGGACGCGCCTCTACCGGCGGCCCGAGGAGCACCCGAAGGTATCGCCCGAGGAGCTCGCGCACATCCGCTCCGACGCGAAGGAGGCGACAGAGTCCCTCGGCGTCGGCGAGGTGTTCGGGATGCGGCCCGTCTACGCGGTCGCGGCGGCGAAGTTCTTCACCGACGCGCCGTGGTGGTTCTACCTCACCTGGCTGCCGAAGTTCCTTGTCAGCGAGTTCAACCTGAAGCCGACCTTCATGGCCTACGCCATCCCCGTCGTGTTCCTCGTGGCGGACGGCGGCGCGATCGGCGGCGGCTGGCTGTCCTCCAGGCTCATCGCGAGCGGCCGCTCGGTCGGCGCGGCGCGGAAGCTCGCGATGCTCGCGTGTGCGCTCTCCGCGGTGCCCGTCATGTCCGTCGGGCTCCTCGTCGATGTCCCGAGCGTCGCGGGCATCCCCACGATCTACGTCGCGGTCGCGATCCTGTCGCTCGCCGCGGCAGCGCACCAGGGCTGGAGCAGCAACCTCTACACGCTCGTCTCGGATGCCCTCCCGCGCCCCGCGATGGCCACGGTGGTCGGCGTCATGACCGCGTTCGGCGTCGTCGGCGGCGCGCTCTTCCAGATCTTCGTCGGCTGGGCGCTCACGTCCACGGGCTCGTACGTCCTGCCGTTCCTGCTCGCGGGCACGCTGTACCTCGTCGGCCTGCTGGCGCTGCACCTCATCCTGCCGCGCGTCGAGCCGGTCGCGCCGAAGCGGCGCGTGCCGAGCGCGGCGATCGTCGCCGGCGGCCTGGTGATGCTCGCCAGCATCGCGGGGCTGCAATTCGCCCTCAACCGTCCTGCGTACACCTCTGTCGACCAGTACCGGGCGACGCGGCCGGCCCAGCTGAAAGCGACGGGCGCGCCGGTCGAGGGCCCCGCCGCCCACGTGGGCTGGATGGACGCGCGCTGGTACCTCTGGCCGACGGCCGCGGGGACCAAGGCGGAGCTCGTCAAGTTCGACCGCGATGGGCGACCCATCGTCGAGGGGAAGGGCGCTGCCGCCAAGGGCTACACAGGCCCGTCCGCCGCAGAGGTCGAGTCGTCCCGCGCGCCAGGAGGCGATCGGTAATCACCGCCATCGGCCCGCCTCATCGCGATCTCCGCGACGGCGGCGGCCCCTTGAACCCTGCTTGTCCACCAGCTCTTCCGCCACGCGGCCTGCACCACTGCAAGGTATCCATGTCCTTCACGCTCCGTGATCCTTCCACCTGCCGCTGGGATCTCGTGTCCCTCGGCGAGGTCATGCTGCGCCTCGATCCCGGCGACGGGCGGATCTCCACCGCCCGCAGCTTCCACGCCTGGGAGGGAGGCGGCGAGTACAACGTCGCCCGCGGCCTGCGCCGCTGTTTTCGGCTCAGGTCGGCCATCGTGACCGCCCTCGCGGACAACCCCGTCGGCCGCCTGCTCGAAGATCTCATGATGCAGGGCGGCGTGGATCTCACGCACGTTCGCTGGGCGACGCACGACGGCGTGGGGCGCCTCGTGCGCAACGGCCTGAACTTCACCGAGCGGGGCTTCGGCATTCGCGGGGCGGTCGGCCTCTCGGACCGTGGCCACACGGCCGCGTCTCAGCTGAAGCCCGGCGAGATCGACTGGGATACGATCTTCGGCGCCGAGGGCGCGCGGTGGTTCCACACCGGCGGTATCTTCGCCGCGCTCTCCGAGACCACGCCTTCGGTGGCGAAGGAGGCGATGGAGGCGGCCAGGCGGCACGGCGTCGTCGTCTCCTACGATCTCAACTACCGTCCGTCGCTCTGGAAGTCGATCGGTGGTCAGGCCCGCGCGCAGGAGGTCAATCGAGCGCTCGCGCCGTACGTCGATGTGATGCTGGGCAACGAGGAGGATTTCACGGCTGCCCTGGGCTTCGAGGTCGAGGGCGTCGACGAGGGGCACGCCAACCTGCGCGTCGGCGCGTTCGAGAGCATGATCGAGCGCGTCATCTCGGTGTTTCCGAACATCCGGGCGGTGGCGACGACGCTCCGCGTGGCGACCTCGGCGACGCGCAACGACTGGAGCGCGGTGCTGTACCAGGGCGGCCAGCTCTACAAGGCGCCCGAGCGCAAGGACCTGGAGATCTTCGATCGCGTGGGCGGCGGCGACTCGTTCGCCTCGGGGCTCATCTACGGCTTCCTGATGGGCAAGGGGCCGCAGTGGGCGGTCGATTGCGGCGCGGCGCACGGGGCGCTCGCGATGACGACGCCCGGCGACACGACGATGGCGACCCTCGACGAGGTGCTCAAGGCGATGAAGATGGGCACCGCCCGGGTGGACCGATGAACAAGCAATCCGTGCTCGAGTGGATCGCGCGCGGGCGCATCGTCCCTGTGGTGCGCGCCGGCTCGGCCGACGAGGCGCTGCAGGCGGTCGAGGCCCTCCTAGAGGGGGGGATCGACGTGCTCGAGATCACGATGACCGTGCCCGGCGCGGTCGAGGTCGTGCGCGAGGTCGCCGCGCGCCACGGCGATCGGGCGCTCGTGGGCGCCGGGACGGTGCTCGACGCCCGCGCCGCCGAGGCGTGCGTCGAGGCCGGGGCGCGCTTCGTGGTCAGCCCCGCGCTCGACGAGGCGACGGTGAGGGCGTGCGTCGCGATGAACGTCGTCCACGCTCCCGGCGCGCTCACGCCCACCGAGGTCGTGGCGGCGCACCGGGCGGGCGGAGATGTCGTGAAGGTGTTCCCCTGCGACGCCCTCGGCGGCGCCTCGTACCTCAAATCGCTCAAGGCGCCTCTGCCCCATATCCCGCTCATGCCCACGGGCGGCGTGACGCTGCAGAACGTGGGCACCTTCTTCGCGGCGGGCGCGGTGGCGGTCGGCGTCGGCGGCAACCTCGTGGATCTCAAGCTCCTGCGCGACGGGCGGCGCGACGAGCTCGTCGCCCGCGCCCGTGCGTTCTGCGACGCGGGCCGCGCGTCCTGAGGGAGTGCGCAGGAGGCGCGCCCGCCTTCACCCTATCGATTCCAGCGGCTCCCCGGGGGGAGACGGGCGTGGTGCGCGCGCTGCGCGGTGCGACGTAAAACGTAGTTAAAACCAATAGTTGCGGCGTTTGCAGGGGATTCCCGGCGCCATGGATAACCAGGGGCTTCGAACATGAATCAATCGAAGGTTGCGAACCTAGTCGGTGCGTCGATTTTCTTCGTGGCGGCGGTCGCGCACGCCCAGACTCCCCCGCCGGCGCCGGACGCGGCCGCTCCGCAGGCCGCTGCGCCGGCCACGCCGGCGGACGCGCAGGCGCCGGCCACGCCGCCTGCGGACGTGGCTGCTCCGGCGGCGCCGCCGGCGGAGGCCGTCAAGCCGGCCTCCAAGGATCCTGTTCCCGTCACCGCCAAGTGGAAGGCCACGATTTATGGGATGGCGGAGTTCGACATCATGCACGACTCCACCCAGAGCTTCGGGGAGTCGGTCGGGGCCACGGTGATCCAGCGCGAGGACACCTACGCCGGCTCGCACGGCCGCACGCACTTCACGACGCGGAACTCCAGGTTCGGCGTCAAGGTGACCGCGCCCGAGGTGTCCGGGATCAAGACCACGGCCATGCTGGAGCTCGACTTCTTCGGCAATCAGCCGCCCACCGTCTCCGAGGCCTCGCTGGTGAGCAGCGGCACCTTCCGTTTGCGTCAGGCCAACATCAAGGTCGAAACGGACTACGTCGACCTGTTGATTGGACAGGGCTATCACCTGTTCGGGTGGCAGCCGTACTTCTTCCCGGCCACGACGTCCTTCTTCCCGGTGATGAACCAGGTGTTCGGGCGGATGCCGCAGCTGCGCGTCGGCCACAACTTCAAGTCGGACGCCGCCAACGTGGAGCTCGCCGCTGCCGTCCTCAAGCCGCCGCAGCGCGACTCCGAGGTGCCTGACATGCAGGCGGGGTTGCGCGTCGGCTTCAACGGCTGGAAGGGGATCCACACGCTCGGCGCCGCCGGGATGCTGCACGACCCGCTGACGCTCGGCGTCTCGGGCATCTTCCGCCGTTTCAGGGTCAACGAGCACTCCGCCGCCCCGGTCGAGTCGAGCTCGGCCAACGGCTACGGGATCTCGGTCGATGCGCTGCTCCCGATCATCCCGGCCAAGTCGCTGGAGGAATCCGGCAACGCGCTGACGTTGACCGGCTCGTTCTTCACGGGCACGGGCATCTCGGACATCGTCGGCGTCGCGAGCAACGTGCCGCACCCGCCGCTCCCTGACGCTGGAGCGACCTATACGCCGAACATCGACAACGGCCTCGCGGTGTACGACGCGAACAACAACCTGAAGACGATCGGCTGGACGGGGTTCATGGTCGGGCTCCAGTACTATCTGCCGCCCTCGGGGCGCTTCTCCATCTCCGGCAACTACACCCAGGGCTCGAACGACCGGGTGACCGAGGAGAACGGCTACGGCGCGCTCCGCACGGCCTACCACAAGTCGCGTTACATCGACGGCAACCTGTTCGCCGACATCACGCCGGCCATCCGCGCGGGCCTCTCGTTCCAGTACTCGGAGCAGACCTTCGCGGACGACGTGACCGCGACCAACGAGCGCATCAAGCTGTCCCTCTACAGCTTCTTCTGAGCGACGGCGGTGGGCGACCCGGGTCGCGTTTGATCCGCACGCTCTCGCGCGACGCCTTCGCGAGCCAGGTCGCGGAGGCAGTGCTCGCGCTGCTCGACCCCGATCGCGTCGCCTCGACGTCACGCCACCGGCGCATAGCGACGCCGGAACGCCATTTGCTACGAATGGCTTGACTTCCGCGACATGGTGGCCGAAGGGGGAGGTGCATGAGTACTGTACATTTTGTGGGCGGCGAGAAAGGTGGCGTCGGCAAGAGCGTGGTCGCTCGACTGCTGGCGCAGCTATTCATCGACCGAGCGCTTCCGTTCGCGGCACTCGATGCGGATCTGTCGCATGGCGCGCTCCGCCGTTACTACGCGGACTACACGCAGCGCGTGGATCTCGATCAACTCGATAGCGCCGATCAGATCCTGGACAGCGCGCTCGGAGGCGATCGCGTGGTGCTCGTCGACCTGCCTGCGCAGAGCCATCGGGCTCTCGAGCGCTGGATCGAGTCGACCGACGTCCTCACCTACGCGCGGGAAATGGGCGTCCAGCTCGTGTCCTGGCACGTCACCGACGGCGGCTTCGATTCGGTGTCCCACCTCGAGCGGGTCCTCGCGGCGCCGGGCGACGGGCTGCAGCATATCGTGGTGAAGAACCAAGGTCGCTCGAGGGACTTCAGCCAGCTCGACGCGTCACCCGCGTACCAACGCCTGCTCGAACGCGGCGGACAAGCCGTGACATTGCCCGAGCTCGACTCGTCGGTGATGTACAAGATCGACCGTTTCGGTTCGAGCTTCTGGGCCGCCATCAACACGAGCGAGGGGCCGCAAGCGCTGTCCGTCCTGGAGCGTCGCCGCGCCAAGCTCTGGTTGGAACGCGCGCAGGCTGCGCTGGAGGCAGCGGGCAACTGGCGGCCAGCGACGGAACGCGCATCTGCCGTGGTCGTGCCGCAACACCCCGAGTCGGCGCAACAGCAGCTCGAATCGGCCGCGAGCAACGAACGGGTCGCGACCTGACCAAGGCGCCGGGGGCGCTTGAGCAGGGCCTTGGGGGTGAGCCGCCCCCGTGGTCTCGGGTCGACCCCTGGCCTCGACCCGGCCGCGCGGGAGCGCGCCTCGGCGCTCGCCGCCGA
Organism: Sorangium sp. So ce302; assembly: GCF_051530145.1. Classification (GTDB taxonomy): domain Bacteria; phylum Myxococcota_A; class Polyangia; order Polyangiales; family Polyangiaceae; genus Sorangium; species Sorangium cellulosum_B. The sequence goes on along the minus strand of NZ_CP150326.1, from coordinate 7,612,668 downwards.
CGAAGCGTCGCGCCACGGGCCCCTTGCTCCCGCTCGCGAGATTGCTTCGGATGGCACGCTCGGAAGCGTACCATCGGCTCCGACCCATCATGGACGCCGCCACCACGACGTACGAGATCTTCGCCGCTGCGCAGTGGGGTTGCCTGCGCGCGGCCACGCCGCTCACCCTCACCGAGGCCGACCTCGTGGTCTTGCGGGGCCTCAATGATCGGCTCTCGCTCGACGAGGTCGCGACGATTTACTTGCCGCTCTCGAGGCTGCTCAACCTGCACGTAGGCGCGGCGCAGCAGCTCCGCCGCGTGAAGGACACCTTCCTTGGCCGCCCCATCGCGCGGCGGCCTTTCGTGATCGGCATTGCCGGGTCGGTCGCGGTGGGCAAGAGCACGACCGCGCGCGTGCTGCAAGCGCTGCTCGCGCGATGGCCTGACCACCCGCGGGTGGACCTGGTGACCACCGACGGCTTCCTGTACCCCAACGCGGTGCTCGCCTCGCGCGGCGGCCTGCACCGCAAGGGGTTTCCCGAGAGCTACGATCTCGGGCGGCTGGTGAAGTTCCTCGCCGACCTCGAGGCGGGCGTCGAAGCGATCGACGTGCCGGTCTACTCGCACGCCACCTACGACGTGATCGCCGGGAAGGTGCAGACCGTGAGGCAGCCCGACGTCGTGATCCTCGAGGGCCTGAACGTGCTGCAGGGCGCCGACCGTGCCGCGGCGATCGCCGTCAGCGACTTCTTCGACATCGGGATCTATGTCCACGCGGACGAGGCCGACATCGAGCGCTGGTACATCGAGCGCTTCTTCGCGCTGCGGGCCACGGCGTTTCGTGACCCCTCCTCGTATTTCCACCGTTATGCGGCGATGGGGGACGACGAGGCGCGCGCCTTCGCGTTGCAGGTCTGGCGCACGATCAACGGTCCCAACCTGACCGAGAACATCCTGCCGACGCGGGCACGCGCCGACGTCGTGCTGGAGAAGGGGCCCGACCACGCCGTGCGCGCCGTGTGGCTCCGCCGGCTCTGATGTAGAGGTTCACGGCCGGCGCAGAGCGCCTGTCGTGTCCAGGTCCACGCGCTTTCCGTCGGTGGCGTCTTGACACCGCTGTCGACGACGACGGCCGTGAACTGTTGTATGCTGCTGTCATGGACTGGAAAGAGAGCTGTCGCTCCCGCCTCCGCGAGCACGTCGACCAGCACGGCGACATCGCTCCTCCATGGGAGCGCTTCCCCGACTACGAGCGCTACACGCTCGGCTGGCGAATGGGCTCCGGTGAAGACTGGTTGGGGATGTGGGGCGTCTTTCTCGAACAGCTCGCGCCGGACCGCGAAGCACGCATCGCCTACCTGCGACGCCACCCTCCCGCGCCGATCACCTGGGCAGAGGCCGTTCACAAGGTCTTGCACCCGACGGATGAACGGGCAGATGACGAGGGCGGCGACGAGGAGGACGGCGACGACGAGGACCCGATCGCGGCGGCCTCGCGTCGATCGGCGCTCCTGGAGCAGGGGCTCATCGCGGTCGACGTCTCCTTCACCATATGGCTCAGCCAGCAGGACGGCGTGCGTTGGCCGTGGGAATCGTACGAGACGCCCGAGAAGGCGGCCCGCTACAACACCCGCGAACTCTGGTTCTGGTCGCGCCAGGTCGCCGAGCTCCGGAGAGGCGACGGGTGGATGCCTCCCGCCGTACCGGAGGGTTGGCGAGCGTGCGCGACCGCGCTCGCGAGCGGCGACGCAGCTCCGATCGAGCCTCGCGACGGGCTCCTTTCGCTGGCTCGACTGCTCTGCGCCGGGGACGTCAAGGCGCCCTGGCAGCTCGGCTTGGAGCTCGCCGACTTCGCCGATTCGTTTGAGGACGACATGGGTTATGTCGACGCGTTTCGCTTGTGGGGAATGTCCGCCTTCGACGACGCCCACCAGCTGCGTCGCTACCTTGAGGCCACCCGAGTGCCGCCGGGCTGGGAGGCCTGGATAGCGGAACAATTCCCGGTGGATTGAGCGGCGGAACCGGTCTGGCCGACTCGACCTGGGTCAGCCGACGCAACCTGGGTCGGGTGGCCACACCGGCAGCCGACGCAACCTGGGTCGGGTGGCCACACCGGCCGACGCAACCTGGGTCAGGTCGCCTACTGGGCCGGGGGGGCGCCCAACCTGGGTCGGGTCGGCGGCCGGCGGCGTGGCCGAGCGGGCCAACAACTTGGCCGCACGGGCAAAGGCTGGCGCCAGCCGCGGCGCGTAGCTTCCCGGCATGCTGCTCGCCGCTCATCGCACCTCGCGCTTCCTCCAGACCCGCGCCCTCGTGGCCGCTGCCCTGCTGGTCGGGCTCGTGGCCGCCGGCGGCTCGCTCGTAGTCCACGCCGCTGCGCATCCTGGGACGCACGCCGACCGGAACGTCGCGGGAGACGCGCCGCCCGGCAGCCCGCTCGGCGACCTATCGAGATCCCTCGGCGACCTCGCGCCCGTGGTCGGCATCGTCGAGGAGCGGCTCGCGGCAGGGAGTTACACCTACCTCGCCGTGCGGCCGGACGGCGGCAGCCCGATGTGGGCCGTGACCCTCGGCAGCGGACAGCCGGTGGGCGCGCGCGTCTCGGTCAGGAGCTTCGGCCGGCGCACGGAGTTCACGTCTCGCCGCCTGCAGCGGACCTTCCCCGTTCTCGTCTTCGGCGTGGTCTCGCCCGCGCGCGCGGACGAGCGCTGATTCGCACCCGACAACATCACCTTCTTTCCTGTCATGAGGTCCACCATGTCTCGAATTGACTTTTCCCTCTCTCGCGTCGCGCTTGTCCCGCTCCTCGTCGCGGTCGCCGCCTTCGTCCCGGCGTGCGGCGCGGACGACGGGACACCGAGCAACACGAGCGGCGGCTCGGGCACACAGACCGCCGCCTCCCAGTTCACGTGCACAGATGACGATCTGCAGAGCGCGCCGTTCGGCGGGCCCGGGTTCGCGGACGGCGCGCTCACGGGCACCGCGCAGGACTCCTATGTTGTCTCGTCGACCCTGCTCTGGATGAAGCCCGACGAGGCGGCGCAGCGGAGGTTCGGCGAGCTGATGGGGCCCATCCTCGCCCAGCTGCCCGCGCAGGAAGGGCTGATCGGCTTCACGCTCGGAACGTCGGCGAAGTGCGGCTATGCGAGGACCATCACGGTGTGGAAGGACGAAGAGGCGATGGGGAAGTTCGTGATGTCGGACGCCCACCTCTCGGCGATGAGCGCGGCGAGCGCGGTCAGCGTCCACGGCGTCGTGACCCAGTGGACCGTCGGCGCGGGTGATCTCCCGATGTCGTGGGAAGCGGCGAGAGAGAAGGTCGCCGCCGCCGAGATATCGTACTGAGACCGGGCGCGCTGGATGGCCGCGGCCCGAGGCCCCGGGCCAGGCGGGCCATCGCCCCGGCGGTCAGCCGTCGTCCGCCGCGCGGTCCACGCCCGCTGCGACGCGGCGCCCCGGGGCGCCGCGCGCCTCCTCACGGAACCGGCCGGGCGTCCTCCCGGACCAGCGCTTGAAGGCCCGCGCGAAGGCCGTCACCTCCGAGAACCCCAGCAGAAAGGCGATCTCCGACATCGATGTGTCGCTCTCGCGGAGCAGCTCCTCGGCGGTCTGACGGCGCACCCCGCCGACGATCTGCCGCAGCGTCGTCCCCTCGTCCTCGAGGTGCCGCCGCAGCGTGCGCTCGCTCGTCCCGAGCCGCCGCGCGACGGCGGTCGCCGACGGCTCGCCCGAGGCGAGGAGGTGCGCGATGACGTCACGCACCCTATCGGACATGGCCGACGCGTCGGCGACGCGACGGCGGCGCAGCTCCTCCGCGTGCTGGTGGAAGAACGCGCTCAGGGCCGGGTTCGCGTCGCGAGGCACGAGGTCCAGCAACGACGGTGGGAAGGCAAAGCCATCGCGGGGCGCGTCGAACTCGACAGGGCAGCGGAAGAAGTCTCGGTGCGCGGCGAGATCGCGCGGCGCGGCGTGGCGGAAGCTGACCCGGAGCGGCGAGAACTCGACGCCAGCGCACTGGCGGAAGCAACGGATGTACACCGCAAGGCTGCACTCGGTCGCGACGCGCGCGCCCAGCGTGAAGCGGGGCGAGCGGTGCAGCTCCGCGAACGGAGCGTCCGGGTCCGTCGTGGTATCGGTCACCCAGCGCGGTGTATCCTGAAGGAGCACCATGTAGCGGTCGACACGGTCGAGCGACTCACGGGCGCTCGCGCTCGTCATGACCGCGAAGCCCATGACGTGCATCTCCTCCATGCGCGTCCGCGCGGCGAGGCGGATGGGCGCCCCGGGATCGTCGAGCGCGCGTACTATGTGCGCCCACAGGGCGTCGAACGACGTCACCGGTATGCGGCTGTCCGCGTCGGTCAGCGACTCGGCGGAGACGCCGGCGACCTCGAGAAGATCGCTGTGGCGGAGGCCGCGAGAGGCGGCATACGAGATCACCCGGCCGACGATGGCCATGGACACCGTGGGCCGCGACGGGGAAGACGGCATGCCCGAGCGAGTCTATCACCCGCCGTGGACCGCGAGACGAACGGGGTGAGCGGGGTGAGCTCAGCGCTCGCCGAGCGCCCGTGATACGGCACGACGGCGACGGGCTCGATGACTACGTCAAATTGTCGTTGTAGCCGGCAGCCAAGAAATTCATGGCGACGATTCGTCGTTAACCCGGTTCGAGCCCGCGCTCCGCCATCAAACGGCGCGCATCGAGCGACCAACAGAGGACATCGTCGCGTGGCACCGATGTTGCTCAGTATCCGATGTTGCTCGACATCCACGAGCATTCGATGGAGGTATGACGATGTCGTTCAGATCCGAGCGCGTCGCTGCGATCGACCGGCCGGGCCAGGGCCGCGAAGCGCCCCGGCCGCCCACCTCGCAGCCTGCTCCGGCGCGGCATCGGATTCCGGTGGCGTCGGCGCTCCGGCGCTGCCTTGGCGAGGGGTACGGCCTCGGGGATCTCCAGGCCGACCTCCTGGCAGGCACCGTCGTCGGCGTCGTGGCGCTCCCGCTCTCGATGGCCCTCGCGATCGCGGTGGGGGCTCCTCCTCAGCACGGGCTCTACACGACGATCGTGGCCGGCGCGCTGGTGGCGCTGCTGGGCGGCTGCAAGTTCCAGGTCACCGGCCCGACGGCGGCCTTCGTGGTGATCCTCGCGCCCATCGTGGCGGAGCACGGGCTGTCCGGGCTGATGACGGCGGGGCTCCTGGCCGGCGTGCTGCTCGTGATCATGGGGCTCGTGCGGCTCGGCCGGCTCATCGAATACATCCCGTATCCGGTGACCACGGGCTTCACCGCCGGGATCGCCACCGTGATCGCGACGCTCCAGGTGAAGGACGTCCTGGGCCTCCAGGCCGGGCCGCTCCCGGAGCACTACACCGCCAAGGTGGCGGCCTTGTGGGCCGCGCGCGGGACGGCCGACCTCTGCGAGCTCGCCGTCGCCGCCTCGACGCTCGCCCTGCTCTTGCTCGTCCCCCGCGTCATCAAGAAGGTGCCGGCGCCCCTCATCGCCATCACCGTCGTGTCGCTCGCCGCGGCGGCCGTCGACGCGGTTTACCCCGCGTTCTCCGTGGCGACGATCGGCAGCCGCTTTCGCTCCACGGCCTTCGGCGTGGAGATCGCCGGGATCCCGTCGATCCTCCCGACGCCCTCGCTGCCGTGGGGCGATGGGCTCTCGCTCGAGCTCGTGAGGGAGCTGCTCCCCGCCGCCTTCGCGATCGCCATGCTCGGCGCCATCGAATCGCTGCTGTCGGCGGTCATCGCCGACGGCATGACAGGGACCAAGCACGATCCGGACTCCGAGCTCATCGGCCTCGGTATCGGGAACATCGTTGCGCCGATCTTCGGCGGTATCGCGGCGACCGGAGCGCTCGCGCGGACGGCCACGAACATCCGGGCTGGCGCGCGCTCTCCGATCGCGTCCGTGACCCACGCCGTGGTCGTCCTCCTGTCGATCCTCGTCTTCGCCCCGCTCGTGGCCTACGTCCCCATGGCGTCGCTGGCGGCGCTGCTGCTGCTCGTCGCGTGGAACATGTCCGAGCTCCACCATTTCGTCCGTATCGTGAGGCTCGCGCCGAGGAGCGATGTGTTCGTACTCCTGACCTGTTATGGGCTCACCGTCATCCTGGACATGGTGATCGCCGTGTCGGCCGGCGTGATCCTCGCCGCCATCCTCTTCATGCGCCGGATGGCCGAGCTGACAGGGAGCCGGACGGTGCTGGAGGCCGCCGGCGGTTCGAGCGAAGTCGAGCTCCCGAGGCGGGTCGCCCTCTACGAGATCAACGGCCCGCTGTTCTTCGGCGCCGCCCAGAAGGCGATGGCGGCGCTGCACGCCATCCGCGGGGACAGCTACGAGGTGATGATCCTCGACCTCGGCAAGGTGCCGTTCATCGACAGCACGGGGTTCGTCGCCCTCGAGAACGCGCTCGACGGGCTCGCGCGGCGCCAGAAGACGGTGATCCTCGCCGGTCCGTTGCCCAGGCCGCGCGAGATCTTCGACAAGGCGCGCGTCCAGGAGAGGTCGCCGCGCGTGTACGTCGCGGAGGATCTGGCGGCGGCGCTCCGCCTCGCCGGCGAGCTGGTGAACGGCTGAGCGCTCGCTGCCGGCAGGTCCGCGGTACCGCTCCTCTCTCGCCGGACACCTCTGCGGCCTCTGCGCGCCGCGCGGCTCGCTACTTCAGCGCGTCGCTCAGCCGGGCCGCCTGCGTCGCCAGGTAGTTCTGCTCCGGGATGCTCGTCGTGCGGCTGGCCGCGCGCCTGTAGTGCGCGATCGCCGCCTCGTGATCGCCGGCCCGCTCCAGGAGGTGCGCGCGGGCGGCGTCGAGGCGGTGATGACCCGAGAGGCGCGCGTCGGCGTCGAGCGCGTTCAGCAGATCGAGCCCCGCCCGAGGGCCGTGCACCATGGCCGTCGCGATCGCGTGGCTGAGCGCCACCATCGGGTTGTCGGACATCCGCATCAGCACGCCGTACAGCGCCAGGATCTGCGGCCAGTCCGTGTCCTCGGCCCGCGCTGCCTCGTCGTGCACCGCCGCGATCGCGGCTTGCAGCTGGTAGGCGCCGATCGAGCCCCTGGTGGACAGCGCCGCCGTGACGAGCGCGACGCCCTCGGCGATCGCGCGCTGATCCCACAGGCGCCGATCCTGCTCCGCGAGCGGGATCAGCTCGCCCAGAGGCCCGGTCCGCGCCGCCCGCCGCGCGTCGGTCAGGAGCATGAGCGCGAGGAGGCCCGCGACCTCGCCGTCGTCCGGGAGGAGCGCGTGCACGGCGCGCGTCAGGCGGATCGCCTCGCCCGACAGATCGTCGCGGTGCAGCGCGGGGCCGGAGCTCGAGGTGTAACCCTCGTTGAAGATCAGGTAGAGCACGTGCAGGACGGCGCCGAGGCGCGCTGTGCGCGCCTCGGACGTCGGCCGCTCGAACGGCACGCCGGACGCCTTGATGCTCTGCTTCGCCCGGCTGATCCGCTGCGCCATGGTCGCCTCCGGGACCAGGAACGCCCTTGCGATCTCGGCCGTCGTCAGGCCGCCGACGGCGCGCAGGGTCAGCGCGATCGCGGACGGCGCGGAGAGCGCGGGGTGGCAGCACATGAACAGCAAGGTGAGCGTGTCGTCCTCGAGCGCTGCCTCGTCGCTGTCGGCGGCGAGGGCGATCTGCAGCTCGGGCGGCACGAGGCTGACCACGATCGCCTCGCGGCGGCGGCGCGCCGCCTCGCTCCGGACGTGATCAGCGATGCGCCGCGACGCCACGTGGATCAGCCACGCGCGCGGCTCGTCAGGCACGCCCTCGCGCGGCCACTGCGTGGCCGCCGCGATCAGCGCCTCCTGGACCGCGTCCTCCGCGGCGCCGAAATCTCGGAATCGCCGCATGACGGCGCCGAGCACCTGCGGCGCGAGATCACGCAGCAGGCGCTCGGCCGTGGCGCCCTGGGACGGAGAGGTCACTAGAGATCGCTGGGCGGCGCGCTCATCACCTCTCGCACCTCGATCCCCATGTTGAGCGGCGCGCCGCCGGGGCCGGGCGCGGCGGACGCTTGCGCGGCGATCTCGTACGCGCGCTCGGGGCTCTCGACGTCCACGATCCAGTACCCGGCGAGGAACTCCTTGGTCTCCGGGAACACCCCGTCGGTGATCGGCGTGCCGTCCTTGCCAGCGCGCACGAGCTTGGCCTGGTCGGGCCCCGCCAGGCCCTCGGCCGCCACGAGCTCGCCCGACGCGCTGAGCTTCCTGTGGAAGCTCTTCATGAACGCGATGTGCGCCTGGAAGTCCTTCTGCTGCCAGTTGGCGACCTGGTACGGCCCCGCGCACGGGGTGTTCATCATCAGGATGTACTTCATGATCGGCTCCTTCTCTTCGCTGTCGCCCCGGGATCGGGCGCGCGTTCGTGGGGTTGTCGGAGCCGAGGGCGGGTCCTCGACATCCCGGGCGACGATAGCGAAGAAATCCGAACCCCGACACAAGGGACGGCCGCGTGTGGGCGCATGTGCGCTTGCTGCGCCAGCGGCAGGTGTGCAGGTAGGTCGCCGCGAGCGTGTGTCCTCCGCGGCGCGATGTGCTCTGTGGTCGCAGATGGTCGGCAGAGGAGGGGGAATGTGCGCCATCTTCGCAGGTCGCCGATCGCAGGGCGGCCCATCACGGGCGGATTCCGCGGATGACGTCCGGCGCGCCCCCACGCGACCTCTCTGCTGACGAAGCGCTCGGGCGTGGTGATTCCGCGCGTCGCCGGCCGTCGTGATCGGTGAGGCGCGCGCCGGCGGACCGCCCTGCGAGTCGACTCTTTGGCGCAGGCGCGGGACATGCACCCTCGCGCTCCGATTCTCACGGATGCATGAACCTGGAGGAGCGTCGATGGAGAAGCGTGTTCCGCAAGGGAAACTTGGACGCCGGCAATTCGCCGGCGGCGCGATGGCCACCGCGGGGGTCTCGCTGCTCGCCACACCGAGCCTCGCGCTGCCCGACAAGAGCTACGCGGTCTGCGAGTCGATCGGGCCCCTCGCCCTCCCGGCAGGGGCCGCCTACACGCCCGGCATCTCCGTGGACCAGCGCTCGAGGAAGCCGGTCTTCCTGCCCGGGCCGGGCGCCGGCTATGCAGCGCACGCCGTCTCGGAGGTCCTCTTCTGGACGGACCAGCTGATGGAACATGCGTTGTTCATCACGCTGCTCATGCCCGGCGATCACCTCCGCGGGCCTCGGGACGAGGCGCGGCAGTACCAGAACCTCTTTGCCAGGCACTTCCTCGCAGCGCGCGACCGGGGGTATGGCGATTACGGGATCTCCTCGCTCCTCGCCTCGACGCGGTCGAGCGTCCAGCGCTTCATCGAGTACAAGCGCCGCATGCAGCGCGCGCAGGAGAGCGGCTCGCTCCGGAGCCTCGTCTGGCCGCTCTTCTTCGACCACATCGCGCGGGAGGCCGAGCGCTTCGTCGCCCGGCTCGATCGGCTCGCGTACGGCGACATCTCGCTCCAGAGCGACGAGGTCTCGGCGTTCTGGACGACGATCATGGCAGATCACCTCGAGTTTATCGCGCACCTGCTCGACCCGCAGGAGCGCGCGCTCATCGATCAGGCGACCGCGCGCGCCGGGCAGCTGTACCAGGCGCACGCGTTCCGCGTCGACAACGCGCAGCTCGCGACGATGGCCGACGAGGTCATCGACTTCAAGTCGGCCGCGGAGCAGGGCATCGAGACGGGACAGATCAAGAGCATCATCGATCCCGCGCTCGCCGATCACGTGCTCCGCGAGGCGGTGAGGTTCTCCGACGAGGTCAGGCGCGCCCAGTGACGCCCTGGGCGTCGCGTGGCGGGGGCGAGCCCGGCCCCTCCTCCTGCTCGCCGCGCGATGCCTGTACAGCGGCCGCCCGCCGGGATTACCCTGGTCGCGGGTCGAGCGGAGCTCTCCGCCGAGCCCGCGGCGCAGAGGCCGCGTCGGAGGGATGCCATGGATCTGACGGTGGTCGACGAGGGCGGTGTGCAGTTCGTGGAAGGGCCGCCGGACCACGGGCTCATGGAGAGCGTTCGCGACGTCGACCGGGTGATCGAGGCCTGTTTCTCGGGCGGCGTACGGTGTGCTCTTCTCCACCCGGCGAACCTGACGGCGGCCTTCTTCGACCTCAGCTCAGGGGAGGCCGGGGAGATCCTGCAGAAGCTGAGAAACTACTGGATCCGGCTCGCGGTGGTGTGCCCTCCGGGGGCCGCTGATTTCAGCAGCCGGTTCGGGGAGATGGTGGCCGAGGAGCGCCGCGGCCAGCATTTCGGCGTGTTCGAGACGCGTCACGCCGCGGTCGAGTGGCTCGGCCAGACGTAGCCATGGCGGCCTGGCCGACAGCGCATTTGGCGCCGTCGCCGCCTCCGGCGCAGGCAGACCTCGAGCTCGATCGCCCACCACGCACGCGGGATCACTTGCCGCGGCCGAGGAAGTCCATCAGCCAGGCCATGGCCGGCCGCATCGTGCCGTCCGGGTGCATGAGGCCCGTGTTGTCTAGCCAGGTACCGCCCGGTGCATCGTCGCCCCGGTCCACCCGGCCAGAGCAGCCGGAGACGGCCACGATTCCGAGCGCGATCCAGGCTGTGCCGTACAGCCATCGAGATGAACGGTTCTTGTTCATGGCGACCTGAAGCATCCCCTCGAAGTTTTCGGGAAAATTCACAGGGGGGCGGGGAGACGGGGAGAACCCCCCCACCATTCTCCCCGCCTCCCCGTCTCCCTGTTCAAATTCCCCTCAGCGAGGAGGCGGGGTGCAGGTGAAGCACCCGCCGCACTCGTAGTGCTGCGTCGTGGCGCCCCACGCGATCCGGTTGTTGCAGCAGTCGCGGCCGTACTGGCCGACGACGGTGGTGTAGCTCTCGTCGCTGTAAAAGGTGCAGTTTCCCCCGGGCGCCGCCGCGCTCGAAGGGACCAGCAGGGCAGTGGTGCCCAACATCGCTGCGCCTGCCGTCAGGGCAGCGAAGAAGTAACGAACTCGGGCAGCAGGGCTGAGACGACGCATGGACGCTCCTCTTGCAATGGGGACCTGTTTCGGCCTCCGAAGCTATGCGAGGCAGCTTAGACCGCTTGCTCGGCTCGAGCAAGCGCTCCGGCTGGAGTGGCCTTTGCTGAGCTCTGCAAAGTTTCATTCGGCGGTGGGAGGCGGCGAGCTCGTGAGCGCGGTTCACGAAGGCAAAAGAGGCATCGTGCTCCGAGGCCGGTGGAGTGATTGCGGTGTCAAGGAAATTCAGTCGCCCCGATCGGGCTGGGCCGGCGTATCGACGCGGTACGTATCGAGAGGGTCATTGAGACGAGCAGGCGACCGTACCCGGCGTGGCGGCGCCGAGGATGGCTGGACTCGGCCGTGGTAGAAAAGCAGGTGTTCGCCATGACGAGACTGCGCACCGGCCAGCGCGACCGCGTCGAGGAGCGGACCGGCGTGGGGCGCGTCGAGGAAGCGAGCGCCGGGGCTGGGCCGGATCCGGCCGGCGGCGCGCTCGCTGGCGGCGGCGAGATGGGGGCGCTGATACGCTCGATCGACTGGTCGCAGACGGCGCTGGGCCCGGTCGAGGCGTGGCCCCAGTCGCTGCGGACGGCGCTGTCCATCCTGCTCTCGTCCGAACATCCCATGTTCCTCTGGTGGGGTCGGGAGCTCATTCAGTTTTACAACGACGCCTACCGCCCGATCCTCGGATCCACGAAGCACCCGGCCGCCATGGGCCAGGCGGGCCGCGAGTGCTGGCAGGAGATCTGGGAGATCATCGAGCCGATGATCGAGAAGGTCTTCGCGGGAGGGGCCACCTACGTCCGCGATGGCCTGCTCGTCCTCGATCGGCACGGCTTCATGGAGGAGTGCTACTTCAGCTACGGTCAGAGCCCCATCCGGGACGAGAGCGGCGCTGTCGCGGGTATCCTCGTCGCGTGCTCCGAGAGCACAGGGTACATCCTTGGACAGCGACGGCTGCAGGTCCTCGGGGCGCTGGCGGCGAGGGCGGCTGACGCCAGGAGCGTTCAGGACGTCTGTCGGGTGATGATGGAGACCCTGGCAGAGGCCGGGCGCGACGTGCCTTTTGCCCTGATCTATCTCGTGGACGACGACGGCGCGCCCGCCCGACTCGCAGGGACCGTCGGGCTCGACCCGAGCCACGCGGCGGCGCCGGCGGCGGTGGAGCTCGGCGCGGCGGCCGGCGCGGTGTGGCCGCTGCGCCGCGCGCTGCGCGGGGACGTGGAGGTGGATCTGTCGGAGCTGCCCGCGGGCGTCGGCTCCCTCCCTGGAGGCCCATGGCCGGAGACCGCTCGCCAGGCGGTGGTGCTGCCGCTCCCCCGCGCCGGCGCTGGAGGCCGCCCGGCCGGATTCCTCGTCGCGGGCGCCAGCCCCCGGCTGGTGCTGGACGACGATTACCGCCGCTTCCTGCGGCTCCTGGCCGGCCACGGCGCGGCGGCCCTGCAGAACGCCCGGGCCAGCGAGGAGGAGCGGCGCAGGCTGGACGCGCTCGCCGAGCTCGACCGCGCCAAGACGGTGTTCTTCAGCAACATCAGCCACGAGTTCCGCACGCCGCTCACGCTGATCCTGGGCCCCGTCGAGGACGGCCTCTCGGACGCCGAGCACCCCTTGCCCGCGGCGCAGCGCGACCGCCTCGCGATCATCTACCGCAACAGCCTCCGGCTCCTCCGGCTCGTCAACACGCTGCTCGACTTCTCGCGCATCGAGGCGGGCCGCATCCGGGCCAGCTACCAGCCTACCGATCTCGGCTCCTTCACCGCGGAGCTCGCGAGCTCGTTCCGCTCGCTCATGGATCGGGCCGGCCTCGCCCTCACGGTGGAGTGCCCGCCCCTCTCCGAGCCGGCCTACGTCGACCGCGAGCTCTGGGAGAAGATCGTGCTCAACCTCATCTCGAACGCCTTCAAGTTCACCTTCTCGGGGGGCGTCCGGGTGACGCTGGAGGAGGCCGGGGGGCGGATCGTCCTGTCGGTCGAGGACACGGGCACCGGCATTCCGGAGGAGGAGCTGCCACGCGTGTTCGAGCGGTTCTACCGCGTCGAAGGGGCCAGGGGCCGCAGCTACGAGGGCAGCGGCATCGGCCTCGCGCTGGTGCGAGAGCTCGCGAAGCTCCACGGCGGCAGCGTCGCCGTGGAGAGCCGCCTCGGCGCGGGCAGCCGCTTCTCGGTCGCGATCCCGCTCGGGAAGGCGCACCTGCCCGCGGATCGCATCGACCTCGCCCCGGCGCCGGCCGCGGAGGGGTGCGGCGCGGCGCCCTTCCTCGACGAGGCCGCGCAGTGGGAACGCGACGTGCCAGCGCCGGATGCCGTGCCGGCGGAGGAGCGCCCGGCCCCGAAGCAGCCGGGGCGCATCCTCGTCGCGGACGACAACGCGGACATGCGCGATTACGTGCAGCGGCTGCTCCTCGCCGAGCGGTGGACGGTGGAGGCCGTGGCCGACGGTCAGGCCGCGCTGGAGAGCGCCCGCGCCCACGTCCCCGACCTCGTGCTCACCGACGTGATGATGCCGCGGCTCGACGGCTTCGGCCTGCTCAAGGCGCTGCGGGCCGACGAGCGCACCCGCGGCGTCGCCGTGATGATGCTCTCCGCGCGCGCGGGCGAGGAGGTGCGCCTCGACAGCCTCGGGGCCGGCGCCGACGACTTCCTCGTGAAGCCGTTCTCCGCGAGGGAGCTCCTCGCGCGGGTCCGCATCCACGTGGAGCTCGCGCGCCGGCGGCGGGAAGCCGAGGGGCAGCGCCAGTACCTGAACGACCTCTTCATGCAGGCCCCGGGGCCCATCGCGATCCTCCGCGGGCCGGAGCACGTCTTCGAGGTGGTCAATCCGCTCTACCAGCAGCTCGTCGGCGGACGAGCGCGCGTGGGGAAGCCCATCCTGGCCGCCCTGCCCGAGCTCGAGGGGCAATCCATCCCGGACCTCCTGGATACCGTGATCCGCACCGGCGAGCCCTTCGTGGGAAAGGAGCTCGCCGTGCGGCTCGATCGCAAGGGCAATGGCACGACGGAGGAGTGCTTCTTCAACGTCGTCTACCAGCCGATGCGCGACCGCGACGGTGCCGTGGAGGGCATCTTCGTGTTCGCCTTCGAGGTGACCGACCAGGTGAGCGCCCGCCGGCGCGTGGAGGCGCTCGTCAAGGCGCTGAGGCTCGCCGATCAGCGCAAGGACGAGTTCCTCGCGATGCTCGCGCACGAGCTCCGCAACCCCCTGGCCGCCATCAGTCTGTCGCTCACGCTGCTCGGCGATCTGGCGGGCGAGGCGCCCAGATCGGCGCGCTGCCGCGAGATCGCCCGGCGGCAGGTGGGCAACCTCGTGCGCCTGGTCGACGATCTCCTCGACGTGTCGCGCATCACGCGCGGCACGGTGGAGCTGCGCCTGGAGGACGTCGATCTCGCGGCGGCGGTGAGGAACGCCGCCGCCGCGGTGAGCCCGGCCGTCCAGGCGCGGCGCCACGCGCTCTCGGTCGAGGTCGGGCCGGGGGACTTCGGCATGCGGGCCGACGCCACGCGGCTGGAGCAGGTGGTCACGAACCTCCTGACGAACGCCGCGAAGTACACGCCGCCGGAGGGAGCCATCTCGGTGCGGCTGACCCGCGAGGCGGCGGGCGCCGCGCCCGAGGCCGTGCTGCGGGTGCGCGACACGGGCCGCGGCATCCCGGCGGCGATGCTCGAGAGGGTGTTCGAGCTCTTCACGCAGGTCGATCAGACCATCGACCGCGGCACGGGCGGGCTGGGCCTCGGGCTCACGCTGGTGCGGCGCCTGGTGGAGATGCACGGCGGCAGCGTCGTCGCGGAGAGCGCCGGACCGGGCCAGGGCAGCGAGTTCATCGTGCGCCTTCCGCTCGGCCGGGGCGCGGCGCTGCCGCTCGCGCCCGGCGCGGCGCCGCCGCTGGCGCCCGGCGCCGAGCCGCCCGCCGCCCCGTCACCGGCGGAGGCCGCCGAGCGGCGCCGGGTGCTCGTCGTGGAGGACGTGGAGGACGTGCGCCGGGTGATGTGCGAGTTCATCGAGGCGCTGGGGCACGAGGTGACGGTCGCGGTGGACGGGCTGGACGGCGTGACGAAGCTCCTGGAGCTGCGCCCCGAGGTGGCCTTCATCGACATCGGCTTGCCGGGCATCGATGGCCACGAGGTCGCCCGCCGGGCGCGGGCCGCGCCCGGGGGCGACGCGCTCTACCTGGTGGCGATCTCGGGCTACGGTGGACCCGAGGACCAGGCCAGGTCGAGGCAGGCCGGCTTCGACCTGCACCTCACGAAGCCCGTGGGCGGCGCGACGCTGCGTCAGGTGCTCGCCGAGCGGCGCGCGTGAGCGAGCGCGCGCCGGCAGGGCCGCGCCCGCTCGCCGCCGGCCGGTCAGCTCATCGCTGCTGCAGCTGCGCGACCAGATCTTCGAGGCGGTCGTAGCTGAGGCCCGCGCCCTTGGGCATCCCGGACGCGAGGACCATGTCGCGCACTTCCGTCGACGGATAGCGCACGGTGGCCGTGAGCCGCGTCTTTGTGCCCTCTTCCGTGTAGGTCGCCGTCACCACCGAGACGGTGTCCGGAAACTGCTCGAAGATCTCGGTGAACACGAGCCGGCTCGGCGGCGTGATCTCCTGGTTCTCGCCGTGGAAGGCGGCCTCGCCGCCCGGGTGGCGGTTCACGAAGCGCCACTTGCCGCCCGGCCGGAGGTCCATCTCGCAGACGGGCACCGAGTAGCCCTCGCCCAGACAGCCCCACCACCGCTTGATGTGCTCGGGCCTCGTCATCGCCTCGAACACGAGGTGCCTCGGCGCGTCGAACAGGCGCGTCATGCGGACCTCGTCCGCCGACGGCGTCGTGACCTGGAAGCTATCGCTGTTCGCTGTTTGGCTCTCGACCATGGCTCTCCTCCTTCTCCTTCGTCGAGGCGCCGGCTACGACTGGATCGCCGCGGGGTCCATCCAGACGACCTCCCAGTGGTGACCATCGACGTCGTAGAAGCTCCAGCCGTACATGAAGCCGTGATCCTGCGGATCCATGGCGTGCGACCCGCCCGCCGCGATCGCCTTCTTCACGATCTCGTCGACCTCGGCCCGGCTGCTGCACGAGAGCGCGAACATCCCCTCCGTGTGCGTGCTCGTGTTGCAGATCTCCCTCTTCGTGAAACCCTTGAAGAACGGCTCCGTGAGGAGCATCACGAAGGCTTCCTGGCTGACGATCATGCAGGCGGCGTTGTTGTCCGTGAACTGCGGGTTGAACTCGAAGCCGAGCTTCGCGAAGAACTCCATCGACCGCTTCAGGTCGCTGACGGCCAGGTTGACGAAGATCTTGCGGGCGCTGTTCGTTGTCATGGTCCTCTTCTCCTGTTCGAGCATGGATGCCGGGTGATGCCGGCCACGATCGCGGCCACGGGG
Organism: Sorangium sp. So ce302; assembly: GCF_051530145.1. GTDB lineage: Bacteria > Myxococcota_A > Polyangia > Polyangiales > Polyangiaceae > Sorangium > Sorangium cellulosum_B. The sequence goes on along the minus strand of NZ_CP150326.1, from coordinate 7,596,369 downwards.
GCCGTCGTGCCGGAGTTCACCCCATAGACCCGGGCGCCCGCTGGAACTCATCGGTCGACCGGAAAAAAATGATCGCCGCCCCGATCCGGCCGGGCGCGGTGGCTACGCGGGGAGCTCGAGAGGCAGGCCGAACCGCGGGAAGAGCGTCTCGGTGTCGAGGAAGGACGTCATGTTGGCGATGCGGTCCCCCGCGAGCTCGAGCACGATGAGCGCCCAGGCCCGGTGGCCGCCCTCCGGCGCGGGGCGGTACTGGCCGAACGCCGGCGAGCCGCAGGCGGCCGTCGGCACGAGCCGCGACCCGCGGCAGCCCGCGCCCCGGCCCAGCAGCCACGCGCGGATCGCGCCGGGGCCGCGGAGCCAGAGGGTGTACGGCGGCATCGACAGGGTCGCGTCCTCGTGCAGCAGCGCCGCGAGCCGGTCCACGTCGTACTGCTCGAAGGCGGTGACGTAGCGGTCGACCAGAGCGGACTCTGGCTCCGGCAGCGTGGCGCGCACGTCGCCGAGATCGCGGCTCGCGAGCGTCGCCCGCGCGCGCTGGAGCGCGCTGTTGATCGCGGCGACCGAGGTGCTGAGGCTGTCGGCGACCTCCGCGGCGGACCACCCGAGCACCTCCGTGAGCAGCAGCGCGGCGCGCTGCTTCGGCGGCAGGTGCTGGAGCGCCGCGACGAACGCGAGGCGGATGCTCTGGCGGAGCACCACCCGCTCCGCGGCGTCGATGTCCGCCGGGAGGGCGTGCGCGTCGGGGACGGGCTCCAGCCAGTGGGTGCGCGGGCGCGTCTGGAGCTCGTCGTCCACGGTGCCGACAGGGCCTTCCTCGAGCGGGCGCGCCCGGCGCGCGCGATCGGCCCGCGCGTCGAGGCAGACGTTCGTCGCGATGCGGTACAGCCAGGTGCGCAGCGACGATCGCCCGTCGAATTTATCGAGGCTCCGCCAGGCGCGCACCATGGTCTCCTGGACGGCGTCGTCGGCGTCGACCACGGAACCGAGCATCCGGTAGCAGTGCCCGGTGAGCGCCGCGCGGTGTTCCTCGAGCTGGTTCACGCTCCCCAACATCGCGGCGACGGTACCATCGGCCTCCCGGCAGATCCACGGTCACGCTCCCTCGCCGCGTGACACGCGCGCCTCGGGCAGGGCGCTGGTCTCGACTCGGGTACTCTTCGTCGGCCTGGTCGGTCTGCGGCCGCGCTCGGCCGGCGACACACCCGGGACGGCACGCCGAGCGTCGCGAGGTCACGTCGGCGTCGCGAGGTCACGACGCCACGGCCAATCGGCTAGGATGGGCGACGGTCAGGGCGGTGCTGGGGCGCCGCGAGGACTCCGTTCAGCAAATCAGCAACCCTGATACCGGATATGGACGACCAGGAACTGCAGCGCAGAGTTGGCACAGTGTTGTGCGGGAAGTGGACGATCGAGCGGTTGCTGGGCTCGGGCGGCATGGCCGCTGTCTACGTCGGCGTGCACAGGATCGGGCGGCGAGATGCCATCAAGATCCTCCACCCCGAGATCGCGCGCATGCCCGAGCTGCGTGCGCGGTTCGATCAGGAAGCGCAAGCCGTCAATCGATTCGTCCATCCCGGCGCGGTGGAAATACGCGATATCGACACGACAGCGGACGGCTGCCCGTTCCTCGTCATGGAGCTGCTCGATGGTGAGTCGCTCGCCGGGTACGCCAGGCGTCTGGGCAGGATGGACATGGCCGAGCTGCTGGCCATGGTGGACGGGCTGCTGGACGTGCTGGCAGCGGCCCATGCGCACGGCATCATCCACCGCGACATCAAGCCAGACAACCTGTTCCGCCTCCGCGACGGGCGCCTGAAAGTGCTCGACTTCGGCGTCGCCCGTGTCAGGCAGGCCGCGGCCGACTACGTTCGGACGCGCACAGGAACGACGCTCGGCACGGTCGCCTACATGCCACCGGAGCAAGTCAGAGGTGACGAGATCGATGCGCGTGCCGACCTGTTCGCGGTCGGAGCGACGATGTTTCGTCTGATCACGAAGCGGCGCATCCATGACGCGAGCTCTGACACCGATCTGGTCGTCAAGATGGCCACGCTGCCTGCGCCGCCGCTCGCGAGCGTCGCTCCGGAGACCCCGCAGTGGGTGTGTGCCGTCGTCGATCGCGCGCTCGCGTTCGACCGAGGCGAGCGCTACCCGAGCGCGACGGTCATGCAGCAGGACGTGCGCGCGGTCCTGGCCGGTCAACCGCCCGCTTTTGCTCTGCGGTTCGGCGCGGCCGGGGCCCCCGCGGCAGATCCGCTCAGCACCGCCACGACGGTGTGGATACCACAGGGGCTCGCCCCTTCATCGGCAGTATCGGTGCGCGCCGCGGGCGCCGGTGGTCTGCATCCCGCCCCGCCGCCGGCAGGTGACATGGGGAGTGTCATCCGCGATGTCTCCATGGTCAGCGTCCCGAATACGTCGAGCGCCCCGGGCGCCCCGGGCGCCCCGGGCGGCGGATCGGCCGTCGCTCCGGCTCGTGCCCCCGCACCGGCGGCATCGGCGTTCACCCAGGCGACGCAGTGGACGGCGACCACGGTACGTGGACGGAGGCTGCGATGGGCCGTGCTGGCGTTCCCGCTGCTCGCCGCAGGCGTGCTCGCCGCCGTGGTTCTGCGTGCGGTGAACGTCGAGCCCGACGCGAAATCGCCGGGGGCGACCGGCGCGCAGCGACCGGCGGCCTCACCGCCCGCCAAGGTTCCCGGCGGCCCGGCGGCGGATCGCCTCCTGGCAAAGGCTCCGGATCCCGGCCCCGAGAAGAAGGGCGATACGAGAGCTCGCCTCCCTGGCTCACCGAGCCGCGGCCCCGAGGAAGGGCGCGGCGCGTCGCAGCGGGCCAGCTGTATGCTGACAAACGACTGCGATCACGTGTGCGATGAAGCTTGCCAGATTGCTTGTCAGGACGGGAGCGTCTGCGACATCGGAGCGCGCCGAGACGCGCTGGTGAACTGCATGGGATCGGGGATGCACAAGATCTGGTGCGAAGGCGATTGCTCGGTCAATTGCATGACGAGCGCTCCATGTTTGGTGTACTGCCCGCGTGGCTCCGATTGCGTCATCGGCACGTGTCTCGGGCAGATAGAAGCCTGTCCTGGCAACGTCATGGCGTGCGGGGCCCCATGCCCCGACTGATCGTCGCGTCGCGCTCGTGCGCTGCTCTCATGGCGTCTGCGAGGAGGGCGCCGCGGCACGCGCGCGCAGCCCGCGCCGCGGAGGAGTTGGATGGATATGGACAGGTTCGGCCGTCGTGACGACCTCGCCTCCCCCGCGCAGCGCGGCGAGGATCCCCGCCGCGACGATGCGGAGGTGAAAGAGCCCCCGACACAGCTCTGGGTGCGCTCGCCGCAGGCCACCCCGCCGATCCCCGAAGAGAGGGCTGGCCAGGCCGGACCGGAGCGACAGACGCTGCCGTGGTCGCCGCCGCCCGGGGACGGCGCCGCGCGGTCGTCGCCGGCCGATGCCTCCGCCCAGCCGACCGTGCCAGGCGCGCTGCCGGCGCGGCGGCTCGCGAGGGCCGCTGGTCGGATCGCGTCGGCGCTAGGTGCTCTGGCGAGCGCGCTCGAGCGCGCCGTGGCGGTCCGCCGGGCGCGGGATCAAGGGCATCCGCGCTCGCGAAAAGTCCAGTGGAGACGACGCTTGCGGCGATGGGCGTGGCGCATCGCGATGGCCGCTTCGACGCTGCTGGGCCTCGGTCTGCTGATGTTTGCGGGGCTCATCTGGTACTACGGCCACGACCTGCCGCGGACCTCGGAGCTGAGGAGCTATCATCCGCCGGAGGTCACGCGCATCCTCGCGCGCGACGGGACACCGCTCGCGGAGCTCTTCGTCGAGCGACGCACCGTCGTTCCGATCTCGGCGGTGCCGACGAGCATGAAGCTCGCCGTTCTGGCCGCGGAGGACGCGAACTTCTACAAGCACGAGGGGCTGAACTACCTCGGCATCCTGCGGGCGCTTCTCGTGAACCTGCGATCCGCGCAGGCCCGCCAGGGAGGCAGCACGATCACCCAACAGGTGATCAAGAACGTGCTCCTCACGCCGGAGCGCACCTTCGCGCGCAAGATCCGTGAGCTCATCCTCGCGCGCCGCATCGAACAGGAGCTCACGAAGGACGAGATCCTGGAGCTCTATCTCAACGACATCTATTTCGGGCACGGGCGCTACGGCGTCGAGGAAGCCGCGCGGTACTACTTCGGGAAGAGCGTTCGAGACGTGCAGCTCGCCGAAGCGGCCCTGCTCGCAGGTCTGGTCAAGGGTCCCAGCGTCTACTCTCCGCGCGTGGATCTCGCCCGCGCCGAGGAGCGGCGCAGCTACGTGCTCCAGCAGCTGGGCGATAAAAAGTTCGTAGCCCGCGCCGACGTGGACGCCGCCGCTCGCCAGAGGATCGTCCTGGCCCCCCCGCCGGAACACGCTTCCGAGCTGGCGCCCGAGGTCGTCGCCGAGGTCGAGCGCGCGCTGATCGCCGCGGTCGGCCCGCAGGCCAACCGTGGTGGGTACACCGTGACGACCACGATCGATCCGCAGCTGCAGAGGGCCGCGAGAGCGGCGGTGCGCAGCAATCTCGATGCGTACGCCGCGCGGCGCGGGCTCATCGCTCCGCTGAAGCGTGGCAAGGGAGATCCGGCCCCCTTCGAAGGAACGCCCACGCAGGGCAGCGAGCGCGTCTACCACGGCGTGGTCACGAAGGCCGACGACGCGGCAGGCACGCTCACCGTGCGCGTGGGTACGGCGCAAGGCGTCGTGAAGCTGGAGCGAGCGGCGCGCTACAATCCACGCAACCTGCCCCCGAGCCAGTTCGCCGAGATCGGCAAGGTCGTTCGCGTCACCTTTGCCGGCGGCGACCCGCGCAGCGGACGGCTGGAGCTCGCGCTCGGGCCCCAGAGCGCGCTCGTCGCCCTCGACGTCCGGACGGCCGAGGTGCTCGCGATCGTCGGCGGATACGACGCGGCGCGCGGCGCCCTCAACCGGGCAAGGTCGGCGCGCCGCCAGCCCGCCTCGACGTTCAAGCCGATCGTGTACAGCTACGGGATCCAGACGCGGGCATTCACCGCGGCCTCCATCCTCGAGACCCATCCGTCCGCGCTCGGAGGGAAATACAGGCCCGACAACTACGACGAGAGCGACGGACAGGCGCCGCGCCGGCTGCGCGAAGCGCTCGCCCAGAGCGTCAATGTCGCCGCGGTATGGGTCCTCGATCGGCTCGGCCCGGCCAAGGTCGCCGAGTGGGCGCAATCGCTCGGAGTCACGTCGAAGCTCGGCGCGGATCTGTCGTTGGCGCTCGGCGCTTACGAGGTGACGCCGTTCGAGATGGTCGGTGCGTTCAACGTGTTCGCCGCGGGCGGCACGTACCGTGATCCAGCGATCATTCGCAGCATCATCGGCCCGGGCGGCCAGCCGCTGCCGCTGCCCAGCGCGGCGCCAGCGCGCCGGGTGATGGGCGAAGCCGAGGCGTACATCATGACGAGCCTCCTGCGTTCCGTCGTCGACTCGGGGACAGCCAAGCGCGCGCGAGCCATGAGCACGCCGGTCGCGGGCAAGACGGGCACCTCGAACGCCGCGAAGGACGCGTGGTTCGTGGGCTACTCGACCGACATCGCGTGCGCCGTCTGGACGGGCTACGATGACGCCTCTCCGCTCGGCCCCGGCGAGACGGGCGGCGCGACCTCCCTGCCGGCCTTCATCGCGTTCATGCAGGACGCGCACAAGGCGAGACCGCGCACCGACTTCGCCGCGCCGCCGGACGGGCTCGTGCGCGTGCTGATCGACGCCACGACCGGTCAACTCGCGCTGCCGGGCACCGCGGGGGCGACCGAGGAGGTGTTCCTTGCAGGCACGGAGCCGGCGGCGTACGCCGAGCTTCCGTCGAGCGGCGAGGTACCTCGCATCATGTGGCCATTTTGAGCCTCGGTCAGCTCGGGGGCTGCCTGCTACACCCCGTCTGTCGTGCACACCGCCCCGGGCTCGCAGTGGACCACGCAGTCTCCCGAGCCGGGGCACCGCACGTCGCAGTCGCCCCTGCAGACCACATCGCGGTCGCCCGACCCGGTGCAGTCCACGGTCGAGCCATGGCCGACCGTGAGCGTACAGTTGCCCGACCCGGTGCAGGCGATGTCGCAGTCAGGGCCGCAGTCGAAGTCGCAGCTTCCGGAGCCGGCGCACTGGAGACCGCAATCGGCGGTGCAGAAGATCGCGCAGTCGCCGGACGAGGGGCAAATGCACTCAGCGCCGTTGCACTCGCACGTCGGGCCCTCGTTGGGATCGCCGATCGTGCAGTCGTCGGCGGGGTCATCGCCGCATGCGGCGATTCCGCCCCAGAGGAGGGCGAGGAGCGATAGAGCGACGACGTGGTGGGTACGAATGTGCTGGCGCATGGATCCTCCGATCGGCGTGGATGAATGGAGGGGCGGAACCGACGGCGTCCGCCGAGCTTCGGTGGAGCGGCGAGCTCCTCGCGTCGTGTGGTCATCTGGAGTCCTGGTCAACTCGGGGCCGCGGGCCGCGTTGCACGATCACTCGCGCTGCTCAAGGGTTGGCTCGGGTGTGCTCGCGCCGTTCTCTCCAACGTTGACAACGTACGCGGAGCAGTCTTGCTCGCGAGCTCGCGCCGACATCCGTCCAAGCGAGAGGGTCGCCCAGAAGATCGCGAACGCGAGGGTGGTAATGGCGATATAGCCAAGATGCGCGCCGATGTAGGCGAGGACGAACGGTACGAGCGCCGCGGCGACCCATACAATTATCTTGAGGCGTGTGCTTGACATGACGTGCCTTCACTTGACAGTTGCGCCAACTGCGCGGCTCGCGGCTTCGAGGATGGGCAGTGGCCGCGTACCCGATTAGGCCAGCGTAGAGGTGCTGGTGCTCTCGATCAGCTCCGGCTGATGAGAGGCTCTCGATCTCAGAGCGCCCGCAGCCGCGGTCAGTCGCACACGACGGGTGGCAGAGCCTCCAGCGGCGCGACACCGTAGTTGTCGAGCAGCGTCGCGTTGCTCGAGGGCACCACCGTCTCACCGCAAAATACGTTTCGTACGAACGCCCCCGCGTTGCCCGTGATGCTGACATTGCCCCGGACGAGCGAGAAGCTGATCCCGAAATTGTTGCCTCTCGAGGTGAGATCGCCTGTGATCGTCAGGCCTCGCAGCCGTACCTCTTCGCCTGCCGCCGTGATGCTGCCGTCGATGACCACCGCGCGATCGAGGAAATCCTCGCCGTACAGGAGCGTGCCCTTGCCGGTGATCGTGATGCTGCCGACGTACGTACCCGGGCGCAGCACGACGACCCGATCGTCCTCGGCCAGGTGGCCCTCGAGCTCTGCCAGGGGCACCGACGGATCGAGGAAGATGGCGCCCGAGGCTTCGCTGACAGCGTAACGGACGGGCGTGTTGTCGAAGAAGGCCGCAGCCGAGCCGGAGAACGCGACAGGCGCATCCACGACATCGCCCTCTGCCTGGACCGTATGGGCGAGGCTGGCTCCCGAGACATCGAGCTCGATGCCGCCGGGCGCGACGCCGACGACCGCGACGCCGTCCGCTGTGACGTCGCTGTCGCCCGGCGTGGCGGTCACCGTGAGCCCATCGCGCGCGTCCCCGAGCTCGTCGGGAACTCCCGTCGTGTGGGGCGTGTTCACCACCGGGTTGACGATCGCCACGATCGCCGTCGTGCCGGCCGTGACGTCGACATCATCAGGGGTTCCCGTCGCGTCATCACCGCCGCAGCTGGCGGAGCCGATGCACGCGAGCGCGAACAGGGCTCGTCGTGCAGAGAGGGCGCGCGACGGGATCGTGCCGCCGAAGCCAGCTTTCTCCTCACATGCGTCGTTTTGTCCAGTCATGGCGAGATGTCCCTCCGGGTGAAGACCTTCACTGCGTGATCGCGCGAACGTGGATCGTGAAGCGGGCCGCGGCGCGGCGCGCTTTCATGATCACGTTCAGCGCCATTTGCCCTTGCCCTTCCACTTGCCCTTTCCCTTGCGGACGACGATGACCCGGCGGCCGTCGTCGTCATCGTCGTCGTGCACCACCACGGTCGGCTTGACGTTGACCTTCACGGCCCACGCGGTGGCCACCAGGATGCCGATCACGGGCGCGCTCGGGCCGACCACGATCACCGCGCCTGGGTGGTAGTTGCAGAGGACCACGTGCGTGTGCCCGCCGTCCTTGAGCACCACCGTGATCTTGGTCGGGTTGACCTTCACCTTCAGCTTTCCAGTGAAGTAAAGCCGATCGGGGCCGGGCGCGAGCACGAGCACGTCCGGGCCCGACGCCGTCTGGATCGCGAGCTTGATCTCGCGCTGGCCGATCGGGACCGGCTTGAGGTCGAGATCCAGCACGTACACGCGCACGTCGCCCGTCGCCTTGTCAGCGACGATCTCCACGATGTCGTCTCCGACGGGCTGGAGCACGCCCCCGTTCGGCCCCTTCTTCCCTTCGAGCTTGATCGCCTGGCTCTCCTTTGCGCTCTCCTGGAGCTCCCGGGTTCCGCCGCGCGGCACGTGCAGCGCCCCCTTGAACGGCTCGCCCTTGACCTTGAGCTCGTAGCTGACCTCCGTGAGCTCGTCCTCGAGCGGCGGGATCTTGGCGACCAGGACTCCCCCCGACTTTGGCTCCGGCACGAGCTCTGCCGTCGCGGGGGCTCCCTCCTTGCCAGGCACCTTGACCGTGAGGTTGCCCGACACGCCCTCCTCGATGGGCTTGCCATCGCGGTTCTTGACGAGCGCCGTCACCTTCCCATCCTGGGCTACCGTCATGACGACCGAGCCGGGCTCGTGCTGCTCCGTCAGCGCCCAGTTGTCCTCGATGCTCTCCGCCGTGATCTGCGGCGACTTGCTGCAGGCAGGCGAGGCGAGCGCCATGGAGGCGACCGCGAATGAAAAGAGCACGGATCGGAGACAACGTTGGATTCGCATACAACCCTCTCTGGCGACACCTTGAAGGCTTGATCGCCTCACACCTGCTTGCGCGTCACGGACCAGATGAAACCGTCGTACCAGAAGTGCAGCAGGGCGACGCGGGAGGAGGAAAAACGCCCGGTCATACCAGCGGCTGACGATGTACGCTTCGCTGCCCGGTGAGGCGAGGAGCGCAGGAGACGCGGGCTCGACTCGGGCGCTCATGCCGCACGCTCGACCGCCGCGGGCCGCGGCTCCGGAGCTGCCAAGGCGAGCAGCGCGACCTGCAGCCTGGCTCTGGCGAGGGTGATCTGCATCGACAAGGAACAGTTACACGACTGCGTGAGTCGCGGTCAATGTGCCTAGCACCGGTATTGCAGCGCAGGTGCGCCCATGGCGAACGAGCTCAAGCGCGCTCGCACGCCTTCGCGAGGCCATCAACGGCACAACGCCGCTTGCGCAAGAGCGACACCGTTGTTCATCCTCACGGTAGCCGCTACCCCCGTCGTGCTGACCGCCGTCGTGGCCACGTATCCGGTCGCAAAGCACAACGTCAGGCACGCGGGCGGCAACACAAATCGCAGGCACACGAGCACACATCGCCCCCCCAACCAGGGATTGTCCGAAGGTGCAGTCGCATCGCCGCTCGTCGGCGGCTCAACAATCGGCAACTCGGCAGCCGCCGGCGGTGTCGCAGGTCTCTTTCGTGAGCCGCAGATGCACGCTCGTGCGACAGCCTATCGCTGCTCTCAGCATGAAAGGGGAGTGTGATGCGTCTTGCGAATTGGCTCGCGCCGCCAGTAGTCGCAGGTGTGCTCGGCCTCGCTTTACACGCCGGATGCGGCGGTGACGCGGGAACGGGAAGCGGCGGTTCGAACGCTGGAGCGGGGCCAGGCACGGGGGGCGGGGGCGCGGGCCTACCGGGCGCAGGAGGCAGCGACGGTACGGGCGGTCTCGACGGGACCGCGGGCAGCGATAGCGGTCCGGGAGGCGGCGTCGCGTGTGCGCCTGCCGGCGCCGCGTGTGACGCAGCGATCGACTGCTGTTCGCTCAACTGCAGCGGCGGCCAGTGCGATCCGGCCGCGGGGTGCGCTCAGATCGACGAAGAGTGCACGGACAACGCCGACTGCTGCTCGAACCTGTGCGACGGCGGCACCTGCACGCAGGGCGGCGGCTGCCTCCAACCGGGCGAGGATTGCTCGATGGGCGGGAGCGAGTGTTGCAGCGGCGTCTGCGAGGACGCGCCTGTGGCTGGCGAGAGGTGGTGTGGTCAGCCGCTCGGCGGCTGCCATGTGGAGGGAGAGGTGTGCTCCAGCAACGCCGACTGCTGCAGCAACCTGTGCGAGGACGGGGGGAACGGCGTGCTCGTGTGCGTGCCGCAGGGGGCGTGCGACCCCGTCGGCGAGGCGTGCAACGGTCCATCGCAGTGCTGTTCGAACGCGTGCATCGAGATCGCGCCCGGGGCCGCGTTCTGCCAGTCCATCGGCGGCTGCAAGCCGATCGGCGAGCTCTGCACGGACGACGCGCAGTGCTGCACCGAGAACTGCCAGACGGAGCCGAACGGCGTGAAGAAGTGCGGGCAGCCGCCGAACTGCCGTCCGGCCGGTGAGATATGCGATTCGTCGTTCGGGGAGTGCTGCCCCGGCGTGCCGCAGGGCAAGCTGCTCTGCTTTGCGGGCTTGTTCGGCGTGCTCCGCTGCCAGGACCCGTGCTGCGCGCTCGCGGAGGCCGCCTGTGACTCCGACGACGACTGCTGCTCGCGGCGCTGCAACGTCGACGCGGGCAGGTGCGAGAACGGGTTCGCCTGCAAGGTCCACAGCGAGGAGTGCGACGCGGACGCGGATTGCTGCAGCGGCATGTGCTCGTCCGGCAAGTGCGCGGACTGCGCGTGCCGCGACGACGGCGAGCCGTGCCGGACGCCCGACGACTGCTGCGGCGGCGTCTGCGCGCCCGATCCGAGCAGCGGCGGCGAGCTCAGGTGCAATCCGAGCAGCGGCGGCGGCGATGGCGGCAGCGATGGCGGTGGCGGCGGCGATGGAGCTGGCGGCGGCGCCGGCGGCGATGGCGGAGCCGGTGACGGCACGGGCGGCGGAGCCGGCGGCGCTCCGCAGTGCGTGGAGGTCGGGGTCGGGTGTTTCAGCAACGCCGAGTGCTGCTCGGGGCTGTGCAGCGGTGGTGAGATCGCGGCCTGCCTGTCTTCGCCTTGCAAGTCGATCGGCGGGCGTTGCGCGGACTCCGGCGAGTGCTGCTCGGGGATGTCGTGCATCGACGGGGCCTGCTCGCTCTAGTCTCAACTTGGGCACAGCTGCCCGATGTCAGGCAGCTGTGGCCAACTCGAGGCTAGTACTAGTCTAGGCGGAATTCGACCAGGACGGCTAAGGTCGGCGTGCACAGCAGCTCGTCGGCCAGAGGTGGCGCCGGACGGTTCCGCTAGGCTCCGTCCCGTCGCGCCTGGTGAACGGGATGGTACCATCCGCCCGCTCGATGGACGACGAGGAGCTTGCGGCGCGGCGCATCGGCACCCAGATCGGGACCTGGACGGTGGAGCGCGTGCTCGGTGGCGGCGGGATGGCGAGCGTCTTCCTCGGCCGGCGTGCTGACGGCCAGGTCGCGGCGGTGAAGGTCCTACACCCGTCGCTGAGCCAGATCGAGGAGCTCCGGAAGCGCTTCCTGCGCGAGGGCCCGATCGGCAGCGCCCTGGCGGCTGTCGGCCCGCTCTGCGAGGGGCTGCCGCTCGTGCTGGAGTCGGGCGTCGCGGACGACGGCGCCGCTTACCTTGCGATGGAGGTGCTCGAGGGCGAGACGGTCTTCGACCGCATGGCCCGCGTGGGGACGCTCGCGGTGGGCGAGGTGCTGGCGCTCGCCGAGCGGGTCCTCGATGTGCTGGTCGTGGCGCACGCGTACGGCGTCGTTCACCGGGACATCAAGCCTGAGAACCTGCATATCGGGAGCGATGGGCGGGTGAAGGTGCTCGATTTCGGGATCGCCCGCGTGCTCGATCCGCTTCCTTTCGGGATGGGGGAGCTGCCGGAGAAGACGGCCACGAAGACGGGCGTGGCGCTCGGCACGAGCGAGTACATGGCGCCTGAGCAGGCGAGGGGGATGGTCCGCGAGATCGACGGCCGGACCGACGTCTTCGGCCTGGGCGCCACGATGTTTCGGCTGCTCTCCGCTCGCGCGATCCACGGCCATGTGGCCGATGCGCGCCTGCTCATCGCCGCGGCGACGGAGCGGGCGCCGTCGCTCGCGCAGTGCGCGCCGGACGTGCCCTCGGAGGTGTGCGACGTCGTGGATCGCGCCCTCGCGTTCCACAAGATCGAGCGTTACCCCGACGCGGCGACGATGCGCGCCGACGTCCGCGCGGTGCGGGCGGGCCGCCTGCCGCCGTACGTCGTGGCCGTTGAGGAAGGGCGGATCCCGGCGGGGGCCCCGCTTCCTCGTCGCTGAGGGAGCCCACCTCGTGGAGGGCGCCCTGCGCGGCCGTGGCGCGCGTCAGCGGCGGGGAGACCGAACCGAGGGGGCTCATGGAGCTGCCGTCGAGCGACGAGCCTGCTCCCTCGATGTGGCCTTTTTGAGTCTCTGTCAGCTGAGCAGGATGGCGATCAAGAGCGCGACGCTGAGCAAGAGCGATACGACGATGGACGCAATGAGCCACGGCCGCATCGCCGGCGAGGTCCACCTGGACGCGAGCGATGTCGCGCTCGTCTGGCGCCCCGGAGCACCGGGGTGCATCGCAACGGTCGGCTCGAGCTGCCTCGGCGCGCCCTCCATCGCCGCAATGGCCCCGTCGAGGGCCGCGATCACGTTCGTAGCCGTCGGATAGCGTTGGATTGGGTCTCGCTGGACGAGCCGCATCACGAGCGCCTCCACTTCGGGGCGGATACCCAATCCCGGAGCACGCTGGCGGAGCGGGGGCGCATCCTCGAGGAGCCGCTGCCGGAAGGAAGATTGGCCGTCGCTCGCGTCGAACGGGCTTCTCCCGGACAGCATTTCGTACAAAATGATTCCAAGCGCATAAAGATCTGCGCGAGCATCGACGGCATCCATGCCGCGCACGGCCTCCGGCGCGAGATAACTGAGCGTGCCGAGGACCTGGTCGGCAGCGGTGAGGTCCTGGCCTTTGCGCGCGGCCTCGCGGCTTTCGGTGGACAGGAGCTCTACGTTCACCTTGGCGAGGCCGAAATCGATGAGCTTCACCTGATCACGGGCGCCGAGAAGGATGTTCTGCGGCTTCACATCGCGGTGCACGATCCCCTTCGCGTGCACCGCCTCCAGAGCAGACGCGATCTGCCTCGCGATGTGGAGCGCGCGTCGCGCGGGGAGCGGCGCCGAGGCGATCACGTCCTGGAGCGGGGTGCCCTCGACATACTCGAGGACGAGAAAATGCGACCGATCCGCGAGCTGACCGAAGTCGTTTGCCGAGACCACGTTCGGATGCTGGATATGCGCCCCCGCGATCGCCTCGCGCTCGAACCGCGCCACGATCTGGGGGAGGTTCCGGGCGCTCGGCTGGAGGACCTTGATCGCGACCTGCTTGCGGAGGTGCACCTGCTCGCCGCGGTACACGGCTCCCATGCCGCCCTCCCCGATGAGCTCGTGGACGCGGTACCGCTCCGAGATCAAGCTCCCGATCAGCGCTGGCGCTTTGTCGTCTGAGCGCACCAACGTGGGTGCGTCGTCCGACCACGGCCGCGCCGCAGTCTCGATTTCCTCCACCAGCGCCGAGCTTGTGAGCTCAATGACGGAGGCGTCGCGTTGTTTCCCGAGCATCCGCACCGTGACGTCGTCGGTGCTTGAGCGCCCCTTGGGTGGGATTGTCCCTGGCATGCCGGGGAGTGTACACGCACAAAGGTGCTGTGAGCCGAGGAACCGCACCGCCGTCCGAGTGGACATCATGCTCAATCCACCCTCCGCACGGAAAAGCTGTGCAGTTCCGCGATATTCGTGGATCTGGCTCCGTACGCCGACATCAGCCTACAAGGATGTCCACAGTGCATCGAGCCGTAGCTCGCTGGTCGCCGCCCGCATCGCCGGAACCTCCAGCCCCGCCCCGAAGGCGCGATGAAGACATCGGGGGCCAGCGATCGAAGATCTGGGCGGCGGCGTGCTCTTCGGCATGCCGGGACGGTACAAGACAAGGCCGCCGCTCCTCACAGAGCTATTGCCATTGAAGCTCGGAGGGGTGGTAAGCTTTGAGGCCGTCAATCGGAATGGGCCCGTCGGGGGTGCCGATGCACACTTTGACGCCCTCATCGTTCGTGCGTACTGGATAGGCGTGCTTCAGTTTCGACGTGACGCAAAATGGATATTTGCCGTCTTTGACGAGGAGGCGATACTTGCCATTGGGGGCGGGCCGGCGCGTCGATGAGGGCCCGGTGGTCGAGGATGGGGTCGACGATGGGGTCGAGGATGGCGTGCTGGTAGTGGAAGACGTGGCCATCGTGAGAGAGCTACCGCTCGCCTTGTCCTCTTGCGATGTCTCATCGTCCGCGCTCTCACGAGTGTCTTCGGCGGAGCCTTGCGAACGAACAACGAAGAAGACAGCGGCGAGGCAAACGGCGACAGCAAGCGAGCCAATCACTGCAATCATCAAGAATGGCGAATTCGAGCTCGATCGTGGGCTGGTTGCAGCAGATTGAGGCGGCACGGATACGACCATCGGTGCCTGCATCGCTTGGCCGGGAGCAGGAGCAGCCATCGTCGGGCCATCGACGCTGATTGGAGACGACACGTCGGCTCGGATCGACACCGGGGCTGGCGCGTGAGGGGTAGCAGTGGCGCCCAGAACTCGCTCGATGTCTTCACGCATGGCGCGGGCCGTTGGATAGCGGCGCGATAGATCGAAAGCGAGCGCGCGATCGACGATGGCGCAAACCTCTGGGCTGACAGAGGGGGCAACGGTGCGCAGGGCCGGCGCAGGCTGCGTCGCCATCTTGATGAGGAGCTCGCTTTCCATGGAGCCCTCGTGCACATGGCGTTTTGCTAGGATTCGAAACATCGTCGCGCCAACGGCGAAGACGTCGGCCCGCCCATCGATCTGGCCACCAGCGATCTGTTCGGGCGACATGTAAGGTATAGTCCCGAGCATCGCGCCGATGCGTGTACGAACATTGGAGCCGCCCTGCTTCATTCGAGCAATCCCGAAATCGAGGACCTTGACGCCGCCTGAAGAGGTCAAAAAAAGATTATCCGGCTTGATGTCTCGATGAACGATGCCGAGCCCGTGCGCGACATCGAGCACTTCGAGCACGGTCGAGAAGATGCGGAGCATCTCGCGCTCCTCGATGCCGCCGGAGCCGTGGGCGCGCTTGCCGAGCGATTCACCGTCGAGCAACTCCATCACCAAGAACGGCGAGCCATCTTCGCTCGTATCAATGTCGAGGACATTGACGGCCGCGGGGTGACCGAGCTGGTTTACCGCGAGCGCCTCTTGCTCGAACCTGGCTCGAAGCTCCTTGGAGACCGCGATTTCCGGATGGAGGATTTTGATCGCGCAGCGCCGGCCGATCCTGTGTGTCGCCTCGTAAACCGCAGCCATCCCGCCGACGCCGATAAGCGAATCGATGCGCCATTTGCCCCGGAGGACCGTTCCGATTCGTGCTGTGCAGTGTGCTAGCTGGGGATCATCATTCATTGAGGTTCAGGCTCCAATGTATACCGGATGCGAGGAGCTGAACAACATGCTCGGCGTGGCAACGGGGAGCGCCGGCGCACGCCCTCGCGCTTGCCTCCCCGGCACAGGCCAACACTTTGCCGGAGGCCTCCGGGGCGCTTCGGCGCACAACCACTGCGCATGGGCGATCTCAGCAGAGCCCGCGGGCGCTGGCGAGCGGCAGAGCTCCGGCAACGAGCCGACCGAGCGGCGGGCTCGACGTTCGGCCCAAGCTTGCTCACCCCTCCGGTGCCACCGGCAGCCCGAGCAGCCGACCGATCGCTTCCTGAGGAACGCGGAGCCAGGCGCGGTCGCGCTCCAGCCCCGGATCCGCGCCGGAGCCGCAAGCGCCCGCGCCGGCCGCTTCCCACGCCCGGCGGTCCGGGCGAGCATCGCGCCATGAGCATCGATCGCGCCGTGCTGGAGCAGCTCGATCGGGTCGGCGCCCGCCTCTCCGAGGGCAAGGCGCTCCGGCTGCTCGAGGACATCGCCTGGCCTCGCGAGGTCGAGGAGCGCTTCTTCGCCGCCGGCGAGGATCGCCTCCCCGAGGTCGAGCGCCGCGTGGATCGCGACGGGCTCGCGCGGCGCATCGCCGAGCTGCGCGAGTTGCTCGGATCGATCGACGGCGACGCGCCCGCGCTCGACTGGCTGCGGGACAACGTCCGCGCGCAGATCCAGGCCGCGGAGCTGCTCGAGGCCGCGGGGACCCGCGAGTTCTCCGAGCGCTCGCGGGCGCTCTACGGCGGCGCGCGCTCGCGGTTCTTCGGCGGCGAGGTCCGCAACATCGACCTCGCCGAGCACCTCACCGCGCGCCTGCGCGTCCACGGCTGGGACGAGGCCAGCGATCCCGACGAGGAGCCGCTCGACGCCGACGCGCTCCGGGAGCTGCTCGCCGCCCGCGTCGCAGCGCGGACGCCGACGCTCGACATCGAGATCGTGCTCGACCCGCGGATCACGGCCAAGGTGGTGGCGGGCATGAGCCGCGTCCGCATCCGCCCGGAGGCCACGTTCGCGTCCTGGGAGGCCGAGGGGCTGTGGCACCACGAGGTGGAGACGCACGCGCTCACCGCGCACAACGGCGCGGCGCAGCCGCGGTGCGCGTTCCTGCGGTCGGGCGGCCCCCGCACCACGCGCACGCAGGAGGGGCTCGCGATCTTCGCCGAGCTGTACAGCCGCTCGCTCTCCATCGGCCGCCTCACCCGGCTCGCCGAGCGGGTGCGGCTCGTGGACATGGCCGAGCAGGGCGCGAGCTTCCTCGATCTCTACAGGTACCTGCGCGAGCGCGGCGCCGGGCGCCGCGACGCCTATTTCGACGCCCAGCGCGTCTGCCGCGGCGGGCTCGTCGAGGGCGGCGCGCCCTTCACGAAGGACGCCTGCTACCTGGCCGGCCTGCTCGAGGTCTATGCCTTCCTGGCCGCGGTCCTGCGCGGCGGCCTGCGCGACGAGGTGGAGCTGCTCGTCTGCGGCCGGATCGCGCTCGACGACATCGCCGTGCTGGCGGAGCTGCGCGCGGCCGGCGTGCTGGAGCGGCCGCGCTACCTGCCGGGCTGGCTTCGCGCCTGGCAGACGCTGCTGCCCTATTTCGCGTTCACCTCGTTCATGGATGGCATCGACCTCGGCCCGGTGGAGCGGCACTTCCAGGAGCTGCTCCGCGTGGCCGCCGAGGCGCGGCCGGTCGGGGACGGGGAGGGGAGCAAGCGCCGCGGCCGGCCGCGGGAGGGGTGAGGGCGCCGCGATCGCGGGCGCAGGCCGGGCGAGCGGGACGCGACGGATGTCCCTGCGCCACGGTTGAGGTATGCCGCTCGCTGATGGGACGAGTCCATTCCCGTTTCGCGCATCCCCCCGCGCCCCCGGCGCGCGTGTCCTCCACTTCTTCCGCGGCCGCGGTGCGCCGCCGCCTCGTCGCGTGGGCGCTCGCCCTTGCCGGCGCGGTGCTCGCGTCGAGCGCGGCCGCGCAGACGCCGCCCCCGCAGCTCGCGCCCTCCGCGCCGCCAGCCGCGCCGGCCGTGGAGGAGCTCCCGCCGCAGGCCATGTGGGAGGCGACGGTCGCTGCGTACGAGGCGAGGATCGAGGCGCTCAAGTACGAGGCGGACGTCGTCCACGATTTTGTTGACTCCGAGGACATGCGAGACGCCCGAGGGCGCCAGATCGAGCTGGAGATCGAGGCGACGAAGAGAGAGCTCCGCAACTTCATGGAGCGGACGACCGAGCGGAACAGCACGGTCATGATGGTCTCGGGGATCGTCCTCGCGAGCCTCGGAGCAGCCGCCGTCGTCACCGGCGCCGTGCTGATCACCGCGAACCACGACGAGGCCGTCACGAAGCACCGCGACGGGTACACGGTGGCCGTGGCGACGGCGGCCGGGGGCGTGGCCGCCGTTGGCGCCGGCCTGCCGCTCTACGTGATCGGCAAGAAGCGGGTGCTGCGGAAAGGGCTCGATATGCGCGGGCTGGCCGCTGCGCGCCTCCTCGTCGGTCCGGGCGCCGTCGTCGCGTCGCCTGGAGCGGTCCCCCTTGGCCTGGGGCTGCGCATCGCGTTCTGAGCTGCGGCTCGGCGCCCAGGCGCGCCCGCGCGCTCCTGTGGCTCGTGAGGCGGAGAAGAAGCGGAAGCGGAACTAAAAGGAGGACACGAACGCTCCGCGAGGACAGCGCGAGATCACCACGCGCACTGCTCTCCTCCACAGACGCAGAAAGTGCTGGGCGATCTCTGGCTCCGGTGCTAGCGTTGTTGTCGACGCGTCGCCCGCGTCAATCATGAACACTCCCTGCTGATACCACCGCTCCGTCACGCGGCCCCGAAGGGGAAGCGCCTGTTGCCCAGGTAGGCACGGCGACCCTCTGCCGCCGCGCGTGAGCAGCCACGACGGCCGCCCGCGGAATCCCCGCGCGGGCGTGGGTCGTGTGCTCGTGGGGACGGAGCGTGGTCCAACTGCGAACGAGTCCGATGCGCTGGAGGTCGTTGACCTCGCGGTCGCAGCCCCTCGCTCGCTGGCCGCTCGCGCGAAGCACCGAGCCGGATGGTTCGTGGCGCGGCGGGCCGACTCGCCATCTCTCCTGACGGCGAGGCGCTGAGGCGCCTTGCCAGGGGGCGTGTGGTGATGCGGACCGCCCTGCCCCGGCGATGCGTGGAGGTGCGTTCCATCGCGCGAGAGCGCCAGTCGAGAGGCCTTTGGGCGGCGTCCGGAGCCAGCGTCCGTCGCGGCATCGGTGTGCCTTCAATCCGGGGTCGTACGATGAATGGAGGGTGTATGAGAGCTGGTTCTTCGAAGGGTTCGTTCAGCCTTGGTGCTCTTTCTGCCGTGGTGATGAGTGATCGAATGGAGGATCCTATGACGGAGCGACCCGCGCATGTCCCCGAGCGCGCACTGCAGCTCGGTTCGGCCAAGACGCCCGAGCAGCGCCCGCCGCAGGCGGGGCATGCCCCGGCGCCGAAGCCCGCGCACAGGGAGCCCCGCCCGCCGAGCAAGCTCCCGAACCAGGATCGCTCCCGGCCGGCGCTGAACATCCCGCAGCGCCGCCGCATGGGCGTGCAGCGGTAGATCCGCTGCCGCTCCGGCGCCGGAGCGCCGCGAACGGCGGCGGTCCGGCCGTGCGCTCCGGCGGCGTGGAGCCGGAAGGCCTAGACTTCCGCGACTCCACGCCGTCCGGCAGCGCGCTGACGGCTCCGATCGTGATTGGGCCAGGGCGAGGGCTGCGGTAAGACCTCGCCACCCGCGCGGCCCAGCAGCCTGTGGCCCTGCAGAGGCCCGATCATGATCCAAGCCGAACCGTTCGAAGCCCGCCTCGTCGCCGTCCGGCCTCTCAGCCCCTTCGTGCGAGAGCTCTCGTTCGAGCGCGCTGACGGCAGGGAGTTCCTGTTCGAGGCCGGGCAATGGGTCAACCTCGTCCTCCCGCTCCCGGGCGGTGAGGTGAAGCGCGCCTACTCGATCGCCTCTGCCCCCGACGGCTCGCCTCGCTTCGATCTGGCGGTCACCCGCGTGGAGGGCGGGGCCGGCTCGGAGTACCTGCACCGGCTGGAGCCCGGCGCGACGCTCCGCGCCGTCGGCCCGCACGGGCTCTTCACGCGCGATCCCGAGAGCCCTGCGCCCTCGCTGTTCGTCGCCACCGGCACCGGCGTCACGCCGCTCCGGAGCATGCTGCACGCGTCGCTGCGCGCCGGGGTGGCCGCGCACCTGTGGATCCTGTTCGGCGCGCGCTTCGAGGAGGACATCATCTACCGCGACGAGCTCGAGGCGCTCGCGCGCGGCTCGGACCGGATCCGCTACGAGATCACGCTCTCGCGCGGCGGCCCGTCCTGGTCGGGCCGCCGCGGCTACGTGCAGGCGCACGTGCCCGAGCTCTACCGGGAGCTGGCCGGGGCGAGCGGGGATCCGGCCCCGCACGTCTTCATCTGCGGCCTCGATCGGATGGTCTCGCTCGTGCGCGAGCTCGCCCGTGGCGAGCTCGGCGTACCCCGCAAGCACGTCCACGTCGAGCGCTACGACTGAGCCGCCGCCCCGGCGAGCGCGTCCACGTCGAGCGCCGCGGCGGAGCCGCCGGCCTCTCCAAGGAAGGAGCCGCCGATCTCGGGCGGACGCGAGCGCCGATCGCCCTCCGGTGACGCGGCGCGCCTTGAGCGTTACCCTGGGTACGACGTAGGATGCGCGCCCCCGCGGGCGGTACCTGCGGGGTCAGTTCTGCAGGTGATCACGTGACGACCAAGAAGACGTTCCGCACCATCGATCCAGCGACGCTCCCGAAGCATTTCGACTCGCCCGTCGCCGAGCAGCGCCTGGCCGACGCGTGGGAGGCCGACGGGACGTACCGTTATGACCCCTCGCGCCCCCGCGAGGAGACCTTCGTGGTCGACACGCCTCCGCCGACCGCCTCGGGCTCGCTGCACATCGGCCACGTCTTCAGCTACACGCACACGGACGTCATCGTCCGGCAGCGCCGGATGCTCGGCTTCAACATCTTCTACCCCATGGGCTGGGACGACAACGGCCTGCCCACCGAGCGGCGCGTGCAGAACTATTTCCACGTCCGCACGGACGTGCGCACGCCGTACGAGCGCGGCCTCTCGCTGCCGCAGGCGGCGCCGGAGGCGCTCAAGAAGGAGCAGCCGCGCATCGTGTCGCGGCCGAACTTCATCGAGCTCTGCCACAAGGTCACGCGCGAGGACGAGCAGGTCTTCAAGGCGCTCTTCCGCCGGGTGGGCCTCTCGGTCGACTGGCAGTACGAGTATGCCACCATCGATGATCACTGCCGCAGGACGGCGCAGCTGTCGTTCCTGGATTTGCACGAGAAGGGCCACCTCTACTCGGTCTTCGCGCCCACGATGTGGGACGTCGATTTCCAGACCGCGGTCGCGCAGGCGGAGGTCGAGGATCGCCCGCAGTCCGGCGCGTTCCACGACATCGCGTTCGCCGTGGAGGGCACGGGCG
Organism: Sorangium sp. So ce302; assembly: GCF_051530145.1. GTDB lineage: Bacteria > Myxococcota_A > Polyangia > Polyangiales > Polyangiaceae > Sorangium > Sorangium cellulosum_B. The sequence goes on along the minus strand of NZ_CP150326.1, from coordinate 7,575,416 downwards.
AGCAGCTCGTCATCGCCACGACGCGCCCGGAGCTGCTGGCGGCCTGCGTGGGCGTGACGGCGCACCCCGAGGATCCGCGGTATCAGCACCTCTTCGGCAAGACGGCGCTCACGCCGATCTTCCGCGCGCCGGTGCCCATCTTCCCGAGCACGCTCGTGGATCGCGAGAAGGGCACGGGCATCCTGATGGTCTGCACCTTCGGCGACGCGACGGACGTGATCTGGTGGCGGGAGCAGAAGCTCCCTCTCCGGCAGATGCTCGGCAAGAACGGCCGACTCCTCCCGGTGACGTTCGGGGAGGGCGCCTTTGAGAGCCGCGATCCGGCCGCCGCGAACGCGGCTTATGGGCCGCTCCAGGGCAAGGGGGTGAAGCAGGCGCGCGCGGCCGTCGTCGAGCTCCTCCGCCGCGAGGAGCACGCGGCGGCGCCCGGCGCAGGCCCGGCGCTGCGGGGCGAGCCGAAGCCGATCGAGCGGGCGGTGAAGTTCTTCGAGAAGGGCGATCAGCCGCTCGAGTTCGTGCCCACGCGGCAGTGGTTCGTCCGGCTCGCCGACAAGAAGGAAAAGCTCCTCGAGTTCGGCGACAAGATCGAGTGGCACCCGGATTTCATGCGCCTCAGGTACCGCAACTGGACCGAGGGCCTCCAGGGCGACTGGTGCATCAGCCGCCAGCGGTATTTCGGCGTGCAGTTCCCGGTCTGGTATCCGCTCGACGCCGAGGGCAACCCGGATCACGGTAGGCCGCTGCTCGCGACGCGCGAGGTGCTCCCGGTCGATCCGACGGTCGACGTGCCGCCCGGGTACGACGCGTCTCAGCGGGACAAGCCGGGCGGCTTCACGGCGGAGTCCGACGTGTTCGACACGTGGTTCACGAGCTCGCTCACGCCGCAGATCAGCTCGCACTGGGGGCTCGACGAGGGGCGCCACGCGCGGCTGTTCCCGGCCGATCTGCGCCCGCAGGCGCACGACATCATCCGGACGTGGGCGTTCTACACGATCGCGAAGGCGATGCTGCACGAGGCGTCGGTGCCGTGGCGTCATATCGCGATCTCGGGGTGGATCCTCGACCCCGATCGCAAGAAGATGTCGAAGAGCAAGGGCAATGTCGTGACGCCGATGCACCTGCTCGACAACTACTCGTCGGACGCGGTCCGCTACTGGTCGGCGAGCGCGCGGCTCGGCACGGACACGGCGTTTGACGAGAAGGTGCTGAAGATCGGCAAGCGCCTCGTCACGAAGATCTGGAATGCGGGCAAGTACGTGCTCAGCCAGTCTGCGGAGGTCCATCCGGTCTCCGAGGAGCTGGATCGGGCGTTCTTGCACAAGCTGTCGGCGGTGGTGGCGGACGCGACGCGCTCGTTCGAGGCGCAGGAGTTCGCGGCGGCGCTCGAGCGGACGGAGGATTTCTTCTGGCGCTGGTTCACCGACGCTTACCTGGAGCTGGCCAAGGCGCGGGCGCGCGGCGAGGGCGGCGCTGGTGATGCGGCGCGGGGCTCGGCGGTGGCTGCGCTGCGGCTCGGGCTCTCGGTGCTGCTGCGGCTGTTCGCGCCGGTGCTCCCGTACATCACCGACGAGGTCTGGGCCTGGGTGTACGCGGAGGAGACGGGGCAGCGGTCGATCCACCGGGCGAAGTGGCCGGCGCCGGGGGATTTCGCGGAGGTCGCGGCGCCGGCGGACGCGGGGCTCCTGGAGCTGGCGGCTGCGGCGATGGCGGCGGTCAACAAGCGGAAGAGCGAGCTCGGCGCGAGCGTGGGGCGCGTGGTGACGGATCTGGCGCTGGGGGCGAACGCGGCGACGCTGGCGCGGCTGAAGCCGGCGCTGGGGGACGTGCTCGCGGCGGTGCGGGCGGGGGCGCACGAGCTCGTGGAGCGGGCGGAGCTGGCGGACGGCGAGGTCCAGGTGGTGCGCTGCGAGCTGGAGGTGACGGCTGCGGCTGCGGCCGGGACGGGGGAGGCTGCGGCGGCCACGGAGTAGCCCGGATCGAGGTAGTCGCCCGGCCCTCGTGGAGGGAGCACGCCGCGCTGCGCGCTCCCTCCACGAGGGCCTACGGCTTTGCTGAAGGGGGGAGGGGCTCCCGCGAGGTGACGGCGGATGCCCTGCGCCACGCGCCCGATGGCGTCGGCCTCGTTTCTCCACCGAGAGATGGGTTGATCTCGTTGACTACGCGGCCGTCTGGACATGCGCGGCGGCCATCAGGACACGCGAGCCTCCCATCAGGACGCGCCGGTGCCCATCAGGACATGCCAGCCTCCCATCAGGACACGCGGGTGCCCATCAGGACATGCCAGGCACTCGTCAGGACACCTCACGCGTTCCTTTGCCCGTGATGCCGTGCCGCACGGCGCGTGCCGTGCGCGTCATCTGGCCCCGCGCGGCCGGCGTCGGGCCGGAAGGCACGCCGAGGGCGCCCCGGGACAGCTCCTGAACGACGAGCGCGCTCAGGCGCGAATGACGACGACCTCGCGACCGGCAGGGGTCAACGCGTGCTCGCGGCGCGTGCGCTCGGCGATGGGGGGCTGTCCCGCGCGCTGGTCGAAGAGGATCAGCCATCCGCGCTGGAGCCCCAGCCCGGCGAGGTACTCGTCCAGCTGGGCAAGCCCCTCGGCAAGGGGATCCGGGCGGCCGTCGCGCCAGACCTTGAGCTCGATCGCGAGCGTTTCGCCCGCATAACGGACGCAGAGATCCATCCTGCCCCGGCCGATGGCGTACTCGCGATCGATGGTGCCGCCGCCGTTCACGACGCGGTGGAGGAAGGCCATGACCACGAGGTGCGGGGCGATCTCGTGGTAGGGCGCCGCCCTGAGCAGCGGCTCACCGTGCTGGCGCCAGAAGGAGAGAAAGGCGTCGAGCAGGCGATCGGCGTCGAGGCGGCCGTCCTGAGTGAGCCAGGTCGCCGGGATGCGCGGCAGCGAGTCGCGCACCCCGCTCGCGAGCTCACGGACGATGATCTCGCGGTAGATGGGGTTGGCGATGACGAGACCGCCTTCCGCCGTTCGGCGCACGAGGCCCAGGTCGACCGCGAAGCGCCGGTCGTCTTCGGGCACATCGCCGAGGGTGGTGCCGGCGAGCATGGGCTCGATCACGGCGCGGATGCGCGGCTGGCGCAGCCGGTCCACCAGGCTGTCGAGGTGCGTGTCCTGCCGCTCGATGAGGATCTCCCTGGCGCGATCGACGTCCGCGGCCGTGATGGGCAGCGCGCGATCCTTGACCAGGACATCGACGAGCTGGCGGGCGAGCGCGTTCACGAGCCATGGCTGACCCTGGGTGAGCTCGAAGGCCCGGTCCACGGCGTCCGGACGGAAGACCTGGCCGGTTTCGGCCGTGTGCTGGGCGTAGAGCGCCGCGACCTCGTCGTGCGTGAAGTTGCGCAGGGTGAGGGACTCGACCTTGATGTTGAAGGGGCTCGACGTCCCGAGCCTGTCGCTGCCGCCGGACGTGACCTTGTAGTCGCGCACATCGCGCAGGCCGACGAGCGCGAGCGCGTGCGGGAAGTCACTCGGGCGATCGGGATAGCCGCTGCGGATCTGGCGCAGCAGGGAGACGAGCGTCGCGTCGCGCAGGGCGTCGGCCTCATCGAGGAAGACGACGAGCGGACGCGGCGCAGCCTTGGCCCAGGCGCGCAGGGCCGCTCCGATGCGCTGGCCGGGGGGGGCATCGGGGAACGGTGGCGGCCGCAGATCGGCCGGGAGCTGCGAGCCGGCGGTGCCGCGCCATTCGGCGAGCATCGCGAGCTCGGCTGCGCCAGGGTCGTCGGGGAAGGGAGCGCCGATCTCCGCCGAGACGAGGACCGCCACATAGCGCCCTTCGGCCGTGAGATGCCGGGCGAGCGTACGCAGCGAGGTCGTCTTGCCGATCTGCCGTGGCGCATGCAGGACGAAGTAAGCCTTGCGATCGACGAGGTCGCGCACCCCGGGCAGGCGCTCCTCTGGCGGGAGCATGTAGTGATCGGCCGGATTGCAGGGGCCTGCCGTGTTGAACCAGCGGTGCATCGCGGCGGTGAGCCTAAGGGCGGCGGCTCCGGGTGGCCAGCGCGGCGACGCCGGTCGCGCTCGCCCGGCGGCGTCGAACCTCGATGAGATAGGATGCGTGGCAATAAGGCGCCTCCGGCGGCGCGGCCCGAGGTGTTCGCGCCGGGGCCATGGAAGGGCGGCCAGGTCCAGCGCCTCCGTGTGCCGCTCAAGGATCACGAGCCCGGCGAGCACCGCGTCGAGGTCGAGCCTTGTCGGGCGGGAACGGCGTGCGGACACGAGCCTGCCTCGACATTCCGGATCCGACTCGGCGGTTGAGATCACGCCGCGCGCTGCCCTGCGCGGCGGGCCAGGAGCTCGGTGCCCGGGCACCGGAACGCGCTGTCGTCGCGAATGTCCCCGGGCGCCCGAGCACCAGAGCGCATTGTGGTCGCTCTGCGATCCAGGTGCCCGAGATCGGCCACATGCAGGGGTGATCGTGGCGTAGATTACATTTGGCTCCTGACAGGGTACCGTGATCCAGCGGGTGAGGGCCGTCGCTGGAGGCCCGTGTGAACGACATCGCAGACGCAATGCGCGATTTGGACGTGGTCGAGGATCGGTTCGAGATCGAGCGGTTCGCCGGATCCGGCGGGATGGGGGAGGTCTATCGCGCGCGTGACCGGCGGTCGGGGGAGGCGGTCGCGCTCAAGGTGCTGCACAGCGCGAGCGCGGGCGATCTGCGCCGGTTCGCGCGGGAGGCGAAGGCGCTCGTCACGCTCCGGCTGCCAGGGGTCGTGCGGTACGTGGCGCACGGGACGACGGGCGCAGGACAGCCGTACCTGGCGATGGAGTGGCTGGAGGGCGTGACGCTGGAGCAGAGGCTCGCTCAAGGACCGCTCTCGATGGCGGAGAGCGTGACGCTGGCGGCGCAGGTGGCGACGACGCTGGGCGCGGTCCACCAGCAGGGCATCGTCCACCGCGACCTGAAGCCGAGCAACCTGATGCTGGTGGGCGGCGCGGTCGAGCGAGCGACGCTGCTCGACTTCGGCATCGCGCGCGAGCTCTGGCTCACGCAGAGCCTGACGGCGCCCGGAGCGATCCTTGGGACGCCCGGGTACATGGCCCCCGAGCAGGCGAGCGGCGAGGCGCCGGTGGACGCCCGCGCGGATGTGTTCGCGCTCGGGTGCATCCTGTTCGAGTGCCTCGCGGGGCGCCGGCCGTTCCTGGGCGACAACCTGCTGTCGCTTCTCGTGAAGGTCGTGCTGGAAGAGCCGCCGCGGCTCGGGGAGCTGCGCGACGGCATCCCCGAGCTGCTCGAGCGCCTCGTAGCCCGGATGCTGTCGAAGTCGGCGGAGCACCGGCCGCGCGACGGCGCCGCCGTCGCGGCGGAGCTGGCCGTCTTCGCCGGCGAGGGGCTCGCCGCGGGAGGGAGCGCGGTCGCGGCGCCACGCGCGCCCGGCGAGGAGATCACGACGTCGGAGCGGCGGGTCATGTGCGTCATCCTGGCCGCCCATGGCAGCGAGGAGACCGGCGCGACGCTGGCGGAGGCCGATGGGGTCGCGCAGGCCCAGGCGCTGCGGGACATCGCGGCGCGCCACGGTGGGAGGCTCGATTTCCTGCAGTCGAAGTGGCTGCTCGTCGCGCTGTCGGGGGCCGAGTCTCCGACGGACCTCGCGGTGCGAGCGGCCCATTGCGCGCTCGCGCTCCGGACCGTGGTTGGCGGCGCGCCCATGTCGGTCGCGACGGGGCTGGCGGAGATCGAGGGGAGGCTGCCTGTCGGTGAGCTGGTCGATCGGGTGGCCCAGCTGATCGTGGGGCGCGACGGCCCGCCGTCCGGGGGTATCCGGCTCGACAGCGCGACGGCGAGCCTGCTCGCGAGCCGCTTCGATACGGCGCGGGGGCCCGGAGGATGCTGGCTGCGCGGCCGGAAGGAGGAGCCGGACACGGTGCCGAGGCTGCTCGGGAAGCCGACGCCGTGCGTGGGGCGCGAGCGAGAGCTCTCGCAGCTCGCGGCCGAGTGGCGCCATTGCCTGGACGAGCCCGCCGCGAGCGCGGTGGTCGTCGTTGGGGCCGCGGGCATGGGCAAGTCGCGCCTCGCCTGGGAGTTCCTGCGCGCCATCAAGGAGCAGCGCGAGGCCGCCGAGGTCTGGATCGGCAGGGCCGATCCAATGGCGGCCGGCTCGGCGTTCGGCTTGCTCGCCCAGGCGCTCCGCCGCGCCATGGGGCTGCTCGACGGCGAGGCGCTGGAGGTGCGGCGGAGCAAGGTGCTGGCGCGGGTAGAACGGCTCGACGGGCTCGGGAGCAAGGGGCCGCACGTGGCGGCGTTCCTCGGCGAGCTGGTGGGGGCGCCCTTCCCTGACGAGGGCGATGTGCAGCTGCAGGCGGCGCGCCAGAGCCCGGTGCTGATGGGCGACCGCATCCGCCAGGCGTTCGAGGACTTCGTTCGGGCCGAGTGCGAGCGGCAGCCGGTGCTGCTGGTGCTGGAGGATCTGCACTGGGGCGACCTGCCGACGGTGCGGCTGATCGACGCGGCGCTCCAGCACGCGAGGGACCTGCCGCTGCTGGTGCTGGCGCTGGCGCGCCCCGAGGTGGACGAGCTGTTTCCGGAGCTCTGGCGCCAGCGGGTCGGGCTTCGGCTGCGGCTCGCGGCGCTGCCCCGGCGCGCGAGCGAGCGGCTGGTGCGGGAGGTGCTGGGCGACGGCGTGAGCGCGGCGCAGGTGGACGAGCTGCTGGCGCGCGCCGAGGGCAACGCGTTCGTGCTGGAGGAGCAGATCCGCGCGGTGGCCGAGGGGCGGGGCGAGGGGATGCCGGAGACGGCGCTGGCGATGGTGCAGGCGCGGCTGGAAGCGCTGGGCGTGGAGGAGCGGCGGGTGCTGCGCGCGGCGAGCGTGTTCGGCGAGACGTCGTGGGAAGGTGCCATCGCGGCCTTGGTGGGCGGCGCGCCGGTGGCGCAGCCGCTCGCGGAGCTGGGGCGGCGGGAGCTGTTGGTGCGGCGGCGCGAGGCGCGGATCGCGGGCGAGGTGGAATACGAGTTCCGGCACGCGCTGGTGCGGGAGGCGGCCTACGGCATGCTGACCGAGCGCGACCGCCGCGTCGGGCACGGCCTTGCGGGCGACTGGCTGGCCCGCGCTGGCGGGGCGGACGCGACGGTGCTGGCGGAGCACTTCGAGCTCGGCGGCGCGCCGGCGCGGGCGGCGGAGGCGTACCTGCGCGCGGCGGAGGAGGCGCTCCGCGGCGGCGATCTCGACGCGGCGATCGCGCGGGCCGACCGGGGTCTCGGCTGCGGCGCGGCCGGGGACGCCGCCGGCAGGCTCCGCTGGGTCCAGGCGGAGGCTCATGTGTGGCGCGGCGATCTCGCGCTCTCCGCGGAGCGGGGGAGCGAGGCGCTGGGCCTGGTGGAGCGCGGCTCGGCCGCGTGGTTCTCGGCCATCATCCCCCTGGTATGGGCCACGTCCAAGCTGGGGCGGCTGGACGAGGTTGAACGCTGGACGACCGAGGCGGTGGGCGTGGCCGCCTCCGGCGACGCGCAGGACGCAAAGCACCGCTGCCTGTCCGCGGGCGCGAGCGCGCTGTCGCTGGGGGGGCGGTACGCCGAAGGCGCCGCGCTGCTCGATGTGGTCCAGCGCGCCCTCGCGAGCGCGGAGACGACGGATATCGAGGTGGTCGCGCACCTCCACGACGCGCGCGCGGCCCATGAGATGTGCAGAGGCGACCTGGGCTCCTGCGCCGCCAGCCAGGAAGCCGCGTTGCTCGCCTTCGAGCAGGCTGGCGATCGTCGCAACGCGCTCAGCGCCCGGGCGAGCCTGGGCTCCGTGTGCACGGAGCTCGGCGACTTCGAGATGGCCCAGTCGATGTTGCGGGCAGCCATGGAGGCGGCCGACCGGATGCACCTGGACGAGCTGAAGGTCTCTGTGCAGGCCAACCTCGCGCACGCGCTCGGGTACCGTGGTCAGCTCGCCGAGGGGCGGGCGCTCGCCGAGGAGGCGGTCGCGTCGAGCCAGGGGGCGGGCATGGTGCGCACGGAGCTCTTCGCTCGCTGCTACCTGGCGAAGATCGCCCTCGCCATGGGCGATTTCGAGGCCGCCGAGCGCGAGGCGCGCGCGGCCATCGCGCTCTTCGAGAGCGCGCCGACGCTCTGCGTGCAGGCCTTCTCCCTCCTCGCGCGCGCGCTGCTCGGGCTCGGGCGCACCGACGAGGCGATCCGGGCTGCCGCCGAGGCGAGCGCGCGGCTCTCGGAGTTCGGCACGCTGGAAGAGGGCGAGTCGCTCGTCCGCCTGGCCTATGTCGAGGCGCTCGCCGCGAGCGGGAGGCGCGCCGAGGCCGAGGTCGCGATCGCGTCGGCCAGGACGGCGCTGCTCGCGCGCGCCGAGCAGCTCAGCGAGCCGGCCTGGCGCGAGCGCTTCCTCCGCGACGTGCCGGACAACGCCCGCACGCTCGAGCTCGCGCGGCAGTGGCTCGGCGGCTGAGCCCGTGGTGCACGAAGCGGCACGCCGCTGTCGGCGCCACGGGCCCCTCGCTTGCCGGCGCTTACTTCGTGGCGAGCTTCGTCAGGTCGAGCATTTCGTCGACGTCCGGCATCACGATCAGGTCGCAGCGCCTGTTCTTCTGCTTGCCGGCCGGTGTGTTGTTGTTCGCTATCGGGTCCGTGTCCGCGAACCCTGCCGCGCTCCAGTGCCTCGTCGGCAGCTGGCCCTCCTTGCCGATCAGGAACAGCAGCACGGCCCGGGCGCGCATCAGCGACAGCCCCCAGTTGTCCTGGAACGGGCCGCTCTTGTACGGCTGGCTGTCGGTGTGCCCGGCGACCTGGTAGTCGCGGTCCACGAGCGACTTGTCGCCCCGGATGACGTCCGAGATCTTCTTCAGGATCTGCTGGCCCTCCTTGCTCAGCGTTTCCTTGCCCGAGTCGAACAGGACGTCTCCGGGCAGCGAGATGACCATCCGGTTCCTGCGGACCTGGACCTCCAGGCCGAGCTTGACGAGCTCCTCGAGCTTCTTCCGGAGCAGGTCGAACCGCGCCTGGATCGCCTCGAGCTGCTTCGCGCGCGCCTTGTACTCGGCCAGCGCCTTCTCGCGGTCCTCCAGTGTCGAGCTCATCTTCGAGATGTCGGCGCCCTGGTCCGCGAGCTTCTTCTCGAGCTCCTCGACGCGCTGCTTCGCGTCGGCGAGCTCCTTCTCGAGCTCGGCCTCCCTCTTCTGGCTCCGGTTCTGGAGCTGGTTGTACTTGTCGAGCTGCGACTTCCACTCCTGCTCGGAGTGGCCGCAGCCCGCGGCGAGCAGCGACGACAGCGCGAGGGGTAGTGCAATGAGTGTCCGGTTCATGAGCGCTTTCTCCATGGCTCCGTCGGCGGGAGCGGGATGCTGCGGGCGAGAGCGTCGCTCAGCTCGGGCGAGAGATCCAGAGGGGAGGACGGCGAGATCCGCCCGTCCGCGCGGCCGTGCGCTGCAGGTGAGGCGGGATCGGGGCTCCGGCGGCGCAGGTGAGAGCGGCGGCGGCGCGGCCGGCGACGGCGCTGGCGCGAGCGGGGACGCCGGCGGCGGTGCAGCCGCGGGCGTTGCTGGCGCGTCGTGGGGCTTCGTCAGCGCGTTGCCCACCCCCGACCGAGGTTGAGGCGGCCCCGACCGAGGTTGAGGTGGCCCCGACCGAGGTTGAGGCGGACTGAGGCGGCCCCGACCGAGGTTGAGGCGGCCCCGGAGGCGGACCCGACCGAGGTTGAGGCGGACCCGACCGAGGTTGGGCGGACCCGACCGAGGTTGAGGCGGACCCGCCAGCCGTCGCTGCCAGCCGACCGGGGTTGAGGTGGCCGGTGGCCCCTGCTCCGGTGCGTCCCGGGTGTGCATCCGTGACCGGGTTCCAGGGCCCGGGGCCGAGCGGTGCCTTGACCACACAGGCCGGGCGTGAGACATCGGCCCCCGGCCTCCGGGTCACCGAGAGCTCGGATCTTCAACCTCTTCCTGCGCGCGGGGCGAAAACGCGCGAACGAAACCAAGCAGATGCCCATCTCGTCGCGGTCTCCGGGTACGTCGTGCCGCCCTGGCACCCCTCGCCGTCGCCTCCGGTCGGGCCTCGCGCTCGCGCTCGTGCTGGGCGCGTCTTCCGCGTCCGCCCAGCCGGCACGCCGGCCGGCCCAGCCCGCCGCGCCGGCCCAGCCCGGCGCAGCGCAGCCCGGCGCAGCGCAGCCCGCCGCACCGGCCCAGCCCGCCGCGCCGGCCCAGCCCGGCGCAGCGCCGGCCGCCGCGCCGGCCCAGCCCGGCGCGACGCCCGCGCAGCCCGGCGCGGCGCCGGCCGGCGCCGAGACGCCCGAACCCCCGGCGGCGCGCCAGCCGCTCCTGCCGCCGGCCGACACGGCCGCTCCCTCCGCGCCGCAGCCGGCCACGCCGGCGGCCTCGGAGGCGCCCGCAGCCGCTGCGGCGGCCGAGCAGCCCGAGCGACAGGCGATCCAGGCGGAGATCGGCGCCCGGCCCAGCGAGGTCTACGCCGAGGACTGGTGGTCCCACGCGCGACCGACGTTCGAGTTCCACGGCTACTACCGGCTCCGTTGGGAGCTCTTCAACAGCTTCGCCCTCGGCCGCATCGACCCCCGCAATGAGGCGCTCTGGCCGCAGCCGGCCGACGACTCCTACAAGGGGAACGCGGTCTCGCTCTGCAACCCGAGCGAGACCACGAGCGGCGGCACCCGCTCGTTCGACTCGTGCACGAACGACACCCAGGCCGGCGCGAACATGCGGTTCCGTCTCAATCCCGAGCTGCACATCAGCGACAACCTGCGCATCCTCACTCAGGTCGATCTCCTCGACAACGTGGTGCTCGGCTCGACCCCGGACGGCTACGCGAACCAGCCGGCGGCGGGCGGCGGCTACCAGGTCGCCCGCCGGGGCGGCTACTCGCCGCTCGGGGCCTTCTCCAGCACCCAGTGGGCGCCCAGCGCCGGCATCAACTCGACGAAGGACTCGATCTCCGTCAAGCGGATCTGGGGAGAGTACATGACCCCCGTCGGTCTCCTCCGCTTCGGCCGCATGCCGAACCACTGGGGCCTCGGTATGGTGGCGAACAGCGGTGACGGGTACGACTCAGACTACCAGTCGACCGTCGACCGGCTGATGTTCGTCACCGGCATCAAGAAATACGACATCTACTTCGCCGGTGCGTGGGACTGGGCCAACGAGGGCGCGACGAGCGCGTCGATCCAGGACCTCGAGGGCCAGCCGTACGACCTCGCCCAGTCCGATGACGTCGATCAGTACGTGTTCGTCGCCGTCCGCCGCAAGAATCCCGAGCTCCAGAAGCTCGAGCTCGCCCGCGGCAACATGGTCATGAACGGCGGCGTCTACTTCGCTTACCGGCAGCAGACGCTGGCGAACGACAACACCGCCGGCGACACCACGGCCGACTTGTCGGCGTCGCTCGGCCAGAGCGCCGACAACGTCGCTTCGGGGTACGTGCATCGGGGTGCGGAGATGATCATCCCCGACGTGTGGTTCCAGCTCCTTTACAAGAAGTTCCGCTTCGAGCTCGAGGCGGCGATGATCTACGGATCCCTCGATCTGCGCGGGCAGGACGAGAGCGATTATGCGAACGTCATCTCGCCGAAGGACACCGGCTGGGGCGTCCGGCAGTTCGGGCTCGCCACGCAGGCCGAGCTCACCGAGATGGAGGGCCGGCTGCGCGTCCACTTCGGCTTCGGGTACGCGACCGGCGACGACGACGCGCCCGCCCTCGAGCCGCGGGGGACGCAGCTCGGGGCCATGGATCCCCAGAGCTCGACCGATCGCACGTACTCGACATTCCGCTTCCACCCCGATTACCGGGTCGACCAGATCCTCTTCAGGAACATCCTCTCTCGGGTCCAGGGCGCGTATTATTTCCGCCCTGGCGTCGACTGGGACTTCGCCCGCGACAAGAACGGCCAGCGCGCCGGCGTCGGCGCCGCGGCCATCTGGAGCCGCGCCTCCGAGTTCCTCCAGGCTCCCGGCAACTCCCGGGATCTCGGCATCGAGCTGAACGCGCAGCTGTACTTCCAGTCCAAGGACGGGACGCTCAACGACGACCCCGACAAGATGGGCGGCTTCTACACGGCGGTGCAGTACGGCGTGCTGTTTCCTCTCGGCGGGCTCGGCCAGCTCAGGGGTGAAGACGCGGTCCAGAAGATCGATCTCGAGACCGCACAGACGGTGCGCTGGTATCTCGGTATCCTCTTCTGAGCCGAACCCGCCCGACGCTCAGCCAGCCTCGCGCGTCGCCGCGTGTCTGGAAATGAGCGCTCGGGGCGGCGAAGCGGCGCGGAACCGTGCCAAACGGCGACGTCGTCGCTCTCGTCATGAGTCCTGCATGAGCCATCCGGGGCCAAACAGCCCTTGATCTCGCGACCGTCCTGGCCAAGGATAGGATTGTCTGGACGCCAGCGCGTCGCGATACTTCCCTGGTTCACCGAGGAGAACGGGTGGCGTGAGCCGCCGTTCTCCGGAGGGACGTGATGGTTCGTCGTCTCTTCATTGCGATGTTCTTGGCGGCGTCGATGGTGCTCGGGTCGACCGCCCTGTCCGTCGCCCAGGACGCAGACACGTCCGCTTTCCGCGACATCGCGGTCGGCAAGGACTATCGGCTCCGTGTCGCGGCGGCGCTGTCGCTCAGCAGGTCGAAGAGCCCCGGCGCGCGGCCCGCCCTCGAGAAGGCGCTCAGGGATCCGCACCCGGCGGTGCGCGCGTCGGCCGCGGCGGCGCTCGGCGCGCTGGGCAACCCCGCGGCGGTCCCGGCGCTCAAGGCGGCGCTCAACCTCGAGCCTGCCCCCAACCTGAAGCGCCCGATCGCGGCCGCCATCGAGAAGCTGTCGCGCTCGTCGTCCAGGGCGCGCTTCCTGGTCAGCCTGGGCAAGTTCGAGAACCGCTCCGGCGTGAAGGACGCGAAGCTCGGATCGCAGCTCAAGCAGCAGACGCGCAACCGCGTGGCGCAGTTCGCCGACATCGAGATCGTGGCCGACGGCACGGACTTGGCTGCGGAAGGCAAGAGCCGCAAGCTGCCGGCCTTCACGCTGGACGGCTCGGTCACGCACCTGAGCAAGCGCCATGGGGCGGACGGGGTCGGCTTCGCCGCCAAGGTCGAGTACGTGATCCGCGAGATGCCGAGCCAGACGCTGAAGGGCTCGATGACCGGCTCGGCCCAGGCGCTCGCCGAGGCGAAGCGCGTCCAGGGCCTGAGGGAGCTCGCCCAGCTGCAGAGCGACGCCGTCGCGGGCGCGATCGAGAGCGCGCTCCAGAGGGCGCCGCTCGCCCTCGAGGCCGCCTCCGGCAGCAGCGTCGTCGCCTCCGGCCGCTGACCCGGCGGTCCCGCCTCGCCGGCGTGGGCCGGCGCGCCCAGCGGGCCCGGCGCGGGCCGGCTCGCACGCCGGCCCGGCGCAAACCGGCCCGGCGCGCGCGTCGTCGGCGGCGGCGTCGCGGGCGCGCGTCGAGCAGGCGGAAGCCGCTCTCCGGTCGTGCTAGACCGCGCGTCCTCCTATGTCCATCGCAACGCCTGCCAGCTCTGACCTGCTCCGCCGCACATTCCTCGAGTTCTTCGCCCAGCGCGGGCACGAGATCGTCCCGAGCGCGCCGCTCGTGCCCCAGAACGATCCGACGCTGATGTTCGTGAACGCGGGCATGGTGCAGTTCAAGGACGTCTTCACGGGCAAGGACAGGCGCCCGTACCAGCGCGCCGCATCGAGCCAGAAGTGCATCCGGATCAGCGGCAAGCACAACGATCTCGAGAACGTCGGCGTCACCGCGCGCCACCAGACGTTCTTCGAGATGCTCGGCAACTTCAGCTTTGGCGACTACTTCAAGGAAGACGCGATCGCCTTCGCCTGGGAGCTCCTGACGAAGGTCTACGATATCTCGCCGTCGCGGCTCGTGGTCACCATCTACAACGGCGAGGGGGGCTTCCCGGCCGACGACGAGGCCGCGGCGATCTGGCGCAAGGTCACGGGCTTCGGCGACGACCGGATCCTCCGGCTCGGCCTGGCCGACAACTTCTGGACGATGGGTGACGTCGGCCCGTGCGGCCCCTGCTCGGAGATCCACTTCTTCCACGGGAAGGAGCCCGACGTCGCGCGCTTCGGCGAGGAGCCGCGCATCGACGGCACGGGCTGGACCGAGATCTGGAACAACGTGTTCATGCAGTACGAGCGCATCGAGAAGGACGGCCCGCTCGTGCCCCTGCCGGCGCCGAGCATCGACACCGGCATGGGCCTGGAGCGGCTCGCGAGCGTGCTCCAGGGCGTGACGTCGAACTACGACACGGACCTGCTCCGCGGGCTCGTCGACAAGGCCGCCGAGCTCAGCGGCAAGCCGTACACGGGGGGCAGCGCCGACGACGACGTGTCGATGCGGGTCATCGCGGATCACGCGCGGACGGCCGCGTTCCTGATGGCCGAGGGGGTGATGCCCGAGCGGCAGCGGCGCGAGTACGTACTCCGCCGGGTGATGCGCCGCGCGATCCGCCACGGGCACCGGCTCGGGATCGAGCGGCCGTTCCTTCACGAGGTCGCGCTCGAGGTGGTCCGCCGGATGGGCGAGACGTACCCCGAGCTCCGCGACCGGCGAGAGCTCATCGCCCGTGTCACCGAGGACGAGGAGGTCCGCTTCCGCTCCACGCTGAAGCGCGGGATGAAGATCCTCGACGAGCGCTTCGACGAGATGCGCTCGTCCGGCGAGCGGACGCTCCCGGCCGCCGCCGCGGCCGATCTCTACACCACCTATGGCTTCCCGCTCGATCTGACCCAGGTCATCTGCGCGGAGTCGAACTTCGGCGTCGACGTCCAGGGGGCCGAGGCGATCATCAAGGGCGCCGGCGAGGCGGACGGCCCGATCGATCCGACAGCCGCGGTGGACCCAGCGCACCGCGAGGCCCGCGCCAAGCTCGCGCAGCCGGTGGTGTTCACGGGTTACGAGCACGAGGAGGGCGACAGCGAGATCGTCGCGATCGTCCGGGTCGACGTCCAGGGCGAAGGCGACCGGGCGCGCAAGGTCCGTGCGCTGGTCGAGCGCGCGGAGGCGGGGGCGACGGTCGAGATCGTCGTGCGCGAGACGCCGTTCTACGCCGAGTCGGGCGGTCAGGTCGGCGACGTCGGCGAGGTGACGGCGGACGGGGCGCGCGTCGAGGTGAAGGACACGCAGAAGCCGCTCGCCGGGCTGGTCGTGCACGAGGGCGTGGTCAGCGAGGGGGCGCTCGCCGTGGGGCAGCGCGTCCACCTGACGGTGGACCACGCGGCGCGGTCGGCGACGCGGCGCAACCACTCGGCCACCCACGTCCTGCACTGGGCGCTGCGCAAGGTGCTCGGTGAGCACGCGCAGCAGAAGGGCTCGCGGGTCGGCCCGGACGTCCTCCGCTTCGACTTCACGCACAACCGGCCCCTCACCCGCGAGGAGATCTCGCGGATCGAGGATCTGGTGAACGAGAAGATCCTGACGAACGCGAAGGTGACGACCGAGATCCTGCCGATGGACGAGGCGCGGCGGCGGGGCGCGATGGCGATCTTCGAGGAGAAGTACGGCGACACGGTGCGGATGCTCACGATGACGCCCGAGGTGGTGGAGCTCTGCGGCGGCACGCACGCGTGCGCGCTGGGGGACATCGGGCTGTTCAAGATCACGAGCGAGGGCGGCGTGGCCGCGGGCGTGCGGCGGATCCTCGCGTCGACGGGGCTGAACGCGCTCGCGTACGCGCGGGGCGTCGAGGCCGAGCTCGCCCGGGCGCGCCAGGTAGCGAAGGCGCAGGGCGGCGATCTCGCCGAGAAGATCGGGAAGATCGTGGCGCACGAGCGGGAGCTCGAGAAGAAGGTCGCCGAGCTCGAGCGACGGATCCTGGAGGGGGCGGGCCCTGCGCAGGGCGGCGGCGGCGGCGGCGGCATCGACGCGATGCTGGACGGCGCCCGGGACATCGCCGGGATCAAGGTGCTCGCGCGCCGGGTGCCGGACGGCACCAACCCGGGCGCGCTGCGCGATCTCGCGGAGAAGCTGCGCGACAAGCTCGGCGATCGCTCGGCGGTGCTGCTCGGCGCGGTCGTGGGCGACAAGGCGCAGCTCGCCGTGATGCTCTCGAAGTCCGCGACCGAGCGGCTCAAGGCCGGCGAGCTCATCAAGCCGATCGCCCGCATCGTGGGCGGCTCCGGCGGCGGCCGCCCGGACATGGCGCAGGCCGGCGGGACCGACGTGGCGCAGCTCGATGCGGCGATCGCGGCGCTCTACACCGAGGTCGAGCGGGCGCTCGCGCCGTAGCGCGCGTTGCCTGCGCCCTGCCGGGACAGTCGTTCAGGCGTCACGCCACTTGGTGCGGGCGAGCGGGAGCAGCTTCGGGGCCTTCCCGCCCCGCGCGGGGCGCGCCGGCAGCCGCGCTGGTTCGCCCGGCGCGGCCGCCCGGGGCCGCGCGCCGCGGGCGTGAGCGCCGATGGTCGCGCGCACGATCGGCGGCAGGAACACGGACTCCAGATCGACGCGCGCGAGCGCGGCCGCGACCGTGGCGATACGATCCGGCAGCGACGCGTTGGCGTCGACCAGGATGATCCGCCGGCCGAGCACCGTGCAGAGCCCGCCCCGCGGATTGCGCGCGTCCGACAGGTGCGGATCGAACGCTTCCATCCTGACGGCGATGCCGACCTTGTCCGCCGCCAGGGTGAGCTCGTCGAGCAACCGCGAAAGCTCCACCCACATAGCGTAACCCTCCTGTCCGGCAGATGGCAAAGCGCAAAAGCGCTGTTGCCCGCGCCGCGCCGCGCCACCGCTGGCCGGGCGAGCCGCGGCCGTGACGACCGCGCGACGATCGGGGTGCGCCGTCCAGGAGCGCCCGTCCACGCCCGGTCACACGCGGTTGGGCGTGGTTGCGCACGGTTACGCTTGATTGCGCATGATCACGCGCGGTTGCGCATGATTGCGCGCGGTCATGTACGGTGATGCCCGGTCCGTCCGCCGCGCTCCGGCCAATCGCTTCCTCCATCATCGCATGGCGCTCCTCGGCCGCGCGGTGGTGGTGCGGTCGTGCGGCGATGCGGTGAGTTGAGGGAGAGCCTTCGACTCCTGGACTCCCGGACCTATCGACACACTCAACACCTCAACGGATCAACGCATCAACTCCTCTTCTCCCGTGGTCTTCTCCCGTGCTCCGGACTGGCCGACATCCGCTCACGAGCCACATCGATGCTCATCCAGGGGCCCGCGCGCGCCGTTGACTGCGCGCCGAGCGTTCATCCAGGCTGCCGTTGCCGGCCGCCGCGCGCTCGCCTCGGCGCGGCGCCCGGTCGATCCGGGCCTCGCGCCGCCCGGCCCCCGGTTCCGTGCCCTAGAGGTCGGTCAGCGGCTTCTCTTGAGCCGGATCGCGCGTCCCGTTGACCGCCGTTTCCGAGCATGCTACGAGCAGGCCGTTCCGCGCGTCGTGGTCGAGTGGGAGCGAATGTGCGTTTCCCGGCTGCGGTGGGGTATCCCGCGCGCTTCGTCAGCCACTTTGGACGGGGCGGCCGCGATGGGGACGACGAGGGCGCCCGCCGGGCGGCGCGCCCGAAGGGCGAACAAAGATGACGTTCACGGATGCAGCCGCCGAGGTGCTTCGCCTCATCGGTAGACCGCTTCACTATAAAGAGATCACCGATATCGCGATCGAGAAGAACCTCCTTAGCCACGTTGGAAAGAGCCCAGAGGTGACGATGGGCGCCCGCCTGGCGGCGACGTTGAAGAAGGACACGGCGGACAACCCCCTGGTGCGCGTGAAGCCGGGCGTGTTCGCGCTGCGCGAGTGGGACGAGAAGACCATCAAGTCCGGGCTCGACGGCAAGAAGGCGAAGCGCGGCGGAAAGCCCGAGGCGGCCAAGGCGCGCAAGGACGAGGAGCAGCCGACCCTGTTCGATGCGGGCGCCGACGACGACGCGGTGGAAGAGAGCGATCTTGGCGCTCCCGCGGAGCTCGAGGCGGAGCGCGGCGCGGTCGAGGTCGAGGGCAGAGCCGCCGCCGCGGCGGCGCAGGCTGCGCCTGCGATCGACGATGAGGACGAGGACGACGAGAAGGTCGCGGCCGGCGCGACGAGCGCGGCCGGGCTGAACGGCGTGGAGATCGCGGCAGCGCGCGAGCCCGTGCCGCCGCCGGCGCCGTCGTCCCCGCGCGCCGCGAGCACGTACATCGACGAGGAAGAGGGCGAGCTCGACGACGCGGAGCCGCCGGGCCCGGACGAGGCGATGCGGGCCGAGGCCGTCGCCGGCGCCGCGGAGCTCTTCGACGAAGAGGACGACGACGATCAGCCGATCCTCGGCGGCGAGGACCGCGCGACGCCCGGCTCGTCGGGCGAGCAGGGCGAGGGCCGCCGCCGCCGCCGCCGTCGCCGCCGCGGCCGCGGGACCGCGGAGGCCAACCCGAGCACCGGTGGGCTGCCTTCCTACGTCGCGACGCCGGTGTTCGAGGCGCGGCGCGAGAACGGCCGCGAGCCGCCGCGCTCCGACCGGACCGAGCGCTTCGATCGCCCCGAGCGAGGCGAGCGCACCGACCGGGCCGAGCGCACCGACCGGGTCGAGCGCACCGACCGAGCGGACCGCCCCGACAGCTTCGGCGCCGAGCCCGTCTACCGCGGTCCGCAGGTCATCGAGCTCACGGGCGGCGAAGGGCACGCGCTCGACGACCTCGCCGGCCGTGATCTCGCCGATGCGGTCGCCGGGATCCTCTCGACCTTCGATCGGAACGCGGGCGCGGTCTCGCTCCGGCAGATCGCCGAGACGGCGCAGCGCCGCGGCCGCCTCGCCGGCGACGTGCAGCTCGTGCAGTCCCAGGTCGCGGCCGCCGTGCGCGCCGACAACGCGCGCCGCATCGCCGCGGGGCAGCGGCCCCGCTTCCGCTTCGCCGGCGGCAGGATCGCGCTGACGGACTGGCTGCTGCCGGGCGACCTGGCGCGGCTGGAGCAGGAGGCGCTCGCCGCGGTGGAGCGCTACCGCGATGCCGCGCGGCGCGCCTTCGTGCGCAAGCTCTCCGAGCTCCCGGGCCATGCCTTCGTCGAGATCTGCGTCCTCGCCCTCGAGCGCATCGGCATCGGCCAGCTGCGCGCGGTGCGCCGCGCCGGGGCGCCGGGCGGCGAGAGCCACTTCTCCGGCGCGCTCCGCACGGCGGGTGATGAGATCAAGCTCGCGCTGGTCATCCGGCGGGACGGCCGCGAGGTCGGCCGCGAGCGGGTCACCGAGCTGCGCGGCTCGCTCCACCACTACGGCCCTGCGACCGCCGGCTGGATCCTGACCGCCGGTCAGATGCTCTCCGGTGCGCGCGAAGAGGCCGCGATCGTGGGGACCGCGCCCATCTCCCTCTTTGATGGGCTCGCGGTGGCTCGCCTCTGCGAGGACAACGACGTCGCCGTCCTCCGCGCCCGCCTCCCGATCGCGATCCCCGACGTCGATCTGCTCGAGGCGCTCCGGGCGTCCTGATCCCGCTCGCGCGCGTCCGGCCGGGGGCTCGCTCCGGGCCGGACGCGCGGCCGTCCTCGCCGCCGTCTTCCGGGCCTCGGCCCTCCCTCGACAACCCTCCTCCACGGCCACGCCCCTCGCGCCGCTCCGGCGGATGGGCCCGGCGCCGCTTCCGCGATTGACGGGCTCGGCGATCCTTGCCAGCGTCCGCGCCCATGCGCCATCGCGCGATCGCCTGGGCCGCGCCCCTCGCCGTGCTCGTGACCGGCTGTGCCTCCGTGGATCCGCCCGCGTCCCGGTTCCCGAGCGCCGACGCGGCGCTCGACCGGATGAAGGCCTCCTATGCCTGCGTGAACGGCGTCCAGGGCACCGCCAAGGTCGACCATTTCTCGCGCCAGGGGCGGCTCCGCGGGGACATGTACATCCTCGCGGTCAATCCGGATCGGGTGCGCTTCGACGTGGTGAGCCCGTTCGGCGCGACGCTCTTCACGCTCACGTCGAATGGCACCCAGTTCCAGATGCTCGATGTCCGGGAGAAGCAGTTCCTGCACGGGCCCGCGAGCACGTGCAACCTGGCGCGGCTCACCCAGGTGCCCATCCCCGGGCACGCCCTCGTCTCGCTGCTCCGCGGCGAGGCGCCGGTGCTCGCTCACGAGCCGCACGGCGCCTCGATAGCCTGGGACGGCGACGGGTTCTACCGTGTGCTGATCCAGGGCTCCCGCGACGCGGTGGAGGAGATCCACCTCGAGCCGCACCCCCGCGACTTTCTCGCGCCGTGGAGCCAGCAGCGCCTGCGCGTCCGCGAGGTCCGTGTCGCGCAGCGCGGGACAGACCTCTATCACGTGGAGCTGAGCCATCACGAGGCCATCCGCACCGCGCCGCCGCGCGTCGATCCGGAGGGGATCGACGATCCGATCCCGCCGAGCGGCGGCGCGTGCATGGCCGAGATCCCCCGCTCGATCCGCATGCGGGTGCCCAACACCGAGGACGACATGATCTTTCAGTACAAGGAGGCGAAGTGGAATCCGCCCCTCATCTCGGGGGCGTTCACGCAGCCGGTCCCGGGCGGCGTCGTCCGCCGCCATGTCGATTGCCAGGACTAAGGTGCTCTGAGCAGGCGCGTTCAGGTGGCTCCTGAAAGGACAAAGGACATCACGGGCGGCGCAGGCTGGCTTATGGCAGCGCTCGCCTGATGGCGTGGACGCCGCCCGTTCGAACGTCTAGACAGACGCAATCCACCTCGCCGTGGCGGGAGGAGTCGGCGATGGACGTCGAGCCGGGAACGATCGTCGGCGATAAATACCGCCTGGAAGGGCCGCTCTCGCGGGGCGGGATGGGCTCGGTGTGGCTGGCCCGGCACCTCCAGCTGGGGGCGCCGGCGGCGATCAAGTTCATGGATCCGGAGCACGCGGCCTCGCCGGAGTTCCGCGCGCGCTTCTACCGCGAGGCGCGGACCGCGGCGAACCTCGGTAGCCCGCACGTCGTGAGCGTGCAGGACTACGGGATCTGGGGGACCGTCCCGTACCTCGTCATGGAGCTGCTCCGGGGCGAGGATCTCAGCCGTCGCCTGAGGCGGGTCCGCCGCCTCTCCCTCGCCGAGGCGGCGCGCATCGCGGTCCAGACCGGCAAGGCGCTGCGCCGCGCGCACGAGTGCGGGCTCGTCCACCGCGATCTCAAGCCCGGCAACCTGTTCCTCTCGCGCGTCGACGAGGACGAGGAGATCGTCAAGATCCTCGACTTCGGCATCGCCAAGCAGCTCACCGGCAAGCTCCTCACCGACGAGACCACGAGGACCGGCGAGCTCCTGGGCTCGCCGTTCTACATGAGCCCGGAGCAGGCGCGCGGCGACAGGAACCTCGACGCGCGGAGCGACCTGTGGTCGCTCGGGGTGATCCTCTTCCGCACGGTCACGGGCAAGCTCCCGTTCGAGGGCGACGTGCTCGGCGCGGTCCTGTCGCGCATCCTCGTCGAGCCGATCCCGCTCGCGACGCACCTCGCGCCCGACGTGCCGGCCGATCTCGACGTCTTCTTCCTGCGCGCCCTCTCGCGCGACAGAGCCCAGCGGTTCCAGTCGGCGCAGGAGATGGTGCACGCCTTCGTCGTCGCGGCGGGCGATCCGGGCATCCCGCTGCCCGTGCCCTCGGCGCCGCAGCCGGCGCCCGTGACGTCGCGCACGGGGACGCTGCTCGGGCTGTCGCCGGGCGGCGCCGGCGCGCTGGAGGGCTCAGGGGAGCTCGCCCCGCTCTCCCGACCCGGGGACCAGGGCCCGCGCCCGCGGCAGGACACGCTCGCCTCGCTGGCCGATCCGTCCCAGCCCGGCACGCTGACGGCGGCAGCGGCCGGCGAGGTGCGCGCGGACCGCAGGCCTCACGCGAGCGCGACGCTCCGCTGGCTCGTGGCGTGCGGCGCGCTGTCCGCGATCAGCGCGACGGTCGCGGTCACGGCGCTGCGGCCCGTCGGCGTGGAGGGCGCCGCGCCCCACCACGTGATCGCGCCGATCGAGCCCGAGAGCGTGAGCCCGGCTGCGCCGTCTCTGGAGGTGGTCCGCGCATCGACCCCTGTGATGGCACGCTTGCCCTTGGCCGAGGACGTGCCCGCCGCGGACGCCGCGCTGCTCGCGGCCACGGCGGATCCGGCGGCGTCCGCCGAGCGAAAGGCCCCGCCGGCTGCGTCGGCCCCGCGCCGGGGCCCGCGCCGCTCGCGCGAGATCATCGACCCCTGGCAGCGAAGGTAGCGCGCGGCCGCGCCGGTCCGACGAAGCCGGCTACGCGAGCGCGTCGCGGATGCGGCGCGGCGCGTCGGTGATGAGCCCGTCGACGCCGAGCGCCGCGAGGTCCTGCGCTTCCCGCGGGTCGTTCACGGTCCACACGTTGATCACGCGGCCCTGCCGCTTCAGGAGCGCGATGCGCTCGGGGGACGCGATCGTCCGCTCGATGTGCGCGGCGAGCGCCCCGAGCGCCGGCGCGAGGCGCACGGCCGCGTCGTGGTAGCGGCTCCGGTGCACGAGGAGCGCGCGCGGGACGGCCGGCACCAGGGCGCCGAAGGAGGCGATCATGACCGGATCGAACGACGAGACGAGCAAGGCGTGGCGCGGATCCCAGGCGCGCACGAGCCGCGCGGTCGCGAGCACGACGGCGGTGCGATCGGGCACGTCCCGCTTCATCTCGATGTTGACGGCGAGCCGAAGGCCGCGCGCGAACGCGAGCACCTCGGACAGGAGCGGCACCCGGTCGCCGCGGAGGTCGACCCGCCGGAGCTCGTCCCAGGGGAGCGCCGCGGCGGCGCGCGGGTCCGCGCCCTCGGTCACCCGCGCGAGGTCCGGGTCGTGCAGCGCCACGAGCTCGCCCGAGCCGCACACCCGCACGTCGAGCTCGATCCCGTCGGCCCCCTGCGCCGCGGCTTCCTCGAAGGCGGCGAGGGTGTTCTCCGCGGGGGCGCCCTCGCCGCGCACGCCCCGGTGCCCGAAGAGGAGCGGCGCGCGCGTGGCCGCCGCGCGTGATGACGCTGCCCGCCCCGTCTCGCGCGCGCTCCTGCGGAAGCGCTGCTCGGCCCAGGTCACCGCGCGGGCTCCCCGTCGAGCTCCTCGGCGACGGCGCGGGCCGCCTCGCGCGCGCGCTCGAGCGCGGAGAGCGGGAAGGACGCCGCGCCGACCGCCGGGTGCCCGCCCCCCTCGTAGCGGCGGCAGATGGGGGCGATGTCGCGATCGCGGGGGACGCCGCACCAGGGGTTATAGCCGACCGAGAGCTTGTAGTGCTGCTTCTGCCGGGAGAGCGTGACCGAGTACACGCAGTCCGGGTACATCGCGTACGTCATGAACTTGCCGACCGCCTCGAGCGGCGCGTCGGAGAGGTCGACGAGCACCACGCGGCCGAGCTTCCGCGCGCCGCGCTCGATGCGCGTGACGAACGTCTGCCGCGAGACGGAGAGGGGACGCCAGAGATCCTGGATGTCCGCCTCGCGCGCCACCTCGCTCACCGGCCGCTCGACGAGCCGGGGCACCACGGAGGCGAGGAACGGCCCGTCCCCGTGGTGCTCCACCACGGAGGCGAGCTGCATGATCGGCTCCTCCCGGCTCACGGCGGCCTCGGCCGTGGGGAAGCGCGCGGTGTCGATGAGGTCGGCCCACCGGATGAGCTCATCGGCGCTGGACATCTCGACGCCGAAGTGATCGCGGGCGACGTCCGCGATGAGCTTCGTGCACGAGCCGTAGGCGGCGTCGTAGAAGACGTGAGGCGCGTCGCCCGCGACCTTCGCGCGCGACGCGCCGGCGAGCGCCGCGTCGCGCTCCTCGTCCGAGCCGAACCCGGTGACGTGGTGGTCGAAGTACCACGTCAGCCTCTTCGTCGGCGTGTAGCGGAAGTCGAGGATCGCGTTCTCGTCACCGTCGAGCCACGAAGGCGGGATCATCGTCATGCCCGGGCCGTAGCCGCAGGATCGGTACCGCAGCGCGAGCGGCTCGCCGGGGCGGAGCGCCTGCATCAGGCGGGTGAACAGCGCCGCGCTCGCCATGCCGTCGAAGCAGTGACCATGCGTCGCGACGACGATGTCCCTGGGTTTCATCGGGCGAGTGGGTAGCACGACCCACGGCCGGCCGCTCGCAGGCCGAGCGCGGCGCGGCGGTTCTGGTAGGCTCCGCGCGGTGCGGCGCGCTCTCGCTCTCGTCGAACTGCATCCGTTCGGGCCGGCGCGCCGCCTGCTCGCTACGTCGCTCGCGCTCGCCGCGTCGGCGTGCGGCGGAGGCCGCGCCGAGGTCCTGCGCCCTAGCCCGCCGCCTCCGCCGGCCTCCTCGCCCGCGCCCGACGCGCCGCGGAACCCGCCGCCTCCGCGCGACGCGCCCGAGCCGGACCCGGAGGCGTCGCGCCTGTTCCTGAGCCGCGCGGCGGAGCAGCGGCCCGCGGCCAGCGCGCCGGTGCCGCGCGTGACGGCGCTCGCGCTCGCCAACACCGCGCGCGGGGAGGCGAGGGGCATGGCGCCCCTCGGCGACGTCGTGTCGCTCGCGATCGCGGAAGGGGAGAGCGCCGCGATCCCCGTGCGTGTCCCGCGCGGTGTTGGCGAGTGCGCGGTGTTCATCGCGCAGGGCGGGCTCGGCGTGATCGAGGTCGACCTCTTCGTCACGAAGGGCGCGCCGCCCGCGCTCGAGATCGTCGCCCAGGACGCGGACCGCGGGCCCGTCGCGGTGATCGGCGGCCGGGGAGCGTGCCTCTCGGCCCCCGGCGCCGCGCCGCTCGCCGTGGAGCTCCACGCGCAGGTGCGGCGCGGCGCGGGCGTCGTGCTCGTCCAGGGCTTCCGGGGCGCGCGCCCGGCCCCGCCGCCCGGCGCCGCGCCGCCCGGCGCGACCCCGCCCGACACGGCGCCGCCGAGCGCCGCGCCTCGCGTGCCGCCCCGGTAGCGCGGCGACCGCGCCGGGAGCGGGCGGCCGCGCGCTCCTCGTGCCGCGGTCCTCATTTCGCGCAACTCGTCCCGGGCGTCGGTCGACACGCCGCGTATGGCGTCGATCGAGATCCAGCCCGCAGATCCCTCCTACCCCGCGCAGCTCTGGGCTCTCGTGACGGAGACCGAGGCCGCGCCGCCGACGCTCTATCTCCGCGGCGCGCTCCCGGCGTGCCCGGGCGTCGCGATCGTCGGGACGCGCGCCGCGAGCGACGAGGCGCTCCGGTTCACCCGCGCGCTCGCCGCGGCGCTCGGCGAGGCGGGCTTCTCGATCTGGTCGGGCGGCGCGCGCGGCGTCGACGCGGCCGCGCACGAGGGCGCGCTCGACGCGCGCGCGCCGACGGTCGTCGTCGGCGGCGGCGGCCACGCGCACCCGTACCCGCGCGAGCACGCGGCGCTGTTCGCGCGCGTCCTCGCCGCGGGCGGCGCGCTGCTCGCGCGCGTCCCCGACGACACGCCGCCGCTGCCGGCGCTGTTCCTCCAGCGCAACGCGGTCCTCGCCGCGCTCACGCTCGCGACCGTCGTGGTCGAGGCGGGGATCGAGAGCGGCGCCCGCTCCGCCGCCGCGGCGGCCCGCCGCCTCGGCCGTCACCTCTGCGTCGTCCCCCACGCCCCGTGGAGCCCGCGCGGCGTGGGCTGCGCGCTGGAGCTCGTCTCCGGCGCGCGCCCTATCACGCGCGCGGCCGACGTGATCGACGTTCTCGGCGGGCAGGCGCCTCCGCCCCGCCGGCGAGCGCGGCGCTCGGCGCGCAACAGGCCGCCCGGCGGGGGCACGCTGCCGCTCCCGGAGGCCGCCTTCGGGGCGCGGACGGGCGTTTCGCCCGAGGAAAATGGGCCACCTCCGTCGATGAGCGCGGCCGAACGCGCGGTCCTCGACGCCCTGGACGCCCGGCCGGCGCACGTGGATGAGGTCTGCGAGAGGACGGGGCTTCCGCCCAGACGCGCCGTGGAGGCACTCTTGACGTTGACGCTCCAGGCCGTAGTAGTAGAGGGGCCCGCCGGGTTGTTTCGGCGGGCTCTTCGTTGAAGGGGCGCGCCGGCTCACCCTGCCCAGTGCGGTTTCGGGTGGCCGCCTCCTCGCGGGGGGGCCTCCCTCGCACCGAAGGGCGCCCCTCAATCCTCACAAGCCCGATCTCGTTGCTCAGAAGGTGGTGATGGCCAAGACGCTCGTCATCGTGGAGTCGCCGGCGAAGGCGAAGACCATCAAGAAATATCTCGGCAACGGGTACGAGGTGTTCGCCTCGAAGGGGCACGTCAAGGACCTGCCCAAGAAGCAGAACGCCGTCGACGTGCAGAACGATTTTGCCGAGACTTACGAGGTCATCGAGGGCAAGGAGAAGGTCCTGGAGGAGCTGAAGTCCGCCGCGAAGAGGGCGGACGAGGTGCTGCTGGCGACCGACCCCGATCGCGAAGGGGAGGCGATCGCGTTCCACATCTCGGAGGAGATCAAGAACCCGAAGCTGAAGGTGGCGCGGGTCGAGTTCCACGAGATCACGAAGAAGGGGGTCGACCACGGCGTCCACAACCCCCGCAAGCTCGACGAGAACCTGTACGACGCGCAGCGGGCGCGGCGCGTGCTCGACCGCATCGTCGGCTACGACGTCTCGGCGCTCGTCTGGTCGAAGCTCGCGTTCGGCCTGTCGGCGGGGCGGGTGCAGTCGGTCGCGCTGCGGCTCATCGTGGACCGCGAGCGCGAGGTCGAGGCGTTCGTCCCGGAGGAGTACTGGAACATCGCGGTCGGCCTCGGCGCGGCGAGCCCGCCGCAGCGCGCCCCGTTCGTCGCGAAGCTCGCCTCCGCCGACGGCAAGAAGCTCGAGGTGACGAACGGCGAGGTCGCGGGGAAGGTGCGCGCCGACCTCGAGACCGCCCGCTACAAGGTGGCGAAGGTCGTGCGGCGCGAGCAGAAGCGCAACCCGCCCGCCCCGTACACCACCTCGAAGCTCCAGCAGGACGCGACGAACTACCTGCACTTCGGCGCCAAGCGGACGATGCAGATCGCCCAGGCGCTCTACGAGGGCATCGACCTCAAGCGCGACGGCGGCCCGGTCGGCCTCATCACGTACATGCGTACCGACTCGACGCGCGTCAGCGACGACGCGATCGCCGAGGTGCGCGGCGTGGTCGCGAAGCGGTACGGCAAGGAGTTCGTCCCCGAGCGCCCGAACGTCTACAAGTCGAAGAAGAACGCGCAGGACGCGCACGAGGCGATCCGGCCGACGAGCGTCGAGATCCACCCGGACTCGATCAAGAAGCACCTCAAGGACGAGCAGTACAAGCTGTACAAGCTCATCTGGAACCGCTTCGTCGCCTCGCAGATGACCCCGGCGGTGTACGACCGCACGACGGTCGAGATCGACGTCGCGCCGACGATCGCGGCGCCCGCGTACCGGAGCTACCTCGCCCGGGCGACCGGGCGGATCCTCAGGTTCGCCGGCTGGCTGCAGGTGACCGAGGGCCAGCAGGAGTTCGCCGGCGAGGACGAGAGCGCAGGCGGCGCCGCCGCGGACGGCGGCGCCGCCGCGCCGGCGCCCGAGGCGACCGCCGCCGAGGCGGAGCGCGCGGCGCCGGGGCCCTCGGCCGAGGAGGACTCGGAGGCGCTCCTGCCCGACATGAAGGAGGGCGAGGCGCTCGCCGTGTCGCCCCCGGGGGTCATCACCGACCAGAAGTTCACGCAGCCGCCGCCCCGCTACAACGAGGGCTCGCTCGTGCGCGAGCTGGAGAAGCGCGGCATCGGCCGCCCGTCGACGTACGCGGAGATCATCAGCAAGGTGCAGCAGCGCGCGTACGTCGAGAAGCGGGACGGCGGCGCGTTCCAGCCGACGCTCCTCGGGAAGTTCGTGGTCGACGGGCTCGTCCGGTCGAACCTCGACATCATGGATCCGAACTTCACGGCGCAGATGGAGGAGGAGCTCGACGCGGTCGGCGCCGGCAGCCTGAAGCGCGAGCAGCTGCTCAAGACCTTCTACAAGAAGTTCAGGGAGCAGCTCGACAAGTCGAAGAAGCTCGCGCCGTGGAAGCCCGAGGCAGAGAAGACCGACATCGTCTGCGACGAGTGCGGGTCGATGATGCTCAAGAAGTGGGGCAAGAACGGCTGGTTCTTGAGCTGCGAGCGCTACCCGAAGTGCAAGGCGACGCGCGACCTGTCCGACGCGCGGGGGACCGCCGCCGTCCGCGAGACCGACATCTCGTGCGACAAGTGCGGGAAGCCGATGATCATCAAGACGGGCCGCTTCGGCGACTTCCTGTCGTGCACCGGGTACCCGGCCTGCAAGAACACGCGCCCGGTGCCGCTCGGCGTCGCGTGCCCGAGCTGCGGCGGCGATCTCATCGAGATCCGGCCCCGCAAGAAGGGCGGGCGCACCTTCTACGGCTGCTCCAACTGGAACGCCGAGCAGAAGTGCGAGTTCAAGCTCTGGCAGAAGCCGGTGCCGGTCCCATGCCCGAAGTGCAGCGCGAAGTTCGTCACCCGCACCGCTGGCAAGAAGGCGATGCTCGTCTGCGCGACGAAGGACTGCGGCTTCAAGCAGGAGATCGTCGAGGGGGAAGGGGAGGACGGCGCCGCCGACGGCACCGCCACCCCGGACGCCGCGGCGGTCGTCGCGAGCGCCGCCCCGGCGCCGGCCGCACGGCCCGCGCCGGCGGAGCCCACGCCAGCCGCACGGCCCGCGCCGGCGGAGCCCACGCCAGCCGGCCGGCCCGAGGCCGCGCCGCAGGGCGCTGGTGCGGCCCAGGGGGCCGCCGAAAAGCCCGCGCGGGCCGTGCGCGCCCGCCGCACGGCGAGCTAAGAAGCCCGCGAGACCCCCCACCCTGGTGAGCTGTATGAACGGAGCGGAGAGCCCGCACGACGTCGTCGTCGTCGGAGGCGGCCTGGCCGGTTGCGAGGCGGCGTACCAGCTCGCGCAGCGCGGGCTGCGCGTGCGCCTCGTCGAGATGAAACCTCACCGGCGCACGCCTGCGCAGACGAGCGATCGGCTGGCCGAGCTCGTGTGCTCGAACTCGCTGCGCGGCGCCGCGCTGAGCAACGCGGTGGGGCTCCTCAAGGAGGAGCTCCGGCGCGTGGGCTCGCTCGCCTTGCGGTGCGCCGACGAGACCTCGGTGCCGGCCGGAGGCGCGCTGGCGGTCGACCGCGAGCGGTTCGCCGAGGCGATGACGCGGGCGATCGAGGCCCACCCCCGGATCACCGTCGAGCACCGGGAGGTGACGGAGATCCCCGCCGAGCGGCCCGTGATCCTCGCGACGGGGCCGCTCACCTCCGACGCGCTCGCGGCGAGCCTCGCCGCGGCCGTCGGCGCCGAGCACCTCGCCTACTACGACGCGATCGCGCCGATCGTCAGCGCCGACTCGATCGACTGGTCGCGCGTGTGGAAGCAGTCGCGCTACGGCAAGGGGGGCGCGGTCCGCGGCGAGCGGAGCGCGCAGCTGGAGCGGGCCGCGCCGCCGGAGGACGCGGCCGAGCGCCGCGACGACGCCGAGGCCGGCGACGAGGCGTACGTGAACTGCCCCTTCGACGAGGCGCAGTACAAGGCGTTCGTCCAGGCCCTCGTCGCGTCGGAGAAGGTGGAGGCCCGCGCCTTCGAGGAGGTGCGCTACTTCGAGGGGTGCCTGCCCTGCGAGGTGATGGCTGTGCGCGGCGAGCAGACGCTCGCGTTCGGGCCGATGAAGCCGGTGGGGCTCACCGATCCGCGCACCGGCCGGCGCCCCTACGCGGTGCTCCAGCTGCGCCCGGAGGACGAGGCGGCGACGGCGTACAACCTGGTCGGCTTCCAGACGCGCATGAAGTACGCCGAGCAGCTGCGGGTGTTCCGGATGGTGCCCGGCCTCGAGGAGGCCGAGTTCCTCCGCATGGGCTCCGTGCACCGCAACACCTTCGTCGACGCTCCGGCGCTCCTCGGCCCCGCGATGGAGCTCCGCGCGCTGCCGGGCGTGCACCTGGCCGGCCAGATCTCGGGCGTCGAGGGCTACGTGGAGAGCGCCGCGGCGGGGTTCGTGTGCGCGATCCTCCTCGCGCAGCAGCTGCGGAACGAGCCGCTCCGGCCGCCGCCGCCCACGACGGCGCTCGGCGGCATCCTCACGCACCTCGGCCGGAAGCAGCCCACGTATCAGCCGTCCAACATCACCTGGGCGCACATCGCGCCGCTCGATCCAGCGCACGGCAAGCTGCGCAAGCGCGCCCGCTACGAGGTGATGGCCGAGCGCGCCCTCCGCGACCTCGACGCGTGGTGGGCCGCGGGCTGACGGCGGCTCGCCGGGCGGCGGGCGGCGCGCCAATCGTGCGCGGGCTGCCCGCCGCGCGCAGGCTTGGATAGCCTGGCGGTGGTGCGCCGCGCGCCGCCCGCGCGCTTCGAGAGCCCGCCCGCGCGGACCCGCGCCCATGGAGGTAGCCGATGAAACTTCGCTTGTTTGCGCTCCTTGCGCTCGCCGTTCCTTCCGTGACGCTCCTGTCGCCGCGCGAGGCGCTCGCCTGCGGCGGGTGCTTCGCCCCGCCCACCGAGACGACGGTCGTCAACGCGCACCGGATGGTGCTCTCCGTGTCGCCCGTCCAGTCGGTGCTCTGGGATCAGATCCAGTACTCCGGCGATCCGAGCGCGTTCGGGTGGGTGCTCCCGGTGAAGCGCGGAGCGATTCTCGAGGAAGGCTCGGATGCCTGGTTCGAGACGCTCGACGCGGCCACGTCGGTGCGCATCACCGCGCCGAGCTCCACCTGCGCCCGTAGCGGCGGGGGCTGCGGCGCGACCCTCGGCTCCGCGGATGCGGCGGGGAGGGCGTTCGGCGGCGATGACGTCGTGGTGCTTCACCGCGGCACCGTCGGTCCGTACGACACCGTGACGCTCGCGACCGACACGCCCGGCGTGCTGAACGCCTGGTTCGAGAAGAACGGCTTCAACGTCGACGAGTCGACGCAGCCGATCATCGACGCCTATGTCGACGAGGGCTTCGACTTCATCGCCATCAGGCTCCAGCCGGGCAAGGACGTGAAGGAGATGACGCCGGTGCGGGTCGTCACGCCGGGGGCGAACCCCGCGCTCCCGCTCCGGATGGTCGCCGCCGGGACGGGCGCGAACGTCGCGATCACCCTCTTCACCATCAGCGAGGCACGGCTCGCCCCTGAGGGGTTCGCGGCCGCGGCCGTCCCCATCGACCTCCTCGCGTGGGACTTCGCCTCGCAGGAGTCGAACTACGGCGTGCTCCGCGAGAAGGCGATCGCGGCGGCCGACGGCGGCCGCGCGTTCCTCACCCCCTACGCGCAGCAGGGCTCGCTGTTCTCGCCCGTGTCGAGCCCCGCGGCGCCGTTCGGCGTGCGCTACACAACGAGCGGCTCGACCACCCCGGTCGACACGATCGCCGCCGCGTTCGCCCAGCAGGGGCTCGCCAACGGCGAGACCGGCGAGGTCCAGGACTCCGCGTGCGCCGTGCGCTTCGCCGAGATCGCGACCGAGAGCCGCGCCGTGGCGAACCCGTGCCCGGCCGGCGTCCCGCTGTCGGATCCGAGCTGCGGGGAGGTCGCCTCCGACCAGATCGACGCGCGCGACCTCGCGTGCGGGTCGCTCGACGACCTCGCCATCGCGATGGTCGGCCTGCACCCGAAGGACGTCTGGCTGACTCGCCTGGAGGCGAACCTGCCGCGCGCCGCGCTCGACACGGACCTGGTCCTGAGCCCCGCGCCGCAGGAGCGGGTCGACAACTGGCTGCGCGCCCGCGTCAGCGTCCACGCCGACGTGCTCTGCGGCGCGGCGATCCCGGTCCTCGACGGCGATCGCCCCTCGCGGACCCGCGGGCAGGGCACGCTCGTGGGCATGACGCTCGGCGCCCTCGCCCTCGCGGCGGCGATCGCCCGACGCGGCGCGCGCCGCCTCGCCTCCCGCCCGGCCTGACCGGCGTCTCTCGGCGTCGCGTTCGCGCCGTTCTTCGACGTCGAGCGGCTGCGCGACCTGCAGCGTGAGCAGGGCGGCGCCGGATCGAGGCGCTGAGGAGCGAGGCAACGCCGGCGTTCGCCGGGCGCAGCGTGCCTGGGTCCTCACCGGCTGTTCATGGCCGCGTCGATGGCGCGGAGAAACATGCTGTTAGGGAAGGCCGCGCGGAACCGCTCGGCTCGCGCGTCGGCGTCGGCGCGCCGCCCGGCCTCGATGAGGGCCTGGATGGCCAGCGCCTCGCGCTGCTCGGCTCTCGGGCTGCGCGGATGGTTCCGTGCGTGCAGGGCCAGCACGTCGAGCGCTTCTGTCGCGTTCCCTTCGCTGAGCGCAAGGCCGGCGCTGCTGAGCAAGGCGCTCTCCTCGGTCGTGTCGTGCTCGCCGGGCGGGGCGGCCTTGCGAGAGGGGGCGCGTGACGGCGCCGCGGCCGCCACGTCCACGGCCCCCGGGGGCCCGGCGTCCATGACGGCGTCGGCCACGACGAGCCCGCCCGCGGCGCGCCCGCCGCGCCCTGCCCCGGTGCGCTCGGCTCGGTCGGACGCGGCGCCTTCGTCCTCGGCGCTGACGGACACCGCTGGCGCCGCGCCAGGCGGCGGGAACGCGGCATAGACCACGACGGCGCCCGCCCCGGCTCCCCCGAGGAACAGCGCCGCGCCTGCCTTGATGAGCCTGGATCGCGCGATCGTGACGACCGGCGGCGTGCGCTTCTCCCCGGTGGCGCCGGCGGCCTCCACCGCGTTCCCGAGACGGCACCGGTGGGGCGAGAAGGCGCCTGTAGGGGGCTGCGCCGCAGGGCCGCCGGAGCGGCTGTCCGTGCCGCGGGCCAACCTTCCGGTCGAGGCGAGCGACCGCTGGAGCCGCGCCCACAGCGGCCCGGCGAGCTCCTGCGAAACACCGATCCGGACCCTGCCTGCGTCGAGCAGCATGGGCCTGTCGGCCAGGGCGAACGGCACCAGGGCGAAGCGCAGGCCACGAAGGCCGAGCGCGTCCGGGTCCTGCACGGAGAGCCGCTTGACCGCGGCCGTGAACTCGATGCGGGCGCGCCTCAGCCGATCCCATGCCGTGTTCACGGGGATCTGGAGCGCCTGGGCGATGTCGCGCATGTCGCTTCCCTCGAGGTCGTAGAGCACGAGCACCGCGCGTCGTTCCTTCTCGATGCGCTGGATGAGCTCGCGGACGAGGCGCTGGGTCTCGGCCTGCGCGACCCGGCGCTCCGCGTCGAGCCCGGGGTCCGCGAGCTCGACGGGCTCGGCGCCGTCGAGCTCGAGCAGCTCTCGCTGGTTCCGGGCGAGCTCCCGGTGGCGGAGGGCGACGTGCGCGCTGATGCCCGCGACCCACGACTTGAGCGACAGGCGGGGATCGTGGTCCTCGAGGCGCCGGTGAACGACGAGAAACACCTCGTGAGCGACGTCGTGGAGATCGCGAGACGCGACGCCGAGCCGCCAGAGCACCGCGAGGACGTACGGGAGCAAGGTCTGATAGACCTCCTCGAACGAGGGCCGCGGGGACGACCCGATGACGGGCACGGGATCCCGATCGGGTGCGGCGGCGAACTCTGGGACGGGCGCTGGCGTCATCTCCGGGGCGGGCGCAGGCGCCGCCTCCAGGGCGGGTGCAGGCGCAGGCGCCGGGCCGGGCGCAGGAGGGGGCGCTGGGCGTGCTCGTAGTTCTTCCATGGATAGGTAGTCCGGCGAGGCCGGCCGGCTCGTTGCGAAATCGTATACGGGCTCGGCGCGACCGGCCGAGCGGGTACCGAAGGGAAGCCTCACCCCGGCGCCGGCGTCACCGAACGGCACCCTCGCTGAACGGCAGCCTCGGTGAGGCGAGCCTTTCGGCCAGCGCCCTCCTGGCGCGACGCAGCCGGGTGGCGGCCGAGTTGGGGTTCATGCGGCGCTTTCGTGCCCAGGCCACGAGGCTGAGGCGCCCGGCCACCGCGAGGAGGACCTCGCGATGGCCGGCGGGGAGCGCGGCGACCTCGCGGAGCGCGGCGCGGGCAAGGAGCTCTCCCTCGATCTCGAGAGGCGCCTGGCCGGCGGGCGCGAGGGGCGCGCCGCACAGGATCTCGCAACGAACATGGGCCTTGTCCCGGTAATGGGACACCTGGCGCCAGACGACTCCGTGCAACCAGGCGCGCAGCGCGTGGCGCGGGTGTCGCCGCGGGTCGGGGCGGTACCTGCGTGCTCGGATGGCTTTCCAGGCGCCGAGGAGCACCGTCTGGAGGAGATCTTCTCGATCGCGGGCGGGAACGTGGAGGGCGCGGAGCAGGAGGGCGACGAAAGGCCGCTCGGCCCAGAGGACCTCGATCGAGGGTGAGGCCACCGGGTGGAGCACCGCTGTCGGCGCGCTGCGTGCGCGACGGCGCGTCCGGGCTCCCGGCGCATCGGTGGACGGGCGGCGGCTCTCCCTCCGGGGAGGGATCGACAATGGGGTCTTCATCGGAGCGGAGTCCGGGACTGCCCCGCTTCTCGTTGCACAATCGACGGGCCCGCGTACCCGGGGGGTGCCAGAGCGCTCGTTCCGGCGGCAGGCGGGGGACGGGCGCTCGATCACGGGGACAGGTCGGGCCCTTATGAAGGGCGACGCGGGCTGTCGTCTGGCGAAAGATGAGAAAAGTACCTCGCTCTTCGTAATGCGATCAAACCGGAGGCGGTCTACCCGGGATGGTCTGGCAGCGCCCTGGGGGTCCCTGGTAACGCGACCGCGCTCACACCCCGGACAATGTCCACTCCTGCGGACTCTCCTCGTCCTTCAATCCCAGAATGGACACTAGATGTCCCTGCCGCATGGCACCGTCCCACTCGACGGATGTGGGCCCGGTGCTTGCGTCAATCGCCGGTACCATGCGAATCGTTTCAACGGTTGCCGCCCTCGTTTCTCTCCATGGAGTCGCTCTATGTGTTGCATCTTGTGTCATGCACCCATCGGAGACTTTCTCTGAGACGGAGATCGATACGCCAACAAGTGCTCCAGAAGCCGGCGACATCACACTTGAGGACGAAGCGGAGAACGGTCCCACAGCCGAAACGGAGGCGATCGGCACGCCCAAGATCATCCGCTGCAAGAGACATGAGCACGGCGCCGACTGCATGACGCGATGCGCCGAGGCAGGAATATCTTGCCCGGCCGGACGAAAACACCCGTACAAAGGCGACGTCAAAACTGGAGTGCTGTGGCAATGCAGATCCCTCCGCCTGGCCAGCAGCTGCTGGTACTATTACGAAAACGGAGATCGCTGTATATTCCTCGGCATGGTTCCCCTTATGTGCCGCTACGAGGGTGGAATTCCTGATTGAGAGCGCGCGCGTAGAACGCGGCCACGCGCGCCGCGCGCTTCCATTTCCGTCCGAACAGACACTCCATGCACCGAAGTGCGAGCGGGCAGAGCTCGGGCGACCGCTCACCGCCCGAGAGCGCAGCGGAACCTAGTCCGCGGAGTCGCCGCATCCGCTCGACGTCTTCCACGGTGATGGGTGTAGGCCCGTGCAGGCGACCGCGAATGTGCTCCACCATCGCCTCCTCGATGGCGATCAGGGTGTTTTCCCATGCCACGGGATCCACCTGGAGATCGGCGTCGCCGCGCTCGATCGCGTCGGCGAGGATGCGGATGTAACCGACGGCGTAGAGCTTGGCCATCGACGCCCAGTCGAGCAGATCCTCTTCTTCTTCCGGGATGAGTTGGTCCGGGTCAGACATGCCCGGAGTCTAGTGCCGTCTCACGATGCGGAAAGGCGCGGCGGCGTCGCCTCGTCCGAGGACGGTCTGGTGCGCGATAAGAGAAGGTGACCGAGCGCCAGACCGCCGCTGGCTCCCCTCGTCTGCTGGTGGGGGCGCACGGCCAGGCGGGCTCCTGGCGCCGCATCTCGCGCGGTCCGCTCGTCCCTCTTGCTGGGGCAGGCGGGGCAGACACCCTGGCATGACGTTCGCGCTGTAACTCCCGCGCAACGCTCCCCGTTGCGCCGGAGGTGGCTCCGCGCAGCAAGATCGCCCTGGCCGTGGCTGCCCTCCTGGGAGCGCCAGGTTGCGGGGCGGCGGACGACGCGAGTGATGCAGATCGGAGCGACGTGGAAGACGTCGATCGGCGCGCTGCATGCGCGGCGGCGCGTCCGGGGGCCCGGCGCATCGGAGGACAG
This sequence comes from Sorangium sp. So ce302, assembly GCF_051530145.1. Classification (GTDB taxonomy): domain Bacteria; phylum Myxococcota_A; class Polyangia; order Polyangiales; family Polyangiaceae; genus Sorangium; species Sorangium cellulosum_B. The sequence goes on along the minus strand of NZ_CP150326.1, from coordinate 7,539,607 downwards.
GCGGCGGCCCTGCCGCCGGGGAGGGATTGGCAACGGGGTCTTCATGGGAGCGGTTTCCGGGACTGCCCCGCTTCTCGCTGCACAATCGACGGGCCCGCGTAACCCTAGGGTGCCAGAGCGCTCGTTCTGGCGGCAGGTGGGGGACGGGCGCACGACGGGGACAGTTCGGGCCCTCGTGAAGGGCGACGCGGGCTGTCGCTTGGAGAAAGATGAGAAAAGGACCTCGCTCTTTGTAATGCGATCGAACCGGGGTGGTCTGCCCGGGGTCGGTCTGGCGGCGCCCTGGGGTTCCCTGGTAGCGTGGCCGCACTTACCGCGGCGCGACCTCGACAGCGCCGCAGATCATGAGGAGCGGCGATGGCGACGCGGGCGCGACGTTGGCAGGGTGGGATCGTGGCGGTTTGCTGTGCGAGCACGCTCGGGCTCGGTATCGGGGTCGTGTCCGGCGGATGCGGGACGTCGACGGCGTACTTCTGCCCGTGGGATGAGGACCGAGGACCCAAGGGAACGCCTTGTGAGGTGCTCGAGCCCCCCGACGCCGGCGGAACTGGCGGGTGCGGCGGCGACGGTGGTGGCGATGGCGGCGACGACTGCGCGGCAGAGGACGACACGGACGTCGCCGTCACGCCCGATTTTGGCGACCTGATCCCGGCCGCAGAGGTCTGCGCAGGGCAGTGCGTACCGAAGGAGCCGCTCGGGTGGTCCGAGCCGGCGCTGCTCTGGATCGGCTCCGCCGACGGCGTGCCGAGCTGCCCTGCGACCGCGCCGATCGTCGGCTACAAGGGCTACGCGGATTTCGCGGCTCCGGCCCCGCGCCCGTGCCCCACCTGCGCGTGCGACCCGCCCGAGGCGAGGTGCGAGGTGCCGGCGGAATGGAACGCCTACACCAGCTTCCCTTGCGGCGGCCCCGAGGCTCCCGCGATCTCGTTCGCTGCCCCGGCTGGGTGGGACGGGACCTGCACCTCGGTCAATGCCGTTGAGGCCGGACGGACCTGCGATGGCGCCCCGTGCGTGCAGTCGCTCGCGATCCAGGCGCCTCGTGTCGTCTCCGCAGGTTGCGCGCCGAGGGTCGCGGAGCCGCCGGAGAACCCCGACGAGCCCGCCCCGGCGGAGAGCTTCGCGATCGTCGCACGGGCGTGTACTGGAAACGCGTCCCCCCCGTGCGCGGATCCGGGCATGACCTGCACGCCGGCACCGCCGATCGGCGACGCCGCGCCTCCCGAGGGATTCCTCACGTGCATCCACCGCGAGGGAGAGCAGGACTGCCCCACCACGTACCCGGACCGGCACGTCTTCTACGACGGCGTCGAGGACACACGCGGCTGCGCTCCTTGCGGCTGCACCGAGCCCACCGGAGCGACGTGCAGCGTCCTGGCCTCCGCGTTCAACGACGAAGGGTGCTCGCAGCTCGTCGCGGGCCTGGTGATCACGGCCGACGCCCCCGGTTGCGGAACCATCGCTGCGGGGACAGCGCTCGGAAGCAAATCGGTGAGCGTCGTCAGCCTTGAGCCCGGACGATGCGAACCGCTCGGCGGCGAGCCGGTCGGCGGCATCGCGCCGGCCGCGGCGGCGACGTTCTGCTGTCACCGCACCAGCTCTGTACCGGCCTGAGTCGGCGGCTCGTTCCGCGCGCAACAGTGGGCTCGCCAGGGAGGTAGCAGCCCGCGAGGGGCGCAGCCGCGACCCCCGCGCGCCGCGCTCGCAGCCGCCTCATGGGAATGGCCCTACCAGGCGCGCCCGATCCTTCGCGAAACCGCACGGAGGGTCAGAAGAAAGCGACCAGACGGAGCCCCACCGCCTGCGAGATAGGCGCCGTCTTCCACCCTGCGCCATCGACCGGTCGAAAGTGCGTCCGATGTATGTTGATCAAGAGGTCGCCGCTGAGCTGCCCTGCGAGGCGGGCCGAAAGCGGCACCTCCAGCCCCGCGCGAAGCCCGAGCCCCGCGTAGGGCAGCGCGAGCTCCCTGCCGGTGCTGACGTCGACGTGCCACACCGCGCCTGCCATGGCGAGGGCGCACCCGAAGAACCAGTCCGCGTGACCGCAGGGAAGGAGCGAGCCGCTCAGCCCCGACACGCCGATGGTCCAGCCGCGGTAGGGCTCGGCGATCGGAAGATCCCCGCGGGCCTCCAGCGAGAGCGAGAACCTCTCCCAGCGGGCGCCGGCGAACCCCGAGAACCCGACCGCCACGGAGGGCGCCACGCCGGCCCCGAGCAGCACCCCGGCGCCCACCTGAAGGCGAGGGCGCTTCGGCGGCGGCCCCGGGCGCGGAACGGGTCGGGCCGGCGCGGCGACCGGGTGGGGCGGCTTCGAGGCCGGCGCCTTGGGTGGCGCCCCCGGCGAGACGGATGGAGCGGCCTCCCCCGGCGCCGGCGGAGGCGACGCTGCGTTGTTGGACGGCGCGTCCGGCGAGACGGATGGAGCGGCCTCCTCCGGCGCCGGCGGGGGCGGCGGCCCTGAGGGCGGCGTGGGAGCGCCCCCCGGTGCAGGCCGTGGTGGCAGGAACGGGCGCATGAAGATGCTGAGGGAGAGGCCGATGTGCTGCACCAGCACGCCACAGATCGGGTTCGAGAGCTCCTGGCGGCCGAGCTCCCGGCCATCGCGGTCATGGAGCACGATCTCTCCCTGGAACGCCGTCCCCTTGCGCTGGACGACTACCTCGATGTGCCGCGCGCCGTCGTGAACGAACGGGTCGACCCCGGCGAGCTGGCTCGCGACGATCGCCCGGAGGCTCGGCTCCTCTGGGCACCCCTCGGCGCCAGGCCCCCGCGTGTAGGACAGCCGCGCGCCGCGCGGCGCGCCCTGCGCGAGCGCCCCGGGCGCCGCCAGGAAGAGCGAGGCGGCGAGCGGCAGCACGGCGCGATTCATCCTCCGGATCCGGTTGCGGGCGAGCGCGAGGCGGACATGAGCGGAGCTCCCTCCACTGTACTATTTACTATGTCCGGCAAGGTCCCCCGGATCGTTGCGAAATCGTGCGCCGGAGCCGAAGAAAGAACGAGCCGGCGAGGCGCCGTCCGTGCGCCGGTTCGGCCGGCTGGACCTCGGGGGAACACGCGCTGGCGGCACCGCGAGCGGCAACGAGCTGGCGACGCCGCCGACCCACGCCGGCCGGCGCGGCCACCCCCGTCACGCTGGCCGGCGTCCGGCGTGGCCTCCCTGGAAACGAAAACGCCCTCCGCACGGAGCAAGAAACCGGCGGAGGAGCGGACGAAAGAGCGCTTGCGCGGGAGACGTCGCGTGCCGCTAAAATCCCCGGTTTCAGACGGAGGGGAAGGAGGAGGGATCCGTGGCAGGTTACGGATACAGCTATGTTACGGACAAGGCGTTCAGCGCCTTCGCGCGCGAGCTCGAACAAGGGGTCTGGAAGAGCGTCTCGATAGAGAAGTACGACGTGCCGAGCCGCGTTCCGGCGGCGTTGCTCCTCGAAGCGCCGCGCCCGGTCGTGTGGAAGACGCGCGTCCGGTGGACGATCGCGGGGCTCGACGAGGCGCTCGGCGTCGCATCGGCCGCGGAGCTCGCGGAGCTCGACGCGGAGTGGGACTCTTCGCAGCGAGCGCTCCACATGTTCCTCGGCTCGGCCGCGGAGCACCGAGAGCCCGCGCACCGCGACGCGGCCGTTCGGCTCCGCGGGGCCCTGCTCGCGGGGGCGGGCACCGAGCAGGCCGGCTATGGGTACGACGCCGAGGTGGACTTCGGCTGGCACCAGGTCGCCATCGCGGAGAGGGCGCCGCTCGCCGCCGATGTGAAGAAGGTGGGCGCCGCGGCGCACCTGAAGCGCATCGAGGAAGCAACGGCGGCCCTCGCCAAGGGCCTCGGCCGGGGCCCCGGCCAGAAGCGCGCAGCCCCCCGATCGAAGCGCATCCGGGAGACCATGGTCGCTTGCAGGACGGCGTTCAACGCCATCCACGAGGAGATCGACTGGCTCATCGAGCACACGCCGAACGGCAAGCACCGCGAGCACCTGGAAGCGCTGCGCGCTCCCTTCCTGGCGCTGCTCGAGCGCAACCCGCCGCGCGCCCTGCCCGCCGCCGAGGAGGAGAAGGAGGGCACCGGGGAGTCGCCGTCGCCGCCGCCGGAGACCCCAGCCGTCGCGCCGGGCTGAGAGCCTCCGCGGCGCCGGGCGCCCGCGCCGCCCGCCCCCTCGGACAGCAGCCGCGACCGGCGCCCGCCCCCTCGGACAGCAGCCGCATGCGCCGCCCGCTCCCTCGGACAGCAGCCGCATGCGCCGCCCGCTCCCTCGGACAGCAGCCGCCGGCGCCGCCCGCCGCCTCTGACAGCAGCCGCCCGCGCCGCCCGCTCCCTCTGACAGCAGCCGCCCGCGCCGCCCGCTCCCTCTGGCAGCAGCCGCCCGCGCCTCCCGCCGCCTCGGACAGCAGCCGCCCGCGCCGCCCGCTCCCTCGGACAGCAGCCGCCGGCGCCGCCCGGCCTGACCGCCGCTCACACGCCTTCGTCCCGCGTCCTGGCCCGGGCGACGGGCAGGGCGTGGCCCTGCTCCGGGACGATGGTGAGAGCGCCGTCCGCCTCCAGGATGGCCCATCGCACCTGGGAGAGGTGCTCCAGCCCGCTCTTGTGCATCTCGGACAGGATCTCCTCCGGCTGGATCCGCTCGCGATTGCACGCCTCCTCCAGGATACGGCCCTTCGCGACCAGCACCGTGGGCGAGCCGTCGATGACCTTGGACGCCTTCGGGACGAGGTGCGTCAGGAGGGACGTCAGGAACACGAGCACGAGGACGGTGGACACGCCCGCGAGCGCGTTCGCGAGCGACGCCTCGCGGACGAGGGCCTGAGAGACGATCTCGGGGATCAGCATGAGCGTGACGAGCTCGAACGGCGACATCGAGCTGAGCTCGCGCTTGCCGAGCACGCGGAACGCGGCGGCGAGGAACACATAAACGACGGCGACGCGGGCGACGGTCTCCATGGTGATCTCAGGGGAAGATGAACGTGCGGAGCGGCACGTGGACGCCGCGCTCCCCACCGCACGACAGGGTCGCGTTGCCCGAGGCGAGCCAGCTGCGCTCGCCGCGGAGCTCGATGTCGATCCGGCGGCGCTCGCCGGGCGCGAGGTCGCCCAGCGCGAAGCGCCCGAACGCCGCCTCCGCAGGCGTGGTGTGGTGCTCCTCGAAGCTGTCCAGGTAAGCCTCGTCGAGCGTGAGGGCGGCCGCCCGGCAGGGTTCGCCCGCCGTGTTCTCCACGTCGAACGTGATCCGCTCCATGTCGCGGAAGCGCATCCGCTCGGGGTAGGCGACGCGCAGGGTGAGCCCCTGCGCCGTCGCCTCGCGCGTCTCCAGCGCGTGCATGAACAAGGCGCTCGCGGCCACGCAGGCGAGCGCGAACGCGCCGATCGCGTGCAGGGGATGCAGGGCGAAGCGGCGCCCCAGGGGCGGCGCGGACGGCGGTGTGGGCTCGGGTTCGGACGGCGCCCGGCGCGACCTGGTGCGCGTCCGGGCGGGCCGAGGAGCGGAGAGCTCGCGGGCGGCGGGGATCATCGCGCCCACGCTTTCAAGACTGGTGCCGCGGCCCGCTCGCGCACGCGCGGCCCGCTCGCGAGGACAGCCGCTGCGCCGGAGAGGCCGCTTGCCCCGCAGGCGCCGCGGACGGCGCCGTGAGCGTGGCGCTTTGCCACGTGGTGAGCCTCCTGTTGCTGACTTCCCTGCGCGATCGCGCCTTGGCGATGTGGCACACGGGCTGCTTGAGCCACGGCGGTGAGCGCGCGGGCCGCTGTGGCAATCGAGCTGCAGCCGCCCGGCGTTCGGGACTCGACATGACCTGCTCGGCGCCGACGTTTCCAGGCTCCAGGGCGGACTCCAGCACCGGTCGCGCTGCGGCAGGGGGCGCTCTCCACACGACGCGCCTCCTCCCCGGGATGAAATGGGTGCTCGAGTCGCTCCTCGATGACATCGCGCTCGCCCGGGAGCGGATATGGATCTCCACGTACATCTACCGCAACGATCTCATGGGTCGTCGCTTCGCCGACGCCTTCGCGAGCGCCGCGCGGCGAGGCGTGGATGTCCGGCTCCTGTACGACGCGCTCGGCAGCCACACGACGCCGGCGGCGTTCTTCGAGGACATGAGGGCTCGCGGCATCCGCGCCCGCGCCTACAGGCCGCTGGGCGCCGTCCTCCGCGGGGGCGCCCTGTTCCCGCGGGAGCACTCGCGCATCGTGGTGATCGACGGCGCCGGGTACGTCGGCGGCGCTGCGTGGGCCGACGAGTGGCTGCCGCGCGACGAGGGCGGCGACGGCTGGCACGAGGTCTGTAGCCGGGTGATGGGGCCCTGCGTGACCGACATGGCGCGGGCGTTCGAGTGCCGCTGGATGCTCGCCGACGAGGCCGCGGGGCGCTCCTTCGATTACTGGACGGGCGGCGTCTACGACGACGTGGAGTTCATCACCGACGCGCCCACGCCGCCCGCGGTCATCTACGAGCGCCACCTCGCGCGGGTGCGCGCGGCGAGGCGGCGGGTGTGGATCGAGAACGCGTACTTCTGTCCTCCGCGCGGGCTCGAGCGCGAGCTCATCGACGCCGCGCGCCGCGGGATCGACGTGAAGATCATCGTGCCGCGCGACTCCGACCTCCCGGCCATCCGCCACGCGAGCCTCGCGCGGTACACGTCATGGCTGGAGAACGGGCTCCAGATCCACGAGTTCCTCCCGTCGATGCTCCACGCGAAGTTCGCGGTGATCGACGACGACTGGGCGACGGTGGGGACCTTCAACGCGAACTCGACGAGCCTGAGGTGGGTGAGCGAGGCGAACCTCATCGTCAAGCAGCCCGCCTTCGTGAGGGACGCGGCCCGCCTGTTCGAGCAGGACCTCGGGCGGAGCGAGGCTGTACGCCTCGACAACCTGCCCAGGCAGGGCCCCTTCGCGCAGGTGCGCAACGCGCTGTGGAGCTTCGGCCTCGACCTGGTGGAGCCTCGCTATGCGGGCGCGCTCCCCGAGGCCGAGCGTGAGGGCGGGTTCCTGCAGGCGCTCGGCGTCTAGACCCGCCCGCCGGGCCGGCATCCGGGCCGCTACGGCGCCGCTGGAGCGCTCGAAGAGCCCTCCGCTGCGCCGGCATCCGCGGCCGGCGGCGCCTCCTCGGTGGTCGCCGGACGGCGGTGGACGCCCGGCTCCTTCTCGGTCGTCCCGGCGTCATCGTAGACCTCCACGGCGCTCGTCGACGCCTCGGCGGCCGGCGGGCAGGCCGCTTCCCCGCCTTCCCGGTCTCCGCCAGCCGGACAGGCGGCGCTCCCTGGCGCCTGCGCCGAGCCGGCGGCGACCGGCTGCGCCGTCGAGGCCGGCGCCTCCGGGCCCGCGCTGGGCCCGGACGACCCGGGCGGCGCGCTCGCCGCTGGCGCCGGCGGCTTCCCGGTCGCGGCTGGCGCGTTCGCCGCCGGCGCCGCGATCGCAGCCCGCGCGGCGGCCGTGGCTGGCGCCTGAGGCGCGGGGACCGCGGCCTTCAGCGCGCGCGCCGGGCGCGGCGCCGTGGGTCCGACCGGCGGCGCCACGCTCCCGTGCGCCACGCCGGTCGGATGGGAGCTCACCTCGAGCGGTGGCTGCGCCGGAGACGGCGCCGCGGCGATCATCGCCACGGGCTGGACCGGCGGCGCCGGCGTCGACTCGCCTGCGCGACCCGCCGTGCCCAGCGCGACGCTCCACACCGCCGCTCCCGCCAGGGCCACGAGCCCGGCCGCCGCGACGCCGCGGAGCGGAAAGCGCTCCCGCCACGACGACCGCGGCGACGGAGACGCCGCCCCCGGCAGATTCACCATCGCGGTCGCCTCGGACCACGCGCGCTCCCCGCTTTCCTCGATCCCCTTGCGCTCCGCCGCCTCCGGCGCGCTGTGACCCGCCGCAGCCGCCGCCCCCGGCGCCCTCTGCGCGGCCGTCACGGGCAGCTGCAGCTCCAGGGAGTCGTCCGCGCGGCGCGAGTGCAGCGTCGGCGCGGAGCTCACCGCATTCAGCCGCGGCGACGGCGACGGGATCTGGCTGGCCCGCTCGTCCAGCCATTGCGCGCGGAGCGACGCGCCGCACACGTCCTCCGAGACTCCCCTCGAGACAAGCCACGTCGCGAGCGCGCTGCCCAGCTCGCGCATGCTCCCCCAGCGATCCGCCGGATCCTTGCGCAGCCCGCGCTCGATGATCGACCACAGCGCCGGATCCGAGCCGCACCGCTCGACGAGCGAGCGCACCGGATCCTGGACGATCGCGCGCAGCGTCCCGAACCCGTGCTCCCCGGCATACGGCGTCTCACCCGCGATCGCCTCGTACAGCATCGTGCAGAGCGCCCAGATGTCCGCTCGATGATCGATGTGGCCTTGCCCGAGCGCCTGCTCCGGCGGCATGTACTGCGGAGTCCCGATCACGGCCGCGCCCGTCGATCCGGACTCGGGCTCGGTCCACGTCACCTTCGCGATCCCGAAATCGACGACCTTGGGCCTTATCCGCCCGTCGCCCTGATTCGCGAGCATCACGTTGTCCGGCTTGAGATCCCGGTGAACGACGCCCCGCTCGTGGGCCGCGTGCATCGCGCTCGCGACCGGCAGCAGGATCGCGAGCGCCACCTCGGGAGCGAGCCGGCGCTCGCGGCAGAGCACGTCCCGGAGGGCCTCGCCCTCCAGGAGCTCCATCACGATGTACGGGGTGCCGTCCGCGGTCTTGCCGAGATCGAAGACACGCACGATCCCGGGGTGGCTGAGCTTCGCCGCGGCCCGCGCCTCGCGCAGCAGGCGCTCGGCGATCGCGGGAGAGCGCATCTCCGGCCGCAGCACCTTGATGGCCACATTGGCCTCGAGCGCCGTGTTCGTGGCGACCCAGACAGACCCCATCGCGCCCTCTCCCGCTTTGCGGAGGAGCTGGTACTTCTCGCCCACCACCGTGTCGACCTCGAAGCATTCCCCTGAGGTGTGCTCGAACGCCTGGGTCATGTTGCTCGACATGCGCTCTCCTGCCGTCTGCTCCGGCCATCCGCCGCTCGCCACGCGACGAGTCTGGAGCATCGCGTGTGCCAGGCGAACCGCTCGGGGAGCTCCTGAAACCCTGCACGGGCGCGTCAGCGGCAGCGCGCCTCAGCGAGGCAAGTTGCCACGTGCCTTCCGCCTTCCCGCGACCGCTCAGATGAAGCTGTCGTAAGGACGCCGCTGCGAGCTCTCGCTCCGGACGTCCTCGGCGCCGGCATACTCGAGGATCAATTCCAGGATCTCTGCATCTCGCTCGGAGGAAGCATTTACGCCCACGAGGATCGCGCCTTGTCGTAGGCCGCTGTCGTAGATGCTCGCCCGGTGCTCCGGAATGCCGGCGCTGACGAGCGCGTCGACGAGCCCGCCGGCCGCGCCGCCCGCGCCAGCTCCGGCGAGCGCAGCCTCGATAGGCCCCGCCGCCACGAGCCCCAGGCCAGGGAACGCCGCGCCCGCGCCGAGCACCACGAGCGCGGTCGAGGCCGCCCCCGCCCCACCGACGTCCGCCGCCGCGCCCGCGGTTCCGTCCACGGCGCGATGGTCGCGCCCCGCACCGCTCATGACAAGGCTGATGGCGTCACGCGTGTATCCGCAGCTCATCACGCGCTCAACCGACCTCTCGGCGTCCGACCACGTCCTGACAAGACCGGTCACCAGCTTTGGCCTCACCTACAGCTCCTTTCCCGACGAACGTCCTCGCGCGCGCCCTGCCTGTATTCTGGAAACCCACATCGCCACAGCAGGCGACAGCAGGCGGCATGCCAAATGAAAATGCGGGAAATGCTCGGTACTCTGCGCGGTCGATCGCCCGTGTACCGCGCAAGAGCTTGCGCAGGTGCGCCACACTGAGGCGTCGTTGCAGCGCAGACGAAACCGCCGGGCGTGCTCGGGGGCGATCGCAGGGCGTGGTGCGGAGAGCAGCGGTGACGGGAGATGAAGCGAGCTCAGCGATGCAGCCAGATGCGGAGCTGCGCCAGCAGCTGCTCCGTGTCGACCGGCTTCGAAATGTAGTCGGTCGCGCCCGCTTCCAGGCACTTCTCCCGGTCGCCTTTCATCGCCCTCGCCGTGACGGCGATGATCGGTAGCGTCTGGAATACCGGCTGTTTGCGGATTGCGCGGATCGTGTCGTATCCGTCCATCTCCGGCATCATGATGTCCATGAGCACGACGTCGATCCCGCTCGTGCTCCCCAGGAGCTCGATGGCGGCCTTCCCCGTGTCGGCGGTGAGGGTGGTCATCCCGTAGCTCTCGAGGACGGTCTTCAGCGCATAGATGTTGCGGAAATCGTCGTCGACGATCAGCGCACACTTGCCGGCGAGCGCGGCGGTCGACTCGTGGAGCTGCTCCACGATGAGCCGCGTCGGCTCCGGCAGATCCGAGAGCCGGCGGTGCAGCGCGAGCGTAATCTCGTCGAGCAGGCGCTCTCTCGACTGGACATGCTTCACGGGCAGCTTCTGCGCCAGCCGGGAGAGCTGCGCCTCGTCGTCCCCGGCGACGCCGGCCGGCGCGTACACGATGGCCGTGAGATCGGCGAAGCGCCCTGCGCGATCGAGGCGCTCGATGAGCTCGAGGCCGGGCATGTCCGGCAGGTGCAGGTCGATCACGATCGCGTCGAACGCCTCGCGATCGAGCGCGTCGAGCGCCTCCTGGGCCGTCGTCGCGCTGGCGACCGTGGCCTCCGCGTCCCCGAGCAGCTCGGTCACCGGGGCGAAGGCGGCCTCGTCCGGCGCGACGACGAGCAGCCGGCGCCGCGGCGAGCCGATCAGCCCGGCGAGCCGCGCGAACGCCTCGTCGAGCGCCGTCCTGCTGCTGAGCGGCTTGTTGAGCAGGCCCACCGCGCCCATCCGCCGCGCGCGGCTCCGCTCCTCCTCCGTCTCTGTCGTGATCACCTGGACAGGGATGTGCCGCGCCGAGAGATCGCGCTTCAGGCAGTCGAGCACGCGCCACCCGTCGACGTCGGGCATGTTGATGTCCAGCGTGATCGCCGCGGGCTGGATCTCTCGCACCAGCGCGAGCGCGGTCGCGCTGCGGAGCGCGACGACCGCCTTGAAGCCGTGCTCCCGCGCGACATCCACGAGGAAGCGGGCGAACACGGTGTCGTTCTCCACGATCAGGATCGCGCGGTCGCCGGGGCGGACGCTCTCGCTGTCGTCGATGATCTGGACGTCCGCGCTCGCGGACGTGCGATCCGACGGCCGGCTGCTGTGGACGGCATCATCGATGGACGGCGGCGCGTCGAGGACGTGAGTCGGCTGCCGCCGCGCCGCCCGCACGGGCCGGAAGGTGCGCGGCAGGTAGAGCGTGAACGTGCTGCCGCGGCCCGGCGCGCTGACCAGCGTGAGATCGCCGCCGAGCATCCCCGCGATCTCCCGGCTGATCGCGAGCCCGAGCCCGGTGCCGCCGTACTTGCGGCTCGTGCTGCCGTCCGCCTGCTGGAACGCCTCGAAGACGATCTGCTGCTTGTCCGGCGCAATCCCGATCCCTGTGTCATGGACGGAGAGGGCGATCACCACATCGGCCCGGCTGAGCACTTCGTTCTCACGGCTCCAGCCGCCGCGGGCCACTGTCACCTCCAGGACCACCTTGCCGCGCTCGGTGAACTTGAAGGCGTTGGAGAGCAGGTTCTTGATCACCTGCTGCAGCCGCTTCGCGTCGGTGAACATCGACGTCGGCAGCGTCGACGAGAAGGAGAGCTCGAAATCGAGCTTCTTCGCCTCGGCGACGTGCCGGAACGTGCGGCGCACGTAGTCCGAGAGGTCCGTGAAGCTGATCTCTCCGACGTCGACCACGACGGTGCCCGACTCGATCTTCGTGAGATCGAGGATGTCGTTGATGAGCCCCAGGAGATCGGTGCCTGAAGCGTGGATCGTCTTCGCGTACTCGACCTGCCTCGCGGTGAGGTTCTGGTCGTTGTTCCTGGAGAGCTGGTCCGACAGGATGAGGAGGCTGTTCAGCGGGGTCCTGAGCTCATGGGACATGTTGGCCATGAACTCCGACTTGTACTTGGACGTGAGGGCGAGCTGGCGCGCCTTCTCCTCCAGGGCCTGGCGGGCCTGCTCGACCTCGTGGTTCTTCCGCTCGACCTCCACGTTCTGCTCCGCCAGGAGGCGCGCCTTCTCGCCGAGCGCGGCGTTCGTCTCCTGGAGCTCCTCCTGCTGGCTCTGGAGCTCGCGCGCCAGCGACTGGGACTGCTTGAGCAGGTCCTCGGTGCGCATGTTGGCCTCGATCGTGTTGAGCACGATGCCGATCGACTCGGTGAGCTGGTCGAGGAACGCCTGGTGGGTCGGGCTGAAGCGCTCGAGCGACGCGAGCTCGATGACGGCCTTCACCTGCCCCTCGAAGAGCACCGGCATCACGATGATGTTCACCGGGGGCGCGTCGCCGAGGCCGCTCGTGATCGTGATGTAGTCGTGGGGCGCGTTGACGAGGAGGATCTTCTCCTTCTCGAGCGCGCACTGCCCGACGAGCCCCTCGCCCAGCTTGAACTGGTTGTCGACGTGCTTGCGCTCCTTGAACGCGTAGCTCGCGAGCAGCTTCAGGACGGGCTCCTCGCGGGCGGCATCCATGATGTAAAAGACGCCCTGCTGCGCCGTGACGACGGTGGCCAGCTCGGACAGGATCCTCCGGCCGACGGTGAGGAGATCCTTCTGCCCCTGGAGCATGCGCGAGAACTTGGCGAGGTTGCTCTTGAGCCAGTCCGTCTCGCTGTTCTTCAGCGTCGTGTCCTTGAGGTTCCGGATCATCTCGTTGATGTTGTCCTTCAGCGCGGCGACCTCGCCCTGCGCCTCGACCTTGATGGACCGGGTGAGATCGCCCTTGGTCACGGCGGTGGCGACCTCGGCGATCGCGCGCACCTGCGTGGTGAGGTTCGCCGCGAGCTGATTCACGTTGTCGGTGAGGTCCTTCCACGTGCCGGCCGCGCCGGGCACGCTCGCCTGCCCGCCGAGCTTGCCCTCGACGCCGACCTCGCGCGCCACCGTCGTCACCTGATCCGCGAACGTCGCGAGCGTCTCGATCATGCCGTTGATCGTGTCCGCGAGCGCGGCGATCTCCCCCTTGGCGTCGACGACCAGCTTGCGCTTGAGATCGCCGTTGGCGACCGCGGTCACGACCTTGGCGATGCCGCGCACCTGGTTCGTCAGGTTGCCCGCCATCGAGTTCACGTTGTCGGTGAGATCCTTCCAGGTGCCGGCGACGCCGCGGACGTCGGCCTGCCCGCCGAGCTTGCCCTCGGTGCCGACCTCGCGGGCGACGCGGGTGACCTCGGAGGCGAAGGAGCGGAGCTGATCGACCATCGTGTTGATGGTGTTCTTGAGCTCCAGGATCTCTCCCTTCACGTCGACCGTGATCTTCTCGGAGAGGTCGCCGTTGGCGACGGCGGTGGTGACGGCGGCGATGTTGCGCACCTGGGAGGTGAGATTGCCGGCCATCGAGTTGACGGAGTCGGTGAGATCCTTCCAGGTGCCGGCGACGCCGCGGACGTCGGCCTGCCCGCCGAGCTTGCCCTCGGTGCCGACCTCGCGGGCGACGCGGGTGACCTCGGAGGCGAAGGAGTTGAGCTGGTCGACCATCGTGTTGATGGTGTTCTTGAGCTCCAGGATCTCTCCCTTCACGTCGACCGTGATCTTCTTCGAGAGATCGCCCTTGGCGACGGCGGTGGTGACGGTCGCGATGTTGCGCACCTGGGCCGTGAGGTTCGACGCCATCGAGTTGACGGAGTCGGTGAGATCCTTCCAGGTGCCGGCGACGCCGCGGACGTCGGCCTGCCCGCCGAGCTTGCCCTCGGTGCCGACCTCGCGGGCGACGCGGGTGACCTCGGAGGCGAAGGAGTTGAGCTGGTCGACCATCGTGTTGATGGTGTTCTTGAGCTCCAGGATCTCTCCCTTCACGTCGACGGTGATCTTCTTCGAGAGATCGCCGTTGGCGACGGCGGTGGTGACGGCGGCGATGTTGCGCACCTGGGAGGTGAGGTTGCCGGCCATCGAGTTGACGGAGTCGGTGAGATCCTTCCAGGTGCCGGCGACGCCGCGGACGTCGGCCTGTCCGCCGAGCTTGCCCTCCGTGCCGACCTCGCGGGCGACGCGGGTGACCTCGGAGGCGAACGAGCGGAGCTGGTCGACCATCGTGTTGATGGTGTCCTTGAGCTCGAGGATCTCGCCCTTGACGTCGACGGTGATCTTCTTCGAGAGATCGCCTGTGGCGACGGCGGTGGTGACGGCGGCGATGTTGCGCACCTGGGAGGTGAGGTTGCCGGCCATCGAGTTGACGGAGTCGGTGAGGTCCTTCCAGCTGCCGGCGACGCCGCGGACGTCGGCCTGCCCGCCGAGCTTGCCCTCGGTGCCGACCTCGCGGGCGACGCGGATGACCTCGGAGGCGAAGGAGCCGAGCTGCTCGACCATCGTGTTGACGGTCTTGGCGGTCCGGAGGAACTCGCCGTCGAGCGGCCTGCCGTCCACCTCGAGGGCCATCGTCTGCGAGAGATCGCCCTTGGCCACGGCGCCGATGACGCGCGCCGTCTCGGCGGTGGGGTGGACGAGATCGCCGATCAGCGCGTTGATGCACGCGATCTCGTCGGCCCATGCGCCGCTCACCTCGCCGATGAAGGCGCGCTGGGAGAGCTTGCCCTCCTTGCCCACCGCGCGGCTCAGGCGGGCGAGCTCCTTCGCGAGCTTCTCGTTGCGCTCGACGACATCGTTGAACGTATCGGCGATCTTCCCGTCGAGCCCGAGCCAGTGGACGGGCAGCCGCACCGAGAAATCGCCCTTCTTCAGGCCCGTCAGCGACATCAGCAGCGTCCGCCGGTCGAGCTCGTCGCTCTCGAGCGGCGCGGCGGCGTGGGGGCGCTCGGCCGGGCGGGCCTTCCTCGCGCGCGCGGCGCCGTGCTGCAGCCCATCCCCGGACGCGGCCTTCTTGCTCTTGCCATTGCCGGCTCTCGCCTTGCGGGCCGCCTTGTCGAGGTCGCTTCGCTGCTCCATGCCGCTGTTCTCCTGGTCCCGCCTGCGGGCAGGACCGATCGGTCAATAAGAAGGGAAATGAGCGCGCGCCCCGGGCGCGGAGGGGCCCAGGGGCGCTGGAGGCCGTCGTCGGACCCGGTGCCCCGGCGTGAGCCCAGGGCGCCGCGCGAGAGGACGGCAGGAGGACAGGCCCCCTCGCCTGGACGGCGGCGTCATCGATCGAGGCTGCGCTCGGGCTCCGCGCGACGCTTCCCGCCGCCGAGGAGCGGGGCCCTCGCTGAAAGGCCGCGAGGGGGCCGTCGGGGTCCCCTCGGGTTCAGGCTTCATGGCACGTCGGCCATGCGCTTCTGCTCCCACCGCGCAGCAGCATGGGCTCGTATTACTAGCAGGCGCTCAGCCGGGCAAGCTTCGCGCCACGCGCAGCACGCAGCACGCGCGTGCGGCGCGCAAGGCGCGCGCGTCCGCGGCGCGCGGTCGGCCGAGCGCGCGCGTGAAGCCGCGGCGGGACACCGGCGGAAGCGGCCCCCGCGCCGGCGCTGCGGCCCTCCGAGCCGGCGCCTCAGGCCACGTCGGACTTGGGCGAGCGGCGCCTCGTCGGGAGATCGCTCGGCTTGTTGCGCGGCGTGATGATGCTGTAACGCCCTGCCTCTCCCACCCTCTCATGGACGCCCGACTCCATGGCATCTCTCGCAGTCCTGAGCGGCGGCAGCCATCGCGACACGTTCGCGAGGCACGAGGTGCGCTCGGGAAAGGGAGAGTGACGGGGGGGCGGCCTCTCCGTCGCTCCGCGGAGCGGCCGCTCCGACGCCGCGTCGTGCGTCCGCTCTTCGGCGGCGTCATACGGCCGCTCCGGTGGCCCGTCATACGGCCGTTCCGCGGCGGTGTCATACGGCCGCTCCGCGGCGGCGTCGCACGGCCGCTCCGGGGTCGCGTTGTGCGTCCGCTCCGAGGGGGACCCGTGCGGCGGTGCGCACGGGGCGGCGCTCTGCGCAGGGAGCGTGCCGGAGGACGCGCGCCGCTTCGCGGTCGTCGCGGCGATCCGGTGCCGGAGATCCTCGACGTGCTTCGCGAGCCGCTCGGTCTCCTGCGTGAGCCGCGTGAAATCCTCCTCGGTGAGCCGAGTGAAATCATCGACCTGGCTTCTGCGCTCTGACATAAACGATCCTTTGCCGCGTCTCTTCAGCCGATCTCGACGCCCCGTCGGCTCCGCTGCTCATCCCGTGTGCACACCCCGTGTGCACACCGCATGCCGCGCCGCTCGGGTCGGTCGCACGCACCCGGCGGGGGTCGAGCGACGCTGGCGCGATCGCCGCAACGGGGCGCGCCTGCCTCCATCCGTCCTCGCGAGCTCTGGTCGGCGAGCGGCGGGGATCTGGCTGGACACGCGGGGGAGGGGGCCGCGGCACGCCCTGTGCCGTGGGGACGCCGCACACACGATGGATGAGCCCGGCGCGCCTCGCTCGGTCACAGCCCTCTGCGCCGCTCTCCAGAGCGCGGCGGGGAGGCACGTGTCCCTGGGGCTCCAGGCCACGGAGGCGCGCGCGGCGCTGGTGCGCTGGTGAAGGAGTGGACGCATGCAGAACTCGAACTTTGAATCGCTCGGCGCCCGGCTGGGGATCCCGGGGGATGGAGTGTGGCCGTGGGTGATCGTCGCGGCGAGCGTTCCGGTCGGCTTCGGGCTCGCTCGGATCGCCGCGGGCGTCTTCCGGCGCGCCGGTTCGGTCGTCGCGCGACGGACCGCGACGCCGTGGGACGAAAAGACACTCGACGCGGCAATCGGCCCCGTGACCCTTTGTCTCGGGGTCGTCCTGACAGCGGGACTCGCCAAGCTCACGCGGCTCGGTCAGGGCCTCGTGACCGATCTGCGGTCGCTCCTCTCGGCGCTGTTCATCGGCGGGGTGGCGTGGCTCCTTCTGCGCATCGTGGGGATCCTCACGGAGGTGCTGGACGCGCGCGCCCTGCGTCACCTCGAGGAGGGGAGCGAGTCGTCCCGCGGGCTTCGCACCCAGGCGCGCGTGCTCGAGCGGGTCGCGCGGGTGCTCATCGTGATCGTGGCGAGCGCGCTCGTGCTCCTGAACTTCGAGGCGGTGAGGAACGTCGGCGTCTCGTTGCTGGCGTCGGCGGGCATCGCGGGCGTCGTGCTCGGCCTCGCGGCGCAGAAGCCGGTCGGCGCGATCCTGTCGGGCCTCCACATCCTGTTCACCCGCCCCATCGACCTCGGCGACAAGGTCGTGGTGGACGGCGAGTTCGGGACGATCGAGGAGATCCGGCTGACCCACGTGGTCGTGAAGATCTGGGACGAGCGGCGGCTCATCGTCCCGACGGCGAGGCTCCTGGACCAGTCGTTTCAGAACTGGACGAAGCACGGGGCGGAGAAGCTGGGCACCGTCGAGATCTACGTGGATTACCGGACCCCCGTGGACGCTCTGCGGCGGCATTTCGAGTCGATCCTCCCGAGCAGCGAGCTCTGGGACGAGCGCGTGAAGGCCGTTCAGGTCACGAATGTGACAGAGCGCACGATCGAGGTGCGTCTCCTCGTCTCGGCGCGCGATCCTGGGCAGCTGTTCGATCTGCGGTGCTGGCTTCGCGAGGAGATGCTCCGCTGGGTCCAGGAGCTGGAGGGCGGCGCGTACCTGCCGCAGGAGCGTTTGACCCGGAGCGCCTCTCTCTCGGAAGTCGCAGAGGGTCGTGGTCCGGCCTCGGGCCGCACGCGCCGGGCTGGAGCGGGCGACGGGCTGCCCGATGTGGCGCCGTGACGGCGTGCGCCCACCATGTAGCGGAACGCCACACCGCGGCATTCAGGCGAAGTGCGATGAGCCCGGCATCCGCCGCGTCCCTCGGGGGTCTCACAGGCCGGTCCAGGCCCTGCCACAGGGGCTCCGACGCGATGACGACACGATGACGACCGGCGCTGCGGAACAGCCCTTCAGGTCAGTCGCGCCCTCCCTGACCGCCTGGAAGGGCTCCGCGCGCCGCTCCCTCGCAGGTGAGGCGCAGGAAATCGGCACGTGATTTGCAGTAAAGTCAGAAAGATCTGGGACAAGTGCCCGTCAGCCGAGCCGTCGATCGCGCGACGAGGTGTGCGCCACGCCCCGGGGGAGGAGGCAGTGGCACGTCGGAACTGCGTGCAGGTGCCTGCGGGAACCCAGGAGCAAGACACCATGAAGTCGGTCATCAGGATCACGCGGCTCGGCGGTGTTGATGTGTTTGCGCATGCGGCGTTCGGCCTGCTGCTCCCGATCGGGGCGCTCCAGTGGGGGGCGCGGCACGGTTGGAGCGGCGCGCTCTTCGGCTGCGCGCTGGGCGCGGCGCTGCTCGGGTGCGTGGCGCTGCAGGCGCTCGTGCGCGGGATCGTGGCGAGGCAGCTCGGGCTGAGGCTGCGCGAGATCCAGCTCTCGCCGCTCGGCCCGATCGTCAGCCGCTCGCGTCCCGCGGCCGGGTGGGCGCAGGGCGGCGCGCTCGGCCTCGCGGCGAACGTGGCCCTCGCGGTGCTCTTCGCGCTGGCCGTCGAGGCCCCGCGCGGGTTGGGTGAGCTCGGGTGGATGTCGGTCCTTCAGGCCGCCGAAGCGCCCTCGCGCGAGGCTGCGATCGTGTGGATCGCCAGCGCGAACCTGGGGATCGCCCTGCTCGGCCTGCTGCCGGCGTTGCCGCTCGAGGGGGGGCGCGCGCTGCGCGAGGCGCTCTCGCCGCTCACCGGTGCCTGGCTCGCGACGTCGATGACGGCGGCGCTCGGGCAAGCGGCGGCGGCGGTGCTGTTTTTCATGGGCCTGTTCGGTGGTCAGCTCGTCATGGCCGCGCTATCGGCGCTCCTCTTCGTGGAGGCGCGGCGGGAGTGGAGCGCGGCGCAGGCGGTGATGGCGCCCGTGGCGCCGCCCGAAGAGCCTCCGAGCGAGGGCAGGGCGGTCCAGCTGTGGCCTGGCGAGCTCGTGGGCGACGCCGCGCGGCGGATCCTCGCGAGCCAGGAGCCGGACTTCCCGGTCGTCTACGAGGACCGCGTGATCGGGGTCGTGACGCGCACGGACGTCATGCGCGCGCTGGCCGCCGGCCAGGAGGGGTCGTTCATCGCGTGGATCATGCGCTGCGACGTGCCCCGGGTGGCGGCGGACGTGTCGCTCGACGAGGTGGGGCGGCAGATGATCGAGAAGAACACGCCGGTGGTCGCCGTCTTCGACGGAGAGAGCTACCTCGGGCTCGTCAAGCACTCGGACATCGCGGGCGCGCTCACGCGCGGGCGCGGGGGTCGGCTCGGGAGGATTCACCTGGCTCCTCAGGTGGGTTAGCGCGTCGGCATAGGCGTTAACCAAGCCTCGCGCAGCGTGGTTCCGGACACAACGACGCTCGAGCAAAGCGCCCCGCCAACCCGGAGAGGGGGGCGGGGCGCTCGTCGGGAATCGCGAAGCTCAATCGCCTCGAACGAAATTGAGCTTGAAGGAGACCACGAGCACGAGCGCGTCCTGACTGATGCGGCGCTTGCCCCAGGCGACCCCGATGTGCAGCCCCTCGATCGGATCGAGGTTGGAGGGGAGCCCCACGGTGTGCGTGAGCGTCTTCGTGAAGTTCCACTCAGGCCGCTTGTTCGCGAGCGCCGCGTTGACCGCCTTCATGACGGTGTGGTCGAGGATCGAGGGGATGCCGCGGATGTCCGCCTCCTCGAGCTCGACGTTGAACGCCAGGACGTTCCCCTTGTTCCTCTCGATGATCTCGGGGCAAATCAGCACCTTGAGCTCATCGAGCCGGATGGTGGGGTTGACGCCCGCGATGGACCACTGGAGCTCCGCCGGGCAGGTGACCCGCAAGCCCAGGTCGTCGGCCAGGGCAATCTCGGTCGCCTTGCCCAGGTACAGCCAGCGATCGGTCGTCTCGTCGTCGTCCAGGTGGATCTTCACCGGGAGGAACTCGCCCAGGATCTGCGCGAGATCCTCCCGCGTGATGATGGCTTCGAGCCACACGGCCAGCGCCTCAGCTCAGGTGATGGCCGCTCTCGCCGCCGTGGGACAGCCCAGCTCCCTCGATGCCGTAATGCGAGTTCGCGGAGCTCGCGTCGGACGGCGCGACCGCGCCCTTCACCGCGTCGACCGCGCTGCCGACCTTGTCCTGGACCTTGCGCTCGGCCTGCTCGACCCCGCGGGTCGCCTGGCGCTTCAGGCCGTCGAGGCGGGTCAGGAGCTCGCGGCGCAGCGCCTCGCCCGACGTCGGCGAGAGCAGCAGGGCCACGCCCGCGCCCACCGCGAGGCCGGCGCCGAAGAGGCCGAGCGCCGTGAGCGGGCTCCGCTTGCGCGAGAGCCCGACCCACCCGAGCACGTCGTCGAAGCCGAGCGCCCCGACCGTGGCGGCGACGCCGGCGACCGCCTTCGCGACGTCGAACGCCGTCGTCCTGGCCGCCGTCGCGGCGACGCCCGCGCCGGTAGCCGCCGACTCAACCACACCCTTCGCAGTCCCCACCGCGTTGTTCATTCGGTTCGTCATGGCTCTTGTCTCCTCGTGACGGACACGACATCCGCCGGTTCGTGTCGGGAAACCATTGCAGGGCCCGGACCAACCGAGAGCTTGCGCCCAGAGCGCCTGTCCCCGGGGCCGCGGAGCGCCGCCGTGGCGCTTGCGTGACGAAAC
Source organism: Sorangium sp. So ce302 (assembly GCF_051530145.1). GTDB lineage: Bacteria > Myxococcota_A > Polyangia > Polyangiales > Polyangiaceae > Sorangium > Sorangium cellulosum_B. Next base: position 7,519,103 of record NZ_CP150326.1, on the reverse strand, counting down.
GCCACAGCTGTCGTGACGCGCCTCGGGCGCAACACGCGCCGTGAGACGAGCGCCGGTGAACCAAGGGCCGCGGCGCGCGGCGCCGTCGCCAACGGAAGAGGTTGGATTGGGGGAGGAGTGCCGCCCTGCCGAGAGGGAGAGCCAGCTGCAGCGCCGCTCCGGCAGGGCTCCGAGCCGCGTCCGTCGAGCGGGCGAGCGGGCGAGCGGGCGAGCGCGCGCGTCACCGAGGGGCATGGGCGACGCCGATCAGCGCGACGTCGACCCTGCGATCATAGCCATAGGAATACATCGGTTGAGCTCCGACCGCCTCGGCGGCGCCCGTCGCGCGCGTCGTGATGCGATCCGCGGGGATGCCCTCCTTCACGAGGATCTCCTTCACCCGCGCGGCGCGGCGGAGCGAGAGATCCTGGTTGTACGCCGGGGTGCCGCGCGGATCGGCGCGGCCGACGAGCTCTATCCTCGCGCCCTGGAGGCTCGATGAGAGCAGGCAGTCGACGAGCGCCCGGAGCTCCACGTGATCCTGCGGGAGCGGCTCGGCGGAGTCGAAGGCGAAGCTCGTCTTGGGCAGGCGGCAGACGTCGGCGATGTCGGCCCCGAGGGTGAGGCCGATGAACCGATCTTCGCCTTCCCTGAGATCGGGCCATTCGACCTTGTAGACTCCATCCGGGCCCGGGTTGGGTAACCTCGGCTCAGGCCGAGCCTGCTCCGGGGGTGGTGCCGCGGCGCACGCGGTGAACAGCGAGAGCGCAAGCGCGCCCAGGCAGAGCCTGGGCAGGTTGGACATCGACAGCATGTGGACCCTCCTTTCGAGGTCGGCCGCGATAAGCCGCCTCGTGTTCCGAGGAGGTCGTTCAAGCTCCGTGCCTGTCCGGCGATCGAGGCGTGTCGCCGCGCGCCACGCCCCGCGCTCAAGGCGGGCTCATGAGGGGGATGAAGGCTCTCTGGCCTCTCTGGCCTCGATCTTGGGCCAGGTGAAACGGAAGGTGGCGCCGGCGCCGACGGCGGACTCGACCCAGGCGCGCCCGCCCTTGCTCTGGACGATCTTCTGCACGACCGACAGGCCGATGCCGGTGCCCTCGACCTTGTCGCGCGCCTTCAGCGTCTGAAAGATGCCCCAGATGCGGTCGTGGTATTCGGGCGCGATGCCCGCCCCGTTGTCGGAGACCGAGAACTCCCAGAACGGTCCGGCGTCGCGCGCGCTGATCCGGACCTCCGGATCGGTGCCGCCGGCGTGCTTCAGCGCGTTGCCGATCAGGTTCAGGAACGTCTGCTGGAGCGGAGCGCGCTCCGTGACGAGGACGGGCATGTCGGGGGCGATCTCCACGAGCGTCTCCGGCGGGGGCGCGAGCAGCTCGATGACCTCCCGGAGGAGCTTGCCGACGTCGATCGCCTCGGGCTTCTCGCGGGCGCGGCCCGCCCGCGAGTAGCTCAGGATCCCGTCGATGAGGTTCTCGAGCCGGTGGACGCGCCCGCGCAGCAGATCGAGCTGCTTGCGGCTCTCGGCCGTCATCTTGTCGTTCAGGTCCTCCTCGATCCACTGCGAGAGGTTGGCGATGCCCCTGAGCGGCGCCTTGAGGTCGTGGCTCGTGACGTACGCGAACTGATCGAGCTCCTTGTTGCTGCGCTCCAGCGCCTGGACGAGCCGCTGCCGCTCCTCCTCGGCGCGCTTCTGATCGTCGATGTCCGTGTACGTGCCGAACCAGCGGACGATGCGGCCCGACCCGTCGCGCGCGGCGACCGCCCGGCCGATGAACCAGCGGTACACGCCGTCCGCGCGCCGGAGCCGGCACTGGCTCTCGTACGGCTCGCCCGTGCGGAGCGCCTCCCGGAAGGCCTCGATCGCCCGCTCGTGCTCGTCGGCGTGGATGATCCGGCTCCAGCCCTCGCCGCCGGTGTCCTCCGCGGTGAGCCCCGTGTAGTCGTACCAGCGCCGGTTGAAGTACTCGTGGTGGCCGTCCGGGCGGTTCGTCCACACGAGCTGCGGCATCGTCTCGGCGAGCAGCCGGAACTGCGCCTCGCTGTGCTTCAGCTCCTCCGCGAGCGTCTCGACCTCCTTGCGCACGGTGACCTCGCGCTCGAAGAGGAGGGCGTTGTCGACGCTGAGGGCGGCGCGCCGGGCGAGCTCCTCGGCGAACTGCACGTCGACCTTCGTGTAGTGCCGGCCCGACTCGGCGTGCGCGAGCGTGATCGCGCCGAGGACGCGGCCGCGCGCCGCCAGCGGCACGACCAGGTACGACCGGAGGCCGAGCTCGCGCGCCATCCGGAGGTGCTCCTCGTCCCGCGCGTTCTCGACGAGCAGGGAGTCCGGGATCTCGGAGGCCCACTCGGCCTCGCCCGTCCGGAGCACCTTCGGCACACCGCGGCTCGCCGCGGGATCGACAGGATAGCTCTGCTCGATCTGGCGGACGAGCTCCACCTTCTGCGGGTCGGTGTGCTGGACGGCGACGCGCTGGATCGCGCCGTCCTGGCCCTGGATGTCCACGGCGCACCAGTCGGCGAGCAGCGGGACGACGAGCCGGGCGAGCTGCCCGAGCGTCTCGCGGAAGTCGAGCGAGGACGAGAGGATCTCGCCCGCGCCGGCGAGGAGGCTGACGTTGGCCTCGGCGCGCTTGCGCTCGCTGATGTCGAGCACGTAGGTGAGGTTGCGCCGCTGCGTCTCGATGCGGGCGGACCCGACGAGGACCGCCACGCGCTTGCCGTCCTTGCGGATGTACTCCTTCTCGAACTGCCTCGTGACGCCGTGGAGGCTCAGCTCGGTGATCGCGTCGTGGTGGACGTGCTCGTACTCCGGCGGGGAGAGCTCCTGCCAGCTGAGCAGCCCCGCTTTGAGGTCCTCACGGGTGTAGCCGATCATCGACAGGAAGCAGTCGTTCGCCTCGATGACGCGCCCCTCGTAGTCGCTGAAGAGCAGGCCCATCATGCTGGTGTCCATGATGCGCCGGAACACCTCGTCGCTCGCCTGGCGCTCCAGCTGGCGGAGCGCGGCCTCCTGCCGCTTGATCTGCTCGGCCCTCCGGTGCAGCTCGACGAAGACCGCCACCTTGGCGCGGAGGATGTCGGGATTGAACGGCTTGACGACATAGTCGACCGCGCCCTCGCGGTAGCCGCGATACCGTCGGTCCTCGTCCTCCGGCAGCCCCGAGATGAAGATAATCGGCGTGTGCCTCGCCCGATCGAGCCCCCTCACGCGGGCGGCCGTCTCGAAGCCGTCGATTCCGCGCATCTTCACGTCCATGAGGATCAGCGCGAACTCCTCGCGGTGGAGGTGCTCCAGCGCCTCCTCGCCGGATTGCGCGGTGACGAGCCGCTGGCGCAGCGGATCGAGCACGGCCTCGAGGGCGAGGAGGTTCGCGCGGTGATCGTCGACGAGCAGGATGCTCGCCACGGGCTCGGACGGAGCGGACGGGAGGGGAGCGCCCGGCTGGACCGAGGACTTCACCTGAAGCGGGCTCAGCCCTGGCTTTCGGTCGGGCATGACGAAGACGGTTAACGGCGCCCGGACCTTCTGGCAAGCGAAAGCGGCGCGCGCGCGGCGAGGGCCATTGTCCTGCTCGAAGCGGACATCTCCGGCTCGCCGCGGCACCTCCAGCGCGCAGCGACAAGGCCGCGCGGGATCGGGCTCCGCGCGCCACGCTGTGGCGATCCGTCACGCGCGCCGAACGGAGCGGACCGTCGTGGATGCGGCGCCGCGACGCCGCGGCCGGCAGCGCGTGGCTGGCATGGGGCCTGCTGGACGTGCCGCAGAGGGAGCGCGTATGCGATTCGGACTCAAGCTGGCTTCATTCGTGGGAGCGCTCGCGGGCGCGCTGCTGCCGTCGCCGGCGGCGGCGGACGACGGAGCGGGGCTCTTCGCGCTCCCGCCGAGCCGGCTCGACGCGGCGGAGGTCGCGGGGATGCCGACCTCCGAGCCGCCTGCGATGTCCGGAGCGACGTTCGTCGATCTGATGGCGCGCGCGGTGATGGCCGTGCTGTCGCCGCCTCCGTCGGAGCTCCGCGTGGCGCCGCTCGTGGGCCGAGGTGGCGGCGGAGGGCTCCGCCTCGTCCTGCCCGTGTGCGAGGACGGCTGTTCGCGTTACGCGTCCCGCGCCGTCCTCCTCGTCGCGCAGAGCGCGCCCGACTCGCCGTTTGCGTGGCTCGCCGCGGTGACCAACCGCGGCGGGCGATCGCCCGAGGGGCCGCCCGGCCTCGCGGCCGTCCGGGAAGAGGCCCGCCGCGCGCGCGCGAAGGTGCCTCAGGAGGAGGCGAACGCGCTGCCCGAGTAGGCGCGCCGGGAGACCGCCTGTGTCCTCCGTGGCCGCCGCTGAGCTGGCCTGAAGCGGAAGAGCCGAGTCGGCGCAGGACGAATGTCGCGCGGGGCGGCGGCGGTGGGCTGGACCTTCGTCTCAGGGGATCGGCGTCGGCGCGCGTTCGCCGCTCACCGCGTGGCCCGGGTCGACGTGACCGCCTCGTGGAGGGCGCGGAACATCGCCGCGAGCCTGTCCGGCTGGTAGCTGGCGTTGAGCCCGCTGGGGTTCGGCAGCACCCAGAGCCGCGTTGCGCCGAGCGTCTCTGTCTGGGGGCCGGGCACGGCGCGGGGCCTGCCGAAGGCGCCTCGATAGGCGCCAATTCCGAGCACGGCGAGGAAGCGAGGGCGGTAGCGTCGCACCGTGGTCTCGAGCCGCCGCCCGCCCGCGGCGAGCTCCTCGGCGGACAGCTCGTCCGCCGACGCGGTCGCGCGCTCGACCACGTTGGTGATCCCAACCCCCAGCTCGAGCAGCGCGCGCTCCTCGGACGGGGAGAGCACGCGATCGGTGAATCCGCCGGCGTGCAGCGCCGGCCAGAACCGGTTGCCGGGGCGGGCGAAGTTGTGCCCGACGGCGGCGGTGTAGAGGCCCGGGTTGATGCCGCAGAAGAGGACGTCGAGGTCCGGGGCGATGACGTCCGGCACCGTCTTGCCGGCGGCGGCGAGGAGCTCGTCGCGGGTGGGTCGTCGGAGGCGGGGAGGGGAGTGCACAGGCTTTCCGGGCGGGCGCAGGGCGCCGCGGCTGCAGCTTACGACGCCGCTGCGCGAAGGAGCGCGGGCGCCGAGGGCGAGGAGCGCGGGAGCCGGGGACGACGGGCGCGGCCGCAGGGGACGACGGGCGCGGCCGCCGGGGGTGACGTCGTGGGGGGGGCGAGGACGTGGATCGACGCTGGACGGGGGCGCGACAACGGATACCGTCGTGCTTTCCCCCAGATGCTGGTGCGCTCGCTCGGTCTGATCTCGGCTCTCCTCGCGGCCGCCTGCGCGCGTGCGCCCGAGCCGAGCCCGGCGACCGGCGCGGGGGCTCGGGCCGCGCGTGCGTCGGGCGCGACCGGCTCCGCCAGCGCTGCCCCGGCGGGGGCGCGCTATTTCCAGGCGCTCTCCGAGGGCGTGTTCCGGGCGACGCACGACGGACCGGCCGCGGCCGTCGCGGCGCGCGTCGTCACGGAGGGCGCGCGGATCGAGCTCGGCGGAGACGGGCGCGTCGCCGCGGCGGCGTGGGAGGCCGATCTGTGGGCGTCCGGCGAGCCGGTCGTCGGATCGCTCGCGATCGCGCCCCACCTCGGCGGGGGCTTCCTGCACTGGACCCGGCGCAGGGCGTTCCGCTCGCGCGGCTTCACGGGGCCGCTCGCGGAGGTGGCGCTCGGCGGCGGCGGCGCGGTGCGGGGCGCCCGCAACGGCCTGCGAGGCGTCGTGGTCTTCATGGAGCAGGGGCCGCGGGAGCTCCTGCCGGGCGAGGATCGGGGCCGGGCGCTCGACATGCCGGCCATCCACGATCTGGCCGCGCTGGACGCCGCGCGCGCGGCGCGCCTCGACGTCTTCGGCCGCGCCGCGACGACGGCGGACGGCGGCAGGACGTGGATCGACGTCGGCCAGCGGCTCGGGATCGCAGTGCGCGCCCTGAGCGTCGCCCCGGACGCGCTCTCGCTCGACACGGCGCTCGGGCGCGTGGCCGTCCTCCCGGACGGCTCGCTCGGCCGGCCCGACGGCGATCCCCGCGCGATCTGGCAGCCGAGCGGGTCGTTCCAGCTGCTCTTCGCAGGCGCCCAGGCCGCCTCCCGCGACGCCCCCGTCCTCGACGATCTCGCGCCGCTCGCGGCGGCCATCTCCGCGGGCGCGCTCTTGCCCGACGGGACCGCGCTCGGGGTGTTCGAGGGCGGCGTCGCGCGGATCGACGTGAGCACGGGCGCGGTGCGCGAGCGGTTCTCCGGCTGGCTCCCGGACGGGCTGGGCTGCGCGCCGGTGCCGGCGAAGGACGGGCCGCTCTTCCTCTGCGTGTGGGACGATTACGACGGCTACGGCAGCTACGTCCTGCGCTCCGAGCGCGGCGAGGCGCCGCGGATGGAGCGCTCCTTCAGCGACGACGGGTTCTTCGTGGCCGACGACGGCGGCGCGCTCGGCTACGTCGGCGGCTGCGCGGCGTCGCCGCGGGTCGCCAGCGACGAGGAGCGAGATCGCCGCTACGGCGAGGTCGTGATCCACCCGAGGATCTGCGTGCGGCGCGGCCCGGACGACTGGGTCGAGCATGCGGTCGAGCTCGGCGAGTCGCAGACGCTGGTCGGCTGGGCGCCGCGCCGGGACGGGAGCGCGATCGCGCTGCTGAGGGGCGAGCGCGACGCGCGGCTGCCGCCGCCCGCCGGGGCGCCGCGGGGCCGCGACGAGGGGGGCGCGCGGGTCGTGGAGCTCCGCGGGCACCTCCCCGGCTGGTACTGGACGCCGCCCCTGCGCGACGGGACACGGGCGCTCGTCGACAGGCGCTTTCGCGCGCGCGAGGACGGCGGGGTCGACGGGTGGCTGTCGTCGGTCGAGTGGCCCGATCCCGTCGGGCAGGGGAGCCTGGGCGTCACGATCGCGGATGACGGGACGGTCTCGCCGCACGCCCTGCCGCCGGATCCGGCGGGGATGGTGGTGACCGGCGACCACGGCGTGCTCGTCACGGCCGGCACAGAGCTCTACGAGACGCTCGATCACGGCCGCACGTGGCGCGCCGCCGGGCGCTCGCCGGTGCCCCCGCCGTTGTTCCAGGGCGGGTGCTCCGCGCTCGGCTGTGCGTTGAGTGGCGTGGTGCGGCTCGGCTGGGGCGCGGGCGAGGCGTCGCCGGCCATCGCCGCCGCGCCGGGTCCCGGCTGCGGGGCGGCGGATGCCAGCCGCGCGGGCGCCGCCGGGGCGGACGCGGCGGCTTGCGTGGGCGGCGTCGGCCGGATCGACGAGCCGCCGGCGGCGCTGCCGTCGCTCTCCTGCGCGCCGGTCGAGCTGCCGGCGCTGCGCCCGCGCGCCGCGCCCGAGGCTGGTTCGGAGCGATGGACCGTGCCGACGTTGTATGGCGAGACGCTCGATGTCGTCGCCGACGCGCCGCCGCCTGGGCGCGCCGCGCAGCCAGCCGAGGAGGCGCCGCCCGCCGAGGAGGCCGCGCCCGAGGAGGCGCCGCCCAGCGGCGTGGCGTCGGGCAAGGGCGGCGCGGCGCCGGGAAAGGGAGGCCCGAAGGTCGCGGCGGTCCGGACGCACAGCGTGCTCTACCTCCCGCCGTTCGATCTGCGCGGCGAGGCGCTCCGGCTGAACGCGACCGAGCTCGCGCCGAGCGGCGGGCACGGCGGGAAGCGCAGCGCGTCGATGCCGCTGCTCGCTGCGAGCGGCGAGGTCGGGCTGCTCGTCCTCGCCGAGGCGGGCGAGCTGCTGCTCGGCCCGCACGGCGCGCGGGCGCTCCCGGCGTTCGAGCCGCGCCGAGGTTACGCGGACACCGCGCCGGGGCGGGCCCCGGGTCTCCTGCTCGGTCCTGGCCGCGCGCTCGTGCTCGGCGAGCTCCGGCGCCGCGTGGCCGTCGAGGAGCACACGCCGGAGCCCCGGCGGCCTGCGCGCCTCCTGGCGCTCGACCGCGAGGAGCTCCGGGGCCGGCCGATGACCCTCGCGTGGCGCGACGATGGGGAGGCCGGCGTGCTGGTGCTCGACGGCTCGGCCCTCGAGATCGCGGGCGCGGCGGTGCTGGACCGCATGGGGGGGACCGCGGGCGAGGTGGTCGCGCTCGCGCCCTGGGCGACGCTGACCGCCGCCAGCGACGCGCGCTGCCGCGCCCAGAGGGGCGCGTGGCGCGCGCTCGTGGCGCTCGATCCGGAGCGCGCGCTGCGCCTCGATCGAAGGGCGCTGCCCGCGATCGCGCTCGGGAACCAGGGCCTCGCGCAGGTGCGCTGGGGGCGCGAGCGCGTCTGCCTCGAAGCGCTGCACCTCGCGGCCTCCGACTCGAGGCGGCGCGGTGAGCGCGCGGAGGACGCGGCGCTGATCGCGCGGTGGACGGCCGCGCGGGGGCAGGGGAGCGGCGCAGGACAAGGCGCGCTGCGAGCGCAGGCGACGACGCAGCGCCTCGTGTGCTCCGTGGGCGCGCGGCCCGAGGACGGCTGAGGCGCGGCGTGGATGTGGGGCAGCCGCTCCGAAGACCCCTCCGCGAGCACGATCGGCTCGGACGAATGATGCGCCCGGCGGACGGATAGGTTGGTACCATCACCATTCCCAATGCACGGCGACGGGACAGAACGGTCGAAGGACATCGATAGTACAGCGTCAATGCAATTTCGTGCTCCGTTCTCTCGGCAGACCAGCGCCGGGGCGGGGCTCGTGTTGCTCTACGCCGACAACTACGAGCAATTCCGTCCTGCGTACCCCGTGCTCGAGCAAGGCTCGGTCCTCGGCCGCGATCCGACCGCGGATGTGTCCGTGCCGACGCGGAGCGCTTCGCGCCATCATGCTCGGATCGAGCGGCGGGGCGGCGTCTGGCGGCTGACCGACCTCGGCGGCCGCAACGGCACGCTCTGCAACGGCGAGTTCGTCACGGAGGCGCCCATCGCGCACCTCGACCAGGTCCGAGTCGGCGACGCCATCTTCAAGTTCGTCGAGCGCGACGTCGAGAGCTACGCCCGCTACCGCATCGACGGGGCCTACGTCGAGCCTTCGGGCTCGCAGGAGGGGCCGCCGAGCTTCTCGATGGGGCGGATCGTGGGCGGCTACCAGACCCGGACCCTCGCCCGCAGCCTGCACGAGATCGCGCGCAGCGAGCTCTCGGTGCTGATCCGCGGTGAGAGCGGGACGGGAAAGGAGATCTTCGCCCAGCAGCTCCACGACTGGAGCGGCCGGCGCGGCCCGTTCCTGGCCGTCAACTGCGCCGCCATCCCCGCCGCCCTCGTCGAGGGGGAGCTCTTCGGGCACCGGCGCGGCGCGTTCTCGGGCGCCGACCGCGACAGGGCGGGCATCCTCCGCGCGGCCCACGAGGGCACGCTCTTCCTCGACGAGATCGGGGACATGCCGGCGGAAGCCCAGGCGAAGCTCCTCCGGGTGATCCAGTCGAAGGAGTTCACGCCGCTCGGCGGGACGCAGGCCGAGCGGATCGACGTGCGGATCGTCGCCGCCACGCACCGCGATCTCGACAAGCTCCAGCAGACGGGCGCCTTCCGCGCCGATCTGTTCGGTCGCCTGAACGAGCACAGCGTGACCCTGCCCCCCCTCCGCGAACGCAAGGAAGACATGTTCTTGCTCTGCACCGCGCTCGCGGCGCGCCACGGCCGGTCCGAGATCCGGCCCAGCATGGTCTCCATGACGGCCCTGCTCCACCACGATTTCCCCTACAATGTGCGGGAGCTCGAGGCGCTCCTGAAGCGCTGGGCCGCCGCGGATCGCGGCGCCGAGTTCGGCATCCAGGATCTCAGCGACAGCATCCGCGATCGGATGAAGACGTACGGGGCCCGGGGCGCTGCCCTCGCGAGCCCGCTCGTGGAGGATTCCCGCGCCACGGTCTACCCGCAGTACGACGAGGAGCCCGCGGAGGACGGAGCGTCCGCGCCGGGCGGGCCGCTGCCGCCGAGGACCACCCCGGAGGAGGGCGTGCTTCGGGATCTCCTGGCGAGGCACCAGGGGAACGTCGCCGCCGTGGCGCGCGTGCTGGGGAGGGATCGCGTGCAGGTGCACCGCTGGATGAGGCGGTACAACCTCAAGGCCGACACGTTTCGCGGGTAGCATCGCGCTCGGCGCCGCGCAGAGCGGCACCACTCGCGCCCGCCGAGGCCCGCACCCGCATGACCGCCGAAGATGTCGTGGCTCCTCTCCTCGCCGCGCTCGCGCTCGCGGCGTGCGGCGCGGCCGAGCCGGCGGCCGCGCCTCCCGGCGCGCTCGAACCGCCTCCCCGCGCCACCTCGACCGTCGCGCTCGGCCCGGCCCGGTACGTCGCGCAGGCCGACCTCGGCCTGGTCGAACGCGTGGTCATCGACGGGCAGGAGGTCGACAGGGCGATCCTCAACGGCCAGCGCGCCGAGCTGCGTGGCCTCGATCGGATCGAGCCGCTCGGCGCGGGCGGCGTGGTGCTCGCCGGCGGCGCGACGTTCCCCGCGTGGGCCCGGCCCGGCGCGGCCGCCATCGACGCCGCGCGCTACCTGTTCTGGAGCGGCGGCGAGATCTACACCGCCGAGAGCTTCGGCGGAGAGCTCCACAAGCTCGCGACCCTGCCGGGCGACATCGTCACCGCGTTCCCATGGCTGGACGGCATCGGGCTGATCACGGCGGCCGGGAGCTTCGTCGTCCAGGGCGCGAGCGGCGCGCTGCGGCCGCTCGGGTTGCCGTCCATCGTCGCGGCCGCGGCGGCCAGCCAGCGGCGCGCGCTCGGCCTCACCGTCTTCGGGCGCGCGCTCCTCACGCTGGACGCGGGCGCGTCGTACCGCGACGTCACGGCGGAGCTCGGCGATGCGATCGCGCTCGACGTTCGCGGCGAGGAGATCGTCGCCTCGCTGGCCTTCGGCCTCGAGCGCGCCGTCGCGCCGAGCGGTCGCTTCGGCGAGCCCCGCGCGCGGCACGCGCCGCCGGAGGCCGGCGTCGAGCACGGGTGGCTCGGCCGCGCGCCCTTCGAGCAGCTCGCGGACGCCGTCGCCTCGGGCCTGCCGCTCGCCGACGGCGGGGCCGCGCTCGCCGTGGACGGCCTCATCGGCCGCATCGACCTCGCGAACGGCCGCGCCTCGTCCGTCGCGCCGCTCCCGCCCGGCAGCGGCGAGTGCGCGCCGTTCCGCGCGAGCGACGCGCTGCTCGCCGTCTGCGCCGGCCCGGAGCGCGCGAGCGTCGTCGACCTCTCCAGCGACGCGCGCGCGCTCCGCGTCGAGCGCTCCTTCGAGCTCCTGCCCGAGCCGGCGCGGGAGACCGATCGCTTCGTTGGCGTCGACGGCGAGGCGCTCGGTTACGTGGGGCCGTGCGACGGGCCGCCGAGGCCGCGGATCGATCTCCGCGCGCTCTCTCAGGGGGCGGTCGCCGGCGACTCGACGCAACAGAGCGCGGTGTTCTGCGTGCGGCGCGGGCCAGGAGACTGGGTCGAGCACCGCCTCGACGCGGCGGACGCGAGCGACGTCCTCGCCTGGATACCGCGCCGTGGCGGGGGCGCGGTCGCCCTCATCGCGCGCCCCGGCGCGTTCCTGCCGGACGGCGAGCGCGTCGAGGTGCACGGCGCGCTGCGCGTCGTGCGGCTCGCGCGGGGCGAGCCGCCGCTCCTCTTGCCCCCATATGGCGAGGAGCGGGCGGAGCTGCTCTCGCGCGCGCTCGCCGCGCGCGCGGACGGCGCCGTCGAGGGCTGGCTCTCCGTGCACGGCTACGCGGCCGACCCCGCGCCGATCACGATCGACCCCGCCGGCCGGCCGCGCCGCCACGCCGTGCCGGCGCGCGCGAGCTCGATCGCGGCGTCGGGCCCCTTCGCGCTCGCCGAGACCGAGGACGGCGGGCTCTTCGAGACGATCGATCGAGGGCAGCGGTGGGCGCCCGTCCCGCCGCCGCCGGGCGGCGTGGCCGCGCGCCTCAACGGCTGCTCGGCGGTGGGCTGCCGCGTCGGTCCGTTCCTCCGGCTCGGGTGGGCGTCGGCCCCGCGCTCCGGCGCGGCGAGCGCCGCGCCGCCGCCCGGCGCGGCGATGGCCGAGCCGCCCCCCGCGCGACCCCGGCCCGACCGCGACAGGGGGGCGCGGCCTCCGGCGCTGCCGCCCCTCGCGCGGCTCGCCTGCACCTTCGCGGGGCCGCTCGACGCCGCGCGCGTGCCGGAGTCGTCCGGGTTCGGCGCCGTCGCCGCGCCGCCCTCGCGGATGGCGGGCACGCTGCGGCTCGGCACCCTCGGGATGCTGACGCTGCCGTCGTTCAGCGTTGGCCCGTCGGGCAGCGGCGGCCTGCCGGGCCCCTTTGCCGACGCGGAGCTCGCGTGGATCGCGCCGCTCGACCTGCGTGCCGAGATCCACCGTGCCACCGTGCCGCTCGCGAGCGCCGGGCTGCTCCAGCTCGCGTACCGGCCGTACGAGGCGCAGATCGGGCTCGTCATCGATCGCGACGGTCGCGTGGCCCCCGTCGCGGCCGGCCCGGCGGAGGTGTGCCTCGCCGGCCTGCTGGACGCCGCGCTCGTCACGCGGCCGGTCGGCGGCTGCGCCCCCCAGCCCGCGATCGGCGTCGATCTCGGCGATCGCGCGGTGTTCCTGAGCCCTCGGCACGACGGCCTCGCGGTGAGCTCGGTCGACTTCCGCGGCGCGCGCGGCGAGGCTCGTGGCGCGCGGCCCGGGGGCGGCGGGCCGCCTCCGGCGATCCGGGAGCTCCACGTGCAGCGCACCGCGGCGCATCGGGCGCGCTTCGCCTTCGGCGCAGGCGCGCGCGCGGGCGCGCCCGTCTTCGTGGCGGTGGCAGGAGACGGCGGCGCGGTGCTCTCACCGGTCGACCCCGTGCTCGGCACCCTGGGCCACGAGGAAGCCCTCGCCCCGCTCGGAGCGCTCGGCGCGGGCGGGGACCCCGCCTGCGCGCCGCGCGGCGGAGAGGCGCGCGTGGTCCTGTCGTTCGATACGGAGATCGGCCTCGTGCCCGGCGCGCTGCCGGGGATCACCGCGGCCGGGACGGCCGGCGTCGCGGTGATCCGGTGGTCGCGCGAGCGCGCGTGCCTCGACGCCGTGGAGCTCGTCGTGCGCGACGAGCGCTACGAGGGCGGCCTCGGCTTCTACGAGCCGCCCGGCGTCGTGAAGAAGCTCATCGCGCGCTTCGCTGGGCCGCCGCCTGCGGCGCCGCTCGGCGCGTACGCGAAGGGCGGGCGCGGCGGGCCGAGCCCCGCGCCCGCGCGGCGGAGCGAGCCGGCGCAGGGCGCCGGCGGAGGCACGCTCGCCCTCGTCATGTACGGCCAGGAGAGCCGGCAGCCGGTGCAGTGCAAGGCGGTCGTGAGGGTGCGCTGAGGCGCGTGTGCCAGCGGCGAGCGCGACGAGGTCCTCGGCGAAACCTCCGAAGAGCCAGCCGACGAAGCCGGGGTCGGGCGCTGCGGTAGCCGTGAGCGTGGAGCGCGACGGCGCGCCGCTCGCGCCCCCCTCGGAGGCGAGTGCCCCGGCCGCGCAGAGCGGTCCGCGCACCCGCCTCGGCACCGGCGTCACGAAGCCAGTCGGTGCGCGCATCGACTGGGCGAGCCAGCTTCGCGGGGCCGCGCAAATGGGTCTCGCGGCGAATGCGGCTCGCGCCCGCCGCCGTCACCCCGGGCTGTCGTCGATGCGGGGCAGCGCCGCGATCGCCTCGTCGATGCGATCGAGCGTCCCGGCGAACACGAGGGACGGCCTGTGGTCGCGGGCTCTCAGGTCGCTCGCCTCGTGCGCCGGCTCGGGCGCGAGATACGGGCCTTCGATCGCGATCGAGAGCACCTCGCCGGTCGCGCGCAGGCGCGTGAGCGTGAAGCGCTCGCTGGGAAACGCGTGCGGCGGCGGCATCCCATTCCACCACGCGGCGAAGGGATCCTCGTCGTCGTTGTCATCGCGATCATCGGCGGCGGTCGTCGGCCAGCCATCGCGGCCGTAGACCTCCGGCTCCGCGACTGGCTGCCCATAGAGGAGCAGGAGCTGGCCTTCGCCGAGGTCCAGCACGACCGCCGGTGACAGCGCGCTGTGGCCAGCGTCGAGCTCCACCGCGCGGCTCGTCTCCACGCGCAGCTCCTCGACCTCGGCGGCGCGGAGGTCCTCGTCCCAGCGCGCCCGCGCTTCCCGGGATGCGGCGCGGTAGCCGAGGAGCGCGAGCGCGCCGAGCACCGCGCCGAGTCCCAGCCCGACGACGGGGCCGATCGTCCGCCAATGCCCGTCGATCCGCAACGCCAGCAAGGCCGCGAGCAGCGCGCACCCGAACACGACGCACCCGAGCAGCACGAGCGCGACCCGCGACTCGCCCCGCGTCGGCCGGCGCAGCCGCGCCAGCGCTCGCGCGCGCTCCAGCTCGTCGGGGCGCATCGGCCGTCGGAGGAGGACGTGCTTGCTCAAGCTGCCCTCATAACAAACCGGGCGCGCCCTGATAAGCCCGGTGACCGGGCAAGCGGGTGTCTGATGCGCCAAAACAAAAACAGCTCGCCAGGCGCCGTCCCCGCGGGGCTTGACACGGGCGAAAGTTCTACGGTTTCCTATCCGCTCGAGGGCTTCCGGCTGGGGCAGGTCGCGACGACGCCGGCGCCGCGCCCCTCGAGGGAGGGGCGCGCTCGCCTCGTTACGCTGTCATTGTGTACCGCGACCTGCCGAATTGCTTCTCGACATCGTAGTGCCGTGTTACGCCTGTCGCGACGCATGCGGTACCCGATCAACTGGGTCATCGGCTTCATCCTCATCCTGGTCGCCGGCGGCGTGGTGGGCGGCGTCATGGTCTTCGTCTTCGGGCTGAAGGTGGTCCGTCGACTCACGTGGAGCCGTGAACGGGAGCTGAGGCGGCGACTTCGAGAGGCATCGGCCGTCGTCGAGAGCTGTTCCCGCATCACGGAGGCGGGGCATTGCGCGCTCGTCCTCTCCTTCTCGCCGACCGAAGCCGAGACGTACCGCGACGCGCAGACCCTCACGCTCCGCGGAATGACCGTGCTCCATCCCTTGGCCATCGAGCGGGCCGAGTCGGCGCGTACGCTCCCCATTCGATTCGATCCCGTCTCGCCGTCGACTATCGTGGTCGATACTGCGAGCATCGTCGCCGAAGGGGCGGAGTCCTTCGAGCGCGAGGCCTACATCGAATACGGTCGCGGGGGCTGGAAGGCCGCCTAGTGCCGCCGGCCCGAAGTCTGGGCAGACTTCGGGCCGGCGGCACTACACCACGCTGGGGGGAGCGGGAGTGTCAGGGACCGCTATTCTCGCGCGCGCGGCGCCCATGACATAACTGAGCGCGGCGCCCGTCGTCGCGGTAGAATCTCTCGCTGTGCGCCGCCTCCCCCTCCGCTATGCGTGCGATCTCTCCTGGGAGGAGATGACGGGAACCGAGCGCGCTCGCCATTGCGCGGTGTGCGCTCGAACCGTCCATAACCTCTCGACCATGACCGAGGCGAAGGCCATGGCTACCCTGCTCGTGTTCGGCGCAAGCGGGATCTGCGTCCGCTTCGATCACGACGCTTCGGGGGAAATCCTCCATGCGAAGGCTCCTCCACCTGCGCCGCCTCCGCGGCCCGCCGCGGTTGTCTCCTCGGGGCTCTTGGCCGCTGCGATCAGCGTCGCCGCGTGCGGCCCTGCGGTTCCTGCCGCGCCGTCGCCGGAGACAGCTCCGCGGGACGCGCCTCCCACCGCCGCTGGATTTGATCCGCGGGCTGCTCCGGTGAGCGGACCCGAGCAGCAGAGAGAGCCCGTCGCGCCTCTCGCCGCAACGGTGGGGCCCGGGGAGGGCGGCCGCGCGACGGAGCCCTCACCCGCGCGCACGGATAGCGACGACGACGGCATTCCGGATCCGGGTGACGCATGCCCGTCCGTCTCTGGAGCGCCGTCGGACGATCCTACGAAAAATGGCTGCCCCAGAATGGTCGTTGTGACCACGCTAGGAATTCCGATCGTCCCCCTCTTGCAGTTTGACTTCGGCAAATACGCGATCCAACCTGCCAACCGTTCAACCATCGAAGAGATCGCGAAGGTGATGAGCGAGCACCCCGAGATCATTCGCGTCGCCGTTCGGGGGCACACCGACGCCAAGGAGCCGCGTCCAGGGAAGCTTGCGACGGCGAGGGCGAACGCGGTGGTCGACGCGCTCGTCAAGCTGAAGGTCGACAGGGCACGCCTTGTGGTTGAAGCCCCCGGCGCCGAAGAGCCTCTCGACACCAACAACACCGATCAAGGCCGAGCGCGTAACCGTCGCGTCGACTTCAAAATCCGCGAGCAGACGAGCTGCCCGAGCCCAAGCGCCACGTCGAGCGTGGCGGACCCCAATTGAAGAGGTCGAAGCGACCAGGCGGTTATTCTATTGGAATCCTCACGGCGCGCGGCGGCGCCACGACGCAAAGGACGACTGGGAGAAGCCATGCACGCGAAGACATGGCTGCCGCGGCCCGCCCCGCTGGTCGTCGCCGCGGGGATATCGCCGGTAGCTCACGGTGGTGACTTCGCTCACAACAAGGTTAGCTAACCTCTTAATTTTTCTGGGATTTCCTCACGGGAGCGAGATCGCACAGGAGAGGTGATGTCCACTCGACTCGCCCAAAGTCTGGAAAGACTGAAGTTTTCTGACATCCACAAAAGCGCTTGGACTTCCTACCCGCACATCTCGGCCTCGGAGCGGCGGTACACGATCGCCACGTCGACCCCGAGCAGCGCCAGCTCGTGCGCGACGTCGAGCGCCGTGTTGCCGCCGCCGACGACGGCCGCGCGCCGGACGCCCGCGAGATCGAGGCGCGGATCGGCCTTGAGCCGCTCGATGAACGCGGTCGCGCCCACCACGCCCTCGCCGTCCTCCCCGGGGACGCCGAGGCGCGCGTCGGCGCCGAGGCCGAGCCCCAGGAAGACCGCGTCGTAGCCCGCGAGCAGGTCGCTCGCCGAGATCTCCCCCGGCGCGGTCGCCCGCTCGACGACCGCGACGCCCGTGCGGAGCTCGACGTCCCCGAGCGACAGCACCCACTCGAGCTCGCGGAGCGCCTCGTGCCCCTTCATCTTGTAGGGCGCGATCCCGAGCGTGTTCAGGCCGCCGGGGATCGACCGCTGCTCGAAGATCACGGCGCGGTGCCCCTCGAGGGCGAGGTAGCCCGCCGCGGCGATCGATGCGGGCCCCGCGCCCACGAGCGCGACGCTCCTGCCCACGTCGTGGTTGCGGAGGGGGGCTTCACGCGCGCCGACGATACCGGCGTCACCTTTCACGAGGAGCGCGCCCCCTCGCGCGAGGAGGTCGCTGGCATCGCCGCGCGCGTCGCGAAGCGCATGACGCGGTGACGAAGGCGGCGCGGTCTCGTCGACGAGCGCCCCGCGGCCTCGGAGGCGAGTGCCCCGGCCGCGCAGAGCGGTCCGCGCACCCGCCTCGGCACCGGCGTCACGAAGCCAGTCGGTGCGCGCATCGACTGGGCGAGCCTGCTCCGCAGGGGGTACCTCGAGGACGTGTTGGCCTGCCCGTGTGGCGGGCGACGGAGGCTCGTGGCCGACATCTCCGAGCGCGAGGTCATCGTCGCCCTCCTCAAGCATCTCGGGCTCCCGAGCGAGGCGCCTCCCATCGCGCGTGCGCGGAGCCCGAGCTGCGAAGCGGCGTGAGCGCCGCAGGCGAAGCCCCCTGGCGCCCGCAACGCCGGCGTCGAGGCCGACGTGCGCCCGCGGCGCTGCCCGCGCCACAGGTTCGGGGCAAACGCGCTCGGTCGCGCAGCGCCGACCGACCCGAGGCGCCCCGACAACCGGCGACTGGGCGGTAGAAGGGGCATTCGCCACGAGGAGCGTGGCCTGTGGTGGGTGCTCGCGCAGGTCTTTGCGCAGATTCGGCGCAACCCTGGACCGAGGCCATGGACGACCATCAGCATGGGCACGACAGTCCACATGGGCATCGCGGCCACCTCGGCGAGCGGATCGCTCACCGCGACCGCTCAGGTCGACGATGTGGCGGTATCGGGAACCATTGTGCCGTGAAGGCAGCATGATCGCGCGGGAGCACGGGCAGCTCCGCCATGAGCTCTCCCGTGCTCCTGCGCATCGCTCAGCGTCCCCCTGGGTTCCCCTTCAGCCGGGCCAGCCGCCGCCCGCGGCGACGCTGGCCCGTTCACGGGAAGCGCACCCAAAGTTCACGCGGTCGTGGCGCGAGCTCGGCAGGCGCACGGTAACAGCCGTGCGGTCAGCAGGCACGCCACGCTCGTGGCTGCCCGAAAGGAGCCACATATCGATGAGAGCCGCTCGATTCGTCGTATTATTCGTTTGGGCGCTGCCCATGCCCCTCGGGTGCTCGCAGCACCTGAACGAACAGGTGAACGCGCTGAGCCAAGCGACCTCTGGGTCGCCGGTGATCGAGGCGCGCGTCGAGACAGCGGCGCTGCACGCCTATGACGACGCGCCCCGCGCGCCCGACGCGGACGACCCGGCGATCTGGGTGAACCCCAGCGACTCGGGCGAAGGCCTCGTCATCGGCGTGCTGAAGGACGCCGGGCTCCAGGTCTACGACCTGGAGGGGAACGTCGTGCAGACGATCCTCCCCCCGTACCGGCCGGCGGTCACCGCGCAGGACCCGCCCGTGCCCGGCACGAAGCCCGAGAGCGGAACGAGCGCGTGCCCCGAGAGCGGATCCGGTGAGACCTACAGCCGCTTCAACAACGTCGATGTGCAGTACGGCTTCGAGCTGATCAAGGCGAACGGCTCGGAAGAGGAGGTCGACATCGCCGTGGTCACCGATCGGGGCTGCGACCGGCTCCGGATCTATGCCATCAAGCCGAACAGCTCGAGCGGGCCTCTCATCGACATCACCGCGTCGAGCGCGCCGCGCGTCTTTCCGAGCCAGTTCGTTCAGCCGTCCTCGCTCCAGCCGACCGGCGAGCCGTCCGGGGTCCGCGACAATGACCTGGATGACCAGAACACCGCCTACGGCCTCGCGCTCCGCCGCCTCGAGGACGACGACGAGTACCGCGCCTTCGTGACGCAGCGGAACCGCAGCGTCGTCGCCGAGCTCGAGCTGTACGCTGCCGGAAGCGGCAAGGTCTCCTACGCCAGGGTGCGCGAGTTCCGGTTTAACCCGGTCTTCACCGTCCCAGGGAGCCCTTCGATCCAGTGGACGCCCTGCCGCGAGGAGCCCGAGAGCGATCCGCAGTTCGAGGGTCTGGTCGTCGACCAGCAAGAGGGTGTGCTCTTCGCCGCGCAGGAGGTGGTCGGCGTCTGGCGCGTGCCGCTCAGCGACGCGCTCCCGGCGACCGTCAATGTGCCGGCGAGCCGGCTGATCGAGAAGGCCCGCTCGTTCGGGGAGCCGTGGTGGGCTGTCCCCGACGACGGCGAGTACGCCTGCGAGAGCTCGGCGCCCGGAACCCCGGTCGCCGGGACGATCGCGGCGCCCGGCAACCCCTCGGCGGGAGGCCTGCACCTGGAGAGGGACGTCGAGGGGCTGGCGATCTATTACGGCGAGGACGAAGACGGGTATCTGCTCGTGTCGAGCCAGGGCAACGATACGTTTCACGTGTACGACCGGGAAACCCCGACAGACCATATCGCCACGTTCCAGGTCGAGGGCACCGGCGAGACCGATGGGCACGACGTCGTGAACGTGCCGGCAGGCAGCGACTTCCCGTACGGCCTCTTCGTCGTCCAGAACGGCCAGGCGAGCGGGCCCTCCTCCGAGGACCCGATCAACGGATTCGAGTACGACGGCTCGACGCAGTTCAAGCTCCTCGGCTGGGAGGACATCGCGGGCGAGCTGGATCTCGATGTCGAGGAGGACGAGTTCGATCCCCGCGATCCGCACGACGACTGACGCGCCCCGCTCGGCTCCCGGCGCGGCGAGCCTCCGCGGCGCCGGATCAGCCCTCTGCGGCTCGGCGCATGCCCCTTGCTGGTCCAGCTGGCGCACCACGCGGCACGGGTTGCCGACGGCGAACACGCCGCGCGGCGCACAGCTGCGGATCGCGAAAGGCGTACGGCTCGCCCGCCAGCATCTTTTCCTTCTCGGTCTTCGGCATCACCTCTCCACGTCGTGGTTGCGGACGGGGTCTTCACGCGCGCCGACGATACCGGCGTCACCTTTCACGAGGAGCGCGCCCCCTCGCCCGAGGAGGTCGCTGGCATCGCCGCGCGCGTCGCGAAGCGCATGACGCGGTGGCGAAGGCGGCGCGGTCTCGTCGACGAGCGCCCCGCGGCCTCGGAGGCGAGTGCCCCGGCCGCGCAGAGCGGTCCGCGCACCCGCCTCGGCACCGGCGTCACGAAGCCAGTCGGTGCGCGCATCGACTGGGCGAGCCTGCTCCGCAGGGGGTACCTCGAGGACGTGTTGGCCTGCCCGTGTGGCGGGCGACGGAGGCTCGTGGCCGACATCTCCGAGCGCGAGGTCATCGTCGCCCTCCTCAAGCATCTCGGGCTCCCGAGCGAGGCGCCTCCCATCGCGCGTGCGCGGAGCCCGAGCTGCGAAGCGGCGTGAGCGCCGCAGGCGAAGCCCCATGGCGCCCGCAACGCCGGCGTCCACGCCGACGTGCGCCCGCGGCGCTGCCCGCGCCACAGGTTCGGGGCAAACGCGCTCGGTCGCGCAGCGCCGATCGACCCGAGGCGCCCCGACAACCGGCGACTGGGCGGTAGAAGGGGGCATTCGAAGTCCTAGCCTCTAAAAATGCTCGCGCGCTGGTTTTCTGCTTGGTACTCTAGTTGGCCGTATGCCGCTGAATTCAGCGTCTTCTCCGCCGTGGAGTGCCCTCGCTTCGGTGGTCGCGATGAGCGCGGGTCGAGATGTGGATCGATGAGGTGGCCATCGACACGCAGAGGATTGGGTGCGTTCTATGAGCAGGGACAATTTTCTGAAGCAATGGGCTCCGAGGACGGCGCTGATAAGCGCCCTGCTGCTGCCCGCCGGCTGCACCGGCACTTCCGCCTCCCCCGAGGGACGCGGCGGCGGTGACGGCGGCCAGATCGATCCCCTGGCTGCCGCGCCGGCGCAGTTCAGCTGCGACACTGCGGCGGTCCCGGCGGAGCTGCCCCTGCCGAGGCTCTCCCGCACGCAGCTTCAGGGGACGCTGCAGTTCGCGATCGAGCTGGCCGCGCCCACCGAGGCCGCCGCGATCTGGAACGAGGTCAGCGCGACGTTCGCGCAGTACCCGGCGGATTCGGTGACCCCGGCTCCGGGGGACTTGAGGGGCGGCTACGCGCGGACCGACCAGGGGATTCAGCAGACGCAGATCGACGCGATGTACACCACCGGCGTGGCGATCGGTCAGCAGCTCACGTCCACCGACGCGCGGATGGCGGCGATGCTGGGCGCCTGCGCGACCGATTCGTCGACCACCAACGACCGCACCTGCCTGGAGAGCTTCATCGGCACGTGGGGCTCGCGGGTGCTGCGCTACGCGCTCAGCCAGGCGGACGTGACCTTCTACGCCGACATCGCCGGCGACACGCCGGTGGACAAGGCCGCGGTGGCGGACGTGATCGCCGCGCTGCTCAACGCGCCGCAGACGCTCTACCGGGTGGAGCACGGCACCGACGACGCCGCGGCGGCGGTGAGCCCGCTGTCGGCGTACGAGCTCGCTTCGCGGCTGTCGCTCGAGTACTGGCAGGTCCCGCCGGACGACGCGCTGTGGGCCGCGGCGGCGGATGGATCGCTGTTGAACGACGCCACCTATGAAGCGCAGCTCGAGCGCTTGGTGAAGAGCCCGTCCTCGCAGAGCTCGCTGGACGAGTTCGTCACGCAGTGGCTGCGCCTCGACGAGCTGCCGCGGCTGGACGCGCTCAACGCCGACCCGAAGTTCAAGGCCTTCGCCGGCGCGCAGCTTCCGACGAGCACCGCGCGCGACGCGTTCATCGCCGACGTGCTCGCCTCCGCCCGGGCCACCGTGGGCGGCGGCCAGTCGGTGAGCGACTTCCTCAACGACAAGCACGCCTATGCCACCGATGACTACCTCGCCGGCATCTACCAGGTACCCACCTGGACCGGCTCCGGCGAGGCGCCGCTGTTCGGCTCCAGCGAGCGGGTTGGCCTGCTCACCCGCGCCGCGCTGCTCGCCACCGGCACGGTCACCACTCGGCCCATTCACAAGGGCTACCTGGTGCGCAACGCGCTGCTCTGCCAGCAGCTGGGGGCGCCGCCGGCGAGCGCCAACACCCAGCCGCCCACCTCCACCGCGAGCATGACCACGCGGGAGAGCGTGACCGAACGCACCGCCGGCGGAGTCTGCGGCGGCTGCCACACCAACATCATCAACCCGCCCGGCTTCATCACCGAGAACTTCGATGCGCTGGGACGCGAACGCACCGAAGAGCAGGTGTTCGACGCTACCGGCGCGCTCCTCACCTCGCTGCCCGTGGACACGCTGTCGGTGCCCCAGGTGCAGATCGGTGACTCCCGCGAGATGTCGGATGCGGCGGAGCTGACCCGGGCGATCGACGACTCCAGGCTGTTCCACTCCTGCCTGGCGCGGCAGTACTTCCGCTTCAGCCAGAGCCGGATCGAAGCGCCCGCTCAGGATGGCTGTCTGCTCGAGGCGCTGGAGAGCAAGGCGCGCAGCGGAGCGTCTTTCGCGGACGTGCTGAAGACGCCCGCCCAATTCACCACGTTCAAGGCGAGGAGGTTCTAGATGAGCCACGACAAGCAGATGAACCGGCGGCTCTTTCTGCGCGGCGCGGGTGGCGCGATGCTGGCGCTGCCGCTCTTGCCTTCGCTGTTCGTCTCCAGCAAAGCGCTGGCGGCGGTGCCCCCCCCCAAGGTCTTCGTCCACATGCGCACGGGGCACGGCGGGGTCACCCTGGCGAACATGTACCCGGCCGACGCCACGCTTACCCAGACGCTGACATACACGCACCCGGTTCGGCGCGGCGCGCTGGCTGCGAAAGTGAACGGAGCCACCGCGTCGTTGAGCCCGGTGTTGTCCGCACCGTCCAGCATGCTCACCCCGTCGTTGGTGGCGAAGATGAACGTGCTGCGCGGGCTAGACATCCCGACGATGATGGCCCACAACTTTGGCGGGGCGCTCGGGTACTACGACGACGACAAGGGGGTTCCGTCGAAGCCGCGCGCGACGATCGATCAGATCATGGCGTATTCGCCCGCGTTCTACCCGGATCTCTCCTCGGTCAGAAAACGCAGCGTGATAATCGAAGGTTCGAACAGCGGCAGCCACGGGTACAACACCCCGGGAGACCCGACCTCCGGCGTCGACACCAACGCGATCGGCGGGACCGAGAGCGCGCAGGGGCTATTCGACTCGCTGCTGGCCGGCATCTCCAGCGGGCCCGCCACCCGCCCGCCCTTGGTGGACCGGTTGCTGGAGAGCTACAAGCGGCTGCGAAACAGCAACAAGCGGCTGTCCCAGGAGGATAAGCTGCGGCTGGACCAGCACATCGACAAGGTGGCGGAGCTGCAGCGGCGCCTGGGCACCAGCCTGCCCGCGGGCTGCACGGTGCCCACCCGGCCCTCGACCAACAACCTGAGCCTCCGGCCGATGGACGGCGATCCGGCGAAGAACGTGCAGTTCTTCCAGATGCTGAACGACGTGCTCGCGGTGGCCGCCAACTGCGGGGTGACGCGCATCATCACCCTGGCCATCGACGAGAACAACCAGGGGCTCACCTTCACCAACCGCGCGGCGCAGGGAGAGGACTGGCACAACAACGTGGCGCACGCGGCGCACACGGATCCCGCGATGCAGGAGCTGGTGAAGCAGTCCCATCAGGTCTTCTTCCAGGGCGTGTACCTGGACCTGGTGAGTAAGCTGAACAGCTACGGCGACGGCCAGGGCGGCACGCTGCTGGACCATTCGCTGGTGGCGTGGGGACAGGAGAGCGGCAACATCACCCACTATGCGTTCTCCATGCCGGTGGTCACCGCGGGCGGCGCCGGCGGCAAGATCAAGACCGGCAGCTACTGCGACTACCGCAACCTGACGATGCACCTCGGGAATCCGTCCAGCAGCACCGAAGACGACAAGCTGTGGCCCGGGCTCACCTACAACCAGTGGCTGGGCACGGCGCTGCAGGCGATGGACATCCCGCCCTCCGAATGGGCGACCGAGACGGACCACCCGGGCTACGGCGCGCGGGTCACCTATACATCGCAGTACGCTTACTTCTTCACCAACAAGGGCTTCACCGCGGACGAGGCGTATTCGGACGCGGTGTGGGAGAAGTCGGCGGAGATTCTGCCATTCCTGGGGTGAGGCTGCGGCGGCGCCGTTGCCGCCCCGAATCGGCCCGCTCGCACCGCCTTGGCGGCGATCGCCGCGCGAACTCCTCGATCCCCCGGGTGATGGCGTGCAGGCGCTGCACCGGGCAGTCGACGTCGACGCCCGCGAGCGCAGCGGTGGAGACCGCGGGCGGGCACCGATGGGCTCAGCTACCTTTAGAATGCGTCGGCAATGCCGGCGCTCGGAGCAGCGAGCAACGAGCTTCAATGGCACGCTTGGCAGCTTCGTGCACTTCCACGTCGTGGTTGCGGAGGGGGTCTTCACGCGCGCCGACGATACCGGCGTCACCTTTCACGAGGAGCGCGCCCCCTCGCGCGAGGAGGTCGCCGGCATCGCCGCGCGCGTCGCGAAGCGCATGACGCGGTGGCGAAGGCGGCGCGGTCTCGTCGACGAGCGCCCCGCGGCGGACCGCTCCAACGAGGAGCGGAGGCGGCCCCGCTCCATGGAGCGGGCGGCGGCCTGTCGGGCCAGCATCGTCGCCACCACGCCGTCGAGCAGGTCCAGCTGCCCTATCGCCTCAGGTGTCTCGCGCCCGTCGCGCCGGCCCGCGCTCGACGGGCAGGTGCTCGCGGCGGCTCCAGTCGACGTACGAGCCGTCGTACATCTTTGTCGGGTAGCCCAAGTGGCGGGATACGAAATAGGCGAATGACGACTGCATGCCGGTGCGGCAATAGACGACCACGGTCCGATCGTCGCGCGCCCCGACCCGCTCGAACATCGCGCGCAGCTCGCCGGCGGGGCGCATGCGGCGCGCGTCGCGATCGACGAAAAAGTCGCGCCAGAAGAGGTTCTGGGCCGTCGGGATGTGACCGCGGCGCGCGACGTCCCCGTTCCCTGCGTCGCCGCGGAACTCGTCCGGCGGGCGCGCGTCCACGAGCACCACGCCGGGATCGTCGAGATGCGCATCTACCCATTCCGCGTCGACGACGCGCTCGGGTTGAGGCTTGCTCGTCAGCGTGCCCAGCCGGGGCTCCGCGGCCTCCGACGAGATGGGATAGCCTTCGGCTCGCCATGCACCGAGGCTCCCGTCGAGCAGGGCGGTCCGATGGCCGTGCCCGATGACGTCGAGCGCAAAGAACGCGCGGGCGGGCGCGAGGCCGTCCATCCCGCCGTACAGCACCACCTGGGAGCCATCGAAGACGCCGGCGCGCTCGAAGGCGGCCTTCACGTCCGCGAGCGGAGGCAGCTCGTTGGGGACGTCCCGCTCGATCGCGAGGACGTCGACGGACAGGAAGCGCGCGCCGGAGATGTGCTCCCGGTCGTACGTGCGGCGATCGCGATCAACGTGGATCACGACGACGCTCGGATCATCCAGGTGCGCCGCGACCCAGGCCGGCGACCGGAGGAGGCTCGCTTCTGGCTGGGGCTCCCTGGTCTCCACGGCCTCGGCGCGGTTCACGCAACCGGGCAGCGCCAGGGCAGCCGCGATCAGGGTGGCTCGTCGCGGTGCACTCTTCATGGCGGACCCGCGGAAAGCAACCGGCATTCCGCCCGCGCCGGCGCGGGATCCGGACGCCCATGATCCCGGGACTCCGCACCTTCTTGAGATGCCCGGCGCCCGCCCGGCGGCCGAGTCCAAGAGCGCGGGACAGCACAGGTCTTGGCGACCCGGCTACGCGAGGCGCTGCTGCTCCGGCTGTAGCCCGATCGCGACGCCTCGCGGCCCCATGCTCCGGACAGCGGCAACTCCCCGGGCTGGTAGGACACCCCGGGCTGGTAGGACACAGCCGTGGGGTGGTCGCGGCAAGGTCGTGAGCCCTCGCGAGACCGCAATGCGCCAGTCGCGGTGAGGCGGCGTACCTCCGCGAGACCACCGTGCGGTGGTCGCGGCAAGGTGGCGTACCTCCACGAGACCACCGTGCGGTGGTCCCGGCAAGGTGGCGTACCTCCACGAGACCACCGTGCGGTGGTCCCGGCAAGGTGGTGGACCCTCGCGAGACCGCCGTGCGGCGGTCGCCGCGGCGCCGTCCGCCCTCGCTCGGCTGCGCCGGGCGATGCACGCGATGCGGTGTGCGCAGGCTGAAGGCGTGCCCTGGCTGCTCGCACGGAACCTCTTCCCGGTCCCCTCGCCCAGCGCGTACTTTACAGTCGAGGACGCCCACCCAGCGAGGAGATGCGATGCCGAGAGCACCCGCAAAGAAGAAGCCCGCCGGCAAGAACAACGACAAGAACAACCAGAAGGCACCCGCCACGGCGCCTGACCGCGCCGACGGCGCGCCCGCGCTCCCGGGCTCGGCCGAGGCAGCCGCCGAGTTCATGGAAGAAGCGCGGCGCCTCCCCGCGCGCGAGATCCGCCCGCTCCGCGCGGACGTCGCGCTCGTCCACCACAACATCCGCGCGGGGCTCGACGCCGTGGGGCCGCACGAGGCCGAGCTCCTGAAGCTGCCCGCTCCCTTCGACCTCGGCGCGATGAAGTCGCTCGGCCGGCTCGCCCTCGGCCTGGTCTATGCCGCGGCGCAGGTGGACCGCTCGTCGCCGGGCACCACGAAGAAGCTCCTCCAGCGCGCGCACGAGCTCCGCGATCTCCTGCTCAGCGCGGCGGTGGCCCTCATGAAGGCGGGCGTCCTGCCGGCCCAGCGGGTGAAGAAGATCATGGCAGGCAGCGGCGCGCGCGACATGGTGCAGGACTGCGTGGATCTCGCCCAGCTCTTCCGCGATCACGCCGCGGAGGTCAAAGGCAAGACCGCGATCACCAGGGCGCAGATCGACGAGACCGCGGCCATCGGCGATCAGCTCCTCTCGCTCCTCAAGCCCAAGGGGGCCAAGGCCAAGGCGCCGGAGCCCGTGAAGAGCGCGGTGGAGGCGCGCGATCGGCTCTGGACGCTCCTCAGCCGGCGTCACGAAGCGCAGCTCCGCCGCGCCGGCATGTGGCTGTGGATCGGCGAGGTCGACGCGCACGTGCCGCCGCTGCTCGCGCGCACCGCGCGCAAGGCGAAGAAGCCGAACGGCAGCGGCGCGTCCGGCAGCGACCGAGGCGGCGCGCTGGACGAGGGCTGATCCCGGTGCGGGCCAGGAAGTGACGCCCCGCGCGCTCCTCGCTGTCCTCGCCGCCGTCCTCGCCGCGTGCAGCGCCGCCCCGGAGCGCCCTCCGCGGCCCGCGCAGCCGCGGGCCGCCGCGCCCGCAGACCCGCTGCCGCTCTCTCCTGCGCGCTACGTCCTCACCGAGGACATCGGCGTGCTCCTCGACGCCGCCGCCGGGGCCGGCGAACGCGCGCCCGCGCCCCGCCCGGAGCCCGCGCTCTTCGAAGGGCGCCGCGTTCGCCTCGATGGGGGCGTCGTGCTCGCCGATGCCCCCGCGGCCGAGCTGCTCCGCGGGTTCCGGTCGATCCCGGCGCGCCTCGGGGGCGGGTTCCTCCTGTGGTCCGAGGGCCGCGTCTACCGCGCCGCCGACTTCCTCGGCGAGCTCGCGCCCATCGCCGACGTCGGCGCTCCCGGCGGCGCGCGGCCGTACCTCGACGCGATCCTCCTGCGCAGCGATCGGGGGCTCCTCGAGATCGATCCCTCCACGCTCGCCGTTCGCCGCTCCGGCGCCGCGGGCGTGGTCGACGCGGTGGCCGTCGACGCGCGCCGCGCGGCGCGCCTCGACCTGTTCGGCCGCGCCTCGGTCACCCTGGACGGGGGCGCTACCTGGATCGACGTGCTCGAGACGCGCGGGCTCGCCACGTCGCTCCTCGAGGAGCAGGACGGCGGCAGAGCGGTCGCGCTCCTGGGTCCGCTGGGCGGCGCCACGCTCCACGTGAACGCCGCCGGCCTCGTACCCGCGGTGCCCCCTCCGCCGCGGGCCGGGCCGAGCGCCTCGCTCTCTCTCCCGCCAGCGCGGGACCCCACGCTCGGCGCCTCCTCGGTCCGCGCGCTCGCTCCAGCGGGGGTCGCGCTGGCCGCGGCCACCGGCGCTCTCCTCCCTGGCGGCCGGTTGCTCGTCGCTCGCGACGGCGGCCTCGCCGTGTTCGCGGCGGCGACCGCCCAGCCCCTCGCGGAGGCGGAGATCGAGAGCCTCGATCCGAGCTATGCGCGCTGCCAGCCGTTCCGGTCGGGCGACGACGTCTTGCTCGCGTGCGCGCACGAGGCCGCCCAGGTGCTCCGGCTCGAGACGACGCTCTCCGCGCCGCGGCTGGAGGCCACGTTCCCGCCCCGCGGCCGAGGCCCCGACCCGATCGCGAGCTCGCAAGGCGCGTTCGTCGGCGACGATCGCGGTCGCCTCGCCTTCATCGGCCGGTGCGGCAGCGTCCCCCCTGGGCTCCACGACTTTCCGGAGAGCCCGGGAGACGCCGGCCCGACCGACGACGAGGCGCCATGGCCCCGGCGCTTCGCGCGGCTGGCGCCCGACGAGCGGCGAGGGGACGCCGCGAGCCGCGAGCCCGTAGAGGAAGGCGTTGCGCGCGTGTGCGTGCGCGTCGGCGGCGGCCGCTGGGTCGAGCGCCGGATCGAGGGCGAGGACGCCGACCGCCTCTACCGCTGGATCGTCGGCGAGCGCGGGAACGTCACCGCGCTCGTGCTGGAGGCGCCGAGCGGTCCGCGGCCGCGGCCCTCCGAGGAGGACGAGGAGGAAGGGCGCCGGACCTCCGAGGGCGAGGAGGAGGACGGCGCGCCGCGGAGATCGCCTCCCGGCCCCCCCGTGCGCGGGCGCGAACGTCGTCCTGCGGGCCCGCCCGAGGGCGTCCGCGTGGTCCGCGTGCGCGATCGCGACCCGGCGCTCACGGGCGGCGCCTTCCCGGCGCTCGCGGGCGGCATCTTCCCGGGGTCCGCCGACGCCGTATCGCCGCCGCGCCTCATCGACACCGATTTCTGGGAGGACGAGGACGGCCTCGTGCGCGGCTGGCTGCACCTGCCCGAGGAGGCCGGCGGCGTCTCGCCCGCCCGCGAGGCGCTGCCGGAGGCGGGCTCTCCCGCGCGCGCCCGTCGAGCGGAGCGGCTGCTCTCGCACCGCCGCGGCGGCCGCATCGCCGGCCTGCGCATCGACGCGCGCGGCGGCGTCACCGTCTTTCCCCTCCCGGCCGGCGTCCAGAACGTCGTCGTCGGCGGGCGGTTCGCGCTCGCCGCCACCGGCGACGACCCGCCGGCCTTCTTCGAGTCGACCGACGGCGGCCGCTCATGGCGCCCGGCCGAGGGCCCGCCCGCGCGCCAGATCGAGCCTCCCTTCGACGAGGGCGCCCCCTTCGCCTGCTCCCCGATCGGCTGCGCGATGGGTGAGCACGGCCTCGTCCGCCTCGGCTGGGGCGGCCCTCCGCCCTCGCCGCGCGGCGCGCCGCCGCCCTTCGCTCCTGCGGTGAATCCAGCGCTCCGTGCCGCGCCTCCGCCGCTCGTCTCCTGCCGCCTCGACGACGACCCCTCGTCCTTCCCGCCGTCGTCGGCCGCCCCGGCGCCGCCCCCCTCGGGTCGCCGCGCTCCCCGGGGCACGCTCGCGGCAGGGGGCGTGCCCGCGACGGCCCGTCCGACCGGCGGCGCGCCCCCTCTCGTCTCGCTGTCGACCGCGCCGTCCTCCCCCCTGGGCGCGCTCCGCGACGGCACCTTCACCGCGAGCGTGCTCCTGCCGTTCGCGCGCGCCGGAGCGCCGCGCCGCCTGTCGCTCCGCGACGGCTCGCTCGGCGCGGCGTCCGGCGACATCGTCCCCGTGCTGCTCGCGCCCGGCGCCAGGGCGCCCGCGGATCTGCTGCTGCTGTTCGACGCGAGCGGCCCGCACGGACGGCGCGGCCTCCGCGTGCGCGCGGGCGCCGAGCCCCCGGCGCTCCTGCCGTTCGACCACGCCGGCGCGATCGCCGCCGCGGTCGAGCTGCCGGGCGGCGAGCTGCTCGCCCTCGACGCCGGGAGGCGCAGCTTCGTCGTCGCCGTGCGGCAGGGCACCTTACCGGCCTTCGGGCTCGCGCGAGTCCCCGAGCTCCCGGGCGCTCGCCTCACCCTGGGCCGCCGGCTCGACGCCCCTGGCGTGGCCCTCATCGGCTACTCCGTCGCTTCCGGCGAGGTGGTCGCGGGGCCGATCGACGTCGCCCGTGGCCAGGTCGGTCCGCTCGAGCCGCTCGGGCCCCTCGCGTCGCTCGCGGAGATGGGCGCCAGCGGCTGCGGCGGCGCGCGGCCGTCGCACCGGTTCATCGCCGAGCTGCCCGCCACGCTGCGGGTGGCTTCGAGGAACGGGGCGCCGCTGTTCGAGGGGGACGCCCCCGCGTCCGCGCTGCTCTCCGGCGGCCGCGGCGCCCTGTGCGTCGAGGCGATCGAGGTCCGCGCCGCGGCCCGGGGCGGGCTGGACCTCGGTGTGGTCTTCGGCCCCGACGGCGCCGCCGCCCCCCGCGGCGGCGGCGTGCGACTTCGCTGCGAGCTTCTGCCAAACCGGCCATGAGGGGCGGCGAGCATCCGGAGATTCCGCGTCGGCGGACCTCTCGTGCTAGGGTCCGCCAATGCCCGCCCTTCGATCCTTGGCCCTGCCGATCGCGGTGGCCGCGTCGATGCTCGCGCTGAACGCATGCTCTGAGCGGCCCACCAGCTTCCCCGATCGCGACGGTGTCATCGCGGCCCAGGCCGAGTGGTGCTCCGCGCTCGCCAAGCTCCAGCGCGCCGGTGCATCCTGGGAGCACCTCAACGCGTGCAAGGCCGCCTACCCGACCTCGTCGCCCACGTACCTCCGCGCGATGACGAGCTGCTTCTCCCGCCGCATGGAGGCCGCCACCGAGAGCTCGCCGGACCGGAGCCAGATCATCCTGGAGTGCAACGACGAGGTGGCCGTCAAGCTGAACCCGGACGAGCCCACGGCGGCGCCGGTCATCGAGTCCCGCTGCGCGCGCATGGCCCGCTGCGAGAGGGTGCCCGTCCCCGCGTGCAAGAGCGCGTTCAGCAAGCTCGAGGGGGCCCAGCGCGCGATGTTCACCACCATCTACAACGCCGCCGGCCGCTACGAGATCATCGACTGCCTCGACAACGCGAGCTGCACCGACAACGAGGAGGCGGGCCGCCAGGCCTGTTACAAGCCCACCTCCGACGCGCTGCTCTGGTTCCCGGACTGAGCCCCGCGCGCTGGCGGTCATCGTCTCGTTCACGCTGGCGGTGATCTTCTCGTCCACGCTGCCAGCCCTCTTCTCGTCCGCGCCGCCCGCCCTCTCGTCCGCGTCTCGTTGCCACGAAATCCCTGGTAGCGTGCCGCGCATGCGAACCGCCCGACCTCGAACCGATCCCCTGTCTCAGCTCGGCGCGCGGCGTCCGCGCGCCGAGCGTCCTCACGCCCGCCCCGGAGCGACCCAGCCCGGCGCGGCGCGCCGCCTCTTCCTTGCGCGCGTCGTCGCTGCCGCGCTCGCGCTGATCGGGGCGTGGCTGCCCGCGAGCGCCGCGCACGCGGCGGGCACCGTCACCATCGTCGACCGCTCGCCCAAGGAGGACAGCGGCCGATGGAAGCTGAAGATGACGATGAACTACGGAGGGATGCCGCACCTCGGGCACATCCCGATGCTGTTCTCGTTCACGCCGACCGTGCACTACGAGCGAGCGCTCACCGACAAGTCGCCCGAGACCCCGATCCTCGTCCGCATCCCGCTCCAGAACCAGCAGTCAATCAACGAGAGCATGGACGTCGGCTTCTCCGACAGCAGCGGCAAGGTCTTTGCGATCACCAAGTTCGACTTCGTCCTCCGGCGCGATCGAGGCTTCGAGGCCGGCGAGTACGAGCTCGTGATCAAGCGGGTGAGCGACGGCGTGCAGATGGGGCCGAAGCAGAAGATCACCCTGCAGGGCGACAACCCCGTCATCGATCGCCGCGCGATCGTCTTCAGCGGCGAGAAGAAAAAGAAGGACGAGAAGGCGGACAAGGCCGAGGCCGAGAAGAGCGACGAGCCCGCCAAGGAAGAGGCCTCCGAGGGCGCGCCCGCGGAGGACGCCGCCGAGGCGGAGGCGCCCGTCGACGACGCGCCGCCGGCCGAGGCGCCGCCGCCGGTGGAGCCCAAGCAGGGCGGCTGCGGCTGCCGGCTCTCGCCCGACGAGGCCGCGACGCCCCTCGCCCTGCCGCTCGTCGCCCTCGGCGCGGCCGCCGCGCTCGCGCGAAGGCGCCGCGCGCGCCGCGCCTGACGGCGCCCGCGCCGCGAGCGCCCGGGATCGAGCGAGACGGCCTCTGTGCTGGACGTTGCGCGCGCGGCCTCGGCCCGCCGCGCCTGCAGCACATCGTGATCGCCCTTGCAGGGACCACCCGAGCCCGCAGACAATCCCCCGCCGGCGCCCGCTGTCCGCGACTCCCTCGCGGGCCCGCCGTCCCCAATCCAATCGATGAGCTCCCTAGTCCCTGCCCACCAGCACCCCCTGCTGTACGCGATCTTCGTGCGTGTCTGGCTCCATGAGCTCTCGCGCGCCGCCAAGGCCAGGGTGACGCTCGCCAGCGTGCCCGACGCGGCGCTCGACCGGCTCGCCGCGCTCGGGGTCGACTACGTGCACCTGATGGGCGTCTGGACGCTCGGCGAGGAGGGCCCGCGCCGCTCGCTCACGGATCCCGACCTGCGCGCCGAGTACGACCGCGTGCTGCCGGACTGGACCGAGGCCGACGTGGCTGGCTCCCCGTTCGCGGTCGCGCGCTACGAGGTGAACCCCGCGTTCGGCGGCGACGCCGGCCTCGCGGATCTGCGCCGGCGCCTCGCGGCGCGGGGCATCGGGGTCATCCTCGACTTCGTGCCCAACCACGTCGCGCGCGATCACCACTGGGTGAAGGAGAAGCCCGAGCTCTTCGTCGCCGGCGACGACGGCGCCCCGCTCAGCGGGCGCGATCCCTACATCCCGCCGTGGCCCGACACGGCCCAGCTCGACTACCGCCTCGCGGCGACGCGCGCCGCGTCCGTCGAGGCGCTCCGCAGCGTCGCGTCGCGCTGCGACGGTGTCCGCTGCGACATGGCGATGCTGGTGCTCGACGACGTCTTCCGGCGCACGTGGTCCAAGCGCCCGTCGACGGAGCGAAAGGGCGAGGCCACCGGCGAATTCTGGGCCGAGGCCATCGACGCCGTCCGCCGCGACCACCCGAGCTTCGTCTTCATCGCCGAGGCCTTCTGGGACCTCGAGTGGCGCCTGCAGATGCTCGGGTTCGACTACACCTTCGACAAGAGCCTTTACGATCGGCTGAGCCACGCCTCCGCGTCGTCGGTCCGCGGCCACCTCGCGGCGACGCCCGACTACCAGCGGCGGAGCGTCCGCTTCATCGAGCACCACGACGAGCCGCGCATCGCCGCCGTGCTCCCCCCGGATCGGCGCCGGGCCGCCGAGTTCATCGCGGCGACGGTGCCCGGGATGCGGTTCATCCACCACGGCCAGCTCGAGGGGCGGACGGTGCGCGCCTCGCTGCACCTCGCCCGCGCCCCCGAGGAGCCGGTCGATCAGGCCTGCCTCGCCTTCCACGAGCGGCTGCTCGCGGCCGTGCGCCGGCCCATCCTGCGCACCGGGAGCTTCGCCACGCTCACCGCGCGCGGGCCGGGCGCCGACGCGTTCGTCGCCTACCGGTGGGAGCCGCTCCCGGCCTGCGGCGCGCCCCGGAGCGCGGCGCCCCTCGTGGCGGTGATCAACTTCGCCCCGTCGCGCAGCGGGTGCCGCATCCCGCTCGACATCGCCGGCATCGCCGGCCGCAAGGTCCTGCTCGCCGACCTCATGACCGGCAACGAGCACCCGCGCGACGGCGACGAGCTCGTCGATCTGTCGCGCGGCCTCGGCGTCGAGCTCCCCGCGTACGGCATCCACCTCTTCGAGATCCGGCGCTGATGCGCGTCGCGCCCGGGTCGTCCAGGGACCTTGGAGATCCTCATGGCTGATCCTGGCGCGGGCGCGCCCCTCCGCCTCATCACCATTCCCTGGAGCCACTTCTGCGAGAAGGCGCGGTGGGCGCTCGATCGCGCCGGCGCGCGGTACCGGGAGGACGCCTACCTCCCGCTCGCCCACGCGCTCCCGTCGCTGAGGGCCGGCGGGCGCCGCTCCGTCCCGGTGCTCGTCTCGCCGGCGGGCGTGCTCGGCGACTCGACCGACATCCTGCGCTACGCCGACACGCTCGTGCCGCCGGAGCGCGCGCTCTTCCTCCAAGGTTCCCGCGAGCCCGACGCGGGCCGCGCCGAGGTCGAGGCGCTCGAGCAGCGCTTCGACGCCGACCTCGGCCCCGCGACCCGCCGCGTCGCGTACTTTCACCTCCTGCCCGACGCGGAGGGCGCGTTCGCCCTGATGGGCGGGTCGTTCCGCTCTCTCGAGGGCGCTGGCGCGGCGCCGCCCTGGTGGTTCGGGCGCGGCACCTTCCGCGCTTACTACCCGGTCGCGCGGGCGGTCATGAAGCGCGTCATGCGCATCGACGCCGCCTCCGCCGAGCGCTCGCGAGGCAAGCTCCGCGCGGTCTTCGACGCGGTGAACGAGCGCCTCCGCGATGGGCGCCCGTACCTCGTCGGAGACCGCTTCTCGGCCGCCGATCTCACCTTCGCCGCGCTCGCCGCGCCGCTGCTCGCGCCCGAGCACCACCCGTCGCCGCTGCCGCCGCCCTCCGAGCTGCCGTCCGAGCTCCGCGCGCTCGCCGAAGGGCTCCGCGGCGAGCCGGCCGGCGCGTTCGCCCTGCGCATGTACCGCGAGCACCGGCGCGCGAGGCCCGGGCGAAGCGCCGTCGGGTGACGCTCGACGCCGCCCGGCCGCGGGCCAGCGCCGGCGCCGGCCCGCGCGCTCACGCGAGCGGCGCGCTCACGCGAGCGCCGGCACGCCCGCGATGAGATCCCGCGCCGCAGGCCCTGCCTTCAGCGGGTCGCGGTGCGCGCCGAAGTGCCGCGCGTGATCCCGGACCGCGCCGATCGCCGCCTCGGGGGAGAGGCCGTGCCGGGCGCGCAGCCACGCTGCCAGCACGACGCCCGCGCGGCCCGCGCCGGACGCGCAGTGCACGACGGCAGGCGCGCCGCTGGACTCGGCGCGCCTCAGCGCGTCGAGCGCGCGCTCCAGCGCGTCGGGCGAGGGGAGCGCGCCTCCGTCGAGCGGCACGTGCGTCACCCGGAGGAACTCGCGCTGGTAGCGGCCGAGGAGCGGGATCCGGTGGAGCGCCAGCTCTCCCTCGTCGAGCAAGCAGAGCACCTCGCGTATCCCGTGCCGCGCCATGAAGGCGAGCCACGCCTCGACGGGCGCGTCGCTCGGATCCGGGTGAGCTGCCGAGCTCGGCGGCGCGACCACGGACGAGCGGATCCCGGAAGCCGACCAGTTCGCCATCCCGAAGCCGGGCCGCTCCGCGCCGTGGACGATCCGGTCGAGCGGCGACGCGGGCGCGAAGTTGAAGGGGGCCGGCGTCGCCTGCTCGTGCGCGCTCCGGTAGAACAGCTCGAACTCCGCGACCGACGCCTCGAGCTCGGGGTCGTCGATGGAGCCTGGCCGCACGCGCCGCACCTCGGCGATGGCCTCGGCCGCCGACCTGCCCAGCGACACGAGGCGGCACGCCAGCACGACCCCGGTGCGCCCGACGCCGCCCTCCCCGTGAACGGCGATCGGCCGCGGCGCCCGGCCGAGGAACGCCACGGCGCGGAGGAGGTCCACGCTCGGGATGCGCGTGAAGTCGGCGAGCGGGCAATGCAGGTGGATGAGCGGGCCCACCGCCGCAGGCGGTGGCGCCCGACGCGAGAGCGACACCAGGCTGCGGAAGCCGAGCTCCGCGAGCTCCTCGACCGCCTGGGGCGCGTGGGGATAGGCCATGCCGGCGAGCTCGCCGGGGATCACGAACGAGAAATTTTCGAGCTCACTCATGGCCGTCGCTCGGTGCGCAGGAGGTCGTGGCTCGCGCCTCGGGGTAGGGCATCCGTCTGCACCTCACCTCGAGGTCGCAGCTCGTCGCAGCGCTTCGCCGCCGCGCTCTGCGAGGCAACCCGGAGCGGCTGCTCCGGGCCGTCGGGCGGCGGCCGCTCGTCCGTCCTGCGGGCGAGCGGGGCGCCGGGCGGGCGGCGGCGGCGGCGAGGCCGAGGACCGCCGAGAGCGTGGGCCTGGGCGCAAGGGCATTCCTCATGGTGGGTGAGCATTGTAACGGCAGTTCCCCGCCGCATGGCAGCCGTCACCGCGGGGCGGTTCGTCCAGGTCGCGCCGACCCGTGCGAATCGCGGACGGTACGGGTGAATCGCGGACGGTGCGGGTGACTCGCGGGGGGGGGGCGGGTGAATCCGGAGGGGCGGCGCGGCGGGGCCGCGCCCCGACGATCGCACGTCGCTCCTGGTTCCCTCGGCACGGTCCGGCGTGTATGAAGGGCCCGTGGTCCGCTTTGCCCTCGCCCGGACGGCCATCGCGCGTCCGCTGATGCTCGTCGCGCTCGGGCTGGGCGCGGCGTGCAGCGGCGCCGCTCCGCCGACGGCGGCGCCAGCGCCGCCGCGCCAGGGTGAAGAGGCGCCCGCGACCGCGGCGGCCCGGCCGGAGGCCGCCCCCCAGCAGGCGGCGCCGCCCGGCCCGGCCGAGGCGCAGGCCTTCGTGGCCGCCGTCGACCGGGAGCTGCGCAGGCTGCGGATCCAGTCCGCGCGCGCGTCCTGGGTCAACCAGACCTACCTCACGGACGATACCGACGCGCTCGCCGCCTCCGCCGAGGAGGCGAGCATGGAGTACCTGAACCGCACGATGAAGGCGGCGGCGCGCTTCGACGGGCTCGCGTTGCCCGCGGACGTCGCCCGCCAGCTGGCGCTCCTCAAGCTCTCGACCTCCCTTCCGGCGCCGAGCGACCCGGCGGAGCGCGCCGAGCTCGCCGCGCTCTCGGTCGAGATGACGAGCCTGTACGGCAAGGGCAAGCACTGCCCGAAGGCCAGGCCAGGGCGGGCGACGACCGCAGCCCGGGGCGCTGCGCGCGCGGGCGCCGGGGCCGAGCCGAAGTGCCTCGCGCTCGACGAGCTCTCCAGCCTCCTGAAGACCAGCCGCGACTGGGACGAGCTGCTCGATGCATGGGCGGGCTGGCACGCGATCGCACCGCCGCTCCGGCCGAAGTTCGAGCGTTACGTCGCCCTCGGCAACAAGGGGGCGGCGGAGCTCGGCCTGCCGGACGTCGGCGCGCTCTGGCGAGCCGGATACGACATGTCCCCCGATGCGTTCGAGGCCGAGACCGAGCGGCTCTGGGGCAAGCTGAAGCCGCTCTACGACGAGCTGCATTGCTATGTGCGCGCGAGGCTGCGCGCGATCCACGGCAAGGACAGGATCGGCGAGAAGTCCCCGATCCTGGCGCACCTCCTCGGCAACATGTGGGCGCAGGAGTGGTCGAACGTCTACGGGCTCATGGAGCCGTACAAGGGCCAGCCCTCGCTCGACGTGACGCGGAAGATCAAGGCGAAGAAGCTCGACGGGAAGCAGATGGTCTCGCTCGGCGAGCGGTTCTTCACCTCGCTCGGGTTCGACCCGCTGCCGGCGACCTTCTGGGAGCGATCGCTGCTCAAGAAGCCGGCCGACCGCGAGGTCGTCTGCCACGCGAACGCCTGGGACGTGGGCGACCGGGACGATCTCCGCCTCAAGATGTGCATCGAGCCGAGCGAGGAGGATCTCATCACGATCCACCATGAGCTCGGGCACATCTATTACTACCACCAGTACTACAAGCTCCCGATCCTGTTCCAGTCGGGCGCCAACGAAGGCTTCCACGAGGGGATCGGGGACACGCTGGCCCTCTCCGTGACGCCGAGCTACCTGAGGTCGCTGGGGCTGCTCGACAGGGTGTCCGAGGACGAGAAGGGGGTCATCAACTTCCTCTTCAAGAAGGCGCTCGACAAGATCGCGTTCCTCCCGTTCGGCAAGCTCATCGACCAGTGGCGGTGGGATGTCTTCTCGGGCAGGACGAAGCCGGCCGACTACAACGCGGCGTGGTGGGCGCTGCGGCTGAAGTACCAGGGCGTCGCGCCGCCGGTGCAGCGCAGCGAGGCCGATTTCGACCCGGGGGCGAAGTTCCACGTCGCGGCGGGCGTCCCGTACATGCGTTACTTCCTCGCGCACGTCTACCAGTTCCAGTTCCACCGCGCGCTGTGCAAGGCGGCCGGGCACACGGGGCCGCTCCACACGTGCTCGATCCACGGCAGCGCGGCCGCGGGCGAGAAGCTGCGCGCCATGCTCTCGCTCGGCGCGAGCCGCCCGTGGCAGGAGGCGATGCAGGCGATGACGGGGGAGACCGCGGCCGATCCGGGCGCCATGCTGGAGTACTTCGAGCCGCTCCGGAGGTGGCTCAAGGAGCAGAACAAGCGTGAAGTCTGTGGGTGGTAATTGAGCGTGGGTGAGCGTAGGTGAGCTGTGCGTGTCTTCGTCGCCGTTGATCCGGGAGCCGAGCTCCTCGCCAAGGTCGGAGATCTCCTGCGGGAGATCTCGCCGCGGGCTCCGTCCGCCAAGTGGGTGGAGCCTGCTGGGCTGCATCTCACGCTCGCCTTCATGGGCGAGATCGGAGAGGAGCGCCTGCCGCTCGTCATCGCTGCTGCCGGGAGCGTCGCCGCGTTCCACAGGCCGCTCACGTTGCGCGTCGAGAAGGGCGGCGCGTTCGGAACGCGGCGTCGCCCGCGCGTGCTCTGGCTCGGCGTGGGCGGCGCTGTCGGTGCCCTCACCGCGATCCACCGCGACCTGGAGCAGACGCTCTCGATGTCGACGGGCTACGTCCCCGAGGACCGGCCGTTCGAGCCGCACCTCACCCTTGCCCGCTCGCGCGATCCGCGCGGCGATCCGGCGCTCGACGCCTGCGCTCAGGCGGTCGGCAACGTCGACTTCGGCGAGACGCGGATCGAGGAGATCATCGTCTACCAGAGCGAGCTGACCCCGAAGGGGGCGCGCTACACGGCGCTCGCGCGCGTGCCGCTCGAAGGGATCGGCACCCCCGAGCCGGCGCGCTGAGCGTCGTCCTCCGTGGAGGCGCTGCGCTCCGTCCTTCGAGAGGACGGCGTCTCGCTCGGGCTCCTCAGCGCTTGCGCGGCCCGGCCGGAGGGATGAGCCCGAGGCGCACCGCCTCCTTGTAGGCGAACGATCGGCTCAGCCCGAGCAGCCGTCCGGCCGTCGCCGCGTTGCCGCCTGCCGCCCGGAACGCTCGGGCGAACGCGTCGCGGCGGGCCCTCTCGAGCGCCTCTGCCAGGAGCTCCACGGGCGGCCCCAGCGGCGCGTCCGCGAGCCGCAGCCGCTCCCCGGGGAGCTCGATCCGCGGGGCGAGCGAGCGCTCCTGCGCGCCGCCGTCGATCGCGTCGAGATCCTCGCGCCGCACGACGAGCGCCCTGCCGGCCGCGCTCTTGCCCTCCGCGATCGTCCGGCGAAGCACGGCGCGCTCCACGGCGTTCTTCAGCTCGCGGACGTTGCCCGGCCACGCTCCCTGCGCGAGCGCGCCCAGCGCCGGCTCGGTGAAGTCCACCCGCCCCGCGCCGAGCTCGGCCGCGAGCTCGGCGGCGAAGCGCTCGCAGAGGGCGGGGATGTCCTCGCGCCGCTCGCGCAGGGGCGGCACGCAGATCGGGTAGACCCAGAGCCGATGGAACAGATCGGCGCGAAAGCGCCCCTCGGCGACCTCCCGCCGGAGATCGCGGTTCGTGGCCGCGACGACCCGCGCGTCGACGCGGCGCGCCCGGTCCTCGCCCACGGGCTGGATCTCCCCCTCCTGCAGCGCGCGCAGGAGCTGCGCCTGCGCCGAGAGCGGGAGCTCGCCGATCTCGTCGAGGAAGATCGTCCCGCCGTGCGCCGCCTCGAACCTGCCAGCGCGCGCGGCCGTGGCGCCGGTGAACGCGCCTCTCCTGTGGCCGAAGAGCTCCGATTCGACCAGCTGCGCGGGGATCGCCGCGCAGTTGACGATCACGAGCGCCCGGCTCGCCCGGGGCGATCGCTCGTGCAGCGCGCGGGCGACGAGCTCTTTCCCCACGCCCGTCTCGCCCGTGACGAGCACCGGCACCGACAGCGGGGCGAGCACC
The DNA here is from genome assembly GCF_051530145.1 of Sorangium sp. So ce302. Taxonomy (GTDB): domain Bacteria; phylum Myxococcota_A; class Polyangia; order Polyangiales; family Polyangiaceae; genus Sorangium; species Sorangium cellulosum_B. The sequence goes on along the minus strand of NZ_CP150326.1, from coordinate 7,479,202 downwards.
GCGATCTCGCGCTCGATCCGCTGCATCCCGGCCGAGCGGCTCGCCGGCGCCGGGCCGCTCGACGCCGGCCCGGAGGCGCGCCGCGCGATCGGCCCGGCGTCGAGCAGCCCGGCGCCGGCGTCGAGCCGCAGCGCGCCGGCGCAGAGCCCCGCGAACACGCGCGCGTCCTCGTCGCGCAGGCCGCGGAGGCCGTGGGGATCGCAGGCGTCCAGCGTCAGCAGCCCGGCGAGGCGGCCCTGCACGTGCAGCGGCACGGCCATGCAGGCGTGGATCGGATGGATCTCTCCGGGGTTACCGAGCAGCCAGCCGCTGTAGGGGTCGGGCTCGCTCGGATCGAGGAACCGGATCGGCCCGGCCGCCTGCGTTGCCCTGCGGAGCCGCGGGTGCTCCGCTGGCCGGAAGCTCATCCCCAGGGCGGCCGGCGACAGCCCGATCTGCGCGGCGACGCCGACCGAGCCGTCCTCCGCCGCCGTGAGCACCGAGAGCGCGTCCGCCGCCGTCACCCGCGCGAGCGCGCGCAGGATCCGCTGCAGCGCCTCGTCGCGGGCGGGCGCTTCGGACAGGCTGAGCACGGCGTCGAGCAGGGTCACGCGGTTCCTCGAGGAGACGGAGGCGACGGAGGTTTCCTGTCGGAGACACCGGCAGGAAACACCGTGGGGTGCAGCGGAGCAAGGCGCGCGCCGGGGCGGCGCGCGGCTGGGCGCCCCCGGAGCGGCCGCCCTCGGCAGCCGGCCAGGTTTCCCGTGGGAAACCGCCGCCGGTCGCCGGGCGCGCCGACCCGGCGAGGATCGACGCGATCCCCGGAGAAACGCCCCTGGCACGGCCCGTGCGAACGCTTTCGACCAGCGCGCGCCGACGGGCGAATCGACCGCCGACGACGGCTATCACGGGCACAGCGCCCGGCCGGGAGGTTTTCATGGGATTGAATGTTGGCTTGCTGCGGGAGAGCTTCGAGCTCGTGATCGAGAGGGCGCCCAACCTCACGCACCGTTTCTACGGGATCCTGTTCTCTCGGTATCCGCAGGTGAAGCCGCTCTTCGGGCGCAATAGCCAGGAGCAGCAAGAGAAGATGCTCACGGAGGCGCTCGCCGCGGTCATCGACCGGCTGGAGGACGCGTCGTGGCTCGAGGAGAAGCTCATGGCGATGGGGGCAAAGCACGTCGACTACGGTGTCACGGACGCGATGTACCCCTGGGTCGCCGACGCGTTGATCTCCGCGATGGCCGAGGTCGCGGCCGCGGACTGGTCCCCGGCGCACCAGGAGGCCTGGACCGACGCGCTCGGCGCGATCGCCTCGCTCATGCAGCGCGGTGCGAGGGAGTACGGCGCCGCGAGGCCCCACGCGCCGCCACCCGCGGCGCACGCGGGCGGCTAGGGAGACGAGCCCCCTCGACCCTGTCGCCCGCGGAGCCCGCGCGTCGGCCGGCGGCGTCACTCTCCCATCGCCTTCACGACGACGCGCTTGCGCCGGCCGCCATCGAACTCCGCGTAGAAGATCTGCTGCCAGGGCCCGAGATCGAGCTTCCCCGCGGTGATGGGCACGATCACCTGGTGGTGCACGAGGATCGATTTGAGGTGAGCGTCGCCGTTGTCCTCGCCGGTCCTGTGGTGCTTGTAGTCGGGCCCCTCGGGGGCGAGCTGCTGGAGCCACGCCCAGATGTCCTCCCAGAGGCCCGGCTCGTGGTCGTTCACGAACACGCCGGCGGTGATGTGCATGGCGCTCACGAGGACCATGCCCTCCCGGATGCCGCTGGCGTTGACCACGGCCGCGACGCGCTCGGTGACGTTGATGAGCTCGCGCCTGGCCTTCGTCTCGAAGTAGAAATAATCGGTCTTCGATTTCATGGCTTCTCCCCCGCGCGGGTCACGGAGCGTGACGGAGCGCGTGATCGACGAGCGCGCCGCGGCCGCCTGCCGCCGCGGGCGCTCCCTCCTCGCGCCGCGCTCAGGGGTAGAGCCGCTCGACGCGCCAGCCGTCGCCGTGGCGGACGTACACCACGCGGTCGTGCAGGCGGTTCTCCTGGCCGTACCAGAACTCGACGCGCTCCGGCACCACCCGGTAGCCGCCCCAGAACTCCGGCCGAGGCACCGGCCGGCCCTCGAAGCGGCGCTCGATCTCGCGCACCCGATCGAGGAGCGCCTCGCGCGAGGGCAGCGGCGCGCTCTGCCGGGACGCCCACGCGCCGATCTGGCTGCCCCGCCCGCGGGTCTCGAAGTAGGCGTCCGACTCCGCGTCGCTGACCCGCTCGATCCGCCCCTCGACGCGGATCTGCTCCGCGGCCTTCGCCCAGTGGATGCACAGCGCGGCGAACGGGTTCGCCGCGAGATCCATCGACTTGCGGCTCTCGTAGTTGGTGAAGAAGACGAACCCGCGATCGTCGATGCCCTTCAGCAGCACCATCCGCGCCGAGGGGCGCCCGGACGCGTCCGCCGTGGCCAGCGTCATGGCGGTCGCGTCGGTCGGTTCGGTGGTTTGCCGCTGCTCGAGGAGCTCGCGCGCGAGGACGAACGGATCGGTCGGCTCGGTGATCATGGTGAAACGGTGCTCATGGTGAAATTGCGTCATGCATATACAAGCAGAGCGCGCCGCTGGCGAACCCGCGATGCATGCGAGCAACGCGCGCGAGCTCGGGTGGCTGGGTGGCTATGGCGGCGCGGCGGCTTCCCTCGCCCCTCGCTGATTTCCGGGAAAGCTCGCGTTGTCGCGCACGCGCTGTTTTGATACTAGCGGAGGGGCGGAGCGAGGGCGTGCATGGTCGTACCGGTGAGCGTGGGGGACGTCCTCGCGGAGAAATACGAGGTCGAGCGCGTCCTCGGTGAAGGCGGGATGGGCGTGGTCGTCGCCGCCCGCCATCTCCTGCTGGGCGAGCGGGTGGCCATCAAGTTCCTGCAGCCCCAGGCCCGCGAGCGCGCGGACCTCGTCGCCCGCTTCCTGCGCGAGGGGCAGGTCGCGGCGCGCATCCGGAGCGAGCACGTGACGCGCGTGTACGACGTCGGCACGCTCGCGCGCGGCGAGCCTTACCTCGTCATGGAGTACCTCGAGGGGACCGACCTCAAGGCCGTCCTGCGCGATCGCGGGCCGCTCCCGGTCGCGCTCGCCTGCGACTACCTGCTCCAGGCGTGCGACGCGCTCGCGGAGGCGCACGCGCTCGGCATCATCCATCGGGACCTGAAGCCGGGCAACCTGTTCCTGACCCAGCGGGCCGACGGCAGCCCGCTCATCAAGGTCATCGACTTCGGCATCTCCAAGATGGCCCTCGCGGCGGAGGCGGCCGGGCCCAAGGCGCACGACATGACCGAGAGCTCGACGATGCTGGGCTCGCCGTTCTACATGGCGCCCGAGCAGATGGTCTCCTCGAAGAGCGTCGACGCGCGGGCCGACGTCTGGTCGATGGGCGCCATGCTCTATCAGCTGCTCACGGGCGCCGTCCCCTTCCGGGGCGACTCCGCGATGGCCATCTACGACCGCATCCTGGAGGGGCCGCCGCGGCTCGACGCGCAGCGGTCCGACGTGCCCGAGCGCCTCGGCTGGGTGGTCCAGCGCTGCCTCCAGAAGAGCCCTGCCGATCGCTTCGGCAACATCGCCGAGCTCGCCGCCGAGCTCGCTCGGTTCGCGCCGCCGCACGCGCAGCACCTGGCCGATCGCGCCGCGCGCGTGCTGCAGATCCGCCTCGACGCGAGCGCCGAGGCGGGCCGCGCGCCCGGGCCGCCCCGCCGCTCGAACTCCACGTCGCCTGGGCCCGCCGGCGGGACGCCGTCGCCCAGCGACCCGGATGGGAAGGGCGTGGCGGCCGGCTCCGCGTGGTCTGGGGCGCCCACGGCGCTCCTCTCGGACGGCGCGGCGACGGATCGCTCCTGGGGCGGCACGCGCGCCTCGTCGGGCCAGGGCGGCGGGGCGCGCACCCTCGGGATCGCGGCGGCCCTCGCGGCGGCGCTCGTGGGCGCCGCGGGGCTCGCGTGGCTCGTGTGGTTCGCGCTCCGCGTCCCCGCGTCGGGTGGGGCGCCGCTCGCCGCGTCGGCGCCCTCGGAGGCACCGCTTTCGCCGGAGGCACCCTCGCGCGACACGGCGGTGCCCGCGGCCGATCCGGCTGCGGGCAAGGCGGCCGAGCTCCTCGACGGCGGCCCTGCGCCGCCGCCTGAAGCGCCCGTGTCCGAGGTCGCGACCGCGCGGCCGACCGCGAGCGGGTCTGCGGCGCCGCGGCCGCCGGCGTCGTCGAAGGGCGCGCGGCCGTCGGGGCGGACCCCGCCGCCGACCCGCCCCACATCGACCGCGCCGCAAGACTTCTTTTCCGATCCGCGATGACATCCCGTGAGCCCAGGAGAGGTGCCGTCTTGCTTTGCCATCGTCGTCTCGCGAGCCCCTGTCCGGAGTCCGGCTGCCCTGCTGCGGTCTCCCGCGCGCCGCTGGCCGGGTCCGGTCGCCGTCGAGCGGTAGCGCTCCTGTCGGCGCTCGCTGCGCTCGCCTCGCTCGCGCCGGCCGCGGGCGCCGCCGAGCCGACCCGGGAGGAGCGCGCCGCTGCGGTCGCGCTGTTCGACGAGGGCCGCGCGCTGATGGCCGCTGGGAAGCACGCCGAGGCCTGTCCGAAGTTCGCCGAGAGCCATGTGATCGACCCGGGCATCGGCACCCTCTTCAACCTCTCCGACTGCTACGAGCGCACCGGCAAGATCGCGACGGCGTGGATCGGCTTTCGCGACGTCGCGGCCGCCTCGCTCTCGGCCGGGCAGACGGAGCGCGAGCGGGTGGCGCGCGCCCGGGCCGCCGCGCTGGAGCCGCGGCTCTCCCGCCTCCAGATCGTGGTCCCGCCGGCGGCGTCGATCGCGGGGCTGGGCCTCACGCGGGATGGGGTCGCTGTGGGCAGGGCGCTCTGGGGGACGGCGGTGCCGCTCGACCCGGGCGAGCATCGGATCGCCGCCGCCGCGCCTGGGTACGAGCCCTGGGAGGTGAAGGTCACGATCGACAAGCCGGGCGTGGTGAGCGTCACGGTGCCGGCGCTCGAGCGCGCCACGGAGCCGGCCTCCGCCCCGGGAGCGAGCGGCGCGCCGACGCCGGCGATCGCGCCGCCCCCGGTCCGTCCGCCGGCGAGCGACCCGCCCTCGGCGCAGGGCGGGAGCATCCGCAAGCCGCTCGGCATGGTGGGGGTCGGGCTCGGCGTGGTCGGGCTCGGCGTCGGCACGGCGCTCGGCTTCATGGCGAAATCGACGTTCGACAAGGCCACCGAGGGCGGCCATTGCGACGAGGCGGGCCGCTGCGTCGATCAGACGGGCCTCGATCTGCGCGACGACGCGGTGGCGAAGGGCAACATCGGGACGGCGGTGTTCATCGCGGGTGCGGCCCTCGCCGTGGGCGGGGCGATCCTCTGGATCACCGCGCCGTCTGCGCCTGACGCCGCGGCGTCAGCGCGCGGCCGCGGGCCGACGGCCGACGCCCCCTGGAGCGCGCGCGTCGGCCTGGGCCCAGGGAGCGTGTGGATCGCGGGCACTCTCTGAGCGGAGCGCCACAGGAGCAGAGGGGGCGTCGTCGCAGCGGGGGAGCTCGCGGGACGCCGTACGACGTGCGGCGCCGAGCCGGGTGAGCCGACTGGCACCGAGGACAGAGGAGAGCCGGCGTGAGCGAGGGCGCCAGGAGATACCGGCGTTCAGCGTGGCGCCTCGATTGACACGGATCCCCTCTCCGACATGGCGCCGTGCGGCGAGCTGACCGATGATGCCGAGTCGGCCGGCGTCGATTGCGGTGCACGGGTGAAACACAGCACGTCTCTCCGCCGGGCTCGTCCGGCGCGGTGAGCCAGGCGCCGTCGCGCCATGGCGCGGCGCGGCTGGCCTGCTGGTGACGCTGCGCGCCGGCCAGCGAGCTCCGGCGGCGAGGGCGCGGCGAGCGATGATCCGTCGCAGGCGATGATCAGAAGGGTCCTGGACGGGAATATAGCCCCGGCCCCGAGCGGACCTCGGGGACTCGTACGTACCGCTCTGTTTCAAATATCCACCTCGACGAGTGAGCAGCGCATCGATGGCCCACGTCGGCGTGCGCCAGGCGCATTTCATCTGAACGGCTGATCAAATCATGGGCAATGCTGCTCGACACCGGTCGAGGGGCGCTGTTCTCCCATGGCTCGATTGCGGTGGCGACCGGGCGAACGAGCCTGTTGAATGCCCTTGCGCCCACAGGCCCTGGGGAGAGGAGGGGCCGCCGGCGTCTCCGAGCTCGCATCGAGCAAACGTGCGCCGTCGGCCGGCCAGACGAGCGCGTGTTGACGTCTTGCGGGCATGATCCGTCACCTGCTCACCCCGGGCTCCGATGTCCTGTTCTTTCCCCCGGCAGTAGTTCATGAGTGCGCCACGGCGCTTGTCATGTATAGAATGCGTCCCATGACGAAACAGCGTTCAACCTTGGCTTTGTGGATGACCTTCGCGCTGGGTGGCGGCGCGTGTCTCGCGCTGGGCGCCGGTGCGTGCAGCGACGACGGGGCGACCAGCTCTGGCGACACCGCGACGAGCGGGGGGAATCAGGGCTCCTCCGGTGCGCAGACGGGGACGGGGGCCGGCGCTGGCTCCGCCTCCAGCTCCGGCGCAGGCGCCGGCTCCAGCTCTGGTTCGGGCTCCGGCTCCGGCACCGGCGGTGGCAGCAGCACCACGTCGTCGTCCGGGACCACCGCCGGACAGGGCGGCTCCGGCGCCGGCGGCGGCGACCCGGTGGAGTGCGATGCCAGCGCGGCGCCCGACGTCGGGAAGCTGGCTCTCGCTCCCGTCGTCACCGGCGTGGACAAGCTGGTTTACGCCGCTCAGCCGAAGGGATCGAGCGACTGGTATCTCGTGCTGCAGACCGGGCAGATCCGCGTGTTCTCCGGCGGTCAGCTGCGCAGCGGGGTCTTCCTCGACGTGAGCAATCAGATCACGCTCAGCTCCGGCGCCTTCGACGACGAGCGCGGGCTCATCAGCATGGCGTTCCCGCCCGACTACGCGACGAGCGGCAAGTTCTACATCATGATGACGGCGACCACGGGCACGAACATGAACCGTGACATGGTGGTCGAGTACAAGCGGTCCAGCGATCCTTACGTGGCGGATGCAAATTCGGCGAAGACGATCGTGCGGCTCGACGCGTCCGCGGTGAATCACAACGGCGGCCATATCGTGTTCGGGCCCGACGGCATGCTCTACGTCGGTACGGGCGACGGGGGCGGCTCCTGCAACAGCGACAAGCCTGGCGGGCCGCAGGACCCGGCCTCGCTGTTCGGCAAGATCCTGCGCCTCGATCCGAATGCTGCCGAGCCGTACGCCGCGGCCGGCAATCCCTTGGACGGCGCGGCCTCGCGCGTCTGGCACTATGGTCTGCGCAACCCGTATACCTTCACCTTCGATCGTGGGACGGGCGACCTCTTCATCGGCGATGTCGGCCAGGATGGCTACGAGGAGGTCGACTACGTTCCTGCCGGCACCTCGGGGCTGAACTTCGGCTGGCCGAAGTGGGAAGGCACCCACGCGGATACCTGCCAGGGGCGCACCATGCGCGCGGGCGATACGCACACCCCGCCCATCGCCGACATGGATCGTCGGCAGAGCGCGACAGGGCCGTACCGCGACTACAAGTCGGTCGTCAGCGGGTTCGTGTACCGGGGCAGCCAGGTGCCGCAGCTCCGGGGCGTCTACCTGTTCGGCGACTACACCGGCGGGAAAATGGGCGCGCTCATGCAGTGCGGGGCGCAGACGTCGCCCATCACGATCATCAACAAGAACCCCGATCCGAACGCGCCGAACGCTCCGGCATTCGCGCGTCAGGGCAGCCTGCCGACCTTCAACGCGCTCACCGCGATCGTCGAGGACAACGACGGCGAGCAATACTTCGTCGCGAACCGCAACAGCCTGGTGAAGATCGTTCCCGGGACCTGACCAGGCCGCCCAGGGCGCGGGCGCCGGAATCTCGCGCCCGGCCCTGGATCCAGCGCGCGAGCTCCCGCACGCTCCTGGACGCGGGCGGCCACGCGCGCCCGCTCCGGCTCCTCCGACGCAGCCAGCCCCGCGCAGCCGCCGTCGCGCCGCCTCCGATGGCAGCGGACGGCGCGCCCCCCTTCCGAGCGCCCAGCGGATGTGCTTCGCTTGCCCCGCTCGTTCAGGAGGAGTCCCATGAAGAATGTCTTGACAGTGCTTGTTGCGCTCGGCGCCCTGTGTCTCTTCGGCTGCGAGGGCAAGCCCCAGGCGACGCCCGAGGCGAAGCCCGCCGCCACGACCGAGGCGGCGAAGCCCGCGCCCAAGGCCGAGCCGGAGAAGGCGGCGCCGGCCGCGACCGCGAAGCCGGCGAGCACTGGCGGCTGGTGATCGGCGCGGCGGCTCGGCCCGCTGCCCCCCGGCGCAGGCGCATGGCCGCGGTCCGCCTCGCGCTCGCGCTCGCGCTCTCGCTCGGCCTGGCCGCCGTGGCGTGCGACGGCCGCCCTGCGCCCCCGGTCCACGGCGGTGCCCCCGATCCGGACCCGCTCGAGCCGCTGCGGCGCTTCGAGGCGGCGCGCCGAGCGGAGGCCGATTTCTCCCGCGCATCCAGCTCCGACCGGCTGTTCGGGGCCGACCCGATCGCGCTCCGCCCCGTGGATCCGCTGGGCCGCCCCGCCGCGCCGGGCGCGCCCGCGCTGCTCTCTCCGCTCCGCGGCCGCGACGCGCTCGTCCTGCTCGACGCGTCGCTTCGCGAGCTCTCCCGCGCCCCCGCGCCGGCCTCGCCGACAGGGGTCGCGGTCACGCCCACCGGCGAGGTCTTCGCGAGCGGCGAGGCGTCGCCCTCGCTCTTCCGCTATGCCGTCCGCGGCGCCTCGCTCGAGCCCGCGGGGCGCATCGAGCTCGCGGGCCTCCACGGCGTCCGGGACGTCGCGGCCGGCCCCGAGGGCCTCCTTTACGCGCTCGACGAGCGCGCCGGCACGCTCGTCACGCTGCGCCCTGGTCGCACCGGCGCGGACGGACGCATCGAGGTCGAGCGCTGGGACGAGCCGATCGGCGCTGGCCCGTTCCGCGTCGTGCGCCTCGCGCATCACCTGATCGTCGATTGCCTCCTCGACCAGACGCTCGTCGTGCTCCCGGTCGGCCCCGATGGCCGCCCGCTCCCGGGCGGCGCGGCGCGCGTCCGCCACGACGGCCCGATCTGGAGCTTCGACGCGCTCGAGACGGGCGGCGCCGGGGGCGGGCTCCTGCTCGCGGCCGGCGGGGTCGAGGATCATCCGCTCGACCGGACCGGCGGCTCGTTCGGATACATCGACTCGTTCGTCTTCCTCTACCGCGTCGCCGCCGGCGCCCGGCCCGAGGTGACGCGGCTCTCGGCCGTGAACGTCTCGGAGCTCGGCGTCCTCACCCCGAAGGCCGTCGCGCTCTCGGCGATACCCGGATCGAGCGGCGTGCGCGTGATCGCGACGGGCTATGGCGGCGATCGCCGGGCCGAGCTCCTCTTCCGCGCCACGGACGCCGGCCTCTCGAGCGCGCCGGAGGTCTCCACCCGCCCGCTTTCCCCCGGCGTGGCCGCCATGGCCGCGCTCGGCGGCGGCGCCTTCGCCTATGCGAACCCATTGCTCGACGCGTGGCTGCTCGACGTGGGCGACGGCGCGGTCGTGAAGCAGCCGGTCCGGGACGGCGGCGAGGACGCCCGCTCCGACGAGATCCGCCTCGGCGAGGCGCTCTTCTTCACCTCGCTGATGGCCCCATGGAACAAGGCCGACGGCCCGCTCAGCCGGTTCACGTGCGAGACGTGCCACTTCGAGGGCTACGTCGACGGCCGCACGCACCACACGGGTCGAGGCGACGTGCGCGCCACGACCAAGCCGCTGCTCGGTCTATTCAACAACCGCCCCCACTTCTCCCGCGCCCTCGATCCGGATCTCACCGCGGTGGCGGACAACGAGTTCCGCGTCGCCGGCGCGCTGAGCGGCCACGACCCATGGTTCTCCATCTCGAGCGAGGCCGCGCCGTGGCTCGCCGATCTCGGGCTCGCCGACGCCGGGCGCGCGGCGCGGCCGCCCGAGGCGCTCCGCCGCGCGCTCATGAGCTTCCTCATGGCGTTCTCGCACCGCGCGAACCCCGCCATCCTCGGCCGGACGAGCTTCACCCCGCTCGAGCGCGACGGCGCCCGGGTGTTCCGGGACCGCTGCGCTCGCTGCCACGCGCCGGTGCTCCGCAGCGACGACCCCGGCTCCGCGGCCCCGTTCGAGCGCTGGGAGGCGCTCGTGTTCGCGCCCGAGGGCCCGATCGTGTGGGGGAGGGCCGGCTACGAGAAGACCGGCGTCGTGCCGTACGTGCACGAGGACGGCGCGCGGGTGCCGTCGCTCCGGCGGCTCTACAAGAAGCGGCCCTACTTCACGAACGGCTCCGCGAAGACGCTGCGCGATGTGCTCGAGCGGGCGCGCTTCGAGGACACGGGCGGCCGCGCCGCCGGCGATCACCGCAGCACGGCCGCTGCCGCCGCCGCTGCCGCTGCGCCGAGCGCCTTCTTCCACGACGGCGCGCCCGCGGGCGAGGGCCTCGTCGCGCTGGACGCCGGCGCGATCGAGGCGCTCCTCGCCTTCCTCGATCTGCTCTGATCGCGCGGCGCGTCCGCCCGTCCGCGGGCAGGCAGACCGTGGGCGCGCCGCGCGGAGCGCGCGTGTCCGCGTGTACCCGATCCCGGCGGCGGCCAGCCCTGAGCCCGCCCGCGCGGATCCCCCAGCATCGCCGCGCGATCCGCGGTAAATGGGGGAGATGCGACAGCACCCCACGTTCCCCCGCCCGTCGGCGTCGGCCATCGACAAGGCGCGCCGGCTCCTCGAGCGCGCGCTCGGCCCCTCGAAGGTCATCACGTCGGCCGACGGGTGCGCGGCCTACGCGGGCGACGAGTCGGATCAGCCGCCGGTGAGCCCGGACGCGGTCGTGCTCGCATCCTCGGCCGCCGACATCGAGAAGGCGGTGCGGGCGGCGAGCGAGGCGGAGGTGCCGGTCGTGCCGCGCGCCGCTGGCAGCGGCAAGTCGGGCGGCGCGGTGCCGGTCGGGGGCGGGATCGTCATCGCCACGATCGGCATGAACTCCATCAAGGAGATCAGCCGCGAGGAGCAGATCGCGGTCGTCGAGCCGGGCGTCATCCTCGGCGACCTGCACGCGGCCGTCGAGGCCGAGGGGCTCTTCTACCCGCCCGATCCGAACTCGCTCAAGATGTGCGCGCTCGGCGGCAACATCGCCGAGAACGCGGCCGGCCCGCGCGCCTTCAAGTACGGCGTCACGCGCGAGTACGTGCTCGGGCTCGACGCGATCCTCATCGACGGCACGCGCCTCCGCACCGGCCGGCGCACCGTGAAGGGCGTGACGGGGTACGACGTCACGGCGCTGCTCGTCGGCAGCGAGGGCACGCTGGCGATCACGACGGAGGCGACGCTCCGGCTCATCGCGAAGCCCCCGTCGGTCATGACGCTGCTCTGCCTGTTCCCGGACGTGCGCGCCAGCGGGCGCGCGGTGAGCGCCCTGGTCGCCGCCGGCGTCGTCCCGCGTTGCCTCGAGCTGCTCGATCGCCCCACGCTCGACGCGGTGCGCGCGCGCGGCGTCGGGGTCGACGAGCGCGCGGGCGCGATGCTGATCATCGAGGTCGACGGCGAGCCCGCCGACTGCGAGGTCCAGGCCGAGCGGGTGGGGGAGGTCTGCATGGATGCCGGGGCGCTCGACGTGCTCGTCGCGCAGGACGAGGCGCAGCGCGAGCGGCTCTGGGAGGCGCGCCGCCAGCTCTCGCCCACGACGCGCGCCATGGCGCGCTACAAGATCTCGGAGGACGTCGTGGTCCCGCGCGACAAGATCCCGGCGCTGCTCGACGAGGTCGCGGAGATCTCGGCGGCGACGGGCGTCCGCATGCTGACGTACGGCCACGCCGGGGACGGCAACCTCCACGTCAACCTGCTCTGGAACGACCCGGATCTCGTCCCCCAGGTGGAGACGGCGCTGTCGCGCCTGTTCCGCGCGGTGATCGGCATGCGCGGCACGCTGAGCGGCGAGCACGGCATCGGGACGTCGAAGGCGGACTTCCTCGCGCTCGAGCAGTCGCCGGAGCTCATCGCGATCGAGCGAAAGATCAAGGCGCTGTTCGACCCGAAGGGCCTGCTCAACCCGCACAAGATCTTCCCGCGGCGGACGCTCGAGGCGGCCGAGCGGGGCGAGCGCGACGGGGGGGCCGAGCGCGCGCCGGGCTTCCCGACCCACGTCGTGGCGCCCTCGCACGGGGCCTGCTGAGCCGATGCGGGTCCTCGGCATCGATCCCGGCTCGCGCCACCTCGGCTGGGGCCTGCTCGTGCGGCACGGCACGCGCATCGAGCACGTCGCGCACGGCGTCATCGACATCGACACGAGCGGGACGTTCGCCGCCCGGCTCGTGGAGATCGACGACGAGCTCGGCAAGGTGATCGCGTCGCTCGCGCCCGACGCGGCCGCGGTGGAGAGCCTGTTCTTCGCCAAGGACGCGCAGAGCGCGGCGAAGCTCGGCCACGCGCGTGGGGTCGTGCTGCTGCGGCTGGCGCGCGCGGGCGTGCCGATCTCGGAGTATCCGCCGGCGCTGGTGAAGCGGACCATCGTCGGCCGGGGCGCGGCCGAGAAGGCGCAGGTCGCGCAGGTGATGACCGCGGTCCTGCGCCTCGCCGCGCCCCCGCGGCCGGACGCTGCCGACGCGCTGGCCATCGCGATGACCCACCTCAGCGCCGCGGGCTTCGCGGCGGCGCTGGCGGCGTCGGGCGCGCCCGCCCCGCGCCGCGCCCGGCCGCGACGGGCGCGCCTCGGGTGAACGTGGGCCGACGCGGCTCCCTGGTTGCGCATGGGGACGAAGGGCGCGGCGCCTCGTTTGACTGCGTGACAGGGGGGCGGGCGGGGGCGGTCCGGGCGCACATCCCGTGTGCTATGGAGCCTGCATCGGACGCTCCCGCGCCGCGTCCAACATGAAAACGTGCGGCGCGCCCCGGCTTCAGCGAGGGTGCGGCTGCCAGGGCACGGAACCGGCGGTGCATCTGCCGGCGCCCCCACCGCCGACGAGCGGGGGCGAGACGCCTCTGGACATCAAAGGAGATCGGGAAGGATGACGCGAACCTCACTCAACCGCCTCGCCGCCGCGTGCCTCATCGGGCTGACGGCGCCCCTCACGGTCGTGCTCGCGACGCTCGCGACCGCCGGCGAGTCCCAGGCCGCGGGTCCCACCGCCGAAGAGCTCGGCAGGCGCGTCCAGCAGTTCTACGACTCCACGAAGACCTTCAAGGCGAGCTTCACCCAGACCTACACGATCAAGGTCCAGGACGTGAAGAAGGTCTCCACCGGCAAGGTGACCTTCGAGAAGCCGGGCAAGATGAGCTGGATCTACGACGCGCCGAACGGAAACCGCGTCGTCTCCGACGGCATCACGATCAAGGTCTACGAGAAGGACAACGAGCAGATGTTCGAGACCCCGGTGAAGGGCTCTCAGTATCCGGCGGCGCTCGCGTTCTTGATGGGCAAGGGACAGCTCACGAAGGATTTCTCGCTGCGCCTGCTCGATCCTGCGCAGATGAAGTTCGAGGGCGGCTATGTCCTCGAGGGGACGCCGAAGGAGGCGACCCCTGCGTATCAGAAGATGCTCCTCTACGTGGACGGGCAGACCAACCAGGTCCGCCGCGTGCTGATCCTCGACGCGCAGGGCAACCGGAACCGGTTCGATTTCTCGTCGCCGGTCGTGAATCAGCCGGTCGGGAAGGCCGAGTTCGATTTCACGCCTCCACCCGGCACGCGCGTCGTCCGCCCCTGACGTTCTCCCGCCACGTTCGGCGCGGAGGAGCCGCTGCCGCGTTACCCCGCCGACCCCCGACAGCTCGTGGAACCCGTGGAAGCGGAGCGTCACAGCCTCCGCGCTCCTCGCCGGCAGCGCGCCGTGGCGAAGCTGCTGGGATATATGCCCGGCGCGTCCCTGCCGTGGTAGAAATATTCCGTGATACTTCGATCCCACGGGCGTGAGCGACAGCTCCGAGGCTGGCGTCGCCCGGCGCGGATCGTCACCGCTGCTTTCGGCTCCACGCGCGCGGCGGGGATTCGCCTCGGCTGAACGGTCACCCGCTGTCACGAGGCTTTCGCGAGAGCGCTCGATCCATGCACAATCCCCACGGACATCGTCCCGATTCCCCCGGCGTGCCGCAACAACCCCGGCCGGCGGAGCGCTTGAGCGAGCGCGCGCAGGGGGGCGGGCAGGGCGCTTCGGGGTATCCGGCGCAAGGTGCGGGGCAGAGCACCATGGGGCAACCGCCGCACGGGCAGCAGGGCCACGGGCAGGCGCCGCAGGGGTACGCGCACGCGCAGCCAGCGCAGGGCTACGGGCAGGGGCACGCGTATCCGCAGGGGCCGCAGGGCTATACGCACGGACCGCAGGGGCACGCGTATCCGCAGGGGCCGCAGGGCTATGCGCAGGGGCCGCAAGGCTATGCGCAGGGGCCGCAAGGCTATGCGCAGGGGCCGCAGGGCCACGCGTATTCGCAGGGGCCGCAGGGCCACGCGTACCCGCTGGCACCCCAGGGCTACGCGCGGGGGCAGCAGGGTCACGCATACGCGCATCACCACGCAGGCTACCCGGCGGCCGTTCGGAGGTTCGACCCGGACCGGCGGCTGCGCATCGCCGGGCTGTGGCTGTGGGCCATCGGCCTCATCGCGGGCGCGGTCCTCAACGTGCTCTTCACGCTCCTCGGCGTCATCGAGTCCGGGGGGAGCATGCTGAGCGCCATGCTCGTCGGGGCGCTCTTCGCGTTCCCACCGCTCGTCCTCTACCTGTTCGTCCCGATGATCATCGATCGGTACGATCCCGAGCCGTGGTGGTGCCTGCTGATGGCGTTCCTCTGGGGCGCGCTCGCGGCGACCGGCTTCTCGATCCTGATCAACACGGGCGTCCACATCGGCGTCTCGAGCAACTTCGGCGAGCCGGCCGGCGAGCTCGTCAGCGCATCGGTCAGCGCGCCGTTCGCAGAGGAGCTCTTCAAGGGGCTCGGCGTGTTCGGCTTCTTCTACTTCCTGCGCCGGGAGTTCGATGGGATCGTCGACGGCATCATCTACGCCACGTTCTGCGCGCTCGGCTTCGCCGCGGTGGAGAACGTGCTCTATTACGCGCGCGCCTCGATGCAGGGCAGCGACGTTCTCGCCGGCACGTTCGTCCTGCGGGGCGTCTTCACGCCCTGGCTCCACCCGCTGTTCACGTCGATGACCGGCATCGGCTTCGGGCTCGCCCGGGAGTCGTCAAAGACGTGGGTGCGCGCGGCGGCCCCGATCGGCGGCTACCTGCTCGGCGTCGCGCTGCACGCGGTGTGGAACTTCCTCCCCACCGCCCTGGGGCGCGCGATGGGGGACATCTTCATGCCGTGGCTCCTGCTCTGGTTGTGCTTCGTCGCGTCGTTCTTCGGGATCATCGTGGCGCTCGTGATCCGCAAGGGCTGGGTGATCCGGGATCATCTGCGCGACGAGGTCGCGCTCGGCATGCTCACCCAGGACGAGCTCGAGCTCGTCTGCTCGCCGATCGGCCGGCTCCGGTGCACCCTGGGCTGGCGCGGCGCCACGGGGCGGAGCTTCATCCGCGCCGGCGCGCGGCTCGCGCTCAGCAAGTGGCACACGGCGCGCGCGCTGCAGGGCCGGAACCGCACCCTGAGCGCCGATTTCATCGGCCCACTCCGGCAAGAGATCGCGCAGCTCAGGCAAGAGCTTCTGGGCCGCGCTCCCCGGTAGACCGCCGCTCTGGAACCCTCGAGCCGGCGTGGCGGCGGTCAGCTCTGCGAGGTGTTGGTCCCGTCCGCGGCCGGGCGCGCGGCGGGCTGGGCGGCGCGGTCCTCGCGCCGCTGCACGGGCTTCGCGGGGATGCCCACGACCGTGGTGTTCGGCGCGACATCGTGCACGACCACGGCATTGGCGCCGATCCTGGCGCCGTCACCGACCGTGACCCCGCCGACGATCTTCGCCCCCGCGCCGATGAAAAGGTCGCTCCCGAGCACCGGTGTCTGCCGCCGATCGGCGCCGATGGTCACCTGGTGCTCGATGAGCACGTTCGATCCGCCTCGGACGTTGCCATTGATGACAACGCCGTTCGAGTGGATGAGCACGAACCCGGGCCCGAAGTCCGCGCCGCGCCCGATCACGCAGCCGCCGGCCAGGTTGGTCGCCTTGTTGAGCACCATCTCGAGCACCGGCATCCGGTGGGCTCGCGCGGACTGCGTGAACCTGTAGAGGACCATCGCCGCCGTGCCGTCGGTCGCCAGCGTCTTCAGGAGTGTCGGCAGTGGATCGCTGCCGTAGCACCATGTGGCCTTCTGGCGCACGTCGGCCGCGATGAGTCGCAAAGTCCGCAGCATCCCGACGAGCCTAGCGCATCTCGCCCCGCCCGTGCGACCTTTCGCCGCGCGCCCTCGGGGCACCTCGTCTCGTCTCGTCTCGTCTCGTCTCATCGCGCCGCGCCGCGCCGCGCCCGCGTGACCTTTCGCCGCGCCTGCGCTCCCCTGCTACATCCCGTCGTGCGTCCGCTGCGCCTGCGTGCCCGTGCGGTCTTTTCGGCGCCGCACCGCCCTGTTGCCATCCGGTCATCGGTCCGTCACATCGCTCGGGTACACGCGCTCTTCACCATGGCGCGGATTTTAGTCATCGAGGACGAGCCGGCGCTCCAGAAGGTGCTCGATTACAACCTCAGGCAAGCCGGGCATGAGGTGCTCCTCGCGGGGCAGGGCGGTGAGGGGGTCCGGCTGGCCACGGACCAGCGGCCCGATCTCGTCTTGCTCGATCTCATGCTGCCCGACATCCCGGGGACCGAGGTGTGCCGTGCTCTCCAGCAGAGCGATGGCACCCAGCGGATCCCCGTGATGATCGTGTCGGCGCGCGGGGACGAGGTCGACCGCATCGTCGGCTTCGAGCTCGGCGCCGTCGACTACGTCGTCAAACCGTTCAGCGTGCGGGAGCTCGTGCTGCGCGTGCAAGCCGTGCTCCGACGCGCGAAGTCCTCCGGGGACGGGGAGCGGAGCATCGAGTTCGGGTGCCTGCGGATCGACGAGGGCGCTCACCGCGTGTGGGTCGAGCGCGAGGAGGTCGAGCTGACGCTCCTCGAGTTCAAGCTCCTCGTCGCGCTGTACGAGGCGCGCGAGCGCGTGCAGACGCGCACCGCGCTCCTCGACGGCGTCTGGGGCATCGACGTGAGCATCACGACGAGGACCGTGGATACCCACGTCAAGCGGCTTCGCGACAAGCTGCGCCGCGCCGGCGATTATATCCAGACCGTCCGCGGTATCGGTTATCGATTCGCCGCTTCGCCCGACCTCCCCGAGAGCCGCAGCGCCTGAGCGCCCTGCCGGGCGAGCACGACAATCGTTGCCCCACCGTCACCGGGCCGCAACGGCAGCCAGTGTACCGTGCAGACGGTGATTCACATGATGGGCGACATTGTTGAAGCCTGCCGGTCCCTCTCATGAGGTCAGGTGGAGCTCTGGTGTTGTCGCCAACGTGTGCCGGGAGCCTCGATGTACCTTGAAACGTGGAATGCAGGGGAGGCCGATCCTGAGCGGGCAAAGCGCCTCGCGATCGGGGTTGCGGCAGGGCTCCTGCTGTTCGCGGCCATCACGCTCGCCGCTGCCCGCCTGAGCGGCGCGATCGCGCCTCCTCCGCCCGAGGAGGAGGTCGTCGAGGTCAAGCTCGCCACCCAGCTCCCCGAGGCGCCCCCCGTCGCCCCGGCGCCCGCGCCCCCGCCGCCGGCGGCGGAGGCTCCGGCGCCTCGCCCCGCGGCGCCCCGGCGCCCGGCGCTCGTCGCGCCGACCGCCGTGCCCAGCGAGGCGCCGGCGGAGGCGGACCCGAGCCAGGCCAAGGCGAGCGACGACGACACCTACGGAGAGCCGGGAGGCGTACCGGGCGGCGTGCCCGGCGGGGTCCCCGGCGGCACGGGGACGGCCGCCGTGGCTGCGCCCGCGCCGCCGCCACCGCCGCCGCCTCCGCAGCCGAAAGGGCCGATTCACCTCCCCGAGAACGCCACGCCGCCTGTCGCGCTCTCCAATTCCCTCCCTCCCATCCCCGAGGCGGCGCGGAGCGCGGGGATAGAGGCCACCGTGGTCGTCAGGTTCGTGGTGACCGAGACCGGCGAGGTCACGAACGTCACCATCGTCCGCGGCCATCCGCTGTTCAACGACGTGGTGCTCGCGACGGTGAAGACGTGGCGCTACCGGCCGGCGATCCACGAGGGGAGGCCGGTGTCGACCTTCAAGACGGTCCGGATCCCGTTCAAGGCGAAGAGATGACGTCGAGCGCGCGGCCGCGGACGCGGCCTCTCGCCCGAGGAACGAAGGAGGTTAACCATGATGCAGTTTGATCTCGGGCACATCTGGGCGACCATGGGGCTTTTGAGCAAGCTCGTCGCGTTCGCCCTCGTGCTCATGGCGCTGGCGAGCGTCGCCGTCGTGGTGGAGCGGCTCATCGCGCTCGCGCGTCAGGCGTCGGAGACCCGGCGCTTCGCGAGGGAGGCGCGCCCCGTGATGGAGGCCTGGGACACCGCGCGGCTCGTCTCGATCGCCAACGGCTATGGACGCTCCGCGCTCGCCCGGCTCGTCGGTGCGGCCGTGCGCCGCTTCCAGCGCGCCGTCGAGGCCGGCGAGGGCGGCGTGCCGCCGGTGGAGCTCGCGCGCCGCGAGGTGTCTCGGCGCCGGGAGGCGATCTCCGCCGACCTGCGCCGCGGCCTCTCGGTGCTCGCGACGGTCGGCTCGGTGGCCCCGTTCGTCGGGCTGCTCGGCACCGTCATCGGCATCATCACCGCCTTCCAGACCATCGCCTCGACCGGCTCGGGCGGCCTCGGCGCCGTGAGCGCCGGCATCTCCGAGGCGCTCATCGTCACCGCGCTCGGGCTCGCGGTCGCCATCCCGGCGGTGCTTTGCTTCAACTACCTCACCACCCGTATCGCTGCGGTGGAGCTCGCGCTCGAGCGCAGCGCGGGTGAGCTCATCGACGAGATGGAGAACGAACATGGGCGTTCGAGCGGAGAGCGGTCGCTCGGGTCGGCAGCAGCCGCCTGAGCCGGAGATCAACGTCACGCCGCTCGTCGACGTGGTGCTCGTGCTCCTCATCATCTTCATGGTGATCGCGCCCCAGATGGAGCACGGCGAGCGGGTCGAGCTCCCGGCGGTGTTTCAGCCGGATCCGAAGGCGAAGTCGAAGCTCGATCCGATCTACGTGACGATCACCGGCGCAGGCACCGTGTTCCTCGAGAAGGAGGCTGTCGCCGACCTCGGCGCGCTCGGCGAGCGGCTGCGGGCCATCCGCGCCGCCGAGCCGGAGCGCCGGGTGGTCATCAAGGGCGACTCCTCGGTGAGGTACGGCCGCGTGCGGGAGGCCTTCGCGCTGTGCCAGGAGGTCGGGTTCGCCGGGATCTCGCTGCAGGTGAGCCAGCGGGGCGGCGGGGCGTCCGCGGAGCCGGAGGAGGGATAGCGCCGTGGGAATGAGCGTTCCGCAGGGCGGAGGCAAGAAGGGCGGTGTCGCGCCGAGCATGAACGTGACGCCGCTCGTCGACGTGGTGCTCGTGCTCCTCATCATCTTCATGGTCGTGACACCGCTGCTCGCCAAGCAGTTCTGGCTGAATCTGCCCAAGAAGGACGACACCGCGAAGCTCGCGCCGCCTCCCATCGACGCCGACAAGCCCGTGGTGCTCACGGTGGATCGGCGCGGCGTCCTCCGCATCAACCAGGCCGAGGTGCAGCGCGGCGAGCTGAAGGAGCGGCTCGCGCGCATCTTCGCGGCGCGCTCGGACAACGTTCTTTATTTCGACGCGGATGACGAGGCCGTCTACGCGGTCGCCGTGGAGGCCATGGACGCCGCGCGCATGGGCGGGGCCAAGACGATCGCCGTCCTGACGGAGAAGCCCGCGCGCTGAGCCAGGGCAGAGGCCCGAAGAGGTGAAGTCGAGGCGCGCGGGAGCCGCCGCCGCGTCGCTCGAGCGCGCGAGCGCGGCGGGGTGCACGGGACGGGAGAGGGCGCGAGTTGGCCCTCCGCTCTCCTCATCAGACGGGCGCGCGTGCGCCCGGCCATCGAATCGAGAGTCGCGCCCGGGCTCGGAGCGCGCGAAGGGACAGGTGCATGAGTCGCAGAAGGATCTCGGGGGTAGTCGCAGCGCTGGTGACACCGCTTTGCTGGGGGGCCACGGCCCTCGCGCAGGGCGACCCCGGAGCCGCCGCGCCGCAGCCAGACGGCGCGGCGCCTCGGGCCGGCGGTCCTGCGGCGGAGGACGTCGCGGGGCTCGACGAGCCGAGCCCGTCGCGCCCGCCGCCCGCGGGGAAAGGCGTGGTGTGGGGCGTCGTCACGGACACCGCCACGAAAGAGCCCTTGCTCGACGCCCAGGTGTCCGTCGTGGGGACGAAGCTCAAGGCGATCGCGGACCTCGACGGGCGGTATCGCCTGGAGCTCCCGCCGGGCACCCATCAGCTGCGGGTCTGGTACGAGGCGTACGAGCCGCAGCGCGTGCAGGACGTACGTGTGACCGCCGGGCAGGTGGTCCAGGTCGATGTCGGCCTCGATCCCGATCAGCAGACAGAGGAGGTCATCGAGGTCGAGTTCGAGCCGGAGCGGGCGAGCGTCGCGGCGCAGCTGCTCATCCGGAAGAACGCGGCCCACGTGGGCGACGCCATCGGCGCGAAGGAGATCGCGAAGACACCCGATCGCAACGCCGCCGAGGCCGCGAAGCGCATCGTCGGCGCGACCGTGGTCGACAACAGGTACGTCTACGTCCGCGGCCTGGGCGAGCGCTACACGAACGCGCTCCTGAACGGCGCCCCGCTGCCGAGCCCCGAGCCCGATCGGCAGGCCGTCCCGCTGGACCTCTTTCCGTCGCTGGTCCTCAGCGACATCACCGTCGTCAAGACGTTCACGCCCGATCTCCCCGGCGACTTCGCGGGCGGCTCGGTCCAGATCAACACACGCGAGCTCCCGACGAAGTTCCTCTTTCAGGCATCGCTGTCGCTCGGGCTGAACAGCCAGGCGACGTTCCGCGATCGCCTGACCTACGCCGGATCGGGCACCGACTGGCTCGGGATCGACGGCGGCGCGCGCGCGCTTCCCAGCGAGATCCCCGACTACAAGGTGTTGCGGCTCGGCTCCAAGCCGGGCGGCGGCACCATCACGAGGGACGAGATGACGGCCTATGGGCGGGCGATCAACTCGTCGATGGTGACGACGCGGTCGTTCACCCCGCCGAACGGGAGCGGCAGCGTGGTCGTCGGCGACACCCTGAAGCTCGGCGGCGAGCAGCGCCTCGGTTACGTCGCCACCCTGAGCTATGGCCGGAAGTTCGCTCCGCGCGCTGAAGCGCGCACGAGGAAATTCGATCCCGATCCTCTGGGCGGCGAACCCGTACCCAACGCCGACACCAGCACCGGGAGCATCCGTGACCAGGTGTCCTGGGGCGCGTTCGCCAGCGCCACCTACAACCCGGATCAGAACCACAAGGTGACGATCACCGGGCTCCACAGCCGCTCGTCGGAGGATCTGGCCAGCGAGATCAGCGGGAACCCTCTGGACGGCAGCAGCGCGTTTCGCGACACACAGCAGCGGTTCATCTCCCGCGCCCTCACCTTGGGTCAGCTCCAGGGAGAGCACCGCTTCGGAGCGCTGGACGGCGGTACCCTCGACTGGAAGGCGTCCATCTCCGGCGCGTCCTCGGACGAGCCCGATACGAGGGAGACCGTCTACATCAGGGACGATACGAGCGGAGCCTTCTCGTGGGACGAGGGCACGCTGAGCGGCGCCCACTTCTTCAGCGACATGACCGACGTGAACTACGGCGGGCAGCTCTCCTATACCCAGCCTCTCGTCCGTGGGGACACTCCGACCCGGCTGAAGCTGGGCGGTCTGTTCAACCTCCGAGAGCGCGAGTTCAACGCGCGCCGGTTCCGGTTCAAGCAGCGTCCGGGCTCGGATCCGACGATCTTCCGCCAGGAGCCGGGTCAGCTGTTCTCGGACGAGAACATCGGTACGGCGCTCGAGCTGGAGGAGATCACGCGCGAGACCGACTCCTACACGGCGAACAGCGATCTCTACGCCGGTTACGTGATGACGGACGCCGCCATCACACGATGGCTCCGCGCGGTGCTCGGCGCCCGGATCGAGGCCTCCACGCTGTCGCTGAGGGCGTTCGACAGGTACTCCCCGGCGAGCCCCGAGAAAAGCGCCGAGAGCGACAAGGTCGATCTCTTGCCTGCGGCCAACGTCATCTTCAAGGCGAGCTCGATCTCGAATGTCAGGCTCGGCGTGTCCAGGACGCTGGCCCGACCCCAGCTCCGCGAGCTCAGCCCGACCTTGTATCAGGAGGGATACAGCGGGCTGGAGGCGCAAGGCAATCCGGACCTCGGGCGGACGAGCGTCGTGAACGCCGATCTCCGCTTCGAGATCTTCCCGACGGCCGGCGAGGTGGCCGCGGTCAGCGTCTTTTACAAACACTTCCAGGATCCGATCGAGGAGATCATCTTCCCGAACGGCGGCAGGGGCAGGCTCAGCTACGTGAACGGAGAAGCCGGTCATGTCGCCGGGGTCGAGCTCGAACTCAGGAAGGGCCTGGGCTTCATCACCCCGCTCCTGAAGGAGGTCACGGCGCTCGGAAACCTCACGTTCGTGCAGTCGGAAGTGACGGTCGATCCCGACGACAACGCGGGAGGGGTCACCATCCAGAGCAGCCCGACGCACCCGCTCCAGGGGCAATCCCCCTTCGTCGTGAACCTGGGGCTCGACTACGCCAGAGAGTCGACCGGGACGAGCGCCCGGCTCCTCTACAACGTGTTCGGCGCCCGGCTCAAGAGGGTGGGTAAGAGCGGGCTGGCGGACGAGTACGAGCAGCCGCGGCACCAGATCGACCTGACCGTGGCCCAGCGCCTCGGCGAGCACGTCGAGCTGAAGCTGGCCGGTGAGAACCTCATCGATGCGCCCGTCCGCGTCACCCAGGGGAAAGCGGACGATGAGGACAAGATCGTCAGCCAGTACAGTGTCGGAACGACTGTGACGTTGAGCGCAGCGCTCACCTACTGAGCACCTGCCATTGAATCGTCACGCCGCGCTCGTCACGAGTTTTCCTACATGCGCCATGTTGGGGGAGGAGGTAGAATAAATTGCGTACATTCAAATTGGGCTTGGTTTGCGCCTCGGCGCTCTCCGTCGCGGCGTTCGCCGCGTGCGGCGATGACGACTCGGTCTCCCCGACCTCGACAAGCACCTCGTCCGCGAGCAGCTCCGCCAGCGGCGGTGACGGTGGCGGTGGCGGCGAGGGCGGCGGTGGCGACGGCGGCGGTGGTGGCGACGTCAGCGCCGATTGCTCCTCCCCGGTGGAGGTCAGCGAGGCGATCACCGCCAGCACGAAGTGGACCGCCGACAAGTGCTACCTCATGAAGGGGATCGTCTTCGTCGAGCGCGGCGCGACCCTGACCATCGAGCCCGGAACGACGATCATGGGCGAGAAGGTGAGCCTCGCCACGCTCGTCGTGAAGCCCGGCGCCAAGATCAACGCCAAGGGCACGGTGAGCAAGCCCATCGTGTTCACGAGCCAGGGCGAGGAGGGCGATCGCGCCGCCGGCGACTGGGGCGGCGTCATCCTGCTCGGCGAGGCGCCCGTCAACGTCGAAGGCGGCAAGGCCAGCGTCGAGGGCATCACCGGCGAAGGCACGGAGTACGGCGGCGACAAGCCCGCGGACAACAGCGGTGTCCTCGAGTACGTGCGCATCGAGTACAGCGGGATCCTCCTCTCCCAGGACAACGAGGTCAACGGCCTCACCTTCGCCGGCGTGGGCTCCGGGACGACCGTCGATCACGTGATGGTGCACCACACGCTCGACGATTGCTTCGAGTTCTTCGGCGGCACCGTCAACGCGAAGCACCTCATCTGCGCGCAGAACGGCGACGACGGCTTCGACTTTGACCTCGGCTACACCGGCAAGCTCCAGTTCCTCGCGCTCCAGCAGGACCCGTCCGTGGCCGACGAGACGAACGGCTTCGAGGGCGACAACGACGCCGACTCGTCGGCCAACACGCCCCTCAGCGAGCCGACGATCTACAACGCGACCCTGTGCGGCAAGAACAAGGAAGTCGACAAGCAGCAGTACGGCATGCTGCTCCGCCGCTCGACGAAGGCCCACATCTTCAACACCATCGTGACCGGCTTCGAGGCGGGGGTGGATCTCCGTAACGAGCTCACCGAGGTCGAGCTCGCGAGCTCGATCTTCTTCGGCAACATCGGGGCGAACATCGCCTACGAAGAGACCGACACCGAGGCGGCGACCGAGTCGAAGCTCGACGACGACGACGACGCTGGCGCGGACGAGGTCGCGTGGTTCGAGGGCGAGGCGACCAACAGCACCGAGGATCCCGGGCTCGCCGACTGCTTCGCCGCCACGCCCGACTTCCGGCCTGAGGCCACGCTCACCGAGAACGCGGCGACCCCGCCGGATGACGGCTTCTTCGACCCGGAGGCGAGCTACATCGGCGCCTTCAAGGCCGATGACACCTGGGCGACGGGCGCCTGGGTCTCGTTCGACGCGAACTGACGCGGCGCCGTCCGCGCCGGCCCTCCGCGATGCGGCGGGCGGACCGGATCCGTGGCGAGAGAAATGACGAAGGCCGGCTCTTCAGCCGGCCTTTATCGTCTCTGGCGTCACGACTCCGCCGCAGGCGCTCAGCGCACCCGCGGCGTAAACCCGGACACACTGCTGCGATGCTCGCTGCATACGCCTCGCGCGTCCGCGGTCTCCTTGAATGACACCCTTCCGCACACCTCGCAGATGCACAGGTGTGCGCGATAGAACTCCCGGTCGAGCAGGATGTCGGCGGCGAGCAAGCTGAGCACAATGTCGCCGAGGAAGTCGATCTCGCGCGGCGAGGCGACCCAGACGGGACGGCCGCCGACCGCGGCCCGGCGGACCCTGCCCCCGTAGATCGCCGCGTTCAGGAACCGATCGTCGGCGACGGGCGCGATCAGCCCCCGGAGGGCCGTGATGACGCGCCCGCGGGCCTTGTGGATGAGCTCCTCGAGGTTGCTGCCGCCGTCCGCCCGGGGATCGAGCATGACGGGCGTCGCGCCGGGCTCGCGCACGATCTGGGGGCGCTTCATCAGGCCCGGGGTCACGAGGTGGTCCACGAACCAGTCCTGGAGGTCCTTGGGCGTCCACTCGGACGCCGGCCACTCCAGGAACTCGAGAGCGCCGCGGAGGCCGCTGACGCCCTGGAGACCGGGGTGGGTGGGGAGGCTCGGCAGGGTGCGGGATGTGTGCAGACGCCGGGACGAGCGGCGGCTCGCCTCCTCGATGTTGCGGCCGGATCCCATGTTCACCTCGAGGGCAGCCCCCCGGTCCCGATGGATGCGAGCTCTTGCAGAGGCCACCATGCCGAGGGAACAAGCACAACTTGTGCCGAACCTGGCGAACGGGGCGACCTGGATTTGCTGGGAGTTCTGCCCGGAGAGCCTTTGCAGGCCGTTGGGATGGCCGGCCACTGGCCGGCCAGGTTCTTCAGCGGGTAAGATTGCGCCCGATGGACCACTCCACCGTCCGCGTCTCGGTTGCACCGGAGCCCTCGGTCGCCGAGCCTGTTCCCGGCATCGTCCTGATCTTCTCGGGGGATCAGCCGCGCTGCGCTCCCATCCCGCTGGATCGTGGCTCCGTGGTGGTGGGTCGCGGAGGCGTCGGCGGCGTGCCGCTCATGGACGACTCGCTCATGTCGCGGCGACACGCCCGCATCGCGTACGACGGCGGCGCTTGGACCGTGGAGGACCTCGGCAGCACCAACGGGACGTCGGTCAACGGCGAGACGATCCGCGGCGAGGTGCGGAGGGACGCGATCCAGGTCGTCGGCGCGGGGACGTCGGTGTTCCTCGCGCTCAGCGACATCCGGAGCTTCGCGCGCGGGGGCGTGCGCCTCGAAAAGGAGAGCGTCCTCGGGCCGAGGCTGCAGCTGATTTACGACACGATCATCCGCGCCGCGGCCGGGGGAGACAGCCTCCTCGTGACGGGCGAGAGCGGCACGGGCAAAGAGCTCGCGGCGCGCGCCTACCACGAGGCGGGGCCGCAGGCGCGCGGCCCATTCGTCGCCGTCAACTGCGCGGCCATCCCGGAGGGCCTGGCGGAGCGGCTCCTCTTCGGCGCCAGGCGCGGCGCTTACTCCGGCGCGACGCACGACACCGACGGCTATGTGCAGGCCGCCCACGGAGGCACGCTCTTCCTCGACGAGGTGGCGGAGCTCGACGCGGCCGTCCAGGCGAAGCTGCTGCGGACGATCGACACCCGTCAGGTCCTCGAGCTCGGCGCGGTCGCGCCTCGCCCGGTGCAGATCCGGATCTGCGCGGCGACACACGACCTCCGCGCCCGCGTCGCCCAGGGCCGTTTCCGGGATGATCTCTACTACCGCATCGGCCGGCCCGAGGTCCGGCTCCCGCCCCTCCGCGAGCGGACCGAGGAGATCCCGTGGCTGCTGGCGCAATGCGCAAAGGCGGTCGGCACGGCCGCTCAAAGCGCGCCGCCGGCGATTCATCATTCGATGATCATCGCGTGCGCGATGCGCCGATGGCCGGGGAATCTGCGCGAGTTCGTCGGCGAGGCGCGGCGCGCCGTGACGCGCGCGCTCGACGAGGGGCGGCGCACGGTCGAGGCCAAGGATCTGGATCCGCTCGCCGGCGTCGGGCTGAGCCCGGAGTCGATCGAGCCGCAGGCCCGGCCGACGGCGAGCGATGTTCGACCGGCGCGCGCAGGACAGGCGCCGCCCGAAGATGAGATCGCCGAGGCGCTTCGCCTCGAGCGAGGCAATGTGTCTCGCGCGGCCATCAGGCTCGGAGTGCACAGGAATCGAATTCGACGCTGGCTCGAGAAGAATGGCGTCGATCGCTCCCACTTCGCCGAGGGAAGCGACCTGTCCGATAACGACTGAACCGCTGGCGCCCGCCGTCGCATGCACAGGTGCAGGAGTGCGTCAATGGTGCCGCCGCGTCGCCGGAGAGCGCTCGTCTTCCGGCTGCGTTGCGATGACGAAGTCACTCCCGGCGTAGGCTGCTGAGCCCGAGGGGGCGGTCGTTCCATACATCACCTCCAGCAAACGCTCTGCTCCTCTCGAAGGCCTGAAGGCCTTCGCGGCGCTGTTTCTCGGGCGAAGGAGCGCCCGATCGTCGCAGGGTTGCCTTCATCTGGCGACGCAACGTGGGCTCGATCGACCGAACGCCCATGTATAGGGACTTTACAGAGCTGATTATGCGGGTTGTAATGTGGTGTGTAAGCCCCGTCCCCAGCGAGGTGCTGTCACGACCACGGTCAACTCAACGAGTCCGGCGCGTGCTCGTCAGGTCGGAGCCCACGATGTGCCCTGAAGAGACCATCGATGAAGTGTGCCGTGGCACGTGCGTCGCGCGCGGCCTGCGTCATCGAGGCCGCGCTCCTCGCGATCCGCGCGCGCCGGGGCCGGCGGGGCTTCCGCCTGCGGCGCGATCACGCGCGCCTCGCGGGACGCCTACGAGTGCCTACGTTTGTCGCCAGAAGACAGGCTCGGACGGCGCGCGGAACACGAGGACGGGGGCGCGACGCACAATGACGATCTTGGACTTGACCGGGCGGGCGGCTTCATCGATGTACAGAGAGTTGTCTGTCGGGTCTCCCTGCGAGCTCAGGCCCCGTCGCGTCACGGGCGGGCGCCGCGCTTCGCGGCCTTGCCGCGGGCGCGCGGCCGCCGAGCGCCTGCCCCTTGCTCGTCGTCGGGCTCTCCCTCAGCGACATCTGCAAACATTGAAACCCCTGGCTCCTGCGAGGTGGTCGACGTCATGCGTTCTCGCCTGAAATCGGCTGCCCGCGGAGAGCCCAGCCAGGACGGCGGGCTGCCTGGTTGAACAGCCCTGGACACCATGAACGCGATCCGTAGACACGTATCGGCCGAAGAGGCGCCTCTTAGCCTACGAGCGCACATCGAGGGGCCCACCAGCTCGACCGCGTCCAGCCCAGGGCAGCAGCCGAGCTCGGGGACCCGCCAAACCCACTCGCGTCGCCGCCCGTTCCTGAGCCGCCTCCTGGCGGCGGGCGAGGCGATCGAGGCGGGGGATAGCGAGCGCGCGAGGGCCCTCATCGAGGGCATCCTGCGGGCCGAGCCCGATACGGGGGACGCGTCCGAGCGCATCTCTGGCGTGTTTGGCCGGGCGCTGCTCGCCCGCCTGGACGGAGATCGCTCCGGCGACGGGAATCTGTACCTGCGCAGCGCCGGGCCGCGGGACATGCTCGCGGCGTTTCAGCTGCTCGTCCACGCGACGCCGCTCATCCGGTTCGGCTACCTCAGCGCGAACGCGGCCATCGTCGAGGCGTTCCAGGACGAAGGGGAGATCCATGTCATCGACATCGGCGTTGGCGGCGGTACGCAGTGGCCATTCCTGCTACACCGGCTGGCGACGCGGCCCGGCGGCCCGCCGCGGGTCCGGCTGACCGGCATCGATCTGCCGTGCCGGGGCCCCGATCCCGAGCAGCGGCTGCGCTGGGCGGGCGCGTTCATCGGGGGGTGGGCGGAGCGGCTGAAGGTCCCCTTCGAGTTCCACGGCGTCGCGTCCTCGGTGGAGCGCGTCGACTGGAGCCGTATCGCGTCCCGCTCCACGGCGCCCATCGCGGTCAATGCGGCGTTCGCATTGCACCACGTGCCGGATGCCTCGGTGCACGCCACCGCGAACCGCGACACCATCCTCACGAGGATCCGCGCGCTGTCGCCGCGCGTGCTGACGCTCGTCGAGCCGGATGTGGAGCACAACGCGCACCAGTTCCTCCCGCGGCTGTCGGAGGCGATCGGCCACTACTACGCGGTATTCCAGGCGCTCGAGGCGCTGCTCCCGCCGCACATCGCCGCGCGGGAGACCATCGAGCAGGTCTTCTTCGGGCAGGAGGTGATGAACGTGGTGGTGGGCGAGGGGGCCGCGCGGGTCGAGCGGCACGAGCGCCGGGGCGCCTGGCAGCGCCGCCTCCGCATGAACGGCTTCGAGCCGCTCCGCGTCTCGCCGCACGAGTCGCTGGTCCGCGGAGCGCTCCGCCTGAGCCAGGGGTTCGACGTCCGGAGCGACGAGCCCGCGCTCCTGCTCATGCGCAACGGCGTGTCCATCGTGGCCGCGTCGGCGTGGCGTCCGCGGCAGCTCCCGCCGCCATCGCGGTTCATGTCGGGGCTGTTCCGCCGCTAGGAGCGCCGCACAGCGCAGGTGAGCCCATAACGCACGAATCTGCGCCCCTCTACCAACAACCGCTTCCCTGTCCGGATCACATCCGGACGCGAGCGGCTCCTCGCCCTCAGCGCCTCAGGAGGACGAATGCCACCCAGAGCACCAGCGCGCCGAGCGCGAGGCACGCGAGGGGGAGCCACAGGGCGCGGCGCTTGTGCATTGCGGTTTCCCAGAGGTCACGCCGGTACCCCGGCGTGTGACCGCCCTCGGCCGCGGACCGGGGGTCGTGGAGGGGAAGAGGGCTCAGCCCTTCGCGCCTGACGAGCTCGAACAACACCGAGCCGCGCGCCTGGGCCCGTGCGAGCTGCTCCAGCAGCTCACGGCGACAATGAAGGCAAAACGTCGACGCATCCTCTTCAATGCCGACGAGGTCGAGCTCTCGTAGCCGCTGCTGCTCCCAGCTCTCCCTGGCTTGCCGGGCCTCGTTGTGCGCGTCCTCTCGGCGGTCGTCGTGGTGTGGGCTGTCCTTCGCGCTCATCGCAGCTCCTGATCGGGGGCGCGGTCTGCGGCTCCCTATGAGGATCTATTCCGGCCAGCGGCGAGAAATTCTCACACAATGCGCCTGGCGAACATGCCGCGCTGGCCGCAGGCCACCCGGACGAGCAGCTGACAGTCAGCGAGCGGCGAGCTCACCGAGCTCAGCAGGTGACGAGCACCTTGAGGGCGCCGGGCGCCGCAGCGGCCGCCAGCGCCTCTGCGGCGCGCTCCAGCGGGAGCCGCGCCGACACGAGGGAGCGGACGTCGACGGTCCGGGCCTCGAGGGCGCGCAGCGCTGGCCCGAACAGCCCGCAGCGCGACCCAACGACGGTGATCTCGTTGACGACGAGCTCCGCGAGGTGGACGCTGGAGAGCCCGGCCACCGTGCTCTTGAGCACGAGCGTGCCCCTGGGCCGGGTCGCGCGGGCGGCCCTCACGAACCCCTCGGCGGTGCCGGTGGCCTCGACCACCAGCTCGGCCGGATCTCCGGCCCAGGCGCCCGGAGGCGGCGAGGCACCGGCGTCGGTCTGGCCCGAGGGCTCCGGGCGAACGAGCTCGGTCGCGATGCCCTGCGCGCGCATCAGGGCGAGCTTCTCCTCGTGTTTGCCGACCGCGAGGACGCGGGCGCCAGCCTGGTGGAGCACCTGCGCGATGAGCAGGCCGAGCTTCCCGTCGCCGAACACGAGCGCCGACGCGCCCGGCGACACACGCACCTGCTCCAGGATCGCGAACGCCGCCGCGAGCGGCTCCGCGAACACCGCCTCCTCGTCGTCGACCCCGTCGGCCACGGCGTGGAGGTTCGCCAGGGGCACCGCGACGCGCTCCGCCAGCGCGCCGTCGGCGCCGACGATGCCCATGACCGTGCGCGTCGGGCAGTGCCTGCCCAGCCCGCGCGCGCAGCTCTCGCAGCGGCCGCACGCGAAGTTGATCTCGCCCACCACGCGGCGGCCGAGCCAGGCGGCCGGGCCCTCCACGACGTCGCCGACGAACTCGTGCCCGAGCGTGCCGCGGAAGCCCATGTAACCTTTGATGATCTCGAGATCCGTGTTGCAGATCCCGGCGCACCGCACCTCGACCACGGCCATGCCGGCCGTGGTCGAGGGGGGGTCGCGGTCGATGACGCGCGCGGCCGTTCCGTCCCAGACCAGCGCTCGCACGATCGAGCTCTAGCCCGCCGCGAGCGCCAACCGGCGCTTCGCCGGCTGCATCAGGTACGCGTCGACCGCGTCCGCTGCCTTGCGCCCCTCGGCGATGGCCCAGACGACGAGGCTCTGTCCGCGCGACATGTCGCCGGCGGCGAAGACGCCCTCCACGCTGGTGCGCCCGCCGTGGGCCTTCACGTTGCCGCGCTGGTCCATCTCGACGCCGAGCTGCTCGAGCAGCCCCTCGCGCTCGGAGCCGACGAAGCCCATCGCGAGCAGGACGAGCTCGCAGGGGATCTCGAACTCGCTCCCCGGGACCGGCACGAACTTCCCGCCTTCCAGCTTCACCCGCGCCGCCTGGAGCGCGCGGACGTGCCCTTGCTCGTCCCCGAGGAACGCGGTGGTCGACACCGACCAGTCGCGCTCGCCGCCCTCCTCGTGCGAGGACGAGGTGCGGAGGATGAGCGGCCACGCGGGCCACGGGTTCGTCAGCGAGCGCTGCTCGGGGGGGCGGGGGAGGAGCTCGAGCTGCGTCACGTGCGCCGCGCGGTGGCGGTGGCTCGTGCCGACGCAGTCGGAGCCGGTGTCGCCGCCGCCGATGACGACCACCCGCTTGTCCGTGGCGAAGATCGCCTCGCTGTCGGGGATCACGTCGCCGGCGACCCGCTTGTTCTGCTGGGTCAGGAAATCCATCGCGAAATGGACGCCCTTCAGCTCCCGGCCGGGCACCGGCAGGTCGCGCGGCCGGCGCGCCCCGCCGCACAGCACGACGGCGTCGTACTGCCCGCGCAGGGCGTCGCCGGTGATGTCGACGCCGCAGTGGACGCCCGTGCGGAACGTCACCCCCTCGGCCTGCATCTGCTCCATGCGCCGGTCGATGAGGTGCTTCTCCATCTTGAAGTCGGGGATGCCGTACCGGAGCAGGCCGCCGATGCGGTCGTCACGCTCGAAGAGCGTCACGTCGTGGCCCTTGCGCGCGAGCTGCTGGGCAGCAGCGAGCCCGGCGGGCCCCGAGCCGATCACCGCGACTTTCTTGCCCGTGCGCTGCTTCGCGATGACCGGCGCCACCAGGTTCCGGTCGAACGCGCGATCCGCGATCGCGCGCTCGACGTTCTTGATGGTGACCGGCTTGCTCTCGATGTTCAGCACGCACCCCGCCTCGCAAGGCGCGGGGCACACGCGCCCGGTGAACTCGGGGAAGTTGTTCGTCGCGTCGAGCGACGCGATCGCCTCCGGGAGGCGATCGCGGAACATGTGATCGTTCCAGTCGGGGATCAGGTTCCCGAGCGGACATCCGTCGTGACAGAACGGGATGCCGCAGTCCATGCACCGCGCTGCCTGATCGCGCAGCTCGGCGTCGGGGACCGGGAGCTCGAACTCCTGCCAGTCGTTCAAACGCTCGGAGACGGGCCGCTTCTTGATGTCGACCCTCTGGATCTCGAGGAAGCCTCGTACCTTACCCATGGGCGGCCGACCTCTCTCCCGTGCTCAGGGGACCCGCGTTGGCGGGGATGTAACGTCCAGTGGAAACATAGGGGGTGGAAGGAGAAAGGAGAGACACGAGCCTGTCGGACCCGTCCGCTCCGTTCGTCGCGGGCGACGCCGCGGCCTCCAGGGCGCGGCGGTACTCGCTCGGGACGACCTTCACGAACTTCGACAGGACGGCCTGCCAGGACTCGAGCAGCTCGATCGCCTTCCGGCTGCCCGTGCGCCGCACGTGCTCCTCGAGCAGCGCCCGCACCGACTCGGCGTCGGCGGCGGTCATCGTCTCGAGCTGCACCATCTCCTTGTTGCAGCGCGCCTCGAAGAGCGCGTCCTCGTCGAAGACGTAGGCGAGCCCGCCGCTCATGCCGGCCCCGAAGTTGCGGCCGGTGGTGCCGAGGATGATCACGGTGCCGCCCGTCATGTACTCGCAGCCGTGGTCGCCCACGCCCTCGACGACGGTGGTGGCCCCGCTGTTCCGGACCGCGAAGCGCTCGCCGGCGCGGCCGTTGAAGAACGCGCGGCCGCCCGTCGCGCCGTACAGCACGACGTTGCCCACGATGACCTGATCGTCCGGCCGGAACGGCGCCTCGCGCGGCGGTCGCACCGCGACCACGCCGCCCGAGAGGCCCTTGCCGACGTAGTCGTTCGCGTCGCCTTCGAGCTCGAGGGTCATGCCCCGCGAGGCGAAGGCGCCGAAGCTCTGGCCGGCGCTGCCGGCGCACTTGACCACGATGCTGTCCTCGGGGAGCCCGGCGCTGCCGTGGCGGCGCGCGATCTCGCCGCTCAGCATCGCGCCGAGCGTCCGATCCGAGTTCTTGACGCGGGTCTCGATGACGACGGGCGCCCCGCCGTCGATCGTCGCGCGCGCCTTCTCGATCAGCTTGAGGTCGAGCACCCGGTCGAGCTTGTGGTCCTGCAGCTCCACGCAGTGGGTCGGGCTCGTGAGCGCCTCCTTCGGGCGGTACAGCACCTCGGAGCAGTCGATCTTCCTCGCCTTCGGGTGGAGCCCGGTGCTCCGCTGCACGATGCAGTCGGAGCGCCCGACCATCTCGGTCAGCGTGCGGAAGCCCAGGCGCGCCATGATCTGCCGGAGCTCCTCGGCCACGTAGAAGAAGAAGTTGATGACGTGCTCCGGCGCGCCCGTGAACTTCTTGCGGAGCTCGGGGTCCTGCGTGGCGATGCCGACCGGGCAGGTGTTGAGGTGGCACTTGCGCATCATGATGCAGCCGGTCGCGACGAGCGGCGCCGTGGAGAAGCCGAACTCCTCGGCGCCGAGCAGCGCGGCGAACGCGACGTCGCGGCCCGTCATCAGCTTGCCGTCGGTCTGCACGATGGCGCGGCCGCGGAGCCCGTTCATCACGAGCACCTGGTGCGCCTCGGCGAGGCCGAGCTCCCACGCGACGCCCGCGTGGTGGATCGACGTGAGCGGGGAGGCGCCGGTGCCGCCCGAGTCGCCGCTGATCAGCACCACGTCGGCGTGCGCCTTCACGACGCCCGCGGCGATGGTGCCGACGCCCGCCTCGGCGACGAGCTTCACGCTGATGCGCGCCTTCGAGTTGATGTTCTTCAGGTCGAAGATGAGCTGGGCGAGATCCTCGATCGAGTAGATGTCGTGGTGCGGCGGCGGCGAGATCAGCGTCACGCCGGGCGTCGAGTGGCGCACCTTCGCGATCACCGCGTCGACCTTGTGGCCCGGGAGCTGGCCGCCCTCGCCGGGCTTGGCCCCCTGCGCCATCTTGATCTGCAGCTCGTCGGCGTTCACGAGGTACTCGGCCGTGACGCCGAACCGCGCCGAGGCGACCTGCTTCACCGCGCTCCGCTTCGAGTCGCCGTTCGGCAGCCGGAGGAAGCGCACCGGGTCCTCGCCGCCCTCGCCGGTGTTCGACCGCGCGCCGATCCGGTTCATCGCGATCGCGAGCGTCTCGTGCGCCTCCTTCGAGATGCTCCCGAAGGACATGGCGCCCGTGGCGAAGCGCTTCACGATCGAGGCGGCGGGCTCGACCTCCTCGAGCGGCACCGGCGGGCCCGCGGGCCTGAAGTCCCACAGCCCGCGGAGCGACATCGGGTGCTCCTGCTGCTCGTTGATGATGGAGGCGTACTCGGCGTAGCTCTTCGCGTCGTCGAGGCGGACCGCCCGCTGGAGCGAGGCGATCGACTGCGGCGTCCAGAGGTGCCGCTCGCCGGACACGCGGAAGTGGTGGTGGCCGCCGACGTCGAGGTGCGCGCGCGCCCGCTCGCCGTACGCCGCGTGGTGGCGCGCGAGCGCCTCCTCCGCGATCTCGCGCAGCCCGACGCCGCGGACGCGCGACGCCGTGCCGGTGAAGTACGCGTCGATGACGAGCTGATCGATGCCGATCGCCTCGAAGATCTGCGCGCCCTGGTAGCTGGAGAGCGCGCTGATCCCCATCTTCGACATGATCTTCAGGATGCCCTTCTTGAGCCCCTTCACGTAGCGCGAGCCCGCCGCGGTCGGCGAGAGGTCGGCGCCGAGGGTCTTGTCGCGGCACATCGCCGCGATCGACTCGAACGCGAGGTACGGGTTCACCGCGCCGGCGCCGTAGCCGATGAGCAGCGCCATGTGGCCGACCTCGCGCGCCTCGCCGGTCTCGACGATGATGCCCGCGCGCGTGCGCGCCCCCTCGTTGATGAGGTGGTGGTGCACGGCGCCCACCGCGAGCAGGCTCGGGATGGGGGCGAGCGTCTCGTCGATGCCGCGGTCGCTGAGGATGAGGATGCTCGCGCCGTCGGCGATCGCGCGGCTCGCGTCCTTGCAGAGCTTCGCGATCGCGGCGCGCAGGTTGTCCTCCGGGTCGCCGTCGACCGGGAAATACATGGGCAGCGTGGCCGCGCGGAAGTCGGGGAAGACGTTCTTCCGCAGCTTCGACAGGTCGTCCTGCGTGAGGATCGGGTGCGGCAGCTCGAGCATCCGGCACTGGCGGGGCGTCTCCTCGAGGAGGTTGCCCTCGCCGCCGACGCAGCTCACGAGCGACATCACGATCTCCTCGCGGAGCGGGTCGATCGGCGGGTTCGTGACCTGCGCGAACAGCTGCTTGAAGTAGCGGAAGAGCAGCTGGGGCTTCTCGGAGAGCACGGCGAGCGGGATGTCGATGCCCATCGAGCCCACCGGCTCCTCGCCGAGGGTGGCCATCGGCCCGAGGATCATCCGCAGGTCCTCCTCGGTGTAGCCGAACGCCTGCTGCAGGCCCCGGAGGTCCGCGTGCGGGATGGTGTAGAGGCTCGGCACGTCCTCGAGGGCGCGCAGATCGATCTTGTTCTCGGCGACCCACGCCGCGTAGGGCTTCTGCGTCGCGACGCGGCGCTTGATCTCGTCGTCGCTGACGACGCGACCCTCGGTCGTGTCGACGAGGAACATCTTGCCCGGCTGGAGGCGCCCCTTCTGGATCACGCGCGCCGGCTCGATGTCGAGGACGCCGAACTCGCTCGCGAGCACGACGAGCCCGTCGCTCGTCACGACGTACTTCGCGGGGCGCAGCCCGTTCCGGTCGAGCGTCGCGCCGATCAGCCGTCCGTCCGTGAAGCACAGCGCCGCGGGGCCGTCCCAGGGCTCGATCAGACAGCCGTGGTACTCGTAGAACGCCTTCTTCTCGGCCGACATGTCCGGGTCGAGCGCCCAGGCCTCGGGCACGAGCATCATCATCACGTGGGGCAGCGAGCGGCCGCTCGCGAGCAGGAAGTCGACCACGTTGTCGAGCGCGGACGAGTCGGAGCCGCCCGGGCGGATGATCGGCTTGAAGTCCTCGATCGCGTTCGCGAAGACATCGCTCTTCAGCAGCGCCTCGCGCGCCGACATCCACGCGGTGTTGCCGCGCACGGTGTTGATCTCGCCGTTGTGCGCGATGACCCGGTACGGGTGCGCGCGCTCCCACGTGGGGAAGGTGTTCGTGGAGAAGCGCGAGTGCACCATCGCGAGCCGCGACACGGTGCGCTTGTCGGACAGATCGGGGTAGAACGCCGCGACCTGCTCCGCGAGCATCAGGCCCTTGTAGACGACCGTCCGCGACGAGCACGACGTGATGTAGAAGTCGTCGGCGTTGGCGGCGCGGCCGGCGCGCTTGCGGATCGCATACAGGACCTGCTCGAAGGACTGGCGAGGCGCGACCCTGCCGATGAACAGCTGGCGGATCGCCGGGCGCGAGTCGCGCGCGATCGGGCCGAGCGCCGCGTCGTCGATGGGGACGTCGCGCCAGCCGAGGACGCGCTGTCCGTGGTGCACGACCGCGGCCTCGAGGATCGCCTCGCACTGGCGGCGCCGCGACGGGAGCTGGGAGAAGAACGCCGTCGCGACGGCATAGTCGCCGGGAGCAGGCAGCGCGATGCCAAGGGCGGCCAGGGACGTGGCGTACAGCTCGTGCGGGATCTGGAGGAGGACGCCCGCGCCATCGCCGGTGCAGGGGTCGCAGCCAGCGGCGCCGCGATGGGTTAGATTTTCGAGGATCTCGAGCGCTTGGCAGACGACCTCGTGCGTCGCTTCACGGCGGAGCGTGGCGACGAATCCGAGACCGCATGCGTCGTGTTCGAAAGCCGGATCGTAAAGACCTTGTCGTTGGGGCAGAGGCATGGTGCTGACTTCACACGCGCGTAGCACAGGTGGCACAAGGATTGGAGCCCTAGTTTAATGCGGCGCGCCAGGAGCCGCGGAACCGGGCCCAAAATGGGGGAGGGGTGTCGCGTCGCCTTGACCGTGTGCCGCCGCGCCCGGCGGCGGCGCTCGGCAGTGGACGCCCGTCGTCGGCCGTGGTGTGGGTGGGGGCGGCCGGCTCGCCGGGCCGGCTCCCCGGCCGCGCGGTATTCGGATGAAGCTCTTCGCACTCAGCGATCTCCACGTCGGGTATGCGGAGAACCGGTGGGCCATCGAGCGCATGACGCCGCGGCCGAGCGACTGGCTCATCCTCGCCGGCGATCTCGGGGAGACGGAGCAGCACCTCATCTACGTCCTCGAGACCCTGGGTCCGCGGTTCAAGCGGCTCGTGTGGACGCCGGGCAACCACGAGCTCTATACGATGCCGAGTGAGCGCGGCGGCCCGCGCGGCCAGGCCCGGTACGAGCGGCTGGTCGAGCTGTGTCGGAGCCGCGGCGTGCTCACGCCGGAAGACCCCTACGTGCTCTGGGACGGCGAGGGCGGACCGCACGTGCTGGCGCCGATGTTCCTGCTCTACGACTACAGCTTCCGGCCGGACGGCGTGCCCGAGCGCGACGCGGTGGCGTGGGCCATGGAGAGCGGCGTCCTCTGCAGCGACGAGGAGCTGCTCGACCCGGCCCCCTACGCGAGCCGACCCGAGTGGTGCCGGGCCCGCCTCGCCGCGACGGAGGCCCGTCTCGCCGCGATCGAGGGGCGCCCCACGGTGCTCATCAACCACTTCCCGCTGCGCGAAGAGCTCGTGCGGCTGCGGCACATCCCGCGTTTCTCGATCTGGTGCGGGACGCGGCGCACGCACGACTGGCACACGCGGTTCCGCGCGCGGGTGGTCGTGTCAGGGCACCTCCACATCCCCCGCACCGACTGGATCGACGGTGTTCGTTTCGAGGAGGTGTCGTTCGGATACCCGCGCCAGCGGCCCGTCGAGCGCAGCGCCGACAGCTGCCTTCGGGAGATCCTGCCGGGCCCTGCAGGCGCGGCGCCGCCGAGGATGTAGATGCTCACGATCGGCCCCGGCGCCGCGCACCTCTGGTACGTCTTCTGCGACTCGGCTCGCGACGAGGCGTTGCTCGAGGCGTACCACCGGCTGATGGCCCCCGACGAGGCGGCGCAGCAGGCGCGCTTCCTTTTCGCCGAGAACCGGCACGAGTACCTGCTCACCCGCGCCCTCGTGCGCACGGTCCTCTCGAAGTACGCGAACGTCGCGCCCGAGGCGTGGTCGTTCGTCCGGAACGAGTTTGGCCGCCCGCAGATCGCCGGACCTCCGGGGGTGCCGCCGATCCGGTTCAACCTGTCGAACACGCGGGGGCTGATCGCCTGCCTGGTCGCGCTGGATCGCGACGTGGGCGTCGACGTCGAGGACACCGAGCGCGCGAGCGGCGCGGTGGACATCGCCGATCGCTTCTTCTCGCCAGGCGAGGTGAGGGCGCTGCGCGCGCTGCCGCCGGAGAGGCAGCGCGCGCGCTTCTTCGAGTACTGGACGCTCAAGGAGTCGTACATCAAGGCGCGCGGGATGGGGCTCGCGATCCCGCTCGATCAGTTCTCGTTCCACCTGGACGATGGACCGGCGATCGGCATCTCGTTCGATCCGCGGCTCGGCGACGACCGCTCGGCCTGGCAGTTCGCGCTCTACCAGCCCTCGGCGCGGCACACGATGGCCGCCGCGATCCGCAGCGGGGGCGGGCCCCCGCTGTCGATCGAGCTGCGGGAGACGGTGCCGCTGCGCGGCGGCGGATGAGCGACGGCCGGGGCCGCCCGCGCGAGGCCGCCGCGCGGCGGGGCCGACGCGCATCCCTCCCTGGCAGGCCCCCGGCTGGCTGGGGAAGCGCGCCCGCGGCCCCGGCGCGCGGCGCGCGAGGTCAGTCAGGCCGCGCGATCGAGAGCTCGACGTTGCGCCACGAGGGCTCTCCGCGGCCGTCGTCGCCGAAGCCGGAGGTGACGTCCACGACGGCCCGGCGGCGCCCTTCGGAGGCGATCGGGTCGTCGCCGACGGCGTAGTCGAGGGCGGCGCCCCGGATGGCGACGAAGCCGTTGTCCTCGTCCCAGATCTCGATGACGCGGATCTGATGGGGGTAGTCGGCGAGCGCGGAGGTCTCGAGCTCCCAGTACGCGTGCCCGCCGGCCGGAGAGACCCGGGTCACCCGGTGCACGTGGGTGTGTCCGGCGAGGTGGAGCAGGACGTTGTCGTAGCCGCCGACGAGCGACTGCCACGCATCGACGTCGATCGCGCCGGGCACGGCGGGGGTGCCCGTCGCGGCGAAGGAGCCGTCCCCGAGCGAGCGCGACGCGTGGTGGGACGTGAGGATGACCCACCTGCGCTCGCGCTTCGCGCGGTCGAGCGCGGGACGGATGAACCGATCGACGTCGTCCTGGAGGATCACGCCGTTCGGTCCGCCCGTCTCGGCGGCCGTATCGAGCACGATGACGCGAAGGGGGGTGTCCTTCATGTCGAACTCGTAGAACGCTTTGCCGTACGCGCGCTCGTCGGGCCCGATCCCGTGCCCGTCGCCGGTCGCCGCGACCCGATCGAGCAGCTCGGGGCGGCTCAGCAGCGCTCTCCTCGGGTCGGGGACGACCTGGCCCGTGATCACCGGAGCGCCGGGGAGAGACCAGTCGCGCGTCCCGCCGTCCGACCAGCTCCCCGTCGCGAGCTCGGCGCGCGTGTGCACCGGGAAGTTCCCCTGGTGCAGGACATCGTGGTTGCCGGTCACCCATCGCCAGGGCACGAGCAGCCCCTCGGCGAAGAACGGATCCTTGGGATCGTTGTCCGGGCCTGGCACGGGGTCGTCGTCAGCGCCCGAGTCGCACTCGACGCGCTCGGCGCCGTCGAGGATGGCCGAGAACCACGCGATCTCGTTCGTCTGCGCGCTGTCGGCGTTGTCGCCGCCGAGCAGGACGAAGTCGATCGGCGTGCTGCGATGGAGCGCGTTGATCGTGCGGACGGCGGCGTTGAGGATCCGGCACTCGTGCCCTTCCTGCGGGCGGAACGCCGACGCGAACGCGCCGGGCGAGTCGAAGATCGCCAGCCGAGCAGGCGACTCGTCGTCTGCGAGCTGGGCGTCGGCGAGGTGGACGAACCTCGTCAGGAGCGTCGGCCGCTCGCCGCGCGGCGGTGGAGGGGGGTCGTCGAGCGTCGCCGGGGCGAGCGGCTGCCCCGGCCCGCTCTCGAGCTCGCCGTAGCCCTCCGCGAGCATCTGCTCGATCTCCGCCGGGACAGCGGGGTTCCTGTCCGGTGGATCGGCCACCGCGGCGCGCGGCGCCCAGGTGCGAGCGGTCGTCAGCGGCGGCGCGCCGCGGAGCGCTGGCAGCGGTACCGGCGCAGGGAGCGGCGCCGGAGCGATGGACTCCTCCCCGGCACACGCGGCGAGCGCAAGGGACGCAAGGAAGAAGCGCGCCGCGGGGCGACCTGGGCGCGCTCGCGCGATCCGCCGCCGACCGGGCTCCCCTGTTGCGATGCCCACCGCTCGTGTCTGGCTCATCGCTTCCTTACATGACAACACCACAGCGCCAGATCAAGAAATGTTCACTCGGGCGGTAGCGTTGCCGTTGGGGGCCGGCGCCGACCGAGGAAGAGAGAGCGCAGAACGCGCGTAGTACGTCCCACGTAGCGCGGCGCGGCGCCGCGGAGCGTCACGTCGAGGCGCACGAGCGAGCCGAGCCATGGTAGGGCGAGCCGCGGCCGGCGCGCCGGCGGCTGCTAGGATGCGGCGCGTCCGAGCCAGAGGCGCTCGTCTCGAGGTCATCTATGGTCATTTCGCGATTCCTGGGTTGCGCGCTCGCGGCGGCGATGCTGGTGAGCTGCAGCGATCCCGAGCCCATCATCGAATACCGCTACAGGGCCTACGAAGGCGACGCGTATCCGGACCGACTCCCTGAGATCAAGGTTCCGGAGGGCGGGATGGGCGTGGTGAGCGATAGCCTCTCCGATACGATCTCTCTTGTCTCGCTCGCGACCGGCGAGCGGTTCGGCGTCCACCCCGTGGGCCGCGATCCCGTGACGATCGACGGGCCTCACCATGTGGCCGTGGACGCCGAGGACGGCGCCGTCTACGTCGCGCTGTCGTACCCTGACGTCGCCGGCGCGATCGGCCCCCACGCGGTGCACGGTGGGAGCGTTGTGGCGGGCTACGTCCAGAAGCTCGCGCTCGACGATCTGCGCATCCTCGGGCAGGTGCGCGTCGAGGCCAACCCGGGCGATATCGTGATCTCGGAGGACGGCAAGCGCGTGGTCGTCTCTCATTTCGATCTGAAACGCGTGCTCGACAACCCGGGCGACGTCGAGGCGGCGCGCTCGTCCCTCGCGGTGATCGATCCCGAGAAGGTCCTGCTCTCGGGATCGGCCGATCCGGTGTTCATCCCGGTCTGCATGGCAGCCCACGGAATCGCCCTCTCGCGCCCGGACGGCGCCCGCGCTTACGTCGCTTGTTACGGCGAGGACGTGCTCGCGATCGTCGACCTGACGGACCCTTCCGCCGAGGTGAAGCGCGTGCCGGTGGGGTCTACCTCCAGCCCGTCGCCTCATGCCAACAACTACGGACCCTACGCGGCCGTCATGTCGCCCGATGGGAAGACCATCGCCGTGAGCAGCACGGAGAGCAGGGACGTGCGCTTCTTCGATGTCGCGTCGGAGACGTTCGACGATTCCCGGAAGATCCTCACGATCGGCGCGCCCTACTTCCCCGCGTGGACCCCCGACGGGAGCGCCATCTATGTGCCGACCCAGGTGCCCGACACCATCGTGCGGATTGGCGTGACCCCGGACGACGACGGCGTCGTCACCCGGAACATCGCCGACGAATGCATGCGGCCGCACCTCGCGCAGCTCGACGAGGAGCACGGGCTCTTCCTCGTCTGCGAGGGCGACAGGAGCGCGACGCCCGGCAGGGTGCTCCGGCTCGATCCAGAGACGCTGGAGACGCTCAGCGACACGGAGGTGGGCCTCTATCCCGACGGGCTCGTGCGCGTCGCGCCGGAGGCGCCGTGAGGACGCCCCGCAACCTTGCGGCCGCGCTCGCGTGCGCGGCGCTCCTCTGCGGCTGTCCTGGCGATCCCGAGACGAAGGTCGTCGACGCGACGGCCGTCGACCACGGCGCGGCGCTCTTCCGGGACCCGTCGATCGCGGAGACGCGCTTCAATCGCTATTCCTGCTCGACGTGCCATGAAGCTGTCACCGGCGACGCGGGGGACGCCATGCTCCCGGGCGCCCCGCTGGCCGGCGCCGTGGAGCGCCCGCATTACTGGGGCGGGCAAGAGGTCGAGCTCCTCGGCGCGATCAACCATTGCCTCTATTACTTCATGACGAAGGACCTGCCCTGGACCACGGACGACGACGTCGCGCAGGCCATCTATGCCTACCTGGAGTCGCTGCCCAGCGACGGAGGCGCGGCCGAGGCCGTCCCCTTCACGCCTGTCTACGAGCTGAGCCAGATCCCGGCTGGCGACGCGGCCGCGGGCGGGCGCATCCACGAGCGCGCCTGCGCCTCGTGTCACGGGCGCGCCCATTCGGGGGAAGGCCGGCTCGTGGCGCGGGCGCCGGCGCTGCCCGACCAGACGCTGAAGGAGCACCCGCTCGGCGAGTACACGGAGGCCGACCGGCGGCTGGTCTTCATCGAGAAGGTCCGCCACGGCGGGTTCGTGGGCTACGGCGGGCAGATGCCGCCGTTCTCCCGCGAGGTCCTCTCCGATGAAGAGCTCGGCGATCTGCTCTCGTTCTACGGGCTACCCTGGCCCCCGTGAAGCGCGCCGAGAAAGCCGCGAGGATCGCCGAGATCCTCGACCGATTGTACCCGGCCCCGCCCATTCCGCTGGTCCACGACGATCCGTATTCGCTGCTCGTCGCGGTGATGCTCAGCGCCCAGACGACGGACAAGATGGTCAACGCGGTGATGCCGGCGCTCCTCGCGCGCGCCCGGACGCCCGCGGCCATGGCGGCAGTGCCCACCGAGGAGATCGCCCAGCTCATCCGGAGGATCGGGTTCGCGCCCACCAAGGCGCGGCACCTGAAGGCGCTGAGCGAGCGGATCGCGACCGAGCACGGCGGCGTCGTCCCCGCCTCGTTCGACGCCCTGGAGGCCCTGCCGGGGGTCGGTCACAAGACGGCCTCGGTCGTCATGGCACAGGCCTTCGGCCACCCCGCCTTCCCGGTCGATACCCACATTCACCGGCTCGCGTTCCGCTGGGGGCTGTCGTCCGGAAGGGACGTCGTCGAGACGGAGCGCGACCTGAAGCGCACGTTCCCACCCGAGCAGTGGAACAAGCTCCACCTGCAGCTCATCTACTTCGGCCGCGAGCACTGCCCGGCGCTGCGCCACGACATGACCGGCTGCCCCATCTGCAGCTGGGCCGCCCGCCGACGATGATCGCGGCGCCCGGCGGCCGCCGAAGATGGGGGCGGGTACAACGCCGCCAGCAAAGCTGGCAGCTTATCGAGGCGGCGCGTTTCCGTCAAGCAGGGTGCAACGTCCCGGCGATCTCATGAGCGCGACCACGCCCGCCGCGCTGCGGCGCGAGGCGGCCGGGCGCGGTCGTGTGCGGGTGTGCGGTTCCCGGTCGCGGCGCGCCTGCGGTTCGGGTAAGGCACTTCTGTGACAAAGATTGGATTTGAGATCATCGGGACGGGCCACTACGTGCCCGGAGAACCTGTCACCAACGACGACCTCGCGCGGGTGATCACGACCTCCGACGAGTGGATCTACCAGCGCTCCGGTATCCGCCAGCGCCATTACGCGCCGGATGGGGTGGGGGTGAGCGATCTCGCGTGCGAAGCGGCGAAGCGCGCGATCGCGTCGGCGCGCATCGCGC
Source organism: Sorangium sp. So ce302 (assembly GCF_051530145.1). GTDB lineage: Bacteria > Myxococcota_A > Polyangia > Polyangiales > Polyangiaceae > Sorangium > Sorangium cellulosum_B. Next base: position 7,435,458 of record NZ_CP150326.1, on the reverse strand, counting down.
CGTCGGAGATCGATTACATCCTCTTTGCCACGATGACGCCGGACTATATTTTCCCTGGCTCCGGGGCGCTGCTCGGCGCGAAGCTGGGCATTCCGGGCGTCCCCGCGCTCGACATCCGGCAGCAGTGTGCCGCGATGCTGTTCGGCCTCCAGACGATCGACGGGCTGATCCAGACCGGGGCCGCCAAGACCATCCTGTTCGTGGGCGCAGAGGCGCACGCCGGCTTCATGCCCTGGGAGGACTGGGGGGCGCTCGACCCGAAGAATGGCCGCTCCGCGACGCCGGAGGCGCGGGCGCACGCCGACCGCCACCGGAACCTCGCCGTCCTGTTCGGGGACGGGTCGGGCGCGCTCGTCCTCCGCGCGACCGATCGCGACGCGGGCCTGCGCGGCAACAAGATCTGCTCCGATGGACGCTTCGCCGAGCTCCTCTTCGTGCCGGGCGGCGGCTTCCGCTCGCGCCCGTACTGGAAGCCGACGTCGTTCGACGAGGACCTGCATATCCCCCGCATGGATGGCCGCGAGCTCTTCAAGTTCGCGGTGACCAAGCTCCCGGCGACCGCGCGGGAGCTCTGCGCCTCTCAGGGCCTCGCGATCGAGCAGATCGACGTGTTCCTGGCGCACCAGGCGAACGGCCGGATCAACGAGCACATTCGCAAGGACCTCGGCGTGCCCGTCGAGAAGCTCCCGAGCAACATCGATCGATTCGGCAACACGAGCGGCGCCACCGTGCCCATCCTCATCGACGAGGAGATGCGCGCCGGAAGGGTGAAGAAAGGGCAACTCGCCATGGTGCTCGCGCTCGGGACCGGCGTCCACTGGGGCTGCGCGCTCTGGAAGCTCTGAGCGGCTGAGCGGCGGCGCCTCGCTCGCAGGCGTCACCGTCATCCTCGTCATCGTCATCGAGCCGCGGCGGTTGCGCGGGGCATATTGCGTCCGGTGCGGAACGCTGCGGAAATTTCGTGCGATCGTGTCGCGACGGATTGCACGTGGCGTATCCCTTGTTACGTTTCCATCAACGCCCGCAGCAGACCCCGTGTTTGCAGTGCGATCGACCTGACGACCAGGCGCGGGCGCTACCGGGAAGGGAGTCGCCTCAGGGCTCGGCTGCACGGCCCCTCCCCGGCCAGCGGCGAATTGCGCACGAAGCACCTAACGCGCAGCAGGTAGCGCGCAGCAGCCAAAGCGCAGCGCGGGACCTACGTGCGGGGGTGCGGTGTTCGCGAGTGCGCGTGAGCGCGTGTGTTCGGATGTCGTCTCTTGCCGTTCGTGCTCATACGGTTGTCGGCCATTCACTTCATTGGAGCATGTTTTCCTTGATGGCGAGGACGCAAACTCTTCGCATTGACTCGGACGCACAATTATCGGATTTTGCACACTGAGGTGAGTGTGATCGGAGAACACGGAGCGTCGATCTTGAGAGACACACCGACCCAGCTTGGGCTCGGCCGGTATCGTCCCATCGCGAAGCTCGGCCGCGGCGGGATGGCAGACGTCTTCCTCGCGATGGCTCACGGGCCCGCCTCGGTGAACAAGCTGGTCGTCGTCAAGCGTCTCCGCAGCTCCGGGGACGAGGAGGATCGCCAGGTCCTCATGTTCATGGACGAGGCCAAGCTCTCGGCTCGCATGAACCACCCGAATGTCGTCCAGACCTACGAGGTCGGTAGCGATCGGGACGGCTACTTCATTGTGATGGAGTACCTGGAGGGCCAGCCGCTGAAGCGCGTCATGAAGGCGGCTGTCGAGCGGGAGTCCGGCACGGGCGGGCTCGTCCGCGGCACGTGGATCCGGATCGTGGCCGAGGTGCTGCGCGGGCTCCATTACGCGCATGATCTCTGCGATTTCGACGGTCGGCCTCTCGGCATCGTGCATCGCGACGTCTCGCCGCACAACATCTTCATCACGTACGACGGCGCGGTGAAGCTCGTGGATTTCGGCGTGGCCAAGGCCGTCGTCAACGCCTCCAGCACCGAGAGCGGGACCTTCAAGGGCAAGCTGACGTATATGGCGCCCGAGCAGGTCACGGCGGGCAAGACGGTGGACCGCCGGGCGGACATCTTCGCGGTCGGCGTCGTGCTCTGGGAGCTCCTCGCCGGGCGGCGGCTGTTCGAGGGCGATCAGATCACCGTGATGCACCAGCTCCTGCTGGGGAAGATACCGCGGCTCTCCACCGTCGTGCCGGGGATCCCCATCGCGCTCGATCAGATCGCCGCGAAGGCCCTTGATCGCGAGCCATCGAAGCGCTTCGCGACGGCGCAGGAGATGTGCGATGTGCTCGAGAACTACCTTCAGTGGTCGGGCGAGGACGTCCGCAGCGAGTTCCTCGGCGCCTGCATGCGGGGGATCTTCGCCGAGAGCCGGGCCTCCATACGCCAGCAGATCAAGGCGCAGATCGAGCGGGTGGCCAGCGCGTCGCTGCTGAGCGACGCCTCCAGCCAGGTGACGATGAGCGGCATCGGCGTCGCGATGGTTCCCTTGAGCTCCGGCTCGGGCAGCAGGCTGCCCTATGTCGGGGAGTCCAGCCGGTCGGGCGTCGAGCGCGTGTCGGGCGTCGAGCGGGCGTCGGGCGTCGAGCGGCCCAGGACCCCCGTGAGCGACTCGGTGAGCCTGCGAGCGACCACGTCGGGGCCCGTGTCGGCCTCGAAGCGCGGCTACCTGATCGGCGCGTCCGCCCTGACCGCGCTGGTCGCGCTGGTCGGCGGCGCGGTTCACGTCGCGAATCAGCGCGCGCCCGCCCTCGATGCTCCTGCGACCTCGGTCGCTTCGCACGGCGCCGAGGCCGGGGAAACCGTCGAGAAGAAGCCCGAGCAGGGCCCCAGGGCGAGCGTGACGATCTCGAGCGATCCACCCGACGCGATCGTGAGCTGGAAGGGAAAGACGCTCGGCAAGACGCCGCTCAAGACCGAGCTGCCCGTGGGCACGCAGGTCGTGGTCGTGTCGAGGTCCGACTGCTTCGATGAGACGCTCATGCTGGCGCTCTCACCCGCGGAGGCCGTGGAGCGCTCCGTCAAGCTCCGCCCCAAGGACTTCGCGCACTAGAGCGGCGGTCACCCGCTTCGGATACGGGCCCACCTCGGCGTTTTCGGTGCTCAGCGCACCGGAGTGCGCTTGCGCGCCGAAAACGCCGATCTGGGCCCGTCTCCTGTGCGGGTGACCGCCGCTCTGCTGCCGCTCTGCTGCCGTTCTGCTGCCGCTCTGCTCTGGATGGCGCAGAGGGGGGCGGAAACCGAAGGATCCGGGCGGTGCATCCGCCCGTCGTCGGCGACCGGATGCACCTCCGTGACCACGGCTAGGCCGACGACCTCATGGCGTCATGTGCCGTGACGGATGTAGGAGATCACCTTGGTGACGCCGTCGGCGTCCATGGCCTCCTTCACCGCCTCGGTCGCCTCCTTCACGCTGGCGACGGTGCCTTGCAGCGTGACCACGCCGTCGCGCACCGTGACGTGCAGCTTCTTCACCGCGTCATGATCGCTCTCCGCGAGCTTGCCGCCGATCGCGTTGCGGAGCGTCTCGTCGGACGGGCGCGCGCCGGTCCGCTTCGCCTCCTTCGTGGCGATGACCGAGCCGTCGCGGCCGAAGGTGACCTGATAGTCGTTGTCCTTCGCTGCCTTCGTCCACTCGTCGCGCTCCATCGCGGCGGCATTTCCCTCCTGCTTCTTGGCTCCCTCAGCCTGGCCCTGTTGCGGGGGCTGCGGCGCGGCCTTGTCCTTGGGAGCGGCGGGCGGCGCGGACTGCGGGCGCGCGCCCTGGTTGTCCTTGAGCGCACCGGTCTGCTCGCCGACCCTGTTCATCTGGTCGTTGACATCGCGGCCCGCCTGGCGCCCGCGCTCGGCGAGCTGCTCTGCCTTTTCGCCCACGCGCTCGGCCTTCTCGCGCGTCTCCTGGCCGAGCTGCTGACCCTCCCGGGCGAGCTGCTCTGCCTTGTCACCCGCGCGCCCGGCCTGCTCTCGCGCCTCCCTGCCGAGCTCCTTGCCCTCCTGGGCGAGCTGCTCCGCCTTTTCGCCCACGCGCCCGGCCTGCTCGCGCAGGTCTTTGCTGGGCGTCTGGTTCGGGCCCGGAGGCGGTTCGCCTCTCCTGATCGTCTGGTCCTCGGGCTCGCGGACCGCTCCTTCAGCTCTCTCGCTCTCGCTCCTGCAGGCCGTGCCGGCGAGCGCGAGCGCGAGGACGGTTGGGCCGGAGAACCAGCGTACTCTGCTCATCGTGCAGCGATAGCTCATGGTGCATCTCCGGGTGCACACCGAGGCAGACGTCGTGCCAGGAACTCGGTCGTTCCCGGCCGCCCGGGAACAACGGCGCGCCGCGCGTGTCGACGGGGTCATGCCGAGACCCTCCCTGGCCACCGCGCAGCGGCGGCACCGGACACCGGACGAGCGCTCCGGCCCGACGCATCGTAGTAGGCTCGAGGTCGTGAGCGCGGCGCCGCCGGAACCCGTCCTGCCTGACGCCCCGCCAGGACAGCGCTCCGCGCCCGATCTCCTCTCGCACCGGCCGGCGCTCCGGGTCGACGCGCGGGCGGTCAAGGAGTCGCTGGCGTTCGCGTTCGCGGGCGGCGCGCCCGCGGGGGCGTTCGATCGGCACGTCGAGTCGGCGTCGCTGCCCGCGTCGACGTGGGATCCAGCCCGCTTCGCGCAGCACGTCTTCCTGCGTGAGCTCATCGTGGGCTGCCTCCATTTCACGAGCGAAGGCCGCACGTACATCCCGAGCCCAGCGCTGCTGGGCCGCGCCCTCTCCCAGCCGCCGAGCGATCGCGACACCGTCGAGCTCCGGCGCGCGATCTTCCGGGAGCTCACCGGGTCGGAGGCGCAGCGCCGCGATCTCGAGCGCGCCTACGCGGCGCTGCGCCGCTGGGTGGGCCAGATCGAGACGATCCCCATCTCTCGCGGCGAAGGGAGCCGGCGCCGGCTCGACATCCTCGCCGCCGCCAAGGACGCGTTCGACGCGCTCGCCGGTGGGTTCGCGGGCGCGCGCTCGGGCCTGTCGCGGCTCTCGGCGTTCGGCGCGGCCGTGCGCGAGAGCGAGGCGTACCGCCGCCTCGCGGATCTGCTCGCGTACGACGAGGAGATCGCGACGCTGGATGTCCGGATCCGCGTCGGCTCCGACGGCCATGTCCGCGATCTGCGCGCCCTGTCGATCCGCGAGAACAGCGGGAACCGCTTCTACCAGTCGCCGCTAGGGCGCCTGGTCACGAAGCTCGTGATGCTGTGGAGGGGGTACCGGTTCAGCGACGACGAGCTGCTCACCCGCCACGTCAACAGCGTGTTCGACGGCATCGAGGACGATCTCGTCGCGCTCGTCCAGCTGCTCGGAGATCTCGAGTTCTACCTCGCCGGCCTCGCGCTGCGCGACCGCGCCCGCGCGGCCGGGCTCTCCGTCTGTCTGCCCGAGCTCGTCTCGCCGGGCTTCTCGGACGGCGCGCGCGGCGGGAGCCCCGGGCGCGAGCTCAAGGGGCTGTTCAACCCGCTGCTCTTGGCGAGCTCGGTGAGCACGGTCCCGTGCGACATCGCGACCGATCACCACGACGCGACCGTCATCGTGACCGGGCCGAACTCGGGGGGGAAGACCCGGCTGCTCGAGGCGCTCTCGCTGGCCCAGATGATGGGGCAGGCGGGCTTCTTCGTGCCGGCCGCGGAGGCGCGCCTCTCGCCGTGCCACGGGCTCTTCGTGTCGCTGATCGAGCAGGCGCAGGCCGATCAGAGCGAGGGCCGCCTCGGGATGGAGCTGCTCCGCATCAGGTCGCTGTTCGAGGCGATGCAGGTCGGCGACATGGTGGTGCTCGACGAGCTCTGCTCGGGCACGAACCCGTCGGAAGGCGAGGAGATCTTCCAGCTCGTGCTCTCGCTCCTCTCGGAGCTCCGCCCTCAGGCCTTCATCACGACGCACTTCCTCGAGCTCGCGGCGCGGCTCGAGCGGGAGCGGCCGGTCGATCGGCTCGTGTTCCTGCAGGTCGAGCTCGACGCGCAGCAGTGGCCGACATACCAGTTCGTCGACGGGGTCGCCCGGACGTCGCTCGCGCACCGGACGGCGGCGCGGCTCGGGGTCACGCGCGAGGAGCTCGTCGCGCTCGTCGAGCGCAGCAAGCGCGCGCACCGCCGCCGCGGGGCCGAGCCCGCCTGAGCGCGGCCACGCTCGCCGTGGCGGGGGAAATCTGGTTGTATGCGCCGCCATGGAGTATCGACCTCTTGGCAGGACGGGTTTCCGCGTCTCCTCGGTGAGCTTCGGGGCCTGGGCGATCGGGGGCACCTGGGGCGACGTCGACGACAAGGAGTCGCTCGCGGCGTTGCACCGGGCCGTCGATCGAGGCGTGAATTTCTTCGACACCGCGGACGTGTACGGGGACGGCCGGAGCGAGCGGCTGCTCGCGCGGCTCAGGCGCGAGCGGCGCGAGGAGATCGTCGTCGCGACGAAGGCGGGCCGGCGCCTGAGCCCGCACACGGCGGCAAGCTACAACGAGGGGAACCTCACGGCCTTCGTCGAGCGCAGCCTGAAGAACCTCGAGACGGACGCGCTCGACCTCGTCCAGCTGCACTGCCCGCCGACGGATGTCTACTATCGGCCCGAGGTGTTCGACGCCCTCGATAGGCTCGTGAAGGCGGGCAAGATCCGGTTCTACGGCGTCAGCGTCGAGCGGGTGGAAGAGGCGCTCAAGGCCATCGAGTACCCCGGCGTGCAGTCGGTGCAGATCATCTACAACGTCCTCCGGCAGCGCCCGGCCGAGCTCTTCTTCCCCGAGGCGAAGCGCCGGCAGGTCGGGGTCCTGGCGCGACTGCCGCTCTCCTCGGGGCTGCTCACCGGAAAGATGAGCGCGGCGACCCGGTTCGCGGCCGACGATCACCGCAATTTCAACCGCGAGGGCGCCGCGTTCGACAAGGGCGAGACGTTCTCGGGCGTCGACTACGACCTGGGCCTCGAGGTCGTCGAGGAGCTCCGCCCGCTCGTGCCCGCCGGCGTGAGCATGGGCTCGTGGACGATGCGCTGGATCCTGATGCAGGACGCGGTGACGTGCGTGATCCCCGGCGCGAAGCGGCCCGAGCAGGTGGACGAGAACGCGAGCGCGGCGGACCTGCCGCCCGTGCCGCAGGAGACGATGGCGAAGATCCGCGAGATCTACGACCGGCGGCTCCGGCCTCAGGTTCACCAGCTCTGGTAGGCGCCCGGGCGAGGGCTGCGAGGGCTCACAAGATGCGCGGCAACAGCCATCCTGCGAACGAGATGAGGGCCGCCGTGCCGAAGAGCGGCCCTAGCCCCCGGATCTCGAAATCGTCGATGAGCTTGTCGGTGGCGTAGAGCAGCACCGAGTTCACGACGAGGCCGAAGAAGAGATACGCCAGGCCCAGCGTGAGGATGGCGGCGGGCAGGAGCGCCACCGCGACCAGGAACTTCACGAGCCAGCCGAGCAGCAGGTTGAGGACGGTGAACACGGCGGCGACGACGAGCGCCGTCTGGGTCTTTCGGATCTGCACGCCGGGCAGGATCTTCGTTCCGACGAGGACCGCGAGGCCCGCGGCGAGTGCCTGGATGATGAGCGCCTTCATGACCACCTCCCTGGGCCGGCACCGCTCGGGCGGGCCGGCGTTCGCACCTTCCTCGTGACCCAGGGAGGTGCCGGGCGCAACCTCGTCCGGCGCGTCGCGAGCGGAGCCGGCGCGCGGCCTCCGCTCAGGGGCCGCCCCGGCTCATTCCTTCGGCTTGTCGCCGCCGAGCAGCTCGCCGATGGCGGGGGCGCCGCCCGGGCCGAGGGCCTGCGTGCTCTCGATGAGGTGGATCAGGAACTGGCGGTTGTCCGTCACCGAGAGGTTCTGGAGCTCGAGCGCGCCGATGCGGTCCTCGGGGGTGAAATAGGCCTCCTCGACCTTCTCCATCGAGAGCTTGTGCGGCGCATAGGCCATGTAGTCGGCGCGCGTGTTCAGGATATTGTAATCGTCGCCGCGGCGCAGCTCGAGCGTCACCTCACCGGTCACTCCGGGGGCGATCCAGCGCGAGAGCGCGTCCTTCAGCATCATGGCCTCGGGGTCGTACCACTTGCCCTCGTAGAGCAGACGCCCGAGGCGCCTGCCCTGGGTGAAGTACACGTCGAGGGTGTTCTCGTTGTGAATGGCGGACAGGAGCCGCTCGTAGACGGCGTGGAGCAGGGCCATGCCCGGCGCCTCGTAGATTCCGCGGCTCTTGGCGTCGATCACCCGGTTCTCGATCTGGTCGCTCATGCCGAGCCCGTGGCGCCCGCCGATCCGGTTGCACTCGACGAACAGCTCGAACACGGAGCCGAAGCGCTTGCCGTTGATCGTCGTCGGGACGCCGCGCTCGAACCCGAGGGTCACCGTCTCGGCCTCGATGGCGACCTCCGGCCGGAAGGAGGCGACGCCCATGATGGGCTGGACGATCTTGATCCCGGTGTTCAGGTGCTCGAGGTCCTTCGCCTCGTGCGTCGCGCCGAGCACGTTGGCGTCGGTGCTGTACGCCTTCTCCGTCCCCATGCGGTAGGGCAGCCCGTGGCGCTCGAGGTACTCGCTCATCTCCTTGCGCCCGCCGAGCTCTCCCACGAACCTCGGGTCGAGCCAGGGCTTGTAGATCTTGAGCGAGGGGTCGACGAAGATGCCATAACGGTAGAACCGCTGGATGTCGTTGCCCTTGTGCGTGCTGCCGTCGCCGAAGACGTGGACGTCGTCGTCGCGCATCGCGCGGACGATCGCGGTCGTGGTCACCGCGCGGCCGAGCGGCGTGGTGTTGAAGTACTTCTTGCCGCCCGTCGAGAGGTGGAAGGCGCCGCACTGGATGGCGAGGATGCCCTCGCGGACGAGCGCCTCGCGACAGTCCACCAGCTTGGCGGAGACCGCGCCGTGCTGCAGGGCGATCGGCGGGATGTCGCCGGGGGAGTCCTCGTCCGGCTGCGCCAGATCGGCGGTGTACGCGTGCACCTTGAGCCCGTTGCGCGAGAGCCACGCCACCGCGCAGCGCGTGTCGAGGCCGCCCGAGAACGCGATGCCGAGGTGGGTGCCCGCCGGGGGGAGTGAACGGAAGATCCTGCTCATGGCGGCGCAGCATAATCGCAACGCCCGCGAGCGCGCGAGCGGAGATCGCGGGGCGGCGGAGGCGCCTGACGGCGCGTGTGTGCGCGCGAGCGCGACGTCAGAGGCTCCGCCCGCCCGCTCCGCCGGGACGGCGCGGCCGCGCGCTGGCTTGCACGGAACGGCGCAGACCGGGCCTCATCGGACTAGGATGGAGGACACCGTGTCGCGCGAGCCCTGCTCGCAAATGAGGTGCAAGGCCATGCCGAAGCTGTCGTACGCCGAGATCGCCCGGATCGAGGAGCGCCGGCTGGCGGTCGGCATCGCCGCCGTGGTCGCCTGCGCGGAGCCCATCGCGGGCGGGTGGATGGCCTTTGATGGAGAGGGCTCCTGGGGAAACTTCGCTGTCGGGCTCGGCCTCGATGGGCCTGTCTCAAGCGAGGATCTCGATCACCTCGTGGCGTTCTACGCGGCGCGCGGCGCGGAGCCGCAGATACAGGTCTGCCCCTTCGCGCACGGATCGCTGGTGCGCGGCCTCGCCGATCGAGGGTTCGTGCTGCGCGAGTTCGAGAACGTGCTGGCGCGCGAGCTCGCGCCGGACGAGGACCTCCGCGCGCTGGCGTCGTATGGTGGCCCCGGGGAGCTGGAGATCGTGCGCATCGATCCGGGCGACGAGGCGCAGGTCCGGGTGTTCATCGAGATCGCGACGAGCGGCTTCCGGCCCGCGGACGCGCCGATCTCGCCGGTGCTCTTCGAGATCACGCGCCGCGTGGTCGCGCACCCCGGATGCGACTCGTACCTGGCGCTCGTGAACGGCGAGCCCGCCGGCGGCGGCAGCGTGGAGATCTCCGGCGAGGGCGCCGCGCTCTTCGGCGCCTCGGTGCTCCCCCGGTTCCGCGAGCGCGGCATCCAGCAGGCGCTCATCGCCCGCCGCCTGGAGCGGGTGCGCGAGCAGGGTCGCCTGCTGGCGTGCATCAGCGCGAGCCCCGGTATCCCCACGGAGCGCAACGCGATGCGGCTCGGCTTCTTCATGGCGTACAGCAAGGGGATCTTCACGCGGCGGAGCGAGAGCCCAGAGGCGCCTGCCTGAGCCGCTCCCGGGCGCCCCGGGCCTCGTCGACGGCGGCGCACATTTCAGGTGTGCAGCGCTGTTCGTGCAGAACCGAAATGAACGCCCAGGACATCCATGCGAAATGCCCGACCCTGACGGAAGTGCGCCATGGCACGCCTCATGCTGATATTCTGGTTCAGCGCCGCTGGCGTGGCCTTTCCCCCCCCGAGGCCCCGGCGGCGCTTTTTCATTTCGCCGCCAGCGCCCCGCTTTACCGATCGACCGTCACCGCCCGCCGTCCCGCTGCAGCTCGGTGACCGCGTTCCTGACGAGCCGGAGCCCCACGTTGTCGTCCTGCGACAGGATCGACTCCGGATGGAACTGAACGGCCGCGAGGGGCAGCTCCGTGTGCTCGATCGCCATCACGACCCCATCCTCGGTCTCGGCCGTGACCTTCAGCGACGCAGGGAGCGCGTCGCGCAACGCGTAGAGCGAGTGGTAGCGACCCGCGCGGAACTCGCGGGGCAGCCCCTCGAAGAGGCGCCCGCCGAGCACGCGCACCTGCGAGGCTTTGCCGTGCATCGGGTAGTCGAGGACGCCGAGCTTGCCGCCGAAGTGCTCGACCATCCCCTGCAGGCCGAGGCAGACGCCGAAGACGGGCAGCCGGCGCTGGAGCAGCGCCGTGAGCGTGCCGGAGAGATCGAAATCGCTGGGCGTGCCAGGGCCGGGCGAGAGCACCACGAGGTCGGGAGCGTAGGCGTCGAGCTCCTCGTGAGGGAAGCCGGCGCGGAGCGTCATCACCTCGGCGCCCGTCTGCCGGAGGTAGTTGGCCAGCGTGTGCACGAAGGAGTCCTGGTGATCCACGAGGAGGACCTTGCGCGTGCCGCCAGGCACCGGGTGGATGGCCGCCGGAGGCGGCGTGGCGATGCCGCGAGGCCTCCGGATCGCGTCGAGGAGCGCCGACGCCTTCACCTGGGTCTCGCGCTCCTCCTCGTCGGGATCGGAGTCGAAGAGCAGCGTCGCGCCGACCCGGACCTGGGCCACGCCGTCCTTGACCCGGATCGTGCGCAGCGTGAGCCCCGTGTTCATGCTGCCGTCGAAGCCGACGATGCCGACCGCCGCCCCGTACCACGCGCGCGGCGAGCGCTCGTGATCCTCGATGAACTGCATGGCCCAGGCCTTCGGGGCCCCCGTGACCGTGACCGCCCACGTGTGCGCCAGGAACGCGTCGAGCGCGTCGAAGCCGTCGCGAAGGCGGCCCTCGATGTGATCGACCGTGTGGATCAGCCGCGAGTACATCTCGATCTGCCGGCGCCCGATCACCCGGACGCTCCCCGGGACGCAGATGCGGGACTTGTCGTTGCGATCGACGTCGGTGCACATGGTGAGCTCCGACTCGTCCTTCGCGGACGCGAGCAGGCGCGCGATCTGCGCGGCGTCGGCGAGCGGGTCGCTGCCGCGCGGGATCGTGCCCGAGATGGGGCAGGTCTCGACGCGATTGCCCTCGACGCGGACGTACATCTCCGGAGAGGCGCCGATCAGATACTCGGCGTTGCCTAGGTTCATCAGGAAGCCGTAGGGCGCCGGGTTGCGCTCGCGCAGGCGGTAAAACAGCTCGGTGGGCGCGACCGGGCACGGCTCGTAGAGCGTCTGCCCCGGCACGACCTCGAAGAGATCGCCCCGCTTGAAGGACTCGCGCGCCAGCCGGACGAGCTCGGCGTACTCGCCCGGCGCGTACTCGTTCTGGGGCGCGCGGTCGGTGCCGACGTAGGCGTGCGTCGCGCCCTCGCGCGGCAGCCCGTCGGTCGAGCGATCGCCGTACTTCAGCTCGTAGCGCGTGCGCGTCGCGCGCTCGCGGCGGTGGTCGACGGCGACGATCTCGTCGGGGAGGTAGAGGACGAGATCCCGCTGATCCGCCGGGCGCTCCAGGCGGAGGCGGATGGGCTCGAACTGGAAGGCGAGATCGTACGCGAACGCGCCGTAGAGCCCGAAGAGCGGGTCGCCGGGGACCCCGAAGAGCTCGATGAGCCGGCGCAGCACCGAGAAGATGGACGGCTGCCGGCTGCGCAGCTCCTCCGGCACCCGCTCGCCCGGCGGCCGGACCGCGCCGACCACCTCGTCGCTGCGCCGCTCGAGGGCCGCGACCGCGTCGAGATCACGGAGGGCCTCGTCGATGGCCGGCAGCAGCACACGCCCGCGCTCGTTCAGCGCGGTGAACCGGAAGTCGCGGCCCCGGGAGACGAGCACGAGCGGCGGATCGACGAAGCCGATGTCCCAGCGCGTGTACCGGCCCGGGACCTCGTAGCTGGACGCCAGGACCACGCCGAGGTGGCTGTCGAGCGCCTCGACGATGGGCTGGATGGCGCCGTCGACGGCGAGGTCCTCGACCGTCCGCCGCACCGCGACGCCCCTCCGCGTAATGTTGCTCTCTCGTTTCACGACCGCGTCTCCTTCTGTGCGATGAGTATACGCGGTGCGGCATGCGCGCCGTACCGGCATCTTCGCCGCGTGCATGGTTCCGTCGGGCGCGTCATCCGCGCTGCGCGCTCGTGGCGCGTGCGTCCCGCGCGGGCGCTCGACCGGCGTCTGCGGCGCGCTCCGCGAGGTAGATGGCGCGGAGCAGGGGGAAGCTCTTGACGAGGACCTCCTCGTACTCGGCCTCCGCGCTCGACTCCGCGACCACCGCGCCGCCGCTGCCGAAGCTGAGCCCCCGGCCGTCGGCGACGAGAGTCCGTATGGCGATGTTCATATCCATGGGGCCCTCGTACGCGAGGTATCCGATCGAGCCCGTGTACACGCCCCGCGTGCGCCGCTCCAGCGCGTCGATGATCGAGACCGTCCGGTGCTTCGGCGCGCCGGTGATGGACCCGCCGGGGAAGCACGCCTCGAGCGCGTCGAGCGCGCCCTTCCCCTCGCGGAGCGCGCCCGTGACCACCGAGGAGAGCTGGAGCAGGGTCGCGTGCTCCGTGATCCGCTGGAGCGCCTCGACGTCGATCGAGCCCATGGCGCAGACGCGGCTGAGGTCGTTGCGGACGAGGTCGGTGATCATGAGGAGCTCGGAGCGGTCCTTGTCGCTGGTCGCGAGATCGCGGCGCAGGGCCAGGGTCTCTTCCTCGGTGGCGCCCTTCGGTCGCGTCCCCTTGATGGGCTCGCTGCGCACCCGCCGCTCCCGGTCGACCGCCAGGAACCGCTCCGGCGAGGACGAGAGCACCGCGCCCTCCGGCAGCCTGAGGAACGCCGAGAACTGCGCGGGGTTCGTGCGGCGCAGGACGCGGTAGAGGGCGAACGGATCCAGCGAGGTCCGTACGTGGAACTCGTTCGTGAGGCACACCTCGTACGTCTCGCCCTCGCGGATCTCGCGGAGGATGGCCTCGATGGCGTCGAGGTGCTCCCGGCGCGAGAGGCGCGGCGCGTGCGCGATCCGGTCGGCGAAGCCCTCCGGGACGGGCGGCAGGAGCGGCTCCGAGAGCGCTGGGAGGCCCTGGAGGCGCGCCGCGATCTCGTCCAGCCACGGTCCGGACGGGGGCGACGCAGGCTCGTCGGCGTCGATCGCGTCGATCGCGTCGATCGCGCACGCGTATACCGCGCGCTCGACGTGGTCGAAGGCCAGGATCCGCCGCGCGATCATCATCGCGCTGTCCGGGAGCGCGCGGCGCGGGTGAGCGGACGCGCCGAAGCCGAGGTGCTCCTTGAGCTCGTAGCCGAGGTAGCCCACGAGGCCACCGGTGAAGTGGAAGGGCAGGCCGCTCGGATCGAGCGATATCGAGGCGAGCTCCCGCCGGAGCGCGACGAACGGGCTCCCCTCGGACGTGGTCGAGGTGAGGGCGTCCCCAGGGCCGCCGGCGCTCCACCGCGTCACGGCGGCGCCGCGGCTCTCGATCGCCTCGGTCGCGCTCCCCATGAACGAGAAGCGCCCGTCACGGCCGGCCGCGCTCGAGTCGAGCCAGAACGCGTAAGGCGCCGCGGCGAAGAGCCCGGCGAAGGCCCGCTCGGGATCGACCCACGGGAGCCGGAGGTGACGCATGCGCCCGCGTCGCCGCGCGCCCGCCGGCGCGCCCGGCGCGCAACCACCCAGCGCGCCTGCGGAGAGGCCCGGCGCGCGTGTGCTCCGGTGGAGCGCCGCGCCCCTCCGGTCGCGCGGCGTGTTCATGGCGATATTTCTGAAGTTGCGGATGATTCTCTTGCCGTGCTCGGTGCCGATCGACTCGGGGTGAAACTGCACGCCGTAGAACGGCCGGTCCTTGATCTTGAGGGCCATGATGAGCCCGTCGCCGCGCGTGCGCGCGGTCACCTGGATCTCCGCCGGCAGCTCGCCGTCGCCGACGATGAGCGAGTGGTAGCGCACCACCTGGAACGGGCTGGGCACGCCCTCGAAGAGCCCGGCGCCGTCGTGCTCGATCTCCACGATCTTGCCGTGCATGACCCGCGGGGCGTGCTGGACGCGCCCGCCGAAGCGCGCCGCGAGCCCCTGGTGGCCAAGGCAGACGCCGAGGATCGGCGTCCCGGCGAGGGCCTCGATCACCTCGGCGCAGACGCCGAAATCGGCCCGTCGCTCCGGGCGGCCGGGGCCGGGCGAGATGACGATGCTGTCGAGCTCCAGGCCCTCGATCTCGGCGAGCGAGAGGCTGTCGTTCTTGACGATGATCGGCTCCTCGCCGCTCACCTCCCAGAGGTACTGCCCGAGGATGTGGGTGTACGAGTCGTAGTTGTCGATGAGGAGTGTCTTCACGGCGAAGCTCGCCTCGGGGCCCGCATCGAGGCCGTCGATGCAGGCGAGCCGGCGCGGATCCCGGCTCGGGTGAGGCGCCCCGGCGGCGGGCGCGGCATCAGGGGCGGATGATGGCCGCGAGCATGGCCTGGAGCTTGAGCTGCGTCTCGACCAGCTCGGCCTCCGGGCTCGAGCCTGCGACGACCCCGACGCCCGCGACCATCCGCGCGCGCGCGCCGTCGACCGTGGCGCTGCGGATGCCGATGAACCAGTCCCCGTCGCCGCGGGCGTCGACCCAGCCCACGAGCCCCGCGTAGAGCCCGCGCCGGATCCCCTCGTGCGCGCCCAGCCAGGCCTCCGCCGCCTGGCGCGGCGTGCCGCACACGGCGGGCGTCGGGTGAAGCCGCGCGGCGAGCGTGAGGGCGTCCGGCGCCGCCTCCGCGAGCTGGCCGTGGATCGGGGTGCCGAGGTGCATCACGTTGCGCAGGCTCAGGATCGACGGCTCGCTGGGGACCTCGAGCGACGCGCACTCGGGCGCGAGCGCGGCGGCCACGGCGTCGACCACGAAGCGGTGCTCGCGCTGGTCCTTGGCCGAGCGCCGCAGGACCTCGGCGAACCGGCGGTCGGCGTCGACGTCGGCGGAGACCGCGTAGGTGCCGGCGAGGGGGTGCGAGGAGACGGCGCGCCCGCGGCGGGAGAGCAGGAGCTCGGGGCTCGCGCCGAGGAAGCCGTCGACGTGGAAGATCGCGCACGAGGGGTAGAGCGCGGTCAGGCGGCGCAGGACCTCCTCGACGACGATGGGGCGGTTCGCCTCGACGTCGACCGCGCGGGCCAGCACGACCTTGGAGAGGGCCCCCTGCTGGATGTCGGCCACCGCGCGCGCGACGCGCCCGCACCACTCCTCGTGCGGGAGCGCCGAGCGGAGCGTGAAGCTGTCGGGCGAGCGCCGGTGGCCCTCGGCCCGCTCCAGGTGCGGCGCCGGGGCGGCGCCCTCGCCGATGGTCGTGACCCACGCGGTCCCGTCGGGGGCCGCGCCGACGATCTGGGCCGGCACGACGAGCGCGGCCGGCTCCGTCCGGTCGAACGGCAGGGCGCCGAGCGCCACCGGGCCGCAGCCCGGGCGGCCCACGACGTCGGCGGCCTCGATCGACGCCAGCGCCTCCTGGATCCACGCCACGCCGCCCTCGATACCGTGCGGCAGCTCCAGGCGGGCGGCGACCCCGTGCGCGACCAGCTGGGTGCCGGGGTGAAGCCAGACGCGCGCGCCGTCTCCCATGAGCGACGAGACGCCGCCGGGCAGCTTCGCGAGCGTGTCGGCGTCGAGCCGGAAGGTGCGGGCGACGAGCCGCGCCGCCTGGCGGGGGGCGTCGGCCGAGGAGGAGAACGTCAGGGGAGTCATGCACCGCCGTGCGCAGGCCGGTTCGGGCTCGTCCTGCTCGGCAGGACCAGCCTGGAGCCAGCAGGCCACGAGCCCGCGGCACCGTGCCGGATCGCGAGCGCCGGCCACGCAGCATCGGCTCTACCGCCTCCGGAAAGGCTCCGCAAGCGCAAAGCAGCCCACGTTCAGGGCGCGCGCGACGCGCGTCTACCGCTGAATTGCCGCTGAAATTGCGCTTCGAGGCGAGGTGGTGGCGTCGGCGCGCGCGCGCGCGCACGTATTGCGCGCGTTGTCTCCGCGCGACGCAGGCGCATCGCGTTTCGTCTCACCTCATCTCGCCGCCAGCGCGCGTCGTGTCGCGTCTCGCGGCCAGCGCTGATGTCTCGTCTCACCTCACCTCGCCGCCAGCGCGCTTCGCGTCTCCGAGCAGCGCATCGCGCCACGCGCCTTCGCCAGGCGCTGTGCGCGGCGCGCCGCGCGCCGTCTGCTGTGCTGCGCTGCCAGCGATCAGCGAGCAGAGCAGTGCCGAGCAGCGCGCGCTCCGTCCCGTCTGTGATCGACGGCTCTTTCCTGGGCTTTTTACCCTGGAGAGGCGGCGCGATCCCTTGCCCCCGAGCGCGCATCTGGTCGATGCTGCCGCGGGCACTCGCCCTTCGCGGCGCGGGCGTGAGCGGCGCGTCTCGATAGCTCTGCCGGCCACCGGGAATGCGAAAATTCTCCAGAACAGAGCTCAGAAAGGATCCTGCGATGGACCCCACTCGGCAGCATGATCTCCGCGCATGGCGAACCGCAGCGCTGATCTTCTTCGTCGTCGGCCTGTGCGCCTGCCGCGGAGACAAGAGCCCGCCTGCCCGCGAGAACCCCCCTGGCGCCGCGGCCACGACGGCGGCCGCGGTGTCGGAGGCGCCGGGCGAGAAGGCGATCAAGGCGCAGCCCCCCGCCGTGCCGAACGCCGCCGAGGCGAAGCGATACGCCGGCAGCAAGCTCAAGTATTACAGCGAGCCGGTGGGCGTGGGCGCCGAGCTCGACAGGGTGATGATCCAGCAGTTCCAGAAGGACACCGGCATCGAGGTGACGATCATCCCCCGTCCCAAGGACGCGACCGAGACCTACTCCGTCTACCAGCGCCTCTTCCAGGCGCAGTCCGGGGACATCGACGTCATGATGCTGGACGTCATCTGGCCCGGCGCCTTCGCGCAGAACCTCGTCGATCTGAGCGAGAAGCTCGGCGAGGCGGCGAAGCAGCACATCGAGAGCATCGTCCAGAACAACACGGTCGACGGCAAGCTCGTGGCGATGCCGTGGTTCACCGACTTCGGGCTGCTCTACTACCGCACCGATCTTCTGGCGAAGTACGGGTATCAGAAGCCGCCGGAGACGTGGGACGAGCTGGAGCAGATGGCGAAGAAGATCCAGGACGGCGAGCGGGCGGCGAGCCCGAACTTCCTCGGCTTCGTCTGGCAGGGCAAGGCCTACGAGGGGCTGACGTGCAACGCGCTGGAGTGGATCGCCTCCCACGGCGGCGGCGCGATCATCGAGGAGGGCAAGATCACCGTGAACAACCCGGAAGCCCAGAAGGCGCTCGCGCGCGCCAGGGGCTGGGTGGGCTCGATCTCCTCCGCCGGCGTGACGAGCTACGAGGAAGAGGACGCGCGCAACGCGTTCCAGGGCGGCAACGCCGCCTTCATGCGCAACTGGCCTTATGCCTACGCGGCGGGCAACGCCGAGCGGTCGCCGATCAAGGGCAAGTTCGCGGCGGGCCCGCTGCCGCACGAGCCCGGACAGAAGAGCGCGGGCACCATCGGCGGATGGCAGCTCGCGGTGTCGAAGTTCTCGCCGAACAAGGACGCGGCGATCGAGCTCGTCCGCTACATGACGAGCCCCGAGGCGCAGCGGTTCCGCGCGACCGCGGGCTCCTTCCTCCCGACGATCCGGTCGGTGCAGCAGGACGCGGAGGTGGTGAAGTCGCTGCCCTTCCTGGCGAGCGCAAAGGACATCGCGCTCGTGCCGCGCCCCTCGAACAGCACCGGCGCTCGGTACAACGAGGCGTCGATCGCCTTCTTCCAGGGCGTGAGCCAGGTCCTGCAGGGCAAGGAGCCGAAGGCGGTGCTC
This sequence comes from Sorangium sp. So ce302, assembly GCF_051530145.1. Lineage (GTDB taxonomy): Bacteria > Myxococcota_A > Polyangia > Polyangiales > Polyangiaceae > Sorangium > Sorangium cellulosum_B. The sequence continues at coordinate 7,417,205 of NZ_CP150326.1, read as the reverse complement.
GGGCAGGTGGAGCAGCGGCTCACGCGCGCGCTTCGCTGACACGCGCGCCGCGCGCCGCCCTCGCGCGCCTCGCCCACCGGTGGCACGGCGCGCGGCGCGGCCCACGAGATCTCCCGGCCACACCACCTCGCGAGAACGGATATCCCATGAGCATGCCGGCGAACCCAGCGGCCACGAGCGCGGCGGCCTCTCCGGACCACCCGTCGCTCGACGCGCGGCGACAGCGGCGCGCCTGGCTGTTCCTCCTGCCGACGCTCGCGGTCGTCGCGTTCATCGCCCTCTACCCCCTCGCCGAGACGTTCTACCTGAGCTTCACGAACGCGCGCCTCGGCACCGGGGAGCCGGCCAGGATCATCGGGGCGCAGAACTACGTCGATCTCGTGCAGGACAGCTACTTCCACGACGCGGTCCTGCTCACGGTGCTCTTCACGGTCGTCACCGTGCTCGGCGAGCTCGCCCTCGGGCTCGGCGTCGCGCTCGTCGTCAACTCCCGCTTCAAGGGGCGCTCGGCGGTGCGCGCGGCCATGCTCATCCCCTGGGCCATACCGACCGTCATCTCGGCCCAGATGTGGAAGTGGATGTACAACGACGTCTACGGCGTCTTCAACGACCTGCTCGTCAACCAGCTCGGCGTCCTGGACCGCAACGTCGCCTTCGTCGCCGATCCTGCGGTGTCGTTCTGGGCCGTGGCGCTCATCGACGTCTGGAAGACGACGCCGTTCATGGCGCTCCTCCTCCTCGCCGGGCTGCAGCTCATCCCGCACGATCTGTACGAGGCCGCGCGGGTCGACGGCGCGACGGCGCTCCAGCAGTTCACCCGGATCACGCTGCCGCTCCTCAGGCCCGCGATGCTGGTCGCGCTCATCTTCCGCACGCTCGACGCGCTCCGGGTGTTCGACGTCTTCTTCGTCATGTTCGGCAACCGGCCGGACATGCAGACCATGGCGACCTACGCGCAGCAGACCCTCGTCAGCGTCTCGGACATCGGCTACGGCTCGGCGATCTCCGTCGCGCTCTTCCTCATCATCGCGGTGTTCATCACGATCTATCTCGCGGTGTTCCGCGCCGAGGAGGTGTGAGATGAGCGGCGCTTCGCGAGGCGCAGGGCGGCGCCGTTCGCTGGGACAGGGCGCCTTGCGGGCCCTGCTCTACCTGCTCGTCGCCGCGGTGCTCGTGTTCACCGTCTTCCCGTTCGTCTGGGCGTTCGTCTCCTCCATCAAGCCCGACGACGAGCTCTTCACGACCCCGGTCCGCTACTGGCCCGGCCGCGCGACGCTCGACAACTACCGCCTCGTGCTGGCGAACGGCGAGTTCCAGACGGCGCTCCTGAACAGCGTGATCGTCGCCGTCTCGGTCACCGCGGTGTCGCTCGCCGTGGGCTCGCTGGCCGCCTACGCGCTGGGGAGGTTCCGCTTCCGAGGGCGCAGCCTGGTGCTCTACGTGGTCCTGGGGATGACCATCTTTCCGCAGATCGCCGTCCTCGGCGCCCTGTTCCAGATGATCAACTTCTTCAAGCTGTACAACCAGCTCCCCGCGCTGATCCTGACGTACCTCATCTTCACGCTCCCCTTCACGGTGTGGGTGCTCACCGGCTTCATGAAGGCGATCCCACGCGAGATCGAGGAGGCGGCCTATGTCGACGGCGCGACGCACTGGCAGGTGTTCACCCGGGTCATGCTGCCGCTCTCGGTCCCCGGGATGGCGACGACGGGCATCCTCGCCTTCATCGCCGCGTGGAACGAGTTCCTGTTCGCGCTCTCCTTCACCCAGACGCCGGACAAGCGCACCGTGACCTACGCGATCCAGGCGTTCTCGACGACGAGCAGCGGGCTCTACGAGATCCCCTGGGGGCAGACCATGGCGGCTTCCATCGTCGTGACCGTGCCGCTCGTGGTGCTGACGCTGGTCTTCCAGCGGCGGATCCTCGCGGGGCTCACGGCGGGCGCGGTGAAGGGCTGACGGCGCGTCGGGCGGCGGCTCACGCGCGCCCCCACGGGAAGCGCAGCCAGCGAGGCCCGTAGGCGGCGCCGAGGTCGCGCAGCCCCGAGAGCAGCACGCCTGCGGCCATGAGCGGCAGGATCACGCGGAGCGAGAGCGGCGCGTCCCAGCGGGAAAAGCCGGTGGGGCCGCGCGCCCAGCGCCAGATCTCGGGGACGAGGTGGGCGAGCGCGCCGCCGTAAATGATGCCCATCACGGCGTGCATCACCCGCTCTCCCGGGTAGACGCCGCCGAGCGGCCTCCGGACCGTGTCCTCGACGACGAAATCGCGGAGCGTGATCGCGATCTCCGCGAGGAGCAGCGCCGCGAGCGCCCACGCGGCGAGCCCCTCCCAGCGCACGAACGGCAAGGAGGCGAAGAGCACCGCGTACAGGAGATCGCGCACGCCGTGAAGGACAAGCTCGGGCGCCGTGCCCGGCACGCCGCCGGGCAGGCGCGCCCGCCACTCGTGGTAATAGAGCGTGTCGAAGGCGCCGAGCGCGCCCTGCACGGCGAGGAGCACGAGCGCCGTGATCATGCGCGGGGCTCCGGCGCGCGGGGCTCCGGCGCTGACAGCGCGGTCGATTCCGGCGTGGACCCGCCGGCGCGAGCAGGGGGCGCCTCGCCGCCCGCCTCGTTCGCCACGCGCCCCTCGTACGCGACGAGCAGCCCGGCGATCGGCGCGAAGATCCGCACGTCGACGTGGACCTCGTCCTGGAGCGGCCCGGCCCGCCCCTCGATCCGCGGGGCGAGCCACCGGGGCAGCGGCAGGCCGAGGCGGCGGAGCCCGAGCGTCGACCGCACCTGCTCGAACACGAGCGCTCCGCCCTCGGCGCGGAGCCGGAACCAGCACTGGACGAGGCCGAGCCCCTCCACCAGGAGATCACCCGCGCGCCACTGCGAGGAAAAGAGCGGGCGAACCCCGAAGGTGCGGAGCCACCGCTCGCCGTCGCCCGCCGGCTCGACGGCGAGCGTCACGGCCACGTCCTCGGCCGCCTCCGGCATGCGCAGCAGGCCGGCGACCAGGCGCGCCGCGAGCCCCCGGCCACGCCGCACGCGGAAGCGGCCGCGAGCGCGCACGCCGCCCGCGTGGAGGCGCTGCACCGGCGGCGCGAGCGCGGCCCACGCGGCGCCGAGGAGGGCAGGGTAGAGAGCAGGCGCTGGAACACCCCGCGCCGCGCTCGAGCAGGACGCGGGAGCTCCCCGGGGTCGACTGTCCGGCTCCCCGGCGGAGCCGCGCATCAGGCGTCCTCTGGGAGCATCTCCCGCGGCACCGCAGGGCTCCTCGGGGCGACGGCCGCGTCGGCGAGATCGCGGATCTTGACGATGATCGCGTCGTCTGTGTCGCTCCGCGCCTCCTCGCAGTACGACCGGATCTGCCAGAGCAGCTTGCGGGTGCGCCGCAGCTCGAAGACGAGCCATCGGGTCTCCGGCTTCGCCTCCTGGGGGTGGCGCTCCAGCTCGACCTCGATCTCGCGGATGCGCTCCTCGATCTGCTCTCCGGTCGGGAGGATGCGGCCGTTTCCGTGGCAGTCCTTGCACAGATAGGGGCCGGAGTCCGTGTTGATCTCGCCTTCGCCATAACAGCTCGCGCACGTCACCAGCTCGTAGGAGTTCATGGGGCGCACTCTATCCGATCCCATGCCGTGCTCGCGACCGGCGTCGCCGTCGTTCGATCGGTCGCTCGGTCGCGCCACGGGCGGCGGCGTCGTGCTCTCCCGCGTGGCAGGCGGTGACGCCTCCGCCATGGAACGCGCGCCGTCGCGACCGGCGTCTCCCGCAGGCGCCGGGGGCCTGGCCGTCTGGCGGTCTCGCCCTCGCGGCGATTTCGCCCAAGGCCACGGAGCTCTGCGCGTCCTAATTCCGCTTGCGCCGTTCCTTGCGGTAATGGGAGGCATCCTGTGACCTGCCCTCATCCCTCGCGTCGGGGCGCGCTGTGCGTCCTGGCCGTGTGCGCCTTTTCCCTCGGTTGGCCGAGCGTCGTCGTGGCCGCCCCGCTCCCGCGGCTCGCGGTCCAGCGGGCGCCCGCTGCGGCCGACTGCCCGGACGCGCCGTCGCTCGCCGTCGCGGTCGAGCGGGTGATGGAGAGGCGGGCTCTCGACCCCGTGAGCACCGCCGGCGCCCCTGCCGGCGACACGCCGGCGAACGCGGGCGGCGCCCCTCCTGGCGACGCGTCAGCGAACGCGGGCGGCGGCCCTCCTGTCGACACGTCAGCGAACGCAGGTGGCGCCCTGGCGAGCGCGGACGGGGCGACCGAGATCGAGGTCCGCTTTCTCCACGACGGTGCCACGTACACCGCCATCCTTCAGGCAGGTGGTCGCACGCGGCAGCTCTCGTCCGAGGTGGGGGCGTCCTGCGGCGAGCTCGTCGAGGCCGTGGCGCTGACCCTCGCCATCCTGCTCGACAGCGATCCGCCTGCGCCGGCCCCTGTCGCGCCTGCGCCCGCGCCGACAGCGCCCGCGCCTGCGCCGGCCCCTGTCGCGCCCGCGCTGGCTCCTGTCGTGCCGGCGCCGCCGCGTCCACCGCCTCGGGCGGCGCGCGGGGACGTCTCGATGGAGCTCGGCGCCGCGCAGACCGTGGGCATGCTCGATCCCTTCCGGGCGGCCGCGATCGCCGATGTCTCCCTGCGGCGCCGCGCATGGTCCGCTGGCGTCGGTGGGGTATGGCTGCCCCCCCAGGACACCGAGCTCGCACCGGGCGTCGTCTCCCTCGGGCTCGGCGCCGCCACGGCGCGCGGCTGCGCGACGATCGCCGGCGATCTCGACGGCCTCCGGCTCTCGGCCTGCGCGGCGGCGGTGCTGGGCGCCGTTTACGGCTCCGGCAAGGGGTTTGCCCCGGACCGCGAGGCCTCCGCGCCCTGGTTCGCCCTCGGCGGCTCGGCCGTCGCGGAAGGAACCCTCCTCGGATCCAGCGCGCTGGGCTGGTCCGCGCGCGCGACGCTCCTCGCGCCGGTCGCGCGGGCGCGCTTCACGGTCGAGCGCCGCGCGCGCGACGAGGCCGGCGCGCCCCTGACGCAGGACGTGGCGCTCGACCCCTCCCCGGTGGGGCTGCTCGTCGGCCTGAGCGCCCGCGTGTCGATTTTTTGATGGCGAGCCACGGAACCCGCCACGGAGGTGATGGGCATGGCGAGAAGCGGCAGGACAGGATGACCTTCGGAGAGGTCTATGCGCAGCACTTCCGGTTCGTGTGGCGATCGCTGCGCCGCCTCGGCGTGCCCGAGAGCGACGTCGCCGACGCGGTCCAGGACGTGTTCCTGGTCGTCCATCGGCGGTTGTCCGAATTCGAGGGTCGGTCCAAAATTACGACCTGGCTCTACAGCATCTGCTTTCACGCCGCCCGTGACCGGCGCAAGCTCGCGCATATGAGGCGGCGTGCTCACGACGACGAACCGCTGCTCGACTGCGCCGATGACCGGGCCGACGTCGGCGCGGAGGCGGAGCGGCGGCAGGCGATCACGCTGCTCGAGGCGATCCTCGACGAGCTGCCCCTCGAGCAGCGCGCCGTGTTCACGCTCTTCGAGCTCGACGGCATGGGCGGCGAGGAGGTCGCCGAGCTGCTCGACGTCCCGCTGGGGACCGTCTACTCGCGCCTCCGCCTCGCCCGCGATGCGTTCCGCCGCGCCGTCGCGCGCCTGAAGGCGCGCGACGAGTTCCACGTGGGCGGGCCGCGGGTCACCACGCGGTCGCAGCCCGTGTTGAAGGCGGCGGCTGCCGAGCGCGCGCCGGTGCCCGAGGGGCATCCCTCGGTCGTCCTTCCGCTGCCGGAGGTGGAGCGGCAACCCGTCTGGAAGCGCGCGGGAGGGGAGCGATGAGCGATCCGGTGCGCTGGCTCGACGCCGAGGCGAACGCGCTCGAGACGGAGCGTGAGCTCCTGCGAGCAGCGCCGTCGGCGGACCCGCCCGACGGGGCGCAGGAGCGGATGTGGGCCGCGATGGCCGCGCAGATCGGCCTCGCCGGAGCCGCCGGGCTCGGAGGGGCTCAAGGCGCCGCGGGAGGGGCGCTTCCGGCGAACGTGGGCGGCGCGGCGAGCGCGAGCGCGGGCGGCGCGGCGAGCGCGGCGGCGGGTGCTGGCGAGATCGCCGCGGCCGTGTCCGCGGGCAAGGTGGTGTCCGCTGCGACGGGCGCCGGCGCTGGCGGCGCGGCGGTCACCGGCGGCGTGGCCGCAGCGGCGGGCGCTGCGGGTATCCTGAAGGCGATGCTGTTCGGCGCCGCCTGCGGGGGCCTGATCGTCGCCGGCTATGTCGTTGTGGCTCCCTCGAGTGAGGCGCCGCCGGCTCGGATCGTCGAGGCCGCGGAGGCCGTCGCGGCGCCGGGATCCGCGCCGGTTTCGCCGCCGGAGGGCCGTGAGCCTGCCGCGCAGGCCGAGCCGGCACCTGCCGAGCCGCCGCCTGTCGAGCTGGCGCCGCCTGCCGAGCCGCCGCCGGTCGAGGCGCCGCTGCGACCCAGGCCGCCGCCGCCGGCCGAGGCGCCGCTGCCGGACAGGTCACCCGCGCGGACCGGCCCCCGCGCGGCCGCGACGTCCACGAGGCCGGGCGCGCCGCTATCGGAGCACGCCGCGAGCGCGCCGCCCGCGGCCAGGGCGGACGTCCTCGAAGCGGCGCCCGCGCCGGAGGCTACAGGCGCGGAGGGCGCCTCCAGCCCGGGGCTGCGGGAGAGCCGGCTGCGCGAGGAGCTGACGCTCCTCGGCGACGCGCGCGCGGCGCTCCGGCGCGGCGATGCCTCCGGCGCGCTGAGGATCGCCGAGCAGGCGCGGCTCCGCTTTCCCGGCGGCGCGCTGGCGCAGGAGCGCGAGGCGCTCACCATCGAGGCGCTCTGGCAGAGCGGCGATCGCGCGGCGGCTGCGCAGCGCGCGTCGGCGTTCCTCCTCGCCTATCCGTCGAGCCCGCACGTACCCCGTCTCCGCTCCTTTACCCCCTAGAGCGGGGGCGATCGGGGGGATAGGCGTTAACCAAGCCTCGCGCCGCGTTCTCCTACATCCGAACGTTTACGTGGTCGTCTGAGGATCCCGCACATCTTTTTTTGATCCGTTTCGGACCCGCCAAGCGTCTGAAATGTCATGGGAAATCCCGATGTGCCGGAAACGATGCCGTCGATCGTGCGCGAGTTCGAGACGGTGCAGCTGGGCGATGCGCGCCTGCATCAGCGGGTCCGGGCGGTGGTGGCACGGCTGAGCGTCGCGCCGGGCGAGAGCTTCCCGGACTCGCTGAAGACAGAGGCAGAGCTGGAGGGCTTCTACCGGCTCCTTGGCAATCAGCGCGTGTCGTATGGTGCGCTGGTGCAGGCCCACAGCGAGCAGACCCTCGAGCGGATGGCCGGTCACGACACGGTTCGCGCGGTGCATGACACCACCGCCGTCGCCTTCGACGGCGACGGCGCACGCAAAGGGCTCGGTCCGCTCAACGGCAAGGACACCCAGGGCTTTTTGGCGCACGCGACGCTCGCCGTGGCCACCGACGCGATCAATCAGCCGCTCGGACTGCTGGGCCTTGCCTGCTGGGCCCGCAAAGCCTCCGCCCTGTCCAAGAGCCCACGCAAGAAGAACAGGACGGGCAGCGACTATGCGCGCGTGACCGACAAGGAGTCGACGCGCTGGCTGCGGCAGGTGGAGGCGGCCGAGCAGGCCGTGGGCGACCGCACGTCGCTGCTGCACATCATGGACCGCGAGGCCGACGCCTACCCGCTTCTGTGCGCCATGGTCGAGCAGGGCCACCGCTTCGTCGTGCGCATGGCGCGCGATCGGAACGTGTCGGAGCTGGCCGAGGATGAGGAAGAAGCGCTCGACGACGGCGCACGGCTGCGGCTGAGCGAGGCGCTGGTCGAGCTGCCGATCCGGCTCAGTCGCGAGGTCGTGCTCACCCAACGCCGCGCCGGCCCTGTCCCGGCGAGCAAGCGCGCGCACCCCGAGCGCTCGGAGCGGAGCGCCACGCTGGGCGTCGGCGCCCGGCGCATAGCGCTGCGCCGTCCGTACTACCTGCCCGAGCTGGCCGAAGAGCTCGCGGTCAACGTCGTGCTGGTGCAGGAGATCGACACGCCCGCGGGCGAAGAGCCGGTCGCGTGGGTGCTGGCGACCAACGAGCCCGTCGACACGCCCGACCAGATCGCAGCGATCGTCGACCATTACCGGGCACGGTGGCTCATCGAGGAGTTCTTCAAGGCCCTGAAGACCGGCTGCGCCCTCGAGACGCGCCAGCTCGAGAGCTTCCGGAGCCTGACGAACGCGCTGGCGCTGTTCGCCCCGATCGCGTGGCAGATGCTGCTGCTGCGCTCTCTGTCCCGCGTTGAGCCCAACGCGCCCGCGGAACGAGCCCTGAACCCCACGCAGCTGAAGCTGCTGCACCAGCACCAGCCCAAGAAGTTGCCGGCTCAGGGGGCGACGGTAGTCGATGCGCTCTACGCCGTTGCCGGTCTTGGTGGACATCTCAAGCGCAACGGTCCGCCTGGCTGGCTGACGCTCGCGCGCGGAATGCAGACCTTGCTCATGCTGGAGACGGGCTGGAACGCCGCCGTTGCCAACTCAGCGAAAACTAAGGGGGAAATGTGATCAATCCTCAGACGTGGTCGTGGTCGTTTACGTGGTCGTGGTCGTGGTCGTGGTCGTCAACGGTAGGCCGTGAACGACCACGACCACGTAAACGTTCACGTTCACGTTCACGTAAACGTTGGTGCCCGATGGTGGGGTGGAGCGGGGCGGGCTTCGTGTCCTGAGCGTGACCGAACGAGCTTGGTTAACGCGTATGGGCGGGGCGGGAAAGAGGGCTGTCCGTCTCGTTTTGGGGTCAGGTGGTTTTTTTGAAATGGGAAGCGGGGCGGGCGTCCCTTCACGTTCGGTCACTGCCGGTGTTGGACGGCGCGTCACGGCACCGCGCAAGGAGGAATTATGTCTTCGAGACTATCAAGAGCACTGTCGCCCTTTCTCGTCCTGAGCGCCGTCTCGCTCGTGGCATGTCAAGTCGAGGTATCCCTCGGCGGGGCCGGCTCCAGCTCCACCACCAGCTCGGGAATCGGCGGCAGCGACGGTGTCGGGGGCAGCGGCGGCAGCGGCGGCAGCGATGCTACCGTGGGTAGCGGGGGCGACTCCAGCACGGGCGCAGGCGGCTGGGTTCCGCCGCAGTTCACGCCGGACAAGGTCGATCTCCTCTTCGTGGTCGACAACTCCGGCTCGATGGCGGACAAGCAGGAACTGATGCGCCTGGTGCTCGCCGACTTCGTCGACGGCATGACCAACCCGCTCTGCGTGGATCCGACCGGTGCTGCTCCCCCCGTCCAGCCCCCGAGCGGGTTGAGCGCATGCCCCGCAGGCACATTGCGCGTGCGCACTCCGGTGCAGGACATGCACATCGGTGTCATCAGCAGCAGCCTCGGCGGCCACGGGTCGAGCGCCTGTCAGGCGGCAACGTCCGCTTCGAACGTCGACATGGCCCGCCTCCTCGCGCGCTCCAATGAGACGAGCGAGAACGACCTGCCGACCTACCAGGACAAGGGCTTCCTCGTGTGGGACCCGACCGGAAGCCACGTCCCTGCGGGAGACTCCGATCCGGTGGCGCTCGCCGAGAAGCTCAGCGACATCGTGCAAGGGGTCGGGCAAGCCGGGTGCGGCTTCGAGGCGCCGCTGGAGAGCTTCTATCGCTTCCTCGTCGATCCCGAGCCGTATGAGACCATCTCCGTGTCGCCGACGACCGAGAACATTGTACTGGGAGGGCTCGACACGAAGCTCCTGGCGCAGCGGAAGGCCTTCCTCCGGCCGGACTCGCTCCTGCTCATCGTGATGCTCTCCGACGAGAACGACTGCTCGATCAGGGACGAAGGCAAGAACTACCTCGTCGCCGAGGCGGGAGCGGGCTTCAGGTTGTGGCGGCCGCGGAGCGAGTGCGCCACCGACCCGAACGATCCGTGCTGCAGGTCCTGCGCCCAGAAGCAGGACGGTTGCCCCGAGGATCCGACCTGCACCGGCCCCGATGGCAACGCCGCCAGGCTCACCGCGGCGGAAGACCCGGTGAACAGCCGGTGCTGGGACCACAAGCGCCGCTTCGGGTTCGACTTCCTCTACCCGATCGATCGGTACACCCAGGCGCTCACGAAGCCCATGGTGGTATCGAGGAGCGGAGAGCTCGTGCCGAACCCGATCTTCTCGGATCTGGACCCGAGCGACGACAACACCCGGACCCGCGGGCCGCAGCACATCGTGTTCACCGGCATCGTCGGCGTGCCGTGGCAGGACCTCGCGCGCCAGAACGCGCTCGGCGAGCCCGATCTCCTGGGCGGCCTGAACCAGTTCGGCCAGCCGGTCGGCGGGCTCAAGAACGCCGCCGAGCTCGCCGACCCGCCGTCCGGCACGACCCTCAGCAGCACCTGGGAAGCTATCCTCGGCGATCCGGCGAACTACGTCCCCGCCGCGGATCCGCTCATGATCGAGTCGGCGGCGCCCCGCTCGGGCATGAACCCGATCACCGGCGACGCGATCGTCCACCCGAGCGCCGCGGGTTGGAACGCGATCAACGGCCGCGAGTACACGGTTCCACCGGGTAGCACTGGAGATCTCCAGTACGCCTGCATCTTCCCCCTCGCCGAGGAGCGCATCTGCGACGCTGGGACACAGTCGTGCGATTGCACGCCGATCGCCGGCGCGCCCGGCGACAACCCGCTGTGCAGGCCCGATGGCACGAACGACCCGGCGGATCCCGGGGCGCGGTCCACGACGCAGGACCACGCCAAGGCCTACCCTGGCCTCCGCGAGCTGCAGCTGATCCGGAGCCTCGGGGAGCGCGGGGTCGCCGGCTCGATCTGCCCGAAGCAGCTGGTCGACACCTCGTCGCCTGACTACGGCTATCGGCCGATCATGAACGCCGTGCTCGACCGGCTCTCCACCTCGCTCTGACGCGTCGACACCCCCATCGACGCGGCCCGCCCAGGGGCGGCGCGCGGAATGCATACAATGCATACGCCGCCCCTGGGCTCGCGGAGGAGACGACTTCCACGCCCGCCCGCGGATCCTCCCGTCAAGCCGTTGGCACAACCGCGACACAGCAAGACGCCGCGATCGCGGTGCCCGCGCCGAGGACCGCGCGCTCCGCCCGAATTGCGTCCGCTTCCCGTGGCACCGAAGCTGCTTCATGGTGGGGTTCGGACAAACGCAACGCGGAGGTTCTGATGCGCCACAAAGGGATGGCTCTCTTGCTCATCGTGATCGGGCTCGTGGGCTGCGACAGGGACGGCGGCGGCGACACCGGTGAGCCGCCGGATCCGCCCGGATCAGAGACGTGCGGCGGGTTCCTCGGGACCCCTTGTCCCGACGGGCTCGCATGCGTCGACGATCCGAGCGACGACTGCGACCCCGAGCACGGCGGCGCGGACTGTCCGGGCGTGTGCGTCGACGAGCCGCCGACGACGATGTGCGGGGGATTCGCGGGTTTCCCGTGCCCCGACGGGCTCGAGTGCGTGGACGATCCGAGCGACGACTGCGACCCGGAGCGCGGCGGGGCGGACTGCGGCGGCATCTGCGTGGAGCCGACGCCCAAGCCGCCGTTTTGCGGGGGGTTCGCGGGGATCGAGTGCCCCGAGGGGCTCGTGTGCATCGACGATCCGAGCGACGACTGCGACCCGAAGCACGGCGGGGCGGACTGCGGCGGCATCTGCGTGGTGCCCGAGCCCCGGCCGCAGGCGTGCGGCGGCATCACGGCGCGCCCGTGCCCCGAGGGGCTCACCTGCATCGACGATCCGGGCGACGACTGCAGCCCGCCGATCGGCGCCGACTGCTGCGGCATCTGCGTCGCGCGCTGAGCCGGCGCGCAGCCGGCGCCGAAGGGGATGCGCCGCCCTGACGAACGGGCGCGCCCGCAGCGCGACGGCGCTCAGTAGCGGTGCTTCCAGAGCAGGTCGAGGCTCGTCGCCGGGTTCGCGCCGGTGGCCATCGCCGCCCGCACGGACCAGTCCCGGCGGAAGCGCCACTCGAGGCTCACCTCGGTGCGCGCCTGCGCGCCGGTGTTGCCGCCCCCGGACCCTGGCCCCTGTCCTTGCCCCGTCGGCCCCGCCTCGTAGCTCGCGCTCGCGGTCACCTGCTGCCCGAGCTGGTAGCCCACGGTCGTCTTCAGCGCGCCTTCTTCGGTCGTGCCCAGCTTCGTCTCGAAGTTCCGGAGCGGACCGATGCTCTGGAGGATCATGTTGAGCTGCGCGGACGCGAGCCCCGTCCCCACGCTGGCCGCGACCCCGCCGGCGGCGCTGCCGCCGCCCGACGCGGGCTGCTCGGACGTGCCGCCCGCCAGCGTCCCTTCCGCGAACTCCCTGCCGAGCAGGAGCTCGGCGATCACCTCGTTCTCCGGGCGCGGCGGCTCCGAACGGAAGGTGATCTTGTCCTCGGTGATCGGGTTGAGCTGCCCCACATAGTCGATGAAGATGCGCGTCCCCTCCGGCGTGTCGTGGAACGCCCTCACGTTCAGGAACGGATTCGACGCATCCCCCTGCAGGGCAACCACGCCAGGCTCGATCTCGAACTCCTTGCCGAGCACCTCGAGATTGCCCGACAGGATGTTCACGTTGCCCCGGATCTCGGTCTCCCCAGCGACCTTGATGCGGAGCGGGTGCGCCCGATCCCCCGACAGCGAGGCCCGCAACATGTCGCCCTCGACGCCGATCCTGCCCAGGTGGACCTCCATGGCGATCGGCGTGCCGCCCGCGCTCTCCTTCGCCTGCTCCGGCGGCTCGGCCGGCGCTCGCCGCGCCTCGTACTCCTCCTGGCTGAGCGGCGCCGACGTCGTGATGTCCGCGTTCTCGCCGAGCGGCTGCACGCTCCGCCCGATCGTGGGCGGCAGCGTCAGATCGAGCGAGGGCACGTCGACGCGGACGGCGATCTCCTCGGCCCGCTTCTCCGCCGCGAGCGCCACCCGGCCGCGCACCTCGCCCATCGGGACGCCCTCCAGCGAGATCGGGAGGGCTCGGCCTCTCGGGATCGAGAGCTCGGCGCGGGCGTTCCGGAACGCGAACCCTTCCATCTGAAGGGTCGCCTTCCCGCGGACCTGGCCGTTGCCTGCGTCGGCGCGGAGGTCGTCGACGCGGAGCTCGCCGGAGGGGCTCGCGGCGACGCGGAACGAGGCGTTCTCGAACGGCTGGCCGATCGCGGCCACCTGGACGACGCCGCCCTCGAGGCGCATCTCGCCGGAGAAGCCCGCCTGCGCGCCGAGCCCGAGCCGCACCTCGCCGTCGAGCGTGCCGTCGAGCCGGTTCACCGAGCCCTGCACGAACGGCTCCAGCGCCGCCAGGCGGAAGCGGTCGACCGCGAGCGACACCGAGGCGTTCCGATCGTCGGTGAGCGCCGGGATCGCGTTCGCCTGCCACGCCATGGGCGCCTGGGCCTTGGCCTCGAGCCGGCCGCCGTCGCGCCCCTCGAGCCGCACGCTGGCCACGGCCGCGGTGCGCCCCGCGCCGCCCGGCGGCGCGATGTCGAGCGACGCCTCGGCGGTCTCGTACCGCGCGTCGGGGCCGAGCGTGAGGCCCGGGAACTGAAGGTGCGCCCTGACCTCGGGCGCGGCCTCGAACAGCCCGCGCACGGAGATCTCGCCGCGCGCCTCGCCGCCGATCTGCATGTCGGCGAGGACGGGCACCTCCGCGAGCGGCAGATCCGCGATCTTCGCCTCGAGGCTGCCGTTGCTGAAGCGCCGAGCGGAAGGGGCCCCGCCGAGGAGGGCGGCGGCGTCCGCGCCCAGCCTCGCCTTCGCCGTCATGTACGTGATCGGTCCGCGGAACGCGTACGCGTCGAGCGCGGCGTCGCGCCCGTCATAGACGAGCAGCGTGTCGACCCGGAGCTTGCCGAAGAGCGAGGGGCCGGCCGTGCCGCCCACGTTCGCCGCCGTCGCGCGGGCCACGAGCCGGGGCTCGGCGAGCTTCCCCGCGAAGTACACGTCGAGCCCCGCGGAGCCGGAGAGCACCGGCGTCCGCTTCCCGAGGGCGGCCAGCTCGGTGAGATCGTTGAGCCGGCGGCGCGGCACGCGGAGGTGCGCGGCGATCGACGTCCGCGGGAGCGCCGCGGCCGGATCGGCGAGGAGCGCCGGCAAATCGGCGTCGAGCGCGGCCGAGAGCTCCGCCACGAGCTGGCGATCGAACACCGACAGCGTGACGTGGGCGTCGCCGGTCTTCGCGTCGAGATCCCCCGCGATCCGCGCGTCGAGCTTCCTCGACACCCACGCCGGCGCGCCCGTCTGCGCGTCGATCGGCCCGGCCGCGCGCAGGCCCTCCGTGCGGACAAGGAGGCTCCGCACCGACGGGAGCCGCTCTCCCGCCTCGCGCGCCACCGCGAGGCGCGCGGTGAGCCGGCCCGAGAGCTCGCTCAGGGCGAGCTGGACCGGCGACGCCTGCGCCAGGCACCCGAGCTGCCACGCGTCGGCGTCCATGCGGGCCGAGCCGGTGACCGTCTGCCAGGTGCGCGCCGAGAGGAGCGGCCCGCGCAGCCTCGCCGCGCTCCCGTCGACCAGCACGCGCGCGATGGCGCCGTGGCACACCGGCGCGGGTGGCGCCTTCTGCTGCGACGCCGTGTCGAAGGCCGTGGTCAGCGTCTGGTCGGGCGTCGCGCCCCGGCGCTGGGCCTCCTGCGCCTGCACAGGCGGCGGCTCGGGCGGCGCGAGCAGCCGGACCAGGCCGTCCGCCTTCAGCGCCTCCCCGTCGAGGCGCGCCGTCACGTTCATCGAGAGCCGCGGCGCCACGCCCGGGGCCGAGCCGTCCTCGAGCTCGATCTGGACGCGCCCCGCGCGGCGCGCCCCCCGGCCGTGCACCGACACGTCGAGGTTGGCGAGGCCTCCTATCCCGAGCGGCGCGCCGGTGATGTCGGCGATGCGCGCGAGGTCGATCGCGGTGCCGCGGAGGTCTCCCTCGATCTCGTCCCCGGCGAGCGAGAGGCTCCCCTCGATCTCCCCCACGCCGTCGCCGCGCAGCGCGAGCCCGCGGAGGGCGATCCCGCGGTCCCACGCGACGCGGGCGGCCTGCGCGGTCACCTCGTCCTCCCCGCGCGCCACCTCGACGCGGAGCTGCCGCGCCTCGCTCCGCGGCAGATCGAGGTGGGCAGAGGCCGTGATCCGGCGCTCCGCGCTGGCCAGCGACACGCGGACGCGCGGCGCCGTGACGGGCCCCGCGGCGCTCGCCGCCACGCTGCGGAACGCGTACTGCTGGGCGCGGAGGTCGGCTCCGCGGAACACGCCGTCGATCGTGAGCTTGTCGAGCGGCCCCCTGGCCTTGGCCCGGACCTCGCCGCGCCCGAGCTTCAGATCGGACCCGACGCGGAGCCCGGCGACGCGCACGGTCGCCTCGGCGTCGAGCGCCTCGTCCCTGAGCGTTCCCTCGACGTGGAGCGCGGCGCTGCCGTGGATGCCGCGCGGGACGCGCTGCACCGCGCCGAGCGACGGGATCTCGCTCTGCGCCTCGAACCTGAGCACCCCGTCTTTCGAGCGGGCGACGCTGGCCTCGATGGGCGCGCCGGGCTCGTGGATCGTCGCCGCGGCCCGCAGCGCGCCGCGCTCGAGCGTCGCGCGCGCCTCCGTCGCCGGCACGCGCTGTCCCGCGACGACGAACGGCTCCGTCCTGGCCTCGGCGACGATGCGCGGCCCGCCCTCCTCGTCGAGGTGGATCTCCCCTCGGGCCTCCGCGCTCACCCGCGCGGCGGGCGCCGCCCCGACGAAGGCGCGCGGGTCGAGCTCCGAGATCCGCACCTCGGCGGTGATGCGCTTCGGATCGAGCGCGTCGAGCCGGGCGCTGGCGGTGACCTCGCCGGTCACGGCGTCGCTCGCGACGAGCGGATCGAGGACCGCGACGCGCGCCGTGACGGTCAGGTCCGAGAGCGCTCCGTCGGCAGTCACCAGCACCGAGAGCGGCCGGGCGAGCGGCGCGCTCGGATCGATCGCGAGGGCCGCCTCGGGCGTCACGCGCGCGGACGAGACCCGCGCCGTGAGGCGCTCGTCCTTCAGGGTCCCCTCGGCCGTGAGCGGGATCGCGCCGACGCTCCCTTCGAGCTTCGCGGTGAGCTCCATCGGCGCGTCCGCGGGCACGCTGACGCTCCCGGAGATGCTGGTCGCCTCGACCGGGACCGGCAGCAGGCGCCGCTCCGTGATGCGCACGCGCTCGAGCGCGTACCGGCTCCGGTCCGCGACGACGACGCCGCCGGCGAGGCCCTCGATCGTGGCGTCGATGGGGCTCCCTGGCGCGACGGTGCCGTGGACCGCCGCGCGATCGAGCACGACGCGCGACAGCTCGAGGCGGAGCGGCCGCGCAGGCTCGGCGGGCGGCTCCTCCGGCGGCTCCGATGGCGTCGGCGTGAACGCCTCGGCCAGGGTGAGCGCGCCTTGCTCGTCCTGCTCGAGCAGCACGTCCGCGTCCGCGACCCGGACGAGCGGGATCGTGACGGCGAGGTCGCCGTCGCCGAGGAGGAGCTCCGTCGCGATCGACAGCGCGTTGAAGTCCGCGTGGACGCCGCTGACGCGCAGGAGCTCGGTTCCGTTCGGGTGGCTCACCGTCACCCTGGAGATGTCGGCGGTGAAGAGGCCGAGGCGGTCGACATGCTCGATCTCGATCCGTCCCTCGAGGGTGGACCGCAGGGTGTCGTTGACGAGCTGCCTTGTCAGGTTGCGGGTCGACCCGGCGTTCAGGTGGATGACGGCGCCGACCGCCGCCGCAGCGACGAAGACACCGCCCAGGCCGATCACGCTGGCCGACACCGCGGCCGCGCGGGCCAGCGCCCGGCGAAAGCGGCCTTGCCGGCGCGGGACGCCGGTGCCGGGCGCGGGAGGGAGGGCGGGAGTCTCTGGCATATCGCCTAGGGGCCGCTCCCGGCGCGCGGGAAATCGTGGCCGGGGACCTCGTGAGGCGGCGGCGCCGGGATCTCCTGCGTGTGCGCGGGCGCAGGCACCTCGGGCTGGTGCCTCGTCCCCGGATCTCCTCCGGGCTGTGCCGTCCCCGGGAGCTGGATCTCGCGGTCCGGCGACGTGCGACCGGGCGAGCCGGGGGTCGCTGGCGGCGCTGGCGGCGCTGGCGTTTCGCCGGGGGGGCTCGCCGCCGGCTGCGGCGCGCCGGGCTTCCAGGGTTCACCGTTCGGCGCGCTGTTCAACGTGCTGTTCAACGTGCTGTTCAACGTATCGTTCCTCTCACCGTTCCGCGGTTGCGACGCGTTCTTCATGGCCTCCACCCTGTCTCCGGATCATGCCGGCATGCGGCGCCCGAGCGCGAGCGAAATCACGGCGAGCACCAGGAACGCGACGAACAGGATCTTCGCGATCGACGCGGCGCTGGCGGCGATCCCGCCGAAGCCGAAGATTGCGGCGATGATCGCGATGATGAAGAAGGTGACAGTCCAGCCGAGCATGATGTCCTCCAAGGGGGGGTTCAGGGGTCGATCCGTTGTTTCGTGGAGACGACCTCAACGTGGTTCCTGATGGCGGCTGTTCGCCGCGGTTCCTTGCTGTTCCCTGCTGCTCCCTGACTGTTGCAGTCCCCGTGCCGGCCGGCGGCAGAGGCTGTCGGCCGGCGTGTTCTCGGCGGCGCGAGGCGGCTAGCGCCGAGATCGGCCCAACCGCTTCCGTCCGGGCACGCGTGCGGCGCTTCACGTCTGGGGCAAGATGCCTCGATCGTGACATGGTGGACCTGCGCGTAGGCGGAGCGCGGAACAGGGGCATCGGGCGAGCGCGCGCCCCTGCGCCGCGCTGCTCCGTGTCGACGGCGCCTGCACGGAGGCTCCACGCGGACGCCCTGCAACTTCCCGGAACGGGCGACTCTGGACGGGCTATAAGGACCCGGCCATGCCGAAATCGAAGGTCGCTGTGATCCGCACGTCGCCTGCGACGGTGCTCTCGGACTACCACCGGCTGATGAACCTGGCCGGTTATCAGGATGTGGTCGCCAAGGACGCCGACACGGCGCTCAAGGTGAACATCTCCTGGCACTTCTTCTACCCGAGCTCATCCACGACGCCCTGGCAGCTCGAGGGGGTCATCCGGGCGATGACGCAGGACGGGTACTCGAAGGACCTGATCCACGCCTGCCACAACCGCACGGTCGTCATCGACGCCCACCTCGGCGAGCGCGAGAATAAGCAGATCGACGTCGTGCAGGCGCACGGCCTGCGCAACGTCCACCTCTACGAAGGGGAGGAGTGGATCCCGATCGGGGATGCGGTCGGCGATCTGCAGAAGAAGTTCCTCTGTCTGAACGCGGTGTACCCGAAGGGGTTCTCGATCCCGAAGCGCTTCATCGGGGAGAACATCATCCACCTGCCGACGGTGAAGACCCACATCTTCACGACGACGACGGGCGCCATGAAGAACGCGTTCGGCGGCCTCCTGAACGAGCACCGGCACTGGACGCACCCGGTGATCCACGAGACGCTCGTGGATCTCCTGATGATCCAGAAGAAGATCCACCGCGGGGTCTTCGCGGTGATGGACGGGACGTTCGCGGGTGACGGCCCGGGGCCGCGCTGCATGGTGCCGCACGTGAAGAACGTGCTGCTCGCGTCCTCGGACCAGGTGGCGATCGACGCCGTGGCGGCGAAGCTGATGGGGTTCGACCCGCTGCGCGATCTCAAGTTCGTGCGGCTGGCGCACGACCTCGGCCTCGGGACGGGCGACGTGCGCGACATCGAGCTCGTGGGCGACGTGGACGCGGCGAACGAGCGGTGGAACTTCGATGGACCGTTCAAGGAGATGACGTTCGCCTCGCGCAACCAGCACCGCATCTACTGGGGTCCCCTGAAGAAGCCGATCGAGTGGTCGCTCAAGACGTGGCTCGCCCCCTGGGCCTACGTGGCGTCGGTCACGTATCACGACATGTTCTGGTACCCGCGCTACGCGAAGGAGAAGATGGCCCCCGTGCTGGAGAGCCCGTGGGGGCGCCTCTTCGCGAACTGGGGCAAGGTGCAGCCCGACGCGGAGGGGCGGGGCTACCCGGAGGTCGGCGAGGCGAGCCACGAGCTCGTCCGGAGCGGGGTGAAGCACTTCCTGGAGGGCATGCGCCTCGTGGGGATGGCGGTCGCGGAGTCGCCGGAGATCATGGTCCGCAAGCGGGCGCGCGCGCAGGCGGCCGGCGGGGGCGGGGCGGCGGCGGTGTAGTCCCGGAGCGGCGGCTCCGCGTCGGGCCGAGAGCCTGGCGGAGCCGCTCAACCGCCCGTGGGCCGAGCGAAGACCTTGAGGTAGAGCTCGTCCACTGCCAGGTCGCAGCCGATCGACGCGATCTGGAGCCGCTCGCCCGCCCCGAGCACGCGGAGCAGCCAGGTGCCGTCCGGCTGGCGGCGGAAGTGCTCGATCTCCACCTGCTTCTGGGACAGCCTGACGTAATCGGCAATCGATGGAATGCCTCGATACAAGGCGAATTTGCCGCCGCGGTCGTAGCTCTCCGAGGAGTCGGAGAGCACCTCGAAGACGGCTGTGGGGTTGAGCAGGGTGTCGCGGTGTTCGTCCTCGAACAGGGGCTGGCCGCAGACGACCGAGGCGTCTGGGTAGACGTAGCGGCCCGTCGTCACGTTCTTGATCCGCAGGTCGGACGCGTGCGCCTCGCAGGGACGCGCTCTCAGCGAACTGCGGAGCTCACCCACCACGTTGGCGGCGATGAGGCTGTGCTCGCGCGTGCCGCCCGACATCGCGAACACCTCGCCGTCAGCGTACTCGTGCTTCACCTCGGAGGAGCGCTCGAGCGCGAGGTACTCCTCCGGCGACAGCTTCGTCTGGGGCGCCTTCTGGGCCATGCCGAATTCTACCATGCTCGCCCGAGCGCAGGCGGCCGGCGGGGGGACGGGGCGGCGGCGGGATAGCGCGGGGTGGGTGGCCCCAGGAGCGCCCCCTGGCCGAGGCTCAGCGTGCCGAGCTGGTCGCGTGCGACGGCCGTCGCCCTGACGTCACGGCCGGCGCGGCGCCCGCGACGAACCTGACCCGCACCGGTCTCGGCCGGAGCGGCGGCAACGACCGCGCGAGCCGCTCGTAGGCGTCGCGCCCAACGCGCCGCTCCTCGTGGACGAGCGTCGCCCAGATCTCCGCCTCGCGCGCCTCCGCGTGCTCGGCGGCGCGCGGATCGAAGCGCAGCCCGCGCTCGATGGTGCTGGCTCCGGGGATGCTGTCGTCGGGGCGGCGCGCCGCGCGATCGCGGAAGACGCCGGGGCCGAAGCGGTCGTACTGGAGGATCGTGTGTGCGGTCGACACGGCGCCGGCCCACGGATAGCTGCGCAACGTCCAGCCGCGCGACAGGTCGGAGAGCCGCGCGTCGACGTCGGAGCGCTCGGCGTCGGTCTTCCACGGCTCCCGCGGGACGAAGAACAGGCCGAGCCCGAGCTCGTCGCCCTCGAGCGCGAACACCTCGTCGATCCCGAAGCGGTCCGGGGTCTGCGCGACGAGCGAGCCGTGCGTCAGCCCGAACTCGCCGACGATGTAGACCGCGAGCGCCTCCCGCCGCGCGCGCAGGAAGTCGAGCGTCTCGACGGCCTCGGCGTGCGTCTCGGTGGGGAAGTCCGTGAAGCACATCGCCTCGGCGGCCACGCCCGCGGACGCGAGGTGGTCGATGACGTCGGAGACGACCTCCACGGGCGCGCCCTTGTCGATGAGGCCGAGGACGCGCGGCGACCCGGACTCGACGCCGAGCGCGCACGCGACGGCGCCCGCGCGGCGCAGCACGTCCGCGCGCTCCCTGGTCAGGTACTTCTCCGGCTTGAGGTCGGTGGCCCATCGCACGTCGAGGCCGGCGTCGAGGATCGCCTGCGCCATCTTCACGAGCGTCTTCGGTGCGACCGAGTCCTGCGACAGGTAGAAGTGGCGCGTGCCGTGCCGCGCGCCGAGGGCCGCGAGGTGCGCCACGATGGTCTCGACGGCGCGCTCGCGGTACGCCGCCGTGCCGACCTCCGCGAGCCCGTAATGGCAGAAGGTGCATTTCCCCCAGTAGCAGCCCCGCGTCGGGTCGTACGGGAGCACGAGCGCCGGCGCGAGGTACGCCTCCAGGGGGAGCCCATCGAAGTCGGGCGCGGGGAGCGCCTTCAGGTCCTCCATGCCGTGGCCGGACGTCCAGCGCGCGCCCATCAGGCGATCGCGCGCGACGACGTTCGGCACGTCCCGGAGCGGCCGGCCCTCGTCGAGCGCGCGCGCGAGCGCGAGGAGGGTGTGCTCGCCCTCGAACAGGCACGCCGAGTCGAACGGGCCGAGCGCGCGCGCGAGCCGCTCGCCCGACAGCCGGAGGAGCAGCTGCGTGACGCCGGGGCCGCCGCACGTGACGTGCGCGCCGGGCAGCGCCTCCTTGATCTTGCGCGCGAACGCGTACGCGGGCTGGAGCTGGCCCGGGAAGCACACGGAGAGGCCCACGATGTCGGCGCGCGCGTCGCGGAGCCGGGGCACGAGCGTCTGCTGCACCCAGGCGTCGAAGGGGTCGTGCTCCGGCCGGCTCGACCGGGCGATCTCGTCCATCGACGTCAGGCCGAACGGCGTGTGGTACGCCGTGAAGTCGAGCTTGAGCGGGTGGTGCGTGGCGGACACGACGCCGAGCGCCGCGTCGAGCGTCGCGACCGCGCGGGCGTAGGCGTCCGGATCGTAGAAGGCGTCAGGGGAGCGGAGCGTGGCCTTGGCGAGGTCCACCGCCTCCGGGACGGCGTGCGCGTCGCCGCGCGCGCGGGCGAGGGCGAGGTACTCGAGCTGGTCTGTGTGCGCGAGCGAGGCGCGGCGGTCGAGCTCCCCGAGGCGCGCCTCGAGGCGGTCGCGGAGGTCGGCCATGCGCTGCGGCGTGAGGAGCGCGTCGAAGGCCTCGACGTTCGCGTCGACGGGCAGGACCTCCACGCCGTTCGCGCGGAGGAAGCCGGTCAGCATCGGCACCGCGAGGTACGGGGCCGTGGGATCGCAGGTCGGCGGGTAAACGAGCGCGATGCGCATTCAGGCGCCGCTCTAGCACAGGGCGGGAGGGGTGTCCGTCCCGTGCGGCCGGCCCGGCGGCGCGGCGCAGGGCTCGGGCGCACCCGACGGCGCAACTCCGAGCTTCCGACGTAGTATCGTCTCCGACATGACGCGCGCTTCGATGTCTGCGTCCAGCCAGCGAGTCGCTGTCACCCCGCTCGGCCCATCTGTCGCTGCGACGGTCTGCTTTCGCCTTCGCGGCCGGCTCCATGTCACCGTCGTCGTGAAGGCGACGTTCGCGCTCGTCCCCGAGGGGCGCATGTCGCTCGTTGCCCCGGACCCGATCGCGGTGGAGGAGCAGCCGGATCCTTCTGGCCAGCGGCTCCAGGCCGCGAGCGATCTCGCGCCGTACCTCGATCCGTGCGGCGTCGTGGTGACCGGCCATGCAGAGCTGCCGCCGGGCTTCTCGTCGCCTCACGCCATGGTCCGGCTGACGGTCGTGCAGGACGGCCAGGTCCGCATCGACAAGCAAGCTCAGCTCGACGGCTCCGCGCGCGTCGGGCCAGCCCGCTCCCACGTCCGTATCGACGGCCTGGGGCCGCTTCCCCGCACCTCGCCGCTGCGAAGCCGGCTGCTCGGCGCGGTCGACGCGCGTCGCGTCCACGGCTCGCTGCTCGACATCCCCGAAGGGCTCGACTGGAGCTACTTCCAGGCGGCGCCCATGGATCAGCGCATCCCGGCGCTGCGCGGCGACGAGTGGATCGTGCTTGGAGGCATGATCGCGCTGCGGCCGAAGCTCCGGACGCAGCTGCCCGAGGCGCGCGGCGTCGCGCGGCTGTACCGCCAGAAGCTTGCCTCGCCGCGCGCCGGGGAGCCGATCTCGCTCCGCGCCGACACGGTGCACGTCGACGTGGATCGGCGTCGCTGCTCGGTGGTGTGGCGCGGCCATACGCCCGTCGAGGAGGCGGAGATCGAGTCGCTGCGCGTGCTCGCGGGCGTGGAGCTCCCGGTGCAGCCGATCGCATGGGCCGATCCGTTCGCCGCCGGCAGCGCGTCCGCTGCGCGGGCCGCGCCCTCGGGATCGGCCTCGCAGCAAAACCCCAAGGCCAGCACGCTGGACGGCACCAACCAGCTCAGCCCCGAGGACGCGGCCAGGGTGGTTGCGGCGGCGGCGACGCCGTTCAGCGCAACGCGAGTGCCTTCGGAGCCCGCGCGCTCGGCGACGCCGGCGGCGTCGCAGCCGGCCGTCGCCCCGCGCGTTGATGCGGCCCCTCCCGCGCGGCCCGGCGGCGTCCGCGATCTGCTCGGGGAGACGGACGCGCTCGAGCCCGAGGACGCGGCCAGGGTGGTGGCCGCCGGGGCGATGCCGTTCAGCGCAGCGCGAGGGCCTTCGGAGCCTGCGCGCTCGGCGACGCCGGCGACGTCGCAGCCGGCCGTCGCCCCGCGCGCGGCAGCCGTCGCGCCGGCGCGGCCCGGCGGCGTCCGCGATCCGCTCGGGGAGACGACCTCGCTCGAGCCCGAGGACGCGGCCAGGGCGATCGCCTCCGCCGCGACGCCGTTCGACGCGCGCCGAGCTCCGGTCGCCGCGCCTGCCGGGCCTCCGCGCCAGGCAGCGTCATCCAGCGCGCCTCCAGCGCCCCCTTCGCTTCTCTCGCCAGCGCCTCTCGTCACCGCGCAGGTCCATGCGGCGCCGCCCATCGTGCATCCGCAGCGCCTCGGCGATGCGGGCGCTTTGCCGGAGGCGCTCGGCGCTCAGTTCCTTGCCGCGATGGCCGAGGCAGGGCTGCTTCACGGCTAGCACTCCCGGGGACTGCCGAGGCCGCGCCGCTCCGGCGCGCGCCCGTCGGCCGCGCCGACGCCGCGTTCGGCTGTCCCGACGCGCCTCACAGGCATCGAGCTCAGCCGTCCATTGCGGTCGAGCGGTCGCAGCATGTAGGATGACTCCGGTTGAATGCTGCCCGCGGTCTGTCCGCGCACGCGCTCTGAACAGGGGAGAGTCCATGCACTCGTTTCAGGTCGACGGACTGGAGCACGATCTCCGTGTGACGCGGTTCGAGGGGCGCGAGGGCATCTCCGAGCTCTTCCATTTCGATGTGCTCGTCGCTTGCGCGGACAGGGACATCGCGTTCGCGGACGTCGTGGGCAAGACGGCGCTTCTCACCTGGCAGATCGGCGAGCTGCCGCGGCACCTTCACGGTGTCGTCGCGAGCTTCGAGCAAGGTGAGGAGGGCAAGCGGGTCACGGCCTATCACGCCACGATCGTGCCCGATGTCTCCCGCCTCAAGCACCGCAGGAACAGCCGAATCTTCCAGGCGCTCTCCACCCCGGAGATCATCGAAAAGGTCCTGCGCGCGGCCGGGATCTCGAGCAAGGGTTATCGCTTCGTGCTGAGCGGCGCCTATCGCCCGCGGGAGTACTGCGTGCAGTACCGGGAGAGCGACTTCGCCTTCGTGTCGCGCCTGCTCGAGGAGGAGGGCATCTGTTATTACTTCGAGCACGACGAGGGCGGCCACGTGCTCGTGTTCTCTGACGGTGCGTCGGGGCACGGGCCGATCGCGGGGGAGAGCACCGTCGTGTTCCGGCCGCCGCTCGGCGCGCTCCACCAGAGCGAGCACGTCTCCCGCTTCCGTTATGCCGAGCGGGTGCGCTCCGGGAAGGTGACGCTGCGCGACTACAACTTCAAGAAGCCCAGCCTGTCGCTCGAGAGCAACGCCCAGGCCGAGGCGGACGACGATCTCGAGGTCTACGACTATCCTGGGGACTACGACGCGCCCGGCGCGGGATCGAGCATCGCCAAGATCCGGCTCGAGCAGCTCCAGACCTCACGCAAGACCGGCAGCGGCGAGAGTGTCTGCCCGCGCTTCGTTCCTGGCCAGACCTTCACGCTCGCGGAGCACGCGCGCGACGATTTCAACCGGGAGTATCTGCTGGTGTCCGTGCGCCATGAGGGCCACGAGCCCACGGTGGACGCTGTCCCCGAGGGCGACGCCGCGGCCTACCGGAACCAGTTCCAGGTCGTGCCGTCCGACGTCCCCTTCCGTCCGCAGTCGGTGACGCCTTGGCCGACGATCAAGGGGATCCAGACCGCGATCGTGGTCGGCCCTGCTGGCGAGGAGGTCTATACGGACGAGCACGGCCGCATCAAGGTCCAGTTCCACTGGGATCGCGAGGGCAAGAAGGACGCCCAGAGCTCGTGCTGGATCCGCGTGAGCCAGATCTGGGCGGGCTCTGCGTGGGGCGCGGTGTTCCTGCCGCGGATCGGCCACGAGGTGGTTGTCGACTTCCTGGAGGGCGATCCGGACCGGCCGCTCGTGGTGGGGAGCGTCTATCATGGCACCAACGTGCCGCCGTACGCGCTCCCTGCGGAGAAGACGAAGAGCACCCTCAAGTCGAACAGCTCGAAGGGCGGCGGGGGGTCCAACGAGCTCCGGTTCGAGGACAAGAAGGGCTCGGAGGAGATCTTCCTGCACGGTCAGAAGGACTGGAACATCGCGATCGAGCACGACAAGAAGCAGTGGATCGGGAACGACGAGGCGCTCGAGGTGGACCACGACCGGAGCAAGGTGGTGGGGAACGACCAGAGCGAGCAGATCGGCGGCAGCAAGAGCATCGACGTCGCGAAGAGCCACACGGAGAGCATCGGCGAGGACGAGACCCTCTCGGTCGGGGGCAACCGCTCGGTCAGCGTGGAGGGGGATCACACCGAGTCGGTCGCCGGGAGCCAGTCGATCGACGTGGGCAAGAGCCAGAGCGCGTCGATCGGCAAGAACAAGAGCGAGTCGGTGGCCGGTTCGAGCTCGGAGAGCGTCTCCAAGGGCAAGTCGACGAGCGTGGACGAGGGCTACACCGTGACGGTGGGCAAGGACATGACGGTGACGATCGGGAAGAGCGCAAAGGAGGAGGTGAAGGAGAAGAAGACGATGATCATCGGGGAGAAGCTCTCGATCCAGTGCGGGGACGCCACGATCACGGTCGAGAAGAACGGGAACGTGACGGTGCAGGGGAAGAAGATCACGGTGAAGGGCGAGGGGCCGATCCGGGTCGAGGGGAAGAAGCTCGACGTGAAGAGCGAGGGGGCGGTGAACGTCGAGGCGTCCGGGAACGTGAAGATCAAGGGGAGCAACGTGGGGGTGAACTGAGGCGGAGCGGGGGCTCGCGGGCGCTTCGGGGATGAGGGGGAGCGGAGGAGCTGGGTGATGAGAGACGACGGGCGGGCACCGGCGGCGGAGCCGAGCGGCGAGGCGATCCTGATCGAGGAGGGGGAAGGGGAGGCTGCTGCCGCCGGCGGGGAGCTGGCGGATGAGGGTGGGGGAGAAGCGGGAGCGATCGAGGGCGCGGAGGGTCTCCTCGAGCTGGTGGTCGCGGCGCACGAGGAGCGCGTCCGGGCCGAGGCGGAGAAGGCCGGGCCGATCGAGGGCGTCGTGGTGGGGCGGATCGTGGGGTTCGCGCAGAGCGGCGAGCCGCTCGTCGAGGCGGCTGTCCTGGGAGAGGGGGCGCGCGGGGGGATTCCTGCGCGGGCGATGACGGCGCTCGGGCCGGAGGACGAGGGGCGGGAGGTGGCGCTCCTGTTCGAGGGCGGGCGGCGCGACAGGCCGGTGGTGATGGGGCGGATGCACGTGGCGGGGGAGAGCGCGAGCGCGGCGGTGCGCGACGGGGCGACGGCGACCGCGGACGGTGAGCGGCTGGTGTTCACCGCGGAGAAGGAGATCGTGCTCCAGTGCGGGAAGGCCAGCATCACGCTGACGCGCGCTGGGAAGATCTTGATTCGTGGGGCTTATCTGCTGACCCGGTCCTCCGGCGTGAACCGGATCCAGGGCGGATCGGTGCAGATCAATTGATCTCGACGATCGAGGCCGAGATCTTCGAGCAGCACGCCCAGGAGGCGGCGTTCCTGTGGTCGTACCGGGACGCTGCGGTGGTGGATCCGCTCTACGATTTGCAGAGCCTCGGTGAGCTGGACGAGCGGCTGGAGGCGCATGTCGACGGCCTGCGGCTGGCGGGTGATGCGGGGTGGGAGATCTGCAAGGGCGCCATCGACGAGGAGGAGCCGGGGAGCTTGTTTGCGCCCATGGTGCTCGCGGTGGAGCGGCGGGATCTGAGGGGCATCGCCGGGGTGCTCGACGTGGGCGGGGGCGTGCCGGCGCTGTCGCGGGCGATCGTGTCGGCGCTGGGGTGGGTGAGCTTCGATAAAGTGCGGGGGATCCTGCCGGGGCTGCTCTCGCACCGGGTCGGGCCGGAGCTGCACCGCATCGGGATCGCGGGGTGCGCGGTTCACCGGCAGGACCCGGGGGCGCCCTTGGGGTACGCGGTGATGTCGAGCGATCTGCGCCTGAAGGCGCGGGCGCTGCGCGCCGTCGGGGAGCTCGGGCGGGGGGACCTGCTGGACGAGGTGCGCGGAGCGCTGGGCAACGAGGACGAGGCGTGCCGGTTCGCGGCGGCGTGGTCGGCGGCGTTGCTCGGCGATGCGGCGGCGCTGAGGGTGCTCGGAACCATCGCGGATCGTGGAGGGCCGTTCGCCGAGCGGGCTTGCGCGACGGCGATGCGGAAGATGGATCCGGGGATGGCGTCCAGCTGGCTGCGCGCGATCGCCGGGACGATGCGGGGGGCGCGCGTGGCGCTTGCGGGGGCGGCGGCGCTCGGGGATCCGGCGCTGATGCCGTGGATCATCGAGTGCATGGGGACGCCGGAGCTCGCGCGGGCGGCGGGCGGGGCGTTCACGATGATCACCGGGGTGGATCTCGAGGAGGCGAAGCTCCGGGGGGCGCGGCCGGCTGGGTTTCAGGGCGGGCCGAGCGATGATCCGGAGGACGAGGACGTGGCGATGGATCCGGACGAGAGCTTGCCTTGGCCGGACAGGGAGAAGATCGCGGCGTGGTGGGGGAGCCGGGGGAAGGAGCTCAAGCGGGGGACGCGACACCTGCTCGGCAGGCCGTTGGCAGTGGAGTGGCTCGGGGAGGTGCTGCAGAGGGGGAGCCAGCCGGCGAGGGGTGCGGCGGCGGTGGAGATAGTGATGCGGAGGGTGCGGCGCGAGGTGGTCGAGGTGCGGGGGCCGGTGTTGGGGCACGACAGGGGACCGGCGAGCTGCTGAACGCTGCCCAGGCGGCTGGCGAGCAAGGCCACATCGGCAACCGGGCAGGAATCGAATCTCGTGAGAGGGAGGTTTCGATGGGCGTGACAGTGGGAGTGAACTCGATGTCGGTGGTCCACAAGGACAGCGGTGGGGTTACCCCGAGCTTCCCCGACGTCTGCAAGACCCCGAGCCCGGGCGGGCCGATCCCCATCCCGTACCCCAACATCGCCGTCGCCAGCGACACCGCCAAGGGCACCAAGAAGGTGAAGTGCGACGGCAACCCCGTCTGCGTGGCGGACTCGAACTTCAGCACCAGCACCGGCGATGAGGCGGGGACCGCGGGTGGCGGGGTGGCGTCGAACAAGACGAAGGGGAAGGCGGAGTTCGTGAACTACTCCTTCGACGTGAAGTTCGAGGGGAAGGGCGTGGCGCGAGCCCTCGACATGATGCTTCATAACGACAAGAACACGCCGCCGTTCCCGCTGGTGCAGGGGCCCGTGGTGGTGATCCCGGCGCCAGGGCCCGCCGTGACCAAGCAGTGCGCCTGCTGCTCCGAGTCGCTCGGCTGAGCGGAGGGGCCACGGCGGAGCGGACGGAGATCGAACCATGTCCCAGAAGCAGCACACGGCGGATATCGAACACAAGCTCAATCACAAGCCCGTCTCGAGGGCGACCGAGGGCGGCCAGTGCTTGAACCGGCATGTCGGGAGGATGGAGGTCTCCTGCAGCCACAGCTGGCAGGGCTTCAAGAAGGCAGAGCTGACGAGCGGGCTCTACGATTGGCCGAAATACGAGGGCATGAAGAAGACGACCCTGGCCGTCCGCTGCGGGACGAGCGGATTCCGGTGGCGGGAGCGCAAGGCGCCTCGTCCGCACGAATGGGACGTCGGGGAGCTGGGGCGGCGTGGAAAGGTCAACCACAAGGACAGCGCGAACGTCCCCTATTATCATGAGGCGCATCACCTGATTCCGAACGGCGTCCTGAACGGCTGCATTCAAGACAAGTTCGACACCATCGACGCGGTCCTCTGGGCGGTGCGCGCGGGGCTGCTCGATGAGGGCTACAACATCAACCACAAGGACAACATGATCCTGCTCCCGCTCGACGCCGCGATCGCGCGCCAGCTCGAGCTGCCGCGTCACCGCGAGTTCAGCTCGTACAGCCACCGGACCTACAGCAAGCACGTCAAGGCGAAGGTCAATAAGATACTCAGCGCGAACCAGCAGAACATCGACAACTGCGAGCTGACGAAGTACTCGGATATGAAGGACCAGCTCGTGTCGCTGTCGGAGACGCTGTTCCGGCGCGTGGTCACGGCGGGCAAGGAGCAGGTCTCCAGCCTCGACGACATGGGCAAACAAAGGTTCAGATGAGGGCCGTGCGCGGGCCGAGGAGACAGACGCGATGAGCTTTCACTTGCTGTCTACGACGGGCGATCTAGCGGACGAGGATCTCGTCCTGATCGAGGACCCTCCCCGGGGCATGGGCATGAAGAGCTACTGCATGGCCCGTGGTGTCCGCGCGGCGCCGCATTACCCGGAGAACGCCAAGATCCATCTGAGAGAGGAGAACCCGGGCATCAAGCTCTCGTCGCTCCTTGGCAACACGGAGAGCTATCTCATCGTCTCATCGGCGATGAAGGACGTCATCGAGCAGCACTGCCAAGAGGTCGACATCGAGTACCTCACGTTCACTCTGTACGATCATCGCAAGCGGGTGTACTCGAGAGATTACTGGATCGTCAATCCGATCGGAGCGTTCGACTGCCTCGATGAGGGGGCCAGCGGGGTGAAGTACGGCAAGCAGGGGAGTGTCACCAAGATCGAGAAGCTCGTCCTTGACAGAGGCAAGATCCACGCCTTGCCGGCGTTGTTCCGTGTGGACAAGGAAGTGACCGAGTACATCGTGCGCGCCGACCTGGCGCAGGCCCTGAGGACGGGCAGCTTCACGAACGTGCTGCTCGAAGCGCTGGATGTTGTGGTCGGCTGAGCGCCGGTGAAGCGTTGCTCGTGGACGTCCTGGGAGAGCGATGGACCTGGTGATTACGGGCTACGGTGCACTTTCCTGTGTCGGTCAGAGCGCCGCGACGACCTGCGCATCGATACGTGCTGGGCTCTGCGTGCCACGGGAGATCCCCTGGTTCAGCGTGCTCGACGAGGAGCAGCAAGTGTCGGTCCCGCTCACCGGTTATCCGATCCGGGGCTACACCGAGGGGTTCGTCGAGCTCGGGAGGCTCATCCGGCTCGCTCAGGGGGCCGTGCACAGCCTGCGGGATGAATCGAGCCTCCCCGCGGCGGTCGACGCGCGAACCTGGGAGCGCACGGGGCTCGCGTTCATCGGGCCTCCCCTCAACGAAGAGCGCTTCGAAGACGCCGAGGGGGACGTCGAGGAGCTGAAGGCGTCGCTCTCGGCTCAGCTCGTCCGCGCGCTCGGGCTGCCGATACCCCAGCGTTCGGTGGCGCTCCTCGACATGGGTCCGGCTGGCGCGGCCGAAGCGATCAAGCTGGCTGCTCAGCGCATCACCCAGCGGGACCTCGATCGCGTCCTCCTCGTCGCGGCGGATTCATGCCTTGACACCATCACCTTGGAGTGGCTGCTGGATCGGGGGTGGCTGAAGTCGCCGCAGAACCCTGTCGGGCTCGTCCCCGGCGAAGCTGCGGCGTGCGTGATGCTCGAGTCACGCTCGGCCGCGCTGCGGCGGAGCGCGCCGATCGTGGCAGCGGTGCACGCGGCCGTCACCGACCGCGAGGAGGCCCACGTGCTCGCCGGCAAGAGCAGCGCCGGTGCAGGCCTCGCTCGCGTCATCCATCAGGCCGCCTTGCGCGGCTCCGCGCCTGCCAGCTTCGAGGGCGACGTCATCCTCGATCTCGACGGTGTGCCTTGGCGCGCCGCGGAGTGGGGCTACGCCCAGGCGCGGTGCGCCGATGTGCTCGGGCCGTACGTGAGGCTGGTGCTCCCCTGCGGTTCGCTCGGGCACGTCGGCGCGGCGAGCGGGGTGCTGGGGCTCTTGATCGCGGCGCGTTCCTTGGAGCGCCGCTACGCGTCGCGCGCGCGGTCGCTCGTGCTCTCCAGCTCCGGCTGGGGCCATGTTGGGGCAATGCTCGTTGGAGCGGTGAGGTAGAGGTCGCCATGGCATCGAAGTTCCTGCGGGCCTACATGGGGAATGCCCACCACGACTGTGAGCAGATGCTCCCCGCGGCGGTGGCCCACCGGCTGAGCTTCAAGCAGGCGCTCAGGTTCAGCCAGCAGTATCGCGTCATCGCGATCGGCGCGCTGTTCCTGTACATGGATGCCCCTGCATTTCAGATCTACATGTACAAGAGCGGCCGCTCGTTCGCGCACTACCTCCAGCGGGCGGGCGAGGCCGAACAGGTGCTGAGCCGATGCAAGCCGCTCTTCGACGCAATCGCGGCGCTCGATCTCGACGGGGCGCGGGAGATCGCTCTGCGCCTTCGGACCAGCCGGAGCGACGTGGAGTACGAGGAGGATTTTCTCTATTTTGCGTTTCTGAGGCTCTGGCTCCTGAGGCGGGCTCACGAGGAGGGAACAGGCCTGCTGGAGCGCTACGAGTCGGTCCTGGAGGGCGCCGATGATCCACGGCTCGATCTCTGCCGGGCGCTGCTGCGACGAGATGACGCGCTGTTTGACGAGGCGCTCCGGCGCTTCCTGGAGCAGGTCGAGGCCCGTTATCTGCGGCTCGCTCAGACCGAATCCATCGCGGACGAGGAGCTGGCGACGGAGGGCAGGCTGTCCGTGGAAGGGCTCGCGCTGGTGACTCTGGCGGAGAGCGCCGGTATGAAGACGTCGAGCGATTACCTTCTGGTCCCGTCCGCGGCGCGCGCGCGGAGCGCGCCCGCGGCGCCGCCCGACGCCTGGCAGGTCGTCGGAAGCTGAGCGGCTCCGCAAAAGCCAGTCTCCGTACTTGATCTCGTGGTTCCCTCCAGCGGGGATCCTCAGAGCGCCTTGCCTCCGCTGAGCTCTTTCACGACGGCGTTCGGGAGCGCGTGTCTCCGCACCGGGCCCAGTTCTTCCTCGAGCGCGATCGTGTGCACGTCGTGCGGCCCGTCCCGCAGCACGACGTGCCCTCGGTACAGCAGCTGCACCCGATCGGCGTCGGTGTCCACGATCACGGTGTCGAGCCGCAGCTCCACCGGGGCATCGCCCTGCTGCACGAGCCCTACGCGGCACCTCGGCGGGCGGAGTCCTGGCAGCCGAAACGAGAGCCTCCCGAACGGCGACGCGTTCTCCACAAGCACCGGCTCATCGCCCCGCAGGTATCCCGGCGCGACGAGCCCCCTCGACGCGGCGTTGAAGAAGCGCCGATCGAAGTCTCTCGGCAGGAGCGGCATCCGCTCCTTCGACCACGCCTCGTCGTACGTCCCGGCCAGCGCGGCCCGGGGTTGCCAGCCTGGCGAGACGAACCCCATGCCCGCCGGCGCGACCGTTTGACCATAATGCTGCAGCGGGTCGTCCGGATCCTCGATGTTTGGCAAGCGGAGGCCCTCTTCGATTGCCGCGTTCGGCGCGCGAAAGCCGATCCCCACCGGGTTCCTCGGCTCGTACGCGTGCTTGGCCGGATCAGGGGGGCTCCGGTCCCAGCCGCCGAAGGCGTGCTCGTAGGTGAGCGGGATGCGATCGAACGGCCGCGGTCTCGATGGGACGAGCCCTCCCGAGCTCCGCACCCACGTCCGATCGCCGAGGACGCGCACTGCCTTCCCGACCGGACCGACGCGGAACACCACCTGGAGCTCCGGGACGGCATGGCGCGGCGCTTGTGCATGGCCGATCAAGACCACGTCCGTGGCGGGCTTGAAGAAGGCGAACGCCGGCTCGATCTTGTAGCTCGACGTGGCGGCGTCGGCCCCCCACAGCTCGCCTGCGATGCTCAGCGGCGGCTGCCGCTCGGCGAGGTCGATGCCGCGCACGGGGTGCAGGTCGAAGGTCGCCTGCACCACGACGACGAGGAGTGGGCGGCCCTCCTCGTCGGTGAGGAAGACGGGCTCCAGGGCAAACGGCGTCGTGTTGTCGACCGCGGGATGCCCCATGCGTCGAGAGGATCTCCGATCCGCCAGACCGGCGCAACAGCTGCAGCGCGGCGCTCCCAATTCATCGGCTAACTCAGCGCACCGCCCCGAGCGCGCCGCTGCGGCTGCTGGCGAGGCCTTGAGCGCAGGAAGCCCGCCGCTTCGCAGCGCTTTCCCGTCCCGATCGGTGTACAACCGCCGTCGCCGTCTCCGCGGTGTCCGATCCGGGGTGAGGCCATTTCGGCAGAGCAGGTGCCCATGCGCAAGATCGTCGTCCACGAGCCCGGCAGCCACGACAAGCTCCGCGTCGAGGAGCACCCCGATCCGGCCCCCGCGCCCGGCGAGGTGCTCGTCGACGTGCGGGCGGCTGGCGTCAACTACGCCGACTGCGTCGTCCGCATGGGCCTTTACGAGTCGGCGAAGAAGTACGTCGGCTGGCCGATCACGCCCGGCTTCGAGTTTGCCGGCACGGTCGCCGCGCTCGGCGAGGGCGTCTCCGATCTTGCGCTCGGGGCGCCCGTCTTCGGCGTAACGCGCTTCGGCGGTTACGCCTCGCGCGTCGCGGTCCCGCGACACCAGGTCTTCCCGCTGCCGGCGCGGCTCACACCGGAGGAGGCGGCCGGCTTCCCGGCGGTGTTCATGACGGCGTACTACGCGCTCTTCGAGCTCGTGCGGCTGCGTCCAGACATGGCCCTTCTTGTGCACTCGGCCGCCGGCGGCGTGGGCAGCGCGCTCGTGCAGCTCGGCAAGATCGCCGGCTGTCGGGTGGTCGGCGTGGTGGGCGCGGCGCACAAGGTCGAGACGGCGAGGCGCCTCGGCGCGGACGCGGTGATCGACAAGAGCAGCGAGCCGCTCTGGGCGGCGGCGGAGCGGCTTGCGCCCGAGGGCTACGACGTGGTGCTCGACGCGAACGGGGTCGAGACGCTGCGGCAGAGCTACAGGCACGTGGCCTCGGCCGGCAAGCTCGTGGTGTACGGCTTCCATACGATGCTTCCGCGGCAGGGCGGCCGCCCGAGCTACCCGAAGCTCGCTGTCGACTTCCTCCGGATGCCGCGCTTCAACCCGCTCGATCTCTGCAACGACAACAAGAGCGTGCTGGCCTTCAACCTCTCGTATCTCTTCCACAGGACGGAGATCCTGCGCGAGGCCATGGAGCGGCTCCTCGGCTGGGTGGAGGAGGGGCGCCTCTCGGCGCCGCCGGTGAAGACGTTCCCGCTGGAGAGAGCGGGCGAGGCGCACCGGGCGATCGAGTCGGGCAGCACCGTGGGCAAGCTGGTGCTGACGCTGTAGGGCGGCGGCTGCCTGGGGCGGCAAGGGGCTGCCGCTTCGGCGGGCGTCTGAGCGGGTGCGCGCGCGGCGCCGCGAGCGACGCCGTCTATGCGGCAGAGGAGCACCCGATGTGACGGGCGAGCCCGCCGAACGGGACCCTGCGCCCCGCGTCTCCGGCGCGGCGATCCGCGGGCGGAAGGAGGCCAGGCTGGGTCGCGTCGCGCCCCCGGTCTCCTGCTGCGCCTGCTGCCGGCTGGAGGGCCGCTACGCGGTAGCCGGATCGGCCGGTGAGCAGTAGGATTTGCTGGTGAACGCTGACGCCGAGCTCCGCGAGCTTGCAGCCAGGTACGTCTGGTGGCAGCCGCCCGCGGTCACCCTCGCTCGCCCGCATCACTTTCTCTGTCAGGTGATGACGCTCGGAACGGCGGAGGACGTGAGAGCCGTGCGGCGCGCGATGGGCGACCAGGCCTTGTTGGGCGCGCTGGATCACGCTCCCCCGGGCGTGATGGATCCGAAGTCCTGGAACTACTGGCACCTCTTCTTCGGCCGCCGACCTCCGCCTCTGCTGGAACGCCCGCTTCCGTGACGCGCCTTCTGCCCAGGCTCGACGTGCTTCCCGCCGCCCAGCGAGCGCTCTGGCCCGAGCTCGCTTGCGTCCCCAGGCGCTTCGTTCTTTACGGCGGCACGGCGCTTGCGTTGCGCCTCGGGCATCGTGAATCCATCGACTTCGACTTCTTTGCGCACGATCCGTTGGATCATCACGAGCTCGAGCGCGAGATCCCATGGCTTCGAGAAGGCGATGCCTTGCAAGAAGAGGCCAACGCGAGGACGGTGCTCGTTCGGTCTCCGGAGGGGAGCGTGAAGATCTCGTTCTTCGGCAAGATTGCGTTCGGGCGCGTGGGCGAACCGGCGTCGACCGAGGAGGGAGAGATGAAACTCTGGGCGGAGGCTGTCGAGAGCCGCCGGGAGCGATGAAACTCTGGGCGGAGGCTCTCGACAGCGCCGCGGGCCTCTTTTTCTCGTGTTGACGGACCTCCGCGCAAGCAGGGCCCGTGCCCGCCGGAGCCGCAAACAAATCGACCGACCCTGATCGATTTTCGTGACCCGATCGGGGTCGCGCTCCCGATTGATCTCCTCGACGGGACGGAAGGACGCCGGGCGACGGATCCCCTTCGCGCGACGCGCTCGGTCCCGGTGGCCCTGATCCATCGTTCGCTCGCGCTGTCCGCGCGGCGCGGCGACGGCTCGGGTCGAACGCAACCAACAGCCTCCCTTTTCGAGGAGATTTCAGGAGGAGAGATATGCCTGCTGTGACGAAGTCGAAGAAGCGCTCCGCGACCGCTGCCGCCTCTGGAGAGCCATCCTACGCTCCGCCCATTTACGACCCCGCGGCTGGCAAGAAGGCGCTCGAGGCGCTCGCCCCGGCGCTCGACCGCCTCTCCGAGCCCGAGCTCATCACCGTGAGGATCGACGTCGAGGCGGCCACGTATGCGGCCCTCGGCGTCGTCGGGTTCGTGTCCTCGCCCGACGTGCGCGCGCTTCGCGCGGCTGCCCCGGGAGGAGTTCGACGTCACGCACGTCGACGAGCTGGAGCTCGCGTGTTTCGCCGTGCTGCACGCGCTCGCGGAGGCCCGGGCCGCCGGCGCGCTCGAGACGGAGGCGCGGCTGCCGATCGCGCTGGTCACCGAGGGGCTGGAGGTCGAGGCGCGCATGCAGGCGCTGTGCGAGTACCAGCTCGCGGACGACCCCGCGATCAAGCCGGAGCTCGATCGGCTGCGGCCGGGCACCGGGCACCGCGACCTCGCGAACGATCTGCTCGGCTACGCGCGGATCTACGAGCTGCGCGCCGACGTCGTGAAGGCGGACCCGAAGCACTACCGGGCCGACGACGCGGCGCGCGCGCGGGAGCTGGCCGGGGCGATGATCCAGAAGCTCTCGACGGCGATGACGCCGAGGGCCCGGCAGGCCTTCGACCGGTACGTGCGGGTCTGGACGCTGCTCTGCCTGCGCTACGAGGAGGTGCGGGCGGCAGCGCTGTGGCTGTGGCGGAAGAACTCGCGCATCCAGGAGCGGTTCCCGTCGCTGTTCGCGGTGGGCAGGCCCAACTCGGCCCGGTCGTCGAGGAAGGAGGCGCCGAAGGGAGGCGAAGGGAACGGGCACGGCGATGGCGGCGGCGGTGGTGGGAGCGGCAGCGGGGAGGAGCCGGGGGTGACTCCTGTCGTCCCGGAGCTGGTGACGGAGAGCCCTGGCTGAGCTGGTGCCGAGGCGCTGCGCTGCACGCTCCCGGTCCGCGTGCAGCGCGGCGGCGAACCGCCCCCGGGCCTCCGCCAAACCGCCGACGGACGCCCAGGCCTTCACAGGACAGGCTTCACTGACTGGTCCTACGGGCGTACCTTTCCGCCTGCCCGTGGCGCCTGACGCGGCGGGCGGCCCCGGATGCCGCTGCTCTCCGGCCAGGGGAAGCTCGACCTGCAGGAATTTCCGCATGATCACGTCCGTTCGACTCCAGGAATTCAAGGGCCATCGGGACAGCACCGTCGCGCTCGGCCGGCTCACTGTGCTGGTCGGCCCGAACGGGTCCGGGAAGACGAGCGTGCTCGAGGCGCTCGCGCTTCAGAGCCGCCTCGTGCGCTACGCGCCCCGGGACGTGTTGACGGGTGATTGGTCGCCCGGGGATCTGCTTCGCCGGGGGACCAAAGGGGGGGCGATCGCGCTGACGTCACGGGGCACATGGGAGGACGAGGACTGGAGCTTCCGGACCGCGTTCTCGGGATCGGAGGTGGACGTCGAGTGGAAGTGGAAACGGAGCGGCGATTTGCAGAAGGTCACCGCTTATGGCGACCACCCCCTCCGCAGCATCGTGCCGCGGCTCGACGAGGCCGTTGCCCCCGCGACCCTCTACAAGCTCAATGCGGAGCGCATCGCCGCCGCAGCGTACAGCGATGATCTCGCGCCCGGCGTCGACTACGATGGGGCCAACACAGCCGTCGCGCTCGCCGCGATCAAGCTCGGTTACGACGAAGCGTTCGAGCGTATCGAAGAGTCGCTCCGTCGGATCATTCCGAACGTGGAGCGGGTCCGAATCCGGCAGGCCAAGGTCGGGCGCCCGAATCCAGAGCTGCCTCACAAGGCCGAGGACGTCGTCGGAAGCAAGGTGTTCTTCGATTTCCGCGGCGCCCCTTCCGTCCCAGCGCACGCGGCGAGCGAGGGGACCCTCATCACGCTGGCGCTCCTGACCGTGCTTCATGGCCCGAACCGCCCGGAAGTCCTGCTTCTGGATGACTTCGCCGAGTCGCTCCACCCGCAGGCGCAGATGGATCTGGTGCGGCTGGTAAGACGCCTGCTCGAGGAGTTCAGCGATCTCCAGGTCGTCGCCACGACGCACTCGCCCTACATCCTCGACGAGCTCGACCCCTCCGAGATCTATGCCTTCGCGCTCCGCGACGACGGCACCGTGGCCCTCAAGCGCCTCTCCGAGCACCCGCAGGCGACGGAGGTGAAAGGCACGCTCTCGGCGGGCCAGCTCTGGAGCATGGATCCAGAGCGAGACTGGGTGCTCGCCGAGAGCGCGCCGTGAAGCTCCTGGTCTTCTGTGAGGCCCACGCCGACTTCCTGACAGCGAGCGCTCTCGTGGACCGCGTGCTTCACGACGAGGGGCCCGCCTGGGTGAGCGTCCTCCTGCGTTCGCACCCGGAGTCCATCCGTGAATGGGCGAGCGACGGCCACGGCAAGGAGTTCTTCGACATCCACAAGCTCGAGGCGTACAGGCGAGACCTCGGCAACGTGCGTTTCATGCCGGGGCATTTCGACGGAAAGCCGGGGGCGGCGGGCGCCCAGACCGCGAGGAACGCGTTCGCGATCGCGCGCGAGGTGGGTAAGCGGGATCCGTCGATCCGCCTGGAAGCGGTCTTCATCGTCTGGGACATGGATGATCAGGGGGAGCTCCGCCGGAAGGGGCTTGCTCAAGCCCGGACCGAAGGCTCACGGTGGGCGTCGTTTCAAATCGTCCTCGGCTGCCCCGATCCGATGCGCGAGGCGTGGGTGCTCGCGGGGTTCGAGCCCGAGTCGGACGAAGAACACGCTCGCCTCGGCGAGCTTCGACGCGAGCTCGGCTTCTCCCCCTGCGACGAGGCGCACCAGCTCGACGCGAAAGACGAGCAGGCGAAGCGGAACCCGAAGCGGGTGGTCCGCTGGCTCACGGGCGACGATCGCGAGCGCGAGGCGCGCTGCTTGACCGAAGCGCCGCTCGAGCGGTTGCGGGAGCGGGGCGCCGCCTCTGGGCTGCGCGAGTTTCTCGAGGAGGTGAAGGCGCGCGTCGTGCCGCTATGCCAAGGGTCTCCTGCGAGCGCTCTGCGTGCTCGACCGCAAGGATAGCGGCGGGGACACGCGCCGCCTGGTGCTCTACCCGGACGTCGGACGTCGCGCCCGAGAGCCCCACCCGATCAGGCGCGGCGGCGCCCCCCTGCGCGCGCTCCCGGTCGGCTCGCAGCGCGGCGGCGAACCGCTTCTGGGCTTCCGCGCTGCGCCGCTTCGCGGTCCGCTCCGAGCAGCCGAGCGCCGCGCCGATCGCCTGCCAGGTCCGCTCCTCGATGTGGCGGAGCACGAGGACGCGCCGCTCCTCGTCCGGGAGCCGCGACAGGGCGGCCTCCACCGCGCGGATGGCGCGGTCGTACGTGGCGCGGAGCCGCTCGCCCTCCTCGCCCGGCGCTGTCAGCGCGCGGCCGACGAGGCCGAGCACCGCGGCGGCCGCGACCTGGTCGGCCATCCCGTCGGCCTGCGCGGTCGTCTCGGCGTCGCCGTCGGCGAGCACGTCGCTCGTGTCCTGCACCGCCTCGGCGGCGTCGTAGCCGTCCTCGCGGGCGGCGCGCCAGTGCTTCGACTCCTGCTGCAGCGCGTCCGACAGCGCGCCGTCGACGCGCCGCCACGCGTAGACCTGGAAGGGGACGCCGCGGGCTGGATCGTAGCCGAGCGCGGCTTCGTGGAGCGCCTGGACCGCGGCGGAGCGGAGATCGTCGGCACACGTAGTGCGCGCGCGTCCGCCGGAGGAAGTGACCGCAGAGCTTCTCGACGAGCGGCACGGCCTCCGCGACGAGCGCCTGCTGGTCGGGGCGGAGGGGCCTCCGCGGCCGGTCGCCGTGGCTCATCGGGCGCCGCCTTGCCCTCGGCCCTTGGCAGCGCCCGCCTTCGCTGCGAGCCGCTGCGCGGCCTCGGCCAGCGCCGCGGGCTCGCGCCGGTCGACCTCGCCGCTCGCGGCGGGGGGCGTGCGCGGGCGGAGCCGGTCGACGAGCGGGGCGGCGACGGGGTGCGTCGCGAGGAAGCGCGCGGTCAGCGCGCGCAGCGCCTCGAGATCCTCGGCGGGCAGGAGATCGGCGTACGGCGCGACGGCGTGGGCGACGCGGGCCTCGAGGGTCGGATCGCCGTCATCGGGGTCGGGGAGGGGGCTCGACATCGGGCTCCGGGGGCGCGCTGCCCGCTGGCGCTGCATGCGCTCGGCGCGCTTCGCGCGATGGACACCCGACGCTACCTTTCCCCGGGAGGGGCAACAAGGGTAGAGGAGCGATGATGGCCGGGGCGCTCGTTCGTTATCGTCAGGTTCGTCAGGCGCTGCGAGGTGGGGTGTCGCGAGGTGACGAGCATCGATGAGCCGTTGAGCCCCGGGGCGCTGTTCCAGGGGCGCTTCCTGATCGATCGCCTCCTCGGACGCGGAGGGATGGGCGAGGTCTGGGCCGCTCTCGACACGGCGCTGGAGCGGCCGGTGGCGATCAAGATCATCCACCGCGCCCTCGCGGGGGAGGCGCGTTACGCCGAGCGTTTCCTCCGGGAGACGAAGCTCGCGGCGCGGGTCGCGCACCCGAACATCGTGCGGCTGTACGACGCCGGCAGGGCCGCGGACGGGCGGCTCTTCATGGTGATGGAGCGCGCCTCGGGCGTGCCGCTGCGGGAGATCATCGCAGGCGGCGCGCGGCTCGATCCGGTGCGCGCGCTCCACTACGCGATCCAGATCGCGGACGCGCTCTCGACGGCGCACGAGGCCGACCTCGTGCACCGCGACGTGAAGCCCGAGAACATCCTGGTGAGCGACGGCGTGCGCGCGCGGCTCGTCGACTTCGGCGTGGCGAAGGACGCGCGGGGCGTGGGCCTCGGGCTGACCGGGCAAAGGAGGGTGGTCGGGACGTCGCGCTACATGGCCCCGGAGCAGGTCGCCGGGGGCGCCGTGGACGCGCGCGCGGATCTGTATGCGCTCGGCGTGGTCGTGTACGAGATGCTGGCCGGGGCGCACCCGTACGCGGTGCTCGACGAGGCGTCGGGCATCGGGGAGACGGAGATCCTTGCGGCGCACGTGCACCTGGAAGCGACGCCCCTGCCGGAGGTGCTCCCGGGGTGTCCGGAGGCGCTCTGGACTGCGGTGGCCAGGTGCCTCGCCAAGAGGCCCGAAGCGCGGTTTGCGCGGGCGGCGGAGCTCGCGGCGGCGCTGCGCGAGGTGGCGCGGACCGCGGTGACGGCGGAGAGGGCGCTGGACGACGCGGGCGCGCGGCAGCTCCTGAGCGAGGCGGCGGACG
Organism: Sorangium sp. So ce302; assembly: GCF_051530145.1. GTDB lineage: Bacteria > Myxococcota_A > Polyangia > Polyangiales > Polyangiaceae > Sorangium > Sorangium cellulosum_B. The sequence goes on along the minus strand of NZ_CP150326.1, from coordinate 7,376,479 downwards.
CGGCGAGGGAGCGGGCGATCCGCGAGCGCGCTGGGACGCCTCGGGGGGAGAGGGCGGCAAGGGCGGTGCAGCTGATGGCGGTGCTGCCGGCGGGGGGAGCAGCTCCGGGGAGCGCGCCGGCAGTCGCCGATGCGCGGAGCAAGCTGGCGATGGCGCAGCGGTTCAGGGTGGAGCCGGCGTGGGGGCTGGGTCGGGTGGGCGCGGGGAAGGCGCCTGGGATCGGGGACGAAGCGGCCGCGGGGCCGCCTCCGTCTCCGGCGCTGCCGGCGGCGGGCAGGGCTGCGGGGGCCGAGAGGGAGGGGCGCGGCCCGGTGGCAGGGGCGGCGTGGGCGCCGGAGACGGGCGCGCTGATGAGCACGGAGACATGGGAAGGGGCGGCCGCCGTCATGGCGGGTGTGGCGGCGCGAGAGGTGCTGGCGAGGACGGAGCCCTGGGAGCAGACGCGTGTTGGCGCTGGCGTGATAGCGGCGACGAACGCGGCGCATTCCCGGACGAGGTGGGGGCTCGTCGTGGCCGCGGTGGCGGTGCTCGGTCTGGCGGCGCTTCTTGCCGTTGTGGTGATTGGGCTCGTGAGGGGGTAAAGAGCCGTCCGGGATCAGCGTGCGGGCTCGCCGGCGAGCTCCAGCACGCTCGCGCGCAGCGCCGGAGCGATCCGAAAACCGAGCGCCTGGAGCCGATCGAGACAGGGGCTCACGCGGTCGAGGAAGCCCCGCTGTTTTGCCCGTAGGAGCACGCCGAGCGTGCCGGTGAACGTCAGCCCGAGCATCGTCGCATAGCGGCGGGCCTGGCCATCGTCCAGGAGCAGAAGGCTCGCCGGGCGTCCGGCAGCGAGGGCCAGCACCTCGCGCTCTCCGGCGTCCAGATCGGCGACGAGTCGCAGGAGAGAGGCGTGCTCTACCTCCTCGACGGCGAGCCACGGGAGGTCCTCGACCCGTGGCACGGCGTGGCCAAGCCGCATGCCCTCACGGAGCTCATGGGCCACGGCCTTGGGGATGGTGATCCGCTGGTACAGGTCCGGAAGCAGATCGAGCCGGCCGAGTTGGTGAAGGTATAGGAGCGGTGATGTATTGCAGAGGACGTCACGCATTATCGACATCCGCGCGCAGGTCCTCGTCGGTCATGCGAAAGGTGTCGACGCCGTAATCGGCCAGCTTCGCGAGGAACGCGACGCGAGGCACGCCTGCCAGGCGGGCCGCTGCACCAGAGGAGAGACGGCCCAGCTCGTAGAGCTTGACCGCCGCCGCCATGCGCAGCTCGCGCGTGACCTCGGAAGGCGCCACGTGCAGGGCGAGCATGGCGTCATCGGGCAAGTCGAAGGAGATCGTGGTCATGCGTGGTCCTCCCACGCTCATCCTTGCCGCGGGGCGCAGCTATCGGCAAGCGCGCGGCGAGCTCGGCTGCATCAGCCGACAACGGCTACGCGGCCATAAGGGGTTCAGCCTGAACGGGTAACGCCGCCTGTAGGAGGCTGCCAGTATCACCCATGAACGGGCGCAACTCCAGCACCGGGACCCAGCGAGAGAGCTCGATCCAGCGCTGGGGCAGCGTGACGCCAGACGATGACGCTCGCAGGGAAAGCTATGCGCACAACGGCGCGCCATCGCTCAACCGGCAAGAGCGAGATTCACCAGCACCATCGAGCGCCAGCGGTCTCCTGCTCACCTACAGGCGAGCGAACACGCTGGCATTCACGTTGAGCCACCTTCGGGACTTGAACCCGAGACCTACGGTTTACGAAACCGTTGCTCTACCACTGAGCTAAGGTGGCATGCCTCTCGTCGAGGAGGCGCGCAGATTACCCACTCGCCCTGCCGAGTCAAGCTCTTTTATTTCCGCCCTCAGAGGGACCCGGTTTCGCTCGCTGCTGCCGCGGCTTCGGCTGCCTCGGCTGCCTCCCTGATTCCCTGCCCCGCCGCATCCCCGGCGCCGCCTCCCGCCGCGAAGAACTCGCCCAGCCGCTCCGCCAGCTCCGCCGCCGCCGACCAGTGCATCATGTGCCCGGCCTCCGGCAGCTCGACGTGCTCCGCGCGCTTGAGCCTCGCCACCCGCTCCGCTTCGTCCTCCGGGTGCCACCCCGTCGGCCCGCCGCTCACGAGCAGCGTCGGGCACGCGATGCGCTCCAGGAACGTCATGAACGCCTCCACCTGGAACAGCAGCGGCGAGGTCGTCCGGTGCATCGGATCGTACGCCCACGCGAGCCCGCCGTCCGGCTCTTCCCGCGTGAGCAGCGGCGCGCGCGTCGCCAGCACGTCGCGCGGCACGCGCGGGTGGTTCGCCACGAGCCGCGCGATCGCGTCCTGCATCGACGAGAGCTTCCGCGGCGCGCGATCGAGCTCCGCCATCTGGCGCAGCCACGCCTCGACGCGCACGACGGCGACCTCGGGGCCGCTCGCCGGCGGCCCCACGCCTTCGAGCAGCGCCAGGCGCTCGACGCGGCCGGGGCACGCGCCCGCGTAGTACACGGCGACCGCGCCGCCCATCGAGTGGCCCACCACGCCGAGGCGCGCCGGCGCGAGCGCGTCCACGAGCGCCGCGACGTCGGCGATGTAGTCGGGGAAGTAGTAGTAGCTGCCTGCGCCGACGCGGGCGCTCCTGCCGAACCCGCGCAGGTCCGGCGCGACGACGTCGTGCCCCGCCCGCGCGAGCGGCTCGGCCACGAGGTCCCACGTGCTCCCGGCGTCGAGGAAGCCGTGGAGCAGCAGCAGCGTGAGGCCCGTCGGCTGCGCGTGGTCGTCGCGGAAGCGATGGACGCAGAGATCCAACCCGTTGGTGTTCAAAAATTCCGACGACCTACGCACCACGCGCGCTCCCGTCTGCAGATCTCCCGTCAGCCCTCCGCGCGGCCCGCGCGGTCAGCGCGCGACCCGCCGGCGCTCCTGCGCCGCGTGCGCGCGCGGGCGTCACCGCCTCGCCGGCGGACCTTTCGCCGGGGGCGCCGCGGGGGCCGCCGGGGGCAGCATCGTCCCCGTCGCCACCGGAGCGGCCGTGGCCGGCTCCGCCGCTCCCGCAGGCGCCGCCGCGGGCGCCGCCCCGGTGGCGGCCGGCGCCGCGGTGTCCGCTCCGGCCGGCGCTGCGCTGCCCGACGCCGCTGGCGCGACCGGGAGCGCGGCGCCCGTGAGCTGCGCGGCGTCCTTCAGCACCTCGTCCGCGTGCACCCCGGGATCCACGTCCGGATAGACCTTCGCGATCTTGCCGTCCGGATCGACGAGGAACGTCACGCGCGCCGTCGCACCGAGCCGCATCGGCACGCCGAACGCCGTGGCCCACGCGTGATCGGTGTCGACAAGGATCGGGAACGGCAGCTTGTTCTCGGTCGCGAACTTCTCGTGCGACTCGCGGGTGTCGGAAGACACGCCGAAGACCTGCACGTTGGCCTGCTTGAACCGATCCCACGCGTCGCGGAACGCGCACGCCTCCTCGGTGCAGCCAGGCGTCCCGTCCTTCGGATAGAAGTACACGACCACGGCCCGACCCCGCTGATCGGACAGCCGCTGGATCGCGCCGTGCTGATCCGCGGCGAACACGTCGGGCGCCGTCGCGCCGACCGGGATCAGCCCTTGTCCACCATCGGGTCGCTCGGCCGCGCCACACCCGAGCAGCGAGGCAAAGGCAAAGACGACAGCAAGTACGACAAAAACGACGGCAATCGGGAAGCGTCTCTTCATCAGAGCGCCACGTTAGCACGCACTCGGTAGGATCGATCCGACGCTTCTGGTACGTTCCCGCGCCAGGAGACGAGGCCGATGGCGATCTTCGGAAACGACAGCGGCGCCGCGCCCGGCGTGGTGCGCCAGGGCAGGGAGGTCACCTACCCCGATTTCTCTTCGCCCACCGTGGATAAGGTCATGGTCGAAGAGCGAGCCGCCGGGCTCGGCAAAAGGAGCATCAAAGGCCCCGCCAAGGTCGCCGGCCTCAAGCTCGCCATCTCGATGATGGACCTCACCACCCTCGAGGGGAAAGACTCCCCGGGAAAAGTTGAGCAGCTCTGTCAGAAGGCGCTTCGACCCCACGAGCGCGCGGACATCCCTTCGTGTGCGGCGGTGTGCGTCTATCCCAAGCTCGTCTCCGTGGCGAAGCGAGCGGTCTCGGGCTCGGCGGTCAAGGTGGCCAGTGTGGCGACCGCCTTCCCGAGCGGCCTCTCCACGCTCGCCGTCAAGCTCGCCGACGTCCGCCAGGCGGTCGAGCTCGGCGCCGACGAGATCGACATGGTGATCGACCGCGGCGCGATGCTCTCCGGCGAGTACGGCGCGGTGTACGACGAGATCGCCGCGACCAAGGAGGCGTGCGGGCACGCGCACCTCAAGGTGATCCTGGAGACGGGCGAGCTCGGGACCTACGATCGCGTCCGCAAGGCGAGCCGCATCGCGATGCTCGCGGGCGCCGACTTCATCAAGACCTCGACCGGGAAGATCACGCCGGCGGCGACGCCTCCGGTGACGCTGGTGATGCTGGAGGCGATCCGCGATCACGCGCAGGCGACCGGGCGGCGCGTCGGGATGAAGCCGGCCGGCGGGATCCGCACCGCGAAGCAGGCGCTCCACTACCTCGTGCTGGTCAAGGAGACCCTCGGCGACGCCTGGCTCACGAGCGACCTGTTCCGCTTCGGCGCGTCGACGCTCCTCAACGACGTGCTCATGCAGCTCGAGAAGGAGCGGACGGGCGCCTACCAGAGCGGGGACCATTTCAGCAAGGACTGACCGCGCCGCGAGGGCGGGCCCGCGTCGGTGTTCAACGCGCGGCCGCGGGCGTAAAGTGCGCCGCATGAGCGACAACAGCACCGCCGCGGCTGGCGGCGACGGGGGCTCGCCCCGGGACGCGACCGCGGCGCGCGACGCGACCGTCGTGTTCGGCGACGCCTGGCGCTACGCGCCGGCGCCCGAGGGGCGCGACCACGTGAAGATCGCGCCGCGGTACGAGCTCTTCATCGGCGGCGCGTGGCGCGCTCCGGCCTCGGGCCGCTACCTCGACAGCATCAGCCCGTCGACCGAGGAGAAGCTCTGCGAGTTCGCCGAGGCCTCGGAGCAGGACGTCGATCTCGCCGTGCAGGCGGCGCGGGCCGCGTACGAGAAGCACTGGTCGCGCATGCGCCCGCTCGATCGCGGCAAGTACCTCTACCGCGTCGCCCGGGTCCTCCAGGAGAAGGCGCGCGAGCTCGCCGTCGCCGAGTCGCTCGACGGGGGCAAGCCCATCAAGGAGTCCCGCGACGTCGATCTCCCGCTCGCGGCCGCGCACTTCTTCTACCACGCGGGCTGGGCGGACAAGCTCGAGCACGCCTTCCCGGGGCGCGACCCCCGGCCGCTCGGCGTCGCGGGCCAGGTGATCCCGTGGAACTTCCCGCTGCTCATGGCGGCGTGGAAGCTCGCCCCGGCGCTCGCGGCGGGCAACACGTGCGTCCTCAAGCCCGCCGAGACGACGCCGCTCACCGCGCTGCTCCTCGCGAAGATCATCGAGGAGGCCGAGCTCCCGCCCGGCGTCGTCAACGTGGTCACGGGCGCCGGCGCGACCGGCGCCGCGGTCGTCGGCCACCCTGGGGTCGACAAGGTCGCGTTCACCGGGTCGACCGAGGTCGGCAAGCGCATCCAGCGCGCGCTCGCCGGCACCGGGAAGCGGCTCACCCTCGAGCTCGGCGGCAAGGCCGCGAACATCGTGTTCGAGGACGCGCCGCTCGATCAGGCCGTCGAGGGGATCATCGGCGGCATCTTCTTCAACCAGGGCCACGTCTGCTGCGCGGGGTCGCGCCTCCTGGTCGAGGAGAGCGTCCACGACGCGCTCCTCTTCAAGCTGCGCGAGCGCATGGGGACCCTGCGCGTCGGCGATCCGCTCGACAAGAACACGGACGTGGGCGCCATCAACTCGCGGGCGCAGCTCGCGAAGATCGAGGAGCTCGTGGCGGCGGGGGAGCGCGAGGGGGCCGCGCGCTTCTCGGTGAGCTGCGCGCTCCCGCAGCGGGGCTACTGGTTCGCGCCGACGCTCTTCACGGGCGTCGCGCAGTCGCACCGGATCGCGCGCGAGGAGATCTTCGGCCCGGTGCTCTCGATCTTGACCTTCCGCACGCCCGAGGAGGCGATCGAGAAGGCGAACAACACGATGTACGGGCTGTCGGCGGGCGTCTGGACCGGCAAGGGCTCGAAGAGCTTCTGGGTCGCGCAGCGACTCCGCGCCGGCGTCGTCTGGGCGAACACCTTCAACAAGTTCGATCCCAGCGCGCCGTTCGGCGGCTACAAGGAGAGCGGCTTCGGCCGCGAGGGCGGGCGCCAGGGGCTGCTCGCCTACCTCGAGGTGGACTGATGGCGCTCGGCGACCAGGACAGCGGCGGCGACGAGGGGTGCACGTCGATCGGGGATTGCGCCGGCGCGGCTGCGCTCGACGCTCCTCCGGGCGAGGCGCGCGCGCGGGTCGGCGTGCGCAAGGCGTACAAGATGTTCGTTGGCGGCGCGTTCGTGCGCTCGGAGTCCGGGAGGTACACGCAGGTGCGCGATCACGGAGGCGCGGGGGCGGTCGAAAACATCCCGCGCGCCTCGCGCAAGGACGGGCGCGACGCCGTGCTCGCGGCGGCCGGCGCGCTCGGCGGCTGGTCCGCGCGCGCCGCGTACAACCGCGGGCAGATCCTCTACCGCCTCGCCGAGATGCTCGAGGCGCGGCGCGCGGAGCTCGCGGCCTCGCTCGAGCGCGGCGGGCAGGGCGCAGGCGCCGCCGAGCGCGAGGTCCTGGCGGTGATCGATCGCGCGGTCGCTTATGCGGGCTGGGCCGACAAGTACCAGAGCCTCTTCGCGAGCCTGAACCCCGTGTCCGGCCCGCACTTCACCTTCACGGTGCCCGAGCCGATGGGGGTCGTCGTCATCGCGGCGCCGCCGCGGCCGGCGCTGCTCGGCCTCGCGGGCGCTCTCCTGCCGGTGATCACCGCCGGCAACACCTGCGTCGTGCTCGCGAGCGAGGCGGATCCGCGCACGGCGCTCGTCTTCGGCGAGGCGCTCGCCACGAGCGATCTCCCGGGCGGCGTCGTCAACGTCCTCACCGGCCAGCTCGCGGAGGTGCTGCCGCACCTCGCCGCGCACATGGACGTCGCCGCGCTCGATCTGCACGGCGTGGACGCGGCGCTGACGAAGCGCCTCGAGGAGGCGGCCGCGGCCAGCGTCAAGCGGGTGCGCGCCCGATCGCTCGGCGAGGCGGAGTGGTTCGACGACAGGGCGGCGACGTCCCCCCGCTGGATCGAGCGGTTCGTCGAGCTGAAGACGATCTGGCACCCGGCCGGGCCGTGACGCGGACGGCGCTCAACGACCGGGCGCCGTGACGCGGGCCGCGCTCATCGACGGGGCGCCGTGAACGGCGCCCGGGGCGCTCAACGACCGAGCATCATCCCCGTCTGGAGCGTCCGCCCGGCGACGAGGTCCGCCGCCGCGAGCGGCTTTCGCCCCTCGGCCTGTGCTCGCACGATCTGGATCGCGCCCGCGCCGCAGGCGACGATCACGACGCTGCGGCCGGCCATCACCACGGTCCCCGGCGGCGCGCCGGCCTGGTCGGCCTCGCTCTCGACATGCGCGGCCAGCACCTTCAGCGTCTTGCCGTCGATCGTCGTGAAGGCGCCTGGCCACGAGGTCATCCCTCGGATGTGGTCGTGGATCTGCCGGGCGCTCCGCTCCCACCGGATGCGCCCGTCTTCCTTCTTCAGGAGGGCCGCGTGCGTCGCCGCCTCGTGGTCCTGCGGCGTCGGCGCGAGCTCGCCGTCCACCGCGCGGCGGAGGTCCTCGCGCACGACGCGCGCGGCGAGCGCCCCGAGATCGATCGCGAGCTCGTCGGCGGTCGTGTCCGGGCCGATCGCCGTCCGGCGCACCCCGTAGACGGGCCCCGTGTCCATGCCCTCGTCCATCTGCATCAGCGAGATGCCCGTCTCGGCCTCGCCCCCGACGATCGCCCAGGTGATCGGCGCGGCGCCGCGGTAGCGCGGCAGGATCGACGCGTGCAGGTTCATGCAGCCGCGCCGCGGCGCCTCGAGCACCGCCTTCGGCAGGATGCGCCCGTAGGCGATCACCAGCGCGACGTCCGCTCCGGCGCCCGCGACCCACGCGGCGAACTCGGGCGTGCGGACCTTCTCGGGCTGCACCACGGGCACGCCGAGCTCCAGCGCCTTCACCTTCACCGGCGGCGCCTTCAGCTCGAGCCCGCGGCCGGCCGGCCGATCTGGCTGACAGACGACGCCGACGACGTCCGCGATCGACGCGAGCGCCTCGAGCGACGGCACGGCGATGGCGGGGGTACCGAAGAACAGGGCGCGCACGCCCTGGCTTCTAGCAGGACCTGCGCCCGTCGTGCCGCCTTCTTCGCTCGCGGCGAGCGCCGCCGTGGAGGCTCGGCCTCAGGGCCCGGGCGCTCGGCGCCCGCCGCGCTCTTCGTCCGCCACGGGCGCCGCCGCGCCGCGCGAAGGGGGCGCTGAGCGCGGATCGGCGCAGCAGCGGAAGCCGGTCTCGTAGAACACGAACTTCGGATCGTGCGCGTCGTTCGTCCCGCGGCAGCCCGTCCACGGCTTGGCCCAGAAGCCGCCCATGAGCGCGCCTGGCCACCGGCGGCCGCGGCGCGAGGCGACCCACTCCTCGACGTTGCCCATCATGTCGAAGACGCCGAAGGTCGAGGCGCACCCGGGATGGGAGCCGCTCGGCGCGCCCTGCCAGAGCCGCTCGACCTCGCGCTGCGCCGCCTCGCCGGAGGCGCCGAGCTTCCGCTCGTCGACCGGCCGCCAGGCCTTGCCGCTGTTGCAGACCGCCTTGTCCACGCGCCAGCCGTAGGCGAGGGGACGCCGCTCGGGGCCCTCGCACGCGAGCTCCCACTCCTGCTCGGCGCACACCCGCTTGCCGCGCGCGGCGCACCACGCGGTCGCCGTCTCGAACGACTGCATGACGAGCGGCTTCGCCCCCCGCTGGTTCGGCGCCTCGAACTGGTCCATGCACACGGAGATCTCGGTCGACGGCCCCTCCTCGGCCGTGATGTCCTCCCAGTACGCGAAGCAGTGGGTCGCCTTGCCGCTCTTGACCGGCTCCACGCAGACGTGCTGCACCTCGTCGCGGTGCGTGCCGGTGACGAGCCGCATGTCCGCCGGGCACGCCGGGCTGGGCCCTGGATCGAGCGACGGCGCCGCCGGCAGGCCGAGCATCGCGATCGCGAGCGCACCGAGGCCGAGCAGGGGATCGATCATCGTTCAGCGAGGGCCAGGGTGTCGCTCCGTGCCGGGCGCAGCCTCGGCCTCGCCGCGGCGCGCGGCAAGGCCGAGGCGCGCCTCCTCCGCGCGCCGCGTTGACCCGGCCGCCGAGGATCCTGCGCCGCGCCGCGCGCGCCACGTGGTGACGAGCGTGACGAGCGAGCGCTGCAGGTCGGAGTCGGAGCTGACCACCGGCAGCGTATCCTCATTCAAAAAAATGGCCAGGGCTGTGGCACGCGGCATGCGCCGTGTCTATGGTGAGTTCCCGTAGCCTCGCGGGCTGTCTTCCACCAAGAGCTGCCAGCAGGGCTCCGCGTTGCACCATCCGCATCCGTCTGGATGCAAGCCAAGATGACCGGGGCGCGCGGTGGCCGCGCGGCCCGGCTGCGTGTTGATGAAGGGGTTTACCTCCCCCGGTCGGGTGCCTAGAGGAGATCGCCATGTCCGAGAAAAAGAACCCGCCGATGCCGCCGCGCTCCGAGGAAGAGGTCGTCTTCGGCGACGAGCTGCCGGTTCTGCCGATCCGCAATGCGGTGCTGTTCCCGGGCGCCGTCGCGCCCTTCGATGTCGGCCGCGAGAAGTCGGTCGCGCTGGTGGAGGATGTCGACAACCTCCCCGGCCCGGTCATCGCGATCTTCGCCCAGCGCGATCCGTCGACCGACGATCCCGGGGCGGAGGACCTGTACCCGATGGGCTGCGCCGCGCGCGTGCTGAAGGCGCTGAAGCACAGCTCGGGCAACTACTCGTTGATCTTGCAGGGCCTCACGCGGATCAGGCTCGATAGCGTCACGGCCCACACGCCGTACCTGCGCGCCAAGATCCGCCGCATGGATGAGCCGGCGACGGAGGACGTCGAGGCGGAGGCGCTGGCGATGAGCCTGCGCGACATCGCGAAGCAGGTCATCCAGCTGATGCCGGAGCTCCCGCGCGAGGCGGGCTCGCTCATCGACTCCATCCAGGCGCCCGGCGCGCTCGCCGATCTCGTCGCGGCGAACCTCGACGCTCCGGTCGAGGAGAAGGCGCAGCTCATCGAGACGATCGACGTGAAGGAGCGCATCCGCAAGGTGCTGCGGCTGCTCACGCGGCAGCTCGAGATCCTGAAGATGCGCGAGCGCATCAACTCCCAGATCAAGGAGGAGATGGGCAAAAACCAGCGCGAGTACGTGCTGCGCCAGCAGCTCAAGGCCATCAAGGAGGAGCTGGGCGAGGACGACGGCGATCAGGGCGATCTCGACGGGCTCGAGGATCGCATCGCGAAGGCGAACCTGCCGACCGAGGCGGAGACCGTCGCGAAGAAGCAGCTGAAGCGGCTGCGCACGATGCAGGTCGGGTCGGCCGAGTACACCGTGGTGCGGACGTACCTCGACTGGATCCTCGACGTGCCCTGGACGCAGTCGACGCAGGACAACCTCGACATCGGCAGCGTCCGCAAGGTGCTCGACGAGGACCACTACGGCCTGGAGAAGGTCAAGAAGCGCATCCTCGAGTACCTGGCGGTCCGGAAGCTGAAGCAGGACAAGAAGGGCCCGATCCTCTGCCTGCTCGGGCCTCCCGGCGTCGGCAAGACGTCGCTCGGCCGGAGCATCGCGCGCGCCCTCGGCCGCAAGTTCCACCGGGTCTCGCTCGGCGGCGTGCACGACGAGGCGGCGATCCGCGGACACCGGCGCACCTACGTCGGCGCGCTCCCTGGCCAGATCATCCAGGGCATGAAGAAGTCGGGGACGATCAACCCGGTCTTCATGATGGATGAGGTCGACAAGATCGGGCACGACTTCCGCGGCGATCCGTCGGCGGCGCTGCTCGAGGTGCTCGATCCGGAGCAGAACAACACGTTCGCGGATCACTACCTGGAGATCCCGTACGACCTGTCGCACGTGATGTTCGTCGCGACCGCGAACGTGGCGGATCCGATCCCGCCGCCCCTCCGCGACCGCATGGAGATCCTCGAGATCCCCGGCTACACGCGGAAGGAGAAGCTCGCGATCGCGCGGCAGCACCTGCTCCCGAAGCAGCTGTCAGAGCACGGGCTCACGACCGAGCAGCTGGAGGTCACGGACAAGGCGCTGGAGGAGATCATCGATCACTACACGCGCGAGGCCGGCGTCCGGTCGCTCGAGCGGCAGATCGCGGGCGTCATCCGCGGCGTGGCGGTGAAGGTCGCCGAGGGCGACACGCAGAAGCGGCGCGTCGACAACGAGGACGACCTGCATGAGTTCCTCGGCCCGGCGAAGTACACGAGCGAGGTCGCGGAGCGCACCGCCGAGAGCGGCGTCGCGACGGGCCTCGCGTGGACGAGCGTCGGCGGCGAGATCCTCTTCATCGAGGCGACGCGGATGTACGGCACGGGCAAGCTCCAGCTGACCGGCCAGCTCGGCGACGTGATGAAGGAGTCGGCGCAGGCGGCGCTGTCGTTCGTCCGCAGCAACGCGGCGAGGTTCAGCATCGCGAAGGACTTCCTCGAGAAGAGCGATCTGCACATCCACATCCCCGCCGGCGCGATGCCCAAGGACGGGCCGAGCGCGGGCGTGACGATGTTCACGGCGCTCGTCTCGCTCCTCACCGGGATCAAGGTCCGCCACGACGTCGCGATGACGGGCGAGATCACGCTGCGCGGTCGCGTGCTCCCGATCGGCGGCCTGAAGGAGAAGGTGCTGGCGGCGCACCGCGCCGGCATCAAGCGCATCATCGTCCCCGAGCGCAACCGAGCGGATCTCGAGGAGGTCCCGAAGGAGGTCGTGGACGAGCTGCAGTTCTTCTTCGTCAGCCGGATGGAGCAGGTCCTGGAGGCCGCGCTCGAGCGGCTGCCCGAGCCCGCGCCCGCGACCGAGGAGTCGAAGGACGGCGAGAAGAAGGAGATCGAGAAGTCGGAGAAGAGCTCGATCGCCAGCAACTGATGACGGCCGTCGCCAGCGATCGCTGAGCGACCTGTCTCCGAGGCGCCGCGCGGCTTGAACGCGCGGCGCCTTTTTTCGTGCTTTTTTCGTGAAGACGCCCGCGCGGCAGCGACGGACGCCTCCGCCTCTCGGCGAGCTTGTTGCGCTCGCGTTGCAGCGCGTGGAAGCGGCATCGCGTCGCCCGCGCAGCGCGCGCCGAGCTGCGCGGCGTGCTCGCGCCTGCGGGCGGCTTTCGCCTCGACGGATGTCAAGCGAATCGGTAGCCTCGAGATCGCATGAGGCCGTGTCCGAACTGCGCGTGGATGCTCAAGGAGACCGACGCTGCCTGCTCGATGTGCGGTACGAGCGTGGCGGGCGCAGCGCCTGGAGCCTCCGTTCCGGTCGCGCCTCCGCCGGTGCAGGCGGGGGCTGGCGCCTATGCTCCGCCTGGCCCGCCGGGCTATCCAGGGCAGCCAGCCGTCTCGGGTTATGGCGGCGCGGCGTCGCCAGGCTACGCGGCGGGGGGCGCGCAGGGCGCCTATCCGCCTCCTCCTCAGGCCTACGGGGTCGGGGGAGGCGGGCTCTCGGTGCCGGCATCGCCGGGCGGAAGCGTCCCCTTCTCGACGGGCGGGGAAGCTCCCTTCCCGGTCTCACCCTGGGCCCGAGCGGCACCTTCTGCGGGGCTCACGTCGCAGCCGGCGTCTCCTCCGATGAACGCGCCGGGCGTCCCGCCGGTCCAGCCGGCGCTCGGGGCACCGGGGCCAGGCATGGTGCCTGGCGCGTCAATGGGTGGCGCGATGGGGCAGCCGCCCGTGGCGCCGGCGCCGGTCTTCGGCGCGCCTCCGCAGATGGTTGCGCCCCCGCCGATGGTCGTGCCGACGGGGGCGCCGGGGCTGGTCGCGCCGCCGATGGTGCAGGGGGGGGCGGTCGCACCTCCGCCGATGGTGCAGGGGGGCTTGGTCGCGCCGCCGCCGATGGTGCAGGGAGGCGCAGTCGCGCCGCCGCCGATGATGCAGGGCGGGGTGCCGATGGCCGCTCAGGCCAGGGCGCCTGCGATCGTCGCGCCGCCGATCGTCCAGGGGGCGGTCTCGGGCGCGGTGCCGCAGGTGTCGGCGCAGCCTGCGCGTGTCCTCGTCGGCTTCATCGTGACGTTCCAGAACGATCCTGGAGGCAGCTTCTGGCCGATATACAGCGGCCGGACGCAGGTGGGGCGCGCCGGGGCGGACGCCGCGACGGAGATCGGGCTCGCGGATGCGAGCGCCTCCTCACGGCACGCGTCGATCCACGCGGATCCGACGACGGGTCAGGTCTTCATCGAGGATGACGGCTCGCGCAACGGCACCTTCGTCAACGAGCAGCGCCTCGGACAGGGCGAGCGCCGGCAGCTGCGCGACAACGACCGGCTGCGCCTCGGGAGCACGACGTTCGTGGTGAAGGTGCTGGTCGCCTGAGCGGAGAGCGAGGCTACTGGCCGCCGGCGCCGCCCGAGCCGCCCGAGCCGCCCGAGCCGCCAGCGCCTCCTCCGCCTCCGGCGGCGGCGCTTGCGCTGCTGCTGGCAGCTGCCTGGCATTTGAGGAAGCCGCTGCTGTCGGTTCTGCACGTCTCGGTCGCGCAGTCGCTGTCCAGAGCACAGGACTGGCTTTCCTCACACCGCTTCGTGCAGAGCGTGCCCCCGCAATCGATGTCGGTCTCCAAGCCGTCCTTCTCGCCGTCGAAGCAGAGCGGCGCCGGAGCCGGGATACGGCAGTTGAAGTACTCGACCACGACAGGCGGTTGCTCCACCCGCGTTTTTCCCTTCTCGAACTCCACTATCGAGCTGCTCTGCGGATAGTGAATGTTGAGCTTGACGGAGCCCGCGTAATCGCCTGTCATCGTGGGGTCGGCATCAGGCGGGGGCTGGTTGCCCGCGCTCGCCTCGAGCACGGCCCGAGGCTGCAGCTGGTCTTGTCCTTCCGTCGCGCACTCCTGGATGTCGACACGATTGAAGTGGTGCGATGACCCGTTCGTGCAGCTCACGTCGAGGGTGCTCCTGCCCTCCGGAGTCGCGAGGGTTATCGTTTTGCCGATCTTGATAGTGCTATCGGTGCCGGCGTCCGTGCACTCCGCCACGCCACCATCTATCTCGTCCGCGGTGCAGGGCACTTGGACGGTCACGGAGTAGCTGAACTCTCCTGAGAACGTGACAGAGCCGCACTCCGCTGCCGTCCGATCGAGGCGCTTGAAGGCCATTGTCTTCGGGGGGAATGCTGCGATATCGAGAGGGGGATCGAAGACGATCTGGCCACCTTCATCGAGGAAGCAGACATCAAGCTTGTCGCGGCTCGCAAAGGCGCCGCTTGGTCCGTTTCCTGCGCCCGGCGTCCAGCACCCAGCCGCGGTTTCAGATTGGAACGCGTGGTAGCAGCTGTCGGGATCGTTGAGGAACGCGCAGATGTTCTCGAACTCCTCGCTGCAGCCGGGCACGGAGACGGCTGCGGTCACGGCGAGGATCGGAGCGACGGCGGCGGCGAGCAAGACGTAACGGCGCATGGGCGCAGTCTACGCGTTCTCCCCGAGCGTGGGCCAGCTTCGCAGAGGTCTGTCGGCGGCGCGCCGGCGGCGTGCGCCTCCGCCCCGCGCGCCGCCAGCTCCCCTCACAGCTCGGCGTAAGGCCCGGGGACGACGTACGCGTCGTCGTTGGCCGCGTACGTGAAGACCCCCCAGCAGACGAGCTTGTACTTGATGGCGAACGCCATCGCCTCCCTCAGATTCGCCTTCGGCGCGAGCACGGCGAGGTTCGAGCGACGGACGCCCCACCAGCCCGGCCCGTGCTGCAGCACCGCGTCGTGGAGATCCTGCGTCGCGTGCTTGGAGTCCTCGAGCACCGCAAGGCGCAGCCGGACGAACGACTTGTCGCGCGCGGGGAAGTCGAACCAGTACAGGTTCGACCTCGCCAGCTTCGGGGTGATGCTCCCGGCGCCCTGCGCCGCGAGGAAGCGGCTGAGATCCTCGGGCGAGAGCTTCTGTGTGACCGGGTGCGTGTCGACGCCGCTGCACGTCTCGGGGCCGATCTTGAACTCGCCCAGCGCGAGCGGCGCCTCGGGGCCGTTCTCGGGAGTCAAGAGGTACCGATCGATCGCGGGCAGATCGTCCGGGTACTCCACGCCGGCGTCGATGCCGCTGCACGCCGGGGCCCCCAGCGCAAGCGCGAAGGCTGCCGCGAGCGCGGGGCGTCGGGGCGCGCGGCGGCCAGGCGCCGGACGCTCGTGGCCCTGGCTCGTGCTGGTGGAGGGGGGGCTCGGCGCGCTCGCCGCCGGTGCTCCGGCGGGCTCGCCCTTGCGACTCGGTTTGCTTTCGTTGGACATGTCTCTCTCGCGGCACGGGGTACCGCCTCGATCGGCGGGCGCAGCGCTGCCCGGGCCGGGCAATCATTCAATGCCGGGCACCCCGAGGGCAAACTCCTCGGCGAACATTTGGCTGGCGCGCCCTCGCTGGCCTAGAGTTCCCCCCGATGAGGCACCTCGGAATGCCGATGCTCGCGCACGTCCCCGCCTTCCGCGCCCGCCGTCCGCTCGCCGCCGGAGCGGGGCGCGCGGGCGTGGCCTGCGCCGCCGTGGCCGCGATCGCGCTGCTCGCCGGCTGCGGCGGCTCCCCGACCGCCCCCAAGCAGGACGACGTCTTCTACCTCCACGGCGCGGCCGGCTCCCTGAGCAAGGACTCGAGCTTCGAGGTGTACTTCCCGCCGCTCGACGCGCCGGCGACGGACCGGGTGCCGCGCAGGATCGGCGTGGGCCTCATGAACGGCGACGTCCGCATGAGCCGCCCGATGGACTGGAACGTCGGCGGCGCCGACTACACCCCCGAGCGCCGCTTCATCACGTACCAGTCCCCGCGGCAGTTCCTGTTCTCGATCTACGAGCGCATCGACAGCCCAGAGGATCCGTGGCCCGACGTGCTCAAGCGCTACGAGGCGGATCTCGAGGAGCAGGGCGCGGAGATCATCTCCGGCCGCGCGCCCGTGGCCACGGCGAACACGCAGGGGCGCAGCTACCTCGTCAAGGCGAAGATCCCGTCGAAGCCCATCTCGGATGCCTTCGCCCACGAGATCCTGCTCCGGAGCCCCCGCCGCATCCTGCTCGTGCAGATCGTGCACCACGAGAACGTCGACGCGAACGCCGACGAGATCTCGGCCGCGCTGCAGAGCCTCACCGTTTACTGAGCGCAGGGCGAGTCCACGGCGCGAGCGCCGCCGCGCCTCCAGGCGGCCCGCGGCCTGGGTCACATCGGCGGGGGCTCGCCGCGATCGTCGTCGTCCTCGTCGTCGCCGCCCGCGAGGTGCTTGTCGTCGAGGGGGATCGTGATCACGAGCCGCTCCGCCGCAGAGCCGCCGATCCACGCGGTGCGCTTGAGCGTCGCGGCGCGCGGCGAGCCGAGCTGGAACCGCGGCGCCTCCTCCGTGTCCACGTGGATCTCGAGCATCACGTCGTGGATGCCCGGCGTGAACGTCTCGATGACGCCGCGGACCAGATCTTGCCGTCGACCTCCGGGCAAGAAGGAGAGGTACTCGTCGTAGCCCACCGGGCCGAGCACGACCTTGTAGCGGCCGGAGCCGTCGAACACGTAGCGCCCCAGGGTCAGGCTCTCGCCCAGCTGATGGTTCATCACGCCGAGCTTGTTCCTGAACGGCTTCTCGATCTTCGTCCAGTGACCGACGAACTGCTCGATCTTCACGTCGATGTTGCCGAGCATCTCGGACAGCACCGTCTCCAGGTTCCTCGCCGAGCGCGACTTCGAGGCGAGGACCGACGCGTAGCGGAGGAAGAAGAAGCGATCGAGCGGCGTCTCGTAGCCGCGGAAGCCGTCGACGCCGACCGCGCAGAGCATCCGGCGCGAGAAGGGATCGGCGCCCTGCTTGCGGTACGTGACGGGCAGGCGGTACTTCGTCCACGCGCGGTAGAGCAGCGACAGGAGCCGGTGGTGGAAGACGTCGAGGAGCTCGCGGATCGGCTGCGGGCCGCCCTGGTAGTCGGCCTGCGCGATCTGCTCGATGAAGTACGCCGGCAGCGGCGACACCGAGCCGTACAGGGCGAGGAACGTGGTCGAGACGCGGGCGCGCTCCACGCCGTCAGCGGCCTTGACCGGCGCGAGCTCGCTCACGTCGCTCGAGGCGAAGATGAGCGAGGGGTCGCCGCGCAGCCGGATGCGCTCGTCCTGCACCGGCCCGAGCTGGCCTACCGGCGGCGCGGCAGGGAAGAGCCGCTCGAGCAGGTAGATGAGGCGGTAGTACGAGAAGCGTGGCGCGGTATCCGCGAAGCGCCGGAGCGTCTCCAGCGCGACGGGGTCGGCGCTCGCGGCGCCTCTCGGCGCAGCCGGCTTCAGATCAGCGTCAGGCTGCCGCTCTTCGGGTCCCATTTGTGCACCACGCGTGTATTCGTGCCGGTGACCGTCAGCTGCGTGAACGAGTTCAGCGAGACGTAGGACCCGAGCATCTCGTTCAGGATGCTCGCGAACAGGTACATCTCCCCCTCGCCGACGAACCCGCCCTCGTCGAGCTCGATGTCGACCGCGACGCCGCGCACCGGCGCCCCTCGGTACAGCCGATCCGTCGGCCGCACCCGGATCGCCTTGATCGCGGCCAGGCGGAGCTGGTTCGCGCGCGCCGCCTGACGATCGACGATCGCCTGGAAATTGTAGAGATCGACCGTCGCCCGGAGCACCTCGAGCTCGGTGATCGAGCGGTAGCTCATCGCCATGTGGGCCAGCACGCGCCACTGCAGCTCGCGCCCGAGCGGCGGCGGGAGCGGCGCTGTGACGCCGGTGAGGTTGGTGAAGCTCGCCACGGCGGGTGAGGTCGCCGTCGGCACCCTGAGGTCGCCGAGCTTCAGCTGCGCCGGCAGGCGGCGGTTCGTGCTCGTCGCCTCGATGCTGATCACGTCGAACTCGGGGAGGGCCCCCGCGTCCTGCGGGGAGCCGAACGAGAGGTACATGTCGATGCCGTCGCCGATGGCGGCCGGGCGGAGGTGCGCCTGGTAGAAGATCGTCCGCGCGGCGGCCTCGGGATCGAGCTCGTGCTGGAAGCTGAAGAACGAGGGGATCTCGACGCGCTGGCTCGTGCGCCGGGCGATGCCGACGACCTTGTCGATGCTGTGGATCTCGAAGGCCGCGGGCGCCGCGCCCGCCGGGCGGCAGAGGTACTCGTGCTTCGTGGCCTCGGGCTTGATCGGATCGCTCGTGTGCTCGAACAGGTTCACGACCGGCGAGCAGAACAGCCGGATGTTCTCCTTGCCGATCCGCGTCCCCGGCGGGAGCCCGTCCCTGAACTGCAGCAGGATCGCGAACCGGTCGGAGATCCGCTCCGCCGAGAGCGCCTGGAGGCCGGTCACCTCGAAGAACGCGAACTTCTGCGGGAGCGTGAAGAACTCCTGCAGGAGCCGGAATCCCGGGTAGACCGTCTTCGGGTACGGGATCAGCGACTCTTCATCGGAGAAGCCGGTGAGCCGCACGGCGCGCGCCGGGAGCGACGCGATCGTCGTGTCGCGCCCCGCGGCGTCCACCGCGGCGAGCGCGACGGTGTCGACGTGCGCCCCGACCCAGAGGCGGAGGTCGTCCTGCAGCCTGCGCTCGCCGTGGATGTAGAAGCGCAGCGAGGAGAGCGACAGGCCCGACAGCGCGGCGCCGCCGGTCAGGCGGAGCTCGATGCGGAGCGTCTGCGCGAGCTGCGCGCCCGTGTCGACGCGCACGTCCTCCACCGCGAGCGGGACGAGCTCGACGTCCTGGGTCGTGCGGAACCGGCACGAGACGCCGTCGACCGGCACCGACCCGACCTCCGCGTGCCGAGCGACGACGAGCTTCTCGCGCACCACGTTCGGGAGCGGCGTGAACTCGATGATCGAGGTCGCCGGTATCTGGCGGAGGTAGTGCGGAAAGAGCAGCGACGCGACCGAGTGGATCACCTCGGGGAGCTCGTCGTCGAGCTTCTGGCGGATCTTGCCGGTCAGGAACGCGACGCCCTCGAGCAGGCGCTCGACGTCGGGGTCCCCGCCTTTCTCCGCGAGCATGGGCGCGATCCCGGGGTAGGCGGCGGCGAACTCGCGCCCCAGATCCCTCAGGTAGGTGAGCTCGTCCTGGTAGTATTTGTTGAACATCCTCTCGCCACCGCCAGTCGACCGCCGGGGCCGAAAGCTGTCAACCGCCGTGAGCCAGGCCGCCGGGCGGGGGCTACGTCATCCGGACGTTGCCGCTCTGGTCCACTGCAGCGCCGAGCCGGAGCGCCTGCCGCCGGCCATCGGGAAAGTGGATCTGCGCGGTGATCTCGAACTCGAGGACCATCGACTGGATGGTGTCGGTGCGCAGGTGCCGGACCTGCACGTTCTTCAGCCGCGGCTCGTAGGTCTGGATGCAGTTCTTGAGCGAGCGTTGCACCAGGCCGATCGCCTCGGGGAACTCATGCAGGACCTCCGAGACCTCCATGAGGCCGTAGTCCGGGCAGGTCAGCGAGCTCCCCTGGCGGGTGTTCAGCATGTGCCCGAGGTGCGTCAGGATGGCCGACTCGAGGTCGTGATCCCGGTAGGTGTGCCGCTCCGTCGAGTGCGGGTCGGCCGCGTGCGCGATTCGGGTGAGGAGGGAGGCGCCGGCCACAGCGGGATCGTAGCTCAGCTCGCGCCTCGAGCGGAAGCCCGCCCGCTCAGCGCGGGGTGAGCCAGTCGTCTTCCGCGGAGACGCCCCCGTCGTTCCAGGTCCAGACGACCTTCTGGTACGTGAACGCGACCTCCTCCTGCTCGGGCAGGCGCGATTGCCCCGGGTTCCTCACGTTGAGCATGTGGAACTGGATGCTCGAGATGTTCGCGTTCGTGAGCTGGACCGTGAAGACAGGCCTCTCGACGCCGATCGCGATCGACCTGTAGAACTGGAGCTCCCAGCGGGGGATGCTCTCGTTGTGGCTGAGGATGCTGAGGAGGAGCGGCGTGGACCGATCGAGGTCCTTCGTGACGATAAAGGGCTTGTGCATCCGCTTGCCCGTCGGGCGCCCGGTGACCGGGTCGCGCGGCCCCACCAGCGAGTGGAACACCTCGGTGACGAGGATGCTACCTTCTCGCCCCTTCTGGGTGACGGAGCCCCTGATTTCCCCTTGTCTTTCGCCGACGAGTCTGAGGTAGGCGCTGAGGGGCATGCCAACATTCTGAGCTTGCTGCGCGTGATGGCCATGCCTGATTTTGAGGAACCCTGATGCCCCAACGTCAGGACGACAAACGCAACCGGGCGACCCGAAGGTCGCCCGGTGCGACGAGACCTCAGCAGCTAGGTACTACCCCTGCGGCGTCTCCCAGTCATCGTCCGCCTGACGCGCGCCGTCGCCGTCATCGAACGACCACTCGATCTTCTGGTACGTGAAGGAGACCCGCTCGTACTCCGGCCGATCCTTGGCGCCGTCCCCGCCGCGCGTGTTGTCCATGTGGAAGTCGATGCTCGCGACCGTCGCGTTCGTGAGCTTGACCGTGTAGTGGTTCTGCTCCTTGCCGACGTTCTTCGACGCCGCGGTGCCCGGCGTGTAGAACTTGAGCGTCCACTCCGAGATGCTCTCGTTGTTGACCAAGGCGTTGTAAAGAAGGGGGGTTGCCTTGTCGAGCTCCTTCGTGATCACGAAGGGCTTGTGCTGGCGCTTGCCGCTGGGCAGCCCGGTCGCCGGGTCACGCGGGCTCACGACCTGATGCTGCACCGAGATGACAGCGATCGACTTCTCGCGACCCTTCTGGGTGACCGAGCCATCGATCGGGCCCTGGGTAACGCCCTTCAAAACGAGGTGAGCTTGCAACGCCATGATCAAATGCCTCTTCCTTCAAGAACTCGCCGCCTGGGCTCAGTCTACGCCCCATTGCGCGCTGGCAGACGGTGCGCTCCGTCGGGACTAGGAGTTCAGAGACGCAGAGATAAGACTCTTATCGTATCTCTACCCCTGTTCGTCTCAGGGAGTCCAGAAGGTAACTCCCTCTTTGGGAGCGTCAAGACTTTTGTGTCCGGGAGCGGTGCGGGTTTCTTGGCATTCGGTTCGCTTTTCGTTGGGGTTTGGTTCGCGTTTGGTTCCTGAGGGCGCGCAATATTCCGTCGCGAAGCCAGCGCTTCCATAAGAGGACGCGGGCGTGTCCATCGCGTTGCGGGCGTGTGGGGAACGTGACGACGCGCGGGGCGGCGGCGTGATCTGGCATGCGCGCGACCGCCGACACGGAGAACGAGGCGAGCTGGCCGGCCACGGCCGTTGGCCGGCCATGGCCGTTGGCCGGCCAGGGCGTTAGGTCGCGAACTCGCCTTGGCGACGCCTTGCATGATACGAAGAGCGCGTGAGCATCGTTCGCTTCGGCTCCGTCGTCGGCCTGGGGCTCGCCGCCGCCCTCGCGGGCTGCGGATCGTACCCAGAGCAGCCACACGGCGAGCTCCAGACACGCAAGCAGAATCCGATCCCGGTGTGCACGACCCAGCTGCCGCCTGCGAAGCGCGGGGCGGGCGGCAAGGCGGCCGTCCGCACCCTCGACCCAGACCAGTGGCTGAGCGTCGTCATTCCCGGCTACAGCGAGGAACGCGGGATCGGGCCGACCGACGTCGACTGTACCGGCCACTACGTGTTCGCCAACGAGACCCTGCGCGGCGGCATCTCCAAGTCCGGCTGGCCGCGCAAGATCGACCCCGACGAGGTCGAGATCCGCTCCGGGCCGGAGGGGCTTCGCGCCGTGTGGGTGCGCGTCCTCAAGTTCGAGAACGGCGACGAGGGCGGCCTCGTCGCGCTCGTGCGAGCGGCCGGCGATCGCGCTGATGTCTACGGGGTCGGCAGCTTCCGCGCGCCCGCGAAGGGGACCAAGCTGTCCCCGGTGCGCCTCGGCAACGACAACCTCGTCGTGGCCGAGACGAAGGACTGCCCTGATCCCGACGACTGCCGACAACGAGCGCACTTCTACCTTGCGCGAAGGGGGCGGCTGATCGAGGCGGCGTCCGTCGACCTGGAGCGGACGGCGGTGGTGCCCTCCGTCACCGAGCGCGGACTCTACGCCCGCTACGTGCTGCGCACCGACGTCTCCTACAAACCGAACGGCATTCAGCTGCTCGAGCAGGTGCGGGTGAAGATCGTGAAGCACGACGACGGCAACCGCGACAGCGACCGCGAGCTCCGCCGCGTCGAGTTCCAGCGATTCCTCCGGGTGGAGCGGGATACGCTCTTCTCGTCGAACGATCCGCTCTGGGAGCGCGTCGTCGGACAGGACTAGAACAGCAGCCGAGGCCGGGGGGAGGGGGAGCGCGGGGGGCAGGCGGGGGCCGCCGGACCCGCAGGACGCGCGTCTCCCCGCGCATGGCGCGGGCGAGGCGCGCGTGATCTGCTCGAACCTCGGGCTGCCCCCAGCGCTCCCCCCACGACCCCTGGCCGCTCCAGCGAGCGGAGGGAGGCTCGCCAGCGAGCGGAGGGAGGCTTGCTGGCGAGGGGAGGAGGGAGGCCTGCCGGGGAGGGGAGGAGGCGTACCGGAGAGGCGGCTACCAGCAGAACAGCGCGTTGCCGTAGCCGCAGTTCGGGCGCTGGAGCATCGCGTAGGCGGTGCCGACGGCGAGGCCGCTCAGGAAGCCGGTGACGCCGCCGATCGCGATCTGACCGGCGTTCTCGTGCGGCCGCGTGTCGCCGGGGGCGACGCCGCGGGCGATGGTGGTGACGACCGAGGCGGTGAGGGGGAAGGCCACATTGCCGATGAAGGCGCCGGCGTTGAAGCGGCCGGACGAGTAGCGGAACGTGTCGACCACGAAGATGCCCGTGCCCGCGCCCGTCGCGCCCCAGGAGGCGAAGGCGTGCGTCGACGGGCCGCCGAACGACTCGCAGCCCGAGTCGGACACCGCCGCGTTCGTCTCGTCGATCGAGCAGCCAGGGCGCGTCGACTCGAGCGCGTTTTTGATCGGCAGGTCCACGAGCAGCGTCAGCGCGGTCATCGTCATGGCGGGCGCCATGACCGAGAAATGCCAGCGCCCTTTCCAGCCGACCGTGGCCTCGGGATCGCTGTAATAGACACGCGGCATCAGGAAAACGACGGAGCTTCCCAGCACGAGGCTCACGTCCGAGACCGTGGCCCAGTTCTTATCGCGTTGGACCGTCGTCTGCGCGGCCGCCTCGCGCGGGGCGAGGAGGCACGCGGCGACGGCCAGACAACCTGCTGCTACGACTTTCTCCCTGATTCGCATGAACGACGCCTCGCGTTCGGCCGCGCCTTCGGCGAAGATCGGCGAGCCCAAGGCGCGGCTCGCCGCGCGAAGCCCCGCCGTTTTGGGGCGCTAGCGTTTGTTCGGATTCCCAGAGCCGGGGAAGCGGACGATGCTCCGGCCTCCCGACTCGCCGGACGACCCATAGTCCTCTGCGGCGGTCGCAGCGTACGCCCGAGAGAACTGCTCGCCAAATATTTCCCGAAAAGTCTCCTTGTCCTCCCCCGAATAGTCGCCGTGGCGGCGCTCGTAGAGCTTCCAGAGCTCCTCGTACTTGTTCGAGAACAGCCCGCCTTTCTTGCCCGCGCGCTCGAGCTTCTCCTCGAGCGTCTTCGGGGAGAGCTTCACGAGCAGCGACCTCACGCCCCCCATCACGCCGTTCAGGAGCGCGATCTGGTGGCTCATGACATCCACGAAGATCTCGTGGAGGTGCCGCGCGGCGTCCGGGCCCCCGACCGGCGTGAGCAGGACCGTGCCGAGCTCCTTCGCGTCCTGCGCGTTCGCGACCTTGTCCGTCTCGGCGGAGCGATCGCGCGCCAGCACCTCGGCCTCGAACTCCTGGTAGCCGTCGCGCAAGCTCACAAAGCACTTCAGGAAGACGTCCATCGTGTCGCGGAGCCGCCGCGCGAAGTTGACGATGCCCGCGACGTCGTCCGGGGGCTTCGCGCCGGGCGCGAGGGCGCCCGCCAGCTCGGAGAGCGCTGCGAACGCCGCGTTCGCGGGGGCCAGCTCGCCGAGCGTGCGGTAGTCCACGCCGTAGTACTGAGAGATCTTCTGAAAGTCCCGCTCCGCGAGCACGCTCGGGTGCTCCTCGCCGAGCCGGCGCAAGTAGCTCTGGCGCGCATCGGGCGGGAGGCGCGCGAGGTGATCCCAGATCATCCGGTAGACCGCGGCCCACGCAGTCCGGTACGCCTCCAGGTACGGGACCACCTGACGCAGGTAGGGGTCTTCACCGCCGGGAGCGGCGCGCTTCTGCGGGCTGATCAGCGCGGAGAGGTTGTCTCCGCCCGTGCCGAGCAGCGTGCCGTCGTTCGGGCTCTCGGACTTCAGCGGCGCCTCGATGATCGCGAGCCGGATCTGGATCGGGCCGATCGTGATCTCCGGCTGGCCGGTCACGTCCACCGAGGTATCGCGCGCCAGCCGGTGCCCCGCGAACATCGTCCCGTTGGTGGAGCCGAGGTCGCGCACGAAGATCCGGCGATCGCGGACGTCCACCGCCGCATGGAACTGGGAGATGTAGGGCCGGTCGATGTGAAGGTCGTTCAGCTGATTCCTGCCGATCCGGACAGGGAAGCGCTCGAACGAAACGTCGAAGCTTTGGTTGGCCTGGGTGTCGGACACGCGGGCCGAGAGCGCCGCCGGCATGGGTGCAGACTAGCAGACCCGCTCCGCCGGACGGGAGTGCCTGACGTCCATCCGCACCATGCGGCCCGCCAGTCTGCGTGCAGCCCACCCAGAGGCCACGTCGAAGCCCGAGAGGGAGAGGGCGCCGAGGCCGGCCCGCCCAGCAGCGCGCCAAGCCCGGCTCGCCCGGGCCGGCCGGTTTGTTGACCGGTTTGCCTACATGGTGCGACCTTAAACCACACACCAATGAGCCTCGTCCACAAGATCCCTCCCCTGGTCTCGGCCCTGGCGTTTGGCTACGGGGTCGGGATGGCGGCGCCCCAGTCGGCGATCACGTCGGTCCAGTCGGCGGTATCGACCTACCAGCTGGGGGCAGCGCGGGCCACGGCGCCGGTCGGGGCGCTCGCCGCGGCGCCGCCGCCGTACGCGGCGCCGGCGCGCGGGCTCGACGGCCCGGCAGCGCCGCCGGGGGGCGAGTCGCGGGAGCTGTGGCGGCTGCGCGAGGCGGCGGGGCGCGACGCGCGGGAGGGCGCCGCGTGCGAGCTCGATCGGCCGAGCTTCTCGCGGCCGCCGCGCGCGTTCTCGGCCGAAGGCAGCTACGCCGACGACGTGGACGACCTCGACTCGGCCGGCGCCGAGGCGCTCTCGAAGCTGCAGCTGCCCGACCTCCGGCTCGCCGTGTCGCGCCGCACCCTGAAGTACGTCCGCTTCTTCACGCGCACCGACCGCGGGCGGCAGATGTTCGAGACGTGGCTGAAGCGGAGCGGGCGCTACCAGGAGATGATCCAGGCCGAGCTCAGGGAACGACGGCTTCCGGAGGATCTCATCTGGGTGTCCATGATCGAGAGCGGCTTCGATCCGCGGGCGAAATCGCCGGCGGGCGCCGTCGGGCTCTGGCAGTTCATGCCCGCCACCGGCGCGGTCTACGGGCTCCAGCAGACGCGGCACCTCGACCAGCGGAAGAACCCGCGCCTCGCCACGCAGGCGGCGGCTCACCACCTGCGCGATCTTTACCTGCGCTTCGGCAGCTGGGACCTCGCGCTCGCGGCCTACAACATGGGCTACGAGCAGCTGCTCGACCGCATCGATCGCTACGGGACGTCCGACTTCAACGAGCTGGCGCGCCAGGAGGCGATCCCCTCGGAGACGGCCGCGTACGTGCCGAAGATCGGGGCGGCGGCGATCGTGGCGAACAACCTGGAGCGGTTCGGGTTCGATGAGGTCGCGGTGAGCCGGCCGATCGACGCCGCCGAGATCGCGGTGTCCCCGGGGACGCCGCTCAAGACGCTGGCGAAGGCCGCCGGCGTCGGGACCTCGACGCTGCGGAAGCTGAACCCCGACATCCTGGGGGACCGCGTGCCGCCCGGACGGGGAGACTTCCTCGTGATGCTCCCGCCGGACACGCTCGCTCGAGCGCAGGCCGCCCTGCCCGCGATGCTCTCCACGGAGCTGCTCTCCACGGACGACGCGTCGATCCTCGATCCGGTCGATCTGCTCGGCGGACGCGACTTCGCGCCGCGGAGGGGGAGCCGGGACGACGAGAGCCTGCTCTCGCTGCTCCCGAAGCCCGCGCGGAAGCGGACGGCGGAGACGGACGTGGACGACGACGACCGGCCTGCGCTCGGCAAGCGGCGCTCGATGCGCGATCCCGTGGCCACGTCCTCGCTCGACGATGGCGCGGAGGGCTCGCCCGACGACGACGCGGTCGACGTCTCGCGCGCCCCGCTGCGGACGCGCGCCGCGCGCGGGCAGTCGCGGTCCGCGCGCGAGGTGATGCTCTACCGCGTCGCGCCCGGCGATACGCTGATCGGCGTGGCGCGGCAGTTCGTCATAGACGTCGAGGACGTCGCGCGCGATAACCGTATTGAGCCGGACCAAAAGCTCCGCGTTGGCGCCCTGCTCAAGCTGCGGATACGGCCCGACATGGTGGACCGCGTCGCGGCCGGCGAGCCGCTCGCCGCGCAGGACAAGGGCGACAGCGCCCACGACGCCGCGCCGGCGCCGCGAGGCGACGCGACCCGCGGAGGGGCCAAGCCGGCCGCGCGGGAGCGCGGAGAGGCGAGCGGGGCCGAGGGCCGCGCCCCGGAGGCCGCGGAGAAGAAGCGCAAGGGGCGAGGCTGACGAGGCGCTTTCGGACGAGGGCGCGCCTCGGTTAGCATGCCGCGCATGCAGCTCGTCGACACCAAAGCCATCGTCAAGCGACTCACCAAGAACTGCACCTCTGCCCTCGAGGCGGCGATTGGCCAGTGTGTCAACGCGCGCCACTACGAGGTCACGCTCGAGCACCTGCTCCTCGCGCTGCTCGACGACGCGAACTCCGACATCGCGTTTCTCGTATCCCACTATGATCTCGACCCGTCGCACCTCCGCGCCGCGCTCCAGCGCAGCCTGGAAGAGCTGAGGAAGGGCAACGCCGGGAGGCCCGTGCTCTCGCCGACGATGCTCGAGTGGATGCAGGACGCCTATCTCGTCGGATCCATGGAGTACGGCTACCAGCGGGTCCGGAGCGGCGTGCTCTTCCAGCGCCTCGTCCAGCAGCCGACCCGGTACTCGGTGAGCAGCATCGGCGCGTATCTCGAGGGCATCTCGAAAGACGATCTCAAGAACAACCTCCCCAAGATCGTCTCCGGCTCCAAGGAGGAGGCGGAGGCCGCCGCGGCGGCGGCGGGCGCAGGCGCGGCCGGGAAGCTGCCGGCCGGGATGGCGAGCGCCGGGCCCGATTCGGCGCTGGCGAAGTTCTGCGTCGACTACACGGGGAAGGCGCGCGCGGGGCAGATCGATCCGATCTTCGGTCGCGAGCGGGAGATCCGGCAGGTCATCGATATCCTCGCGCGGCGGCGCAAGAACAACCCGATCATCGTCGGCGACGCGGGCGTCGGGAAGACGGCCCTCGTCGAGGGGCTCGCGCTGCTCATCGTCGAGAGCACGCCGGAGAACCCGAAGGTGCCGCCGCTCCTGCAGGGCGTCGACATCCTCGGGCTCGACATGGGGCTGCTCCAGGCAGGGGCCGGCGTGAAGGGCGAGTTCGAGAACCGGATGAAGCAGGTGATCGCCGAGGTGAAGGGGTCGTCGAAGCCGATCATCCTCTTCATCGACGAGGCGCACACGCTCATCGGCGCGGGCGGCCAGCAAGGCGGCGGCGACGCGGCCAACCTGCTCAAGCCGGCGCTCGCCCGCGGCGAGCTCCGGACGATCGCGGCCACGACGTGGAGCGAGTACAAGAAATACTTCGAGAAGGACGCGGCGCTGGAGCGGCGCTTCCAGCCGGTGAAGGTCGACGAGCCGAGCGAGCCGGCGGCCGTCGTCATGCTCCGGGGGCTCCGGCCGAAGTTCGAGGCGGCCCACAACGTCATCATCCAGGATGAGGCGGTGACCGCGGCCGTGCGGCTGTCGGCGCGCTACTTGACCGGCAGGCAGCTGCCGGACAAGGCGGTCGACCTGCTCGACACCTGCGCGGCCCGGGTGAAGGTCGCGCTGCAGCAGCGCCCCGCCGCGGTCGAGGACGCCGAGATCCTCATCGTGAACACCGAGACCGAGCTCAAGGCGCTCGAGCGGGATCAGGACAAGGGCGTCCACATCGATCAAGAGCGGGTCGCGGAGCTCAAGGACAAGCTCGCCAAGGCGAAGGCCGAGCTCGAGTCGGTGCGCGCCGACTACGCGAAGGAGACGGCGGGCACGCAGCGGGTCATCGACGCCCGCAAGAAGATGGACGAGGCCAAGACGAACGAGGAGCGGGACGCCGCGCGCCGCGACGTGGTGAAGGCCCTCGACGAGCTCAAGCAGAGCCAGGGCGAGGTGCCGCTGATCCGGCCGGACGTCGACGAGGCCATGGTCGCGAGCGTGGTCGCGGCGTGGACGGGCATCCCCGTCGGCAAGATGGTCCAGGACGACGTGAAGGCGCTCCTCGAGATGGAGGACCGGCTGACCCGGCGGATCAAGGGGCAGACGCACGGCATCGTGAGCATCTCGAAGGAGCTCCGGAGCGCGCGCGCGGGCCTGAAGCCGCTGAGCACGCCCCAGGGCGTGTTCCTGCTCGTGGGGCCCAGCGGCGTCGGCAAGACGGAGACCGCGCTCGGGATCGCCGACCTCATGTTCGGCGGCGAGCGGATGATGACGGTCATCAACATGTCCGAGTTCCAGGAGAAGCACACCGTCTCCCGGCTCATCGGCTCGCCCCCCGGCTACGTCGGCTACGGCGAGGGCGGCATGCTCACCGAGGCCGTGCGCCAGCGGCCCTACACGGTGGTGCTCCTCGACGAGGTCGAGAAGGCCGACCCCGACGTGATGAACCTGTTCTACCAGGTGTTCGACAAGGGCATGCTGAGCGACGGCGAGGGGCGGCTCGTCGACTTCAAGAACACGGTCATCATCCTGACGAGCAATCTCGCGACCGACAAGATCACGAACATGACGGTCGCCGCGCGGGAAGAAGACCCGTCGCGCCGCCTCGACGCGGACGGCGAGTTCATCAAGGAGATCGTCGAGTCGATCAAGCCGACGCTCTCCGCGCACTTCAAGCCGGCGCTGCTCGCGCGCATGACGACGGTGCCGTACCTGCCGATCTCGCCCGACGCGCTCGGCGAGATCACGCGGCTCAAGCTCGACGCGCTCGTCGACCGCCTGCGCAAGAGCCAGCGGATCGAGGCGTCGTACTCGGACGCGCTCGTCGAGACGATCGCGGCGCGCTGCACCGAGGTCGACACGGGGGCGCGCAACATCGACCATATCCTCCGGGCGTCGCTCCTGCCGCTGCTCTCGGTCGCCGTCCTCGAGAAGATGGCGGAGGGGCCGCTCCCCAAGTGGCTCCAGATCGGGGTCGACGCCGAAAAGAACTTCACGATCTCGTTCTCGGACTGAAACGGACTGAATCAGACCGATCGACGCCGCTCGCACACCGAAAGTTGTACTGGCCACGAGACTCCGCATAAATTGGGCGGAGCATGGTCCCGTTCGCCAAGCTCCTACAGCGTTCGATGTGGATCGGGGAGCCCCGTTCGCCCTCCCCCGCAGGGGAGGGCTCGGCGCGCCAGCCGGGGCCTCGACGTCGGCCGGCGTCGCTCCTCCGCGGGGCGGCCCCGGCGAAGGTCGCGGCGGCCATCGCCGCGGCGACCCTCGCCGCCTTCCTCGGCGCCGCGCTGCCCGCCGCGCTCTCGGGCTGCACGTCCGCCGCGCCGCCGCCCGCGGCCCCCGAGCCGTGCGACGTCCAGATCGTGACGCTCTCGATCTACGCGTCCGACAACATCAACCCCAACGAGAACGGGAACCCGCGGCCCGTGGTCGTGCGGCTCTACCAGCTGAAGAGCAGCGCGCGCATGGAGAACGCGACATACGACCAGATCCTCCTCAAGGACAAGGAGACGCTCGAGGACGACCTCGCCAAGGTCGACGAGGTCGAGGTCTTCCCGAACGACCTCGTCGAGGTGAAGTTCGAGCGCCTGCCCGACGCGAGCCACCTCGTCGGCGCCGCCCTGTTCCACAGCCCGAAGGGCAACAGCTGGAAGACCTTCTACGAGTTCCCGCTCCCGCCCGGAGAGGCGCAGTGCGGCGGCCGCGAGTCCGACGCAGGTCCGCCCGTGGCCGATCCGCGGGTCGCGTTCTTCATCGACTCGACCAAGATCGACAACGGGGTCGAGTTCGACGAGTCGATGTTCCCCAACGCGAGCGCCGTTCGCCGGCTCAGCCTGCCGAAGAAGGTGGCCGCGCCAGAGGCGCCCGCTCGCCCGGGGAAGTGATCGCCGTGGCGCGCGCAGGTCGTCCTCCCAGCGGCAGTCCACGCGACGTGACCGCGCCGCCCTCGGCGACGACGAGCGGCCCGATGCGCGCAGCGCAGCGTCGGCGCTCCCCGCGCCTGACCCGCTTTCGCGACGCCGCGCACGGCACATCTGATAAGACTGGACGGGCGACATGATTCACCCGCGCAAGCCGGTCTGGACCGAGGGGCTCTTCATGACCCCTCAGCACCTGCAGCAAACGGACGCCTACCACGAGACGCTGCTCCATGCGCGCCTCCATGCCGTCGTGGGCTACGACTGGGGCATCACGTCCGCCCAGTTCGATGAGCGCGCGCTCTCCGCCGGGCAGTTCAAGGTGGTCAAATGCCACGGCGTCTTCCCCGACGGCACGCCGTTCTTCATCGGCGATCGCGGCGAAGATCAGGTCGAGGCGCGGCCGCTCGAGGGCGCCTTCCCGGCCGCGCTGAAGACGCTCGACGTCTTCCTCGGCATCCCGAACCTGCGCGAGACCGCCGCGAACATCAGCCTGGACCCGGCGAAGGCGGGCCCCGCCCAGCGGTTCGTGGCCGCCCAGACGACGGTCCCGGACGTGAACTCCGGCCGCAACGAGCAGTCGGTCACCTGGGCCCGCACCAACCTGCGGCTCCTCTTCGGCACCGAGCCGCGCGACGCGTACCAGACCGTGCGCATCGCGCAGCTCGTCCGCGACAGCTCCGGCGCGATCGCCCTGCGGAAGAGCTTCATCCCGTCGGTCCTTCGCATCAACACGTCGGACCACATCATGTCCGGCCTCCGCCGCGTGCTCTCGGCGCTCGTCGGCAAGCAGAAGTCGCTCGTCGAGGGGCGGCGCATGCGCAACGCGGCGTCGGTCGACTTCCAGGCCTCCGACCTCACCAAGTTCTGGCTGCTCCACACCCTGAACTCGTACATCCCGATCGTGTCGCACCTCGTCGACCACGGCGGCGCGCACCCGGAGCAGTGTTATGTCGTCCTCGGCTCGCTCATCGGAGAGCTCTGCACCTTTGCGGCCACCGACAGCGATCCGACGACGATCCCCAAGTTCAACTACCTCGAGCTCGATGGCGTCCTCGACCCGATGTTCGACCGGGCCTGGAAGCTCATCAACGAGGTTGTCACGGAGCAGTTCGTCATCGTGCCGCTCGAGAAGCGCGAGGACGGCATGTACCTCGGCAGGTTCGAGGACCCGAAGCTGCCCCGCAGCCACGAGATGTTCCTCGAGGCGAAGGGCACGGACGAGGGCACGCTGCGCGAGCGGCTCCCGCGCCTGCTCAAGATCGGCTCGTGGACGCAGATCGGCCACATCCTGCACTCCGCGACGCCCGGCGTGAACGTCGCCATCGAGTACCGGCCGCCGGGCGCCATCCCGGTCAAGCCGGGGCTCGTCTACCTCCGCGTCAACCAGAACGGCGATTACTGGAACGATATCCTCGGCTCTGGCACGATCGCTATCTACCAGCCGATCGAACCGCAAAAGGTCGATCTCCGGCTGATCGCCGTGCCGGCAGGAAAGTGAACGTGTCAGGCCGCCCCTTCCGGGTGAGGAGCCCATGAGCCTCTCGCAGACGATGTACTTTGTGTGCTCCGACGTGCTCTCGCTGATCCTGCAGCTCAGGAACTCGCGCGACCTCCCGGCGCCCGACATCCTCCAGCGGCGCGTCCTCGGCCTGTTCGACACGATGATGCAGAACGGCCGGGAGGCGCGCATCCCCGAGCAGGACATGATCGACGCGAAGTTCGCGCTCGCGGCCTTCGCCGACGAGGTGATCTTCAACTCGAACTGGCCGGGGAGGACGCAGTGGCTCCAGAACCCGCTGCAGTTCCAGTTCTTCCAGCTGAACACGGCCGGCGACGGGTTCTTCACGAACCTCGACAACCTCTACGGCCAGCGCGGGAGGAACCACGTCGCGCAAATCTACTTCCTCTGCTTGGCCCTCGGCTTCCAGGGGAAATATCGTCTGCGGCAGCAGGAGGGCCTCGGCGCCGTCATCGAGGGCGTGGGCAACCACGTCGCTGTCGCCGAGGGCGGCGGTGAGGCCCTCGCGCCGAACGCGGAGCGCAAGGACGGCGGGGCGAACGCGGTGCGCCGCGAGCTGCCCTACCTGGCCATCGCGCTCGGGCTGCTCGTGCTGGCCGTCCTCGTGGTCATCGTGCTCCGGCTCGTCGTGGCCTCGGACGCGGAGGGCGTGGCCGACCAGATCAAGAAGCTGATCAGCACGGGGACCTAGGCGACTCCGCCGTCCTCTGCTGTTCCCGAGGGAGACTTCCGATGTGGCTGTGGATCCTGAGCGCCCTGTTCCTCACCGCCGTGTGGGGAGTGTGGTTCATGCTGCGCCCGGCGGCAGGGGAGGGGGCCGAGGCGTTCCCGATCGAGATCCCGCTCGTGGCGACGGCGGTCGTCCTCGCCCTGCTCGTCGGGCTGGCGGTCTATAGGCGCATCCGCGCGGCGCGCGCCGCGCGGGCGCTCGAGAAGGCGATCGCGCAGCAGGCGCAGGAGCAGGTGATCAACGCGAAGCCGGAGCGGCGCGCGGAGATCCAGGAGCTCAACCGGCAGATGCAGGAGGGCATCGCCGCGCTCAAGGCCTCGAAGCTCGGCGGGGGCAAGCGGGGCGCCGACGCGCTCTACGTCCTCCCCTGGTACGTGATGGTCGGCCCGCCCGGGGCAGGCAAGACCACCGCCCTCCGGCACTCCGGGCTCGTGTTCCCGTACATCGACCCCGAGCGCACCGGCGTGCGCGGCGTCGGCGGCACCAGGAACTGCGAGTGGTGGTTCACGAACGAGGCGATCCTCCTCGACACCGCCGGCCGGTACACGACCGAGAGCGACGACCACGACGAGTGGATGGCGTTCCTCGAGACCCTGCTGCAGCACCGCGAGCACAAGCCGCTGAACGGCGTCATCGTGGCGGTGAGCCTGAGCGAGCTGCTCGACGCGAGCGACGAGCAGATCGATCAGACCGGCAAGAAGATCCGCGCGCGCATCGACGAGATGCAGCAGACGCTGCACATGGTCCTGCCGGTCTACGTGCTCTTCACGAAGAGCGACCTGGTGGCGGGCTTCACCGAGTACTTCGGCGACCTGAAGAAGAGCGAGCGCGCCCAGGCGTGGGGCGCCACCGTGCGGCTCGACGAGAACAAGGACGAGCCCGGGAAGATCTTCGATCGCGAGTTCGACGTGCTCGTCGAGAAGCTCCACGCGCGCCTCACGAAGCGGCTCATCGGCGAGCGCAACCGCGAGGTGAAGGAGAAGAGCTACCAGTTCCCGCTCGAGTTCGCGGCCGTGAAGCGCAACCTGTCGGACTTCATCGCGGCGGCGTTCGCGCCCAAGGCGGGCGCGGCGCCCACGCCGATCCTGCGCGGGTTCTACTTCACGAGCGGCGTCCAGGAGGGGCGACCGCTCGACCGCGTGGTCGGGGCGATGGGGCGCGCGTTCGGGCTCCGCGCGGGGCTCGGCGAGGGCGAGGAGGACGCGACGGTCCCGAAGGAGTCGAAGAGCTTCTTCCTGCACGACGTCTTCACCAACGTCGTCTTCCCGGATCAGGACCTCGCCGCGCGCTCCGAGGCGGAGCTCCGGCGGCGGCGGATGCAGCGGATCCTGGTGGCCGCGGCCGCGGCGCTCGTGGCGCTCCTGTTCCTCCTGCCGGCGGTGATCTCGTACTTCAACAACAAGGGGCTCGTCGCCGAGACCCGGCGCATCTCGGACGAGATCGCGTTCGTGGACTGGTCCGGGCGGAGCGGCACGCCGCCGAACGTGCGCGCGAACATCGACAAGCTCGATCGGCTGCAGGAGCACGTGGGGCGGCTCGACGGTTACGTCGAGAACACGCCGATCGAGTACGGCTGGTTCATGTTCCAGGGGGACAAGCTGTTCCCGCCGACGATGGGCCAGTACATCATGAGCTTGAAGCAGGGCTTCGTCAGCCCTGCGAAGGCGCAGCTCGAGGCGAAGCTCGAGAAGGTGCGCGAGGGGGAGTTCCTGGACGGCTACAACGCCCTGCGGAGCTACCTCCTTCTCGGCAAGGAGTACCAGGGCCACATGGATGAGCAGGCGGCGCGGTGGCAGACCGGGCGGCTCGTCCAGGTCTGGGCCGACACCCTGAAGCCGTTCACCGATCTGCCCGAGAGCGAGCTCAAGGAGCGGCTCACGCCGCACGTCGCGTACTACATCGACCTCGTGCGGCGGAAGAAGCTCGAGGCCGAGGAGCTGAACGAGCCGCTCATCGCCCGGGCGCGCGCCGACCTGCTGCGGGTCGACCCGACGAAGCGCTACTACGATCAGTTTGTAACGAGCCTGATCGATCAGAAGTACGACGAGTCGGGGCCGAACACGCCGGAGAACCTGAAGTACCCGCCGGTGTCGCTCAACGAGATGTTCGCGGATCGGCCCGAGGTGCTGACCGTCGTCCACAGCGCGCAGAAGAACCGGGGCGGGACGTGGTTCGAGGTGCAGGGGCCCTACACGGCCAAGGGGCACGCGCAGGTGCTCGAGTCGCTGAAGGAGGGGAGGAAGAAGCTCGAGCGCGAGCTCTGGGTGCTCCCCCTGTCGAGCGACGAGAAGCGGCAGGGCGACCAGATCCAGAAGGAGCTCGACCGCGTCCGGCAGGACTACGACAACGCGTACATCGCGCAGTGGGAGGCGTTCTTCCGCGACATCCAGGTCGACGTCCCGAAGACGAACCGGGACGCGATCCACGAGTTCAGGGTGCTCTCCACGCCCGACTGGCCCTACCGGCGGCTGCTCCAGCGGCTCTCGGACGAGACGCAGTTCGGGAAGGACGAGAAGCCGAGCCTGCTGACGGCGGACGGCGGCCTGCTCGACAGGGCCAAGGACATGATCGCGCAGAAGGTCGACCAGCGGACGGGCGTGCGGATCGACTCGATGCTCACGGGGAACCAGCGCGAGCACTACGATCCGGTGCCTGACAAGTTCGAGTCGATGGCCAGCTTCGGGGTGCCCCAGCCGCCGGCGGGTGAAGGGCAGCCCCCGCCGCCCCCGCCCAAGCTCGGCCAGTACGTGGGCCACCTCGAGCGGCTGGCAGGGGAGATGAGCGTCGTCGAGGACGGGCCGCCGGACGCGGACACCTCGAAGGCCACGGAGGCGTTCCAGGACGCGGTGAAGGAGACCCAGGGGCTGCTGCTCTCGATGGACCAGAACGGGCAGCGGCTGATGGAGCCGCTCCTCATGAACCCCCTCCGGCAGGCGTACAAGGCCGTCGTGCGGCGCGCAGGCGGCGCGGCGAGCGGGATCTGGGAGGTCGAGGTCTGGCCGCACTACCGCGACAAGATCAAGGACCGCTACCCGTTCAACCTCGCGTCGTCACGCGACGCGTCGCTCGAGGACGCGATGGCCTTCTTCAAGCCGAAGGACGGGGTGCTCTGGGGCTTCTACGACACGTACCTCAAGGGCTTCCACTACCAGGTCGGGCACGAGTTCTTCCCGAAGGCGCACCTCTCGGGGCAGCCGCAGGCGGCGAAGCCGTTCACGCCGTTCAGCGCGAACCTGTACAACTGCCTGAGGCGCTCGAACGAGATCTCCGACGCGCTCTTCGGGAGCAGCGGCGGGGCGGATCCGAAGGTCGTCTTCCACATCAACATGAAGACGGTCAGCCCGATCGTGAGCGAGGTGGTCTTCGAGGTCGACGGCCAGAAGAGGCTCTATCGCAACGAGAAAGAGTTCTGGCACACCTTCAACTGGCCGGGCGAAGGCGCGAAGGGGGCGAGGATCCAGGTGCGCGGCGCGGGGGGGCTCGACGAGGAGCTCGTGCGCGAAGGGCCGTGGGGGATCTTCCGGCTCTTCGAGGCCGGGACGACCACCGCCCAGAAGGACAACGACGAGCTGTTCACG
Organism: Sorangium sp. So ce302; assembly: GCF_051530145.1. Classification (GTDB taxonomy): domain Bacteria; phylum Myxococcota_A; class Polyangia; order Polyangiales; family Polyangiaceae; genus Sorangium; species Sorangium cellulosum_B. The sequence goes on along the minus strand of NZ_CP150326.1, from coordinate 7,340,272 downwards.
GTGACCTGGCAGATGACGGCGCCGCCGGTGACCGTGACCATGGAGATCAGGCCGACCCGCGGGAACCACCCGTTCCCGACGAGCTTCTTCCGGGCGACCAACTGCCCTGCCAGCATCGGCGATCGCTTCGGCAAAGGGTGAGGTAGGCAGCAGCAACGGAGCCAGCGGGGGAGGGGGTGTCGTGCGGGGGGCCGGCGGGGACCCCCTCCCGCGAACTCGCGCCTTTTGGGGGGCTGTTGCCGTGAGAACGGGGGGGCCGAGACCGCGCGCGACCGGCTCCGGTGCGGGCCGGCGCTCGGGTTCGCGGGGCCCTCCCCCGCCGGCCCCCCGCACGACACCCCCTCCCCCGCGGGCTCTTTGTGAAATGGGGGGAGAGAGGGGGCCTTGATGACGTCGTTCGGGGGCGCTCGCACGTTCCTGGCGCAACCGGGAAGGTGGTAGCGCTCGGTGAGCGGTTCGTGGTTCACTCCCAGCAGTCATGTTCTGGCGCCGCAAGAAGGGCCCTGCCGCTCCGCCGCAGATCGGCTGCTTCGGCAAGCTGCCCGCCACGGGCGATTTCATCCGGCTGAACGCAGGTGGAGAAGAGCTCGCGGCCTTCGACCGCTGGCTGGGCGCGTCCATCGATTTCGCCCGGCGCGCCATGGGCGCCCATTTCGATGCGCACTACCAGACGGCCCTGGGCCTCTTCGTCTTCCACGGCGAACCGAAAGGCGACGAGCCGCCCACCCGCGGGCTCGTGGGCGCCTGGGCCGCCAGCGGCGATAACGCCGGGCGGCTCTACCCGATGGTGGTGTTCGGGTCCTACGATTACGATCAACTCGTCTCCGCCGGGCCGTCGCTCCCCATCACCCTGTTCCCCCTCCTCGCCGCCGCCCACGACGCCGCGACGAACGGCAGGACCCTGCCCGTCGACGCCTTCCTCCACCGCGTCTCCCAGATCACGCCGCCGTCGCTCGACGACCCCGACGCGGCGCACGCCGCCTACCGCGCATGGCTGAAGACCCAGCCGATGAAGGCGCTCTGGGACGCCGGCTTCGGCACCGACGCGAGCCGCTTCTGGGTGCTGCAGAACATCCTCGACTCGGTGATCCCATTCCGCGGTCAGGAGCTCCCGAGGACAGGGCTCGCCCTCAGGCTGCCGCTCGGCGCAGGAGACGCCTACGCCGCCGCCGTGTGGATGGACATGACCCGCCGCCTGTCGAAATGGGGACGCACGGTGATGAACGCGTTCTGGACACCACAGCACACCCTGCTCCTCCACCTCGGTACCCCCCACGTGGGCTCGTTCCGCGAGATGATCGCGCCCACCACCCAGGCCGAGCACATCGCCGACCTCTGCGGACCCCCGCGCGTCGAGGAGCACGTTTCCCGACATGCGCTCGGACCAGAGCTCGACGCGCTCGTCGCCCGGACCGACCTGTCGCTCGACAGCTTCCTGGAAGCCCTCGGCTGAGCCGATGCCCGAGCCGAAGGCACCCGCTCCACCCCGCGCGCGGCCGCTCCGGTGCGCCGCCCGGCTCACCGCCGAAGTCGCCGTGCAGCCGTCGTGCGGTCGTCGTGCAGGCGTCGTGCGGTCGTCGTCTGATTCCGCCGTCCACACCCAGGACGCCTTGATATCCTGCGCGCCCCATGGCCGCTGAAGACGCCATCCAACAATCCAAAGAGCGGATCGAGGCGCTGTACGCGCCCATCAACGGCGGCGTCGGCGCCGACGTCACCTACGACGAGGCGTTCGAGGGCCTCAAGAACGAGATCGACAAGCTGCAGTCGCTCGCGGGCGGCAAGGTCGACTGGGGGCGCATCGCGAGCGTCGCCGATGAGCTCCTGAGCGAGAAGTCCAAGGACTTCCGCGTCGCGCTCTACTACGCGGCGGCGAAGTCGCAGATCGACAAGCTGCCCGGTCTGCTCGACGGGCTCGTGCTCGTGCAAGAGCTGAACAACGCGTTCTGGGACACCATGTATCCCGCGATCAAGCGGCCCAAGGCGCGCGGCAACCTGTGCGCCTGGTTCGGAGACCTCGCGGCAGGGACGCTCACCGGCATCACCGTCACCGCCGCGGACCGCGACCTGGTGAACGCCATCGACCAGGTGAGCCGCGCCCTGGACGTCGACCTCGCCGACAAGCTCGGCGACGCGTACGGAGGGCTCGGCCCGCTCCGGAACGCGATGCGCAGCCTCGTCGCGAGCCTGCCCGCGGAGGCGCCGCCCCCGCCTCCTCCGCCGCCGCCCCCGCCGCCTCCTCCTCCGCGGGTCGAGCCGCCGAAGGCCGAGGCGCCGCCGGCGGCCACGGTAGCGGCCGCCGCGCCGCCGCCCGCGCCCGCGCCCGTCGCCGCCGCGGGCGATCCGGCGCTCAGCCTCGAGGCGATCGTCGACGAAGACTCCGCGCTCGCCGCCCTCGGCAAGTGCTCGCCCCTGATGGCGCGCGCGGGCGACGCGCTGCGGGCGGCGGATCCGAAGCGGGCGTCCGCGTACCGCATCCTCCGGGTCGGGCTCTGGGTCGATCTCCTCGACGATCCGGGCGCGTCGTCTCCGACGGGCAGCACGGCGATCCCGCCGCCGCCCGAGCACGTGCTGCAGACGCTCCCGGCGCTCACGACCCAGGGGGCGTTCGCCGATCTGCTGCAGGTCGCCGACGAGTACGCGCAGAGCTACCCTCTCTGGCTCGATCCGCACAGGTACGTCGCGAACGCGCTCGATCAGCTCGGCGACGACTACGCCGACGCCAAGCGGGCGGTGCTCGTCGAGGTGGGCGCCCTGCTGCTCCGCGCGCCGCTCCTGCCGACCCTCAAATTCAGCGACGGCACGCCGTTCGCCGACGGCGAGACGCAGGCCTGGCTCTCGTCCGAGGTCGCGGCCGCGCTCGGCGGCTCGGGTGCGAGCGGCGCCGCAGCGCCGGCGAGGCCGCGGAGCTACCTCGACAAGCCGCTCTCCGAGGCCCGAGGGCTCGTCGCGAACCAGCAGCCCATCGACGCGATGGCGCTCCTCGAGAAGGCCGCCGCCGCGGCTCCGACGGCGCTGGACCGCTTCCGCGTGAGGCTCGCGATGGCCCAGATCAACATCGAGCTGTCCCAGTTCCTCGTGGCGCGGGCGCAGCTCGAGGCGCTGGAGCACCTCGTCGACCACCACCGACTCACCACCTGGCAGCCGGATCTCTGCGCGGAGCTCTACGCCGCGCTCCACACGTGCTACCGGGTCCTGAACCAGGGCTACGAGGCGACCCCCGAGGCCAAGGCGAAGGAGACGCTCTGCTTCGAGCGCGTCTGCCAGCTCGACGCGGCGCTCGCCTTGAAGATGTCGCTGGGGGAGTGAGCGGGTGGCCACGGTGACCAGGATGGCAAAGACGGGGATGCGCGTCGCGCCGAGAAGCTTGCCCGAGGGGCGGGGGTTTTGTTCTATGCTCGTTCGGCCTGCGGGCGCTCCGCCCGCTGCTGACGGGGAAAGGAGCCTACGATGAGCGGATCGAAAGAGGGATCGGTCGCGCCGAAAGAGCGCGTGAACATCACGTACAAGCCGGCCACCGGGAACGCGAAGGAGGACGTCGAGCTACCGCTGAAGCTCCTGATGCTCGGCGACTACACGCAGCGGCCGGATCCGCGGCCCCTCGAGGACCGCAAGCCCATCAACGTGGACAAGGACAACTTCCAGAAGGTCATGAGCGAGCAGAAGCTCGCGCTCACCTTCAACGTGAAGGACGTCCTGTCCGAGCAGGAGAACAGCGAGCTCACGGTCAACCTCAAGTTCCGCCGGCTGAGCGACATGGAGCCCGAGGCGATCGCGAACCAGGTGCCGGAGCTCAAGAAGCTGCTCGACCTGCGCGCCGCGCTGACGGCCCTCAAGGGCCCGCTCGGAAACGAGAAGGCGTTCCGCAACAAGATTCAGCAGATCCTGAGCGACCCGGCTCAGCGCAACAAGATCGTGAGCGAGCTCGGGCTCGACAAGGAAGGGGAGTGAGCGATGGCGACGGAGACACAGGCCGCGGGGAGCGCGGGCGTCCAGACCCTCGAGGGGGGATCGCTGCTCGACGAGATCCTCGCCGAGACGAAGATGACGCCCGGCGACGAGGGGTACGAGATCGCCAAGCGGGGCGTGCAGGCCTTCATCTCGGAGCTCGTCGCCCCGCGGCGCGAGGGCGAGAAGGTCGACAAGGCCTTCGTCGACGCGCTGATCGCGGAGATCGACGTCAAGCTGTCGCGGCAGATCGACGAGATCCTCCACGACCCGAGCTTCCAGAAGCTCGAGTCCGCGTGGCGCGGCCTCAAGTTCGTCATCGACCGGTGTGACTTCCGCGAGAACGTCAAGGTCGAGATGCTCAACTGCTCCAAGGAGGACCTCCTCGCCGATTTCGAGGACGCCCCCGAGGTGCCGAAGAGCGGCCTCTACAAGATCGTCTACTCGGCCGAGTTCGGGCAGTTCGGCGGCAAGCCGGTCGGCGCGATCATCGCGAACTACGAGTTCGGCCCGGGCCCCCAGGACATCGCGCTCCTCCAGAAGTGCGCCGCGGTCGCGACGATGTCGCACGCGCCCTTCATCGCGGCGGCCGGGCCGCAGTTCTTCGGCCTGAAGGACTTCCAGGGGCTGCCCAACCTGAAGGACCTCAAGGCGCTCTTCGAGGGGCCGCAGTACACGAAGTGGAACGCGTTCCGCGAGACCGAGGACGCGCGCTACGTCGGGCTCGTGATGCCGCGCTTCCTGCTCCGCCTGCCCTTCGGCGCCAACACCGTCCCGGTGAAGGCGTTCAACTACGAGGAGGACGTGGTCGGCAAGCACGACGCGTACTGCTGGGGCAACGCGACGTACGCCTTCGCCACCCGGCTCGCCGACAGCTTCGCCAAGTACCGCTGGTGTCCGAACATCATCGGCCCCCAGGCGGGCGGCTCCGTGGAGAACCTGCCGCTTCACCAGTACGAGGCGATGGGCGAGATCCAGACGAAGGTGCCGACCGAGATCATGCTCACCGAGCGGCGCGAGTTCGAGCTCTCCGAGGAGGGCTTCATCGGGCTCACGTTCCGCAAGGACTCGGACAACGCCTGCTTCTTCTCGGCCAACTCCGCCCAGAAGGCGAAGTTCTTCGGGCAGAGCGACGAGGGCAGGGCGGCCGAGATGAACTACCGGCTCGGCACGCAGCTGCCGTACATGTTCATCATGTGCCGCATCGCGCACTACCTGAAGGTGCTGCAGCGCGAGCAGATCGGTACGTGGAAGGAGCGCGGCGATCTCGAGAAGGAGCTCAACGACTGGATCGGCCAGTACGTCGCCGATCAGGACGTGGTCTCCGCGGCGACCCGCGGGCGCAGGCCGCTCCGCAAGGCGAGGATCATCGTGACCGAGGTGCCGGGGAACGCCGGCTGGTACAAGGTCGACATGCAGGTGCGCCCGCACTTCAAGTACATGGGCGCCTTCTTCACGCTGAGCCTCGTCGGCAAGCTCGACAAGGAGTGACCCGCCGGCCACGGCGCCGCCGCCATGCGGGGGTGCCAGGCCGCGGCGCGGGGGTGCCAGGGCGCGCCGCCGGGGGGAAGGCTACCCTCCACGGCGCGCCGGCCCACCGCTCCCGCTTGGACGAGCTCGCCTGCCGGCGTAGGCTCGGGCCCATGAGAACGCTCTCCAGGATCTGCGTTTACTGCGGGTCGAACCCCGGCGCGTCGCCGGCCTACCGCGAGGCGGCCGTGCGGCTCGGTGAGCTCCTCGCGGCGAGAGGGATCGGGCTCGTGTACGGCGGGGGCCGCGTCGGGCTCATGGGCGTGATCGCCGACGCGGTGCTCGCGCGCGGCGGTGAGGTGATCGGCGTCATCCCGGGGTTCCTCAACCAGCGGGAGATCGAGCACCGCGGGCTGACGGAGCTGCGCGTGGTCGAGACGATGCACCAGCGCAAGGCAGAGATGGCCGCCCTCGCGGACGCGTTCATCGCCCTGCCGGGGGGCGTCGGGACGCTGGAAGAGCTGTTCGAGGTGTGGACATGGACGCAGCTCGGCTCTCAGGACAAGCCGGTCGGGCTGCTCGACGTGGCGGGGTATTACCGCCCGCTGATCGCCTTTCTGGATCACGTCGTGACCGAGCAGTTCATGAAGCCGGCTCACCGCGCCGTGCTGCAGGTCGCCGAGGAGGCGCCGGCCCTCCTGGATCTGCTCGCCGCGTGGCGCCCGGGCGCCGAGCCCAAGTGGATGACGCCCGGCGAGCGGTAGGCGCCGCGGCGCCGTGTGATGCGCGCCGCTGCCCCTTCAGAGCACGCGCGCGAGGACCACGACCGAGTAGCCGACCGCCGGCTGCTTGCCGGGGTTGTTGTACGAGTGGCGCTGATCGCCGCGGAACACGGCGACGTCGCCGGAGCCGAGCGTGAACCGCTCTCCGCTGACCACGAGCTGGAGCTCCCCCGACTCGCACGTCAGGTACTCGCGGGTGCCCGGGGTGTGCGGGACGCCCGTCATCCGCCCGCCCGGGGGGATCGCGATGCGATCCATCTCCATGCCCGGGATCGGGTCCGGCAGGAGCTTGCGGACGAGCGCCTGCCCGGGAGAGCGCGTGGGGAGCGTGTCCCGCGCGTAGAGCTGGCACGTGGCGCGGGGCGCGGAGAGCATCTCCTCGATGGAGACCTGGAGCGCGGCGGCGGCCCGGTGCAGCACGCCGAGCGTCGGGTTCGCCGCGCCGGACTCGAGGTGCGCCCAGGTCGCCCGCGGCACGCCGGCGAGCTTGGCCAGCTGCTGCTGCGTCAGCCCGCGCGCCTCGCGCAGCTGCTTGATGTTCTTCGCTAGCCGCCCCGCGAGCTCCGCGTCCTGGTCCATGCCCGGAGAGTAGCACTCTTCCAGGATATTGGAGCCCGCTCCAACGCGAGAACCCGCGCGGATTAGGCTGGTGTCGAGGAGGAAGGCACCATGAACGACGAATCGACCGGAAGCGAGGCGCTGATCCAGGCCGAAGGGAGCTCCCACCCGTCGCTCCCCCGCGCCGCGCGGGGCGAGCGGTTCGCGCCGCGGGCGGCGCTGGTCACCGGGGCGAGCCGCGGGCTCGGCGCCGCGCTCGCCAGGGAGCTCGCCCGGCAGGGCGCGAAGGTGGTCCTCGTGGCGCGCGAGCGCGAGCCGCTCGAGGCCGTCGCGGCCGAGATCGCCGCGCAGGGCGGGGAGGCGCACGCGCTCGCGGCGGACATCGGGGACAAGGGCCAGACGCACGCGATCGCAGGCGCGGCGGCGGCGCTGGTCGGGCCGATCGACCTGCTCATCCACAACGCGAGCACGCTCGGCAAGACGCCGCTGCCGATCCTGCTCGACACGGAGTGCGAGGATCTCGGGCGCGTGCTCGAGGTCAACGTGGTCGGCCCGTTCCGCCTGACGAAGGTGGTCGCCGGCGCGATGGCGCTGCGGCGGCGCGGGGTCGTCGTCCACATCAGCTCGGACGCGGCGGTGAACGCCTATCCGCGGTGGGGCGCTTACGGCGCCTCGAAGGCGGCGCTCGATCACCTGAGCCGCACCTGGGCCGCCGAGCTCGAGGGGACGGGCGTCGCGTTCTACGCGGTGGATCCGGGCGAGATGAACACGCGGATGCACGCGGAGGCCATCCCCGACGCCGACCCGAGCACGCTGGCCGATCCAGCCGACGTGGCGAGGCGCATCGTCGCGCTCGTCGGCCGCGCCGGCGAGGTGCCGAGCGGCGCGCGCCTCGAGGCCGCGCGCCTGCAGGAGGCGCCATGAGCCCCGCCACATGGCCCCGCGAGAACCCGCTCGAGGAGCGGCTCCTCCACGTGGACCCGCGAGCGGGGCGCTTGCGCGACGCGCGCATCGCGGATCTGCCCGCGCTCCTCGAGCCGGGCGATCTCCTGGTCGTCAACGACGGCGCCACGCTGCCGGCGTCGCTCCACGGCGCGACCGAGCGCGGCGCGGCGGTCGAGGTGCGCCTCATCGGCGAGCTGTCCGAGGCGCGCTACTCGGCCCTGCTGTTCGGCGCCGGCTCCTTTCGCACGCGCACCGAGGAGCGCCCGGCGCCGCCCGCCCTCGGCCCGGGGGACGCGGTGACGTTCGGAGACGATCTGTCGGCCACGGTCGAGCGCGTGTCTCCGGCCTCGCCGCGCCTCGTCGAGATCGCCTTTCGCGAGCGGGGCGCGCCGCTCTGGTCGGCGCTCTACCGGCGGGGGCGCCCGATCCAGTATGCGTACGTCGCTGGCCCGCTCGCGATCTGGCACACGCAGACGCGCTACGCGAGCCGGCCTCTCTGCGCCGAGCTCCCCTCGGCCGGCCGGCCGCTCGTCTGGGGGCTGCTTCTCGAGCTGATCCGCCGCGGCGTGCGCGTCGCCTCGCTCACGCACGCCGCCGGGATCTCGTCGACGGGCGAGCCGGCCCTCGACGCCCTGCTGCCCTTGCCGGAGCGCTTCGACATCCCCGAAGAGACGGTGGCGGCGGTGCGCGAGGCCAAGGCGCGCGGGCGCCGCGTCATCGCGGTCGGCACGACGGTGACGCGCGCGCTCGAGGGCTGCGCTGCCCAGCACGGGGGTGAGCTCCAGGCAGGCCCGGGCGTCACCGATCTGGTGCTCCACCCCGGCTTCCGGCCGAGGGTGGTCGACGGGCTCTTGACCGGCGTGCACGATCCGACAGAGAGCCACTTCCGGCTCCTCGAGGCCTTCGCGCCTGCCTCGCTGCTCCACCGCGCGAACTCCTATGCGGAGGAGGCAGGGTATCTCTGTCACGAGTTCGGCGATTCCTATCTTGTCCTGAGCTGACGCGGGCGACGGAAAATCATCGCGCGGAAACCACGGCGAAACCGCTGTCCGCACATCATCAACCGCGTTGCGTGTCGGGCTCGGCCGGCGCGGCGAGCCCGAGCGCAGCCGCCTTCCCGGGCGCCCTCGTGACGAAAGGGCGTGGTAGGGCCGCCCCGACGTCGGGGGTCGGTGGGATTCGTCCGGCGTTGCCGTCGCCCCGGAGCCATCCATGGAAGGAAATCCGGTTCGGGTCAGTTTCGTTGCAGGTTCCGCCGGGGAGTGGCGGGTCGAGAGGACGGTCCTGGTGCGAGGCGAGGAGCTGCCCGCGGCGCCGCGGCTGCAGCGCGTCGAGGGGAGCAGCTTCGTCGCGCCGCCGGGAGCGGCCTGGGTCCTGAACGGCGTGAGGAGCAACGAGCGCTACGTCGAGCTCGAGGAGAGAAAGCGCCTCGTCGCCGTCCAGGAAGACCTGGGTCGGGCGTCGAGCACGCAAGCGGCGCTGATCCCGCTCAGAAAATCGAAGGCGTGGTGGGCGCTCGCGCAGGACGAGCGGCGGGCCATCTTCGAGGCGAGGTCGCGCCATATCAAGATCGGGCTGGAGTACCTGCCGGCCGTGGCGAGGCGGCTCTACCACAGCCGGGATCTCGGCAGCCCGTTCGACTTCCTGACCTGGTTCGAGTTCGCCGAGGGCGACGCCGGCGCCTTCGACGAGCTCGTGGGCAGGCTGCGCGAGACGGAGGAGTGGTCCTACGTGGAGCGGGAGATCGAGGTGCGGTTGTCGCGCGCATAGTACGGCGTCGGCCCGCGACGGCCGACCCGTCTTTGCGAGCGTTCTCGCCTCGACTCGAGATCTGCTGCAACCCGAGCACGCCGACAGAACGAAGAAGGCGCCCAGGTTGCCCCGGGCGCTCTCCACGCTGTCGCGATCACTCGCAGGCGTGCGTCGTCGTGTTGCACGTGGCCGGCGAGGTGCAGCTCGAGTCGTCGTTGCACTCGACGCACGTGCCAGCCGCGAGCCCGCTGCCGCACACCGTCTTGCCGGGCAGGCCGTCTGCGGTGCAGTCGGTGCCCGCCGGCGCCATCGAGAAGCTCGGCGTGGCCGGCGTGCCCGTGCACGCGGGGTCCGTCAAGCAGACGGTCGCTGACACCGGGAGATCGGTGACGTCATCGTCCGTCGTGGGGCTGCCGGCGCCGTTGCACACGCGCTGCTGGCAATCGCCCGGCGTCTGCCCGGACGGCACGACCGTGCCCGCTTCGTAGCGCTGGCAGGCGCCCGCACCGTCGCAGAACCCGTTGGTCCCGCACGACGCCGCGCCCGTGTCCGGGCACTCGTCGTCCGGATCGCCGCCGGCCGCGATGTAGCCGCAGACGCCGTCGGAGCCGCCGAGCTTCTTGGCCGCGGAGCACGCCTGGCAGGCGCCGGTGCACGCCGTGTTGCAACAGACGCCGTCAACGCAGCGCGCGCTGGCGCACTCGGCGTTGGTCACGCAGGACGCGCCGTCCGGCTTGGCCGCGCAGGTGCCGCCGCTGCAGAAGCCCGTGGTGCAGTCGTCCGCGACGCCACACGTCTTCCCGACACCGCACCTGTTGCAGGCCGGAGCGCCCTGGAAGGACGCGCCGCCGCAGTCGACGTCGGTCTCGTTGCCGTTCTCGTCGGTGTCCATGCAGCTGGGCGTCGCGCACAGGCCGGCCGTGTTGCAGTAGCCGCTCGCGCAGTCCGAATCGAGCGCGCACTCCAGGTCGTCGGCGCAGGGCGCGCAGCCGGAGCCGGCGTCGATGCCGCCGCAGTCGACGTCGGTCTCGCCGCCGTTCAGCGCGCCGTCGGTGCAAGACACGTCCACGCACGTGTGCGTGCCCATCGGATCGCAGACCTGGGGCGCGGTGCAGTGGGTGTCCGCGAGGCAGCCGACGCAGGCGCCGTTGCCGTCGCAGACCTTGCCGCCGGTGGTGCAGCTCGTGCCAGCGGTCTTCGGTGCGCTGCCCGGAGAGCCGCCCGGGCACGTGCCGACGTTGCATTCGTCGTCGGCCGGCTTGTCGGTGTCGTCGCGGATCGACGTCGTGCCGCCGTCGCCGTCGCAGACCTGCTGCTTGCAGTCACCCGCCTCCTGGCCCGCCATCGTGGCGGTGCCGTCGGGCACGCTGGTCGTGCCGCAGCACCGTGCTTCGCACGTGGCCTTCATGCACTCCGTGGCCGGGGCCGGGCAATCGCCGATCGTGTCGCACGGTGTCGCGCCGCCGGCGCACGTCATTGAGCCGCCGGTGCCGCCCGCGCCGCCGGAGCCGCCGGAGCCGCCGGAGCCGCCCATGCCGCCGGTGCCATCCGAGCCGCCGGTGTCTGACGACGAGCTGGCGCTGCTGCTCGTCGTCGTGCCGCCGCCGGAGCCACCGGCTCCGCCGGCGCCGCCCGTGTCGGAGATCTGGCTGCGATCGACGGCGACGATGAGCTCGCAGCCGGTCATGTTCACCGTGAGCGCGCCCGCCGCGAGCACCAACGCAGGGAAGAACGTCGTTTTCTGGTTCATGCCAACAAGCACATTGGCCAGGGGGCCAGACCTGACCTGAGGCGGAGCCTACAGCAAAAGGCACAAGGAATCGCCGGCTTTCTCTTGCGATTAGAATCGATAACGTCCGGCACCGCCCGCGGCCCAATCGCGCCTTGGCCGCGGCGCCGAGCTCCGCGTCAGGCGCGCCGCTCTGAAGGGGGCCGGTCGCGCCTACATCGGGCCACAGCGGAAGAGGACCCAGCCGCCCGGGAGGCATGGCCCCGACGCGGGCCCGACCGCGGAGGCCCGAGATGGGAGAGCTCGCGCCGGGCGCCCTGTTTTCACCGCGCGAGGGGGACGCGGCCAGTGCGCGCCCTTGACCGCCCCCCGTTCATGAGTAAATAAACATTTACCTGATGCCGGGAGACGGGAAAAAAGAGACGCGGCGGGCGCTCCTCGACGCCGCCGCCGAGGAGTTCGCGCGGCATGGGCCTGACGGGGCTCGCGTGCACGCCATCGTGGGGCGCGCCCGGGTCAACGAGCGCATGATTTACCATCACTTCGGGAGCAAGGAGGGCCTCTACCGCGCGGTCCTCGAGGACCAGTGGTCCGGCCTCATGGAGGGGTGGCGGCCGGCGCTCGAGGCGTCGGCGGCGCTCGAGCCGCGCGAGGGTCTCTGGCACGCGTTCACGATGTTCTTCCGGCTGCTCCTCTCGCGCCCCCTGTGCATGCCGCTCGCGATGCACGAGGCGATGAGCGGCTGGCAGGCCGCGCCGCCCGCGACGCTCGCGATGCTGCCGTCGCAGCTGCGCGATCTCTACGAGCGAGGTCAAGCCAGCGGGGTGTTCCGGCGCGATTGCGAGTTCGAGCTCCTGTATTGCACCGTCGTGGGCGCGCTGGCCGGGATCGGCATCTTCGGGCCGCGCTTCTCGGACCTCCGGGCGCGCCTCTCGTGCGATCTCGATCTCGCCGCGCGCCTCGGCGAGCAGACCGTGAGCCTCGTGCTGGACGGCGTGACCACGCCTGGATGGAGCGGCCAAGCGGGCACCGGAGAGACCACGTGACGTGAGCCTCGTTCGTCCGTCGCCGCCCACAGGTCGTCGCTGAACCATCGTTGTCAATCGATCGTTGCTCGACAAGGAGCTCGACAAGGAGAACGCGTATGAACGTCGATGTCGTCATCGTGGGCGGCGGTCCGACCGGGTTGATGCTGGCCTGCGAGCTGCGGCTGGCCGGCGTGCGCCCCGTCGTGCTGGAGCGGCTGCCCGAGCCCACCGGGCTCTCCAAGGCGCTCGGCCTCGGCGGGCGCGCCGTGGAGATCCTCGACCACAGGGGCCTTCTCGAGCGCTTCCGCGCGGAGCAGAGCGCCGCAGAAATGACGCGCTTCGTGCACTTCGGCGGGATACCGCTGGCCCTCGGCGGCGACCACGCGCGCGTCTCCAGGCGCTTCCTGAGCATCCATCAGGCGCGCATCGAGGCGCTGCTGGAAGAGCGTGCGCGCGAGCTGACGACGGAGATCCGTCGAGGCCACGAGCTCATCGGGCTGGATCAGGACGGGGAGAGCGCGACGGTCACCGTCCGAGGCCCGGACGGCGACTACCCGCTTCGGGCGCGCTTCGTTGTGGGGTGTGACGGCGGCCGCAGCGCCGTGCGCAAGCTGTCCGGGATCGGCTTTCCCGGACTCCCGCCCTCTCGGCTCCTGCGCCTCGCCGACGTCACGCTGGCCGAGGGCGCGACGGAGGACGGGCACCTCGTCCTCTCCGGCGGTCGCCGCGTTCGGTTCGGGCTCGGCGGGATCGCCCTCGTTCCCCTGGGAGCGGGCGTGTTTCGCGTGGTCACGTCGGAGCCGTATCCGCCGGACTTCGACCGCGACGCGCCGATGACGCTCGACGAGCTGCAGGCCAGCGTTCGCGCGGCGCTCGGCGAGGATCTGCCCGTCCGCGAGGTGCGGTGGTTGTCTCGGTTCACCGACGCCAGCCGCCAGGCGGATATGTACCGCGCCGGTCGCGTGCTGCTCGTGGGCGACGCGGCGCACATCCATCTCCCCGCCGGCGGGCCAGGCCTCACCACCGGATTGCAGGACGCGGTCAACCTCGGCTGGAAGCTGGCCGCGGAGGTCCACGGCTGGGCGCCGCCGGGGCTCCTCGACACCTACCACGCGGAGCGGCACCCCGAGGGCAAGCGCGTGATCATGCACACCCGGGCGCAGGGCGCGCTGATGATGCGGGACGAGCGCGTCGCGGCGCTGCGCGAGCTGCTCGGCGAGCTGCTCAAGCACGAGCAGAGCCTGCGGTATGTCGTCGAGATGCTGGACGCGGTCGACGTCCGTTACGAGATGCCGACCGAGCCCGGCGAGCAGCATCCGCTGCTCGGGCGCTGGGCGCCGGACGTCCCGCTGACCACGCAGAAGGGGGAGACGCGCGTCGCGCAGCTCATGCACGGGGCCAGGGGCGTGCTGCTCGACCTGACCGGCGGCGCCGCGTTCGGCGGTGTGGCTGCGCCCTGGGGCGATCGCGTGGACGTCGTGAGCGCGCGCTGCGCTGCGCTGCCGCGCCCGGCGGAGGCGCTGCTGATTCGCCCCGACGGCTACGTGGCCTGGGCGGCCGCGGCAGGTGAGCCCGAGGCCTCCGCCCATCGCCGGCTGCGCCGCGCGCTCGCCACGTGGTTCGGCGCGGCCTGCGGCAGCTCCGCGGCGGCTTGAGCCAGCGGCGTGCAGCGCCGGCGCAAATCCGGTAGAGGGCATCGCCCATGGCCGAGCCGTCCGAGACCCCTTTCGATCTGCTGGGCGGCGAGCCGGCGGTGCGCCGGCTCGTCGAGCGCTTCTACGACCTCATGGGCCGCGACGAGCCGGCGCTCGCGCGCCTCCACGTCTGCGACGAGGGCGGTCAGGTCGCCCGTGAGAGCCGCGACCGATTCGCGCTCTTCCTGATCGGCTGGCTGGGCGGGCCGCAGGACTACATCGCCGCGCACGGCCACCCGCGGCTGCGGATGCGCCACGCGCGCGTCCCGGTCGATGTGGCGATGCGCGACGCCTGGATGCGCTGCATGCGGGCGGCCATGGCCGATGTCGACGTGCCCGCGCCGCTCCGCGCCTTCCTCGACCAGCGCTTCGCCGAGGTGGCGGACTTCATGCGAAACCGTCCGGGCTGACGGGAAGCGCCCGCCGGCGCGGCGCGCGGGGGGCGCGCGTCTGGACGCCCCATCGCTCCCCGATTTTCCGTACGATACGTCGTCCGCTCTCTGAGGTCGCGCGAGACGCCTGCCGCCAGCGCCGCGGAATCCGCGGCGCCACGGCAGGCGTGCGGCGCCTGGAACCCGTGCGGGGAACGATGTCCCGACCGAACGAGCACACCGACCTGCTGTACAAGGCGGGTTGCTCGTTCATCGTCTTCCTGATGCTGATCCTCGGCACGCTGCTGACGATCCTGCAGTCGTGGGAGTCCGCCGAGAGGCCTTCGAGGGACGAGGCCGTGTACCCCGACATCGGTCGGCTTCGCGCGCTCGAGGCCGAGTGGATCCAGGCGCGGCGCCGCGCGGCGAACCTGAAGCACGAGGCCGCGGGCGACGGCGATCCGCGCGGCGCGCACCTCATCGGGTTATCGCTCTCCGGCGGAGGCATCCGCTCGGCGACCATCTGCCTCGGCTTCCTGAAAGGGCTCGCCACGGTCCCGACGAAGAGCGGTGAGGTGATCCTCAAATACGTCGATTACATGAGCTCCGTGTCCGGCGGCGGCTGGGCGGGGGGCGCGCTCACGGCTCGGACCTCCGGCCCTCACCCGGAGGGGGACGCGGACCGTGAGCGCCGCTTCGACCCGCTGGAGGCCGCCTCATGGAACCGCCTCCTCGACAGGATCCGCCTGCGAGGCGACTACCTCATTCCCGGAGGAATCGGCCTCACCGCTAACACGCTCCAGCCCCTCCTCATGATCTTCGTCGGCGCGATCGCCAACGCGCTGTCGCTCCTGACCGCCGGGTTCGCGGCGATCGTGTTCCTCCACCACTCGAGCGCGAGGTCGCCGAAGGCGTTCCTCGCGCGCGTGGTCGAGCACGGCGTGACCGCGGTCGTCTGCCACGTCGACGGAGCGCGATCTCTCTTCTTCACCACGGCCTCTGTGGAGTCAGGCACGTTGCCTGACGCGATCGCCAGACATCTCCCCGTGCTCGACCTCCTCGTGTTCGTCCTGGCGTTGATGGGGGGTGTCCTTCTCGCCGCCCAGCTCGTCATGTACCTCGGGATCCTCTTCTCGTGGCCGTCCGTCCACGAGGCGGGGACCTGGCTCGCCGCTCGAGCGGCGCTGCTCGTGGTGCTCACGTGGGGCTCCCTGCTCGCGCTGCGGGCCGATCCCCTGCTCACCCTCCTCGTGCTGTGCGCTGCTCTGGCCGTCGCGCTGGCTGTCCTGCTGAGTCGCCTGAAGCGCGAGCAGCTCCTCGCGGTCATCGGGGTCGCCATCAGCGGACAGGTGTTCGCGCTCAGGTTCACGGATCTCTACGATGTCGTGAAGGGCGTCACGTCGACATGGGCGAGCATGCTTCAGTGGCTGATCTTTGCGCCGATCGAGCTCGCTCGGTCGATCGATGGGCTCGTCCACGTGCCTGTCCAGCGGGACCCGATGAAGGTCGTCGAGCTGACGTTCGGGGCGACGCTCTGCCTGGTGTTCATCGGGCTCAGCTTCCTGACGTCGAGGAACTACGCGGGTATCAACAGGTTCTGGGCCAACCAGATCCGCCGTGCATACCTGGGAGCAACGCACCCCGAGCACGCCGATCCTGGTGGGGAAGTTCAAGCCGGATCCGGGCGCGAAGACCGAGGCGACCAGGGAGGTCACGGTGGTCTACGTCAAGGCCGGCCTCTTGCCCGGACTGCCGCTCGACGTCCAGCGTTATGCGGAGTCTCACCCCGAGTTTCCGCACCAGACGACCGCGGATCAGTTCTTCGATGAAGCCCAGTTCGAGGCCTACAGGCTGCTCGGTGAGGCGCTCGCTCACGAGGTGGTGCGCACGCTGGACGACGCGATGGGGAGCGCGGGCCAGAGTTGGGCGAGCACCGTGGAGGACCTTCGCCCCGAGCCCCGCGCCGTCGGACCAGGCGACGTCGCCGGCCGCGCGGCGGGCGAGGCGGTCCCGGGCCGGTGACGATTTCCTGAATCCTACGCCCCGCGCCGGGGCTTCTCCGGGTGAAGGACGGAGGAGCTCATGAAACGGAATGTGGGTACGCAGGATCGGCTGTTGCGTGTTCTCGGCGGGCTCGGCCTGTTGACCTGCGCCTGGGCGGCGCCGCTGCCGCTCGCCGCGCGCCTCTCGGCGTTCGGTCTGGCGGGCGTGTACGTGATGTTCACGGCGCTCTCGGGCACATGCCTCGGGTACGCTCTGCTCGGCAGGTCCACCTGCCCGCGCCCGCCGGGCTGAGGCGCTGGATGGAGGCGGCGATGTCCCACGATCCGGTCCTCACGGCGGCGGCGCGCGGCGACGACGGCGCGCTGGAGCTGCTCGTCCGCGCCTACCACGACCGCGTGTACCGCTTCGGGCTGCGCGTGTGCCGCGACGCCTACGACGCGGACGACGCGGTCCAGGAGGCCTTCACGAAGCTCTCGCGCCGCCCCGAGGTGGCGCGGGATCCGGGCGTCCTCTCCTGGCTGATGACGGTCGTCCGGAACACGTGCGCGCGCATGCTGCGCCCGTTCGCGCGGGAGCGGCTGCGGCTCGGGGAGCGCGTGGACGACGCCGACGCGGTGCCGGCGGGCGAGCTCGACCCCCAGGCGGCGCTCGAGCGCTGGCGCCTCGTGCGCGCCGTGCACGAGGCGATCGCCGCGCTGGAGCGGCCGTACCGGGAGGTGCTCGTGCTGCGCGACGTCGAGGGCCTGACGGGCGAGGAGGTGTGCCGGACGCTGGGGCTGGGCGAGGCGGCCATGAAGAGCCGGCTGCACCGGGCGCGGCAGCTGGTGAGGGCAGAGGTCCTCCGGCGCGATGGCGCGCCCGCCGCGCCTCGCGCGCGGCAGGGCCGAGGAGAAGGAGGGTAGCGGCGTGTTCGCGAGCAAGAGCCTCGCGGCGCACCTCGCGCGCGGGGCGATCGGCCTCGGGGCCCTCGTGGCCGCGGCGTTCCTCGCGCGGGTGTCCCTCTGGGCGCCGGTCGCGCTGCTGCCGGTCGCGCTCGTGGCGCTGCGCGGGTGCCCGATGTGCTGGACGGTGGGGCTGATCCAGACGATCGCCGCCAGGGCGCGGGGGGAGCGCCCTCGCGGGCTGTGCGACGACGGCGGGTGTGCGACGGCGTCGAGGAGGCGTCGATGAGCTCACGCGAAGCGCTGGTCCCGAGGGCGCGCTCGGCGTATGGAAACGGCCACCATGCATCGGGTGTTCATCGACGGACAGGAAGGGACGACGGGGCTCCAGATCCGCGAGCGGCTGCAGGGCCGCCGCGACCTCCAGCTGCTCGAGATCGACCCCGAGCGCCGCAAGGACCCGGCGGCGCGCCGCGCGCTGATCAACGAGGCGGATGTGCTCATCACGTGCCTGCCCGACGACGCCGCCCGCGAATCCATCGGATGGATCGAGAACCCGAGGACACGCGTCATCGATCCGAGCACCGCGCACCGCACGGCCGACGGGTGGGTGTACGGCTTCCCGGAGCTCCGCCCCGGCCAGCGCGAGGCCGTCCGCGGCGCGCGGCGCGTCGCCGTCCCCGGGTGCCACGCGACCGGGTTCCTCGCGCTCGTGGTGCCGCTCGTCGACCAGGGGCTCCTGCCCAGGGACGCCCGCGTGATCGCGCACTCGCTCACCGGCTACAGCGGCGGCGGGCGCAAGATGATCCAGGCCTACGAGCAGGCCGACGGGGCGCGCCGCGAGCAGCTCCGCGGCCCGCGCCCGTACGGGCTCACCCTGCAGCACAAGCACCTGCCGGAGATGCGGGCCATCGCGGGCCTCGACAGGGCGCCGCTGTTCCAGCCGGTCGTGGGTGACTTCTACAAGGGCATGCTCGTCTCGGTGCCCCTGTTCGCGGACGCCCTGGCCCGGCCGGCGACGCCCGCCGCGGTCCACGAGCTCTACACGTCCTTTTACGCCGGCGAGCCGTTCATCCGGGTGATGCCGCTCGGCGGCCAGGGCGCGCTGGAGGACGGCTACCTCGGCGCGGTGGAGTGCAACGACACGAACCGGCTCGACGTGTTCGTGTTCGGCAAGCCGGACCAGATCCTGGTCGTGGCGCGCCTCGACAACCTCGGCAAAGGCGCCTCCGGCGCGGCGGTGCAGAACCTGAACCTGATGCTGGGCGCGCCGGAGGCCACCGGCCTCGACTGAGGGTCACCCGGCGCGCGTGTAGAGCCGCGGCGCCGAGCTCTCGAGGGCGGCGATCAGCCGCTCCGCGGCGTCGGCCGACGCGCGCCGGAACGCGATCCGCCAGGGCCGGCGGAGCGGGCCGGACGAGAGCCGCTTGACCAGAAGGTCGCCGCTGCCGAGATAGGCTTCCGCCACCCATTCCGAGAGGGTCGCGATCCCCATCCCGGCGCGCGCCGCGTCGACCACGGCCTCCGTGAGCGGGAAGCGCAGGAGCTCGATCTTGGGCCGCTGCCGCCCGAAGACGGCGCTCATGAACCAGCGCGCCTCGGCCGGCGTCGCGTTCGGCGTGATCAGCGGGCCCTCGCGGAGGTGGTCTCGCGTGAGCGACGCCCGCCCGGCGAGCGGGTGCGAGGTCGAGATCACGAAGACGACCTCGTCCGAGAAGAGGGGCCGCTCCACGAGCGCGCAGCCCGCCTCGCGGTCGGTCGGCAGGGACGACGTGGTGAGCAGCGCGACGTCGATGTCCCCCCGGACGAGCGCGGCGACCGGATCGTGGGTGTGCTCGACCGCGAGCACGATCTCGAGGCGGGGCAGCCTTCGCCGGAGGCTCGTCATCGCGGAGGGCAGCCAGCGGTACGCCGTGTAGCACTCGCACACGAGGCGGACGCGCGTCGTCGCGGCGACCGGCGCCGCGACCTCTCGCTCGAGCTCCCGGAGCTGCGCGAGGACGAGCCCGGCCCCCGCGATGAGCCGCTCGCCCGCGGCGGTCGGCGCGACCCCGCGCGCGGTGCGCTCGAAGAGGCGCGCGCCGACGCGGTCCTCCGCCTGGGCGAGCGCCCGGCTCACGGCGGACTGCGTGATGTGCATCGCCGAGGCGGCGCCGGCCGTGCTCCCGGCGGCCGCCAGCGAGAGGACGAGCTCCAGATCGCGGATCTCGAGCCGAGGCCGCGGTCCGATCGCGGGAGGCGCAGGGGGAGACGGTATGCGTGACACGCATAGATCCTATCACGACGATGCGTTGGACGCACAGCCCCGCGAGGCGCACGTTGGGCGCCGTCAGGAGGTTTTCATGAAGCTCTATTTCGCTCCGCTCGCATGTTCTCTCGCCACGCGCATCGCCTTCTACGAGGCCGGCGCGGAGGCTTCGTATGTGGAGGTCGATCTCAAAACGAAGCGGACCGAGGGGGGCGCCGACTACCGTGCGATCCACCCGCTCGGGTTCGTCCCCGCGCTCGAGATCGAAGGAGGCGAGATCCTCGCCGAGAACGCGGCGATCCTTCAGCTCGTGGCGGATCGGTTCCCGAAGGCGGAGCTCGCGCCGCGGGATCCGCTCGGCCGGGCGCGCCTCCAGCAGTGGCTCGGCTTCATCGGGAGCGAGCTCCACAAGGCGGTCTACATGCCGCTCCTGGACAAGACGGCCTCGGCCGAGGTCAAGGCCCATGCGCTGGCCGGGGCAGCGCACCGCCTCGGCTGGGTGGCCGATCGGCTCGAAGGGCGGGAGTTCCTGCTCGATCGCTTCTCGGTCGCCGACGCGTACCTCTTCGCGGTGCTCAACTGGTCCGTTGTCACGCCGATCGACCTGAAGTCCTGGCCGGTGCTCGCCGCGTACCATGCGCGCCTCCACGGACGCCCGAGCGTGGCGCGCGCCTTCGCCGAGGAGCGGGAGGGCTACTTCCGGGAGCAAGCGCGGCACGCGAAGGCCGTCGACGCGCCGGCGCCGAGCATCTGACCCGAGCGGAGCGCGCCCGGCGCGCCCGGCGGCGGGCGCGCTGGTCACGCCGCGATCGCGGACCGGGACCGGGGCGACGATGCGTGCGACGCGAGCCGACAGAGCGGACGGAATGCGAGAGGAGGCGATAGCCGGCGACGGGCGATGAGGCGATGAAACGCGGCGAGGGGAGGACCGGAGGATTCGATGAATGATGGGACGGGGCGGCGCAACCAAGGCATGGGCGCATGGGCGCATGGCCGGCCGACGACTGACGGCCGATGACTGACGGCCGATGACTGACGGCCGATGACCGACGGCCAATGGCCGGCCAATGGCCGGCCGATGACCGACGGCCGACGGCCGATGCTCAATGACCGACGGTCAATGACCGCATGGCCGACGGACGCGCGACGTCATGGCGCCCCCCGCGAATCCAGCTTTTCACGCGCGACCGGCTCTGATACGAGAGTCATTATGAGACACTTGCGACAACTCTTCGTATGTTCGGTCCTGGCCATTGCTGCGATCCCGGTCGGCTGCACGGCGGACGCGCCGGAGGACGCCGAGCAGGAGTCCGAGGTCGGCTCGCTCAGCCTGGCCCTCGTCGGGAACAGCTCCTCGGGCGCGACGTACCGCCTGTCCCAAGCGTGGTTCGACATCTACGGCCCGACGACGCGGACCATCTACGGAGGTGGCGACACGCCGGCGCTCACGGAGGTGCTGCCGGTCGGCGGTTATAACGTGACGCTCCAGCCAGGCTGGGTCCTCGAGCGGTGGACCGGCGGCGGTTACCAGCCCGTCTCGGCGTCCCTCACGTCGGCGAACCCGACGTGGGTCTACATCGGCGAAGGTGCGACGTCGACGGTGGCGTTCCAGTTCCGGGCCGATGGCGACGTCATCTCGGTCGGGCACGGGAGGCTCGACATCGTCATCGGGGTCGACGACACGACGCCGCCGCGCGAGGACACCGATGTGGCGTGCAGCAACGGTTACGATGATGATGGCGACGGCCGCCCGGATTGCTCCGATCCGGACTGCCAGTCGCAGCCGTTCTGCGGGCCGCTCGGCGAGGACACCGATTGGGAGTGCAGCAACGGCTACGACGACGACATGGACGGCCTCGCGGATTGCTCCGATCCGGACTGCCAGTGGTATCCCTTCTGCGCGCCGGTGCGAGAGGACACCGATTGGGCCTGCAGCAACGGCGCCGATGACGACATGGACGGCCTCGCGGATTGCGCCGATCCGGAATGCCAGTTGTATCCGTTCTGCTCGCCGTGGCGCGAGGACACCGATTGGGCGTGCAGCAACGGCGTCGATGACGACGGGGACGGCCTCGCGGATTGCGCCGATCCGGAGTGCCAGTGGATGCCGTACTGCATGCCGGTGCGCGAGGACACCGACTGGACGTGCAGCAACGGCGCCGACGACGACGGGGACGGTCTCGTGGATTGCTCCGATGCGGACTGCCAGTCACAGCCGTACTGCATGACGTGGCGCGAGGACACCGATTGGGCCTGCAGCAACGGCTCCGATGACGATGCGGACGGTCTCACGGATTGCTCCGATCCGGACTGCGGGTGGTTGCCCGTCTGCGCGATGCCGGGCCTCGTCATCGAGGACTTCGAGGACGGCGATTTCCTCTTCTCCGCGCCGTACGCGGGCAGCGTCCCGCCGTTCACGGGGCCGTGGGTGACGTACGACGACGGGACCGTCCCGCCGGTCGACCTGTTGCCCGCTCCGGGGCCTTTCAGCTCGACGGCGCTCGCGGCGTTCTCCCCGGGGGTGCCGACCGCGTCGGGCGCTGGCGTGGCGCTGTCCTTCGAGATGTCGCCCGTCGATGTGTCGCCGTTCCAGGGCATCCGCTTCCACATCCGTGGCCAGGGCACGCAGGTTCGCTTCGACGTCGGCACGCTCCTTACGACGCCTGAGGGCGGGCTCTGCTCGGCTTGCTACGACAGCCACGGTATCGACCTCTGGGTCGGACCGGAGTGGGTCACCGTGGAGCTGCGCTGGTGGGATCTGATCCAGCAGGGGTGGGGCACGCTGGTGCCGTTCGAGCCGTGGAGCGTCATGAACCTGAACTGGCGCACGCCCGTGGGACAGCCGCTGCGCATCGAGATCGACGACGTCCAGCTGTTCTGAGCTCGGGCGCCCAGGGAGCAGCGCCAGCGCTGGCGCTGCTCCCGGGTGCCTCCTCCTCCGCTGTCGTGTCAGGCGACGTCGCGGGTGGGCGGCGCCGGGCGGGCGGTCAAACGCCGCATGCAGTGCATCAGGCCGGCCCGCAGGTTGGCCTTGGTCACGATGGCGCTGAGGTCGAGCCCCAGCGCCACCATCGTCTGCGCGACCGTCGGGCGGATGCCGCAGATGATCCCCTCGGCGCCGAGCAGCTGGATGGCCCGCACGAGCTTGATCAGGTGATCGGCGACCTTCGTGTCGACCATCTGCACGCCGGTGAGGTCCAGGACCGCGAAGCGCGCGCCGCGGCTCGAGATCGCCTCGAGCAAGCTCTCCATCGCGTCGGCCGTCCTCGCGCTGTCGACGACGCCGATCATGGGCAGCGCCAGCACGCCGTCCCATACCTCGATGATCGGCGCCGCGAGCTCCCGGATGACCCGCTGCTGCGCCTCGATCACGTCGAGCTTCGTCTGGAGGGACTGCTGCGCGCGCTGCCCCTCCGTCACGTCGAGCGAGAACCCGACGACGGTGCTGACGTGCCCCTCTTCCTCCGCGAGGGGGACCATCCAGCTCTCCCATACACAGCCGTGCGCCTCGGCCAGCCCGTGCACCGGGTCGCCGGCCAGCGCGCGCCTGACGGCGCCCCTGGCGTCGTCGTAGAGGTCAAAGATGTTCGCGCCGACGAGCTGTCCAGGTTGATGGCCGACGGCCTCCAGCCCCTTGCCTTCATGGTAGAGATACGTTCCGTCGGTATCGACGGCCCACATCGCTATCGGAAGAGCGTTGATCAAGGCGCGGAGCATCCTGTCCCGTGCCCTCAGCTCGGTCAGCTCGTCGAGCGCGCCGTCGCCGACCGGCGCGTCACGGAACGAGCCGTAGACCAGCCCCTCCGAGTGCGCGCCGCGCACGACGCAGGCGAGCGGTTTGTAGCTGCGCTCCGCGCTCATGACGCGGCCGTGGACGTGAATGGGGGCCGTGCTCTCGCGTACTTGCTCCCACCTTGTGGTGAGCGCGCTGCGGTCCTCCGGGTGGAAGAGCTCGGTCAACGGGGTTCCTTGCGCGAGCGCGGGCCCGATCGTCTGGCCCAGCGCGTCGCTCCATCGCAGCAGCGCGCCGTCGCCTCCGGCGACGAACAGCATCTCCGTGGAGTGTGCAATAAAGTCATCCAGCGAGCTCAGTGCTCCGTTTGCGTCAGCCATCGTATTCCCCTCCGCAACCGGACAGGCATACCGGGATTGCGCATGACAAGGTAGATCGATGACCGCACGCGAATAGTAGGGTGCAATCCGCGACGCGCACGAAGGCATGGCCTTACTCCAATCGTCGGAACGCACGAGGGGGACATACCGCCTCAGGCGACGCTCGCCGCGCGAACTCCGGCGATCTGTACGACCGGTACGTACCGGTTCGTCCGCGTCGGAGCGGCTCAGCCGCCGGCGCCGGCGCCGGCGTCGCGGGTAGGAATGCCGAGCAGATAGAGCTTCTTCGCTCTCCCGCCGATCACTCCCTTCTCCCATCGGTAATCTTCGTCCCGGAGCCCGCTCAACAGCTCATCGAGGTCATCGAGCGTGTAGGTCCTCGCGTTCGAGACCGCCCCGTCCCATGCGAAGCACAGCGGGATGATCGGAACGATATAGGTGAAGACGAGCTGCCGCAGGGTCATGGGCCTCGCCAGGGGTGTGATGAGGAGGCACATCACGAAGTTGATCGGGAGGGCGAGCCACCCGAGGAACAGCGGATGACTGTTGTCGCTGATCTCGAATATACAGATGGGCTGCCTGCTCCTCTGGGCCGACTCCAGTATCTTCCTCGCGTCGTCCGGCCTCATGTGATGAAAGCTGCTGACCATTGTTCGGAGACCCGTGAGACCCCGGAGACCCGCGAGACCCGCGACACCCGTGGAACCAGCTACTTCGCCGTCGATCTTCGTGGCGTCCACCGGGCTCGTCCGGTAGGATACGTTGCTCCCTTCCTGGTTGTTGATGAGCTCCGCCGCTTCCATGCTCGGGTACAGGTCCGTGAGC
This sequence comes from Sorangium sp. So ce302, assembly GCF_051530145.1. Lineage (GTDB taxonomy): Bacteria > Myxococcota_A > Polyangia > Polyangiales > Polyangiaceae > Sorangium > Sorangium cellulosum_B. The sequence goes on along the minus strand of NZ_CP150326.1, from coordinate 7,315,924 downwards.
GTCAGTTGGATGCCCTCGAACCCGGGCTTCTCGCGCAGGGTCCGCACGACGTCGATCATCGGCCCGCCGCTCCCGGAGCAGAGGTCGACGATGTTCGATGTGTTCGACTCCTTCAATGCTCTGGCGATCAGCTCGACCAGCGCCTCGCGCGTGCCCAGCGCCCTGTGCATGACCACGATGAGGCGTGTCATGCAGGCCCGTAGCCACCCGGGAAACCAGCTGAAATCCTCTATCTCGAACAGGTGTATGCGTTTCATTCGCTCCTCGGGGTCGTGCGGCCTGACCGCGCGCGGCTGCGCGGGTCGAGCGCTGGCTCCGGCGGGCGGCCGGTCGTCTCTCCGGCTGCCCGCTCGGATCGAGTCTATTCAATTTTGCTCTGCGGCGCGATGGCATGGAGGTGCGGCGTGAAGCGCATGATCTTCGAGATGGAGACCGCGGACCCGGATGATTTCATGACGCTGCTCTGGCTCGCCGATCACCCCGACGTCGAGCTGCGCGGCGTGCTCGTCACGCCCGGCTCCGAGGATCAGTGCCGGCTGGTCCGCTGGGGGCTGGATCGCTGCGGGCGGGCGGAGGTCCCGATCGGCGCGCTGCACGGCCCCGCGTGGTGGGCGACGAGCGAGGGCAAGAAGGCGCGGGTCTCCGGCTTCCACCAGGCGTGCTACGGCCCCGGCATCCTGGAGCACCCGGTCGGCGAGGTCGCGGGCGGCCCCGCGCTGCTCGCCGAGCTGCTCCGCGAGCCGGACGCCACGGTGCTCGTCGGGGCCGCGCCCAAGAACATCGGCAAGGCGTTCAAGGATGTCCCCGGGCTCCGGCTCGCTCGCTGGGTCCAGCAAGGCGGCTTCGCGGGCGACAACCTGGTCGCCGAGCCGCTCGAGAAGTTCCGCGGGCGCCTCACCTGCCCGAGCTATAACCCCGGCGGCGCGCCCCGGGAGACGCTCGCGCTGCTCGCCTCACCGCAGATCGGAGAGCGCAGGTTCGTCTCGAAGAATGTATGTCACGGGGTCGTCTATACCGAGGCCATGCGCGAGGCGCTGAACCGCCGGGTCTCCGGGCGATCGCCGCGGAGCGGCCTGACGAGGATGATCGACGCGCTCGATCGGTACCTGGCAGACAAGGGCGTGGGCAAGGCGATGCACGATCTCGTGGCGGCCGCCTGCGCGCTCGACGAGCGCGTCTGCGACTTCGTCGAGGTCGAGATCTACCGCGAGAAGGGCGAATGGGGGGCGCGCGCCATGGAGGGCACGAACACGCGGATCTCGGTCGGGTTCCACGAGGAGCGCTTCCTCGACGTGCTCGCGCGCTGAGCCGCCGGCGGAGCCCGCCTCACCGGGCTGCGCAGGTCTTGCGGAGGGCGCGCGCCCTGTCGATGCACGCGGCGAGGACGTCCTCGGGCGGCTCGTCCGGGCACGCGGCCTCGAAGGCGCGGATGGCGTCGCGGAGGCCCCCCGCGCCGCCGGCGCCGAGATCGAGCTTGTGCTTGCGATCCTCGTCGTCGTCGTCGTCGCCGCCGACGAGCAGGAGCGTCCCGACGACCGCCCCCACGACGACGACGCCCGTGACGACGCCCGCGACGATCACGCCCGTCTTGCCCTCCACGTCCGGCGGCTCCGCGTCCGGGACCGACGGCGTGCCCGCCGGGATCGGCGGGGCCTCGATGCCCGCGGCGAGCGCGGTGGTGGCGATGCCGCCCGCGAGCCCCAGGCCGCCGATGACGAGGCTCGACAGCGTGAGCGCGCTCGGCCCCGCGTCCGCGCGCGCGCTCACGCTGGCGGAGAGGCGCACCTGCGCCGCGTTGCACGCGGCGTACGCGTCGAGGCGGTGGATCTCGAGCGATGCGCGGGGCGCGGTCTCGGGCGGCAGCTTCGCGGCGAGGATGATGTCGTCCGCCGATCGCCGGAACGTGAGAGGTGCGAGCGGCTCGGGGGCGGCCGCGGGCGGCGTGGAGGCCTTGCCGCAGCCGGCCAGTCCACACGCGATGAGCAAGAGCGTCGTGCAGGAGAGGGCATGATCGCGCCTTTGGGTCATACAGCCACGCTACGCCGATCGAGCGCGGTCTCGTCGAGCGAAATTGGCCTCGTCGCAGATCGGAACGACCGCCGGCGAGCGGGCTGAGCCTGGATGACAACGTGGTGTGATCGACGCGCCGAGGAGAGGAAGGTGCGATATGCGCAGGCCTCGCGACCGCCCTGAACGTGAGCTCCACCGCGTGTGTTAAGATACCATTCCTGGCGGCCGGCCTCGCGTTCCGCGCGGAGGAGCGCTTCGTGGGGCTCGCCGAGCGCGATCCAGACGCCGCCGTGCGGGCGGTGGCCCGCCGCGCTCTCGGGTCGCTCGATGGCCCGTCGGGGGTCGACGGTGGCTAGGACTTCCGCTCGCCGCCGTCGCAGAGCATCCCCTCGGGCTTGAGCCCCTGGATACGGAGCGCCTCGGCGTCCTTGCGCGCCTGGATCACCTTGGCCTCGGCGCGCCGCTCGGTCTCGAGCACCTGATTCATGATCTCGCGGAGGTTGCCGGGGAAGACGAGGTCCTTCACGTCGGCGCGGACGATCTCCACGCCGTAGCGGGCGGCGGTGCCCTTCACGTCGTCGCGCACGGCGTCCGAGATCTCGTTCCGGTCGCTGAGGATCGCCTCCTTCGTCTTGCTCATGGCCGGTGGCAGGGGAGGGGACGAGAGGATGGGATCTCGACGGGGACGCGGGCGCGGAGAGAGCGCCGGCGCCTACACGCTGGCGATATGCAGTACGGGCCTGGGAGGACGACGGCTTCTGATCTCTTGGAAGGAGACCGATCGCCCCAGCCCGCCACGGCCAGGTGGGCGCCGACGGCGGCAGCATACGCTGCCCGTGAAGCAGCGCAAAGGCCTGGCCTTCGCGCCCGGCTCCCTCGGGTCCCTCGAAGGCCGGCGGGTGCGTCGGCCCCTCACGGGGTGAACGCCCGCAGCAGCCGATCACGCTGCGCCCGCAGGTTGCGGATGTCGTCTTCGTACAGCGCAGGGTGCCCGGCCGCGATGTGCGCCTGGGATGCGACGTCGCCGGCCGCAGCCCGCGCGCGCATGGACGCGAGCAGCGCCGCGAGCCGGTCGGCCACGGTGTCGAGCAACAGGGGCCCTGGCGCGAGGCCATAGGCGCGGCAGAACTGCGCTGCGTGCCGCGCCTGGTCCTCGGGGCTGCCGGCGCTGTCCGGGTTGCTCGGCGCGTGTAGCGGCGCGAAACGGTAGACCGCGTACGCCACGTCCCAGAGGCGCGGGCCCGGATGAGCGGTATCGAAATCGATGAAGCCGACGACCCGGCGGCCGCGGACGACACAGTTGTAGGGCGCGAGGTCGCCGTGACAGATCACCTCGGCAGGCGAGCGGGGCGGGAGCTGCCACCGATCGTCCGGCCCCGGGACGAACGTCGCGCTCGCGTCGTGGAAGCGTCGCAGCAGGGTAGCGGCGGACGTCAGGAGCTCGGGAGTGCGCAGCTCGGCCGGGAGCGGGTTGTGCACGTCGCCATCGAGGTACGACAGCACCTCGTTCCCCTCGTCGTCGTATCCGAGCGGCTCCGGCGCCGCGTCGAAGCCCGCCGCCCGGAGGTGCCGCAGCAACCGGTGGACGGCAGGCGCCGCCGACGTCGCGGGCCGGTGCACCCTGTCGCCGCGCCGGCGCACGGTGTTCACGCCGCCCTTGAATACCGTGTCGTCGATCATGTGGAGCCCTCTTCGCTGCGGATCCTGTCTATCGCGCGTTCGTCGCAGAGCGGCGCGTCCGGGCGCATGGCGTGAGCGCGCCTCGGCGCGCTACGGCCGGAGGAGGAGCTGCTCGAGGACGGTGGTCAGCTCGTCGACCCTCACCGGCTTGGTCAGGTACCGATAGAACCCGGCCTGCTCGGCGCGGTGGGTATCCCGGGCCATCGCCGCCGCGCTGAGCGCGATCACGGGGATGTCGCGCGTCTCCGGCCACTCCTCGAGCTTGCGCATGGCCTCGTAGCCGCTCATCCCGGGGAGGTTGATATCCATGATGACGACCTCGGGCTGCCGCGAGCGCGCGAGCTCGATGCCGATCTCGGCGTTCGGCGCGGTGATCAGGTGGACGCGCTCGAACTCCGAGATGAGCTCCTCCATGAACGCGATGTTCGACGGGTTGTCTTCGACGTACAGGACCGAATGGCGGACGCCGCCGGGCCCGGCGAGCGGCGACGCCTCCAGGCGCGCATCCGGCTGCGCCGGGGCGGCGACCGCCGGCGGCTCCTGGTGCGCCGGGAGCTCGATCCAGAACTCGGACCCTTCACCCGGTATGCTGGCGAAGCCGACGCCGCCGCCCATGAGCTCCGCGAGCCGCTTCGTGATGGCGAGGCCGATCCCGGTCCCCTCGATCGGCCCCGTCTCCTGGCCGGCGCGCTGGAAGGGCTGAAAGATCTTCGCGTGCTGCTCCTGGGGGATGCCGATGCCGTTGTCGATCACGCAGATCTTCACGACCCCGTCCTCGGGCATCGACACCGCGATCGTGGCGCGGCCCCCCCTGCGGCCGTACTTGATCGCGTTCGAGCCGTAGTTCATGAGGATCTGCGCGAAGCGCGTGCGATCCGCCGTGATCTTCGGGAGCTCCGCGGGGAGGGGCGCGAGCGCGATCTCGATCCCGGCGCGCCGGGCCATCGGGTCGAGCGTCGCCTTCACCTCGACCAGCACCTCGGGGACGTTCACCGGCTCGATCGACACCGTGACGCGGCCCGCCTCGATGCGCGAGAGATCCAGGATGTCGTCGATGAGCTTGAGCAGGTGCTCGCCGCCCTTGAGGACGTGCTCTATCCGCTCCTTCTGGCGATCGGTGAGCGGCGTCTTCCTGTCGCGGTGCAAGAGCTGCGCGAATCCGAGGATCGCGTTGAGCGGCGTGCGGAGCTCGTGGCTCATCGAGGCGAGGAACTCGCTCTTCGCGGAGCTCGCGGCCTCGGCGATGCCTCGCGCCTTGCGCAGCTCCTCCTCGCGATGCACGTCGCCGGTCATGTCCCAGAGGGTGCATACCGTCCCGCCCTCGGCCGTGCGGCGCTCGGTCGCGCGCAGGCTGCGCCCGTCGCTCGTGCAGAGATCCAGCGTGCCATCCGGCTCCGCGTGGTAGGCGAGCATCCTTTCGCGGAAGGCGGCCGGAGGCTCGCCGCCGAGGGCGAACAGCCCCGCGGCGAGGCCCTCACCGACGATCTCGTCATAGCTCCGCCCGATCATGGGGCCGTTCACCCGCGCGCCGAGCCAGTGCCGGTATACGCTGTTGCAGAGCGCGAGCCGGTCCTGCGCGTCGAACACGGCGAACGCGCCCTGGAAGCTCTCCACCGCGCTCCGCAGGAGGTCGCTCGTGCGTTGCGCCACGGCCTCCAGGCGCTTGCGGTCGCTGATGTCGCGGATGGCGCTCGAGAAGAGCGTGCCCCCCTCGGTCGTCAGCGGGCTGAGGCTGATCTCGACCGGGAACTCGCTGCCGTCCCTCCGGCGGCCGAACAGCTCCAGCTCCGACCCCATGGGGCGCGCCCTGGGCGCGGCGATGAACGCCGAGCGGTTCGCGACATGAGACCGCTGGAATCGCTCCGGGAGCAGGATCTCGATCGCCTGCCCGATGAGCCCGCCGCGCGTGTAACCGAACATCCGCTCGGTCTGGACGTTGACGAACACGATACGTCCGTGCTCGTCGACGACCACCATGGCGTCGGGCGCCGCGTCGATGAGCATGCGGAACGTGCTGTCGTCGAGCTGGCGAGCGCCAGGCCCATGGGGCGCCTGCTCGGGTGCTGACAGGCGTTCGACGGAGGAGATCTCATGTGTCATCGGGGAGCCTCACACAGAACACGGCGCCAGGGGCGTTGTCCTCGATCCGGATGTCGCCGCCGTGCGCCTCGACGGCCATCTTGCAGAACGCGAGCCCCAGGCCGCGGCCGGCGCGGTGGAGGGCCGGAGCGTCGCCTCCGAGCTGGACGAAGCGATCGAACACCTGCGCGCGCATCTCGGCGGGGATGCCCGGCCCCGCGTCCGCGACGCAGATCTCCACGTGAGCGCCGCGCTTCGCGGCGCCCACGGTCACCGCGGTCCCGGCCGGGGCGTGGAGGATCGCGTTCTCGAGGAGGTTCTCGAGCGTGCGGCGGAGCAGGTCCGGGTCGGCCCTGACGGCGGGCACCTCGACGGCCTCGCGCAGCGAGAGCGACCGGGAGCTCGCGCGCAGGTCGAGCGCGGCGAACACCTCGAGGACGAGCGCGCGGAGATCGACGCTCGCTCGCTCGGGGGCGAGCCTCCCCTCCTCGCTCTTGCTGATGTCGAGCAGGTTGTAGATGAGCCGCAGCAGGGCCCGCGCCTGGTCGCGGACGTGCCGCGCGGAGTCGCGCGCCTGCTCCGAGAGCGCTCGGTCCCGGAGCAGGAACTGCGCGTGCAGGTCCATGCTGCTCACCGGGTTCTTCAGATCGTGCACGACGAACGCCATGAGCCGCTCCTTCTGGAGCTGGAGGCGCATCAGCGTGTCGCGCTGGTGCCGGACGAGCTCGACGTGCTCGCGCAGCTCCGCGCCGAGCCGGCGCAGCCTCAGGGCGGCCTGGACCCGCACGAGCAGCTCCGACGGGCGGATCGGCTTCGTCAGGAAGTCGTCGCCGCCGGCGCGCAGCGCGCTGTCGAACGTGTCGACGTCGCGGAGCGCCGTCAAGAAGACGATCGGCGTGCTCGCGCCCTCGGGCAGGCCGCGGATCCGTGCGCACACGGCGAACCCGTCCATCCCCGGCATCCGCACGTCGAGGAGCACGCAATCGGGCTTGTGGCGCTGGAATTGCTCGATTCCCTCCTCGCCCGTGACGGCGAGCACGACCTCGTAGCCATCGTCCTCGAGCGTGGCCTGGGCCAGAGCGCGGTTCTGTTCGTTGTCATCGACGACCAGAACCCTGGATTTGGGCTCGTGCTGTTCCATGCGGCCTCGGCTCCGGGCGCGAGATTACATGAGAGGCAATGACTCTACAACTGCCGTCAGTCCATGCTCGTCCGCTGGACGGGACGCCTCATTTTCCCGTGACGATCTCGACACCGGTCCAGTCGGCAGGAGCGCCGTTGGCCATCAGATGAGCGATGCGCTGCTGATAGACATGGGCGGCTTTGTCGGCAGGGACAGGTGCGTCGTCACGCGGGTCAGCAGCTCATCATGCTGAAAGGGTTTGGTCACGTAATCGACGCCCCCGACCTCGAAGCCCATGATCTCATGGGCCGTGTCCGTGAGGCTGGGCACGAAGATGACGGGAATGTCCCGGGTGGCCGGGTTGTCCTTCAGCCGGCGACAGACCTCGAAGCCGTTCACGTTCGGCATCATGACGTCGAGCAGGATGAGATCGGGGCTCTCGCGGCGGAGCAGCGCCAGCGCGCTCTCCCCGTCCTCCGCCGTGAGCGCGTCGATCCCGGCAACATCGAGGTGCTCGATGAGCACCTGTCGGCTGGCCGTGAGCGGGAAGCGCGAGGAGGAGAGACGCGAGGAGAAGGAGACCTATTTCTCGTGCGAGCGCTCCTATGGCAGCTTCAGCCGGAGCTTCACCTTGCCTGCGGGCGTCGACGCCGAGAGGGCGACGGCTGCTCTGAAGGACGGGGGCCTGACCGTCACCGTGCCCAAGACGCCGGAGACGCAGCCGAGGCGGATCCCGGTGCAGGCCCCTGCGCCGACTGCTGGAAGAGAGCAGGGGACGAAGGCGTCCTGAGCGGACCACGAGACAAGGCCGCTGCTCAAGAACGTCGTGTCGGCCATAACCATGCTGAGGCCGTCCTCCGCCGTTCCAGGCGCGTCGGGGTGCAATCGCGCGTAGGCCTGGGGGACGCATTCGCCCTGCGCAGCGCCAGCGCCGCGAGCAGCGCGCACAGCCACGCGAGTCCATAGGCGGCCGCCGGGGACAACCACGCGAGCCCCACGTAGAGCGCCGCGAAGAACGAGGCGAAGCCGAGCAGGCCGCGCACGAAGCCCGCGAGAAGGGCCACCGTGGCGGCCGCGCCGTGCCGGGGCAGGGTGAAGCACGGCAGGACGTTGCCGGTGATCGGGATCGCGAGCAGCAGGCCGCTCACGCCCGCCGGCGCGGCGCCAGCGCTGCGCACGATGCACCAGGCCATGGCCATCGCCGCGACCACCCGGCAGGCGAGCTCTACGCGCGGAATGGTCACCGCCGCGGGCGGCTCGCGCAGGCGCGGCAAGGCGAGCGCGCCCATGGCAGGCGACAAAAGCGCCGCGGCGCACGCCAGCGGCGGGGGCAACCGCAGCGCGAGCAGCGCCGCCCCCACCGACAGGAAGGCCGCGTTGGCGGCGAGCAGCGCCACACCCCAGCGCCGCCCCCACCGCGCACACCAGGCGAAGGTGAGCACATGAACGATCGTGGCCGGGAGGCACACCAGCGTCGCGAGCGCGATCGCGCCCGCGTGGGCGGGCGTCTCCTGCAGGAGCACGAAGCCCATGATCGGTCCCACGATCATCGGCAGCCCGGCGATCGTGCCGCCCACCGCGTGGCCGAAGCGGCGCGCCGCCAGCGAGGAGAGCAGCACCGACGCGCCCACAAGCGCGAGCTTCAGCAGCACGAGGGCCCGTGCCTCCATCGATCGCGCCGCACGGCATGCATGGCTCGCGGGGCCCTGTAGGGCAACACCCCATGTGAGACAATGCCAGAGGCTCTCCTGCTCGGCGCAGCGAGGTGGTCAAACCTCCGGCGCGCGCCTCGCGCCGCGCGGGGCGGCGAGGACGGGCCTCGACGCGGCGCCGAAGGGACGCTTCACGCTGCGCCCGCCCGCCGGAGGCCGGAGCACAGAGCGCTCGCCGGTTTGCGACGCTCGGGGGCTCTGGGCTGCGTCAGGCTCCCCGTGTACGCTCTCCGTGGTTTCCTCATGTCGACATGCCCTACGTGCCGAACCGAGCATGCGGACGGCGTTGCTGCCTGCGCGACGAACGCCGAGACGCTCGCGGCGGAGCCCGCGCCGCCCGGCGCCGATCCAGAGCTCGCGCCGGGAACGCCGGTCGGCGAGTACCGCGTCGAGGCCAAGATCGGGGCAGGGGGCTTCGGCACGGTCTACCGCGCGATCCACCCCGTCATCGGCAAGGCGGCGGCCATCAAGGTCCTGAGCCGCCAGTGCTCCGCGAACCCGCAGCTCGTCTCCCGCTTCGTCGCGGAGGCGCGGGCCGTGAACCAGATCAGGCACCGCAACATCATCGACATCTTCTCGTTCGGCGCCCTCGAGGACGGCCGGCACTACTACGTGATGGAGCTGCTCGAGGGGATGACCCTCGACGCCTACCGCCGCAAGCGCGGGCGCCTCCCGCCCGCCGAGGCGCTGCCCATCCTCGTCAAGATCGCGCGCGCGCTCGACGCAGCGCACGCGGCGGGCATCGCGCACCGTGACCTCAAGCCCGAGAACGTGTTCCTGGTCTTCGACGAGGACGGCGCGATCTTCCCGAAGCTGCTCGATTTCGGCATCGCCAAGCTGCTCGGCGAGTCCTCGAGCGCCGTGCACAAGACGCGGACGGGGCACCTGATCGGGACGCCGCTCTACATGTCCCCCGAGCAGTGCCGCGGCAAGAACGTCGATCACCGGACGGACATCTACTCGTTCGGGATCCTCGCGCACGAGCTGCTCGCCGGCGCGCCGCCGTTCGACGGCGAGAACGCGTTCGACCTCCTGATCAAGCACACGTCGGAGGCGGCGCCCCCTGTGTCGACCGTGGCGACGCACCTCTCGCCGGCGCTCGACGCGCCGCTCCTGCGGATGCTCGAGAAGGAGCCCGCGAGCCGCCCGGCGTCGCTGCTCGAGGCGACCGCGGCGCTCGTGGAGGCCGCGCGCGGCGCGGGGTACGAGCTGCCCGGTGGCCTTCTGCGGGCGAGCGACGCCGCCGTCGGGCGAGGCGCCGGCGAGGCCGCCGCGCGGCGCCGCGCGCGCGGCGCCGCCGTGGAGGCGCTGGACGCTGGGCTCGCGCCGACGCAGCGCGGCCCCGCCGCGGAAGCGAGCTCGGGGCTGCACGGGAACGAGACGTTGCTGCAGGGATCGCTGCCGAGCAACCTGGAGAGCACGCCGGCCACGGCGTCGCGGCGGAGAGCGGCGCTCACGGCGGTCGCCGTCCTCGGCGTCGGCGCGGCCGCGGCGCTCACGCTGCACCTCGGGCACAGCGAGCCGGGGGCCGACGCCCCGCGCGCGCCCGCGTCGGCGGCGGCGATGCCGAGGACGGAGGCCGCGCTGGTCGCGCCGGTCCTGCCGGCTTCCGCCGTCGCCGCTGCCACGCCGGAGTCGGACGCGCCGTCTCCGCCGCTGGAGGCGACCGCCGCAGCCGCGGCGAGCGCCGACGCGGCGCCGCCCGACGTCGAGCTCCGGATCCAGGCGACGCCGAAGGAGCTCGAGGTGTGGAGCGAGGGCAAGCTCGTCGGCAAGGCGCCGGGGCCGCTGCGCCTGCCGCGCGGGCGCGCCGTGACGCTCACCTTCAAGGCGCCCGGGTACCAGGAGCAGGCGCAGGAGGTCCCGGCCGAAGCGGACGGCGCGATCGCCGTGTCGTTGAAGAGGGCGGCGTCGACCGCGAGGGGCGCCGTCAGGAAGGGCGACCTGGAAAACCCGTTCCAGTGAGCATGCGCGCGCGGCCCGGCTTCAGGCGATACGTGCGCGCGATCGGGGGGGCCGCGGCGCTGCTCGTCGCGGCCGCCGGCTCCGCCGGGTGCGTGGAGCTCGGCGAGATCTCCCCGGGCGTGTGCGGCAACGGCGTCATCGAGCCGTCGCGCAACGAGGACTGCGACTGCTTCGAGGCGCGCGAGCCCTGCGAGGTGAAGACGCAGGACGCGCAGGGCGCGACCTCGACGACCTGGTGCAACCCGCGCGGAAGCGAGAACGAGTGCCGCTTCGTGTGCAACGACGTGGACCTCATGTGCCCGAGCGGGTGGGGCTGCGGGGTCGACGGCGTGTGCCGCGTCTCCACGGGCAATTTCAAGCCGCTCGGCGCCGCGCTGCCGCTCGGCGCGCAGCGGCTGATCACGGGTGATCTCGACGGCGACGGCCGCGGCGACCTCGTGGGCGTCGGCTCGACGAGCCTCGAGGCGCTCTATTTCGATGCGAACAGCACCGTGGGGACCCAGGTGTCGATCCCCTCGGCAGGGGACACGCCCGCGCTCGCGCGCCTCACCGACGACGAGACGACGGACATCGCGCTCAGCGTGGGGCCTGGCGTGGCGATCCTGAGCGGCGAGCCGGGCCGCACGTTCGCGCCGGTCCCCGTGCTCGCGTCGGTGTTTCGCCTGGGCTCGCTGCTCGGCGCGGCGTCCGAGACGACGACCCTCCGCGGCGCGCGGCTCTTGCCCGTCGGCAGCACGCGCGAGGACGGACAGACGTGGGTCGCCCTGGTCGTCGGGACCGACACGCGTGGGGCGGCGCCGGAGGATGTCATCGCCGTCGTGCAGGGGGCGGAGAGCGGCCGGCTGTCGTTCATCGATCGGCAGCGCGGGCTGCGCGACGTCGCCGGCCCGCTCGCGAGCGCGGAGCTCGGCGGCGGCCCGCTCCACGAGGTGGTCGTCGCCCTCGCGGACGACTCGGCCGTGCACATCTACTCGCCGGACGACGGCGCGCACACCGCGGTGGAGCTCCCGGCGGGCGCGCGGATCGCGGGCGCGGCCTTCCTCCGGGACGTGAGCGGCGACGGCGTCCTCGATCTGCTCGTGGGCGCCACGTGCGCGCAGCCTGACCCCCGCTTGCCCGCGGGCGCGCCTTGCTACGAGCTCGACGTCGCGGAGGGCGCAGGCGGCGGCGCGTTCGGCGGCATGGCGCCGTACGGCGATCTCTCGTACCCGGCGGGCGACATGAGCTCCGGGCGCTTGCCCGGCTTCGGGGCCCCCGTCGCGATCGGCGATCTCAACGGCGACGGGGTGATCGACATCGTGGACCCCGACGCCGTGAGGCTCGGAAACGCCCGGCCGTCTCCTCCCTACCAGGTCGAGTTCGACCGGCTCGCGCCGGCGAACGGCCGGCGCTGGACCAGCGCGGTGATCGCAGACCTGACCGGCAACGGCGCGCCCGACGTCGTCGTCGGCTCCGCCGACGCGACGGATCTGACGTTCTTCAACGGCGTCCCCGGCGCGCAGGCCTCCGATTTCAAGCTCAACGAGCTCAAGATCCCGACGCTGGGCAACGTCTCGAGCTTCGTCGTGGGCGACTTCGACGGCGATCTCCTGCCGGACCTCTCGTTCGCCGAGAGCGCCGGGAGCTCGCTGTCGAGCGCGGAGCACCCGACGCTGGCCGTCTGCTTCGGCCGGTACATGAAGGCGCCGGAGCCGCCGGTGCGGCTCGGCGCCTTCGAGGGGCTCCTCGACATCGCGGCGGTGCGGCTTCCAGAGCCGGACGACGCCGTGGACGACATCAGCGTGCTCTTCTCGCACGGCGGCGACGTCGCGTTCAGCCTCATCGAGGGCAGCAGCTCGCGGTCGCTGCTGCCGCCGTTGCCGCTCGTCCGCTCGGGCGACGTGCGGCAGGCAGGCGAGCTGCGCGCCGTGAGGAGCATCGCCGGCCGCTTCGGGGGCGATCGGGCGGAGGTCGCCTCGCTGACGATCGCTCCTCCGAGCCCTGGCTCCTCCCGGGGCTCGGCCGAGCTCTGGCTCTTGCCGGCGGTCGACTCGGGCGCCATCGCCATGGTCGACGAGGCCAAGCACCGCGTCTCGCTCCCCGCGGAGCTCGTTCCCTCCCGGGAGCCCGCGTGGGCGCTGGATGGGGTCGCCGTCGATCTCGACGGCGATGGAACCGATGAGCTCGTCCTCTCGCTGGCGATCGAGGTCGAGGAGGAAGACGCGGCAGCGGAGCCGGGGACGCCGGCCCTGGCCGGCGCGGTCACCCTCGTGCGCCGCGGCGCGAGCGGCGCCTTCGAGGCGCCGGAGGCGGCCTTCTCGCCCGCGCCTCACACGCTGTACGGGGGGCTCCGCGCCGGCGACATGGACGGCGACGGCCACGCGGACGTCGTGGGCGTCGCGTACGAGCTGGCGCCAGGGACGCGAACGATCACGGCGAGCCGGCTCGCCGTCTTCTGGAACACGGGCGAGGGGGCGCTCGACGCGCCGATCGAGCTCGAGGTACCCGACCCCAGCCTCGAGGACCTGGCGAGCGAGGTCACCAGCGCCGACTTCGCCCGCGTCGACGACGGGATGGGAAGGTCGCTCGTCGTGCTCACGCGCAGCGCGGCCTACGCGCTCGACGTGTGCGGCGACGGCGCGGCGGGCTGCCATGATCTCGGCCAGCACCAGCTCCGCAAGCTGGACGGCATCCCCGGCGGCTCCGCGATCGCGACGTGCGACGTCCTCGGCGATGGGGTCGACGATCTCGCGGTGCTCAGCGACGGCGCGCTCCGCGTCCACGAAGGAGTCCCGAACCGCCGATGAAGACCTCGCTGTGCGTCGTGCTCATGGCCTTCGCGGCGACCGCGCTCGCGCCGAGCGCGGCCTCGGCGGAGGAGGACATCGAGCAGGCGAAGGCGCTCTACAACGCCGGCGCCCAGGCCTACGCCGCGACACGGTACCGCGATGCGGTGCAGTCGTTCGAGGCGGCGTACAGGAAGGCGCCGCGCCCTGCCCTCCTGTTCTCGCTGGCCCAGGCCTACCGGCGCCTGTACGTGGTCGAGCAGAGCCCCGAGGCGCTGCGGGCCGCCGTCGCGAACTACCGGCGCTATCTGGAGCAGGTCCCGCAGGGCGGGCGCCGCGCGGACGCGACCGAGGCCCTGAGCGAGCTCGGGGTGATCGCCGCGCGCCTCGAGGCGAGCGCTTCGTCGTCGCCCGCCGCGCCCGAGGCGGCGCCGCCCGACGTCAGGCCGCGGACCCGCATCAACGTCACCTCGCCGACAGCGGGGGCTCGCGTATCCATCGACGGCGGCGCGCTGGCCGACGTGCCGCTGATGGCCGAGGTGCAGCCGGGCAAGCACCGGATCAAGATCACGGCCGACGGCCACATCGACGAGCTGCGCGAGGTGGTCGCGATCGAGGGGGACATCCTCGGGATCGACCGGGAGCTGCGCGAGCGGCCGGCGCTCCTCCAGGTGAAGGCCCCCGTCGGCGCGCAGGTCACTCTGGACGGGCGCTTCGTCGGCACGACGCCGCTGCCGCTCCTCCAGGTCGCCCCGGGCAAGCGGTTCTTCGTCGCCACGAAGAACGGCCACGGGCCGTTCTCTCGCGAGCTGTCGCTTCGCCGCGGCGAGCGCCTCGTCATCGAGGTGGGCCTCACGAGCTCCTTCCAGCGGAAGATGTCCTATGGCCTCGTCGCGGTGGGAATCCTGTCCGCCGGCGTCGGCGTGCTGACGCTGGCCTCGGGCCTCGAGGAAGAGGACCAGGCGCGCGAGATCGCCGAGAAGCGCGCGGAGCAGGGGATCTCGGAGAAGGAGCTGGGCGACTACCGGGATCACCTCGACACGCGCGACGAGCTCGCGAACGCGACCGTCGGCCTGTTCGGCACGGCCGCGGCGTTCGCCCTCGGCGGCTTCGTGTTCTACGCGTTCGACACGCCGAACCCGCCGCCGCTGCCCGCGCGCACGGACCCCGCGCCCGCGCGCACGGGCGGCCCGATGCTCGAGCTCTCGGCCGCGCCGATCCTCGGGCCTGGGCTCGGCGGGGCGGGGCTCGTCGGCCGGTTCTGGTGAAGGCACCGCAGAGCCCCGGGCCGCCGAGGGCGGCCATCGCGAGCTAGCGGCGGTATCTGGGAGGAGGTCGACCCGAGCGACGCGCCGTGCGGCGCCGGGGTTGCGGGCCCGCGGGGGAGGCGTCGAACGACGCCTTCGCCCCGCGCGCCCGCCTTCGCTCGATCAGTTGGGGAACCCGTCGAACTGGCAGGTCAGGCTGCAGCCGTCGCCGCCCGTGCGGTTGCCGTCGTCGCACGCCTCGTAGACGCTCTGCACCTTGCCGTCGCCGCAGTACGGGCCGTAGACGCAGCCCGGCGCGCACTTGCCGTAGCCGCCGGTGTTGTTTCCGTCGCCGTCGTCGCACTGCTCCGGGCCGTTGCGGATGCCGTCGCCGCAGCGCGGGCCGAGCTGGCAGCGCGGGCCGCACTGGCCGTAGCCGCCGTCGTTCTTGCCGTCGTCGCACTGCTCGCCGGGCTGGACCACGCCGTCGCCGCACTGCCCGCCGACGCGGCAGTTGTTGCTGCAGCCCGTGGCCTCGTTCGGGGGATCGCACTGCTCGCCCCACTCCTCGTCGACGCGGCGGTCACCGCACTTCGCCGCCGGGCTGCAGTCGGGCATGCAGCTCCCGTAGAAGCCGTCGTTCACGCCGTCGTCGCAGGTCTCGGCGCCGTTGACGCGGCCGTCGCCGCAGTACGGCCCGTACTGGCAGAGGGCATCGCACCCGTTGTATTCGCCGCTGTTCTCGCCCTCGCCGAGATCGCAGTCCTCCTCCGCGGGCTGGACGATGCCGTCACCGCAGCGCGGCCCGAAGATGCACGAGGGCCCGCACTTGCCGTACTCGCCGTCGTTGATCCCGTCGTCGCACTCCTCGCCGAACTGCGGCTGGATCACCCCGTCG
Source organism: Sorangium sp. So ce302 (assembly GCF_051530145.1). Taxonomy (GTDB): domain Bacteria; phylum Myxococcota_A; class Polyangia; order Polyangiales; family Polyangiaceae; genus Sorangium; species Sorangium cellulosum_B. The sequence goes on along the minus strand of NZ_CP150326.1, from coordinate 7,300,445 downwards.
CCGCAGTGCGCGCCGAGCCGGCAGCTCACGCAGTTCGGGTCGGTCGCGCTGTCGCACTCCTCGCCCCAGTCGGCGTCGACGCGGTTGTCGCCGCACCTCGGCGCCGGCGTGCAAGCCGGCGCGCAGGTGCCGTAGGTGCCGTCGTTCACGCCGTCGTCGCACGCCTCGGCGCCGTTCCTGATGCCGTCGCCGCAGTACGGCCCGTAGTCGCAGGTCGCGGTGCACCCGCCGTACCCGCCGGTGTTCTGCCCGCTGCCGAGATCGCAGTCCTCCTCGGTGGGCTGGACGATGCCGTCGCCGCAGCGCGGCCCGTAGAGGCACGAGAGCCCGCACTGGCCGTACCCGCCGTCGTTGACGCCGTCGTCGCACTCCTCGCCGAGGGCCGGCTGGGTGATCCCGTTGCCGCACTGCGCGGGGAGCCGGCAGCTCACGCAGTTCGGGTCAGCCGCGTTGTCGCACTCCTCGCCCCACTCGGTGTCGACGCGGTTGTCTCCGCACCTCGGCGCCGGCGTGCAGCTCGGGTTGCAGGTGCCGTAAGCGCCGTCGTTCACGCCGTCGTCGCACCCCTCGGCGCCGTTCCTGATGCCGTCGCCGCAGTACGGCCCGTAGTTGCAGGAGGCGGTGCACCCGCCGTACCCGCCGGTGTTCTGCGCGCTGCCGAGGTCGCAGCGCTCTTCGTCGGGCTGGACGATGCCGTCGCCGCAGCGCGGCCCGTAGAGGCACGAGAGCCCGCACTGGCCGTAGCCGCCGTCGTTGACGCCGTCGTCGCACTCCTCGCCGAGGTCCGTCTGCGTGATCCCGTTGCCGCATTGCGGGGGGAGCTGGCAGCTCAGGCAGTTCGGGTCGGCCGCGTTGTCGCACTCCTCGCCCCACTCGGCGTCGACGCGGTTGTCGCCGCACCTCGGGGCCGCCGTGCAGTTCGCGTTGCAGGTGCCGTAAGCGCCGTCGTTCACGCCGTCGTCGCACCCCTCGGCGCCGTTCCTGATGCCGTCGCCGCAGTACGGACCGTAGTTGCAGGTCGCGGTGCACCCGCCGTACCCGCCGGTGTTCAGCGCGCTGCCGAGGTCGCAGCGCTCTTCCTCGGGCTGGACGATGCCGTCGCCGCAGCGCGGCCCGTAGAGGCACGAGAGCCCGCACTGGCCGTACCCACCGTCGTTGACGCCGTCGTCGCACTCCTCGCCGAGGTCCCGCTGCGTGGCCCCGTCGCCGCAGTGCTCGCCGCGCTGGCAGCTCACGCAGTTCGCGTCGGTCGTGCTGTCGCACTCCTCGCCCCAGTCGGCGTCGACGCGGTCGTCGCCGCACATCGGCGCCGGCGTGCAGTTCGGGTTGCAGGTGCCGTAGAAGCCGTCGTTGACGCCGTCATCGCACCCCTCGGTGCCGTTCCTCCTGCCGTCGCCGCAGTACGGCCCGATCTGGCACTCGCGCGTGCAGCCGCCGTAGCCGTTCGCCGTGTTGCCGGAGCCGAGGTCGCACGCCTCGTACGGCGCGTTGACCGCGCCGTCGCCGCACCGGGGCGGGGCCACGCACCCCGGCGCGCAGGCGTTCGAGGCGTTGGCGTACGTGCTGTTGTTGACCCCGTTGTCGCAGGTCTCCATGCCGTTCCTCTGGCCGTCGCCGCAGTACGGCCCGAGCTGGCAGTTGTTGCACTGGCCGTAGCCCGTCCCGTTCTCGCTGCCGTCGTCGCACTCCTCGCCCGGCGTCACGACCGGCGGGTCGACCCCGCACTGCGGCGTGCACACCGACGTGCCGGCGCTGAAGCCCGACAGCGTGAGCTGGTAGTTCGACCCGGTGACGTGGCGCTCGGCCTGGAACACCGCGATCTCGTAGACCTTGCCCGGCTCGAGGTTCAGGTCGACCTCGTACGTGGTGCCGCGGTTCGTGCAGCCGGCAGCGGTGCCGCACGGGGTCACGCGTGCGTCGCCATTATCGAGGATGGTCACGCTCTCCTGGAGCTGCCCGTGGATGCCGCCGATGTCCGCGGTCAGCGTGTTCTTGATGAACACCCAGACGTCGTCGTCACCGAAGAAGGTGAGCACCGGGTCGGCCGCGGCGCCGTTCGGCGTGAACTGGAACCAGTACCGGACCTCGCTCGTGAAGTAGAAGTTGTGCCCGTCGTTCTGCGCCCGCTCCAGCCCGGCGGAGACCAGGTTGTTGAGCACGGGATCGCCGCCCGGCGGGGTGCGGTCCACCGGCCAGAACGGGTTCCGCTGGTACACGTACCTGCCGGCGTTTGGGAGCAGCTCGATGGTGGTGACGAGCGTCCTGTTGTACGTCGGGTTGTCCCGGTACCACCACTGGAAGTTGGATTGCCCCGTGGTCCAGCCGGTGTTCGCGGTCGGCAGGAAGGGGCCGGCGCCGTACGCATTCACGGGCTTGCCCGCGCTGTCGAGCGTCGTCTGGACGGTGTAGTCGGTCTGCCCGTTGCCCGTGATCTCGAAGTCGAAGTGCCCGATGAAGCCGTCCGTCAGGTTGGCGTCGCATTGGGTGTTGTTCGAGCTGCTGGTGTTGCCCTCCGGATACCAGCCGATGAAGTCGCGGATGACCATCGGCAGCCGCATCTCGCTGGGCTGAACGGCGCAGGTGTAGCCCGGCTCGATCGTGCACGTCGCGGAGCAGCCGTCGCCGCTCGCGGTGTTGCCGTCGTCGCACGCCTCGGTGGCGTCGCCGGGCAGGAGCATGCCGTCGCCGCACTTCGAGATGCACGCGCCGCCCCTGCAGTCCGGCTCGCCCTTGCAGTCCGGCGTGCAGCCGTCGCGCCAGTTGCCGTTGCCGTCGTCGCAGGGCTCGGTGCCCTCGCGGATGGCGTTGCCGCAGACGGAGAAGCCCGTGCAGTCCTGGGGCTCTCCGTTGTCGCAGACGCTTCCGGGCTCGATCCGGCAGGTCTCGTCGCAGCCGTCGTCCGAGAAGGGATTGCCGTCGTCGCACTGCTCGGCGCCGTTCTTGAACCCGTCGCCGCAGACGGTCTTGCAGGGGAACCCGACGCGCGAGCAATCCCACCCGTCCTCGATCGTCTGGCAATCGGCGCTGCAGCCGTCGCCGCTCGCCGGGGGCTGCTTCCCGTCGTCGCACACCTCGGTGCCGCCGATCTTGCCGTCGCCGCACACGGGCGGCGGCGGCGGGGTGCAGCGCCCGCCGCCCGGCGGGCACGTCCAGCCGACCTCGATCTTGCACTGCGCGGTGCAGCCGTCGCCGCCGACAGGGTTTTCCCCGCCGCCGTCGTCGCACTGCTCGCCGAGCTGCACCGTGCCGTCGCCGCAATAGGTCCTCACGGTGCAGGGCTGGCCGGGCTTGCAGATCCAGCCCTCCTCGAGCCGGCAATCCGCCGTGCAGCCGTCGCCCGACGCGGAGTCGCCGTCGTCGCACTCCTCGCCGTTGTTCACCCGCCCATCGCCGCACTGGTAGACGAGGACGCAGGCCCTGCCCGGCTCGGGGCACACGTACGCCGGGTCCACCGTCTTGCAATCGGCGCTGCAGCCGTCGCCGCCCGCGGTGTTGCCGTCGTCGCAGAGCTCGCCGGGGTTCACGGCGCCATCGCCGCACCGGAACAGGAGCACGCAGGGCTGGCCCGGGGTCGGGCAGCTGTAGAAGGACTCCTGCCGGCACAGGCTCGAGCAGCCGTCGCCGCCCGCGGTGTTGCCGTCATCGCACTGCTCGCCGGTCTCCTTGAGGCCGTTGCCGCAGGCCGGCAGCCGCGTGCACGGCTGGCCCGGCCGGCTGCACTGATACCCCGGCTCGCGCATGCAGTCCGCGCTGCAGCCGTCGCCGGACGCAGGCGGGGAGTCGCCGTCCTCGCACTGCTCGCCGTCGTTCACGCGGCCGTCGCCGCACCAGTAGTTGATGGTGCAGGGCTGACCCGGCGTGGTGCACGTGTAGATCGGGTCCACCCCGCTGCAGTCGGCGCTGCAGCCGTCGCCACCCACGGCGTTGCCGTCGTCGCAGACCTCGCCCGGGCTGAGCACGCCGTCGCCGCACCGGATCAAGAACTCGCAGGGCTGGCCCGGGGTCGGGCAGCTGTAGAAGGACTCCTGCCGGCACAGGCTCGAGCAGCCGTCGCCGCCCGCGGTGTTGCCGTCATCGCACTGCTCGCCGGTCTCCTTGAGGCCGTTGCCGCAGGCCGGCGGCCGGGTGCACGGCTGGCCGGGGCGGCTGCACTGATACCCCTCCTCGCGCATGCAGCTCGCGCTGCAGCCGTCGCCGCTCCGGGTGTTCCCGTCCTCGCACTGCTCGCCCTCGTTCACGCGGCCGTCACCGCACCAGTAGAGGCGGGTGCAGGGCTGACCCGGCCTGGGGCACGTGTAGATCGGGTCCACCGCGCTGCAGTCGGCGCTGCAGCCGTCGCCGCCCACCGTATTGCCGTCGTCGCAGACCTCGCCCGGGTTGATCGCGCCGTCGCCGCACCAGTAGAGGAGGGTGCAGGGCCGCCCCGGCGTCGGGCAGGTGTAGAAGGACTCCTGCCGGCACAGGTTCGAGCAGCCGTCGCCGCTCGCGGTGTTGCCGTCGTCGCACTGCTCGCCGCTCTCCAGGGCGCCGTTGCCGCAGACCGGCAGGAGCTCGCACGGCTGCCCGGGCCGCGAGCACACGAAGCCGGGCTCGCGCATGCAGGTCGCGCTGCAGCCGTCGCCGGAGGCGGGCGGGTCGTCGCCGTCCTCGCACTGCTCGCCGTTGTTCACGCGCCCGTCGCCGCAGCGATAGAGGAGGATGCAGGGCTTCCCCGGCTCGGAGCACGCGTAAAGCGGGTCCAGCGTCTTGCAGTCGGCGCTGCAGCCGTCGCCGCCCTGGGCGTTGCCGTCGTCGCAGATCTCGCCCGGATCCACCGCGCCGTCGCCGCACCGGATCAGGAGCTCGCAGGGCTGTCCCGGCGTCGTGCAGACGTAGAAGGACTCCTGTCGGCAGAGGCTCGAACAGCCGTCGCCGCTCGCGGCGTTGCCGTCGTCGCAGAGCTCGCCGGCCTCCTTGACCCCGTTGCCGCAGACCGGCAGGCGCTCGCACGGCTGCCCGGGCTTCGGGCACACGAAGCCCGCCTCCCGCTTGCAGTCCGCGGCGCAGCCGTCACCGGACGTCTCGTTGCGGTCGTCGCACTCCTCGGAGCCGTTCACGCGGCCATCGCCGCAGTCGTAGAGCAGCGTGCACGCCTCGCCCGGCCTCGGACAGACGTACGAGGGATCGACGAAGATGCAGTCTGCGCTGCAGCCGTCGCCGTCTGCGGTGTTGCCGTCGTCGCAGAACTCGCCCGGATCGACCACGCCATCGCCGCAGGCGATGGTCAGCACGCACGGCTCGCCTGGCGTCGGACATGCACAGTAAGGCTCGATCTCGCACAGACCGGAACAGCAATCGCCGGGCAGGCTGTTGCCGTCGTCGCACGCCTCGCTGGCCTGGTTGATCTCGCCGTCGCCGCAGGCGGGCTCCTGGGGCAAGAGGCACTCGGGGGGCGGGTCGTCGACGGCGCAGGGATCGGGCCCGCCGCCGCTTCCGCCGCCGCCGGAGGCGACGCCCGAGCCGAAGTCACTGCCACCGCCGCCGTCGCCGGAGCCGCTGGAGGTCACGCTCCCCGCGCCGCCTACGCCAGGATCGCCCGTGGTGGAGGGCGCGCCCCCTCCACAGGCGGCGACTATGTGCAGCAATCCCACGGCCAAAGCCAGATAAGACGTTCTCAACCTCACGACACACCTCGACGAACACGAGCGGCTGCGCTCGGGCAGGACCAGGACGAACACGAGCGGCTGCGCTCGGGCAGAAAGGCCGACGACCCGTCTCCAGGGTAGCCCGGCCGCCCTTCGCACCCCTAGACGAAAATCACTTCATCCTGCGCCACTCGGCCACACCCGCAGGAGCGCCCGTTCGCAGCGGAGTCTGCGGAGCACCGTTGACGAATGACGCGCGTTGCGCGACGCAGCGACGGATGGACACGGTGCTTCATTTCAGCTGCTGGTGCACAGGCGCGCGAGCCAGGCTGGCAGCCCGGTTCGGTCTTGACAATCGCGCTGTGACGGGAGCGCGGAGATGGTTTGTGTCCCAAGAAGGCGCGGAGATCTCCGCGCCCCGCGGATCCCGGCTGCTGCGCGCTATGCGCCGGCTCGCCTGAGCACGCCGCCGAGGCCCATCCACTCGATGTACGCCCGCTGCACGTCCTCGGTCCTGCGGTTGATCTCCTCCGCGGCGCCGTTGCCCAGCGGGTCGAGCACGGTGCGCAGCGGCCGCTCCCCGGCCGGCAGCTCCGTGAGCTTCAGGATCGCGTCCGCGACCTGCTGCGGGTCTGGCGGACCCTGGCGCTTCATCGTCTCGATCACCGGCTTCCACAGCTCCGCGGCGAGCGCGAAGAGGGCGCCATACTCCGCCGCTCGGGCCTCGTCGGCCTGCATCGCGTTGGTCATCACGCCGGTCGTCGGGAACGCGCCCGGCTCGACGATGGCGACGTCGATCCCGAGCGGCGCGAGCTCGTAACTTGTGCACTCGGCCATCGCCTCCAGCGCGAACTTGCTCGCGCTGTAATGGCCGAAGAGCGGCGTCGCGACCCGCCCGACGGCGCTGCTCACGTGGACGAGGAGGCCGCTCTTCTGCCGCCGCATCGCGGGCAGCACGGCGCGGTTGACGCGCACGGCGCCGAGGTAGTTCACCTGGAACGTCGCCTCGGCCTGCGCCACGGTGAACGCCTCGATCGGCCCCTGCGACAGGACGCCCGCGTTGTTGATCGCGACGTCGACACCGCCCGCCTCGTCGAGCACGCGCGCCACGCCCGCGTCGACCGAGGCGTCGCTCGTCACGTCGAGCTCGATCACGCGGAGCGCGAGCCCCTCGCGCGCGGCGAGCTCCGCGAGCTCGGACGCCGGCCCCGCGTTCTTCGACGTGATCGCGCGCATCCCGGCGAAGACGCGGTGTCCCGCGCGGGCGAGGGTGACGGCGGTCGCGCGGCCGAAGCCGCTGCTGGATCCTGTGATGAGGGAACGGAGCTCTCGGGTCATTCTCTCGCTCGCTTTCGAAAGGGGGAGCAAGGAGCGTATCGCGCTGGATCCCCCTGGTGGAACCGGCGAACGGCGATCGTCGGAATGGCCGGTCGCCAAGATAGTTCCATTGGTCCTGGAGCGGCCGACTCGGCGGATGGCCGGGCGGCGCGATCCACCCACGGATTGCCCGCCTTGACCCCTTTGGGTTGAACCGTATAGTCAGCCAGACGGTCGGGCTGCCCACAAATGGTGTCTGCCGGACCGTCGAGCACACGACCGCCGCCCTGCGCGGGTCGTGGACGTGTGCGCCGTGGTTGCATCGTCCACCATCACATCATCGGAGGTTCGAATGGAACACCTGATTCGGCAGATCGCCCAGGATCGTCTCTGGAAGCAGTGGATCGCGGCCAACACGTCCGGCGGGCCGACCCTCGACGCCGGCTGCATCTCGCGGAAGGAAGGCTGTATCTCGAAGAAGGCCGGCTGCATCTCGCGGAAGGCGGGCTGCATCTCGAAGAAGGCCGGCTGCATCTCGCGGAAGGAAGGCTGTATCTCGAAGAAGGCCGGCTGCATCAGCTGACGGAGCCGCCGGGGCCGCGAGCGAGGCGGCAGGACCATGTTCATCTTGCCGTGGTCTTCTGCCTCGCTCGCGCGCGCCCGGACCGATGGGGGCTGCGCTTCTCGATGGCTGTTCAACCTTTTTCCTGGAGTCGACCGATGGACGCCCACGGACCGACGCTCGCGGCGATGATCGATCAGGTCAGGGACATCCCTATCTACCGACAGTCGATCGAGAGGGGCTCTTTCCCGATCCTGGACAAGCCGGAGATCGCAAGAGGCTTTCCGGACAACTGGATGACCCCGAGGCTCGCCGAGGCGCTGAAGGTCGGCGAGGCGGAGCTCGTGCTCTCGACCGGGACCAACCACGCGCGGATGCAGATCATCCGCCCGCCTTTCTTCCTTCTGAAGTCGTACTACCGCCTGTGGAGCGAGCACCCCGACATCGCGGTCACCTGGCATGAGGGCTGCCAGCGCGTCTCGATCACCACGGTGCTGGCGACCGAGCACGTGGCGCGGCTCGCCGCGAGGCGGCGCGGCGCCGAGGCGCCGGCGCTCCCCAGCCTCGAGGAGCGCCGGCTCGACGAGCGGACGCTCTATATCAACCTGCGGCTCGACCCGGCGCTCTGGGATCGCGGCGATGTCGAGCGCATGCTCGACGAGATGAGCGCCGTCCGAGAGGCGCATCCGCGACGTCTTTACCACCTCGACTGCGATGGCTACCACCTCGCTCACCTGGTGAAGAAGGCCATGGACATCGGAGCGTGGGAGCGCTTTCCGAGGCCGGCCAGCATCGTTCACGCCTACGAGCTCACGCCGAGGAACGTGCGGCGGTTCCTGGCGGAGCACGTCGAGTGCCCGATCGTCGACCTGTTCGGCAGCACCGAGCTCGGATATCTGTATTACAGCGATCGTCACGGCCGCTACTGGCCTTACCTCGACCAGATGCACCTGGAGCTGATCCCTGTCGAGGAGGGCAGCGCGATCTACAGCCTCATCGTCTCGAGCGTGCGCAACCCCTGCATGCCGCTCATCCGCTACCGCTCGGGCGACTGCGCCGAGACGGTCGACGGCTCCCCCGATCCGCTCCGGATCCGCCGGTTCTGCGGGCGCGAGCGGGAGCTCCTCTGGGCCCAGGAGAGGGGACCGATCTCGCAGGCCGATCTCGATGACTGGATCGCCGTCTCCGCGCCGTCCGTCTTCGTCTATCAGCTCCACGCGGAGGGACGGCGGCGGGGCCGATTGCTCTATACCACCTTCGACGGCGCGCCCGTCGGCCCGGCCGCGGCGCGCGCGCTGCGAGAGCGGATCTGGGAGGGCGCCGGCCTCGACTGCGTCCTCGAGCACCGCGCCCAACTCGCGATCGGCAAGTCCGGGAAGTACGCATGGCTGGTGCAGGGCGGCGAGGCCGCGGAGCGAGGTGGCTCGTGACGACGGAACGACCCAGGGTGACGGCCGCCGCGCTGAAGGCGCGGCTCGACGGCGCGTTCTTCGCCGGCGTGGTGCGCCATTTCGTGCGGACGACCGGCGAGGAGCCCGCCTATGTCGAGCGTCAGGTGCTCGAATGCCTGCGGTACCTCTACCTGATATCGCGCTATCCGGAGCCGCTGGCCGGGCTGTTCCTGCCGGTGGAGCAGGCGATCGACGAGGTCTGGCATTACCTGATCTTGCAGACGCGGGAGTACCGCGAGCTCTGCGAGGAGCGCCTCCCGGGGCGCTTCTTCATCCATCACCGCAGCCTGCCCTACGAGGATTATCAGGAGGGGCAGGTCAGCCGGGAGCAGACGATCGAGGAGGCGCTGCGCTGGCTGCCGCTCTACCGCGACGAGTTCGGCCCCTTCGACGAGGGCGCGCTGCCTCACTGGACGATGGTGCGCTTCCTCCACGAGCGCCTGGGCCTCTCCCTCGAGGCGATCGCAGCGCTCGACGCGGGGAACGGGGCCGCCCTGCCTTCCGTGGAGCGCGTCCGTTGAGCCGTCAGGCCGTCGTCGCTGCGCCCGCGCCCGCCGCGTCCGTCAACACGCTGGTCCTGCTGCTTTGCCAGGTCCTGGGGATCGCTTCCGTGGTGTCGGTCCAGTTCGCCGGCAGCGTGGTGGGTGAGCGGCTCGCGCGGGACATGCGGCTCGCGACGCTCCCGGTGGCCGTGCTCGTGCTGTCCTCGGCCCTGGGCACCTGGCCGGCCAGCCAGCTGATGCGCCGCTTCGGGCGCAAGCCCTGCTTCATCGCCGCGGCGCTCCTGTCCGCCGGCTGCCTCGCGCTCGCGGCGCGCGCGGTGGACCGCTCCGATCTCCCGCTGTTCTGCGCGGCGGTCTCCGGCGTCGGCCTGCACGGCGCCTTCGTGCAGCAGTACCGCTTCGCGATCCTCGAAGGGCAGGAGAGCCATCGGGCGCCGCGCCTCTTGACCATGATCCAGCTCGCCAGCGCGCTCGGCATCGTCCCTGGCATCTCGCTCTTCGGCCTGCTGGAAGGACGGACGTCCAGCGAGCTGCCCTCTGCCCTGCTCGTCCTTTCGGCGCTCCAGGTCGTCGCGGCGCTCGCGTTCGTGTCGTACCGGCCGCAGGAAGCCCGGGTCGCGGAGGCCTCCGCCGCGCCCGACGCGGGGGCTCGCGCGCTGTACTGGCCCATGGTGGCGATGGGCGCCGGCGCTTTCCTCGTGATGAGCCTGATCATGGTGCCGACGCCGCTCCAGATGTGCGGCGTCGAGCAGAGATCGATCCGGCAGGCGGGCTGGGTAATCGAGGTGCACCTCCTGAGCATGTACCTGCCTTCGCTCTCGGTCGGCGCCCTCCTGAAGCGGATGTCGATCGCGGCGCTCCAGGGGCTCGGGCTGCTTTTCCTGCTGGCGGGGTTCGTGATCAGCCTGGCTCCAGGGCTCGAAGGGCACCTGGTCGGGCTCTCGCTGGTCGGGGTCGGGTGGTGTTATGTGTTCGTGACCGCGACGACCCTGGTCGCGCGCAGCCGGTCCGGCCCCGAGCGTTTCCGGGCGCAGGGCGTCAATGATCTGTGCGTGTTCGCCGCCAGCGGCGCGGCGTCGCTCACGTCCGGTGCGCTCCTGTCGGCGCTCGGGTGGAGCGGCCTCGTGCACCTCGGGGTGGCGCTGGTCCTGAGCTTGATGGCGCTCGCCCTTCGCGTCCACCGCGCCCCACGCCCGGCGCCGGCGCAGGGCGGCGCGCGTCTCTGAAGCGATCGCGCGGGGCCTCGAGCGGCCTCCCGCGCACCCATGTCCGGAGAGGGAGGCGAACATCATGTCTGACGTGCAGTCGAATCGTTCAGGAGACAGCCCCGCGCCTCTGGGCCGCGTCGACGCCGTCGTCGTCGGCGCCGGGTTCGCGGGTCTGTACATGCTCTACCGCCTGCGCCGGCTCGGCCTCTCGGTCCGCGTCTACGAGGCGGGCGGCGGGGTGGGCGGCACCTGGTACTGGAACCGCTACCCCGGCGCGCGCTGCGACATTGCGAGCATGGACTACTCCTATTCGTTCTCTCCCGAGCTCCAGCAGGAATGGACGTGGACCGAGCGATACGCCACGCAGCCGGAGATCCTGCGTTATCTCGAGCACGTCGCGGACAGGTTCGAGCTCCGCGCGCACATCCGGCTCCGGACGCGGGTGACCGCGGCCGCCTTCGACGAGGCGACGGAGCGGTGGGCGATCCGGACCGACGACGGCGCCGGCGTGTCCGCCGGGTTCTTGATCATGGCGACAGGCTGCCTGTCCGCCGCGAAGGTGCCCGACATCGAGGGGCTCGAGGCGTTCCGGGGCGAGCGATACCACACAAGCCACTGGCCGCACGGCGGCGTCGACTTCACCGGCAAGCGCGTCGGCGTCATCGGCACGGGCTCGTCCGGCGTCCAGGTCATCCCCGCCATTGCCGAGCAGGCGGCGCGCCTCTTCGTCTTCCAGCGGACCCCGTGCTTCAGCGTGCCAGCGCGCAACGCGCCCCTGGAGGCGGCCTACGCATCGTGGATGAAGGCGAACTACGCGGAGCACCGGCAGAGGGCCCGCGAGACGCGCGCCGGGGTCATCATGGACGTCGACCCGCGGTCCGCGCTGGAGGTGCCGCCCGACGAGCGGGAGCGCGCGTATCAGGCTCGCTGGGAGCAGGGCGGCACCGGCTTCCTCGCCACGTTCTCGGACGTGATGCGGTCCCGGGAAGCCAACGAGACCGCCGCCGAGTTCGTCCGATCCCGGATCCGCGCGACGGTCCGCGACCCTGCCGTCGCCGAGGCGCTGTCGCCGAGGGGGTATCCGCTCGGCACCCGGCGGCTCTGCGTCGACACCGGCTATTACGAGACCTTCAACCGGGAGAACGTCACGCTGGTCGACGTCAAGGCGTCACCCATCGAGGAGATCACGAAGACGGGGCTCCGGACGCGGAGCGCGGAGTACACGCTCGACAGCCTCGTGCTCGCCACGGGCTTCGATGCCATGACGGGCGCCCTGACCAGGATCGAGCTGCGCGGGAGGGGCGGCGAGCCGCTCAAGGCGAGGTGGGCCGACGGCCCGCGCACGTACCTCGGCGTCGCCATCGCCGGCTTCCCGAACCTGTTCACGATCACCGGGCCTGGGAGCCCGTCCGTGTTCAGCAATGCGATCGTCTCCATCGAGCAGCACGTGGAATGGATCGCGGACTGCATCGCGTACCTGCGAGAGCGAGGCTTCGCGTGCATCGAGGCCACCGCCGAGGCGGAGGAGGGGTGGGTCGCGCACGCCAACGAGGTGGCCGGCGGCACGCTGTATCCGCTGGCCAGCTCCTGGTACGTCGGGGCGAACATCCCTGGCAAGCCGCGCGTCCTCATGCCCTATGCCGGGGGCGTCGGCGCCTACAGAAAGCGGTGCGAGGCGGTCGCGGCTCGGGGATACGAGGGGTTTTCCCTGTCGAGGGCAGGGTAGCTGCGTCCAGCCGTGGTGGGCCCTCGTGATGGGCGCGATCGGCGCGGAGGCCGAGCACGGCGGTCCCCGCTCGCCCAGAGCCCCATCGGCGCGGCTCGCTGGCTCGAAGGAAGACGCGCGAGGGGGGCCATCTGCAGCGCGCGGCCGTCGGCTGCCCATCGCCTGGCAACTGTGGTAGCTGACCGCGGTGAACGCCACACACGAACCGTCGTACCTGGTCCCGGAGGCCGTCGTCGCCTTCGACGAGGGAGCGCGGCAGGCGGTCTACGACGTCATTGCCCTGCGGCGGGACGTGCGGCATTTCGAGCCGGGGCGCGCGCTCGACCGGGCTGTCCTGCGGCGCATCCTCGAGGCCGCCCACCTGGCGCCCAGCGTGGGATTCTCCCAGCCCTGGGGCTTCGTCGTGGTGCGTGACGAGGCGCAGCGCGCGCGGATCCGCGAGAGCTTCCTTCGCTGCCGTCAGGAGGAGGCTGCCCGTTTTCCGGAGGGCCGACGCGAGCAGTACCTCTCCTATCGGCTCGAGGGGATCCTCGAGGCGTCGCTCAACGTGTGCGTCGCGGTCGACCTGAGGCCGCGCGGGGAGGCGATCCTGGGCACCATCGTCCAGCCGGAGGCGGTGCGCGCGAGCGCGTGCTGCGCGGTGCAGAACCTCTGGCTCGCCGCGCGCGCCGAGGGCGTCGGCGTCGGCTGGGTCAGCATCGTGGAGCCCGCCGTCCTCCGCGCCGAGCTGCGCCTCCCGCCGGGCGTGGAGCCGATTGCGTATCTCTGCCTGGGCCACCCCGTCGCGTTCCGGCGGCGACCGATGCTGGAAGAGAGCGGCTGGCGAGAGCGGCGCGCGGTCGATGAGGTCGTCCACGAACATGGCATCTGGCAAGACCGCGACGACGCCAGCACGCCCGCGGCGGGCCGCGCGAGCGAGCCGCCGCGCTCATCGCTCCGCACGACGGCTATCTCACCGCTCGACGCCGCCGCCATGGAGGCCTCCCGTGCGCACCAGGCCACGCTCGGCCTGCCGGCGGGCAGCCTGGGGCGGCTCGGGCAGCTCGCGGCGTGGTGGGCCGGCGTGCGTGGCGAGCTGCCGCTCCCGCTGCCCTCGCCGGGGCTGGCCGTGTTCTGCGCGGACCACGGCGTCGTCGCGGAGGGCGTGAGCGCTCACCCCTCGCCGGCGACGACGGCGAGGCTCGCGAGCGTGATGGCCGGGGGCGCGGCCGTCTCGGCGCTGGCGGCGCGCCACGGCGTGCGGCTCGTCGCGGTCGACGTCGGCCTGGCGGGCGATCTCTCGGCGCTGCCGTGCGCGCCTGTCGTCCCACTGGCGCCGCGGGTGGTGCGGCGTGGCACCGGCAACTTGCGGCGCGAGCCGGCGATGACGCGCGACGAGGCGGCATGCGCGATGGAGGCGGGCGCCGAGACCGCCCGCGCGCTCGCCGCGGAGGGCGTCACGCTCGCGGGCGCCGGCGACATCGGCGTCGGCAACACGACCGCGGCGACAGCCGTCCTGTGCGCCCTCACGGGCGCGCCGCCGGCGAGCCTCGCGGGACAGGGCGCCGGCCTCGATGCGGAGGGCGTCGCGCGCAAGGCCGGCGTCGTCGCCGACGCGCTCGCGCTTCACGTGCCCGATCCCACGGACCCCCTCGATGTGCTGGCGAAGGTCGGTGGGCTGGAGATCGCCGCGATGGCCGGCTTCGCGCTGGAGGCCGCGCGGCTGCGCATGGGCGTCGTCGTCGACGGGCTGACGGCGTGCACCGCGGCCCTCTGCGCCGTCAGGATGGCCCCAGCGCTCCGGCCATGGCTCCTCGCCGCGCACCGCTCGGCCGAGCCGGCGGCGGCCCTCGCGCTCACCGAGCTCGGTCTCGATCCGCTCTTCGACCTGGGCCTATGGGCGGGCGAGGGGATCGGCGCCGTGCTCTCGCTGCACCTCGTCGGCACCTGCGTCTCGACGCTGAGCGGGCTCGACCCTCGTCGCGAGCTCGCGCGCGGCTCCGGCGCTCACGGGGTCGTGGCTTCGGGTTCCGTCTCCGGCGCCGGCTCCTTGTAGAACGCCACGTCGTCGATCCACACGCTGAATGCACGGCTCGCCGAGAAGCGAAACTGGATGGCCCAGATCTTCGTCAGGTCGACCGCCTCGAACTGCTGGCCCCAGCTGGACTGCGCGAGGGAGGAGAAGGGCACCTTGAACTGAGTCCAGCAATTCTTCAGCGTGACGACCTTGGTGAAGTGATCGTCGCACCCGCCCCCTTCGGTGGTGCAGATGCCGCCCTTGCTCCAGGTCTGCACGTCGGCGACGTCAACGGTCACCTTCGTCGAGGCGGCTCCATCCGCATAGGCAAAGAAGGTGATGCCGCTGAACGCGGAGGCGTCGTAGAGGCCCTGATTGGACGCCGAAGCGCTGTTCAACTGGAAGCCGAACAGGGCACCCCACTTCTCAAACAGGTCGTCGCCCACGACGTGCACTGCCAACGTGCTGTCGCCGCGCGGCGGCTCGAGGACGCCCATAGTGAACGGCTCGCCCACTCCGGGCGTTTGCGTCCCCTCGCCATCGTTCGCCACGTACCAGGCCCCTTGCCGGGGGTTCGTTTCATCCACCACTTTGATGATGGTGTCGTTGTCATCTTCCATGTCGTCGATCATCGACAGTTCCAGGGTGGGGTCGCCCATCGGCGGCTCCGGGCATCCTGCCCCCTCTCCGCCGCCTCCCGCGTTCCCGCCGGCGCCGCCTTCGCCGCCAGCGCCGCCGCCTCCCGCGTTCGTGCCGCTGGTGCTGCCGGTAGTACCGCCCTCGCCGCCAGCGCCGCCGCCTCCCGTGTTCCCGCCGGCGCCGCCTTCGCCGCCAGCGCCACCGCCTCCGGTGTTGCCGTGCGCGACCTCGTACAACTTATCGAAGCCGAAGATCTGGGCACATCCAACCCCGAGCACCGCAATGAGGCACCCGCTGGTCCACCGCGCAAAAGCCAGCTTGCTGTTCATGGTCATGGAAGGGATCTCCGAGAAGCTTCAGCCAATCACGATAGGACGCTGCGTGCCGGAATGGAAGCGCGTCGGCCGCGACGCTAGCCGCCGCGGCGCGGGCTCGAGACAACGGTTGGCGGCCCCTCGCCGGCCAGCGCTGCTCAGCCTGTCGAATCAAGGCAGCTCGACTGCGCGTGCGCGGAGCGACCGTTCCCTACATGAACTGTCGGCGTGAGGAAGCCTCCGCCATCGCCTGTTGGCGACTCGGCAGCTCTGGCGAGCTCCGTGGCGACAGCCCTGTGGCGTCGACCGTGTCACGGCGCTGCGGGAGCGCCCTTCCCCGACTGCGCATTGGCGAGGTGGCGCTCGACGAGGGCGACGAGCTCGGCGTGATCGAACGGCTTCGAGAGGCAATCCGCGGCTCCGCGATTCACGGCGTCGACGGCCGCCTTCACGGTGGCGTGGCTCGTCATGAGCACGAGTCAACACGCCCCTTCGGCGCGGCGGCCGCGGGCCGCCCCGGCGAGCGCGAACCCGAGCAGCGCTGCCTGGACGAGGCATGTCTCGACCGCAGGGTAGATGCCGAGGGCGGTGAATCGAGGGAGCGGCAGCCGGTGGAGCGGCAGCAACCCGCAGAGCTGGAAGGCGGCCACGGCGCGGCCGGCGAGCGGGACGCACAGCAGACAGGCGAGCCAGGCGGGAGGGCTCGCCCAGCGGCGCGCGGCCGCCCGGCTCGCACGGGTGACCAGCGCCGCGCCGGCGGCGAGCAGCGCGAGCGTGAACAACACCCCGGCCACGGCGGGCGGGGCGACGGGGAGCGACACCCCGAGCGCGGCGTCGAGCGCCGAGAACGCCGCGCCGAAGCCGGCCAGCAGCGCGGCCGCGAACACGGCCGCTCGGCGGCCTCGCGACAGGCCGCCGTGCAATGGATCGTGCGAGCGCACCTGCCGCGCGCCGCGCCGCCGGGCGAGCGCCGCCGCGCCGGCGAGCGCCGCGAGCGCCGCGAGCGCGAGGGAGATCGTCGCGCCTGCCGTGAGCGTTCGCCAGAAGCCGGCCATGTGCCCGAGCGCCGCCGCGACCCAGGCGGCGAGCGCGAGCAGCAGCGCCGCGCCCGACGCGACGTGGACGACACGCCGGCTCCGTGACGACGCGACGGCGGCGAGCGCGGCGAGGAAGAGCGCCGCAGCGGCGAGCTCGCGCAGCGCCAAGCGGCTCGATACCTGGGCCACGAGCCGACCTGGCGCGCCCCCGGACCGCGCGAGCGCGACCTCGGCGTAGGTCGCGTCGCGCAGGAGCGTGGCCATGCCCGCGTCGAGCGTGTCTGTCGTCGCGCCTGCCGCGAGCGCCGCTCGAAGGGCGAAGGCGCCGTCGCCGAGGTCGTCCGCGAGCGCCTCCTTCACGGTGCGGACGCTCGCCTCGGCCACGTCGATGCCGTCGAGCTGGGCTGTGCTGAGCGCCTCGCGCGCGTCGACGAGCCTGCCCTCGCGCAGCGCGGCGCGCCCCCTGTCGAGCGCGGCGCGCGCGATGGAGAGGGGGTGTGACGCGGCCTCGCCGCCATAGGCGACGCGCCGCCGGAGCTCCGCGAGGAGCGCCGCGTGCCGCTCGGCGGGGATCCCGCGCGCGGAGAGCTCGGCGCGCAGGTCCGCGTCGGAGCGGACCGCGAGCTCGACCATGGAGTAGTCCGGCAGATCGAGCGGCCTCGGGCTTTCGCCGGGCTCGGGGTGGTGGAGGCCGGCGACGTGGAAGGCGAGGTCCCAGCGGTCGCGGGCGGAGAGAAAGGTGAACGGCACCATGGCCGTGCCGCTGACGCCGAATCGAACCGCGGACTCGACACCGATGGGCGCGAGCTGCTCGGCGATGATCGCGTCGTGGAAGTTCGCCGGGTGCGGGACCAGGCTCGCCGCGCGCCGGGTATCGGCGTGCCCCGTCGGGCCGTGGCAGGTGGCGCAGTTCTCCTGGTAGAGGGCCGCGCCGCGCTTCGCGTCGGGCCGCGAGAGCGGCGCCTCCGCCAGCCGGAAGGCGGACGCGACCCGGTCGCGCGCGCCCCTGGCCGCGATGGCGACTCGATCCGCAGCGACCTTCGCCTCGACGAGCTCACGCACGCCGACGATGCCCTGCGCGAGGTCGCCCGCCCCGCTCTCGAGCGCGGACGGCTGGATGCGGGTGGCGACATGGATCGCCTCGCCGAGCAGCGCCAGCTGCTCGTCATACTCGATGACGCTGGTGACGGCGCCGTTCGCGACGCTCCCGCCATAGTCCATGGCGACGTAGCCGAGCACATGGACGAGGCGGCGCGCCTCGACCTCGGCCGGCTCCCCCGGATCCGCCAGCGCAGGGCGCTCGCCCAGGAGCAGGACGGCGGCCATGGCGGCCGCGCTGACCGCCGCCATGGCGGTGAGCCCGGCTGTCGTTGCTCGCCGAGTATTCGGGAATCGCGGGGTGGAGCCGGCCCGCGCCGGCGATCCAGCGCGCACCCCCGTCGCGATCATGCGCCCGGGCCCCGCGCGGAGAATAAGAAATCGCGATGACACATATCCCTCATACAATCGAAAAAGAGTTCATGCTAGCTTCCCTCGATCGTGCAGCGACCCCGCTGCTCGACGACAATGCTTTGAGGTCCTCATGATGATCCTGCCGCGTGGCGCTCAGGGGCGCCGCACCAGCTGGCCAGGGAGCAGAAAGGTTTTGCAAGACTGACCTACCGCTGTCGCGCGAGGCGGCTACGGGCGAAGGCCCCGGCGTCCATCCTCCGTGCGAGCGTCCGTGCAAGAGCAAGCGGACGCGGCGGACGCGGCGGACGCGGCGGACGCGGCGGACGCGACTGAGCGCTGGGACGACGATCGCCAACCGTCGGCGCCGGGCACGCATTCAGTGTTGGCCAGTGTTGGCGCGCTGGTTCGACAGTGGCGACGGAATTCTGTTGCGCTTTGAGCGCGCCCCGGCAATCGCTGCCCTCCGGCCCCACTCAGAGACAGAGACAGAGACAGAGACAGAGACCGGAGTGGTCTGCCGTCGGCGCGAGGCTCTCCGATTTAAGATGATCTCCCAGGTGTGTGTTCGGTAAGATGGTAGCAGCGCGTTCACGTCCGATGTGCTGATAGCGCACGGTATCAGGCGCGATGCGATCGCTGGCGTGACCGTGCCGGGAAGGCGCCCGGCTCGCCGCATGGCGATCGTTTGTTGGAGGCAAGGCGGGATGAATCAGGAAGCTCGGAGGGTGAAGCAATGAAATTGAACCCCGGACATCTGGCCGCAGCGTCGGTGGCAATGACCATGGCGTGGGCTGGTCAGGCGGCCGCCCAGTCGGTGATGAGGCAGCCCTATCTGCAGTCGTTGACGCCCAACTCGGTCTACGTGGTGTGGACGACCGACGTGGGCACGGACAGCCGCGTGCGCTACGGGACCGATCCGGCGAATCTGACGCAGACGGTGGATCTCGGCGCGCTCGCGACCCAGCACGAGGTGCTCATCGGCGGGCTCACGCCGAACACCCGCTACTACTACAGCGTCGGTACATCGAGCGCGGTGCTGGCCGGCGGCTCCTCCTCCTTCTACTTCGAGACGGCGCCGCCCGTGTCCACGCCGAAGAAGTTCCGGGCGTGGATCATCGGAGACACCGGCTACGGCGGCACTGCGCCCTGGGCGACGCGAGACGCGATGCTGAACGCCGTCGGCGCGTACCGCCCCAACCTGTTCCTGCACATGGGGGACATGGCGTACAACTTCGGCACCACCGAGGAGTTCACCAACGGCTTCTTCAATCAGTACGCGGCGATCCTCCGCAACACGGTCGTGTGGCCGACGTTTGGCAACCACGAGGGCCTGAGCTCCGACTCGGCGACGCAGACCGGTCCTTACTACACCGCCTACGTGCTCCCCGCCGCCGGGGAGGCCGGCGGGGTCCCCTCCGGTACGGAGGCTTACTACTCGTACGACTATGCGAACGTCCACTTCGTCGTGCTCGACGGCTATGGCTCCTCGCGTTACTCGTCCGGCGCGATGGCGGCCTGGCTCGCCGCCGATCTCGCCGCGACGGAACAGGACTGGATCATCGCGTACATGCACTTTCCGATGTACACGAAGGGCACCCACGACTCGGACGAGGACTGGCTGATCATCGAGCACCGGGAGTACCTCGCGCCCCTCCTCGACGCGGGCGGGGTCGACCTGGTGCTCGCGGGCCATTCGCACAACTACGAGCGCTCGTTCCTCGTGGACGGCGCCTACGATACACCGACCACGGCGGACGGGCACATCGTCGACGGGCACGACGGCAAGCCGCTCGGCGACGGCCCCTACGTGAAGCTCCCTGGCAAGGGGAGCCACGAAGGGGCGGTCCATGTCGTCGCCGGCCACGGCACGTACGTGGGCGGCTCCGGAGGCCACCCGCTCATGTACTTCAACGAGGCGCAGAGCGGCTCGTGCCTCCTCGACGTCGAGGACAACCGGCTCACGGTGTCCAACGTTCGCTACGACGGCGTGATCAGCGATCGCTTCGCGATCGTGAAGGGAACGGCCCTCGACGTCGCGGCGCCCGACGGGGGGGAGCGCCTGCCGCCGGGCGGCATCTTCCCGATCCGCTGGGCGACCGTGGGGAACATCCCCACCGTTCGGATCGAGTACACGACCGACGACGGCGCGACCTGGACCACGATCACGAGCAGCGCCGCCAACACGGGCCGCTACAACTGGGTGGTTCCCTCCATCGACACGACGACGGCGCTCGTGCGCGTCTCCGACGCCGAGCACCCGCTGCTCTCCGACGAGAGCAACGCCGGCTTCACGATCCAGAGCCTCCCCCGCACGGCGGTCTACTTCGGCGATTACTGGGTTTACGACGACCTGGGCGTCGACCGGGGTACGGCCTGGCGAAACCTCACGTTCGACGACTCCTCGTGGAAGGGGGGCTGGGGGCAGCTCGGCTACGGCGACGGCGGGGAGAGCACGGCCCTCTACCGGGCCACGCCTTCGTATCCCACGGCCTACTTCCGCAAGATCATCCCGATCGACGGGCCGGTCGCGCAGGCGACCATGAAGCTCATCCACGACGACGGCGTCGTCGTCTGGCTCAACGGCACCCAGGTGGCATCGAAGCGCGTGACCAACACGGCCTACGGTGACTATGCGTCCGCGGAGTCGCGCGACGACGAGCTCACCACGGTGACGCTCTCCCCGAGCTCCTTCGTGGTCGGAAGCAACATCCTCGCCGTGATGGTCAAGCAATCGGCCCCCAATTCGACCGATCTGTCCTTCGACATGGAGCTGACGCTCACCTATGCGCCACCCGGCAGCGGGAGCAGCAGCTCGAGCTCGTCCAGCAGCACGAGCGTATCCAGCACGAGCAGCAGCTCGAGCGCCTCGAGCACGAGCGTATCCAGCACGAGCAGCAGCAGCACGAGCGTATCCAGCACGAGCAGCAGCTCGAGCGCCTCGAGCACGAGCACAGGCAGCGTCATGATGAGCAGCGCGATGAGCGTGGGCAGCACCGGCTCGGGCGGGGCGGGTGGCGCCGGCTCCGGAGGCACGCCCGTGTGCAGGACCGTGCAGCGCGGCGTCTTCGGCACGGTCTGGGACGCGACGCTCTGGTCGGCCTCGTCGACCTACAAGGAAGGGTCGTACCCGTCGATCTATACGGGCGGAGCCGGCACCGGAGGCTTCCGTGCTGCGCTGGTCTGGTTCGACCTCTCGTTCATCCCCGCGGGCGCGCCGGTCTACTCGGCCACCTTGACGATCAATCAGGTGTACAAGGC
The DNA here is from genome assembly GCF_051530145.1 of Sorangium sp. So ce302. GTDB lineage: Bacteria > Myxococcota_A > Polyangia > Polyangiales > Polyangiaceae > Sorangium > Sorangium cellulosum_B. Next base: position 7,279,358 of record NZ_CP150326.1, on the reverse strand, counting down.
GTCGGTCACCACCGTTCGTCTCCACGAGGCCCTCGCGCCCTGGGGCGAGACGACCGTGAGCTGGTCCAGCTACAACCAGAGCTGGGAGCCGCTCAGCTTCGCGTCGATCGTCACCGTCAACGGCGCCGGCGATCGGACCGCCAACCTCACCGACCTGGTGCAGGACTGGGTGAGCGGCGTCCTCCCGAATTACGGGTTCGTGATGGAAGAGGACGTGGCGGGGGCGACGCAGTGGCGGGCCAGCGAAGACACCACGGCGTCGCGCCGCCCGCGCCTCGAGGTCTGCTACGCAGAGTGACCGCGCACGGCGACGCCCCGGCGGGCGTCTGCGGGCTCATGTGTCAACCGCCGGTTGACGTCGTTGACGGCGGCCCATGACAGCGGCGAGCGTGCCTGTTCGCCGAAGCGGGTGAAACGCCGTCCTTCAGCGGAAAAATGCAATCATGGTGCCCTGATCTGCGGCCCCGGGTGATGGCGCGCTGTGGCCTGGGCATTGCTCTGACGTGAAGATGAAGATGAAGACAGGACAAGACATCACGTAGACATCGCGAGGCCATGACGACCCGTGGGGGAGGGGTGCGCAGAGGGAGTGAAGGGTGGGAGTCGTCGGTCGCGCGCAACGTTGACGATCGAGGGATAACATCATGAGCTTGAGATTGACCTATGCTTTCGGTGCCCTGTTGTCGTTCGGTCTCGCCGGCTGCCTCGCGGCGGACGGCGCCGACCTGGATGTGGACGTGGACTCGGCGAGCGACGCGCTCAGCGCCGTCAGGATCGAGGCCGAGAACCAGAACTGGTCCATCTCGTCGGGCGACAAGATCGAAGACAACGCGGACAACGTGAAGCTCCGCGCCAACCAGAGCGGGGACACCTTCAAGTTCTCCGCGTCGGTCGCGTCCGGCACGTACAAGATCGTCCTTCGTTACGCCAAGCGGAACGTGTACGGCAAGTACGAGCTCGCCGTGAAGGGATCGTCGGTGAAGTCCTTCGACGCTTATGGCTCCTCCACCGGCGACAGCTGGACGACCGCGACGCTCGGGGAGAAATCGCTCTCTGGCAATGTCGAGTTCGCGCTCACGTGCAAGGGCAAGAACTCCTCGTCGTCGGGGTACGACCTGAAGGTCGACTACATCGAGCTCGTGCCGGTGGGCGGCGGCGACTCTGGCGGGAGCTCGGGCGGCAGCAGCTCGGGCGGCGGCACCACGACGGCCGGGAACGGCGGCGTCGTCAGCTCGACGATCATCGTGAAGGCGGGCGAGACGTTCGACGGCGGCGGCAAGCGGTACATCGCCGACAAGAACACGCTCGGGGACGGCAGCCAGGCCGAGGGCCAGAAGCCGGTGTTCAAGCTCGAGGACGGCGCGAAGCTGAAGAACGTGGTCCTCGGCGCGCCGGCGGCCGACGGCATTCACACGTACGGCAACGTCACGCTCGAGAACATCGTCTGGGAGGACATCGGCGAAGACGCCCTGACGGTCAAGAAGTCAGGCACCGTGGTGCTGAACGGCGGCTCCGCGAAGAACGGCGACGACAAGGTGTTCCAGATCAACGCGGCCAGCACGTTCAAGGTGTCGAATTTCACGGCGCAGAGCGCCGGCAAGTTCATCCGGCAGAACGGGGGGACCGACTTCAAGGTCGATGTCTTCATCGACCGGTGCGACATCTCGAAGATGAAGGAGTCCATCTTCAGGACGGACAGCGGCAGCAGCAGCGTGACGATGACGAACACCCGCTACAGCGGGATCGGCAAGGAGCTCTTCATGGGCGTGAGCTCCTCGAAGATCACGACGTCCAACAACACGCAATACTGACGCGGCGGTTCTGCACATTTCCGCCAGGGCAGGAGCGTCCTCGCGGGCGCTCCTGCTCGCTCTTGCGCGGTGTCAAGGGTCAAGGGCCCTCCGCTCCGCCTCTTCCTCTCTGGCGAGCAGGCGAGAGACCTGGAGCGATGTGTCGCGCCAGGCGCGCTCATGTCAACGTTCACATTCTTCGATCACTCACTGTTCCGGGAAATGTACCGCTAAATTGCGGATCTTTGTCGCAAGGGGAGAAGCGACTGTCATCGCGATAGGAACGCCGGTGTGGCATCATGCGCCAATGCGTACCATCACGGATAGGCTCACACGTACCGCTCGATACCTCGCCTTCGCGGCCATGCCATTCGCCATCCTGAACTGCTCCAGCAGCGATCCCGATGTGTCGGGGGACGGCGGGGGGACCGCGGCGAGCACCGGCTCCCAGAGCGCCAGCAGCGGCAGCACCAGCAGCAGCGCCGACAGCTCGAGCTCGAGCGGCGGCGACCCCGCGACCACCACGACGTCGGGGGCCGGGGGCAGCGGAGAGGGGGGCGCGACGGGAGCAGGTGGGAGCGGAGAGGGCGGCTCCGGAGGGAGCGGCGGCGCGCCCTCCGAGGAGTTCGCGCTCGCGAGCACCAATCACGCGGAAGGCGCGAAGTTCGCCGACAAGTACACCTGCCAGACCGCCGGCTTCCAGAACAGCGTCATGCCGGAGCTCCACTGGACCCCGGGGCCTGCGGGCACGAAGAGCTACGCCATCACCTTCATCGATGTCACCCTGGCGCACGCGACGCCGTCGCAGCCCAACGGCTATCACTGGGTTCTGTACAACATTCCTCCCACCACCACCTCGCTGCCCGAGGGGTTCAAGCAGGCGGACGCGACGCTGCTCGGCGCCAAGCAGAACTCGAACTACCTCGGGCCTTGCCCCAATTTCGGCTCCAGCACCGGAACGAAGACCGACACCTACGAGTTCACGATCTACGCGCTCGCCGAGGAGTCGATCACGATCGCGGGCACCGGCACGGCTGCAGTGAGGGACGCGGAGACCAAGCTCGAGGCGAAGAACCTGGGCAGCGCGAAGCTCACCGGCACGTCCAACGCCTTCTCGACTCGATGAAGCGGTAGCTGCTTTCTCGGTCCTGAAGCATCCTCTCGAATGTTTCGAGAAGATTCACAGGGAGGCGGGGAGGCGGGGAGGCGGGGAGTAGAATCCCATGAATCTCCCTGCCTCCCGGCCTGCCTGTTCAAGTTTCTCTCCCCCAGAATGCCAACGAAATGAGGGGATTGTCAGCTCTACAGCCCGACCCCGGGGTCGCAGGTGCGATGTCTCGATGACCGTCGTCGGACGCGCGGCGCCTGCCGACTCGAGCCGTCCGTCATCCAGAAGCGGGGTCCCGGCGGCGGCCCTCCCGACGCTTCGGGGCCTGCTGCGGGGAAGACAGGCTCTCTGCCAGCTTGCCGCTCCCCTGTTCGATCAGCTTCTTCTCGTACCAGGGCCGCGTGACCTGCGCGCGAGCGAGATAGGCGAGCGCGATGACGCCGAGGAGCGGCAAGGCGGCGTAGGCCACGGAGTGGGCCGTCACGTCGGGGCCGATCGCGCTGGCTGAGCTCCACGAGGGGACATAACGCGCCTTCACCGTCTCGCCCTCGCGGAGCCGGGCGAACGCGCCGTGGGACACCTCGTCGGAGAAGGCGGCGCCGCCTTCGCCCCGCATCGTGACCTCGAAGCGGGTGTGGTCGCCGTCCTCGTTCTCCTGGAGCTGCGTCACGCGGACGTCCACCGTCTCGCCCAGCCAGCGGCGCGCGTGGAAGGCCGCGAACGCCATGTTGAACACGAGCGACGCGACGGCCGCGGTGATGGCCCACCGCTGGTGGAACGCCGCCCTGCGCGCGAACCGCTCGCCGAGCGGCTCGGACGAGAGGAGCATGCGGCCCCCGCGCGGGGGCACGAGCAGGTATCCCTGCGCCTGCTCGCGGTACCCCTGGGCCTGCGCCTCGGGATCGGGCGCGCGCCGGAGCTCGCCGATCGCGAAGACCCTCTCGCCTGGAATGAGCTCGGCCACGCGGACGCGCCGGGTGAGATCGACCCGGATCATGCCGTCGAGCGCGTCGACGAGCTGCACGTGCTCGCCCGGCTCGACCCGGATGCGCGCGCCGGACGCGTGGCGGAGATAGAAGGGGTGGACACGGACCTTGCGGCCGGTCTCGGCCCACTGGTGGGTCCAGACCCCGGAGGTCTCGGACTCGGACCCTTCCTGCTCGACCTCGACGCGCACCGCCACGTCCGCGCCTTGCTCCCGCTCGACGGTGCCCACGACGACGGCCTCGCCGGGCGCGAGCGCGGCGCCGGGCATGAACGAGGCCTCGGCCCGCGCGGCGGCGCGGCGCTGCCGGCGCGAGAGCCGGAGCGCGAGCGCCGCGAGGACGAGCAAGCAGGCCGTCGCGACGCCGTCCACCAGGAGCGACGACAGCCCTGCGTCGAGGTGGTATCGGCTCACGAGCAGCCAGATCCGGGGTTCCATGGCCCGCCATGAGAGCGCAAACCGGCGCACCCGTGCGAAAAACCCGGCGCGCGCCTACCTTCCGGAGCAACGATGCCTGCCACGCCGCCTCCCTTCCTCGTCCACGAGCCTGACACGGCGGGGCCGATCGTCGTCGAGGTCCCGCACGCGAGCCTCGTCGTGGACGAGCTCGCGGCGCGCTTCACGCGCGTGCCGGAGCGCGCCCTCGCGGCCGACGCGGACGTCGCGGCGGACGCGCTCTTCGGCGACGTCACGATCGAGGGGGCGGCGCTCGTCGTCGCGACGGCGAGCCGCTTCGTCATCGACCTCAACACGGCCCCGCGCGTGCCCACGCCCTACGAGGACAAGCTCCCCTACGGGCTGCGGGAGGTGCGGCGGCGCTCCGCGAGCGGCGAGCAGTGGCTCGAGAGCTCACCACCCCGCGCGGAGGTCGAGCGCCGCGTCCGCGACGTGTTCGAGCCGTACCACGCGGAGATCGCCGCTCGCCTCGCCGACGCGCGCGCGCGCCACGGCGTCGCGATCCTCGTCTCCGGGCACACGTACCCCGACGTCATGTTCCAGGGCGCCGCCGACGTCGTGCTCGGGACCCGGCGCGGCGAGAGCGCGGCGAGCTGGGCGCGCGACGCGGTCGCCGAGGTCGCGCGCGCGCACGGCCTCTCGCTCGCGCTCGACGATCCTTTCCCGGGCGGCCACGCGCTCGAGCGGCACGCGCGCCGCGACGAGGGGGTCCACGCGCTCCAGATCGAGGTCGCCCGCAGGCTCTACTGCGACGCGCGCACCCTCGCCCTCCGCCCCGACGACGTCGCGCGCCTTCGCGGCTTCACCCGCAGCGTCATCGCCGCGCTCACGAGTGCAGCGGCGCGATAACGCGGCACGCACACGGTACGGTTGCAGCGCGCGCGCAGGGCGCACACGGTGCGCGCGCAGGGCGCACACGGTACGCGCGCAGGGCACACACGGACGCGGCGCACGCGCGGTGGCGGCGCGGCGCACGCGCGGTGGCGGCGCGGCACACGCGCGGTGGCGGCGCGGCGCACGCGCGGTGGCGGCGCGGCACACGAGCGCAACGAGCTCGGCAAGCGCGCGGCGTCGAGCCCGCGCTGCTCGGCGGACGTCGCACAGGTGCGCGCTCGTCCCACCATCGGATCCGCTGTTCCACAGCACTCTCGTGGCGCATGCAGACGTTGACACCGCGACGCGATGCACGGAGATTCCGCCCTCAACACCAGGCCAGGGATGGGGAGGCTCTCCATGCGCCCAGACGGTTTCTCGCTCTCGTGCTCGGCACTCGCCAGCGTTGCTTTCATCGGTTTCCGCGGCACCGAGCACGTCTCGCAGCCGTACGAGTTCGAGCTCTTCTTCTCCGTCCCGACGAGCACCGACGTGCGCAAGGCGGTGGGCGAGCGGGCGACGGTGCGCGCGAGCCGCGGCGACGGGAAGGACCCGCTCGTCGTGCACGGCGTCATCGCGAGCGTTCGCCTCTTGCACCAGAACGCGGAGCGGGCGCTGTACCAGGCGCTGCTCGTGCCGAAGCTCTGGTTCCTGCGCCACTTCTGGCGCAGCCACGTCTTCACGAACCAGCCCGTCAAGGAGTTCCTCTCCGCGACGCTCCAGAACGGCGGGCTCGCGGGCGGCGACTTCCGCTTCTCGATCAACGACGGCGACTACCCGGTCGAGGAGTTCGTCGCGCAGTACCGCGAGACGCACCTCGCGTTCTTTCACCGGTGGCTCGAGCGCGAGGGCCTCTACTACTTCTTCGAGCACCCGGAGGACGGGCCCGGCGAGGTGCTCGTCATCGTCGACGATCGCGGGCTGCACGACGACTTCCCGGGCGGCGGGGTCGTGCGCTACGTCCCGCTCTTCGGCGACGACGTGACCGCGCCGCCGGGCCTGCACCAGATCGAGCAGAACGTGCAGTGGCTGCCGAAGACGGTCACCATCGCCGACTACAACTACTCGAACCCGTCCGCGTCGGTGAAGGGCGAGAGCAGCATCACCGCGAACGGGGTGGGCGCGATCCGCGAGTACGGCTTCCGCGTCTTCGTGCAGAGCGACGCCGAGCGCCTCGCGCAGGTGCGCGCGCAGTCGATCGGCTGCCGCGAGGTGACCCTGCGCGGGAGCGGCGACGCGCTCGGGCCGCGGGCCGGGTACCGGTTCTCGCTGGACGATCAGCCCGCCGACATCGTCGACCAGTGGCTCGCGCTGGAGGTGCAGCACAGCGCGTCGATCGCCGGGATCACGCCCGAGGTCGCGCGGCTGACGGGGCTCTCGGGCAAGGACATCTACGCGATCAAGCTGCTCGCGATCCCGGCCGACGTGCAGTTCCGCGCGCCGCAGGCGACGCAGTGGCCGCGCATCTACGGGTTCGAGAACGCGATCGTCTGCGGCCCCGCCGACAGCCAATACGCGCAGATCGACGCCGACGGCCGCTACCTCGTGCGCTTCGAGTTCGACACGAGCGGCCTGCCCGACGCGCGCATCTCGACGCGGGTGCGCATGATGCAGCCGCACGGCGGGACGACGGAGGGCTTCCATTTCCCGCTGCGCAAGGGCACCGAGGTGATGATCGCCTTCCTCGGCGGCGACCCGGACCGGCCCTTCATCGCCGGCGTCGTGCCGAACGCGCACCGGCCGAGCGTCGTCGCGGAGCGCAACCTCAGCCAGAACATCATCCGGACCGGGAGCGGCAACCAGCTCGTGCTCGAGGACGAGCAGGGCAAGGAGTTCATCTTCCTCCACACGCCGAACAACCGCACCGGCATCTACATGGGGACGCCGAGCGGCAACCACGGGGCGGTCTACACGGGCGACGGCGACACGCAGGTCGGCACGTTCCTGTCCCCCAAGAACGCCGACCCGGCCATCGCCGGCAGCGCGCTCGTCGACGTCACCTTCAGCTACCTGGAGACGACCTCGGGAGACGGCGGCTCATGGATCGGCGGCGACTCCTGGGAGAACGTCAGCGGCAACAAGTTCAGCATGGTGGTCGGCAACCTCTGGGCGGGCGTCGGCGGGACGTACACGCTCCAGGTCACGGCCGCGGCGACGGAGACCTACTACGCGACGCGCACGACCACGATCAAGACGGGCCGCGTGGACACCGTGGAAGCCGGCGGCATGAAGCAGACGATCACCGACGGGATGACGCTGACCATCACGAGCGGCGGGATGAAGCACGACGTCCACGGCAAGTTCGAGCAGACGATCGAGCCGGAGGGCTCGTCGACGGTGACCGGGCCGTGGATGCACAAGGTCACGGCCGAGAACTTCGACGACTACAAGAGCTGGAAGACGGAGGTCGCCACGACCTGGAAAGGCCACTTCGGCGGGGACGTCGACCTGAAGTCCGACACGAACTTCCTGATCAAAGCGCCCAACGCGAAGATCACGGCCACCAACCTGAAGTGGGAGGTGCTCGGGCTGACGTTCGACCTCACGCCGAACAAGCACGAGCTCTTCGTTTACAAGGGCGCGACCGGCGTCATCAAGACGGACCACGCCGCGCTCGCCCAGCAGGCCTACTTGCTCAAGCTCGAGACGTCGTTGATCAAGCTCGACTTCGCCGCGATGGACAAGAAGGCTGTCGGCGCGAAGATGGATCAGTTCGGCACCTACCTGAAGCAGCAGGCGATCGCCCTGACCCTCGCGGGGCTCATCGCGTGGAACAGCGGCTTCACGAAGATCTGAGCGCGGATGCGAGTCGTCAAACCCCTCAAGGTCCCGGCGCTCACGCGCGTCGTCGAGGTCGCGCGGCGCCTCAGGTTCCACGTGGGCGCCATGATGGCGTTCCCCCTCGACGCGCCGCGCGCGCTCGTCGATGAGATGTCGTTCTGGCAGGCCGCGACGGCGGCGCTCGGGAGCATCCCGCTCGACGACGGCATCACGAAGGCGCGCGGCGAGCTGCTCGTCGCGGGCCGGTGCTACGCCCCGGAGGGCCGCCGCGTCGGCGCGTCGTTCGTCCGCGCGCGGCTCGGCTCCGTCGACAAGCGCCTCGCCGTGCTGGGCGACCGGTGCTGGAGCGGCCACGGCTTCACGGAGCCGGAGCCGTTCTCGGAGATGCCCATCGACTGGGCGCGCGCGCTCGGCGGGCCGAAGGACGCGGCGAATCCGTACGGGAAGGGGATCGAGGAGGTCGAGCGCGGCGGGCAGCGCGTCCGGCCGCTGCCGAACGTGGAGCACTACGGCGCGCTGATCCGCTCGCCCGGCGACCGGCCGGGCCCGGCGTCCTTCCTCGCGATGGACGTGACGTTCGCCCAGCGCCGCGGCCGCGCGGGGACGTACGGCGCGGACTACGCCGAGAAGTGGGCGCCCGGCCTTCCGCCCGACGTCGACCCCGCCTTCTTCAACGTCGCGCCGAACGATCAATGGATCGCCGAGCCGCTCCGCGGCGACGAGGCGTTCCTCGTGGAGAACATGCACCCGACGCGCCCGCGCATCGAGGGCGCGCTCCCCGGCCTCGCCGCGCGCGTGCTCGTCACCCGCCGCGACGCGAGCGGGGAGGCGTTCCAGGAGCTGCCCGTCCGCTGCGACACGGTGTGGCTCTTCCCCTCGGCCAACCTCGGCGTCGTGATCTTCCACGGCTCGATGCCCGTGGCCGACGACGACGCCGGGGAGATCGTCGACCTCGTCGTCGCCTGCGAGGAGATCGGCCGCCCCCGGCCGATCGAGCACTACCGCGAGGCGCTCGCCCGGCGGATCGACAAGGACCGGGGCTCGATCGCGTCCCTCAGCGACAGCGATCTCATGCCGCCCCGCGAGTCGGGCGTCGCCGCGAACGTCGCCGGGATCGAGATGGTGCAGTGGCTCAAGAGCGAGAACCTCGCCATGCAGAACCTGCGGCGCGGCGCGGAGCGGGAGCGCGAGCGCCGCCGCGAGGAGCTGCTCGCGGACGGCATCGACCCGGCGCGCTTCGGCCTGGACGCGCCGCTGCCGGAGGAGGAAGCGCCTCCGCCGGTCGACGATCTCGACGCGCTGGTGACGTACCTCGACGCGGCGTCGCGGAAGATGGACGAGGAGAAGGCGCGGGCCGAGCGCCTGAAGAAGGAGGCCGAGGAGCGCATGAAGGCGCAGGCCGCCGAGATGGACGTGTCCGAGGAGGCGCTCCGGCGCGGCCAGACCGGCGAGGAGCCGCCGGGCGGCCCGCCGCGCTTCTCGGCCAAGGCGCAGCTCCAGCAGTACGCGGAGCTGGCCGAGGCGGCGCGCCTCGGCGGCGTGCCGAACCTCGAGCTGGAGGCGATGCTCGCGGACCCAGGCTTCCCCGAGCAGCTGCTCCGCCTCGAGCAGGCGGCGCGCGAGGGCTACCGCGGCTCGGCGCACCTGCGATCCGCGGCCCTGCCGATGACCGCCGAGGCCTCGCAGATGGCGCGCGTCGTCGTCGATGCGGCGCGCGAGGCGGGCGAGCCGCTCGACGAGCGCGACCTCACCGGCGCCGACTTCCGCGGCGTCGACCTGCGGGGGATGCGCTTCGCGCGCGCGTTCCTCGAGGGGGCCGACCTGCGCGGCTGCGACCTCTCGGGTGCGGTGCTCGAGGGCGCCGTGCTCGCGAAGGCCGACCTCTCTGGCGCGAACCTCACGGGCGCGCGGCTCCGGGGCGCGAACCTGGGCAAGGCGAACCTCGAGGGCGCGGTGTTCGACGACGCCGATCTGACCGAGGCCGTCCTGATGGGCGCGAGGCTCGCCGGGGCGAGCCTGAAGCGGGCGAAGCTAGAGCGCGCCGACGCCCTCCAGGTGAGCTGGGGTGGCGTGGATCTCTCGGGCGCGGATCTCTCGCTCTGCTCGTTCCTCCAGACGAGCTTCGCCGGGGCGAACCTCGCCGGGGCGAACCTCGAGCGGGCGATGCTCCTCGAGTGCTCGCTCGACGGCGCGGACTTCTCGGGCGCTCGGCTGCACAAGACGTCGCTGATGAGCTGCACCGGGGCGAAGGCGCGCTTCGCGGGGGCGCGCTTCTCCGAGGGGGTCGCCGTCCACAAGAGCGGCCTGCCGGAGGCCGACTTCCGCGACGCCGTGCTCGACAAGACCTGCTTCCGGACGACGGACCTGCGCGGCGCGCGGTTCGATCGAGCCCAGATGACGATGACCGATCTCTCCGAGGCGGACGCGACGGGCGCGACCTTCGACCGCGCCGTCATGAAGAACGCCCTCTTGATCCGGACGAACCTCGACCGCGCGTCGCTCCGCGGGTGCAACCTGACGGAGGCGATCCTCTCGAAATCGCGCCTGGCGGGGGCCGACTTCACGGGCGCGCAGCTCTGCCGGGCCGATTTCAGCCGCGCGCGCGGCGACAACCGGACGACGTTCGCCGAGGCGAGCGTCGAGTTCACCCGGTTCGACCGGCAGGCGGCGCCGGCTCCTGGAGGCGCGACATGAACCGCGACGAGGTGCTCGACAAGGTCCGCCACGGGGACCCGATCCAGGCCGTGGACATCTCCGGGCTCGACCTGACGGGCGCGGATCTCTCGGGCGCGGTGTTCGATCGGGTCCGGATGCCGCGCGCGATGCGGGGCGCGCTCGTCAAGGAGTCGACGTTCTCCGAGTGCGATCTGTCGGGCGTGGACGCGGCGGGCGTGGACCTGCACCTGACGACCTTCTTCCGGAGCCGCCTCGACGGGGCGACGCTCTCGGGGGCGAGGCTCGTCGGCGCGAGCTTCATCGAGTCGACGTTCGAGGGCGCGGCGCTGTCGGGCGCGGAGGCGCCCATCGCGACCTGGACGACGTGCTCGCTCGAGCGCGCCTCGTTCGAGGGGGCGAACCTCGACCGGGCGAACCTGGTCGAGGTCAAGGCCGGCGGCGCGAACTTCTCTCGCGCAAACCTCGAGAAGGCGACGTTGTACAAGCTCGACCTGCGCACCGCGCTGCTCGACGGCGCGAACCTGACGCTCACGACGCTGGTCGAGGCGGCGCTGGGCGCGCGGGCGTTCCAGGGAACAAAGCTGTTCCGCACCCAGTTCATGCGCGGCAGCGTCGCTGGCTCGAGCTTCGCGGGCTGCGACGCGACGCAGTGCAACTTCACCGGGGTCGACGTGTCCGACTGCGACTTCTCCGATGCGGTCCTGACGCAGGCGCTCTTCGGCGATGCGAACGCGGCGAAGGCGCGTTTTTCGAGGGCGAAGCTGCAGAACGCCATCTTCGAGCGGGCCGCGCTCGCGGAGGCCGACTTCTCGGGGGCGGAGCTCGTCGAGGCGTACCTCGCCTTCGCGTCGTGCGCCGGCGCGCGCTTCGTCGGCGCGAAGCTCGCGTACGCGGACTTCTCGCACTGCGACCTCTCGGGGGCGGACTTCACGCAGGCAGCGATGTTCCGCACCAAGCTGCACCGCGCCCGCCGCGACGGGGCGAAGGTGCCGGCGGGCGCAGGCTGGCTCGGCGACGACGAGAAGCTCGCCGCGATCGAGAACTGGAAGCCGCGCCGCGGCGGCGAGCGCGATGGGCAGCGCGCGTGACCGTGCCTGCTGCGCGCGCCGTGCGGAACCACGAGACCGTGCGGAACCACGAGACACGAGACGCAAGACACGAGACCGCGACCCGTGAGACCTGGGGAGAGGCCGCGTTCCATGAAATCCGTTGATTTTTGCCGTGAAATCGTTGAAACTAGCGTTGCGGCGCGCACGTCCTGACCGGGCGGATCCAGGCCGAGGAGACCCGAGATGCAGAGCATGGCGGCCCGCGAGCCACTGACGGTGGCACACGACGACAGCGCGCAGGACGACCTCCTGGCCGCGGTGGATCTGCCGGCGATCGAGCGCTCGCCCTCGCCGCGACGCGTGCCGTCGCTGGAGACGGGCGTCGTCCGGGGCACGGCGTCGGGGCTCGTTGTCGAGCTCGGCGGCGGGCCGGTCGCGGCGCGGCGCGCGAAGAGCTGCCTCGTCGCGCCGGACGCGGGGGATCGGGTGCTCTGCGCGGTGGACGGCGAGCAGGTCTTCGTCCTCGCGGTGCTGGAGGGCGAGGCGGGCGCGACGACGCGGATCGTCGCCGAGGGCGATATGAAGGTGCAGGCGACGGGGCGGCTCGGGCTCGGCGCCGGCGACCAGATCGAGATCGCCGCTGCCAGGGAGGTCGGGCTGTTCGCGGGCAAGCTCCAGATCCGCGCGCAGGCGGCGGCTGCGGCGATCGAGGAGATCGGGCTCGTCGGCCGGTCGCTCGAGGCGCACGTCCAGAAGGCCGTCGTCGTCGCCGAGCGCATGGAGGCGCGCGCGGACCGGCTCGTCCAGCGCGCGAAGCAGGCGTTCCGCTTCGTCGAGGCGCTCGAGCAGGTGCGCGCGGGCGTCTTCGATCTCCGCGCGGAGGGCCTCGCGGCGATCCGCGGGGAGAACACGATCGTCGCCGCGCGGACGCTCGCGAAGCTCGACGGCGAGCAGGTCAAGATCGGCTGAAGGGGCGCGCCGCGCGGGGCCGCGGGCGCCAGCAACGACGAGGGGTGAAGCGATGCTCGCGAAGACGACCGCAGGGGGGATGTGCCTGGCGTTCCCGGACGTGTGCCTGACCCCGACGCCGGCCCCGGTGCCGATCCCGTACCCGAACATCTCGCTCCATCCGATGAGCGTGCTCTTCGTGCCGAACGTGCTCGTCACGTGCGCGCCGGCGCACAACATGCTGACGGTCGCGCCGCTCACGATGGGGGACAACCCGGGCGTCGCGCTCGGCGTCGCGTCCGGGATGGTGATGGGCCCGTCGCGCAACGTGACCGCGGCCTTCACTGTGATCGTCGGCTGCGCGCCCATGACGCGCCTGACGAGCATCTCGATTCAGAACAGCACGAACGCGCCGGGCATGGCCATCGTACCGAGCGTCACCACCGTCCTCGTGCTCGCGCCGTGAGGGTCGCGAGCAAGGGGTCCGCCACGGATTCAGGGACGGCGCCGGAGAAGAGCGCGCTGACCGAGGCGCTCGCGAAGCTCGACGCGGCGATGCGCAGGCCGTCGGGCAGCAGCGTCGATCCGGATCGGCGCCGCGTGGCGGCCCGGCTCGCGGATCTCGTTCGATGCGAGGACGACGAGCTCACGGCGTTCGCCAGGCGGCACCTGCCCGACCGCGCGGCGGACGAGGCGGCGCTGCGCGCCGCGCGAGAGATGCTCCTGGCGATCGGCCGCGTCCTCGGTCCGGAGGGCGAGAGCGCCGAGGCGCTGGTCGTGCTCAAGGACGCGCACGGGGCGCTCGACGAGCGGCTGGCGGAGGCGAAGCGGGCCGCGGCGCAGCGCGCGGAGGACGAGGCGGCGGCGCAGCGCGCGGCGGAGGAGGCCGCCGCGACGACCGGCGCGCCGGCGCTGGTCGAGGCGCAGGGGCCGCTGTCTCGCCTGGGCGGAGGGCTGCCCTTCGTGCCGCCGACCGCGGCGAAGCATGAAGCGGAGGAGGTCACCGCGACGACGAGCGCGCCGGCGCTGGTCGAGGCGCAGGGGCCGCTGTCTCGCCTGGGCGGGGGGCTGCCCTTCGTGCCGGCGGCAGCGCCGACGGCGGCGCCGATGCCCGCGCCGATGGCGGTGCTGGCGTCGACGGCGGTGCCTGGGCCGGCGCCGCTCGGTGTGCCTGGGCCGGCGCCGCTCGGTGTGCCTGGGCCGATCGCAGCACCCGCGCCGGCACCGATGGCAGTACCTGTGGCCGCGCCCGCACCTGTGGCCGCGCTCGCACCTGTGGCCGCGTCCGCACCTGTGGCCGCGCCCGCACCTGTGGCCGCGCCCGAGCCCGCCCCGGCGCCTGCATCCACACCCGCACCCCAATCCGTCACCCAGCCCGCGATCGTGCCTGCTCCCGCGCCTGCGTCGGTTCCTCGGACGGACCCGCCGGTGAGCGGCGCGGCGTCGAAGCCTCTGAGCAAGACGCTCCCCGATACGCCGCGGGTCATCGACTCCGCGCTGCCCTTCATCCCGGTGGCCTCCGAAGAGCGCCCTCGGCCGTCCGTCGCTCGTTTCGACTCGGCGCTGCCGTTTCAGCCCGTCGCCAGCCCCGATGGACAGCCGGTGCGCGAGCCTGGTCCGGCGCCCGCGCACCACTCCCCGGCGGTGCCGCTCCACGACGAGCGTCATTCCGTTGCGGCCACGCCGAGCGCACAGGCCACTGCGACGGCGAGCCCGTTGCCGGTCACAGCGTCGAGCGCGCAGGCGGCTGCCACGGCGAGCCCGCTGCCGGTCGCCGCGTCGAGCGCGCCGCTGGTCGCCACGCCGAGCGCGCTGCCGGCCTCCGCGTCGGGCGCGCTGCCGGCCGCCACGCCGAGTGTCCCGCCAGCCTCCACGCCGGCCCCCGCGAGCGTGAGCGACCCGCTCAGCGCGCGCCCGCCACCCTCGCTCACGCTCAACCAGTACGCCGGCCTCGTCGTCGCGTGCGAGATGTACCCCGCCTACGTGGAGAGCACGAACGCACGCTACGGGGTGCCGACCCCCGCGGCGCGCGCCGCCCTCGACGCCTTCTGGGCAGGCCGCTTTGCAGCAGATCCCGCGCTTGCCCAGCGCTGGCCCGAACTCTGCGAGGCCGCGCGCAGGTACTTCCTGCAATCGCGCTGAGCGCCGGCGCCGCACGCGCAGCGCCTCGCAGAAACACCTCGTGGAGCAGCAGGCGCACCGGAACGCTGAAGCCGGCCGAGGTTCGAGACCACAAGGCGCCGGACGCCAGGAAGAGATCCAGAGCTCGGCGTCGTTGACGCTCTGGCGGATCCTTCCTTCGTTGAACGATGTGCCGGCGCCAGCGTTCAGCCGGCGGCGCTCGAGCAGGCTCGGATGAGCTCGGCCACGAGCGGCGGCAGCCGACCGGCGAGCGCAGCGCGCTCCGGCTGGAACAGCGTGGCGACGAAGAACGGATGGCCGTCGAGCTCCACGGCGCGCACGTCGCCGGCGTCGTCCTCGGCGCCGATGCGCAGCGGGCCCGAGACCAGCGCGGCCTGGAACTCCGGGTTCAGGCCGTAGCGGCACCGATATCCTTCCGTGGCCTCAGGGCGGCCGTAGGCCCGCGCGATGCGGGTTCCGGCGTTGAAGCGGATCTTGCCGGTGGCCTCGACCAGCGAGCACGCAAGCGGCGCGATCACCGCGCGTTGCGCCTCTGGCGCTGTCTCCGCGTGCTCGGCGTCCGACCAGCCCAGCACATGGCGCGCATACTCGACGACCGCGTGCTGGAAGCCCCCGCAGGTGCCGAGGAACGGGCGCCGCTGCTCGCGGGCGAAGCGGATCGCGCGCAGCGCGCCATCCATGCTCCGGTACGGGCTCGCCGGAACGCACCACAGGGCGTCATAACGAGCCACCCGCGAGGCGTCGGCCACCTCCTCGGTCGGCACCCATTCGAATGAGAGCGGCGCGGATAGCGCCTCTTCCGCTAGCCGCAGCGCCACCGGGATGGCCCGGTGGGCCGTCACGGCGTCGTCGCGGTCACCGATGAGCCCAACATGAAGCATCGTCTGCATCGTAGCCTCAACGCCGCCAGGTGTACGGGGGTGCGGCCGTCACCTCGGTGACCGTCGAGACGCCCGCCCAGTCGTCGGGGACGAACCCGTAGAACGTGTTGCTCGATTTCGATGTGGCGACGAGCTCGACATCCCCGAGCAGCTTTGCTGTTCCGGAGACGGACTGGCGATCGCCGAACCAGCCGAGCGGGTAGAAGGTGGTCTGCACGTTCGCCGAGCCGCTCACGTTGAACCCGCGCGCCTGGATGCCCGAGCCGCGTTGCCCGACCAGGCTGAGCGCGCCGACACGGCCGCCGGAGATCACGCCGTTGACGAGGGTCGCATGATCCTCGACGCGGACGTCGCCGCTCACCTCTCCGCCGAGGATGGTCGCGTAAGGACCGACGTAGACGCTCGACGGCGTGCCCGCGGGCGCGCAGCCGCCGCCGTTCGCGTGCCTCGTCGTGCCCCGCGGACACGCGTCGAGCTGACCGTCCTGAAAGCCGGCGGGCCACGCTCCGTCGAGCTCCACCATGTATGGATAGCGATAGATCGACGGGTACGCTGGCCCGTCCGAGGGGTTCGTCCAGACCAGCTTCTGGTATTCGGTCGGCGTCGCGACCACGACCAAGTAGACGTTCTCGCCGGGGCTGACGCAGAAGTCCATCTCGCCGTCGCTCCCCCGCTGCAGGGGGCTGTAGCGCGATGTGGTCAGCTCCGGGTCCGTCGCGACGAGGCCCCAGCGCCAGCCGGAGTCGGCGCCGGCCTGCGTCACACCCCGGAACACAACGCGCACGCTGGTCGCGTCCGATTTCGGGTGCAGGCGCACGATGTTGTAACCCCAGCGCTGCGGTGCCCAGTGATACGGCGAGACGAAGCGGCGATTCTGCGCCCAGTCCGCGTCGAGCGCCTCGATCCGCGTGAGACGAAGCCGGCGATCGGTGCGGCCGTTCGACGTCATGTCGGCCTCGATCGAGCCGTATTTTCGTCGATACACGCCGGATGGATCGCCTCCGTCCGTGGGCGGAGGGTCCTTGTAGTCCCAGGTGATGTTGTGCATCGCCCACTCGCCGAACTCGTCGTTGAGCCGCTCGATGTCCCAGCCACGGCTCAGCATGAGCTTCTGCCATGGGTCCCCTTGGCCGCGCGGCGCCTCGTAGGCCCACATGTCGTTGACGGCGCTGTAGCAGTGCTTGTCCTTCAGGAACTCGAAGAACTGCCAGTTGCAATAGCGGTTCCGGGTGTTGCCGTAGTAGAGGTGCGGCATGTTCGGCAGCATGTCCGAGCAGTGCACGTTGTCCCGCCATATCTGATGCGGCATCCAGTTCGCGTGGCTCTCGAAGATCCAGCAGCCGTCGCCGCCGCAATCGGGGAACGCCTGCGTCGTCGACTGCGCGCCGTGCATGAACTCATGGGCGAGCCCCCACGGGTCGCTGGCGGCGTCGGGGCCGATCCACATCCCCATATAATTGACGCCGTTGCGGCTCCACCCGCCGCCCCAGAGCGGGAAGCTGTTGTCGAAATGGACCGCGGCCTTCCACTTGTCCGCTGATTTGCAGTACGGCTCGGGGAAGAAGA
The DNA here is from genome assembly GCF_051530145.1 of Sorangium sp. So ce302. Lineage (GTDB taxonomy): Bacteria > Myxococcota_A > Polyangia > Polyangiales > Polyangiaceae > Sorangium > Sorangium cellulosum_B. Next base: position 7,262,103 of record NZ_CP150326.1, on the reverse strand, counting down.
TGGGGCTGCCGAAGTACGCGCTCCAGATGCTCTCGAGCGAGTCCGCCGCCTCCTCCGCCTGGCTCAGGTTGATGTCCGTCCCATCGGGCCAGTAGAAGGCGAAGTGCGCCGACTCGTGGCGCAGCGGCGCGCGCGTCTCGCCGCCGTCGCGCGGCGCCCTCCAGGTGCCTGCCGTGCAGCTGGCCCCCGTGGTCTGGCAGCTCGTCGCCCACTCCGTGCTCGTCGTGCCCTGCTCGCAGGCACCGGGGTTGCCGCCTGCAGCCCCGGTCGATCCGCCGGTTCCAGCCGCCTCGCCGGTCGATTCACCGGTGCTGCTGGTGCTGCCGGTGCTGCTGGTGCTGCTGGTGCTGCCGGTGCTGCCGGTGCTGCCGGTGCCGGCTGCGCCTGAGGTCGCCGTCGTGCCGCCGCCGGACCCCGATCCCGGAGCAGGTTCCTCCGGCGCCGGACCGCACGCAGGGAGGAGCGCGGCGACAGCGAGCGCCGAGCCGTTCACGAGAAGCTGCTGGAACAATGTGTAAGTCGCGCGACGAACGCCCGCGGGGGTGCGGAATGTGTAAGTGAAGCTCTCACGGGCTGCGTGTTTGTGTATCGCGGATGAGTCATAAGCTGGGTCGAGCATGCTGTATTCTCGTTCGGAGCGCGCTCTCCATGCAAAAGGAAACAAAGCCGGGTGAGACCCGACCCAGCCGGGGTGAGACCCGACCCAGGTTGGACCGCTCCAGATCCGACCCCATCCACATCCAGACCTGACCCAGGTTGAGACCTGACCCAGGTTGGGTGAGACCCAGGTTGGGTGAGACCCGACCCAGGTTGGACCGCTCCAGATCCGACCCCATCCACATCCAGACCTGACCCAGGTTGAGACCTGACCCAGGTTGAGACATGACCACATCCAGACCTGACCCAGGTTGAGACCTGATCCAGATTGGACCCGCAGACCCGACTCCGCAGACCCGACCCAGGTCGGAGACTCGACGCAGGTCGTCCCAAGACCCGACTTAGATTTGCTCCCAAATCTCCACCCAAATATTAACCTAGGTTGGGTTGGGTGAGGTTGGTGGAGGGGGTGGAAGGGGATGGGCGGCGATGTCTGGAGGTGGTGAATATAACATCCGAGGTGGAAGACGGCATGGCGGCCGCCACCTCTGGCGCAGTGATCGCCACCTGTGGGGCGTGGCAAGTGCTTGAAATGATTGACTACAATCTCTGGCACAGCGTTTGTTGATATGGACGGGCCATGAGCCACCCCCGCGAGATCTCGCCCGGCGCTACCTATATGATCACCCGTCGCGTCTTGCGTCGGCACCTGCTCTTGCGCCCCGACGCAGCGATCACCCAGCTCTTGGTCTACACCCTCGCGGTCTCGGCTGGTCGCTTCGGGATCGAGGTACACGCGTTCTGCGCGATGTCAACGCATTTACACCTGGTCGTGACGGACGTGAATGGCGTCTTGCCGCGCTTCTTGCAGTTCTTTCATCGCATTGTGGCGCTCGGGACCAAGGTGCTTCGCGCGTGGGAAGGACCGGTATGGGACCACGAAGCCACGAGCGTTGTGCGCCTCCTGACGCGCGCTGCTGTCGTGGAGAAGATCGCCTACGTGCTCGCGAACCCTGTGGCCGCTGGCCTCGTCCGGCATGCGCGTGAGTGGCCGGGGGCGAACGTCGACGTGAGAGAGCTCGGCTGCGGCGTGCTGCGTGCGGCGCGTCCTGTGGCGTATCTTGACCCGGAAAATCCACAGTGGCCCGAGGAAGTGATGCTGCCTCTCGCGGTGCCACCGGCGGTCGAGCAGGACGGCATCGATGACTTTCGGCACTTGGTCGCCGCCGCGCTCAAGGAACAGGAGGCGCAGGCCCATGCGGCGCTGCAGCGGCAAGGGCGTCGCTTCCTTGGTGCTGAGCGAGTCAGCAAGATCTCCCCGTACGAGCGCGTCACGAGCTTCGAGGCGCTGGGTGAACGCAATCCGACCTTTGCGGTTGGCCGCGAGCAGGGGGATGTACGGCGAATCGCTGGTGCTGCGGTGCGGGCGTTTCGTGCGTCGTACCGCGCGGCGCTTGAACGGTGGCGCGCCGGGGTACGCGGTGTGGTGTTCCCGGCGGGAACCTGGTGGATGCGCACGTTCCACGGCGCCAGCGTGACGGACCTCAGACTCGTGGTGTAGATACCGCGTGGCGCCGTTCTCAGCGATGCGAAAAGCGCGGGAGCGGGTTCGACGCGTTGTTGTCGTGTTGTGGAGAACGTCCGTCTGGAGAAGGCGGAGCGTTTGTCTGGCGCTGCGCGTACGCCTAAGAATAGGGTATGCCGGGTCGAGTGCGTATGCGGCGATTGGAACGGTGACTTTAGATAGGCTCTGACTGACAGAGCGGGACGGTTATGGGCCGATAGGTGATGCGAAGTGATTGAATCAACCCGGGGCAACCCATAGATTGGGGGTGCGCAGATCCGGTGACCGACAACCCGGGTCGAGTTTCCTCTTGCGTATGCTTTCGTGCGATGGCTCAACCCGGGTGGGTCGTGCGATGGTTCGATGGCTCAACCTGCGGCGATGGCTCAACCTGGGTCGGCCGGGTGCGGCCGGGTGGGTCGAGCCGCTGGGCCGCTTTCACCTGTACATACGGTCGATCCGCTCTTCGGGGGCGCGTGGGTCGAGTAGCAGGAGCGTCAGGTAGAACGCCCACTCCAGCGGCTTCATCGCGAGATAGATGACATCGGCGGCCCAAGCGGCGCCGATGTATCGGCTCACGGGGAGCCCCATCCGGTCGTAGAGCTGGCGCGCCGCGCGGCCGAAGCGCGGCCAGCGCTCGTGCAGCAGATCCTCGAAGGCGTTGGCGATGGCGAGCTGGCGATTGACGAGGATTGGCGTGCCGCCCCGCCGTCCGAGCCGGATCGGGCGCACAAGCCAGGCGTGGCCGCGCGCAGCGACGGTGCACAAGTAGTGGCAATCGCCGGGCAGCTTCACGATCGGGAGCTGCGACAGCGTGTACCCGCACGTGCGGGTGAAGACCTGGAGGGCGGCTGCCGGATGTCCCAGCCAGGCCGCGTGCAGGACGGCGTGAACCCCGAGCAGCAGCGGGGTAGCCGCGAGGGCGCGCCACAACGTGGGTCGGTGAATCGCGGGCGGCGGCGGGAGCGGGACTTGCGGCGGCCCCGCGCGATAGGCGGGATCGCCAGCGGCCAACGGAGCGGGCGCGCTGGCCTCGACGCCCCGCCTCAAGAGGCGAGCGCGCAGCTCGGCGGAATAGAAGACGACAGTGAACACCGGCGCGACGCACGGCAGGAGCAGCGGCGGCACGAGCAGGCCGGCCGCGACCCAGGGGCCGAAGTGCACCGCCAGCAGGACGTGGAGCGCAATTCCGACGAGCAGCGCTGCATGGACGGCGAGCTCTGCAGGGCCAGGCAGCGCTTCCTGCCGGCGCCGTGACACGACATAGGCGAGCGCGGTGAGGGCGTGCAACGCGATCAAGCCGTGGACTTCCGGCTCGGCGAGCGGCCGGAACGCCGTGGTGCCGACGTCGCATGCGGGGACAGCGCACGTCCCGGGGGCATCGTGGCTGTATGCCATGCCCCAGGCGGGCAGGAGGAGCAGCGTGAGCACCTCGGCCGCCACCTGGAAGGGGGCGCGCCCCCGGCGCCGTATCGCGCGGTATGTCCATACTGTCAGACCGATCCAACCGGCCAGCCCGAGCGCTCCAGCGACGAAGATCGCGGCATCGAGTCGGACCAGCTGGCCCGCGCCGAAGAGCAGCGCCGCGAGCGCCGGAACGCCGTAGCCGGTGGCCACCAACGCGGCGAGGGCGCCGTCTGTCAGCGAGAAGGGCTGCTCGGGCGGCGACTGCTGCTGCTCGGACGGTGGTTGCTGCTGCTCGGGCGGTGACTGCTGCTGCTCGGGCGGTGACTGCTGCGGCATGCGTCCACCATGTTAACGGCTCCAGTCCCAGGAGATCCATCCTGCGAGGTGGAGCGCGCGAGCTTCACGAGCCGCGTCGCGCGCTGGAGCGTGAGCCGTGCTGGCTGCTCGCGCAGGGAACCCCTGTCGCGTCGAACGGATGCTGATAGGATCCATGGGCTCTGGCATGAGCCCGGACCGAAAGCGCCGTCTGCGCCCTGCAATCTCTGCCGAAGGGCGGCCGCTCCGGCGGCGGGCGCACGCGATCGTCGAAGAGCTCCTCACGTCGGCCATGAGCGACGAGGAGCGGGTGAGGCTCGCGCGCATCGTGCTCAGGTCCGGCTCCCGCGAGGCGATCAACCGGCTCTTCCAGTACTTCCAGCGACGCCAGGCCGAGACCCGGTGGGGACAAGACAACCCCCTGCACGAGATCGCCGGGGCGATGCGCGTCCAGGCGATCAAGGCGCTCAGGGGCCCGCCCGGGCAACACAGCAGGAATCACAGGAGCGCGCTCCTCGTCCTGTGGGTAGCCGGTCGCCCAGGCGATGCTCCGCTCCTCGTGTCGCTCCTGGCAGCGCAGGACCCGGACGGCCTGGATAGCGACATCTTGCCGGTGCTCCAGCACGTCATTTCGGGCTACGAACCCAGCGATCCCCACGTCATCGCCTCGATCGAGCGGTTCATCGAGCGGTCGGCGTCGCTGCGGGACCTCCACGCCGCGTCGCTCGTCCTCCGCGATTACCGCGTCCCCGAGGCCGAGTCGGCGCTCCAGCGTGCCCTCGCCGCTCCGGATCCGTGGCGGCGCGCCCCCGTGATGGCGGCCCTCGTCGTCAGGAATCCGGGGCAGCACAGGCGCGCCGGTGAGGCGTTGCTGGCCGCGCTGAAGCTGGAAGCGCGGGCGGCGGAGGCCTGGGACAAGGATTCGGTCCGGAGGGCGCTCGCCGAGGCGCTCGATCGGGCCAAGGAAGCGCCCGAGTCCGGGGAGGAGGCCACACTTCCCCCGGTTCCCGAGGCGAGGATCCAGGAGCTCGACCGCGTGCCCGACGAGGACTGCGCTGCGTTCCTCGACAGGCTTGGACGGGAGTTCTCCCTGGATCAGGCGCTCCTGCTCCCGCGCCTCCAGACCGCGTCTCTCGCCCGGAAAAAGGCGCTGCTCCGCGCCCTCGGGGCCGTGGCGACCGGCGGAACCCCGTTCTTCCATGCGGTGTGGCCTTTCACCTCCGATCCCGACGAGGAGATCGCGGCGCTGGCCATCGCCGCGTGCGGGGCCACGCGCTCGGATCAGGCGAAGATGCGGCTGACGGCGAGGCTCAGGGGCGCGATCGCGAGGGACGACGCTGCCGCCGCAAGGCCGCTCCTGACCGGCCTGCGCGGCTGTCTCTACGACGGCGCGGTGTGGAGCGCGGCGCTGTCCCTGTCGTGTGAGATCGCCCGGAGGCTGGCGATCGAAGCGATCGAGCACGCCGCCGTCCTGCGCGGGCCGGCGATCGAGCTGCTGAGCGAGGCTGCGAGGCGCGAGAGCAACGAGGAGCTTCGTCGGCGGATGGTCCGGCTTCTCCGGGACCGCTGACCCAGGCGACGGCGGCGGGGGCGTCTACGGCTATCCCATCGCCGTGACGTGGTTGGGTCCCGCCGCGACGCCGTGACGTGGTTGGGTCCCGCGACGGCCCAGGGCCCGTGACGTGGTTGGGTCCTGCGACGCGAGGGACCGCGCGGACGCGGCGCTAGCGCCCCGCAGGGTCGAGCCGGCGCCCCTCGGTCGGAGGCGTCGGCCCGGTGGGCGTCCCCAGCACGAGCTCGCCGCCGTGGGTCAGCACGTACCAGCGCGCATCCCGCGGCTCGGGCGGCGAGGGCCGCAGCCTTCCCTTGACGTCCGGCGCAGGATTTGGACGCACGCGGAATCGCACCTGCCCGTCCCGCATCTCCATCAGCGTCAGGTCCTGGGAGACCTCCACGTCGCGCGCCAGGGTGAGCGCCGGCTGCCCTGGGCGATCCAGCGTCACATCGAGGCGTCTGCCGGCCGAGGTCGCGGGCGAGCTCGCGAGGAGCGCCGCGCCGCCGGGAGCGGGAAGCGCCGCGACGCCGTCCGGCGCCGTGATCCGGCGCCACGCTTGCGGTGCGCCGAGCGGCAGCGGACTTCGCACGAGCGCTTGCAGCGGCTCGCGCTGCCGGGCGCTTGCGGGCGGCGTCGGCTCGAGCAGGAGCAGCGTGCCATCCGGCGCCGCGGCGATCCACTTGAGGGCCTCGGCCGGGGTCGCCTGGCTGCCCTCCGCGTGCCATGCACCTTGCGCGCCCCGCACGAAGAGGGTCGCGCCCCCGCTGCCTCCGCGGCAGATCAGCACGCCGATGCCCGCCGCGTTGTGCAGCGCGACCGGCTGCGGGCACCCCTCGGGCGCCGCGACGGGCGTCACGGTGCTCGCGATGTGGTCGACGACCGCGAACGTCGGTGGCCGCGTGAGGTGCGCGGCGCAGGCGCTGCCGGGCGGTCGCGCGCTCGTCGGTCCGCAGATCCCGTCGCCGAACGTCGCGATCCGTGTGCGCGTCGGCTGTGGCCGCGGCGTGGCGCTTTCGAGCAGGCAGAGCGCGCCTCCGCACGAGACGCCAGCCGCGCCCATGAGCCCGATACCGCCCACGACGCCCCCGTCGTCGCTTTTGCAAGGCGGCTCCCGCCCGACCGCGATGTCGCCGCGCCGGGGCGGCTCGGGCGCTGGCGGGGCGACGGACGAGCGGAACGAGCCGGCCTCGATGGCGCGGATCGCGGGGGAGAGGTGCAGCGCGATGCCCAACGTGGGTCGGGTGTAAAGGCCAGCAGCGGCCCTGGTCCACGCCCGGCCGTCGCGGCTCAGCACGGCGGGGCAGCTCGCATTGCCGTTCCAGATCCAGGATCCTGCGCGCTCGATCGATCGCGGCTGGAACGCGGAGCGCTTCCAGGTCTGCCCGCGATCCAGCGAGAGGAACGTGTCGGGCGCCGCCGGCTGCTGGCCGCGCGCCGGCGCCTCGACCACGGCCGCGAGCACGCCGTCGGGTCGCACGAGCACCGCGCGCACCGTCTTGCCGGGCGCGACCACGGCCGAGGTGAAGCTGCGGCCCTCGTCGGCGGAGACGCTGACGCGCTCTCCTGCCGCGGCCGCGATGAGGGTGCCGGCGGCGTCCCAGGCCGTCGCGCCAGGCACGCTGCTACGCGGTACGAAGCCTTCCGGCCTCAGCGCATCGAGGACGCCGGCAGCGCGGTGGAGCACGCCCTCCGGTGTGGCCCCATAGAGCGTGTCGATCTGCGGGCCGGCGACGCCAACCCAGGTGAAGCGAGCGGGCAGCTTCAGGGGGCCAACGACGCCGAGCTTCTGCTCGACCGCGAAGGCTCCGCCCGCGGGGTCGGCACCGCCTCCCTTCGCAGCGAAGATCGCGACGCGCTCGCCGAGGGCGATCTCGGTGTGCTCGCGGAACGGGTCCCGACCGGCCTTCGCCCGCTCCTGCTCGCCGAGGGGCGGCTCGACCCAGGTTGCCGGCGGGATCGCGGCGATCGGCAACGTCAGCGGGGCCGATGGATCCACGGCCGGCGCGTCCGCGGCGCTCGCGGGCGCTTCCAGCGGGGCGGGCGGGATGGCGACCGAAGCCGGCGCGAGCGCCGCGGGGGCCGACCCGGCGGCGGGACCACACGAAGCGACGAGAAGCGGGAGGGGGAGGAGCGCGAGCCGCGAAGCCATCATGCAGGGAGGATCTCCTGGTCCCCCTTACCAGGCTCTCCGACGAGGATCACCAGGCGGCGCGCTCGGGGGCGCCGCGCTGGCCATCGCCTCGGCCATCTGCTGACATGGACTCGTGCGCACGTCGCGAACGCCGAGCCCCGCGAGCCAATGCGGCAAACGAGCTGCAGGCGACGCCCGCTCCTCGCCAAGGCGCGCAGACGTTCGGCGCGCAGGCGACGTGACGGGCGCGTGGGCTCCACGGACCGCGGTGGAGCGAAGGCGCTTTGCCATCCTGGTCGCGGCAGCGTGCGTCGCGGCGTGCACGCCACAGCGCTCGTCCGGAGCGCCTGCCCAGACATCGAACCCCATCCAATCGTCGAGCTCCGCCCCGCACCCATACGCGACGCCGCCGTCAGCGCCCGAGCCGAGCGCGACCGCCGATGTGTCGTCGTGCACGCCGCACGACCGACCCACGAAGCTGTACTGGACGGAGGGGTGTTGCACGCCGGTCGTCGCCAAGGACGTGGTCGCGTGCCTCTCGGAGGCTGAGCGCGCGGCCGTCGGTCATGTGTCGGCCGAGCTCGTGAGCCACTGCGAGTCGGCCGAGCTGCCGACCGACGACGCGAGAGGTCACCTGGACTGCCCGTATACCTCGGCCCTGGGCTTTGGCTATCAGTGCGAGGACAAACACCGGGAGCTCCTGCGCCGCTGGTTCCAGGAAGACATGCCGAGCAGGTGTTCGCAGAAGCCGGCTACAGCCTATCAGCAGGAGGTCCTTGTCGAGCTCACGTTCGCTACCGTGGGCACGCGCACGACCGTCGACTACACGGCTGCCGGCACGACGGGGCCTGGCGGCAAGTCCTGGGGTTGGACCGAGACGCTCGTGTTCGAGTCCCGGGGAGCCGATCGGATGAAGCTCGTGCGCCGAACGACCAAGGGAAACCGGCCGAAGGCATAACGACCTTTCGCACCTTTGTGCAAAGCGCAAAGGAACATCGCTGCGCCTCGCTCGGTGACTACCCGAACGTCGTGCGATGGATCGAGCGTGTGGCGCCTGAGCGAGGCATCCAGTCAATGGCGAGCTACCTCGAGGCCGGTGGGGGCCAAGAGGGTCACGGGATGCCTGGAAACGTCCTCGCGCGAGGCGCGCCGTGACAGCCCTCCTTCTTCCGGCGATCTCCTGAAGATCGCGTCGAGGAGCACGCCGGCGAGGCGGCCGACCTCCGGGATCTCCCTGGCACGGGGGCGCGGCAGATCCACCGCGACGCTCTCCACGATGCGCCCCTCGTCGAACACCAGCACGCGATCTCCGAGCAGGACCGCCTCCTCCACGTCGTGCGTCACCAGGATGGCCGTGAAGCGGCGCTGCGCCCACAGCGACTCGACTAGGCGTTGCGCCCCAATCCGCGTCAGGGCGTCGAGCGCGCCGAACGGCTCGTCGAGCAGCAGCACCTTCGGGTCGTGGACGCGCGCGCGCGAGGGCGACCCGCTGCCGCTGACCTCCCGAGAGCACGCCCGGGTAGTCGTTCAGCCGATCTCCGAGCCCGACCCGGTCGAGCACGTCGCGCGCGCGTCGCGCCCTCTCGGCCCGCCGATGCACGTGTTCTCCAGCACCGTGCGCCAGGGCAGCAGCCGGGGCTCCTGGAAGACGACCCGCACGGCCTCGCGCGCCGCGACCTCCCTCGAGGCCAGGACGCGCGCCGTACCGCGCGTCGGCTGCTCGAGGCCACACAGGACGCGGAGCAGCGTGCTCTTGCCCGAGCCGCTCCGCCCGACGATCGTCACGAACTCGCCAGGGTGGATGTCGAGCTCGATGCCCGAGAGCGCGAGCCGGTCGCCGTACCGCTTGTCGACCTGCTCCAGCACGACGCGCGCGCCGGTGGTGTGATCGCCCGAACCGCTCATTCGCTCACCTCGCCTCGAGCCGCTGCAGCGGCGGCTGCCACGGCAGGAGCCGCCGCTCGATCCACCGCGCGAGGGCGTCGGCCAGCTTGCCGAGGATGGCCCAGAGCACGATCGTGAGCACCAGGAGATCCATCTGCATGAACTCGCGGGCGTTCATCGCGACATAGCCCAGGCCCTGGCTCGCGCCGAGCGTCTCCGCGACGATGAGCACGAGCCACGAGAGCCCGAGCGCGAAGCGCAGACCCACGAGGATCGAGGGGAGCGCGCCCGGGAAGATGACCTCGCGGTAGAGCGCGAACCCGCGCACGTCGTAGACCTGCGCCATCTCGATGAGCTGCGGATCCACGCTGCGCATGCCGTGGAACGTGTTCAGGTAGACGGGGAACAGCACCGTGATCGCGACGATGAAGAGCTTCGCGGTCTCGCCGAGCCCGAACCACAGGATCACGAGCGGCACGAGCGCCAGCGCGGGGATCGCCCGGAGCATCTGCAGCGGCCCGTCGATGACAAGCTGCAGCGGGCGCGAGAGCCCCGTGCCGAGGCCGAGCGCGAGCCCGACGGCCGCGCCGACGACGAGCCCGCCGGCCGCCCGCAGCGCGCTCACGCCGAGGTGCGCGGGCAGCTCGCCGCTCCTCGTGGCGTTCGAGGCGGCCACGAGCACCTCGACGGGCGACGGCAGCAGGCTCTTCGGGATGATCTGCAGCCGCGACAGGACCTCCCAGAGGATCACGAGGGCCAGCGGGGCCAGCCAGGGCGCGATGCGGACGCCCAACCCGCGCATCGCCTCGAGCAGCGGAGGACCGGCTTGAAACTCGACCCACTCGGCGCGGGCGTTCCTCGCCTCGAGCGCCTTCGTCAGGGCCTCCGCGCGCTCCTTGAGGAGAAACAGCGTGCCGATCTTGCTGCTTCATCAGCAGTCGATCAGCAGCTGGTGTTGCTGGGGCAGCAGCGGCGTCGCGGCGGCCTGCCCGGCGAGGTTCCTTGGCGCCGCGGGCTCCAGCGCGCGGCGGCGCGCGGTGCGGATCGTGCTCTCGCGCGCCTGACCCGGCGACTCACGGGCGAGGAGCTTCTCCATCGATGAACGTCTTCTGGTTTCTCCCGACGCACGGGGACGGCCGCTACCTTGGCACCGCCGAGGGCGCGCGCCCCGTCACGCTCCCTTATCTTCGTCAGATCGCGCAGGCCGCCGACGACCTCGGCTATCACGGCGTGCTGGTCCCCACCGGGCGGTCGTGCGAGGACGCCTGGGCGGTCGCGTCGGCCATGATCCCGCTGACGCAGCGGCTTCGCTTCCTCGTCGCCGTGCGGCCGGGTGTCGTCTCGCCCACGTGGGCCGCCCGCATGGCGTCCACGGTCGATCGCCTGTCGGACGGCCGCCTGCTCGTCAACGTCGTGACCGGCGGCGATCCTGCGGAGTCCGAGGGGGACGGCGTCTTCCTGAAGCACGACGAGCGCTACATCGTCACGGACGAGTTCCTCGGCATCTGGCGGCGCGTCATGGCCGGCGAGACGGTCGACTTCACGGGGCAGCACCTGCGCGTGAAGGGCGCGAAGATCCTCTTTCCGCCGCTCCAGGCGCCGCACCCGCCGCTCTACTTCGGGGGGTCGTCGCCCGCGGCGCACGCGCTCGCGGCGCGCCACGTCGACGTTTATCTGACCTGGGGAGAGCCTCCGGCCGCCGTGGCCGAGAAGATCGCGGACGTGCGCCGCCGCGCGGCCGCGGAGCAGCGCGCGGTGCGCTTCGGGATCCGCCTGCACGTCATCGTCCGCGAGACGGCCGAGGCGGCGTGGGCCGCCGCGAACGACCTGATCCGGCACCTCGACGACAGCACCATCGCAGCGGCGCAGCAGGCCTTCGGGCGCCTCGACTCCGAGGGGCAACGGCGCATGGCGGCGCTGCACAAGGGGCGGCGCGACGCCCTCGAGGTGAGCCCGAACCTCTGGGCCGGCGTCGGCCTCGTGCGCGGCGGCGCCGGGACGGCGCTCGTGGGCGACGCGGAGACGGTCGCGCGCCGCATGAAGGAGTACGCGGAGCTCGGGATCGAGACGTTCATCCTGTCGGGGTACCCGCACATCGAAGAGGCCTATCGGGTCGCCGAGCTGCTCTTCCCGCGGCTCCCCGTCGAGCGGAAGGCCGCGGGCATCCGCCCGAACCTCACGGGGCCGTTCGGCGAGATCATCGCCAACGACATCGTCCCGCACCGATCACAGAGCTGAGGCGGAAGGCCCCGCGCCGAGACGATCACCTCGTCAGATAGGCCTCCCAGGTTCCAGGCTCGGGAGCGCCCGGTCGATCCAGCTCGTGGCCCCCTCGCGCCGCCGGTGTCGGGTTCACTGCCGACGCCCTCGTCGTCCTCGCCGGAGCGTGCCCCCAGGCCATACCAGGAGGGTTTCTGGATGCTGAGCTTGAACACCGGGTGGGCGCCGATGAAGCTGCGCGTGGACCTCCGGTAGATCGCCCGGACCACCTCGGCGGCGATCAGATCGGGCTCGTCGACCAGGATCTCGGCTGCCAGGTGGGAGACGATGGGCGCGGCAAAAATCGATGTCACGAAAATTTTCCATGATAGCGGTTCGGGACGGAGCTGCGGTGCCCCTTGTGCGGCGGATTCGTCCCGGAATCGATGAAGACGTTACGATTTGATGAAGGGCGACCGGGCCTGGCCGCATCCAGTGAGCAGGAGAGGGTGCAATGAACCTGGCCCACGCAGGGCCCGCGGCTGGGGCTTGACGTCTCCGAAGCGACTGGACTTTCCCCCGGGCCCGCTCCCTTCGAAGGCGGCCTGGCGGATCGTCACGTCGTGAGCCCCGAGCCTGCGCGTGGGTTCGAGGTCTGGAGTCCGTGATTCCAGACACGCTCGCGTCCGCTGTTGTCACGCGCTTTTTCCGACATCACAGAGGCACAATGCGCAACGTTTTGTCCACCCATCGCAGCGGGTTTCTTGTTCTCTGCCTCGCGCTCTCCGCCTGCGGCGCTGCGACGGAGGAGGGTGAGGCGGAGGAGGTCGAGTCGATCTCCTCCGTCCAGCAGCCGGCTATCGTCGGCGGCTTCAAGGTCGCGGCGATCTTCATTCGATTCAAGAACAGCCCGGCTCCGACCTACACCATCAATGACGTGCGGGACCGCCTCTTCAACAACCCGGATTCGGCCAACAACTTCTTTACTGAAGCCTCCTACGGGAAGATGAACCTGACCGGCCACATCAACCCCGACGGGGACTATTACGGCTGGTACACGATCAACGCGGAGATGCCCACGATCTGCGATCTCGGCCTGCACATGGCGCTGGGCAGGGAAGCGGCCGCGAACCTCGGGGGCTACGTGGAGGCCGACTACGATAACACGATGCACTTTTTCAACGGGTTTCCGTCGAGCTGTTCCGGAGCTTATTCCGCGGGCTCCCACACGTGGTTTCCCAGTCCCACCAACGCTGGCACGTATGCGCACGAGCTGGGGCACAGCATGGGCCTGGGCCACGCCAATGTGCTGAATTGCGCCGACAGCGCTGGCAACTGGGCGCCGATGAGCACGAGCTGCGCGCAGCCCAATCTGCCTTGGTGCGCCAACTCCGGCCAGCTCAACGCGGGGAACACGAGCTGTTACCAAGATATGGGAGACTCGTTCAGCCCGGTGGGTGGGGGGTACATGCACTACAGTGCTCCGGAGAAGGCGCTGTTCGGCTGGTTCGATCCGGAGAACACGGCGACCGTGAGCGCGAGCGGGACCTCCATCGTCAGCGTCAAGCCGATCGAGGTCATCTCGACGGGCGTGCAGCGGCTCGTCATCCCCATCCCCGGCGGGGACGAGACGTACCAGGTCGAATATCGTCAGCCGATCGGCTTCGACCAATATCGTCAGTCCACCCCCGATAGGGTCGACGGGTTCACGGCAAACGCGCCGGTCGCTCGCGGGATCCTCGTGCACCGAGGCCCGCTGGAGGGGAGCCCGACGGGCATCGTCAACATGACGCCCTCGTGGCCGATCATCGACTTCGCTCATCTTCAGGCAGACGCCTCGCGCGAGGCGCTCCCCTGGGGTCATACGTTCGTGGATCGCGACGCGAACCTGGCCATCTCGTTGCTCGGGGTCTCGCCGTCCGAGGCGACGGTCAAGGTGACCCGCGGCACGGTGGCCGAGCCGATCCCCGCGTGCGCCGACGCGCCCAGCCACTGGTACTTGAAGTGCGTTGCGACCGGCTCGACCCTTTGGAATGCAGCGACCGAGCTCGCGGCGGCCGGTGATGACCTTGAGCTCACGTACCAGGTCAGCCAGACGGTCGCGAACATGAATGGTGGAGACGTCTGCGTGCTCGTCCAGACGCACACCGCCGGGCAGTCGGATCCGTGCACGCAATACTGGGTGCCGGCCGGCGGCACGCAGGCGTCGGGCGAGACGAAGACCATCTCGCCCAACCAGGCCTCGTTCCGCATCACGTATCCTGCGGCCGGGAGCTACAAGGCGTCTCTCAGCGCCAAGGGCGCGCTCACCGTCACGCCCGCTCCCTGATCGCGGGCGCCCCGAGCCCGATCTCCCCTGCGCGGATGTTAAGTAAATTGCAGGGCGCGATCCATAAAAAATCGACGTGATCGCCACAGATCGCCTGAAGGATGGACTCGCTCACCTGCATTCAGGGAGTGTGCAGCGCTCCTCGATGACGATGACCTAGCGCACGGCGCCCGTCGGCCTGGTTTGCCCATCCGCGCCGGCGCGGCGCCGTGCGCTGGCGTTATCCTTTTTGTGAGATGAGCGCTGAACAAGGCGGCTTCGCGGCGACGACCCACGAAACAGGATGGATCGAAAATGTTGTTGTGCTTGCCGTGGGTGTAAATTGTATTAACATGCCGATCGCGCTCGGTTCTGGCTCATCGCCCGAGAGACCGGCGCGCGCAGGCGGTCGCAGGAACGTCAGCTCGATGAGTCGTTGATGCCATGCTGTCATGACGGCGCGGGCAGCGACGACGCGCGCTCAGAGATGGGCGTGCGCGCTTGATCTGCTCATCAAGCAGGGCGCGGCGTTCTCCCGCGCTCGCCTGGACTCCGTCTCTCTTCGTCCGCGAGCGTCCCCCGAGGGGCGTGGCTCGTCGCCGTGATCGTTTCCAGGAGGTATCATGTTGTCCAAGCATTCGAGTTCGAGGTTTTCGGCGCGCTCATGGTCTGGTCTCGGCTCCGCCCGCGCGTGGCGGACGACGCGAAACGCCGCGCTGGCCACGCTCGCGCTCCTTCCCGCTGCGTGCTCGGACTTCGGGCCGGCGGACGGCGGGCTGGCAGGGCCCGGCGAGCTGGGCGAGCTCGCGGCGAGCGAGACCGCCGAGGCCGCCCAGCAGCTCACGCTGCCGTTCCCGATCGATCCGCGGAAGTCGCTCATCGTCACGGACGTCGACATTGTGTCCAGCTTCTCGCTGCATCTGGTACTGCAGCGGCTGATCAACCAGTCGGGCGTCACGGGCCTGACGCCCCTCGCGCTGTTCCGTCAGTTCATGGACACCCACCGGACAGCCGCGACCGGGATCTTCCCCGTCGTCCCGCACTGCGATGATGTGCCGGCCAACACCGCCGATATCTACCCCCCGGGCTCCACGGCCCCGGGCGAGCAACCCACCGGCTCGATCAACGGGTGGCCGGTCCTCTGCCCGCGCGCTGTGGGGGACGAAGCCGCGAGCGATCCTTTCGCGGATCCGAACGCCGACAGCGCGTACATGGCCACGACCCTCTCGAACCGCTTCGACCTCGCCCCGTCGGACGGCTCCAATTGCGGGGAGTACCGGATCGTCTTCGCGAGGCGCAGCGGCAGCCCCGCGACGAACGGCTTCCAGCGGAACTTCATCATCTTCGAGGGCCGGCTGCCCAACCCGAACCCGAGCCTCGGCCGGCAAGCTTGCCTCCCGGTCGTCGAGTTTTGGCTGAACCAGTCGGATCCCGCGAAGAGCGTGACGACGCGCAGGAACGAGCTCCTGAGCTTCTACTTCCTAGGCCTGCCCGGGTTCGGGTTCGAGCCCGTCTTCCACATCGACCATTACGGCCACGCTGCGGGGCCCGACCGCGGCCAGATCCGAACCAACGAGTTCCTGCTCGGCGCGACGCCGGTGGTGGACGCCTGGTCGCTCCGTGAGTTCAGGCTCATCCACGGCACGAGCGGCAGCCCTTCGCTGAAGATCGTCCCGTCCTTCGTCAAGGACAACCCGGCCGCGAGGCTCTTCTCGCCCGCCGCATCGAGCGACCAGCGGGTCTCGGACTTCCAGGGCGAAACCTTTCCAGAAGCGGTGGAGCGGCTCGCGGCTGCCGACGATATCAACCGCTTCGCGTATCCGTCGGCTCTGCCCGATGAGAGCAACGCGGGCGAGAGCCTGATGATGCCCCTCCAGAACAACTACTTGAACGCGCTCGGCACCGGGACGTCGACCCTGAAGAGCAGTATCGAGGCGAAGCTCACCGCCATGGGCAGCACGCTCACGCCGGACCAGATCGTCGGGCGCGCGCAGACCCTCGCTTGCTCGGGGTGCCACGAGCCGGCGGACAGCAATGGCGCCCCGTCGAGCAACTTCGATGTCGGCCTGTCCACTCCGTTCCCCAACACGCTGGGCTTCACCCACACCTCCGAGCTGAAGGAGCCTGTCGACTCGAGCAACCCGAGCGGTCCGCAGCGCTTCATGATCTCGCCGGCCCTCATCAACGTGTTCCTCCCGTTCCGCCAGCAGGTGATGACCGAGTACCTGCTCAACAACCCGATCCTCGGGTTCGAGACGCCGGGCGCGTGGACCTCGCCGCAGTTCCCGCTCCCGCTCCCGCTCCACACGGGCCGGGTGAGGGAGGGCATCTCGTCGCTGGAGATCCGGAACTCGGTCTGGGTCAACGAGATCATCAGCCCGAGCTTCAGCACCTCGGGCCTCACGCCGGTTGGGGACAAGATCAAGCTCGATCTCTTCATGCCCGCCGTGCCGGCGGACGGACTCGCCCGCTACCTCCACGTGCTGATCGAGATCCCGTCCGCCGGCATCTCCCCCCCGCAGGCGGTCGGGACTCGCTCGCTCGACACCCTCGCCCGGGGCGCGTTCAACACCGTCGCGTTCCCGCAGCTCCCGGCGAGCATCCTGAGCGCGCTCAACGCAGGGCCGAGCGACGTGAAGCTGACGTTCAAACTCACCGTGCCCCCCAACTCCGGTCCCTACTACATGGACAACGTTCGATTCGAGAACTGATCCGCGCCGCGCTCTCGTGAACGGGGCGCCCGGCTCCCACCCCCTCGGCTCTTCCGGCGGCCTCCGCTTAAGTCTGCGCGAGCTCGCCGCCGGAACAGCCCGGCTCAAGAGATCAGCGATGCCTCGCGCTCCGGAGGCTCACCGATGGCGACCCGCCCTCCTGCCGGCCGCTGCGTCGCGACGAACACCCCGAGCCCGACCACGAGCGTGGCGGCGACCCCGAGCACCGGGAAGTACTCCATCCACGTCGTCTCGGCGCCGTCGGGTCGCGGCCAGGCGATGTTCGCGATGAGCGCGACCCCCCAGGCCACGGCCGCGGCGTTCAGCGCGAGCCCGGCCCGGCCGAGGGAGAACACCCCGGCCGGCGCCCCGGCGAGGCCCGGCCACCCGCGCAGCCGGCGGAGGAGCATGCCCGCCGTCACGACGAGGTACGAGAGGTTCACGAGGAGCACGGCCGTCTCCGTGATGAGCACGAACAGCTGCGCCTCGCCGTAGTTCACGACGAGCATGCCGCACGCGAGCGCGCCGACCACGATCGCCGGGGCGACGGGCGTCTTCGTGCGCGGCGAGACGCGCGACAGCGCCGGCGCGCACGGCAGCGCGCCGTCCCGCGCCATCGAGAAGGCGAGGCGCGAGGCGCCGGTCTGGATCGCCAGCGTGCAGACGCACACGGCCAGCGCAACGTCGACGAGGAAGACCTTGCCCAGCGCCGGGCCGAGCGCGCCGACGACCACGTAGGCGAGGCCCTCCGTGGCGAGGCGGCCGTCGGTCAGGCTCGGCGCGGCCATCAGCGCCGCGACGAGGAGCAGCGCGCCGCCAACCCCGGAGGCCACGACGGCCTTCAGGATCGCCCTTGGCACGATCCTCCGGGGGTTCTGGGTCTCCTCGGCCAGCGAGCCGGCCGAGTCGAAGCCGTACAGCACGTACGCCGGCATCAGCGCGGCCGCGAGCAGGCCCGCCACCCCCGTGCCCAGCGACGAAGGCGGCCCGTAGATGGGCTCCAGCACCACGCCCGGGCCGCGCACCGCGCTCAGGAAGAGCGCCACGAGCAGCAGCGCGACGCCGCCGAGCTCCGCCATCACGCCGACGTCGTTGACCCAGGCCATCACCTTCACCCCGGCCATGTTGATCGCCGTCGTCAGCACGATGAGCCCCGCGCCGAGCAGCACGGCGTTCGCGGCGCCGTCGCGCGAGGTGAGCGACGGGTCGCCTCCAAGGAGCTGGAACCCGCTCCAAACGCTCGGCAAGATCGCCTGCAGCGCGATGGCCGCCGCGGCGACGCTCACGACGTCGCCGACGAGCTTCAGCCAGCCCGCGAGCCACCCCGGCGCGCCGCCCCAGACGCGGCGGCCCCACGGGTACACCGAGCCGGCCACGGGGTAGCGCGAGCCCATCTCGGCGAGGTTGAGCGCGACGGCGAGCTGGCCGAGGAAGACGACCGGCCACGTCCAGAAGAACCGGGTCCCGCCGAAGGCGTACCCGATCACGAAGAGCTGGAAGACCGTCGTGAGGATCGAGACGTACGAGAAGCCCGCGGCGAAGGCGGACAGGCTGCCCAGGTCCCTCCGGAGCTCCTGGCGGTAGCCGAGGCGGGCGAGGTCCTCGGCGTCGCCGCGGTCCTCCGCGACGAGCGCCGACGCCGGCGCGGCGGTCGAGATGGGGTCACGCATCGGCCGACACCCCCACGAGCGGCTGGCCCGCGCTGACCATCTGGCCCGGGCGGCAGCCGATCCAGCCGACGGCTCCGGCCACGTCGGCCACCACGGGGAACTCCATCTTCATCGCCTCGAGCACGGCCAAGCGCTGGCCCGCCTCGACGCGCTGCCCTTCGGCCACGTCGACCTTCCACACGCACGCGGTGAGCGGCGCCGTCACCGGCAGCACCCCGGCGGGGAGGGCGTCCTCGGCGGCGGCCGGCGCGCCCTCGATCCGGGCGCCCGCGCGGCGCACGCGGTCGAACTCGCCGTCCGCCTCCCAGCGGGCGCGCTCGGCGTCGAACGCCGCCCGCTGCCGCGCCTGCGCCGCGCGGATGGGCCCGGCGTTGTCGGCAAGGAAGCGGTGGTGATCACCCAGGTCGAACGTGGTCTCCTCGATGCGCACCTCACCGCGCCCGGCCACCATGTCGGCGCGGAGCTCGAGCAGCTCCTCCGCCGACACGAGGTGGAAGCGGAGCTGGTCGAAGAAGCGCAGGAGCCAGGGCCGCTCGCGCGTCGTCTGCCGGAACGGCCGGTGGCGGCTCCAGACCGGCACCGTGCGGCCGAGGAACTGGTACCCGCCCGGCCCCTCCATGCCGTAGATGCACAGGTACGCGCCGCCGATGCCGACGGCGTTCTCGGGCGTCCACGTGCGCGCCGGGTTGTACTTGGTGGTGACCATCCGGTGGCGCGGATCGAGCGGCGTCGCGACCGGCGCGCCGAGGTACACGTCGCCCAGGCCGAGCACGAGGTAGCTCGCCGCGAGGAAGATCTCCTGGACCTCCGCGATGTCCGGCAGCCCGTTGACCCGGCGGATGAACTCCAGGTTGCTCGGGCACCAGGGCGCGTCGTCGCGGACCGCGCGCATGTAGCGCTCGATCGCCTCGCGCGTCGCCGGGTCGTCCCAGCTGAGGGGCATGTGGACGACGCGGCTCGGGATCCGGACCTCGGCCTGGGCGGGCAGGTCGGCCTCGACCTCGCGGAGCAGGTCGAGGGCCTTGGCCACGGTGAGGCGCGCGCCGTCGACGTGCACCTGGAGGGAGCGGATCCCGGGCGTCAGGTCGACGACGCCGGGTAGGCGGAGCTCCTCGAGCCGCTCCATGAGCAGGTGCGCGCGCACGCGCAGGTCGATGTCGAGCACCGGCGGGCCGAACTCGACGAGCACGTAGCGGTCGCCGCTCTGGCGGAAGACCACCGCGGGGCGGTCGTCGCGCGCCGGCACGCGCCCCAGCACGGGCTCGCCGCGCGGCCTTCTCGGTGCGGTCGGCGTCGCGGCCGCCGCGAGCGGCGCGGGCGCCAGCGCAGCCCTCGCCGCGACCGGGGTTGCGCCGTTCGTCGCCGCGACCGGGGTTGCGCCGTTCGCCCCGGCCGCGAGCGGCGCGGGCGCCTCCTTCGTGGCTCCGTCGCGCAGGGCCACGAGGGCGTCGCTCCGCTGCGCCAGCGCGTCGGCCTCCGCGGGCACGATCGACCGGAACCGGACCTTGTCCCCGGCGCTCAGCTGGCCGAGCTTCCACCGCTCAGCCGCGGCGACCGTGAGCGGACACACGAACCCGCCCAGGCTCGGGCCGTCGGGGCCGAGGATGACGGGCATGTCGCCGGTGAGGTCGACAGCGCCGATCCCGTAGGCGTTGTCGTGGAGGTTCGAGGGGTGCAGCCCGGCCTCGCCGCCGTCGGTGCGCGCCCATTTCGGCGCGGGCCCGACGAGGCGGACGCCGGTGCGGGCCGAGTGGTAGTGGACTTCCCACTCGGCCTCGTAGAATTGCTCGATCCCGTCGCGCGTGAGGAAGTCCGGCGCTCCGTGCGGCCCGTCGAGCACGGCGAGCTCCCAGGACCTGCCGATCTCCGGCCGGGCCTCGGGCGGCAGCGCGCCGGGGTCGAGGGAGGGGTCGACCTCCTCGCCGAGGCGCAACACGTCGCCGGGGCGGAGCGGCCTGCCGGCGTGGCCGCCGAAGCCGCCGAGGGTGAACGTGGCGCGGCTGCCGAGGTGCGCCGGCACGTCGATGCCGCCGCGGACGAGCAGGTAGGCGCGCGCGCCCGGCCCCCGCACCGGCCCGCAGGCCACGGTGGCGCCCGGCGCGACCTCGACCGGCGTCCACGGCGCAACCTCGGTGCCGTTGACGAGCACGCGCATCGCGGCGCCCGCGGCGCAGACGACGGCGCGCCGGTGGAAGACCAGCGTGGGCCCGTGCACCTCGCACTCGAGCCCCGCGGCGCCACCGAGGTTGCCCACGACGCGGTTGCCGAGCCGGAACGACAGGTCGTCCATCGGCCCGCTCGGCGGGACGCCGACCGACCACAGGCCGAGGCGCCCGGGCCAGTCCTGCACGGTCACCGCGCCCGGCGAGGCCGTCACCTCGATCGTCGGCGGGCGGAACGGCAGCGACGCGAACGTGCCCGTGTGGTGCCGGACCCCGCGGAAATCGGGGTGATCGAGCGCGACCGCGACCCACTCGCGGTTGGTCTCGATCCCGCCGATCCGGGTCTCCTCGACGGCGCCGCGAAGCGCCGCGACGGCCGCGGCCCGGTCCGCGCCGTGCACGAGGAGCTTGGCGAGCAGCGGATCGTAGAGCGCGGAGACCTCGGTGCCGGTCTCGACCCACCCGTCGACCCGCACGCCCCCGCCCTCGGGATAGCGAACCTCGGTGAGGAGGCCCGCGCTCGGCAGGAAGCCCCGCGCCGGATCCTCGGCATAGAGGCGGGCCTCGATCGCGTGGCCGCGGAGCGCCGGGTCGCCGCCGGCGAAGAACGCGGTGTCGCCAGCGGCGATGCGCAGCATCCACTCCACGAGGTCGACGCCGGCGCAGAGCTCGGTCACGCCGTGCTCGACCTGGAGGCGCGTGTTGACCTCGAGGAAGTAGTGCTCGGCGCGGGCGGGATCGACGAGGAACTCGACCGTACCCACGTTGCGGTAGGCGACCTTCGCGGCGAGGGCGCGGGCCGACTCCGCGAGGGCGGAGCGCAGCCGCGGCGGCAGGTCGGGCGCGGGCGCCTCCTCGATGACCTTCTGGTTGCGGCGCTGGACCGAGCAGTCGCGATCGCCGAGGACGAGCACGTTCCCGCGGCCGTCGCCGGCGATCTGGACCTCGACGTGCCGGGGCGCGGCGAGGAAGCGCTCGAGGAACACCTCGCCCGAGCCGAAGTTCGAGCGGGCGAGGCGCTGGACCCGCTCGAACGCGGCCGGGAGCTCCGCCGGCCCGTCGCAGCGGGCCATGCCGATGCCGCCGCCCCCGGCGCTCGCCTTGAGCAGCACGGGGTAGCCGATGGCCGCGGCCTCGGCGGCGGCGTGGTCCGCGTCCCGGAGCACGCCGGTGCCCGGCAGGAGCGGCACGCCCGCCTCGACGGCGATCTCCCGCGCCCGGTGCTTGCTCCCGAAGGCCGCCATCTGGCCCGGCGTCGGGCCGATGAAGACGATGCCCGCGTCCTCGACGGCGCGCGCTAAGTCATCGGATTCGCTCAGGAAACCGTAACCCGGGTGGATCGCGT
Source organism: Sorangium sp. So ce302 (assembly GCF_051530145.1). Lineage (GTDB taxonomy): Bacteria > Myxococcota_A > Polyangia > Polyangiales > Polyangiaceae > Sorangium > Sorangium cellulosum_B. The sequence goes on along the minus strand of NZ_CP150326.1, from coordinate 7,240,255 downwards.
CGGCGCCGGCGCGGCGGGCGGCGTCGAGCACGGCGTCGACGCGGAGGTAGCTCTCGGCGGGGGTCTGGCCGCCGAGGCGGACGGCCTGGTCGGCGAGCCGCACGTGGAGGGCGGCGCGGTCGGCGTCGGAGAACACGGCGACCGACGCGACGCCGAGGCGCTTCAGGGTGCGGAGGATCCGGCACGCGATCTCGCCGCGGTTGGCGACGAGGACGCGGCGGAAGGGCGGGGCCATGGCGCTCATGGCCGCACCACCACCGCGCGGATCGGCGTCGGGTTGAACGCGTTGCAGGGGTTGTTGATCTGCGGGCAGTTCGAGACGAGCAGCAGCAGATCGAGCTCGGCCCGGAGATCGACATGTTTGCCGGGCGCGGAGAGGCCGTCGACGATGCCGAGGGTGCCGTCGGCCTCGACGGGCACGTTCATGAACCAGTTGATGTTGCCGACGAGGTCGCGCTTTCCGAGGCCGCAGGGCGCGGCGGCGAGGAGGAAGTTCTCGACGCAGGCGTGCTGGTGCTTGGTGTGGTGGCCGTAGCGGACGGTGTTCGACTCGCACGAGCAGGCGCCGCCCGAGGTGTCGTGGCGCCCGCAGGTGTCGTCGGTGACGGTCATCATCACGCGGCCGCGGTTGGAGCGGAGCTGCGCGCCGGTGGTGAGGAAGATGTTGCGCTGGGCGGCGATCGTGTCGGCGGCGCTGTAGCGCTCGGCGGTGTCGGCGAGGACGTAGGCGAGGAAGTCGACGGCCTGGTTGCCCTCGAGGTCGATGACGCGGAGGATCTCGCCGGCGCGGACGATCTTGGCCCACGGCGCGCGCGCCGGGACGATCTCGTCGGAGACGAGGGCGCCGGACAGGCCGGCGAGGGCGGGGTCGCGCAGGGCGGCGACCGGCTTCCCGGGGCTGGCGGCGGGGCTCATCGCGCGCCTCCTGCCCGGAGGCCGAGCGCGAGCTCCTCGGCGGTGTTCTCGAAGGCGCGGCGCGCCTCGGGGGTGGCGTTGCGGACGGGGTCGTCGTCGGCGGCGGGGCGGCCACGCCAGGCGGTCAGGCGGACCTTGCCGGCGCGGTAGGTCGGGCGCGGGTCGAGGCGGTGGGGCACGACGGCGACGCTGACGAGGACGTCCTGCTCGGCGCGGAGCAGCACGTGGGCGCCCGGCCGGGAGGAGTCGGGCAGGAAGGTGATGGCGCCGTCGGCCTCGATGCGGACGCCCTTGAAGAGGTTGATGGCCGTGGGCAGGTCCCGCTCGGCGAGGCCGTGCTTGGCGAGGGCGAGGAGGAGCCGCTCGCGGCCGGAGCGGAGGACGCCGCCGTGGGCGTCGCTGCCATGGCGGGACTCGATCTCGGCCGGGAGCGAGGTGCCACAGAAGGTGTCGTGGCGGCCCGCGGTGTCCTCGAGGAGGGAGGCGAGGACACGCCCCATGTCCGAGAGGAGCAGGTAGCCCGGGCCGGGATAGGCCTGCCACTGGAGCTTCACGGTGTCGGGGAGGCAGAGCCGCTCGATGGAGCGGTCCGCGCGGTGGAGCACGAGGGCGACGCAGGTGTCGCCCTCGAGGTCGACGAGCCGGAGCCGGCTGCCGACGGGGAGCGTGCGCGCCGCGTAACCGCCGGCGCCGAGGGTCTCCTCCCAGAGGACGTCGCGCGCTTCGACGCCCGCCGGCGGATCGCCGATCGACGTGCTCGGCACGGTGGGTTGCGTCTCGACGACGCTGCCTTCCTGGGCGCGCGCGTGCTCGCGCGCGGCGTACGTTGTGGCCGTTTCAGACATTGCCCGCCTCACTTTCGATAGACAATCGAAACTATGGGTCGACTATCCGGGGCCAGGGTTTCCAGGCTGTTTCGTGAGGGTAAAATGCAGGGCGCGAGCGCTTTTTCCCGGAAGTGGTGAATTTTCTTGGTGGCGGTGTGGGTGGTGGATTGGGTGATGAAGAGCGGATGGCGCAGAGGGGCGAGCGAGGAGCCGATTGACGCGCGGGAGGGCGAGGCGGCATGAGGGCGCGACGGCGATCGCGCGGCTGCGTGATGGCCACCTCGGACGATGACGATGAAGACAGAGATGGCTCCTCCTCCGAAGACCGACGGCAGGCACAGCGCCGAAGGAAGGCAGCCGGCGGAAGGGGGGCGGAACGCCGGAGGCGAGCAGAAGGCCGAGGGGAGCCCGCGCCGCATGGGCCGGCCACGCAAGGCGCCGCAGCGGAGCGATCTCGCGCCGCGGGAGCAGATTCTGCAGGTGGCGGGCCGGCTGTTCGCCGAGCGGGGGGTGGCCGAGGTATCGATGCTGGAGGTCGCGCAGGCGGCGGGGCTCCGGCAGTCGTCGCTGTACTACTGGTTCCGGCGCAAGGAGCTGATCGTCGCGGAGATCCTGCAGCAGGTGAACCGGCTGCCGCTGTCGTACGCGCGGAGCCTCGAGGAGACCGGCGAGACGGCGGACGTGCAGCTATGGCGCTTCGTGCGCTTCGACGTGCAGACGGTGTGCGGGTTTCCGCTGGAGATCACGGAGATCCACCGGTTCAGCGAGCGGGATCCGGCGGCGTTCGCGACGTACTGGGCCGAGCGGCGCGCGCTGACCGAGGCCGTGGCCGCGATGGTGGGGCGCGGGATAGGGGAGGGGAGGTTCCGCGAGGTGGACGCCTACCTGTGCGCGCTGACGGTGCTGGCGCAGGACGAGAGCGTGCAGAACTGGTGCCGTCCCGAGGGAGGAGCGCGCGTGCATCCGCTCGCGGCCAGCGATCCGACGGCGCTGGGCTACGGGCCGGAGCAGATCGCGGAGCTCGTCGCGGATCAGACGGTGGGCGGGCTGCTGGTGCGGCCGTCGAGGCTCGCGGCGCTCCGGAGGAAGGCAGGGGGAGCCGACCGAGGTTGAGGCGACCCGACCCAGGTTGAGCAAGGTTGAGGCGATCCGACAGGCGATCCGACCCAGGTTGAGCAGGGGGAGCCGACCCAGGTTGAGCAGGGGGAGCCGACCCAGGTTGAGCGGAGCGGACCCAACCCGGGTTGGAGCGGACCCGACCCAGCGGACCCGACCCAGGTTGAGCGGAACCAGCGGACCCGACCCAGGTTGAGGCGACCCGACCCAGGTTAAGCGGAACCGGCGACCCCACCCAGGTTGCGGCCGCAGGCCGCAGCAACCCAACCCGGGTTGGGGGCGACCCGACCCAGGTTGGGCGACCCGACCCAGGTTGAGGGGGCGGGGGCGACCCGACTCAGGTTGAGATCGCCCCAGGTTGGGATCGCCGCCGACCGGGCGACCCGACCCAGGTTGGGATCGCCGGGATCGCCGCCGGGGCGCTCAGAGCGGGTTGAAAGGCGCAAGCCCAGGGAGGTCCTTCGGCCTGCGCCCTGCGGCGCCGACCGCCGGGACCTCCTTGATCTTCTCGCGAGCACGCCCCGTGCCGTCATCCACCACGGTCCATTCGTTCCAGAAGTGACCGTCGACGACGAACAGCTGCGGGTGATCGAACGGCGCCTCCTCGAACCGGACCCGCTCGTCCGTGAGCGTCGCCAGGAACGCCACGAGCGCCTTCTTCTCATCTTCCGTCAGCCCGAGCGGCTGAATGTTCGGAGCCAGGTTCGTCCCGTTGGGCCCAAACCCGGTGGTGTCGCCGCCCTCCCGTTCTCGCCGGCCGCCGCCACGGTTGTAAAATTCGACGACTTGCCGCAGCGTCAGCGCGCCTCCGTTGTGGAAATAGGGGCCCGTCAGCTCGATGTTCCGGAGCGTCGGGACCTTGAAGGCGCCATCGACCGCATCGCGCTCGAGCCGCGCGATCGGCACCCCTGGTTCGACCTCGAACGACGCCGGGTCGATGCCGAATACGTCCGGGGCGCCCTCGCCCCCGGCGAGCTGCTTCCCTTGCCGCGCGAACGAGAACGGATGACCGAAGGGGTCGACCCCTCCGACGCCGATGTCCTCCTCGGTCGGCCGAACGCCAATGTTGTAGTAGCCCCTGTCGTAGAGCGCGGCGCCGCCGTTCCCGACCGGCATCCGCGAGATCAAACCGCCCACCTGCTCCTCGCGCTGCAGGCGGGTGGCGGCGCTGGTGAACTCGGGACCATGGTGGCAGTTGATGCACCTGCCTTTGCCCTGGAAGATCGCGAGCCCCGCGCGCTCCTCGTCGCTCAGGGCGGCGCTGTCCCCGTCGGCAAAGCGATCGAACCGGCTGTTGTCGGACACGAGCGTGGCCTCGTAGAGCTGGATGGCGAGGCCCCAGAAGAGCGAGAAGTTCGCTTCCACGAGCGACCGATCGCCGACGCGCTGATCCGACCGCCAGTACGCGTCCACGAAGGCCTCTTGGACGAGCTCCCCATAGGACGGAGCGAGCCCTTTTCCGCTCGAATCGCGGAGCTCGCCGAGGATGCTGTCCGTGGGGTCCACGATCTGGCCGGCGAGCGGCCTGCGCGGCAAGAGCTTCGCGGCGACGTCAACGTACGTCCTCCCCTCACACGACATCTCGAAGGGGTTGATCGGCGGGCCTACGGCCTGAGATGCGAGGCTCGAGTTCTCCAGGTCGACCCTCTCGCGGACCAGGACGCCGTCGCGCATGGCGTGGACGGCGGCGTCAGGATCTCGCCTGCCGAACGGGTTCACTCCGTTGAAATGGTTGCTCGCGCGTCCGTCCCAGAAGTTGCGGAAGTTGAACACCGCGTTGATGACGGTGGGCGTCTGTCGCGGCTCGACGCGCCGCACGTTCACCCCTTGCACCTGGAAGACGTCCGGCAGCAGCGTGCAGTCATCCTTCTCGCTCTCGGGCACGATGCCGTTGAATCGAGCGTGGAACACCCCCTGTGAAGAGATGACGTCGTCGGCATCCGCGGGGAAGTCGCGGCGGAAAGTCCAGTCGCTTGCCACGAGCGCGTAGTTCGGTCCGCCCTTCCCGTCCGACCTCGTGGCTTCGAACCGCGCGCGCCGCTCGGGATCCTGGTTGTTGATACCCGGGTTGATCTGGTTTCTCTTGCGGTGGTCGACGCCGGCGTGGAAGTGGCACGTCGCGCACGCCACGCCGTCGCTGCCGACCTGCATGTCCCAGAACAGCGCCTTTCCGAGGGCTACGGCCGTCTCCCTGCTCTTGACGTACCGGGACAGGTCGCGCGGCTCCGGGACGGCGACGCCTCGGAGCGAGCCGAGGGATGGCGGCGGAGTGGCTGGCGTGGGCGTCGCGCCGTCGTCCGGCGGATCCGACGGCGGCGAGTTACCGCTCCCGGGCGTGACCGGCGACGAGGACCCGCCGCCCCCGAGCGACGATGAGCCGCCGTTGCCGAGCGACGATGAGCCGCCGTCCCCGAGCGACGAAGCCCCGCCGCCCCCGAGCGACGAAGACGGTCCGGGCCTTGCGCATCCCGAGCACGGAGGCTCGCGTCCCTCGGGCCAGCAGCCGGTGGTTGACGATAGACCCATCAGGACGCCGAGGATCCACGCCCCGATCTCGCCCGTGCGCGGGTCTTCAGAACGAGCTCTAACCATCACGAGGAAGCCTCCTTCGCTGCTGCGCGAGTGAATGACAGGCGGCGCGAGCCAGCGTCCTCGCGGGACACCGCGGGTCGCCGTCATGTTCGTCCGTCCTGCGATGAGCGGATGTCGCGAGCGCCGACGCTCGACGGGGTTCCGCCCGGCATCGTTCGAGTCTCTTCAAGTCATCCGATCTTCAGAAAGACAGCGCGTGTCCAGGGCGCGCATCGACGTCTCGTCCTGTCTCGTCTAGGCCGGGCGTCTCCCCGTGTCGCGAGCGCATCGGCTCGCGCGGGGGATTCGAGGGAGAAGACGACCTCTGTCGAGGACCGGACGAAGTGGGATGAAGGGACAGGACATATCCCTTCATCGTGCCGTCACCGCGCCGAGCAGGCGCGGCCGTGCGCGTCGCCGAAACCCTGACTCATCCACCGAGTTCGGGCAATGTCGTCGATGAGGAAGCGCGGGAGTGAGCCGATCGAGCGCGGATCGCCTGGTGAACGAGGCGAAGGCGAGAGAGCTAGACTCTGGTCTTCGAGGAGGCCTCGAAGGAACGGAAAGCGCGCCGCGGGAGCTTCGGTGTCCGCGCCCGAGGCGACGTGGCGCCGCGCGACCGACCCGGGCGGAGCGCCCTCGTCCTCGACGGCGCTCCTCGGCGGGCTTCCCGCGTCAAGGCGCCTGGATCTTCTGCTTCACCCAGCGCCCCGACTCGGTCAGCTGACCATCCGACCACGGGCCGCCGGCGCTCGCGCCGGGCCTGAGCGCGGCGCAGGACTCGGCCTTGTCGACGATCGACCAGTTGAGCCAGCTGATGCTGTTGCTGGCCATGAAGTCGAGCCACCGCTGCGCCTCGGCGAGATCCAGCGCGCCGTCTCCGGTAGAGGAGCAGGTGCCCCACTCGGTGACGAACAGCGCGAGGCCCGCGGAAAGCGCGGTCCTCGCCTTGGTGCGCAGCCCATCCTTGTGCGTCGCCGCATAGAAGTGGAGCGTGTAGGCGATGTTGTCGTAGCTCGTGATCGGGCTGTTGGCGGCGACGTCCGCATCCTGCGACCAGTTCGGCGACCCGACGATCACGAGGTTGTCGGAGCCGGCGCCGCGGATCTCCCGGATCACCTCCTCGGCATACGCCTTCACCTGCGCCCAGGTCTCGGTGTCGGGCTCGTTGAACACCTCGAAGATCACGGCGGGCTCATCGCCGTACTCCGTCGCCATCTCCCGGAAGAAGCGCTTCGCAGCCTCCTTGTTCCGGGGCTGGACCGCGTCGTGATCGTGCCAGTCGATGAGCACGTAGATGCCTCTGGCGATGGCGGCGTCGACGATCGCCTTGACCTTCCGCTTCTCCGCGTCCGGGTTGTTGACGTAGCCGAGCCCCGATGTGTTGGCGGTCATCGCGGCACGAACGACGGTCGCATCCCAGTCGTTCACGAGCGTGTCGACGGCGGAAGCGTTGTAGAACTTCTCTCCCTCCCAGACGCTCCAGAACATGCTCATGCCCTTGAGCTGGAGCTCTTCGCCGTGCTCGTCGACGACGCGGTTGCCCATCACCTTCAGGCGGCCGTGCCGCTCCACCGGCGTTCTCGCGAGGGGGCCGGTGCCGGTCGAGGTGGTCGAGCTGGTGCCGCTCGAGGTGGTGGTCACGCTCGACGTCGAGGCGTCGCCGCCACCCATGCCGCCGGCGCCGCTCGAGGAGGCCGACGAGGACGCTACGGCCGACGTCGAGGCATCGCCGCCACCCGCGCCGCCGCCCGAGGACGCGGAGGTCGAGGTCACGCTCGACGTCGAGGCGTCGCCGCCGCCCATGCCGCCGCCCGAGGACGCGGAGGTCGAGGTCACGCTCGACGTCGAGGCGTCGCCGCCTGAGGACGCCGACGTGGACGCCACGGTCGACACGTCGCCGCCGCTGCCCGAGGACGCCGCGGTCGACGTATCGGCGCCGCCTGTGCCGCCTGTGCCGCCTGTGCCGCCTGTGCCGCCGGCGCCGCCCGAGGACGCCGCGGTCGACGCGCCGTTGCCTCCTGCGCCACCGCCGGCGCCGCCGGCGCCGCCCGAGGACGCCGCGGTCGACGCGCCGTCGCCTCCTGCGCTGCCGCCGACGCCGCCCGTGCCGCCCCCCTCGTCTCCGCCGCCCGAGGACGCCGCTGTCGAGCCGTCGCCGCCGCCCGAGGATGCCGACGTGGACGCCACGGTCGACGCGCTGCCGCTGACCGAGGACGCCGACGTCGACGCATCGCCGCCGCCGGATGCCGAGTCTTCCGAGGAGCCCTCGCACCCGAGCAACACCATCGCCGGCAACGCAAGATGCAGAAAGGTGCGCGTCCACCTGGACCCGGTGAACACCCCAGGGGTCAATTCATGGCTCATTGTATTCTCCAAGGAAGGCGTCTCGCACGATGCGCCTGCTCCGAGCGCGGGCATCAAGCGACGATATCGACGAAGAAGGCGGCCCGCTGCATAGCAGGTCCGGCGCGACGGGTGAAGGCGAAAGTGGGAGAGTGATCGCGTCCTGGGCTCCTGGGCGCGCGATTCCTCGCGCGATCGCGCCGGCACACCGGTTGTGAGCGCGCCGGCGCGCGGCGCGTGAGCGCGCCCCTCGGCGCCTGATGGCGCGAGCGACCGACGGCCCTCGCCACGCGCGCCGGAGGATCTCGTCCCGCGCGCTCTCCAGCCCGCGCTCTCCGGGAGCGACCGTCCCAGGTTGACCGGAGGCAGGCGCGGCGCGGTGTCAGCCGGGACCCGCGGCGGCCTGTCGCCGACGGCTGACCGCATCCCGGTAAGCAGCTCCAGCTCCCACCACGTCCCTCGAAGCTCGCCTCGCGGAGGTTCGACAGGAGGGTGGTTCTGTGTCTGAGCGGCGTCCGAGCATCGCGCTGCCGCGCCAGCTCCTCCGATGTCAGGCCTCGGTACCGAAGTACCGATCGCCGAAGTCGCCGATGCCTGGCATCATGTAGGCGTTCTCGTTCAGCCCCTCTTCGATGGATGAGGTGACGATCTTCACATCCGGGTAACGCTCGGTGACGGCGGCAATCCCCTCGAGGACCGTGATCAGGTTGACGAAGATGATGTTCGCCTCCGCGACGCCTCGGTCCAAGAGGACCTGGATGGCGGCGAGCGCCGTCCCTCCGGTGGCCAGCATCGGATCCAGCAGCAGGACGTGGCACCGCGCTATATCGCGGGGGAGAGACGAATAGTAAAGGCGCGGGAGCTTCGTCGTCTTGTCCCTCTGGATGAGGATCTTGCCGATGCGAACCGACCTGCAGACGGCGCGCAGCTCCGCCTCCATGCTCTCGCCTGCACGCGCGATGGAAACCCCGCAGAGCTGCGAGGCAAAGCGCCGGCCCTCGTACCTTCTGCCCACGGGCGTCTCTACCTCGCACGGCTCGAAGGGGAGAAGACCCAGGCCTGTTTCAATCAGCAGGCGGATGATCCTCCCCGAGTAAAAGACGAAATCCTCCCGGCGCGCGCCACGGTCGCGGATGATCGTGTGCAGCGCCCGCAGCTGATTCGTCTGAGGCAGCAGGTGTAGATTGTCAATTTCGAGATGATTCCGGGTCTGCAACTTTCGCGCGGTTGACATGCTCGCGATCCTCCCAACGCTTGAATTCACTCCGTCGGCGGCTCTTCGAAAGACTCGGGCAGCTCCGGGGTCGTGGTGAAGCACGCGGCCGCGGCGCGGTAGATCGAGCGACCACCGGTCCTCTTCCACACCCGATGCAGCACGTACACCAACTTGGGGTTGTGCTCCTCTTCCTCTTCGATCGCTCGCGCGATGATCTGCCCCCAGCCCTCGCCCTCCAGCGGCTGCCCGGCGGAGTCGGTCGCGTCCTCGTACGTCGCATGCAGCCTGGCCAGCGTGGACCTCTTCGGAAGGTCCGCGCGAGAGAAGAGGATGCAGAGCATGCCTATCCAGAAGCACTTGACCACATACCTCCCCTGGTCCGCCGGAAGGCGGCGGGCGATCTGCTCCATCGCGTGCAGCGACGTGATGAGATGAAGGAGGACGAAGTCGCCAGGCTCGGCCAGGTACAGCAGGGTCACCACGTGAAAGAGCTGCTCCCAGCGCGTGGAGACGTCCTGGTCGTCGATCCAGGCCGGGGTTTCGTAGATCAGCGGGTGCCCTTCGGCAAGCAGCCTGGCGATCCGATACTGAAGCCCCGAGCGCGAGAGCTCGGGGTGTATCCCCTGAGCCGCGCCGGCTTCCGTGTCGGCGACCAGCGCCTCCACCCAGCGATGAAGCTCGTCGCGATCGTCGTCCCACGCCCCCGCGACGCGGAGCAACGAGTCGACCGCCCGCTCTCCCCTCGCGCCGCCGGCCGGAGCCGTGACCGCCCTCTCCGGATGGCACGAGACGTACGAGAACGCCATGTACGCCAGACCTTCTATCGCCATCCGGCGGTGGTTCGCGTCGAGCGCCCACCCCAGGTGGATCGTGGCATGCGTGAAGGCGCCGACCCAGCCGGGCAGCAGCGCTAGCAAATAACGTTTCAGCAGCCCGTCGATGCCCAGGAGCTCCTCTTCTTGGTCCAGGAACTCGCAATACGCAGAGAAGCTGGTTCGCTTCCCGAGGAAGCTATCCCAGTTGGACGCCGAGATGGCATGCTTCGACGCCCTGGGCGCTTCCAGGCCGTACCCATAGGGCGTCAGCCTCGCGTAATTGTCGTAGTATGCCTTGATCTTCGTCGGCGGCGCTCCGAGCCCGGCCAGCGCGACAACCGCGTGCTTTGCATGGTTCGTGAGGTGGCCGTTGAATTCGATGTGGTAGGTCCGGTCGTCGAGCAGCTCATCGACCAACTGCGAGTTTGTCATCACGATCTGTCCTGGTGACGAGGCGAACGCGCCACCCTGGTCATGTGAACGCCCAGGAGCACGAGGACGACGCCGAGGCATCGGGGCGCCGTGGGGGGCACGCCCTGGCTCTGGTAGTCTATCAACACAGCGGAGATCATCTGTCCGCTGATCACGAGAAGGACGGCGTTCATCGCGCCGAGCCTGGGAAATACGTAACTGTTCACGGCCACGAAGAACGCCCCGAAGAGCCCGCCGAGGTAGGCCGTGAGCGGCGGAGCGACGGGGGCACCGAACCCCCAGCCGCCCATGACGGAGAGGACCGCCGTCAGGAACAGGAACCCGAGGACGTGATTCCAGAGGGATGCCTTGAAGGGGCCGAGCCGCTCGCTGAGCTGCCCGTTCATCGCGCGGCTCATGCCGATGAGCACGCCGTTGAGGAGCGCGAGCAATATATAGAGGGCCATCGCTCAGCCTCGTCCAAAGATGATGAGCCCGCTGCCCACCAAGACGAGCAGCGCCACGAGGAAATCTGCGGCGACGATGCGCCTCTTCGGGGTGCGGAGCAGCCCGAAGTGATCCAGCACGACTCCGAAGAGCACCTGCCCGACGAGCATCAGGGCAATGGTGCCCGAGAGCGTGAGGCCGCTGTTCACCGTGATCGCCGCCAGCACCACGGTGAGCGCGCCCGGGATGCCACCCAGGTAGGCCCAGAGCGGCGCCTTCCTCTGCTGCTCCTCGTCTCCACCTCGGGGGCGAGACAGCCGCGAGTGGAGCACGACGAGGATGAACGCCGCTGCGGCCCCTAGCCCATGCGCCGCCCAGGACGCGAAGAGCGGCGTGGTGTGTCTCGCCAGGAGGCTGTTGGTGTTGATCATCAACGCGAGGAGGAGCCCCCCCCCGACCGCCAGCAACCAATCTGTGGAACGTCCGCTCATGGGCATCAGCACCGTTCAATTCGACGACAGCGCCGCTCGCAGGCACGTCAGCACGTCTTCGAACGTGTCGGCCATCCAGGTCGGGCCGGACGACGTCAGCTCCTGCACGCCATGCACGCCGTAGGTCACCGCGACGGAGCGCATGCCGGCGGCCCTGGCCATGAGCACGTCGTGCGTCGTATCTCCCACCATCACCGCGCGCCCGGCCGGGACCCCCAATGTCTGCATGATCAGCTGCCCCATCTCGGGATCCGGCTTCGGCCGCGTCACCTGGTCGGCGCCGACGACCAGGTCGAACTGGCCACGAAGCCCCGCCGCCTCCAGCAGCGCAGCGGCGCTCGCCGAGAACTTGCTGGTCGCCACGGCCAGGGCCACTCCATCATCGCGCAGCGCCTGCAGGCCCTCCGTGACCCCAGGAAACAGCATCGAGCGCGCCTTCGGTAGAATGACCTCGCGGAACGAGACCTGGTACCAGCTGATGGCCTCGGCCACCCGCGCGTCATGCCGCGGGACGCCCATCAGCAGGCTGAACGCTTCCTCGAGCGGGAGCCCGATGGTCGCCCGCGTGGCGGAGGCATCCCGTGCCCGGAGGCCCATCGCCGCGAAGGCCGCCGAGAACGTCTCCACGATCGCGCGGGGGGAGTCGATGAGCGTTCCGTCCAGATCGAAGATGGCTGCGCGGCTCATCGTATCTTCCTCAAGGATGGAGACCATCATGAGCCTTTCCTCCGGCGGTATAGCGCGTGCGCGGCCGCGAGGCGACCGGCCACCTCCGCTGTGCTCACGAGGACTGCCATGTTTGCCTTGGCGGACCTCCCCTCGGTCGCCTCGTCGACGGCGCGCATGAGGTACTTGGTGAGCGCATTGCCGCGGATTCCGTCCCCTTCCGCGTCGGCCGTCGCCCTCGTCAATGCCGCGTCGACCTCTCGGCCGTCGATAGCGTCCTCCGCCCTGACGGGGCTGGTGATCAAGACGGAGCTCTGGTTGCCCAGAGCCCAGTGACTCTCGACGGCGCGGGCGATCGCCTCCTCGTCATCCAGCCTGTGAGGGCTGCGGATCCCGCTGGAAGCGCAGTAGAAGGCCGGGAAGTCGTCGGACCTGTAGGCGATCAAGGGCACGCAGTGCGTCTCTAGGTACTCCATGGTCAAGGCCAGATCGAGAATGCTCTTCGCCCCTGCGCAAACGACCGCGACCTTCGATCGGGTGAGCTGGATCAGATCGGAGGAGATGTCCATCGTCCGCTCCGCGCCGCGGTGCACGCCTCCGATGCCCGCCGAGGCAAAGAACGGGATGCTCGCCAGCTCCGCCGCGACCAGCGAGGACGCGACGGTCGTGGCGCCCATCCCGCCCTTCGCCAGGATGACAGACATATCTCGGCTGCTGACCTTGGGGATGCCCGGCGTCGCGCCGAAGCGTTCCATGTCCGCCGCCGTCATGCCGATCATGAGCCGACCGCCGTCGATGCCGATCGTCGCCGGAACGGCGCCGGCGGCCCGGACGGCTTGCTCCACCCTCCTGGCGGTGGCGACGTTCTCCGGATAGCGCAAGCCGTGCGTGATGACGTTGGACTCCAGCGCCACCACCGGCGCGCCGTCCTGGATGGCGTCAGAGACCTCCTCGCTGAGCGAGAGCGGTACGTTGGTGTGTCGATTGCGGCTCATTGTGATCGCTACGCTCGCAGCAGAGAGGTCAATATTGGGGGGCTTTGCACAGCAGCTCCTTGCGCTTCACGATCTGCGGCAGGTAGACCTGCTCGTTCCAGTCTGCCCTCTCGACCGGCTCGAGCGCGATCGAGATCGCGTCCTCGTTGCACCGGAACGCGCTCCTTACCGCGTCGGTGATCGCCGCGACCAGATCAGCCTGCTGCTGCTCGCTGAGTGAGACGGGGAAGTGCTTGATGTTGACGTGGGGCATGCGGATGTCCTCCATGGCTTCGGTGTTGTGTTCGGGCTTCGCGTCGGCGCGAAGTTGGCGGTGAATCTGCTCGATCAGCTCGTCGATGCCCGGCTCTTTGAGCAGGCCATAATGGTCGACGTCGAGATCGATGAAGGTCGAGGCGCTCGTCGAGCAGCTATCATGTCCCTCGATGCCCTCGATGCTCTTGATGCCCTCGATGCTCTCGATGAACGACCGGTCGTCTCCCCGCGCCCTGAAGATCGTCACGGGCGCGCGGATGCGCCGCTCCACGAGCTCGCAGATGGTGTACTTGAACTCATAGGTTTGATGCACGATCCGGATGACCCTCTTCACCAGCTCCGGATCGAGGCCCGTGAATCTCCTGGCGATGAACGACGCGAAGCTCTCCTCGTCTCTGGCGACCTCAAGGCACTCGGCGAGCGCGGGGTCGGTGATGCTGCCGGCGAATACCGAGAAGAGGATCGTCGCATATTCCTTGTTGTCGTAGGTGGGCTCGCTGCCCGAGGTCGAGACGCTCTTCGCCCGTACCTTCGGCGACCCTGGGGCGATCAAGAACAGGCGCTCCACCCGCTCGCCAGCACGCTCGAGCTGATGAGCCGCTTCGAAGGCGACACGAGCGCCGAACGAATACCCCCACAGCGTGTAGGGCCCGGCGGGCTGAAGTCGCCGGATGACCTTGATGTCCTCTGCGGCCATCTGCTGGAGGGTGGGGTAAGGGATCTCGCCCTCGTTGATCCCGTGAGCCTGCACGCCGTACAGGGGCCGATCGGCGCCCATCTTGCGCGCGAGCAGCCTCAGGTTCATGGTGTAACCGCCGAGGCCCGGCCAGCAGTAGACGGGGGTCCCCGCGCCTCTCGTCTGCAGCCGCACGAGCCGTGATGCTGGCTCGACGCCCGCGCCGTCGACCACGAGCGCGAGCTTCTCGATGGTCGGCGACCCGAACAGGACTTGCAGCGGCAGGGAGGTCTGGAACGCCCTGTTGATCTTGCTCACAAGTCCGACGGCGATGAGCGAATTGCCTCCGGACTCGAAGAAATCATCTCGCACAGAGACCTCGTCCTGCTTCATCTCCTTGAGCCAGAGCTGCTTGATGCGCGCCTCGGTCTCCGTTCTAGGCGCCACGAACGGCCGATCGGCGAGCTCCACCTTGACGCGGTCCAGCGCCTTGAGGTCGATCTTCCCGTTGGCTGTGAGCGGCAGCCTGTCCAGCACGATGACCTTGTTCGGAATCATGTAGTCGGGCAGGAAGCTCCCCAGGTCGTCCCGGATCATCTCCGCGGGCCCCTTCATGTGAACGACGTCCTCCTTCATCCCTTCGCTGAGCACCTGCTCCTCGCTGATGCGCCCGCCGACGAAGAAGTAGGAGGGGCCCGGGGCCCTGCCGCAGGCTTTCAAGATGCTGTCCATGCGCTTGGCCGAGGGCAGATCGTCCCCGGTCTTGGAGCTGTACCCCGAGGACATGAACCCGAGGTTGATGTCGTTCGCCTGCAGGTGCTGGAGCTTCCTACCGAGGTCGATGTACCTCATCCAGCCCTTGGAGGTCCTGCTGATGACCGTGATGCCGAGGCTCGCCCTCTCGTAGACTTGCTGGTTGATGGCGATGACATGCCGCTTCAAGATCAGCTCGTCCGATAGCTTCTCGAGGGCGCCATCTCGGTACTGGTACTGACCCGCGGCGAGGTCAGCGACCTTGCCGGGGTGCACCTGGAGGAAGATCTCGACCGCGTCGTCGGGGCGCGGCTCCGCGCGCGGGACGAGCTCGAACGTGCCGATGTAGTGGTCCTCATCCGCGGAGTCCAGGTGGCCCATCGTCGCGGGGGCATGGTCGAGCTCCTTGATGTCCAGCCCATAACGGGGCAGGACCTCCTCGAACAGACCCACCATGTGTCCCGCTTCAATCTCGAGGACTTCTTGAATGTTGTTCTTGTAGGTGGGCTCGATGGCCCGCCTCTTTCCGACGAAATGCACCCTCGCCTGCGCCGCCGTGGAGGCGAGCTTCTCTCGTAGGAGGATCAGCTGGTGGTGAACAGGATGGTGGTAGTAAACTCCGGACTTCAGGCCGCATAGATTGTCCAGCTCGAAGTACATCTGCGTCGCGTACAGCGCTCCTGGCGACGCGTAGCCGTACTTCGGCAGCAGGCGCTCCGCGCTCAGGAACTGCCCGAAGTACCGCAGAATCTCCCCGAGCTCCGCGAAGCTCAGCGCCTCCAGGCTTCGGGCGTGGGCGCCCGCGAGCCTCTGGCCGGCCCGCCGGCCGAGCAGGCGCAGGATGTCGGCCTTCGTGACGCCCTCGCCGTCGAAGAATCGATAGGTCTTGCGCGCGAACACCTGCTGTCTCTGCTCCCGGGTCGGCGTTCGGCCGGGCAGGTCGAAGACAGCCTTGCCGCGGAGCTCCCGGGGGTCCCGGCATCCCGAGTTCGATAGCTGCGCCTTGACCTGGAGCTTGCTCTCCTTCGACGCGTGGTGGGCGCCGTGATGGCCCTGGTCCATCAGGGCTGCTTCTCTCGGGTTCAGCTCGACGAAGGCGATCAGGTTCTGGAAGCCGGTGCGGGGATCGTTCTTGACGGTGACCGCCGCGTGCCTGACCCAGTCGTGCAGCTCGATGGCCAGCCTTATCTCGTCGAGCTCTACCCGGAACCCGCGCAGCTTGATCTGGTTGTCGGCCCGGCCAGCGAACTGGACGGTGCCGTCGGCGTTCCAGTACGCGAGATCGCCGGTCCTGTAGAGCTTCGCGCGCCGGCCATCCGCCTGGAACGGGTCGTCGATGAACCGCTCGGCGGTCAGGTCGGGCCGGTTCAGGTACCCTCGTGCGAGCTGGGCTCCGCCGATGTAGAGCTCGCCGATCTCGCCCACGACCACGGGCGACCGACGCTCGTCGAGGATATGGTACTGCGTATCGTGCACGGGAGCGCCGATGGAGATCGTGCTGGGGCCGTCGTGAACCGTGCGGCGATCGACCGTGAACGCGGACGAGTTGATGGTGCATTCGGTCGGGCCGTACAGGTTGACCAGCTCGCACCCGGGCAGCACCTCGAGGCACCGGAGCGCGAGGCTCCTGGACAGGGCTTCTCCGCCGCTGAAGACCTGCATGAGCGAGTCGCAGCGGTGGAGCGCTTCGGTGTCCAGGAGGGCCTGGAGCAGGGTCGGAACACACTGTAGCGTCGTCACGCGGTGCCTGATGATGGTTTCGATCAGCCGCTCCGGGTCCCGGTACACGCCAGGGCTGCCCACGACGACGGTGCTGCCGCAGGCGGGCGCCAGGATCTCCCACTGGGCCGCGTCGAAGCTCATGGGCGTCTTCTGCAGGACGACCCGCCTCCGATCCAGCCCATGGGCCGTCCGGAGCCAGCCCATCTGGTTGACGATGCTCCGATGCTCGATCATCACGCCCTTCGGCTTCCCGGTGCTGCCGGAGGTGTAGATGACGTAGGCCAGGTTGTGTGAGCGCAGGCCGGAGCCCAGGTCGCGGTTCTCGGCGCTCGCGTCCGAGCGGCCGTGGGCCGCGGCGTCTCTCAGGGTGACGATCCTCGTGCCTCGCGGGGCGAGCTCGGTCAGCCTGGCCTTGAGGTCCTCTTGAGAGAAGATGACCTTCGTGCGGCTGTCCTCGATCATGTAGCGCAGTCGGTCCTCGGGGTACTCCGGCGAGAGCGGCAGGTAAGCGCTGCCAGAGAGGACGGTCCCCCATGCGCCCACCATCAGGTCGATCGACGGCTCCACGAACAGACCGACGCAGTCGTCGGGAGCCACGCCGAGGTGCCGCAGGTACATCGCCACATCCGAGCTGCGCGCCGCGAGCTCGCGGTAGGTCAGGATCTCGTCCTCACCGACGACGGCAGCGCTGTCCGGCTGCGCCCGGACCTGCTCCCAGAGCAGGTCAGTGATGCACGACCCTGCGAAGGAGGCTGCTTCCATGGCGGCGTGTCGCGCTGGCTGCTCCCGCGCGTCAGCGACGGCGCGGGGCGAACGGATCATGGGTTGTTTCACAATCATCCTCTTGACGTGATGTCGCTGGCCTCTGGATGAGCACCACGGATCATGCGCGCACGTCCCCCTCGGCATGCGGTCGGGAGCGCCGCAGGCGATCGTCGCGATACCCCGCCGCGAACGTGCCCCAGCAGACTGCGTGCCATGCCGTCGCGGCGTGCTGCGGCAGCGGAGGCGTCGCAGCGACGACCGAGATACGCTCGGCTTCTCGCGGCCTCTCGATCTCGACCCGTCAGCGAGGCGACCGCCCGGCCGCGTGTTCGGGCAGCGCGTTGCGTGAGCGCGCTGCGTGGTTGGGCAGCCCGTTGCGCAAGTACGCCTGGCGCGTCTGGGCGGCGCGTGTCGCAGCTGCGCCGCGTGCCGCACGACCGTGCAGATCGCGAGGGCCGCTCCTCTCTCGGAGGTTGTGGAATCGAGCGAGAGACAGGCGTCCCGGCGGGGCGGCTTCTACCGGGTCCAGGTGGGCGCGAAGGAGGACTTCCTCCGGATCATGGAAGCTGGCGCCTCTGCGGGACCCAGCGGTTGCCGGGCCGCTGGCCTTCCACGGGTGGCAATCTTTGCCTGAATGGCAAGGGGTGCCGGCAAGCGCTGCATGCGGCGCCCTCGGCTCCAGCCTCGGCCGTCGCGATCATGCCAGAGGAGCACCGGCAAAGGAGCGCGTCCCTCGGCCCCTGCCGGCGCGAGGGGCCGGCGGCCCCTCCCTACGCGCGGCGGACGATGTCTTGCAGCGCGCTCTCCAGTCGGCGCTCGATGGCGGGGTCGTCGAGCGCCGGCGTGATCTCCTCGGGCACGACGCGCGCGCGCATGATGACCCGCGCATAGATGAACGCGTCGCGCGCGTTCGGAGGGTCCTTGTCGCCGAGACAGGAGCGGAGCAGCTGGTACGCTCGGCCTTTCACCACGCCTCCCCTGTCCGCCCGCGCTCGACGGTGGTGATGATCCGGCGCACCGCGGCGGTCGCGGTCTCGTGCGCCGCGAACGCGTCCCGCACGACGTGCGCTGCCCTCGCGGCGGCGCCCTCGCCGAGCGTGCCCCCGAGCACGCTCTCGGCGAGCCGGACGAGCGGGCTGATCTCGACCATGTCCCGCGTGAGGGACCGCGTCGCCTGGGCGAGCTCGGACGCGGCCTCGGCCGGAGCGGAGCGCGAGAGGGCCATGGCGTCGTCGGCCAGCTCGGCCGCGATCGCGAACATGTCCCGATAGCAGTCGACCGCCGCGCGAAGATCGTCCGGGCTCGGCGCGATCTGCGGCGCCTCCGGCAGCGTCGCCGCCGCGCGCTGCGCCTCGGCGATCACGGGAGCGATGGCCATGAGCGCGCGCTCGAGCGCACGCGCGGTCTGCCCGAACCGGGCGAGGCGCTCCCTCGCGGTGCAGCTCGGCGGCGGCGTGTCGCTCTCCAGCGCCTCGAGCCGCGTACCGACCTCGGCGGCGAGCCGATGGAGGCCCTCGACGACGCCCGGCTCGAAGGTGCGCGGGACGAGGTCGATCACGCAGAGCGAACCGACCACATGCCGGCGCACCCGCACCGGCACACCCGCGTACGCGCGGATGCCATAACGCTCCACCAGCTCCTTGGGCACGCGCTCGTCGTGAACGGCGTCCTCGACCACGAGCGGCTCCTCGTTGCGCACCACGAGCTGGCAGAACGAGCTGCTCCGTGAGGTCGCGCAGCTGACGCACAGGTCGGGCGGCAGGCCGCGGTGCGCGCGGAACAGCTGGATGTGTCGGACCACCAGGCTCACGAGCGCCATCGGCGCCCGGGCAAGCTCGGCCGCCCGCTCGACGCAGGCGTCCAGGATGGCGTCCGCGTCGTCGCGCAGCAGCACGTGGTGCAGCTCGGCGAGGCGCGCGGGATCGTTCAAATCGGCCATGGAAGTGTTCTTGCCGGGGCGACAGGGCGGGCTCAACCGCGAGCGACGCCGTGCCTGCGCCCGGCCCACGACTTTACCGCAACCCGGCGCCTCGAGCTGCCCCCCGCGGGCGTTTCATCGGCTCCGCGCTCCAGGAGACACGACCCCACCGGTGTCCACCTGCGGGCCGGCGGCTTCGCTGTCCCGCCCTGGCGCAGATCGCGATCGATCCTCTGTCGGGTTGTTCTCCCGCCTTCCGGATGACGGAGTGAGGCGCGGAAACGGCGGGGTGAAGGCCACCCGAGCTCAGCGTCTTCAACGGCAACGAGCTCTGGGCCGCTGTCTCCATGGACGCGCTCGAGACAAGGAGCGACTGGACCCGGGCCGCCGGGACCACCTGGTACCGCCTGCACATCGCGACCGCCCCGATCGTGGACGTCGACGGCCCGGTCGATTTCAACCACGCCTACACGGACACGGACCACGCCCATGACATCTTCTCGTTCGCGCCGGAGAGCCTCGTCAACAAGCTGGACTACGTCGGCGACACGAAGGGAAATGAGGCGCTGCGCAGAGGGTCGTTCCTGACGAACAACGCCGTTGCTGCTGCGTCAGGCCACGTTTGCGCCTCGCCCACGATAACGTCCGGGATCCGCGCAAACGCCACGACGGCGCGTGCTCGCCGGCGCCCAGCTCGGCCGGACTGAACCCTCGGGAGGAAGGTTCGCACATGAGCAAGAAGCGGTTCGCCCTGCGCCTGTCCGTGTCGGTCCTCTCGCTCCTCCACGTCGGCTGCGCAGCCGACGTGGAGGACGTCGAGCGCGCCGCGCTGGCGTCACACGCCTGGGGCAAATACCACTGGGCACGAACGAGCAACCCCTTCACCATCAAGCTCGGCGACAACGTGTCCTCCGCGTGGGCCGAGCACCTCTCGGTCGCCGCCGGCGATTGGTCCAGGTCGTCGGTGCTCGACGCCACCGTCGCTGCCGGCGGGGGCGGCAGGCGATGCCGGTCCACCAGCGGGAGGTCTGCAACGCGCGATATGGCGCCAACGGGTGGCTCGGACTGGCCTCGGTCTGGGCCGACGGGGAGCACATCACCCAGGGCACGGTGAGGCTGAACGACACCTACTTCGACACGGCCAGGTACAACACGCCGGCATGGAGAGCCTCCGTGACGTGCCAGGAGATCGGGCATCTCTTCGGGCTCGCGCACAACGACGAGGACTTCAGCACGACGACCGGGACGTGCATGGACTACTCGAACGATCCGGGGCAAAACCAGCACCCGGATCAGCATGACTACACGCAGCTCGAGGCGATCTACAAGCACCTCGACAGCATGACGACCGTCGGCGCTGCCGGCGCGGCGCCGCCCGCCCTGGCCGGCGTCGACCCCACCGACATGGAGCATTGGGGCGATCCGGTCGACGTGTCGCCGAGCGGGCGCGTGCATACCTTCGTCCGCGACCTCGGCCATCTTCAGGTCATCACCACCGTGACCTGGGCACCCGAATAAGCAAGGCGCGGCGCGCTCACCTCAGGGAACGCTGACCTGCTGCCTCGGCGTGAGCGTCGAGGCGCGGTCGCGCGCCGGCGAGCACGAGCTCGATGCTGTCATGAAAGCGGCGAGGGATCCGCGGTGCTCCAGGCTCGGTCGACTCAGTCGCATGCCACGTGCACGCCGACTACTCGCGTGCGAGCGGCAGGGCCCAGGGCCCTCCGGCGCCGGCGCGAGAGATCACCTGGGGCAACGCGTCGCTCGCCCGCTCGGGCGCGTAGTCGTAGGGGGGCTTGAAGACGTCATCCGCTGGCTCCCCGTCTCCGCCCAGGTGAACGCCGCTCTCGTCGCGGTAGAGGTTCGAGCCAGGGACGGCCAGGAGGAGTCCCCGGCCCGTCGCGTCGCTGCAGTCCGAGCGCCGCGTCGCCGCGTCGGCGTTCTCGAACACGCTCGCCTCGAGCAGCACCTGCCCCTCACAGGCGGCGCCGACCGCCCAGTCCGAGATGTTCGAGAACACATTGTTGAAGAGGTGGGCGCGCGCTCGGGATCCGGTGGCGAGGGGGGCGCGCGTCCTCACTTCATCGAAGCGACAGTGGTGTATCGTCACCTCGGCGTCGGTGATCGTGCAGGCCCAGCGCTCGCGCCCGCCGCACTCGGCCTCGTTGCTGCCGTCGAAGTGGCCGTAGGAGAAGGTGACCCCGCTCGTGCCCGCGTGGACGTCGGCGAAGGCGTCGCTGATCCGTTGGACGGTCGTGTGATCGATCCAGACCCTGGAGGCTTGCGTCAGCGTGAACGCATCGCCCGCTTCGTGCACGTTCGAGTTCAGATCGTAGAGGGCGAGGTTGCGGATGATCACGTTCTCGCTCTGGTTGAGATCCATGTTCACGCCCGGCAGCGCCGCGCCGCGCCCGAGCCCGACGAGGGTCTTGTTGGAACCGAACTGGACGACGCGATGGTTCCGCGTCGCCCCGACGAGCGGACGCTCGCAGGTCGCATCCCCGGTGAGGACCTCATAGAACGTCTTCTCGGGCTCCGCCGAGCAGGTGCTGGGACAGACCTCGATGTCCTGGATCTCCGAGCCTGTGCGGCGGAAGTCGTAGAGGCCTTCGGCGAGCAAGATCACGGCCGGCTCGTCCGAGCGGGCGAGCGTCTCGAGCTCGGTCCAGCTCGAGACCAGCACGGGCGTCGCCCCCGCGCCCCCCGTGGCGCCCTCGCCAAAGCCGATCGCCTCGACCCGTATCACCTTGCGGAGGGCGATGGGCCCCCGCGTCCCCGGCGCGGGCCCGATCCAGCGAGCCTCCGTGCTCGCGGGGAAGGCCGCCTCGGGATCGCAGCCCGGCAGATCTCCAGCGCTCCCCAGCTCGCGGGCCGCCGTCCAGCCGCTGTCGTCGTAGCCGGGCGCGGTCCAGTCTCCTTCCGGCGCGGTGCTCAGCTTCCAGTCGCTGCCGCTCCCATGGCTGCGCTCGAGCTCGTCGAGGTGGACGAGCGCCGCGGGGGTCCCCGCTGCGGCATGAACGCTCACGGCGATCACGTTCTCTCCCGGAAGCAAGGAGAGGGGCACGAAGATCGGAGCGCGCGCCGACTCGCTCGCGGCGATGAGATCCCCGTTGACGTGGACGCGGAAGGTATCGCGCCCCGTGATGGAGAGACCGGGGCCCTCGAGCGCGCCGTAGCTCGCGCTGACGAGCGGCGAACTCGCGAGCTCCTCTCCCTCTCCGAAGGCGGCCCCCGGAGGGAGCTCCGCCGCGGGCGGCTCGCCGTCGCAGGCGAGCTCCGTGAGGGTAGGAGAGCCGCCGCCGACACCCGCGTTCCCCGGGGCGCGGGTGGCCGTCTGGATGAGCTGATCCTCACAGGAGAGCCCCCAGGCCAAGGCCGAGAGCGCGGCGACTCGGGGGAGCCAGGTGCGGCAGGAGAGGCGCATGGCGACCAGGGCAAAGCTGCGGGGCGACGCTCGAGAGCGCAACCCAAATGCTCCGGGTCGCCTGCTCCGATCCAGCGCCCTGGCGGCGGGCGAATTTTTCTGGAGGCTCGCGACGCCCCCAAGTAACTAGGAGAGAGTGGCTCAACCCACGCGCTCCGCCCCGCCGCCCGGACCCACCTTGGCCCGCTTCCCCGCCGACAAGCGGTCGGACGCGAGCTTGGTCGCTGGCGCCGCCGCTGGAGAGCGGGAGGCCCTCGCCGTCATCTGGGATAGGTATTCGGGTCTCGTGCGAGGTGTGCTGTATGGCGCCCTCGGTCCCGATACGAGCCTCGAAGATCTGGTCCAGGAGGTCTTCCTGGGGCTGATCCAGGGGGCCGCGCGCATCCAGGACGGGGGGGCTCTCCGTGGCTATCTCGCGTCCATGGCGGCGCGGCAGGCAGCGCTCGAGATCCGGAAGCGCAAGATACGCCGCTGGGTGGGCCTTTCCCCGAGCGGAGAGCTCCCCGAGCGCGCCCTCGAGCGCGTCGACTTCGAGCATCGCGAGGTGCTCAGCGCCCTCCACCGTGTGCTCGACAAGCTGAGCACGCGCCGGCGCATGGCCTTCGTGCTGCGCCACGTGCAAGGCCTCGAGATGCTCGAGACCGCCGCGGCGCTCGGCGTGTCCGAGTCGACGGTGCGCCGTGAGCTCGAGAGCGCGCGCGCGTTCTTGCTCAAGGCGCGCGAGCCAGCGCTCCAGGAGTTCCTGTCCCGGTGTGAAGGATTTTGGCCATGAGCGAACCCGAACGACAGCTCGATCCCGTCGCAGCCCTCCTGCAGCGCGCCGCTCAGCTGAGCGAGACGGAGCGCCGCGAGGCGCGCGCCGCCTTCCTGCGCCGCGTCGACGAGGAGCAGGCTCGCGTGAGCAAGACGCGGGTGGTCGTTCGCTGGGCGGCTCCGCTCGCCTTCGCCGCGAGCGTGCTGATGGTCGTTTTCTTCTTCTGGCGAACGGAGCAAGGTCTCGATTACGTCGTCGAGGGCGCGGTGAACGAGAGCGGCTATGTGCGCGCACCCGTCGATCACCCGGCCGCCATCACCTTCTCCGATCAGACGCGGATCCGGGCCGCGGCAGGGACGCGGCTTCGTATCGACGAGACCAAGAACGAGCGTGGCGCCCGCATCTCGGTCGAACGCGGCCGGGTCGAAGCCGAGGTCACGCACACCGGGCACAGCGATTGGCGCTTCGTCGCGGGTCCCTTCGTGGTCCGCGTGGTGGGCACGCGCTTCGAGCTCCTGTGGGACGCTGACCGCGAGCGGCTCGAGGTGATCCTGCGCGAGGGGGCGGTCGAGGTGGAGGGCTACTCCGGCTCTGGCGCCGTGAGCGTGCGCGCGGGGCAGCGCTTCGTGGGGGACGCTCAGGCGAGGACCCTGCACGTCAGCGACACGACGGCTCGAGCCCCCGACACGGCGGCGCAGGGCCCCGACACGGCGGCGCAGGGCCCCGACACGGCGGCGCAGGGCCCCGACACGGCGGCGCAGGGCCCCGACACGGCGGCGCAAGGCTCCGAGCCCGCGCCTCCCGCGGCGCAGGGACAGCTCGCCGAGATCGCAGCGCCGGCGCCGGAGCCCGCTGCTCCCCCGGCGCCGAGCTCCGCTGAGACCCCGGCGCCCCTGGTCGCCTCGCCGAGCACCAGACCGCCCTGGAGCAAGCTCGTTTCCCAGGGCGAGTTCCGGCGCGTCGTCCAGGAGGCCGAGGCGCGGGGCACCCAGAACTGTCTCACCTCCTGTGATGCCGCCGACTTGAACGCCCTGGCCGACGCCGCTCGCTACGTGGGGCAGAACGAGCTCGCCGAGCAGGCGCTGCTTGCCCTGCGCGCGCGCTACGCATCGACCGCGGGGAGCCGTGCAGCCTTCTTGCTCGGGCGCCTTCACGAGAGCCGCGGCGCCGCCGCGCGCGCCAGGACCTGGTACGAGACGGCCCTTCGCGAGGCGCCGGGCGGCGCCTTTGCCGCCGAAGCGCTCGCGGGGAAGATGCGCGCGGTCCAGAGCCTCGAAGGACCGGCCGCCGCCCGCGTGGTGGCGCAAGACTACCTGCGCCTCTATCCGAGCGGGGTCCACGCCAAGACGGCTCGACAGCTCGCCGCTCAGCCCTGATCCATGGTCCGGCGGGCGCGAACGCTCCTCGTCCTGCTCCTGCTGCTCGTCTGCCCTCGAGCGGCGTGGGCGCAGCGCGTGCTCGTCGTCCGACCGGACCCGCGCGACGCCACGCTCTTCGAGGCCTTCGGGCGGCTCTCTGCCGAGCTGGAGCTGCAGTCCTTCGAGGTCATCGTGCTCGGGAGCGCCGCGCGATCGCCCGGGGCCGAGGAGCTCGAGCGAGAGGCGCAGGAGAGCGAGGCCTTTGCGGCTGTCGCGCTGCGGCGCGACGGAAGCGGCACGGCCGCCGAGGTGTGCATCGTGGATCGCGTGACCGGCAAGACGACCACGCGAAAGCTCCTCATCGATCCCTCCAGCGATGGCCCGATGCTCCTCGCGGTGCGCGCCGTCGATCTCCTGCGCGCAAGCCTCCTCGAGCTTGGCCCGGGCCAGGCTCCCGCTCGGGATGTGCTCGGCGTCGAGGCCCAGCCGCCCGCCCCCGAGGTGCTCCGCTTCTCCCGGGAGCCGCCCCGCTTTCACGTGCGCACGGGAGGGCTCGTCCTCTTCACGCCTCCGGTGGGCGGCGGCGTCGGCGCGCAGATCGGCGCGCACACCCGCCTCGACGAGCGCTTCCGTCTCGGCCTGCTCCTCGGTGGTCCCCTCTTTGGCGCCGAGTTCCGCGCAGCAAGCGGCGCCGCCCGGGTGCGCCAGGAGCTCGCGCTCCTCCGGGCCAGCTGGAACCTCGGGCAAACGGGTGCCGGTCTTCACTGGGAATGGGGGCCGCTCCTTGGCGTCGGCGCCTACCACCTCCAGGCCACCGGCCATGTCGAGCCGCCGCTCGTGGGGCGCAGCGAGGAGTTCTTCAGCTTCGCCGCGGACGCAGGGCTGAGCGTCCAGTACTTCTTTCATCCGAGCGTGGGCCTCGGTCTCGAGCTCACCTGTCTCACGCTCCTGCCGCGCCCCATCCTCGCCGTCGATGAGGAGCGCGCCGCTCCGCTCATCGCTCAAGCCCTGGGCACGCTCAGCCTGGGGGTCTCGTTCTGAGGGAGCATGGCGAGGCGCGCGCGCGTCCTCGAGGCGTCACGGGACGAGGGCGTTGATGTACTCCTCGAGGTTCGTCCAGCCGTCCCCGTTGCGGTCGCCATTGCGATCCTCCGGGTCGTGAGGATCGAGCGAGGCGGAGACCTCCCACGCATCGGGCATCCCGTCCTGATCCGTGTCCGCGGGCGCAGAGCCCCCCGGGATGTCTCCAACGGTGTTGGGGAGGCCGAGGCTCTTCTCGTCGCTGATCGTGGCGCCCTCGGCCCCGAGGGACGCGAGCTCTGCCATCAAGAAGTCGTCGACCGGGTCACGCCAGAGAGACGCCCCGGCGCGCTTCATCACGTGGTCGAAGGCGTCCTCTGCGCTCATCGCGGGCACGTCGGGAACCTCGACGCTCGGCGCCGCCTCCCAGGTCACCGAGCCGAAGTCCCCCTGGCCGAGCAGGCGGCCGTTCAGGACACCGTCCTTGTTGCTGTCGTACCAGTTGTCGACGGCATGGAGGTGGTACTCGGGCGTTGGGCTGTCCAGGGTGCCGCCTTTCGTCTCCGGGCCGGGGATCAGCGTGTTGCCGACCATCACCCCGTCCGAGCGACCGCTCGTATCGCCCAGGATGTACCCCGAGGTGACCCAGTTGTAGACGACGTTGTTGACGAACTGCAGCGTCCCGCGGGCCTTGGGGTTACGGGAATTGTTGTCGATGTACAAGGACCGGATGATCGACGTGCCGGTCGTGTTGACGATGCCGCCCGTGCTGTGGGTCTGGAGCCCCTGTGCGACGATCGAATCTTGAAGCGTGATGTTGTAGAGCTCCGCCCCGCTCTCCCGGTTCAGATCGAAGGTGCCGTCGCGCCCCCAGCTCAGCGAGCAATGGTCCCAGATCACGTCGTGCCCGTTGGCCATGGTGACGGTGTCCTTGCCGGAGTCGCCGATCTTGCCCATACGAAACCGCACGTAGCGAACGATCGTGTTCGAGGCGCCGGAGAAGGAGGTGCCGTTCCCGTAGACGGTGATGCCCCCGCCCGGCGCGGTTTGCCCGGCGATCGTCTGGTTATTCTTGAACACCAGGCGGGAGTCGATCTTGATGACGCCGCCGACGTCGAAGACCACGGTGCGATTCGGCTGGCTGATGGCATCCCGCAGGGAGCCGGGCCCCGCATCGTTCAGGTTGGTGACATGGTAGATGTCGCCGCCGCGCGCGCCGGTGGCCATCCGCCCGAATCCCTCGGCGCCGGGGAAGGCCCCGAACTCGACGGCGCCCGACCCGCCCGTCCCAGGGCCGCCGCCCACGCCCGCGCTCGGTACGCCGCCGCCCGCGCCCGGGCCTGGCGCACCGCCAGTCCCTCCAGCTCCCGTCGTCACCCCGGAGGCGGCGTCGCTGCCCGATGCCTCTCCGCCCGGCGCCTCTCCGCCCGTGCCAACAGGATCCATCGAGGGAGCTCCGCCGCCCCCGGAGCCGTCGTGCGGGGCCCCAGAACACGCCCACGCGGCCGCACCCAGAGCACAAAGTGACAGCCAAGAGATGCTCGCCCGGCCTGGCGGGCATCGCGCCCAGGTCTTCATGTGCCCGGAGTTGATCCAGCCCCTGCTCACCTTTCAGAAATCGTCACCCGCGGCGCGGGATGGCGTGCCGGGTCGCGCGCGACGCCGCCGATGAGCGGCATGATGGCGGCTCGATCGCTGATGCGGAGCAAGCGAGAGAACGGTCCTCGATCTGCTGGAAAGCCAGGCTGGACGTCCTCATCGCGGTCGTCGGCTCGCCTACACAACGCCGCCGTCCTCCTTGCTGAACTTCCGCAATGAGCCCACAGCAAGCCAGGAGAACTCATCCGCAGCCCCGGAGATGCGGCGCAGGTCCCACCCGCCGTACGGTGTTTGGTGACCGGACGGCCCGGTCCACCTTGGAGAGGATGGTAGGGGACACCATGGGCACACTGAGCACTTCCAAACGAATCCTGGTCACCGGCGCGTCGCGCGGGATCGGACGCGCGGCCGCCCTCGCGCTCGGCAAGCAGGGACACACGGTGGTGCTCGCTGCGCGCGACGAGCACGCGCTGAGGTCGCTCGCCCGCGAGATCGCTGGCGCGGGCGGGCGGGCCGAGGTCGTCCCCATGGATGTCACGGACGACGGGAGCGTCGAGCGCGGGATCGCGCGGCTCCTCGAGGCGGGGCCGTGCGACGTCGTGATCAACAACGCAGGTTCCTGCGACCAGACGGATTTCATGGCGCAGGACATGAGCACGCGACGCGCCGAGATGGATCTCAATTACTGGGGTGCGGTGCGGGTGACGCGCGCGCTGCTGCCGTCGATGCTGGTGCGCCGCTCGGGCGTCATCGTGAACGTCTCGTCGTTGCTCGGGGTCATCGCTTCGCCGACGGCGGCCAATTATTCGGCGACGAAGGCGGCGCTCGGCGCGTGGTCGCATGCGCTCCGAGGCGAGGTGGGCCGCTTCGGCATCAAGGTCGTCGTGTTCGTGGCGCCCCACACCGACACGGCGTGCGGCCGCGCCACCCGCTTCGACGGCGTGGTGAGCTTGCCTGTCGAGTACACGGCGAAGGAGCTGCTCCGCGCCGTCGATCGGGCGCCCCGGCAATATGCGGGGAGCCCTGTCTATCGGCTTCTCTTGCGGCTCGCCGGGCTCTTTCCGGCCTTCCTCGAGGCGCGGGTCGCTGCGTCGGCGCGGGCTCATCTGCTGCCTGGCTATGGGCCGTAGGAGCGAGCGCGGAGGATCTGCGGTCCGAGAGTCATGTGCGGAGGGGCGCCTCGCGCGCACGACGGATACGAGCAATACGTGCGAACCGTGCGAACCGTACGAATCGTACGAACCGAGCGACGCTGCCCCGATCGCCCTGGCGCGGCTCGGGCGATCGTGTATCTTCGACCTCGCAGAGGTAGCGCCATGAAGGTCTTCCGGTAGCAACGCGGTCGCTTCCGCCGAGCGGGTTTTCCCCGCTGCCCGCGTTGCTCGCGCTCCGGCGCCCCGTCGCCGTCCGTTCTCCGCTCGCCTCGCGGCGGCGGGGCGGCGTGTGTTCGACCTTCGACCTCCAGCCATCGGGCGACGCTCGTACGAGCCGAGCGCCGCCCGGAGAGCGTGCGTCATGGCGCCCCGTCTTCCGCTTTCCATCAAGCTCACCCGTCGCGCCGTCGCGCGACGAGACCTCTTCTGCGAGCTGGTGCAAAGGGCCGTCCGGCCGTCTCAGGCCGACGCCGCCTTCGCCTTCCATGCGTTCGCGTTCAAGGCCGATGAGGATGAGTTCGCGCGCGAGCTCATGTTCCGCCGGACCGAGCTCTGGCTCTTCCGCTCCAACCAGCGCGCCTCCTGCGGCGACTTCCTGGCCGTCGACATGTCGAGCCCCTGGGCGGCGCGGCGGCGATCCTACGTGATCGAGCTCAAGCGCGGGATGCCGGTGCGCATCGGAGGCGGCGCGGTGGGCGTGCAGCTCCAGAAGGCGGCGAGCGCCGTGCAGGCGCTCGCGCAGAAGGGCGACGTGCTCGGCGTCGAGGGGGCGTACGTCACGGTGGCGGGGGACGGGGCAGAGATCCTCGCGATGTTCGCGAGGGGCGCGCGGCTCTAGCCTGCTCGACAGTCAGCGACGCGATCCTGCGGGCTCGGCTACCGCAGGATCTCCTCGAGGAGCGCGTTCGGCACGCCGCGGCGATCCTCGCCGAACGACGAGACGCCCAGGCCGTAGTACTGGTTCATGATGGTGAACCAGAGATCGCGGAGCTGGCGATCGCTGCCGAGGGCGCCGTAGGCGATGTGCGCGTCGTTCAAGAAGACGCCGTCGCCGCCGAGGAGCACGATGGGCAGGTCGTACCCGTCGTGGTCGTGCGACCGCATCTCGCTCATGTGCACCATGACGCAGTGATCGAGCACCGTGCCGTCGCCCTCGGGGATCGCGTCGAGCCGCTGCGCGAGCTGCGCGCTCTTCTGGTTGAGCCAGCAGTTGATCGCCGCGTAGTCGAGGTTGCTCTGCGCGATGATCTTGTACTGGCCGTCCTGGGTCGCGCGGTCGAGGTTGCCGGCGGCGTGCTGGGAGGAGTGGTAGTGCAGGCTGGCCTCTCTCCTGTACGCGAGTCCCACCTTGGCGCGGACGTCCTCCGGGATGCACCGATACTCGAACTCGGAGCGCATGTCGTCGTGCATGTGGGTGATCACGCGCGTCACGTCGCATTGAATGGCCATGACGATGAGATCGATCATGACCTTCGCGTGATCTTCGTGCTTGTACGGGCCGGCTCCCGTGTTGTCGTTCTCGTTGAGCCCCTCCGCCTGGCCCGGCGGCTCGGGGACCACGCCGGGCTGGCTGATCGGGGTGCAGCCCAGGCCCGTCTGCGGGGTCATCGTCGACTGGACGCGGGTCGCGTTCTTCTCGATCTCGCGCAGCGAGTCCAGGTATTGCTGGACGATCTTGCGATCGTCGGAGCCGACCCGGTTCATGAGCGAGTTCGCGTCCGCCAGCACGCCGTCGATGACGCTCTTCTCCATCGCCGCGCGGCGCTCCGCCTCGATCCTGGCCTCCTCGTCGCTCTGCCCTGGCATGGACCCCGCCGCGCCCGCGCCGACGAGCGCGTCGAACACCGCCTTCGGGTTGACCGAGCGCTTCAGCGGCTCGCGCGGGCTCTTCCAGGAGAGGACCTGATTGTAGGCGTAGCTGCGCTGGTCGAAGAAGCCGGGCTTGACGCCGAGCCCCGTCTGCAGCGACGCGATGCGGGTCGCCTGCTCCGGGCCTGCCTTCTGGACGATGAGCTGGTCGACCGAGACGCCGTTGCCCACCCACTCGCCGAGGTCCTGGCGCGCCTCCCTACCCAGCTGATCGGCGTCGACGCAGGTCGAGAGCGCCGCGCCGAGGCGCGAGTGGGAAGGCTCGATGTAGGGGTGCTGCTCCGTGCTCCACGTGTAGTTGCCGAGGCGGCTTATCATGAGCATCTTCGACTTCACCGGCGCGAAGTGCTCGAGCACCCTCGGCAGCTTGAAATCGGCGCCCTTCAGCGTCTTTCCGAACGCCGGGGCCGTCTCCCACCAGTGATGGGGCGCCCCGTTCGGGAAGGTGCAGAGCACGAAGCGCTTCGGGGTGCCGGGCTCCCCGCCGCGCGCGCTGCGCGGCGCGAGGCTCTCGAGAAACGGCAGCGCCAGGCAGACGCCCGCGCCGCGCAACAAATTTCTGCGTGTCATCAAGCGTTTCATGTGCGCATCGCTCCTTCGTGCTTCGTCTTGTGCAGAAACAACGCGTGTGGCCTCACCGCGCCTTGTCCTTCGCTCGAAGGCGGAACGCCTCGCTGGTCACCACCTGCTTCACCAGGTCCGCGATCGTGCCGCCGCCCCAGCGCGCGGCGATCTCCTTGATCCTGGTCCTGTCCCCAACGCTCGGGCGCCGGCGCAGGGCATAACTGAAGAGCTGCTCGGAGGGGCAGGTCCCCGACCGGGCGGCCTCCACGAGCGCCGGCACGAGGCCGGAGATGTCCTCGAACGCCGCGCCCTCGTACACCCCCGTCGCGTCGATCGGGTCGCCGTTCGGGTACTGGGTCCGGTAGGCGCCGATCGGGTCGAAGTTCTCCAGGCTCAGCCCGATCGGGTCGAGCACGTCGTGGCAGCCCGCGCAGTCGGGCGACGCGCGGTGCTTCTCGAGCTCCTTGCGCACGTTGGTGACGCCGCCCTCCTCCCCGTCCGCGGCGCCGAGCTCCGGGATATCCACGTTGGCGGGCGGCACCATGGGCGCGCAGAAGAGCTGCTCCAAGATCGTCTTCGCGCGGGACGTGGGAGAGGTCCGGTCGGCGCGGGACGACAGCGTCAGGAACGCTGGGAGCGTGAGGAACCCCTCGCGCACGCCCTCCGGGTCGTTCGCATAGAGCGGCTCGATCAGCCGGCTCTCCGGGTGGGGCGCCGTGAGGAACTCGGACCACGGCCGCCCGCCGGTCGTGAAGCCGGCGAAGTAGTCGTTGACCTGGTCGAGCATCGCGCCCTTCATCTCATCGTTCCAGCTCGGGAACTGGGTCGTGTCG
Source organism: Sorangium sp. So ce302 (assembly GCF_051530145.1). Taxonomy (GTDB): domain Bacteria; phylum Myxococcota_A; class Polyangia; order Polyangiales; family Polyangiaceae; genus Sorangium; species Sorangium cellulosum_B. The sequence continues at coordinate 7,208,778 of NZ_CP150326.1, read as the reverse complement.
GCGTTGTGGCTGGGGAGCGTGCGCGTGCCGAGCCACTGGCCGTAGAAGTTCTGGAAGAAGGCGGCGCTCTTCGGGTCGGCCAGCATGCGGTCCACCTGCTGCTCGAGCTCGTCCTCGGTGGCCAGCAGATCGTCCTCCGCCGCGTCGAAGAGATCCTCGTCCGGGAGCGAGCTCCACAGCAGGTACGAGAGGCGCGACGCGACCTCGTAACCATTGAGGGCGCCCGGTGATCTCGCCGAGTCGGGGCCCAGCTCGATCCGGAGGAGGAAATGCGGCGACGTGAGCACGGTCCGGACGACATGCTGCACCGCCTCGACGGGGGACATCTCGAGGGCGGTCCGCGCGTCGTCGTACTGCGCCGCGTACCGGTCGACCTCCGCCGCGTCGAGCGGGCGCCGGAACGCGCGCAGCCCGAAGCGCTCGATGATCTCGCGCGCGCACCCGTCGTCCGCGCCCTCTGCCGGGTCGCACACGAGGATCTTGGCGCGCTGCGCCTCGTCCGAGAACGCGTCTTCGGCGAGCGTCCTGGCGGCGTCGTAATACCCCTGCACCAGGACCTGCGAGAGGTTCGAGAGCGCGCTCACGTTCGCGTCGAAGCCCTTCGCGCCGAAGGCCGGGAAGCCGTCTGCGGGCCTCAGGTTCGTCCCCAGGAGGTGGGCGACGGTGGAGTTGTACTCCGACGCTGTCATGTGGTGCAGAGGCATCCCGTCTATGGCGATGGCGGCGTCCTGCTCCGGAGTCTGCTCCGGAGAGCTATCGTCCCCGAGGGTGCCAGTGCACGAGATGCTCAGGAGGCATCCCCCGGCAGCGATCCAGGGACTCGTGAACACTCGGTCCAGTGTGAATATCATTGTCGGCTCCCGCGTGTGAAATCGGCAGGTCTCGTCTTGTGACCGGAGCCCGCAATTTTCGTGATCAAATCGACCGGGTCCGGGCATGGCCGTGAAGATCGCGGTAGGTCGTATGAATCCAGGGTTGGCGGCGAGCGGCGTCGGGCGAGCGCCTGCTCGCCGGCCCCCGGCTCATCCATGGCGGCCTCCTCGGATCTTGGCGTGGTGGCGCTGCACCGCGTCGGAGAACGCCTGTCGAGCGGCCCTCAGCCGCGCATACACGGTGTTGATGTTCACCCCGATCCCCTGCGCGATCTCCGACGCCGGAAGTTCTTCCAGCTCGGCGAGGAGCAGCACCACGCGCTTCTCCTCGTCGAGCGACGCCAGGAGGTCGTGCACCACGCGCGCGGCCTCCGCCCTCTTCATGGCCTCGTAGGGGCTGAGGTCGCTCGGCCCCGCGAGCTGCTCGGGATCCACGATCTCTCCTGTCCCGCGGTGGGCCGGGCTCTGGCGGCGCTGCGACCTCCGGTGCGCCTGCACGACGTTGACCACGATCCCGAAAACCCACGTCTTCAGCGACGAGCGGCCCCGGAACTCCGGTAGCCGCCGGTGCACGACGGCGAACACCTCCTGACACACGTCCTCGTGCGCGGAGGCGTCCACGACGAGGCGGCGCACGGTCCGCCAGACCAAGGGAAAGAGCTCCTCGTACACCTCGGCGAAGTCGAGCGGCGCGGCCTGCGCGCCGGCCGCGGGGACGGCGGGCACCGCGTCGGCGGGCGGGGGCGTCGACGGAGCGAGGCTCGCTCGTCCGAATCTACTGCTCCGAGCTCGCCCTTCGAGAGGAGTTGCAATCCGCATGGAACATCTCACCCGTTCCTGGCTCAAGCTCTCAAGAGCGCGGCATGGATGGCCCTCTCAGGCGGCCCGGATTTCAACATGACAGCGCCGCGCGTCAGGGGCGGCGAGAGGGAGACATCTCTGACAAAGCGATGCTATATCAACACATGAACCGCAGCTGTGATCGCTGCTGTACAAAGGTTGCTACTGGCCAGGACTGCGATTCCAGCCGCGGGCAATTTGATTGAGCTGACCGTTACTCGCATCCGCGACGACCGAGCGAATCGATGCCGACGTCGATCGGACATCAAGGTCTCGGCGCGCGTGGCGACCCCTCCAGCGGGGAAGCGAAAGGATACCCGCTGGCGCAGATTGTGAACGCTCACACGGGCAGTGTCAACTCCTATCGGAGGGACCGCGGGTATCCTCGAGCGCGACGGAGGGCACGGCTGGCGGGGCTCCTCCGGAGCGCCGGTCCGAGGGGCGAAGCTCGGCGTGCATTGCTATCGGAACGAGGCAGCCGTGCTGGACCTGCTCGAGACGATCCGCGAGAAGGGGTGGGAGATCCCGGCCCGTACAGCGGTCCCGCCGTGGACGGCGACACCCTCTTCGCCGGGGAGGCGATCTCCTGGGCTCACGCACACGACGGGGGGGCGCGGGCCGCAATGTACTCGGCGCGGAGCCATGCGCGCCCTCGTCCTGAGAGCCCCGAAGAGCCCGCTCGTGCTGGAGGATCGGCCCGCTCCGCGGCCTGGGCCCGGCGAGGTGCTGCTCGGGCCGCCCACTTCGTGGCGCAGGTCGCCCGCTTCGAGGGCCGGCGCGTCTTCGGGCTCGTCCGGCCGGGAGACGACGCTGCGCGCGCGTTCGCGCTGTCGATGGGGGCCGAGTGGGCGGGCGCCTCCTTCGACGCGCCCCCCGAGGAGCTCGACGCGGCGCTGATCTTCGCCCCGGCCGGCGAGCTGGTGCCGGCCGCGCTGCGCGCCGTACGCAAGGGCGGCGCCGTGGTCTGCGGGGGAATCCACATGAGCGACATCCCCTCGTTCCCTTCTTCGATCCTGTGGGGCGAGCGGGTGCTGCGGTCGGTGGCGAGCCTGACGCGCAGGGACGGCGAGGAGTTCCTCGCGCTCGCGCCGCGCGTGCCGGTGCGGACGGAGGTGAACGTCTATTCGCTGGCTGCGGCCAACGAGGCGCTCGACGATCTGCGGAACGGACGCATGTCCGGGGCAGCGGCGCTCGCGCCGCCGTGAACCAGCGCTCACCGGGCGCCGCGCCGTTCAGGGGCAGGAGGAGTCCCACGCTGTCTGGGGCGGCTCCGGTGAGCCGTCCGCGATGCGTGACTCAGGCGCGCCCTGGTGTTCGTTCCAACTTTGCCCGGATACGTGGTTAGTCCAACAAGTCAATTCCATGGAGGTTCATGAGGACATAAGATGATCAAGGGGGTGTTTATGATGTGTCGAAGCGTGCTAGTTCTGTGTACTGCCATGGTGACGTCGCTGGCCGCTTGCGTGGGCGTGCCGGAGGGGGAGGACTACGATGTCGACGCCGCGGAGCAGGCGGTTGTCGTCGACAACGCGCTGACGTCGAACGCGCTGACGTCGAACGCGCTGACATCGAACGCGCTGACATCGAACGCGCTGACGTCGAACGCGCTGACGTCGAACGCGCTGACGTCGAACGCGCTCACCAGGAGCGCGCTCCGGGATCCGCTCGCGCGCCAGCTGCTCAAGTACGTGGTGAGCTGCGCCCTGCCGAGGGGGGCGCACTTCGATATCGATGTCGACGGCGTGGTTTATGGATTCGATGGCGGGATCGGTCTTCACAAGAATTGGGGCGATACGGGCGGCTCCTGCGACAATGCGTGCAAGGCATGGGTGTCCGCGTGCGTACTATCCAGGGTCAATTTCCTCGGGATCCCGACCCCCATCTCGATGAGAGGGAACCAATGCGAGCTGTCCTCCGACTCGGCGGAGCGGACGGCGTACGCGACGCGCGAAGGGGCATACTATGGCAATATCTTCGCCAATCCGCCTCTTTACTTTGCTTGCGTGTCACCCGAGCAGACCTCGATACAGCGGGTGTGCGGGCCATCGCTGGACGACTGCGTCGTCAAAGTCGTCGGAAATTGCGGCGACACGTGCGACAAGCCGCGCAGCGATGGGAGCTTCGAGAACTGCCGCGATCACGCGCGAAGCGCGTCCGGTCAGTTCCCGAGCGGCACGATCGCCTACGACGGTTCGGTCACCATCTTCTTGCAGTAGAGGATGCAACGGCGGGCGCTCCCCAGGGTGATCCCCTTCAGCGGGAACGCGCCCGGCGCACCAAGCCGCGCTCCTTTCCTCGTCGCCCTCGCGGAGGACGGGAAACGCCTGCATCGCTCAGCGAAGGCCGGGCAGCGCGCGGAGGCAGACCTCGATGCCGGCGCGGAGGTTGCCGTGTGTGGTGACGCCGGAGAGGTCGACCCCGATGCCACACATGGATTGGGCGACGGCGGGCCCGATGCCGGTGAGGACGCCGCTCGCGCCGAGCAGGCGGATCGCGCGGACGATGCGGACGAGGTGGTCGGCCGTCGCGGCGTCGACGCTCTCGATGCCGGTGACGTCGATGATGGCGAAGCGAGCGCCTGTGCGCACGACCTCGTCGAGGAGCTTGCTGGTGACGTCGGCCGCGCGGGCGTCGTCGAGCGCGCCGATGAGGGGCACGGCGAGCACGCCCTGGGCGACCTGGAGGATGGGCGTGGACAGGGCGCGGATGAGCGCCTGCTGGCGCTGGATGACCGCGAGCTGACCGGCGATGGCGTGCTTCTGCCGCTCGAGCTCGGCGATGGTGGCGGTCATGTGCTCCTCGTGCTCCCGCTGCGCCGTGATGTCCGTTCCAATGGCGAGGATGTGCGCCGTGCCGTCCTGCTCGACGAGAGGCACCTTGACGACGGACATCCACCGCGTCTTGCTGTCCGGGCGCGTGACGGGGTGAACCCTCGAGACCGGCTGCATGCGCGCGAGCACCTCCCGGTCCATCTCGCCGATGACGGAGAGCTCGGCGTGGGAGCGCGGCAGATCGTCAACGGTCTTTCCCACCGCGCCCTCCACCGTGGTGTTGTACAGCTCGGCGTAGCTCTTGCTGACGAGCTTCATCTTGCCGTCCCGATCCTTGACCGTGACGACGATCGGGATGGTGTCGAGCACGAGGCGGATGAACTGCCGCTCGCGCTCGAGGGCGAGCTCTGCCTCCTTGAGCGCGGTGGTGTCGATACGCAGGCCGACGAAGCTGCCGTCGGGGAGGCGGCCGCTCTTGAGGGTGATCCAGCGGTCCCCGAACCGCCGCACGAAGACGTCTCCGGGCCGGCGATGCTCCGCGAGGCGAGCGGCGACCCACTCCTCTTCGCTGAGGCCGCTGTGGAGGTGGATCCCGTTCCGGCAGCCCTCGCGGACGACATCTTCGAACGTATTGCCCATCTGAATGGCGGCGGCACATTCGGGGTAGAGCGATTTGTACGCGGCGTTGAAGAAGCGGAGCCGCTCCTCGGCGTCGTAGATGACGAAGCCGACGTCGAGCGCCTCGACGGCCGCGCGCAGGCGCGCTCCTTGATCACACGCCGCCCGCTCGGCCCGGCGTTGCTCGGTCACGTCGCGCAGCGCGAGGAGCACGGCGGCGCACGCGCCCGAAGGGTCGACGAGCGGGCTGAGGCTGCCTTCGGCGAGGACGGCGCGCTCGTTCGCGAGGTGGAGCGTGAAGTCGGGCGGCAGGGCGCGCGGGGCGCGATCGCGGAGCACCTGCTCGAGCAGCGCGCCGAGGGGCGCATCGGGCCGCAGGACCTCATCGACGGGCCTCCCCAGCGCCGTCGCCCCGGGGGTGGAGGAGAGGCGCTCGGCGGCGGCGTTCAGCGTCAGGATCCGACCGCTTCCATCGAGCAAGAGCAGCGGGTCGACGCTGCAGGTGAAGGCGAGCGAGTAGAGATCAGCAGGAGCGTCGCTTGGCATCGGGAGGAGCGTAGATCAAGAGCTCCTCAGGGTGTCAGCCTCGGTGACCCCATGACGCATCGACAGGCAGCGGAGCCGCTGGTCGAGCTCAGCCCGGGCTCGGCTCCGTGAACCGCCGGACGACGGCCGCTGCCGGCGCTGCGCCACCTGGACCACCGCGCGCCGCGGCACACCGGCAGGCCGTCCTGGCATTGTCCGCCCATGCACCCACACACTGTGTGATTCATCCTTCTATTCCTTTCCTGGTCGCTGAGCTCGTCAGGTCACTTGCGCTGTTCTCCTCCCCAGAAAGGCTATCGGCCAGAGCGGGACGTTGGCCGCGAGTCGGCGCAAGAGCGAGAGTGGATCCAGAGAGCACCGCTCCACGCTCTCGACGAGGATGCGCGTCAACGATCCTGCAGCCACCGCGCCCGCCTCCGCCCCGACCCCCATCGCGGCAGCAAAAATCCTGTCGCCTGACAACGGCTCACCTCGAGGCATAGGCGGGTATGCCTATGCCTCGAGCCCGAGGGCTCGGGTACGAAGTCGTTGCAGTCACCTCGGGTCCGTCACGCTTCACCAGCTACGTTCAAACACCGCATCGGTTCGGCTGCCGCCGGCTGCAACCATCCCGGGCAACGGGAACGAAACGGGAGGTTTCCCCATGGGCGCATCGCCCCCTCACGCGCCGCGCGGCGCCGTCACGCTGTCGCTGTGCTTCCTGATCGCGCTGCTGGAAGGGTTCGACATCCAGGCCGTCGGCGTGGCCGCCCCCCTGCTGATCCCCGCCCTGGGCCTGACGCCAGGGCAGGCGGGCGTCGTGTTCGGGGCCGGTATGGCCGGGCTGGTCTGCGGCGCGCTGGCCGGCGGCTGGATGGCCGACCGCATGGGCCGGAAGCCGCTGCTGATGCTGGCCGTCGGCGTTTTCGGCCTGTTCACGCTGGCCACCGTGGTGGCGGGAGGGCCGGTGTCGCTGGGCCTCTACCGGCTCCTGGCCGGGACAGGGCTGGGGGCGGCGATGCCCACCCTGGTGGCCGTCGCCCTGGAGATCGCCCCGCCCGACCGGCGGACCCGCACCACCACGTTGATGTTCAGCGGCATGCCGGCCGGCGGCGCGCTGGCGGCGCTGTTCGCGGCCGGCTTTCTGGCGCGGTTCGGCTGGCAGAGCATCTTCCTGGCCGGCGGCGTGCTGCCGCTGCTGCTGCTGCCGGTCATGGCGCGGCTGATGCCCGACAGCCGCACCGCAGCGGCCAGCGGCGCCCAGCCGCCGGGCGGGGGACAGGCGCTGTTCGGCGATGGCCGGCTGCTGGTCACGCTGCTGGCCTGGTTCACCTTCGGCCTGACGCTGCTGGTGCTGTATCTGCTGCTGAACTGGCTGCCGTCGCTGGTCGCCGCCAAGGGCCTGGGCGGAGTCGGGGGTGCTGGCGCCGCCTTCGCCTTCAATGTTGGCAGCGTCATCGGCTGCTGGGTCATCGGCATGCTGGTGGATCGGCTCGGGCCGCGCCTTCCCATCATCGCGGCCTATCCCGCCCTGGCCCTGTCGCTGTTCGGCCTGGCGGGGGCCGACAGCCTGCCGCCGGTGCTGGTGCTGGCCGGCCTGGCCGGCTTCTTCTTGCTGGGCGCGCAATATTCGCTCTATGGCGTCATCCCGCTCTATTACCCGGCGCGGGCGCGTGGGCTGGCCACCGGCGCCTCCATCGCCGCCGGCCGGCTGGGTTCCATCGGCGGGCCGCTGGTGGCGGGCCACCTGCTGGGGCAGGGCTGGGGTCCCGCGGGCGTGGCCATGGCCATGGTGCCAGTGGTCCTGTCGGCCGGGGTTGCCGCGGCGGTGATGACCATTCGTGGACGTTATGCCGGTGAGTGAGGAAAGGGCGGAGGCGATCCGCGCCCGGCCGCGCGCCGGGCGCCATCCGGGCGGCGGGGCCTTCGGCCTGCGCGGTCCCGAGGGGCGCCGCCCGCTGGATCGTTCGAGAGGACTGGCTGCTGCTGGCGCTGGCGGTGCTGTTCGTCGCGCGCTTCGCCCGCTTGGCGGCGGCTTCAACGAGGTGCGGCGTCGAGCCGCATGTCTGCGGGAGGACTCATGCAGGTAATCGTCGCGGGCGCCGGGATCGGCGGCCTGGCCGCGGCTCTGGCGTTACACGCCTCGGGCCATGAGGTGACGGTGTTCGAGGCCGTGCCCACCATCCTGCCGCTCGGGGTCGGCATCAACCTCCTGCCCCACGCCGCCGAGGTGCTGGATGAGCTGGGCCTGGTCGAGGCCTTGATGGCCCACGGGGTGGCGACCCGGGAGCTTGTCTATTTCAACCGCTTCGGCCAGCGCATCTGGGGCGAGCCGCGCGGCCGCTTCGCGGGTCACGCCGCGCCGCAGATCTCCCTGCACCGCGGCGCCCTGCAAGGCGTGCTGTTCGACGCCGCCGTCGAGCGGCTGGGCACAGGCCGGGTGATCTGCGACCGGCGCCTCCTGGCCCACGAAGAGGGCGAGGGCCGCATCGTGGCGCGCTTCCTCAACCGCGAGGGCGTGGCCTGGACGGTTCCAGCCGATCTCCTGATCTGCGCCGACGGCATCCATTCGGCGGCGCGCGCCGGCCTCTATCCGGACGAGGGGCCGCCGGTCTATGGCGGCCGCATCCTGTGGCGGGCGACCAGCCTGGCGATGCCGTTCCTCACCGGCGCCAGCATGATCATGGCCGGGCATCAGGACCAGAAGTTCGTCGCTTATCCCATCTCCCCACCGGGGCCGGACGGCCGCCAGACGATCAACTGGATCGCCGAGCTCGCCATCGCCGAGAGCCTGCGACGGGAGGACTGGAACCGGCGGGGCGATCCCGCCGACTTCCTGCCCAGGTTCGAGGCCTGGCGCTTCGACTGGCTGGATGTGCCCGGCCTGATCCGGAACGCCGAGGCGATCTACGAGTTCCCGCTGGTCGACCGCGATCCGCTGCCTCGCTGGAGCCATGGGCGCATGACGCTGCTGGGGGACGCCGCCCATCCGATGTATCCGATCGGCTCCAACGGGGCGAGCCAGGCCATCCTGGACGCCCGCGCCCTGGTCCGCGCGCTCGCCGCCCATGCCGATCCCGTGGAAGCGCTGGCCGCTTACGAGGCCGAGCGCCTGCCCGCCACCGCCGCCATCGTCGCGGCCAATCGCGGCAACGGTCCGGAGCAGTGCATGCAGATCACCCAGGACCGCGCGCCCGACGGATTCGACCGTATCGAGGACGTCTTCGCCCCGGGCGAGCTGGAGGCCATCGCCGCCCGCTACAAGGTGCTGACCGGCCTGAAGCGCGCCTCGGAGCCCCGCGCGTGAGCCCTCCCCTCATCCCTCTGATGACGCTCGAGGTGGCGGTGGACCCGCCGGTCACCGTCAATCCGAGCTCGCCCGGCCGGCGCTTCATCCCGATCGTCGGCGGCACGGTGGCAGGCGGCCTCGAGGGGCGGGTGCTGCCGGGCGGCGACTGGCAGACGATCTGGGCCGACGGGCGGATGGACATCTCCGCCCACTACATCCTCGACATCGCCGGCCATGGGACAGTGGAGATCCTCTCCGAAGGCGTCCGCGCCGGGCCGCCGGAGGTGCTGGCGGCGCTCGGGCGCGGCGAGGCCGTGGACCCCGGGCTCTACTACTTCCGCACCGCCATCCGTATGCGCACCTCGGCGCCAGGGCTCCTGCGGCTGAACGCCGTGCTGGCCCTGTCCGTGGGCGAGCGGCTGGCCGACCGGGTGCGGCTCACGGTGTACGAGATCGGCTAGGGGGCGCGAGCGCGGCTGAGATCTTCAAGGCCTCGGATGGCCTGACACGGAGAACGCATGAGCACACAGACGAGAGCGGCGAGACGCCGGGGCGATGTCGGCGCAGGGTTCTTGGCCGTCATCCTCGGCATCACTTCCTTCCATCGCTCGGCACGGGCACAACCGCCGCCCGAGGCGCCGCCGGCGCCCACGGGCGAGGCTCCGCCGAATGCGGCCCCCGCTGCAGACGCGAGCGCGGCGCCAGCGCCTCCTGCGGAAGCCCACGCCGGCGCGCCGGCGCCGCAGAGCGCTGCCGGGCCTGGTCCAGCTTCGACGGCACCGCCGGCGGAGAAGGAGCCATGGAAGAAGCCGGTCAGCGTCGCGGCCTGGGTCCGCGTCGGAGGTCGCTTACAGAACCCCGGCGCGCGCGAGAAGATGGACCGGCTGCTCGGGGACGGAGAGCTGGATCTCTCGTTTTCAGGCGAGATCAACCGATTCATCGGCCTGCAGGGCGCGATCGTCGCTCAGTTCGGGCCGACCCCGACCGGGGGCAACATCACGGGCAGCGCGACCATCCGAGACGCCATCGCCAAGTTCCAGTTTCATGATCTGCTGAACGTCTGGATCGGTCGAATGATCGTGCCGTCGGATCGCTCCGCCTTCTCCGGGCCGTGGTCGATGGGGCCGTGGAACTATCCCGGATTCTTCGAGCCCTATGCGCCGCCGATCGGGCCGAGACAGGGGCCTTTCGGGCGCAACGATGGGGTGACCACCTGGGGCAAGGCGGCGGGCGGCCTGTTCAAGTATTACGTGGGGGCTTTCAGCCTGCATGACTCTTCGGTGAGCCCGCTTTACACGGCGAGGCTCAACTTGAGCTTGCTCGACCCGGAGCCAGCCTATTACCAGAAGGCCACGTACCTCGGGGAGAAGAGCATCCTCGCGCTCGGCGTGGCAGGTGAGGTGCAGAAGGAAGGTTCTGTCGAATCGCTGCCGCCCCCTGCGACGGGCGAGCCCGCAGGCATCCCACGCAAGGACACCTACGGCGAGGTCAACGCCGACCTCCTGTTCGAGAAGAACCTCGGCGCGGCGGGCACCATCACGCTCGAGGGCGCATTCTACAAGTACTTCGGCGACTTCGAGAGGTTCGACTATTCTTATTTTGCGCTCGCGAGCTACCTCACGCCGAGCAACGTCGGCGTCGGGAAGTTGCAGCCTCTGGTCCGGCTGCAACAAGCGAAGCCGAAGAACGCCGACTCCTATCTGCTCATCGATGCCCAGATGGGCTACATCATCGAGGGCCACGCCGCGCGTGTCGCGCTCGGCTATCAAAGAAGCGATCTGTCGGGGGCGAAAGGGAACGCCCTGTTTCTCGGCGTCCAGCTGCAAAAGTGATCCCCAAGACGATGGGGTTTCGCGCCCACGATCCGCGGCATAGGCGCGTATGCCTATGCCGCGAGCCAGTGGGATCGGGTACGAAATCGTCGCAATCACCTCCATGGAGCTCGCACGCGCATGAGGCTCGCCTCTCTCCGCGGCCCCGGCCGCGATGGCACGCTCGTCGTCGTCCGTCGCGACGGCCTCGCCTACGCGCCCGCCGGCGCCGCCCTCCCCACGCTCCAGGCCGCGCTCGACGACTGGGAGCGCGCCGAGCCCGCGCTCCGCCGCATCGCCGACGATATCGAGCGGGGCGGCGCGGCGGTGACCCCGCTCGTCGTGGAAGATCTCGCCGCGCCGCTGCCCCGCGCGTACGAGTGGGTCGACGGCTCCGCGTACATCCACCACATCGTGCTGGTGCGCAAGGCGCGCGGCGCCGAGCCCCCCGAGACGCTGACGACCGATCCGCTTGTGTACCAGGGCGGCTCCGGCGTCCTCCTCGGCCCGACCGACGACATCGTCCTGCGCGACGAGGCCTGGGGCCTCGATTTCGAGGCCGAGGTCTGCGCCGTCCTCGGCGACACCCCGCAGGGCACGCGCCGCGAAGAGGCCCACCGGCACATCCGCCTCTTCCTGCTGGCCAACGACGTGACGCTGCGCAACCTCGTGCCCGCCGAGCTCGCGAAGGGGTTCGGGTTCTTCTGCTCCAAGCCCGCCACCGCGTTCTCGCCGTTCGCGATCACGCCCGACGAGCTCGGGGACGCGCTCCGCGACGGGCGCGTCCACCTGCGGCTCCGCTCGACCTACAACGGCGCGCTCATCGGTGATCCCGAGGCCGGCCCGGAGATGCACTTCTCGTTCTTCGAGCTCATCGAGCACATCGCCCGGACCCGCGGCTTCACGGCGGGGACGCTCCTCGGCAGCGGCACCGTCTCGAACCGGGATCCGGCGCGCGGCGTGTCGTGCCTGGCCGAGAAGCGCATGCTCGAGATCCTCGCGCGCGGCGCGGCCACGACGCCTTTCATGAAGCCAGGAGACACGATCATGATCGAGATGCTGAATCGCGCGGGAGAGAGCCTGTTCGGGCGCATCGCGCAGCGGGTGGTACCCGGATGAGCGCCAAGGTGGAGTCGATCGGCATCAAGCGGGTGGAGGCGCTGCACTACTACGTGCGCGACCTGGAGCGGAGCCGCAGGTTCTACACGGAGAAGCTCGATTTCCAGGAGATCGCCGCGAGCTCGCCGGAGCTCACGGCGGCGGCGGCGCAGCGCTCGGTCGTCTTCCAGGCCGGCGAGTGCGTCGTCGTCTGCTCGCAGCCGATCGGCGAGGGGGGGCGGGCGTGGCGCTACCTGCGCAAGCACCCCGACGGGGTGGGCACGGTCATCTTCGAGGTGGAGGACATCGACCGCGCCTTCCGGCTGCTCGACGGCCGCGGGGGCACGCCGATCGACGAGGTCCATCGGGTGACGGAGGCAGGCGGCACCTTCGCCTCGTTCTCGATCACGACGCCGTTCGGCGACACCACCTTTCGCTTCGTGGAGCGGCGCGGCTACCGGGCGCTGTTCCCCGGCTGCGTGGCCTACGACGCGCCGCGCGGCGGTGAGAACCGCTTCGGGATCGCCCGGTTCGATCACATCACCTCGAACTTCCAGACGATGGCGCCCGCCCTGCTCTGGATGGAGCACGTGCTCGGGCTCGAGCCGTTCTGGCAGATCGCGTTCCACACGAACGACGTCGCGAAGGACGCCACTCACGGCTCGGGCCTGCGCTCGGCCGTGATGTGGGACCCGGCCTCGGGCGTGAAGTTCGCGAACAACGAGCCTTACCGGCCGCACTTCAAGAGCTCGCAGATCAACGTCTTCAACGAGGAGCACCGCGGCGACGGGGTGCAGCACGTGGCGCTCGCCGTGGAGGACATCCTCGCCGCGGTGCGCGCGATGCGCGGCCGGGGCGTGGAGTTCATGCCGACCCCGGCCGCCTATTACGACATGCTGCCCGAGCGCCTGCAGCGGCTCGGCATCGGGCAGATCGACGAGGACGCGGCGGCGCTGCGCGAGCTCGAGGTGCTCGTCGACGGCGACGGCGCGAGGTCGTACCTCCTCCAGATCTTCCTCAAGGAGTCGTCGGGTACGCACCACGATCCCGACGCCGGGCCGTTCTTCTTCGAGCTCATCCAGCGCAAGGGGGATCGCGGCTTCGGCGCCGGCAATTTCCGGGCGCTGTTCGAGAGCATCGAGCGGCAGCAGAAGGCAGGGGGGCACGGCTGATGCTCGATCGCGTCGTCGCCGGGATCGTCCCGCCCAAGCACCACATCGCCCTGCGCAGCGAAGCGGGGGATCTCCGCTACGAGGAGTGCCTGACGCGGGCGGGCTTCGACGGCCCCTACACGATCGCCTACCACGAGCGCCGGCCGCACGAGCACCGGGTCGCGGAGGCCGCGCACGGCTTCACGCTGCCGGTCGCCGCGCCGGCGCGCCCGCTGGCGAAGCGGCACTACCGGTCGCAGGATCTGCCGCGGCGGGGCGGGCCCGCCGTCGACTGCCGCGTGCCGCTGCTCTTCAACGACGACGTGGTGATCGGGCTCGTCCAGCCGGACGCGGCCGATCCGGTGTACTTCGCGAACGCGGACGCCGACGAGCTGTTCTTCATCTTCCACGGGGGCGGCGTCCTGCGCACGATGCTCGGCGATCTCCGCTTCGAGCAGGACGACTACGTCGTCATCCCGAAGGGGCTCTTCTACCGCTTCCTCCCGGACGCCGCGCCCCAGCGGTGGCTCTCGATCGAGGCCGCGGACATCCACCTCCCGCGCAAGTGGCGCAACGAGGTCGGCCAGCTGCGGATGGACGCGCCGTACTCGCACCGCGATTTCCGGCGGCCCACATTCGTCGGCCCCCTCGACGAGGGCGTCCGCGCGCTCGTCGTGAAGCGCGGCGGCGCCTTCCACGGCTTCGCCCTCGAGCGCTCGCCGCTCGACGTCGTCGGCTGGGACGGGGCGGTGTACCCGTTCGCGTTCCCGATCCAGCGCTTCCAGGCGCGCGTCGGGCTCGTGCACCTGCCTCCGGACTGGCACGGGACGTTCGCCGCGCGCGGCGCCCTCGTCTGCAGCTTCGTGCCGCGCCCGACCGACTTCCACCCGGAGGCGATCCCCTGTCCGTACCCCCACGCGTCGGTCGATTGCGACGAGTTTCTGTTCTATTGCCGCGGCAACTTCACCTCGCGCCGCGGCGTCGGCCCCGGCAGCATCTCGCACCATCCGGCCGGCGTCCCGCACGGGCCGCACCCAGGCGCGTACGAGGCGAGCCTCGGGGCCCGCGAGACGAGCGAGCTCGCGGTCATGCTCGACACGATCCGCCCGCTCTCGGCCACCGCGGCCGCGCTCGCGGTCGAGGACCCGGGCTACCAGGACAGCTTCATCGCGGGCCCCTAGCGGGGTCAGGCGCTCGGCCGACGATCGTCTCGTTGGATTCCAGCGCGCGCCGGACGCCGTGAATCGATCAGCGACAGGCGACAGCGCGCTACTCGAGGTGCCACACCACGATGGCGATCGTCAGCGAGCCCAGCACGCCCGTGACGTAGATCGCGGCGGCGTGCTCCGGGAAGACCGCGGCGGCCGCCGCGCACGCCGCGCAGAGCGCGGCGGCTAGCCAGCTCGCCCTCGGCAGGCTCGGCGCGGCGGTCGCGTGGACGGCCGCGAAGAGGAGCAGGTTCGTCGCGAGCGCGCGCTCCACGGGCTCGTCCGTGATCACGGCGAGCGCCCGGTGAAGGAGCATCGCGACGAGCAGCACCTTCACCACGTGGCCGATCCGCCGGTTCACCGCGCTCTTCGAGAGAGGGCGGCGGAAGACCCGGAGCAGCGTGAGCCCCGCGAGCGCCGTGACGCAGCCCATGGCGAAGAGGTCCACGGGGCGGACAACCGGGACGACGCGGCCGATACCCACCGTCGCCATCACGACGCCGAGGGCGCCGATCAGGAGGCCGAAGCGGATGCGCTCGCGCCTGGAGACCGTGAGATCGAACTCGGAGCTCCTCGCCAGCTCGTCGGCGAGGACGCCCAGCAGATCGTCGAGCCTCGGCCACCGCTCCTCGGGCCGCGCACGGAGCCCGCGCGCGAGCGCGCCCCGGACCCGCGCGGGCACCTTCGAGCCGGCCGGCGCCGGCCTCAGGAGATCGCGCCGCGCCCCGTCGAGCCGCGCTCGGACGTCCTCGCCCTCGAACGGCGGCTCCCCGTAGAGCGCCTCGTAGAGCGTGGCGCAGAAGCTCCACTGATCGCTCCTCGCCGTCGCCGGCTTTCGCTCGGCCTGCTCGGGGGCCATGTACGCCGGCGTCCCCATGAACGCGCTCCCGGCCGTGAGCGGCGCGTGGAGCGCGTCCTCCCCGGCGATCTCGGCTTCGGGGCCCCCGCTGGAGAGGGGCCGGTCCTCCTCGACGTGGAGGCGCGCGAGCCCGAAATCGGCGATGCGCGCCCGGCCGTCCTTGCCGATCAGGATGTTGTCCGGCTTGACGTCGCGGTGGACGAGCCCCTCCTGGTGCGCCGCCGCGAGGCCGCGGCCCGCCTGGATCCCCGCGGCGAGCGCGGCCTCCCACGCGCGGGGCTGCTCGCCGCGCAGGTCGCGGAGCGTCCGGCCATCGACGAACTCCATCGCCACGAACACGCCCCGCTCGTGCTCGCCGATCTCGTAGATGGGGACGACGTTCGGGTGTGAGAGCCTGGCCATCACCTGCGCCTCGCGCACGAGGCGGGCCCGGTCGTCGGGCTCGAACCTCCCCGGCGCGATGAGCTTGAGGGCGACGCGGCGGTCGAGCTCCGCGTCGTAGGCCGCATAGACGACGCCCATCCCGCCCTGGCCGGCCTTGGCGAGCACCGTGAACCGCCCGATGCGCGCGCCGGGGCTCAGCGATTCGTCGCGGCCGGGGAGGGCGACGGCGGCGCCCTTCAAGAACCCGTCCGGCTGGGCGCCGTCGCTCCGGAGCAGGCTCCACACCTCCCGGAGGAGCTCCGGGCGGCCCGCGCACCGCGCCTCCAGGAACGCCCGGCGGTGCTCGTGGCGCTCATCGAGCGCCGCCTCGAAGAGCGCCTCTACCTCGCGCGGATCAAGGGGCGGGCTCATCTCCGCCGTGGAGCGCCCGGTAGAGCCACGCCTTGGCGAAGCGCCAGTCGCGCTCGACCGTGCGCGTCGTCACGCCCGAGAGCTCGGCGATCTCGTCCTCGGTCAGGCCCGCGAAGTAGCGCAGCATCACGATCTCGGCCTTGCGCGGGTGCTCCTGGCTCATCTTGCGCAGGGCCTCGTCGAGGGCGAGGAGGTCCTCGACGGGGAGATCGAGCGAGAGGGGCAGCTCGTGGAGGTCCTCCTCGGCGACGCGCACCTGATCGCCGCCCCGCTTCCGGGCGGCCTTGTGGCGCGCGTAATCGACGAGGAGATCGCGCATGGCCTGGGAGGCGGCGCCGAAGAAATGGGCGCGGCTCTGGAAGCGGGCCTCGCCGTCCCGGAAGAGCTTCTCGTACGCCTCGTGGACGAGCGCGGTGGGGCCGAGGGTCTGCCCGGCGCGGAGGTGGCGGACGCGGGCCAGGGCGATCGTCTTGAGCTCGGCATAGACGGCGCGGAGGAGGGCGTCTGTGGCGTCCTTCCGGCCCTCCTGGGCGGCGTGCAGGAGGCCCGTGATGGCCTCGCCGGCGCTCGGTCCGGGGGCGCGTCGGTCGCTCGCGTTCATGGGGGTGCGCCTCGATCAGGCCGGAGCGTACACCAAGTGGCCGCGCCGACGAGCCCGACCGCGCGCTCCATCTCACTTCGCTCTGCGCTTGCCCGCCCGCGCCTTCCGCTGCGTCGGCGCCCTCTGCTTCGTCCGCTCGGGTGCCGCCGCCTTCTCGGGCCGCGTGGCCAGGGCCACGACGCGCCCGAGCTCCTCGCGGAGCGCGTCGGCCCTGCTCTCGCCGAGCTGCTCGCGGACATGCTTCTGCGTCCGCTCCCACAGCGGGAACGCCGCCTCGATCGCGCGCTCTCCCTGGCGCGTCAGGGAGATGATGCGGACGCGCGCGTCGCCGGGCGCCCGCGCCACGCGGAGCAGGCCCGCCTTCTCGAGCGGCACGAGGTTCCTCGTGAGCGTCGTGCGATCCATGACGAGCCCGTCCGCGAGCGCGCTGAGCTGCACGCCCTCGTCGCCGCACGTCGCGACCGCGGCGAGCATCGTGAGCTGCGTCGCCTGGAGCCCCGCAGCGCGCAGGCTGTCGTCGTAGAGCCGCGTCAGCGCGCGCGACGCGCGGCGGACGCGCACGAGGGCGCACTGGCTCGCGATGATCTGGGCGGCGCGGGCAAAATCGGTCACCAGTGTATCTACACTGTTTCGACCAGGTCCGTCAAATCGCGGCCAGGATCGCGGCTTGACATCCGTTCAGGTGTAGCTACACCTATCTCGTCCTCGACGGCGTGGATCCGCCTCGTCCGCACGACGCCTGCTCGGCGTCGGCGGTCCTGGCGGCCCCGGCGCGCGCTGGCCGATCCCTCGATCGATCGGTCAGCAGTCGCCAGGGCCATGGCGGCGCCGAGGCGAGCATCGCGGCATCACCCGCGCGGCCGGGGGCCATGGGCCCGCGGCGCGCTCCGAGCATTTACGTGTAGGTACACTTATTAGAACGGCCCGAGCGGCGCAGCGGTGAGGAGCGCACGAACCATCGGCTGGCACGCGGTGCCAGGCGTGCGTCGACGCCGCGCGTGGGCGGGCTGCGTGGAGAGGATCTATGGGCGAGTTCTTCGTCGTTCCGTACTGCGTGAAGTTCGAGGACAGCATGGCTTATGGCAGCCATCACTACCTCACGAACTTCCGCTTCCAGTGCATCGCGCGCGAGACGCTCTACTTCGCCGAGGCCGCGGACGGCACGCTCCCGCACGAGGAGGATCGCGCCGCGATCCGGCTGCTCACCACCGAGGGGTACAGCCGGAACCTCGCGCCGGTGCGCGTCGGCGAGCGCGTCGCGATCTTCATGAGCCTCGGCGCCGTGACGCGCTCGAGCGCGTACGGCTACTTCCGCACGGTCCGCTTCGACGGTGAGCCCGTGGCGTGCGGCTACCAGCGCATCGTCGCCGTCTCCGCGGCGAGCGACGAGCTCGCGCCGCTGCCCAGGTCGGTGACGGCGCACGTCGGGGCCCTCGACGAGCGCGCGCCGCACCAGCGCTTCGTCGAGCTCTGCCTGCGCGGCGGCTCCGCGCTGCGCGAGCTCTTCCCCGAGCGCCTGCTCCGGCACGCCGCCGAGGTCGCGCGGGGGCCGCTCCACGAGGCGCGCCCGCACAGGGCGCGGTGGGATGCGGAGGCCGCGGCGGGCGGGGAAGCCGCGCAGGGGCGCTCCGGGGAGGCCGCGCGGGAGGGCGGCGGCGTCGTCGGCAAGATCGCGCTGCTCCTGCCGGGCCAAGGCTCGTTCGACCTCCGGCTCCTGCGAGCGCTCCATGCGCGCTTTGACGCCGCGCGCGAGGCCGTCGCCGCGGCCGAGCCCGCGGCGCGCGAGCTGCTCGGCGCCTCGCTCGCGGCGCTCGTGACCGCGGGCGAGGCGGAGGCGCGGGCCGCTCTGGAGGCGTGCGCCGATCTCGATCAGCTCGGGATCCTCGTCCAGGACCACGTCGCCGTCGCGTTGCTCCGGTCCGCCGGGCTCGAGCCGGACGTCGTGGCGGGGCACAGCCTCGGGGAGATCGCCGCGCTGGCCGCGGGCGGCGCGTTTCCCCTCGCGACGGCCGCCGAGGTCGTGTGCCGCCGGGTGCTCGCCCTCCGCGGCGCGCCGCCCGGCCGCATGCTCGCCGCCCACACCGGCGCGGAGCGCCTGCGCGACGAGGTGCATGCGCTCGGCCGGGACGACGTGTTCGTCGCGGTGGTGAACGCGGCCGATCAGGCGGTCGCGTCGGGCACGGCGGACGGCATCGCGGCGCTCGAGCGGCGGCTCACCGGCGCCGGCGTTCGCGCGACGGTGCTCGCGAGCCGCTACGCCTTCCACTCGCCGCTGCTCGCGCCGGCGGTCGGTCCGTTCGCGAGCGCCCTCGCGCGCGCCGGCGCGGCGCGGCCCGCGCTGGCCACGTACTCGCCGATCGATCGCGTCCACTACGGGGACGGCCCGCTCGCGCCCGCGCGCCTGCTCCCGATGCACCTCGTGACGCCGCTCGACTTCGAGGCGGCCGTGCGCGACCTCCACGCGGCGGGGGTCCGCACCTTCGTCGAGTGCGGCGGCGGCGGCGCCCTGACCGCGCTCGCGCGGCGGAGCGCGCCGCCCGGGCCCGATCTGCGCGTGATCTCGGCGTTCCGCGCCGGAGAAGACGTCGTGGCCGAGCACCGGCGCGTGATCGACGCGCTGCGCGCCGCGGGGCGCGCGCTCACGGCGGTCGCGCCGCGCCCGGAGGAGGAGCCGGACGGCCGCCGCCCGCGCGAGGCCGCGAGCCCCGCCGCCGCCGCGAGCTCCGCGAGCCCCGCCGCCGGGAGCCCGCGTGAGGCCGCCGCCGCCGCTGCGGATGCGACGCCGATCGCGATCGTGGGCATGGGCGCGGTGCTGCCGGGGGCCGGCGGCGTCGACGCCTACCTCGCGCAGCTGCTCGCGGGCACGTGCGGGATCGCCGACACCGGCGAGCGACACCCGGAGCTCGCGACCGACTTCCTGAACCGCGGCCGCGCCGCCGACAAGACCTACAGCCTGCTGGTCGGCACGGTCGACGCCCTCGGCCCGTACGCCGAGCAGACCGGCTACGACACGCGCGCACTCGAGCGGCTGCCCAAGACGGCCCGCATGCTGGCGTGCGCGCTCGCCGAGGCCCGATCGCACGCGGCCGCGCTCCGCGGCGGCGCGCCCCTGCGGATCGTATGCCTCCTCGGGTCCACGGCCGACGGCTCGATCGAGCACGACGAGGCGACGCTGCTGCTCGGCGTCGAGCGCGCGCTCGACGGCGCCGCCGCGGACGAGGCGGCCCGCGCCGCCGTGGCGGGCGCGCTGGCGGCCGAGCTCGGGCTCGACGCCGGTCGGCGCGCGGCGTGCCGCGGCCACCTCGAGCCGCTCGCGCGCGTCGTGCGCGACGTGGTGGGGGAGGGCGCGCGCACCGTCCTCGTCGACGCGGCCTGCGCGTCGTCGATGCACGCGGTGCATCTGGGCGCCGCGATGCTTCGCCGCGGCCTCGCCGACGTCGTGATCGCCGGCGGCGCCTACCAGCCCGGCCCGACGAACGCGTGCCAGTTCTCGCAGTTCGGCGGGCTCTCCGCGACCGGCAGCCGCCCCTTCGATGCGTCCGCCGACGGCGTCGTGTTCGGCGAGGGCGCCGCGGTCGTCGTGCTCGAGCGGCTCGACGACGCCCGATCGCGGGGCGATCGCGTCGACGCCGTGCTCCTGGGCAGCGGCCTGTCGAGCGACGGCCCGAGCCCGTCGGTGACGGTGCCGCAGCGCCGCGGGCAGGCCCTGGCGATGCGGCGCGCCCACGCGCGGGCCGGCGTCGAGGCGCGGAGCGTCCAGTACGTCGAGGCGCACGCCACGGCGACGCCCGTCGGCGACGCCACCGAGTTCCAGGCGCTCGCCGAGGTGTTCGCGAGCGACGCCGGCGCCCCGCGCATCGCCCTGGGCAGCGTCAAGTCGCTGCTCGGCCACACGGGCTGGACCGCGGGCGTCGCGTCGCTCATCAAGGTCGTGCTCGCGATCCGGGAGCGCACGCTCTTCCCGCAGCACGGGTTCCAGGCGCCGAGCGCGCGCATCGATCTGGCGCGCTCGCCGTTCGCCATCCCGACGGCGGCCGCCCCCTGGATCGCCGAGGGCGGAGCCCCGCTGCGCGCCGCGCTCGACAGCTTCGGCTTCGGCGGCACCAACGCGCACCTCGTCGTCGAGGAGCACCGCCCCGAGCGCCACCCCCCGCGCGCGCGCCCGCGCGGAGGAAGCCGCGCGCTGTGCGTCGTCGGGCTCGGGTCCGTGTTCCCAGCGACAGGCGGCGCGACCGCGGGCGCCCCGTCGGACGTCCTCGCGTTCGACGAGGGCGCGCTCCGGCTGCCGGCCCGCGCGCCGGTCCTCCCGGACGCCCTCGAGGCGATGGACCCGACGCAGCTGCTCGCGGCGATGGCCGCGGAGGAGGCGCTCGCGGCGCTGCCCGCGCGCGAGCTCTGCGAGCGCATCGGCGTCGTCGTCGGCCACGAGGGCAAGACGCGCCGCGGCGCGCGCGCCAACGAGCGCATCTTCGCCGACCGCGTGGCGCGGGCGCTCCGGGCGCGCGGCGTCAGCCCCGCGCTGGCCTCCGCGACGGCCGACGCGCTCCGCGCGGGATCGCCCGCGACGGGGCCGTACACGCAGCCGGGCAACATGCCCAACGTCATCTCCGGGCGCGTCGCCAACGTCTTCGGCCTGCGCGGGCCGAACTTCGTCGTCGACACCTCGGCGACCTCGCTGCTCGACGCGCTCGCGGCCGCCGATCTCGTGCTCGACGAGGACTGCGACGTCGTGCTCGCGGGGGCCGTCAACGCCTTCAGCGACGACGTCGCGCGGGGCGCGTCCGCTACCTGTGACCCGCGGCCGGTCGGCGAGGCGGCGCTGCTCGTCGCGCTGTGCACCGAGGACACCGCCGCGCGCCACGCCTGGCCGGTGCTCGCTCGCCTGCACCTCGTCGCCGGCGCGGCGGAGGGCGCCGCCGGCGCGGCGGGGCGGGGCCCCTCGGCCCGCGAGCTCGCGGTCGGCGGATCGAGCGCGCGGCTGCGCGGGGCCGAGGGCGCCGTCGAGCTCCACGCGGCGATCCGCGGCGCGCGCGCGCACGGCGCCGCGCTGGTGCGCTGGCCGTCCGATCCCCGCGCCGTCCAGGTCACGCCTCCCGAGGCCGCGACGGTCGCGCCGGCGCGAGCGGCCTCGGGCTTCGCGACGGGCACGCCGATCCACGGCTTCGTCCCCGAGATCGCCCCCGCGCCGGCGACGGGGCCGTCGGCGCGCGTCCCGTCCCGCGTCCTCTACGTCTGCACCGACGCGGCGCTCGCCGCGGAGGTGCGGCGCGCCGCCCGCTCCGACGAGGAGCGCGCGCGCGTCCTCGCGCTCGCCGTCGAGGAGGCGTCCGGCACCGCGGAGCCCGGGATCCCGCGCGACCTCGGGGCGCCTGGGGCCGAGGCGTCCGGCGGTGCGCCCTCGCTCGACGCCCGCGACGAGGCGCGGCTCGGCGCGTCGTTCGCGGCCCTGGCCCCCGATGACGTCGATGCGGTCGTCGTGCTCACCCGCACCACGGACGCGCTCGCGTTCGTCGACGGCGCGCCGGGCTCGTACAGGCCGGCGCTGCGCGCGCTGTTCGGCGCTGCGCGCCGCTATTACGGCGCCATCTCGCGCGGCGAGGTGGCCTTCGCCGCCGTCGTCGCCTCCGCCGTGGGCCTCCACGGGCGGCTCGCGCCGGTGAGCGGCGCGGTCGGCGGCTTCGTGAAGTCCCTGGCGCGCGAGCTCCCGGGCGGCGACGTGCGCGTCGTCCACACCGACGCGCGCGACGCCGCGGCCGCGCTCGGCGCGCTCTCCGAGGAGTGGCGCCACGCCCGGCCCGCCGTTCCCGAGGAGGTGGTCGATCTCGGCGGCGCGCGGCACGCCGTGCAGCTCGCCCGCGCCTCCGCGAGGCCGCGCGCGCGCGCCGTGCCGCAGCTCGGCGCCGATTCGGTCGTGCTCGTCACGGGCGGCGCGCGCGGCATCACGGCGGAGCTCGTCGAGGGCCTGCTCGACCGCTTCGGCTGCCGCGCCGTGCTCCTCGGCCGCTCGCGGCTGGAGGACGCTCCGGCCCGCGCGCTCGCGATGACCGACGCGGCGTTCGACGCGTACGAGCGGGACTTCTATGCCGAGGCCCTGCGCGAGAGCCCGGGCCTGCGGATGGGCGTCCTGCGCGACCGCTACGCGCGCCTCCGCGCGGCGCGCGAGGCGCACCGGGTCCTCGCCCAGCTGCGCGCCGGGGGCGCCGGTGGTCGCGTCGTCGACTACCACGCCGTCGACGTGACGCGCGGCGAGGACGTCGACCGCGCCGTCGCGGCGGTCGCGGCGGCGTACGGCCGGGTCGATCTGGTCGTGCACGGCGCCGGCATCCAGGTGTCGAGCCGGCTCACGTCGAAGCCGCTCGATCTGTTCGAGCGGATCGTCGACACGAAGCTCGCCGGCCTCGCCCACCTCCGCCGCGCCCTCGCGCGCCACCTGCCCGACGCGCGCCCGCACGTCCACCTCGTCACGTCGGCGTTCAGCGTGCTCGGCAACGACGGGCAGCCGGACTACGGCGCGGCGAACGAGGCGATGAACCGCGCGGCGGCGTACTTCGCCGCCGAGGCGGGCGCGGGCCCGTGGTCGAGCATCGCGTGGCTCGGCTGGAACGGCGTCGGTATGACCGCCGGGTCCGAGTACAGCGCGCTCGGCGCGGCGCGCGGGCTCCGGGGCGTCGAGCCGGAGGAGGGGAGGCAGATCTTCCTCGACGTCGTCGCCGAGCCGCCCGCCGGCGCGGCCCAGGTCCTGCTCAGCGACGGCGAGATCGAGCGCTTCGCCCCCCGCATCGTCGCGGCGGATGCGTCGGATGCGGTGGTCGCGGCGGACGGCGCGTCCGCGAGCGCGTGGACGCTCGATACACGCGTCGATCCGTGGCTCTCCGACCACCGGGCGCGCTCGAGCGCCGTCGCTGCCGGGGCGTTCCTCGTCGACCTGGCCGTCCGGCACGCGCTCGCGACCTCGGGCGGCGGCGCGCTCGTCCGCGAGGTCCGCGACGTGCGCTTCCTCGAGTTCCTGCGCCTTGCCGACGACGCGCCGCGCGACGTGCGCGCGGCGACGATCCGCCGCGAGCGCCTCGCCGGCGGCCGCGTCGCGTGCGCCGTCGAGGTGCGCGGCGACTTCGTCCACCGGTCGGGCGTGACCCTCCGCGCCGGCGTGGTCTTCGCGACCTGCGTGGTCGAGCTCGGCCCGCTCCACGTCGGGCGCGACGGCCTGGCTCCGCGGCACGTCGGCCGGGTCGACGGGCCCCTGGTCCGCGACCCCTACGCGAACCCTGGCTCGCCGGTCCGGCACGCGGGCTGGTTCGATCACCTCGGCACCTTCGTGCTCGGGGCCGCGCTCAAGGAGGCCCGGTTCCGCCTCACGACCGACGGCGCCCTCGCAGGGCAGCGCGGGGCCGCCACGCCGTTCCTCCTGCTCGACGCGCTCCTGTCGCTGGGCACCCTGCGCCGCGACGAGGCGGGCGCGTTCCCGGTGTGCGCCGCGGGCGGCGTCGACCGGATCCGCTTCGGGACGGCGGCCAACGACCTCGCGCTCCGCGACGCGGGCGTCCCCGTCCGGCTCGTCGCCACGGTCCCGGCCGCGGCGGGCGACCGCGTCCTCGGCGCGTGGGCGCAGGCGCTCGACCCCTCGGGCGGCGTGCTTCTGGAGGTCGAGGGGCTCGAGGGGCGCGTCGTGGGGCGCGTGGCCGCGGACGCCCGCCCGGCGGCGCAGGCGACGCTGACGCTGGGGGCGCCGTGACGCCGCCGCTCGCGATCGCGGTCGCGCGGGCGGACGCCGAGGCCGCGGCGCGCCTCGAGCCCTACCTGACGGCCGGCGAGCGCCGCGCGTGCGCCGCGCAGCGCGTCGCGGCCCGGCGGGCGCAGTCCGCGTGCGCGCGCGTCGCGGCGAAGTGGCTGCGCCTCGAGCTCGCCGCCGGCCGCGGCGCGCCGCTGGTCGCGCTGGACGCGGCCTCGCTCGAGGCGCACCCGCGCGCCGACTACCTCGCCTGCGCGGTGACGGGGCCGTGCGGCCGTCGCCCGCGCTTCGAGGACGGCGCGTTCGCGCTGTCGCTCTCGCACGCGGGCGAGCTCGCGGCGGCCGCGGTCACCACGGCGCGCGCGGTCGGCGTCGACGTCGAGCGGGTCGAGGCGCGCGCGGCGAGCTTCGCCGACGAGCACTTCACCCCGCGCGAGCGCGAGGGCCTCGCGCGGGGCGCCGCGGCGGGCGCCCCGCGCGCCGCCCTCGAGACGTTGCTCTGGAGCGCCAAGGAGGCGCTCTACAAGACGGGGGCGCTCGCGCTGCCGGCGCGGTTCTCGTTCCAGGACATCGACGTCGCGTTCCCGCCGGGGGGCGCGCGCCTCGCGCAGCCCTCGGTCCGCTCCTTCGCGCTGGGCGCGCGGGGCGGGCAGTTCTTCGGCCGGGCCGTGCTGACCGGTGCGTTCGCGCTCGTCGCGGCAGTCCCGGTCCCGCCGGTCGCCGCTCTCGGATGAATGGCACTTACCAATACGAGGTTTCGACGATGCAATCTCATGATCTTCTCGACCACGTTCGCTCCGTCTTCGTGCGCATGACGCGCTACCCCGACGAGGTCGTCGTCGCTGACGCCGACCTGGAGCAGGACCTCGGCATCGACTCCGTGAAGCGCGGCGAGATCCTCGCGACGCTGCGCGCGGATTTCGGTCTCCCGAACGCCCTCAAGGCGGCGCCCGACGAGCTGCGCACGGTGGCCCGCGTCAGCGAGTTCCTGTCGCGAACGATCGCGGCCAGCGCGGAGGCCGGAGAGCACGCCGATGGTCACGTGGAGACCGGAAACCACGCCAATGGCCATGTCGAGGCCAGAGCGCACGCCAATGGCCACGTGGAAGCTGAAGGGCACGCCAATGGTCATGTGGCAGCCGGAAGGCACGCCAATGGCCAACTTGAGGCCGGAAGGCACGCCAATGGCCACGTGGAGGCCGGAAGGCACGCCAATGGCCACGCGGGCGAGGCGCTCCACGTCGTGGTCCAGGCGCTCGCGGACGCGACCCGCCACCCGGTCGATCTGCTCGTCCCCGACGCGCGGCTCGAGGAGGACCTCGGGGTCGACCGCCGCCGCCGCGACGAGCTCCGCGCGCTCCTCTGGCAGCGCGGCGCCCAGCCGGGCGCGCTCGAGGTGGCGCTCGACGAGGCCCGCACGGTCGGCGATCTCGCGCGCCTCGTCGAATCCCCGCCGCCCGCGCAGGTCACCGCGGCGCGCGCCCCTCTGGCCCCCGCGGCGCAGCGGGCGCTCCCTGCCCCCGGGGTGGCGCTCGCGGGCAAGACGGTCCTCGTGACCGGATCGAGCCGCGGGCTGGGCCGCGCCATCGCCGCGAAGCTCGGGCGCGCCGGCGCGCGGGTCGTCGTCAACAGCTTCCACTCGCGGGACGACGGCGAGGCGGTCGCCGACGAGATCCGCGGGGCCGGCGGCGACGCGGTGCACGTCTGGGGCTCGGTCGCCAACCCCGCGCACATCGACAGGCTCTTCGACGCGATCGCGCGCGACGTCGGCGAGCTGGACCACTTCGTCAGCAACGCGTCGAACGGCCGCTTCGGCCCCCTCGAGCAGACGACCACGGAGCACTGGGAGCTGGCCTTCCGCACGAACGTCATCGGCTACCACCTGTGCGCCATGCGCGCGGCGCGCCTGATGGAGCGCCACGGCGGTGGTCGGATCGTCGCGCTCTCGTCGAACGGCTCGTCGAGGTACCTCGAGCACTTCGGCGCCATGGGCGCCGTGAAGGCGGCGGTGGAGTCGCTCACGCGCGCGCTCGCCGTCGAGCTCGCCCCGCGCAACGTGCAGGTCAACTGCGTCTCCGCCGGGCCGATCTACGGCCATGTGACGAGCAACTACCCGGATCACGAGCGGATCCTCCCGTACTGGGAGTCGCGCACGCCGGGCGGCCGGCTCTGCACCGAGGACGACGTCGCCGAGGCCGTCCTGCTGCTGCTCTCGGACGGGGCGCGGAGGATCAACGGCGCGACGCTCACCGTCGACGGCGGAGGCTCGCTGTGCATCTGACCGCGGCGATGACGGTGACCGGCGCCGGGGTGCGCCCGGCGCGGGGCCGCGCGGAACAGCTCACGTCAGCTTCCTTGGAGCTCGCGAAGAAGGAGGAATCATGAGTGCCACGCTCGATCGGCAGCCCCCGGGCCCTGGCCCGCTCGCCAGCCTGCGGTACCTGGCGAATTTCAGGACCGGTAACATGCGTCATTACGAGGACCTCTTCGCGCGCTATGGCGACGTCGTGCGCCTGCGGGCGCCCGGGGCCGAGGACTTCGTCATGGCGTTTCACCCGAACGACATCGCGCACGTCCTTCGCACGAACGCCCGGAACTACCCCAAGGGGAAGCGCTACCACGAGCTCGCGCCCGTGCTGGGCTGGGGCCTCGTGAACAGCGAGGGCGAGCTCTGGCGGCGCCAGCGCAGGCACGTGCAGCCCCAGTTCAACCACGCCAACACGCTCAAGTTCGTCCCCCTCATCGTCGACCACATGGACGCCGTGCTGCGGCGCTGGGACGCCCAGCCGGGCGAGTTCGAGCGGGACATCAACGACGACATGATGGACGTGACGTTCGGCATCGCGGGCGAGGCGTTCTTCGGCGCCGCGCTGGAGGCCCACACGGACACCGTCCGCGAGGCGTTCAAATATGCGCTCTCGATCGCGCTCAAGCGGATGTACTCGCTGGTCAACCCGCCCCTGTCCTGGCCGCTGCCCAGCCACCTGCGCTTCCGCCGGGCCATGGACCGCGTGCACACCGTGATCGACGGCATCATCGACGGCTACCAGCGCGGCGCGGGCGGCGAGGACAACGTGCTCGTCCGCCTCATGAACTCCGTCGACCCCGAGACCGGCGCCAAGATGGACCGCGCGCAGCTGCGGGACGAGATCAAGACCATCCTGATGGTCGGGCACGAGACATCGAGCGTCACCGCCTCGTGGGCGCTGTACCAGATCGCGCAGCACCCCGAGGTGTGCGCCCACCTCACCGACGAGATCGATCGCGTCCTCGGCGGCCGGTCTCCGACGGCCAGGGACATCGAGTCGATGCCTTACCTCACCATGGTCTTCAACGAGTGCCTCCGGCTCCTGCCCTCCGTGCCGTTCATCCTCCGCAGCCCGCGGGAGGACGACGTCCTCGGCGGCTACCAGGTCGCCGCGGGATCGACGGTGGCCATCGTCCCGTGGGTCACGCACCGGCACCCGGAGTTCTGGAGCGATCCGCTGGAGTTCAAGCCCGAGCGCTTCGCGAACCACCGGCGGAGCGCGGACGACAAGCTCGCCTTCATCCCCTTCGGCGCCGGCCAGCGGATCTGCCTGGGCGAGTTCATGGGGCAGCTGGAGGGCAAGATCATGGTCGCGATGGCGCTGCAGCGTTATCGGCTCCGGCTGGTCCCCGGCTTCGACCCGCGTTGCCGCGGCTTCATCTCGCTGCAGCCGGTGAACGGGATGCGCATGATCCTGAAACGGCGGGAGCCGTCGAGCGCCGTACGCGCGGCGCCGGCAGGGCGGGAGGAGCCCGCGGCGGCGGAGCCTGCGGTGACGGAGCCCGCGGCGGCCGCCTTGCGAGCTCACGGCTGCCCGTACAGCGCCCGGGCCTGAGGGCCTGGGCTCGGCGCACCTGGCCGGCGGCGCGACCGCCCGGCCTCTCCTCTCGGGTGGAGCCCCCGCCATCATTTTCTTCTCGGCCCATGTCAGGCCCCGGGGAGCCGCGGCGAAGTAACAGGCACTGGAACACGACGGTGAGCCTGACCGGCTCGGGCTTCGGGCCCGGCGCGCAGGTCGAGTTCGTGGACGCCACGCACACCGCCCTCGCCAGCCCGACCAGCATCGGCGCGACGAGCCTCACGGTGCAGGTCCCGAGCGGCGTCGGCCCCGGGTACATCCGCGTGCGCAACGGGAGCGGCGCGAGCAACAAGGTGCCGGTGAACGTCCACCCATGAAGGGGGCGGTCCTCGAGGTGACGCCGCCGCGCTGACAAGCGGCGTCATCGCTGGCCACCTCGAGCGACGGCGCCCGCCAACCCTGGCAGGCGCCGTCGCGGTCTCTCGCGCAGCGCCTGTGCGGCGCGGGCCGTCGCTCTTCGCTCCGACGGCCCTGCGCGCGACCTCTCTTCAGCCTCCGACCGTCATTGCTGGCCCAGGACGGCCCACCCGCTCCACGTCGTCTGCACGCCTGCGCGGAGCTCATGCGTCACGCCCTCGTCCAGCCATCGCACGGTGGCCCATCCCACGTCTTTGACGAGCCCCTGGTTCAGGGCGTAGAGGGCCTTCGCGGAGCCGTCGGGCTTCGGAGCGACCTTGTAGGTCGCGAGCGGCACACCCCTCGTCGAGTACAGCGTCATCGAGACGTTGGGCATCGACTCCCTCTGCGCGATGAACAGGTACAGCGTCCGAGCGCTCAGGACGTACGCCGCGCACGCGCCGCACTGAGGATCTGCCGGTTGCATGGGCTCGTCCTTGATCCGGCGTTGCGGCTGCGGCCGCGTACCGAATGACAGCGCCTGCGCCGCCTGGCCGGTCTCCGTGGCCGACTCGACGGGCGTGGCGTCCATCGATGGACCGCACGCGGTGAGGACAAGGGCGCTCAGACCGAAAATCGAGGTACGCATCGTTCACATCCTCCGTAGGCCGTCTCCGGGGTCGAGCTGTTCTTCGCCGTCGCCTCCCGGCCTCTGACAGATCTCGAGCGTTCTCCGGGGCTGTCAGGGGACCAGCGCCCGGAAGCTCGCCCAGTCGCTCGACGGATCCGCGCGCAGCGCCGCGAGGGTCGCCTCGCGGAGCTGCTCGCCCGGCTCTCCCCGCTCGCCGGCGTAGAGCGCGGCCATCACCCGCTCAGCCAGCGCGTCGTCGACCGGGCGCGACGCCGCGATCACCGAGCGCGCCCCGGCGATCAGCAGCGCCTGGGCCAGGCCGAGCCCGAGCCCCCGCGCCCCGGGCGCCGCCTCCGTGCGCGCCGTGTCGCAGCCGGACAGGACCGCCCGCGCGGGCGCTCGGCGCAGCGCCAGGATGTCGCCCACGGCGAGCTCGCTGCCGCCGGAGAGGGCGAGGCTGCTGTCCCAGCCGTCGAGGCCCCCGAAGACGCCGTGGCCCGCGTAGTGGAAGAGCGCGAGCCCGGGCTCCTCCAGCGCGCCGGCCACCGCGCGGCGCGTGGCGAGCCCGCCCGACAGCCGCTCGACGCGCAGCCCCTTCCCGGTGAGCGCCGCCGCGACCGCGTCCGCCTCGCGCCGCGCGGCCGGCAGATCGCGCCGCGGATCCGCGACGACGAGCGCGCGCTCCGGCGCTTGCCCCGCGCCGGCGCCCTCCGCGGGCCGCGGGCCGCCCCGGGGCAGATCCAGGCCGTACGTCACCGGCATGCGCGCGACGAGCGGCGCGCCGTCCCAGGGCAGGGCGTGGAAGTCGACGCGAGCGAGCTCGCCATGGGCGGCGACGCGGAGGCGCGTCGCGGCGCGCAGCTGCGCATCGAACGGCGCGAGCAGCCGCGGGGCCAGCGCCGCGGCGGGGGCCGAGGCGTCGAGCGCCGGCAGCCGCTTGGCCACGACGCCGCCGCCGGTGACGGCGAAGCCGGCCCATCCTTCGCGGATCGGATGGACCACGAGCATCAGCTCGCCCTCGTCCAGCGCCGGCGCCGCCTCGACCTCCACCGCCGCGGGCTCCCCCTGTCGCACCAGGAGCAGCGCCTCCTCCAGCCGCGCGCGGATCGACCGCCCGTGCGCAGCCCGGGCGACACGGACCGCCTCGAGCTCGTCGGACGAGAGCCGCCAGTCGTCGCGCCCCTCCTCGTCGAAGGCCGCCCGCGCGTCGTGGTACGCCGCGAGGGCGCGCTCCCAGCGCGCCCGCTCCTCGCCGCCGAGCGCCTCGATGCGGTCGATCCAGCGGAGCGCCGCGAGCGCCCGCGCGCGTGATCGCCGCGCGGCGCGCGCCGCGCGGCGCGGATCGCGCCGGAGCAGGAGGTCGACGAGCCGCCGCGCGCTCTCCTCGAGGCGGCCGAGGTAACCGCCCCGGCCCTGCCCGAGCGGCACGAGCGCGCCGAGGTCGCCCCGCAGCTCCTCCGCTTGCTCGTAGGCCACGGCGGCCGTGTCGAGCCGCCCCATCGCCTCGAGCGCCCGCCCGCGGCCGAGCGCCGCGCGGTAGCGGCCCTCCGGCAGCTCGCTCGCGTCCGCGAGCCGCGCGAGCCGGCCGTAGATCTCCAGCGCGCTCGCTGGATCGCCGCTGCCCAGCGCGACGCGCCCCTCGATCTCGAGCCAGTACATCGCCACGCCGGCGTCGGGGCGCGCGTCCGTCCGCCGGGCCTCGTCGAGCAGGGCGCGCGCCGCGTCCGTCTGGCCGGCTTCCAGCTTGGCGAGGGCCAGGTTCGTCAGCGCGTTCGCGCGCTTCGCCGGCTTCGGGCACGCGGCCCCGTACAGATCGAGCGCGGCCGTGAGCGGCGATTCGGCGTCCGCGAGGGCTCGAGGCCGCTCGGCGCCCTCGGGCGGCCCGCTGGACCCGCCGCTCGCCCACGCGACCTGCAGGGCGTTCCAGCCGAGGTCGTTCAGCAGGGAGGCTCGCTCGCACGGGGCCCTCCCGGGCGGGGAGGACGCCTGCACGTCGCGCAGCAGCGCCCGCGCCTCCAGCGGTCGGCCCAGGGTCTGGAGCACGTCGGCGCGCTCCTGAAGCACGTGCAGCCGGTGGTCGCTCAGGCCGAGGCGCTCCGCGCCCGCCGCCGACGCGTCCAGCTGCCGGAGCGCCGCGCGCAGGTCGCCCGCCTCGGACGCGAGCAGCGCCGCGTAGTACGGCTTCACCGCGCGCCCTTCCGGATGGCTCGCCTCGAGCGGCCCGAGCGCGTCGAGCGCCGCCCGCGCCTCCGCGAACCTGCGCCCGTTGAAGACGAGCGCGTACGAGAGCGCGAAGCGGTCGAGGAACTCGTCGGAGATCCGCCCCGCCGCCCGGTGCGCCCGGATCGACGCCTCGAAGCCCGCGAGCGCCTCCGGGATCCTGCCGCGCGCGAGGTCCACGCGCGCGCGCTTGCCGATCGCCAGGGCCTGGACGGCGGGGTCCGCGCCGGACGCCAGCGCGTCGAGCGCCGAGGACGCCGCGTCGAGGTCGCCGCTCCGGCGCAGCGCCTCGGCTTCCTTCAGCCGGGGCGCGTCGATGGCCGGGCGGAGCTCCAGGCGGAACGACGCGCGCCCGCCGCCCCGCTCGGCGGTCACCGAGAGGGCGCGGGCGCCCTCCGGGACGGGGACGCGCGCCAGCACGCCTCCCTGGACGCGTGCCCCGTCGAGCGCGGAGAGCGGGGTGTCCGCCGCGGCGGCCGCGTCGGCGGCGATCGCGACGCGGGCGTCCGCGGGGGCCTTCACCCAGATGCGGAGGGTCCGGTCGTCTGGAAGCGCGCAGGCGGGTCCGGCGTGCACGGCGCTGCAGCCGGCGAACTCCACCTCGAGGGGCGGCGCGGGCGCCGCGGCGGTCGCCAGGTCCGCGGACGCCCCGGAGGTCGCCGGGGCCGCGGTCCCCGTCGGGCGGCGCGCGTCGCATCCCGGCGCCAGCGCCGCCGCGCCGAGGATCGCTGCGCCCAGCGCGGGCCGGAGCGCTCGCCAGCGCGTCATGGGTCCTTCGAGGGCGCGGCGGGTCGGGCGGTGGGGAGGGGGGGCGGCGCTGCGCGCGGCAGGAGGAGCACGTTGAATCGTAAGATTCTGAATTTATTATCTTTTTCTTCTTCGGACGGCCGCGCGTCCGCCAGTCCGGCCGCGCTGTCTGGCAGCGCCGCCGGCCGTCCGATCGCGATCGCGATCTCCCACTCGCCCTCGGGCACTCCGGGGAAGAGCGTCTCCGTGTCGCCTTCGATGCGCGCAGCGCCCTGCTCCGAGAGGTCGGCGTGCACGTCCCAGGGGCGCGCCGTTTCGCCCTGGATCAGGAAGGCGCGCACCGCGACGGGGCCGTCGACCCGGGTTGCGGGCCGCAGGGTGATCTCGAGCCTCGATCCGGGCCCGAGCCGCGCGGTCGCGTCGGCGCCGCTCGAGGCGGAGCGCGCGCGGACCTCGCCGCCTGCGAGCGTCATGGCGTAGGCGGGCACCGGGAGCATGGCCACCGCGCCCGGATCGTCGAGCAGGCCGCGCGGATGGTGCCTGTCGCCCTCCAGCGAGAGCCGCACGACGAGGACCGCCGCGGCGGCCGCCGCCAGGGCCGTCGCCGCGATCCGCCAGGGCGCTCGGCCCGGCTTTCGCGGGAGCGGGAGCACCTGGCCGCCGCGCGCCGCCGCCGCGCGCTGTCCCGGAGGTGGCGGGCCTGCCGCCTCCGCGCCTGCCGCCGCGGCGGCGCCTTCCGCCTCCGCCGCCTCCGCGGCGGCGCCTCCCGTCTCCGCGCCTCGCTCGCCCGCGCTCGCCTGCAGCCCGGCCAGGATCCGGTCTGCGATCCTCGACCGCGCCTCGCCGTCCAGCGGGCGTGACGCCTCCCACGCCTCGCGGTCCTCCGGAGAGCGCTGCGCCTCGGCCTCCAGCGCATCGCGCTCGCCGGCCTCGAGCGTCCCCAGCACCCTCGCTGACCAGCGCGGATCGCTCGCCCGGTCGTGCTCGCGCGCGGCGCGCGCCAGCGCCTTCAGCAGATCGTCGTCGTTCATCGTCCCCCTCCCGGGCTCGCCGCGCTCGGCGAGGCGCCGCGCCCTCTCGGCTCTGCTTCGGCCGCGAGCTCCGCGGCGATCTGCCGGACGAGCCGGGCGATGCGGCTCCGCCACGCATACACGGCGTCCGCCGTCATGCCCGTGATGGCGCACGCTTCCTCGGTGGATCGCTCGTCGACGAGCAGCAGGTAGAAGAGCTCCATCCCGCGCTCGCTCAGCCGATCGCGGAGCTTTCGCGCGATCGCCGCGAGCAGCTCCCGCGAGATCGCCGCGGGCTCCGGCGACACGGAGGCGCCGTCCGCGCGCTCGAGCGCGTCGTCCTCGGTGGGCTGCTCGGTCCAGGGGTTCCTGCGGCGGCTGCGCAGGATCGAGCACGCCTCGCGCTCGGCCACGAGCCCCACGAAGCTCGTGAGCGGCAGTCCCCGGCCGGCGTCCCACTGGCGCAGCGTGCGCCCGCCGTCCGCGAAGAGCGAGAGGAACACGCTCTGGGTCAGGTCCTCGACCTCCTGCCGGACGTCGCGGTGCCCCGCGGCCCGCCGGCGGCGGAGCAGCGGCCGCATCACCCGCTCCTGGATGGTGGGCGTCAGCAGGTCGACGAGCGCCCTCACCGCGGCCGGCTCTCCCGCCACCGCCCGCGCGATGAGCGCGGCCTCCGGGCCCGGCGGAGCGGCGCCTGGGGATCCCCGCCGCGCGTCCTCGGCGATCGTCCGCGGTTGCGCGGGCAAGGGAGAGCTCGGGGCCATCAGCGCACGGATAAACGCGCTCCACACGCCCGTCAATCCGGCCACGTCTCCGCCGCGCGGGCCGTGCGGGCCGTTGGCTGGTATCGAAATTCAATCGATCGCGGCACGCTTACCCGGCGACGTCGGGCGAGGCGCGAGGTCGCAAGGTCATGACGCGCGCTTCCCACGCTTCTCACCCAAGCTCCGGCCTCGTTGTCTGTATCATCGCCTCATGAGGCACCGCGGGGGACGGGGCTCGAGGGGATGGCCATCACGGCGGCTCGGGCCGACAGGAGCGCTGGCCGTCGCCGTCCCGCTCCTCTGTGCCTCGCTGTGGCCGTCGGTGGCCCGCGCCGACAGCTACGAGCGGTGCGTCCGCGAGGCGGCGACCCAGGCCGAGATCGACGCCTGTGCCCCCAAGGACGAGCCCCTCGAGGTGAGGGTGCGGGCGAAGTCGCCGGCCCGGAGCGCCTCCGACGTCGAGGCGGACGCGCAGGTCCTCGCCGCGGCGCCGCACGGCTCGGGCGCCGACGTGCTGCGGGTCCTCCCGGGCGTCTTCATGAGCGATCGCGGCCTGCCCGGTCGCGCGCCGCACCTCTCGCTGCGCGGCTTCGACGGCACCTCGGGTCAGGACGTCGAGATCTTCGCCGGCAACATCCCGATGAACCAGGTCTCGCACATCCGTGCTCCTGGATATGCCGACATGCGCCTCATCATGCCGGAGGTGGTCCGTTCCGTCCGGATCGCCAGCGGCCCTCACGACCCGAGGCAAGGCGATTTCGGCGTCGCCGGCTCGCTCCGCATGGATCTCGGCCTGGAGGCGCCGGGCTTCTGGTTGAAGGGGGGAGTCGGCTCGTTCGGGACGAGGCGTGTCCTCATCGCGTTTGCGCCCGAGCACGACGAGATGATGGACACGTTCGCGGCCTTCGAGACCGACGCCACGGACGGGCCGGGGGGCGTGCGCGGCGGCGAGCGCAGCTCCTTCGTCGGGCAGCTCGGCGGGGGCGAAAACCGGGTCCAGTTCCGCGCGACGGTGGCCATCGGCTCGGCGCGCTTCGACTTTCCCGGCTACCTGCCGCAGGGCCCCGTGGAGCGGGGCGCCGACCCCTACGCGGCGCAGCGGCCGCTCGGCCGCGATAGGACATCGCAGGCGCTCGTCGGCTCCGATGTCCTGTGGAGCCTCGGCGAGGGCACGATGGGCATCGGCGGCTTCGCGGGCAAGACCAAGACGACGTTTCACCAGAACCTCACCGGGTACGCGCTCGACCAGCTCGCCGGCGAGCCGATCGTCCGGAGCGACGACAGCGAGATGGTGAACGACGCCTCGACCTTCGGCCTCACGGTGCTTTACCGCCATGGCGTCGAGATCACCTCGAAGCGCGATTCCATCGAGATGGGCGCCTACGCGCGCGTGGACACGGTCGACCAGACCGACACGCGCCTGTTCGAGGACGGCACGAAGAACGCCGCGCTCGTCGACGCGACGATCGACGCCACGAACGTGGCCGCGTATGCCGATCTCTCGCTCTACCCGATCAAGCGCGTGGTCGTCCGTGGCGGCGCGCGCCTCGACTCGCTCTCGTACGGCGTGCGGGATCGCACGAGCAACGCCGGGCTCGAGCGCACCGCGCAGGGCTTCGTCGTGTCGAGCAAGGCCATGGCCGACATCGCGGTCAGCGGCGGCGTGCACCTCGTGGCGAGCTACGGCGAGGGGTTCCGTTCCCCGCAGGCGCGCGACCTCGACGAGGGAGAGCGCGTGCCGTTCACCAAGGTGCGCAGCGTCGAGGCGGGCGTCCGGCTCAAGGAGGGCAAGACCTTCCAGGGCTCGGCCGTGGGGTTCGGCTCGTGGCTCGGCAATGACCGCGTGTTCGACGCGGCGTCCCGGCAGCACGTCGAGGCCCCGCCGTCGGTGCGCGCAGGCGCGCAGGTCGTGATGAGCGCGCGCTCCGGCCCGTTCGGCGCGCACCTGAGCGGGACGTACACCCACGCTCGCTTCACCGGGTCCGACGCGCGCTTCGCGGAGGGCGACCCGGTGCCCTATGCGCCGGCGTTCGTCCTGCGCGACGACGTGTTCGCCTCGGGGGTCGTCGGCCGGCTCTCCGGCAAGGAGGTGACGGTCCGCGTGGGCGCCGGCGTCGAGGGCATGGCGGGTCGCTCCCTCCCGGGCGGGCGGGACGGCAAGGACGCTATCAGCCTCGATGCCGTCGCGGCGGTCGGCTGGCGCGGCATGGAGCTCGCCCTGAACGGCACGAACCTCCTGGGCCTGCAGTATTACGACGCGCAGTACGTCTACGCCTCGAGCTTCGTGAAGGACAGCGCGCCCCCGCTGCCGTCGCCGCACGTGCTCGTCGCGGCGCCGACTGCGTGGATGCTGACGCTCCAGATCCACCTCCGTGGCAAGGAGCGCGCGCCGGAGCCGGCCTATTAGCCGGCTGCCGGAGCGGGGCGCACATTCGTGGGATACGGGCTCAGCCGCTCGCCCAGCGCGGCGCTGCGGCTGTCTCCCTGTTCGGACGTCACCCGATCTCGCGGTAGTCGAACCAGTCGAAGTCCGCGTGCAGGCGTGTGCCGGCCAGGTCCTGGCACGCCATCCCGACGAAATTGCCCGTGAACCCACAGGGCACCGCGTGCTCGTCCGACAGGATCGACGCATCGTGCTCCCACCCCACCGCGTGGTAGGTGACGCCATCCCGCGAGTAGAAGAACGATATCCGATCGTCTTTGATCTCGAGCCGCAGGAAGATGTTCTCCGCCCCGTCCAGCACGTACTCCTTCTCGACCGGGAACGTCAGGTTCCCCCGCTCGCACTTCATGAGCGAAAGGGCCTTCTCGGCGTGCTCCGCCCGCGAGACGTAGAGATAGTAGAACGAGTCCGTGCTGTAGAACGCAACGATGCCCGCCATTTGCTGAAAGTGCTGAGGGGCGAATTGCATGCACGCCGTCGCTTGCACGTGCTTGGCCTGCTGGCGCTTCGCGACGAGGCTCTGCTCGAAGTTCGAGGTGATGCTCTCGCGCCCGATCAGGCGCAGGTACCCGGGTCGGGCGGCGAGGCTGCTCACGTCTGCCGGCCGCACGCGCGGCGACTGCCACTCGATCCCCAGCGCGGGCTTGTCGAAGTCGTCGCGCTCGGGTGTCTTCGGCCATTCGTGGCGAGCCAGGTTCGGCCCCTCGTAGACGTCCAGCGGAACCTGCCCGCCCGAAGTCAGCCGCGGCCACCCCTCGACCCAGGTGATCCCCTGCAGCGCCGTCTCGCGTCCCAGCGTCGACCGGCCATTCTTCAGCGGGCGACGGCACAGGTGCGCGAACACCCACGAGCCGTCCTTGTTCTCCACGAAGCTACCGTGACCCGCGCTCTGGAGCTGCAGCTCGGGGTGGGACGCGCTGGAGATGAGCGGATTGTTGGGCATGACCTCGTAAGGGCCGTGGATCGAGCGAGAGCGGGCCACCGTCGCGGCGTGCGTGATGAACGTGCCGCCCTCCGCGGTGAGCAGGTAGTAGTAGCCATCTCGCTTGTAGAGGTGCGGCCCCTCCACGAGCCCGAGCGCCGTGCCTCGGAAGATGTTCTCCACCGGACCGACGAGCTTCTTCTCCTTCGGGCTGTACTCCTGGAGCAAGATCCCACCGAACGGGTTGTTGCCCGGCCGGTGATCCCACACCATGTTCACAAGCCACTTGCGGCCGTCGTCGTCGTGGAACAGCGAAGGATCGAACCCCGAGCTGTTCAGGTACACCGGCTCCGACCACGGGCCGGTGATGGAAGGCGCGGTGACCAGGTAGTTGTGGACGTCCTTGAACGACCCCGCCCAGCGTCGCGAATTCGTGTAGATGAGGTGAAACAAGCCGTCCGCGTAGGTCAGGCACGGCGCCCAGATCCCGCCGGAGTTGGGGTTGCCGCGCATGTCCAGCTGCGAGTACCGCTCCAGCGGCCGCGCGACCACCCGCCAGTTGGCGAGGTCTCTCGAGTGGGAGATCTGGACGCCCGGGAACCACTCGAACGTCGAGGTCGCGATGTAGTAATCGTCCCCCACGCGAACGATCGACGGATCGGGGTTGAACCCTCTCAGTGCCGGATTTTCCACCTTGCTCATTCACTCACCTTGATTGTCTCGTTGTGTTCCAGCGCAGCCAGTCCTGCTTCCAGAGCTCGACGGATACGCCCGGCACCGCAGGCGCACCCTGCCCAGGTCCCCCCGCTCGCGCGCTGGAGGGAGGCACCGGAGGTGCGTGTCCACAGGCAGCTCGGGATGCGGCGCGAGCTCGGGATGCGGCGTGGGGGAGAAGGCATCATAAGGGAACGTGGCGTCTGCAACGTCGCCCCTGCTGGTTCCCGCATCTGCCGTCTGTGGCCGCGCTGCCGGACCCGCCGGAGGAGCTCCGCCGTCGGCGCGCGAGGGTAGCACCGCGCGCGCGCGCGTCCAGGCGCTTCGTCTCGCTGCGCGGGCGCCTCCGGCGGGGTTGAGCGACCGCGCGCCCGCTCACTCCGCTGCCGCCGCGAGCTGCGCCGCATCCGCCGGCCGCGCGCGGTTCCACGCGGACGCCACGGCGGCGAGCGACGCCATGTCGGCGTCCCCGTGCGTCCCTGCCCCGAAGCTGCGCTTGCGCCCGACCGAGATGGCCACGTAAGCCGCCGTCTCGTCGCCGGCGCTCCTCGGGAGCGCGTGCGCCGCGTGCTCGTCCACCGCGATCGCGATCCCCGCGTGGCGCGCGAGCGCGCTCGCGAGCGCCTCGACGGGGCTGCCGCCGGCGGCGCTCAGCACGTGGGCGGCGCCTCGGATCTGCACATGGAACTCGTGTCGTTCGTCCGCGCCCTGGCCGACGCGCCTGTGCCGGGTGACGCGGAGCGGCCCTGCGCGGTTCACGTACTCCCGCTCGAAGATCGCCAGGATCTCGGCCTTCTGCACCTCGCCCTCGGTCCGCTCCGCCCTGCGCTGCACGGCCTGGCTCACCTCGACGGCGAGCCCCCTCGGCAGCGCGTAGCCGTGATCGTGCTCGAGCACGTAGGCCACGCCGCCCTTGCCCGACTGGCTGTTCACGCGGATCACCGCCTCGTAGCTGCGGCCGACGTCCTGCGGATCGATGGGCAGGTACGGCACCTCCCAGAGCGGGCTCCCGCCCTCGCGCAGCGCCTTGAACCCCTTCTTGATCGCGTCCTGGTGCGACCCGGAGAAGGCCGTGTACACGAGCTCGCCGACGTACGGGTGGCGCGGGTGGACCGGCAGGCGGTTGCAGTGCTCGACCGTCTCCTTGATCGACTGGACGTCATGGATCTCGAGCTCGGGATCCACGCCCTGGGACATCAGGTTGAGCGCCAGCGTCACGACGTCGACGTTGCCCGTGCGCTCGCCGTTCCCGAACAGCGTGCCCTCGACGCGATCGGCGCCCGCCATCACGGCCAGCTCCGCCGCGGCCACGGCGGTGCCGCGGTCGTTGTGCGGGTGCACGCTCAGCACGATGCTGTCGCGCTGCTTCAGGTTCCTGTGCATCCACTCGATCTGATCCGCGTACACGTTGGGCGTCGACATCTCGACGGTGGCGGGCAGGTTCAGGATGATCTTCCGTGATGGCGTGGGCTCCCAGACGTCCATCACGGCCTCACAGATCTCCTTCGCGAAATCGAGCTCGGTGCCCGTGAAGCTCTCGGGGGAGTACTCCAGCGCGACCTCGGTCTCGGGCGACCGCGCCGCGAGCTCCTTCACGAGCCGGGCCCCGCGCACGGCGATCTCGACGATGCCCGCGCGATCCAGGCCGAACACCACGCGCCGCTGGAGCGTGGAGGTGGAGTTGTAGAGGTGGACGATGGCGCGGCGCGCCCCGCGGATGGCCTCGAAGGTGCGCTCGATCAGCTCGGCGCGCGCCTGGGTGAGCACCTGGATCGTCACGTCGTCCGGGATGAGCCCCTGGTCGATGATCCAGCGCACGAAATCGAAGTCGGGCTGCGACGCGCTGGGGAAGCCCACCTCGATCTCCTTGAACCCCATGCGCACGAGCTCGTGCCACATGCGGAGCTTGCGCTCGAGGCCCATGGGCTCGACCAGGGCCTGGTTGCCGTCGCGCAGGTCCACGCTGCACCAGCGCGGCGCGCTCTCGATCACGCGGCTGGGCCAGTGGCGATCGGGCAGATGGATGGGCTGAAAGGGCTTGTACTTGTGGACAGGCATCGTGGACATGACAGGACTCCCTGAAAGCTAGCGATGGGAGTCGTCACGACACGACGACGAGGCGGAGGACCCCCATCGGGACCAAGGAAACCGAGGGGGGCCGTACTGCGAGGAGCGACGTCGTCAGCAGCGCGCGCAAAGGCCCCCGGGCCGTAGGCCTAGGCAGGGGCGTAGGGAGCGCGCGCGAGGGACGGACATCGAGGTGCAGCCTAGCGAACATTCGCGCGCCTGTCGAGCGCTGCGGTGAGCGTGGCGTTCACCTCCGACGGCGCGACGCTCTGCGCCGGCGCTCGGACCTGACCCTTCTCGTGTAGGCTCGTCTGTCGGGTGCTGCCGGCGCGCGGTCACGGAGCATGCGAGAGCGCGAGCGCGGGGGGTTGAAATGTGGAATCGACGATCGCTTGAACGATGGTCGCTGGCTGTAGCGACCGGGCTTGTTGCCTCATTCTCTGGCGCGGAGCACGCACGGGCGGACGACGGAGCTCCGCCTGCTCCGCCGCTCGTGCAGGGGCAGCCCCCGCTCGCGCCACAGCAGCCGCTGGCCGCGGACTTCCGGGGCGGCCACGGCGCCCCGCCCGCGGGCCCGAAGGTGCTCCCCTGGAGGGAGGGCGAGCCGGTGCCGCCCGGCTATCATCCGGAGACGCGCGTCCGCAAGGGGCTCGTGATCAGCGGTTCGATCGTCTTCGGAACCGTCTACCTGTTCACCGCGATCGGCGGCGGCGACGCGGTATACCGCGGCTCCCCGGGCTACGCGGCGCTGTTCGTGCCGTGCGCAGGCCCCTTCATCACCCTGGCCACGACCCGGCAGGACGACCTCGAGACCATGGCGCTCGTCCTCGACGGGCTCGTCCAGATTACGGGAGCCGCCCTGCTCGTGCCAGGCCTCCTCGTGCCGCGAAGGGTGCTGGTCCGCGACGACGTCAACCAGCCGTTCGTGCTCCCCGCGCCGATGGCGCTCGGACCGAGCAGCGCCGGGCTCGGCCTCGTCGGGCGATTTTGATCGAGCGACCTCTCCGGCAAGCCGGGAGGTATCCCTCGGCAGATCGTCGACCCGCCGGGGAAGGCCCCGGGGCTTCACCGGCCAGCTCGAAGGCAACGTGCAGACGATCGAGCAGGCGTACGAGCGGGGACAGATCCGGTTCCCCTTCTGGGCGCACCCGATCCCGAAGTTCATCGCCGGGACCGGCGGCGGCGTGACGGCGGCCACGCTCAGCTTCGCCTCCGTGCGTTCCGCGCCGCTCAGCCCTTCATGTTTGCGAAACTCGGGCTAGGCTGGCTCGACGCCGCGTTCGTCCGCCTCCGGCGGGTTCAGCGGGAGCTCCACCACGAACGTCGCGCCGGCGCCCGGCTTGCTCTGCACTTGGATGGATCCGCCGTGCGACGCCACGATCGAGCGTGCGATGTAGAGCCCGAGCCCGATACCGCCGAAGTTGCGCACCGACACCGCGCGCTCGAAGCGCTCGAAGATCCTGCCCTGATCGGCCTCCGCGATCCCGATCCCCTCATCCCGGACCACGAGCAGCGCGCGATCCGCCTGCCGCCGCACGCCGATAGAAATAGGCCCGCCTGCGCCGTACTTCATCGCGTTCGACAGGAGGTTGATGACGACCTGCTCCAGGCGATCCGGATCCCAGTGCCCGACCACGGGCGCTCCCAGCTCCAGCTGCGTCGGGCAGCGGGCGTCCGCGAGCTGGGGGCGCATCCGCTCGACGACCTCGCGCACCAGCGCCGCCAGGTCGACCGGCGCCCGCGTGAGCGTCAGCCGCCCGGCGTTCATCCTCGTGACGTCGAGCAGCTCGTCGACCAGGCGCCCGAGCCGCGACGTCTGGCGGCCGAGGATACGGAACATCGCCTCGATCCGCTCCGGGGGAACGCTTGCGAGCGAGCGGCGGTGCAGCAGGCGCTCGGCCGCCTGCACCTGCATCTGCAGCGAGGTCAGCGGGGTCTTGAGCTCGTGAGACGCGACGACGAGGAACTCGTCCCGCCGCTCGATGGCCTCCTGGGCCTCGGTGTACAGGCGGATATTGTCGAGCACGAGCGCCGCGCGGCGCCCCAGCTCCTCGGCCAGCCGCAGGTCGGCGGGGCCGTAGCGGCGCTCGGGCGCGGTCGCCAGCAGGGTCATGACGCCGAAGTACCGGTCGCGCGCGAGCAGCGGAACCCGCAGGAACGCGTGGACGCCGAGCTGCTTCCAGAGAGGCCTGACCCGCGGGTCGAGCGAACCCACCTGCTGTAGCAGCGGCGTGACGCGGCCGGCTTCGCCCTCGGCTCCGGCCGGCGACGCCTCTGCCAGCAGGCGCAGCGCGTCCTTCAGCGCTTCCAGCTGCTCGCCGGGCACCCCTGCCGTGACCGTCCAGCCCGGCGTCCTGCCCTCGAAGAGCACCTCGACGACGCACTGATCCGAGAGTTCGGGCACCGGGAGCTGCGCCACGCTCTCGAACGTCGCGCCGTAGCCGAGGGCCATCAGCTTGCAGCTCGCCTCGGCCAGGAAGCGCACGGCCTGCTCGGTCCGCTTGCGCTCGGTGATGTCGGTGGAGATGCCGCCGAGCGCGCGGGGCGCGGGCCCCTCACCGAGAGGGAATTTGACCGACAGGAAGGTGTGGAGCCCGTCCTCCAGCGGGATCTCCTCCTCCCACTCCATCGGCACGCCCGCGTCGAGCACCTTCCGGTCGTGGTCGTGGATGGTCTCGGCGACCGGAGCAGGGAAGAGCTCGGCATCGGTCCTCCCAAGGAGCTGCTCGCTCGGCATGCCCAGGTTGGTTCTCACCAGCCGGTTGGCGAGCAGATATCGACCCTCGCGATCCTTGAGGTAGATGGACGCCGCCGAGTTGTCGACGATGGCCTGGAGCATCTCCTGATTGGCCTTGAGCGCCTGTTCCGCTCGCCGCCGCTCGG
Source organism: Sorangium sp. So ce302 (assembly GCF_051530145.1). Taxonomy (GTDB): domain Bacteria; phylum Myxococcota_A; class Polyangia; order Polyangiales; family Polyangiaceae; genus Sorangium; species Sorangium cellulosum_B. The sequence goes on along the minus strand of NZ_CP150326.1, from coordinate 7,165,987 downwards.
CGTTCTCCTGCTCCAGCTCGGCGTAGAGCAGGGCGTTCTCCAGCGAGATGGCCGACTGCGAGGCGAGCAGCTCGATGACGCTGAGCCGCCCGGGAGTGAAGGCGCCGGTGACGAGGTTGTTCTCCAGGTAGAGCAGGCCGATCAGCCGGGCCTGGTGCACGATCGGGAGGCACAGCACCGATTTCGGGCGCTTGTGACTGAAATACTCGTCCTCCATGAAGGGGTGCCGGGCGGCAGCGTCGTCGAGCAGCACGCGCTCGTGGCTCCGGCGAACGTAGTTGAGGACGGCCTCTGGCAGCGCGGCCGAAGGCGCCTCGCCCGCGTCGAGCAGCCGCACCGCGCCCCCAGGTGTCTCGATCGCCGCCGCGGTCGACAGGCGATCCTCCCGGAGCAGGAGCACATGCCCCTTCTCGGCGCCCGCGTGCTCGACCACGATGCGCAGCAGCGTCTCGAGCAGCCGCGGGAGCTTGAGCTCGCCGGAGATGCTCTGCGACGCCTTCACCACCGACAGGACGTCGAACTGCTCGGCCCGCACGGCGAAGGTGACGGTGGGCGCGATCGGCTTGCGCGGGGCGAGGTGGGGGTAGCGCTGGTCGAGCTGCTCCACCTTGGCGTGGGCGCCCCACGTGAAGTAGCCGGCGCGGGCCTTGCGCAGGTAGCAGTCGGCGGGCGTCGCGAGGTCGCGCGCGCGGTAGAACGCCGCGGCGAGCTCGCAGGCGATGGCCTCGTGCTGGATGAAACCGCCCTCCCGCGCCGACGCGATGGCCTGCTCGTAGAGCCGGATGGCCTCCGGCTCGTGCCCCCGGAGCCGGGCGATCTCGGCGCGGACCAGGGCGTGCTTGTGGAGGAAGTTATCGGGGCCGCTCCTGGCCCACTCGCCGAGCTGCCGCTCGCACTCGAGGAGCCGCTCGGGGAGCGCCCGCTGCGGGGAGGGCCCCGCCTCGTGCGCCTCGTGCGGCGCGTTGAAGAGGGCCGCGAGCGAGAGCGCGAGATAGTAGAAGTTCTCGGCGATGAGCGGGTACGGCGCGATCCTGAAGGGGTTCTCGACCATCACGCGGGTCGCCGCCGCGGACGCCTCCCTGGGAGAGCCAAGCACGAAGAGCGCCTGCGCCTTCAAGCTGTAATAGAGAGCGCGAACGCCCTGCAGATCCCCCTCCTCCAGCTGCGCCTCGAAGGCCGGCGGATCCAGAGCGGACCCGTCCAGCATCGAGAAGCGGACCGGTCTCCCGCGCAGCGTCTGGAGCATGGCGTGGTCGCTGAGGAGCGCGATGTGCGCGAACGCGTAACCGGCGCTGCGCACGAAGCCGAGGCGCTCGTCGACCTCGCGGAGCACGTCCTCCAGCGGCTCGCCAGAGAGCAGCCGGAACACCGCGGCCCAGAGGCAGCTGAAGCACGCGTTGTTCAGATCGCCGGACTCGACCGCGGCGCTGAAGCCGGCGCGGGTGTACGGATACGTCTCTCGGTAGTGGCGTGTCCAGAAGACGACATGCTGTCCGAAGAGGTTGATCACCACCGATTTCGTGGTGAGGAGGCCGCTCCTGTCCGCCAGGTCGCAGCCGAGCTTGCCGAACCGATAGGCCTCCTGGTATCGCCCGAACGTCGGGCCGATCACCCTCGCGAAGGCAGTGTACGCATACGCGGAGCTCTCGGCGCTGCCGTGGCGCAGGCTGAGCTGGACCATGCGCAGGACGACGAGAACGTGCAGGTCCGGGTCCACGAAGACCGCTGGGAGGACTATGCGCTGCAGCACGCCCATCGTGATCTCGATCTCCGGGTTCGTCATGGGGGGCAGATGGATCAGGTCCTCGATGGCCCGGTCGTCCAGGGCCTGCCAGACGCTCTCGGTCTCCTTGTCAATCTGTGCGCCGGTGGGGTGGAGCGGCAGATCGATGTCGCAGGCGCGGAGCCACGAGAGGCCGATCTCCACCGCGCGGGCGTATTGCCCGCGGGTCTGATAGAAGGCAAGGACGAGCTCGACGGCGGCGGCCGTCTCGCGCCGGGTCCTCGCGCGAGCGCGGAGCTCTTCCAGGAGCCGCTCGGCCTCGTCGAAACCGCCAGTGATGTACGCGACGTGCGCGCGCTCGAGCGTCAGGTCGTAGGTCAGCTCGTGTTGCGTCTCCCAAGAGTCCGGCGCGAGCAGGGAAAGGCCCGCGGCGAAGAGCGCGGCGGCGGACTGGAAGGCCGCGGCGGCCTTGGCCTTCCTGCCGGCGCGGAGGTTCAGCGCCGCGACCTCGTGCCGCTCCGCCCGAGAACGGATGAGCGCGGCGCCGCGGTTGAGGTGGCCGACGACGTCGAAGAGCGCCTCGTCGCGCTCCTCCGCGCGCTGCGCCCTGAGGAGCAGCCGGCCGATCCAAAGGTGCATCTCGGCGAGCTGTCCCGCCGGGATGAGCGAGTAAGCGGCTTGCTGCACCCGGTCGTGAAGAAATCGATAGGCGTCGCCCCGGCGGAGGAGCAGCCCCTCCCGCACGGCCTCCTCGAGCGCGTCGCGGAGCTCCGCCGCTTTCCGGCCCGCGACCAGCGCGAGGGTGTCGAGATCCAAGCTGCTGCCGAGGCACGCGGCGAGCTTGAGCGCGTCCCGCGTCGGGACCGAGAGCCGCTTCAGCTTGCCCGCCATCAGCTCGACGACGTTGTCGGTGAACCCCTTGTCGCGGATCGCGGCGATGTCCCACCGCCACCTGCCCGCGTCCGCGTCGAAGGCGATGAGCCCCTCCTGGTGCAGCGCGATCAGGAACTGGAGCACGAAGAACGGATTACCGCCGGTCTTCTCGTAGACCAGCTGCGAGAGCGGCTCGACCTGGCCTTCGGGCGCGTGGACCGTCTCGGCGACGAGCGCCCCGACGTGGGCGGTGGAGAGCGGTTCGAGGACGAGCTCGGAGACAGCGGCGCCGTGCTGCCGCACCTCGGCCAGCGTGAGCCGCAGCGGGTGCGCGGGGCCGACCTCGTTGTCGCGGTAGGCGCCGATCAGCAGCAGGTGCGCGGGCCCGGCGTAGATGGCGAGCTGCTCGAGCAGCTGGAGACTGGCCGCGTCGGCCCACTGCAGATCGTCGAGGAAGAGCGCCACGGGGTGCTCCTTCCGGGCGCACGCCGCGACGAAGCGCTGGAGCGTCGCGAGCAGCCGGCTCTGGGCCTCGGCGGGCGGCAGCTCGGGCACGGGCGGCTGGGGGCCGAGGAGCAGCGTGAGCTCGGGGAGCACGTCGGCGAGCAGCCTGCCGTTTTCGCCGAGGGCCTCCCGGAAACGCTGTCTCCAGCGCTCGACCTGCTCCTCGTTCGCGCTGAGGATCTCCTGAAAGAGCGCCCGGAACGCCTGAAGGAAAGCGCGATAGGGGACGTCCCTCGCGGTTTGATCGAACTTGCCGGAGAGGAAGAACCCCCGCTCCCTCACGATCGGCCGGTGCAGCTCGGCGACGAGCGACGACTTGCCGATGCCCGAGTAGCCCGACACGAGCACGAGCTCTGGCCGGCTCTGCGCCACCACCCGCTCGAACGCGCCGAGCAGCGCCTCCACCTCGCGCTCGCGGCTGTACAGCCGCTGCGGGACCTGGAACCGGTCGGAGACGTCGCGCTGACCGAGCGCGAAGGGCTGAATGGCGCCGCTCGTCCGCCACCGGGCGAAGCACTCGTCCAGATCGTGCCGCAGGCCCGCCGCGCTCTGGTACCGCTCCTCGGCGGCCTTGGAGAGCAGCTTGAGCACGACCGCGGACAGGGGCGGGGGAATCGACGGGACGAGCGCGTGTGGCGGGACCGGCTTCTGGGCAATGTGGCAATAGACCCACGCGACGGGATCGCTGGCCCGGAACGGCAGAGCGCCCGCCAGCATCTCGTACAAGACGACGCCGAGGGAGTAGAGATCGGTCCGCTCGTCGATCCAGCGGTTCATCCGGCCTGTCTGCTCCGGGGCCATGTAGGCCAGGGTCCCCTCGATGAGCCCGACGTGCTCGAGGTGCTGGAGCTCGCGGGGTATCCGGGACGCAATCCCCAGATCGGTGATTTTCACCTCGCCGGTGGCGGGGTTGAGGAGCAGGTTCTGAGGCTTGATGTCCTTGTGGACGACGCCATGGCGGTGCACCTCGGCGAGCGCCTCCACCAGGCGGACGGCGAGCGGGAAGAAGCGCTCGATCGGCATCGGCCCTTCCAGGAGCCGATCGAGCGACACGCCGCCGAAATCCTCCAGGACCAGCGCCGGCTGATCGCCGAGCATCTCGAGCGCATAGGGCTTGACGATCGCCGTGCTCTCGAGCGCCCGAGCAATCTCGTACTCGTGACGCAGCCGCTCCGGGGCGCGAGGGCTCGCGTGATCGCGCCGGAGGACCTTGAGCACCACGGCAAGGCCGTCGCCCTCGCGTACACCCCGGTAAAGAAGGGTGTCTGAACCCTCGCAGAGGAACTCGATGATGGCGTAACGGGACGACGCCCCGGGATCGGACGAGACGGGAATGGTGGTGTCCGCAGGAGCCCTGCTACGGGTCATTGCGACGCATGCTGCCATGATCGGTGCGCATCGCCATCGCCTTGAGCAGGCGAGGCGCCGGACATCATCCGTCCTCCTCCGCGAACCAGCGCGCGCCACGTCCCGCACCGGGGCCACCCTGCTCATGAGATCGCGGCAGGACCTGCCCCGCATGCTGGCTCGTGAACGTCACGTCGTCGCCGCCCACCGCTCGACCGAGCTCTCGTGCCGCAGCGCACGGAAGTGCTCGCTCGTCGTCGTCGTCGTGGACGGTGCCCACTTCCGCGCCTGGAGGATCAACGACAAGGTCGAGAAAGGCGGGCGGCGGAACCCTCAATCCACCCATTTGGAACAACGAGTGGGAAAGCTCGATGATGCATAAAACAGCGATGATTAGCTGTTTCCGCGCCCTCTCCGTAGTGGATATCCGCCCGATCTCGCTCCGTGTCCGTGATGCGGCGCGGCCACGGCGTCGAGACGGGATTTCTGATTCACGGAACTAGGGCTTGTCGAACTCGGGGATGAGCTTGCCGATCTGGCGAATGCTGCTCATGACCTGCTCGTGCGAAAGGCGCCCGACCTGCTGGAAGCTCAGCAGGCGATCGATGCCGAGGTCCTGGTAGAATTTGATCTTCTGCCGGCAGGTCTCCGGGCTGCCGACGATGAGCGAGTTCTGCTCCTTCAGGGCGTCGAACACCTCCTCGTTCGGGACCTCTTCGTTCTGCATGATGCGGGCGAGGACCGCGTTGGCCTTGGTCTCGGCCGGCGTCTTCCCCGCGCGGTCGCGCAGGAGCTGGCCCACGAGGCCGCCGCCCGCCGGGTCCTTGGCCAGCGCCTGCTCCTCGGCGTGGGTCCGCAGGAAGTGCTCCTTCGCCTCGAAGAACGTGAAGGACCCGTTCGTGTACCACGCGGCCGCGGAGGCGGCGCCGTTCTCCATGGCCTGCTGGTCCGTCTCGGCGCAATGAGCGAACGTGAAGAACCCGACCTGGTTGTTGATGAACGCGCCAACGGGGCGCTCGCACCGGCGGATGGCCTCACGGTAGATGCCGATCCACTCCTTCACCTGGTCGGGCGGCGCCCACAGCGTGACGCCGAGCGCGCCGACCCCGTTGCGCCCGGCCTGCTCGAACGAGGCGAGGCTCGAGCAGGCCTGCCAGAGGGGCGGGTGGGGCTTCTGGTACGGCTTCGGGATGATGGGGACGTTGTTGATCTCGGCGTCCTCGCTCTTCCAGGAGAACCGCTCCTGCGTCCACATCTTCGGGATCATCTCGAACGCCTGCTGCATCTGATCGCGCGTCCGGTCCGGAGGGATGTTGAACGTGCGCCACTCCGGGATGGTCGAGCGGGCCAGGCCGAGCTCCAGGCGACCGCCGCTCAGGTGATCGAGCATGGCCGCGCGCTCGGCGACGCGGATGGGGTGGTTGAACCGGAACGGCGACAGCACCGAGGAGTGCCCGAGCCGTATCGACGTCGTGTGCTGCGAGATCGCCGCGAGCATCACCTCCGGCGCCGACGAGTAACTGAACTCCTCGGCCGTATGGTGCTCGACCTGCCACCAGCAGCCATACCCGAGCCGATCGGCGAGCTTCGCCTGCTCGAGGGTGTTCATGATGACCCTGTGCTCGTGGTCCTCCGACCACGGACGGGGACTCTGCATCTCTGTGAACAGGTCGATCTTCATTACTTCCTCCCTCGCGAGTGCCGCGCGCCAAGCATCGATCCGTCGCGTACAAATCGGCAATGTGTGGTTTGGCGCACACCGATCTACATGTCGATGGATCGCCGGAGTCGGGTGCTCAGAGGCTGTGATGTGCGTGTGGACCGTCGCGGGAGACCTCCCGTGGAGGGCTCCTCGGGTGCCGGCGGTCCCGGCCCCGGGGCGCTCCGGAAGGCGCGGGCCACCGCCACGTCTTCGCCACAACCTCTCCGCGTCTGTTCCTCGTCGGGCGCGCGGGTGCGCCTCACCCGGGGGGTACGCCCAGGGAGGTCTGCGGCGGCCGTGACCAGGCCGCGCAGCGCTCACCCCGATGGAGGTCCTTGTGCAGGCGCAAGCTACCTGTCTCCCCGTAACATCATCGCCCGAGGCCGGCACGGACGCCGGCGCAAGAGATCCCGCGGAGCGTCGAGACGACGCCCCCGCGGCCCCTGTGCCCGGCACCGCCGCGGAGCCCACCGCGGGCGCCGGACACCGCAGCTGGACGGCTGCCCTCCTCGCGGAGCGGCCTTCGGTCGCGCTCCGCGAGGAGCTGTCCCGGTTCGGCGTCGGCGTCGGCCTCGCGGCGCTGTACGGCCTCTCGCTCGGCGCGCGGCAGGGCGGCGTGTCGTTCGTCCGCCACGCGGCCGGCGTCCCTGCGGCGATGATCGCCGTTGCGTGCGTCGGCGTGCCGGCGCTCACGATCGTGCTGACGCTCTTCGACGCGCCGCTCGACCCGCCGCGCGCGCTCTCGGCGACGGCGCGCGCCGCGGCCGCGACGGGCCTCGTGCTCGGCGGCCTCGCGCCCGCCTCGGCGCTCTTCGTCGTGACGAGCGGGGCGGACGCGACAGCGGCCCTCATGGGGCTGCTCGGCCTCGCGGTGGGCGGCGCCGTCGGCATCTGCATCCTGCTGCGTGACCTCGGCGCGGTGCTCCAGCGCGAGGGCGGTCTCGCCGGCGTGTCCCGGTCGACCGCGGCGCTCGTCGTGTTCGCGGGGTTCGCCGTGGTGCTCGCGCTGCGCGTGTGGTGGGGGATGCTCCCGATCCTGAAGGGGGGTGCCTCGTGAGCGCCTCCGTCGTGAGCCGTCTCCTCAGGGCGCCCTCCGAGGTGGCCGCGAGCTGCCGTGAGGACAGGGACATCCGCGCCATCGCGCTCGCGTCGCTCGGCGCGATTGCCCTCGGCTCGGCCGTGTTTGGCGGCGTGATCGGGAGCTTCCGCGGCAGCGAGCAGATCGTCTTTGCGGCCGTCAAGGTGCCGCTGGCGATGCTGATCACGCTCGCGCTCTCGGTCCCGGCGCTCCACGCGTTCTCGGCCGTGCTCGGGCGCCCGTGGCCCATGAGGTCCGTCATCGCGCTCGCCCTCGCGTCGGCGGGCCGCTCGTCGCTGGTGCTGCTCGCGTTCGCGCCCGTGCTCTGGCTGGCCATCGACGTGGGGCTCGGCTACCACGCGTCGTCGGTCGCGGCCTGGCTCGCCTACGCCGTCGCGGGCCTCGCGGCGCTCGGCGTGCTCGTGCGGGGCATCGGCGCGGGTCCGGGCCGCTGGCTCACTGCGGTCGCCTTCATGGCCGTCTTCTTCGCCGTCGGCGGTCAAGCCGCGTGGATCCTCCGGCCCTACCTCGGGCGGCCGAGCGAGAAGGACGTCCCGTTCCTGCGCGCCCGCGAGGGGAGCTTCTCCGACGCGCTCGTCACGAGCTTCCGCTCCGCGCTCATCTACGACGACGATCTGCGCTCGCACGACGGGCTGCGCCCGTGGGAGCGACCCTCGCGCGATGGCGTGGCTCCGGTCGATGACCCGCCGGCGGACGGCACGACCCAGCGGGAGGTCCCGCCGGCGGACGGCGCGACCCAGCGGGAGGTCCCGCCGGCGGACGGCGCGACCGTACGGGAGATCTCGCCGGCGGACGGCGCGGGCCTGGACGGCCTCGATCGGGGCGCCGAGCGCGGCGACCGGGTGAAGGAGGCGCAATGAGCCTCCGCGATCTCGCGGTGCTGTACCTGATCGCCGGGCTCGCGTGCGCCGTGGCGGTGTACCGCGCCTCGCCCGAGGGGCGCCGCCGCGCCGCCCTCTCCGCGGCGCTCTGCGTGCCGCTCTGGCCCATCTGGGCGCCCGTCGCGCTCACGGCGGGCCGCGGGGAGGGCGGCGGGCGCGCGGGCGGCGTCGCGGGCGATGCCGCCGCGCGCGTCCAGGGCGCGCTGCGCGAGGGGGTCAGCGCCTGCGCTGGCACCTCGTTCGAGGCGCTCCTGTCGCGCGAGGCGGCCTCGCGGATCGAGGCCGAGGTGGCGCGCGCCGCCGCCCGCCACGCGGAGCTCGACGCGCTGCTGCGCCAGAGCGGCTTCGACGAGGGCGCCGCCGCGGCGCGCGTCGCGGAGATCGAGCGGGGCGGCGGCGGCGCGGGCGCGCGGTCGCTGGCGACGGCGCACCTCCACCTCGAGAACATCCGGCGCCTGCGGGCGATGCGCGACCGCGACGCCCGCGCCCTCGAGGAGCTCGCGGATCTCGTCCAGGCGCTGCGCACGCAGCTCGTGCTGGCGCGCTTCGCCGGATCCTCGGTCGAGGGCGTCGGTGGTATCGTGTCCGAGGTCTGGGCGCGCGTGGAGGGCCTCGGCGCGGCGATCGACGCGCACGGCGCCGGAACAGAGGGACCGATCGCGACGTGAGCAAGCACATCCTGGTCGTCGACGATGAGGCGCGCATCCGCGAGGTGCTGCTCTACGCCCTGCAAAAGGAGGGGTACGCCGTGACGGCGGTGGCCGACGGGCGCGCCGCCGTCGAGGCGGCGGGGGCGGGCACGGTGGACCTCGTGGTGCTGGACGTGATGCTCCCCGAGCTCGACGGCCTCGAGGTGTGCCGGCGGCTGCGCGCCGGGAGCAGGACGCCGATCCTGTTCCTGTCGGCGCGCGCCGACGAGGTCGACCGGATCGTCGGCCTGGAGCTCGGCGGCGACGACTACCTCACGAAGCCGTTCTCGCCGCGGGAGCTCGTGGCGCGGGTGCGCGCGCTGCTCCGGCGGACCGAGGCGCCGCCGCCCGCGCCGGCACCCACCGGCGCGCGCGCCGCGGTCCTCCGCCACGGCCCGATCGAGGTCGACACCGAGCGTCACGAGGCGCGGTACCTCGGTCAGCCGGTGTCGCTCACGGCGACGGAGCTCGGCGTGCTCGGCGCGCTGCTGGAGCGGCCCGGGGTGGTGCTCTCGCGCGGGCAGCTCATGCAGCGCGCCTACCGCTACGACAACCTGATCACGGAGCGCACCATCGACACGCACGTTCGCCGGATTCGCGCGAAGTTCCGCGTGGTTGGCGGCGATCCGATCGCGACCGTCCACGGCGTCGGCTACAAGCTGCAGGGGGCGTAGCCGGGCCGCGATGCCGGGCCCCACGATGATCGAGCGCCTGCGCTGGGAGCTCGGCCGGATCCGCGTCCGGCTGCTGGTCGTGAACCTGGTGGTGCTGCTCGTGCCTGTGGCGGGGCTCGAGTTCGCGCGCCTCTACGAGCGGCAGCTCCTCGGCTCGCTGGAGCGCGACATGGCGAACCAGGCGGTCCTTGTCGCCGCGATGCTCGCGTCGGATCTCGATCGAGGGCTCGCGCTCGACGCGCCCGAGCACGGCGACATCTTGACCCAGGCCGCGAGGCTCACGCGCACGCGCGTCCGGATCCTCGACGAGGCGGGCACGGTCGTCGCCGACTCGCACGAGAACGGCCCGCCCGAGGGGCCCGAGCCGGCGGCCCCCGCGCTCATGCCGACGCGCGGCCATCGCCCGAGCTCGGCGGACTTCCGGGAGCTCGCCGACAACGTGCGGCCGATCGGAAAGGGCGCGCGCGAGGGCTGGTCCGAGGTCCCGGATCGTCCGGAGGTGCGCGAGGCGCTCGCCGGGCGCCGCGCGGCGCGGACGCGTGTCCGGCAGCAGGAGCTGGCGGTGTTCCTGTTCCTGGCCGAGCCGATCCGGCGGGGCGGCGAGGTGCTCGGCGCGGTGTACGTTGTCCGCTCGACGCAGCCGGTGCTGGTCGAGCTGCACCGGATCCGCTCCGGGCTCATCCGGGTCCTCGTGGTCGCGAGCGTGTTCACGGGCCTCGTCACGCTGGCGCTCGCGTGGTCGATCTCGAGGCCGCTCGGCAAGCTGTCGCGCGCGGCGAAGCGCATCGCGGCCGGCGAGCGCGACGTCGTGGTGCCCGTGTCCGGGAGCGGCGAGATCCGCGAGCTCGGCGAGTCATTCGCCGCGATGAACGAGCGGCTGGGGGCGCGGCTGCGCTACATCTCGGATTTTGCGGCCGATGTGGCGCACGAGTTCAAGTCGCCGCTGACGTCGATCCGGGGCGCCGCCGAGCTGCTCGACGAGGGGGCGGCGGACGATCTCGAGGCGCGGCGGCGCTTTCTGCGGAACATCGAGCTCGACGTGGCGCGGCTCGACCGGCTCGTGTCGAGGCTGCTGGAGCTGAGCCGGATCGAGGCCTCGAGCGAGGCGATGACGGTGCTCGATCTGGAGGCGCTGGTGGCGCGCGTGGTGGAGCGGCGCGCGAGCCCGGGGCAGCCGGTGCTGCTGCGGTACGAGATGCGGACACGGCTGCTCCGGGCGCGGCAGACGGACCTGGAGACGGCGCTCTTGAACCTCGTCGACAACGCGGTGAAGTTCTCGCCGCCGGGAGAGGCGGTGGTGGTGACCGTGGAGGGCGGGGAGGGGCGGGAAGGGGAGAGGACGGCGAGGATCTCGGTGCGTGACCGCGGGCCGGGCGTGCCGCCGCAGCACCTGCCGAGGATCTTCGACAGGTTCTTCACGACGGACGAGGGTCGCGACGGGACGGGGCTGGGACTGGCGATCGTGAAGAGCGTCGTCGAGGCGCACGGCGGGGCGGTGACGGTGGAGAGCGCGCCGGGGGAGGGGGCGAGCTTCGTGGTGGAGCTGCCGGTGCGGCAGTGAGGAGCGCGGCGAAGGGATGCTCGTGCCGCGCCGCATCCGGCGGCTTTCCCATTCCGCGGGTCGAGCCGATCCTTGGGTGGCGAGCGGTTCGAAGCTGTCCATGTCGTGCCGTCCTCGTGTCTGGCGCTCGTCGAAAGCGGGGACAGGGGCTAAGAAGGCCTTCCGGCGATACGCGGTGCGCACTCGATGGATCGAGACCGGACGCGTGCCAGTTCCGGACCGAGGATTCGCGATGGTGCAGCCTTGCGGCTCCGGTTCGCGCGCCGGCGGGTGGTTTGACGCACGGCGCGGGCTGCCGTAAGCGGTAGCGCATGCGCACGGCCCCTGTCCCCAATATCCCGGCGATTCCCGGGATGAACCCCGGCGTCTTCGTCCTCGGCGGTGGTGGGGGCGGAGCGGGCAGCGGCGGCAAGGGCGGCAAGGGCAGTAAGGGCAGCCAGAGGGCCAATGGCAAGAATGGCGGCAAGGGCACCGGTGGTGGTGGCAAGGGCGCTTGCGGCAACGGGACTGGTGATCCCAACGGCGGCTCGTGCCCGCGGCACCACAAAGGAAAGAAGAGCGGCAAGGCGTCGAAGGGCGACCCCGTCGATGTCGTCACGGGAAACGTCTTCACGAATCCCGCGCTCGACGTCGATCTGCCGGGCCCGCTCCCGCTCGAAATCGCGCGCGCCTACTACGCCACATCGACCGAGCGCGACGTCGGCCTCGGCTTCGGGTGGTGCCACTCGCTGGCGTGGGACGTAGAGATCGGCCGGCGCTCCATCACCGTGTGGAGCGACCAGGGCCTCGGCCTGGAGTTCGACCTCATCGAGGAGGGCGAAGGCACGACCGGGCCCGAAGGAATGGTTCTCGTGCGCGGCGCGAAGGGCTTCGTGCTCGACACCGGTGAGGGCAGGTGGCTCGTATTCGAGGCGCGCCATCAGGAGCGATGGCTCCTGTCGGCCATCCGCGATGCGTTCGACCAGACCATCTCGCTCGTCTACGCCGACGGGCGGCTCGCTGAGGTGCACGACAGCGTCGGACGGGTCGTCAGGGTTCGCCGCGACCATGACGGCCGCATCGCCGCATGGGAGCTGAAGAACGCGCCGGAACACGGCCGCTGGGTCGCCCTCGGCCGCTTCGCCTACGACGAGCGCGGCAACCTGATCGAGGCGCGCGACGCGGAGGATTACGCCACCCGGTACGCCTACGACGAAGACCACTTCTTGCTCGCACATACCTCGCCCGTCGGCCTCACCTTCCATTTCCGTTACGATGAGCAAAAGCGCTGCGTCGAGACGTGGGGAGCGTACGACGACGCCGAGGACAGGAGCCTCTCGGCCGGCGTTCCCGCGCTCCTGGCCGACGGCGAGACCCGCGCGAAAGGCATCTATCACTGTAAGTTCATTTACGATGGAAACGGCTACTCCGAGGCGATCGACTCCATCACCATTCATCGGTACTTCGGGAACGAGCATGGCAAGCTTGACAAGGCCGTCTCGGCTGGCGCGGTGGTCGAGCGCCGGTATGACGAGGGCGGGAATCTCGTCGCGTACACCGACTCGCTCGGCGCGACGACCCAGTGGAGGCTGGACCCCCGCGGCCGCGTGCTCCAGGAGATCGACCCGCTCGGCCGCTCGACGACTTACGAGCGCGATGCGGACGGGCACATCCGCCGAAAAGTCGACGCCGCTGGCGGGGTGACGAGCGTGGTGCGCTTTGCCGGAGGTATCGCCTGGACCGATCCGATCGGCGCGTCGTTCGAGAGCCGCTTCGACAGCCGTGGCCTCGTCGTGGAGACCATCGGTCCAAACGGGGGCCGCACTCAGTACCGCCACGACAGCCACGGCAACTTGGTGGAGAAGGTCGACGCGCTCGGTCACGTCACCCGCTGGGCCTACGACTACTGGGGCCGGTGCACGGCCAAGCAGGACCCGGCCGGTGCTACGTTTTACTACGCCTACAGTGTGCGAGGCGATCTGCTCTCCGAACGCAAACCGGACGGCAGCGTTGTCCGGTACGATTACGACGGCATCCGGCAGCGGACGAGCGTGATGGGCGAGAACGGGCGCATCACACGCTATGTGTACGGCGGGTTCCGCAAGCTCTGCGAGATTCACGAGGCGGACGGGTCGACGACGCGGATGAAGTACGACCGGGAGGGTCGGCTTGTGGAAGTGATCAACCCGAAGGGAGAGGTCCACTCCATCAGCTTGAATCTAGCCGGCATGGTCCTCTCCGAGCGTACGTTCGACGGCCGGCAACTGCATTATAAGTACGACTCCGAGGGCCGGCTCATCATGGCCGAGAACGGGCTCCGCCAGAAGACCTGGTACGAGTACGATCTGGCGGGCCAGCTCATCGAGCAACGCTACGACGATGATCGCGTAGAGAAATTCGAGTACGACGAGCTCGGTCGGGTTGTGTGGGCGGAGGGGCCGAGCGGTGTATTCGAGTACACGCGGAACGCGCTGGGGTGGGTCGTGCGCGAGAGCCAGACAGTCAACGGGCAGACCGTCGTTGTCGAGGTCGAGCGCGATCTCGTTGGGAACGTCGTACGGCGCTCGACGTCGCTCGGCCACTCCCAGGTCTGGGATCGCGACATCATGGGTCAGTGCACGCGCGCCGTGCTCGACGAACTCGAGGAGATTCAGCCGATCCACGATGTGCTCGGCCGCGAGGTCGCGCGCCTTTTGCCCGCTGGCGGCCGGATCGACGCGGCCTACGACGAGCGCGATCGTCTCATGCAGCGCCGCGTGACCACGGCGAGCAGACCCACGCTGGGGCAGCCTGCATGGCATGCCGCTCCAGCCGGAGCGCCGACCGTGGAGCAGGCGTACCGGTACTCGCCGGCTTCCGAGCTCCTGGAGGCGTACGATCGTGCCTCCGGCTCGCGGCGCTTCGAGCACGACGCCGTGGGGCGCCTGGTCGCCGCTGGCACCGACGAGCGGAACATCGAGCGCTTCGCCTACGACGCAACCGGAAACCTGTACGAGCGGTTTGGCGTCGAGCGGCACTACGGAGAGGGCAATCGTCTCGTGCAGCGCGGCGGCAAGCGCTACACCTGGGACGACGACGCTCGCCTCGTTCAGGTGCGCGCTGCCGCGGGCGACGGCGAGCACACCGTCCGCTATTGCTGGGCAGCGAACGGCCTGCTCGAGGCCGTGGAGCGCTCAGACGGCGTGCGCATCACCTTCGCCTACGATCCGTTCGCCCGGCGGGTCCAGAAGACGGTGGTCCGTGTCTCGCCGGGCGCCCAGCCGTCCGTTGAATCGACCACGCGGTACGTATGGGACGGCGATGCGCTCGTGCACGAGATCACGCAGCGCATTCTCGGCCACGGCGCCCCGATCGTGGAAGAGCGGACGTACTGCTACGACGACCGGGGCTTCCCGTGGGCGCACAAGGATGCGCGCGTCGAGCGTGGGCATCGAACGGCGAGCGGCTATTACCATTACCTGACCGACGATATCGGCACGCCGGAGAAGCTGGTGTCGTCCGACGGGTCGGTTGCCTGTGAGATCCGGCGGAGCGCCTGGGGACGGTTCGCGGTCGAGCCCGGCGCCGTCACGACCACACCGATCGGCTATCAGGGCCAGTATCACGATGAAGAGACCGGCCTGTTTTACAATCGGCACCGGTACTACGATCCCGAGGCTGGGCGCTACATCAGCGCCGATCCCGTGGGGTTGATCTCAGGATTCAACGCCTTTGCCTACGCCGAAAGTCAGCCTACACGATTCGTCGATCCGCTAGGATTGATGGCCAAGGCCAAGATCTGGGATCAACCGGGAGCCGACAGAAAGAAGGAAACCTGGGGTTATTCCGAAGGCCAGCCACGACCACCGCATGAACCCGACAAACCGCGCGATGCGCAGGGAAATCCCAAGTACGACCCCGCCATTCAGGAGGCGGTCGACAACGCGAAGGGCAAGTTCACCGAGGAGGATCCGAAGACCAGGAAGCTGAAGGATCCTAGCAAGGAGAGGCTCCCGAACACAGCGGGCAAGTGTGCCGAGATCGAGGCGCTCGATCGGCAGGCGAAGGAGATCCGAGGCGACCTTCAGAAGAAGCCCGGGTGGGACAAGCTCTCGAAAGAGGAGCAGAACGCCAAGGTCCGTAACGAGCTGCGTGAGCAGTATCGGAAGGGAGCGAAGATCCAGGCATACGACAAGGAAGGGAACCCGATCCCGCCGTGCAAGTTCTGCGCGCAGGTGTTCCGCGAGCTTGGCATTCACCCGGACAATATCAACGCGGATCCGAACAAGGACGTCAAAAAGGGCAAGGAGCAGCCAAAGGCCACTGGCGGTGTGTACCACGATAATGCGCCGTGGGACGGCAAGAAAGTGCATGGCCAGGGGAGCCCCAGGACGGAGACGTCGGAGACAGCCGTCGTGCCTCGTACCGACGGAGACGGCAAGCAGGTCACGCAGAGAGAGCCGAGGACCGGAAAGAACCAGGGGGTGTACTACCCGCCGGAAAACCCGCCCCCGGGCGGCTATCCGCCGGAAGGACCCAAGGGCGCCTGGCCGGGGCCGGGAGACGGCGGTGGCGGCGGAGGAGGGGGCTCCGGCGGCAATCCATATTACGACGAGCAGGGCAACTACATCGGCCCGCGTGACAAGCACCAGCGGAAGAAGTAGGCGCGCGGGAGGCAACCGCCCATGGAGATCTCGGCATGTAAAGATGTGCTGGCGCGCTCGGTCGACGAGTGGCGCCTCGCGGACCGGTCGTTCGAAGAGGCCGAAGCCGAGCGGGCGCGCGCCGAGGCGATGGCACGGCAGCTCCGCGCGAGGGAGATCGCGGAGCGGGCGTCCTGGGCTGAGAGGGCGATCCCCTTCAGCCTGCGCGCTAAGGCGCTGGAGTTCGGGCTGTGGAGCGCGGAGGAAGCGATCGAGCGGCTCCGGTGCGTGGACTTCGCAAGCCGCCACGCGTTCGTCCTCCACCACCTCGGGGTATTTCCCGACGCCTCGCTCGGCGCCGTGCTCGCGCTCATCGGGCGGCCTCAGCTCGGCGATGGAGCGGGATGGTTCGTCGACGAGGGGGCGGTTGCCGCGGTCGCTGTGCGGTTCGCGCGTGCCGGACAGCACGACGCCGCGCTCGATGCGATCCACGCGCTGAGCGCGCGCCGCGGGGAGGCGCTGCGATCGTGCGCACCGTATCTTGCTGCGGCGGGGATCGCGCGCGCCCTGTCGGAGTTCGAGGCGTGGATCCCCGGGGCGAAGCCAGTCGTGGCGCTCCTCGCGTGGTGCGATCTCCTGCCGCTCGTGCCGGCTCGAGATCGCGAGCGGGCACGCGGCGAGATTGTGCGGCTGCGCGCGGCGCTGGAGGCCGGAGGGGCGGAGGAGGGGTCGCCCGGCGGGTTCTGGGCGCGCAAGCGCGCGGCGCACGCCTTCATGAGCGCAGGGATGCTCGAGGCATCGGAGGCCGAGTGCCAGGGGCTCGAGGACGTCGATGATTTGCTGTCCGTGGCGCGCGAGCACCCGGGCGCGTCGCGCGCGCGGCTCGCACGGCTCGCGCTGGAGCGGGCCCGGACGAGCCGGTATTTGCCCGCGGCGCTCGCGGACGTCGTGGCGGTGTGTCCGGCGCTCGCGGACGAGGCGATCGCGTGCGCGCGCGGCGAGGTGGATCCGATCGTGGGTGCGGACGCCCTCCTGCGCGTCGCGGAGCACCTCGGAGAGCCGCGCGTATCGGCGCTGTTCCACGAGGCGTTTCGCCGGATAGAGCCGCTCGGCGACGCCGCCTCGGACGCGCTCGAGTGGGTTGCGGACTGGGCAGTGGACCACGGACCGTCGCTCACGGAGGGCGAACGCGCGGCGCTGGGCGGGCGCATGGCGCAAGCGGCGACGGCGGCCGAAGAGCGTGGGGCGACACCACCTATCGAAGCGGCGGAGTCGCGGCTTGGGCGACTGCTGTTCGGCCCGAAGCACGCAGCGGCGATCGTCACGGACCGAGGCTTCGGCAGAGTGCTGGACTTCGCCGAGCACCACGCGGCAGGCGACGAGCTTGCGCTTGTGATGGAGCTCGCGCGCACGCTCCAGGGCGAGCGGCGCGCCCGGCTCGCGCGGGCATTGCTGCAGAGCGGCGAGGAGCTCTACGACTCCCCCGGATTCGCCGAGCTGTTCTCCCCCGAGGAGCAACGGGAGCACCTGCGGGCCGCGCTCGCGCGCTATGAGCGGCCGGTCAGCGTGGAGATTCTTTACACGCTCGAGCGCGCCGCGCAGCTCGCCGACGGCGCGCCGCGCGGCGTTCTCCTCTCACTCTACCTCGACGAGGTGCGTGCGCGCGCCGGGCGTGTGCGGCTGAGGGGGATCTTCACCGCGGCGACGCTCGCCGAGGGCGACCAGCGCGCGGCGCTCATCGAAGAGACGCTGGCCGAGGTGGAAGGGGGCGACGACCTCGACGAAGAGGATCGTGTCGAGGCGATCGCGGCGGTGTTGCCGCTGGTGCCGGCGGAGCGCGCCGTGCCGCTCGCTGGGAGGGTGCTCGACGCGGTTGCGGAAGGCCACATCGGCAGGACGCAGGCGGGCGATCGGCTGATGGCCATTTCCGACCCCGTGTGGGCCATGCTGCCCGCGTCCCGGTGGGAGCCGGGATTGCGCTGGGCGCTGGAGGAAGGGGCGGAGTTCTTCGAGTGGACGTCCTGGATGCAGAGGACGTTGCCGCGCGAGGTGCGCGCGATGCTCGAAGCGCAGGTTGAGGCGGCTCCGTCCTCGGGCGCGGGCGACCCTGCGGAGCGTCCGAGCGACGCCCCGGCGGAGGGCGGAGGGGGAGGAGGGGAACTGTCGCCCGACGAGCGGCTCCGCGGCTGGGCTCGCGTGGCGGTGTCGCTGTCCGAGGCCGAGCGCGTGGCCAGCGCGTCGGAGATCGAAGCCGCTGTGCGAGCGATCCTGGCGCTGGTGGACGTGGAGGACGGCGTGCTCTGCGACACCCTGGCGAGCCTGCCCGATGCCGCGCTCCGGGCGATCTGGTCGGTGCGCGCGCGCGCCGACGCGTGGCAACGGACCATCGACATCAGCGATCCGGCCCTGTTCGCCTACCTGCCGTCGGAGCACTACCTCCACGCGGAGGCCGTCCTCCAGCTCATCCTGCGGCTCGGTGGCTCCTCGGCGCTCTGCGACTTCGCGCGCATGCTCGTCGGCCTTCAACACGAGTCCGCTGCTTGATGCCCCCCATCCGGAGGTCAGATCAGGGCGCGGGTGGTTCACGCACGCTCATGATCAAATCGATCGAGCTCTGCACCTGCGCCAGCCGCTCCGTAGGGGACAGGCTGAGCATCCAGCGGACGAGGGAGCGGTCCACCCCGTTCTCGTCGTAGGGGCTGTCGTCCCGCTCCTCGACGGGAGGGTCCAGAGGCTCGGGCATGCTCGGAGCCTAGCATGCGGAGGCCGGCAAGCCGCGGGCACCCTGCTTCGGGTCGACCTGCCCCGTTTCCAGTCGTCCCGGAGCAGCGAACCAAGCCGGCGTCGCCGCCCTGAGCTAGCGCGTCGGGCCTGGCGAGCTTCACCAGGTTCGGCTGGCGAGCCGGCATGGCCCCAGCCTCGGGCAGCTGCGCTCCCGGTCGCGTGACACCTCTACCGCATGGTCCAGGAGCACCTGCGCTCAGCCCGCCAGTACGTCCCGGATCCGCGGCTCGAACTCCCTCCAGAAGAACCGCACTGACTTGACGAGCTGTTCCCGGTAAGGCGCGAGGTTCTCCCAGTACTCCCCCGCTGCTACCTCGTGGCGGTAGGCGGGCCACCAAGGGCTGGTGACGAGCTTATGCGGCTTGATGAGGCCGGCCGCTGCGAACGCATCCTTGAGCTTCCTTGACAGCTCCCGGCCGTCGGCGAGACCGAAATTCACCCGCACTCCCGTGTACGCGCAGTCAGGAGAGGTCGCGAAGTTAAGCCGGCTCTTCTTGTTCCACTCCAGACCGATCCCGACCTTCGGAACGGATTCACCCTCGCTTGATCCGAACCATCGTCGTGAAAACACGAGGACCTTCGGCCATTCTCCTTCCAGATCCATGTGAACGGCGGCGTCGGGAGAAAGCTGCGGGGCGAGCCCGGCGACATCATCTGCGCACGAGCACAGAAACGAGTGCGCGAGCTGGGCGACGGACGGGCCAAGGGCGGCCCACTTCTCGATGAGTGCCTGATGTCGAAGATAGAATACGGCACGAGGCTCGTCGATGCGGTTCATTGGAACTGCCTCTTCAGGGTTGCGAGATAGTTGGACGCCACCTCTCGCCCATGGTTCGTAACGCCATTCCACGGTGGGCGTGCCAGCGCGTCACGCAGCATCGAGGCGATGTCGGCATAGCTCATCTTCTGGAAGGCTTCCTGCGCGCTGCCCGTGGCGGTCTCGGGTGCCCGTCCCGAGGGCGACAGGAAGACGAACAACGCGCCAGCCTCTCGCCCAAAGCTCTCAAAAAGTCGGTCGCATTGTCGAGGCTGCTCACCCGCATCGACTTTGTTCTCGATCACCAGGCAGAGCCCGGGCGCGGTGACAACGATATCGGCGCGGGCGTCGCCCCGGCTCACTTCGAGCGCTGGCCGGGCGAGATGCAGCTCGGATGTGGGCGGATCCGACGCGCAGCGGCGCAGCAAGGCCTCGAGAAAGCTGGTGCCGAGGCCATGGCGGCCCTGAGGATCGAGAAGCCACGCCAGCAGGGCGGAATGGTACAGCTCCCTTCGGCCAACCCCGAGGATGCTCAGCGTGTCGTCCGGTCCGCCGACCCAGGCGCCATCACGCAGGAGCGCATCGTGCTCGGCACGGAGCTTGGCGACGCTAGCCTCCCACGCAGTGACCTCCGCCGCTTCGTTCTTCCGCTCTTCCGCCAGGATGGTGCGCCACTCGGCGGTGAGGGAGGCGATCTGCGACTCGTCCGCTTCAAGGCCTGTCGCGAGGCTCGTCATCGGTCTCCTCCACCAGCATCAGTCGCTGGGCAGCCAGCTCCGCGCGCAGGACGCTGCGAATTGTCGACGCCGCTCCTACCCGGCGCCTGCCCCCGGGCGAGCTCGCCGCTCACGCCGCCCACGCCAGGGCGAGCAGCTCTGCCCGCTTTCAGCACCGTCTCGACCGCCGTCTCCGTCTTGTCCGGCGGGTAGCCGTGCTTCCTAGGGAGCTCGAAGCGGGCCACCACGGCCAGGAGCTCGTCCCGGGTGAGATGGGTGAGAAGGTCTCGCTTGGTCGGCATGCGGTGCGAGCAGATTACGCCTGCGCCGAATGCGCGATCAACGCCGAGCGCTGCACGTAACGCCGCGCGGGCGCTGGATTTCTGGCGAGGATGTCAGCGCATGGCCGCTGCCGGCCTACCTCGACGGCGGTCGCTTCGCCCGCGTGCTGCGCGGCCTCCCGCGCGTCACCTCCGGCAGCACGGCGCGGCGCAGCAGAACGCCCGGCTCGACGCCGAGCGCGTCGGCGAGCCGGACCAGCACCACGACCCCGACGTTCGTCTTCCCCCTCTCGACGCGCTGCAGGAAGCCCGTGCTGATGTCCGCCGCCTCGGCTAGCGCCTCCTGGCTCAGGCCCAGGCGCACACGGAGGCGATGCACGTTGGCTCCGATGTACTCGAGCACCACGTCCGCATGATCGCGCTCCATGCGCCGGGCCTACCTTCGGGCGCGCCACGAAAACACAATCTATAAGTTGTGTTCCATTGACCGCGTCGGAGTGCGCTGGGTAAGCTGCGAGGCGCACAAAGAAGTGCAGCCCGCGGGCGCGCCAACGCCCCGGGCTGCGTGGCCGAACCCCGAACAGACCGAGGTCCGACGTGCAGATCGTTCGCATACTCCCCGATCCCAGGCAAAGTCCCCGTTCCTTCAAGCCCCGCCGCCGCCGCGCTCACCAGGCGCTCGCGCCGGCGGACCGCCCTTCTTCGCGCGGAGGCGCCCGATGAAGCCCGCTCCCGTCGACGTCCCCGCGATGCCCGACGCGGCCCTGCTGGATCTCCTGCTCGGCTTGCCCGACGCGGGCCGCCGCCCTCTCCCGGCCGAGGACCTCCCGGCGCTCGCCCGCCTTTCCCCCATCGCGCTGGCGGAGCGCGCCGAGGTCGCCCTCCAGGCGGCGACCCGCCTCGCGGCCGCCTTCGAGCTCGGGCGGCGCCTTCACGCAGCGCGCTCGCGCCGCGCGCAGCGCCTGCGGCGCCCGCGCGACGTCGCCCGCTTCTTCCACGCGACGCTCGCGCCGCTCGTCCACGAGGAGGTCTGGATCGCCGCGCTCGACGTGCACGACCGCGCCCGCGGCGCCCGCATGATCAGCCGCGGCGGCCTCCTCTCCGCGTCCGTGCGCCCCGCCGATGTGCTCCGCGCGGCCCTCGAGCTCGGCGCCGTCACGTTCGTGATGGCCCACAACCACCCGGGCGGCGACCCCGCGCCGTCCGCCGACGATGTGCTGCTCACCCAGGAGGTCGAGCACGCCGCGCACCTGATCGACGTACCCCTTCGCGACCACGTCATCGTGACGCCTGTCGGGCGCTTCTCCTCCGTCTTCCGGGCTGGCTCGCCCCGCTGAACCAAGGCACCTGGCGAAGCGGCGCGTCCGCCGCGACTGCCAGATCAGTGCCAACCACTCTATCCCCGCAACATCTCTCGATCTTCTCTCCCTCCCTTCCCACGCTATTGCTCACGAACAGCAGGAATTCGACACCGCACCTTCTTCTGTAAATCGCCCTCCCGTCAAAATATCCCTGGACAACCCTCTTTATTTCATCGATAGAGCACGATGGCCCGTCTGGCATTCCAGCGCAATCCCGCGCTCCTGCCGCGGACGAGGGTGATCTCATGAGCAAATACACCGCATCGGAAGTGATCCAGCTCCCCCGCTTCACGGCCGTGGGGGCGATGGCGCTCGGCGAGCAGCTGATCACGGCGGCGAAGCCTGCCAAGAAGCAGCTCGTGAAGGGCGTCGCGCGGGTGCTCGCCGCGCTGGCCTCGCGCCACGACGATCTCGCGTCGGCGCTGCGCGATCAGGTGTCGCTTTCGGAGGGAGGGGAAGCGAGCGAGGACGCGGTCCAGTGCGATCGCGTCCTCGACAATTGCTGGAGCGGTCTCCACGACTTCCTGACCGCGTACACCAAGCTGCCTCCCGGCGCGCCCGAGGCTGCCGAGGCGAGCGCGCTGAAGGCGGCGCTCTTCACCGGAGGGCTCAAGTTTCTCCAGCTCACGTATGTCCTGGAGTGGTCCGAGAGCGAGCTCCGGATCCAGCGCATCCGCAAGAGCGGCCTCGACGCGCGCATCGAGGCGCTCGGCGGCAAGCGCTTCCTCTCCGCCCTGGAGGCCGCGCACGCCGCGTACGGCAAGGCGCTGGGCGTCACCGCGCCCGCGGCCACGGCCGCGGCGGCGCCGCCCAGCGTGCGCGACGCGCTCGCCGCCTTCACCGAGGCGCTGCGCGCCTACGTGATCAAGGTGATGGGCTCCGTCGAGCCCGACGAGCCGGAGACGCAGGAGCTCGCCGACAGGCTGCTCGCGCCGCTCGCGAGCTGGAGCGTCGGGTCGAGCGGCCGCGGCGCGCCCCGGAAGAACGACAAGCCCGAGGGCGACACCGCGGCGCCCGCCCCGCCCGGCGTTCCCCTCCAGCCCGGCGCGCCGACCGCTGCGCCCGCGCCCGCCGATCGCTGATCCCGGCTGCCTGACGCGCACCGCCGGCGCCGCGATCTCCTCCCGCCTCGTCCCCTCGTCGTGACCCCGTCCCGGGGCCAAGCCCCCGCAGACCCCTCCGTACGCTCCGGACGGCGTGGCCCTCGCCGCCTCCCCCCGGTGCCCATCCCCCCCGTCCTCCGGCCCATCCCGGAGCGACCAGCGCCATACCCTGTGCCGCCTCGGCCTCGATCTGTGCCAGATCAGGGGGGGCCGACACTGGCTCAACCGCAATGCATTGCGACACACCGGGGTCCAGACCCCTCCGAGGCGCTCCGGAGAGCGTCTCACCAGGGTTAAGTTGTGTCAAATATCGCTGTCCATCTCGTTTTTCTGTGCCATCGACCCCCGGATCCGCAGCCTATTGTGCCAGATGGAGGGGTCCGGACCCCTCCGGACCGCAATGAAGAGCGCCTGCCGGGGTGCCGGACCCCCTTCGGACCGCAACGCAGAGAGCCAGCGGGGGTGCCGGACCCCTCCGGATCGCAGCGCAGAGCGGCTGCTGGCCGACCGCCCAGCGCCTGGGCGTCGAGGCCCGACCCAGGCTGCGCCCGACCCGGCTGAGGCCCGACCAGGTTGAGGTGCCGGAGGCGCCGCAAGGCGCCTCGTCATGCCCTGATCCGCCCGCGTGGCGATCGCTGCCCAGCATGGCGGCTTCCGTCGCATGTCTTCCACGTGCGACCATCTCACCACCATGGGCAAGGTCACGGCGCTCCACATGGACACCATCACCGAGAAATCCGGTCACCAGATGACCGGCATGGCGGTGAGCGTGTGCCTCACCCCTGCCGCCCCGAGCCCCCTGCCGATCCCCTATCCCACGATGGGCACCGTGGCCGAGGGGATCATCGATCCGTGCATGCGCACCAAGATCGAAGGCGCGAAGATCCTCACCGTGGGCGGCTGCATGAAGGCATGCCACGGCAACGAGCCCGGCACGCTCAAGGAGGTTGTCAGCCTCAACACCGGAGGGCCCTGCTTCCCGTGGCTCGGCGCGCCGAACGTCATCATCGAGCTCGGCATGGCCGGCATTACCGGCAGCATGGGGCAGATGAACAAGTCGATCACTGTCGGCGCGGGCGCGACGGCGAGCGGCGCGGGCGGCGGCGCCCGGGGAGGAGGAGGAGGCGGCGGCGGCGCAGGCGCGCCGGGCAGGGGCGGGCCGCAGGGCGCCGGCAATGGCGGTGGAGGCGGCGGCGGGAGCAATCAGGGCGCAGGGCCGCCCAGCCCCCCGGCGCCCCCGGGTACGGAGGGGCAGGCAGCCGGTGGCCACCCCGTCGACGTCGTAACAGGCACGCTGTTCACAGAGCCTGTCGTCGACTTCCAGCTCCCGGGCTTCTTATGGGTGACGCTGATCCGACACTACAGGACCTCGTCGGTCGCGTTCGACGCCGGCATAGGGCGTGGATGGTCGCACAGCCTGCTCTGGTACGCAGAGCGCCATGGCGACCACCTCGTGCTCGTCGATGAGACGTTCCGGCGGACCACGCTTGCCCTACCGAGCACCGAGGAAACGCTGCTGCTCCCCTACGGGCGGCGCCTCTGGCGCGAGCAAGACCGCCTCTTCGTCGATCTGCAGGATGGCATCCTCCGCGTGCTCGCGCCCTCGCCGACGCGCCATCGGTGGGAGCTCGCGGAGCTACGCGATCTGAGCGGGAACGTCGCCGAGGTCCGCTGGCGGGACGGCGCGGTCGTCGAGATCGTCGACTCGGTAGGGCGACGCGCTTGGCTCGAACGCGACGACCGGTTCGTGATCTGGTGGGTCGCTGCGTCGGACGAACAGGGACGCGTGCACCGCCAACGCCTGGTCACCTACGAGCTCGATGAGCGCGGGGACCTGGTGGGCGCCGTGGATGCTGGTGGGGCCGAGACGCGCTACGAGTACGATGAAGACCATTACCTCGTGCTCGAGGAGCGACCGGACAAAATTCGCTACCATTTCGTCTACAAGACCGCGTTTGGACAGCGGCGCTGCGTCGAGACATGGGGCGACCTGAAAGGCGAGGACGTGCTCGCAGCGCTCGGCGCGCCGGAGGCAAACGCGCCAGACCGGCCGAAAGGCATCTTTCACACCCGCTTCGTGTACGGGCCAGGACTCCACGAGACCACGATGGTCGACGCGTGCGGTGGTGTCCATCGCTACTGGGGCAACGAGCTCGGCCTCATCAAGCATTACATCGATCCGTGCGGATACGCGACGCACTTCACCTACGATGCAGCCGGGCGGGCCGTCTCCTCCATCCAGCCGAACGGACTCCGATGGTCGCGTGCGTACGACGCCACCGGCACGCCGGCGCGCACGAGCGCCAACGACGCCCGCGCGCAGGTGAGCGTCAAGGACGGCGCGCGGATCAGCCGGCTGCCGAACGGGCTGTCCGTGACCGAGTGCACGCGCAACGGGCGCACGCTCGAGCACATCTCCCCCTCGGGCGCCGCCACGCGCGCGTCGTACGACGATCGCGGCAGGAACCGCGCCATCGACTGGCCGGACGGCTCCACGACCCGCTTTCAATACGATGCCCACGGCAACGTGCTCGAGATCGTCGACGCGGTGGGGGCCGTCTGGCAGTATACGTTCGACCTGTTCGGTTTGCCGGTCCGCCTGCGACTCCCGACGGGCGCCACCTTCGATCTGTCCTACGACTCGCGCGGAGACCTCGTCGCGCTCGAGGGGCCCGAGGGGCAGCGCACGAGGTGGACGATCGATGCCGCGCAGCACGTCGTCGACGTCGAGTGGCCAGGCGGCGGCCGCGAGTCGTTCCGCCATATCGCCGGTGCGCTCGTCGAGCGGATGCGGCCGGACGGCACGCGCATCCGCGCCGGATACGACGCCCTGCTCCGGCTGCGTTGGATCGAGAACCCGGCTGGCGAGCGCCACGAGCGACAGTACGACGGCCGCGGGCGGCTCGTCAGCGAGCGGTCGTTCGCGGGCCTGTGGACCCGCTTCGACTACGACGGCGGCGATCGGCCCGTCACGATCTCCCGCCCGGACGGGACGTTCGTGCGCTTCGTCCTCGACCAGCTCGGCCGCGTCGTCGAGCGCCAGCACTCGAGCGGCGAGCGCGCGCGGTTCGAGTACGACACGTTCGGCGAAGTGCGCCGCGCCTCGAACGCCTCCACGTCGGTCCTCTTCGAACGCGACCCGCTCGGCCGCGTGGCGCGGGAGGTACAGGAGTGCGGCAGCCACCGCTTCACGGTGGAGTACACGCACGACCTCCTCGGTCGGATCGTCGCGCGACGCTACTCGACCGGATGGTCGGCCGAGCTGCAGCGCGGCGCTGGCGGCTGGCTCGCCCGCGTCGGGTCGCGCGAGGACGAACGCGGCACGGCGTCGCTCGATCTGTCCCTCGAGCGCGACCACGAGCGCCGCGAGGTCGCGCGCTCGCTCGGGGATCTTCGCCTCACGACCGAGCGCAGCGCCCTCGGGTTCCCGACGCGCGTCTCGCTGCGGCGGGCGGACCAGACCCTGCGCACACGCGCGTACGCGTGGGATCCGCGCGGGCCCGTCGCCCACATCGACGACGATCGCCACGGCGCGCGGAGCTACGCGCTCGATCCGATCGGGCGGCCGCTCTCGGTGCGCGGGCTCGGGGCGAACGAGGCATTCGAGATCGCCCCTCAGGGGACCGCGGTGCCGCGCGGTGCCAGCTGGCAGCTCGGCCCGGGCGGGCGGCCACTCCGCACCACCGCCGCCGAGCTCTCCTGGGACGACCGCGGCCGGCTCGTGCGGAAGGTGACCGGTAGCGCAGCGAGGAGCTGGACGTTCGAGTACGACGCCGAGGACCGGCTCGTCATCGCGCGCTCCGACGCCGGCCACCGCGTGCGCTACGTCTACGATGCCTTCGGACGACGACTCGCGGAGCTCGGCGACGACGGCCGGAGCACGTTCTTCCTCTGGGACGACGAGGCGCTCGTCGAGGAGGTCGATTCGAGTCATCTGCGCTCGGTAAGGCGTGTCTTCGATGACGACGGCTTCACGCCGCTCGCCGAGCGCACCGTGGAGGGAGAGTGGCGCCTCATTGCCACGGACCTGACTGCGACGCCCTGGCTCTACGCGGCGCCGAGCGGCGAGCTCGCCGACGTCGACCTGTCAGCGTGGGGCCGCGTCGCGCGCTCGAGCGGCGCGATCGGCGCGCTGCGCTTCGCTGGGCACCGCGCCGATCCGCGGACGGGCCTGCATTACAACAGGTTCCGGTACTACGACCCTGACCTCGGCGTCTATCTCACGCCAGACCCGCTCGGCTTTCCGGCCTCGTTTCAGGACATCGGGTTCCTGCCGAACGCGACCTTCCACCTCGACCCGCTCGGGCTCGTCGTCATCGTCCAGGGGAGCAACGACAAGGTCATCAACGACTCGGTGGCCATGTACCAGAAGCAGTATCCCGGAGCGACGGTGATCCAGGGACACCAGCTGCCGAGCGCGAACCTCGCCGGTGAGGATCACGTGATCGTGGTTTCCCACGGCGATCCAGGCTCGATCGAGTGGAACGGCAAGAAGAAGAGCATCGGGGGCAGGGAGCTCGGCAAACAGCTCAACGCCGCTGGATTCAACGGCGCGGCGCCCGGCGCCAAGGTCGACGTCGCCTCCTGCAACGGCGCCACCAAGCCGCTCTTCGGGCCGAGCATGGCGCAGGGGGTGGCCGACATGACGCTCGCGCCGACCTCGGGCGCCAAGGCGGACAGCCGTGTCGGCGCCTACCTCGGCTCCGACGCGATCATAGGGAAGATCGTCCCCTCGTATGGCGCGACGATCACCAAACCCGGCCCCCCGGTCCACGAGAAGGTGATCAAGGGCTCATGGACCACGGTGGATCCGCGGCCCTTCTAGGAGCCGCGCTCACCCGCTCACCCAGGCTCCACAGGAACGAACGCCGCGCCCGACTGCAGCCACGCGGCGAAGTACGGCGCTGGCGCGCCGGCGCGCCGCAGCGCGAGCAAGAACGGTCCGTCGCACACGAGCTCGCGCCCACGGCGACGGCGGCTCTTCATGCCGAGGGCGAGCGCCTCGGACACGAGCCGCGCTCCGTGCTCGTCGACGTCGAGCTCCAGCGTCTGAAACGCGGCGACGAGGACGCGATCCCCCGGCACGATGGGCTTGCCGACGAGCTCGTCGAAGGACGCATCGACGCGCAGCGACACGACCGGGACCTGGAAGATGTCATCGTCCTGCAGCGAGGTCTGCCCCCACAGACGAGCCCACCGGCCAGGCCCACGATCGACCGCGCCGAGCGCGTCGTGCGTTGCCTCCGCGAGCGTCGACCAGCCTTCACGGCGAGCGACGACGACCGACGCGTCGCCGCGGCCGCGGAGCTCGATGACGAAATCGCCCGGCGACTCGTAACGGTGTACGGTCGCGGCGCCCGCATAGGCGCTCGCCCCGGCGCCGCCCCAGTGGCCGAAGCACTGCACGCGGCCCCCCAGGAACGAGAGCCCCGCTGAGCGATCGCGGACAAAGGGCCGCTCGAATGCAACCCTGGTCCGCAGCAAGGCGAACGCCACGAGAGCGTGCGCCGGCACGCTCTGCGGCAATAGCCGCGTCTGCGCATCGCCGAACCGGCGAGCCAGCTCGGCACGGATCGCAGCGACCGCCGCATCACCCTCTCCTGCGCAGGCGAATGACTCCGCTGAATCCACGGCGCCGGCGGCGACGGCAGCTGCGCGGCCCAGCGCCCGCGAGAGCTCCGTGGGCTCGACCAGCACGTCCTCGGATCCGAGCTGCCGCTGGAGCTCCGCCCACGCGAGCGCGAACGTCGCACAGTGGACGAGGTCACGGTCGATCGGCAGCGCGTGCTCGAGCGTCGGCGTCACCAGGGGGGCGGTCATGATCTGCTCGCCGTGCACTGTACGTCGATCAGGAGGAAATCGGCACCTGGGATCGCTGACCAGCGGCGCGAGCTTGGGCTCGCGCGCCTCGCCGACGTCGGGCGCGGGAGGATCGGAGACGAAGATCTCCCCGTCCTCCACCGCAACGTCCTTGCACATCCCTGCGCCGGTGATCTGCTCCAGCGCATAGGCCGCGGCGAGCGTTGCGCCGTCGTCCACCTGGACGTCATCCCGCCCGTAGCTTCAGCACTCGAGCGACTTCGGAAGGAGGGAAATTGCGATGAGTGCCGAGACGGAAGCGGGGCAGGGCCAGACCGAGCGAGCCTCAACGCCCGCGCTTCTTCCGTGCGCGCTCCTTGAGAACCGCAGCCACGATCTCGCCCACGCGCTCCGTTTCATCATCCACGAGCTTTTCCAGTCTGCGCTGAAACCAGAGCCCAAACGGACCATCTATAGGAAGCGGCAGCCCGATGTCCCCGGGCTCCTGACCCAGCCATGTGATCGGCAGCCCGCATCTATCGAGCGCGTGTCGCGCATACCGCATGGCACTTTGGATTGCCTGGACGGCGTCGACCCCTTCGGCATACTGGATGTCCGGATCCAGCCCATCAAGAATCACAGGGCACGTCCACGATCCGCTGGGCGAGGCCGGTTGTATTGGTTCGCCGATCTTCAGAACGATCTCGCGATCTGGTTCACCTTCGACGCCATACCGACGAACGGCTATGACCTTGTATTTTCGTCGAGCCACCCACGCAGGATAGCTAAAACCCGTCGTTGATGCCCGACCCAGGTTGAGGCACCGCCGCTGCCGCTCACCGGGGTTGAGGTTCCCGAGCTCGGCGCCTCCTGCGCGGCAACGATCGCGCGCCGAGCTGGCTCGCCCACCCCCTCGCCTCGCCGAGCGCGCGCGGCGCTCCCCTCGACCGCCCCGCCCGCGCGTCGATGTTTCGCCGGACGTTGCCAGGTCGCGATCGCTTCGCTATCTTCTTGCTCGCCGAAAGAGGTAGGCCGGTTCAGGCGAGCCCCGGCCACTCCCATGACGGGAGCCCATGTCCCCCTCCACCACGGAGTGAGGTCCCACGGCACCTGGACGCACGTGCGTCCTCCGTGGAGGCTCCCATGCATCTCAATCACATCGATCTCCAGGTCCCCGACGTCCTCGAAACGGCCGCGTTCTTCGAGCGGCACTTCCAGTTCGAGGTCCACGGCAACCGGCACTCGCCGGCGATCGCCATCCTCACGGGGCCCGGCGACTTCACGCTCGTCCTCCAGCGCCGGCGCGAGGCGGACGGCCCTTATCCGGAGGGCTTCCACATCGGCTTCATCGTCGGCGACGTGGCCACCGTGTACGACAAGCACGCGGCGATCGTCGCGGCGGGCGTCGACAGCGGTCCCGTGAGCGAGAACGGCCGCGGCGTGATGTTCTATTTCAAGGCGCCCGGCGACATCCTCATCGAGGTGAGCTGCCGGCGCCGCCCGCTCCCCGCGGTGCGCGCCGACAGTTGACGGCGACGCGCCGCCGGGACGGTCCGTGCGTGCTCTCGGAAGGAAGCCACGGCAGGCGCCGCAGCCGATGCGACGAGGAGAAGGCGGCCGCGGCGGCTCAGATCTCCATTCGATACCCCAGCTGGAGCGTCCCGCCGGCGCTGTGCGACTCGCCCGTCGCCACGTGATCGAGCGGCCCCCACTCGAAGAGGAGCTCGCCGAGCAGGAAGCCGGGGCCGAGCGCGAGTTGCGCGCCCAGGGGCATGAACACGCCCACCTCCGTCGACCGCTCGTGCGTGTCGGCGATCACGGCCTGTCCGGCGCGCCCCTCGGTCACGTTCTCGACGAGGTAGATCCTCGGCCCGATACCGACGTAGGGGACGAATCGGCCGAGCGACGTGAACCGGTAGTTCACCGTGGGGGCGATGACGAGCTGCTTGTGCGTGAGCGTCCACGCGTAGCTTCCGCCTTCAACGCGCGGGTCGCTCTCCGTGCCGCTCGTGCTGGGGACCGTGTAGCCGACGTCCACGAGCAGCGAGAAACTGCGCCGCAGCCAGGGGGCGACATAGCCGAGCTCGGCGACGCCGACGAGGAAGGGGTCGAGGCCGTTGAACGGCGCAACGCCGCCGACCTTTGCCGCCATGACGAACGCGCCCCGGTCGGGCTTCGCGGGCGCCGGAGCGGCGCTCTCTGCCGCCTCCGCCGCGGGCAGGCCGACGAGCGCGAGCCCGAGTCCGAAAAGACAGGGAATGATTCGGTTCATGTCGTCTCGCCTCCTCACCAGACCACGAATTCGGTCGAGGTGCTCGCCGCGTCCGCGGCCGTTTGACCCGCCACGAGGAAGATGAATGCGCTCTGGACCGCGCTGCCCATGAGATAACGGCTCTGCGTCATCGTGAGCCCCTCCGAGTTCCACGAGTTCGTCGCGAGCGACGGGGGCGGCGAGACGAGCGTCGCAGCGGCGGCGCCGCTCGAGGGCTGGCCGTTGCCGCCGCCGAACAGGAAGAGCTGATCGTTCGCCGCGCACACGCCGTAACCGGCGGCCGAGGCGCCGACGTCCTTCGGCGTGTCGGACAGGGCGCCGAGATCGCCGCCGGCAGCGACCTTGCCGGCCTCCACCTTCCCTGTCAGCGCTCCGCCCGAAAGACGCCCGCCTCCGACGAACACGTACGTGTCGCCGGCCGCGATGTCGGTCGAGACCGCGCGGTCCGCGACCCAGGCGCCGTGCTGCCAGCGGGGCGTGGAGGTGGTCTGTGTGCCGGTGATCCACGCGCTCGCCGCCGTCTGCCGCCCGTTCGCGGCGATCGTGACGGGCAGGTACTCGTAGGAGGCGACACCCTCGTTTGCCTCATCCAGGCCGAACAGCGCGTAGATATACACGCGGCTCTCGTCGGCGGGGTCGAAGGCCATCGCGCCGGCCGCGCCCGTGCGCGCGCTCCCCATCGCGGGCAGCGGCGCCCAGCGGCCGAGGCTCCCGAGCGGCATCGGCCGGTCGGTGCCAGGAGCGGCGGCGCCGTCGTCCGCGAACGAGCGCGCGTCGCCGTCGACCGTCGCGAGGAGGACCTCCCCGCCCGAGCTCCCGTTCGCGGTCGGCGTCCGGTAGATGCGATAGCTGGCCACGTTGGGGATCGGCTCTCCCAGCGAGTCGACGGGCGGCGTCCACGTGAGCACCACCTGGATGCGCGCGCCGGGGAGCGCCGGCACCTTCACGATGAACTCGTCGCTCGGCAGCGACTCGCCGCCGGGGTTCTCGGGGTCGTCCGCCGCGGACACGGCCGAGATCCTGTAGAACCAGTATCCCGGATCGAGCCCCTCCGGCGCCGGCACGAGGTCGTCGACGTCGAGCTCCGGCACCTCGCGCGGGCTGAGGATCAGCGCGCGCTCCGCGCTCGCGACGGCGGAGCTTCCGTCGCTCCCGCCCATCACGTAGACGTAGCGGCCGACGGTCGCCGTCGCGGCGAAGCTCCGCGGCGTGCGCAGCGTCGTGCGGGCGGTCTGCCACGCCCCCATGTTCCCGAACAGGTCCACGGGCGCGAGCTCCACCGAGTCGAAGGGCGCGTCCGCGGCGGCGGCACCGCCGTCACCGCCGATGGCGTAGACGAACCGGGCCGCCGGCGTGGCGTTGCCCGCGGCCGCGACGAGCGCGCGGCGGCCGACGTTGAGCGGTGTGCCCGCCTTCGGATCGGGGAGGTTCAGCGAGGGGTTCGTGACGCCGATGGCCGAGAAGTCGAAGAAGCTGCCGTCGGCGTTCGTGAGCCTGAGGACGCAGACCGAGCCTTCGACCAGCGCGGAGCCGTCGATGGTGACCTGCTTCGTGCAGCTCTGCTGGGCGTCGCACGCGTCCGCGGCCGAGATGGCGGGCGGCGGCGCCGTGGGGGCGCCCGTCGGATCGACGCAGGAGAGCGCGACCGTCGCGTCACGGAAGTGATGGCCCGCGACGAGGACCATTTGCCCCGTGGCGCTGACGATCGACGAGCGCGTCACCGTCTCGACCACGGGCGGCGGATCGGTCTGCACCCGGAACGCGTCCTCGAGCAGGCCCACGGTCCCGTCCGGGTTGACGACCACGAGATCGTAGAGGCCCGCAGGGCTGTTCGCCGGCACGACCGTCGAGAGCTTGTCCGCGTCGCTGAGCGCCACGGAGGCGAGCGGGATGGCGACGTCCGACGGCGTGGCGCCGTCCGGGTTGAGGAACGCGCGCGGCGTGGCCACGAACGGCGCGTCGCCGGGCGCGGGAGCCGTGGTGTCGCGGAAGATCTGCGCCGCGGTGTCGGACGTGGTGTCGCCGAACGACGGCACGATGCGATCGATCGAAACGGAGAGGGCATCCGTCACGCGGACGGCGTTCGGCAGGATGGCCGGGCACCCCGTCGCGTCGTTGATGGTGACATCGTAGCTGCCCGACGGCTGGTCGACGGGCACGACGATCTGCACCCGGTTCGGCTTGCCCGGCACCGGCGTCGAGGCCAGCACGGTGACGGGCTCCGCAGCTCCGGCCGGACGGAGCTCGACGGCGTTCGGCGGAAGCGGGAGCTCGAGCGTGGTCGCGAAGATCGTGACGCGCGTGTTGATGCCGTTGTAGACGATCTCGGGGTCCGCAAAGTACGCGATCGGGCCCGGCACCACCCTGACCGTCTGGTGCGGCGGGGTGTCCATGCAGCCGTCGGGGTTCTGCACCACGACGTCATAGGTGAGGCCGGCGGTCGCTCCCCCGGGGATCTGCGCCGTGACCTGCGTCCCGGCGGCGTCGAGCCCCACGCTGCTCGCGGTGATGGTCGGCTGTCCCGCTGCCTCGAGCGTCACCGTGGGCGTCGCGTTGAAGCCGCTCCCGGTGATGACGAGCCGCCCGCCTCCGCTGCAGACGACGCCGGGTGAAACCTCCGCGACGGCCGGCGGATCTTCCACGCGGAGCGCGATCGTCTCCTCCGAGGAACACCCGGCCGGCGCGGGGTTCGTCACGACGACGGGGTACTCGCCTTCCGTGAACGTGCCCTGAGGGATCGTGATCACGAGACTGCCGCAGGTCTCGACGTCCCCCTCGGCGAAGGTGCCGGTCACCGCGGCGCAGTCGTCGGCGACCACATCGGACGCGCTGAAGGTCTCGCCCCCGAGGGTGACGGTGGGCCCCTCGCCGCCAACCACCAGGAAGCCGGATCCCGTGATCGCGAGCGTCCGGTCGGACTGCGCGTTGCAGAGCGCGAGCGGAGAGATATCCGCGATCGACGGTGGGGGGGCCACATGCAGGTTCACCGGCTCCTCCGAGTGGCAGTCGGCCGGCGGCGGATTGATGACCATGACCGGGTGGTCACCGGGCTGGAGCGCGTCGACCGGCACGGTGAGCGTCACCGTCGTGCAGCTCGCGATTTCGCCATCGGCGAAGCTGCCCTGGACCGGCGGCGGCACCGGCTCGCAGCCGCTCACGGAGTCCGGCGCGAAGGTCTGGTCTCCGATGTGGACGACGGGATCTCGCGCGCCGATGGTGAGGAACCCGGCGCCGGTGACCGTCAGCGTCTGCGCGTCCTGCGCGTTGCACACGAGATCGGGCTGCACGGAGAGGACCTCGGGCGGGGGCACGACGACGACGCCGATCGGATCGGTCGAGACGCAGCTCGCGGGCTCCGGGTTCGTGAGCGTGATCTCGTAGGCGCCCGGCGCGAGGCTCCCTTGCGGGATGACGACGGTCGCGGACGTGCAGCGCGCGACCTCGCCCGCACGACCCGGGATGTCCTGGCACCCCTCGAGCTCGCTCACGGGCACCTCGATCGTCGCGGCGCCGGCGGTCACGCGCGCGACCGGCATGGTCGAGCCGACGCGCAGGAGGTCGGTGCCGGTGAGCACGAGGGTCTGATCGGCGTCGGCCACGCAGAGGATGTCGGGCGCGACGGCGGTGAGCGAAGGCCGGGGCACCACCGCGAGCCCTCCCGTGAAGGTCGCCGCGTGCTCGGCCTTCTTGTCGGGGTTCGTGACGGTGATGTCGTAGAGCCCGGGCAGGAGCGCGAGCGCGGGGTCGACCTGGAACGTCATCTGCTGGCCGCTGATCCAATGGACCTTGCTCGCCTCGGGCTGGCCCGGATCATCGGCGATGGAGAACGACGCGGGCGCCTGGCTTCCGGTGAGATCGACCGTGCGTGTCAGGTCGATCGCCGGCAGGAGCAGCGCCGTCGGCGTCTCCAGGGTGTCGCTCGGCATCGGGGTGAACTTGTCCCCGGTCAGCGTCACGGCGGTCGTGAGCTGTTCATTGCAGACCAGGTTCGGCTCCACGCCGTGATCGGCCTTGGCGCTCGCCTTCGGGCTGTCGAGATCGTATCCACACCCTGCCAAGAGCGCTGTGCACGCGAGCAAGGCGGCTGTCTTCGTCACCATGAAACCTCCATTGAGGGATTCGAACCACCCATCCCCGGGCTGCACACCCGGAGGTACCCCCGCCTGGGCAGGCGTCGAAGAGAAGCGGTGGCGAGTGCGTAGTGCCGCCGGATGTTCGTCCACGGCTCACTTTTTTGCCGTGGCGAGATAGCGAGGTGTGGGCAGACGAGCCCATCCATTCGTCGGGGGTGGGCAGAGGAGATGTGTGCTCGAGGCGCCGTGCGTACGGTGTCGCCGGCGTTGGAGGCCGGGGTGAGACCCGACCCTGGTCGATGTTTCGAGGTTCCGGCGTGATGATGCCCGGGAGACCCGACCGAGGTTGACGCCCCGGCGGAGCCTCCGACCGTGGTTGAGGCCCAATTGACTGAATCGGTTCAGTTTTTCTGTGCGCTGCGGTGAGATCTCCGGTTCTGGCTTCCATCACGCGGCCTGATGATCAACGCTCCGGGGCGCGCGAACACTCGCGCCCGCTCGTGCAGCGGCAAGGAGCCATCATGGGAAAATCTTCGTTCTTGAGCCTTAGCTCATCAGGCACGCTCGCTCTCCTCATGGCGATCGGATGCGACTCGTCGGACGGGTCGTCCTCCGGCGCCGGCGGCAACGCAGGCACCGGCGGTCAGAGCGCGACGAGCAGCGGGAGCGGCATCAGCGGCACCAGCGGCCCCGGCGGTCAGGACGCGACGAGCAGCGGGAGCGGCACCGGCGGCGCCGGCGAAGGGGGCGGCGGCGCGGCAGGCGCTGGCGGCGCTGGCGAAGGGGGCGGCGGCGCGCCTCCGGCGCCGCTCTGGGACTGGAGCGGCATCGTCGGCACGGGACAGAGCCTCTCGGTCGGCGCGGAGGGCACGCCGCCCCGCACCACCACGCAGCGCTTTCACAACCTCAAGCTGTCCCTCGGGAACGCGAGCGTGCCCCCCTTCGATGCGGCGAGCACGGCCCTCTCCCTGGGGCCGCTCGTCGAGCCGATCCGCGGGTTTGCGACGACCTACCCCAGCGCTTACCCGAAGAACATCTATGGCGAGACGCCGCACACGGCCATGGCCGACCAGATCTCGTCCCTCGCGGAGGCATCCGCCGGCGGCGACCACGTCACGGTGCACACCGTCGTTGGCGAGAGCGGGCAGCCCATGAGCGTCCTGCGGAAGGGCGCCACCCAGACGGCCACGGGCGACACGTCGATGGGCCGCGCCTACGCGGCGACGCTGTTCGAGGCGGAGGCCATCGCGCGCCTCGCCAGGGAGGCCGGCAAGACGTACGGCGTCGGCGCCATCGTGATCACGCACGGCGAGTCCGACGCCGGCAGCGCGACCTACGAGGATGAACTGGTAAAGCTGTGGTCCGACTACAACCAGGATCTCCTCCGGATCACCGGCCAGTCGCGGAGCATCCCCCTGCTCGTGTCCCAGCAGAACTCGGTGCACACCGACGCCGGCACGCGGTCGACGTCGACGCAGGCGCAGTGGCGCGTGGGCGTCGATCACCCGGGCGATATCGTCTGCTCGGGTCCGAAGTACCAGTATCCGTATGCCAACGATCACATCCACCTGAACGCGAACGGCTACCAGCAGCTCGGCGAGAAATTCGGCCAGATCTACTTCGAGAAGGTCGTCCTCGGGAAGGACTGGCAGCCGCTCCAGCCGACGCGCGTCGAGCGCAGCGGCGACGTCGTCACCGTGCACTTCCATGTCCCTGTGCCGCCGCTCGCCTGGGACAGCGCGCTGCCGTCTCCCCACCAGAGCGCGTTCACGGAGTGGGCGCAGGGCCGCGGCTTCGAGCTCTGGAGCGGCAACTCCCGGATCCCGATCAGCGGCGTGGAGATCTCCGGCGATTCGGTGCAGATCACCGCGCGGAACCTCCCCGCGTCCGGCGTGATGGTCGGCTATGCGATGACGACCGACGGGACGTCGATGACGGGCGGCACGATCCGCTGGGGTCAGCTGCGCGACTCCGATCCTTTCGTCGGCTCGACGACGGGCAAGGCGCAGCCGAACTACAGCGTGGCGTTCGAGATGAACGTCCCCTGACGGGCCGCTCCGGCGCGGCGGTCCGATCGGAGAGCCTGCGGGCGGCGGTCCGCAGGCGCCTCTCCGCGCGCTTGACAAGACAGACCTGTCTGTCTAAAACAGCGTCGTGCGGGACGCCAGGCGCCACATCCTCGAGGTCGCGGAGCGCCTCTTCTACGCCGAGGGGTATCGCGCCGTCGGCGTCGATCGTTTGATCGCCGAGGCGGACGTCGCCAAGGCCACCTTCTACCGCCACTTTCCGACGAAGGACGAACTGCTCGTGGCGGTGCTGGACGCGCGCGACGCGCGCTTTCGCGAGTGGCTGGCCGGGCGCGTCGAGGCGGTCGCGGACGATCCGCGGGACCGGCCGCTCGCGGTCTTCGACGCGCTCGCCGAGCTGTTCGCCGCGGACGACTTTCGCGGCTGCGCGTTCCTCAACACGATGGTCGAGGTCGCGAGCCGGAGCCACCCCGCGCACGAGGCCGCGCAGCGCCACAAGCAGCGGCTCATCGACTATTTCGAGCGGCTCTTGCGCGAGGCCGGCGTGCCTTCGGCCAGCGCGCTGGCGCCGCAGATCCTGCTGCTGATCGACGGCGCGATCGTGACCGCCGTCCGCGAAGGGGGACCGGGCGCCGCCGCGCGCGCGCGGTCCCTCGCCGAGAACCTCATTGCAACAGCGCGGCCAGGAAGGCGACGACGATGAACCGCATCACGGGTGTCCCGAGCAGGTGGAATGGACGTGCCGAGCAGCTCCCGCAGCCCGCCGGGGCCGAGCCCGGCGCAGGCGCGCCCTCGATGGGTCGCCCGCGCAGGCCGCGGGCGCCCGTGGGCTCGGTGGTCGCCGCGCTGCTCGCGCTCTCCCTGACGGCCTGTGCTTCGCCGGACCGCGGCGGAGCCAGCGCGCCGCCGGCCGGCGCGGCCGCCGCGATCGCGCCGCCGGCCGGCGAAGCCGCCGCGGCCGAGGCCTCGAGCGGGCGCCTCCAGTGGCGCGGCGGCCCGACGGCGATCCTCGAGCGCGACGGCCTCCGGCTGCTCACCGATCCCGTCCTTGGCCCGCGCGGCCCGGCGGCGTTCGTGCTCCCCAAGCACCCGTCGACCGGCGTCGAGAACGCGCCGGTCGCCCGCTATACCGATCCTCCTGCGGAGCCGCTCGGGCACCTCGACGTCATCCTCCTCAGCCACAACCATGCTGACCATTTCGACGCCGTCGCGAGGGAGACGCTCCCGAAGGACGTCACCTTCGTCCTCCCTCCCGACGCGGTCGGCGCGGCGCGCGCCGCCGGATTCACGAACCTGACGCCGCTCGATTGGGACAACGAGGCCGTGCTCCCGACCCGCGCCGGCCGCCTGAGGATCCTCGCCGTCCCGGCGAACCACTCCCACGATGCGGCGCTCGACGCGACGCTCGGCAAGGGCAACGGCTATGTGCTCCGCTGGGAGGGCGCGGCACCCTATTCGGTCTACTGGACCGGCGATTCGGTCTTCACCGAGCCGATGCGCGCGGTGGCGGCCCGCTTCGCGCCCATCGATCTCTGGCTCCCGCACCTCGGCGCGGTCGGCGTCGACGGCGCGCGCGGCCTCCGCACGATGGACGCGGAGGAGGCGGTCGCCGCCGCCGCGCTGCTCCGCGCCCGCCACGTGATCCCCATCCACCACACAACGTTCGCCCATTACCGCGAGCCCGTGACGGCGTTCACCCAGCGCGCCGCCTCGAAGAACCTGCCCGCGCAGGTCCACGTCCCGACGGACGGCGCGTGGATGCCCCTGCCGCGCTGAGGCTGCCACGGCGCCCCCGCCGCGCCGGCGCTGCGGCGTTCAGACCAGCCACTTCAGGAGGAAGAGGCCCACGGTGGCGGCGAAGCCGATGATCCAGACAGCGGTCCGGGCAGAGGCCTTGTCGCCGATGTACATGACCAGATAGAGAACGCGCGCGGCGACGTGGGTGACGGCGAGGATGTCGCTCCAGCGAGCGTCGGCGCCCGCGAGGTGGGCCGTGAAGACGGCGGCGGCGAAGGGCGCAAACCCCTCGAAGGCGTTCTGGTGGGCGGCGAGGGCGCGGCGCCCGACGCCGGTGAGCTTGGCCTGCTGGTCGCGCGGGTTGCGGTTGTCCAGGCCCTCGGGCTGCTGTGACTGCGCCCTGGCGACGAACAGGCGGGCCACGTAGATCAAGAGAAGTGAGATGAAGACGCACGTCAACGGAATGGTCATCGGATCCCTCTCGAGCACACAGGCTCCTCGGAGCGCGGAGCGACTCTAACGAGCTCCCGTCGCCGGCGCGAGCGCCAAGCGTCGTGACCGCTCCCACGGCGCCTGCACCGGAGCGGGCAGGGCGGTCCCGCGGGGCGGCGCGCTCGAGCGACGGACGCGCGCCGATGGCAGGACGGGAGCGGCCGGTCCGCGGTACGGCCCTGAGGCGCTTCGCGTGAAAAGGGGTTGCCGGGGATGGGAGATTCGAGGAAGGTTCGTTCAGGTGCACCTTGAGCGAAGATCCTGTCGTGTCGCGCCCGCCGCTGCCGCCCTTCACCGCAGAGACCGCCGCCCGGAAAGCGCGGCTGGCGGAGGACGCCTGGAACAGTCGGGATCCCGCGCGCGTGGCTCAGGCCTACACGGTCGATAGCCGCTGGCGGAACCGGGCGGAGTTCTTCCAGGGGCGCGCGGCGATCGAGGCGTTTCTGCACCGCAAATGGCAGCGGGAGCTGGACTACCGCCTGATCAAGGAGGTCTGGGCGTTCACCGGGGACCGGATCGCGGTGCGCTTCGCCTATGAATGGCACGACGACAGCGGCAACTGGTACCGGTCCCATGGCAACGAGCAGTGGGAGTTCGATGCGCAGGGGCTGATGCGGCGGCGCGAGGCGAGCATCAATGACGTGCGGATCGCGGCGGAGGAGCGGAAGCTCCACTGGCCGCTCGGGCGGCGACCCGACGAGCATCTGGGGCTGAGCGAGCTCAGCTTGTAGCGATGCCGAGCGAGCTCATGTCCAGCTCTCCAGACAAGCCCGAGATCGCCACGGCCTACGATCGCTGGGCCGCGACGTACGATGACGATTTCAACCGGACCCGCGAGCTGGCGGCCGAGGTCCTCCGGCAGCGCGGCCTGGCGCTGGCTGGCCGGGACGTGCTCGAGATCGGCTGCGGCACCGGGCGCAACACGCAGTGGCTCGACGAGCACGCGAAAAGCGTCCTCGCGCTGGATTTCTCCGAGGGGATGTTGCGTCGCGCGAGGGCCCGCGTGTCTTCTCCCCGCGTCCGGTTCGTACAGCACGACATCCGCGATTCCTGGCCTCTCGCGGAGGGCTCGTCGGACGTCGTGATTGCCATGCTCGTGCTCGAGCACATCGAGCACATCGACGCGGTCTTCGCCGAGGCTGCCCGCGTCTTGCGCGCGGGAGGAGAGCTCTTCCTGTGCGAGCTGCACCCCGTGCGACAGATGCGCGGGGGGCAGGCCAATTTCGTCAACCCGGAGACCGGCCAGCCGGAGCGTGTGACCGCGTTCCTGCATGACGTGTCACAGTACGTGAACGGCGGCCTCGGGGCCGGGTTCGAGCTCGTTCACCTGGGCGAGTGGCGCGACGCGGAGGCCGCCAGGAGCGACCCGCCGCGGCTTCTGTCCGTGCAGCTCAGGCGCACGGCACGCCGTCCGCCTGAAGCATGATCGACGTCCTCATCGACGGTTCCTGTTCTTTACCACGCTCGGCATCAAGGGCCACGGTCATGGACGTGATCGAAGGCGAGGTCGGGGACGGGCCTTATCTGTTCGGCGACTGGTTCACCGCGGCCGATGTGATGATCAGCTCGATGTTCATGTGGGCGCGCCTGTGGGGAAATGCGACGGGGCGGCCCAGGCTGGAGGCCTACGTGGATCGCTTGCAGGCGCGCCCGCACGCGATGAAGATGAAGTCATGAGCGAAGCGCCTGGCCGCGGCGATCGAGGTGGACGAGGTTGACGACCTCGCCGCGCTCGGCGGCGCTGCGCCACGTCGCGCGCGGAGCGCGCCGCAGCGATCGCCGTTCGGGTGACGTGGATTGGGCCATCGGTCTATGATGGTCGCCATGAAGCTCCCGTCACGCCGGCGCCGCCGCGTGCTCGCGTCCTCGTTCGTCATCACGGTGGCCGGCGGCGCGACGGCTTGTGGCACAGCCCAGCCGCCGCCCGATCCGCCGGAGCTGATCGCCAACCCGCCGCGCCTGGATTCCCCGCTGACGTATTCGTCTGGCGTGGGGGATGCGGCCGCGTCCAGCGACGCCGGGACGACCGAGACGCAGGACGCGGCGGCACCGGAGACGTCGCGGGACGCCGGAACGACGTCGGCGCCGGCCGCGTCCGGTGCATCCCACGGCGCAGGGGCGACGGCGGCGCAGGGCGAGGAGCGACCGCTTCCGCAGCCCGCGCAGGGGGGAAAGGTGGTCCGGGGTCCGGACGGCATGTGCAGGCAGTTTTTCCCGAACACCTGCCCGCCGCCTCAGCCCTCTCGCGACGGAGGCCCTCCCGTGGTCGTCATGTGCAACCCACCGCCGCCCCAGAGGGTCGCGTGCCCGCCGGAAGGCAGCCAGCCCTGACCGCAGGGCTGCCCTCTGGAGCGGACGATACGACTCCCGTAGATCCCGCCCTCCTCGATCGCGCTCTTGCGCTCTACGGGCTCGATCCGGCGACCTGCCGGCACATCGGCGGCTTCGAGAGCCACGTCTTCGAAGCACGGCGGGGCGACGGTGCCTTCGTCCTGAAGCTCGGGGATCCCGGGCGCAGGTCCCTGGACGCGGTCGAGGCGGAGTGTGAATGGCTGGAGTACCTGACAGCCAATGGCGTCCGCGCCGCCCCGGCGATCCGGGCCGCTGACGGCAGCTACGCAGCGTTGCTCGGCGGGCCCGGCCAGGCCGTCTGCGTGCGCGCGTACGCGAAGGCGCCAGGCGCTCCGCTCTCTGCCGACGATCTGACGCCGGACGTGGCGACCGCCTGGGGGCGGCTCCTGGGGCGACTGCACGCCGCGACCAAGGTGTATGTTCCGCCGTCGGCGAGGCGGCGTCATGCGTGGCATGAGGACGGCGACTTCACCAGCGCGCGGGAGCTCTTGCCGGAGGACGAGCGCGACCCGATCGGCGGTCGGCTGGAGCGGCTCATCGCGGAGCTCCGGGCCTTGCCGACGGACCGCGACGCCTTCGGCCTGGTGCACACCGACGCCCACTTCGGGAACGTGCTCAAGGACGGCGGCGCGCTGACGCTGATCGATTTCGACGACTGCGCCTACGAGTGGTTCGCGAGCGATCTCGGGATCGTCCTCTTCTATGTCGCGATCGACCCGCTCGGCCCCGGGCGGCCGCCCGAGCTCCTCCGGATGTTCCGCGACAGGTTCCTGGACGGCTACGCCCGGGAGAACGCGCTCTCCGCGCGGTGGCTGGCGGAGATGGATCGGTTCATGAAGCTGCGCGAGCTCGTGCTCTACACGGCGATCCGCCGGGTCAGCCGG
The DNA here is from genome assembly GCF_051530145.1 of Sorangium sp. So ce302. Taxonomy (GTDB): domain Bacteria; phylum Myxococcota_A; class Polyangia; order Polyangiales; family Polyangiaceae; genus Sorangium; species Sorangium cellulosum_B. The sequence continues at coordinate 7,123,695 of NZ_CP150326.1, read as the reverse complement.
CGCGAGGCGCCGGACGCCTGGTGTCGCGCTTATCTCGAGCGCCACAAGCCGCGCATCCTCGGCGATCAGCCGGCGTGGCCGGAGGCTGGCTGAGAGCGCGTCGCTCAGCCGCCCTGTCGAGCTAACCCACCGCCCGAGGGCGGTCGCGGCGCGAGCATCGGGTGCAGCTCGGCGATCCCCAGCCGCGCGCGCCCCGCGAACTCGTAGGCGTCGTCGGTCGCGGCGATGTGCTGCGTCGCCGCGTGGATGTCCCGGAAGCACCGCTGCAGCGGGCTCGCCGCGTAGAGCGCGCCCCCGCCGCCGGCCCGATAGGCGAAGCCCGTGACCTCCGCGGCGACGTCGGTCACATACGTCTGGACGAGCCGGATCGCCGCCCAGTCCTCGATCGAGAGCGCCTCTCCAGCGCGCGCCTGGTCCCACATCCGCCCGAGCACGTCGAACGCATAGGCCCGCGCCGCCGCGAGCTTCGCCTCGGCGCGCCCGAGGTCCATGTGGAAGGCCGCGTGGCTGCCCAGCGCGAGCTGCGGCCACGCCTTCACGCGGCGCGGGGCGACCGCGGCGATCTCGTCGAGCGCGCGCCGCCCGACGCCGAGCGCGAAGCCGACGTGACCGGCTGCGAGCAGGGCAAGCAACGGCAGCGAGACCAGCGCGCCGCCGCGCCGCTGAGGCGCCGCCGGGAAGGGGCACGTCCGCGCCTCGGGCACGAGCGCGCCCTCGATCCGGTAGTGGTCGCTCCCCGTGCCGCGCAGGCCGGCCACGTCCCACGTGTCCTCGATCACCACCTGCTCGCGCGGGACAGCGAGGCTGATCATCTCGGGCGGCCCCGCCGGAGGGGCCCCGCCCTCCGGGGCCACGATGGCGCAGGTGAACACCCACGACGCGTGCCGCACGCCGCTGCCGAAGGCCCAGCGGCCCTCGAGCACGTACCCCCCGGAGACGCGCCGCGCGAGGCCGGTCGGAATCTGGAGCCCTGCGAACGTCGGGAACGGCCCTGCGAACACCTGGCGGGCCCCCTCGTCCGGCAGGGTGCCCCCGGCGAGCGCGGCGAGCAGCGCGCTGATCATCAGCGACCACCCCGCCGACGCGTCCGCGCGCGCCATCGCCTCGAAGACCTCGACCTGCGTCAGCGGGTCGCTCTCGACGCCGCCGAGCGCGCGCGGCGCGGCCATCGCGAGCAGGCCGCTCGATTGCAGGGCATCGACGACCGCGGGCGCGAGCGTGCGCAGCCGCTCGGACGCCTCGGCGTGGGCGGTGGCGACGCCGCGGACGCGCTCCACGGCGGCAAGGAGGCGTTCGCGCTCGGGGGATCGACGGGGCTCGGACATACGGGGCTCCTTTCCTGGATCATGTGCAGCGCGCCGGCCACCGGCCGCCCGCGCGCCCGATGATGACACTGACAACATGGAGAAAGTTTCCACTGCCTACATTTTCTTTGCGGCTGCCTGCAGCTCCTGAGCTCGCGGCCCTGCATCCGCGATCCCGGGCCCCGCGGCTCGGTGGGACCGCGGCCTTCGTGGTATCGTGCGCCTGCGCTGTGGCTTCCCCCGCAAGGCGCCGCCGTCCGAGCGCGCGCACCTCACCCGCAACCGCGTCGCGCCCTTCACCCGCGCCTGCGCCGCGCCCTTCACCCGCGCCTGCGCCGCGCCCCGTCGACCGGCCCTACCACCACGGCGACCTCCGGCGCGCCGTGCTGGAGGAGGCGCTCTCGCTGATCGAGGAGCAAGGGAACGCGAGCTTCACGCTGCGCGAGGTCGCGCGGCGCATCGGCGTCTCGCACGCCGCGCCTTACCGCCACTTCGCGGACAAGCGCGCCTTGATGACCGAGCTCTCGGTCCAGGCGAGCGCGGCGCTCGGCGCGCGGATCTCGGCCGCCCTCGAGGGCGCCGGGGGCGACCTTCGGGCGCGGTTCCTGGCCGCCGGCTTCGCCTACGTCGCCTTCGCGCTGGAGCACCCCGCGCCCTTCCACGTGATGTACTCCGGCGAGGTGGACGTGGACGACCCGCGGGTCGCGGTGGCCACCTCGCAGAACCTGGGGGTGCTCCTCGGGTTCATCGAGGAGGCGCAGCGCGCCGGCGCGTTCCCGCCCGGCGATCCGTGGGCGCTCGCGGTCCCGATCTGGGCGATGCACCACGGCCTCGCGACCCTCGCTGCGTCGGGAGCCCTTTCCAAGGCCGGGCCGACGGCGCTCCGGAACCTGGTCGACGACGCCCACGCGCGCCTGCTCGACGGGCTGCTCCTCGCCACGCCGGGGCCGTCGCGCGCCTGACGCCCGCGACGGATTCCCGTGCCCCTCCGCCCCGGCTACGCTTGCGCCCCTCATGCGTGCTACCGCCGCGCTCGCGCTGTCCGCCTTCCTCGTCGCCGTCTCGTCCTCGCCGGCCGCTGCCGCCGACCCGTCCCCCGAGCTCACGTACCGGCCCGAGATCGATCTGCCCGTCACCGTCGTCGGCGGCGCCGCATGGATCGCGTCCGAGCTCGCGAAGAAGGGCCTCGCCCCCGAATCGTGCCGCTGGTGCACGGCCAACGCCCTCGACACGTCGATCCGCGACGCGCTGGTCTGGAGAGGCAACCCGAACACCGCTCATGATCTCAGCAACGTGACGGTCCTCGGCGTCGCGCCCGCTGCAGCGCTGGGCCTCACGGCGCTCGCCGCGTGGTACGACGGCCGCTCCGACAACATCGCCGCCGATCTCGTGATCGTCACCGAAGCGATGGTGGTGGCGATGAACATGAACCAGATCACCAAGTACATCGTCGGCCGCCAGCGGCCCTATGCCCATCATGACAACCCGGACGTGCTCCGCGCGGGCGAGGGCACATCGGGTCCGCTCCCGCACGACGACGAACTCTCGTTCTTCTCAGGTCATTCCACGGCCGTCTTCTCGCTCGCCGCCGCGAGCGGCACCGTGGCGTCGATGCGCGGCTATCGCGCGGCGCCGTGGGTATGGGCGAACGGAATGGCGATCGCCGCGCTCTCCGGCTACCTGCGCATCGCCGGCGATCGCCATTATTTCACCGATGTGCTCACGGGCGCCGTATTCGGCGCCGCCTCCGGCGTGCTGATCCCGGCTCTGTTTCATGCCCCGCGCCCGGGCGTTGCCAGCTCTGGCCCCCGGCGTTTTCGCCTCTCGCTCGCGCCGGCGGGCGGCGGCGCGGGCGTGGGCGTCGCCGGCGCCTTCTGAGCCGAGTAGGGCGATTTCGGCCATCGGCAAGCGGCAGCGCTGCTTTCGGACGGCGTAAGTAAGCAGTGTTGACAAACCGATAGTTCATTTTTACAATACGCCTGTCAGCTAGGAATGCTGGTGCTCGGGCCGTCGTTGCTGGAGCGCTAGCTCATTACGTCGAATACGCCGTGCCGCGCTGGCGGCCATGGCGACGGCGAGCTGCGGTCCCGCAATGGGCACGCGCGTTTTCGCGGGCCCGTCTCGGCGGGGTTCCGCCAGCTCGGCCCCATGAAGGAGTCGACGACATGCATGTCGTTCACCATTCGTCACACACCCGGTGGATCGCGGGAGGCCTCGCCGCCCCGCTCCTCGCCCTCCTCGCAGGTTGCAGCGATCAAGCGCTCGGGGCGCCCGTGCCGGCGCTCGGCGCCGAGCTGCCGCCTCGGTCCGCGCCCGGCGTGGGCCGGGAGCTGCCCCAGGAGAGCGCCGTTCAGGGCGAGCCCACGCTTCGGCCCGCCGCGACGGCGGCCGCGCTGCTGGAGCGCGACGAGCTGCTCCGGGAGGCCGGGCGGCTCGCGGAGATCAGGGCGGTGCTCGCGCGATCGCCAGAGGCGCCGCTCGCTCTGCTCGACGAGCACCGGGCCGAGTTCCCGGAGGGGCGCCTCGCGGCCGACCGGGAGATCGTCGCGATCGACGCGCTGCTGCGCAGCGGGCGCGCCGACCAGGCGCGCGCCCGCGCCGGGGATTTCCTCTCGCATTTCCCGGCGAGCCCCCACGCGGACCGGGTTCGCCGCCTGACCGGCGCCGCGCCATGAGACGATCTCGACACCGCCGCGCGGCGCCGCCGTAGCGCCGGACGGGCATCGATGGAGGCTCGCGGCCGCAACGGCGGCTGAGCCTGGGCCCCCGCGCCCGCGGGACCTCAGCCCGCGGGCGCCGGCTCGGATTCCGGGGGGGCCATCCCGTCGACCACGACCGGATCGCTCTGCTCGACCAGGTGCGGCTTGCCCCACGTGTCGATGAAATGCCCCGACCGCTTCGCCTTGGTCTCCAGGTAGAAGCGGTTGTGATCGTTCGGCGGTATCACGTGCGGGATGCGCCCGGCCACGGAGACTCCGTATTGCGTCAGCTGCTGGACCTTGTTGGGGTTGTTCGTGATGAGCTCGATCGATCTCACGTTCAGGCTGCGCAGCATGTGCGCCGCGACGGCATAGTCGCGCTCATCGTCCCTGAAACCGAGCGCCAGGTTGGCCTCGACCGTGTCGAGCCCCTGGTCCTGCAGCGCGTAGGCCCGGATCTTGTTGATGAGCCCGATCCCTCGGCCCTCCTGGCGCAGATAGAGCAGGATGCCCCGATCCATGCTCTGGATCTTCTTCAACCCTTCGAGGAGCTGATCGCGGCAGTCGCAGCGCAGCGAGCCCATGACGTCGCCTGTCACGCACTCGGAGTGCAGCCGCGTCGGTACGTTCGAGGCGCCGATGACGTCGCCGTGCACCATCGCGATGTGCTCCTTGGCGTCTCGGTTGTTCCAGAACGCCACGATGCGGAAGTGGCCGGCGCGCGTCGGCAGCTCGGCGACGCCGACCACCCGCACGCAGACGTTCACGTGGCCAACCCCATCGCAGTCGTGCTCTCGATCGCGGGCGACGAGCTCCAGGAGCGCATTCATCGAGTCGGTCATGTCCTGCCTCCGCGAGGAGCCGCCTCGCGAGCCGATCCGTCGTGGGTAAAGGCGCGCACGTCTTACCAGAACACGACGGCCAGGCAACGCTCTGCAGCCGCGCGGGGCGGCCCCCCGCCGGAGGATGCCTGTCGACACGGCACCACGGCGCGTTCGTCCCGCCGACACGGGCCTCGCGCGGCGCGGAGCCGTCGCCGTCATCACGCGACCGGAGCGAGGCGGCGGGCTCAGCTATTCATGCGTCATTCGGGCCGCCCTCGGTGGGCCGCGCCGGCCGCGGCCACCTCCGGCAGCGACCCTGACCGCCCCGCGCGAAGCACGCGCAGGATCAAGCGAGGATCCAGGAGCGCCTCCGGCCCGTCGAGCATGTGCAACGCGCGCACGAAGCGCACGTAGACCTCGCGATCGACCTGCGCGGCCCGGTGCAGCATCCCGGTGTACCAGCGCATGATCGGCTGGAGGAACGGCCGCCGGCCCCTGGTCTCGGGGTAGGCGAGGTCTTCCCCCGTGGACATCCGCCACGGCAGGTCGACCGCCCTCGCCGCGGCCGCGTGGTAGCGGCGGGTGAGGCCCGCGATCGCGCCGCGCCCCGCGCGGCGGCGGTGCTCCTTGAGCGCGGCGTCGAGCGCCAGCGCCTGGAGGCAGGCCGACGTCATCCCCTGGCCGTAAACGGGGTTGAAGCTGGCGAGCGCGTCGCCCAGCACGGCGAGCCCCTCGGGCATCCGCGCCATCCGCTCGTAGTGCCGCCGGAGGTGCGCCGGGAACTTGGAGACGGCGACGTCCGTCACCGGCTCGGCCCCGAGCAGCGCCCGGTAGAGCGCGTCGTTGGGCAGGCCCCGGGCGAACTCCAGGAAGCCCTCGGGATCGGCGGGCGGGTGATCGCCGAACAGGCCCGCCAGCACCACGATCCAGCGCCCGCCCTCGATCGGCGCGATGCAGCCGAACCGCCGGCTGTCGGACGGCGAGCCGAGGACGTACAGCGACTTCCACGGGAGCTGCGCCGGATCCCGCGGCCGGTACTGCCGGCTGGCGTACCCCACCCGGACCTGGATGGTCGACTCGTCGGGCCGCCGGTAGCCGAGCGCCTCGAGCCACGCCGGCGCGCGCGAGCCGCGCCCGCTGGCGTCCACCACGAGCTCCGCCGGCAGCCGCTCGATCCGGCCGCCTTCGTCGCGTTGCCGGAGCACGACGCCCGTGATCCGGGAGTGATCGCGAGACGCCGAGAGCTCCACCACCTCGCGCTGGTCCAGGCGCCGCACCCTGGGCAGCGCGAACGCGCGGCGGCGCACGTGCGCCTCGAGCAGCGGACGGGTCATGCACACGGTCCGCACCCCCGTCTCGAAGCGCGGCTTCCAGGCGCCGTGGTGGTGCCACGCCAGGCCGAGCCCGAAGTCGTACGCGATGGCTCCGTCCTGGAGCAAATCCCCGGTGAAGCCGGGGAACAGGTCGTTCAGGATCCGCTCTCCCTGGGCGAGCAGCCCGTGGAGCTGGCGAGCCTGGGGCACCCCCTTGCGGGCCTCGCGGAGGTCATCCGGGATGGCGTCACGCTCGACGACGGCCACCTCGCCGAAATGGTCGGCGAGCACGCGGGCTGCGACCAGGCCCGCGATGCTCCCACCGATCACCACCGCCCTGCGGCCGGCGAACGGGCGATTGGAGCGGATGTCCTCCTGGGTGCAAGGCTTCATGGAGCCGCCTGGATTGCAATCCTCGGGCCGCCCCTGAGGACTGCAAGGCCGGCGCAATGCTCGCTTCGTGATGAGGCGCTCAACCTGCGTTGCGCGCGCTGCGCACATCGCGCGCGACCCGCCGAGGCCCGACTGAGCAGCTGCGCAACTACGCAACTCCACGCGCTCCGTCGAGATGAAAGCGACCATCACTCCTGCGCTCTTCGTCGCCATCAAAGATGGACCTCCGGCGCGACAGGCGCGGAGAGGCCGTATCGAGGCGCCGCCGCCCGCTGGCGGGTGGCCGCTCCGCGGCGGGTGTGAGAAAGAGCACCGCTCACGATCCGGTCCTCGCGTCTTCGTGAGAGACGCTCGACGTGCATGGCAATGCCGCGCGCCCGGAACCGCGCGACGTGACCCGTCGTCCCGCGATGGGCGCCGGGCTACTTCTTGCGGCAGCCGCAGTCGGACGTCGGCGCTTGCGGCGCCGCAGGCCGCTGGCACGTGGTCACGAGGGTGCTCAGGACAGCGAGGAGGATCGCGACGCGGAGCCGCATGCCGGTGATCCTCCCCCGCGCGCCGGGCGGCGTCAATCCGGGGCCGTGGGCTCAGCCGAGCGGCATCTCCAGCGACACCTCGTCGAGCCCGACGCCCAGGAAACGGCGCGGGCGCACCGTGACCGCGATCTGCGCGCCGCCCTCGCCGCGGCCCGCCTTGACGGTGAGCTCGATGCTGGCGGGCGGCGCGTTCTCGAACAGCGCCCAGAGGGCACCCTCGACGACCGGCTGGACCTCCGCCGGATTGCTGTCCGGGGGCAGCTTCGAGCAGAGCGCGCGCAGGAACTGGACGACGCGCGCGACGAAGAGCTGATCGACGAGCGAGACGCGCTCGAGGCGCTCGTCCGGCTCGGCCGTCGGGCTGTCGTACGTGAGCTTCTCCGGCGGGACGTAGGCCGTCGGCGCGGCGAGGACGTACACCGCGTCGCTGTTCGGGGCCGACGCGAGCAGGAGCACGCCGCTCTTCGAGAGCTCGCGCTGGGTGTCCGTGGACACGAACGCCTCGGTCGGGATCGCGACGCCCTCGTCGCCCTCGTACGCGCCCTTGACCTCGTGCACCGGCAGGTCCCCGAGCGTGCCGCCGCCCTTCGCGCCCGTGACGCGGCAGGGCCACGCCGTCTCGCGGAAGCTCCCCGCGATCAGCGCGCCGACGACGTACGCCGGCGAGATCCAGACGCGGCCGCCCTCATCGCCGGGCTGCTCGGCGATCGCCGCTTCCCGGATCCGGGAGGTCGTCCGGTCGTACGGCATCCGGCCGAGCACGCGGTTCATCGCGATCGCGACCCACCGCGCGCCATGCCGCGCCGCAGCGGAGCGCCACGGCGCTCGGTGCGGCGCCCGGAACAGCGCGGCCTTGTTGTCGAGCCGCTCGACGCCGCCGAGATCGTCGACCCCGAGCAGGCGCGCGTCGCCGTTCACGACGGCGGGGAGCGCGTGCGCCTCGGCGACGCGCGCGATCTCCTCGAGCCGCGCGAGCGACGCGGCGCTGCCGTCGATCGCGACGTCCACGATGGCGACCGACGCCGGCGGCTCGGAGCTCGCCGTCTGCGCGAGCACCCGCGCGAGCGCCCCGGCCGCCTCGTCCGGGCGCGCGCTGACGACGTCGAACCGGACGCCCTCCGCCGCCTTCGCGCGCTCCACGAGCAGGCTCAGCCCGCGCCACGCCTCCTCGAGGCGCCGCACCTCGGGGTGCTGCAGGATCGCGCCGAGCTGCGCGCCGATCGCGCGCTCGATCTGCGCGATCGCCTCCGCTGGCCGAGCGGGCTGGCCCGCGCGCGGGCGGGCGCTCGCCGCCACGGTCGCGATGAGCTCCGAGAACCGCCCTGCCTCCGCCGGCTTCTGATCGAGGCTGCCCGGCGTCGCGGGTGGGGGCGCCGCCTCGGCGCCCTCGCCCCCGCCGAGGTCGACCATCGAGAGCAGCGCGTCCACGTCCGAGCCGGGCGCGGGCGCCGGCGCCGCGGGCCGCTCCGCGGCGGGCGCGGAGCGGTCGGGCGAGGCGTCCCGGCGCTCCGGGAGGAGGCCCAGGATGTCGCGCACCAGCGGGGAGCCGCCCCAGAGCCGATCGAGCTCGGCGCGCGCCTGGTCGAGCGTGGCCGAGCCGTCGCGCAGCCGATCCAGGACCCGGCGGCCGTCGAGCAGCGAGCGCAGCAGCGGCACCTCGGCGCACAGCGCGTCGGGCCGGAAGCTCTTCAGCCCGGCGGGCGCGAGGTCGACGCGCACCGCCCGGCCCGCCGCGAGCACGCTCGGCACCTCGATCGCGAGCCGTGGCCGGAGCATCGTGAAGAGGTTATCGAAGCGGCTCGCGTCGACGCGTAGCCCGCCCGCGGGCGGGCTCGCGCCGGCGTTGTGCGGATCGCGCGGGGTGAGATCGGCGACGACGAGCACGCGCAGCGGGAGCAGCGGCCCCCGCTCCACGGCGCCCCCGTCCTCGCCCACGTGGAACCTGAACTCGTCGCCCAGAACGCCCTTTTCCGTCATGGCCAGCGCAGCATAGGCGTCACCTATCGGCGCGAGAAGCGCTAAGCTCCGCGCGCATGAAGACGGAAGGCGGTCCGCCCTTGAACTTGAACCCTGAACCTCACGCCGCCAGCGATCGCAGGCGCCTCCGCGGGGGCGCCCCGATCCAGATCGGGCTCCTCGGCTGCGGGACGGTCGGCGGCGGCGTCCTGCGCCTCCTGGCCGAGAACTCCGGTTACCTGGCGGAGCGCGCGGGCGTCCCCCTCGTCGTGAAGCGCGTGGTCGTGCGCGACCTCGAGAAGGAGCGCGTCGCCGCCCTGGATCGCGGCGTGCTCACCACGAACCCCGAGGAGGTCGTCGACGACCCCTCGATCGACGTCGTCGTCGAGGTGATGGGCGGCGAGACGCCCGCGCGCGCGCTGATCGAGCGCGCCATCGACCGCGGCAAGGGCGTGGTCACCGCGAACAAGCTGCTGCTCGCCGCCCACGGCCCCGCGCTCCTCGCGCGGGCCTCGGCGCGCCAGGTCGACCTCGCGTTCGAGGGGGCGGTCGGCGGCGGCATCCCGATCATCCGGACGCTCCGGGACGCGTTCGCGAGCGACTGGGTCGAGCGCGTCACCGCGATCCTGAACGGCACCTGCAACTACATCCTCACGCGCATGCGCGACACGGGCGCGTCGTTCGACGCCGCGCTGCGCGAGGCGCAGGCGCTCGGCTACGCCGAGGCCGACCCGTCGCTCGACGTCGACGGCCACGACGCCGCGCACAAGCTGATTGTCCTGGCGATGCTCGCCTTCGGGGCGCAGGTCGACAGCGCCGACGTGCACACCTCCGGGATCCGGAGCATCGAGGAGGCCGATCACCGCTACGCCGATCGGTTCGGCTACACCATCAAGCACCTGGCGATCGGCCGCGACCTCGGCGATTCCATCGAGCTGCGCGTGCACCCCACGCTGATCCCGAAGCAGAGCGTGCTCGCCAACGTCTCCGGCGTGCTCAACGCCGTGCTGCTCGAGGGGCGCGCCGTCGGCCCGTCGCTCGTCTACGGCCGCGGCGCCGGCGACCTGCCGACCGCGGTCAGCGTCGTCTCCGACATCCTCGACGTCGCGCGCTCGATCGCGTCGGGCGTCGCGGGCATGCAGGGCCGCGGCATGTCGATCAAGCCCCGCGCGGTCCGCCCGCTCGGCGAGATCGTCTCCCGGTACTACCTGCGCTTCGCGGTCGAGGACCGGCCCGGCGTCATGGGGCGCCTCGCCGGCGCGCTCGGCGACGCGGGCGTCAGCATCGAGCAGATCGTGCAGCAGGGGCCGACGAACTCGGGCTCGGGCGCGGCGCCCGCGGGCGGGGCGGCCGCTCGTCAGCCCGCGGTGGACGTCGTGCTCATCACGCATGACGCGCGGGAGGGGCTCGTGCGGAGCGCGCTCGACGCGATCGCGCGCGAGCAGTTCCTCCGCGAGCCGGTGCACCTGTTCCGCATCGAGGAACCGTGACCTCCCACAGCGACGCGCCGCTCGGCGTGTTCGACTCGGGCCTCGGCGGCCTCACGGTCGTGCGCGCGCTGCGCAGGCGCTGCCCTGCGGAGGACATCGTCTACCTGGGCGACACGGCGCGGGTCCCGTACGGCACGCGGTCGCCGGAGACGGTGGTCCGCTACGCGCTCGGCTGCGCGCGCGTGCTCATCGGCCGCGGCGTCAAGGCGATCGTGGTCGCGTGCAACACGGTGAGCGCCGTCGCGATCGACATGCTCCGGGTCGAGCTCGACCTGCCCGTCCTCGGGGTCATCCTGCCCGGCGCCCGCGCTGCCGTCGCGGCGTCGCGCGGCGCGACGATCGGCGTGCTCGGGACGGCCGGGACCATCGCGTCCGGCGCCTATCCCCGCGCCGTGGCGTCGCTCAGCACCCGCACCGAGGTCGCCGGCCAGGCAGCTCCGCTGCTCGTCTCGCTGGCGGAGGAGGGATGGATCGAGGGCGAGGTCCCGCGGCTCGTCGCGCGGCGGTACCTGGAGCCGCTCATCGGAGCGGGCGCCCGCTCGATCGTGCTCGGGTGCACGCACTTCCCGCTCCTCCGCGCCGCGATCGAGGCCGAGACGGCGTCGCTCGCCGGCGGCCCCCTCCCGATCGTGGACAGCGCGTCGGCGACCGCGGAGGAGGTGGCCTCGTTCCTCGCCGAGCGGGGGCTCGCGACCTCCCGGAGCACGCCGGGCGGCCTCTCGCTCCTCGTCACGGATCTACCGAAGAGCTTCGCCACCGTGGCGGCCAGGTTCCTCGGGGAGCCGGTCGTCGCGGACGGCGCCGTGCGCTCCCCGACCCAGGCTGGCGCCGCTGTCCGATCTCCGACCCAGGTTGGCGGAGACGCCGCTGGCCATTCTTCCCCTTTTTCCGCCCAAGGCGTCGACGTGGAGCAGATCGACCTGTAATACGCAGCAAGCTTCGCCCGGGGCTCCGGGCGCGGAGGAGGTTTTCCACACGATGACGCAGCTCAGGTGGCTTTCGGCCGGCGAGTCGCACGGGCCGGAGCTCGTGGCGACCGTCGAGGGTATTCCGGCGGGCATGCCGCTCCTCGCGGAGGACATCGACGAGGATCTGGCGCGTCGCCAGCGCGGCTACGGGCGCGGCGGGCGGATGAAGATCGAGACCGATCGCGTCCGCCTCGTCGCCGGCGTGCGCGGCGGCGAGACGCTCGGCGGCCCCATCGCCATGGTGATCGAGAACCGCGATCACGCGAGCTGGGCCGGGCGGATGGGCCCCGAGCCGTTCCCCGAGCCGCCCGAGGCGCTGACCCGCCCGCGCCCTGGCCACGCGGATCTGGCCGGCGGCCTGAAGTACGCCCGGCGGGACCTGCGCGACGTGCTCGAGCGGGCGAGCGCGCGCGAGACCGCGGCGCGGGTCGCGGTGGGCGGCGTTTGCCGCAAGCTCCTCCGGTCCGTCGGCGTCGAGGTCTTCGCCCACGTCCTGTCGATCGGCCCGGTGGCGTCGCCGACCTCCGCCGCCTCGGGCGGGGGTGAGCTCCCGCTCGCCGAGCTCCGAGAGCGCGCCCGCGCCTCGGATCTCGCGTGCGTCGACGCCGCTGCCGCGCAGGCGATGCGCGACGCCATCCGCGAGGCCGCGCACCGGGGCGACACGCTCGGCGGCGTCTTCGAGGTGATCGCCACGGGCCTGCCGCCCGGGCTCGGGAGCCACGTGCAGTGGGACCGCAAGCTCGACGGACGGCTCGCGCAGGCGCTGATGAGCGTCCAGGCGATCAAGGGCGTCGAGATCGGCATCGGCTTCGAGGCCGCGCGCATCTCGGGCTCCGAGGTGCACGACCCCATCGCCTACGATCAGGGGGCGCACGCGTTCACCCGCCCGTCGAACCGCGCCGGCGGCCTCGAGGGCGGCATCACGAACGGCATGCCGCTCATCTGCCGCGCCGCCATGAAGCCGATCGCGACGCTCAAGCGCGCGCTCCCGTCGGTCGACGTGCGCACCAAGGAGCAGTTCGACGCCGCCTTCGAGCGCAGCGACGTCTGCGCCGTCGCGGCCGCCTCGGTCGTCGGCGAGGCGATGGTGGCGATCACGCTCGCCGCCGCCCTGCTCGAGAAATTCGGCGGCGACAGCCTCACGGAGCTCTCGCGCAACGTCGACAGCTACCTCCAGCAGGTCCGCTCTTACTGAAGGCCATGGAATTCCTTCCCGACGCACCTCCGCTCCTGCTCACCGGCTTCATGGGGGCAGGCAAGTCCACCGTGGGCCGCATCGCCGCCGCGCGCACGGGGCTCCCGTTCCTCGATCTCGACGACGCCATCGTGCAGGAGGCCGGCGAGAGCGTCCCGTCGCTCTTCGCCAAGCGCGGCGAGGCTGGCTTCCGCGCGCTGGAGGCGGCGACCCTGCGCCGGCTCCTCGCGGCGCGCGGCCCGCGCATCATCGCCCTCGGCGGCGGCGCCCTGGTCGATCCCGCGCTCCGCGCCGAGGCGCTCGAGCGCGGCTGCGTCGTCGCGCTCACCGCCACCCCGCGCACGATCGCCGCGCGCACGCCGAACGGCAACCGCCCGCTCCTCGACGGCGCGCCGGATCGCGAGGCGCGCATCCGAGAGCTCCTGGCCGCGCGCGCCCCCGTCTATGCCGAGGCCCACGCGTGCGTCGTGACCGACGGCGTCTCCCCCGCGGACGTCGCGGCGCGGGTCCTCCGCGCCTACGCGGATCGCCCGCTCTTCGTGCCGCTCGGCGACAAGAGCTACGCGGTGCGCATCGCCTCCGACGGGGCGGCGTCCACGGCGGACGCCATCGCTGCGCTGGCGCCGACGTCCGTCTTCGTCGTCACGGACGAGAACGTGAGCCGCCTCTGGGGCGCGCCGCTGCTCGCCGCGCTCGCGGCGCAGGGGACGCCGGCCGCGGCCGTCACGGTGCTCAAGCCCGGCGAGGAGCACAAGCGGCTCGCGGCCGTCGAGGCGGCGCTGACGGCGATGATCGACGCGGGCGCCGATCGCGGGGCGGTGGTACTCGCGCAGGGCGGGGGTGTGGTGACCGACATCGGCGGGTTCGCTGCGTCCACGCTGCTGCGGGGCGTCCGCTGGGTCGCGGCGCCGACCACGCTCCTCGCGATGGTCGACGCCTCGGTAGGCGGCAAGACAGGGGTCGACCTAGGCCCCGCGAAGAACGCCGTCGGAACGTTCCACCAGCCGTCCGCGGTCGTCGCGAGCCCGGCGGCGCTCGCCACCGAGACCGACCGCGCCTACCGGAGCGGGCTCGCGGAGGTGGTGAAGTCGGCCTGCATCGGCGATCCGGAGCTGCTCATGCTGCTCGAGCGCGAGGCCGACCGCGTCCTCGCGCGCGACCCCGGCCTGCTCGCCGAGATCATCCGCCGCTCGATCGCCGTGAAGGCGGCCATCGTCGCCCGCGACGAGCGCGAGTCGGGCGACCGCGCCCTCCTGAACCTCGGCCACACGCTGGGGCACGCCCTCGAGGCCGAGGGGGGGTTCGTCCGGCTGGCGCACGGCGAGGCGGTGGCGCTCGGCATGGTCGCCATGTTCCGCGTCGGCTGCGCGCTGGGCGTGACCGATCGCGCGGCGGCCGACCGGGCGACCCGCTTGCTCGCGCGGCTCGGTCTGCCCACCCGGATCGAGGACGAGCCGGTCTCCGCCGCGCTGCGCTTCCTGTCGCTCGACAAGAAGCGCCGGGGCTCGTCGGTCCGGACGGTGCTGATGCGGGACATCGGCAGCACGTTCGTGGAGCCGATTCCGCTCGATCGCCTCGCCTCCCTCCTCGAGCGCGCGGCCGCCCGCGCGACCTGACCCTCGGACGCCGAGCGGTGTGCCTGAGACAGCCCTGCTCCGGGCGAAATCCGTGCGTCGGCGCCGCACGCCCTCCTCGCTGAACGCCTCCGGCGCAGACGGCGCTTGCGCTGTCGGTGAATAAAATCGATGTGTCTCCAACGTTCTTCGGAAAAAATCCCGGCACACCGCCCGCATCGTCCGCTCCGCGCTATCTTTCTCGGCGCCGATGGTGACCGTGACGAAGAAGAGAATCCTGGTGGTGGAGGACGAGCAGGACACGGCGGCGATGATCGCCCGGTTCCTCGGCGACGAGTTCGACACCGTGGTCGCGACGAACGGGGTCGATGGGCTCGCGCTGGCCCAGCAGGAGCCGCGGCCCGATCTGGTGATCGTGGACATCATGATGCCGAAGCTCGACGGGGTGAGCATGACGAAGCGGCTCCGCGAGCACGAGCCGACGCGCCGGGTGCCGATCATCTTCCTGACCGCCAAGTCGGATCCGATGGACGTCATCGCCGGCATCCAGGCGGGCGCACGCCATTACATCACGAAGCCCTTCGTGCTCGACGATCTCAAGAAGAAGGTCCGCAAAGCCGTCTACGGCCGCTAGAGCGGCGGTCACTCGCTTCGGATACGGGCCCACCTCGACGTTTTCGGTGCTCAGCGCACAGGAGTGCGCTTGCGCGCCGAAAACGCCGATCTGGGCCCGTCTCCTGTGCGAGAGACCGCCGCTCTGCCCCGGCGGACAGCGGGGCGGTGGGGGGAAACCGCAGCAGGGGGCGGGCCTGGCCGGCGCTTCGCGGGGGCGGCGCTGGTCAATGAGTCGAACGGCGAAGAGGCTAAGAGAAGGGGAGAAGGCCGACTGGCGATCTTGGCATCTCCGAGGTTTCTCGCCTCGAGCCGGTCCGTTTCTCGCGTGCTGCGTGGTGCCGCAGGGCAGGAATCCCGGCGATTTCTACCGCCGTCACGCGCCGGCACCGCGGGGCGCTCGCCTTGTGTTCTATGAGGTTTCTTCGGAGACCTCGTATCTCCGCTGGGGCTCGGCGCCGGTCGTGCGCGGCGCTGCCAGGAGGTGCCCGCGTCAGCTGCCGCCGCGGTGCGGGACGCTGCAGGCCCTGAACGCTTTCTCGAACAGCTCGAGCGAGCGGGAGATGCTCGAATGCACCCGGCGGATCTCCTCGGCGGAGGTGGTCGCGAGCTTCACGATCTCGAGCGCCTCGCGCGGGTGGGCATCATCATAGTTCGCATGCGCGGCGAGCCACGTCAGCGACTTGCTCCCGTCGCCATAGAGCTTCGTAAAGCTCGGCAGCACCACGCGAGAACACTCGCCGATGACCCCCTCGATCGCATAGTTCACCGCGCCGACCGCCTCCGCGAGGGAGCCGCGGTAGGACACCGACCAGAGCCACTCGAAGAGCGACGCGATCTCCGGGCTCGGGCGGTGGCTCGTGATGTCCGAGGTGCTGTGCCCGTGCCACGCCGCCCAGTCGAGGTACCAGCGCACGTGCAGCGCCTCGACCCGGATGTTGCCGATGAGCCAGTCTCGCACCAGGGAGTCGCGCGGCGACTGGCCATAGGTCGTCTTGGCGAGGCTGAGCCCCATGTACTTCGGGAACGCTTCGACCACGCAGAAGAACTCCCGGAGGAGCCCCTTCCACATCTCCTGATCGACCGGCTCCGTCATCGTCTGCGCGATCGGCGGCGTGTAGACCGCGGCCTTCCACTGATCGGCCAGAGATTCGAGCATGTCCTCGACCCAGACCGGGTGCGGCGTCGCCTGAAGGCTGTCCTTGACTTCCTTATGCCGCTGCGAGCGAGGTGACAGCATGAAATTACCTGTAGGGTTGCTGGGTCAATCTGCCTCGTGGCTGCCCGCCGGTCTCTACCCCACCGAATCTCCGCAGGCCGACCGGTCAGCGGCCGTCAGGAGACAATCCGCAAAGCAGGCACGATGCTGATCCCGAGCACGAAGGACGAGAGGGGCAGCGCGAGGACCTCACCATGGGAGGCTTCGTGTACATGTGTCCTGCCTGCATCCAGTCTGGATCAAGGTGAAGGAGCAAGTCAATAGGCAAACGAGGGCGCCGCCGCAACGACAAGAGGGCCGATCTCGCTCAGGTCGCTCACCATACGACCTCGGAGAGGCACTCCGTCGCGCCGCGGAACCGGCACCGCTGGTGGGTTACCTTGGGGGTGGATGCACCGCACAGGAGGAGCGCCTGCTCGACCCAGCCGCAGACGCCTTCTCCGCAGTTCATCGCGGAAGGCCCCTCGTCGTCCCCGGTCGGGCCTGTGATGGTCAGCACCCACTCCCGCGGCTTCACCATGCGCGGGAAGACCTTCCCGGAGTCGAAGTAGCGCGACCAGAACATTCCAGTCCGGGCGACGATCGTGTCGGGCATGGCGATCGAGAGCGCGAACTTCAACACCGTATTGAGGTCGCGATCCGCGACGTAGCGGGCAAACCGCTTGAGCTCAGCGGTTTGGTCGCTCGCAGTCCGCGCGTGCGTTCGCAAGGCGCGGTTCCAGACGCCGATCGGATACCAGCTGCTCGCGAGCAGCGGCTGAGAGAGTACGTCCCGGTCTGACTTGGGCAGCGACGTCACCAGGCGCTCCCATGCACCGGCGTCGCGGGTCGTCGTGACGAACGACCGGAGGTTGACCAGCAACGTTCCTTTGCATCTACCGGCGGGGATCGAGGTCTTGGTCTTCGTCTCGTGCGTCTTCATCGCGGCGAACCTACGGCGGGAAGGCCCCGGTGAAGCTGAGCCCGATCGAGGGCGCGGCGCACGTACCCTCGGACGGGAAACCCTGCCCGGGAGCACATCGTCGGGGCAACTCCAGGAGTCGTGGTTGTACCTTGCAGGGGAGCGTGAGTCGGGCTCGATGGCAAGAGATGATTACGTGGGAGCAGCCGTGCGACACGAGCCGACGTGGCCCTGCGCAAGATCACGCCGGTTGTCCAGCTCTCCTTTCGACCCGAGACGCCAGACCCCCCGCGACCGCCGCAGACGTCTGCGCGCGCAATGGTGTGATGCGCATTACGTGATTTCGCGCCGCGCTCGTCGGTCGTCGTGGCCGTCGACGGGCGCTCGTCGCGGCGACGGGGGCTCGCAGCGGCGACGGGCGCTCGCGGCGGGGCTGCGCGTCGCCTGCGGAGGTGCTGCGCCTGGCAGTTGCCGTCCTCCCCGAACCTCGGTACCCCTACGGCCATGAGCGAACCCACCACGGGCCGGCCCGCCGCCGGCCACGCGGAGCCCGAGCTGCCGCACATCGACGTCGCCGAGCGGGGGGCGCCGCGCGACGGCCGGCCGCAGGTCATCGACGGCCGGCTGTTCATGCAGCTGCTCGTGTTCCGTTGCCCCGGCGACGCCGATCCGGCGGAGCTGACCCGCGCAGCCGGCCAGGCGCTCGCGTCGCAGCGCGTCGGCGCGGTCGTCTACGAGGACATCAACGATCCGCGCGGGATCGCCGTGCTCACATGGGCGGAGGACCCCGCCGTCTTCGTCCAGACCGTCCGCCCGGCGCTCAACCGCAGCGAGCTCCGAGCCCTGGAGCTTCGCCCCGATTTCACGATGCTGGGGCGCACGTACTCGACCGGCTACGAGCAGGATCTCGACTTCTGGCTGCTCCGGCGCCCGGCGGAGACCGTCTTGAACCCCGCCTGGCCGTGGGCGGTGTGGTATCCGCTCCGCCGCAGCGGCGCGTTCTCGAAGCTCGAGGGGCGCGAGCAAGGGAGCATCCTGCGCGAGCACGGCACCATCGGCAGGGCCTATGGCGCCCAGGACCTCGCCCACGACATCCGCCTCGCGTGCCACGGCCTCGACGCCCGCGACAACGAGTTCGTGATCGGGCTCGTCGGCAAGGAGCTCCACCCGCTCTCCCACATCGTGCAGACGATGCGGAAGACCCGCCAGACCTCGGAGTTCATCAGCCAGATGGGCCCGTTCTTCGTCGGCCGCGCCGCCTTCCGCAGCCCGGGCGGCTGACGGGGCCGCTCCCTCTCAGCCGATGCCGGCGAGGCCCGAGAACGCCAGGGCCAGGGCGTCGAGCCGCGCCGCCGCGCGGGCCTCGGCGTCGGCCAGCGGCTCGTCCGCGGCGACCTCCTCGCGCACGTCGAAGTAGAACTTGATCTTCGGCTCCGTCCCGCTCGGGCGGGCGATGAGCCGGCTCCCGTCGTCGAGCTCGTACACGAGCACGTTGCTCGGAGGCAGCACGAGCGGCTCGACCAGGCCGTCGCTCGTGGTGCGCGTGCGCGCCTCGAAATCGCGCCACGCCACCACGGGGACGCCCCCGATCGCGGCCGGCGGGCTCTTCCTTAGCGCGGCCATGATCGCGGCGATCTTGTCGAGGCCGTCGACGCCGCGCAGGGTGTACGAGCGCTGCCCGCTCATGTAGAGGCCGTACTTGCGGGTGATCGCCTGGAGCTCGTCCAGCAGGGTCCTGCCCTCGGCCTTGCGCACCGCCGCGAGCTCGGCGACCAGCGCCGCGGCGCTGATGCCGTCCTTGTCGCGCACGACCGGGCCGACGGTGTAGCCGAGCGCCTCCTCGAAGCCGAACACGAAGCGGGCCCCGGTCGAGCGCTCGATGTCCATCGCCCGGTTGGCGATCCACTTGAACCCGGTCAGGGTCTCCTCGTAGTGAACCCCGAGCGCCGCGGCGATGACGCCCAGCATCGGAGTCGAGACGCAGGACGCCAGCACGAGCCGGCGCTCGTCCGCGCCCTGCGCGCGCCCCTCGGTGAGCAGGTAATTGCCGAGGAGCACGCCGACCTGGTTGCCCGTGAGCTGCACGTACTCGCCGTCAGGGCGCCTCACCGCCACGGCGAGCCGGTCGACGTCGGGATCGTTGGCGAGGACGAGGTCGGCGCCCTCCCGCTTCGCGAGGGCGAACGCCAGGTTCATGGCGCCCTTCTCCTCGGGGTTCGGGAACGCGACCGTGGGGAACCCGCCATCCGGCTCGGCCTGCTCGGGCACGCTCGCCACGCGCGTGAAGCCGGCTTCGCCGAGCGCCTGGCGGACCAGGCGATTGCCGACGCCGTGAAGCGGCGTGTACACGATGCAGAGGTCGCGATCCCCGTCGCTCCGCACCGCGAGGCCGCGGATCGCGCCGAGGTAGCTCCGCTCCAGCTCCTCGGGGAAGTCGCGCACCAGCCCGAGCCTCCTCGCCTCGTCGAGAGGCATGCGGGGGACCTGATCCGCCGGCGGCGAGGCGTCGATCGCCGTCGCGATGCCGGTGTCGTGGGGTGGGATGATCTGCGCGGCGTTGTCCCAGTACACCTTGAAGCCGTTGTACTCGGGCGGGTTGTGGCTCGCCGTCACCATCACGCCCGCGGCCGCGCCGAGGTGGCCGACCGCGAACGCCGCGACGGGCGTGGGGCAGGGGACGGGCGAGAGGTGGCTCGGGATGCCCGCGGCGGCGAGGGCGCAGGCGGTGTCCTCCGCGAACTCTCGGCTCATCCGGCGGCCGTCGTAGCCGATGACGACGCCGGCGCTCCGCGCCTTGTCGCCGAGCGCTTCGAGGAGGTGACGGGCGAGCCCCGCGGTCGTGCGGAGGATGACGGCGCGGTTCATCCGGCTCTCGCCGGCCCCGAGGACGCCGCGGATGCCCGCGGTGCCGAACTCCAGCGGGCCGGCGAAGCGCTCGGCGAGCTCGGCGCGGACGCCGTCCTCGCCTGCCCTGGCCGCGTCGATGAGCCGGCGCAGCTCGCTCTGGGTCTCCGGATCGGGGTCGTGGGAAAGCCAGCGTTCGGCGGGCTCGAGGACGAAGTCGTGGCTCACGCCTGGTATTTAGTTCATGCCGGCCGTGGTTTGCACCACGAGCGCGCGATTCAGCGCGGCGGCAGCGCGGGCGGCGACCGCAGCGCGCTGGCCCGCCGGCCCGGCGCCTACGTGGCCGGCGGCTCCCGGCCAGCTTGGACCGCTCAGCCCGCTCGGCCGAGCGTCAGCCCACCTTCTTGCCGGCGGCGAGCGCCTCGGCGAAGCGCGTGTCGTACTGCCCGCCGCGGAAATCACCGTCCTGCAGGATCTGGCGGAGGAACGCGAGGTTGGTCGCGGCGGGCCCGGCCGGACCGGTGAGCTCGATCGTCGTCTCGGCGAGCGCCCGGTCGAGGCGAGCGATCGCCTCGTCGCGCGTCGGGCCGTGGGCGACGATCTTGGCGAGCAGCGGGTCGTAGAACGGCGTCACCTCGAGCCCCTCGGCGACGCCGGTCTCGATCCGCAGGTCGTCGCCGGCGGCCGGCCAGCGGAGCGCGGTGATGCGGCCGGGCTGGGGGGCGAACTTCTTCGCCGGATCCTCCGCGTAGAGGCGCGCCTCGATGGCGTGGCCGCGGTAGGTGTGGCTCCGGACCTCCGGCGCGAGCGGCTCGCCCGCCGCGATGCGGATCTGGTGCTCGACCAGGTCGAGCCCGGTGCACATCTCCGTGACGCAGTGCTCGACCTGGAGCCGCGCGTTGACCTCCAGGAAGAAGAGCTCGCCGCTCTCCGCCGCGACGAACTCGACGGTACCCGCGCCGACGTAGCCGGCGGCCGTCACGACCCGGAGGGCGCTGTCGTGGAGCTCCTTCCGGCGGACCTCGCCCGCCGCTCCCTGGAAGAACGCGGCCGGCGACGGGGTCTCCTCGACGATCTTCTGGTGCCGGCGCTGCGCGCTGCACTCGCGCTCGCCGAGCGCGACGGCGCCGCCCTGCCCGTCGCAGAGCACCTGCACCTCGATGTGGCGCGGGCGCTCGATGTACCGCTCCATGTACACGCGCGGGTCCCCGAACGCCGCGCGGCCGCGGTCGGAGCACGCGGTGAGGGCGCGCGACAGCTTGCCTGGATCGGTGACGATCTGCATGCCGATGCCGCCGCCGCCGCCCGCGGCCTTGACGAGCAGCGGGAAGCCGATGCTCTCGGCGGCGCGCTGGGCGGCCTCGACGTCGACGGGGTCGACCGGACCGCCCGTGCCCGGCGGCGGGAAGACGTCGGCCGCGCGCGCGTGATCCCGCGCGAGGATCTTGTCGCCGAAGGCGTGGAGCACCGCGGGCGGCGGGCCGATGAACGTGACGCCGGCCTCGACGACGGCCTCGGCGAAGGCCTGGTTCTCGCTGAGCAGCCCGTACCCGGGGTGGATGCCGTCGGCGCCCGTCGCGCGGGCCGCCTCGACGATCGCGTGGATGACCAGGTAGCTGTCCCGGACCGGCGGCGGCCCGATGCGCACCGCCTCGTCGGCCATCGCGACGTGCGGCGCGCTCGCGTCCGCGTCGGAGTACACGGCGACCGTCGCGATCCCGAGCCGTTTGCAGGTCCGGAGGACGCGGCAGGCGATCTCTCCACGGTTGGCGACGAGGATCTTCTTCAACACGGCCGACAGCTACGCCCCCGCGCGGCGGCGCGTCAAGACGCCCGCTGCAGGCGGCGCTCGCTCGCACGCTCCCGGGGGGGGGCGGCGCGCGTGATCGTCAGCCGAGCGCCCGCCGCACCTTCGGCTTGGCCCCGAGCAGCACGAGCTGCCCGCAGGCCGCCGAGACGTCATCGCCGCGCCGGCGGCGAACGAAGCAGGAGTATCCCGCCTGGGTGAGCACCTCCTGGAACGCCGCCACGCGCTCCTGGGCCGGCGGACCCAGCGAGGAGGCCTCGATCGGGTTCATCGGGATGAGGTTGATCTTCACCGGGAGCCCGCGCAGGAGCTTCGCCAGCCGCCGCGCCTCGGCGGGATCGTCGTTCTGCCCGGCGACGAGCGTGTATTCGATGGTGATGCGCCGGCGCCGCGGCAGCGGGTAAGCGCGCAGCGCCGCGAGCAGCTCGTCGAGCGGGTGCTTGCGGTTGATGGGCATCAGCGCCGAGCGCGTCTCGTCGTCCGCGGCGTGCAGCGAGATCGCCAGCGCGATCTGCCCGCCAAAATCCGCTCCGAGCCGCGCGATCTCGGGCACGAGGCCCGACGTGGACACCGTGACCCGCCGCGTCGAGAGGTTGATCCCTTCCGGGTGCGTGAGCAGGCGCAGCGAGCGAGCGGTCGCTTCGTAGTTGTGGAGCGGCTCGCCCATGCCCATGTACACGACGTTGCGGAGCTCCTCGCCCTCCTCGAGCATCGCCCGCCCGAGGAGCACTTGGCCCGCGATCTCCTCGGCCCCGAGGTGGCGCTTGAGCCCCGCCACGCCGCTCGCGCAGAAGCTGCACCCCATGGCGCAGCCGACCTGCGTCGAGATGCACTGGGTGACGCGGACGCGCGGCGCGGCGTCCGCCTCCGCGGCCGCATCGTCGTCCTCGTCGTCGGCCGCCGCCGCGTCGGCGTCGAGCTGCGCGTGCGAGCCGGGGCCCGACACCGACGGGAGCAGGACCGTCTCGATGGTCGCGCCGTCGCGGAGGCGCAGGAGCAGCTTGCGCGTGCCGTCCTCGGAGCGATGAACCCGCTCGGGCGTCAGCACCTCACCCAGCCCCTCCGCGGCGAGGTGCTCGCGCAGCCGCGCCGGGAGGTTCGTCATCGCGGCCGGATCGAGGACGCCGCGGCGATGGATCCACTGGAATACCTGCTTCGCCGTGAACGACCGCTCTCCGCGGGCAGCCAGCGAGGCCGACCAGTCTTCAGGCAGCCGGGCGACGGGGTGAAGCGGCGTGGAGCGCACCTGCCTGGCCTACTGCGCGCCGCCCCCAGCGGCAAGGGGAGCAGGCGGGTGGCCAGGCCAAAGCGTCAGCCGCTCTGGCTCTCGACCTGTGACGCCGTGAGCTGCCCGTCGCGCTCGCGGCGCGCGCGCGTCCGGCTGGCGGCCTCGAGCACCTCGCGGGTGTAGCGCTCGAACGCCTCGGCCCGGTGCATCGCGGTGTGCTCGGCGAAGACGCGCTGCCTCGCCCGCTGGCCCAGCGTGAGGCGCTTGTCCTCCTTCATCTCCCTGAGCTTCCGGAGCACGTCCTCCGGCGAGCGCACGAGCAGGATCTCCTCGCCGGGCTGGAAGAACGTCTCGATACCCGGCCAGGCGTCGCTCAGGACAGGGGTCCCGCACGCGGCCGCCTCGAACAGGCGCGCGCTCGGCGACCACCCGGACTCGACCATCGCACGGCGGGTCAGGTTCAGCGTGAAGCGCTGCGAGTTGTAGAAGATGCGGTGCTCGTCCGGCGGGAGGTGCTCCGTCCGGGAGACGTTCTCCGGCCACGTGAGCGACGCCGGGTACTGCGCGCCCGCCACCGCGAAGCGCCCGCGGCGCATGCGCCGCGCCGGCTCGAGGAGGAGCCGCTCGACGGCCGCCTGCCGGTCGTCGCTGTAGGTCCCGAGGTAGCCGAGATCCCAGCGCATCGGCGCCGGCTGGGGATGGTACACGTCCGTGTCCGCCGAGCAGTAGAGCGCCCGCGCGCGCACCGCGCCGTGGCTGCGCTCCAGCCGCTCCAGCGTCGGGCCCCCCGTCGCCGACAGATAGAGATCATACCGCGGGATCAGCGCCGGCGTCAGGTACGCGTGATCCCCGTGCGCCAGCCGGCCCAGCGTGACGGGGGTGTCCAGATCGTAGAACGCGGCCTTTCCGCGGGCCTCTTCCGTGATCCATGCCCCGACCGTCGCCCCTTCCGGTACGAAGGAGCCGACGATCACGAGATCGGCTTCGCGCACGGCGCGTGAGAATCTATCGCGGAGCTCGGTAATGCTCGAGTACTGCTCGGTCGTGCCGTAAGGCGGGTTGGGCAGGTCGCGGTGGTGATCGTAGATGGGGAGGTTCCGCTCCAGAAAGAGCATCCGGTGGCCGCGCGACGCGAGCGCCCGGAGGAGCGCTCTGTACGTCGTGGCGTGGCCGTTGCCCCACGAAGACGTGATGGAGAGCCCCAGGAAGACATAGCGGTAGGTAGTTGTCGTCATAGCGTGGTGGCGGCAAGGGTTGAGAGATCCCAGACGGCGTGCCGGCCCGGAATGCGCCGGTCCCGAGGTACACCGCGGCGGCCCCGGAGAGGCGAAAGACGCCTCGCGGACAGATGCGCAACGTGCGCAACATGCGCAACATGCGCAAAACGAGCGGCACGCCGATCCAGTTGCCCTGGCGCCGCGCGAGAGGGCGCGGCGACGAGCGCACCCGGGATTAACATGCGTGCTCACCCTCTGCAATGCTGTGAGATGCAGTTTCTTGATCGAAGATGCGTATTCCTCGTCAGACGCCAGGCGGTAAGGCCCGCCCTTTTCCCGTGACGACGAAGCGCGCGAAATCGCCGCTTGCTCCGGGATAACGCGGCTCGTTCGGGTAAAGCACCCGACGGCAACCGTCCTCGCATCGCAGAGGAACCGGCCTGTGCGGTAAACGCTGTTCGGAAGCGATGATGGTGAGAAAAAGAGGGACGTTGTCGCAATGGTCGGTGACGGCTGCTGGTCGAACGGAGCGTCGACGGGGGAGCCCTGCTCCGGAACGCCGGGGCAGCGCTGGTGAAGCGCCGCCCAGGCCGGCGCGCGCTGTCGGACGCATACGCCGCGGAGCGACGGGGCCTGGGGGCGCGGCCGGCGGCAGGGGGATTCCGCCGTCCAGCTGAGCCCGCCGGCGGACCGGCGGCCTCGGCCGGGCAGGGGCGCCTGGCCTCGCGGAGAAATCGGGCGGGGGAGCAGGAAGGCAGGAAGCGCGGGGCGCTGCCCGGGCGCCTTCCTGTCGGTGCGGGGACGCTGCGGTGGAATCGGGAGGCCGGGTGTCCAGCCTTCAGCGGCGGTGCGGCCGCGCGAGAGCCGTCGAGACGTTCAGGTGGCGGGGCTCAGCGCCTGCCAGCCCTGGATCACCTCGGCGATGCTCGCGAAGCGGCGGTCCGGGCTGTGCGCCAGACCCCTGTTCACGAACACCTCGATCTCCCGGTCGACCGGCGGAGGCATCAGGCTGCCCAGGCGGCGCGGCGGCGTCCTCGTCTTGAGATCGGCGAGCATCATCAGATTGCGCGCGGCGTAGGGGAGCTCGCCGGTAAGCGCGTGAAAGATCACCGTCATGGCCGCATAGAGGTCGGCCCGGTGATCCACCGTCTTCCCCTTCGTGAGCTGCTCGGGCGGCGCGAACCTGAAATCGCCGAGACACCGGCTCGGTAACGTCGGCCCCGCGTCGGAGAGCCCGGGAGGGAGCTTGCACGAGCCGAGATCCAGGAGCGTCAGCCGCTCGCCGTCAGGACCCTGGTCGAGGAGCACGTTCGCGGAGCTGATGTCGCGGTGGATGATGCCAATCTCGTGCAGCTCGGCGATCGCCGACCAGAGCTGCCCGCCCAGCGGGTGAACGGCGCTGAACGGGAGTGGCCCCTGCCGGGAGATGCGCTCGCTGAGGAGCTCCCCCTCGCGCAGCTCGAACACGAGGAGAGGACCGTGCGCCGGGTCCTTGCCGCCGTCGAGCGAGGGCAGTGTGTGCGGGCCCCGCAGCCGCTCGCACGCCACCGCCTCTCGCCGGAAGCGCGCCTCGGCCTCCTGCTGGGGCATGCGCTCTGGCGTGTTGAGCACGCCTCCCGGCTCCTGGCGCACCGGGGGCTCCCCGAGCACCTTGACCGCGACGCGCCGGCCGGTGCTCGCGTCCTCGGCGCTGAACACCTCACCGAGGCCTTCGCGGCGGAGATGACGTACCACGCGGTAGCGCTGGAGCAGAACGGTTCCGGGCACGATTGACAAGAGCGGCCTCCTTCGCTTGACAAAGGGGGGTCCAGCGCGTTCCGGTCGCCTCCCCCCTCTCCCCAGACAAGCTCATTTATCACGCAGACGCGACAGAGGAAGCGCCGCGCGCAGCGTCACACGACGAAGGGCTCCCGCGCCTTGTTTTTTTGTTTTCCGGCGCGCGCCGCTTCACATCGGCCGCCCGTCGCACCCGAGGTCGCCTGGACGAAAAAGCCGCGGGGCACGGGACGGGGAAAAATGGGGCGCGGCCCGCGGGACAACGGGGCGAAGGCGGTCCGGGGCGCGGGCCGCCGGCCGAGGCGCGTCGCTGCGGCGGGAGCGGCCAGCGCCTGGGTCACCACGGCCGCGCCGGTCTCAGCGGCTGGGCCGCGCCGGTGTGCCGCATTGCCCTCGTCGCGCGCCGCCGGAGCGCCGAGCGGGTGCCTCGTCGGAGCGCGCTCCGGTGGACGGCGGTGGAGCACCGGACTGCCCTCGTGGCCGGGGGCCGCCGGCGCTTCGACGCTGCAGAGTTGCCCCTGGCCGCGCTCTCTGGTGACGATGCGCACCGGAGCGCGGCAATCGGTGGTGATTGCATGACGGCGGCGGCGCCTCGCGGCGCCCGCTTCCGGGGACACGCCAGTAACCCCGAACCGCTGGCCATTCAGGTGAACTTCGCGTAGCTCCCACACAGGGCGGACGATCCGGAGCGACGGCAGGCAATGCGAGCGGGAGACGTCATCGACGGCCGGTTCGAGATCATGGAGCTCGCGGGCGCCGGCGGCATGGGCCACGTCTTTCGCTCGCGCGACCTCAAGACCGGCGAGACCATCGCCCTCAAGGTCCTCCAGAACGCCGCCTCCCAGGACTCGAACCGCCTCGCGCGCGAGGCGCAGGCGCTCGCCACGCTGCGGGTGCCGGGGGTGGTGCGGTACATCTCGCACGGCCGCACGGAGCACGGCCACCCCTACCTCGCCATGGAGTGGCTCACCGGCGAGACCCTCTCCCAGCGCCTCGCCCGGCAGGCGTTCACCCTGGAGGAGAGCCTCAAGCTCGCCCGGCGCGTCGCGACCACCCTCGGCTCCGTGCACCGGCTCGGCGTCGTCCACCGCGATCTCAAGCCGAGCAACCTGCTCCTCGTCGGCGGCACCATCGACCGCATCACGCTCATCGATTTCGGTGTCGTCCGGATGTCCGGCATCGACCAGCAGCTCACCATGCCCGGCGCCATCCTCGGCACCCCCGGCTACATGGCGCCGGAGCAGGCCCGCGGCGAGGCGCATGTCGACGCGCGCGCCGACGTCTTCGCGCTCGGCTGCCTGCTCTACAAGTGCGTCTCGGGGCGCGCCCCGTTCCGCGGCGCGCGCGGGCTCGCCGTGCTCGTCAAGGTGCTGATCGAGGAGCCGCCGTCGCTCCGGTGGCTCCGCGACGACGTGCCCGAGGCGCTCGACGCGCTGGTCCAGCGGATGCTGTCGAAGTCGCCCGAGGGGCGGCCGAGCGACGGCAACGCGGTCGCGATCGAGCTCGCCGGGCTCATGGATCCCGCGGCGATCTCCGTCCGCCCGCCCGCGATGTCCGTCCGCCCGCCGGAGCTCACGACCGGCGAGCGCAAGGTGATGTGCCTCGTCCTCGCGCGCGACGGCCTCTCCGCCGCCGATCCGTCTCCCCCCGAGGTCGACGAGCAGGCGCGCGCGCAGGCGCTCTCGACCACGGCGGCGCGCTACAAGGGTCAGCTCGAGCTCGTCGACGCGCGGCTGCCGCTCGTCGTGCTGTCCGGCGCCGGCGCGACGACCGACCTCGCGGCCCGGGCCGCCCGCTGCGCGCTCGCCGTCCAGGCGCTCCTCGGCGGCGCGCCGGTCGCGGTCGTCACGGGCAGGGCGGAGATCGCCTCGCGCATGCCGATCGGCGACCTCATCGACCGCGTGGTCCAGCTGCTCCCCGAGGGCCGAGCGACGTCCCGCGCGCCGGCGATCCGCATCGACGAGGTGACGGCGGGCCTGCTCGGCGCGCGGTTCGAGATCACGTCCGACGGGGGGGGCCCCTGGCTCCACGGCGCGCGCGAGGAGCCGGAGGCGCCGCCCCACGTGCTCGGCAAGGCGACGTCGTGCGTCGGGCGCGAGCGGGAGCTCGCGCTGATCCGGGACGAGCTCGCCCGCTGCATCGAGGAGTCGACCCCGAGCGTCGTGCTCGTCACGGGGCCGGCGGGCATCGGCAAGTCGCGGCTCCGCCACGAGCTCGTCCGCGCGATCCGGGAGGACGGCGAGCCGGTCGAGGTGTGGCTCGGCCAGGTGGATCCGATGAGCGCCGGGTCGGCCTTCGGCCTGCTCGCGCACGCGCTCCGGCGGGCGATCGGCCTCACGGACGCCGATCCCGTCGAGGAGCGGCGGCGCAAGGTGCGGGCCCGGGTCGAGCGGCACGCGGCGCTCGACGCCGCGCGGGTCGCGACGTTCCTCGGCGAGCTCGTCGGCGCGCCGTTCCCGGACGACGACGTGCAGCTCCGGGCGGCGCGGCGCAACCCGATGCTCATGGGCGATCAGCTGCGCCTCGCCTGGGAGGACTTCCTGCGCGCCGAGTGCGCGGTGCAGCCGGTCCTCCTCGTGCTCGAGGACCTGCACTGGGGCGATCTGCCCACGGTCACGATGGTCGACGCCGCGCTCCGGAACCTGAAGGACCGGCCTTTCATGGTCATGGCGCTCGGCCGGCCCGAGGTGCACGAGCTCTTCCCGAAGCTGTGGGACGAGCGGCGCGGGCACAAGCTCCGCCTCGCGGGGATCTCGCGCCGGTCGAGCGAGCGGCTCGTGCGCCAGGTGCTCGGCGAGCGCGAGAGCCCGGCGCTCGTGGCGACGCTGGTCGAGCGCGCCGACGGCAACGCCTTCTACCTCGAGGAGCAGATCCGCGCGGCGGCGGCGGGCAAGGGCGTGGACCTGCCCGAGACGGTGCTGGCGATGGTGCAGGCGGAGCTCGACGCGCTCGACGTGGGCGCGCGGCGCGCGCTGCGGGCCGGGGCGATCTTCGGCGAGACCTTCTCGCGGAGCGGGGTCGCCGCGCTGGTCGGCCGGGCGGAGGTCGAGCCGCTGCTCGCCGAGCTCGAGGTGAGGGAGCTCATCGTCCGGCGTTCTGTGGAAGGCGCGCCGGAGGCGGCCGAGTACCGGTTCCGGCACGCGCTCGTGCGCGAGGCGGCGTACGGGATGCTGACCGATCACGATCGCCGCCTTGGCCACCGGCTCGCCGGCGAGTGGCTCGAGCGGACGGGCGTGGCGGATCCGATGGCCCTGGCCGAGCATTTCGAGCGCGGCGGCGAGCCGGCGCGGGCCGCGGCGGCGACCCTGCGCGCGGCCGAGCAGGCGCTGCTCGGGAGCGACCTGGGCGCGGCGATCGAGCGCGTCGAGCGCGGCATCGCGCGCGGCGCCTCGAAGGCGACGGCCGGGGCGCTGCGGCTCTGCCAGGCGGAGGCGCACCTCTGGCGGGGCGAGTTCGCGCTTGCGGAGCGGCGGGGGACCGAGGCCCTGGAGCGGCTCGCGCCCGGGTCGGCGCCGTGGTTCTCGGCGCTCACGCAGGTGATCCTCGCGGCCTCGAAGCGCGGCAACCACGACCAGGTCGAGGGCCTGCTGCGCCTGGCGCAGGGCACCGAGGCGCGGCGCTCGGCGCGCCCCGCGCGCAGCGTGTGCCTGTGCGCGGGCGCCGGGCGGCTCGTGTTCGGAGGGCGGTACCAGCTCGCGGACGAGCTGCTCGACGGGATCGAGCAGGACGCCGAGGAGACCGAGCAGGAGGTCGAGGTGCTGGCGCGGCTCCACGAGGCGCGCGCGTACCGGGCGATGGCGGTCGGCGATCCCGGCGCGTGCCTCGCGGGCTTCGAGGCGGCGCTCGCGGCGTTCGAGCACGCGGGGGATCGCCGCAACGCCTGCTGGGCGAGGAACAACCTGGGCTCCTGCTACGCGGAGCTCGGCGATTTCGAGGGCGCCGACGCGGCGCTGCGCGCGTCGCTCGCGGACGCGGAGCGGATGGGCCTGTCGGACGTCCGGCTCGGCGCGCTCCTCAACCTCGGTCCGGTGCTCGCGCAGCAGGGCCTCGTCGAGGAAGCGCGGCGGACGGCGGAGGAGGCGATCGCGACGTCCCAGCGCCTCGGCGACGCGCGCGGGGAGGGCGCCGGGCGGGCGTGCCTCGCGAGGATCGTGCTCCAGGCGGGCGATCTCGGGGGGGCCGAGCGCGAGGCGCGCGCCGCGGTCGCGATCCTGTACGGCGCGCCGCCCTTGCGGGCCTTCGCGTACGCGGTGCTCGGGCGGGCGCTGCTCGACGCGGGGCAGGCGGTGGACGCGCTCGCGGCGACGACCGAGGCGCTCTGCCTGCTGGAGTCGATGGGGGCCGAGGTGGGCGAGTCGCTGGTGCGCCTCTCGCACGCCGAGGCGCTCTCGGCCTGCGGCCACCGGCGGGAGGCGGTGATGGCGATCGCCTCGGCGCGGGAGCGCCTGATCGAGCGGGCGCGAAAGATCGGCGATCCGGTGTGGCGCGGGAAGTTCCTCGGCAATGTGCCGGACAACGTGGCCACGCTGGAGCTGGAGCGGCGCTGGCTCGATGCCTAGGGGCCTAGGCCGCCGGCGCGCTCAGAGGAACTCGCAGAAGTAGCCGGTGGGCTGCGTGGCCCTGACGTCGAAGCCGCTCTTGGCTGCCACCTCGAACGACGTCCCTGCCGGATAGGCACGCCATTCCGTGGAGCCGTCGATGCGGATCGCGAGCTCGCCGGCGACGACCGTCATCCGCTCCGGCGCCTCGGTCGAGAAGTGGAACTCGCCGGTGTCGATGACACCCACCGTCTGCCGGCGCCCGTGGCGCTCGAAGCCGACGCTCTGGACGTTGCCGTTGAAGTAGCTGTTGTGCTTGAGCATGGCGCCCTCCTACCGCGTCCCGCCGAGAGAGACCAGCGCGCTCGCGTCGCCGCGCACGCCTTCACCAGGCTCCCCCGGCGGGGCTCCGCTCGGCTCGGTGGCGGGGATGCCCGCGTCGTCCTCCTCTTGCGGAGCCTGCGCCGGCTTGCTGTTCGCGTAGCGCTTGCCCGCGCGGCTCGAGGCCCGGAGCACGGGCCCGCGGATGATCTCGATATCGCGCGCCGGAGCGCGCGAGAGCTCGAGGTTGGAGAGCACGAGCGCCACGATCTTGAACCACTGGCTGCGCGCGGCCTGGATCGTGGTCTTGCTGGCGGGGGCGGTGGTCTCGGTGGCCTCGATCTCCGCGCGGGCGCGCTCGAGCGTCTGGAGCTCCCGGCCCTTGGCGAGCCAGCGCTTCACGACATCGAGCAGCGACGCCTTGCCGTGGGCGGGGACGGACCTGAGGAAGCCGGCGATCCCGGGCTCGTCCTCGAGGAGGCGAGCGATGCGCGTGGTGTTGCCCGCCTCGGCGAGCGTCGAGGCGTTGACGATGGACAGGCCGCCCGGGAAGAGCTGCTTCTGGACGGCATCGCACTGCGCGGCGCGGGAGGCGTCCGAGGGCGCTTCGGCGAGGCAGAGCTCGCGGTGCGCGTCGATACCGTAGGATACGGCCCGCGCGAGATGGTCGTGGCGCCGGTCGACCTCGCTGGTCTCGTCGACGATGGCGCGCAGCTTCGACGACATGCGGCCTCCGCCGCTGCTCGGCTGGACCGCGAGCACCGCCTCGTGGGCCTCCACGACCCGCGGGTGGAGCGCCGCGATCTCGGGGATCGCCAGGAACAGCCGGCGTTGCTCCGGGTCCTCGACCCATGGGGAAAGGAGCGCGACCATCTCGTCGATATTCAGATGCTTCAGCATGAGAGACACCTCCTGATGGGGTGATAAGGGCAATGCCTGAGGGCGCATTGCTGGCGAACAGGCAAGGGAAGTCCTGTCGTGTCGTCCGTCAAGGGCGGTGTTGCGCCGGTTTCGTGCGGTGTTCGCACGGGAGCTGGGCTCTTGCATGCGGTTTGAATCGTCCGGAATGGAGGGAGGGTACGGGAGCGGGCCTGGAGGGGGCGTCTCGTGCGGGATATCGCCTTGGAAGGCGGGCGGGTCGGTGTGGGACCGAGAGAGGAGGCTTCGGAAGGCGGCGCGGAGAGGTCGCGACGTGGCCGCGTCGCCTCGGCAGGGGGGCGGGTTGGTGCGGGACCGAGAGAGGAGGCCTCGGAAGGCGGCGCGGAGAGGTCGCGACGTGGCGGGGCCGGCTCGGGAGGGGGGCCGATCGATCTGGGATCGAAAAGGACGGCCTCGGAGGGGGGGCGGGTCGATCCAGCCCGCCAGCCCCCCGCTCAGCCCCCCGCGCCGACCGGCAGCCGCAGCGCGACCTCGAGCCCGCCGCCGTCCGCGTTCCTCGCCTCGACCTCGCCGCCGTGGATCCGCACCGCCCGCTGCGTGATGGCCAGCCCGATCCCCGTGCCGCCCGCGCCGCGCGCCCTGTGGTCGTCGACCCGGTAGAACGGCCTCCAGATGTCCGCGAGCGCGCCCTCCGGGACGCCTGGACCACGATCGCGGACGCGCACCTCGGCCGTCCCGCCGGAGCACTCGAGATCGACGCGGACCGCGGTGCCCGGCTCGGTGAAGCGCACCGCGTTGCGCACGACGTTCTCGATGGCGCGCCGGAGGAGCTCCTCGTTCCCGTCCAGCGAGCACGCGTCGCGCGCCCCGAGCTCGACCGAGCAACCCCGCTGCTCGGCCTCGAACGCGGCGTCCTCGACCAGCTGCTCCAGGAGCGCCGCGAGATCGACCCGCTCGGTGCGCTCCATGCCCCGGCCCGACTCCAGGCGGCTCAGCGTGAGCAGCTCGCCGATCATCCCGTTGAGCCGCTCCGTCTCCCGCTCGATCCGATCGAACGCAGGCTCCACGTCCGGCGGCGAGCGCCGGCGGACGAGCTCGAGCGCGATGTTGAGCCGCGCGAGCGGCGACCGGAGCTCGTGAGAGACGTCGCGCAGGAGCCGGCGCTGCGTCTCCAGGAGCTCGTCGATGCGCTCGGCCATCCGGTCCATGTCGCGCCCGAGCGCCAGCGTCTCGCCGTCCGCGCCCGCGAGCTTCTGCGCGACGCGCACCGAGAGATCGCCCGCGGCCATCCGCTGGGTGGCGCCGCGCAGGATGCGGATCGGACGGGACAGGTACCGCGCGAGGAGCACCGCGACGAGCCCGGTGACGGCGACGATCGCGAGGAGCCGCTGGGGCAACGTCTCCGGCACGATGAAGAACATCCACGGCGACCGGACCGGACCGGCCGCGACCGCGGCGAGGGCAGGGTCGCGGCGCAGGACGACCGCGACGAGCTCCCGCTCCTCGCCGACCTCGATGGCGATGCCGTCGGCCGAGCGCCTCGCCCTGTCCTCGGCGAGCGGCGCGCCCTCGACGGGCTCGCCCATCACGAGCGCGCCGGCCCGGTAGACCGCGACGCGCTGATCCCGCGGATCGAGCGGCGCGAGGCGCTGCTCGCAGCCGGGGAGCCCTTCCCGCGCGCAGGCGAGCGCGCCCTCCGCCCGGAGCTCGACGCTGCGCGTGTTCAGGCGGCGGCGCAGCCCGCTCGGCTCGGCGGAGAACGCCCAGCCGTGGATCACCGCGAGCAGGCCGACGAGCAGCGCCATGGCGAGCCACAGCGAGACGAGGAGGCGCAAAAAGAGGCTCTTCACGGCCGCCCTCCGGGGAGGAAGCGCTTCACGCGCGCTCCCGCGCGAGGATGTAGCCCGCGTTGCGGACCGTCTTGATGCGCTCGCCGCCGCCAGGCCCGGGCCCGAGCTTGCGGCGGAGGTTCGAGACGTGCATGTCGATGCCGCGGTCGTACGCCGCGAGCCGGCGTCCGAGGACGCGCCGCGCGAGATCCTCGCGCGAGACCACCGTCCCCGCCTGCCGCGCCAGGACCTCGAGCAGGTCGAATTCCGCCGTGGTGAGCCGGACCTCCTCGCCGCGGACACGGACGCGCCGCGCGGCGGGGAGCACCTCGAGATCGTCGACCGTCAGCGCGCCCTGCGCCTCCGCGGCGGAAGGACCGGCCGCCGCGCCCGGCCCAGCCGCCGCGCCAGCGTGAGAGGCGCGCCGGTGGAGCGCGCGCACGCGGGCGACCAGCTCGCGCGGGTTGAACGGCTTCGGGAGGTAGTCGTCGGCGCCCATCTCGAGGCCGACGATGCGGTCGACGTCCTCGCCTCGCGCGGTGAGCATCAGGACGGGGACGCGCGAGCTCTGCCGCAGCCGCGTGAGGACCTCGAACCCGTTGAGCCCAGGCAGCATCACGTCGAGCACCACGAGCGTGAACGGCCTCTCCTTCTCCTCCTGCGCGCGCGCGAGGCCGGAGATCGCGTCGCGCGCGCTCTCCACGGCGTAACCCTCCTGACCGAGCAGCTCGGCCAGGAGCTCGCAGAGCTCGGCGTCGTCGTCGATGACCAGGATCTGGGGCGGATCCGCCATGTCGCGACTGTAGCGCGGCTGTCGCACCGCCGTGTAAGGCCTGGTCAAGAGGCGTCTTGACGAATCTTTACACGACCAGGACACCTCTTGAGACACTGCCCTTTAGCTTGCGGTGCATGACGTTCACTCGCTCGATTCGCTTGCCGTGGCTGGCGTCTCTCGCCCTCGCCGCCACGTGCTCGCTGAGCGTCGCGGCGCGCGCCGAGACGCTCACCGCCGAGGAGGCGGTCCGCCGCGCGGCCTCCCAGAACCCGTCCCTCCGCGCGGCGCTGCTCGAGGCCACCGCGGCGCGGCAGGCCGTCGCCGCCGAGGAGGGCGCCCGCATGCCCACGCTCTCGGCCTCGGTGACCGGACAGTACCAGGAGAGCTATGGCAGGGTCGCCGACGCCAACGGAGGCGCGCCGGGCAATGGAGCCGGCGCGCTCCAGCGCTCTGGCGGCACGTCCGTCGCGTCGAACGCGGCGCTGCGGTACACGACCGACGTCGGGACGAGCCTCGAGGTGGGCGCGTCGGCGCGCTCGCCCGCGGACGGGACCCCGGGGCCGAACTACGGCGCTCAGGCCTACGTCTCGGCGCGGCAGCCGCTGCTGCGGGGGGCCGGGACCGACGCGGTCCTCGCGCCCTACGCGCAGGCGCAGGCGTCGGCCGTCGCCGCGGAGCAGGAGCGCGAGCTCGCCGCGAGCCAGACCGCGCTCGACGTGCTCGGGGCGTACTGGGAGCTCTGGTACGCGGAGCAGGCGATCCTCGTGCAGGAGCAGGCGCTCGCGGCCGCAGAGCGGCTGCTCGCCGACGCGAAGGCGCGCGCCGAGACCCTCGGCACCGGCACGAAGGTGGACGTCCTGCGCTTCTCGACCTCGGCCGCGTCGATCGCGGACGCGCTGTCGCAGGCGCGGGCGACGCGCGCGGCGCGGGCGATCGCGCTCGGGCGCGCGCTCGGCATGGCCCCGGCGAGCGCGGCGTCGCTCGCCCCGACCGGCGCGCCGCCGTCCCTCGGGGCCCTGCCGTCGGCCGACGCGCTCGTGCGCGCGGCGAGCGAGCGGTCCCTGGAGCTCGCTGCCCTGCGCGCCGACCTCGACGCGCAGCGCGCGCGGGTGAGCGCGGCGGAGGACGCGGACCAGATCCGCCTCGACCTGTTCGCGACGGCCTCGATGGACGGGCAGTGGGTGCGCGACGGCCTGCCGGGGCTCTCGCTGCCGGGCGGCCGGCCCGCGTTCGGGGTGCTGGGCGGGATCGAGGTCGAGCTGCCGATCGGCGGCGGCAGGGCGTCCGCGGACGCGGCCCGCGCGCGCACGCAGCTCGCGGCCGCGGAGGCGCGGTACCAGGCGCGCGCCGAGGCGATCGCGGCCGACGTGAGCTCGCTGCGCGCGAGCCTCGAGGCCGCGGCCGAGCAGGTCGCGCTGGCCACCGAGACGGCGCGCATGGCGGGCGAGCTGGCCGAGGCCGAGCGCCAGCGGCTCTCGCTCGGGACCGCGACGTCGGCGGACGTGGTGCAGGCGGAGCAGACGCGGAGAGAGGCGGAGCTCCGCAGGCTGCGGGCGGCGGTGACGGAGCTGACGTCGCGCCTCCAGCTCGATCACGAGACGGGCGCGCTGCTCGTCCGCTTCGCGTCGGTGCTGCCCAGGAGGTCGTCATGAACAGGAACAAGAAGCGCTACCTGATGTCCGGCGTGGCCGCGGTGCTCGTGGCGAGCTTCGCGATCGGCGGGTACGCCTGGTACAAGCAGCCCGAGAAGACCCCCGCCGGCCCCACCGTCGAGATCCGCCGCGGGAGCCTGACCGAGACCGCGGCCGCGTCCGGGAAGATCGAGCCCGACGTGCAGGTCGAGGTGAAGTCGCGCGCCCCGGGGCAGGTCATCGAGGTCCTCGTGAAGGAGGGCGATACGGTCGAGGCGGGGCAGCTCCTCGTGCGCCTGGACCCGACGGACGCGGAGCGCGACCTCGCCGAGGCGCGCGTGGCGCGCGACCGGGTGAAGGCCGATCTCGCCGCGGCGAACGCGTCGGTCGCGGTCGCCGAGCTCGAGCGCAAGAACAGCCAGGCGAGCCAGGAGGTCGCCGAGAAGAGCGCCGAGATGGGCCTCGGGCCGACCGACGCGGCCCGCACGGCGGCGCACTCGACGAAGGTCGCGGGCGCCAACATCACGCTGCGGCGGGCGCAGCTGAGCTCGACGCAGGCGCAGCTCAAGGCGGCCGAGCTGGCGGTGCAGGACGCCGAGACGCGGCTGAAGGAGACGCAGATCTACGCGCCGATCGCCGGGACGGTGCTCGACGTGGCCGTGGAGAAGGGGACGCTCGTCTCGTCGGCGCTCACCAACGTGAGCGGCGGCAGCGCCGTGATGACGCTCGCCGATCTGTCGAACCTGCGCATCGTCGGCGCGATCGACGAGGCGCAGATCGGGCGCGTCGCGCCGGGCCAGCGGGTCGACATCCGCGTCGACGCCTACGGGGACCGGGTGTTCCAGGGCGTTGTCGACCGCGTGAGCCCGCTCGGCAAGGAGGTGTCGAGCGTCGTGACCTTCGACGTCGAGATCGTCGTCAAGGACAAGGACGCGTCGCTGCTCCGGTCGGGGATGAGCGCGGACGTGGAGATCGTGACCGCGGAGCAGAAGGACGTGCTGCTCGTGCCGCTCCTGGCCGTGCAGTCGCAGGGCAAGCGGCGGTTCGTGCGGCTCGCGAGCGGCGAGGAGCGGCCGATCCAGACCGGGGCGACGGACGGCTCGCAGATGGTCGTGACCGAGGGGCTGAGCGAGGGCGACGACGTGCTCGCGAGCGCGCCCGTCTCGAGCGCGGCGGGGCCGCAGGGCCAGGGGCAGGGGCAGCGGCAGGGCGGCGGCCAGAACCCGATGCGGGGGATGGGCATGGGGATGGGCGCCGGCCGAGGGGGGCGCTGAGATGGACGTCCCGGTCCTCGTGAGCGGGCTCTCGAAGGTGTACCACGCCGATCGCGAGGACCTCGCGGTGCGGGCGGTCGACCGGATCGGCTTCGAGGTGCGCCGGGGCGAGTCGGTGGCGATCATCGGGCCCTCCGGCTGCGGGAAGTCGAGCCTGCTGAACATCCTCGGGTGCCTGGATCGGCCGACGGAGGGCACGTACCGGCTCGGGGGGCGCAACGTGGCGGAGCTCGACGACGACGAGCTCGCGGCGCTCAGGAACCGCCACATCGGGTTCGTGTTCCAGAGCTTCAACCTGCTGCCGCGGATGACGGCGGCGGAGAACGTCGAGCTGCCGCTGCTCTACGGGGCGGTGAAGAACAGCCGCGCGCTCGCGGAGGGCGCGCTCGAGCGCGTGGGGCTCGCGGCGCGCGCGCGGCACCTGCCGTCGGAGCTCTCCGGCGGGCAGCGGCAGCGCGTGGCGATCGCGCGGGCGTTCGTGACGCGGCCGTCGATCCTGCTGTGCGACGAGCCGACGGGCGCGCTCGACAGCAAGACGGGGCGCGACGTCCTGGAGCTGCTCCTGTCGCTGAACGCGGACGGGACGACGCTGATCATGGTGACCCACGACCTCGGCGTGGCGCGGTCGCTCTCGCGCGCCATCCACATGAGGGACGGGCACATCGTGGCCGACGGGCCTTCGGCCGACGTGGTGTCGGCGTTCCACGCGGGCGAGATGGAGGCGGCATGCTGATCAAGGAGACGGCGAAGAGCGCGTGGCGCTCGCTCGCCTCGAACCGCCTGCGCACGCTGCTGACGATGCTCGGCATGATCATCGGGACCGCGGCGGTCGTGGCGGTGCTCGGGATCGGGGAGGGCGCGCGCAGCAGCGTCGAGGGGCGGATCCGGTCGCTCGGCGCGAACCTGCTGATGGTGCGCCCGGGGTCCGCGTCGGCGA
This sequence comes from Sorangium sp. So ce302, assembly GCF_051530145.1. GTDB lineage: Bacteria > Myxococcota_A > Polyangia > Polyangiales > Polyangiaceae > Sorangium > Sorangium cellulosum_B. The sequence continues at coordinate 7,085,655 of NZ_CP150326.1, read as the reverse complement.
GCGGGGTCCGGTCGGGCACGGTGAAGACGCTGACCGTGGACGACGCCGAGGCGCTCAAGGGGCTCGACGGCGTGGCGGCGATCGCGCCGGAGCGGAGCGGCAGCGCGCAGCTGCGGTACATGGCGAGCAACCTGAACGCGTCCGTGACGGGGATCACGCCGGCGTACCTCGAGGTCCGCTCGCTCTCGGTGGCGAGCGGCGTCTCGTTCTCCGACCTGGACGAGCAGCAGCGGGCGCGCGTGGTCGTGCTCGGGGCGAACGTGGCGCGGCAGCTCTATCCGGGGGCTTCGCCGCTCGGGACGCGGCTCCAGATCAACGGGAATGCGTTCCGGGTGGTCGGGGTGCTGGCGGAGAAGGGGTCGGGCATGGGCTCGCCGGACGACGGGGTGTTCGTGCCGCTGTCGACGCACCGGTCGGTGCTGTTCGGGCAGGATCACCTGTCGACGATCTCGCTGCAGCTGGCGAGCGAGGATCGGTCCGACATGGTGATCGCGCAGCTGGAGCAGCTGCTGCGCCTGCGCCACCGGCTGCGCGCGGATCAGCCGAGCGATTTCGAGGTGCGGTCGCAGGCCGAGATGCTGGCGACGATGGGGCAGATCACGGGCACCTTCACGATGCTGCTCGGCAGCGTGGCGGCGGTGTCGCTGATCGTGGGGGGCATCGGGATCATGAACATCATGCTGGTCTCGGTGCGGGAGCGGACGCGCGAGATCGGCGTGCGGATGGCGGTGGGGGCGCGGCGCGGGGACATCCTGCGGCAGTTCCTTGTCGAGGCGGTCGTCGTGTCGCTCGCGGGCGGCGTGGCCGGGGTGGGCCTCGGGTACGGGGCGGCGGTGCTGCTGTCGCGGTTCGGGGAGTGGGCCACCATCGTGCCGACGTACGCGGTCGGGCTGGCGCTCGGGGTGTCGATCCTCATCGGGATCACGTTCGGCGTGGGGCCGGCGAGGCGCGCGTCGAGGCTCGATCCGGTGGAGGCGCTGCGGTTCGAGTGAGCGGCAATGGGGGCGGCACGGGTTGAAGGCGCGAGTCTCGGGCGTGCGGGACGATCAACCAACATGACCAAGACACATGATCGCCGGTCGTCGTCCCGAGGACCGAACTCGCTGGCCTGAAGGAGACTCGTTCCCGCTGCCCGCGCCCATCGCGAGGGAATGCAGACTCCGCTGGTTCTGGGCCGCTCATCGCTCCACGCCCACCTGAACCCACGTCGCTGCGCGGCGGTCCGTTCTGGCCGATCACGCAGCATTTGTCGGCGCAGCGCTGAGCTCGCCATTGCTTTTCAGTGCCGGCGCGCCGCCGGCTCGCTATCCTGTGGTGGGATGGATGTCCTGCTGCAGAACGACCACCTGACGGTCACCCTCGATCAGGAGATGTCGATCGTCCGCAGCACCCGCTCCGAGGTCCCCTATCCGTCTCCCGACGATTTCATCCGGGTCCACTCCGAAGCGCTCAAGGTCTACGAGTCGCTCGATCGCTGGTGCCTCGGCCACCTGCTCGACCTCCGCCGGGCTCCGATGAACAACGATCCGGCGTTCGAGGCCGCGACGATGCGCACGCGCAGCATGCTCGTCAGCGAGTTCGCGTGCGTCGCCATCGTCGTGCGGACGGCGGTCGGCGCCCTCCAGGTGAACCGGCTCCTGCGTGAGGAGAACAACGACCATGTCGTCGTGCTTCAGGACGACGACGCCGCCGTGGGAGTTCTCCTCGAGGAGCTCGGAAAGCAGGTGCGCCGATCCAGCGCGCCGCCGCACAGCCGCCCCCGGAGCTCCCATCCCCATCCCTGGATGCGCCCCGCCAGGCAGCGCTGAGCCCGAGCATCCGTCCGGCGCTTTGAAGGTGGCGCCGGCGCCCGGAGCGAGGGCGCCTGTCGCGGCGCTTCTCGTGAGCGCGCTGGGCGTCTAGACTCCCCGGGTGCGCGCCGATCGCAGCACGTGCCCGCGATGCGGCCTCCTGATCAACGCGGAGGGGCGCTGTTACCCCGGGTGCCAGGGGCCGCTCGCCACCGTGCGCTGCGGCGGCTGCTACCAGCTGAACCTCCCCGACGCGGAGCGCTGCGACGGGTGCGGGCACGAGCTCGGCCTGGAGCCCATCCCCGAGCCCGACGCGCTCCTCTGCTCCGATTGCGGCGTGCCCTTCTCGGCGTTCCGCGCCGCGGCCGGCCTCCTGCGCGACTGCGGCCGGTGCGGCGGCCAGCTCGTCGACCACGCGCTCTTGCTGGACCTCCTGGAGCGCCGGGAGAGCTATGGGGCGAGCGCGCCGAGGCCGCCGCGGCGGCCGGAGCACGTCGACGTCCGCGTGCGCTACGTCCGGTGCCCGGCGTGTGGCCAGCGGATGAACCGCAAGAACTTCGCCGGCAAGAGCGGCATCATCGTCGACATCTGCAGGGAACACGGCACCTGGTTCGACCGGGGCGAGCTCCCGCAGCTCCTCGCCTTCGCCGCGTCGGGCGGCACCGCGAGGGCGCGGCAGCAGCAGATCGAGGAAGAGGCGCGGTCGCGCCGGGAGGCCGAGATCGCCAGGGAGGCGGCGCGTCGGGCGAGCGCCGTCGTGGCTGCCTCGTCCTGGGAATCCCGCTGGGAAGGCCGGCGGGCCGCCGTGCAGGAGCTGCTCGATCTCTTGTGGCAGATCACCCGCTGAGCGTCCGCGCGCGCCGGCCGCGCCGGTGAAGAGACGTCAAGGGGCGTGCAGGACGGACGGGGGCGTCGTATGACGTGCCGCCACGACATGACGTCCCTCGACCAGCGCCTGTCGGCGCTCGATCTGTCCGTCCTGCCGACCTGGGTCTACGACCACGGCCGGTACCGGTTCGCATGGGGCAACGCGAAGGCCGTCGAGTTCTGGCGCGCGGCGGATCGCGCCGAGCTGCTCTCCCGCGACCTCTCGGACCTGTCGCCGGCCGTCCGCGCGCGGCTCGACGGCTACCTCCGCGTCCTCGCGGAAGGGGGGACGGTGCTGGAGGACTGGACGCTCTACCCGCGCGGGACGCCCGCGACCGTGACGCTCCACGGGCAGCCGATCGACCTCGATGACGGGCGGCTCGCGATCCTGTTCCAGGCGCTCCCCGAGGCCGCCAGCGTCGGCGCCTCGATGGTGCGCGGCGTGGAGGCGGTCCGGCACTCGTCGGTGCTGGTCAGCCTCGTCGACCGGGAGGGGAAGGTGCTCTTCCACAACCCCGCGGCCCTGCGCGCCCTCGGCGACGCGCCGACGATCGACGCGGCGTTCCCGGACGAGGGCGTGAGCGCGGCGGTCCGTGGCGCGATCGACGCCGAGGCGGCGTGGGCAGGGGAAGTGCGGGTCGTCACGACCGACGGCGAGCGGTGGCACCAGGTGGAAGCGCGCCCCACGACCGATCCCGTGACCGGCGCGCGCGCGGTGCTCGTGCAGCAGCTCGACGTCACGGCGCAGCGGCGCGCCGAGGGGCAGGTCGAGGAGCAGGGCCGGCTCATCGACCAGCTGAACCGCTCGCTCGCCCTCGTGGAGGAGCAACGGCGGCAGATCCTGAACCTCTCCGCGCCGATCCTCGACGTCGGCCGGGGCACGCTCGCGGTGCCGCTCATCGGGCGCCTCGACGCGGAGCGCGGCGGCGAGCTCGGAGAGCGGCTCCTCCCCGCGATCGTGGCGCAGCGGGCGTCCCACGTGGTCCTCGACGTCACCGGCGCGGAGGCGCTCGATCCGGACGGCGCCGCGGCCCTGGAGCGGCTGGCGCACGCGATCCAGCTGCTCGGCTCCAGGCCGATCCTCACCGGCGTCCGCCCGGAGGTCGCGCGCGCGCTCGTCGACGTCGACCTCGGCGAGGAGCTGCTCGTCCTGCGCAGCCTCGGCCGCGGCCTGGAGGTCAGCCGGAGGCGCGCGCGTGGAGGCCCGCGGCGCCGGGCGTAGGCGCCGGCGCGCGCGGCGCCAGCCGGAGCGGCGTCCCCGCGGCGCCTGCGACCGCCGCAGCGCTTTTCGAGCTGCCAGGCCGGACGGCCTCTGCCATAAGAGGCCGCCATGACGCTTGAAATTCGTGGAAAGTGGGCGCTGGTCACCGGCGCGAGCCGGGGTATCGGAAAGCGGATCGCGCGCGGCCTCGCGGACCTCGGCTGCAACGTCGTCCTGCACAGCCGCGACGCGGCGCACACGCGCGAGCTCGAAGGGGAGCTCGCCGGCAAGGGGATCCGGGTGAGCGCCGTCTCGGGCGAGCTGTCGGATCAGGCGGCGGTCGACCGCATGCTGGACGACGCCATCGCGGCGTCGGGCGGGATCGACCTCCTGTTCAACAACGCCGCCATCATGACGCCGTTCCGCGCCTCGCACCTGCAGACGCCGGCGGACGATTACCGGCTCAGCTTCGAGGTGAACGTCATCAGCCCGATACGGATCACGTACCGGCTGCTGCCGACGATGCTGGAGCGGCGGTTCGGGCGAATCGTGCAGGTGACCTCCGGGATCCAGGATCAGCCCGAGCTGATGGCCTACGCGGCGTCGAAGGCCGCGCTCGACAAGTTCGTGCGCGACATGGCGCCTTCGCTCCGTGGCACGGGCGTGCTGATGAACCTCCTCGACCCGGGGTGGCTGCGGACCGATCTCGGCGGGCCGAATGCGCCGAACGACGTCGAGTCGGTGCTGCCTGGGGCGCTCGTCCCGGCGCTGGTCGACGGCGAGGTCCACGGGGTGCTCTTCCGCGCGCAGGACTACGCGCATCCCGCCGCGCGCTGACACGCGCGGGGCGTGCTTCTGACGTCCGCGCGCCCCGCGTGAATCGCGTGAATCGCGTGAATCGCGCGCCCCGCGTGAATCGCGCCGGCTCGACAAGTTGTGCCGCGCCGCCGGTGCGCGTCTTGCTAGCGTCGTGGGAGATGAACGAGAGCTCGGGACCTGAGGCGGACACGAGACCTCGCGCGAGCTGCGGCGTGGGGGAGGCTCCCACGGCGCTCGCGACGGAGGCCGCCGCGCGTGCAGCGCGATGGGGGCGCTGGGGGGCGCTCTTGCCGGTGCTGGCCTGCGCGTGCTCGCTGGAGGGGTTGTCCGCCGCGTGGGACGCCTCGTCGGCGCCCACGGGAGGGGGGAGCAGCTCGTTCAGGATCAGGATCGAGGCCGAGGACTGCGAGCTCTCCGGCCGCTTCGAGCGCGTGGACGACCCGCTGGCGAGCGGCGGGACGTACGTGGCGGTCCCCGAGGAGGCGAATTGCGAGAGCGACCGGGTCGACTGCTCGTTCGAGATCGGTGAGGCCGGCACGTACCAGATCAGGGCCAGGGTCGCCACGGGGCCCGACGAGAGCACGGACAACTCGTTCCTGGTCCGGATGGACCATCAGCCGGAGCTCGGAACCAGGTACGACTTCAACGGGACCGCGTTCCACGAGGATTACGTTCACGACTCGGAGGACGAGACAGGGCTGCTGCTCAAGTTCCCGCTCGATCCCGGGATGCACATCGTCTCGTTCGGGTGCCGCGAGGACGCGGCGAGGCTCGACTGGGTCGAGCTCGTTCGAATCGGCCCCTGATCTCCGGGAGGAGCCGCGGAGCCGAGCACGGGACCACGCAGCGGCGCTCGATATCGCGGGCCTCGTGCAGCGCCGGGGCTGATGACGCGGTGTTGCACGTGTCCACCGTGTCAACCCGTGGTTGACAGCCTCGGTCGCGGCGCCTGCCCGGGAGCTCCGGGGGAGAGGCGCGGCGCGGCAGAGATCCCTGCGGGAAATGCGGTGAAACCGTGAGATCCAGACAGGGCTGGTTCGTCCTGAGCTGATGGCATGTGCGTTGCTGTGAAGCTCCAGCGAACGGCTTGTGTGCTGTCCGGCGCCTCCGCCCGCGTCGCGCGAGCTGCTTGGCCTTGGCTCATCACGGAAAGGTGACTTGCTCATGAAGTGCGAATCTCGAGTCGCTTGGGCTGCGCTGATCGCGCTCGGCATCCTCGGCGTTTCGGTGGTCGGATGCGGCTCGGAGACGTCAGAGCCGGAAGACGATGCGGGGCAGCCGACGAGCAGCGGGAGCGCAGGCTCCACGGCGAGCGTCGGCGCCGCCGGGACCGGTGGGACCGGCGCGGGCAGCGGCGCGGGCAGCTCCAGCGGCGGGACCGGGGGCTCCGGCAGCGGTGAGGGCGGCTCCGGCAGCGGTGAGGGCGGCTCGGACGAAGGCACCGGCGGCTCCAGCAGCGGTGAGGGCGGCTCGGACGAAGGCACCGGCGGCTCCAGCAGCGGCGCGGGCGGCTCTGGCAGCGGTGCCGGCGGCGGCGACACCGGCACGGTCGACTTCAGGCTCTACGGCTATGCCACGACCGGCGACGGCACCACCGGAGGCAAGGGCGGAGAGGTCGTCTCCGTGAGCTCGCTCGACGCCCTGAGGAGGGAGGCCGCGAGGGACGGCGCCGTGATCATCCAGATCACCGGCAAGATCAGCGGCAGCGGCGACGACGTGGACGTCACCTCTGACAAGACCCTCGTGGGGGTCGGGTCGAGCGGAGAGCTGGAGGGGATCGGGCTCAATCTGAGGAGGGCCTCCAACATCATCGTCCGCAACCTGAAGATCCACCACGTGCTGGCCAGCAGCGGCAACGGCGACGGCATCCACATGGACGAGAGCCACAACGTCTGGATCGACCACTGCGAGCTCTGGGCCGAGTCTCCCGCCGTGAACTCCGACAAGGACAAGTACGATGGTCTCATCGACGCGACCCACGAGTCCTCGAACATCACGATCTCGTGGAGCTACCTGCACGACCACTGGAAGGGCATGCTGGTCGGCTCGTCGGACAACGACGACAGCGACCGCCGCATCACCTTCCATCACAACCGCTTCCGCAACGTGAACTCCCGCGTCCCGAGCTATCGCGGCGGCAACGGGCACGTCTTCAACAACTACTTCGAGGACGTCCCCACGTCGGGGGTGAACTCGCGGGTCGGCGCCTGCCTGAGGGTGGAGGGCAATCACTTCTACAAGGTGCAGAACCCCATCACCACCCTGGACAGCCCGGCCGGCGGTACGCACCGCATCGACAACGTGTTCGAGCAGACCAGGGGGACACAGGAGTCGGGTGAAGACTGCTCCTGGACCGCGCCGTACGAGTACCCGCTCGACCGCGCGGCCGCCGTCAAGGCGCTCGTCCTGGAGCACGCGGGCGTCGGCAAGACGGACCCGCTGGCGAACCTGCCCTGAGCGCCGCCGCCGGCGCGCCCCTCGTCCCGGCGGCTCCACGTGGGAGCGCGCCCGAGCTCGCTTCCGCCGGCTGAGCCATTCCCGGCCCGTCGGGGTACATAGTGAGCATGAACCCCGAGCCGCCCCTCCGCGCCTGGGTGCGACCGCCCCTCACCCAGGGGAGCGTGGCGCGTCAGTGGCAGCGCATCGAGGAGCGGCTCGAGGCCCGGGGCGCTCGCCATGGCCGCCGGTGGCTCTGGGCCGGCTCCCTCGCCGGAGCGCTCGCCCTGGGGGCGGCCGCGCTGTGGGTGGGGGCGCGCGGCGGCTCGTCCAGCGCGCCGCCGGCCGCGGTCGCGGCGATGGGCTCGGTGCTGTCCCTGTCGGACGGCTCGACGATCTCGCTCGACCAGGGCGCGGAGCTCGAGGTGCAGCGCGACGAGCCTCGCCACGTCGCGACCGCGCTGCGCTCGGGCGCGGCCCGCTTCGAGGTCGTCCCCGACGCCGCGCGGTCGTTCACCGTCGTGGCGCGCGGCGTGGAGGTCCGCGTCGTCGGCACCGAGTTCCGCGTGGCCGTCGACGGGGCGACGGAGGAGGTCACCGTCTCGGTGACGAAGGGGATCGTCGAGGTCCGTCACCCCGCGCGGCCCGACGACGTGAAGCGGCTGCACGCGGGCGAGTCGTGGTCGACGAGGCCCGAGCCCGCGAAGGCGGAGCCGCCCGCGGACGCGGTGCCCGCCCAGCCCCCGCCCGCCCCGCCGCTCGCCACGGGCGCCCCTGCCGCGCCAGCGCAGGGGAGCGCAGCGGCCGCGCCCTCCGCGCCGAGCGCCGACGCCGCGCAGAGGCTCTTCGACGCGGCCAACCAGGCGCGGCGGGCAGGGGATCTCGCGCGCGCCGCGACGCTGTACCGGCAGCTCGTTGCGAGGCACCCCGGCGACGCGCGCGCGCAGATCGCGGCGCTCGAGCTCGGCCGCATCGAGATGGAGCGAGGCCAGGGCACGAACGCCGAGGACGCGCTCAAGACCGCCGCCTCGTCGGCGGCAGGCTCGTCGGTCCACGAAGATGCGCTCGCCCGCCTCGTCCGGCTCTACGATGGCCAGGGGAAACGAGCCGCGTGCGAAGAGGCCCGACGTCGCTACCTCACGACCTACCCGAGCGGCGTCCACGTCGCCGCCGTGAAGGCCGCCTGCGCGCCGCGGTGATGGCGGCGGGGCGCGGGCTCGTGCTCCCGGCCCTCCTCGCCGCCACCGCCGGGGTCGCGCGCGCCGAAGGAGACGCCTGCGGCGGCGATGCGCCGCCGATCGCCGTGCTCGTCGAGGGCGCGACGCCGGAGCTCGAGCGCGCGATCTTCGTGGACCTGGCAGCCGAGCTCGCCCGCACCGACCTCTGCGCGCGGCTCGAGGCGGGCGCCTCGCCCGACGCGCGCGGCGCGGGGCGCGAGCGGGCGATCGCGCGCGTGACCATCCGCATCTCGCCGGAAGGCGTCGCCGCGGTCCGCATCGACGACGCCATCACCCAGAAGCGCCTCGAGCGCGCGGTGGACGTGGCCGGGCTGAAGGACGACGGCCGCGCGCTCGCGCTCGCGATCGCCGCCGACGAGCTCCTCCGGGCGAGCTGGGTCGAGCCCACGCTGAGGCGACGGGCCGCGATGGCGAGCGCCGCGCCGGCGCCGACGGCGGCGCGGGCGCCCGCGGGCGGGGTCCGCGAGGCGCCGGGCGCGGGCGGCGGAGCGGATCGGCGCGCGACCGAGATCGGCGTGCGCGCGACCGTGGCCGCGTACGGCGGCGGCCAGGTGCAGCTCGGGGGCGCGCTCCTCCTCCGGCGGGACGTGCTGCCCTGGCTTGCTGGCTCGGTGTTCGTGTACGCGCGCGAGGCGCTGCCCGCGTCCGCCGCGCTCGGGACGGTGCTCGGGCACGCCGCGGGCGGCGGCGCCTCGCTGTCGGCGTACGTCGCGCGGACGGGGCGCGCCCGGCTCGGCTTCGAGGCGGCCGTCGAGGCGGGCTACGTGCTCTTCGAGGGGCGCGCTTCGGAGGGCGCGTCGGCGTCGCGCTTCGGAGGGCCGACGGCGTTCGCCGCGCTCGGCGTGACCGCGGACGTCGACGTGCGGCCCGTGCGCTTCGGCGCGAGCGTCGGCGCGCTCGCGCCCTTCATGATGGTGGAGGCGCTCGCGGGCGACGCGGTCGTCACGAGCATGGGCGGCCCAGGCGTGCTCGCCGCGCTGGGCGCGGGGGTGGTGTTCTGACACGGCGCTCGACGCGGCCGCAGGCGTGGCGCGCGATCGCCGTCGCCGTCGCCGTGGGGGCGTGCACCCAGAGCGGCGTCGTCCTCGAGGCGGGGCCGGGCGGCGCCGGCGCGGGCGGAGCCGGCGCAGGCGGCGCCGGAACGGCGGGTGCGGGCGGCGCCGGTGCAGGTGACGCCGGCGCGGGCGGCGCTGCCGAGGACACCGTCCTGCGCGTCGACGGCCTCGCCGCGGGCCCGTACCACACGTGCGTCATCCAGGGCGGGCGGCTCTCCTGCTGGGGGGCCAACGACGAGGGGCAGCTCGGCGTCGGCGACACGGAGGACCGGACCACGCCGGCTGCGGTCGAGGGCGACGGCTGGGCCGAGAGCGCTCTCGGCGAGCTCCACAGCTGCGCGAGGCGGCTCGACGGCAGCCTGTGGTGCTGGGGCGCGAACGGCGAGGGGCAGCTCGGGATCGGGTCCGCTGCTTCCGAGGTCACGCCGGCGTTGGTCAGCAGCGCGGCGCCGATGGCGCAGCTCGGGAGCACGTACCTGCACACGTGCGGGGTGGACGTCGATGCGGCGCTCTGGTGCTGGGGCGACAACGAGGAGGGCCAGCTCGGCCTCGACGATCCCTTCCCGGAGGATGGCGTCGACCGCGACCAGCCCACGCGCGTCGGGTCGGCGAACGACTGGACGCTCGTCGACGGCGGCCAGGGCCACAGCTGCGGTATCCGCGCGCCGGGCCACCTCTACTGCTGGGGGCGCAACTCCCGGGGCGAGCTCGGCCTCGGCGACGACGCCGAGCTGCAGCTGCGCGATCCGCGCCGCGTCGGCGACGCCGCGGACTGGATCGACGTCCGCACCGGCCAGAACGGGGCCTGCGGGCTGCGCGACGCAGGACGCGGAGGCCACGAGGGCGCGCTGTACTGCTGGGGCGAGAACTCGTTCGGCGAGGCGGGCGTCGGGCACGAGGAGATCCTCCGGGCGCCGGCGCGCGTCGGCGCGCTCGACGACTGGGTGAGCTTCTCGATCGACACCTTCCACACGTGCGGCGTGCGCGCGAACGGCGAGCTCTACTGCTGGGGCTACAACCTGGAGGGCCAGCTCGGCCTGGGCGACATGAGCGATCACACGACGCCGGTGCGCGTCGGCGACGCCTCCGACTGGGCGTCGGTCGCGGCCGGGCGGCACCACACGTGCGCGCGGAAGCGCGACGGCGCCGTCCTGTGCGCCGGGCTCAACGATCGCGGCCAGCTCGGCGCCGGAGACCTCGAGCGGCGCCTCGTCTTCACGCCGGTCGCGAGCGCGCCGTGAGCGGTCGTCACGCGCCCGGCTTGCGCGGGCGCCCGGCCTGCGCCGAGAGGCGCTCTTCGGCGGCCGCGATGCGCCGCTTGACCGTCGCGAGCGACGCGCCCGTCGCCTCGGCGACCTCTTCCAGCGACATGCCCTCGACGCGCCGGAGCAGGAGCGCGACCCGCTCGGCGACCGGGAGCGCCTCGACCTGCGCGTAGAGCTGCCGCACCTCGACGGCGACGTCCTGCGGGCAGTCCGCGCCGACGACGTCGTCGAACGACACCTCCCCGCGGCGCGCGAGCCCGAGCCGCTCGGCGATGCGCTGGCGCCGCAGCTGCTTGTGCGTGAGCCGCACCGCCATCGAGGCGATCCACGAGGCGAAGGCCTGGGGGTTCTCGAGCCTGTGGAGGGAGACGAACGCCGTGAAGAACACGTCCTGCACGACGTCGTCGAGGTCCGCGCGGTTCGGGATCAGGCGCCAGAGGATCCCCGAGACGTACGGCACGTGCCGCAGGAAGAGCGCCTCCTGCGCCCAGCGCTCCCCCGCGCGCGCGGCCAGGACGAGCTCCGCGTCGGAGGGGCCCGCCTTGGGCCCGGGCGGCGCGCCTGACGTCGTCGCGCTCCCGCGTGCGCTGGGCGGACTCTGTCTCACGACGGACGATATACAATAGGGGATCGTCGCCGGACGAACTGTGAGCTCAGGGGAGGGGCGAGGTGCGCTGCCTGACGCTTCCCGATCCGGAGGGGTTCCGGGAGGTCACGTCGGCTTTGGGGGGCGGCGCGCGCTAGCGGCTCGCCGATTTCGCCCCGGCGGAGCGCTCGTCGAGCCAGAGGATGGCGGTGACGCCGCGCGGGTAATAGCGGCTGCCGACAGGCACGCCCCGCTGCATCTGATCGGAGAAGGCCCAGTAGCCGGAGCCCTCGATCTGCCAGCGGACGTGGGCCTCGTCGTGGCGCCCGTCGTCGGAGAGGTCGGCCTTCAGGATCGCGCGGGCGATGTGCTGGCAGAGCGCGATCTTGCTCATCCAGGAGTTGTCGCTGCTGCTCGAGAGCTTCCAGCCGCCCTCGGGGAACAGGCACAGACCGGGCTTGAGGATGGCCTGGAAATGCCGGTGGAGGGTCCGCACGAGCTCGCCGTGCTCGCCCTCCGCGGCGTTGTCGTCGAGCAGGCCCATGGCGTGGGGATAGAGGAGCCCCTCGATCGCGGGGATGATCGCGCTCATCGAGCTCCCGTCGAGCAGGGCGGGGATGTAGCCCGACGGCTCGTGGAAGGCCGACACGATGGCGCGCGCCGACCGCTGGCTCGCTGCGCTGGACTCCGCGGCCTGGGCGGCGTTCCCGCAGCGCTCGAGAAGGTGGGCGAGGATCACGTACGACGCCCACGTCTTGCCGGCCAGGTAGAGGTTGCCGCGCGCGCGACCGAGCGAGTGGTCGAGCGAGTCGTAGGTCGTGATCTCGGCGCCGGTCCCGCAGCGGTTGCTGTCGAGCGACATCACGCCGGTCCGCGCGCCGGGCTCCGGGGCGTCCCGGTGGAGGAGGCTCGTGAGGAGCTCGGCGAAGAGGCCGCGGTGGCGCTCGAGGAAGCCCTCGTCGCCCGCGCGCGCGATGTAGACGCCGGCGCAGCAGATCCAGTTCGTGAGCTGCTCGTGCGTCATGTGGCTGAAGCAGGCGGCGTCGAGGTTCGGGCGCTCGTAGCTGGAGTCGCCGGCGGGCGAGAAGTGGTTGCTGACGCCCATGTCGTGGGTGAACGACACGCCGCCCGGGAGGAGCTCGGAGGGCGCGCCGGGGCGCTTCACCTCGTCGCGGAAGCTGTAGCGATCGACGTAGAGGTCGAGGACGTCGCGCACGACCCAGGGGGCGTAGCGCAGCTCGAAGAAGAGGTGATCGATCGTGAGATCGAAGGTGTTCATCATCTCGTACTCGCCCTCGTTCACGACCCACAGCGGCGCGGGGGGCGAGGCGTCGTCGAGCGCCGTGTCGAGCCACTCGGTGGACCCGAAGTAGCCGTGGGTCGCCTGGGCGAGCAGCCATTTCTGGGCGGGGCTCAGCGGCGAGCTCGCGAGCTCCTCGTCTCGCTGCGCCGCCTCGCGGACGAGCGCCTCGCGGTGGTCGAGCGCGTGGGAGAGGACGTCCTCGAGCTTCCGGAAGTAGCGGGTGTACGCGTAGCGCGCCTCGATGCCGGTCGTGATGGTCCCGGCCTCGTGGAAGCCCAGCGCGATCCAGACCTCGCGCCGGGCGCCCGGCGGGACGTCGATGAGCAGGCCGCCGGTCTTGCCGAGGCGGAACAGCCGATCAGCGCTGCCCTCGAGCGCGTTCTCGGGCGAGAAGGCCTGGAAGGCGCGGACGCCCGGCTCCGGGCGGCAGGCGAAGCCCCAGCGCCGGGCGTGGGCGACGCCGATCAGCTGGCCGCCGCTCGTCGACTCGAGGTCGCGCATGCTCGGCGCATCGAGCGCGAAGGCGCCCGTCATGGGCTCGGCGCGGCCGGTGTTGTCGAGCTCGATCCGCGCGATGAGGGCCGGACAGCACCGCTGGGCGACCTCGGCGGCCGGCGCCGTGCGCGGATCCGGGATCGCGCCGAACGGCGAGAAGACGGTGAACGTAATCCGTCCAGCACGGATTGTGTCGGTGGCCCAGCCGAGCTCGCGGCGGATGTCCTGCTCGCCGAAGACGCGGCGCATCTGCGTGTCGTACGTCAGCGTGACGCCGAACGGGACCTCCGAGCCGGGGGTGCTGCTCGTCTCGAAGTAAGGGAGGCAGAAGAACTGGCCGTTGCCCTCGCGGTAACCGATGTAGACGTTCGACCCTCCCGGGCGGCCGACCTGGGAGGCAAAGCCGCCCCGTCGGTTGACGCTGCCGAGGGTGAAGGAGGCAAAGGCGCCGACCGGCGCATGCTGAACGTTGTAGGAGGAGCTCACGGCGGCACGATACAGGAGCCGCCGTGCGAAGCGCTCCTGCGGACTGGCCGGCGTGCGACGCTGGCAAAAGGCGCGTCGCACGGCGGAGCTGCCCGCGCGGGAGCCGAGTGTGGCGAGCGCCGACGATGTAGTCCGTTCAGCGCCGGAGGTCGTCTCGAAGGTGTCTCGTGGCGTCCGGTGATTCCGTCGTCTCCTGATGTATAAGGGCCTATCGGGCCCCGCCGAATTGGCGATGCGCCGCTCGGGGAGCTCGGCTCTCTCGAACGGCCCGGAACCTGGGGGAAGATCTCGTCATGTTGACCTTCGCGGCGCTTTGTGCTCAGAGCCGGGCGATTTCACGGATGGCGTTCGATCGGAAGTACCCGCACGCCTGGCTGCTCCGGGAGCTCGGCCCCGATGACCAACCTCCTCCGTCGTTCAAGACCCTCGTCGCCGGGACCGCGCCTGGCATGAGCGGCCAGCCGACCTTGTCCCGTCACCGGATCTCGTCGGGGATGATCGCCACGTCGCACGGCTGCGAGCTCCTGCCGGTGGCGAAGCGCCCCGAGAGCCCCTGGCAGGATCGCATCCTCATCGGGCGGGCGCTGAACAGCGATATCGTGCTCCGCGACGCGTCCGTCTCCAAGGTCCACGCCCACATCTCGGTGCTGGTCGCGGACACCCCGATGTTCCACGCGAGAAAGAGCACCAACGGGACCTTCCTGAACGACCGGCTCCTGGTGCCGTCCGGGGACGGCGTGCCCCTCCGCAGCGGCGACATGCTCCAGTTCGGCAACGTCCTCTGCGAGTTCATCGTGAACGCCGATCTCTACCGGCTCGTCGCTCGCTGAGGGCGGGGCCTCCCCGCTGCTGCGCTCGCCCGTCGGATCGCCCGAGCCCTGATGACCGATTCGCCGGCGCCGCCGCCGGGATCAGCTCCGCTCCGGGTGGGGCGCGCGGAAGAGCACCTCCACCGGGCCCGCGTGCGTCTCCACGACGTAGCTCGCCTCCACCGGGGCGCCGCCGCGGAACGCCCTCGTGACCTCCTTGCGCCGCTTCATCAGCTCGACCAGGCCGAGCGCGAGCGCCTCGGAGGCCGTGAGCTCCTTCGGCGTCGGCTTGCGGCCGATGAGGTCCTCGTCGACCATCGCGAGCGTGGGGTAGGCGTCCGGGTCGGCCAGCTCCCAGCGCTGCTCGGCGACCTCGGCGCGCAGCGCGGGGTGCAGGTCGCTCGCGCGATCGAAGCTCAGCGAGAAGAAGCTCGCCGGCAGCGACGCGGGCGGCGCGTCCGGGAGCTTGGCGGTCTCGGCCAGGTAGAGCTCGAACCCGCGCGCGCTCTCGAACAGGAGGACGCCGTGGCTCTGGCCAGCCTGCCCGACGACGCACAGCGCGAGATCGCGCGCGCCGAGCGACGGGATCGACAGCGCCATGATGTCGGCGTCGCTGGGCACCGCCTTCCAGGGCGTCACGCGGTAGAGCGCGGCCGCCGCGCGGAAGAACGAGGCCATCGCCGGCGCCTCGATGCCGCCCCCGAGGAAGCTCGGCGTCAGGCGGCCGTCCCGCGAGCCGAGGTGGGCCTCCAGGTCCTCGGCCACGACGTCGATCTCCGGCGTGGGCGCGACGCGGACCTCGACCTCCGGGCCGAGCCGCGCCCGCAGGGCCTCCGCGAGCGCCGGCGAGGCCACGCGCACGCGCTCGGGCAGGCGCGGCTTGCCCTCCAGGGGACCTCTGGTGGCGGCCTCGAAGCTGTCGACCGCGCCCGTCACGACGTCGCCGGGACGCAGGGCGGCGCAGCTCAGGACGAAGCCGCGCTCGGTCATCCAGACGACCGCCTCGGGGCGGTACGCGTCGTCGCCCTCGTGCACGAACGCGCGCAGGGAGAAGAAGCCGCCGATCCACTCCTCGTCCCTGCGAGGCAGCGAGCGCGCGCTCTTCTTGGACCGCTTCTTCTTGGGGGCTGGCACGGAGGACATCAGGGCACCTGTTCGCGAGGGCGCTCCAGCCGGTACGCTCGACGACCTGGGAGCGAGGGGCGAGACCGGAACCGAGAGGAACCGAGAGGAACTGAGAGGAACCGCGAGGAACCAGAGGAACCGCGAGGAACGAGAGGAACCACGAGGAACCGAGAGCGGAACGCTAGCGCAAAGGCCGCGTGCGTCGAAGCGCGAACAGGGCGCGGCGTGGCGGCTGGCGCGGGGGTCTTTCGTCTGGCGCTCGTCGCGGTGCCCTGTTATCGGTCATCGTGGTCCAGCGCGGGGACCTGAAGCAGGTGTCGCTCGCCGACCTTCCAGGGGACTCGATGCCTGAAGCGATCAGCAGAGGCTCCCGGCGCTCCGCAAAGGGTGTGGGGCGCGCGGGGCGAAGGGGGCTCGGTCGGCCCGCGCTCGGGCTCCTCGTGACGCTGGCCGCCTGGGCGCAGGCGGGCGTGGCCCGGGCCGAGCAGACCGCCGCAGAGGTGTCCGATGAGGTGAAGGCGCTCCCGGTGGCGCTCGACGGCGTGGCCGCGAAAGGGGCCGGCGCGGCCCGCCCTGTCGAGCCGGGGAAGCACAAGGTCATCGCGGCTGCGCCCG
The DNA here is from genome assembly GCF_051530145.1 of Sorangium sp. So ce302. GTDB lineage: Bacteria > Myxococcota_A > Polyangia > Polyangiales > Polyangiaceae > Sorangium > Sorangium cellulosum_B. The sequence goes on along the minus strand of NZ_CP150326.1, from coordinate 7,069,565 downwards.
CGAGGTACGCCCTCGCGCGCGACGTCGAGGTGACGCGGCCGGGAGAGGCCGTCGAGGTCCCCGTGAGGGCGCTCGCGCCCAGCGCGGCAGCGCAGGATCCCGCGCCTTCCACCGGCGACATCGAGCCGCGCAGGCCGACGCCTTACGGCGCAAGGCCGGATCCGATCCACCGGAACCTGATGTGGGTGACGGGCGGGCTCACGCTGGCGGGCATCGCGCTCGGAAGCACCTTCGGTGGCCTGGCGATCTCCACGTGGGACAAGGTCGACGACGCGGCGAAGACGGCGTGCGCGAATCCGAGGCGTTACCGGGACTGCGCGCAGCCGGTGCCCGATCTGGCCAGCAAGGCGATGTCGTATGCGACCGTGTCCGATTTCTCCTTCATCGCCGCGAGCGTGGCGCTCGCCGGCACGGCCGTCCTCTGGCTGACGCTGCCCTCGGACGGGCCGCGCGCGACCGCCCGCGTCCAGCTCGCTCCGGGCGTCGTCGGTGGCTCCGTCGTCGGGGCGTTCTGATGACGATGAGGCTCGAAAGGCGCGCTCGGCTGTGGCTGGCGAGCTCTCTCGTCGCGGCGAGCAGCGCGGGCTGCGCGGAGATCGTGGGCATCCAGCTCATCGACGAGCAAGGCGTCGGCGGCGGCTCGTTCAGCGAGCCCGGCTATACGTGCCAGTGGGTGATGGCTTTCGGTGGCGCCGAGACCACGCTCGGCGGGATCGCGGCCGACGAGGACGGCACCCTGTGGCTGGCGGGCGGCTTCAAGGGGGACCTCACCGTTGCCGGCGGCGCCCCGCTCACGGCGGGCGGCGCCGGCAAGGACGTCTTCGTGGCGCACCTCGCGCGGGACGGGAACCACGTGTGGAGCGAGCGCTTCGGGAACGCGGAGAACGACACCGCGACCCACGTCCACCAGGCGACCGCGATCGCGCTGGACGGCGGCAGCGTCTACGTGGCGGGCGACTTCACGGGCAGCCTGTCGTTCGGCGCGGACTGCGGGCTGCCCGAGGGCGCCGGCGACGCGTTCGTGGCGCGGCTCGACAAGAGCGATCCCGACGGGGTCGCGGCGTGCGTGACGCACGGGTCCAGCGGTCTTGACGAGGCGAAGGCGGTTGCGGCGGAGGGCGACCGCGTCTTCGTCCTGACGTCGCTCCAGGGCGGGCTGGACATCGGGTTCTCCAGCTACGATGCGCAGACCCTCCTGAATCCGTGCAGCGGCGTCTTTGCGGGCCGTGAGGGAGCGCGTTTCTGGCCTCGCGATCTCCGTGTGGCCTCCGGCGACGCCTTCGTGATCGCCGATTTCGAGGGCCGGGTGAACGTGGGCTTCCCCGGCTTCGAGAGCGCGCTGCCGCCCGGCGGCGCGGCCTCGGACGGGATCGACGCTCTCCTGGCGTCGTTTCCGGCGTCGTGGATCTGCGATGGATGGAGCGCCGATGGGGCGGACGTCTGGTATCGACACTACTCCGCTCTCCGCGGCGATCAGCGCACCAGCGCCGTGGCGATGCTCGACGCGGGCGTCGTCTTGACCGGCTCGTTCGAGGGGCAGATCGATCTCGCCGGAGAGAGCGTCTCCACCGGAGAGGACGGCTTCGCCGCGCACCTCGACCGGAGCGGCGCCGCCACGTGGGCCAAGCAGCTCGGGGGCAGCGGGGCTCAATCGGCGCGGGTCGTCGGCGTTGACGAGCTCGGAAAGATCGTCGTGGCCGGACATTTCGATCAACAGATGAAGATCGATGACGTCGAGATCGGCGGGGAGGCCGGCGAGGGGGACGCCTTCCTCGCGCGGCTCCGGGCCACGGACGGCGAGGTCGAGTGGCTGGGCGCGCTCGGCGGCCCTGCGCTCCAGCGGATCCTGGCGCTCGCCGTCTCCGGAACGGACGTGTTCCTCGCAGGCACGTCCGGCGCCGACTTCGCGCTCCTGAACTGCCCTGTCGAGGCCGAGGGCGGTCAGCTGTTCGTCGCCAAGCTGTCGGTCTCCTCGCGCTGACGGCCGTCCGCCGGGCGCGGGCGGCTGCGCTCGATGCTGCCGCCGCCGCGCGAGAGCAGCGCCCGCGCGCAGGGCGCGATGACCTGAGCGAGCGCGCGCTCCCGGATCGCGCGCCGGTGCTGCGGGGAGAGCACGCCGAAGCCGAGCAGCGGGCTGCCGTGGCTGGCCTCGCTCGGGGCGGGGAGCTCCGAGGAGGCCGCGGCGAGCTCGTCGACGATGGCGCTCGCGAGGGAAGGATCGCGGTCGAGGGCCCAGGCCGCGAACCGGAACGCGAGCTCGGCGTGCCGCGTCTCGTCCTCGGCGATCTTCTCGAGCGCGCGCCGTACCGCGGGATCGGTCGCGTGGAGGGCGGCCTCTGCCGCCTCGATCGCGGCGACGGTCTCGCCGATGCACCCCTCGCGGAGGGTCGTCACGAGGATCTCGCGGGTGCCTTCGCCGCCGAGGGCGCCGTCGATGGCGAGCGGCCCTGGGCCGACGCCGCGGCCGGCGAACGCGCTGGCCAGCTCGAAGCACGTGCGCGCGTGGTCGGCCTCGTCGCCCATGGCCGCCTGCGCGGCACCGACGAGCTCCGGCGGCGCGCCGAGCGACAGGAGCTGCAGCGCGAAGCGCGCGAACGCGGCGATCGACGCGTGCTCGAGGAGGGCGGCGCGGGTCCAGTGCTCGGCGAGCGCCGCCCGTTGCTCGACGGACAGCTCTTCCAGGCGAGGCGGCGCGCCCGGAGCGGCGGTCCGCCAGTCGTCGCGCGCGGCGGGCTGCGCGGTGCGCACGACGCCTTCGACGAGGAACGGCCGGCCGATCGCGCAGATCTGCTGCGTGCAGGTGTGCCGCAGGGCCTCGAGCGAGCATTGCTCGTCCCCTGAGCAGTCCTGGTCGCTGGCGCACTCGTCCGCGGGCGTCTGGCACGCGAAGGCGGTCCCGCCGCATCCGGGGTGCAGGACGTAGCTGGAGCAGAGCAGCCTTCCACAGTCCTGGTCGCTGGTGCACCGCGAGGGCACGCACCGCCCGATCGGATCGCCGCACAGGCAGATCTGCCCCTCGCCGCAGTCGGAGTCGGTCGTGCACCCGTACTGGCAGAAGCACCCTGGAGCCACCTCGCCTCCGGTCATGACGTCGCAGTAACCGTGTGGCTGCTCGGTGCAGTCGGCGTCGGAGGTGCAGTTCCCCGTCGCGCCGCTCGGGTCCGCGCAGGCCTTGGCACGCGGGAGCGGGCTGGGACAGGTGACGACCTCCGCGCGGTGGATCCAGCCGTCGGCGCAGCGCACGTACCCGGTGTTCTGGTCCGCGACGACGATGGGCTCCGGATCGTCGCAAGCGAACGGAAACCCTTCCGGTGGCAGGCCTCCGGTGCTGCTGGAGGTGCCTTCACCTGTGCTGCTGGAGGTGCCTTCACCTGTGCTGCTGGAGGTGCCTTCACCTGTGCTGCTGGAGGTGCCTTCATCTGTGCCGCCGCCCGAGCCTTCACCGGACGTGACGTTTCCACCGCAGCTCAGCGCAGGCGCGATCGCCAGCACCGAGAGCAGCCTCGCACCCCAAGAGTCCATCGAGACGAGCAATCGCATGGTATGTCCCTCGTTCCAGGATCTTACCCGGATTCGGCGCCGCGGTCGCGGGCGCCACGAGCCTCGTTGCCGCGTCCGGCGCGCCGTGCGAGCGTCGCGTGATGCGGGCGTTGATCGCGGGCGGGGGGATCGGCGGGCTGACGGCGGCCTTGAGCCTGCACGCGGCCGGCATCGATGCGTGTGTTGTGGAGGCCGCGCGAGAGATCAGGCCGCTCGGTGTCGGCATCAACCTCCTCCCTCACGCCGTGCGAGAGCTGACGGAGCTTGGCCTCGCCGATGCGCTGGTGGCGACAGGGATCCCGACCGCCGAGGTCGTGCACCACGATCGGTTCGGGGGTCGGATCTGGGGCCATCCGCGGGGTATCTCCGCCGGGTATCGCTGGCCACAGGTGTCGATCCACCGTGGTGAGCTCCAGTTGATGTTGCTCGCGGCGGTGCAGCGGCGCCTGGGGGCCTCCAGCGTGCGCGTCGGGCTGGCGGTGGAGGGGTTCGAGCAGACGACGTCCGAGGTGCAGGTCACGGTGCGGGATCGGCGGACCGGTGAGCGCGACGTGGTCCCTGCGGACGTGCTTGTCGGGGCCGACGGCATCCACTCCGTGGTTCGCGCGCAGCTCCACCCGGCGGAGGGGCCGCCCAGGTGGAACGGCATTCACATGTGGCGCGGCGTGACCGAGGGCGAGCCGTTCCTGGGGGGGCGCAGCATGATCATGGCCGGCAGCAACCTGACCGCCAAGTTCGTCGCTTATCCCATCTCCCGCCGCGCGGAGCTCCGCGGCCGGGCCGCGATCAACTGGGTGGCGGAGGTGCGGCTGCACGAGGGGGCGGCGGTCGCGCCGGGGAGCTGGAACCGGCACGGACGCCTGGAAGACGTGCTGCCCCACTTCGCGGCGTGGCGCTTCTCCTGGCTCGACATTCCGGCGCTCATCGCCGCGGCGCCCGTCATCTTCGAGTATCCCATGATCGATCGCGATCCGCTGCCGTGGTGGGGCGCTGGCCGGGTCACCCTGCTCGGCGACGCTGCACATCCCATGTACCCTGTCGGTTCCAACGGGGCCTCCCAGGCGATCCTCGATGCTCGCGTGCTGGCCTGGCACCTCGCCCAGACGAGCGCCCCCGAAGAGGCGCTCGCCGCCTATGAAGCTGCGCGCCGTCCGCCGACGAGCTCCCTCGTCCTCGCGAACCGAGCGATGGGCGCCGACCGGGTCCTCTCGATGGTAGAGCAGCGAGCGCCGGCGGGCTTCGCCCGGATCGAGGACGTGCTGAGCAGCGACGAGCTCGAGGCGATGGGTCGCAGCTACACGGAGATGATTGGAACCGACGTTGAGGAGCTCAACGCCCGGCCGTCGTGGGGCGTCGGCGGGGGACGGGAGGCGCCGGGAGAGCGGAACGGCTCCAGCTGATCGGCGCGGTTCCGGCGAGCCGGTGGCCGAAGGCCGCCACGCTCCGCTCACAGCGCTGCAAGCTACGATTCCACAACCGAAAGGTGCACGTCTGTCGCTGTAGGAAAAGCATCTGAAATCAGGCAGGGACGTCCTTGGCTCACCTCCTGCAAGAGACGCAAGCAGAGCGCCCGTGACGGTTTCCCCCCACCGTCGAATGGGCGCTCTGTTTTTTGTGCTCCTGCCATAGGCGCCGGTGCGGGGGCACGATGCGTGTCTGGCTCGGCTCATGGGGCCTGGCGACCGTCCATGGCGGATGCGCTCGCGCCTGCTGGCCGCTTCCAGCGCTTTCTCAAGGCAGGCGATGGAATCTATCCATCTTCTCGGTGACCGGCCCGACGACGGCCGGGCTTCGCTGCCATGATCGGGTCACGGCGCCTCCATCCGCGATATCCGCTGCCTTCAACCCGGGTCGAGCAGAACTCCCGAGTTGAGCAGCTTTTCGTCGCCAGGGCTTCGACGAACCACCATGGACGGATCTCGGCGCGTCCGCGGTGTGTCACCGTCTGATCGAGCGCCATGAAGGCGCCGGTCTATGGCGTGCGTAGGGCGACCGCCAACTGCGTCGATCACCGCAGATCGCCGACAACAGCGACACAACCACGGTGCGGGCGACGGCGACACAACCACGGTGCGGGCGTGACGGTGCGGGCGTGACGGTGCGGGCGTGACCCAAGACCAGGCGGGGGGCACCTACAGGGCCCGCACGCGAAGCCGACGTGGGAGAAGCGTCCGCAATAACCGCTCTTCCACACCTACGTCCCAGTCGAAGTCATGGCAAAGCGGCTTGATTCGCGTTTCGAGATGGAATACTAAGTTTTATGTATGCTGCCTCGTAAGAATCTATTTTCTTTCACCTCGAAAGACCCTTCGGCGTTCGGGATCCATCTCGCCGCTGCGGCGAGGGAGCACTCCGTCTATTTCGACGAGGGACTCGGCGTGCCGGTCGTACTCCGCGGGGCCGATGTGGCCGCGGTGCTGCGCGACAGCGAGACCTTCAGCACCCGGGCCTACGACACCGGGATCATGAAAGGGACGCTCGTGACGCTTGGCGGTGAGTCGCACACGCGCATGCGGCGGCTCTTCAACGCGGTCCTCTCCCCACGCGTGATCTCCCGCTACGAGGAGGCGACCGTGACCCCGGTGGCGCGCAGGGTCGTGGAACGGCTCGTGCAGAAGGAGCGGGCGGATCTTTTCGATGATTTTGCGATGTCGATGCCCATGGGCGTGACGAGCGCCCTCTTCGGGCTCCCGGAGGAGCGGATCGCCGAGAATGACGTGCTGATTCGCAAGATGATCCGCAGCGTCGTGATGCCGCAGGATCCCGTCGTCGTGGCCGAAGGGCGGAGCGCCCACGCCGCGATGGAAGCGCAGCTCCGGGAGATCGCTGAGCGCGAGGTGGCGCACCCGAGCGATACGCTGCTCGGCGAGATCGCGCGGGCGATCGTCGCGGAGGGGCTGGGCGGCGTGGAGGCGTGCGAGGGGGTCGTGCTCACGTTGATCCTCGCCAGCTACGAGACGACCAGCTGGATGCTGGCCAACCTGCTCGTGGCGCTGCTCGCCCACCCCGACGCGATGAACCAGCTGCGTGAGCAACCTTCGCTCCTGCCGCAGGCCATCGAGGAGTCGACCCGCTGGTGCAACAGCACGGCGGGCATCGTGCGGTTCGTCGAGCGTGAGGCGACGATCGGCGGCGAGACGCTGGCTGCGGGGACGATCCTCTACCTGTCGCTGATCGCTCGCCATTACGACGAGGAGATCTACCCGCGACCGGAGACCTTCGACATCCATCGACGACCCGTGGGGATGCTGAACTTCGGCGGCGGTCCGCACTACTGTGTCGGGGCGCCGCTTGCGCGGATGGAGGCGAGGATCGGCGTGTCGCTCCTGCTCGAGCGCTTTCCGGAGCTGCGGGCCGATCCGACCGTGCAACCGACGTTCTCAACGGTGCCGCGCGGCGCTGCCGCGTTCGGACCTGACCAGATTCCGGCGCTGCTCGTGTAATTTTCGCGACCCGACCCTGGTTGGCGGCGGCCCGACCCTGGTTGACGCCGATCCGGGACCCGACCCGACCCGCGACCCAACCCCCCGCCGCCGCCGACCCCGGCCGGCCGCCCCCCGCCGGCCGATCCGACCCCGGCCGATCCGACCCAGGTTGGGTCCCGAGCCGCGCCGCGCCGCGCGCGATCCGAGCGGCGGCGGCGGCGCCGCGCCGCGCGCGATCCGAGCCGCGGCGGCGGCGACCCGACCCAGGTTGTGGACTGACTGACTGACTCGGACTGACTCGCCGACCCAGGTTGTGGACTCTACCCAGGTAGGGCGATCCGAGTGGCATGGCGGCCGCCACCCCTGGCGTAGGAGCCGCCACCTGCGGGGCGCGGCAATTCCTTGAAATGATTGACTGCGATCTCTGGCACAGCGTTTGTTGATGTGGACGGGCTATGAGCCACCCCCGCGAGATCGCGCCCGGCGCTACCTATATGATCACCCGTCGCGTCTTGCGTCGGCACCTGCTCTTTCGCCCCGACGCAGCCATCACCCAGCTCCTCGTATACGCCCTCGCGGTCTCGGCCCCGCGCTTCGGAATCGAGGTTCACGCGTTCTGCGCGATGTCAACGCATCTGCACCTGGTCGTGACGGATGTGAATGGAGTCCTGCCGCGCTTCTTGCAGTTCTTTCATCGTATTGTGGCGCTCGGGACCAAGGTGCTTCGCGCGTGGGAAGGACCGGTATGGGACCACGAAGCCACGAGCGTCGTGCGACTCCTGACGCGCGCTGCCGTGGTGGAAAAAATAGCCTACGTACTCGCAAACCCTGTAGCCGCTGGTCTCGTCCGGCATGCGCGTGAGTGGCCGGGGGCGAAAGTCGATGTGAGAGAGCTCGGCTGCGGCGTGCTGCGAGCGGCGCGTCCCGTGGCGTATCTTGACCCGGAAAATCCACAGTGGCCCGAGGAAGTGACGTTACCTCTCGCGTTGCCGCCGGCGGTAGCGCAGGACAGCGTCGATGACTTTCGCCACGAGGTCGCCGTCGAACTCAACGTACGGGAGGCGCAGGCCCATTCTGCGCTGCAGCAGCAGGGGCGTCGTTTTCTTGGTGCTGAGCGAGTCACCAAGATCTCCCCGTACGAGCGCGTAACGAGCTTTGAGGCGCTGGGTGAACGCAATCCGACCTTTGCAGTCGGCCGCGAGCAGGGGGACGTACGACGAATTGCTGGCGCCGCTGTGCGGGCGTTTCGCGCGTCGTACCGCGCGGCGCTCGAACGGTGGCGCGCCGGGGTACGCAGTGTGGTGTTTCCGGCGGGGACATGGTGGATGTGCACGTTCCACGGCGCCAGCACGAGGGACTTCGGGCTCACGGTGTAGATATCGGGTGGCGAGCTTCACAGCGGTGCGGAATAGGAAGGGGCGGCTCCGACGCGTCGTTGCCGTCTCATGGGAACATCCGTTTGGAGGAGCTGGCGCGGGCGGGCGAAGTGTTCATAGGGCGCTGCGCGCACGTCCACGAACGGGGGTTGCGGTGTCGATCGCGGATGGATCGGCCCCGGGTGACGCTGATTGCGTTTGATCAGCGAACGTCATAGTTCACCAGTTGTTGGGACGATCTGGAGCGGCTGGCCGTGCAGGACGCGCGCTTGGCATCCGTTGCGCCGGGTCGCTGAGGACAATGCCGTTGCGGTCAACCCGGGTCGCGCATCCGACTTGTTCCGACTGTGAGCCCCGAGAAGGCCGCCGCGAAGCGGCGCCGGAAATCCGTATCCACGATCAGCTTGTCGCGCAGCGTTCGGGACATCTCAACATGGTAGAACGGTGCGCCCATCTGACGCGACCAGCGTGCTTGCACGTTCGTGGCACCCCCCAACCTATCGATCTCCGTGGGGTAGGCGAGGACCTTTCCATCGTTGATGATCGCCCGTAGAGGGGCGAGCAGCCGGTCCAGCGCGGCGCCGTGTCCCACCGCGCTGGCGATAATGGCGGCATTCGGAGCCGAACGGTCTTGAAAGCCGTGCAGCTGCACGGTGGGCGTGCCGGGGAAGCTCTGGAGCAGCGCCCGGTGCACGGACAGGAAGAACGAACGCTCGGCGTGGGCTACGTCTGCGGAGGCGAGCGACGCAATCAGCCGCTCTCGGGAAGCACGGTTATCTCCACGAGCGCTGCCGCCGGTGCCCTGAGGGCCGTCCTGCGTGGTGTTGCCGTCTTCATCACCGCCGTCCTCGCCACCAGCGCCTTCCGTGCTCTCGTCACCATCCGCGGTGTGACCCGGGTTGCGCCCGCCCCCGACAGCGGCACCCAGGTTGGGGCGCCCGCCTTCTGCGCCGTCATCGTCCGCGCTGGCGTCGCGTGGGTTGGGACCCCCGCCGTACCGGTGCGACGTATTCACGATCAGCGCGCGCGCCCGTTGCGCCTCGAAGATGGCCAGCGCGACGGGCAGCGTTCCCTGATCGAAGAACGTGTGCGGCGCCTCGACGATCAGCGGCACGGCCGCCCCTACGCGCAGCACGACCGCGGCTGCCCCGCGGCGGCGCGTGCCGTCCTCGGACAACACCCACAGGTCGCGCTCGCGGACCGCCCGCAGCGCGAACCCCGGTGGGGTGGCCGGCGGCGGCTGCCTGTTCTGCGCGGCGAGCCCTGCCGCCGCGATCCATGCGGCGTACGTCACCTCCTCCGCGTCGTCCGGCGGCTCCGCGATGAGGTGGCGCCCGCCCTTGCGCAGCGGGGTGATCTCCTCGTCCAGCACCTCCTGCTCGCCGCTGTTGACCAGGGCCGCCGTCACGGGCTCCTCCGCCGCTTCTCCCGGGTTCGGCGCCGTGCCCGGCGCGCTCCCGATGCTCCGACACACCCCCTGCGAGCAGCCGGCGATCGCGAACAGCACCACATAGCCTGCGCTCTTCATGGTCGTCCTCGTCGTCGGAGCCTCGATGCCCTCCGTACTTTTCTCATGCTACGGCCTCGGAAGCCAGGATGACGCTCTGCGATAGCGCGCCCTGCATCGTCTCCTCTTCCTCTTCCTCTGCTTCCGGAGCGGGGGCGGTTTGCGCTAGTAGCACTGCATGCCTCGTTCCTTCGAGCCCGTGAAGGCCCCGCCGCTCCCCGAGCAGGTCGGTCGTACGTTTCCGCGCATGGTCGAGCTGATGCAGCGGCTCCTCGCACCCGACGGATGTCCTTGGGATCGCGAGCAGAGCTTCGCGACGCTCAGGCGCTACGTGCTCGAGGAGGCGTGCGAGGTCATCGATGCCATCGACGGCGGCGACCGCAAGGAGCTGTGCGCCGAGCTCGGCGATCTCTTGCTCCAGGTCGTCTTCCAGGCCGAGCTCGCCCGGGCCGAGGGGGCGTTCGGGCCGGACGATGTGATCGCTGCGATCTGCGAGAAGCTCGTGCGGCGCCACCCCCACGTGTTCGCGGACGAGAGCGCCGAGAACGCCGACGAGGTGCTTCAGAACTGGGAGCGCATCAAGGCGGACGAACGGGCGAGGCAGGGGAAGGACCGCGGCGTGCTCGGCGGCGTTCCCCGCAGCCTGCCGGCGCTGACCCGGGCGCAGCGGGTAGGCGAGAAGGTCGCGCGCGTGGGTTTCGATTGGCCGGACGCGCGGGGCTCGCGCGCGAAGGTGGACGAGGAGCTCGGGGAGCTCGATCGGGCCCTCGATGGCGGCGATTCCGCCGCGATCGAGGAGGAACTCGGGGACGTGCTCTTCGCGCTCGGGAACCTGGCGCGCCACGCCGGCGTCGACGCAGAGGGGGCCCTGCGTCGGACGATCGACAAGTTCACCCGCCGCTTCGATCACGTCGAACGGCGGGTCATTGAGCGGCACGGGGGCTGGCCTGTCAAGGCGTCCCACGACACGCTCACGCTGGAGGAGCTCGACGGCTACTGGGACGAAGCCAAGCGCGCGGAGCGGCAGACCTGACCGCGGCGCGCGGACGGTCTTGGCGAGATGCGCGCCGGGGAGATGCCGGCAGCATCCGGCGTCACGTAGGCGGCCTCTCCAAGCGGCCAATCCAGGTCGAGCGGCGCGCTCCGACAGCATAACAAGCGGCCAACCCCGGGCGAGCGGCGCTCCGACGGCGTCGAGACCGACGCGACGCTGCCTCCCCTGGCTGGCCTTCGGAGCGGTCAAGTAGGCGCCATCGCATCAAAATGCGGCCTGATCATGACGAAATTCATGTGATCCGTTCGCATTTATCGCGACAATTTGTCGTTTTGTGCCGCTGTTCTCCGAAAGGGTCGTCGGCTCTTCCATCCCGATAGGCACGTCCTCAAGGTTCTTGCGCCTTTCGCGAGGCGGCCCACGGCTTGCTAGACGCCCGGGCAGCCATGGCAAACCGCTCCTCCGCCAGGTTGCTCCACGTCGCCGTCGTCGCGGACAACCCCGAGACGATCGACGCGCTTCATGCCTACTTCAGCCAGGCCGGGGTTGCGTCGAACGGCAAGAGGACATTGAACGACGCGAACAGGATGGCGCCCGCGGCGACCGCCCTGGTTCTGTTTCCCGACGACTTCGATCCCGGCGACATCGTGACGTTCATCACGTCGCTGCGGAGCGCGCGACCGAAGCTCCTCATCCTCCTCGTGACGGGCACACCACAGTCCTTTCGCTCCGCGCTGGGACCAGACGGCCACTCCTTGCCACCCATGGTGCTGCCGAAGCCGGCGTTTGGCTGGACCATCCTCGACGCTCTTCGTGCGCACGCTCATTCGGAGTCCATATGACTGCTTCAATCATTCGACGGAGTTCACCTCCTGCCGGCGCGGCGCGACGCGCCAGCAGACGTCGCGGGAGGACAGCAAGGTGACGGGATCTCTGCTTCTCAGCGTGCCCGTGCTGCTCGTCGGGGCGGCGCTCTCGCTGGGCCTGCGCTCGAACGGCGCGCGAGGCGCGGCCGCGATCGCCTCGCAAGCGATGGCCGCCGCGCTCGTGCTCGCGAGGGCCGTCCCCATCCTTCGAGGCGGCGAGGCTCTGGAGATCGTGTGGCGCTGGCCGACGCCCATCGACAGCATGGCGTTTCGCGTCGACGCGCTCGGAGCGTTCTTCCTCGCGTGGTCCCTTCCGATGACGCTGCTCGGCACGATCTACGCCGTCGGATACCTTCGCCCCTACTTCGATCGAGGGAGGAACGGCGGCCCACACTTCGCCCTCTTGAACATGGTCGCCCTGTCCTTCGTGCTGATCTACTCGGTGCAGAACGCCCTCGTGTTCTTGCTGGGATGGGAGATCGCCGCCCTCGCAGCGTGGCTGCTCGTCATCTGGGATTACCGCAACCAGAAGATCCGCTTTGCCGGCTTCAACTATCTCATTTCAACCCATGTCGGGCTCTTCGTCCTCGTCGCGGCGTTCATGCTGCTCCACAGCAAGACCGACTCCATGGACTTCGCCGCGTTCGGCGAACTCCTGTCGAGCCAGGACCCGACGCGGGGGACGCTCTTCCTGCTCCTCGGGGTGTCGTTCGCGCTGAAATCCGCGTTCTTTCCGTTTCACACGTGGCTTCCCCGAGCCCACTCCGCGGCGCCGGCGCACATCTCAGCGCTCATGTCAGGCGTGATCCACAAGGCCGGCCTCTTCGCCTTTCTCCGCTTCACGCTGCTCATGGGACGACCCGACGAGTGGATGGGATGGAGCGTGCTCGGCTTCGGCGCGCTCTCCGCGTTCTTCGGCGTCCTCTCCACGTCAGCCGAACGCGATCTGAAGCGCCTGCTCGGGTACTCGTCGACCGAGAACGTCGGCATCGCAGCGATGGGCTTCGGGGTGGGATACCTGGGATGGACCTGGGGAGTCCCTGCGCTGACCCTGTGCGGCTTCGGCGGCGGCCTCCTGCACATCCTGAATCACGCGCTGTTCAAGTGCCTCCTGTTCTACGCCGCTGGAGCGATCTACCGCGCTGCGCACACCGTCGATCTCGAGCGGCTCGGCGGGCTTGCGAAGCGCCTCCCGCGGACGGCCATCCTCTTCCTCATCGGATGCCTGGCCATCTCCGCGCTCCCGCCGCTCAACGGCTTCGTCAGCGAGTTCCTGATCTACGCCGGGCTCCTCGCAGGGCGCGCGCCTTCCAGTCAAGGCAGCGTGGTGACCATCGCAGCGGCGGCGGCGCTGGCCTTCGTCGGCGCGGTGAGCGCGCTGTCGATGACGCGGGCCTTCGGCCTCACATTCCTCGGCATGCCGCGGGAGCCAGGGCTCCACGTCGGCGAGGACGCGCCGGGTTCGATGCTCTGGCCCATGGTGATTCACGCCGCGTTCGTGGTCGCCATCGGCGTAGCTCCAGACCTGGGCATCGCAGCGATAGGCGCCGCGCTGAGGCTCTTTCCCATCGAGTCCAGCGCGAGCACGCTGCCAGCCCTGCTCACTCCGCTCGCATGGGCGAGCCGCGCGCTTGCCGGCGCCTTGCTCGTTGCCGGCGTGATCGGCTGGCGTCGAGGTCTAGCGGCGCGGCGGAGCGTCACATGGGGGTGCGGAACCACCGCCACCTCCTCTCGCATGCAGTACACGGGGAGCTCATTCTCCGAGCAGTTCACGCGTATCTTCGCATCATTCTTGCCGTCGCTTCGAAGGGAGCGGCTGCCCGAGGGGCCATTCCCGCAGCAGCCCGGCCGTCTTTCAACCCACCATGTCGACGCCGTAGAGCGACGCATGTTCGAGGTGCTCGGGCACGGAGAGAGCTTCATCGCTCAAGCCTTTGACCGCATCCCAGAACAGCCGCGCTTCGCGTTCTCCGCAGGGTTCGTCGCGCTCGTCATCATCGGAGCGATGGTGATCGGAGGGGTCGGCCGATGATGATCGCCCGCCTCGCGAACGTCGCCGCGCTCGTCGTCATGCCGTTCGTCCTCACCGGCGTGATCAACCGCGTGAAGTCGCTGTGGTCTGGACGCAAGGGACCGCCGGTCCTTCAGCTGGCCCATGACGTGAGACGACTTTTCCGGAAATCGTCCGTCTACAGCACGACGACGACACCGCTATTCCGGATCGCGCCGTACGTGTTCCTCGCAACCGCGGTGGGCTCCGCCCTCATCGCGCCTCTTCTCGGTTCGACGCCCCTCGCATCGTTCCAGCTCGATTTCGTGTGGTTCGCGTACGTGTGGGGGCTCGGCCGCGTCGCCGTCATGCTCGCCGCGCTCGACACGGGGAGCTCGTTCGAGGGGATGGGCGCAGCGCGGGAGGCCGTGTTCTCGTCGCTCCTCGAGCCTGCGCTGTTCCTCGTCACCGGCGCGCTGAGCTTCGTCGGGGGCCGACGTACCCTGCACGAGGCGCTGGCGCCGCACCTCCACGCCGGCGCACCCGCGCTCGTCTGGGGCGCCGCGGTCGTGGCCATGCTCATCGTGCTTCAGGTCGAGACGGCGCGCATGCCCGTCGACGACCCGACGACCCACCTCGAGCTCACGATGGTGCATGAGGTCATGATCCTCGACCACAGCGGCCCGGATCTCGCGTGCATCCACCTCGGGTCCGCGATCAAGCTCTTCGTCGGCGCGTCCATCGTCGCGACGCTCCTCAATCCGTGGGCGGGCTCCGGCGGCGCGGCCTGCGCCACCGCGAACCTCGCCTTGACCCTCGCGGCCGGCGTCGTGATTGGCACGATCGAATCCCTGGTAGCCCGGCTGAAGCTACGCTCTGTTCCCCAGTACATCGTCGTCGCGCTCGCCGCTGGCGTCGTCGCGCTCCTCGCGACCGTGTGGCGGGTGGGGGGCCCCGAATGAGCCCTCTCTTGAATACGCTGCTCGGCGTGCTGCTCATCCCCCTGTTCGTCGCGACGTGGCGGACGAGCCTGCTCGGCCTGTCCTGTCAAGGGTTCTTGATGGCGTGGGTGGCGTACCTCCTGAATCCGGAGCTCGACACCGTGGGTGACTGGGTCACCCTGGGCGATCTGGTCCTCCTGCGCGGGCTCGCCGCGCCGATCGCGCTCTACCGCGTGCTTCGATCGCAGAACGCGCCCAGGCGCAACGACGTCATCTCGCCGAACCTGCTCTCTTGGACGATCGCCCTCGGCATCGTCCTCCTCGCCTTCAACTTCTCCGAATCGCTCGTCCCCGAGCACGGAGAACGGCGAACACTCGTCGCGGTGGCTGCAGCCGGGGTGCTGCTCGGCTTCCTGGTGCTATCGACGCAATCCGGTCCGTTCAGCCAGATGGTGGGTGTTCTTCGCATCGAGAACGCGATCGCCCTGTTCGAGCTCAGCGGTGCGCATGAGCATGACATGCTCGCCATTCAGCTCGGTCAGGTCGCCGTCGTCGCGGTGACGATCGCACTCTATCGCTGGTATCTCAAGATGCTCGGCGCGAGCACCGTCGCGCAGCCCGAGAGCCCCGTGGAGGGGCCCACGTTATGAGCTCGATCGCCCTCGTCCTGCTTCCAGCGCTGGCATCCGTGGCGCTCATCGCGCGCGCCGCCCGCGAGCGAGCCACGCTGGTCCTGGTCGGCGCTTCTGCGATCACGACCGCCCTCGCGATCATGGGAGCCGCGATGCCCCCCGACGTCCCGGGCCTCCTCGGGGGGTTCTTTCGCGTGGACGCGACTTCACGGCTCTTCACGACCGTCGTGGACTCGATCTTCCTCGGCATCTCCCTTTACGTGATGCATCGGGTGTACACGACCCCGGCGCTCCGCCAGGACATCGCGCGGTTCGTGTGGCTGGCTCTGTTGTTCCTGGCTGCAGCGAACACGGTGCTGCTCGCGAATCACCTGGTGTTGCTCTGGATCGCCCTCGAGGCGACCACCCTCGCGGCCGCGCCCCTCATCGTGCGACCCGGCATACCCGCGTCCCATCGCGCGTCATGGCGCTACCTGCTCTTTTCGTCCGTCGGGCTCGGCGTGCTCCTCGTCGGCTTCATCTGCCTCGGGCGCGGGCTCGAGTCCGGCGGCCAGGCTCCGACGTTCTTCCTCGATCGCCTCCTCGCGCCTTCCGCGATCCCGGTGAACAGCTGGACGAAGCTCGGGGCCGCGCTGGCGCTCCTCGGGCTGGGCACCAAGCTCGGCCTCGCGCCGATGTACAGCTGGCTTCCGGAGGCCTACGACGAAGCCCCGCCGGCCGTCGCGGCGCTCCTCGGCGCCATCCAGTTCAACTGCGTCCTCGTCGCGCTCTTCCGCGTCGTTCAGGTGCTCCGACCGACCCATGCGGCGCTTCTGGCGGGCGAGCTCCTCACGATGGGCATCGTCTCGGTGATCGTGTCGACGGTCGGCATCATAGCGACTCGCAACCTGAAGCGTCTCATCGCTTATGCGTCGATCAACCACGCCGGAGTGATCGCGATCGGCCTCGGCGTCGGCAAGTCAGCGTCCTACGGACTTCTGCTCTACGTCCTGAGCAACGCTTTCATCAAGGCGATCCTCTTCCTCACGGCGGGCACGATCAAGGCTCACTATCATACCAAGGACACGCGAGCGATATCGGGCCTCATCGAGGACCTCCCGTACAGCGGTGGGTTCTTGATGGTCGGCACCTTCGCTCTGCTCGGCTTCCCCCCGTTCGGCAGCTTTCTCGGAGAGCTTCTCATCCTGTCTGCCCTTGTCGGCTCAGGGCAGATGCTCGTCTTCGCCGCCTTCTGCGTGCTGATCACGATGACGTTCGTGGCGACGGGGCGAGCGGTGTTTCCGATGATCTGGGGTGAACCCACGAGGCAGCGCAGCTGGCCTCGGCAGACGCTGCCGGTCGCCCTGCCCAAGCTCGGGTTCCTCGTCGCGCTGGTCGTGCTGGGCGTCTACATCCCGCCGCCCATCAACTCGCTGCTCGCACAGGTGGCTGTATGCCTGGAGGGGCCGTGAAGGCATCGATGACCGTCCACCAGGTCGCCGTCGGCGCGATCCCGAGGCTCGAGCCGGGACCGTGGCGCGACGAGCTCTTGAAGCAGCTCCGCGCGGACATGCGTGTGGTCACGCTGTATGGCAGGCGCGACGTCGACCGTGTCGCGGTCACGGCGGTGCTTCAGGCGTCAGACCGTTCCCTGCACGTATCGAGGACCGAGGTGGCCGCGGCGCGCGGGTACCACGAGATGACGACAGAGCACGCCGCGCTTCACTGCTTCGAGCGCGAGCTCCACGAGCAGACCGGCGTGCGGATCGCCGGACATCCGTGGCTCAAGCCGATCCGCTACGAGGGGCAGGAGCAATCGGCGATGAGCTCGCACCCGTTCTACAAGATTGAAGGGAAGGAGGTGCACGAGGTCGCTGTCGGCCCCATCCATGCCGGGGTGATCGAGCCCGGCTCCTTTCGTTTCATGTGCCTCGGGGAGCAGGTGCATCACTTGGAGATCCATCTCGGTCATCAGCACCGTGGCGTCGAACGCCGCCTTCTCGAGCGTGACCCGCGGAGCCTGACCCCGCTCATCGAGACCATCGCGGGAGATACCAGCGTCGCTCACGCATGGGCGCACTGCTCCGCCCTCGAGAGCCTCGCGGGATGCCGGCTGGACATCGAAATCGAGCTCGCGAGGGCGGTCGCCCTCGAGCTCGAGCGGGTCGCGATGCACCTATCGACGCTCGCCGGGATGGCGGCGGACGTCGGATTTCTGCAGGGAGCGACGACGTACGGCCGACTCCGAACCACGGCGATCAACACGATGATGCGGCTATGTGGCAGCCGCTTCGGCAAAGGAGCGCTACGTCCAGGTGGAGTCCGGATGCGGCTGCCGCCGGAGACGCTGCCTGACATTCGAGCGAACCTCGACCTGCTTCAAGCAGATCTGCCGATCATCAACGATTGCTTTCTCCTGGCACGAACGGTTCAGCACCGTCTGCGTTCCACGGGAACGTTGACGACCGCGCAAGCGCGGGAGCTCGGGCTCGTCGGACTGGCCGCGCGCGCCTCGGGGATCGAGCTCGACGCGCGCCACCTCATGGAGGACGGGGCGTACAGCGTCGTGCCCATCCAGCCCGCCGTCTTGCCGGACGGCGACTGCTGGGCGCGTGCGTGTGTCCGCATCGCGGAGATCGAAGCGTCCCTGTCGTGGATGTCGGCCGTCATCGCGCTCTACGCGAACTGGGAGCGCCCGCGGCTATCGATCGGCGAGCTCGCGCCGAACCAGCTCGCCATTTCGCTCGTCGAGGGCTTTCGTGGAGAGGTCGTCCACTGCATCGAAACCGGCGCGCGCGGTGAGGTGGTCCATTACAAAGTCCAGGATCCATCACTCCGCAACTGGATGGGCCTCGCCCTTGCGGTGCGCGGCAACGAGATCTCGGACTTCCCGATCTGCAACAAGAGCTTCGACCTCTCCTACTGCGGGAACGATCTATGAAGATGTTTTTGTCGCTCCGTGTACGTGCCTCCCAGGGCACGCAGGTTATCGCGGATCTCCGCAAGGCAACGCCGACCGGGCTTCGCGGTCGCCCGAGGATCCGTCGCGACCCGTGCGCGGCCGATTGCAGCGCGTGCCGTGACGCGTGCCCGACCCAGGCCATCCGGCTGGCTCCGGTGACGCTCGATCTGGGCCGCTGCGTCTTCTGCAACGCCTGCGCGGAGGGCTGCCCCGAGGCGAAGATCGAGTTCACGCCGGAGCCAAGGATGGGCGGGAACGAGCCCTTTGATCTCACGGTTCGAGAGGGCGAAGAGGAGATCGCGCGGGTCCGTGCTTCCGCGGCGTTCTCGAGGTTGTTCGGGCGGTCTCTGAAGATGCGCCAGGTCTCGGCCGGCGGCTGCAACGCCTGTGAGCTCGAGCTGAACGCCGTCACCAACGTCAACTTCGATGTGCAGCGGTTCGGGATCGAGTGGGTGGCTTCTCCGCGGCACGCGGATGCGCTCGTCCTGACAGGTCCGCTCACGCGCAACATGAAGGAGGCGGTTCAACTGGCCTGGGATGCGATGCCCGAACCGCGGTTCATCGTTGCCGTGGGGGCCTGCGCCATCTCCGGGGGGCTCTACGACGGCGCCGCGGGCGTCGACCGCGGCTTCCTGGAGAGCGTCGGCCCTTCACTCTACGTCCCTGGATGTCCACCGCACCCGCTCACCTTCGTGAACGCGATACTCGATCTGCTCGGGATCGCGTGATGCGCGACGGTGGGTCACGCGTCGTCGTGGTGATCAGAGCTCATCCGCACGTAGACACGGACCGGCAGCCACGAGGCGCGCCTTCCGCCACATCTGCAGGACGTTTGGGAGCTCTCGATCGATGCGGACTTCGTCATAGCTGTCCGGTACCCGCCCGCCGAATCCGTTGTACGTCAGGAGATAGGTCCCGAGTGGCGCCTCGTTGAGGAGCTCTTCGGCGGCCGCAGTGTCGCGCTGGTATCGATCGACGCCCAGCTCGACGTCTTCATCGAGGTGGTCTTCTCGTCCGAAGAGATTCTCGCCGAACGGGTTGAAGAAGTAGTATGCGTCCGCGCGAGGAACTTCCGCTCTCCCCAGGGCGGCTTCGACGAAACAAACGCGGTCCTCGATCTCGTAGACCCGCGCGAGGCTGCGCGCCGCCATGACGAGCCGAGGTCGCTGTTCGATCCCCGTGAAGTGGCTGCGTCCGGCCAGCGCCGCCGCCACGCAGAACTTGCCGGCGCCCGACCCGACATCGACGATGGTGCGAACGTCGAGCTCGTCCAGCCACTGGGCCGCGCGAACAGCGACCTCGATCGGCGTCCAGAACTGAGCGGAGACGCGGCGTAGCTCGTCAGGAAGGAAGCGGTCGAAGTCGTGATTTCTGGGGCTGCGCCCCGCTCGCAGCGCCTGCGCGACGGCACCTGCCAGTGATCCGGCCGCGCGCCCATCTACGGAGGAATGACTTCTGTCGCGGCAGACGTTCGCCGCCGAAGATTTGGTATGGTCTTCCACGAGTCCTCCCAGCTCAGCTCAATGCAGCGAATCGTGCAGCCGCTTGACGAGCGATCGGTGCTCGGCCAGCAGCGCCGCGGGGAGCCGATCCGCGAACTTGCGAAGGAACTCGAGGACACCGTCGGCTTCCCTCAACCACGCGCCGCTGTCGACCGCGAGCAGCTGGAAGAGGTCGTCTTTCGAGAGGTCCATCCCGGTCAGATCCATTCCCCGTTCATGCGGAAGGAGGCCAATTGCGGACTCGCGCGCGGCCGCCCTGCCCTCGACACGCTCGAGAATCCACTTGAGGACGCGGATATTGTCGCCGAACCCGGGCCACAGGATGCGCCCGTCGTCCCCCGTCCGGAACCAGTTGACATGAAAGATTTTCGGCGGACGACTGAGTCCCTTCCCAACGGCCATCCAGTGCGCGAAGTAGTCGCCCATATTGTACCCGCAGAAGGGGAGCATCGCCATGGGATCGTTTCTGAGGACGCCGACGGCGCCCGTCGCCGCGGCGGTCGTCTCGCTCGCCATGGTCGCGCCGACGTAGACGCCGTGACGAAAGCTCCGCGCTTCGTAGACGAGAGGGGCGAGCTTCGATCGGCGCCCCCCGAAGAGGATGGCCGAGATCGGCACCCCCGTGGCGAGATCGAAGGAGCCTGCCGCGCTGGGACACTGCCGCAGCGGGACGGTGAAGCGCGAGTTTGGATGCGCGGCAGGAGACGTCGCGGCGCCGTTCGTCCACTTCGCGCCGCGCCAATCTTCGATGACCTCATGCTCGTCGAGCTGGGACATCCCCTCCCACCATACGCGACGGCCCGCGCGCAGCGCGACGTTCGTGAAGATCACATCGTGCGCGAGCGACTGCATCGCGTTCGGGTTGGTCTCGAGGCTGGTCCCTGGCGCGACGCCGAACATGCCGTTCTCCGGGTTGATGGCCCAGAGCCGTCCGTCGCTGCCAGGGTGCATCCAGCAAATATCGTCACCAACCGTCTCGACCTTCCACCCGGGGAGCGAGGGGACGAGCATCGCCAGGTTGGTCTTGCCGCACGCGCTCGGGAAGGCAGCCGTGACGTAGTGCGTGCGCCCCTCGGGGCTCGTCAAGCCGAGGATGAGCATGTGCTCGGCGAGCCAGCCTTCCGCGCGCGCTTGCGCGCTCGCAATGCGCAGCGCATGGCACTTCTTGCTGAGCAATGCGTTGCCGCCATACCCCGAGCCGATGCTCCAGATCTCGAGGGTCTCGGGAAAATGGACGATGAAGCGCCTGTCCGGCGAGAGGTCCCCAAGGCTGTGGATGCCACGAACGAAGCTCTCCGCAGCGCCGAGGTGACCGAGCGCCGCGCGGCCCATGCGCGTCATGATCCGGAGATTGAGAGCGACGTACGGGCTGTCGGTAAGCTCGACCCCGACGCGGCTGAAGGGCGACCCCGCGGGGCCCATCAGGTACGGCACCACGTACATCGTCCGGTCCTTCATCGCGCCAGCGAAGAGCGACCATATGCGCGTCTGCGCCTCCTCTCGGCTCATCCAGTGATTCGTGGGCCCCGCGTCCTCCTGTCGTGGCGTCGAGATGAAGGTGAGGTGCTCCGTCCTCGCGACGTCCGTCGGATCCGAACGATGCAGGAATGAACGAGGGTGGGTCCGTGGATCCAGCTGGATGAACGAACCGGAGAGCGCCATGTCGCGCTCGAGGGTGGTCCGCTCCTCCTCGCTGCCGTCGCACCAACGGATGCGTGCGGGTCGCGTGTGTTCGGCGATCGCCTGGACCCAGGCGCGGAGCGCGCGGTTCGTCGTGGGAGCTTCGTTCATGGTCTTGTCCTGGTCACAGCAGAATCCGTGCCGGAGCACGGGCTGACCGTGAACCGCGCCAGGAGCGCTCGAAGCGGCGCGCTTTCTCGGCATTTCCAGGGCGAACAGCCGACGAATTTCGCCAGTCGAGGGGCGATGTGGATCGGCGGAGCCGATCTCGTGGTCGGGCTTGCAGATTGCGACCAGATCGCTCAGTATTTCTCGCGTGCGAGAGCGAAAACGACGACCTGACGTGGTGTTTGAGCCGATCATGCGCTCCCACGCCATGAAGAAGGCGGACCAGATCCTTCGCGCCGTCGCCGCGAAGGACGTCACCCTGACGCTGATCGGCGAGAGCGGCTCCGGCAAGGAGGTGCTGGCGAGGCGCGCGCACGAGCTTTCGGAGCGCCGGCGGGGGCCGTTCGTGCCCATCAATTGCGCGGCCATCCCGGACGCACTCTTTGAAAGCGAGCTCTTCGGTCACGAGCGCGGCGCGTTCACCGGGGCAAGCGAGCGAGCGAAGGGCAAAGTCGAAGCGGCCGAGCGGGGCACTCTCTTGCTCGATGAGATCGGTGATATGCCGATTCCGATGCAGGCGAAGCTCCTGCGATTCCTCGAAAACCGCCGGTACATGCGCGTCGGCGGCGCGACGAAGATCGAGGCGGATGTCCGGTTGATGTTCGCCACGCTACGACCCCTCGATCAGGAGGTGCGCGCGGGTCGTTTTCGCGCCGACCTGTTCTATCGAATCCAGGGCATCACGCTCAATGTCCCCGCTTTGCGTGAGCGACGCGCTGACATCGCGCCCCTGCTGAATCAGTTCACCGCGCAGCACTCGGCGCGACACGGGGTTCGCCCGCCGAGGTTCAGCCGGCAGGCCAAGGCGCTGCTGCTCCGTTACGACTGGCCTGGCAACGTGCGCGAGCTCCGGAACGTCGTGGAGACGCTCTGCTTGCTCCGGGATGGGCGGCAGGTGCGCGTGGCCGATCTGCCCGAGGGCGTCCGTTCGCTGGTCGTGCCCGAAGAAGCCGCCGCGGGCGTGTCGCGCGCCAGCACCCCGCCCGCGCTCGACCTCGACGACGGATTGGAGTCGCTCATCCAGCAGATCGTCCAGGCGGCGCTGGAGCGCGACGGGGGCGACAAGGTCAAGGCGGCGGCGCGACTTCGGATCAGCCTGAGGACGGTGCAACGCTACGTCGCAGCGGGGCGCGTGCGGGTGCCAAGCGGGCCTGTCCGTGGAGAGCAGAGGGCGGCGAAGAAGTGAGCCGGGTCGGCCCGGCCGACTACCCAGGTTGGGGCTGCCCGCAGGTTGCGGTAACGACCGGAGCCACCCAGGTTGCGGTAAACATGTCTCGCTGGGCTCACTCGCGTTCAGCTATCAGAACGAAGCGCTCGCGCACGCGCGCCTCGTTCGATTCGTGACGGACGCGGATCTCATACCGGCCCGGCTGAGCCACGGCCACGCCGAGCGGCGCGTCGCCGCGGTAGCGCGTCAGCCTGTGCGAGCAGCGCTCCTGCCGGCAGTGCTGCTCCAGCGATCCACCTTCGCCGTCAGGCAACCGCACGCGCACGTGCTCCGGCACCTCGAGCTGGACCACCGCCGGCTCGTCCGCGTGGCGGTGGGTCCACAGATCGAGGTGCGTCCACGCGTGCCCTTCGTCAGGCAAGGCGACGGCACGCTCCTCGGATCGCTCGATCGCCGGAGAGCACGCGCCCCTGTCGCCCGCCACGAAGACGGCGACCGCCAGCGCGGCGAGCGCCGGGGCTGCGATGAACGCCATCCGCCCCCGGCGGTCGCTCGCCCGCCGCGAGCGCGCGCCGCCGGCCGCCGCCGGGCGCTCCGGTCGCTCGGGGAGCTTGCTCAGCGCGCGCTCGACGAGCGCATCGGAGGGGCTCATCGAGCGCAGCGCCCGCATGCTCGCCGCGAGATCCGGCGGAATGGGGGGCAGATCGTCGTCGCGCTCGCTCACGTCGAACCCTCCCGCTCCGCGACGACGCGCGGCGCCGCCAGACGCTCGTAGGCGTCGCGCAGCCGCGCGCGCCCGCGGGCGTGGCGGCTCTTCACCGTTCCCTTGGGGATCCCGAGGAGCTCGGCCACGCTGTCATACCCGACTTCCTCGATGTCGCATAGCACCACCACGGTGCGGAATTCCTCCGGCAGCTCCTGGAGGCACGCAAGGAGCACTCCAGTGTCCTGGCTCAAGATCGCGGCCGCCTCCGGGCTCGAGACCTCGGCGCGAGGGAGGATGCCGAGCGCGTCGGTGCACACCTCGACGAGCCGCTCGAGCAGGCTGCGGCGCCGCGCCTCGGTCCGGTAAGCCTCCAAGTACTCGTGCCGAGCGATCCCGCAGAGCCAGACGCCGAGGTCGGAGCGCCCCTCGAAGGACGCCGCGTGCAGGTATGCCTTGAGCAACGCGTTCTGGAACAGATCGTCCGCCTGATCTCGCGCGCCGCAGAGCGAGGCGCAGAATCGATAGAGCCGAGGGAGCACCGGGCGCACCGCCGACTCGAACTCCGCGCGCGATTCGCCGAGGGGGGGTCGCGATTCGGTCATGAGGGCCGCTCGAGCATCTAGAGCGTCGAAGACCGGAACTCTAGCGTGGAATGGACGGAGGGGTAGCGCCCGCTGCTCGCGCCACGAGGGGGCGAGCGACGTCACCCCGAAGGAGGAAGAAATGCCCATCGGCCGCCCTGGGACGGAACGGATCCGCGCCGAGGTTCCTGGGCGCCGTGCGAAATCGTCACCCCGAGCGGGAACCTCCGACCGACTGGTCCCGTCCTGGGCCGTGTTCTGACGAACAGCGGGCCCACATGGTGCCCCAACTCCAAGGCGAGCACCGCATGTCCAATCCGAACATTTCGAGGGCGTCGACGTCCTCGGCGTCCACATGGAGGAACGACCTGGTTTCAGGGTTCCTCGTTTTCTTGATCGCCCTGCCGCTCTGCCTGGGTATCGCCATGGCGAGCGGGTTCCCCCCCATCGCGGGCGTGCTCACCGCCGTCGTCGGTGGCATGGTCGCCACCTGGCTCGGCAGCGCGCCGCTGACCATCAAGGGGCCCGCCGCGGGCCTCATCGTCATTGCGCTGGGCGCCGTTCAGGAGCTCGGCGGTGGGGACAACGCCGTGGGCTACCGCCGCGCGCTCGCCTGCATCGCCGTCGCCGCGGTGACACAGATCGTCTTCGCCCTGGCGCGCGCGGGCACGCTCGGCGACTTTTTCCCCTCCTCGGTGGTCCACGGCATGCTGGCGGCCATCGGGATCATCATCTGCTCGAAACAGGTCCACACGCTCGTCGGCGTCACGCCTGCGGCGAAAGACCCGCTCCACCTGATCCTGGAGATCCCGCGCAGCCTGTTGCGCCTGAACCCCGAGATCGCCTCGATCGGCATCCTCTCGATGATCCTCCTCTTCGGCTATCCAGTGGTCGCCAAGAGAGCGCGCTGGATGCAGAAGATCCCCGCGCCGATGCTGGTGCTGGCGCTGTCCGTACCGCTCGCCTATCTCTTCGATCTCGAGCACGAGCACACGTACACGCTCGCGGCGACCCACACGACGTACGCAATCGGGCCGAGCTTCCTCGTCAACCTGCCGGGCAACCTCATCCAGGCGATCGTCTTCCCGGACTTCAGCCACGTCGGCACGCCCGCGTCCATCAAATATATCGTCATGTTCTCGCTGGTGGGCAGCATCGAGTCGCTCCTGTCCGCGAAGGCCGTCGACGCGCTCGATCCCGCGAAGAGCCGCTCCGACCTCGACAAGGATCTGCTGGCCACGGGCGTGGGCAACCTCATCGCGGGCCTGCTCGGCGGGCTGCCGATGATCTCCGAGATCGTTCGCAGCTCCGCGAACATCGGCTACGGCGCGAAGAGCCGGCTGTCCAACTTCTTTCACGGGACCTTCCTCCTCCTCTTCGTGGCCTTCGCGCCGGGCCTCATCCACCGGATCCCCCTCGCCGCGCTCGCCGCCATGCTCACCTTCACGGGCACCCGCCTCGCGTCGCCCAAGGAGTTCGCGAAGACGCTCCGCATCGGCAGGGAGCAGCTCGTCATCTTCGCCACCACGGCCGCAATGTGCATCGTCTCCGATCTGCTCGTCGGCGTCGCGGCCGGCATCGCCGTGAAGCTGCTCATCCACCTGACGAACGGCGCGCCCCTGCGCGTCCTCTTCCGCTCCGAGGTGGACGAGCGCGTCGAGGAGGGGCGGGTCGTGCTGCGCGTCAAGCACGCCGCCATCTTCAGCAATTACCTCAGCATCCAGCGGAAGATCGAGAACCACGCGCACGTCTCGAACATCGAGATCGACTTCGCGAATGCCCGCCTGGTCGATCACACGGTCATGTCCAACCTGCATGAGCTCCAGGGCGTGATGGAACGAAATGGGCGGAAGTTGACGCTCGCCGGCCTCGGCGATCATTTCCAGATGTCATCCCACCCGCTCTCGGCGAGGAAGCGGCCTGTCATCAGCCCCGTCGCCGAGCGCTGAATCGAGTCGAGACACCATGGCGCGAACGGGGGATGCGCGCGTGGGGCTCTCCAGGAACAACCGCCACTCGGGAACCCCATGAACAGCGAGCTCTCTCAGGATCTTCGCGCGAGCGCCGCCCGGCAGAAGCACCTGCGCGACGTGGTCGAGCACGCCGGACACCTCCTGCCGGCGCAGGGGCCGATCGGCGTGTTCGTCCACCACAACACGTTGCACGCGTTCCAGCACCTGCCGTTCCATGACGCGCTCGCCGCGGCGAGCGCCATCTTCGAGGCCGAGCCGTATCTCTCCGAGGCAGACTACCGCGCGCACATCGCGTCGGGTCGGATCGGCGACGAGGACCTCGAGGCCGCGCTCGCGGGGCGGTTCGCCGCGCAGCCGGACGAGCGCCGGGGCCCGCTGTCCCGGCACGAGATCGAGCGGCTCGCGCTGCGCCATCCGATCGACGCCGAGACGGCAGCGGGCCTGCTGTGGCGTATCTCCGAGGCCGGGGAGACGCGCAGGCTCCGGGCCGACGTCCCCGACGAGCGGCGCCGGCGCATCGTCCAGAGCACGGAGCGCTGGCTCGAGGCGCGCCAGGAGATCGCGGCGCGCGTCCGCGACCGGGGGGGCCGCGATCCGGAGTCGCGCGCCGCCCTCGCGCTCTGGGACGCGTGCCGCGCCGTGCCGCTGCCGCCGGCCCCGCCCACGGATCCGCCGCTCGTCGAGCGCGTTGGCGCAGACCGGTCGCACCGCGATCTGCTGGTCGAGCTGGCTGGCGAGGATCCGGCCGAGCTCATCGATCCGCTCATGATCCGGTTCCTCGGCGCCTACCTCGACGAGGGCATCGCACACTGGACGATGCCCGATCGAGCGAAGGGGCTCTGGCGCTGCTTTCGCGACATGGCGCTCGAGGGCTCCCGGCTGGCCGCCCCGGCCTTCGTCGGGCTCGACGCGGAGCTCCGCCGGTTCGACGCGGAGGCGCTGTCGCCGGCCGCGATCGCCGTCCGCGCCCTCGAGGAGCTCTCCGTCGCCGAGGATCACTGGGACGTGTACGTGACACGCGTGCTGCTCGAGCTGCCGGGCTGGGCCGGCATGATCCACCGCCTCGAGCACACGCCGAGCGACCGGCCTCCGGGATCGCCGCCCGTGTCGCTGGTCGAGTACCTCGCCGTGCGCCTGACGCTCGCCCGGTACGCGCTGCGCGACGTCGCGCGCCGGCGGCTGGGGTACCGAGGACCGCTCGCCGGCCTCGTCGAGCATGCCCGGCGCGCCGCGCGGCCACCTGCGCCGCCGTCGAGCTCGCCCGACCCTGCTCGGCCGTTCCGTCTGTTCCAGCTCGCTCAGCTCGCCGGCCTCTCGGCCGCCGAGATCGAGCCGCTATCCAAGGCGGAGCGCGTCTGGGCGCTCGAGGCGCTCGAGGCGTTCGACGAGATCGCGCGGCGCCGCGTCCTGCATGAGGCCTACGAGCACCACCACCGTACCGAGGTGCTGCACGGGATCGCCGCGAACCTCCGCCGCCCGGAGGAGGAGCGCTCCGTGGAGGCGCCCCGCTTCCAGGTCGCGTTCTGCATCGACGACCGCTGCGAGGGCCTCCGGAGGCATTTCGAGGAGCTCTCGCCGCGGCACGAGACCTTCGGCGTGGCCGGGTTCTTCGGCGTGCCGATCCGCTACCGCGGGCTCGACGACGCCGGCCACGTGAGCCTCTGCCCGGTCGGCGTGGAGCCGGCGCACGAGATCGTCGAGCGGCCGCACGAGGAGGAGGCGGGCTGGCGCCGAAGGGCTCGCCGCAAGCGCTGGGCGCGGCTCCTGCACGCGCTGGGGCGCGGTACCCGCACCATGGCGCGCGGCGTGCTGCTCACACCGACCCTGGGCCTCCTGTCCACCGTCCCGCTCGTGGGACGCACCCTCTTTCCGCGGGCCGTGGCGCGGCTGCGCCGCGCCCTCGAGCGGCGCCTGCTCCCGCCGGTGCCGACGCGGCTCCACAGCCCGCATGACGAGGGCTCCGCCGCGGGCGGCGAGGGGCAGCCGTTCACCGCCGCGGCCAAGGCGGCCCGCGTGGCCGCCACGCTGGAGAACATGGGGCTCACGCGCGGCTTCGCGCCGATCGTGGTCGTGCTCGGCCACGGGGCGACCAGCGTGAACAACCCGCACCAGTCGGCGTACGACTGCGGCGCGTGCGGCGGCCGCCACGGCGGCCCGAACGCGCGGCTGTTCGCGGCCATGGCGAACGATCCCGAGGTCCGCGTGCTGCTCGCCGCGCGCGGGATCGACATCCCGGGCGGGACCTTCTTCCTCGGCGGCATGAACAACACGACGACGGACGAGATCGTCCTCTACGATCAGCACCTCGTGCCGGCGTCCCACCGCGGCGAGCTCTCGGCGCTGGTCGGAGCGCTCGACGCCGCGCGCCAGCAGCACGCGCACGAGCGCTGCCGGAGGTTCGCGTCGGCGCCGCGCGACGGCGACGCCGCGCGGGCGCTTGCGCACGTCGAGGCGCGCGCCGCGGATCTCAGCGAGGCGCGGCCCGAGCTGGGGCACGTGACCAACGCGGTCTGCGTCGTCGGCCGGCGCTCGCTCACCCGCGGGCTGTTCCTCGACCGCAGGGCGTTCCTCGTCTCGTACGACCCGACCCAGGACCAGGGCGGAGCGATCCTCGAGCGCATCCTGCTCGCGGTCGGCCCGGTCGGGGCAGGGATCAACCTCGAGTACTACTTCTCCTGCGTCGACAACCGCCGTTACGGCGCCGGCACCAAGCTCCCTCACAACCTCGCCTCGCTGCTCGGGGTCATGGAGGGATCGCTGAGCGACCTGCGCACCGGGCTGCCGAGGCAGATGATCGAGATCCACGAGCCGGTGCGCCTGCTCGTCGTCGTCGAGGCGAGCACGGACACGGCCGCCGCGCTCTACGCGCGGCAGCCGGCCCTCCGCGAGCTCATCGGCAACGGCTGGATCCAGCTCGCCTGCGTCGATCCGGCGACGCGCCGGATCGCGTGCTTCACGGGCGACGGCTTCGCGCCGTTCTCTCCACCGGATCAACCCTTGCCCGCGGTCCAGCGCTCCGCCGACTGGTACGCCGGGAGGTCCGGCTTCGTTCCGCCTGCGGTCATTCGAGCCGCGTCCACGCGGCCACGTGAGGTCGTCGACCATGCTGTCTGATGTGCTCCTCGGCAAGCTCGCCGCGCTCGCCGTGCTCTCTCCGGCGGCGGCGTTCGCCGCGCTCGGCGCCTACCTGCTGCTCCTTCGCACGCCGAGCGAGCGCGTCGTGTCGCGCGTCGTGCTCTCCACGCTCGCGCTCTCGCTCGCGGCCTCGCTGGCGATATGGCTCTCGGCCGTCGCGGCGCCCTACGCGTTCGTCCCGGTGGCGCTCGGCCACTGGTTCGAGCTCGGCGATTATGCGTTCGAGGTCGTCCTGCTCGTCGATCGGCTGTCGGCGACGATGATGCTCCTCGTCTCGCTGATCGCGCTCCTGGTCGGCAGGTTCTCGGTGGCGTACCTGCACCGCGAGCCGGGCTTCGCGCGCTTCTTCCTGCTCCTCGCGCTGTTCTCGACGGGGATGCTGGGGCTCGTGTCGGCGGGCACCGTCGACCTCCTCTTCGCCGGCTGGGAGCTCGTCGGCGCGACGAGCGTGCTGCTCGTGGCCTTCTTCCACGAGCGCGAGGCGCCGCCGCGGGCCGCGGTGCGGGTGTACATCACCTACCGGCTCTGCGACGTCGGGTTGCTCGGGGGCGCGGTGCTCATGCACGACGTCGCCCGCTCCTCGCAGTGGGGCGAGGTGTTCGGCGGCTCGCCCTGGCCCGGGACCGCCGCGTCGCTCGGGCCCGGCGCGGCGACGGCGCTCGCGCTGTGCCTGTTCCTCGCCGCGATGGGCAAGAGCGCGCAGTTTCCTCTGGGCAGCTGGCTGCCGCGGGCCATGGAGGGGCCGACGCCATCGAGCGCGCTCTTCTACGGCGCCATCTCGGTGCACGCCGGGGTGTACCTCATGCTCCGCGTGGCCCCGCTGCTCCAGCGCTCGCTCGCCGCGAGCGTGGTGATCACCTGCGTCGGGGCGGCGACGGCCGTCTACGGCACGATGGTGGGGCGCGTGCAGGCGGACGTGAAGGGCGCGCTCGCACACGCGACGATGACGCAGGTGGGGCTCATGTTCGTGGAGATCGGGCTCGGGCTCTACTGGCTCGCGCTCGTCCACCTGTTCGCCCACGCCTGCCTGCGCTGCCTCCAGCTGCTGCGCGCCCCCTCGGCGCTCCGCGACGCGCAGGACATCCGGGCCGCGCACGCCGGTGAGCCGCTGCCGCACCTCGGGCTCGCTGGCCGGCTCCTGCCGGCGGCGCTCGTGCGGCGCGCGTACTGGCTGTCGCTCGACCGGTTCCACCTCGAGGGGCTGCAGGAGCGGCTGGTCGCCGCGCCGCTGATGCGCCTCGGGCGCCTGCTCGACCGGAGCGAGCGCCGCTGGGTGGCGGCGCTGAGCGGCTGGCCTGAGCGCGCCCCCGCGGCGCCCGGCGACGAGGGCGCGCGCGAAGAGACAGAGATCGCGGCGGCTTTCCAGCCCCGCGCGCGCGATACGAAGAGGGCTCGCACGTGAACGCCTTTCCGCTCCTCGGGACGCTCGTCCTCACGCCCGCGATCGCGGCGCTGTTCGCCGCCCGGGCGCGCGGCGACGAGCGCGCGCGCCGCGTCGCCCTCATCGGCGCGGCGCTCACCCTGCTCCTCTCGCTGCTGCCGCTCGCGCTCTCCCACGCCGGCGTCGCGCTCACCGCCGGGGGGCCCACCTTGCCGCTCCTCGGAGCGCGCCTCCGCCTCGGCCTCGACGGCTTCACCATCACGTTGCTCCCGCTGCTCGGCTTCGTCCTGCTCGCCCTGCTCGCCGCGAGCCCGCGCGCCGCGATCGATCCGCCCAGCGCCGCCGCGCTGCTCGCCACCGGCAGCGCCATCCTCGGCGTGTTCTGCGCGGTCGATCTCGCGGTGCTCGCGGCCGCGTGGGTCGCCGCCCTCGTGCCGGTGGATCGCCTGGTCGCCAGGAAGGGCGCCCAGGACCCGCTCCTCCGGCGCACCTGCCGCATCTTCCTGCTGGGGGGCACGGCGCCGCTCGTCGTGGCGATCGGCGCCATCGCCGTGCTCGCCGCGCGCCAGGGCGCCGCCCTGCCGTTCGACGTCGAGGAGATCGCCCGCGTCGGCGTCCCCGAAGCATGGCAGTCGCCGCTGTTCGCGCTCGTCGGCATCGCCGTGCTGATGCGCATGGCCGCCGTGCCGTTCCACGGCTGGCTGCCGGTGCTGCTGGAGCGGGGGCCGCTCGGCGTGACCATCCTGCTCGCCCAGATGCAGGTCGGCGTCTGCGTGCTCGTTCGCGTGGGGGTGACGCTCCTGCCCGTGGGCTCCGCCGACGGCATGCCGATCCTCGCCGTGCTCGGCCTGATCAGCGCGCTGCACGGCGCGGTGCTCGCGCTGGTCCAGACCGATCTGCGCCGGCTGCTCGGCTACCTCGTGGCGAGCCAGAAGGGGCTCGTGCTCCTGGGGGTCGCCTCGCTGAGCCCGCAGAGCGTGAGCGGCGCCCTCCTGCAGAGCGTCGCCTTGTCGATCGCGATCACGGGGCTCACGATGGTCGTCGGCGCGATCGAGGCGCGCGCCGGCACGGCGGACACGCGGGAGCTCGGCGGCCTCGTCGCCCGGACGCCCCGCATGGCCGCCTTTTTCTTCCTGCTCGCGTGCGCCATGATCGGGATGCCGGGGGCGCTCTCGTTCGTGAGCGAGGACCTGCTCCTGCATGGAATCTTGCACGCCCATCCCGTGCTCGCGGTGCTGGCGCTGACGGCGGCGGCGCTCAACGGGATCACGCTGTTCCGGGCGTTCCAGCGGACCTTCCTGGGGCCGCTCCGGCGCCACCTGAAGGGCGCCGCGCTGGAGGCGCTCGTGCTCCGGGAGCGAGCGTTCCTGCTCGCGCTGGTCGCGCTCACCCTGGTCCTCGGGGTGGCCCCGGCGCGGCTGATCGCGATCCATGAGCCGGTGGTCGAGCGGGTCCTCCACGACGTGGCGCACGGCGCGCAGGCGCGCCTCGCGGCAGCGGCGAACCGCCGATCCATCGACGCGGACGGCCGGGCGCCCCGTCGTGACGGACGGCCGTCGCCCTGAGCCGCGTCCGGCGGACGGCGCGCGCTGCGCCCGCCGCCGCCGGACGTGGCTCAGAGCAGGTAGCGCTCTCCCGAGTCGGGCAGCACGGTCACGATCGTCCCGCGCACCCTGCGCGCGATCTCCACGGCCGCGTGGACGTTGGCGCCGGAGCTCGGCCCGACGAGGAGCCCCTCCTCGCGGGCGAGCCGCCGCGCCATGCGCGAGGCGCCCGCTTCGGTCACCGTGAGGATCTCGTCGATGAGCGACCGCTCGAGGATCGCCGGGACGAAGCCGGGGCCGAGGCCCTGGATGCCGTGGGGGCCGGGGCCTCGCCCGGAGAGCACGGCGCTCTTCGTCGGCTCGACGGCGCAGATGCGGACCGCGCCGCCGAGCTGATCCCGGAGCACGCGCCCGCAGCCGGTCAGTGTGCCGCCGGTGCCCACGCCGACGACGAAGGCCGCGACGTCGCCGCCGGTCTGCGCGAGGATCTCGAGGCCGGTGGCGCGCGCGTGGGCGCCGGGGTTCGCCGGGTTCTGGAACTGCTGGCTCATCCACCCGCCGGGGGTCGCCTCGCAGATCTCGATCGCGCGGGCGACCGCGCCGGCCATGCCCTGGCCCTCGGGCGTGAGGACGATCTCGGCGCCGTACGCGCGGAGGACGTGCCGGCGCTCGACGCTCATGTCCTCGGGCATGACCACCACGCAGCGGTAGCCGCGTACGGCGGCGATCATCGCGAGGCTGATCCCCGTGTTGCCGCTCGTCGCCTCGACGATGGTCGACCCTCTCCTGAGGATCCCTTCGCGCTCGGCGCAGAGCACCATGCCGAGCGCCGCCCTGTCCTTGACGCTGCCGCCCGGGTTCATCGACTCGAGCTTGCCGTAGACGACGCCTCCGCCCTCGGGCGAGACCCGGGCAAGGCGGACGAGCGGCGTGCCGCCGATGAGCGACAGGGCGTCGGGCACGACCGGACCGACGCGGACGCCAGCAGGCGGAGGAGCCGAGCTCTCACCAGGCGCGTCGGGCGGACTCGGCGGTCCGTCGCCCGGTGCTCGAGGGGACGACATGCCGCCAGTGTACACGTGAACAGGGCATCCCCGGGCAACGTGCCGGAGCGCACGCCCCTCCAGGGGCGCCGGCCCCGCTTTACATCGAGATCTCCGAGAGAACCCCGTAATGATCCGAAGCGGCGACGCCGTTGCGGATCTCCTCGAAGACGACCCTCGACGAGAGCGGCTTGCCTCGCCCCTGCGCGTCCGGGCCGCGGACGAAGACGTAATCGATGCGGCGCGGGTACTCGTTCGTGATGGCCGCGAACGGGTTCCGCACGGGATCGAAGGTGAATCCGGGGCCCTTGCCCGTCTGGTCGAAGGTGTCGGCGAAGTAAACGCTCTTCTGGTTCAGGGCGTGCAGCCCCTTCATGAACCGGATCTCCGTGGCTTCGGGCTGCGCGTTGAAGTCGCCGACGACGATGGGCGGCAGGCCCTCCATGGGCGCCTCGCGCATGACGATGTCGGCCACGGCCGCGACCTGCGCCTCGCGCACGGCGCCGTGGTGGAACTTCCAGTTGAGGTGGGTGACGAAGAACGGGATCGCGCCGTGGGGCGACCCGAGCTCGGCGAGCAGGATCGAGCGCTTCTCGTCGGTCTCACCCGTGGGCAGGGGGAACGCCTGGCTCCGCGCGATCGGCCAGCGCGACAGCACCGCGTTGCCGAAGAGCACGCCGCCGCCGAGGTCGTGCGCGGCGCCGAACGCGACCTCGTAGCCGAGCCCGTCCGCAATGCCGTCGGCCAGCGATCGACCCTCGTACGACAGCACTTCCTGGAGGCCGACCACGTCGGGATCGAGCTCGCGGAGACCCTCCCGGATGAGCTCGAGGCGCGCCTCCCACGGGTCGTGGCGGTTCCAGATGTTCAGGCTGAGCACCCGGAGGGAGCTGCGAACACGGATGCCGGATCCGCCGTGCGGGGAGCCGCTGATCCCGGAGCCTTCTCGAGGACGTTCCATGCCGACGGGCTACGCCAGCTGCGCGCCCGGATCCAGCCGTGATACGAAGGGCCCGGCGCAGGCCGCTGCCCCTCCGGCGCGGAAGGGCGGCCTTGACCGGGAGAATCTGAATGATCACGTGTGCTCGTCGACGCGGGCGGCCTGGATCGGCCTCCTTCCGACCTCGGACCTCGCTCCGCATCACCGCGAGCTTCCTCCTGCTCGCGCTGGTCGCCGGTTGCGAGAGCAAGATGGATCCCAAGGAGTGCGACAAAGTCCGCGGCGACGCCTTCGAGATGGTGAACAAGGCGCAGCACTGCAACACGGACGCCGACTGCCGTCAGAGCGAGTGGCCGGGCTGTGCGAAGCCCATCAGCAACGCGACCTTCGACAAGATCAAGCCCCTCTCGGAGAGCTACAAGACGGGCAAGTGCGAGGAGCCCAAGGTGGACTGCAAGGCCCCGCCGGACTCCTACTGCAAGCAGGGGCTCTGCGTGCACCGCGAGATCGGCACGCCGGAGGGGGCGGGCAACACGCCCACCGACCAGATCCAGATCCAGTGATCCCCGCCACGCCGTCCGCCAGCGAGCCCCGCGGACCGCTGCGCGGCGGCGCTGCCTGAGCGCGGCGCGCGCCGCGCCAGCGCCGCGCGCGGGAGTGCGCTGCCGGGCGCAAACGGGCGCGCCGCCTCGGTACGCGCTTGACGCGCGAACCCGCAGGGGCCACGGACGCGGCCGTGAGCGAAGGCTTCTATCGCGGCAAGCGCGTCGTGGTGACCGGCGCCGGCGGGTTCATCGGCAGCCACCTCGTCGAGGCGCTGGTCCGGGAGGGCGCGCGCGTGAGGGCGCTCGTCCGGTACACGTCGGGCTCGCGGCGCGGGCACCTCGACCGGCTCCCCGAGGACGTCCTCGCGGAGGTCGAGGTCGTCCCCGGCAACGTGGAGGACGCGGGCGCGGTCCGGTCGCTCGTGCGCGGCGCCGACGTCGTGTTCCACCTCGCGGCCCTGATCGGGATCCCGTACTCGTACGTGGCCCCGCAGCAGTACGTGGCGACCAACGTGCAGGGCACGCTGAACGTCCTCGAGGCGGCGCGCGAGCACGGCGCGCGCGTCGTCCACACGTCGACGAGCGAGACCTACGGCACCGCGCGCTACACGCCGATCGACGAGGCGCACCCCCTGACCGGCCAGTCCCCGTACTCGGCCACGAAGATCGGCGCCGACAAGCTCGCCGAGAGCTATCACCTCTCGTTCGGCCTCGAGGTGGCGACCATCCGGCCGTTCAACACCTACGGCCCGCGGCAGTCGTCGCGCGCGATCATCCCGAGCGTGATGCAGCAGCTCGCCGCCGGCAGCGCCGCGCTCCGCATCGGCAGCACCGCGCCGGTGCGGGACCTCAACTTCGTGGCCGACACCGTCGCCGGCTTCCTCCTCGTCGGATCGAGCGCGCGGGCCGTGGGGCAGACGCTCAACGTCGGGAGCGGGCGCGCCATCTCCATCGGCGATCTGGTCCGCCTCATCTTCGAGGTGACGGGCAAGCGCGCGGAGCTCGTGACGGACGAGGCCCGGGTGCGCCCCGACGCGAGCGAGGTCATGGTGCTGCTCGCCGATTTCCGTCGCGCCGCGGAGCTCGTCGGCTACGCGCCCCGCGTGCCGCTCGAGGAGGGGCTCGCGCGGACGTACGCCTATGTCGAGCGTCACCTCACCGATTACCGGCCGCGCGAGTACGCGATCTGACGCGCGCCGCCGCGCGGCCGTGGGTCAGCGCCTCGCGCGCCCTCTCCGCGAGGCGCCGGCTGGATGGATGGAAGGCCATGTGGAAGATACCTCTCAGCGATCTCTCGTTCGGGCCTGAAGAAGCCGAGGCCGCGCGGCAGGTCGTCGCGTCGGGCTGGTTGACGATGGGAGAGCGGACGGCGCAGTTCGAGCGGGAGCTCGGCGAGGCGCTCGGCACCCCGAGGGTGCTCGCCGTGACGAACTGCACCGCCGCGCTGCACCTCGCGTACACCGCGCTCTCCGTGGGCCCCGGCGACGAGGTGATCTGCCCGAGCCTCACGTTCGTGGCGACCGCCAACGCCGCGCTCCTGTGCGGGGCCAACGTGGTGCTCGCCGACATCGTCGGCGGCGACGACCTCAGCGTCGATCCCGCCGACATCGTCCGCAAGATCACCCCGAGGACGCGGGCGATCGCGGTCGTCCATTACGCCGGCTACCCTTGCGACATGGACGCGATCTGCGCGATCGCGGCCGAGCGGGGGCTCGCGGTGGTCGAGGACGCGGCGCACGCGCCGCTCGCGAGCTACCGGGGCAGGGCGCTCGGGACGCTGGGGGACGTGGGCTGCCTGAGCTTCTTCTCGAACAAGAACCTCGCGGTCGGCGAGGGGGGCGCCGTGATCGCGAGGGACGACGAGCTCCACGCGCGCATGCGGCTCCTCCGCGCGCACGGGATGACGACGCTCACCCTCGATCGGCACAAGGGGCACGCGTTCACCTATGACGTCGTGGACGCGGGCATGAACTACCGCATCGACGAGATCCGCAGCGCCATCGGCCTCGTGCAGCTCGGCCGGCTCGCGGCGGGCAACGCGCGTCGGCGCGCGCTCGCGGCGCGCTACCACGAACGCCTCGCCGGGGTGCGGGGCCTCGGGCTGCCGTACCGCGACTTCTACGCGCGCGGGCTGGGGGAGAGCGCGCACCACCTCATGCCGGTGCTCCTGCCCGAGGGCACCTCGCGCGAGGCCGTGATGGAGGCCATGAAGGCGCGCGGGGTCCAGACGAGCGTGCACTACACGCCGATCCACCGCTTCTCGCACCACGGCGCCTCCGACCGGGTGCGCAAGGAGGGGCTCTCGCGGACGGACGCGATCGCGGGCCGCGAGCTCACGCTGCCGCTCCACCCGCGCATGGCCGACGCCGACGTCGACGCCGTGTGCGAGGCGCTCGCCGCGTCACTCCGGTAGGTACCGCTGCCGGTTCTTCTCGAACTCGTCCTGCGCTTCGGCGAAGTCGTCGCTCCTTCCGATGTCGAGCCAGTGGCCCCGGAAGGGGAAGGTGGCCACCGGCTCGCCGGCGCCGAGCAGCGCGTGCATCAGGTCGTCGAACCCGAACGGCCGGCCCTCGGGGATGAAGCGCAGCACGCCGCGGCTCATCGCGTAGATGCCCATGCTGACCCAGAACGTGTACGTCGGCTTCTCGCGGAAGCTGACGACGCGCCCGTCGGCGCCGAGGTCGAGCACCCCCAGGTCGATCTTCGAGGCGCGCTCGCAGACGGCGACGGTGAGCGGCGATCCGGTCGACTCGCCCGTCCGGTGGAGCGCGGTGAAGTCGAGATCGCTGAGGATGTCGCCGTTCATCACGAGGAAGCGCTCCGGCAGGTCCCGCTCGATGACCCGGAGCGGACCCACGGTCCCGAGCGGCGTGTCCTCGCGCTGGTAGGCGATGCGCAGCCCGTATCGGCTCCCCTCGCCGACGACCGCCTCGATGAGCGCGGCCTGATGGCCGACGCACATCACGACGTCGGTGACCCCCGCTCGCACCAGCTGCCGGAGGAGGATCTCGACGATCGTGTGATCCCCGATCGGCATGAGCGGCTTCGGTATAAGGGCGGTGTAGGGGCGGAGCCGGGAGCCTTTGCCGCCGGCAAGCACGACTGCCTTCATGCGATGACGTATACCCACGCGCTGCCCGGACGGGTGACCATTCCGCAGAATTTCACGCTTGCCCGGCCCGCGGCGTCCTCTCCGATTGACTCTCTTCGGGCTGCTCTATTACTGGTTGGAGAGCGTCCCGCGGCAGGTCAGCCCCGGCGTGGGGCGATTCACCCCTCACAGGCGACTTGGGCAGCAATCATGACGATGGTACCTCCGTCCCGTACCCCCGCCAGGAAGCGCCGGAAGCTCGGATATCGAGGCAGCGGCACCTTCGCCATGTGCAGCGCCGGCCCGCACCCGGGCGGTCCGCTCTTCCGGCAGCTGTGCACGCTCGCCGACCGCTTCAACGCGTGCGAGGGCGATCCAGCCGCGGCGCAGATCGGGAGCGTGCTCTCGCTGCTCGCCTTCTACGCGACCAGACCGAACGACCGGGATTTCCGGTTGCCGTTCGGCTCCTTCGTCATGGATCTCGCCCTCGCCGACGAGGCGCGGGCTCGGGCGCCGGGCGCCGGGCCCGTCCCGTACGGGCGCCCGCTGCTCGCTCGCTGACCTGGGCTTCATGAGCACGCGAGAACTACCGACGCGCCCAGCGGGGCGCAGCAAGCGGACGGCATCGGCCTCGGTGGTGCTCATCGTGAGCGCCAGCGAGCAGCTCGCGGAGCGTTGCCGGCGGCTGGTCTTCGTCGAAGGCGCCGACCTGCTCGCGTGCGATCTCGTGTCGCTGCGCGGCAGCGCGGCATGGCTGAACCCGCTGGCCATCGTGATGACGCAGGACGTGCGGGCGTTCGATCCGGAAGGGTTCATGGAGCTGTCGCGGCGCATCGGCGCCGAGCTCGTGGTGCTCCCCTCCGAGAACGTGTCGGACACACAGCTCACCGCGATGATCACGGCGGCACTGGACATCGCCCAGCGCCGCCGGACCGACTGACGGCGAAGAGCGGCGGTCGAGGGCGCGTCAGTCGCGCGGCGGGAGGACGTCGCCGGACCGGCTCGCCCGCAGGCACCCCTCGTCGAGGCCCAGCTTGCACGCCTTCGTGAACAGCTCGACCGCCTTCCGGTCGTCGCGCTTCACGCCCTCGCCCTCCGCGTGGAGATGTCCGAGCTCGACGCAGGCGGGGGCGTTCCCGCGCTCGCAGACGCGCTGGAACAGCGCGGCCGCGCGCCCGGGATCGGCGCTCGCGCCCTGGCCGTGGAGGTAGGCCCTGCCTGCCGCGAGGCATCCGAGGTTCGCGCCCGCGTGGCATGCGCGCGCGTGCCAGTAGAGCGCCGCCTCGTCCGCCTCGCTCGCCCCGCCGGCGCCGTCCGCGCGCGCGAGCCGATCGTGGTAGGCGTCGCCGAGCCGCAAGCAGCCGCGCGCGCTCCCCTCCGCGCACGCCTTCTCGAACAGCGTCATCGCTCGCTCCACGTCGATCGAGACGATCGCTCCGCCCAGGTACATCGATCCCAGCGTCACGCAGTCCTCGATCTGGTGGTCGGCGCAGCCGTTCGTACAGCCGACGAGATCGTCCGCCTCACAGGGCAGCCGCAGCGGCGGCGGGGCCGCCTCGGCGCTCGCCGCGGCTCGCGGCGTCGCCGCGCGCCCCTCGGGGGCAGGTCGGCCCGGATCGGCAGGGCGCCGCGCCGCGGTCGCGCTGCTGCAGCCGCAGAGGAAGAGCGCGCCGAGGAGCGACTGGGCGAGTTCGCGCACGTGCATGCTCGAACTCATGACACACAGGGAGCGCTCTCCCAATGCCGCCCCTCGGGCACATTCAACCCCGCCGCGTTTGCCCCGGGCGCGCACGTTTGCCCCGGGCGCGCGGGGTAAGGGGGGCGCTCCAGGGCTGGTCCCGCGCCGGGCCTCGGTGTACACGGAGCCGATGCCCCAGATGAGCCCTCCTCCGCTGCAAACGCTTGATGAGCCGAACCTCGAGGCGCTCGTCGAGCTGATGTTCCTCGCGGCGTTCGCCGACGGCGAGTTCAGCCCGGAGGAGAAGATCCATTTCGCCCGGAGCGTAGAGTCGCTCACGGATCGACGGATCCCGCAGAGCACCATGGACACGCTCCTCCAGACCGTGGTGGAGCAGCTCCACAAGGAGGGCCGCGCGGCCCGGCTCGCGTCGCTCAAGGAACGGCTGGCCAGCCCGCAGGCCCGGAAGGTCGCCTTCTTCCTGGCCGCTCAGGTCGTGGTCGCCGACGGGATCGTCAGGAGCAGCGAGCGCGAGCTCTTGCTCGACGTCGCCGCGGCGCTCGAGCTCGATCAGGCCGAGGCCGCGGAGATCGTGCGGAAGCTCGCCGCTTCATGAGCGGCCGGCCGCCCTCGGCGCGCCGCGTGCGGGGGGACAGGGGCGCCCCCTGCGCCGCGAACGTGGGCCGCGCGCGGCGGGGTGAACGGGCGCCGGCGTTTTCGGTTACGATGGCCTCGCCGTGACCTGGTCCTCCACTGGCAGTTTCCTGATCCCGTTTCCGGTGCCGGGCTCAGCGCTGACCTCCACCCGGGGGACGTACGTGATCGGGGCGCTCATCGGCGACGGGCAGTATGGCTCGGTGTACGAGTGCAGCGGGCCGTTCGATCAGGTGTACGCCCTGAAGATGCTGCGGCCGGCGAACAAGCCCTACCAGGTCGTCAAGGAAGAGTGGTCGCGCGAGATGCTCCGCCTGGAGAGCTTCCGCCACCCGAACATCGTCTACATCCACGACGCGTTCGAGGTGAATTACCTGTTCTACCTGGCGCTCGAGCGGTGCGACACGAGCCTCCGGGCGCTGCTCGGCGCCCCGTTCCAGCCGCCGCTGCTCCTGGAGCTCGCGCGCCAGCTGCTGATGACGCTGCAGTACCTGCACGACAACGGCGTCGTGCACGCCGACCTGCACGCGGGCAACGTGCTCATCTCGCAGCTCGACCACAGGCCGCTCGTCAAGCTCACCGACTTCGGCGTGGCGCACCAGCTCGACGGCGTCACCCGCTGGTTCCGCCCGCAGGTCGCGAACCCGAAGATCCTCGTGCCAGAGCTCGTGACGGCGGGCTACACGACGACGCAGAGCGACCTCTACCAGCTCGGCCTGCTCATGTACCAGATGCACACCGGGCAACCGGCCATCGACGTGAACGTCGCCTACGAGGAGATCACGCGGCAGATCGCCGAGGGCACCCCCCGGCAGAAGGCCGAGGCGCTCGGCACGCCGCTCAGCCAGGTGATCGCCAAGCTGCTGCGCCGCCGCGACGCCTACCGCTACCACTCCGCGCGCGATGTCTGGGACGATCTGCGCCAGCTCCGC
The DNA here is from genome assembly GCF_051530145.1 of Sorangium sp. So ce302. Classification (GTDB taxonomy): domain Bacteria; phylum Myxococcota_A; class Polyangia; order Polyangiales; family Polyangiaceae; genus Sorangium; species Sorangium cellulosum_B. The sequence continues at coordinate 7,028,632 of NZ_CP150326.1, read as the reverse complement.
TGGGCGTAGCGCAATCTCCGCTGCGTCCCGCGCGCGTTCCGGGCTAGATCTCGCGGCATGATCGCCGCCGAAACGCCACGCGTCGTCTCGCTCACGCCCGCGGTCTTCCACCTGCCGGACGCGGTGAACCAGGTCTCCCGCACCTACGGGGAGAGCCCGATCGTCCCGCGTGGCCCCCGGCTCCGGCCGCTGCTCGACCGGGCACGGCACGGCATCGTCGAGGCCCTCGGCGCGCCCAGCTACGAGGCCATCCTCCTCACGGGCTCGGGATCGACCTCCATGGCCGCCGTGCTCGGCTCCTGCTTGCGGCGCGACGAGCGGCTCCTCGTCGTCCGGAACGGCGCCTACGGCGACCGGATCTTCGAGTACGCCGCCACGCTCGGCCAGCCGGTTGTCGACATGTGCCTGCCCTACGGCGAGAGGCCGGACCTCGCGAAGATCGAGGCCACCCTGGCGGCGGACGAGGTCGACGCGGTGGCCATGGTCTACGGGGGCACGTCGACGTGCACGTTGAACCCCTTGCCCGAGGTGGGCGCGCTTGCCCGGAAGTACGGCAAGAAGCTCCTCGTCGACGGCATCAGCGCGCTCTTCGTCGAGCCGCTGGCCCTCGAGGGCTCAGGCATCGCCGCCGTCATGGGCTCGTGCAACAAGGGCCTGCACAGCCACCCGAACCTGACGGTGGCGCTGGTCCGGAAGGACCTGCTCGCCGAGATGGAGCGGATCCCCGCCCGCGTCCCGAGCCTGGAGCTCCACAAGACCTGGCGCGCCCAGCAGGGCGGCGCGCACCCCTACACGATCGATCCGATGAGCCTCTGCCAGGTGATCGCGGCGCTCGATCACCTCGCCGCTACCGGCGGCGTCGCCGGGCGTCACGCCGTGTACCAGGCGCGCTGCGCGATCCTGCGCCCCGGCTACGAGCGCCTCGGGCTGACGATCGCGCGCTGGGAGAACATGCCGCTCCAGTCGATCGGGACGGCGCTGCACATCCCGGCCGGGCGGACCTACGACGAGATGGCGAGCCGGCTCGCCAGCGAGCCGGTCGATGGGCACGTGTTCGAGATCTACGCCGCCCAGGGGAAGCTCTCGGACCGGCTGTTCCGGATCTTCCACATGGGTGAGTACCCGCTCGAGGCCTACGAGATCTTCCTCAAGGCGCTCGCGCGCGTCGTCTGAGCGCGGGGCCCGCGGCTCACTTCGCCTCCTTGGGCGCCTCCTTCTTCTCGGCCGGCGCGGCGGGCTTGTCGCCCTTGGCCGCCTTGTCGCCCGCGGGCTTGGCCGCCTTGTCGGCCGTGGTCTTCCCGGCCTTGTCGTCCCCGGCCGCGTCCTTCGCCGCGTCGCCGACGCCGAGCAGCTCGATGTCGAAGACCAGCGTCGCCTTGGCCGGGATCTTCGGCGGGCTGCCCGCGTCGCCGTAGCCAAGGCGGGAGGGGATCGTGAGCTTGCGCTTGCCGCCCACCTTCATCCCGGCCACGCCCTGGTCCCAGCCCTTGATGACCTCCGACGCGCCGAGCGTGAACTCGAACGGCTCGCGGCCGACGGAGGAGTCGAACTCGGCGTTGTTCTTCAGCAGGCGCCCCGTGTAGTGGACGCGGACTTTGTCGCCGTCCTTCGCCTCCGGGCCGGTGCCCACGACGGTGTCTTCCTTGATGAGATCGGCGGGCTCCGGCTCGGCGGGCTTCACCACCGGCACGGCGCTGCCCGGCGGCAGATCCGGCTCGGGGACCTTCTCCTCGCAGCCCGCGACCGGGCCGAGGAGGACAGCGCAGGAGATGGCGATGACGATTTGGAGGGGCTTCATGGCGCCACGTCTTACGCACCTAGCGCGGGGCGATCAACGGTCACCCGACGCGCACGGGGCCTCCCGGCCGTCCGGGTTTCCGTTGCAGCGCTCCGGCCCGCGCGGTTAGGGTGCGGCCACCTTGGCTCGCGCGTTCTCCGTCGCTGCCCTGGCGATCGCCGAGGGGGGCGCCAATGCCGTTGGCGCGGTGCGCTTCACCTGCGCCGAGGCGGAGCTCGAGGTCGAGCTGGTCCGGGTCGCCGGCTACGCCGAGGGGTTCGCCCTGGGCGCCGTGGCGGCGCCGGTCCGCTTCGGGGTGCCCTACACCGCGATCCGCGGCCTCTTCCGGCGCGGCAAGGCGCTCTGCGTGGCGCTCGATCCGTCCGCGTGCTCGCCGCACAACTGCTTCGTCCTCGCGCGCTTCGAGGGCGATCTGCCCGGCGTGCCCGGCGTGACCTCGCCGGCGGCGATGGAGGCGATGGAGAGCGCCTACCGCGCGCGCCTCAACGCCCGCATGGCGAGCTGGATCGCGCCGGCGCCGCTCGGCGTGCTCGCGGCCGCCCTGTCCCCCGACTATCTCGCGAGCGGCCCGCTCGGGACCGCGTCGCTCGCGTGCCTCGTCGCGCTCGCGACCTGGCTCGCGCTGCGCTTCGTCGCGCGGCTCGCGACCTGGGGAGGGCCGCCCTCGGACCGCCTGCGCGACGCGCTCGTGGCGGAGATGTCGAGCCGCATGGGCTTCGCGTCGGAGCGGCTCGCGGCCGCCCTGTCCCCCGGCTCGCCGGCTGCGCCCGTGTTCGCGCCCCGCCCGACGCCGCTCGGCGAGCGGCCGGGGCGCGAACCAAGGCGCGGCGTCGAGGAGGGGATCGACGCGCTCCCGCTCCGGGCCCGCGTGCTCGTGCCCGCGGCGCTCGCGGTGATCGGCATCGTGGCGACGATGGCGTTCGTGCAGCGGTTCGCGGCCCCTCGCGATCAGCCGCCGGCCGAGCGGCAGGCGGCGCGCGGCGTCGGGCAGGCGACCCGGGGAGCCACGGCCGCGCTCCTCGCGAGCGAGGTCCGGGAGCGCGCCGAGCCGTCGTTCCCGCACTGCCTCTGCGATCGCGCCGACTCGCCGCTCTGGCGGGCGGGGGTGCCGATCCTCAGCCTGCTCGGATCGACCGGGCCGGACGACGGCGCCGGGGTGATCGCGCCGATTCTGCGGCGGGACCGCGCGGACGACGACGCGGAGAGCGAGGCCGGCGCGGGGCAGGGCGACGCCGCCGGGGAGCAGGGCGACGCCGGGGCAGAGCCGGGCGACGCTGGCCGGGACGGCGGCGCGACGCGGCCAGCGCGCGGCCGTTACGACTTCGAGCTCGCGGTCGTGAACAACAGCGGCGCGCCCGTCAGCGACTTCCGCGTGCTGCTGACGTTCGCGCGGCGCGATCGCCGCGGCGAGCGCGCCGGCATCACCGAGCGCGGGCTGTTCTGGGAAGGCGCGCTCGGGCCGGGGCGCGCGGTGAAGTGGCACGTCGAGGCGCCCGGGACGGAGGTGAAGATCGAGCCGGGCGTGACGGGCATGCTCGACGGCGAGACCGGCGTGGCGTCGCCCGACGCCTTCTTCCAGCTGACGCGCGCGCGCTACCGCGTGGTGCGCATCCACGCGGCGATGATGCTCGCCTGGCTCCGCGACCCGCGCGCCCGCGACGCGCTCGTGTCGCTCCTGCCCGCCGCACCCGCGGAGGAGGCGATGCTCGGCCGGATCCGGCGCGCGACGGCCGATGTCATCCCGTGCTCGGCCGCGGTCGTCGAGGGGCGGCTGCGCGCGTGCCTCTTCAACGGCGGCGTGAATCCGGCGCGCGGCGTGACGCTGCGCGAGGTCGCGGCGGGCGAGGGCAGCGCGCCGCGCTCCTGGCCCGTCGCGGCGACCCTTCCGGTGCACGAGGGGGTGGAGGTGACGCTGCCCCTCGAGGGGAGCGCGGCGCCCGAGGAGCTCGAGGTGGTCCCGCAGGACCGATGAGCCGATGATGGGGGAATGAAGAGAGGCTTCAGGGCCGCGCTCGCCCTGGTCGCCCCGCTCGCCGCCGCGCTGGCGCCGCTCGCGGGGGCCCGCGAGGCCGCCGCGTGGGCGCCGCTCGATCTCGATGTCGTCCCCCGCTGGCGCGAGCTGCCGGCCCGCTACCACATCAACGGGGGGACGATCCCGGGGCCGCTCTCCAGCTTCGCCGCCGCCAGCATCGAGGCCGGCTTCGCGGCCTGGTCGAGCCCCGGATGCACGGCGTGGGAGGCCGAGCTCCTCGGCGACACGGGGGACGGCTACGACTTCGACGACGGCAAGAGCGTGTTCCTCTGGATCAGCGACGGCTGGCCTGGCGAGCTCGGGCAAGCCGACTCGGTCATCGCCGTCACGATGCCGGTCTGGGATGCCGACGGCGTCATCGGCGAGGCCGACATGATCTTCAACAACGTCGGCTTCTGCTGGAACGACACGGGCGATGGAGACTGCATCGATGTGCGATCGATCGCCACGCACGAAGAAGGGCACTTCCTCGGCCTGGGTCACACGAGCGTGCGCGGCGCGACGATGCTGGGGTTCTACCCGGGCGGCACGTCGGCGCGCACGCTCGAGGAAGACGACATCGAAGGGGTCTGCGCCCTCTACCCGATCGCCGGGACGGGCGCCGCGAGCTCGGGCGGCGGCGGCTCCGGCGCGGGCGCGATGGCGGCCTCGGGCGGAGCGGGCGGCGCGGCGTCGGGGAGCGGGGACAGGCCGAAGAGCGGCAATGTGGACGAGGCCGAGGGCGACGCCGGTTGCTCCTGCTCGGGCGCTGGCCAGCCGCCGATCGCTCCCGGCGCCCTGCCGATGACGGCGCTCGGCGCGCTGCTGGCCTTCTGGGGCCGGCGGCCGCGCCGGACCCTGCGCGAGCGGCAGCGATCGGGCGGGGTAGGAGAGCGCGCCCCCCGCGTTGTCGCGCGGACGGGTGCGCTTTACAACCCAGCGCAGCCGGGGCAAACGTCCCGCCATGCCCGAGCCGAGCACCGCAGCGTTCGAGGCGGAGGTCGCGCGTGCCCTCCGCTCCCTTGAGGCCGACAGCTCCGTATCCGCCCTCGATCCGCTCGGCGATCCGGCCGGGGCGGCGCGCGTCCTCTCGGCGGAGGGCGGCGGCGCGCCGCTGATCCTCCGGGCGGCGCCCGAGCTTGGCGCGCCGCGGCGGGAGCAGGATACAGGCTTCGGCCCGGCGCCGCGGGACCCCGTATGGCTCCGGATCGAGCGCGGCGCGAGCGTCCTCCGGCTCGCGCCGCTGAGGCTCGCGGGCGCCCGCCACGCGCGGCCCGAGGCAGGCGGCGCCGGCGGGGCCGGGGAGGGCACGGCCGAGCCTCGCGACGCGGTGAGCGTCCAGGTGATCTCGGAGCGGCGCCCATGCTGCGGCGCACCCACGTGCGCGCGCGAGCGGACGTACGTCGCCGCCTGGCTCGCTCTCGCCGCGCCCGCGCCCGCGCCTGCGCGCGTCACGGCGGCGCGGCGTCTGCTCGTCGCCGAGGCGCAGGATCTCGAGGCCGCGCGGGCGGAGGCGCTCGTCGAGGCGGTGGCGGCGCCGCTCGCGGCCGCGCTGGGCGTCCCGCTGGAAACGGCGCGGGGTACCGAGCCGCCCGGCGCCATCGCGCCGCGGTCCCTCCCGGAGCCTGCCCCGACTCCACCGCCAGCGCTGCCGGCCGCCGCGCTGTCGCGGTTCGCGATCCGGAGCGAGGGCGAGCTCCTCGTCTTGCGGGACCACGCGAGCCACGGCCCGCGCGGCTCGGCGGCCCGCAACGCGCTCATCGGGGCCGCGCTGCTGCTCGGCGCGCTCGCGCTCTGGATCCAGGTCATGCGGAGCGTCTCCGCGGGCGACAGCGGCATCGCCATCGGCGTCGGCAGCGCCGCCGCGCTGCTCTCGCTCGCGGGCTACGCCTTCCTGGGCGTCGCCAGGTTCTCGTCCCGTTACGCGGCGCGCTCCGCCCCGGTCGTGTCGTTCGGCCCGGGCCGCTTCGTCGTCGCCCCCTGGGTGAGCCGCACCGGCGCGATCGACCTGCGCCCCGAGGGCCGGCTGGGGGCGGCCATCTCCGCCGGGGAGGTCCGCGACATCCGCGTGCTGCCCCGCGGCGACCGGTTCGCGGTCGAGATCGAGACCGACCACGGGCCCATCGACGCCCTCCTCACCGAGCGCGAGGACGTCGCGCGCTACTGGCAGGACGCGATGGATCGCGCCGTCGCCTCGGTGCGCCACGCCGGCGGCCCCTCCGCCAAGCAGCGCCTCCGGGCGCGCGCCCAGGCGCAGCAGGCGCCCGCGGCGGGCTGAGCCGTACCGGCGATCACCGCCTGCGGACGACCTCGGGCGCCCTCAACCTGGGTCGCCCTCAACCTGGGTCGGACGACCTGCCTCGACCTTGAGCAGCCTCAACCTCGGTCCGGGTGCCCTCAACCTCGGTCGGTCGCCCTCAGGCCCCTCAACCTCGGTCGGGGTGCCCTCAACCTCGGTCGGTCGAGTCGCCCTCAACCTCGGTCGGTCGCCCTCAGGCCCCTCAACCTCGGTCGGGGTGCCCTCAACCTCGGTCGGTCGAGTCGCCCTCAACCTCGGTCGGTCGCCCTCAACCTCGGTCGGTCGGGTCGCCCAACCTCGGTCGGGACGCCCTCAACCCCGTTGCGTGCCGGGCTCGGGCTCGATTCCCCTTGTGCACTGCTCTGTCCCATGTAATGAACTCGTTCAGTGAACGCGTTCACTCAAAGACCCGGTCGGCGCGACGCCCAGAAAGACGCGACGCGCGCCCGGATCCTCGAGGCCGCGCGCGACCACTTCGAGCACCACGGCTTCGAGGCCGCCAACGTCCGCGCCATCGCCGCGGACGCGGGCGTGGCCGCCGGCACGGTCCTCCTCCACTTCGCCGACAAGCGCGACCTGCTCCACGCCGCGCTGTTCGACGACCTCGCCGCCACCGCGGCCGAGGCCGTCCGCGACGAGGAGCCCGGCTCCCTCGAGCAGCGGCTCCACCGGCTCGGGGCCGCCTTCTTCGCGTACTACGCCCGCCGGCCGGCCCTCTCGAAGACGCTGCTCCGCGACGCGCTGTTCGCCGACCCGCCCTGGCAGGCCCGCTTCACCGAGCAGGTCGCCGCCGTGCACGGCCGCGTCGTCGAGCTCTTCAACGCCGCCCGCGCGCAGGGGGAGGTCGCCGACGACGCCGACCCCGCGCTCTTCGGCGTCGCCTTCTTCTCCTTCTACTACTTCGCGCTGATCGCCTGGGCCCAGGGCGCGCACCCGTCGCCCATCGCCCTGCTCGATCGGCTCGTCGCTCAGCACCTCTGCGGCCTCCGCCCCGCAGCCAACGTCAGGAGGGCTCGATGACGTCATCCATCATGTTCCGCAGTCCAGAGGCGCGCGCGCGCATCGCGGCGTGGTTCGACAGGTTCCACGAGAAGCTCCCGGTCCCGACCCGATCGCGCGAGGTCTCCACCCGCTTCGGCGCCACGCACGTCCTCATCGCCGGCCCCGAGAACGCCCCGCCGCTCGTCTGCCTGCACGGCGCGCTCGCCAGCTCCGCGCACCTCATGCCCGAGCTCGGCCCGCTCCTCGCGCACTACCGCGTCCACGTCGTCGACGTCATCGGCCAGTCCGTCAAGAGCGCCGACGTCCGCCTGCCGATCGACGGACCCGCCTACGCCGAGTGGCTCACCGACGTCCTCGACGCGCTCGGCCTCGCGCGCGTCCACCTCCTCGGCGTGAGCTGGGGCGGCTTCGCGGCCCTGCGCATGGCCCAGGTCGCGCCCGCCCGCATCGACCGGCTCGTCCTGATCGTGCCGGCGGCCCTGGTGTCGGGCTCGGCGTGGCAAGGCCTCACCCGCATCGCGATCCCGATGGCCCTCTACCGCGCCTTCCCCTCGGAAGAGCGCCTCGCGCGCCTCGTCTCCGGGCTGTTCTCCACGCACGACGACATGTGGTGCTCCTACTTCGGCGACGCCGTGCGCGGCTACCGGCTCGATTTCCGCCCGCCGCCGCTCGCCACGCCCGCGTCCCTCGCCGGGTTCACGCGGCCCGCGCTCGTGTTCGGCGCCGACGACGACGTGAGCTTCCCCGGCGCGAAGCTGCTCGCCCGCGCGAAGGAGCTCCTGCCGCGCGCCGAGACCGAGCTGCTCGAGGGGTGCCGCCACTCGCCCCCCACCGACGACGCCTTCCGCGCGCGGCTCTGCGAGCGGATCTCGCGCTTCCTCGGGAGCGACGCCGCGCGTGACGCCGCCGACGTCGCGCCGCCCCCCGCGCCGCCCGGGCTCGCCGCGCCGGTCGCGTGACCCTCCGCCGCGCTCCCGCCTGCGCGCGCCCCTCAGTGCCCCGACACGTCGTCGACCTGCGCGAACGCCTGAATGAGGCGCTCGCGCGCCCGCGCCGACAGCGGCGGCGCCTCGATCGAGCGCACGTTCTCCAGGAGGTGCTCCACGCTGCTCGTCCCCGACAGGATCACGTGCGCCCCGGGCTCGTCCCTGCAGAAGCGGTACGCCGCGCCCGGGAGCGACGAGGCCTCGTCTCCTTCCAGGAGCCGGTCCAGCCCCTCGTCGCCGAGCTCGGGCGACACCTTGCCGCGCGCCGCCAGATCCGCGAGCAGCTCCCGCAGCCGATCGGGCCGGCTCAGCGCGCGCCGGACCGCGAACATGATCAGCGTCCCGATGTCCTTCGCCCGCGTCAGCGGGAACACCCGCGCTCGCGCCGACTGGTTCAGAAGGTTGAACCCGACCATCACGACGTCCCACACATCGTCGCGGAGCGCCTGCTCGAGCGTCGCGTGCGTCGGATCGGCGGCGAACGCCTCCGTGATGCCGAGGAAGCGGATCTTGCCCTGCTCGCGCAGGCGCAGCAGCACGGGGACGATCCGCTCGCGCAGATCGGCGTACTGATCCGGCAGCACGCCATGCAGATGGTAGACGTCGACGTGATCCGTGCCGAGCCGCTCGAGGCTCGCATGCAGCGACGACACCACGTCTTCCGGCCGGAGCGGCGCCTCGAGGCGCGTCGTCTTCTTCGTCGAGAGCACCACGCGGTCGCGCGGCACCTCGCGGAGCGCCTTGCCGATGAGCCCCTCGGTCCCGTACGCCTCCGCCGTGTCGATGAAGTTCACGCCGCGCTCGATGGCCGCACGGACGAGCCGGAGCGACTCGGCCTCCGCGATGCGCCCGGACCCGAGCCGGCTGTCGCCGCCCGCACCCAGGCCGAGCACGCTGACCTCAAGGCCGGTCCGGCCCAGGATGATTCGATTCACGATGGTCCTCTCCCTCGATGAACGGTGATCGTCACGGCGCCCACGCCGGGCCTGGGCTCACTCCTTCGGGGCGACCTTCCACGACGTGAACCGCCGCTCGACGCGCATGAGCAGGTGATTGAATGTCAGCCCGAGCGCCGTGATGGTCAAGATGCCGACATACATGCTCGGGATCTGGAAATTGTATTGCGCGTAGATGATCAGGTATCCGAGCCCCGCCTTGGCCCCGATCATCTCCGCCGCGACGAGGACGAGCAGCGAGTACGCGCCCGCCAGGCGGATACCCACGAAGATCGTCGGGACCGCGGCCGGCAGGATGACCTTGCGGAACAGCTGGAGCGGCGACAGCCCCATCGTGCGCGCCGACTTGATGAGCAGCGGATCGACCCCGCGCACCCCGCTGATCGTGTTGAGCAGGATCGGCCAGGTGCACGAGTAGATGACGAGCGCGATCTTCGAGGACTCCCCGATCCCGAGCAGCAGCAGGAACACGGGCAGGAGCGCGAGCGCCGCCGTGTTGCGCAGCACCTCGAGCAGCGGATTGAGCGCGTCCGCCACGCCCTTGTACCACCCGATCGCGAGCCCGAGCGGCACGCCCACCGAGATCGCCAGCGTGAAGCCCACGAGCGAGCGCGACAGGCTCGCCTTGATGTGGCTCAGGAGCTGCCCGTTCTGGAGCAGCTGCCACCCTGTCCCCAGCACCTCGGAGAGCGGCGGAAGGAACGCCCCCTCCACGAGGCCCACCCGCGGCGCCGTCTCCCACAGGGCGGCGACCGCGAGGAGGATCCCCGACCGCGCGATGGCGCGGCCGATCCACCGGGACGCGTCGCCCACGAGCTGCCCTTGCTGTGACTCCTCGGGCAGCGGAATCGATTGCTCCAGGCTAGCCATTGACCGCCACCACGCCCGCCACGGGGCGGCTCTCCGCCGCGCGCTTCTGCCGCTTGCTCCGCTCCTGCTCCTCGGACTTCAGCACCTCCTCGCGCAGCAGCGTCCAGATCTCGTGCCGCAGCCTGCCGAACTCCGGAGTCGACCGCGCGTCCTCATAGCCCCGGATCTCCTCCGGGATATCGATGACCCGCTTCACCCGGCCGGGCCGGGACGTCATGATCGCGACCCGCTGCCCGAGGAACACCGCCTCGTCGATGCTGTGCGTGATGAACAGGATCGTCTTGCGCGACTTCTCCCAGATCCGGAGCAGCTCCGCCTGCAGCGACTCGCGCGTCTGCGCGTCCAGCGCCGCGAACGGCTCGTCCATCATCAGCACCGCCGGGTCGTAGGCGAGGCTCCTCGCGATGGCCACCCGCTGCTTCATGCCGCCCGACAGCTCGTGCGGATACCGATCCTCGAAGCCGGAGAGGCTGACCAGATCCAGGTAATCCTGGGCGATCTCCTTGCGCCGGCTCTCCGGGACGCCCTTGGCCTCGAGCCCGAACTCGACGTTCTCGCGCGCCGTCCGCCACGGGAACAGCGCGTACTGCTGGAACACGATGCCTCGATCGAGGGCCGGGCCCGTGATCGGCTTGCCGTCGAGCAGGAGCTTGCCGCTGCTCGGCTTCGACAGGCCGCCGAGCAGATCGATGAGCGTCGACTTGCCGCACCCGCTCGGCCCGACGAGGACCATCAGCTCGCCGGCCCTCACGTCGAGGTTGAGGTCCTCGATGGCCGTGAACCGCGCGCTCTCCTTGGCGCCGGCCGGCCCCTTGACGGCGAATGTCTTGCTCACATTGTGGAACTGGATCTTGTTGCTCATGGCTCCTCCTGCTCCCGAACCTCGACGAGGGTGGGGCCCCTTCACGGACCGCCCTTCCAGAACGGGTTGAACTCGTCGGTGTACAGCTCGCTCCGCCGCACCTGCTTGAGCTCGCCGTCCTCACCAGCCAGCCGATCCACACCTGGAGCTCGCTCTCGGCGATGAGCCCCCCTTGCCGACCACGCCCGCGCTCCGCCAGCACTTCAGCGCTGACCAGCCGAGCGAGGCGAGCGCGAGCAGCAGCGCGGCGAGGCTCCGCCAGGCGATCTCAGCGAGGGGATGGCGGCCGTCGGGGGTGGGACGAAGAGGTCCAAACGCGTTAGGAAAGTCGAGCCCATCCAGCATAGAACGACCGCAAATCCCGCAATCCGGTGCGCACCGTCGCACCGCGACGAGGCCCATTCAGGCGCGGTCGTGGAGCGCCATCCTCGACCGTTCCGCTGGCGTTGAGCACGCCCCGTACCAAGCGTGAGTCGGCTCCCTAGACGCAAATCCGCTATAACAGATGGCGGCCTGCTGCTGGAGCAGCAGGCGCTTGCTCGCGGAGTGTTGCTACAGCAACAGTGGATCCGTCCTTACGAACCCAGGGCGGTCTGCGGATGGTCCGACGAAGACGAATGACAGTTATTTCGACGTGCGCGAACGCCCAGGGTAAATTTCCACCCCATGACCGCCGCCACCACGTCATCGGGAGAAATCGACGCCGAGAAACTCGCGGGCAAGCGCGCACGCCTCTTCGAGCGAGCGCCGGTCGCGATCGTCCAGTACGGCAAGGAGCTCACGATCGAGGACTGGAACGGCGCGGCAGAGCGCCTGCTCGGCCACGCGCGGAAGGAGGCGCTCGGCCAGCGCGTGGACGAGCTCCTGCCGGCGTCCGGCAGCCCCGACGGGTGGCAGCAGCTCCTCGCGGAGGACGGGGCGGCCCCCCGGGTGTGGAGCCACGCCAGGAAGGACGGCGCCGTGCTGAGCGTCGAGTGGCGCCACGAGCGCATCCTCGACGAGCACGGAGAGGTCATCGGCGTCGGCGTGTTCGGGCAGGACGTGACGGAGCGGACCGAGCAGGCTCGTCGCCACCATCAGAGAGAGGTGATCCTGCAGGCCATCACGCAGTCGCTCCCGATCATCGTCTGGGCCATCGACCGCGAGGGGATCTTCACGTGCCACGAGGGCAAGGCGCTCGAGGGCATCGGGCTCCAGCAGGGCGCGCACCTCGGCAAGAACGTGTTCGACCTCTACGCGAGCAACCCGCACGGGTGCGAGGTGCTGCGGCGGGCGCTCGCGGGCGAAGCGAGCCATTCGGAGTCCCTGACGCACGGGGTGTTCTGGGACAACTGGGAGGTCCCCATGCGCGACGAGCAGGGCGAGGTGTTCTCGGTCGTCGGCTTCACCCTCGATATCAGCAAGCCAAAGAACACCGAGCAGGAGCTCCGGTCCAGGCTGGAGCTCATCGAGCGGCAACAGCGGGTCATCCGCGACCTGTCGACTCCCATCATCCAGGTGTGGGACGGCGTGCTGACCCTGCCGATGATCGGCGTGCTCGACAGCGCCAGGACAGCGGAGGTGATGGATACCCTGCTCGATGCCATCGTCCGCACGGGCTCGCGCTTCGCCATCCTCGATCTCACCGGCGTCGAGCTGGTCGACACGAAGACCGCGAGCTACCTCCTCGATCTCGTCGCCGCGATCCGGCTGCTCGGCGCCGAGGGCATCGTCGCGGGCATCCGCTCGAACGTCGCCCAGACCATCGTCAGCCTCGGGCTCGATCTGGCCAACATCACCACCCTCGGCAACCTCCGGGCGGCGCTCCAGTACTGCATCCGTCAGATGACCAAGGAGCGCGCGGCCGGCGCGGCGCACGCTTCGCTCCACGGCGCTGCTCCGCGGCCCGCGTGACAGCGCCGCGCGGACGACCGCTCCGGCGCGGCGCTCCCTCGGCTCCCCTGCGATCCCTCACGACCGCCGCGCTGGCTCACGGCTTCCGCGCCGTCGGCTTCGCCGCCTCCGCTGCCCCCATCGCCCTGGCCAGCGCGTCGACGACGACGCGGACCGCGGCGCGCGCGGGCGCCGCATAGACCGCGAAGCTCGCGCGCTTCGAGGCGCCGTACTCCGGCAGCACGCGCCGCAGCGCGCCGCTCTCGAGCTGATCCTGGACGACGTAGTCGGGGAGGTTCGCCAGGCCGACGCCGGCGACCGCGGCGTCGCGCAGCGTGATCGTGTCGCTGGAGCGGAATGTGCCGCTCACCGGGACGACGCGCTCGCCCTCGGGGCCCACGAGCGTCCACCGGGCGACAGGCTCGAGGTTGAGCGTGATGCAGTCGTGGTCGGCCAGGTCCTCGAGGCAGCGCGGCGTCCCGTGGCGCCGCAGGTACCGCGGGCTCGCGCAGAGCACGCGCAGGTCATCGGCGAGCCGCCGCGCGACGAGGGAAGCAGGGGAGATCTCGGCGGCCAGGCGCACCGCCACGTCGATGCGCTCGGCCACCAGATCGACGATGCGGTCGGTGAGATCGAGATCGATGCGGAGCTCCGGGTACCTCGCGCGACAGGCCAGCACCGCGGGCGCGACGCGGATCGAGCCGAGGACGGTGGGCGCCGAGATGCGCAGCGTCCCGCGCGGCGTCCCGTCGAGATCCGCGACCGCCCGCTGCGCCTCCTCGATGTCCGAGAGGATCCGGTCTGCGCGCTCTGCGTACAGATTCCCTGCCTCCGTGAGGCTCACGCGGCGCGTGGTGCGCCGGAGGAGCTGCGCGCCGAGGCGCTCCTCCAGCCGCGCGACCTGCTTGCTGACGGACGACGACGTGAGCCCGAGCGCCCTCGCCGCCGCCGAGAAGCTCTGCCGCCGCGCCACCTCGAGGAACGCCCTCATCTCACCGAGGTGACCGCCCGCCGGCTCCATCCCATTCGTTCCTTCCGCGACGCAATCCTCGTCGGCGGGCCAGCATTATCACACGCGCGTCCCGGATCTAGTTTTCTGGAGCGCGAGGCGACCGCCTCGCCGCGAAGGAGGCATTCATGCTCACGCAGGCTCGCGGGCACACGGGCGTCGCGCTGCTCCTCTTCATCCTGGCCGCCACCCTGGTCGCAGATCGGCTCGCGGCGACGCCCCCGGCGCAGGGCGGGTCGACCCCGCCGAGCGCGCGGTACGACCTCGCGCAGATCGACCCGCGGGGCCACGCGAACGGGGGGCCGCGCGCCGCCGGCGCCCCGGCGGCGGCTCAGGCCACCCGATCGATCGCCCCCTCCACGCCCTCCTGCTTGGAACAGTGCGCACAGCAGTAGAACGCCCCGCCGGCCTCGATGCCGTGCCCCACGATGCGGCAGGCGCAGTGGGCGCACACGGGCGCGAGCTTGTGAATCGCGCACTCGAAGCAATCGAAGGTGTAGCTCGTGCCGCCCACCATGATCTGAAATGCCTTGTCGTAGCTGTTGCCGCAGCAGTCACACGTGTTCATGGAAACCTCTCGACGGTTAGGGGATGATGTTGCGCCGCGCGCCGAGCGCGGCCGGCCCTCGCGATCACCCCGGGCTCCCTGGGGGGCTGCCCCGGCGCCGGCGGATCTTCGATCTCCGGAGAGCGCTCTCCGGGCGCCGGTGGAGGGGGCGGGGGATCCCGACGCGCCGGCTCGCCAGGATCGGGATCGCGCCGCGGGGGCTCGCGCGGCGCCGGATCCTGCACCGGCGGACCCCGTCCGGGATCGCCGACGGGCTCGGGGTTGGGCGTTCCTCGGGAGGGGGGCGCATTCACCGGCATGGACGGTTCTTTCCTCGCGCGTCCTTGGCTGACCTCGTGTTGACGCGGTGCAAACAAGGCTGCATGAACCGCGCCACGAGCGCTTCCGAGCGGAGCGGCTCGACAGCGCGACGTGCTGCGCCCGCGCGGCCTGGTACGCGCTCGCCGCGGCCCTCCACGGCGCGCATTCCTGTCACAGTGAGGCGCCGCTGCATGGCTGGGGCCGGCGCGGCGCGCCGCCAACGCACCTCCACCTCCGCGTGCGCTCGCGTGGCGAGGCGCCGTCCCGAGCACGCCCGCGCGCCGGATCGGGCTCAGCAGGCGGCCGCGAGCGAGCCGGATGGGCCCGCCCGTCGGCCGCCAGCGCTTCACTTCGGGAGGAAATGAAGGATCTGCCTGAGCGCCTTGGTGAGGCTCTCGGCTTCCAGCACGTCGGGCAGCACGAGCACGCCGAGCACGCTGAGGCCGATGCCCATCAGCGAGCCTCCGGCGATCACGCCCGCGCAGATGGCCTCGGTGTTCTCCGCGGCGAGCGCGTACCAGGGCCGCGCGGGCGGCGCGTCCGAGCGCCCGCCCGGCGCCGTCTCGCTGAGCCGTGTCTCCTGCTCGCGCTTCTTGTGCCAGAGCGCGGCGCGCCGCTCGAGCAGCCAGAAGAGGAACGAGCCGAGGAACATCGACCAGATATCGGTGAAGTTGAGGATGAACGCGAGCCCCAGGGCGACCGCGGAGAGGGGGAATCGGTTCTTCGTGACCTGCCTCGTGAGCTCGACGAGGATCCCGACGATCGCCCCGACCACCACCGCGGACTTGGCCGTCGGGTGGAGGAAATCGAGCCCCTTCATCAGCACCTCGGCGACGGCCTTCCACGTGAGCGCGCTCGGGACCGGCAGCCGCTCCGTCCCGTAGCGGCCGATGTCGCCCTGGATGAGAACGAGGTACCAGATGGGCACCGAGAGCACGAGCCCCGCGACGGTCCCGAGCACGTGCCCCATCGCCTGGTGGCGCGGCTTGCCGCCGAGCATGTAGCCCGGCTTGATATCCATCAGCAGGTTCGCTGTGTTGCTCGCGACCTCGGCGGTGATCCCGGCCGTCATCAGGTTCGTCGTGATGTTCTTCGGCGCGAGCGCGCCGTAGGTGAGCTGCGTCAGCTTGCCGAGCGCCCCGGTCGGGGTGATCGCCGTGATGGCCGTCGAGTTGACCGCGATGAGCGAGAAGATGAAGACGAGCGGGATCGCGAGCGCCCCGAGCCACCAGGAGATCCCGAACCAGAGCTGCCCGAGCACCACGATCACCACGCCGACGATGGGTATGCCGATGATCGACAGCTTCACCGGGAGCTCGATGTCCGCGAGCACGTCGGTCGCTCCACCCTTCTTGGTGAGGCCCTTGAACGCGTCGATGATCACCTTGGGCTTGGAGAAGAAGGCGTAGAGAGAGGACGTCGTCATGCACGCGACGCCGCCCCACAGCGCCCAGAGGGTGATCGCGCCGAACCCGAAATGCCCGTTCTTCGGCAGGATGATCCCGCGCTCGATCAGCAGGGGGGCGAGGATCCAGTAGTTGAGGATGCCGCCGAGGAGGAGCGACACGCCGGTCCGGATGCCCATCAGGCCGCCCGTGGCGACGAAGATGATGCTCGTGTCGAACCGGATGGTGAGCTCGTTCAGGGGGGTGCCGCGGATGGCCGGCGAGAGGCCCGAGCGCCTGAGCAGATCGGCGAAGCGCCCGCCATAGAGGAACTCGTCGTAGTAATGCGGGATGTTCTTCAGCGCGAAGAGCGCGCGCATCACCTTGTCGTCGCGGAGGAGCTCGAGCGCGGCGCTCAGGAGGCCGCCGCCGAGGAGGAGCTTCGCCTTGAAGAGGCCCTCCTTCTCGTCGCTCTCGTGCAGCGCGTCCATCACGACGCCGGCGGCCATCCCCTCGGGGAAGGGCTGCTGCTCGTCGTTGATGAAGCGCTTCTTCATCGGGAAGGCGAAGAGCACGCCCAGGATGGCGAGGACGAACATCCAGATCATCGCCTGGCCCATGGGGATGATCGTCGTCGTGACCATCGAGTAGGCCGCGAGGCTCGTGAAGAGCGGCGCGTTCATGTATCCGGCCGACGTCGCGATGGACTGCATCGCGTTGTTCTCGAGCACGGTCATGTCGCTTGCGAGGCCGAGCCTGGAGAGCACCTTGAAGAGCCCGAAGGCCAGGATCACGCTCGTGATCCCGACGCCGAGCGACCAGCCGGTGCGCGCGCCGATGTACAGGTTCGTGAGCGACAGGAACGCGCCGAGGAGCATGCCCGTGATCGCCGAGCGCCACGTGAGCTGGGGCATGTCGCCGCGGTAGACGTTCTTCAGCCACCATGCGTCCTTCTCTTCGAGCGACATGGTGTGAACCTGCTCTGGCGTGAGCTGTTTGATGGCCATTGCGCGGCGACCTCCTCGCACCTTGTACCATGGTGGGCGACGCGCCGTGCATCTCTTCGGCGAGCGCCTACGGCGCAGATCTCGCCGATTCCCCGTTCGCGCCGCCGCCCCCGCGCCCGCGGCCGATCCCGGCGAATCCATGGCGCGGCGGAATTGCTGGCTCCGTGTCACGAGGCTCGCGCCCAGCGCGCCCGCCGTCGCGTTTCGCGGGCCCGGCCGGAGGCCGTCTCAACGCCGCGGAGCGCCCCTGTCGTCCTCAACGTCGCACCGGCCTCCGATACCCGCTCTGGGACCTCCCCGCGCGACGCGCTCCCTCCACGGGGGCCTGCCGTGGGCACGGAGCCCAATCGCCGGACCTGGGGAGCGCATCGGGCATATGACCCCTCAACGCGCCGCTGGAGGGAGCAGGCGCACCATCGCCTCGGCGACGCCCGCGGCCGACGCAGGGTTTTGCCCGGTCACGAGGCGCTCCGCGACGACGACCTGCTTCTGCCACGGCGCTGCAGGCTGGAAGAGCGCGCCGCGCTCGACGAGCCGATCCTGGAGCAGGAACGGCACCACGGCGTCGAGCTTCACCGCCCGCTCCTCTTCGTTCGTGAACGCGCTCACCGCCTTGCCGGCGACGAGGTACTGCCCGGACGAGAGGCGCACGTTCACGAGCGCCGCGGGCCCGTGGCACACGGCGCCGACGACGCCGCCGCGCTCGTAAATGCTCGCGGCGACACGCGCGAACGCCTCGTTCTCGGGGAAGTCCCACATCGTGCCGTGCCCGCCGGCGAAGAAGACAGCGGCATAGCGAGACGGGTCGACGCGGTCCGCCGGCGTGCTGTCGTGGAGGCGCCCCGCGAGCGCGCCGCCGTCGAGGAACGGAGCGCTGGCCGGCTCGACTTTGTCGAGGCCGTCGAGCGGCACGCGGCCGCCGCGGGTCGAGGCGAAGTCGACGGCGATCCCCGCCTTCGTGAACTCCACGTACGGGTGCGCGATCTCGGGCAGGTAGGCGCCCGTGCTCTCCCCGGTGGCGCCCTTCTTGTCGTGGCTGGTCATGGCGATGAGCACTCGCTGCGTCATGTTCTTCTCCTCGGTTTGCGCCTGGTTCGGGTGAGCGGTGTCGGGCGTGTTGCCGCCCGCGCACCCGGATGAGACGGCGGACAGGGCGGCGAGCAGCGTGGTCAACGCCGCGCGGCGCCCGGGGTGGCGATCCGGATTGGTCATATCCAACTCCTAGGCTCTCCGGCGCGAGCCCGGTAGACGACGACAGGGCGAAGCATTTGTACTAGGGTGTTGAGAATGGTCGCACCTTCGCTCGCCGGCACGCTCCCGAACGTCGAGGCGTTCTGCCGCACCTACGAGACGGGGAGCTTCACCCGCGCCGCGCGGCTGCTCGCGGTCACGCCGCAGGCGACGAGCCGGAGCGTCGCGCGGCTCGAGCGCAGGCTCGGCGTGACGCTCTTCCGGCGCACCACCCGGAGCCTCGCGCCGACCGACGAGGCGCGCCGCTACTACGAGCTGTGCACCCAGGCGCTCGCGCTCTTGTCCGCGGGTGAGCGCGAGCTCGCGAGCGAGCGCTCCTCCCCTGAAGGGCTCGTGCGCATCAGCGCCCCGACGACGTTCGGCCACCACCGTTTGCTCCCGGCCCTCGGCGTGTTTCGCGAGCGCTACCCCGGCATACGCGTCGACATCCACGTGTCAAACCAGAACGTCGACTTCGTTCGCGAGGGTCACCACCTCGCGATCCGCATGGGAGCGATCGCCGACAGGACGCTCGTCGCCCGCAAGCTCGGTGACTTCGCGCTCGGCGTTTACGCGAGCAGCGGCTACCTGGCCCGCCACGGCGCGCCGCGTTCGCCCTCCGATCTCGAGAAGCACACGTGCATCGCGTTCCAGATGCCGCGTTCGGGTCGGGCGCTCCCGTGGGTCTTCCACCCCGGCCCGACCACGCTCGTCCTCGACGCCCACTACCGGTGCTCGGAAGACGTGCTCGGCATCATCAGCCTCGCGCGCGCCGGCGTCGGGCTCGTGCAGACGTACGACTTCCTTGTCGAGGACGACGTCGCGCGCGGCACGCTGGTGCAAGTGCTCGCGCCGTTCCGAGGCGCGAGCCGGCCGTTCTCGCTGATTCACCCCAAAGGCACCGTCCTGTCGTCCGCCGCCCGCGCGCTCAAGGCGTTCATCATCGAGCGCGAGGCGGCGCGCGCGAAGTGAGGGCATGAGCGCGGCCTGCTCCTTGAATCATCCGATCCGAGAGGACCTTTTCATGACCACCACGATGTACACGGTCACTGTGCCCGACCACGGGCCTGCCGAGGTGACCGTCGCTGCCCACGGCGACGGGCAGCCGATCCTGCTCCTGCACGGCGGCGCCGGCCCTCAGTCGGTGGACCGCTTCGCCCAGGCCCTCGCCAGGCGCGAACACGCCCGGGTGATCGCGCCCACCCACCCCGGCTTCCGCGGCACCCCGCGACCGGAATGGCTGGAGAGCATTCCGGTCCTCGCCCGGCTCTACCGCGCCCTGCTCGATCAGCTCGACCTCACCGACGTCACCGTCGTCGGCAACTCCATCGGCGGCTGGATCACCGCAGAGCTTGCGCTGCTTGGCAGTCACCGCATCCGCAGCATCGTCCTCGTCGATGCTGTCGGCATCGACGTCGCCGACCAGCCCATCGCCGACGTGTTCAGCTTGCCCAAGGGCCAGCTCGCCGAGCGTAGCTACCACGACCCCGCGCGCTTCCGCATCGACGTGACCCGCCTCAGCGAGGCCCAGCGCGCCGCAATGGAGGCTTCGATCGCCAGCAACTTCGCCGCCCTGCGCATCTACGGCGGCAGCATGATGGACCCGACCCTGCGCCGCCGGCTGTCCGCCATCACCCTGCCCACCCTCATCGTGTGGGGCGACAGCGACCGTATCAGCACGCCCGACTACGGCCGCGCCTACGCCGCGGCCATCCCCGGCGCCCGCTTCGAGCTCCTCGCCGACACTGGCCACCTCCCACAGGTCGAGAACCCCGAAGCGTTGCTCACCCTGGTCTGGAACTTCGCCGTCACGAACGCCGCGAACAAGCCGGGTGGGGCCTGTGATGGAGAGAGCCCATGAGCAAGTATCAGTTCACCAGCTCCCGCAAGATCGATGGCGCCGACTACAAGGACGAGCGCGTCTGGGCGGGCCCGTGGTTGAAGGCCGAGCAGTTCGCGGGTCACGAGGTCGCGCAGCTGCGCGCCGTGCTGTAGGAGTAGGGGATCAAGGGTCGCCGCGATCGCTCTTTCGATGTGGAAGAGCAAGGAGAAGTACGACCCGGCGAAGCATCGCAAGCACGGCTAAAGACTCGTCTCACGTGTGGAGGTATCAATCCCCAAGAGAGGTGTGATCGCCGGCGCAGCAGCTGGAGACGAGCAAGGTTCGAGGGTGAGTATCCATTGCGCGGATGGCACGGGGGCGGTCGCCCCGATGTCCCAAGGATAGGCTATGCCCCCTCGGAGTGCCGAAAGAAGCCATGGTCAGAAGAGGCCCAGATGGAACGATGGTTCCCGCTTTCTGCGCGAGAACAACAGGGCGACGCTGGCGCCGCCCCTGCGGACAACGCCAGCGAGGACGAGGGCGGGCGCGCCTGCCGGGTCGAATCGGGGCCCAGCTCCCCGGCGGGCGCGGTCGCCGCCCTGGTCGCGCTGGGCGCGGTCGTGGCGCAGCGGCGCGCGCGAAAGGCAGGTGCGAGTTGGGTCGCCGAAGCGTGCGGGGGCTGATCGTGTCCGGCTCGAGGCGAGCGGCGCGACCACCGGCGGCTGACGACCCACTCAGGGCAAAGCCGGAGGACGAGGCCCGACCGGGGACGTTCACGCCGATCCGCCCCTCCGCCGCCGAGATCGGGCCCGGCCAATGGCAAGGCTCCGCCCGGGCGGCGCATCGAGAGCGGCGGGCGCCGGGGCGCGGTCGTGGTGGATGTCGATCCCATTCCCCCCGCGCGCGACTAAGCTTGGCCCCGATGGACGAAAACTCTCCTCCCGAGGGGCGCATCAAGAGAGGCGGGCGCCGGGCCGCGGTCATGGTCGACGTGGCCAAGCTCGCCGGCGTCTCGTACCAGACGGTCTCGCGGGTCCTGCACGACAGCCCCCACGTGCATCGGGACACGCGGGAGCGCGTGCTCGACGCGATCCGCCAGCTCGACTACCGCCCGAGCTCCGTGGCGCAGGCGCTCGTCACCGGGCGCTCGCGGACGCTCGGCGTGGTCAGCTTCGACACGACGCACTACGGCCCGGCGTCGACGCTCCACGGGCTCGAGACGGCGGCGCACGACGCCGGGTACGGCGTCAGCGTCGTCAGCCTGAAATCGCTCAGCCGCGCGCCGGTGGTGGATGCGGTGAAGGGGCTGTGCGATCAGGGCGCCGACGGCATCATGGTCATCGCCCCGCTGCGGTCGGCGGTGGACGCGCTCCGCCACGTCACCTCCGACGTGCCGGTGGTCGCCGTCGAGGGTGGGCCGGACGATTCGGTCCCGGTGGTCGCCGTCGACCAGCACGGCGGCGCGGCTGCCGCGACGCGCCATCTCCTCGACCTGGGTCACCGGACGGTGTGGCACATCGCCGGTTCGATCGACTCGCTCGAGGCCGAGCAGCGCATCGACGGCTGGCGTTCGACGCTGGAGGCCGCGGGCGTCGAGCCGCCGCCTCTCCTGCGCGGCGACTGGAGCGCACGCTCGGGCTACGAGCTCGCCCCGCAGCTGGCGCGCACGCCAGGCGTCACCGCCGTGTTCGTGGCCAACGACCAGATGGCGCTGGGCGTGCTCCGCTACCTCCACGAGATCGGACGCGCGGTGCCGCGGGACATCAGCATCGTCGGCTTCGACGACATCCCGGAGGCGGCCTACTTCACGACTCCGCTCACCACCGTCCGCCAGGACTTCTCCGAGCTGGGGCGCAGGTGCCTCCACTTGCTGCTCGGGCAGATCGAGAGCGGCCGCCGCTCCTGCTCGCGCGTCGTGGTCGAGGCCGAGCTGGTCTTGCGCAAGAGCACCGCCGCGGTCCCCCGGAACCGATGAGCGCTCCAGCCAGCCAGCTTCGTCTGCACGCATCCCCTGACGGATCAGAGACCCGTACTAGAGCAATTTGCGGTTGAGCTTGGTACAAGTTGAGCACGGTTGGGCGGGACGGTGGCATCGCTGATGCTGCTGTCTACCGCATGGGGCCGTACAGCATCGATCTGCGGCAGCGGATCATCGACGCCTACCAGAACCGTGAAGGAAGTATCCGGGAGCTGGCCGAGCGGTTCGAGGTCGCCCCGAACACGGTGCAGAACTATCTCACGCAGCTGCGCGCCACGGGCGACCTCGCGCCGAGTCCGCACGGCGGCGGCATGCCACGGAAGCTCGACGAGACGGACGAGCGGGCACTGATCACGCTGCTGGAAGAGAAGAACGACCAGACATTGGCGGAACTGATCGAGCAGATGGAGCAGCGTCACCATGTGCGCGTCAGCGTCTCGACGATGAGCCGCACGCTGCACCGGATGGGGATCACCCGAAAAAAAGGACGTTGGGTGCCAGCGAGCAAGACCGCCCGGACGTTCAACAGGCCCGCGCGAGTTTTCAGGATTGGGCGGGGACCGCAGATGCGCGCCGCTTGATCTTCGTCGACGAGTTCGGCGCCAACCTGGGCATGACTCGGCTCAATGGCTACGCCCCCAGCGGGCAGCGGGCCTACGGCAAGGCGCCGGAGAACGCGGACCCGAACCTGACGCTGGTGCTCGGGCTGGGGCTGCAGGGGGTGGTGGCGCCGGTGGTCTTCGAAGGCGCCATGAATCGTCCTCGATTTGAAACGTACGCCCAGGAGTATCTGGCTCCGGTGCTGCGGCCTGGCGACATCGTGCTCGTGGATCGACTCAAGCCACATCTGTACCCCGAGGTCCGCGCGGCCATCGAGGCGACGGGTGCCGACTACCACCCGCTGCCGCCTTACTCGCCGGATTTCTCGCCCGTGGAAGAGTGCGGCAGCAAGATCAAGCAGACCCTCCGCACCGCTGGGCAGCGGACCGTAGTGGGCGTGCTCGACGCGATGGACAGGGCGCTCCACCAGGTGACGCCGAAGGACGCCGAAGGCTGGTTCCGCCATGCCGGCTACCTCGACCGACCCCCTCATCCCAGACCGCAGCGCAGGGGCACGCCTCGGAGCCGTGCGCCGCGGGCTCGCACGCCTCGCAAGCGTCGCGCTCGGGACCCACCAACGCCCAGCCCGAGGGGCGCGGTCTGTACCAAGCCCAATCGCGAACCGCTCTAGAGCGGTTTTCGTTCGAGTGCGGTACACCGAGCATTCGGCGGGGCACGGGCTCGACCAACGCGCGCAGGAGCCTGCGACCGGACTGGGCGCCGCCGAGTAGGACGACGAGGTCGTCGGACGTAGCCTTTCAGCGCGAACCAGCCCTGCGCGTCCTGTCGGAAGACCTTGTCGACCGCACGGACCATCGCGTCGTAAACCGCCGGCACGGTGCGCGGAGCGGCGGCGCGAAGTGCCTCCTTGACCTTGGAGCCGCAGTTCTCCACCGGCGAGTAGGCGGGCAGAATCCAGTAGCGGACGCCTCGGATACGAAGCGCCTGGCGCACGCCACGTAGGCGATGCGCGCCAAGGCCGTCGACGATGACCACGTCTCCGCGCTTCAACTCGGGCATGAGCACCTGGCGCACGTAAACGTCGAAGTGCTCACCGTTCATCGCCCCCTTGAAGGCCCACGGTGCAACGACACCTCGCAAGCCAAGCCCCATCACCAGCGTGATGTTCGGGTCCGGATTGGCGGGGACTTTGCCGTACGCACGCCCATAACGGCGCGCCATGCCCAGATGAGCGCCGAATTCGTCAACGAAGATCAGCCGACGCGCCCCCGCTGCCCGCGCTCGGCGGCGAAACCTCCGACGCGAGACTTGGACATCGGGCCTGTCCTGTTCGCTTGCACATAGCGTCTTTTTTTTCGTGTCAAACCGAGCCGTATCAGCGCGCGGCACATCGTAGGGCGGCTCACGCGCGCCCCCGTGCGGTGCTCCAGCAGCTCGATTAGCTCATCCAGGGTTCGGTCGTTTTTCTCGTCGATGAGCGCTCGTAGCTGCTGCGCTCCGGCCTCGTCGATCTTCGAGGCCCTTCCGCCACCGTGCGGACGAGGCGCTACGCTCCCAGTCGACCGCTCGATACTGAGATACTCCTGCACAGTGCTGAGAACGACGGCGAAACGCGCGGCGATTTCTCGCATGCTTCCCTCGCCGTTGCGGTAGGCGTCAACGATCCGCTGTCGCAGGTCGACACTGTACGGTCCCATGCGCGTAGCCCACGCAGCCTGCGTGCCATCACCCTACCGGACGTGCTCTGCTTGCACCGAACCCGAACGAAAACCGCTCTAGATGGGATGAGGCATCATAGGCATTTGCTTGAAGGGCTCCCCGCATTTTCGGAGTACGTCATCCGCATCAGCACGGTAGCGCGGGGGCGCCCTTGTGGCTCACTGGCGCTCGTCGTCTACCACTTGCTTGGGGATATGGCGAACGCTGCCGAGCTGGCCCTGAGCCACTACTTCCCGCTCACGTTGACCGAGCCATACCTTCAGAATTCCAGTCTCGGAAGCCCGTACCAGAAGTGGGCGACCTTCACGAATGAGGACTTCGGCAATCTCTACTGTTTCAGGCGGCCGCTCGTCATCGACCGCCTCCTCTGGCGGGATTTCTAGCGGCGCTGCCGCTGCTCGGCGATCGCCGCCGCGGCCTCTGCCTCCGCCTCCTCCTGGACGGCGACGTCGTCCGGTAACGGCAGCGCCTGAACCGCAGGGAACCGCACGCCGAACACGCCAGCGCCCGCGTCGACCGGCTCCACGCGTTCCCTCGTGGTCCGCGCGTCGAGCTCGACGATCCGGTTCACCGTGCGCTGCATGGCGATGGCGACGAACAGCCAGGCGATCGGGCCGGCCAGGAGCTGGATGTACGGGATGACGCTCGCCACGCACGCCGCGATGACCAAACCCCGCGGTACGCCGTCGGGCATGCCCCGCAGGCGGCACTGCAGGTTCACGCGATCACAGAGCCGGAGGCCGTTCCAGAAGATCCAGTAGTAGTTGAAGTACGGGGCCAAGTGCAGGCCGATGGCCTTCCCCACGGACGGATCGTCGCGCTCGGCCCGGGGCAGCTGGGCGTGCATCGCGTTGAAGCGGATGAACGACACGATTCCAAACGTCACGATGTGCAGCAGCGCCGTGGCCCACACCGGAAACGCCTCGAGCTGATGCCGCGCGAGCGCGACCCGCTCGCCGGCACCCAGCCAGGCCACGCCGCCGCGATACGTGTTGGAGGCAACAGGCTGCCCGCCGACGCGCTGCGCCAGCAGGGCGTGACGCATGGCCTCGTTCTGTCGGCGCAGGCGCTCGTTCTCGGCCTGAACGTCGTCGAGCTTGCCCGCGAGCGCGTCTCGATCGGAACGGAACACGGGGCAAGTATAGCGCCGCGACCAGGCCCAGCAGGCCGAAGCGGAGGGCCGAGCGAGGGATCTGGCCCCCATGGCCCGCACGAGGCACGAGATGGAGAGCCGTGGCGCTCTCGGCGCAGGGCAAATGGGGTATCAGTCGCCGTCTCGGCCGCTGCCTGCGAATCCGTCTTCCCGGCGCGCGAAGAGGACGTTGAACGTCGTGAGCGTCCCGTAACAGCCCGTGATGTACGCCTGGAGCTGGACCTTCTCCGCGTCGCTCAGCCCCTCGTGCCCGTTGATCTTCTGCTCCAGCACGCGCAGCTTGTCGCGGAGCATCACGATCTTGTGGAAGAACACGTCGAGCGGGATGCGCTTCTCGGCCGTGCCCTCCTTCCCGGGCCGGAGCACGATCTCCCCGCCTTCCCAGCGGCCGCCCATCTCCGCGCGGCCGACGCCGAGCTCCTCGGACAGCACCTCGCGCAGCACACGGCGGAACTCGTCGATATCCATGTCGATGTCGATCTCCCTTGGCAGCGGCGAACGGAAGGGCTGCGGCGCCGCGCTCGGCCGGCGCTCCGGCAACGGGGCGCGCTCGGGCGCCCGCGGCCTGACGCCAGTGCCGCGCGGCTGGCCCGCCGCCCGGGGTGGCGGTGGCGGCGGAGGCGCGCCCTTGGCACGGTAACGGGCGCACGTCGCTGTCGCCTTGATCGGCGGCGGGTACACCTCGAGGGCGCACTCGCCGACGCGGCCGCGCGCTGGATCGTCGTGCGCCCGGGTGAATGCCGCGCAGCTGCCGCACCGACCCGCGTAATCGTTCACTGCGGCGGGACTGTACCAGCTTTGCGGCTGTCGGGGAGCGCCTTGTCGACGCACGGAGGCGCCTGCCAGCGACGCCGCGATCCGGTCCCGGTGCCGCGCTCGGTCCCGGTGCCGCGCTCGCCTGTCGCCGCGAGGGCGAGCTCGCCGCGGTTCGGCTACCCTGTCTGGCCGTGCGTGCCCCGGCCCTGCTCCCCGCCCTCGTCTCCGCCGCCGCCCTCGCTGCCTGCGCCGTCGAGCCGCCGCCACGCGCGCCGGCGCCTCCGGCCGCCGCGCCGTCGCCGCCAGCCGCGGCGCCCTCGCCCGCTGCCGGGCCGGAGCCGGCGGCCACGCAGCCGCCGCTCGAGTTCATCCACGACGACGTGCCGCGAGCGCGCGAGAAGGCCCGGACCGAGGGCAAGGCGCTGTTCGTCGATGCGTGGGCGCCGTGGTGCCACACCTGCCTGAGCATGAAGCACTACGTGCTGACCGATCCGTCGCTGCGCCCGTTCGCCGATCGGGTGGTGTTCGCGGACGTCGACACGGATCGACCGGAGAGCGCGCCGTTCCTGGAGCGGCACGAGGTGACGGTGTGGCCGACGTTCTTCGTCCTCGAGCCGGCGGGCGGCGAGGTGATCGGGCTCTGGCGGGGCGCCGCCTCGGTCGAGGAGCTGCGCGAGCTGATCCGCGAGGCGCTGCTCGCGATGGATTCGCAGGCTGCGTCGGCGCTGCCCGCGGACGATCCGCACCGCCTGCTGGTCGAGGCGAAGCGGGCCCACAGCGCGGGTGACCACGCCGCGGCGGTGTCCGCCTACCGGCGCGCCCTGGCCCGGGGCGGAGAGGCCTGGCCGCGGCGCAGCGAGGCGCTGCTCGGCCTCCTTTCGGCGCTCTACCGCAAGAAGGACGCCGCGGCGTGCGCGGAGCTCGGCAGCGCGCACGTCGGCGAGGTGAAGGGCGCGGCGCTGCCCGCCGATTTCGCGAGCGTCCTGCTCTCCTGCGCGGCGGCGCTCCCCGGCGGCAAGGCCCAGCGGGCCGCGCGCGAGGCGGCGGTCGCCCGGCTGCGGTCGATCGTCGCGAGCCCGCCCGCGGACGCGAGCGCGGACGACAGGGCCGACGCGTGGGGCCTGCTCGCCGAGGGGCTCGAGGCGCTCGGCGACGCGGGCGGGGCCCGCGCTGCGAGCGAGTCGAAGCTCGCCGTGCTGGAGCGGGCCGCGAAGGAGGCGAAGACGCCCGAGGCGGCGGCCGCATACGACTACGGGCGCGCCATGGCGTATATCGCGCTCGGCCGCGGCGAGGAGGCGGTCGCGATGCTCTCGCAGCGCGAGGCGCAGATGCCCGCCTCGTACGAGCCGCCCGCGCGGCTCGCGCAGGTGCTCCACGCGATGGGCCGCGAGGCGGAGGCGCTCGCCGCGGTGGAGCGGGCCATCGGCCGCGCCTATGGCCCGCGCCGGCTGCGCTACCTGAAGCTCCGCGCCGAGATCCAGCAGCGGCTCGGGCGGGGCGCGGACCAGATCGCCACGCTGCGCGAGGAGGTGGCCGGCTACGAGGCGCTCCCCAAGGGCCACGCCAGCCAGACGGCCCTGGACGACGCGCGGCGGCGGCTCGCCGAGGCGGAGAAGGCCCAGCGCGGCGAGAAGAAGCGCTGACAGCGGCGGCGTCTGGCGGCCGCTACTGGCACCCGGCGTCCACGATCAGGTCCGTCGCGCGGAGGTGGTCGGTCGCGGGGTCCTCCGGGAAGGTCACGATGATGTCCACGTCGACGGTGCACGGGGCGGCTGTCCCCGGCAGGAGCTCCATCGTCAGGCTCCCGGTGGCGCCCGTCGCGCTCACGGCCGCGCCAGCGGAGCCCAGGCCCTCCGGCGTGCAGTCGGCCGCCCCCTTGCTCATCAGGATGCGCGACACACTCCACATCTCCGGGACCGTGACGAGGTCGAAGCCCGCAGGCGACTGCCTGCTCGGCGCCTCGGCGTAGAGCATCACGCAGAGGTCCGCCTCTGGCCGGGCCTTGTAGATGGTGAGATGATCGTACCCGCCGGGCCAGTACGTGGCGGTGTAGCGGCCGACCTCGGTCTCGACGCAGGAGGCATTGTCCGAGATATCCACCCCCGCCTGCTGCGCAACACACGCATTGCAGTAGAACTGGCCGTCGCACCCGCAGACGCCCGGGCAATCCTTCGTGCAGCCCCCGGGCCGGGGGGAGCACCGGCCTAGGGTGTCGAACGTTCCGCACGAGTCGTCGGGGAAGTCGCAGAAGTCCTCCTCGCCGCAGATCCCCCCGCTGCGCCCTCCGCAGGCGAGCGGTGTCGCGCCGCTCGAGGTCGAGCTGGCGGAGCCCCCAGCGCCGCCGGTGCTGCCGCTATCGCCGGTGTCGCCAGCGCCGGCAGAGCCGCCGCTGCCGGACGGCATATCGACCGTGCCGCCGCAGAGGTTGCGAAAGTCGTCGCTGCCGCTGCTCGACGGGATCTCGACCGTGCCGCTGCAGGCGGCGAGAAAAAGCCCGAAGAGAAGCGAGGATAAGCGTGCGTGGCTCATGTGCGCAGTATGCCACGTTCGGCCGCCCGCCAAGAGAGCCCCTGCCGTTCAGCGGAACGAAGCGGGGCTCGCGAAGCTCCTGACGGAAAGGCATGCCAAGGCGCCAGATGACGCCAAGGGGAAAATCCAATCTTGGTGGCTTCTGGCGTCCTCACGGTTCCTCCGCTCGCCGCCCGCTTCACAGCGTCGGCAGCACGCCGCGATCCCGGCCGAGCGGGAAGGCCGTCTCGAGACGGGCGATGTCCTCGCTGCTGAGGCGCAGATCGCCCGCGGCCGCGTTGTCGAGCGCGTGCGCGGCGTTCGCGGCCTTGGGGATCACGAAGATCGGCTGGCGGCGGAGCAGGAAGCGCAGCGCGACCTGCCACGGCGTCGCGCGGTGGGCGGCGGCGACGGACGCGAGCACCCTGCCCCCCGTGCTGTCCGGCGCCGGGAACCGGCCCGAGCCGAACGGGCTGTAGGCGACGACCGCGATGCCGTGCCGCTCGCAGAGCGGCAGCACCCGGTGCTCGATCGACCGCTCGAGCAGGTGATAGAGCACCTGGTTGCAGGCGATCTCGCGCGCTCCGGCGATGGCGATCGCCTTCGAGAGCTCCGCCTGGTCGAAGTTGCTGACGCCGAAATACCGGATCTTGCCCTGGTCCCTCAGGTCCTTGAAGGCGCGGAACGTCTCCTCGAGCGGGTGCGACCCGGGCCAGTGGAGGAGGTAGAGGTCGAGCCTGTCGGTGCGGAGCTGCTCCAGGCTTCGCTCGCACGCCGCGATCGTGCCGGCGTAGCTCGCGTTGCTGGGCAGCACCTTGGAGGCGAGGAACACCTCGTCGCGGCGGCCGGCGATCGCCTTGCCGACGAGCGCCTCGACAGCGCCCGAGCCGTACATCTCTGCCGTGTCGATGTGCGTCATGCCCGCGTCGATCCCCCGCCGGATGGCGTCGATGCAGGCCGCCTCATCGTCCATCTCCATCTGCCAGGTGCCCTGTCCGACGACCGGGATCGTGACGCCAGTAGAACCGAGTGCGCGCTGCTCCATGATGATGAACCTCCGCTTTTGTCACCGGGGGCGGCACGCGCCGCCCCCGCCCGCCGGCAGAGCCGGCGGGGCCCCACCCCCACGCGGTCCGTGCTGGCCTCCCTTCACGGAGAGCCGCATGGACACAGCGTTTCTACCTGATCGGCGTTGCAGAGGCGCCCCTCCGCCCCGGGTGGGATCGCTGAATTCACCACGAAAAGCAAGCCCGAGCGCTTTCACCGGGCTGAGCCCGGCGGTTCGCGACGTAGGTCGCTGGCGCCCTGTCCATGAAAAATTCCTTGCTTGAGGACGTCGCAGACAGACGATGAGCCGCTGTGTAGATTGCGCTGCCCGCGGGCTCCGAGGAGGTGGATCGATGCGTTGCATGCTGATGGGATCGTTCGTACTGGCCGCCGTGATGTCGTTCGCTGGCGTGAGCCGCGCGCACATCGACCTCACGTCCCCCGCGCCGAGGCACGCGGACGACCAGCAGAAGGTGGCGCCTTGCGGTGCTCGCGGCGATGCGCGGGGCGAGACCGTCACCGTGTTCGAGCCGGGCGAGACCATCACGGTGACGTGGAACGAGACGATCGATCACCCCGGGCATTTCCGGATCATGTTCGACGACGACGGCTTCGATGATTTCCCGGAGCCGGCGAACGAGAACGATCTCTGCGAGCCGGGGGTGGACAAGGGCTGCCTGCTCGACGGCATCGCCGACAAGCGCGGAGGGTCGTATTCCGCGGAGGTCACGCTCCCGGACGTGGAGTGTGACAACTGCACGCTTCAGCTCATCCAGGTCATGACGGACAGGAGGCCGGCCACGCTGTACTACCGCTGTGCGGATCTGGTGCTCAAGTCCTCCGATCCTGGCGCCGCGACGAGCGCCGCGAGCTCCGGCGCCGGCACGGGCGGCGGCGCGACGGGCGCGGGCGGGGACGCGGCGGCGAGCGCGAGCAGCAGCGCCACGGTGGGCGCAGGCGGAGACGCAACGACGGGCGCGGGCACGGGCGGGGGCGCGACGACGGGGGCGGGCGCGGGCACGGGCGGGGGCGCGACGACGGGCGCTGGCGTTGACGAGGGATCTGGCGCGGCGGAGGACGACGGCGGGTGCAGCTTCGGCGGCGCGGCGGGCGGGGCTCCGATCTCGGCGGGGCTCGGCGCGCTCGCCGCCCTCGCGCTCGCGGCGCGCGGGCGGAGGCGAGGCCGGCTGGCGCCGCGGCAGGACGCTGCCGGTCGCGGGTCGCGGCGCTCGTGAGCGCGAGCCGGCGCGCCGTCAGGAGCGGCGCGTCGGCCCTTCGGCGAACCTGGCGATCTCGATGATCTCCGCGGCGCGGTCGCTGGCCGGCGGGGCGAGCCAGGGGCCGTCGAACCGCGTGACCAGCGCGGTCACGTTGTCGCGGCCTCCGGCGGCGAGCGCGGCGTCGATCAGGGCGCTGGCGGCCGCCGCGGGGTCGGGGTGGGCGTCGAGCGCGGCGGCGATGTGCCGATCGTCGACGAGGTCGCTCAGCCCGTCGGTGCAGAGCAGCAGGGTGTCCTCGCGGCGGAGCTCGACGGCGGAGAGCGCGATCCTGAGGTGTTCGCGGAGCCCGAGCGCCTGGAGCATCACGCCCCTGTGCTCGAACGTGGCGGCCTCTTCGGGCCGCAGCTTGCCGCTGTCGAGCAGCGACTGGAGGAGGGTCTGGTCGCGGGTGAGCTGGGTGAGGACGCCGCTCCGGAGGAGGTAGGCGCGGCTGTCGCCGACCTGCGCGAGCAGGAGGCGCTCATCGCAGAGCGCGGCCACGGTCGCCGTGGTGCCGCTGTTCCGGTGCTGTGAGCTCCGGCGGGCGTTGTCGCGGACGGCGCGCCCGGCCTCGCCGATCGCCTCGAGGAGGCTCCGCTCGAGGGCGTCGCTCGATCGGGGCGCGGAGCGGGTGAGGATGGCGTGGACGATGCGCGCGGCGAGCCGGCTCGCCGCGTCGGGGGACGACGCACCGCCGGAGCCGTCGTAGACGCCGAGCGACAGGGCGAGCGGCGGCTCGACGGACGCCTGGGCGGCCGCGGGCCCATGGGCGAGCCCGCGCGCGAGATCGCTGATCAGGAAGGTATCCTCGTTGTGCTCGCGGCTGAGGCCCACGTCGGTCCGGGCCGCCACGGCGACCGCCGCGGCGTGTTCGACGGCGGACGTGCGGTACACGGGCATGCGCGCATCGTACCGCGGGGGCGCTGTCCGAGGGAGGGCGCTCGACGCGCGGCGCGCCTCGTGCCTGAAATGAAGAGAGACCGCATGAGGCTGCTCCCCAACCCCGAGCGCGCGTGGGAGCGCGCCGCGCACGTCCAGACCCTCGCGCGCGCCGAGATCGAGCGGCGGGTCCGGTCGTTCACCGGCGAAGCGGAGGTGCTCTCCGGCGGGCACGCCAACGTGAACGTGCGCCTCGGCGCCGAGCGCGTGCTGCGGGTGTACCGCCGAGACGCCAGCGCGGCGCCGAAGGAGGCCAGCCTGCTCGCGCGGGGCTGGAGGTCGTTCCGCGTCCCGGCGGTCCTGTCGGCGGGTGAGGATTTCCTCGTCCTCGAGCACGTCCTCCACGGACCGCTCCAGGACACCGCGACGTGTGGCGCTGCGGTCGGGCGCGCGCTCGCGGAGATTCACGGCGTCGGCTACGACAGCGCGGGTTTCCTGGGGCCGGAGCTCGCCGTGTCCGTGCCGTTCGCCGACTGCATCGGCGCGCTGCGGGGTCATGTGGACGCGGTCCTCGACAGGCTGGCTCCTGCTCTGCGCGGCGAGCTGAGCGAGCGCGTGCGCGCGTTCCTCGACGCGAACGCGGAGGCGCTGCGCGCGCTGGCGTCGGCGCCCGTGCTCCTCCACGGGGATTTCAAGGCGTCGAACCTGCACTGGCTGTCGTCGGGCGAGCTCCTCGTGCTCGACTGGGAGTTCGCGTACGCGGGACCGAGCCTGATGGACGTCGGCCAGCTCCTGCGCTGGAGTCCGGGGCGCGAGTTCGTCGCGGCGTTCGCGGGCGCTTACCGCCAGAGCGCGCCGCTTCCCGAGGGGTTCGAGCGCTGGGCCGCGGCGTTCGACCTGTTCAACCTGGTGGGGCTCCTCGACGGGGTGGAGCCGGGCTCGCGCCGGGCGGCCGATGTCTGTGGCCGGATCCTTCAGACCACAGGGGGAAGCGAGGGATGAGGTGGCCTGAAGACGCCGAACCCGACATGGCTCCGCAGTGGTCATTGGCGGGCACCGCAGCTTGGAGAGTCGTTTTCGTGATGAGCACAGAGCTCCACGCGTAAGCATGCTTGCCGCTCATCTTCCGCTCTATCTTGTGGGCAGTTCTCCGTGATGCGGTTAGGGTGCGACGCCGATGCACAACGGCGCTGACCAGTTCGCGAAGAACATTCTGCGCGAGGCGCTGAGCCGAGCCTCGTCTCCGGAGACGGAGGTGGAGGTGCTCGCGGCGACGCAGAAGATCGATGTCTACAGCGTGCCCGATCCGGCGCGGGACGCCGAGCGCGCCGGGATGGGCTTGCTGGGCGAGCTCTCCGCGGAGCCGAGCCTGTTCGAGCCGTTTCACCGCACGCCCGGCCTGCGGCAGGTCCGCTCGTGTCTGCGCAAGCAGCTCACCTGGTATCACGAGCTCGAACGCCGGGCCCGCGCGCAAGCGTCTCCAGTCGGCGCCTCGTCGAACGATGCGGAACCCGACGCATCGACCCCGGAGGACGCTTGGGAGAGGAGCGTCGCCACGCCTCTCCTGGCACATTTTCGGCTCGGGCTCGATGAGCAGGCGACGAGCGAGGAGGACGACGTGGGCGCAGAGATCCGGGCGTGGTTCGAGGATTACCAGCAAAGACTGCGCAACGAAGGGCGCGACGAGGGGCTGAAGGAAGGGCGCGACGAGGGGCTGAAGGAAGGGCGCGACGAGGGGCTGAAGGAAGGGGGGCGCAACCTCCTGCTGCGGCAGCTCCGGGCCCGCTTCGGCGAGCTGCCCGCGGCCGTCGTCGCTCGCATCGATGCAGCCGACGTGGCCGAGCTCGAGCGGTGGGGCGAGCGGGTGCTCGGCGCGCGGACGCTCGACGAGGTGCTCGGCGCGCCGAGCTGAAGGGCCCAGGAGGGCCCGCCGCGCCTGGCCGTCCGGCAGCGCGGCCGCGCAGGGGCGGCAGCGATGCGCCGGCTTCCCCGGCGTCGCCGACCACCCCGTCGCTTTCTGCGCAGAAGACGCCCGCTCAGGGCATGCCGGCAGGCGTCAGGACGACACCTTCACCCAGGCGGGACGCGCGCTGATGCGCTTCCACCACGCCGCGACGTTCGGCCGATCGGTGATGAGGTCCTCGACCTTCGACACCACGAGACACTGGAGGTACGGCATCCACGAGATGTCGGCCAGCGAGTAGCTCGAGCCCGCGAGGTACTCCTGGCCGGCCAGCGCCTTCTCGACCACGTCGAGCGCCTTCGAGACCTCGGCCTTGGACGCATCGACGATCGCCTCGTCGCCTGGCTTGCCCTGCATCGGCAGGAAGACCCGCTGGAAGACGATCTTGACCGCCGGGGTGGCGAAGTACGATTGCTCCACGCTGAGCCACTGATCCATGAGCGCCCTGGCCCTGAGCTCGGTCGGCGTCAGCGGAGCTCCCGGAAGCTTGTGATCGAGGTAACGCATGATCGCCCTCGACTCGTAGAGCGTGAAGTCCTCGTCCTCGAGCACCGGGATCACGCCGAAGGGGTGGCGCGCGAGGTGCTCGGGCTGCTTGTGCGCGCCCTTCATCAGGTCGACGAGCACGAACTGCGCCTCCTGGCCCTTCTCGGCGAGCACCGTCAGGACCTTGCGCGTACACGTGCTCATGGGATGTCCGTAGATCTTCATCGTGTCTCCTGTCCTGTGTTCCGTCGCGAGGCGCCGACCGGCGGCGGCCTCCGCGGCGCGCTAGCCTAAACGGATTTCTCCGACCGCGAGCGCCCAGATGACGCGGGCCGATCGCGGCGCGCGATCAGCCCTCGCGCCGCCGATCCTCCTGCCACTCGGCGTCGCGGGCCGCGGCGAAGACGGGGAGGCGCGCGAGCCACCGCTCGCCGGCGTTCGGGCGCTCGAGCGCGATGCGCAGGGCCGCGATCAGCTCGAGCGGCGCGGCGTCGAGGCCCTGCTCCTTCGCAGCCCATCCCAGGCCGGCGAGGACGGCGTTGGCGACCTCGTATCCCGGGCGGTGCATCGGCGCCGTGGGCACGGACGCGGGCGCGGCGAAGTGGCGCTCGCACGCGGCGGCGTCGAGGGAGCTCCAGCCGGCGCACACGATCGGGCGGACAGCGTGGATCGAGCAGGCGCCGCGCTCGTCGAGCAGCGGGCAGGGGACGCCGGCCTCGGCGCGTTCCAGGCGGGAGAGCCCGCGCGTCGCCGCGTCGACGGCGCGGACGCGCTCCTCCAGCGCGGCGAGCTCCGCCTGGCTCCGCGTGGCGCGCAGGTGGGCCGCGATGCGGAGCACCTCCGGCGCCAGCACGAGCACCTTGCTGACGCAGCAGGTCGCGCAGCCGGCCCTGCAGGCGATGGGCCGATCGGGCGGCTCGGCGGCGATCGATGCCCCCTGCAGCGCCTCCGCCCGCGCGAGCGCCGAGGCCGCGGCCGACACCGCGCCGGCCTCGGTGCGCGTGGCGAGCGACAGCGCGAGCGCGGCGCGCTCCCCGTCGGCGATCCCCTCGAGGACGGCGGGGGTGTACCGCGTCGCGGGCGCGAGCGGCAGGGAGCGCTTCCGCCGCGTCATCGCGGTGCTACGCGGTCTCCGGGAGCCGCCAGTCGATCTCGTCGGCGCCGCGGGCGCGGAGGGCGCTGTTGATGGTCGAGAACGGCTTGCTGCCGAAGAAGCCGTTCCTCGCCGACAGCGGCGAGGGATGAGCCGTCTTGATGACCGTGTGGCGCTTCGCGTCGATGAGCTTCGCCTTCTTCTGCGCGTGGCCGCCCCAGAGCACGAACACCACCCCGTCGGGCCTGTCGTTGACCTTCTTGATGACCGCGTCGGTGAACGACTCCCAGCCCTGGTTCTTGTGGGAGTTCGGCGTGTGCGCCCGGACGGTGAGCACGGTGTTCAGCAGCAGCACCCCCTGGGTCGCCCACGTGGTGAGGCAGCCGTGGCTCGGGATCGTGAAGCCCGGCAGATCCGAGACGGCCTCCTTGTACATGTTGGCCAGCGACGGCGGCGGCGTGACGCCCGGGCGCACGGAGAAGCACAGCCCGTGGGCCTGCCCGTCGTCGTGGTACGGGTCCTGGCCGAGGAGCAGCACGCGGACGCTCTCGTACGGCGTGAGCTTGAACGCGGCGAAGACGTCCTCCTCCGCCGGAAACACCTGGTGCGCCTTCCGCTCGTCCTCGACGAAGCGCGCCAGCTTCTTGAAGTACGGCTGCTCGAGCTCTCCGGCGAGCACGCGCTCCCACGAGGCAGGTAGATCGATCTTCATCTCTCGCTCAGACCCCTTCCTTCGGACAGAACTCGCTCATCCGGCACTCCCCGCACTTCGGCTTCCTGGCGACGCAGGTGTAGCGGCCGTGCAGCACCAGCGCAGGGCCGAAGAACGTCCATTGGTCCTTCGGCACGATCTTCATCAGATCTTCCTCGATCTGCTCGGGCTTCTCGCGCTTCGAGAGGCCGATCCTCCCGCTGAGGCGGGCGACGTGGGTGTCGACGATGATCCCCGAGGGGATGTCGAACGCTGTGTTGAGCACGACGTTCGCCGTCTTCCTGGCCACGCCCGGCAGCGTTGTGAGATCGGCCATGGTCGCGGGCACCTCGCCGCCGAAGCGCGCGACGAGCTCCCTGCACGTGGCCTGCACCGTCTTCGTCTTCTGGCGGTAGAAGCCGGTCGGCTTGAGCTCTTCCTCGAGCTCCGCCGTGGGCGCGTCGGCGTACGCCTGCGCCGTCGGGTACTTCGGGAAAAGCGTGGCGGTCACCCGGTTGACGCGCTCGTCCGTGCACTGCGCGGCCAGGATGGTCGCGACGAGCAGATCGAGCGGCGTCTTCCAGTCGAGCTCGTAACGCGCGTCGGGGTACTCCTTGCGTAGTTGCTCGAGGAGGAGGGGGATGCGGTCTCGGGCGTTCATGGGGGTCGTCGCAGCGTAACCCAGCCCCGGGCCGCCCGTCAGCGGGGCTCGGCCCCTCAGCGACGCCGGGCGACGAGGCCGTGCGCGGCGAGCGCGGGGCGTCGGGGCTCGCCTTCCCGAGCGGCCAGCACCGCTCACGCCTTCTTGCCGAGCGCCACGTCGACGAGCACGTCGCCGAGCGGCGCTTCCAAGAGCAGGTGCACGCTCTCTCCTGCCGGCCTCCAGTGTACGATGGTGCGAGGCTCCACCTGGAAGCGCGCTGACGTCGTGATCGCCCCGCCGTCGATCCGGAGGACGGCGTGCTCTCCCGGCGCGTGCTCGACGAGCACGTAGAGCCCGTCATCGCCGGCTGCGAGGTGGATGGGTCGACCTCCGAGCTTGGCGGACCCGGAGCGCGCACCCTCCCAGGCGACGAGGTCGAGCCCCGGCGCGAACCACGCGAGCGCGCGTGTCGCTACCGCGCGCGGTAGTGGCGCCCCGGCCGCGCCGAGCTTCGCGTATGCTTCCTCCTCCTCTTCGTCAATCTCGAGGAAGATGGGCATTGGCTCCTGCGCTTCCGCCCGCTCTGCGCAGCGTCGCCGCGCGCGCTCCCAGCGCGCGCGCGCGACGCCGTAGGAAAGCGGCGAGCGCGCGATGCGGGACCAGAGGCTGGGCTTGGTTGCGACGAGCGGTCCTCCTGGAGTCGATACCTCGCAGACGCGGCCGTTTAGCAGGAAGCATACCCGCCCGTTGCGCGCGAAGAGGGGGGTGTGCACGCCGGGTAGCTCGAACAGGAGTTGCCCCTCGGGCGCGCCGGCGCTGAACCGGGTGATGGAGAGCCCGTCCAGCGCAGCGACATGATCGCCGTCTCGGCAAATCCGAGAGAGGCGACCGTGCTGCGCCGCCGCGAGGAGCCGGGTGCCCTCGGGAGCGGCCAGCGGAGCGGGAGCGAGCGCTGCCTCGAGAGCGCGACTGCTCCCCTCGACCCCCGAAGTCCGCGCGGCCTCCCGCAGGGCCACCAGGGTTCCCGCGAGCCGCTCGCGTCGCCGCTTCTGATCCGCGCGGGTCGCGATTGTCGCTGCGACGAAGCGAGCCGCTCCGCGCCGCGCTGCGGCCGAGCTCAGCCCGGCGCGGATGGCGTCGTCCACCACGGCATCCCCGAGCACGCGGAGCAGCGCGAGCGGCACGGGATCGCTGTGCGGGGCGGCCGTCCAGGCGCCCGCGTCGTGACCGAGCCATTCCAGCAGTACCGTGGCCTGATCCAGAGGCGCCGGACGCGCTTGCCCCAGCACCGACAACGCCTCGACGGCTCCCCCGAGGCGGCCCCCTGCTGGGGCTGCGAGCGCCCCGCGGAGCGGCGCGAGGTCTGGCGGAGCGCCCTCCGGCCAGCGGGGCCCTTCCGCCGCGCTCTCGGGCCCGGCGCCCGGCGTCCCACCCGGCGGCGCGAGACACCCCCGCTCGGCCAGCCAGCGCGCGAGTTTCTCCGGGCGCGCGAGCGGGGCGGCTGCGTTCCAGCCGGGATAGCCGACCGCGAGCCCGTGATGCAGCGTCAGCGTTGCGACGCGCTCGCCCCGGCCGATCAGCTCGAGCACCGGCGCCTCATGCCCTGCGCTCTCGGCCGGTGGCGCCCCGTCGCCGATCCGGAGCAGCGGCCGGAGCTCGGCGAGCGCGCTGCGGTCCACCCACGAGAGCGTCGGCGCGATGCTGCGCCCTGGCGCCGGCGGTCGCGCCAGCACGCGCCCGAAGCTGGCCCGCGAGAGGAGCGCGTCGATATCTGCCTGCCGGGGCAGCCCGCCAAAGGGGGATGGTACGCTCGCGAGACGAGGGCTCATGGCTTGAACGGGACGCCGCTGACCGATCCGGATGGCGTCACTCCGACGTAGTAGCCTTGATGCACGAAGGGGCCATGGGGCGTGGGGCACATCTCGCCAGGACGATAGGGATACTGGGGGGGCTTCCCCCAGAATTTCCAGGAAGGTTTCTTGCCTTGGTAGTTGTGGACCTGGTTCGGATCGACCGACGGGTCGCGCATGGCGCCGTTCGCGTTGGCGCCCGTGGACGAAGCGATCCCGTGGGCGATGCTCTTCTGGCCCGCCGCGGGCGTCGCCGCGTTGCAGGCGGAGACGTCCACCACCGCGCCCGGGCCGCCCTGGAACCCAGCGTTCTTCAGCATATCACCGATCTGCTCGCCGCTTGCGCTGCCATTGCCCCACTGTGCGCTCCCGGGCGCGCCGTGCGTCGTCACGACGACATGGTTTTCATTGGGATCGATCTTGTTGTTCTTGCCCCGGAGCTTCTGCCACAAGCTCGGAGGCTTTCCCAGCTGATCCGAGGAGATCACCTTCGCGCCCGGGTACTGCTTCCTCAGGAGCTTCGCGTGGCTCTTGATCGTGGGGTCGTGCGGAGCGCCCACCACGATGGTCGTGAGCCCGAGAGGATCGATGTACAGGGTCACATTGGGCACGAAGCCCACGTCGTTCAGCGTGACGTCGATCCCCAGCGGATCTGGCGTGAGGAAGACGTGCAGCGCGGGGGCGTAGTGCCGGTGATGGTTGTAGTGCAGCCCGGTGAACGCGTCCTCGCGTTGCCCGGCGAACCGCAGACCGCCCGGCTGGCCGCTCCGGCGAGCGACCGTGCCCCACGCCGAGAGATCGATCTCGTCGCAGTCGTGGCTCGGATCCACGTAGAGCCACGGCGTGCCCGCCGCGTCGGTGGCGATCATCCGGAATGCGCGTCCGTCCTCCGCCTCG
Source organism: Sorangium sp. So ce302 (assembly GCF_051530145.1). Lineage (GTDB taxonomy): Bacteria > Myxococcota_A > Polyangia > Polyangiales > Polyangiaceae > Sorangium > Sorangium cellulosum_B. The sequence goes on along the minus strand of NZ_CP150326.1, from coordinate 6,989,172 downwards.
AGCAGCGGCACATACCCGTCGTCGCGGAAGACGCGGCGTACCACGCCTCCTTTCATGCTGCGTTCCTCGACGGGGCTGTCGACGTCCCACCCGAACCAGGTGCTCTCGCCGTCGTCATACGTCTCCGCGAGGCGCCGCCCGAACGGGTCGTAGAGGTACCGCACGCTCCGGCCGTCGCCGCGCCGCGCCTCGATCAGGCGATCGCTCTCGTCATAGGTATACGCCCAGCTCCGCAGCGGATCGGGGGTATTCTGCGCGGCGAGACGTCCGAGCGCATCCCACGCGACGCGCACGTCACCGGCGTTCGTCGGACGCCCGCCGCGACCGATCGCCCACGGCTGTGCGCGGGGCACCGGCGTACCGTGAGGAGCGTAGTGGAAATGCTCCGCAGCTCCGAGCCCCTCCGCCGCGAGCGGTCGTCCGAGCGGATCGAGCTCGTACCGCCGCTGCCCGGCGTGGGTGTCGACGACTCGCCGCAGCGGCCCATCCACGGCCCACTCGTACCGTCGCTCGCGCAGCATTGCTTCGTCCTCGCCCAACACGGAGACGCGCGTCGGGAGCCCATACGCATCGCTCTCCGTCGCGATGGCGCCTGGGCCGGTGGCGCGCCGGCGGAGTGTCTCCACCCCGCGATCGTCGTACTCGAAGCGCAGCTCTTCCGGGGTCGTCGCGACGGCACGCAGCGCGAGGGGTACGCCGTCTCCCGGGCGCCGGATGAATGAGACGCTCCAGCCGGTCGAGTACGCTTTCCCGAGGACGCCCCCGTTGTTGTCGTACTCCGTGGCGATCTCGAACCGCCACCCGCCCGCCTCCTGGATCTCGCGTAGGATGCGCCCGTCCTCGTCGCGCTCGAACTGCACGCGAACACCCTGGCTCTCGGCCGCTGTCAGCGCGCCGCCCGCGCCGTAGGTGAACCGCTCGACGAGCCCGGTCGAGTGCTCCCGTGCCACGATTCGCCCCTCCGCGTCGCGCAGCAGGTGGATCCAGGCGCCGTCTGCACGGGTGACGGACACGAGCTGGCGCGAGCCGTCGTAAGCGTACTCCGTCGTCACGCCCGCGAACGAGGTCTCGCGGACGATGTTCCCCACGGCGTCATAGGTGCGCTGGTAACGCTCGCCGGCCGGGTTTTCGATCCACACGAGGCGGCGCAGGGCATCATGACCGAACGCGTAGCGGGTTCCATCCGCGCGCACGCACTCGACCAGAGCGCCCGCGACGTGACGGTAGCGCGTCACCTCGCCAGACGGATCGCGCATCGCCTCGATCAGGCGAGTCGGGCCAATCCGGAACTCTGTCGTTTTGTCGCTCGGCTCGGCGATGAACACGAGATCGCCTCGCGAGTCGTAGCCGAGCTCGTATTCCGCTCCGCGCGGCGTCCTGATCCACACGGGGCGACCGAAGAGATCGAACGTGTACCGCGCCCGGCTGCCATCCTCGAAGGTATGCTCGCTTATGTTGCCGTGAGCATCGTACGAGCGCGTCTCCACCGTGCCGTCGGGATAGGCGATGTCGCGCAGCAACCCGTGGGCATCGTAGGCGAAGCGGGTGATGCGCCCGCGGGCGTCCTGGTGCTCCACCGTCCGCGTGCCGCACGTCGTCTCGATCTCCCGCTTGCCAGCGGCGTCGACGCTGACGACCTTGCTCTGCTCGTCGTCTCGTTTCCAGGCCCACCGCGCGCCGTCTGGCCTGGTGAGGCCGAGCATGCGGCCGTGCAGGTCGAAGCTGCGTCGCTCGACGCGACCCCCGCCGTCGCTCGTGGAGATCAGGCGGCCCGCCTGGTCATAGCGGTAGGTCCAAGAATAGCCGCGCGGATCCACGTACTCCTCCACGAGCCCGAGAGCGTTGCCCCGGTAGCGGTGCGTCCCGCCGGCCGCGTCGATCATCCGCGTCTCGAAGGGGCCAGGCCCGTAGTCGAAACGAGCGTGAAAGAGACCTCTCGCCTGCACAGGCGAGCCCGCGGAGCGCGCGCCGAGGGAGCCCAGGATGTCGCCTCCCTGCAACTCGCCCCAGGTCTCGACACAGCGACGCTGCCCGGCGTCGTCGGCGTAGAGGAAGCGATAGACCGTCCCGTCCGGCAAGCTCTCGCTGACGAGGTAATGCTGTTCGTCGTAAGCATAGCTCGTTTCGACGCCGCCCGCGTCGATGACCCGCACGAGATCGCCCCGCGCGTCGATCTCGTACGTGACGAGGCGTCGCTCGTGCGTCTTGCCGTCCTCGCCAGCGACCGACTGGATCCAGCTCCGGTAGGAGCCGTCGCGCCGCAAGGTCGCGCGCCGTCCGGCGGAGTCGAGCAGCGCGACCAGCTCTCCGGCTTCCCAGACGCACTCGATGGCATTTCCGGTCTCGTCCCGCAGCGCCGCGAGCCGGTAGACGGGGGAGCCTGCCGCGCGGCGCAGCACGCGGAAATAGCCGTCGTTCACCGCAACCACGATGTCGTCTCCGACGAAGCGAACCTGGACGCCGAACGGGAGCGCGACGACCTCGTCCTCGCCCCGGAGCGCGAGGGGAACCTCGCGGAAGTCGGGATCGACGAGGACGACGCGATCTCCGGCGCGCGTGGCTTGCCACGAGAAGCCGTGCGACCAGCCCCAGCCGAGGCCGACCTTGTGTCGCACCGCAGAGCTGCGGTATCTCCGGGTCATCTGCGCCGAGAGGCAGCCCGGCATCGAGAAATCGATCGTGGGATGGGTGAACATCGTGCCGGTCACGACATCGACCGGGTGCCCACCGCTGGCCTGCCCCTCGGCGCCCGGCGGCGCGGGCGGTCTCGGCGGCGCGGCGCCGCTGTTGCCTCCGCCGCCGCCCCCGCTGCCGTTGCCGCCGCCTTGCGGGCTGCCGCCGCCCGGGCCTCCGGCGCCGCCGCCGCCGCCCCCTCCGCCGCCGCCGCCCCCGCCTGCGCCGCTCGCGTTGGCGCCGGCGCCGACGGTGATGCTCTTGTTCATCTGGCCCATGCTGCCGGTGATGCCGGCCATGCCGAGCTCGATGATGACGTTCGGCGCGCCGAGCCACGGGAAGCACGGGCCGCCGGTGTTGAGGCTGACGACCTCCTTGAGCGTGCCCGGCTCATTGCCGTGGCAGGCCTTCATGCAGCCGCCGACGGTGAGGATCTTCGCGCCCTCGATCTTCGTGCGCATGCACGGGTCGATGATCCCCTCCGCGACGGTGCCCATCGTGGGGTAGGGGATGGGCAACGGGCTCGGCGCGGCCGGCGTGAGGCACACGCTCACGGCCATCCCCGTCATCTGATGACCGGATCTCTCGGTGATCGTGTCCATGCCGAGCGCGGTAACCTTCGCCATGCCGCGTGAGCGTCACATCCTCGGGGAGGGGAGCGCAAGGCGTGATGCAGGTCGAGCAAAGGGCTGCGCCTGACGCGCGGGCGCCGTCACGGAAGCAGCTGCGCGTGTGATCGGTGAAGGCGATGCGCCACGGGCGCGTCGTGTGCGCGGCGTCGATGGCCTTCAGCGCCGTCAGCGCCGTCAGCGCCGCCGGGCCACGGGCCCCGGGCGTCTCCGGCCGAAGTAGATCTCGAGCAGCTCGCGCCCCACGAGGTTCGCCTTGGTGCGCCACGCGATGTCGTTGGCCAGCATCACGGAGACCGCGATCTCGGGGCGATCCGACGGCGCGAACGAGGCGAACCACGAGAACATCCGCGACGGGCTGCCGCCGACCAGCGTGCCGGTCTTGGCGGCGACGGGCATGGTGCCGAGGGCGCGGGTGCCGTCGGGCTTGCGGAACGCCTTGGCGCAGGTGCCCCGCCGCGTCGTGACCTCGAGCATCGACCGGAGGGTGCGCGCGACGTCGGCCCGGAGGCCGCGGCCGTCGGTGCTCCGCGGCGCGAGCGCGCCCGCGTCCCCGCGTTCCTGCGCGCCCGGCGGCGCGAGCAGCGAGAGGCGCACGCGCTCGCCGTCGTTGGCGATCGTCTGCATGGCGAACAGGGCGCCGAGCGGGCTGAGCCGCCCGCTCCAGAAGCCCGCGGCGGCGCGGGCGAGGCCGAGCCCGTCGGCCGGGACGTGGGCGGCGCTCGGCGCGACGGGGATGTCGATGGGCACCTCGCCGTCGAAGCCGAGGTCGCGGGCCTTGTTGCGCAGGTCGTCGGCCGTGAGGTGCTGGCCGGCGAGGCGGGCGAAGACGCCGTTGATGCTGCGGCCGAGCGCCTCGCCGAAGACGGTGCAGGTGGCGCCGCGGCCCTGCAGATCAGCCGCGGTGATCGCGCTCATGCCGCCCGTGTAGCAGACGGGCGTGGCGACGTTCACCTTGCGGCCCTCGAGCAGCGCCGCCGCGGTGACGATCTTGAAGAGGCTCGCGCTCGGGGCGAGCGGGGTGGCGACGTAGTCCCGGTCTCCGCGGCTCGCCCACACGAGGATGCGGCCGGTGCGGACGTCGGAGGCGACGATGGCGCCCTCGGGGGCGCCGGAGCGGGCGAGGAGGCGCTCGGCGGCGCGCTGGAGCTCGGGATCGAGCGTGAGGCGCACCTGCTTGCCCGACGCGCCGACCGTGGCGTGGACGGCGCCGGCCTCGACGTGGAGCTTTCGGACGCCCGGCGGCGCCGGAGATGCCGTCGCCGGCGCGATCCCGACGGCGATCGCGGCGGCGAGCGCGAGGAAGAGACGCGATCGCACCCCGCGGAGATGCCAGGGGGCGCGCGGGAGGGCCAAGTTCCGCGCGCTGGTCGCGACGGGTACCTCGTCGCCCAAGGAGGAGGGGGGAGCGGTTCATGAGGAGCAGCGCCCGCTCCCCGGTTTTGTCCTGGAACGGCTCAGCGTTCTTGTTCCAGGGCGATCCGATGGCCATCGGGATCGATGACCGTCACGGGCGAGCTGCCCTCGGAGCCGATGGCGCCGACCACCGCGCCCAGCGCTCGGAGCGACTCCAGGATCCGATCGAGGTCGGAAACGACGAGCCCCAGGCGGAGACCGGACGTCGGCCCGTCCGAGAGCGGATAGAGCTCGAGGATCATCCCACCCACGTTGCACGAGTAGTGCTTCGGTCCGTTGCCGTGCTGTTCTGGAGACAAGCGCAGGCCAAGGCCTTCGTAGAACCGCCGCGAGCGCTCGAGGTCTGCGCATCGGAGGACCACGTAGGCAACACGTTGCACGCTCATTGGAGGGGAGCCGCGCGCGCTGACCGAGGTCAGCGCCGCCCTTCCGGCACGATGGTCTCACCGCGCGCCAGCATCGCCACCAGCGTCTCGATCTTCTTCGCGCGCCCGGCGGGCGTCTTCATGTTGCTCGTGCGAAACGCCAGCGCGAAGAGGTTCTGGCGCCCGAGGGTCTGGAACGTCTTGCGCGCCCGTGGGTTCGCCTCGATGGCAGCGCGAAGGTCGTCGGGAACGGTGGCTCCGGTCGCGCTGCGGATGGGGGCGTAGGCGGCCTGCCAGCGACCATCCGCCTTCGCGGCGTCGACCTGCCGCTGGCCGTGCGGGGTCATGCGGCCGGCCGCCGTCAGCCGCGCGATGTGATCCGTGTTGATCTGGCTCCAGACGCTCCTCGCCTTGCGAGGGGTGTACCGCTGCAGAAAAGAGAGGTCATCGAACGACTTCCGGATGCCGTCGATCCACCCCCAGCACAGGGCCACGTCCAGCGCCTGCGCGTAGGTGACCGTCGGCAGGCCCGAGTCCTTCTTGTGAATCTTCAGCCACAGCTCGGTCTCGCGGGCGTGGTTCGCGGCCATCCAGGCTTCGAACGCTGCCTCGGTGGGGAAGCTCTTGATCTTGTCTGGATTGGGAATGATCGGCGCCATGAAAAAGGTCCTAGTTGAAGCCTATCGATCAAGGAGTCAAGGGAGACGGCACGCCGGGTCCTCTGCACGTACCAGAGCTTTGGATCGAGCGGGAGCTCATCGAACGTTGCCCATGGTGACCCGAGCAGCACCAATGTTCCCAACTCGCCTTGCCGTCCACCGTCTGCCCAACGGCTACGGTGTGCAGCGTCGCGGAGAAGAGTCGGCGCCAGCGGCTTGTTAAACCGAGAATGCCACTCTACGCAGCTCGGTGCTTGCAGCCGATCCTTCGACCTCCGCTTCCTGGCGGATTTCAAGCCGTCTCATCGCTGCGCGGCGCGCAGGCGCGAGAGCAGGTCTCGGCGGGCCTCCTCCCACGAGCGGCTCGAACCCTGACCAGCGCGGTGCGCCGCCAGGCGATCCGCGATGATTCCGCGATGCCACTCCAGGGCGGGAGCTGCCTCAGGATGGAGCGCCACGCGGTCCCAGAGGGCCTGTACGTAATCGAGCTTCTCAGCGGAGGAGAGGTCGTCGAAACCTGGAGGAGGCATCGCGGGGAGCGGCATACACGCAAATATACCGCAAATGCCACCGGAGAGCACGCCTGGTGGGCCGTGCCTCATGCCAGAGTGTTCGCTGGCTATCTCTGTCCACATTCTCAATAATTCCAGTATCTTATGCTGCCGCGGCGCGCAGCGCCGTCGGCAGCAGCCGCTGGTTGGGCGGCCTCATGGCTCAATCCTCGGGCGGATGCCAACCCGCGATGACCCAGCCTCGCCGGGCTTCCACGAGCTCGGCGCGGTTCAGGCGAACCGCAGCGATCGTAGCTCGGCCAGTTGGCGTCTTGCCGATGATCAGAGATACCTCCGTGTTCCAGCCGAAATGATCCAGCCAGACCTGCTGTCGTGGGTTGAAGAGACGCACGACTTCCCCGGTGTGCGGGTCGGGAGCAGCGATTCGATTGCCTTTGTGATCGTTGCACATCGAGCATGCGAGCCAGAGATTTTCCCTGGCAGTAGGTCCGCCCAGCGACTCAGGGATAATGTGGTCGATCTCCATCGGCGTGCCGATAATACGCGCCGAGGTCAGGCAATAGCCGCAGCGATGGCGCGCCTCACCGGCGACCTGCTCACGCAGCGCCCTCCCGATGTAGCTACGGCTCATGTCCTTGGTGAAGCCCCGAGACGTCATGACCTCGCTGTTTGAGCAGCGCGGCAGATCGGGAACGAACCAGCATGATCCGCGTGTACTCCTTCATGAGCGTCGCGAGCGCCTCGATGTCCGACGCGGAGAGCCCTTCGCTCTGGCGCTTGATGTGCAGATCCTCGAGGTCTGCTGCCTTCTCCGGGGCGAGGCTCTGCCTGACGGCCCGCCAGAGATCCTCGTCACCTAGCAGGTGCAGCGCGGCGATGGCCTCCGCCATGTCGACCGCCAGCTCGTCGGGTTCGTCAGGGAGGGAGGTCGCCACCGCGTCGACGAGCTCGGCCTCGACGGTTCGTTGCGTTTTCTGCGCGCGGCGAGCCAGGCGCTCGTACAGCGGCTCGGGCAGGTTCACGGTAACGGCTTGAACGGCCATATCCTAGTTTACGATGGGCTGTCGAGGCCAGCAAGCTCGGCGGTGCAAGGCGCAGCGCGACGCGCAGCCGGCCGTTCTCCTCTGCCGTGCCATGATCGGTATCATCGGCGGCTCAACGGGTAGTCGACTGGTCAACCGAAGCCAGCGGACCAGGCCGGGAGGGATGGGCTGGTCCGACGGGCCCGCGTGCGGGAGGCTCGCCGCCGCCGCGGTCGTCGCGGCGCTCCGGGTCTGGTAGGGTGCGCGCAGAGGTGCCTGTGCTCAAGCTGCCGAAAGATCTCGTCGCCGATCCGCGCCATGACGCGGTGTCCGATCTCCTCACCAAGCACGCGGGCCTGCTGTGGGAGAGCGGTCGAAACCGGGTGGCGACGCTCCCGATGACCGACGCGCTGGCCGCGGAGCTCCGCGGCGCGCTCGCGGCCGAGCACGCCTGCCACGGCCTCGAGCTCATCGCTGACAAGCTCGCCAGGGAGCAGAAGGGGCTGGACGCCGCGGCCAGGAGGGCCCCGGAGAGCCCGCAGAACGCCCGCGCGTCCCGCATCCTCTTTCTCGCGAGCGACGGCAGCACCCGCTTCTATCGCGACTGCGACGCGCTCCTCTCTCGCTACCCCCAGCGCCTCCTGGCCTGCCGGCTCGAGATCACCGGCGAGGCGCTGGGCGAGAAGCTCACGGGGAGCGCAAGGCTGATCCGGAGCGTGCTTGTCCTCGACAAGAAGGTCGCCGCCAGAGCGCTGCTCGCCCTGCTCCCGCCGGCCTGACGCCCCGGCGGCGCCACGGCGCGCTCCAGCGCAGCGCGTCCTCCGTCCACGCGGCGCTCGCGCGCAGGCATCACCGTCGGCGCGGCCTCCTGGAGGGGCACGCCTCTGCGCCTGGAGGTCCTGGCCTCCAGGCCACAGCCTCCACACCGGCGCCTGGAGCATTGTAGCAGGGCTGGGGGCACCGCGGCGGACTCCTGGCCTGCCACGAGCAATGACCTGAACTACGGCGCCATCGCGACATGGCTCAAGACCGACGTCGTGCACACGGCCAACAAGCGCAGCCTCCTCGTGTCCGCGACGACGACCAACGGCGGCATCGCCCAGCAGTACTGGACATCCGCCAGCCCGCCGCCGAACAACGCCTACCTGCGGTTCAGCGTCTGGGTCTATACCGTGACCGGGCAGGTGACGATAGGGCTCGGCAGCGGCGGGACGGGTTACACCACCAGGACCTCGACGCAGACTGGAAAGTGGGAGTACCTCCAGACCTGCGGCACGTCGTTCAACAACGAGGTCTATATCTACACGATCGGCGGGCCGGCCGTGTACTACGTGGACGACGCCAACGTGTCGGCGACGCCTTCGCCCCTCCTCGACCAGTATTGCTCGCCCGGCGCCGTCGTCTTCTGATCCACGCCGCCGCCGCTCGGCGCGTGATCCCGAGCGAGCCGGCGTCAAGCGGTCGTGGGGATCTTGCTGGAGCTCGCGGGGCTTCGCCGTGACGCGCGCCGCGGCGGCGGGAAGGATCAGGTCGCTCCGTCGTCAGTCACCGTGGATGCGGTTCTGGTTGAGCTTCTCCAGCACTCGGTCGAGGTTGAACGACGCCGGCTTCTGCCGGGGAGGAAACCGCTCGAACGATTCGAGGAGCTTCGCGACGTACGCCTGGCAGGGCACGACGAGGAACACATGGTCGAGGACCCAGTCCCAGTACGTGTTCGAGCCATCGTCGGCCCGCTCGAACGGGTCGCGACGCAGGTTGAAGATCTTCGGAGTCCGCAGGTGGACGAACGGCTCGACCCAGATCTGCAAGCGCGTGGCGCGCTGCTCCATGAAGACGAGCTTCCAGTCGTCATACCGGATCGCCAGGAGATCGCCGTCGTCGCCGACGTAGAAGAACTCCCTCCGCGGGCTCTCCTCCACCTGCCCGGTGAAGTAGGGGAGCATGTCGTAGCCGTCGATGTGCACCTGGAACTTCTTGTTCCCGGCCTGGTGGCCGTGGAGGAGCTTGTCCTTGATATCGGGGACGCCCGCCGCCGAGAGCAGCGTCGGCAGCCAGTCCTGGTGGGAGACGATCCCGTTGAGCACCTTGCCGGCGGGGATCTTCCCGGGCCACCTCACGAACGTGGGCACCCGGAACGCGCCCTCCCAGTTCGTGTTCTTCTCGCTGCGGAAGCAGGTGATCGCGGCGTCCGGCCAGGTGTTGAAGTGAGGCCCGTTGTCGGTCGTGTAGACGACGATGGTGTCGCCGGCGATCCCGAGCTCGTCGAGCTTGGCGAGGACCTTGCCGATGTACTCGTCATGCTCGACCATCACATCGTTGTAGGGGCCCTGGCCGCTCTTCCCCCGGACCTTCTCCTTGGGGTGGGTGCGGAAGTGCATGTGGGTCGTGTTGTACCAGACGAAGAACGGAGTTCCGTCGCGGTGGGCGCGCTCGATGAACTCGAGGCACCGGTCCGTGATCTCGTCGTCGATGGTCTCCATCCGCTCGCGGGTGAGCGGGCCGGTGTCCTCGATGCGCCCGTCGGCGAAGCAATGGAGCACTCCCCGCGGCCCGAACCGCTTGCGAAACGATGGATCCTTCGGATAGTCGGGGAGCTCCGGCTCCTCTTCGGCGTTCAGGTGGTACAGGTTGCCGAAGAACTCGTCGAAGCCGTGGTTCGTGGGGAGGTGCTCGTCCCGGTCGCCGAGGTGGTTCTTGCCGAACTGCCCGGTCACGTAGCCGAGCGGCCTCAAGAGCTCGGCGATCGTGGGGTCCTCGGGCTGGAGGCCGACCGCGGCGCCGGGCATACCCACCTTGGTGAGCCCGGTGCGGAGCGGGTTCTGGCCGGTGATGAGCGCGGCTCGGCCAGCGGTGCAGCTCTGCTGACCGTAGTAATCCGTGAAGGCGAGGCCCTCCTCCGCGATACGATCGATGTTCGGGGTGCGATACCCCATCATCCCGCGGTTATGGAAGCTGATGTTCCAGATGCCGATGTCGTCTCCATTGAGGATGAGCACGTTGGGCTTGCCATCGGGCTTCTTTGTCGTCTTCGGAGTGGCCGCGGCGGGTGTAGGCATGGTGATGGAATGACACGCGAGCGACACCCGACAAGTCAGGAGAACCCGCAACCAGGCGCGCCGGACATGGCATCTGCTCTCGACGGCCGCGTGATCCCGTGGTGGACGGCGGCCTTCGCGCTGCCCTCGCTTCGCTGTCCTCACTGCAGCTGGGAGCGCGGCGATCTCCACCAGGGAGGGCCGGTCGTCAGAGACCTCTGGCCGTATCGCTCAGTCGGTGCAGCACGGCGCGCCGCCGGGGGCGTCGCAGGTCGCCGGATCGTCGCTGCACGGCAGGCCCCAGGCCACGGTGGCGCCGAGGACGACCTCCACCTGCGCCGCGTGCTTCGTCGAGCCGTCGTCGTTGCGCGCCTCCGCCGCGAGGATCACGTGGGTGCCCTCCTTGAGCACGGCTTCCGGCTCCCACGGCCTTCCGGGGAGGAACGCGATGAGCCCGAACGCGTGCGGGAACTCCCCGGGGAGGAGCTCGACCATCCCCTCCTGCGGCACGCCCGGTGGGAACATGTCCCCGGTCGCAGGGTCCTTGACGCTGTACCGCACGCGGACCCTCGTGCCGCAATCGCTGCAGCCGACGGCGAACCAGAGGTGATATCCCCCCTGGGGCCCCGCCATCACCGGGAGCGTGGCGCCCTCCTCGATGCTCTCGAAGCAGGTCTCGCCGGTCCCGATCTCGAACACAGCGGGGTCGTCCGGCAGGCGGCACCCGCCGCCACCGCCTGCGCCCGCGGAGCTGCCGCCACCGCCTGCGGAGCTGCCGCCACCGCCTTCCCCTGTCGAGCCGCCAGCGCCCGATCCATTCGAGCTTCCGCCGCCGCCCTCGCCGGTCGAGGTGCTGTCGACGCTCCCCTCGCTGGTGGAACTACCGCCACCGCCCTCGCCGGTGGAGCCGCCGCCCATCGCGTCCGCCTCGACGCTCGAGCTGCAATGGATACAGAGCAGCGCGAGGGTGAACACGGGAGTCGCTTGCCAGCGGGTCAATGCGCGAAGGAAAGATCTCATGGGAGCACCTGGAACACGCGAGGGCGCTGTGAAGGGGAGAGCCCGAGCGCTCCCTCCTTCAGGCGCGATGTCCCGGAGGGCCGCGGCGGGCTCGACGCGAGCGTCGGCCCTTGCAGACTTGGCAGCAACCGTTCCATCGCGCGCTCCGCGCAATCCGGGCGCTTTCCCGAGCGCGCTCGCTAGCGCGTTGCGCCACGTGTGCCAGGCGCAGACAGCGCTGGCACAGGGACCAGGCGCGCACGGCCCGGCCGGCGCGGCGTGCGCGCTGGAGAGATGGGGCGACGGCGCGCCCGGCCCCGGCGGGCGTCTTCGAGACCCACGCCGTGCCTTGGCGCGCTATGGTGTCGTCTCCCGGCCGGGGGCCGGGGTTCCTTGCCGCCCATGCCGACGACCCGCCTGTTGCACAGCGCCGAGATCCCCCAGGCCGACAACCTCGCGAACGTGCGGCGCGTGCTGGAGGCGCTCTCGGGCGGGGTGACCGAGAAGGAGCGGATCTCCGAGCAGACGGGCATCTCCTTGCGGCACGTCGGTTATGCGCTCGCCGCTGCCCGCGTCCTCGGCTGGCTCGGCGACGACGGCGCCTCGATCACGCCTGCGGCACGCGAGCTTCTCGCCTCCTCGTCCGGCTCTGCCGACGAGCGGACGCTCCTGAGGCGCGCGATCTTCGCGTGCGAGGTCGTGAAGGAGGTCGCGCCGGATCTCTTCGAGCCCGCGGCGCCGACGCGGGAGGCGCTCGCGCGGCGCATCTTCCGCTTCACCGCGGGCATCGGGAAGGAGACGGCGCGCCGGCGCGCGCAGACCCTGCTCGCCTGGCGGAGCCAGGTGCTGGAGCGGCAGCTCCCGCTCTTTCCGAAGCGCCCGAGGAAGCGCGGCGCCGCGGCCGCAGCGAGCGCTGGCGAGGAGACAGCGCCGGGCGAGGGGACGGCCTCCGGCGAGGAGACAGCGCCGCGGCGCTGACCTCGCTGCTACCTCGCTGCCGGCGGCTTGCGCGCGGAGCGCGCCGGGCGCAGCTCGTCGGCGCTCACCTTGCCGTCGCGGTTCGCGTCCGCCGCCTTCACCCGCTCCCAGCGCTTGTCACCCACCTCGTCCCTGGTGAGAAAGCCGTCGCCGTTCTTGTCCTTCTTGGCGAAGCGCGCCTTCTGCTTCGCTTGCCGGTCCTTCGTGCGCAGCTCGGCGTGCGCCTTGAGCTCCTCGGCCGACAGGGTGCCGTCCTTGTTCGTGTCCGCCTTGCCGAGCCGCTTCTGCGCCTTCTCGGGGAGCTCAGCGACGGTCAGCTTGCCGTCCGCGTTCTTGTCGAAGCGCTTGATGACGCGGGCCGGGTCCTTCGGGCCGTGCTGGCGGCGGGCGTCCTTGCCCTGGGCCTGGTGCGGCGCCGGCTTGCCCCCTGTTCCGCCCGCGCCGTTCGCCGCGTAGGCCGCTCCGCCGCCGGCGAGGACGGCCGCGGCAAGGAAGCTGCCGAGGACGAGGCGGCGGAGCGCGGTGTGGGTCTTGTTGGAGAAGAGGGCGAGGGTCATGGGGGTCGTGCTCCTTGGTGCAAGGGCCAGCCTGTTCTTGCCGGCTTCTGTTCGTGAGACGTTCCCCGGGCCGCCCTCCCTACGCGCCCCTCGATCTTTCCAGGAGAGGGAGCCCGGCGGGCGGATCCCGCTATTCCGGGTCGGGGAAGGTGCATAACCTGAGATCCTCGTCGCGCGGCGCCCAGCGAGACCGCGCCGGGAAGGAAGAACGCATGAACCCTTATGCACCTCCGACCGCATCCATCGAGCCTCACGCCGAGGGCGTCGCGCAGATCAGCCCGGAGCAGCGCCTCGAGATCCAGAAGAAGCTGAGTCGCTACAGCAACTTGAGCCTCCTGTGCGGGGTGCCAGGGTTCCTTCTGCAATCGGTGGGTCGCGCGATGGACAGCGCTACCGTCACGCTCCTCGGCGTCGCCCTGTTCATCACCGCCCTCGTGTATTACGCGAAGATGCGCGGCCGGAGCGGCGCGTGGGGGATCGTCGGGGTGGTCACCTGCATCGGCCTGGCGCTCCTCTACTTCCTGCCGAAGCACTGCCTGAACTGCGAGGCGAAGCACTCGTACCGCTCGAAGGGGTGCGATCGCTGCGGCGCGCCGCTCGGCTCTTGAGAGAGCGCTCTCGGCTGCTCCGCGGCGCCGCGGCAGGCGGACCGCGGGCCTCGATCTCGGGCCCCGTGCGGCGCTGCAAGGGGTAGGATGCCGCCCATGAACCGCGTTTCCAAGAGGATGACGGTCACGGTGATCGCGCTCGCGGCGGTCGCAGCCGGCTACGGGCTCCTGAGCTCGCGCGCTTCCGACCCGAAGACGCTGGTCGGCCGCGTCTGGATCGAGCGGATTCCGAAGGGCGACACGGACCGCGTCGAGCTCGTCGCGCTGCTCGCCGACGAGCCGATCGGCGTCTTCCGGCGTGCGTCTCAGTACGAGGGCTCGTTTGCCCTGTTTCGTTACGAGCTCCGCGGCAACGACAAGGTGCAGCTGCTCTTCCCGCAGGACGAATCGAGGCACGAGGTCGTCTTCGATGCGCGGTCGTGCGATGTGAAGGGCTTCGACTACTGCCTCGATCTGAGCGGCGCTCCGCGGGGCGCGGCGAAGTACTACAGCCGGAAGGAATGGGAGATCGAGGGGAGCGACCTGCCGGCGCTGGAGAGCGCGCTGCGAGCGCTCGGCGATGAGCTGCTCCGGTCCGCGCCGGAGCCGTGAACGGAGCAGGCCGATCACGGCTCTCCGCGTCGCGCGCTCTCCGTGGAGCTACCGGGCTACCGGCGGCTTGCGCGCGGAGCGCGCCGCGCGCAGCTCGTCGGCGCTCACCTTGCCGTCGCGGTTCGCGTCCGCCGCCTTCACCCGCTCCCAGCGCTTGTCGCCCACCTCGTCCCTGGTGAGGAAGCCGTCGCCGTTCTTGTCCTTCTTGGCGAAGCGCGCCTTCTGCTTCGCCGCCCGGTCCTTCATGCGCAGCTCGGCGTGCGCCTTGAGCTCCTCGGCCGACAGGGTGCCGTCCTTGTTCGTGTCGGCCTTGCCGAGCCGCTTCTGTGCCTTCTCGGGGAGCTCAGCGACGGTCAGCTTGCCGTCCGCGTTCTTGTCGAAGCGCTTGATGACGCGGGCCGGGTCCTTCGGGCCGTGCTGGCGGTGGGCGTCCTTGCCCTGGCCCTGGTGCGGCGCCGGCTTGCTCCCCGTTCCACCCGCGCCGTTCGCCGCGTAGGCCGCTCCGCCGCCGGCGAGGACGGCCGCGGCAAGGAAGCTGCCGAGGACGAGGCGACGGATCGCGCTGTGGGTCTTGTTGGAGAAGAGGGCGAGGGTCATGGGGGTCGTGCTCCTTGGTGCAAGGGCCAGCCTGTTCTTGCCGGCTTCTGTTCCTGGGACGCTCCTCGGGCCGCCCTCCCTACGCGCCCCTCGATCTTTTTTCAGCGGGCGCGGCTGTGGCCCACGGCACCTCGCTCGGCCCCGGCCCGCCGCCACCCGCCTGTGGGCAGGGGCCGCGCGCGGCCCGCTTGTGTGAGCCTCCGCGCATCGCGTCGAGGTCGCCGTGTCGGCTCCGGCAGACGGACGCTGAGATCCACGTCCAGCGGGGGTATAAAGGAAGCAGAGACGACGATGATCTTGTACCGACCCGTGGAGCTGGACGAGTTCAACCGGCATCTCGTCGGGACCATCGAGGTCACCGAGGTCTATTGCGGGCCGAAGTTTCAGGGAGACATCGATCCTGCGACCCATCTCCCCCTCGGTTGGCTCCGCAACCCGCCCACGAAGGTGAGTTGAGGCCATGGAGCTCTCCACCCCCGCAGCCAGCCCCCCTCCCGGCGAGATGGAGTTGCACCTGGAGCAGCACCGGCAGGAGCTGACCGGCCACTGTTACCGGATGCTCGGCTCCGCGTTCGACGCGGACGACGCCGTGCAGGAGACGATGGTGCGGGCATGGCGGAGCTTCGATCAGCTCGAGGGCAGCGCCGCGCTGCGATCGTGGCTCTACCGCATCGCCACCAACGTGTGCCTCGACATGCTGCGGGGCCGGTCGAGGCGGGCTCGACCGATGGATCTCGGCCCGGCGGGCTCGGCCGAGAACCCGGTCCTCGACACGCTGGCGGAGGCGACGTGGGTGCTGCCGATCCCCGACGGTCGGGTGCTGGCGGCCTCCTGCGACCCGGCCGAGCTTGTCTCGTCGCGGCAGACGATCCGGCTCGCGTTCGTGGCCGCGCTCCAGCGGCTCCCGCCCCGGCAGCGCGCGGCGCTGCTGCTGAAGGAGGTCCTGTCCTGGGAGGCCGCGGAGATCGCGGAGCTGCTCGGGATGACCGTCGCCTCGGTCAACAGCGCGCTGCAGCGCGCCCGGGCGACGATGGGCCACGAGGACAGGGCCGATCTCCACGAGCCGATGGACGAAGCGCAGCGGTCCCTGCTCGGCCGCTACGTGGCGGCCTTCGAGCGGCAGGACGTCGACGCGCTGGTCTCGCTGCTCCGCGAGGACGCGACCTGGTCGATGCCGCCCTACCGGCTGTGGCTGCGCGGGCGTCCCTCGGTGCACGCCTGGCTCCTCAAGGTGGGCGAGGGGTGCAGAGGCTCGAGGCTCCTGCCGGTGGCGGCGAACGGATCCTGCGCGCTGGGGCAGTACCGGCCGAGCGGCCCTGGCGGCGCCTTCGTCCCGTGGGCGATCCAGGTCATCGACGTGTCCGCCGGGGAGATCGTCGGGGTGTGCTCGTTCCTCGACGCCGAGCGGCTCTTCCCGCTCTTTGGCCTGCCCTTGCGGCTCGAAACATAGCTCCGAAAAAAATCTTCCGGACGACCGATGAATCGGGCGCCGCCGCGGCGTCCTAGGGATCGAATCGGCCGCGCCGTGCCGCCATGACGTCGGGGCGGGAGGACCGATCTGTCCAGAGCGAGCCAGGAGGAGACGATGGAGACGAGCGCCTTGATGTCGGAGCAGCACGTGGAGCCGGTGGTGGTGTCGAACAAGAAGGTCTGGGCCGGGCGGATCCTCAGCGGCCTCTCGGTGGCGTTCCTGCTCTTCGACAGCATCGGGAAGCTGATGATGGTGCCCCAGGTGCTGGAGGGGTCCGAGCAGCTCGGCTATCCCCTGAGCTCGGTCCGCGGCATCGGGCTCGTCCTGCTGGCGAGCGTCGTCACCTACATGATCCCGCGCACCTCCGTGCTCGGCGCGATCCTGCTGACGGGCTTCCTGGGCGGCGCCGTCGCCACGCACGTGCGCGTCGACAACCCGCTGTTCAGCCACGTCCTGTTCCCTGTGTACGTCGCCGCGATGATCTGGGGCGGGCTGCTCCTGCGCGACGAGCGGCTGCGCGCGCTGCTCCCGCTCCGGAAGTAGCGGGGATCGAGAAATGATCGCGCGACCGATGAGCTTGAGCGGGTCGCGCGGTCTGTGATGGAGGAGCGCCCGGGGTGCCGGGCGAGCACCCAAGGAGAGACGACGATGCGATTCTTGATGCTGTACCGGCCTGACAAAAGCCAGGAGCTCTGCGCCCCCGATCCCGAGCATATGGCGCAGATGGGGAAGCTCATCGACGAGATGACGCGGGAGGGCGTGCTCCTCGGCACCGACGCGCTCCTCCCCACCGCGATGGGCGCGCGCGTCCGGAGAGCAGGCGCCGAGCTCACCGTGAGCGATGGGGCGCTCCCGGACATGAAGGATCCGATGGTCGGCTACGCGCTGATCCGGGCGGCCTCGAAGGAGGAGGCGATCGCGGGGGCGAAGCGCTTCCTCCAGGTCGCCGGGGAGGGTCACTGCGAGGTGCTACCGCTGATGGATGGGCCTCCGCCCTCCTGAGCGCGCAAGCTGCAACGATTACATCGTCATATGAATTGTACAGCGTGACGGCTGTCTGAAGCCTCCGGCCAGAGGTTCATCTCTCCCGGCAGGGTCTCGGCACCCTCCTCCCGGTGGTCCGAGCGTGGTCTGTCGCCCGCGAGCGCGGCGGAGCGGGTGCCGGGGCAGGTTCCGCGATCGGGGCTTGACGTTTCCGAAATGCTTGGACTCCGTTCCACGGAACGGCCGTGATTCCTGGCGCGGTGATTCGGGGCGTAGCCGTCACCCCCCCGCACGCCTGACCGCGGCCCGCCCGTTGCTCCCGGGGGAAGCGGAAGGGCAGGAGGCTCATGGCTATCGACGCGTATACCGCGCGCAAATCGGTCATGCAGGGAGAGGCGATCGGGTTTCACGTGAGCAACACCGCGGCAGATCCCGCGGTGCAGATGGCCATCGAGCGGATCGGGGCGCGCGCGTCGCTCGGCGCTCCTGTCAGGTTTTCTGCAGGCGCCCACGCGACGCCGCCGGACGCCTACGCGGTGGGCTGCGGCTGGCCCTGCGCCCATGAATGGCTCGTCCCTCCCGATTGGCCGAGCGGCGTCTATCTGGCCACCCTGAAGAACACGGATGGCGAGGAGGCGTCGCTGCGCTTCGTGGTGAGAGCCCGCGCCCCTGGCGCGAGCATCCTCGTCTGCATCCCGTTCTTCACGGACGAGGCCTACAATGGCTGGGGCGGCAACCGGCTCTATCCATGGGCCTCGCCGGACCGCTCCAGAAGGGTGTCCTTCGAGCGCCCCGGCGGCACGGAAGCGAAGAGCGCGCTGCCGCTCGTGCGCTGGCTGGAGAGGGAGCAGATCGCGGTCGATTATTGCTCCAGCATGGACCTGCACGCGGAGCCCGACCTCTTGCGAGGTGTTCAGCTCCTCGTCAGCACGGGCCACGACGAGTACTGGTCCAGAGAGATGCGCGATGCGGTCGAGGCATTCGTGCGCTCAGGCGGCAATGTGGCGTTCCTGAGCGGCAATACGTGCTACTGGCAGGTCCGCATCGAGGACCACGGCCGCACGATGGTCTGCTACCGCGACGCCGTCGAGGATCCGCTGGCGGGGATCGACAACGATCGTGTGACCGTGCAATGGGCGAACGCCCCCGTGGATCGCCCGGAGAATCACATGACGGGCGTGGGCTACCGGGTTGGCGCCGGCAACTGGCTCGACCCGGAGGCGCAGAAGCAAGCGGTCTACCGGGTGAATTTCCCCGAGCACTGGGTCTTCGACGGCACGGGGCTCGCGCTCGGAGATGCCTTCGGGAGAGGCTCGGTCGGCTACGAGACCGACGCGGCCGATATCGTCGATGTCGACGGGATCGCGCGCGCGACCGGGCTGGGCGGCACGCCGCCGACGTTCGTGGTGCTGGCCGTCGCCGATCTCCGGCAATGGCGGGCGCAGGGGCAAGGCGGGCTCGCGACCATGGGCATCTACCGCCGCGGAGGCACGGTGTTCACGGCCGCGAGCGTCGACTGGGCGGCCCCGTTCGACAGGGGGACCGCCCCGGAGATCGAGCGCATCACGCGCAACGTGCTCGAGAAGCTCTCGCGCCGGTACCCCGAGCACGGCTGGCAGCGGGTGGGCAGCGCGCCGCGCATCGTGGCGATGACGGGCGCCGAGGGGCTCCTCTTCGCGGCCACCGAGGACGGCGCGCTGCTGTGGCGGGAGCCGTCGAGCCAGAACCTCCCCTGGAGGTCCGCGGGGGTGGCCCGCGGCGTCGTCGCCATGGCGTGCCCGATCGAGGCCGAGGCGGAGCAGCCGATCGGGATCTTCCTTGTGACCGCCGAGGGTCGCCTCTTCTTCCGCGACCCCCTGCGCGAGGAGGTCGTCTGGCGGCCGGTCGGCGTTGGGCCCGGTATCGTGGCGATGGCCACGACCCATTTCGATCTGTTCGCCGCGACGAGCGGCGGCCTCTTGCTCACGCGCCCCACGCGGGGCGGCGACGTCCCCTGGAAGCCCGTCGGGCGCGCGGAGGGCGTGGTCGCCATGGCGGCGATCAACGGGAAGGTGGTTTCGGTCACGGGGGAGGGGCGCCTCTCATGGCGTGCGCCGGTGCGCCACGAGAGCCCGTGGGTCTCGATCGGAGAGGCGAAGGACGTGCGTGCGCTCGCGGGCGCGCAGGGGAGGCTCTTCGCAGCGACGGGCACGGGCGCGCTGCTGGCAAGGGACGGCTTCTAGCGCTGCTGCAGGAGGCCGCCTCTTGACGCCGGCCGCCCGCTATCTCTTACGGTGGCGTCCGCCGCCGCTCTCCGCGGCGCCAAGGAGCCCAACCATGCACACACGCAAGCTCGGAACTCTCCAGGTCTCCGCCCTCGGCCTCGGCTGCATGGGCATGAGCGATTTCTACGGCGAGCGCGATGAGGCCGAGTCGATCGCGACGATCCACCACGCCGTCGAGCTCGGCGTCACGCTGCTCGACACCGCGGACATGTATGGTCCCTTCACGAACGAGGAGCTCGTCGGCCGGGCCATCGCAGGCCGGCGCGATCGCGTCGTCCTCGCGACCAAGTGCGGCGTCGTCCGCGACCCGAACGACGTCACGGTCCGCGGCATCAACGGCGCGCCGGAGTACATCCGCTCGGCGTGCGACGCGAGCCTGCGGCGCCTGCGCGTCGATGTGATCGATCTCTACCAGCTGCACCGCGTGGATCCGAAGACGCCCATCGAGGACAGCGTCGGCGCGATGGCGGACCTCGTGAAGGCCGGCAAGGTGCGCGCGATCGGCCTCTCGGAGGCGAGCTCGTCGACGCTCCGGCGCGCCCACGCCGTGCACCCGCTCGCTTCGGTGCAGACGGAGTACTCGCTCTGGACGCGCGATCCCGAGGACGACGTGCTCGCCACGTGCCGCGAGCTAGGCGTCGGCTTCCTCGCGTACAGCCCCCTCGGCCGCGGCTTCCTCACGGGGCAGATCCGGCGCTTCGAGGATCTCGCGCCGGACGACTACCGCCGCACCTCGCCGCGATTCCAGGGCGAGAACTTCCAGCGGAACCTCGACCTCGTCGCGAAGGTCGAGGGCGTCGCGCGGGAGAAGGGCGTGAAGGCGTCGCAGCTCGCGCTCGCGTGGGTGCTCGCGCAGGGGGATTTCATCGTCCCGATCCCCGGCACGAAGCGCCGCACCTACCTCGAGGAGAACGTCGCCGCGGAGGCGATCACGCTCGGCGAGGCCGATCTGCGGCGCCTCGACGCGGTGGTGCCGAAGGGCGCGGCCGTCGGCCTCCGCTATCCGGAGCCCGGCATGCAGCTCGTGAACCAGTGAGCGCCGCGGCCTGAAGAGCGCGCCTCGGCCCGCGGCCGCGAGCGCCGAGGGAGGGCTACTGGCACGCGGTGGGCACGCTGCCCCAGTGGCTCTTGGCGACGACGAAACCGTCCGGACCGGACGTCGAGTGTGAGCCGCACAGCCCATCGGCGTCGGAGATCACGGAGTCGATGCCGATCCCGTACTCCCAGTATTTGACCTCGAGGCTCGAGTCGTTGGTCGTGCCGCTTCGCGCCGGGATGGAGGGGACGAGGATGCCGCTCGACTCGAAGAACTCGAAGCCCTCGATCGAGATCGAGAGCGTCACGTTGCGCACCTGGCCGACGCAGGTCGTCCTGCACGTGGGGTAGCCGGCGGTGCTCTCCACCGTGAAGCCGGAAGGGCAGCTGGACGGATACGTGCAGTAGCCGGTGCATTTGACGGGCAGGGGCCCCGGCAGGTCCACGCACTCGTACTCTCCGCGGCCCTGGATCGTCTGGCGCCGGGTCTCGAACCCCCCTGACGTCACGGAGGTTCGGCTGCCGAGCTCTCGATACAACACGTAGTCGTTCTTGAACGACTCGTCATTCGTGCAGAGGCCGCCGTTGCAGTGGGCGACCGCGGCGAACAGCCCGGACTCCTGGCCTTCCAGGAGATAGCGCTCCCCCGCGATCTCGACCGCATGGTCTTCACCACCCAGCTCGCCGATCAAGCCCGCCTTCGCCGCGGCGATCTCGTCGGGCGAGCCGATCGACACGCCGGCCACCTTGATGGGCCGGCCGCCCTCGTCTCGTTCGACCATCACCGGCCCCATCTCGAGCTCTTCGGCCCGCCTGGCGACCCACCCGAGCGCGTCGTGCTCGCTCGCGAAGCGCAGCCCGCCGTCAGCCGAGGGCTGGGCGAGAGGGGCGGCGTCGTCCGCCTCGGTCGACGCGGCGGTGCAGCCCATCATGAGCGCCGCGGCGAGCAGGGGCGCGGCTCGGTACGTTCGGCGAGGATTGTTGGCGAGAAGCCCGTGAGTTCTTTCGGTCATGGAGCGATCCTTTGTGGCCTTGGGTGTCTGAGGAAATTTCAGCTCGACGCTGAGCCCGGGCGTGTCCCGGCGCGGGGCGATGTGGGTTGAAGCGATGTCGGGCACCTGGAGGTCGCCGAGAGCCGTCTCCGGCGGGTGTCCTCGTTCCCCACGGCCGGCGTCCAATCACGCTCCGTGCCACGCCCGCGTCGAGGGCCCACGACCTGGCCAGGCGCTCCGGGGACGCGACGCCGCGCGGCGTGAGCGCGGGAGGGCCTGCGCTGGTTTGCTCAAGTTGAGCAGGGACTCGCGCAATCGGGGCGGCGTTGCGCAGGAATGGCCAGGCGCACGGGGCACAGCGGCGGAGACATCCGCGCGGCACGAAGGCACGTTACACAGGGCGCCAGCCCGCGACTGATGATCGGGATGCGGGGCGGAGGTCCCGAGGGGCGCGCGGCGATCACACCTCTTCGGGCGCGCGGCCGGCGCGCTCCTTCGGGCGCGCGGCGAGCCGCGCCTCTTCCAGCACCCCGGGCAGCCGGAGGACGCGCAGGGGACCCTCGGACGAGACCAGACCGGCGAGCGTCGGGTCGGTCATCACCTCGTGGAGATCGCGCTCCGCTTCGTCGACCGTGCAGCGCCGCCGCACGAGGCGGACGACCTGGGAGTAGTCCACGTGATCCGGATCGTGCGCGAGCCCGAGCGGTTGCCACAAGGTGTGCTGGCCATACCTGTGGGCCGCTCCCGAGTCGAACCAGCCGTAGTTGGCGGCCCGGTCGGGGTGGTCCGCGAGGCGGTTGGTCAATACCCAGTGCTTGCCCACGTTCTCGATGAGCCCGGTCCTCCCCGCGACCTGCTCCTCGAGGCGGCGGTGGTGCTCGAGCATGCGGGAGGTGTTCGCCATCGAGGCATCCGGGGCGCCGATGCACGGCGGGATCCGCACGGTGGCCTGCTCCCACACGAGGTCGCAGAGGCGCGTCGTCAGCATCGCGCACTCGAGCAGATCCGCGATTCGCTGGGTCGTCCGGGCCGAGACGTTGACGCGGACGGAGTCCTCCGCGTCGCCGATACGGAGCGCGTCGGCGCTCACGAGGAACGTCGCGCGGCGCTCGCCGAGCTGGCTGTACACCGGGACCCACGAGATCGGCGCCAGGTGGCCGGCCTGCACCGCTTCGAGGATGGCCTCCTCGCGCGCGGCGCACGCGTGCTCTGGAAGGCCTGCGACGAAATCGGTGCCTCTCAGGACGTCTGTCATGCTCCCCCTCCCGCGAGCGCGACCGCGGCGCTCCAGGTGGAAGCGTGAGCCGAAGCGGACGCGGCAGGAAGAGGGTTCGCGCTCTCGCCTGCGGCGTGCCCACGGCCGCGCGCTCCTGCGCCGCTTTGCGCTGTCCGTCCGCTCGCCCTAAGCTCCGCCCCATGTCGCCCTCGGCGAGTCGCCTCTCCCCGCGTCCATCCCGCGCTTCGCGCTTCCTCGTCGCCGCCTGCACCGCCGTCCTTACCGCACAGGCCGCCGGCTGCGGATCGAGCGCCGCCCGGGGGCCCGACGCGGGCGCCGAAATCGCGTCGATCGACGCGCGCCTGCGCGGCAGCTTCCGGCTCGTCCGGTTCGAGCCCGAGGTCCCGCTCGAGCCGATGCTCGCGTCGATGCTCGAGTTCCAGTACGCGCACCTGGTCGTCCGCTTCGACGGAAAGCGCATCCTCGCCGACTCGCCCGGCCTCCACGTGGACCGCGCCTACGAGATCCGCGATCCCGCGTGGGATCGGTTCAAGCTGGTCTCCTACGACGAGGCGGGGGTCGCCTACGAGGCGCTGTGCGAGTTCTCGGACCAGGGAGAGCTCGTCGTGCACGCGCAGACGCCGCCCTGGAAGGGCGTCGCCACGCTCCGGCGGGCGCAGTAAGTCTCTTCAGTTGAGAAAATCGAACCGGCTCCGGCAATGCGCTGAATCCACTCGCCGGATGAGAATTTGTGGCCCGTTGGCGTAATGATCCGGCGGCCGTTCTGCGCGCGCAGCTCGGCGTTCTTGACCTTGCGTCACCGCCCCGGCGGCTCTAATCCGTCGCGCACGGCCTGACTGTCGGCTCATGGCGAGTCGACTCCACAGGGGAGACCTCGTGTCGCAACGCGGTGAAGGCGCGTCGGGTGATCCGCTCATCCGGCGCGCCCCAGGTGACGCCCAGGCGCTTCCGGTCCCGTCGCGCGGCCGGGCAGCGGTGGACGGAGCGGCGCGAGCGCTCCCGGCAGCGAGCTCCTCGCTCGCCGAGCTCGCCCAGCTCGCGTCGTCCCAGCCTGCCTGGAAGGGCCGGCGGTCGGCTCGTCCCTGGCTCGCCGACCCGTACCTCGGTGAGCCGTTCGGCGCGCCGCTTCCTGCCGTACCCGTCAACCAGGCCGACGAGCGCCCCGCGCCGGCTCGCGGGCGAGCCCGTCGACGTCGCGCCGCAGGTGCTTGATCTGCCGCGCGAGGCGGCCGACGCCCTCCTCCACCTGGATCCCGAGCTGCGCGACCTGCTGCTCCAGGCTGCGGAGGCGGTCCTCGTGCGCGGCGAGCGTCGGCGCCGTCTCCGGGCCTCCGAGCTCGTAGACCGTGGTGCGCGACACCCGCATCGTCTCCGGCTCCTTCGCGGTGGAGGGCGGCTGCGTCACCTCGCCTCCCGACCAGAGCCTCGCGGACGCGCGCGGCGAGCGCCGGCGCCCGGGCGCGGTCACGTCGCCTTGAGGAACCTGCGGGCGCCTTCCCATACCGCACCTTCCAGCTCTGATGCCATGTCCGGGCCCAGCGTCAGCGCGTGTCGCCCCGAGGCCACGAGGACGAGCTCCGTCGCGCGGAGGAGCGCGACGGACAGCCGCGCCACCGGTCCGCTCGGCGGATCGACGGACCACGCGACGGCCGTCTGGGTCAGCCGGTGCGAGCCCGCGATCGACGGCCTCGACTTGAGCCTGAGCGCCGGGAGCGGCCTGTAGGCCCCTTCATCGATCACGAAGGTCGCCGTCACATCGACGCTCGCCGCCTCGCCCCCTGGCCAGCCTGTCGCGATGCGGTGAAGCACCTTCGGCCACCCTCCGACGGCGCGGCTGGAGCCCTTGATCCGCTGCGGGATGGACCCTTCCGGCATCATCTCCCAGCGCAGCTTGAGCTGGGCGCTCGTCTCCTCCCCGGGGACCGGACGGAGATCTCCGTAGAGGTACAGGGGATCCACCTCCGCGGTTGTCCCCGTCGGGAGCGCGTAGAAGTAAGCGGAGTAGTCGACCTTCGTCCCGCTCTTCCCCGCACCCGGGATCGCCGACATGCCCGTGGCCTTGACGAACCTGCCCCACTCCCGCGGCGAGGCGCTGGCGCGGAGCACCGCCTCCAGCGAGTCGAGCGTGACGCCGCGCCCGCGCTTCCCCGACTCCGGCGCCGACCCACCTCCGGCACTGCCCTTCACCCGCGCAGCACGTGCTGACACCGGCATGTGATACACGTGACCATTGTATCTACGGAGAAAAAATTATCACTCGGAGGAGACATTTTGTGATTTTGGTAGGTTAATGTATGTATTTGTGGTTTGTTTGGCGGTAAGTGCTGCCCTCAGGGAGCGACTCGCGCGCCCTCTACTTTCGCTCATGCGGCGGGGCCGGGGCCCGTGGGGGCGATGTGGCCTTCCGGTGGGGTTCTCGTCGCGTCGCCGTGGAGTCGCCACGTCCGCCGAGGCGCGCTGTCCGCCTATCAGAGCGGGCGTTCGGTTCGCCGAGGAGCGTTGCGCATCGAGTCATGACGCCCGCGGATCTGCCCGCGCGGCCCTGGGCGCCTGTCCTGCGACGAGGCGGCGGCTCGTCCGGTCCCATGGAGTGGTCGCACCCTGGAGCGTACGCTCGCACACGAGACGAACCGCGAGATGCCCGCAGACAGCGGATCTGGTGCGTCACGGTGCGTCGACGGGACAGGAGGACGTGCGCTGTCGGAGGCGCTGCGCGTGCCTTCCTTGTGCTCGAAGTTCACCCGGCGGGGTCGTCCTTTGATAAGATAGCTAGGACGGACGTAACTGTCCACACGGCGCGCCAAGGGAATCACCGGATCATGAACGACGGCGAAGCGGATGTTCTCGCTACGATGCGAGCGGAATTGGAGGTGCTCCGCTGGCGCAACGCCGAGCTCGAGCGGGAGCTCGCCGAGAAGCAGCGCGTGGAGACCGCCCTGCGGGAGAGCGAGGCGCGCTACAGGGGCATCGTCGAGGACCAGACCGAGCTCATTTGCCGCTTTCGGATGGATGGCACGCTGACCTTCGTCAACGACATCTACTGCCGGTACTTCGAGAAGACGCGGGAGGAGCTGGTCGGCCACCGCTTCATGCCGATGGTCCCCGACGAGGACGGGCCGCTCCTCGCCCGGCAGTTCGCGAAGCTCGGCCCCGAGAACCCGATCGTCCACACAGAGCACCGCGTCATCCTCCCGAACGGCGCGGTGCGCTGGATGCACTGGACCAACCGCGCACCGCTCGGCGAGGGGGGGCCGCTCGCCGAGTTCCAGGCGATCGGCGTCGACGTCACCGAGCGCCGGCACGCCGAGGACGAGGTGAGGCGCCTCAACGCCGAGCTCGAGCTGCGCGTGGCGGACAAGACGAAGCGGCTCGAGCAGATGGTCCGCGAGCTGTCGACCCCGCTCATGCCAGTGGCGGATCAGGTCATCGCGGTGCCGCTGATCGGCTTCCTCGACAGCGACCGCGCCGCGGCGACGCTCGAGACAGTGCTCAACGGGGTCGTCACGCACAGCGCCAGGACGGTAGTCCTCGACATCACCGGCGTGGGGGTCATCGACTCCCAGGTAGCCGACTCGCTCATCCGGCTGGCCAAGGCGGTGAACCTCCTCGGCTCCCAGGTGGTGCTCACCGGCATCCAGCCGCGGATCGCGCAGACGCTGGTCGCGCAGGGCGTCGGTGTGGGTGGCGTCGTGACGCTCCGGACCCTGAAAGAGGGTATCGCGTTCGCCGTGCGGCGCGGGCTCACCGCCCCTCGACCTTCGGCCCGCCAGGGCAGCTAGCTCCGAGCCTCGGAGATCCCGCCAGGGATCACCGCACCACGGAACCAGAACAACCGCGGAGCGGACGCCGAGGCTCGGCGCGCAACATCGAGGAAACAAAGGAAACAAAGCGAGTGCCGCTCGCGCTGCGCCTGCTCGTTCGGGCTCACCGGACAGCCGGCGTGCGCCGGAGAGGGCGCGCCTGCCCACTATCCAGTCTCACGTGCGATCGTGTAGCCTCATCGACGATGGCGCACACGCAAACGACTGCTCAACCCGACGTGCATTCGGCTGCTCACGGGACGAAAGCCAGCGAGGGCTTTCAGCAGATAGGAGGGGACATCGACTCGCGCTACATCAACGAAGATATCGCGCCCGTGCGCTTGGACCAGCGCAAATGGGGGATGAAGGACATCGCTGCGCTGTGGGTCTCCATGTGCGCCTGCACCCCGACGTACATGCTCGCCTCGGGCCTGATCGCCGAAGGAATGAGCTGGGGGCAGGCCGTCCTCACGATCCTCCTCGGCAACGTCATCGTGCTCATGCCCATGATCCTCAACGCGCACGCGGGCACGAAGTACGGCATCCCGTTCCCCGTCTACTGCCGGAGCGCCTTCGGCATCCGAGGGGCGAACGTGCCCGCGGTGCTGCGCGCCCTCGTGGCCTGCGGCTGGTTCGGGATCGGGACGTGGCTCGGCGGGTGGGCCATCTACAAGATCGTGGCGGTCTTCGTCCCGTCGATAGAGCAGATGCCGCCGACGCCGCTGGGCATCAACGTCGCGCAGCTCGTCTGCTTCCTGCTCTTCTGGGGCGTCAACATCTGGATCATTCGCATGGGCATCGAGTCGATCCGGATCCTGCTGAATATCAAGGCGCCTCTCCTGATCGGCCTCGGCCTGGCGCTGCTCCTCTGGGCCTATAGCCGCGCCGGCGGGTTCGGCCCGATGCTCGAGAAGCCCTCGTCCTTCGGGGTGGGGCAGCCCAAGGAGGGCCAGTTCTGGGTCTTCTTCTTCCCGGCGCTCACGGCGATGGTCGGCTTCTGGGCCACCCTGGCCCTCAACATCCCGGACTTCACTCGCTACGCGCACTCGCAGCGCGATCAGGTCATCGGGCAGGCGATCGGCCTGCCGCCCACGATGGCGTTCTTCTCGTTCATCGGCGTCGCCGTCACCTCCGCCACGGTCGTCATCTACGGCGAGACGCTCTGGGATCCGGTCGTCGTCATCACCCGCTTCGAGAACCCGGTCGTCTTGATCATCTCGCTCGCGGCCCTCTGCATCGCCAACCTGGCGACCAACATCGCCGCGAACGTCGTGAGCCCGGCCAACGATTTCTCGAACCTCTGGCCGTCGCGGATCTCCTTCCGCACCGGCGGCCTCATCACCGGGATCATCGGGATCCTGATGCAGCCGTGGCGGCTCGTCAGCGACCCGACGGGGTATATCTTCACCTGGCTCGTCGGCTACTCCGCGCTGCTCGGGCCCCTCGGCGCGATCCTGATCGCGGAGTACTACGTCGTCCGCAGGACCAACCTCGATCTCACCCAGCTCTACAAGCGGGAAGGGATCTACTGGTACGCGGGCGGGTGGAACCCCGTCGCGATCGTCGCCCTCGTCCTCGGCGTCTTGCCCAACTTGCCTGGCTTCTTCGGCACCATCAAGGTCGCGACGGTCTCCAAGGCATGGATGGATCTCTACAGCTACGCCTGGTTCACGGGCTTCGCCATCTCGTTCGTCGTCTACGTCGCCCTCTCGCTGATTCGCCGCCCGGCCAAGCTCGCCGCGGCCTGACCCTCATCGCCTCGCGCCGAGGCGCGCGACCCCACCGCCCATCCAACTCGGCATCAGCGCCGTCGGCCGCGAACGCCGCATCTCCCCCGCGGCGCGCGCCCCCGAGACGCCCTCTGCCTCGGGAGCGCCGCCGGCGCCTCGCCGGCGCGCGCCGCCCCGACGGGTCGCTCTTTTTTTGTAGGCGAGCATTCATCTCGTGATCAACGACGAGACTCGCCGATGGCAACAACGTTGTTGTGGGTCGGGGCCCCACCGTGGGAGACCTGTGGTGTGTTGTGGAGCGCTCCCGCCGCCGAGGCGCTCCGCGCTTTAAAAGTGTCTTGCCAAACAACGTGTGTTGATTCCATTCGTCTGTCTCTTGCTCCGTGGGCGCCTTTCGATGGATCATGAAATGTCGCTCTTCTCCCGCCTTCGAGGTGCCCATGAACAAGATCGTCCTCTGGTCGCTCCCGGCTCTCGCCCTGGCCGCATGCGCTGATAACGGCACGCCTGTCGACGAAACCCCGACCGTCGCGGGCGCCCCGATCACGGTCGCCGCCGCCCGGCCCTACTCCCTCTTCGAGAGCGGCCAGGTCCGCCCTCTCGCCCTCTCGCCCGACGGCTCGATGCTCTTCGCCGTCAACACGCCTGACAACCGGCTCGAGATCTTCAAGGTCCGGAGCGGCACGCTCGAGCACCGCGGCTCCGTCTCCGTGGGACTGGAGCCGGTGGCTGTGGCGGCCCGCAGCGACGACGAGGTCTGGGTCGTCAACCACCTCTCCGACAGTGTGAGCGTGGTCGACGTCTCGAGGCCGAGGAAGCCCCGCGTCGTGCGCACCCTCCTCGTCGGCGACGAGCCTCGCGACATCGTCTTTGCCGGCGCCGGCAAGAGCCGCGCCTTCATCACCACGGCGCACCGCGGCCAGAACAGCCCTGTCGATCCGGCGCTCACCACGCCGGGCGTGGGCCGCGCCGACGTCTGGGTCTTCTCGGCGGCGGGCTCGAGCCCCGCGCCGCTCAACATCATCACCCTCTTCAGCGACACGCCGCGCGCGCTCGCCGCCACGCCCGACGGCTCACGCGTCTATGCGGCGGCCTTCCACTCCGGAAACCGCACCACGGTGATCGAGACCAACGTGGTCAACCTGGGCCTCGGCCTGCCCCCGCCGACCACCAACGCCGCCGGGGTCGCGCAGCCCTCGGCGCCCCTCATCGTCAAATTCGACGGGACGCACTGGGTGGACGAGCTGAATCGATCCTGGGACGACAAGGTGAACCTCTCGTTGCCCGACAAGGACGTCTTCGTCATCGACGCCCTGGCCAACCCGCCCGCGCCCGTCGAGGGGCCCGGGGGCGTGTTCCGCGGAGTCGGCACGGTCCTCTACAACATGGCCGTCAACCCGGTGAGCGGGCGCGTCTACGTGGCCAACACGGAGGCGTTCAACGAGAATCGCTTCGAGGGCCCCGGCGTCTTCGCCGGCCACACCGTGCGCGGCCGCTTCAACCACAACAACATCACGGTGATCGATCCCGCGACGGGCGGCGTCGCCCCGCGGCACCTGAACAAACACATCGATTACAACGCGTGCTGCGCGCCGGTCCCGAACGCCGAGAACCGCAAGAGCCTCGCGCTGCCCACGGGCATGGCCGTCTCCAGCAACGGGAAGAAGCTCTACGTCGCCGCGCTCGGCTCGGACAAGATCGGCGTCTTCAACACCGCCGCGCTCGAGGCCGACACCTTCGTGCCGAGGCTCGCGCGCCAGATCCCGGTCTCCGGCGGCGGGCCGACCGGCGTGGTGCTGGACGAGGCGCGAGGGCAGCTCTACGCCCTCACGCGCTTCGACAACTCCATCTCGATCATCGACGTCGGCGCCAGGGCCGAGATCGCGCACGTGCCCATGTACAGCCCCGAGCCGGAGAGCGTGGTCCGCGGCCGCCGCTTCCTCTACGACGCGTCGTTCACGTCGAGCCACGGCGACTCGGCGTGCGCGAGCTGCCATGTCTTCGGCGATCTCGACAGCCTGGCGTGGGACCTCGGCGACCCCGACGCGGTGAACACGCCGATGCCAGGCCCGTTCGTGCTCGATCCGGCGATCTTCGGCGCGCCCCGCGAGTTCGCCGCGCTCAAGGGGCCGATGACGACGCAGAGCCTGCGCGGGATGGCCAACCACGGGCCGATGCACTGGCGCGGAGACCGCACCGGCGGGAACGACGCGCCGAGCGCGCAGCCGGACAGCGGCACCTTCGACGAGGAGGCCGCGTTCAAGAAGTTCAGCGTCGCCTTCGTCGGCCTGCTCGGGCGGGACGCGCCCATCCCCGCGGCGGACATGCAGGCGTTCACCGACTTCACCATGCAGATGATGTATCCGCCCAACCCCATCCGTCAGCTGGACAACTCGCTCACGGCCGATCAGGCGGCGGGCAAGGCCTTCTTCACCCTGCCGCCCAGCGAGGGCGGCGCGTGCGCCTCGTGCCACGTGCTCGATCCCACGGCCAACGCCGAGCACGGGGTCGCGTTTCCCGGCTTCTTCGGGACCGACGGGCGCTACACGTTCGATTTCATCTTCCAGAGCTTCAAGGTCGCCCAGCTCCGCAACGTCTATCAGAAGGTGGGTATGTTCGGCATGGTGCAGAACCCCCGCTACAACAACCGAAATTTCGAGTTCCAGGGCGATCAGATCCGCGGGTTCGGCTTTGGCCACGACGGGACGATGGATACGATCTTCCGCTTCCACGATCAGAACGGCTTCAACGAGGCGCCGGGGATCGCCGGCTTCCCGCCGGGCGCGGCGGGCGACGTGCTGCGCGGGCAGGTGACCGACTTCCTGCACGCCTTCGACAGCAACCTGGCGCCCATCGTGGGCCAGCAAGCGACGCTCGCCGGCACGGGGGACACGGCCGCCGAGCTGCGGGTGGATCTCCTGATCGCGCGCGCCGACGCGGGGGAGTGCGATCTGGTGGCGAAGGTCCGCATGCACGGGGAGGAGGCGGGCTTCCTCTATCAACAGGGCGCTGGCACATTCCTGCGGGACAGGGCGGCGAGCGCGGCGATCAGCGCGGCGGCGCTGCGCGCGATCGCGGCGTCGGGCAAGGCGCTGACCTTCACCTGCGCGCCGCCGGGCTCGGGGGTGCGGATGGCGCTCGACCGCGACGGCGATGGGGCGCTCGACGGCGACGAGGCGGACGCGTTGACCGACCCGGCCGATCCGGCGAGCGTGCCCTGAGCCTGGGGCCGCGGCGCGCCGCCTCGCGCGCGGTCATCTTCCCCCGATGACCGCGCCGCTCACCGCGTGTCGAGGAGGGCAGGGGGCCCGCCCCGCGCCAGCCGGCGCTCGCCGCCCTACGCCGGAGAGCCAGCCAGATCAGGTGATGGTGAGTCGGACGCTCCCTGCCTCATCCTCTGCTCGCTGGAGCTGATGGGCGAGCATGCGCCTCCAGGGGATCTCCCCGAGGAGGATGTCGTCGATCGCCCAGGTGAGGTGCTCCATGGCGGCTCCCAGGGCCTTCATCCCGTTCGTGAAGATGAGCTCCGTGTCGGGCGTGGTGAACGGCCGCGGCTCCAGGGCCCCCGCGGCGGCGATCGCGGGCGTCATCAGGACCGGGCCCGCGGCGATCACGTCGGGCAGGTGCTCGACGCGGGTGCCGGCCCGCCGGGCGCCGGCCACGCGTCGCTTCACCGCCTCCGCCGGGTTTCCCTCCAGGGCCTTGTCGACGCGGAGGTTCAGCGCCCAGATGGCCGCGTACCAGGGATTGCGGATCGCCGGAAAGCCCCTGTCCCGCTGGATGGCCCCGTCCTCCAGCGAGATCCTCGGCGCGATCATCTTCAGCGGCACGGGGGCGCGCGTCAGCCGCTTCACCGCCGCTACCTGGCGACACGCCTTCACGACGGACTGCCCCTGGCTCTTCGCGGGCACCTTCGCCTGCGCATACAGCGTGTGCTTGACCTCGATGTACGCCAGGACGGCCTCGGCTGGCACGCGCTCCCGGATCGCGAGGTCGCCGCCCAGCCCGCGCAGCGTCGGGAAGCGCGCGGCGTCGTAGATGATGATGTCCTCGCCCTGCTTGTCCCCCGTGACATCCACCACCCAGCCGCGACAGACGCCGGCGCGCTCGGGGAGGAACTTCCGGAGCGCATGGCACATCGCGATCTCCAGCTCGGGACCGAGCTCGAGGGTCGCGAGGGCGCGGAGCTTCCGGAACTCGTCTTCCAGGTGCTCGACGATCTCCTCGGACCAGCCGTCGTAGAACCCGCCGCGCGGCGGGGCCTCCGCGAGGCCGCCCGGCGCGGCCCCGCCGCCGCGCTTCGACGCGGCGATCCCTGGCCGCGTGGTCGTCTTCGCGCGCTTGCCTGCCATCTTCACGTCACCCCCGCCGAGGCTTCCTCGCAAGCCACGCCCGGTCTCCCCACGGGCACGTGAAATCGAGCGGCTTCGTCAGGATCCAGAGCACCGGCAGCGGCGGCGGAGCCGGGGGCGTGGGCCCCGCGCCGTCCGTGAAATAGATCACGCCGGAGACCTTCCGCGCCGCCAGGAACTCCGGGGCGAACACCGGCCGCAGATCGGTCCCGCCGCGGCCGCCGACCTCGTCGAGCCGCCCGTCGAACGCGTACACGCGCCCGATCTCCACGTCGCACTCGACCACCGTGATGCGCGCCGACTCGCTCATCACCTGCAGCTGCCGGGCGATCTCCGAGAGCTCCTCGCGCCGCATGCTCATCGACGTGTCGATCGCGACGAGCACCGACGGCTTCGTGATCGCGCGGGGCGCGTACGTCCTGCCCGGGACCTCGCCGACGCGGCCCGGGAAGCGCCGGTTCGGCCGCGCGTACGTGTGCACCGGCGCGCGCTCCCTCGCCACGAACATCCTGAGCGCTGTCTTCCAGTCGAGCGGGTGCGCGGGCGGGCCTAGCGCGTCGGTCAGCTCCTCGATGAGCCGCCCCGGCGTCTTGCCCGCGAGCAGCAGGCCGGGCACGTCCGCCGGATCGCCGTCGTTCGCGAGCGCGTCCGCCTCCTCGGCGGCGCGCAGCAGGAGCTGCCGCGTCTGCTCCACCGCGCCCGGCTCCCGCGAGGGGCGCCGGAGCACGCGGTGATCGTCGACGGCCTCTCCGCCGCGCTGCGGGAGCTTGCCCTCGCGCGCCGCGCTCACGAGCAGCTCGTAGCGCTCGAGCGTGCTCTGGCCGCCGCGCAGGCCGATCGGGGCGTAGGGCTGCCAGCGGATCGGATCGGGCAGCGGCTCCTCGATGTACTCGTTGGCCGACATCTCCAGGGCGAGGTCCATGAGCTCCGGCTCGTCGGCGCCCGCGAACTTGGGGTGGCACAGGTGCCCGAGCGCGACGTGGTGCACCTCGTGGAGGAGCACGCCCCGCAGGAACACGGGCTCGTCCATGAACGACTCCACGTTGACGTGGAGGAAGAAGCGGCCATCGAACAGCGAGACGGCCATGCGCTTGACCGATGGGTCCGCGACCGGCGCGAGCCGCGCGAGGATCGCCGCGTAGCAGGGGTACCGCTCCAGAAAGCCGGGATCGCGCACGAAGGCGTCGAGCCACGCGGCGAGCGCGTCCTCGGGCACCTCGCCGCGCCCCGCGGTCTCGCTCATTGCGGCCGGACCGGCGTGACGCCGTGCTTCTTCAGCGCCCCCGCGAGTCGGAGGGCCCAGCGCTCCGGCAGCTGCGCGAGCAGCTGGCCCAGGCACACGCGCGCGACGTTGCTCCGCCGCACGTCGACGAGCTTCGCCTGCTGCGCGAGGTGCGCCGACAGCGCGGTCACGACGAGCCCCACGCGGTGCTGCCGCAGCGGATCGGCGCGCCACGCCAGCACCTTCTGCTCGGCGGCGCTGCCCGCGTAGTTCTGGAGCAGCTCCTCGGGGCGGACGTCGATGAGCTGCGTGGCCGTCGCGTTGCCGCCGAGCGCGTCCTGGAGCCGCTCGCGGTGGTCGCCCGGCAGGTCGGCGAGCAGCGCCTCGAACGCCCCCAGCGACAGCTTGCGCTGCGCCGCGAGCACGCCGACCTCCGGCCCCTCGAGCAGCGGCGCGAGCCGCGTCGTCACCTCGTCGAACCGGTCGGTCTCCCCGCGCTCGCGCGCCGCGCGCAGCACCTTGCCCGCCGGCGAGCTCGGCCCGTAATCGGCGAGCAGCGCGCGCAGATCGAACGGCAGCCGCGTCGACCAGGTGTCCTTCGACGCGAGCAGGAGCTCGACCCAGCTCGGGGGCAGGTACCCGCCCAGGGCGTCGCGCAGGAGCACGCCGTCCGCGAGCTCCTCGGGGCGGAGCGCGCTCAGCACGTGCGACGCATAGGTCCACGTGCGCGGGGGCACGTCGTCCAGGACGCGCTCGTGCCCCTGCGCGAGGGCGATCACGCCCGGGTGGAGCCCGTTCACCTGCGCCCAGGCGAGCCAGGACGCGCGGTCCGCGCGGACGTTCAGGTGGAGGAACCGCGCGCGGAGCGCGCGATCGAGGGGGGTCACCTGGTAATCGGCCGACTCGGGGTTGACGGCGGCGAAGCACACCCAGCCCGCGGGCAGCTCGTACTCGTGCAGCCGCCGGGCGCTGAGCAGCTGGAGCGCCGGCTGCTGGATGTACCGCTCCGCCCGGTTGAGCTCTTCGAGCATCAGGATGCCGGCGCCGTCCTGGGGCAGCACCGACGGCGCCGCGTAGGTGGTCCGGCCGTCCCGGATGACCGGCAGGCCGACGAGGTCGGGCGGCTCGAGCAGGCTCAGATCGAGCACGACGGTGGCGATGCCGAGCCGCTCGGCGAGCTGCCGGACGAGCTCGCTCTTGCCGATCCCCGTGGGCCCCTCGAGCAGCACCGCGCGGCGCGCGCGGTAGGCGAGCTCGAGCACGGCCTCGAGGCGCGGCCCGAGCGGGATGGGCGCGGAGCGTCCCTCGAGGAGGTTCGGTGAAGTCGCCGGGGTCGGCCTGCCCGGCGCGTTGCCATCGGATCTGGGCTTCGTCACGGAGGAGAGGGGGTGCCGCGCGAGGGCGCGAAGAAAGGACCGCCGGGGCCCAGGAGGCTCGGCCCTTCCGTACCCGACGGGCTTCCGGCGCGCTTCGTCTTTCTTGCCGGGTCGCCCCGAGCTCTAGCAGCCGCTGCGCGACCTGTCATTCACCACCGCCCACGCGACGGGGCGGGCCGCGGCGCGCTCAGGCGCCAAGGAGCAGCCCGAGGGCGGCTGCGAGCGCGGCGTCGCTCCACGAGGACAGCCCGCGGGGCAGGAGCACGGTCGCGTGATGAGGCTGGCCTTCGCAGCGCCGCGGTCCCTCGTAGGTGCGCCCCGTCCGCGTGAGCTCGTAGCTGCAGCGCCCGATCGTGCCCGTGAGCTGCCGTTCGTCCAGCCGGTAGTCGGAGAGGGCGCCAGCCAGGAGGCCCTGCGCGCGGAGCCCTGCCTCCGCCCGGGTCACCGAGAGCTCCAGCGGCATGGCGCCGACGATGCCGGCCGCGCGCTGGCCCGTCGCGGTGACGTTCACGGTCCGGTTGAACGCCACGCCCCGGACTGTCTGCCCGTCGCGCCCTTTGTCGGCGGCGTACACGCCGAGGTTCACGTCCGGGCCGACGACGCGCCCCGGTTCGAAGTCGGCGCTGACGAGCTCGCCCCGGGCGGTCAGCAGGATGAACTCGTTCGGCCCCGCGGCGCGGAAGATGTCCTCGCGCGCAGGGGATTCGGCGCCCGGCGCCGTCCCGCACGCTGCGGTGAGCGACAGCGCGAGCGCGAGTAGCCAGTGAGCGCGCCCGGGGAGAAGGTTCATCCGCATCGCAACACCTCGCCGCCCGATCGGGTGTGCCCGATCGGCCATGCGCAACGTGATGCCGGTGATGCCGGACCGGTAGACGCCTGTACCGCCGGGAGCGCGCTTCACGGATCCGTTCCTGATGCCATCGGCGACGCCCCAGGCGAATCCGTCCCGAGGGCTCCTCCCATTCCGCCCACCTCAGCTACATGCCAAGTAGAGCGGCGGTCGCCCGCACAGGAGACGGGCCCAGATCGGCGTTTTCGGCGCGCAAGCGCACTCCGGTGCGCTGAGCACCGAAAACGTCGAGGTGGGCCCGTATCCGAAGCGGGCGACCGCCGCTCGCTCTAGCGGGGGAGAACGAGGGGGGCGCAGGTCGAGACGCCTGCGCCGACGATGCGGAAGCCGATGTCCGTCATGTAGTCCGTGTCGATCGAGCCGTCCGACGGTCGATAGCGGCTCACGTTGGTGGTGCGCGACGGGGACCCGAGCTCGCTCGGGGCGGTGTAGAAATAGAAGTCGCCACCCCAGAACGAGAACGCCCAGGCGCTGGGGGTCTCGATGCCCGGCAGGTCCGTGGTCTCGATGATCTCGCCGGTCTCCTTGTCGATCTCGGCGAGCTGAACCGGGGTGGTCGTGAAGAAGCCGAAGAGGCGTCCATCCCCGGTGCCGGTGAGCTCCGCCGAGATGTCGCGCATCGAGCCGCTGAACTCGCCGACCGGCGTCACGGACGCGCCGTCGATCCTCCCCAGCCCGATGCCCGGCGTGCCCGTGGCGCCCGCCACGAACAGCTCCTCGGTGTCCGGGCGCGAGAGGTCGCTCGAGAAGCCCATGCCGAGCCGGGACCACCCGTCGGAGAGCGTGGCCCCGGAGGGCTCGCAGCTCGCGTCCTCGGTGCTGACCTTGAACAACGTCCCCTCGCTGTCGTCGGGCTCCACGTAGTTGACCCACGCCACCGCGTTGCGATCGATCGCCATCGAGTTCGGATCCATGCCGGTCCGGCACCCCAGGACACCAATCTTCGTGAACTCCTTACGATCGGGCCTGAAGCTGTAGAGCTCGTTGTCCTGTGAGAGCACATACACGAGGGATGCTCGCTCGATGCACCCGTTGTCAGGGGCCCCACTCCCGTTGCCCTCATTCCCGACGCCTCCGCTGTTCCCGCCGATATCGGTGCCGGAGCCAAACGGGTCGTCCTGGCCGCCCGCGCCGCTCCCTTCACCGCTCTCTTCGCCGCTCTCTCCGGCGCCCGAGGACGGGTCGGTCTCCGTCGCGGACGTGCCGCGGTTGGACGCGCTGCAACCGGCCGCGGCGAGCGCGATCCAGAAGCACCATCGTGCGATTCGCATATCCGCTCTCCCTTTCGCGTGATTCGCTCTTATAGCCGCGAAGCGCGCTCACGGGTACACGAAGTCGCACCCTCGCTCAATGGGGCGTCCAGGTCGAACAGCCCTTGGCGGGCGGGGTCATCAGTAGATAGGGATGACCTCGTCTGACTGGCAGCAATAGTAGGCCAGGCTCTCCGGTGTCACCTGGCCCATGGCGACTCCTCCGGTCGGGGCGCACCTGCCTGGGTCGTCCCTGATCCATCGCGCCTCCATGCTCTCGAGCCGCAGATCCGGCCCCGCGACGCACTTCGGCCCGGCCATCGTCACCGTCTCTGCGCCGAGGAGCTCGCGACAGCTGCCGTCCTCGTAGACCGAGACGAGCGCGGTGCACGTGGCGTCCTCGAGCTCCTCGCACACGCAAGGCGTGCAGCTGCGCGTGTCGTCGAAGCCCTCGGCGACCGCCAGCAGATCGGGATACGGCTCAGGGCACTCCGGCGTGTGCTGGAGGAGATAGCGGATGCACATCGTGAAGCCCCCGGACCGCTGCCTGGGGGCCGCGACACACATCATCGAGGGATTTCTGCACTTGTTCTCGTCGGCCGCGCCGGTGCACGCGCGCACCCGGGTGCTCGCGGGGGCGGCCAGCTCGGGCGGCGCTCCTCCGGGATCGTGCGTCGGGGCGCAGACGCTCACGGTCGGCGCCGGGATGAGGAGCGAGCCGAGCTCGCCCGAGGTCGCCGCGGCCGGCGCCGTACACGCGCCGCTCCACCCCTCGGGGGCGGCGAACGACGTGGACGCCGTCCCGTCGCACGTGGCCGAGGCGCTCCCCAGAAGGCCTGAAGGCAGCTCGCAGGAGGGCTTCGTGCAAACGCACGTCGGACACCTGTGCTCGCCGCCGAATCCGCTGTAACCGTCGAACAGGAGATCCGGCGCCTCCACCGGGCACTCCGGTGGGGACGTCCCGCCGGTCGCGTCGCCCCTCCAGAGCAGGATGGGAGCGTCGAACCCGAGGGACGGCGGCGGCACGCACGCGCCGTCGCACACGGGGCACGGATCATTGCACTCGTGAGCATCCAGGCTGAAGCACGGCTCGTCGCACGAATAGATCTGGACAGCGCCGCCTTCCCAGCAGCCCGCGAAGCTGCCGGCGCCGGCGAGCGCGAGCGCGATGCCGAATGGGTCCTTCCTTCTCCTCATCGTGATGGTCCTTCTCTCGCGTGTCGCGTTTCGGCTCTTCGGCAGGGGCGCCGCGACGATCGCTCGGCGCTGCCCCAAGCCTCTCTCTTCCCGCTCCTTCACGCCGGCGAGGCGACCCGACCGGGGGCGCGCGGCGCCCTTGTCACTTCGGAGCCAAGGAGAGCTCGCACTTCTATTTCATACTTGGGCAGGCGAGGACAAGGAAGCCGAATCTGCCGTGAAGGCGCGATGACTCGAGTGTATATCGAGTGTATTTCGATAGGCCCCGAGAAGATCTCAGCATTTGTTGGTCGTGCGCTTTTCGTGAGAATCTCACCGCGGAGGGTGGAAGGCAGGTGGCGCTGCCGCGCTGCCGGCGGGAATCGGGCCGCGCCGGTCGTGGCGGGCGGCGCGCGCAGGGAGGTGCGGGCAGCGCGCGCGGCGGCGGGCGAGAGCAACCTGAGCAGCCGAGGGCCTCGCGCGGCTCCGGAGCGTCCGTGGCGGAGCGACACAGCGACGTTCCCTGCGCCGTGCGTTCAGTGAGGAGCAGTCGCTTGTCCTAAGCCATACCATACCGTATGGTATTGTTTGAAGGTGAGGCCACGATGGATCCACTTCTCTCGAGCGCGGCGGTCGTCGTCCCGCTCATCGTGCTGGTCGCCGGCGTGTCCCGGCTCGGAGCGCCGCGCGGCGTGTCGCCATGGACGCTGCTTGGCCTGCTCGCGATCCTGTGCGCGGCCGGGGCGCTGGGCGCGGGGGTCCCACGGCGGGACGTGCTTGCCCTGGCGTCGGGCGGCGCCCTCGGGGTGCTCGCGGCGATTCACGTCTACTGGGGCCTGGGAGGCGCGTGGCCCGGGGATGCCCGGCACGAGAAGGTGGAGATGGTGGTCGGCTTGCCCAAGGGGAGTCCCTTTCCTTCCCTCGGCGCATGTCTCGTCGTGGCGTGTCTCCTCGCGTCGTCTGCCGCGCTGGTGCTGGCCCAGCGGTACGGCGGCGGCGGTTCGCCGACGCTGCTCCGGCTCGGCGCGTGGGCCGTCGCGCTGGTGCTCGGGGCGCGGGGCGTCGGCGGTTACCTCGAGGCTCGCCTTCGGCCCGACACGCGCGCGCTGCCGTATCACCGGCTGAACCGCCTCGTGTACTCGCCGCTCTCGCTCACCCTCGCCGCCGCTGTTGCGGGCGCCACGCTCGACTGACCCGCATGGCGCGCACCTCGAGGAACGACTGGCTCGACCAGG
Source organism: Sorangium sp. So ce302 (assembly GCF_051530145.1). Taxonomy (GTDB): domain Bacteria; phylum Myxococcota_A; class Polyangia; order Polyangiales; family Polyangiaceae; genus Sorangium; species Sorangium cellulosum_B. Next base: position 6,949,557 of record NZ_CP150326.1, on the reverse strand, counting down.
GGCTCGACGCGCTCCGCGACGGCGGCGAGGGCGCGCTGACGATCGACGGGCTCTGCGCGAGGCTCGGGCGAACGAAGGGCTCGTTCTATCACCACTTCGAGGACATCGCGGCGTTCCTCGTGGCGCTCCTCGCTCGCTGGGAGGAGCGGCAGACGTCGGCGCCGATCCACCACGCCGAGGCGGGCGGGAGCCCCGAACAGAAGCGGCAGCGGCTCTCCGCGGTCGTGCGCTCGCTCGACGGCCGGCTCGAGCTCGCCGTGCGGGCGTGGGCGCTCCGAGACGAGCGCGCCGCGGCCGTGCTCCGGCGCGTCGACGCGCGCCGCGTCGAGTACCTCGCGTCCCTGTACGCCTCCGAGGGGCGCGCGCGCGGCGCCGCCTTGCTGCTCGCGCGGCTGGAGTACGCGGCCTTCGTCGGCGCGCAGATGCTCTTCTCCGACCTCTCGGTCGAGGGCGCGCGCTCGCTGGGGCTCGCGCTCGATCGCGCGCTCGAGCTCCTGGCCAAGGACGAGCGTGTCGCGCGTCCGCCGGGCGCGACACGGAGGCGGCGAGCGACCTGAGGCCTGGCGGCGCGGGCGCGCCTATCGCTGCGACCGCTCGAACGCGTCCACTGCGTCGAGCTGGGGCCGGAGCAGGGCGCGCTCCTCGTCGGAGAGCGGCGCCTCGCCGATCTCGTCGCGCAGGGCGCGGGCGCGCGCCTGTTCGCCCAGGGCGACAGCGAGCTCTAGCCGGGCGGCGAGGGCGCGGGCGCGCTCGAGCGGGTCGTCCGGCTCCTTCCGGGCGAGCGCCACGTCGAGGACCTTGGCGGCCGCGGCGTCGTCGTTCCTGAAGTCGCGCAGCCGCGCCGCCGCGCGCAGGGCCTTGCCCAGCCTCGAGTCCGAGCGCGACCCGGCGGCCCCCTCGTCGTAGTCGTCCGGCGCGTCCCGCCGGATGAAGATCACCGAGTTGCCCGCGACGTCGACCACCGTGAAGCGGCTCTGCCCCTTCTTCATGCGCGAGATCCTGGGCAGGCCGGAGATCGGCAGCTTGCCGTACGCCCGCCGCAGCCCCTCCGCGAACGTCTCGTGGAGCCGCTCGACCTCGGGGACGATCACCAGGCACGTGCTGTACGCCTGCCTGGGATCCAGCCCCTTGAGGCCCACGAAGTGCAGGTGGACCTCCCCGCGGCGCGTCGCAGCATACACGTTCGGCGCTGTCTGCTGGTGGGTGACCTCGAAGCCCAGGGCGCCGTAGAACGCCAGGGTCTCGGGCAGCGACACGCACGGGAGCACGGGAATCGTCATCGCTTCGCTCATGGGATCACGCCTTTCGAGCGGGTCGCGCAGGCGACGCCGCGTCCTCTTCGAGCACACGTCGGGCCTGTCGCAGCGCATCGAGGGTCGCGTGCAGGCTCGACAGATCGAGCCGCTTGCCGATCCGATCTGCCCACGCGGCGTGGCGCGCCTCTACCTGCCGCAGGGCCTCGCGCCCTGCCGCCGTCATCGCGATGAGCTTGGCCGTGCGGTGGTGAGGGTTCTCGACATACTCGACGAACCCCTCGCGCTCGAGGGCGTCGGCTATCTGCTGCACGCCCTGGCGGGTCAGCCCCATCGTCCGAGCGACGTTCGAGACCGGCGCCGGGCCGTGGTCCACGACGCCGAGCACCTGCCAGCGCGCGCTCGTGAGCCCCGCCGGCCTGGCCAGGGCGTCCCCGGCCTCGAGCGCCAGACCATTCAAGCGGAACACCTCGATCACCAGCTCGCTGAGCGCGGTCGCCTCCGCGGTGAGCCTCGTCATTGGAAGTAACCTGTCATATTGACAGCTACTTGTCAAAATAAGCGCTGCGCCGACGTCCTCGGCCTGGCTTGCATCTCAAGGAGCTCGGCGCGGTAGGGAGGCCCGGCGGGATATTTCAAGGCGCGGATCCCATGCCAGGTTTGAAAGCGGAGATCTCAGAATCGAAAGGTGTCGGGGGTATCCTTAAGGGTAACCCCAGGAACAGAGAAGGGGATAGCCTTGGCCCGTGTCCTGCTAAGTACGGACGTCAGAGCGCCCGTGACGGCTTCCCCCCCCCGCCGTCGAATGGGCGCTCTGTTTTTTGTCTCGCCGGATCGGGCGAGGGGACGCGAGGGGACGCGCCGCCCATCGATGTGGCTGACGGGCGCCCTGCGAGCGCGGGGATGCGCGTCCAGGGCGCGTGGGTGGCCGAGCGTGGATTGGACTCCCTGGCTTCCGCCGAGCCGATGGATTTGCTAACTCCGGGGCGCCACGGGGGAGGTTCTCCCGGCTGCCCGGCGGCGCATTGACGACATCCGCGTGAGATCCCCAGGCGCACTCTTCTCCCTCGCGCTCGCGGCCGCCGCCACCTTGCATGCGGGCGAGGCGCGCCCTCAGCCTGCAGGCCGCCCGGCCGGTGAGCCGGCAGGAACCGAGGCGGCGCAGGCGCCCGGCGTGGCCCCGGCCGAGCCGCCGGCTCCCGTGGTCACCGACGGACAGGCCGTCGCGCCCGCCGGGATCGAGGTCACCGTCGAGGGCAACCGGGCTCCGCCAGGCTCCGTCTCGCTCACGCGGCGCGACGTCCGCGAGCTGCCCGGCGCGCTCGGCGACCCCTACCGCGCCATCGAGATCCAGCCCGGCGTGACCTCCATCGCGAGCGGCATGCCGTACTACTACATCCGCGGCGCGCCGCCGGGGAACATCGGCTACTTCTTCAACGGCATCCAGGTCCCGCTCCTCTTTCACGTGGGCGCCGGCCCCAGCGTCATCCCGGCCGCGATGGTCCAGCGCGTCGAGATGCACCTCGGCCCCTATCCCTCGGACATCGGGCGGCTCGCGGGCGCGGCGATCGAGGCCGAGAGCGCGCCGCCGTCCGACGTCTGGCGCGGGGAGGGGAGCCTCCGGTTCGTCGACCTCGGCGGCGTCGTGGAGGGGCCGATGGACAGCGACACCCACGTCCTCGTGGGAGGGCGCTACGCCGCCGGCGCGGCGCTCACCTCGGCGCTCGTCCCGAGCGTCGACGTGGGCTACGCCGACTACCAGGGCCGGATGACGCACCGGCTCGGGCCGGAGGAGCGCTTCACCGTCTTCGCCTTCGGCGCGTACGACTACCTCGCCAGCATCGGCGAGGAGGACGGCGCCGAGGCGACTGACGTCCTCCTCGACAGCGACTTCCACCGCCTGGACCTGCGCTACGACCGCGACGACGCCGCCTCGGGCGCGCGCGTCAGGTCGGCGCTCACCCTCGGGCTCGACCGGTCGCGCGGGGTCGGCGTGGAGAGCGCCGAGGCCTGGAAGCTCAACGCGAGGGTGAGCCTCGCCCGGCCCATCCTCGCGGGGCGCGCGCTCGTGCGGGTGGGCGTCGACGCCGCGGTCGACCGCTACGTGGTGACGCCGCGCCCCAGCGCTTCGGACGGCGAGCCCGGAGGCGGCGCGTCCACCGAGGAGGACACGCCCGCCGAGGGGACGGCCCAGCTCGACGAGAGCTTCCCCGAGCTCTTCCGCAGCCGGCTCGACCTCGCGCTGGGCGCGTGGGCCGACGCGCTGCTCGTGCTCGACGAGCGGTCGACGCTCACGCCCGGCGTGCGCGTGGACCACTACACCTCGCTCGGCAAGAGCGCGCTCGCCGTCGACCCGAGGATCGTCGGCCGCTTCGGCGTCGGCGACCACGTGCGGCTCATCCCGGCGTTCGGCCTCGCCTCGCAGCTGCCCGGCCTCGCCCCGCTGCCGGCGCTGCAGATCGGCGGCATCCCGGGGGGGCTGCAGCGCAGCCTGCAGTCGAGCTTCGGCGTCGAGGTCGACGCGGGCCCGGTCAACTTCAGCGCCACGGTGTTTCGACAGGCGACCTTCGGCCTGAGCGATCCGATCGGGACGGGCCGCGGCACGACCCTCAGCACGGAGCGCTTCCTCACGCGGAGCCTCGGCGACACGTACGGTCTCGAGCTCGGGGCGCGCGGGGCGCTCCGCCGCGACATGTTCTTCCTGGCGTCGTACACGCTGTCGCGCTCCACGCGCACGCGGGGCAGGTCGACGATCCCCTCCGCCTACGACCGGACGCACGTGGCGCACCTCGCGCTGCTCTACGACCTCGGCGCGGGCTGGCGCGCCGGGATCCGCCACGTCTTCTACACCGGCTTTCCCGCCGACGAGGCCGCCCCGGGCCGCCTCCCGCGCGAGCACCCGGACCGCATCGCGCCGTTCTACCGGCTCGACATGCGCCTGTCGAAGCGCTGGGCGCTGGGCGCGCGGAGGTACCTCGGCCTCGTGCTCGACGTGCAGAACGCGACGCTTGCGAAGGAGGTGTTCGACGTGAGCTGCGATGACAGCGGGTGCACGCCGCGGAAGATCGGGCCTATCACGATGCCGGGGCTCGCGATCGAGGGCGGTTTCTGAGGGGAATCTGAGGGGAACGCGGCCAGCGACGCCGCGGCAGACTGGCTGATCCGGCGGCTACGGGAGCTGCCGGTGAAGCACCTCGAAGAGCTGCTTCAGCATGAGGTACGTCAGCCCCCAGACGACCCGCTCGTCCACGAGCAGGCACGGGAGCTGGAGGACGTTTCCCTCGTGCGTGTACGCATAACGCGAGGTGCGCTCGCCGCGCGCGAGCGGCCCGAGCGGCGTCCAGAGCGCCTCGGCCACCTCGTCGCTCAGGGTGAGCTCCGGCGTGGAGCGCAGCGCGAAGACGAACGGGGCGACGATCATCCCGGCGCGCCGCCCGCGCGCGACCGCCGGGACCTCGGGGAGGCGCGCGAGCAGGGTCCCGTGCGCCGCGAGGTCGATCCCCACCTCCTCCCGCGTCTCGCGGATCGCGGTGGCGAGCAGGCTCTCGTCCGCCGGCTCGCGCCGCCCGCCCGGGAGCGCCATGTGCCCCGACCAGGGATCGGCCGGGTGATCGGCCCGGCGGATCAGGAGGAGCTCGGCTTCCCCGGGCTCCCGGCCCTCCGCAAGAGGATCGAGCGCCGTGCCCAGAGGCCCCGCCGGCGCCCGCAAAATAGCGGCGACCGCGGCCTGGCGCTCCTGCGTGAGCAGGTCGAGCGCGGCCTCGCGCGCGTCGAGGCGGGCCATGATGGCGGCGAGGTCGTAGGAGGAGAGCACCGTGGTCAGGATAGCATAATATCTATCGCTATTTAGCGCGCGGCGGCGGCGCTCGTTGATCGAGCTCGCGGCGGGCCCGGATGCGAGGCGCGCAGGCCGCTCGCCGGGCCTCGGCCATGGCGTGACGCGCCGCGGCCCTCCGTGCGAGCACCGTCAGGGAGCCGCCGTGGCGAAGGTGTCCCACGCGTCGCAGAGCTCTCCCTTCAGGCCGGCCTGCGGAGCGATGTCGCGATCGAGGGTGAGGCTCTCGTCCCCCTCCGCCTCATACCTCGGCCACGCGACGGCGCCCTCGCCGTTGGGGTCCCCGCTCGCCGCGTGGCGCGACCAGTACCCCATGATTTGCTGCGACATCTCGAGCTCACCCTCGGTCAGCGGCTCCGGCAACACCAGCGTCGGGTTGCCGAACACGAACTTGATCTCGGCAGAATGGAAGGAGCCGAGATCGCCGAGCAGCGAGCTCTCGGGCGCATAGGTGAAATGATAGAGATACGTCGCTGCGCCGCCGCCCGCGATCGCGCGCGCCGCCCGCCGCGTCGGGCACACGAACATCGAATCACCCAGCGCCGCGATCGCCGCCGCCTGCGCCGAGCCGTAGGTCTCGCTCGGATAGAGCGCCACCACCTCCTCGCCGTGGCCCGGGGCGAGCGTCTCGGCGAACGCCTCGAACGCGGCGTCGTCGGCGACCGCCGCGGACTCCCCCCAGAGCGTGACGAAGAGCGTGCCCTCATCCGCGTTGCTGCCGAGGATCGTCGGCACCTTCTCGAAGCTCCCGGCCTCGAGGAGCTTGCCCGGCGTGTCGGGGAGGTTCCATCCGTCGACGACCGGGAACCAGGTCGGGCCGGCGCCCTCGAGGAAGGCCGCGCCCCGCGGCAGCGCGCTCATGATCTCCTGGGCCGACTTGCCGCGGAGGCACTCGAGGACGGAAGGCGCGTCGGTGCAGCCCAGCGCCTCGACGAACTCTTGGCCCTGCGCGCTGGCCGTCGCCTCATCCGCGGCGGAGTCGCACGGTCCGCTCTCGATGATGGCGGTATGGAACAGGCCTTTGCTCCTGGGCGACACCAGGTGCATGCAGACGCTGATGCCGCCCGCGGACTCGCCGAACAGGGTGACCCTGCCAGGATCCCCGCCGAACGCGGCGATGTTGGCCTTGACCCATTCGAGCGCGGCGCGCTGGTCCTCCAGGCCATACGCGCCTGTCGCGGGGTGATCGGGATCCTCCGACTTGAGCTCCGGGAGGGCGAGGAACCCGAGCGGGCCAAGGCGGTAGTTGAAGGTGACCACCACCGATCCGGTCGCCTCGGAGAGCGCCCGGCCGTCGTAATCGGCCTCCCCGCCGCTGCCGAGCTCGAAGCCGCCGCCATGAATCCAGACGAGGACGGGTACGGACGAGGACGCCGGGCGCTCGGGCGTCCAGACGTTCAGGGTGAGGCAGTCCTCTCCCGAGCTCTCATTGAAGCCCGGGGTGAGCAGGTTCAGCTGCGAGCAGGGGATGCCCACCTCGACGGCAGCCCGCGGCTCGGTCCACGGCTCGTGCGGCGCGGGCGATCTCCAGCGCAGCTCCCCGACCGGCGGCGCGGCGTACGGGATGCCCAGGAAGGTGCGCGTCGCGCCGACGAGCGCGCCCTCCACCGGACCCGCCTCCGTCTCGACGAGCGGCGCAGTCGCCTCGCCGCCCGAGCCACCGGCGCCGCCCGAGCCACCGGCGCCGCCCGAGCCACCGGCGCCGCCCGCGCCGCCGGCGCCGCCCGCGCCGCCGGCGCCCTCCAGAGCCGGCTCGCTCGAGCTGCAGGCGGCAGCGAGCAAGCCAAGAAGAATCATGTGCGACAATGAAGGTCGAATGGGCATGATCGTCTCCGTCAAGAGCAAATCGTGAATGCAGGACCGTGCGAAGAGGAGAGCGCGGCGCCGAGGACGTGGGTGGCGATGAAGGCCGCCAGTCGGCGGAGCGACGTTCTGTGCACGCGGAATTCAACCATGAAGCGCGAGCGGTGGTGCTGGAATCTGACGTCGCTGTCTGAGAAGCTCCCACGGTGACAGCTTCGTGCCGTGGGGCAGGGCAACCTTGACACGGCGAAGGGCGCGAACTCCTTCTGTGCCCATGGCAACTCATCGAAAAGACGGGATCGCGGGCGGCGCTGGGCGTCGAGGGGCTTCGGCGCATGCGTACCAGGGCCGCGCGGCCCGCATCGGGAGATCAGGCTGCTCCGGGCTGCTGGCCTGCATGGTGATGGCCGGGAGCGCGTGCAGCTCGGATCCGGACCCCGGGGGGGCCGGGGGGACCGGCGGCACGGCCGCGTCCAGCGGGAGCGCGGGCGGCGAGGGCGCAACCACGGCGACCGGCGCGGGGGGAGAGGGGGGTGGAGGCGACATCACGCCGGTCATGCCCGATATCCACCCGGAGGTGTTCGGCACGTTCGACACGTCGGAGCTGACGGTGTTCGCGTTCAGCCAGGTGGAGGTGAACGAGGCGGATCCGCAGGTGCTGGAGCTCGCCCCGGACATGGTGCCGAGAGCGTGGCAGCGCTGGCGCGACACCGGAATCCAGGCCGACGACTATGACGCCGAGTACCTGGCGAGCTGCCGAGAGCGCGGCATCCGCTTCGTCGCGGGCAGCACCGCATCCATCGTCTTCGAGGACGAGGTCGACAGCGAGGAGCAGTTTCTGGAGCAGACCACGCGCAACGCCGCGGGCGAGCTCGTCGCCCACGACCAGATCGTGCCAGGCGCCCACCGGTCGAGCATGGCGTCCCCGAGCTACCGCGCGCGGCTCGTCGAGATGGGCAAGCTCCAGATCGACCTCGGCGTCGACGGGCTGAACTTCGACGAGATCAACGGAGGCTACGGGGGCGCGGAGTATGACGGCAACGAGGGGTTCGACGACCACCATGTCGCGGACTTCGGCAATTATCTCTGTCGCAAGCACGGCGGCCGTCCGGACGGCTGGCAGCAGGGGTTCGATCTCCTCCCCGAGGACGGGCTCGATTGCGGAGGGGCGCCCGAGACCGCCGGGAGAGGCTTCGATTTCCGCGGTTACCTCCAGCGCGTGAACGCCACGGTGAAGCCCTTCGACAGCGGGAACGAGCTGCTCGTCGAGGAGTGGGGCCGGACCGTGGGAAACCGTCCAGACCCGCAGCTCGGGACCTTCGTCGAGGTCTATCCGGCGCTCGTCTACTGGCAGGAGGTGGTGCTCGAGCTCCGCCGCTACGCGCGCGAGCAGCACGGCCGCGAGATCTTCATCTCGTCGAACGGCATCGTGCCGTTCGTCGACATGCAGAGCGTGGGCCTGTACGACTGGAACATCGACGGCGACGGCCCGCGCGGCATGAACTGGGTGCCTGTCGTGGAGGGACACCTCGACGGGACCGTATCGTTCCAGACAGCCCTGCGGGGGCTCAAGGCGCGCTCGAAGCGCGTTCAAGAGCTCGTCGGCGGCAAGGAAGTCCCGCTGATGCTGTTCCTGGACTGGCCGAACGACATGATGAACCGCTACTACGGGCTCCCGCTGGAGGAGCGGAAGGACTATTTCCGCGTCTTCGCCGCGGAGGCCTACGCGAACGGCCTGTACTTCGCCCTGCCGCTGCACACAACAACGGACGAGAGCACGGCGACCGCGCTCGAGATGATGGAGTTCTTCGCGCGCTTCCGCGACTTCTACAAGTCCCACGAGGACCTGGTCCACGGAGCGACCGACGTCCCAGGGCCCGTGACCCTCTCCTTCGAGGAGTGCGCGTCCGCCGAGCAGCCCGAGGCGTGCGCGGGCGAGAAGAAGATGAGCCACAACCTCGTGCGCCTCGCGGACGGCCGCACGGTGCTCCACGTGATCAACCACGAGTACAGCGCAGGTGTGGTGGAGCAGGCGGGAGTGACGGCGAGCTTCCCCGTGGACGCGAGCCCGACGCAGGTCACTGTCGCGTCGATCGACTTCGAGGAAGATCGCGTGGTGCCCTTCTCGTACGAGGACGGCGTGGTCACGGCCGTGGTCGGGGCGCTGCCGGCCTCCGTCGCGATCGTCGCGGAGTGAGCCGGGCAGCGCTGTCCACCCAGAACGCCTGGGGGGTCGTTACTGGCCTGTGACGTAGAACACGCCGCGCAGATCCTCGGTCGCGGAGATGGCGCCCGGCTCGCCGCCCGGGGAGCGCCAGGAGGTCACGCGGAACTGATAGTACATGCCCGGATCGAGGGGACCGCCGTACTCGACCGAGACCTCGTCGACGCCGCTCGATCCCGGGATGCTCGGCCCAGCGCACGTCGGGTCGTCCCCGAGGCACCACACGAGGTCGCCATAGGCGTTGTAGACGACCACGGTATAGAAATCCTCGCTGGAGTCGTCTCCCCACCGGAGCGTGGGCGCGGCCGTCACCGGCTCGGGATCCGTCGCGCCCGGGCCGATCAACGGCAGCGACTCGGTGATCTTGAACGAGGTCGGCAGCGAGACGTCCTCGCCGGGGCTCGGCATCTCCACGGTGACGAGCTGCGTGCCGGCGATGTTCGGATCGGGATCGCGGACGAGGCTGTCGTTCTCGAACGCGGCCAGCACCACGTATTTGCCAGCGGGTACGCCGGAGATGCTGAACTCACCGCTCACGTCGGGCGGCCCGCTGAGCGGCGTGCGCAGCCCTCGCGGCACCTCCCCGCGGACGAAGGTGTCGTTGAACGTGGACGCGACGACGACCACGACGCTTGTGGTCGAGCCGCCAGGAGCGTCGACGATGTTGAGCGTGCCAGTCAGGGTGCCGAGGGCGGCGTCCGAGCGCGCCAGATCCACGCCCGTGACCGCCGTGTCACCGACCTCCGCGGCCTTCGGATCGAGCGCGAGCCCCGCCGCGTAGCCGCTCACCGAGTAGCCGCCGGCCGGCACGTTGAAGATGGTGTAGGCGCCGCCGCGATCGGTCACCGCGCTGAACCCCTTGCCGCCCTCGTCCTCGGCCACGACGAGCACGCCGCCGGACTGCTCGTCCGCGAGCACCGAGCCCGAGATGCTCGGCAGCCCCCGCAGGTCCTCGGGCAGCGGGATCAGCGCGATATCCGTGAGCGCGGTCTCGATGCTCCACCCGTCGTCGCCCGACGTCGCCTCGCTCGAGGCGATCGGCAGCGCCGTGCGGAGCCCACCGGGGAAGGGCTGGTGGTCCTGCGCGCTCGCCCGCAGCGTGAAGATCACGTCGCCGATCGGCGCGCCGTTCTCCGTGCGGGGTACCGGCACCTCGAGCACGTAATTCCCTGCGGCGTCGGTGATCGTCACGTCCGTGATCGCGGTCGCCTGATCATCGAGCGCGAGCACGAGCGCGCCCTCGATGCCCGCGGTGCTCTCGGAGTCGAAGACGGTCCCTCTCGCCAGCACGGGCGGATAACACGCATGGCCGCCTGCGACGAGCTCGGCGCAGGTGAGCCCGCCCGCGCACAGCGGGGCCTCCGGATCGCACGCGCCGCCTTCGGCGATGCCACAGATTCCCCCTCCGTCTCGCGTCTTGCCGCAGACCGCGTCGTCGAGGCAGAGATCGGGGCCCGCTGGATCGCACGCGCCGCCAGGCGGCGTCTGGCAGGTTCCGTCAGCGCCGCACGTCGTGCCTTCTGCGCAGAAGTCCTTCGCGTCCCCGGCGCAGGGGCCTCCGAGCGGAACTCGGCATGTGCCGTCGTCGCCACAGACGGCATCGCCCAGGCAATAGTCTGTGCCGCCCGCATCGCAGCCGGCGCCCGGCGGCGCATAACAGATGTGGTCCTCGCCGCCCTCGGCGCACACGAGGCCGCTCGGGCAGCCGTCATCCGGAGCACATTCATCGCCGGCCTTCTCCGGGTCAGGCCCGCAGCCCAGCGCGACGAGCGGAAGAGCGACGGCGGCGGCCTGCGCGGCCAGACGAGCGTACTCGGCAACTTTCATTGAAGTGTCCTCCCTCTTGTAAGTTGAGATGCGACGCGGTCGCCAGCGCGGCTCAGCGCTCTCTCGCCCGGGCAATCTGGATGACGTGAGGTGATTGCCACTCTCGCCCTGGGTCAACGAGCTGGCCAGCACATGCCCCCTGCAGTGCCCGGGCGATCCGTGGACGGCTCAGCTTTTATATTGTCCGAGGAAGTGCCACTTTCCGGGCCAACGACCACGCAGGCCGACACGCGCGCTCGAGCGACGCCGGAGGTGTGTCCGGCGGCGCGCCATGCCACACAGCAGCGCTATTGCGCGAGCGGCGGCGCGTGCTCGTCCGTGCGGGTGGCACCGGAGCGCGGCTCGACCGACATCTCGCCGGTGAGCACCGTCAGCGCGACCTTGATGGCGATCGTGAGCACCATGAACCCGACGGCCCAGATGCCCGCCGTGATCTTCCACTCGGCCATCGAGGGCACGTACTCGACGAGCTCGTGCAGGGTGCTCGGCACGAAGCCCGGGATGATGAGGCCCATGCCCTTCTCGATCCAGACGCCGGCGAAGGCGGCGACGCAGGCCGCGTTGAGGTAGGCGCGGCTCCCGCGGCTCGCCGGCAGGTGCAGGAGCGCCGCGGAGGTTACGTTCAGCGCGACCGCCGACCAGATCCACGGCACGAGCGCGCTCTTGCCGTGCAGGCCGAAGAACAGGTAGGTCACCGCGGTGCTGTGCGTGCCGCCGGTGTAGAGCGACGTGAAGAGCTCCGAGCCCAGCATGAACAGGTTGAGCAGGACGGTCACGCGGAGCACGGAGGTGAGCGTGCGGATCGGCCCGTCGCCCACGCGAAACCGGGTCAGCCGGGCGACGAGCTGGAGCAGCAGGATCACGAAGGCCGGCCCGGTGATGAAGGCAGAGGCGATGAAGCGGGGGGCGAGCAGCGCCGAGTTCCAGAAGGGGCGGCCGCCGAGGCCCGAGTAGAGGAACGCCGTCACCGTGTGGATCGACACCGCCCAGCCGATGGACAGGAACACGAACGGCAGATACCACTTCCTGTCCGGCTTCCTGCCCAGGTACCTCGTGTAGATGAGGTAGCCCGAGATGTGCAGGTTGATGAACAGGTAGCCGTTCAGGACGATGACGTCCCAGGTCAGCATCGAGATCGGCCAGTTGAACCGCCCGAGCCCAGGCAAGATGTGCCAGAACCTGTCCGGGCGCCCCATGTCGGCCACGATGAACAGGAGGCACACGACGATGGCGGCGATCGCGAGCAGCTCGCCGAGGATCACGACGTCGTGCATCTCGTGGTCGTCGTAGAGATACGCCGGGATCACCATCATCACGGCGCCCGCCGCGAGCCCCACGCCGAAGGTGAAGTTCGCGATGTAAAGGCCCCACGAGACGTGGTCGGTCATGCCGGTGACCCGCATGCCCTCGGCGAGCTGGTGGGCCCAGGCGTTCGCGCCGACGAGGGCGATCGCCGTGAGCACGGTCATCCAGAGATAGAAGCGCCACGAGCCCTCGAAGCTCTGGCCGATGACCCGGAGCAGGAAGCGCGGGTAGGTGATGGCGTGCGTGTCCTTGCCCATCGTGGCTCCGCTCGCTCAGACGTCGAAGAAGTAGAAGAAGCGCGGCCGCGTGCCGAGCTCCTCCTTGAGGATGAAGATCCGCTTGTTCTCGAGCACCCAGCGGATCTCGCTCTTCGGATCCAGGAGGTTGCCGAAGACGCGCGCGCCCGTGGGGCAGGCCTCGAGGCAGGCCGGCATCCGGCCCTCGCGCGTCCGATGCAGGCAGAAGGTGCATTTCTCCACGACGCCCTGGGGCCGGATGCGGTTCGACAGGTAACCCTGGTCCGGGTTGATCTCGTCCGCGGGCACCTCGGGCTTCGTCCAGTTGAAGCGCCGCGCGTGGTAGGGGCAGGCGGCCTCGCAGTAGCGGCAGCCGATGCACCAGTTGTAATCGACCGCGACGATGCCGTCGGGCTCCTTCCAGGTCGCCTGGACGGGGCAGACCTTCACGCAAGGCGCGTTGTCGCACTGCTGGCACTGCACCGGCAGGTAGTACTTGCCCTTCGCGGGCACGGCGTGCTCGTACGTCGCGTCGCCCTTCTCCATGTCGAAGCTGCCCTGATCCATCTCGAGCACGCGAATGTAGGAGTTGTTCGTGCGCCGATCGTGGTTGTTCTCCACGTGGCACGCCTCCACGCACTTGCGGCAGCCGATGCACACGCTCAGGCTGAGCGCGTAGCCGAACTGCACCCCTTCCTGCGGGCGGACGTCGCGGATCGTGACCTCGCGGCCGTACTCCTCGCGCGTCTCTCGCTCGAGGCGGTCGATGACCTCGGCGAGCTCTTCCCTCGTGAGCTCCTTGTAGTGGCGCTGCAGGAACTGATCGAGCGAGAGGTCCTTGCTCCACGCGCGGAGCGGCTCCATCGCGTGGGCGAACGCGGAGGCGCCGAGCGTGGCTCCGAGCACCTTGAGCGCGACGCGCCTGGATGTCTGGGTCATCGGTGGGCTCCTTCTCCTGCGCCGCGCGCCTCCACGAAGCGGTCGCGCGGGGGCAGGACGGGCATCGACGGCTGGAACGCCGGCACGTGCGGATCGTGGCAGTCGACGCAGTGGTTGCGCACCCGCGCGCCGCCCGCGTAACTGCCGTTCATCCCGCCATGAGCCCCGTTCGCGTAGTCGCGGAGCTGGGGGCCGTGGCACTGGGCGCAGAGCTGCATGGCGTCGCGCATCGGGAGGAGCGCGCCATCGGCCTTGCGCAGCGTGTCCTGCTCGCCGATCACATGGCACGAGGCGCAGCTCAGCCCGCCGTGCTCGAACCTCAGCCCGACGTGGAACTCGTCGAGCTCCGCCGTCGAGGTCGGCAGCGCACCGGGCCTGCGGAGCGAATGGCACGTCACGCACGCCGCGCGGATCGGCCGGCCCAGCGAGTCCCGCTTGTCCGTGGCGACACCGGAGAGCTTGTCAGGGTGGTGGATGCTCGCGGAGGCGATCGGCGTCGCGTCGAGCGCGGGGCGCAGCCCGAGCGGCTGGTCGCGACCCTGGCAGCCTGCCGCGTGCGCCACGCAAAGGAGTCCCAGCATCGCGGCGGCCCCGGGAAGATGAAGAGAGGAGTGCACGGTGCGATTCACATCGCACGCCACGTGCCATCGCGCGCGTCCGGGGCGGCGCCGCGGCCCGCGGCTCCGCGCGGTGCAGGGCGCGCGTCCGGACGCACCGTTTGCGCTGCCCCGCGGTCCGCGCGCGCCAGGGATCTCCGGTGAGGCGCAGGGCGCACGCCGCGATGGACGGGCCTCCCGGCGACGATCTCGCGTGGCGTGGACCTTGCGATGTGGCGCTCGACCCGCTCGAACACATCCACCCGATCAACCCCAAACAGGCGTTCCGATGCCCCTCAGTGCTCTTGTCATCACGCTCTCCGATGAGCCCAGCGCGCGAGCGCGGGCGTGTCGCTCGCTCGCCGCAGAGGCGGCGCTCTCGCTCGGTCCGCCCTGTGGTTCGAGGCTGCCCGCGATCGCCGAGACAGCGACCCTGCTCGCGGGCGAAGAGCTCGTGGAGCGGATGCTCTGCACCGACGGGGTGGACTTCGTCGACGTGGTCTCGGTCGACTTCTCGGATCTGGAGCCATGATGGATCGCCGCGATTTTCTGAGGTGCTCCGCGATGGGCGCGGCGACCGTGGCCGCCAGTCGGCTCGCGCTGGGCAAGGACGGCGTCGCCGCAGCCCAGGCGGCCCCCGGGGCGGGGACCGCCTCCGATGTGGTCTGGAACAAGGCGCCGTGCAGGTTCTGCGGCACCGGCTGCCACGTGCAGGTGGGCGTGAGAGGGGGCCGCGTGGTCGCGGTCGCGGGCGACCAGAGCGCGGACGTCAACAAGGGCCTGCTCTGCGTGAAGGGGTATCACGTCGGCCTCGCCCTCTACGGCAGAGACCGGCTCACGAAGCCGCTGCTCCGCAGGAACGGCAAGCTCGAGCCCATCGGCTGGGATGAGGCCATCGCGATCGTCGCGCGGCGCGCGATGCAGAACCCGGCGGGGTTCGCGCTCTACGGCAGCGGCCAGTGGACTATCCCCGAGGGGTACGCGGCCAACAAGCTCGTGAAGGCGGGGCTCGGGAACAACCAGATCGACCCGAACGCGCGCCTCTGCATGGCCTCTGCGGTGACAGGCTTCCTCTCCACCTACGGCGTGGACGAGCCGGCCGGCTGCTACGAGGATCTCGACAAGTGCGATGTGCTCCTCATGTGGGGGAACAACCCGGCCGAGATGCACCCCGTGCTCTTCTCGCGCGTCGTCGACCGGCGATCGAGGGGCGAGCAGGTGCTCCTCATCGATCTCACGACGCGGCGCACCCGCACCTCGGCCTTCTGCCAGCACACGCTGTATTTCAAGCCGAACACCGATCTTGCGATCGCGAACGGCATCGCGCACCTGCTCGTCGAGCGCGGGACGTTCGACCGGGCGTTCGTCGACAGGTTCTGCAACTTCCGCAAGCGGACGGAGCACCCCACCCTCGAGGGGCAGCCGATGAGCTTCGAGGAGTACAAGATGGCGCTCGCCGAATACACGCCGGAGCGCGTGGAGGCGATCTCGGGCGTCGCCGCGAAGGACATCCGGATGCTGGCGGATCTCTTCGGGCGCCGCGATCTGCGGATCACGAGCCTCTGGTGCATGGGGATGAACCAGCACACCCGCGGCACCGCGATCAACGATCTGGTGCACGGCGTGCACCTGCTCAGCGGCCATTTCGGCAAGCCCGGCGACGCCCCGACCAGCCTGACGGGTCAGCCGTCGGCCTGCGGCACGGTGCGCGAGGTCGGCACGCTCGCCCACGGGCTCCCCGGCGGCCTCGTCGTCACGAACGCAGAGCACCGGAAGGAGGCCGAGCACCTCTGGAACCTGCCCGAGGGGCGGATCAACCCGAAGCCCGGCTACCACACGGTCGAGCTCTGGAAGCGCTTCTCGACCCCGAAGGAGCAGGGGGGCGACATCGACACCATCTGGGTCATGGTGACCAATCCAGGCCAGTCGTTGCCGAACACGAACGAGCTCTTCGACGCGAGCCGCAAGATCCCGGGCAAGTTCCTGATCGTGTCCGACGTCTACCCGACGGCCACGGTGCGCGCCGCGGACCTCGTCCTGCCCTCGGCCATGTGGGTCGAGAAGAACGGGATGTTCGGCAACTCCGAGCGCCGTACGCAGCAGTGGTTCAAGATGGTCGAGCCGCCCGGCGAGGCGCGGGACGATGCATGGCAGATCATCGCCGTGGCGCGCAAGCTCCACGACATGGGCTTCGCCGGGATGAAGGACAAGGACGGCCGTTTCCTGTTCGACATCCGGAAGGACGGCAAGGAGGTGCCGGTCTGGGACTACAGGCATTACCACGACGTCAACGTCGACGAGCAGCTCTTCGAGGAGTACCGCGAGTTCAGCCGGTTCAAGCACAAGGACCTGGCGCCGTACCGCGAGTACGTCAAGGCGCGGGGCCTGCGCTGGCCCGTCGTCGAGCAGCCCGACGGCTCGTGGCGCGAGACGCGGTTCCGCTTCGCGAGGTTCGATGACCCTTATGCCACGAAGGAGGAGATCCAGTTTTACCACTCGGTGACCAAGGACGACCGGGCGCTCATCTGGTTTCACCCCTACGAGCCGCCGCCCGAGTCGCCCGACGCGGAGTATCCCTTCTGGCTGTGCACGGGCCGCGTCCTCGAGCACTGGCACACGGGGTCGCTCACCATGAGGATACCCCAGCTACAGCGGGCGATGCCGCAGTCGTACCTGGAGATGAACCGCGAGGACGCGCGGACGCTAGGCGTCGGCGACGGCGAGGTCGTGATCCTGGAGAGCCGGCGTGGCGCGCTCGAGCTGCCTGTCTGGATCGAGGGCCGGGGCGCGCCGCCGCCTGGCACGGTGTTCGTGCCGTTCTTCGATGAGACCGTGATGGTGAACCGCGCGACGCTCGAGGCGTACGATCCGCTCTCGAAGCAGCCGGACTACAAGAAGTGCGCGGTCAGGATCCGCCGCAAACCGCAGGGCAAGCGGGGAGAGGCGCGATGAAGGACGCCCGCGGCCTGCACGTCGGCCTCGCCGCGATCGTCGCCGTCGCGGCGGCGGGCTACTTCTCGGGAGTTCGCGGCACGGAGCAGGGGGTCGCCGAGCTGCGCGGCGATTCCCCTCCGCCCTCGGCGAGCGTCGAGGCGCGCAGCTACGCCGACATGCGCGAGCGCGCGTACGGCCCGAACGCCGGCATATACGAGGGCGCATTCGCCCGGCTCGAGGCGGCGGACGCCGATCTCTACGCGCCTGTCGAGCAGTCGGAGGCCGATCGAGAGGCGGCGCTCGAGCGGCGCGCTTCCCGCCGCGCCTACGACGGCGCGCCGCCCACGATCCCGCATCGCATCGAGCAGCTCGGCGCCCCGGATTGCCTTTCGTGCCACGAGCGCGGGCTGCGCGTCGCGAACCTCACCGCGCCGAGGATGAGCCACCGTCGCTACGAGAGCTGCACGCAGTGCCATGTCGTCGGCGCCGACCCGAGGCCGCTCGCGGAGACGCCGCCTCCGCCCGACAACACCTTTGCTGGCATGCCGTCGCCGCGGCGAGGCGCCCGCGCCTACGAGGGCGCGCCGCCCACGATCCCGCACCCAACGCTGATGCGCTCGGAGTGCGCGAGCTGCCATGGCGTCCATGGCGCCCTCGGCATGCGCTCGACCCACCCTTACCGGCAGAGCTGCACCCAGTGCCACGCGCCTTCGGCCGAGCTGGATCAGCGCGCGCCCAGGCCCCTTTCGGCGTGGCCGCCGCCGAGCATGGGAGCGGACAGGCCATGAAGCTCCCCTCCACGGATGAGACGGATGTCGGTCCCGAGATCCCGCTGCCGCCCTTGCAGGAGGCCGTGCTCGACGACGCGACCCTCGATCAGCTCTTCTTCGACCTCGCCGAGGCCGCGGAGCTCGTCTCGGTGTCGCTCAAGGCCGGTGCGACCTCCCGCGCGGGGGATCTCCAGCGGGCCGGCAGCGCGGGCGGCGAGCTCGCCCTCGCCCGCCGCGCGCTCGGCGACGGGACCGCGCTCGGGGTGCAGATCCGTTATCGCTTCGCGGGCTCGGAGTGGTGGGACACGCTGCTCCGGGTGCCCTCCGGCGTGCGCCTCGTGCGCGTCCGGATCGAGGACGCCCTGGGATAGCGCGCCGCGCACGGGTGGCGCCGTCATTCGATGACCAGAGAGCGAGTCAGAGGCCGACGGTAGCCCGGAAGAGCTGGCCGTGTCCCTCGATGGCGTAGCTCCCCGACGAGAACGGGACGAAGATCGAGCCACCCTGGCGGAGCTCGCGGGCAGCGCCGCGCGCGTCGACCAGCGAGGCCTGTCCCCGGGTGCAGAGGATGATCTCGGGGCCTCGGCGGTCATCGGTCCTCCAGGGGGCCGCGGCCTCGAGGTCGATGCGGGAGAGCCGGAACTCCGGCGCTGGGGTGTCATAAAAGGATTCCACCCCCACCTGGCGCGGGACGATGGGCTCGACACGCCACGGCGCGAAATCGAGGACGCGAACGAGCTCGTCGACGTTGACGCGCTTCGGCGTGAGCCCGCCGCGCAGCACGTTGTCGGAGCTCGCCATGATCTCGATCCCGACCCCTTGCACATAGGCGTGCAGACGGCGCGGCGGCAGGTACAGCGCCTCGCCAGGCTCGAGGTGCACGTCGTTGAGCAGGAGCGCGATCACGACGCCGACGTCGCCCGGGTAGAGCTCGTGCAGGCGGAGCGCCCAGCCAGCGGCCCGCGCGAGCCATCCGCCCGCCTGGGCGCGCTCCCGGCACGCCTCGACCACCGAGGACACGAGCTCGCGCCGGGCGGCCGGTTCGAGCGCGAGCAGGCCCTGGACGAGCCGCGCGACCGCGGCCGCGTCGATCACATCGGCGCTGCGCGGGACGAGCGCGTCCCCTGGGCCTCCGGCGAGGAGCTCGAAGACCTCCGGCAGCGCGGTGGCCGGCCGGAAACCGCAGAGGGCGTCGAACGGGGTGAGCGCGCAGATGAGCTCGGGTTTGTGGTGCGGGTCGCGGTAGGTGCGCTCGGGGGCGTCGACCGGGACGCCGGCGGCGTTCTCCGCGTCGAACCCGCGCCGCGCCTGCGCTTCGTCCGGGTGTGCCTGCAGCGACAGCGGCTGGTCGGCCGCGAGCACCTTGAGCAGAAAGGGGAGCCGAGCGCCGAAGCGTTCGCGCGTCGGTCCGCCGAGGAAGGCGTCTGCGTGCTCGGAGATCGCGTCGATCAGGCGCTCTCGGCCCCCGTCGAGCTCGATGCACGAGGAGGCCGCCGGGTGGGCTCCCATCCAGAGCTCGGCCTGCGGTTTGTCGGAGGGGCGCTGTCCGAGCAGCGTCGCGATGGCGTCCCGGGAGCCCCAGGCGTACTCCTGAACACGGTTCTCGAGCGAAAACATTGGGATAGCGCGCTCCTGCAAGGCGCCACCCTACCTCATGGCACCGGAGAAATCAGCTCTTGAGCGGGCGGTGAGGAGGCGCCGTTCCGGCTTTACGAGGTCGTGCGAGCGCTCTACGCTCGCCGGATGACGATGCGCCAGGACGACGCGAAGTTCACGCCCATCCTCGGGAGGCTGCGCGACGCCGCGCTGGCCTATCCCGAGGCCGTGGAGGAGTTCCCCTGGGGCGACCGTGTCGCCAAGGTGCGCGGGAAGATCTTCGTCTTCCTCAACACCCACGAAGGGAAGCTCGTTGTCACGGCGAAGCTCCCGCAGTCGGGCGAGGCCGCGCTCATGCTGCCGTTCGCGGAAGCCACGGGGTACAACCTCGGCAAGAGCGGTTGGGTGACGGCGCGCTTCGGGCCGAAGGATCGCGTGCCCGAGGCGATGCTGCTCGAGTGGATCGAGGAGAGCTATCGCGCGGTGGCGCCGAAGCGAGCTTTGCAGTCGCTGGATGGCGCGGCGCCGACGCCCGGGAGGCCAGGGAAGCCAATCAAGACGAGCGCTCCAGCAGCGCGTGCTGCGGCGAGCCAGCGAGAGGCGCACGCGACGGCCGCTGCCGCGGGGAAGGCTGCGGCGGAGAAGGGGACTCCCGCCAAGAGGGCTGTGGCGAAGAAGGGGGCTCCCGCCAAGAAGGTGGCAGCGGCGAAGGGAACTCCGGCAAAGAAGGCTGTGGCGAAGAAGGGGTCTCCCGCCAAGAAGGCTGTGGCGGAGAAGGGAACTCCGGCGAAGAAGGCTGCGGCGAAGAAGGGGTCTCCCGCCAAGAAGGCGGCGGAGAAGGAGAGCCGGCGAAGTCCATAACGCTTGTGAACGAGGCGGCGCCAGCGGACGCGGCCAGCGCGCCCGGCCGGTGAGGCTGAGTGCGTTCGTCGCCGCCCCCGCGCGTCGAGACGGACTCTACACGCCGACGGAGGAACATCGATGCGCCACCGCGAGCCATCCAGGGATGCGTCGTCCGAGCCGCAACCGCAACCCGCCAGGCCTCCTTCGTCCCCACCACGCTGGCGCCGGCTCCGGTTCGTGGTGCTCGCCGTCGCCGTGCTCTACCTCCTCGCGGTCGCGTCGATCTGGCTCGCCCTGCCCATCGTGGGCGACCGATGGTGGCCAGGGACGCTCTTTCTCTTCGGCCCGCGTCAGATAGTCGCCGTCCCTCTCCTCGTGATCGTGCCCGCCGCGCTCCTCGTGCAGCGCCGCGCTCTCCTCCCGGCGGCGCTGGCATCGGCGATCGTGGCCGGGCCGATCCTCGGTTTCTCGTTCTCGCTCCGGGCCCTTTCCGGAGACGCCGACAGTCCCGATCTGCGCGTCGCCTCCTTCAACACGGGGAGCCGCGCCATGAACATCGATCGACTCAAGGGCTTCGTGGCCGAGACCCGGCCCGACGTGCTCGCGCTGCAGGAGTGCTCGGCGTCGGAGCCGGAGCTGAACGCGGCATTTCCAGGATGGTCCGTCCACGTCGATACCGGGATGTGCCTTGTGAGCCGGCACCCTCTCCTCAAGGTCGAGTCCAGGGATCGCCGCGACGTCTGGAATCAAGGCGGCCACGGCGCGATCCTCCGCTACGCGATCGCGCTGCCGGACGCGCTGCGGCCGAGCTCGGAGGAGCCGCGCGGGACCCGTGTCTTCAGCTTCCTCAACCTGCATCTGGAGACGCCCCGCGAGGCGATCGAGGCGCTGATCCACGGCCTGTGGAAGCAGGCAGCGGAGCACGATCGCGTCATCGCATTGCGTGTCTGGGAGTCCGAGCTCGCGCGGCAGTGGGTCGACGAGGCGCCCTATCCGGTCGTCATCGCCGGCGACTTCAACATGCCGGTCGACAGCGCCATCTACCGGCGCTTCTGGGCAGGCTTCGAGAACGCGTTCTCGCGCGCCGGCCTGGGCTTCGGCGCGACGAAGCGGACGCGCTGGTTTGGCGTCCGCATCGACCACGTGCTCGCCGGGCCTGGCTGGACGACAGAGCGCGCATGGATCGGCCCGGATCTCGGCTCGGATCACCTCCCCATCGTCGCCGACCTGCGCTGGAGCGGTACCCCGCGCGAAGGGCGCGCGGAGCGCTAGCGCGGCGTCGCCGCGAGGACGAGCGGGGAGGCTCGAGTCGGCCCGTCATGCGCGCGCGGGGCGCGGGCCGCACAGCGGGCGCAGCGCCTCGCGCTCGGCCGCGGACAGCACCGTGATGGGATACTTCGGATCGCCGCTCGCGCGATCGAAGAACGGATGCGGCCACGCCTTGCCGCGGAGCTTCCAGCCGAGCAGCTTCCGGGCCACGTGCGCGAGGAAGCGCACGCTCGGCCTCAGCGACCCGGGCGGCGGCTCGCCGATGG
Organism: Sorangium sp. So ce302; assembly: GCF_051530145.1. Classification (GTDB taxonomy): domain Bacteria; phylum Myxococcota_A; class Polyangia; order Polyangiales; family Polyangiaceae; genus Sorangium; species Sorangium cellulosum_B. The sequence goes on along the minus strand of NZ_CP150326.1, from coordinate 6,927,861 downwards.
CGAACTTGCCCAGGATCGCGCCGCGCGGCGCGCCGAAGACCTCGTCGCACGGGCGCGCGCCCGGCGCTTGCTGGAACAGCTCGGTGACGATGCCGATGAACGGCAGTCGCGGCGTCAACGTGTTGCCGAGCGGCGTCTTGCAGCAGCTCGCGTACCAGCGATAGAGGCCCTTGGGCGTCAGGCGCGCCGCGGCGACGAGCTCGCTGCCGCGGTCGAAGGAGACCGCCGAAGGAGCCACCTGCACGATGTCCGTGCCGCCCTGCTCATCGAGCAGGTCGGCGCGGCCGAGATGGTGCAGGAACGCCTGACAGTCGTCGCAGTAGCAGACGGCGCGGTTCACCGCGTCCGGCGATGCACCGCGCAGCCATCCATGGACCTTTCCGCAGCGACACTGGAGCTCGACGTCTCTGGACATCCGGCTCGCATAGCACGGCTCGACGCGCGCCGCGCGCGCTTCTGGTCGTCAGCGGTCGAGGAAGTCCATCAGCCAGGTCATGGCCGGCCGCATGGTGCCGTTCGGCTGCTGGAGGCCCGTGTTGGCCCTCCGGGTGGAGACAGGGGCACGTCGAATTCACTGGCCCGCGACGGAACGGCGTGCGTGCCGTCCGCCGTCCTGAAGCTGCAACGAGGATTCGATGGCCGAGCCGTGCGCTCAGGGAGATACCGTTGCTCCCGCGCCCCGCGGGCGCGAGGTCAGAAGCCCGGGCGGATGTGTGGCCCGCGAGCCGCGCTCACCCCGCGGGGTGTGTCTCGGCGTCCGCGCAGCAGCGGAAGCCGACCTCGTAGCCGTAGTCGTCTTCCTTGTGAAAGGTCGTCATCGGGCGGCACTGGCTCCGGATCGGACCCCACCATCCGCCCTTGAGCCCGCTGCGGTAGGGGGCCTTCTGGTCGGTGCGCACCACCCACTCGTTGACGTTGCCGTTCAGGTCGAAGACGCCCGCCCACGAGGCGCACTCCGCGCGCCCGCCGGCCGGCTCGCGGCCGTCCAGGCGCGCGAGCTCGGCGGCGCACCGCGCGTTCTGCTGGCACGCTTCGTAGTGGAGCAGCCGCTGCGAGTGGTCTGGAAAGCGGTAGTCTCGGTCCTGATTGCACGTCTCGGCATTCCGCTCGTAGCCGTAGACGTAAGGCTGCGATTCAGGGCCTTCGCAGGCGAAATTGAACTCGGCCTCGGTGCAGAGCCGCTTGCCCTCCGCCGCGCAGAGCCCGGCGGCTTGCTCCCACGAGGTCAGCGTGCGCGGCAGCGCGCCCGGGACATTCGGGTACTCGTACCGGTCCATGCAAAACGAGAGGTGCTCTGTCTTCTCAGCGACGCACCGCGACGGCTCGCGGAATCGCAAGCATCGGGCGGCAACCCCCGGCTCGCCGTGGCGCTTTGTCCATTCGGGATGGTACTCGAGGCATTCCTGCACCACGGCGCTGCAATACTCGCCCTCCACCCGCACCATCCCGTCGGGGCAGCCCTGGGTCGAGCCGGGCAGCGCGATCGGCACCTCGATCATCGCCGGCTGGTCCAGCGGCTCGTCGTTCTCTGTGGCCGGAGGCTCGACCGGCAGCGGGTCCGAGTTCTCCGCCTCCGTCGCCGGCGTCTCGACCGGCAGCGGGTCGGACATCTCCGCCGACTGCTCGGGAATCTCGACGTGCCGGGCGTCGCCTCCACCTCCGCCCCCGCTCCCGCCGCTGTCCGAGGGACCGGTGCAGCTCGAGGTCGCAACGCCAAGCAGTGTCAGTACCGTGAAACCCAGGATACGCACGTTAACCTCTTCCCACGTTTGGCTACATCAGCCTACAGGCGCGGGCCAAAATTGATGCTGACCCGGGCTCGCCTCGATTTCTCGCGAGCGTCGGGAGCCATCCGGAGGCACTGCAAAATCTCGGCCTGCCTCAGCACCCCGAAAAACCGGGCTACGGGGCTGTTGGCCGCGGCTTTGTCCCGTGGCGTGGCCGCCCGGTGGTCCAGGATGGCCGGCCAGCGCGGCCACCCCGGCCCGTCGGCCAGCGCGCGAACTGCGCGCCCTGCGTCCTCTTGCGCGGCGGGTTGGTCGCCGGCCGCCGTGGGCGATCCGCGGGCGTCCGCTGGAATCTGGCGGCCACGCCGACCGCGGGCCCCAGGGCGAGGCGAGGTGGCTCGGCGTGCGCCGCGGGCGCTGGCGCCGGCGCCGACGGCCGAGCGATGCGAACGGGCACCGCGGCGCCAAGGCGCTCGACGGGGATGCGTGGATGGATCGGGCTCGGAACCAGTTCGCCAGGGCCGCTTTATCGAGTTTTGCAGAGGAGCGGGCGTGAGCGCAAGAATGGATGGGGTTACGCTACGTCATGGTGAATTGCACGAGGTAATGAGTTGCCCATTGCGGGCGTCGAGGCCGGGGCCGCCGCTTCTACGCGGGGTTCCCCTCGTCGTCCCACGTGGAGAAGCCGTGCGCGTCCGGATGATGGGTCTTCACCACGCAGAAGCGCTGGCCGGTCGGCGCCTCGAGCACCCACCACGTCGAGGCCTGCGTGACCCGCTTGGCGCCGAGCCGCTCGAGGCGGCGCACCTCGGCTTCGACGTCGTCGGTCTCGATGTCGAGGTGAACGCGGCTCCCGTGCTTCACGGTCTGCACTTCGACCGAAAGATCGCGCGCAGACGCGTCCAGGCGGACGTAGGCCTCGCCGTCTTGGCCGCGCGATCGCATCCCGAGCGCCGCGCTCCAGAAGCGGGCGGCGCCATCGAGATCGTCGGTTCGGCAGTCGATGATGAACCCAGCCAGGCGACTCTTGTGCATGCGATCTGTTAGCACGGCTACCACGGTGCAGCGGCGACGCGACGCGCCCAGGTGAGATTGCTGCCCACGCACCAGTCGATGTGGTGCGTCGCCGTGGTCAGAGGTCCAGCGTCGGCTCCTGGAGCATCAGGCTCACGTCCGCCACGCCGGGCAACGCCTGCAGGCTCGTCACGAGGCCGGCCCGCATGTCGGGGTGGCGAACGCGGATCTGGTAGGCGTGCTCCATGACGGTGCCCTGCGCCGCCTCGCGCAGGGTCACGAGCGAGAAGGTACCGCAGTGCTCGCGGAGGATGCCCGCGATCGGACCGGCGATCTCCGCGCCGGCCTGGCCGGCCGGCGCCACGAACCGGAGCAGCCCGTCCGGCTGCCGGCGCGACCCGTAGCCGGTGACGTGGAGCAAGAGCGTCGCGACGCCGAACATCGCCGCCCCCGCGATCGCCGCGCCGTAGGCCCGCGCGCCGCTCGCCATGCCGATGGTGAGCGACGCGAAGACGAACACGACGTCGCGCGGGTCGCGCATCGTGGTGCGGAACCGGATCGCGGAGACGCCCCCCGCGATCCCGATGCCGGCCGCGATGTTGTTGCCGACGGCGAGCATGAGCGTGCATGTGATGATGCTGCCCAGCGCCATGCTCTGGACGACCGTCCGCGAGTACGAGAGGCCGCGGAACGTGAGCATGTAGACGCCGGCGATGCCCTGCGTGAGCCCGAAGGCGACGAGCAGGGCGAGGAGCGCGTCGCGCCACTCGACGGCCTCGCCGTGCGAGAGCGCCGCCAGCCAGTCCATCATTGCCACCCTGCGACCCGGGTCGCCCGCGCTTCCGGGAGCATCAGCTGCGCGGTGACGCTGTAGCAGTACTTGGAGAACGAGTGCCGGACGAGTTCGAGGCGCCGCACGAGCGCCACCATCCACGCAGGCGGCCTGCGCTCGAACTTGAGCTCGAGGACGCAAACGGGCTCCGGCGTCTGCGTCTGGACGGGGTGGTCGACCGGGCGCCACCCGCCCTCGGAGGCGTCGAGATCCAGCAGTTCCCTGCGCTGGCAGACGATCTTCCGGTCAAACGTCAGGCGCGCGTAGGTGTCGAGGGTGCTCTCGTACGCCTCGCGCTCATAGTCGACAAGGAGCATCGGCCTGAGGTCGTGGCGGTGGAACGCACCGATGAACTTCTCCGCGGCCTTCCGCGCGCCCGGCGGGAGGCGATCGAGCGAGGCGGGGCGGCCGGGCGCGAGCAGTTCGCGCCACTCGCTCGCTGGCACCGCCGCGCGCGACTTGATGATCACATCCTGGACGCGCCGCTTCACCTCCAGGAAGGCCGGGCTGGTCTTCCCGGGATAGGTGCGCACCCGCAGCTTGAAGCGGTCGCGCTGCTCGCGGGCGTTGGCCCAGTAGAGGTCGAACCCGCGGGTGTCGAGGTAGAGCGACCGGATGCGGTACACGCCGCCCGGGCCGGCGTACCGGTCCAGCCGGCCGATCGCGCAGGCGGTAGCCCGGATCGCCGGGACCAGACGCTCCGGTACCAGGTATTTGAACTCGTATCGTTCGATGACGTCCAGGACTCTCGCCTCCTCGGTCGTCAAGGGCAAGCGCGCCGCGCTGCTACGCGTCGCAAAGTTGTTACGGTAACCACGCAATAATGACACAAATTTCGCCGGCGTCCGCAAGCGGAATCCATGGCCGCTCCGCGAGATCTTTGTGCTTTCCCTGCAACCTGCGCGCCTGCGGCAGCGCTGCTGGGGGAGCGCCCGGCGCGGCTCGGGGCCTGCGCGGGCGCTGCTCCTTGCGGTGGGCTGACAGGGGCTCGGGGCCGGCGCCAGCGGGGCGGGCCTTCGGCTGCCGGGGTGACGCGGGCCGGCGCGCTCCCCGCGAAGCGGGCGGAGGTCGCTGCCTGTTTGTGCCACGAGCGCCCAGCTCATGATCGCGTCGTCATGAGTCGATGTCGTGAGCGGTTCCTCGCCGGCGGCGACGCCGTCGCGACGCACCACGCTTGCGCTCATCGACGCGCGGTGTCGGCGCATGTGCCCGGCAGCCAGCGCGTCGATGTCGCTTTCGGCTCGGCTGGCGCGCTCGATCGGTTCGGCTCGGCGGTGTCGCCCTAACCGGCGCGAACCGCGCCGCGTCTCGGCCGCGCAGTCTCTTCCGACCCCCGATTGACCCGATCGATCTCGCGCGAAGTTGTTGAAGGCCGCCTGGATCCAGGCGAGATCGTCGAACGACCCGGATGCGTCAGGTACCCGACCTCCTCGCCGTCCTCCAGCAGATCGTGCGGCGGGCCATGGCCGTCCTCCCGCACGCGCCGCGCGGGAGCCTGCTGCTCCGCGAGGGCGACCGCTTCGTGGCCCGAGCGCTGGTCGGGTTCGACGCGCCACCTGGGGTCTCCTCGCGCGTTCCGGTCGGCGTGGAGGTCGAGGGGGGCGCGCCCGGCACGGCGGCGCCTTCTGACGGCGCGCACGCGAGCCGCATCGTCGATGCGCGGGCGTGGTACCGGACGTACCTGCCTTTCGCGCTCGGGGCGGGCTGCGGCGTCCCCGAAGGCGCCGGGGTGCTGGTCGCGCCCATCCAGCTGTGCGGCGAGCCGGCCGGCTATCTCGCCATCGAGCAGGCCACCATGGAGTCTCCGGGCGAGGAGCGCCGCGCCACGATCGAGGTCCTCGCGGGCACGGCCGGAGATGCGCTGGAGCGGCACAGGCTCTATGACGACAAGGCGAGCGCGGCGCAGGAGATCCGCCTGTTCGAGCGGCTGCTCCACGCGGTGGGCACGACGCTCGCGCTGCACGACCTCATCGAGACCATCGCTCACGGCATCAAGAGCGTGCAGCTCGATCCGAGCTGGAACACGGTGGAGATCTGGCTGCTCGAGGAGGACCGCGTCGGGGACGGCCCCGGGCTCGCGCAGGGCGACCTCTGCGCCCGCGTCTATCGGGCCCCGGCGTCGGAGCCGACGACCTACTTCCAGAACATCCGCGCCGGCGCGGACAGCGCCGCGCGGCCCCTCGGCGTCTCCATCGACTGGCGGACCGGCCATGGCGGCGACGGCGACGGCTCTCAGCGCGCCCTGCTCGATGAGGCGATCGACCGGCGCATGTCCGGCATCATCGTCGCGCCCAGCAACCCCGAGAGCGCGGAGGAGGCGTTCAGGCGGGCGGCCGAGAGGGACATCCCGGTCGTCGTGATCGACACGCCTCCGATCCCCGGCAGTCGGGCGTTGCTCTACATCGGGACGGACAACGTGGCGTCGGGCAGGCTGGCGGCCGAGGTGATGAAGCGGCTGCTCCCGGGCGGCGGCGTCGTCGCGTCCCTCGGCGCCGTGGGGCTCGCGCTGAACATCCGCGAGCGCGTCGATGGCTTCTGGGCGGCGGCGCTCGGGTCGAACCTCACGGTGCTGCCGACGATCCCGTGCGACTGGGATCAGGAGGCCGGGACGAGGCTCGCCACGGTGGCGCTGGAGGGGCGATCCGACGTCGCGGGCGCCTTCGGCGCCGCGGCGGACAACGGGCCGTCCTGGGGCCGCGCGGCGCGAGCCCTCGGCAGGGCCGGAGATCTCAAGGTCGTCGGCTTCGATCTCGTCGCCCGCACGGTCGCCCTGCTCCGGCAGGGGGCGATCCACGCGACGATCGTCCAGCGCGAGGACGACATGGGCTTCCGCGCCATCGAGACGATCCACCGGATGATCACGCGCGGCGTCGGGCCGACCCTCGCCGAGCTGCCGCCTTCCCGTGTCCTCCACACCCGCGTCGATTGCGTCACCCTCGAGCAGACGCCGTGGTCCACGACGCTGAGCGATTACCTCTCTCTCGAGGCCGCCCGCCGGGCCGCGGCCGGGAACGGCGGTCGGATCGCGCCCGTCGCCCCTGCCATCGAGGTCATGATGATCGGGCTCTCGCCCCCCTCGAGCTCCGTCGTCGAGGACCAGGTCTCGATCCCGGCGCGCTCGCTCGTGCGCCGCGCGATCGCGTCGGGCCGCCCGGTCGTGATCGACCCCGCCGAGGGTGGCGCGGAGGCCGCCCTGCCTGCCGCGCACGACGGCGCGCGCACGGCCATCGCGGTGCCGCTGCAAGGCCGCGGCAACGTCCTCGGCGCCCTCGTCCTGAGCAGCGCTCGCAGGGAGGCGTGCGGCGCGGGCGACGTGGCGTTCCTGGTCCGCGTCGCCGGCACGGTGGCGATCGGCGTCGAGAACGCCCGCCTGCTCCGCCGCATCTCCGCGCGGAGCGAGGAGCTCGAGCGCGCCAACCTGCAGCAAGCGGCGATGCTCCAGACGATCCGCGAGCTCTCGAGCCCCGTGGTGCCCATCGCGGCCGGCATCCTCGTGATGCCCGTCGTGGGCGTCATGGATGCCCAGCGCTCCGGCGACTTCATCGCGTCGATGCTCCGCGAGATCGACGCGAAGCGCGCGCACGTCGTGCTGATCGACGTCACCGGCATGGCGTTCGTCGACGCGACGGCGGCGTCCCGGCTCGTCGAGGCGGCGCAGGCGGCCGCGCTGCTCGGCGCCGAGGCGGTGCTCGTCGGCATCCGGCCGGAGGCCGCGCAGATGATGGTCCGGCAAGGCCTGGACGTCGGCTCGATGGTGACGCACGCCAACCTGGCGAGCGGCTTCCGCCATGCGCTCTCGAGGGTGCGCCGCCGCGAGGCGAAGCGCGGCTGACCGCGCGGCGGCTACTCCGCCCCGGCGGGCGGCGCCTCGATGGGGCGCGGCTCGGCGGTCTTCGCCTCGCCGGCGCGCCCGGCGCGCCGCTGCGCCTGGGCGACGTGCACCACCTGGTCGAAGACGACGGCCACGAGGATGACGGCGCCGATGATGATGAACGTCCAGTTCGGGTCGAGGCGCCAGACGCGCGGCACGCCGTCGTCGCTGTGGCGGATCTGGAACATGTTGATGCCGTTGTCGATGACCCGCATGAGGGCAGAGCCGATGAGGACCCCGAGCGCGCTGCCCTCGCCGCCGCGCAGCGAGCAGCCTCCGAGCACGGCGGCTGCGATCGCGTAGAGCTCGTAGCCAATCCCGACCTGCTGCGACATCTGGCCGATGTAGGACGCGTAGCAGACGCCCGCGATCCCGCCCGTGGCCGACGAGATGACGTACGTCGAGACCTCCACCCGGCGCACGTCGATGCCCGAGTACTCGGCGGCATCGCGGTTGCCCCCGATCGCGTACATGTAGCGCCCGAGCACGGTGAAGTGCAGCACGTACGCGCCGGCGGCGAGGACCACGAGGAAGATGACGAGCGGGTAGGGGATGAGCGCGTCGCCGGAGACGCGCAGCAGCCCGCCGTTGGCGAGGCCGAGGAACGGCGAGTCGCCGAAGCTCAGCGTGCCGCCCTCCGCCACCGTCTGCGAGACGCCGCGCACGAGGAGCATGCCGCCGAGCGTGACGACGAACGGCTGCAGCTTGAGCCGCGTGATGAGCAGCCCCTGCGCGAGCCCCACCAGCACCGCGGCGGCGAGCGCCGCCGGGATGCCGACCCAGAGCGGGTAGCCCAGGCACCCCATCCCCGAGGACGAGATCTTGGCGAGCAGGACGCCGGTGAGGCCGATCACCGAGCCGATCGACAGGTCGATGCCGCCGGTGATGATGACGAACCCCATGCCCATCGCGAAGATGCCGAGCATCGCGATCTGCCGCGTGGTGTTGACGACGTTCGATTGCCCGAGGAAGTCGGGGTTGGAGATCCAGAGCCCCGCGCACATCACGAAGAGCACGAGGCTCATGCCCAGCTCACGTCTCATGCGGTCACCGCGCTTTCCACGTCCCCTTCCGCGCCCCACGCGCTCCCCGTCATCAGCGCGGCGACGCGCTGCTGCGTCAGCCCTTCGCGCGGGAGCACGCCCGTGATCCGGCGCTCGTGCATGACGACCACGCGATCGCTCATGCCGAGCACCTCCTCCATGTCCGAGCTGACCATCAAGAGCGTGATCCCTTCCGCGGCGAGCGCGGCCATGTGCCTGTAGATCTCGGCCTTGGCGCCGACGTCGATGCCGCGCGCCGGCTCGTCCAGGAGGAGGACGCGAGGGCCCATCGACAGCCATCTCCCGAGGACGACCTTCTGCTGGTTGCCGCCGGAGAGGTTCACCGACCGCCGATCGAGCGTCGGCGTCTTGATGCGGAGCCGGTCGACCTCGGCGCGCGCGGCGCGGCGCTCGGCGGCGCGGTCGAGCCAGAAGGCGTCGCGCGTCGTCCGCGGCGTGTAAGGCTCTCCTGCGAGCGTCATCGTGCCGCCGAGCGCTTGGGTCGCGCCGAAGATCGCCTGCATCAGCTCGGTGCGCCCCGAGCCGACCAGCCCCGCGAAGCCGAGGATCTCCCCGCGCAGCGCCGTGAAGCTCACGCCCGCGGGCGCGCCGGGGACGACGAGGTCGCGGACCTCGAGCGCGGGCTCCTGCCGCTGGCGCGGGCTCCTCTCCGGGAAGTAGCGGCCGCTGAGCTCCCGCCCGACCATCATGGAGACGATCCTGTCGTGCGTCGCCTCGGCCCGCGCGAGCTCGCATCAGCTCCTGATGGATCAGCGCGACCGAGGCGCTTGGCCGCGCGCACCCCGCTCAGCGACACGGGCGACCCGTCGAGGAAGATCTGCCCCTCGCCGGGCGGGCAAGCGCCGCCGAGGATCTTCATGAGCGTGCTCTTGCCGGCGCCGTTCTCTCCCACGAGCGCGAGCACCTCGCCGGCGCAGAGCGAGAGCGACACCCCTGAGAGCGCGGTGACGCCCGGGAACCGCTTGACGATCCCGCGCATCGCGAGCAGGGGTGGGAGATCGGGAGTCGACGTCATCGGTCGGGACCGCGGGGCTCGATCGAGGGGGGGCGCCCCCGATCGAGCCGCCGGATAAGGAGGCTATTTCTTCAGCTCCACGAGCTTGGCCTTGAACTCCGCCACGTTCTCCTTGCGGATCACGTCGACGCCGGTGTCGACCATCTTGTCCTTGGGGTGGCGGCCATGGCCGCGTCGCCCTTCGTCGCGAGCTCGTGCATCCACTTGCTCGACAGGTAGCCGAACTGGAACGGCTTCTGCACGACGGTGCAGGCGACAGTGCCGTTCTCGATGCCGCTGAGCGTCGCGTCCTCCTCGTCGAACACGGCCGGGATGACCTTGCCCTTCTTCCCGAGCGCCTCGACGGCCGCGATGATGGCCGGCCCGTTGTACGACCAGAGTCCGGTCGCGACGTTGAGGTCCGGGTGGGCGTTGATGATGTCTTCGACGTTCGCGCGCGCCTTGGCGCGATCGGCGTTGTCCTCGCGCTTGTCGACGATCTGGATGTCGTGGGCGGTGACCACGTCCTGGATGCCCTTGAGGCGCTGGGTCGCGTTGTCGACCGCGAACATGCCGACGAAGACGGCCATCTTCCCGCCGTTCGGCAGGATCTTCACGATCTCGCTGCCGAGCGCCTTGCCGGCCTCGTAGTTGTTCGTGCCGATGTAGAGCAGCCGGTTCGACTTCGGGGCGTCGGAGTCGAACGTGATCAGCTTGACCTTCTCGGCGACCCTGTTGAGCACGGCGACCTGATCGTTCGGCGCCAGGACGGTCACGGCGACGGCGTCGTATCCCTGGCTGGCGAGGCTCTCCAGGATCTGGTTCTGCTCCTCGGGCGTGCCGTTCGGCGGCGCCTTGATGTCCACTTGAATCTTCGCCTCTTGCTCGTACTTGTGGACTCCGGCCCCCGCGATCCGCCAGAACTCGCTCGTCCCGCTCGTCACGAAGGCGAGCTTGACGACCTTGGCTGTCGTCGGGGCGCTCTTGCCGTCGCCGTCGTGGCCCTTGGCCGCGTCGTCTCCGCCCCCCTGAGCGCAGCCGGCGATCCATGTCATGGACACCACGGCGAACGCTGCAAACGCTAGCTTCCAGAAACGATTCTTGTTTTTCACGGCAGTTCTCCCCGCCTTGCCTGCGAAAAGCGTGTCGAAGTCGATGTCGCTGAGCCGCGACACAGGAATCCCCCGAGGCGAGGTTAGCGGACGTACCCCGTCGATGTCGCGCCTCGCGTGAACGACCCAAACGGAAAAGTCGGAGGCAACGTGTCCGAGTTTCGAGCACCTCAGGGTCGCGGGTCGTGTGCGAACCCACCTGCTCCAGGGAGCGGGGGCGACATGAGCTCATGATGTGGGGGTGCAGCGTGGCGTTTGATCCGCGGCGGCCCACCCTGGGGGACCGCGGCCCGGGGTGACCTGACGGAGGGCCCTGCTGGAGATGGGCTCCCGGAGGTCGAGGCGCCTCAGGGACATCGCGGAGCGGCGGCTATTGCGAGCAGCGCTGAGGATCCGACTGGCATTGACACTGATTTCTACGCTCGGTGTCATTCCATTCGCAATAGCCGCACAATGCGTGCCTTTGGCTCTTGCAGTACTGGTCGCACGCCGCGCCCCCGAGGAAGCCGAAGTCGCAGACGTGAGGGGAGTCAGACCAGGACACTGCAGTGGCGAGGTCCCCCTGCGGCGCGCGGCTGAGGGCGCTCTGGGCCGGGATAGCCTCTGACGGGTCTCCGTCCTGCGGTGTCTCGTGGTAAGATGAGCTGTCGACGACACAACCGGTGAGCGATCGCGCGCCAAGTGCGGTGCATGTCCACAGCGCGGCATACTTGAAGATGATCTTGCTCGTCATTTTCGGCCCTGTCCTCCCCTGGTGCTTCGCTGATTCCGTGTTTCCACACGAACGCCGTCATCGCCTGCACGAGGTGCTTGCGCGGGCGTTGGCCGTGTCCATGCGGCGCCGTGGCCGCGACAGGCAAGCGGGAGCGCCCTGATCGACGGCAGCGCGTTCGTAAGGGGGCGGCGTCTGGCCCTGACGAAGGGGATGGCGGCGTCTCAGGTGAGCTCGTGTGGCCTGAGCGCTTGTACTTGGCGGACGGCGCGGTGGTGGAGGCGCCCGTGGGATCCCGAGGGACTCGGGGATCAACGACGGTCAGGGAGATCGCGAGATGGAGAGCGTGAGAGCGCCGCCGTCCGAGCGGGGATCGACCCGCAGGCCGGCGCGATGAAGCAACTCGTCGACGAGCCTGGCGGCGAGGTCCTACCGGGCAGCGCGCTCTCCTGGCGGCTCATGGTCGTCGTCGGCCTCCTGCGTGCGGCGCGATCACTCGGGGCACGCCGCGGCGCAAGCCGCGCCGCCGCAGTCGACGCCGGTCTCGTCGCCGTTCTTCACGCCGTCGGTGCAGGTGGGCGCCTCGCAGATGCCGCTCCAGCACACGCCGCTCAGGCAGTCTGCGCCGGTCTCGCAGCCACCGCCCACCGGGCAGCGCGGGCACCATAGCTTGCCGCAGTCGACGCCGGCCTCGAGGCCGTTCTTGATCCCGTCGCTGCACGTCGGGATCATGCAGCTTCCGTTCGTGCACACGCCGCTCTCACAGTCCGTGGCGGTTTCGCAGCGCTCGCTCGACGGGCAGGGGCGGCATGAACCGCCGCAGTCCAATCCTGTTTCGCGGAGCCCGTCATCTCGCGCACCGTTCACGCAGTGCTCCGGCACGCACCAGACACCATCACACGCGAGCCCGCCAGGGCACAGCAGCGTCGGGTCTGTGTCCACGCACTGCACGCACGCGCCCTCATGGCATCGTCCGGCGCCCGAGGCGGGACATGCGACGCCATCCAACAGGAGATGTCGCGGCTCGTCGATGTCGCAGGCGTCGAGGGTGCACTGGTTGCCGTCGTCGTAGGGGTCGACGGCCGCTACGCTGACCACGCGGCCGTCGGCCGTGCACTCCTCGACCTTGCAGTCGCCGCGGATCTGCGAGGCGATCGGGCCTCGCTCGATCTCCACGACGCACGCGCCGTCCGCGCACCTCCCGACCCCGCACCGCGGGTCCGGCGGGCCGGGGCACTCCGCGTCGCCCTCGCAGCTCCCGGGCGGAACCGGCACCCCCGAGCACTCCTCCGTGCCCTCGGCGCACTCGTCGCAGGTCCGGCACTCCTCGAAGCAGCTCGGCGTGTCGTCGCCGCGCGCGCAGCAGATGACCTTCCCCGGCTCGCCACACTCGCAGTGCTCATCGATGCAGATCGTGCCTGGCACATTCTGCTGGTCCGACTGGCAGTGGTCCGTGGTCGCGCACCTTCCACCCACGTAGGGCCCATCGCCGCACGCAAAGAAGGTCGCCGAGGTGATGAGAAAGAGCAGAGCAGCAGCACAACGCGCGATGGGTCTACCCATGCGTCCAGTCCTCCGGCACGAGGCTGTGGCGCCGGCACCCAGGCGGCCCCAATCCGCCGGGGTGTCGTTTGCCAGGTCGTCTCGGGGCGCAGTATGCCTCGGTCAGGCGGCCGCCGTCACGCAAGTTTTCGCAAGATCGCGCGGCGTGCGAAGCGTCCTTCGATCAGAGCAGGGGCAACGTCGAAGCGCACATCAAAACGTGCTCGTCAACGTAAGCCCCTTGGCCGACACCGTGATCTCTGCCGGCCCGCGCGGGTAGAACGTGTAACCGAGCGTGGCGGCCAGGACGGCCCCTCCCGCGATGAGGCCGGCGATGCCCACGCCCCGGTAGGCGATCGCGTCGTCGTAGGCCGACGCCGACTGCTGGCAAACCGGCTGGGTCAGCCGGAAGCAACGGTTCGGCCCTGCGGAGAGCGCGGCGGTGTCGCCCGCGTCGTCCTTCTTCTCCGCGCCGACGAGCATCACGCCGCCGATCGCCGCCAGGGTGGCGGAGAGCCCGAAGCCGCCGGCGACGAGCTCCGGCCGCGGCCCGGGCCGGGGAGGCGGGGGGGCGAGGGGGTAGGCGCGGGGGCCGGGGGGCGGCGCCGGCGCGCCTGCGGGCGCGGCCGGGAGGCCTGGGGGCGGCGCAGGGACGCCGGCGGGCCGGGCAGCGAAGGTGAGCACGACTTCCCGCGCCTCGCCGCGCGGCACGTCGATCTCGGCCGTCGCGACGTTGCCGTCCAGCACGGCGCGCACCACGTGGTGGCCGGGGGCGACGGGGATGGGCTTGTCGCCCTCGAGCTCGGCGGGCGCGCCGTCGATCGTGATCTTCGAGCCCGCGGGGGCGACCACGTGGAGCTCGCCGGCGAGCTGCCGCGCGCGGGCCAGGTCGCTGAGCCGCGACGCGACGAGCGCGCGCTCCGCGGGCGTCCTGGGCGCGCGCATGATCTCCTGGCAGAGCGACAGCCAGCGCACGGCGGCCGGCGCGTCGCCGAGCCGGAGCGACAGCGCCCCGATGTTGCACGCGGCGACCTGGGCGCGCTCCAGCTGCCAGACCGCCATCCACAGGTCGCGCGAGTCGGCGAGCCGATCCTCTCGAGCGGCCGCGTTCGCCTGCGCCATGAGCCGGGCGACCTCCGAAGGGGCCTCGGCGCGACCCTCCGCCGCGCCGGCCAGCAGGGCGATGCACAGCGGGAGCGCGGCGACGCGGCGTGTGTTCCTTAGCACGGGTGCGGATCTCCTCGGCCGAGCCTCGGTCTGAAGGGCCGCTCCGGAGCCAGGGCCCCGGGCGACGGCCCCACGTACCAGAAGGAGGCTGTCGGTGGAAGCCCCGGAAGCCGCCGGGTTGTCGGGGGGGCCAGGCGATGGAGGTTGAGCAGGCGCGATCTCGGCGCGCTGTGGCGGCGCGCGCCAGATCTCTTGCCGGGATCGAGGGCTGGTAGCCCGGCGATGCTTTACGATATCCGTATCGATGCCTGGCGCGAGGTGGGGCGAGCGAGCAGCCCTACTTGACGAACACCAGCAGCTTCTTGACGCCTTCGGCGTCGAACACCTTGACCGCGACGACATCGCTGACGTCGACGTCGTTGTTGCTGAGGACGTCGCCGACCTTGATCCCGTTGGCGACGTCGACGTCCTCCAGCACGTTCTGCAGGTTGAGGATCTGGAGGTTCACGATGAGGTTGTTCAGCGTCTTGTTCACGTTCACGAGCTGGTCGCCCGTGAGGATGTCATCGAGGTACACGATCTTGATGCTGTCGACGTCGATGACCTCGTCATTCAGATCCAGGACATCCGTGATCAGGACGGGGATGGCCACGAGCGCGCCGGTCAAGTTGCCGTAGTCCGGAAAGTCGGAGGCGGACGGGACTTCATAGCTCGCCAGCGCGGTGGTCGACACGCTGAGAGCGACGAGAGCAGCGCCAACGCCCGAGAGAACGCGAGACTTGAGAGGCTTCATCTTGTATGTCCTCGAAAATTGGGTTTCGGTTTGCTGTTATTTTTTTTGCTCAGAGCGCAGAGCGCCGGTCTGTCATCCGCCTGTCACTGTGCTGTTCAGCCGATCGTATCGTCGGGCGGCTCGGCATCCTCCGATGCGCGCCTGTTTCGATCGAGCTCGACCTGTGGCCGCCATCCGGCGCCATCGCGCCGGTATCGAATCTGCGATGCTTCATCGAGCGGGCTCCGGTGATGGAGCCGTCCTGCACGCGAGGTGCGTAAATGCATGCGCGCCCTCTCGATGATCGTATTTGTCCGGCGCTCACGCGCTCTGCTGAAGACTATTTCGTCCTCGTGTCGCTGCTTATTCACGGGTGATGCCAGGTGTAAGTTCAATGGTAGTGTCTGGAATTGTCGAGAAATTCAGCTGTGTTGTCGAATTGTGTGGCCCAGGTGACAAGCGTGCCTCACCAGGCTGTGACAGCGAGACAATCGGCTACGCGATGCCGGCGGCCTACCGCGTGAGCGCATCAGGTGTTGTTGAGCTCGATGCTTGACGAGCTCATCCTTCAGCGCTCGACAGGCTGAAAGCAGGCCGTGTGTTGATGGAGCTGCCAATCGCCTGCGCGAGCCGACCACGCTCGTGCGGTCTCAAGACGCGGCTTGCTCTCAGGCAGCGGCCAGGGCGAGGATGCGCCGGGCGATCAGGCGAGAACTCTCGCGGCGCGGGGAGGAACTCAGGCGACGAGTCCCACCCTTCTATCGCTCTCCCGCGCTCACCCCACCGCCGGCCCGGCCTTCCGCTGCGCGCTGTCGCAGACCCAGCGGACCACCCCAGGAATGACCCCCTGCGCGATCGCGCTCACCCGCGAGCCGACGTCGGGGTAGATCTCGAACCGCCCGCGCGCCATGCCGTCGGCCATGCTGCGCGCCACGGCGTCCGGCTCGAGCGTCTTCACGTTGCCCGCGATGGCCTTCGTCTCCGCCGGCTTGTACTGGTTCTCGAACGCCAGCTGCGGTGTGTCGGTGTCGGGCGGCATGCACACGCTCACCCGCACGCCGTGAGGCCACATCTCCGCGCGCAGCGCCTGCGAGAAGCCGATCAGCGCGAACTTGCTCGCCGCGTACGGCGTGTACCCGTAGATGCCGATCACGCCCGCCAGCGACGAGACGTTGAGCACATGGCCGCTGCCGCGCGCCGCCATCGCCGGCAGCACCGCCTTGCACAGGTGCACGGCGCCAAAGAAGTTCACGTCCATCATGCCCCTGAACTGATCCATCGGCAGCTCGAGGAAGCGCCCCGGCATCACCACGCCCGCGTTGTTCACGAGGTGATCGATCGGCCGGTCGGCGAGCCGAGACTCCATCGCCCGCGCCACGTCGTCCGCCCGGCTGATGTCGAGCTCCAGGACGTCGACCCGCGCGGACGGGTGCTCGCGCCGGATGCCCACGGCGGCCTCGTCGAGGAGGGCGCGGCGGCGCGCCACCAGCGTGACCGCGGCGCCGTACCCCGCGACGAGCCTCGCGAACGACAGCCCGATGCCGCTCGAACCGCCGGTGATGAGAACGCTCTTGCCCTGGAAATAAGTTCGGGTGTCCATCGCCGGCCGAACCTACCCCAGGACCGCCCGAGGCGCGAGGCGCTCGTGCAGGCCCGCGGCGGCGCGCCTCAGCGGTCGCGCCGCCGCTTCTTCAGCGCGTCCTTC
This sequence comes from Sorangium sp. So ce302, assembly GCF_051530145.1. Classification (GTDB taxonomy): domain Bacteria; phylum Myxococcota_A; class Polyangia; order Polyangiales; family Polyangiaceae; genus Sorangium; species Sorangium cellulosum_B. The sequence continues at coordinate 6,911,349 of NZ_CP150326.1, read as the reverse complement.
AGCAGGCTGCCCGCGGCGGAGCCGAGCGTCTCGACCGCGATCATCGCGGCCGCCGCCGACACCGCCTTGACCGCCTTCCGGAGGGCACGGCGGGTCTTCTTCTTCATCGGCTTCATGACGGCTGCGCCAGCTCGACGTCGGGGTGAGCTCTCCCCGATACGCCATTGGCCAGCTTCAAACCGCCAAGCGCGCTCGCCCACGCCCTCACCTTCCGGCTCACGGCGGTCTTCGCGCTGCTCAGATAGTTTCTCGCCTCACCGCTGTACAGGCCGGCCGTGAACACCGCTGCGAGGCTCGTCGCCGCGGCCACCGGCCGAAGGACCTTCCGGCCGAGCTTGGTGAGCTTCCTTTTCTGCTTCTTGGAGAGCTTCGTCTTCATGATCCCACCAGCTCAGCAGGGGTCGTGCCATGGCGATCGAGGGCGAAGCGCGGTGACGAGCGCAATGCGCGCCCGTGACACGCGCCCCGCAGACAGGACGTTTTGCCTCGGTGTGGAGAAAATGTCCCTCCCCACGCTGGCGCTGATGAGCGATGTTTGGCAGCTCACACTTCGATCGGGCTCGCAGCCGCCGGCGGACCGCCGCGCCCGGCCGCTGCGGGCGGAGTCGCTGGCGATCGGGGCCGAGTTCGTTTACTCCGTTGTAAGCAGGCTCATGCGAGGTCTCAGGTAAGGCGGGGACGAGATGCGCGTGGGAGACGTCATCGACCGTCGCTTCCTGATCGAGCGCCTCGCCAGCTCGGGCGGGATGGGGGACGTCTACCGCGCCTGCGATCTGGTCACGAACGAGCCGGTGGCGCTGAAGGTCTTGCAGCGGCGAGGGCTCCAGGAGGCGATCCGGTTCGCGCGCGAGGTCGAGGCGCTCGAGGCGCTCACCGCGCTGCGGCACCCGGGCATCGTGCGCTACATCGCGCACGGCGCGACCGACGCGGGGCAGCCCTACCTCGCGATGGAGTGGCTCGCCGGCGAGACGCTGACCGAGCGGCTCACCCGCAGCTCGCTCACGATCGCCGAGAGCATCGCGCTCGCGTCGCGCATCGCGTCGACGCTCGGCGTCGTGCACCGCGCCGGCATCGTGCACCGCGACCTCAAGCCGAGCAACCTGCTCCTCGTGGGCGGCGCGATCGAGGGGGTCACGCTCATCGACTTCGGCGTGGTGCGCCTCGGCGCCATGGACCGGCACCTCACCATGCCCGGCACGATGCTCGGCACCCCGGGCTACATGGCGCCGGAGCAGGCCCGCAGCGAGCCGAACATCGACCCCCGCGCCGACGTCTTCTCGCTCGGCTGCGTGCTCTTCAAGTGCCTCACCGGGCGCTCGGCGTTCCAGGGCGCCGACGGGCTCTCGGTGCTCATCAAGGTCATCCTCGAGGAGCCGCCGCGGCTCCGGGAGCTGCGCGGGGACATCCCCGAGGCGCTCGACGACCTCGTCGCGCGCATGCTCGCGAAGCCGCCGAAGGACCGGCCCCGCGACGGCGACGCGGTCGCGGCGGAGCTGCTCGCGCTCGACGACGCGGGCGTCGGCGCCGCGAGCAGCCGCCCGTCGAACACCCTGCGCGGGGGCGAGATCACCACGAACGAGCGCAAGATGATGTGCCTCGTGCTCGCGCGCGACGCGAGCGGCGACGCCGAGGCGACGCGCTCGCAGGAGGAGGACCTGGAGCGCAGCAAGGCGCTCATCGCCGTCGCCGAGCGCTACCAGGGAGAGCTCGAGATCCTGGAGTCCCGCTCGCCGCTCATCGTGCTCACCGCCGGCGGCGCCCCGACCGACCTCGCGGCGCAGTCCGCCCGCTGCGCGCTCGCGCTGAACGCGCTGCTCGGCAGCGTGCCGGTCGCGCTCGTCACGGGCCGCGCGGAGATGTCCGCGCGGCTGCCGGTCGGCGAGCTCATCGACCGCGCGGTCCACCTGCTGCCGCCCGCGCACGCGCCCGCCGGCGCGCACGCCGTCTGCATGGACGAGGTGACCGCAGGGCTGCTCGGCGCCCGGTTCGACGTGACCCGCGACGCGGGCGCCCTCCGCCTGCACGGCGAGCGCGAGGAGCTCGCCTCCACGCCGCCCCTGCTCGGCAAGCCGACGCCGTGCGTCGGGCGCGACCGCGAGCTCGCGCTGCTGGAGGCGGCGTTCTCTCACTGCGTCGAGGAGTCGACGCCGAGCGCCGTGCTCGTGACCGCGCCCGCGGGCGCAGGGAAATCCCGCCTGCGCTCCGAGCTGATCCGGCGGCTCCGCGACCGCGGCGAGGACCTGGAGGTGTGGATCGGGCGCGGCGACCCGATGAGCGCCGGCTCGGCCTTCGCGCTGCTCGCCCCGGCGCTGCGGCGCGCGATCGGCCTCTTCGAGGGCGAGCCCATCGAGGCGCGGCAGCGCAAGCTCCGCGCGCGCGTCGCGCGGTACGGCCACGCCGAATCGGCGCGCACCGCGGCGTTCCTCGGTGAGCTCGTCGGCGTGCCGTTCCCCGACGGCGACAGCGTGCAGCTGATGGCGGCGCGGCGCAGCCCCGTGCTGATGAGCGACCAGATCCGCGTCGCCTGGGAGGAGCTCCTCAGGGCCGAGTGCTCGGCGAGGCCCGTGCTGCTCGTGCTCGAGGACCTGCACTGGGGCGATCTGCCGAGCGTGCTGCTCGTCGACTCGGCGCTCCGCAGCCTCGGCGATCAGCGGCTGATGGTGCTCGCGCTCGGCCGGCCAGAGGTGCGGGAGCTCTTCCCGAAGCTCTGGGCGGGGCGCGGCGTCCACGAGGTGCAGCTGTCGGGGCTGCCGCGGCGCGCGAGCGAGCGGCTGGTGCGCCAGGTGCTCGGCGAGGACGTCGCGCCGGAGCTCCTCGCGATGATCGTCGACCGCGCCGACGGGAACGCGTTCTATCTGGAGGAGCAGCTCCGCGCGGTGGCCGACGGCAAGGGCGCCGACCTGCCCGAGACGGTGGTGGCGATGGTGCAGGCGCGCATCGAGGCGCTCGACATCGAGGCGCGGCGGGCGCTGCGGGCGGCGAGCGTGTTCGGGCAGACGTTCTGGCAGGGCGGGGTGTCGGCGCTCGTGGGCGGGGCGCAGGTCGCGCCGAAGCTGGTCGAGCTGGAGCAGCGCGAGGTGATCTCCCGGCGCGGCGAGGGCAGCCTCCCCGGCGAGGTGGAGTACAGCTTCCAGCACGCGATCGTGCGGGAGGCGGCCTACGGGATGCTGACGGACGGCGACCGGCGGCTCGGGCACCGGCTCGCCGGCGAGTGGCTGTCGCGCGCGGGCGCGGGCGCGGTGGACGCGATGGCGCTCGGCGAGCACTTCGAGCGCGGCGGCGAGCTGTCGCGGGCCGCGGCCGCGTACTGCCGCGCGGCGGAGCAGGCGCTGCGGGCGCAGGACCTCGCCGCGGCGATCGAGCGCGCCGAGCGCGGCGTCGCGTGCGGCCCGAACGCGCAGGCGCTCGGCGCGCTGCGCCTCGTGGAGGCCGAGGCGCACGTCTGGCGCGGGGAGCTCGCGCTCGCGGAGCAGCGCGGGACCGAGGCGGTGGACCGGCTGCCCGCCGGCTCCGCGGCGTGGTTCTCGGCGATCAAGCACGTCGCCATGGCCGCGGGCAAGCTGGGCGGCTTCGAGCGGGTGGAGCGCTGGATGAGCGCGGCGCAGGCCGCCGAGGCGGAGGCGGAGGGCGCGCTGGTGGCGAAGCACATGTGCCTCGGCGAGGGGGCGCTGCTGCTCGTGTTCGGGGGGCGCTACGCATTCGCGGACGCGCTGATCGAGGCGATCGAGGGCGACGGGACGGATCTCGCGGAGCGGGAGGTCGAGGTGGTGGCGCGGCTGCACGCGGCGCGGTCGGCCCGGGCGCTCGTGAGCGGCGATCCCAGCGCGTGCCTCGCGGGGCTGTCCGCGGCGCTCGCGGCGTTCGAGCGCGCGGGCGACCGCGGCAACGCGTGCGCGTTCCGCATGAACGTCGGGTACATGCACGCGGAGCTCGGGGATTTCGCGGGCGCGGAGGAGGTGCTGCGCAGCGCGCTCTCGGGCGCGGAGCGGATGGGGTTGCACGATCTCGCGGTGGCGACGCTCAGCAACCTGGGGCACGTCCTCGGCTACCGGGGGCGGATCGAGGAGGCGGAGCGGACCGAGCGCGAGGCGATCGCGCTGTCGCAGCGGCTCGGGGATCCGCGCACGGAGGGGAGCGCGCGGACGTACCTCGCGCGGATCGCGCTGCTCGCGCGGGACTTCGAGGGGGCGGAGCAGGAGGCGAGGGCGGCGGCGGAGATCCTGCAGAGCGCGCCGCCGCTGCGCGCGGCGGCGGTGGCGGCGAGGGCGAGGGCGCTGCTCGGGCTGGGGAGGTTCGACGAGGCGCTGTCCGCGGCGGGGGAGGCGTTCTCGATGTTGCAGGCGATCGGGGCGATCGAGGAGGGGGAGTCCGCGGTGAGGAACGTCTACGCGGAGGCGCTGGCGGCGAACGGGATGGAGGCGGACTGCGCGGCGGCGATCGCGGCGGCGAGGGAGAGGTTGATGGAGAGGGCGGGGAAGATCAGCGATCCGGTGTGGAGGGAGCGGTTCCTCACGATACCGGAGAACCAGCGGACGCTGGAGATGGCCGAGCGGTGGGCGGGATAGGAGGGCGAAGAAGCCCACTCCCCCTCCACCATCGGTCACCAACCTGAACGTGAACGTTCGAATGTAGGAGAACGCGGCGCGAAGGTTGGTTAGCGCCTACGGGACGGGGGGATCAGCCCTCGCCGGGCTCGGCCGGCAGGCCGGCGTTCTTGCGGAGGGTGGCGATCAGGCGGTCCATCGCCTCGCGGTAGCTCTTCTGGACCGCGGCGATGCGCTCCTCCATCGTCTCGTCGATCTGCTTCGCCTGGGTCGCGGACGAGTCGAGCATCGCCTTGCTGCGCCCGAGCTCCTCGATGCGCGCCTCCGACGCCTTCTTCTCCTCGTCGGTGCGGCGGCCAGAGGACTGGAATGCTCGCTCCGCCTCGACCGCCTCGTCGATCGACTTCTTGATGGCCTCGATCTCCTCGAGCATCCGGCGGAGCCGGAGCTTGTGCTCGACCATGTCGATGTGGACGACGTAGCTCACGAAGCTCACGGCGTCGGCCTGCTTCTCGAGCGTCGCGGCGTTCTCCTTGCCGAGCGAGGCGCGGTAGCGCTCGATGCGGCGGTGCGCCTCGCTGCGCTCGCGGACGTACTTCTCGAGCTGGCGCTCGACGCCCTCCTCGAGCGCGTGCGCCGTGGCGCCCGTGACGTCGACGTCGCACCCCTTCTGCTTGACGACGTACTGCGCGGCGCCGCTCACCTTGCGGGTGAGGTCCTCCTTGTTGTCGTTGAAGAACGCCGCCGCGCCGTCGACGGCGCGCACGCGCTCCACGTAGTCGTAGCTCCGGCCCGCCGCGTCCGCCTGCTCGATGACGTCGAGGACCTGCTTCCAGTCCGGCTTCTTGAGCTGATCGGGATAGCCCGCGAACTGCGCTGTGGCGCGCTTCGCGAGGTCGTCGCGCTCGCCGAACGACGTGGCCGTCGCCTGCAGCTCGGCCGGGTAGCGCTCCGCGTAGCCGCTCTGCGAGGCCGAGGACGCGATCTCGGGCTCCGGCTTGGGGGCGCTGCAGCCGAGCGCGAAGAGCTGGCCGGCCAGGAAGAGCGCGCCGGCGATAAGGTACGGTCGGTTCATGGGCGCTGGCCTATAGCCCATCTCCGCCCTGGCCGCGCGCTCCGCGCCGACGCCACCTCGGTCAAGGGTGACGTGACCCACATCCGCGCAGCCCTGCGCAACCAGGGCGACGCACGCGCGACATCACGGCACAAGGAGCCATGCTGCGCGTCGCGTTACGACGCGTAAAACGACGGAATCGCTTCCCTTTCGTACCCGCCCTTGGCATCGTCATGGGCCCGCTCTGCGCGCTCAGCTCGCGCTCCAGACGGTCGAAGACGGTTGTTCCTTATCTGCATTTCACAAGCGCCGGCGCCTGTCACGGAGGCGCAGGCCACCTTCGCGAGGGATGTGAGGCATGGGAGCTCTGAAAGACAAGGTCGTCATCGTCACGGGCGCGAGCTCGGGCATCGGCAGGTCGACGGCCGTCGCGCTGGCCGCCGAGGGCGCCAGGGTCGTCGCGAGCGCGCGGCGCGAGGCGCAAGGGCGCGAGCTCGTCGCGGCCGTCAAGGATCGCGGCGGGGAGATCACCTGGGTCACCGCCGACATGCGGGTCGAGGGCGACGTCGAGGCGCTCGTGAAGGCCGCGGTGTCCACCTACGGGCGCCTCGACTGCAGCTTCAACAACGCCGGATCCGGCTTCTTGATGCCGCTCGCCGACATGTCCAACGCCGACTACGACCTGGTCATGGACACGAACCTCCGCGGCGTCTTCTGGTGCATGAAGTACCAGATCAAAGCCATGCTCGCGAGCGGCGGGGGCTCGATCGTCAACTGCGCGTCGGTGGCCGCGTCGCGCTTCTTCCCCGGGCTGGCGGTCTACGCTGCCTCCAAGGCCGGCCTCGTCGCGCTCACGCGCACGGCCGCGGTCGAGTACGCGCAGAAGGGGATCCGCATCAACGCGGTGAGCCCCGGCGTCGTCGAGTCGGAGATGTCGACGGCCGGCTGGCGCCTCGACGATCCCCAGGGACGCGCCTTCGCCGCGTCGCTCCACGCCATGAACCGCGTCGGCGGGCCCGAGGAGGTGGCCGCGCTCGTCGCCTTCCTCTTCAGCGACAAGGCCTCGTTCATCACCGGCCAGGACGTCGCCGTCGACGGGGGCCTCCTCTCGGCGGCGTGGCCCGCCAACTACGCGGGCGGGGGCTGATCCGCGCGCCGCGGCGGAGCCCGGGGGAGCGCGCCGCGGCGGAGCCCGGCCGGAGGCCACGCGCCTCACCCCACCGCGCTCGGATCCTCCGAATCCCGGGTTCCCGAGCCTCCTGCGCCCCATACTTCGGCCATGGGTCAGCCTGAAGCGGAGCCGCCCCCCGCGGCGGGTCGTGGCGAGCGCCCGGCGGCCTCCGCCCCGTCGCTGTTGCGCGCGCTCCGCCACCGGAACTACCAGCTCTTCTTCGCCGGCCAGCTCGTCTCGCTGGTCGGCACCTGGATGCAGTCGGTCGCCCAGTCGTGGCTCGTCTACCGGCTGACGGGCTCGTCGCTGCTGCTCGGCACCGTCGGGTTCGCGACGCAGATCCCCGTCTTCCTGCTGGCCCCGATCGGCGGCACGGTGGCCGACCGGCGGAGCCGCCACCGCATCCTGCTCGCCACGCAGTCCGCCGCGATGGCGCTCGCCTTCGGGCTCGGCGCGCTCACCCTGAGCGGGCACGTCCAGGTCCGGCACATCCTCGGGTTCAGCGTGCTCCTCGGCGTCGTGAACGCCTTCGACATCCCGACGCGGCAGGCGTTCGTCGTCGAGATGGTGGGCAGGGAGGACCTCGCCAACGCCATCGCGCTCAACTCCTCGATGTTCAACGGCGCGCGGATCCTCGGCCCGGCGGTGGCGGGCATCCTCGTCGGCGCGATCGGCGAGGGGTGGTGCTTCGTCGCGAACGGGGTGAGCTTCCTTGCCGTGCTCGGGAGCCTGCTGGCGATGCGCGTCGCGCCCCGTCCGGCCGCCGCCGGGCGCGGCTCCGCGTTCGCCCACACGGTCGAGGGCTTCCGGTTCGTCGCGCGCACCAGGGCCATCCGCGCGCTCCTCCTCCTGCTCGGGGTCGTGAGCGTCACCGCGATGCCGTACGCGGTGCTGATGCCGATCTTCGCCGATCGGATCCTGCGCGGGGGGGCGCAGGGGCTCGGCATCCTGATGGGCGCGTCGGGCGTCGGTGCGCTGCTCGGCGCGCTCGTCCTCGCCAGCCGGAGGCGGCTCCGGGGCCTCGGCCGCTGGGTCGCCGCGGCCTGCGCGGGGTTCGGGGTGGCGCTCGGGCTGTTCGCGCTGTCGCGGTCGTTCTGGCTCTCGGCGCTCCTGCTCGTGCCCGTCGGCTTCTCGATGATGGTGCAGATGGCGGGGTCGAACACGCTCGTGCAGGCGATGGTGCCGGACGCGCTCCGCGGGCGCGTCATGGCGGTCTACGCGATGATGTTCATGGGGATGGCCCCGCTCGGCGCGCTGCTCGCCGGCTGGCTCGCGGGCAAGATCGGCGCGCCCGCGACCGTGGCCTCGGGCGGCGCGTGCTGCGTCGCCGCGGCGGCGGTGTTCGCCGCGAGGCTCCCGGGGCTGCGGCAGCAGGCGCGGGAGCTGATCATCGCCCAGCAGATGGCCGCCGGGACGCCCTCGGAGCAGCTCACCCAGCCGGTCGCGGTGGGGGCCGCCTCGGAGGAGCAGGGCGCGGCGCGGCCGGCGTGAGCGGGCGGGGCCGGCGCGGTCCGGCACCTCGCATGCACGCCGCGGGTCGAGGCGGGCGTGTGTGCGGTCGACGCACCGCGCGCCGGGCGAGGGGAGGGGATCATGGGGCAAAAGGCCAAGCAGCGGTCCGAGGCGCAGGCGCAGGCGCAGGAGAACAGGCGATTCGACGAGGTCGATCAATCGAAGGGGATCTTCCGGCTCGACGGGCCGCACCCCAAGGACGCCGAGCTCCGCGCGCCGGGCTCGCTCGGCGGCGGGCCGTACGAGGAGTCGGGCCGCGGCGGCCCCGCGGGCTCGCTCGAGCTGCGGGAGACCGGCGCCGAGGCCACGGCCGCGGGCGCGGCGGCCCCGCCCGAGGAGGAGCCGCCGCCGGAGAGCGGCGCGACCGAACAGGCGCAGCCGAGAGGCGCGTTGCCCCAGCACGAGGAGCCGGGCGAGAAGGACCGCAAGGCCGCCGGGCAGAGATAGCGGGGCGCGGCGCCACGGCGGCGCTCGCGCCAGCGCCTCGCGCGCTCACCGCGGGGCGACGGCGCTCGCGACGCCGATGGCGACGTATTGGCCGACGATGCCGGCCACGCCCATCGTGTCTCGGAGGCTCTTCATGAGCCGGTCGGGCAAGACCAGGTCGTCGACCAGAAAGCAGCCGAGCGCCGACAGCGCGCCCGTGAGCGCGCCGCCGCGCCGCCCCGCCGCGTCGAGCGCCTTCTCGTAGCCGATGCCCCACACGAGCAGGCCCCCGGCGAGCGCCGCCATCCCTGCGGGCGTGGCGACCGGGTCGAACCGGCGCTTCGCGCGGCGACCCCCGAGGCCGACCGCCGCCGCCATGGCGTTCATGGCGGCCCAGGGCGATCCGCGCTTGAGGGTGGACGCTGCCATCATCGTGCACATCGTCGCTGCCGTCAGCACGGCGCCGGTCCGCAGCCCGCGCGTGACGATCTCGCTCATCCGGATCGCCTGCTGAGGGCGCTGCGCCGCTGCGCGAGGCGTCGCCCCGGGAGACCCGGGCATCGCCGCGGGCGGCAGCGCCGTCGCCTCGGGCGGCAGCGCCGTCGCCTCGGGCGGCGAGGCGATCGGCGCGGCGGCCACCGAGGCGGCTTCGGGCGGCGGGGACGCCGCCTGGAGAGGTGATGTCATCCCCTCGGAAGGCGGGACCAGCGCCTCGGGCTGATCCGGCTCCGCGCCCTCCCGGCGGCCGACATGGAGGTAATCCTCGCGGCCGTCATGGTACGTGTAAGGGACCGGCCTGGGACCCTGGTGCTCCGGCTCCGCCGTTCCTGCGGCGCGTTCCGGGTTCATTCGATTGTCCATCTGACACCTTTCAGCGATTTCTGCGGATACGTGGGTTCCTCTCCCCGACATGTGCCAACTCCGTGCCAGGCCCGAGCTGGCCAGTCCATGGAGTCGGGGCGCCGTTGGTTCATGGCCGGCGAAAGCGCCGCGGTCCGACGGCGGCGAACCGGTCGCTCCGCCGGCCCGACCGATCCGTCCTCCGCCGCCCGACGGCTGTGGTTTGCCGCTCGCATGGGGGCGCGCTCAGGAGGATTTCATGAGCACAGCCCGCCCGCTGGAGATCATCGCCGCCACGAGGACATCACGCGCCGTGAAGACGGCGGGGGTGATCTTCGGCATGGGCGCAGGTGGCCTGATCGACGGCATCCTGTTTCATCAGCTCCTGCAGTGGCATCATCTGATCTGCTTCAGCTGCCATCCAGGCGCGACCATCGACGATGTGAGGCGGAACATCTTCGCCGACGGTCTGTTCGGCGTTGTCGCATTGAGCCTCACCGTGGCAGGTGTCATCAAGCTCTGGAGCGCCCTGCGCGCGGGCGGAGCTGAGCTCCCCGGACGGATGTTCCCGGGCGCCGCCGCCATGGGCTGGGGGCTGTTCAACCTGGTCGAGGGGGTGATCGATCATCACCTCCTGCAGATCCACCATGTCCGTCCAGGTCCGGGGCAGCTCGGCTGGGACCTGGCCTTCCTCGCGTCCGGTGTCCTGCTGATGCTGGTCGGCCGGCGCCTGATGCGCGAGGCGCCCGCGTCAGCGGCCGCGCCGGCTCGGACCTGACTCGCCCCCGCGCCAGGCCAGCTGGACCAGGCGGTGCAGCAGCGACAGCGAGGGCGCCTGAGGGCCTGCCTCGAGGGACGGAAACGCGCTCGTCAGCTGGGCCGCGGCGAACGGCGTCCTCCTGGCGATGAGCAGCTCGCAGCGGCCGTTGAACACCGCGGGGTCCCGGGGCGAGGCAGGGGGGTCCAGCGAGAGCGCCTCCGGGAGCTCTGCGACGGCCCGCCTCAGGTCGTCGAGCTCCTCGATCGCGAGGCGCCGCTCGTGCGGCGCTTCTGCGCCGTCGCCGCCCGCGCGCAGCAGCGCGTGCCCGCTGGCTTGCGAGCGGAACGGGCCGTCCGGGGAGGGGGACAGCGAGAGCTCGACCTTGATCCAGCGGCGCCCTCCGCCGGCCGGCGCGACGCCCTCGAGGACGAGCAGCCAGTCGGGGGCCGCCGGCCGGCGCGCCAGCGCGCGCCTGGCCCAGCGGCGCTGCGCGGCTGGCCCGACCCACGGCGAGAGCCCCGCGTGCCACGCGCGGAACGCGAGCTCATCGCGGTACGCCGCGCCCGGGAGCCACCCGCTGGCCACGCCGATCGACTCCCAGACCGCGAGCCCGGCCGCGAGCGCCGGACCCACGCTGATGCACTGGACCAGCCCCGGAATGCAGGCGCCGGCCGCCGCGAGCACGGCGCCTCCGGCCGCCGCCGAGGCGGCCAGCTGGACCGCGCCGAGCCCGAGCTCCCACGGCTTGCAGCCCCGGCACCGCTGCCGCAGCTCGGCGGTGCTCAGCTCGCTCGGATCGCGCAGGTCGCATGCCGCTCTGGTCATATCCCTCGTCGCCGCCCGGCGCCGGACCGGAGGCGAGCTCTGCCAGCATACCGCGGATCCGGCGGCCCGCGCGTTCAATCGGCGACGCCGCCAGGAGCCGCGATGGCGCCGAGCTTCGCCCTGGTCGCGCGCAGGTACTCGCCGGGAGCGACGAGGATCTGCGTGCCGCGCACGCCGGCCGAGATGGAGACGACCTCGAAGAGCTCGATCGTCTCGTCCGCGTAGACGGGATAGGCCTTCTTCGCGCCCAGCGCCGTGACCCCGCCGCGCACGTAACCGGTGAGCGGCTGGACCTCCTTCAGCGACACCGTGTCGACCTTCCGGTCACCGGTGAGCCTGGCCATCGCCTTGAGATCGAGCTGGGCGTTGCCCGGCACCACCGCGAAGCAGACGCCGTGGCGATCGCCGCGCGCCACCAGCGTCTTCCACACCTGCTCCGGCGGCAGGCCGATCTTCCTGGCCACGGTGCCCGCGGTCAGGTCGCTCGGGTCGACCTCGTAGGTGCGCAGCTCGTAGGGGATGCCGAGGCTGTCGAGGATGCGCGCGGCGTTGGTCTTCATGGCGATGGGCCGGGCCATGCTATACGCGCCGGCTGCGCCGATGACGACCGAGAAGAAGCATCGGCCAGGTGCACCGCGTTGCGCTCGCGGATGGGCGCGAGGTCGCCGTGAAGGTGCAACACCCGCGGATCGACCGGCGCTCAGCAAGGACGAGGCGGCGTTCGCGCGCCACGCGGCGCTCATCCTGGGCACGCGCGGCGGGCGGTTCGAGGAGCTCTCGCTGGCGTACACGCGCCGGTGCTTCGAGCCGCTGTTCGGGTTCTACTCGGTCCTCGCGCGGCTCGACGTGGAGGCCGACCACGCGGCGGTCGAGGGCGCCTTCCTGCGGGAGGCGGGGCTGCTCGGGTAGGCGATCGGGCGCGCGGCGCCGGCTCAGCGCGGTCGCCGGTCGTGGAAGAGGAGCGTCTCGATGGTGCCGGCCTCGCGGAGCCAGGGCTGGTCGTGCGGCCCCGGCAGGACGCGGAGGGTGTGGGGGATCGAGCGCTTCGCGAGCTGTGCGGCGAGGGTGGCGTTCGCGTCGCGGAACGGGTCTCCCTCGCTGGTGAGCAGGTGGAGATCGCGCGGCCCGGCCGCGGCGATGGCCCTGGCGAGCCGGTCGGCGTAGGCGGGGGCGCGGTGGGCGCTGATGGCGGACTGCACGCCGCCCCAGGCGCCGAAGAGCTCGGGCCTGCGGAGGAACACCTCGATCCCGATGAAGCCGCCGAGGGAGCAGCCGTCGAGCGAGGTGCGGGCCGCGTCGTCGAACGCGGGCGCCTCGGCGCGGGCGCGCGGCAGGACCACCTCCGCGAGCCAGCGCGCGTAGCCGTCGAGCGCCGCGGCGGGGTTCGGGGCCTTGTGGACGTTGGGCGTGAAGGGGCACGCGATCGCGAGGCCGCGGAACGGCCGCGCCGCGAGCGCGGCGTTCACCTCGGCGAGCCGCGCGTCGGTCCAGTCCTTCCGGCGCGAGGTGCGGCCGAGCGGCGGGCAGCGCAGCCGCTCGTAGGCCGGCCCGAGGCCGTACCGCTCCAGCCACGCGAAGGCGCCGAGGCGCTCGTCGCCGGTCTCGCCGAGGCCGTGGAGGAGCACGAGCAGCGGCACGCGCTCGCCCGGGGCGAGGTGCTTCGGGACGAGCAGCGTGAACCGCCGGCCGAGGGCGCGCTCGCCGGGGACCTGGAGGTCGCGGACGTCGAAGGCGGGCGGGGAAGCGGGGGGCGGCGGCGAGGGCGGCGCGGCGCCGGCGGGGTCGGCGAGGGCGGCGCTCGGGGCGAGGGCGGCGGCGCACAGGGCCAGGAAGGGGCGCCGGTCGAGGAGCATGCGCCGAGTGTCGCAGCTCCGCGGCCGTCAGCCAGCCCGCGGCGGAGGTCTGTGGCGATCCTGACCTTCGGCTGCGCTTGAATGACGCCGTTGCCATGCCTCGCTCGGACGTGAAGGAAGGTGGTCCAGAGCCGCACGGGGCTGACAGGAAATGCCCGAGACGCGCGGGAGGGAGTGGACGCGCCGGGCGCGCAGCGGGTACACCGACGCGCCCATGGACACGACGCACGATGCGACGGACGCGACGCACGACGAGGTGGGGCAGACGAGCCCGATCCGTCCTGAAGATCAGGACCCCAAGCTGTGGAAGGGGAACGGGTGGACGGCGCGGGTGATCAAGAACGAGGACGACGATGGGTGGGCCGTCGAGATGACGTGCGACGGCCAGAGCGAGCCCTCGCTGGTGGGGCCGTGGACGATGGGGCGTGACAAGAAGAACCCGAAGCCGCTCGACGCGAGCGCTTTCGCCACCCTGGTGAAGACGGCGAACGAGATCCTTTCGCGGCACGACCAGCAACGCCGGGCGCAGCTGCACCGGAGCGTGACGACGGTGGTCGGGGGCGGCGCCCGGATGCGGGTGGACCTCGACATCGTGCCCGACGAGGACGATCCGCACGCCATCCTCACGGGGCGAGACGCGGCAGGGGAGACCGTGAGGCGGTCGAGGGTGTCCCCGGACTTCAAGCTCACCGCCGAGAGCGCGCGGGCGTGGCTCGAAGAGGGCGTTCCCGAGCCGTGACGGGCGCGCGGCCGGCGAGGGGCCCCGCCGCCGCCATGCCGCGGCGCTCAGCCCGGGTGGACAGGCGTCCAGGCCGGCGGGTCGCTCGCCGGGAACGACTCGTCCGACGCCTCGTCCACAGGCTCCCACGCCTCGCGCTGCGAGAGCGCCCCGCCGCGATCGAGCGGCGTCTGCGGGCTCCGCTCCTTGCGCGTCTTCGCCCCCGTCGCCTCGGGTACGGCCGCGGCGCCTTCAGGCGATTCCGGCTGTCGCTCCGCTGCCTTCTTCTCGTTCGTTCCCATGCGTCACCCTCCGGCGCTCCCGTGCCCGACACGACAGGTGGAGCCGGCGAGGCGCGCCGCAAGGGGACCCCGCGCCGGATCGAGACCGCTCTCGCTCGCTCCTCCCCGCTCAGCGCGCCGGCTGATCCCCGACGAATCGCTCGAACACGGCCTTGCGCAGCAGCTCCGGCGGCAGGATCCCCTGGGCGAGCACGAAATCGTGAAATCGCTGCGCATCGAAGCGAGGGCCCATCATGGACTCGACCTCTGCCCGGAGCTCCATCAGCCGGGTGAACCCGTAGAAATACGATGTCGCCTGTCCCGGCGCGCGGAACGTGTAGCGCTCCACCTCGGACCGAGCGAACGGCGCCGACAGCACCACTTCCTGCTCCAGGAAGGCTCGCGCGGCCGCAGGCGTGATCTTGCCGGCCTGGAGCTCCGGATCCAGGAAGGCGCGCGCGGCCCGCAGCAGGCGGTATTGCAGCGAGACGAGCTGACCCTCGGGCGGCATGAACGGGAACACGAGGGCCTCGGAGTACAGCCCCCACCCCTCGGTGTTGGCGCTGTTCATCGCGAAGACCGCCCGGGCGATCGAGACGCCGCGCTCGACGAGCGAGGCGAACTGGAGCTCGTGTCCGGGGCGCGCCTCGTGGGCGGTGAGCGTCCACGACGCCGCTGCATGGGTGAAGTCGTCAACCTTCTGCAGCCCGTCCGCGGCGCCGAGGGGGCCCGGGAGGCTGAGCGGCAACACGAACTCCCCCACTTCCCCCTGGTTGCCGAGCAGCCGCGGCGGCCGCATGTGCGGCGCTGGCGTCTCGGCGCTCTCGGCGGCGGTGCCGAGCCGGATGCGCGCAGGCCGCTCGGGCAGCGTGACGAGGCGCTCTTTCCTGATGATGTCCTCTATCTGGGCCAGCCGCGCCTTGTAATGCGGCAAGATGGCCTCGCCCACCAGCTGCTCTTTCTTCAGGGCGCGGAGCACGTCGCGGTAATCCGCGCCTGGCAGCTCGCGCGCCCTGGCGACCGAGCTCGAGAGCTCCTGCATCTGCGCCGTCAGATCCTCGAAGGCGGCGTGGGCCAGGGGCGCCAGCTCGGCGGGCGGCAGATCGACGCCGTACGACTCGAGCGCGAACGCATAGAGCGGCCGCGGCAACGCGAAGTCGGTCCGCGCCCGGGGGAGCACGTCGCTGCGCAGCGCCGCGTCGTACGCCTCGAGCTGGCGATTCAGCGCCGCGAGCGGCTCGTCATGGCCGCTGATGCCGTATTCCCTGAACAGCTCACCGATGCCCTCCCGCACGCGGGCGTTCGTGGCGAGGTGCCGCTCGATCTCCATCCTGGGCGGGGCGAGCAATCCGGGCTTCTCGAGGTCCTGGAGGAGCCTGGCCATGGCCTGCTCGGCGATGGGCACGTAGCCCGCCTCCATGCCGGCATAGCGCCGGAGGCGCGTGCGGGCCGCAGCCCGCCGCGCCGGTGATACCCGGTCGTCCAGGAGGTTCGAGATGCCGTCGAACACGAGCCCCGTGACGTGCACGTAGGTGACGCTGTACTTCTCCGCGAGCTCCGAGCTGCGAACGGCCCGGTCCGCGGCGTCCAGCAAGATCTGCAGATCTTCGGCGACCGCCGGGTCCTTCTGGGTTTCTCGCCGTTTCTGGAGCTCCACGATGGCCGCGCGGAAGGCCGCGCGTTTCTGCGCCTCGACCCCGGGCGATAGATCCGCGATCTCCCGGTCCGCGCGCTCGATCCCCAGAGCTCCGGCGCGCTCCGGCGAGAACCGGACGAGCACGTCGAGGAGGACCTTTGCGTGCTCGTTGCTGCGCTCGACCCAGGCCGGGAGTCGCTGGGCCGCGGCAGGTGCCGAGCGCGCGGCGGGCGCGGTGCTCGCGGCCGCCGAGGGCGCCGGCGAGGGCAGGGGAGCCGGCGCGGCGGCAGGAGGCGGGGCGCCTCGGGCGCACGCAGCGGCGAACAGGGGGACGAGGACGAAGGTGCGAAGTGCGCGCAGGGCCATGCCGGACATCTTGCGACGGAGCCGCCGCGCGCCAGCCGCAACGCGGGGCAAATGCGGCCGGCGTGAGCCCAGCTCAGCTGTGCTCGAGCGGAAGCCCCGCCTTCACCCAGCCGCTCGTGCCGCCATCCAGGTTGTAGAGCTGGTTCAACCCGAGCCGCTCGGCGAGCTTCGCCGCCGTCAGGCTGCGGGCGCCCTTCGCGCAAACGAACACCACCCGATCACGCGGCAGGGCCCGCTGCGGATCCGCTCTCAGTTGATCGAGGGGCACCAGCCGCGCGTGCGGCACGTGTCCGACCGACCACTCGCGTGGCTCACGCACATCCACAACGTCCACCTCGCCGCTCTTGATCAGCTCGTCCGCGTCCCTGGGCGATATCGTCTGGATCATTTGTCCACTATAACGGACGCGTGCGACAGTGGCAACCCGGGGGACACAAGTTCGCCGTCGAGACGAAAACCTTCGAAATCCCGTGTGTTCAGCCTGTTTTGAAGATCCAACCAGGGGGGTGGACGGCGAGGGCGGCTGGCAGGGAGCCCGGCGGCGTCCGCCTCAGCGGACAGCCGCCGGACGGCCAGTCAGCGCGACCTCCCGATCTGGATTCTATGCAGCGCGTCAACCAGCGCGTCGATGTCCTCGCAGGTGTTGTAGGGGGCGAGCGACGCGCGCACGGTGCTCTCCAGGCCGAAGCGGCGCAGGATGGGCTGCGCGCAGTGGTGGCCCGAGCGCACCGCGATGCCCTCCCGGTCGAGCGCCCCGCCCACGTCCTCGGTGCGCTGCCCATCGAGGACGAAGGAGAGCACGCCCGCCTTGTCGGCCGCGGTGCCGATGAGCCGCAGCCCGGGGACGGTCGCGAGGGCGTGGGTGGCGTAGTGCAGCAGCTCGTGCTCGTAGCGGCCGATGTTCTCGATCCCGATCCGCGTCACGTAGTCGAGCGCGGCCCCGAGGCCGACCGCGTCCGCGATGTTGCCGGTGCCGGCCTCGAAGCGCGCGGGGGGCGGGTGGTAGATCGTCCGCTCGAAGGTGACGTCCGCGATCATGTTGCCGCCGCCCTGCCAGGGCGGCATCGCGTCGAGCACCTCGCTCTTGCCGAAGACGGCGCCGATGCCCGTGGGACCGAACACCTTGTGGCCCGAGAACACGTAGAAGTCGCAGTCGAGGAGCTGCACGTCCGCGCGCATGTGGGACACCGCTTGAGCGCCGTCCACGACGACGCGCGCGCCGTGCCGGTGCGCCATCGCCACCATCTCGCGGGCGGGCGTGATGGTGCCGAGCGCGTTCGAGACCTGCGTGATCGAGACGATGCGCGTCCGCGGGCCGAGCAGCTTCTCGTACTCCTCGAGGATCACCTGGCCCCGGTCGTCCACGGGAGCGACACGGAGCCTTGCGCCCTTCTCGGAGCAGAGCTGCTGCCAGGGCACGATGTTGGCGTGGTGCTCGAGCCACGTGATGACGATCTCGTCGCCCGGGCCCACGTTCCTCCGGCCCCAGCTCTGGGCGATCAGGTTGATCCCCTCGGTGGTGCCGCGCACGAACACGATCTCGCGCGTGGACGGGGCGTTGATGAAGCGGCGCGTCGCCTCGCGCGCCGCCTCGTACGCGTCCGTCGCGCGGGCCGCGAGCGCGTGCGCCGCGCGGTGGATGTTGGAGTTCTCGTGCTCGTAGAAGTACGAGAGACGATCGATGACGGCCCGGGGCTTCTGGGTCGTCGCCGCGTTGTCGAGCCAGACGAGCCGCTTGTTGTGGACCCGCTCCTCGAGGATGGGGAAGTCGCGGCGGATCGCGTGGGGGTCCAGGATGCCGGCGGAGCCGCTCACGCCGCGGACCAGCGCCGGATCCACGGCGCGGATCTCGTGCGCTTCGACCTGGGGAGGGCCGACCGGCGACTCGATGCCCAGCGCGGGCGCGCCGGGCACGAAGTACGGGTCGGCGTCGCGGCCCGCGAGATCGCCCAGCACCGGGATGCGGAGCACCTCGTCGGCCGCTCCCAGACTCAGCGGATCGGAGCCCACGAGCGGGACGCGGACGAAGCCGGCGCGCACCGTCGAGTCCGGCAGCGCCACGTCGCCGGGGAAGGCGGGCGTCGCGCCGGAAGAAGCGGGGACCGAGCCGGGAGGCGGCAGCGCCGCGCCGGAGGAAGCGAGGACCGAGCCGGGAGCCGGCAGCGCCGCGCCGGAATAGGGGGGGACAGAGCCCGAATAGGCGGGGACAGAGCCGGAGTGGGCGGGGGCCGACCCGGGGTAGACGGGGGCCGCCGCCGCGGACGGCCCCGGTACAGGTGACGGCGCCGCGCCAGCCGCCGCCAGGTGCGGGACGGGTGACTGCGACGGCGCGGCCCCAGGAAGCGGCGCCGCCTGCGCCGCCGCCCCCTGCTTCACCGGCGCGCCGAGCATCTCGTTCGCGAGCTGCGCGATCACAGCGGCCAGGGAGGCGGGGTCGAAGCCGGGGACGCCGGGCGCCGGCGCGGGCGCGCCGCCCGGCGCCGAGAGAGGCACGTTCAAGGGCGCGATCCCAGAGCTCCCTACGGCGTGGGTCACCTGCGGCAGAGCACCCTGGAGATCCGCTGTCAGGATCTCACTTGTACTCATAGTAGCTGTCCACCTGGACGCCCTCGAGCACGCCGAGCGCGTCTTCGGTCAGAACCGCCGCCGAGCAGTACAGGGACGCGAGGTACGAGGCAGCCCCGAGCTGGTTGATGCCCATGAAGCGAATCGACAGGCTCGGGCTCACCTCGCCGGGGATCCCGGGCTGGAACAGGCCCACGACACCGCGCTTCTTCTCGCCGGTGCGGACCAGGAGGATATCGGTCTTGTTGCCCGCGAGGTGCAGCTTGTCGGTGGGGATGAGCGGGAGGCCGCGCCAGGTGAGGAACGGCGAGCCGAACAGGGTCACCGTCGGCGGCGGAACACCGCGCTTCGTGCATTCGCGACCGAACGCCGCGATGGCCCGCGGGTGCGCCAGGAAAAAGGCCGGCTCCTTCCACACGCGCGCGATGAGCTCGTCGAGATCGTCCGGCGTGGGGCCGGCGCCGCGCGGCTTGATCCGCATGCTCTCATGCACGCTGTTGAGCAGGCCGTAGTTGCCGTTGTTGATCAGCTCGTCCTCTTGCTTCTCCTTGAGCTTCTCGACGAGGACGGTGAGCTGCTCTTTCACCTGATCCATGGGGCTGCGGAACAGGTCGGAGATCCGGGTGTGCACCTGGATCGTCGTGGTCACCGTGTTGAGCACGAACTCGCGCGGCTGCTCTTCATAGTGAATGCGCGCCGTGGGCAGCTCGGCCGCGTCATCCGGGCTGCAATCGACCGCGAAATCGCTATCGGTGACCCGGTTGAGGCGGTACACGCCTGCTTCGACGGGCGTCCAGGGGAGCAGCTGCACGAGCCAACGCGGGGTGGAACCGGCCCACTGGGGCGGAGTCTTGCTCGTGTTGGCGTGTTGCCTTGCGGCGCGCTCGCCAAGCAAATGGCTTTCGTGGTTCGTCATGGCAGGGCTTTTCCTCGAGCTTTGGCGCGTGGGGGGATGTCTCCGCCAAAGCTGAGCCAGTACTACAGCTTCTTCCTGGGTTGCCGCAATGGCGCTCGTGATCCCTGGACGCTTTCCTCCTGTAAAGCAGATGTGTTTTCCATCATGCTGGACTCCTATAAAACGGATTTTCCTTCGTGATGGTGGAGCGCAGGCGCACGTGCCGTGGTGGATGCGGACACCGGCGGACGTCAGCTGAGGGCAAGGCCCAAGCGGGTTGCGGTGTCGTTGCGGCAGCGTTGCGGCGGCGTTGCGGTGTCGTCCGAAATGAAAGATGAGGAGTCGGGTGATGGAGCCGGGCGCGCTCGTGCTCGCGAAGATCGAGGGTCGCAATCCGGCGTACTCCGTGAGAACCCGGCGAACGCCGCGATCCACGAGCGGACGACGGGCCCGGAGATCTGGGACGACACGGCCGGGAAGGTCGATATCCTCGTGTCCGGCGTCGGGACCGGCGGCACGATCACCGGCGTATCGCGCTTCATCAAGCACCAGAAGGGCAAGGCGATCACCTCCGTCGCGGTCGAGCCCGCGCACAGCCCGGTGCTCACGCAGACGCGCGCCGGGGAGCCGCTCAGGCCGGGGCCGCACAAGATCCAGGGGATCGGCGCGGGCTTCGTGCCCGACGTGCTCGATCTGTCGATCGTCGATCAGATCGAGCAGGTGACCAACGAGGAGGCGATCGCCTATGCGCGGCGGCTGACGCGCGAGGAGGGCATCCTCTCGGGGATCCTCTCCGAGATCGCGCACGCCGACACCGGCATCGACATCCACCCCGGCGCCGAGATCGGGGCGAGCTTCTTCATCGATCACGGGACGGGCGTCGTCATCGGGGAGACGTGCCGTATCGGCGAGCGCGTGCGCCTCTACCAGGGCGTCACCCTCGGCGCGAAGAGCTTCCCGCGCGACGCGAGCGGGAACCCCATCAAGGGGATCGACCGCCACCCCATCGTCGAGGACCAGGTGGTGGTGTATGCCGGCGCGACGATCCTCGGGCGCATCACCATCGGCCGCGGATCGAGCATCGGCGGCAATGTGTGGCTCACGCGCAGCGTCCCGCCGAACAGCCGGATCAGCCAGGCCCAGGTGCGGAGCGACGTCTTCGAGGACGGCGGCGGCATCTGACGGGTCCGAGCGCGTCGTCACGGCGCGCTCGGCGCCGGCGAGATCCGGCTCGTGCCCGGCGTCGACGCGGTGTATGAGCGCCGGCCTCCCGCCGAGGCCGCCCCGCGATGATCCCCCGCCGCCGCCTGCACCGCGCCGTCTTCGCGCTGGCTGCCCTCTACAACGCCTGCTGGGGGCTCTACGCCGCCGCCGACCCGCAATGGCTCTTTCGCTTCGCGGGCATGGAACCCCTCAATCACCCGCCGATCTTCGCCTGCCTGGGGATGGTCGTCGGGGTGTACGCCATCCTCTACGCGGAGGTCGCGCGCGCGCCCGAGCGCGGGTTCCTCCTTGCGAGCGTCGGTCTGCTCGGCAAGGTGCTCGGGCCGATCGGCCTCGCTGGGCTGCTCGTCACCGGGCAATGGCCGCCTCGGTCCGCCGTGCTCTGCTTGACGAACGATCTCGTCTGGTGGATCCCCTTCGGCCTGTACCTCCACGACGCGTGGCCGTTCTTCGTGCGGCAGTGGAAGGCGGCGCCGGGAGACCCGTAGTCCCGCTTGGGGGGCTGACCTGCGGGACGAGCCGGCGAAGCGCTCGGCCGGCGTGTGTCGCTCGCGCGGGCCAGGACGGGCTACGCTGCCGCGGTTCGCCGGCGCGAGGGCCGGCGGGAGGGTGTGCGTTCATGAGCTCGAGCAAGGCAGCGGTCGTCGTCGGCGTCGGCCCCGGACTCGGGGCCGCTGTGTCGAGGCGCTTCGCGCGCGAGGGGTTCTCCGTCGGCCTCATGGCCCGGACGGCCGCCGCGTGTGAGGCCGTGCAGCGGGAGATCGAGGGAGCCGGAGGGCGCGCCTTGAGCGTCCCGGGGGACGCCACCGACGCGACCTCCGTCGCGGCGGCCTTCGCGCGCGTCGAGGAGTCGCTCGGGCCGGTGGAGGTGCTGATCTACAACGCCAGCGTCTTCCGCGTGGCCGGCGCGCTGGAGCTCACGCCGCGAGAGCTCGAGGACGACTGGAAGATCAACTGCCTCGGCGGCTTCCTGAGCGCGCAGGCGGCGCTGCCCGGCATGCTCGAGCGCGGCCGGGGGACGATCCTCTTCACGGGCGCCACCGCCTCGCTCCGCGGCGGAGCCCGCTTCGCGGCCCTCGCCGTCGGCAAGGCCGGCCTGCGCGCCCTCGCGCAATCGCTCGCGCGCGAGCTCGGCCCGCGCGGCATCCACGTGGCGCACGTCGTCATCGACGGGCTGATCGACACCCCGCGGGTGCGCGCCATGGTGCCCGGGAGAACGGCCGCCACCCTGCTATCGCCGGAGGCGCTGGCAGAGACCTACTTCCAGCTCCACGCCCAGGCGCCGAGCGCCTGGACGCTCGAGATCGACGTGCGCCCGTCCGTGGAGAAGTTCTGACCCTGCCCTGGGAGGCGCGGTGACCGACCAGCGTGGGATGGTCGTCTCGAGCGTGAAGGGGTCGTGTCGATCGCTCGACGGGCCGCGCCATCGATCGCGAGCGCCGCGGGCAGGCGCGCTGCTCGGCGGGCCCGAGCGCGTCGGACGAGATCCCCGATCCCATCTCGCGGAGCCCGGGGTAGAATCGTGGTGAGCTGGCCGTGGCGCCCGCCGGCGAGCGCAGCCGCGGAAGCGGGCGCGCGCCGCGTGGAGGCGCGGCCCGCTCGCAAGGAACGAAGGATGACAGAGAGAGACAGGCAATCGACCCCGGCGGTGGAGCCGTGGGGAAACGGGCGCGGGTACGGCCCGATCTCGCCGCGGCACCCGCTCGGCGGCGAGATGACGGACGTGGTGCGCGGCATCTTCACGCGCCTCAGGCTCCCGTGGCTCCTCCAGCGCTACTCCAAGATACCGGTGCTCGCGGTCTTCAGCTGCGTGAACGGGTTCGTGAGCATCGGCCTGATGGCGGCCCTCGCCGTGGTGACGAAGTCGCCCTTCGTCTTTCCGTCGCTCGGGCCAACAGCCTTTTTGTTCTTTTACACTCCCACGGCGGCGTCGGCCGCGCCGCGCACCACCATCCTCGGGCACAGCATCGGCATCGCGGTCGCGTATATGAGCCTGCTCATCACCGGGCTCACGCACGCAGGTCCGGCGACCGCGACCGGCGTGACCCTCCCGCGCGCCATCGCCGCGGCGCTCTCGCTGGGGCTCACGGCCGGCCTCATGGTGCTCGCCCGCGCGCCCCACCCTCCCGCGGGCGCGACCACGCTCATCGTGTCGCTGGGCATCCTGTCCCGGCCTCCGATGCTCCTCGTGCTCCTCGGCGGGGTCGTCCTGCTCACGCTCCAGGCCATCCTCATCAATCGCCTCGCCGGCGTCGACTACCCGCTGTGGGCCCCGCGGCAGGCGCGGCCGGAGCAGGATCCACCGCCGCCGCCTTGATCCAAGGGCCTCCCGTCGCCGGGCGGCCGAGGACGGGCGACTCGCGTCGTCGCTCCATGCCATCAGGGCGCCTCGTCGGGCGTCGCGCCGCGCCTGTCCGCGAGGTCACGGTCGCGGCGTGACATGTCACGGTCGCGGCGTGACATGTCACGGCCGCCCATCGGAGATGGGGTTGGGCTCCGAGCTCCAGCGCGTCAGACGAATGGGCTTGATTCGGCAGGATCCGCCGCCCATTCGGGCCGCGGAGAGCCACGTCGAGCGGCTGCAGCGGAGAGGCCGTGTTGTCGTGGGCGCTGGCGCACCGGTTGCTATGGCCGCTCCGAGACGGGCTCTGGGGCCTGGCCCGGCGGTGATCGGCGCCCTGGTCGTTGCTTCGGGGCCCCGCACATCATGTGTCGAGTCGAGCGACGGAGGTTTTGTGAAACATTCATGTGTGATGGTCGGGACGCTGCTGCTCGCGAGCCTGGGAACCGCGGGCTGCGTGGTGGAGAGCGTCGAGAACGAGGGAGGAGAAGACGCCCTCGGTGAGGCAGAGCAGGCGCTTTCGTCCAGCCCGGCGCTCCGTGACTTCGGGCAGGTTCAGCCGCAGACGACGGCGTGGCGCACGGTCACCGTGGACAGCCAAGGGGTGACCGTGTCAGGTTGCCAGTGCGGCGTCTCGGGACAGCACTTCGGTGTCGCGAGTTGCCCGACCACCTTCAAAGGTCAGCGGAACGTCGGCGTGTCCTTCTCCGCGCCGGCGTCGCCGGGGACGTACACCGGGACGTTCAGCATCACGTGCGGCGGACCGTCCTCGCTCTCTGCCACCAGCAATCTGAGCGCCGTCGCCCCCATCGGCGTCAACCACAACGGCACGCTCCTCCGGGCCGGCGGCGCGAAGCCGAAGGCCGGGCGCAAGGCCGCGCGGCAGGCGCGGACCACGGGCGCCGCGCGCTCCACGCGGCGCGCGCGGTGACCCACGACGCGTGGCGCCGCGGGCCGGAGCCAGCGACGCGCCACGCTTCGATCCGCGGCGACGGCGCGGCGTGGCGGCTCGTCAGGCCACGATCGAGGCGGCATGACCCGCCTCGGCCAGGTTCTCCCGGCAGGCCGCGATCGTCGGGTGGCCCGGGCTGAGCGTCGCCTCGTAGATGGAGAGCGCCCGCTCCAGCAGCCGGCGCGCCGCCGCCCGCTTGCCCTGCCGGAGGCGCAGCACGCCGAGGTTGTTGAGCGCCATCGCCAGGTCG
The DNA here is from genome assembly GCF_051530145.1 of Sorangium sp. So ce302. GTDB lineage: Bacteria > Myxococcota_A > Polyangia > Polyangiales > Polyangiaceae > Sorangium > Sorangium cellulosum_B. The sequence goes on along the minus strand of NZ_CP150326.1, from coordinate 6,887,136 downwards.
GGGTGGGTCGGGCCGAGGAGCCCTTCCATCGTCCCGATCGCCTTGCGGAACAGGCGCGCTGCGGCGTCGAGCTCGCCCTCGGCGTAGAGCAGGGCGGCGAGGTTGCTCGTCGTGAAGGCGACCTCGCGGTGCGCGGGGCCGTACGCGCGCTCGAAGATGGCGAGCGCGCGCCGGTAGAGCGCCTCCGCCTCGCCGCGCTTGCCCTGGGCGTCGAGGATGGCCGCGAGCGCGGCCGCGTCCTCGGCGACGAGCGGGTGCTCGGGCCCGAGCGCGGCCTCCCGCAGCGCCACCGAGCGGCGCGCGAACGGCTCTCCCCGGGCGGCCCGGCCGCGAGCGTGCTCGAGCCCGCCGAGGTTGTGGAGCAGGGGCGCGAGCTCGGGGTGATCCGGTCCGTGGACCCGCTCGAGGACGTGGATCGCCCGGCGGTAGAGCCGCGCCCCCTCGGCGAAGCGCGCGCGGTACTTGCAGCTCATCGCCAGCTCGTTGAGGCAGGCGGCGACCTCGACGTCGCGGGCGCCGAAGGCGGCCTCGGCCAGCCGGAGCGCGCGGCGGGCGCGCGCCGCCGCGTCTGCGTAGCGGCCCTGGAGCCGCGCGGTCGCGGCCAGGGCGAGCCACGCGTGGACGCGGAGCCGCTTGATCTCGCCGCCCCGCCGCGCCCGCGCGAGCACGAGGACGGCGCGGCGCGCGTGCGCCTCGGCGGCCGGAGGGTCGCCGGACGCCGCCGCGATCCGCCAGAGCACGAGCAGCGCGCCGGCTGCCTCCGGGTCGGCGGGCCCGAGCTCCCGCTCGACGAGCGCGAGCGCCTCGCCCGCATCCGAGCGGGCCTCGCCGAGCATGCCCATGGAGAGATGGCGGAGGGCGCGCTCGCGGAGGGCGCGGGCGCCCGCAGCGGCCTGTCCCCGCGCCGGCCGCGCCGCGCGAGGGGCGGACGCGGGGGAGGCGCTCACGAGCCCTCGTCGGACCCCTGGGCGTCGTGAAGGTAGAACCCGGGGCTCTCCGGCCCGCCGGCCCGCTCGGCGGCCTGGTGCTCCCGGTGCGCGGCGCGCTGGCCGTGATCGACGAACACCGGGACGACAGGCGCGCGCGCGTTCACGACGTGGAGCAACGTGGTGCTGTCGGCACCGCCGGTCAGGAGGACGATCGTGGAGGGGGGCATGGGGCAGGGAGGATCGGCGATCCGGCGAGCGCGCGCCAGGGGGCGGCGAGCGCGTGAGCGAGGAGCGGATTGACCACATGGCACGAGATGCGGTTGACGGGAGCGCGCGCGTCGACGCGGGCGCGCCTTGACGTCTGGCGAGCGCTCGTGTGCTCTCGTTCCGCTTCGCGTCGCGCGACGCCGAGCGGCTCGACCAGGAAAGGGAGGATCATGCTCACGCATAGCTACACCTACGAGGCGACCCTGGCGGATTCGCACAAGATCACCTGGCGCGTCGAGGACATCATCGGCGGTGACAAGCAGCTCGACTTCTCCAAGCCCTTCCTGCCCGAGTCGCTCGCGGGCACGGCGTCGATCCGCTGTCTGAGCGCGCGGGAGAAGCTCCTGCTCAACCAGATCCGCGGCAACAGCTATCTTTACCTCTTTGGCTTCGTGGAGGAGTTCATCCTGCCGTTCGTGCTCGATCAGGCGCGCACCGCGGTCCACGGCGCCGACGCGGTCGAGGTGCGCGCGCTCGTCACGTTCGCCGAGGAGGAGGCGAAGCATATCCACCTCTTCCGCCGGTTCTCTGCGGAGTTCGCGCGCGGCTTCGGCGCGGAGTGCGGGGCCATCGGCCCCGCGAAGGACGTCGCGGCGGCGATCCTGAAGCACGGCGCGCTCGGCGTCGCGATGGTGACCCTGCACCTCGAGTGGATGACGCAGCGCCATTACCTCGACAGCGTCAAGGAGGGTGACGCCGAGGGCCTCGACCCACAGTTCTCGAGCCTGCTCCGCCACCACTGGATGGAGGAGGCCCAGCACGCCAAGCTCGACACGCTGCTCGTCGCCAAGCTCGCCCGCGAGGCCGGGCCGGAGGGCATCGCCCGGGCCTTCGACGACTACGTATCCATCGGCACGATGCTCGACGGCGGCCTCGCCGCGCAGGCCAGGCTCGACATCGAGGCCCTGGAGCGCGCCGCCGGCCGCCCCCTCGCCGAGGCCGAGAAGGCCGAGATCTTCGAGGCGCAGCAGCGCGCTTACCGCTGGACGTTCCTCGGCTCGGGCATGACCCACCCGAACTTCGTCCGCGCGCTCGGCGAGCTCAGCCCCGCCGGCGCCGAGCGCATCGCCGCGATGGCGAAGGCGCTCGCCTGAGCGCCCCCCTGGGCAGGCGACGCTCCGCCGGGCGGCGCGCCCGGCGCCACTGCGTCACTCCGCGAGCGCAGCGTCGCCCAGCGTGTTCACGTATCCCGACTCGATGATCCTCTTGAGGAGCATCAGGAACACGCCCGCGTCGCGCCAGCACTCCGCCGGCAAGCTCGCCACGCCGCCGCGCACGACGTCGACGAATCGCTCGACGACGCGGCCATCCCCGGCGCTGTCGTCGGCGGCGAGGTCGCGCAGCGTCGCCGCGATGACGTCCTCGTCATCGACGCCGACGAACCGCAGGGTGGCCTCGACGAGCCTCCGGTTCGGATGGTTGAAGACGTTGAGATCGAACCGGCCGCGGGGGCCCGAGCGCCGATCGACGTCCTGATCTCCCACGTCGTCGAAGATGCGCGAAGCTGCGTCGGCGAATCGCTCGCACACGCGCCTGACCGCCGGGGAGGCCAGCACCTGTCCTATCGTGGGGAGCTCGGGGCTCGCGCTCCGGTAGAGGCTGTAGACGACGGCGACCGTCCCGGCCGTTTGAATGCTCCCGATCGCATGCGCGACGAAATCGCCGGCGTGGTCGTCCCAGAACGCACCCTCTTCGCGCTCGAGATAACGCTGGCTGAGCTGCCGCATGGCGGAACCATGGCTCAGAAAGCCGGCGACAGGCGACTCGATGAGCGCGCCCGCGTCCTCGGGAGAGCTCAGGCGACGCAGCAGGCGCGCCACCTCCGCCAGAGGTCGAGCGCGCGCCGCGACGAGGGCAGGATCGGGGCGCGGCGCCCTGGCCGCGTCGAGCTCGCTCCGGAGGACGGCGGACGCCAGCTGTTTCGTGTCGTTCGACGCGGGAACGTGCAGGCGCGGCGCGTGAACCTCGATGAACCGGTGCGTCGCGACCACCATCGCCAGGTCCCCGTCATCCATCAGGCCATCGAACAGGAACAGGAGCCCAAATACGATGGAGACCTCGGCGAGGCGCTCGACCTCCTCGATTTCGATCGCGATCGCGGCGCAGAACGCCGTCGCCTTGGGGCCGATCTGGCGCACGACGCGCTCGATGTGGTCCGGATCGAGGTCGGGTAAGGCGCCCTGGACGATCGGGCGGAACCTGTCGAGAAAACACGCGTGGACGGCGCGCATCCTCTCGGAGAGCGCGCGACGGCCGACGGCGGTCGGGTAGGAATCGCCGAAGACGTGGCTCTGCCACGTCCTTTCCATCAGATCGTCTAGCTTTCCCATGACGGTTGCGACACGAGGAGCGCGCCGAGGACCCACGCGCGGTCCACCCGCGCCGGGCAATACAGCTCCTTGCCGATCCAGCGGAGATCTTCCTGGCCGGCGCCGATGTCATGGTTCGATATCAGCCAGTCGCGCCCCCGTCGCCAGGCGCCCCGCGCCATCGATTCGAGCTCGCGGTTCCTTCGGGCGGCGCGGAGCGCGAGCACGGCGTACGCCGTCTCTGCCGCGGTGGGCGCGCCGCCGGCTCCCCAGCCGCCATCGCCGCGCTGGGCGCGCAGCAGCGCCTCCATGCCGCGCTTCACGGCGGGCAGCTGCCCCTCGTGCGAGAGGGCCAGGATGACCTGGCTGGTCGTGTAAAGCCAGGAGCTGTGCCATTTGTCGCCAACCCACCGCCCGTCCGGCTGCTGGCGCTCGAGGAGGTACCGCGCCGGCTCCGACGCCTTCTCCCCGCGGGACGCGAGGGCGTGCATCGCGTGTGCATTGGTCGTGAGCGAGGGTTGCAGCTCGTTCGCGTACGTGATGAACATCCCGCCTCGCTCGAAGCGTCGCAGCGTCTCGATGGCGCGGGGCGCCGCGAGCTCTCCCAAGGTGGCGATGACCGTCGAGGTGATGTCGCCGTCCTGCGTGAACGCGTCGCTCATGCCGATGCCCTCGGGGCGAAGCGCGGCGCCGAGGTCGAGCAGCTGCGGCCGCACCACGTCGCCCAGCCGTGGATGGTCGAGGAGATCGAAGGCCCGCAGCGCATACAGGACCCAGGCCTGCTCGAATCGACGGATGGGCCACACCGTGGGGACGACGCCGGGGATCCCGACCTCGGTCGCGTCGCTCGCTCGAAGCAGGTACTCGCGCGCCGCCGCTCGTGCGGCCGCGAGGCCGACCTTGTCCCGGGATGCGTGAAGCCAGGCGGCCGTGGCCGCGGGGCTGTGCCCGACGCCGCCGCTCGCGTCGAGGAGGTCGGGCGAGGGGCCGCTCCCCCAGCCCTCCCACGAGTGCGACGCCGCGCTGCCGGCCGCCGGCCGGGCCTTGCCGATCAAGGCCCGGCGCCGCTCGCCGAGCGCAATGAGCGCCCTGTACGGGCCCCAATCGACGCCGAGGCCGAGCGAGGAGGCCCGGTCGAGGAGCCTGGGCATGAGCAGCTCCAGCCCGACAGGGATGTCGTCCGGCAAGGACGTCCCCCAATGCGCTGCCTGGTTGCGCAGGAACGCAAGGCCCCCCTCGCAGGCGCGGCGTACCTGCGGCATGAGCTCGCGGTAGGGATGGAGGGCCACGAGCGACGCCAGCGTCGGGAGATCGCGCGCGCGTGGGACCGACGAGAGCCCCCAGCCCCCATCCGACCGCTGCTGATCCAGGAGCCATGGGATGACGCTCGCCCTGGCATCGGGAAAGACATCGAACATCAGCACGGTGGCGGTGTCGTACACCGACGGGCTGACGAGACCCCCGCCTCGCCCGAGCTCCGCCACGAGCTCGCGAAGAACGGCCAGAGCGTGATCGGAAGGACTCGAATGCGGCGAGGTGTTCATGTGCTGATCCACCCGGTGAGGACCGGCTGCCGCCGGCGACCGTGTTGATGGTGAGCGGCGTCGTCCCGTCGGAGATCGCGGTCGATGGCTCGATGCGCTGGGGCGCTCGAGCTTTGCCCGTTCAGCACCGACGAAAGGCGACCCGTGTCGCGGCCGTCGGATGCCCGGTCGGGAAGTACACGTGCTTCGGTGAAGCGCCCTCCAAGTGTGGAACGAGCCCGGCGCGGCGCAACGCCCGGACGAGGATGAACTGAAGCTGGAGCGCCTCGATGCAAGCGACGTTGTATCCAAGACAGAAGTGCGGCCCCCCGCCGAACGCGGCCAGCTCCAGCGGACCCGGCGGGCTCGAGCGATCTCTCCAGCGGTTCAGATCGAAGCGATCGGCGTCCGGGAACAGCGATGGATCATAGCCGAATTGCGCGGGGCTGAGGGCCAGCGGCGTATTTCGAGGGACGCGTCTACCGTTCAGCGTGATCGTCTCGGTGACCGTCCGGAAGATGAACCAGACCGGCGTGTACATCCGCAGGACTTCCCGGAAGACGGCGTTGGCGACGGGGAACCGGTCGGCCTCTCTCGCGGACATGGGCACGGACGCGTCCGGCGCGGCCGCATGTTCGTCGCAGAGCGCGCTCCACACCTCGCTCCGGCGCGACAGGACGATGACGATCCAGGCCAGGATGGAGGCGCTGGTCTCGTGCCCGGCGAGCAATATCGCGCGAAGGTTGTCGACGATGTCTTGGTCCGACAGGGGGACGCCCTCGTCGTCGCGAGCCTTCGAGAGCATCTCGACGAGGGAACCCGCGGCGCCGCCCCCGCGAGCGAGCGCGAGGAGCTTCCGCAGGCGGTCGTCTATCCAGGCGCGCGCACGATCCGAGCGGTACGCGGGCATGCCTGGCAGACGACCCGGGATCGGGTAAACACCCAGGAACAGCTCGCGATAGGCTCGGCTCCAGGCGTGCACATCCTCTGTCGGGACCCCGCAGATTCGAAAAATGATCTCGAGGGTCAGATCCCGCATGGCGGGATGGACAGCGAAGCTCTCTTGCTGGAGCCAGGCATCGATCTTCGCAGCGAACGCGGAGGCGATGGTGGCGGAGGCCTCCTTGGCGAACCCCTGAGGGGAGAACGAGGGGTTGATGGCCGAGCGCATGTGCCGGTGCGGCGGCCCGTCCTGCGCAGCCATCGAGCGGCCCACGATCCCCTTCAGGTGCTCCGGATGGTCCATGACCACCTCGGGCGCGCGCAGGAGATCGATGGCGTCGGCTCCGACATAGAAGAGCCGGCGTTGCGCGAACCCGAGGTTGACCCAGAAGAGCGGACCCAGCGCGCTCCTGCTGCGCCGCAGCAGGCCGACGGCGTCCCGGTAGAGGACGGGCAGGTGACCGATCACCGGCAGCTCTCCGGCCGCGGTGGGGAAGCTATCTTGGTCGGTTCGACCCAGGGAGAGCATGATGAACCTCGTTCTCGCGTAGGCCGCGCCTGCGGCGCCTGTCTCGTCGTCGTCACGACCTCGAACGCGCGCGCCGCCGGGGGTGCTGGCGGTGCTTCCCGGATCGACGATGCCGGACGCCGGCGCCGCGCGAGCCGCGCGAGCAGAAGGGGAGGGGCCGCGGGTCAGCGGCCCGAGGAGCCGTTCGTCGCCGACGTCGACGCGAGCTGGCGCATCTGGTTGATGCAGAACATGATTCCAGCCCGCAGGTTCGACCGCGTCACCATGCTGTTCAGATCGAGGCCCAGCTCGACGATCGTCTGCGCGACCGATGGCCTGATGCCGCAGATGATCCCGTCCGCGCCGAGGAGCCGGATGGCGTTCACGAGCTTGATCAGGTGATTCGCGACCTGCGTGTCCACCATCTCGACGCCCGTGAGATCCAGGATGGCATACCGCGCGTTGGTGCGGACGATCTCGTCGAGCAAATTCTGCATGACGTCGGCGGTCCTCACGCTGTCGACGACACCGACCATGGGCAGCGCGACCACCCCGTCCCAGACCTGGATGATGGGCGTCGAGAGCTTGCCGATGACCTCCTGCTGCTTCTGGATCTGCAACAGCCGTAGCCGGAGCTCCTCTTCCGCTCTCTTCGCCTCGGAGACATCGAGCGAGAGCCCGATCACGGACTCCACGCTCCCGAGCGGACTCTGGATCGGCACCATCCAGTTCTCCCAGAACGAATTGTTGGCGGGGACGTGGCTCATCGAATGGATGGGAGACCCGCGGAGCGCCCGCCTCACGTTCTCCGTACCTTCGGGGGCGTTGGCATAGACGTCGAAGACGTTCGTCCCGACGAGCTGCCCCCGCTTGAGGCCGAGCCCCGCGAGCCCCCTCCCGTCGTGGCGGGTGATGACCCCCTCCGCGTCGCACGACCAGACGATGACGGGGAGGTTCTCGGAGAGGGCGCGGAGCATGTCCGCGGCCTCTCCCTTCCCGGGCTCGGGGGCGGGGTGATCGTCGGCGCCGGACGTCGCGTGCAGCGAGCCGTAGACCGCCTGGCCGTGCGGCGCTCTGCGCAGCACGCAGGAGAAGGACGCATACACGTTTCCGGCCGTCATCACCCGCCCGCGGAGCTCGACGGCCCCGGTCGCCTCCAGAAGCCCGGACCACTTCGCCCGGGCCGCCTCCCGGTCGTCGTCGTGGAAGAGCTGGAAGAACGCCGTCCCCGGCGTGGCCGCGTGCCCGACCGTGTGGCCGAATGACTCGCTAAAGTGCGACAGCGTGCCGTCGACATTCGCTACGAACAGCGCCTCGGGGGAGTAGAGATAGGCTGCCTCCCACGTGTCGCGTGAACTCATGTAATGCTGTGTCATGACGAACGTTGCCCTCCCCCAAGCCCGATTCAGGCCTCCTACCTGTGCTCACCTCATTCGTAGGGGCCGTGGATCGCGCATGTCATTGACCAAGAATCGGCATCAGCAGACTCACCCCTCCCAGGACCCGCGAGCGCGATGGCGAGAGCGCTCGGAGATGTGCAAACGCTTCGATCCCAACGAGGGTTCCAGCTTGCATTGCGAGATTACAAGCCGCACATCTCCGGCTGAGGCCGGGTAGATCCGGAACTCGCGCTAAGGCCATTCCCGATGTGTGATCGTGATCGGTGTCCAGGATGCTGTTCAATCCGTTCGGCCCGGAACGCCGCGAGGCGAGGGGGGTCGGACGAGATGCGAAGACTGCGCTCCTCATGACGGTGATCGAGCGGACGCCGCCCGGAGTTCCATGGGGTCACACCTATGCTGTCATCACGTCAGGGGAAAGGACTTGACTTCCACGAACCGCTTGGATGTGCTGTCCGGCAGCGCGGCTGCGCCGCGCTGAGCTTGACATGGAAACCGAGACCGCCCCGCGCCCCTCGCCCGAGCAGATCGACCTCTCCGCGCCTTCGGTGATAGCCGATCCTTACCCCGCGTACCACGGGCTGCGCGGGCAATCTCCGGTGCTCTATGCGCGCGTGCCCTCGGGCGGCGCCGCGGGCCTCGGCGAGCCAATCCGTGCCTACGCGCTCCTGCGCCACGCGGAGGTGCTCGCCGCGCTGCGGGATCCCCAGACGTTCTCGTCGAACGTCACGGACAAGATCCGTGTTCTGCCGCGGATCACGCTGCTGCACGACGATCCGCCCCGGCACACCCACCTCCGCAGGCTCGTCAGCCGTTCGTTCACGCCGCGGCGCATCGCAGAGCTCGAGCCGTGGATTGGCCGCCTCGCCGCCTCGCTGCTCGAAGCGACGGGCGACGGGCCGTCAGACGTCATGGGCGCCTACGCGATGCCCCTGCCGATGATGGTGATCGCCACCCTGCTCGGTATCCCGGCGGAGCGCTATGTGCAATTTCGGAGCTGGTCCGAGTCCGTGATGTCCTACAGCGGTATACCGGCGGAGGAGCGCGCGAGCCGCGGTAAGGCGATGGTCGACTTCTTCGCGGCGGAGCTCGAGGCGCGACGGCGCGCGCCGTCCGGCGATCTCATCTCGGCGCTGGTCGAGGCCGAGATCGACGGCGCGCGCCTCGACACGCCCGAGGCGGTCGGCTTCTGCGTCGGCCTGCTCGTCGCCGGCAACGACACCACGACGAACCTCATCGGCAACATGGCGCACCTCCTGTCCGAGCGGCCCGAGCTCTACCGGCGCGCGCAGCAGGATCGGAGTCTGGTGGAGCCGATCATCGAGGAGACGCTGCGCCATTCGAGCCCGGTGCAGCGCCTCTTGCGCGTCGCCACGCGGCCGGTGGACGTGAGCGGCGTGATGATACCGGCCGGGCACCTGGTCGACGTCGTGTTCGGCGCGGCGAACCGCGATCCCGCCGTCTTCGAGGAGCCGGACGCGTTCCGGCTCGACCGGCCTCCGGTGGAGCACCTGGCGTTCGGGCAGGGGACCCATTTCTGCATCGGCGCGGCGCTGGCGCGGATGGAGGCGCGCATCGCCCTGAACGCGCTCCTCGACTGCTATGAGTCCATCACGCCCGGCGAGGTGCCTCCGCTGCGGCAGACGCGGGCGATGATGCCGCTCGGGTTCGAGTCGCTCCCGCTCGTCCTGCGCCGGAGCCGCGCCAAATCCTGATCTCGGATCGCTAGCGCGGGGGTGCAGATTCGTGGGATACGGGCTCAGCCGCCAGGCAGGCGAGTGAGGCGCACGAAACGCCGCAGCTCGTCACACGCGCGGAAGGAACGTCACCTTGCCGGTCTCGAGGGCGTACTCGGCGCCCACGATCAGCATGCCTTCCTCGGTGCACAGCCGCTCGAGAAGCCGGCTGCCGTGCCGGAGGTGATCGCACGAGTTGCGCACGTTGGCGCGCATCGCCTCGCGCAGGAGAAAGTTCCTGTCGGCGTGGCGGCCGGCGGCGCTCACCACCGTCTCGACGGGAGCTCGGCAGCGCTCGACGATATCGCGGATGTTGTCGGTGAGGGGGCCGCCGTTGTCCTCGTGGAGCAGCTCGCTCAGCGTGGCGTCGATGGCGCCGCAACGCGAGTGGCCCATCACCACGGCAAGGCGGGTCCCGAAGGCGGCGGCGGCGAACTCCACGCTGCCCACGAGCGAGGGCGCCACCACGTTGCCCGCGACCCGGATGACGAACAGGTCCCCGAGCCCCTGGTCGAAGATGAGCTCCGCCGGCGCCCGCGAGTCCGAGCAGCTGAGGATGATGGCGAAGGGCTGCTGCCCGTCCACGAGCGCGGCCCGCGCCCGCTGCCCCATCACGACGTGCTCGCCGCGGATGTTGTCCACGAAGCGCCGGTTGCCCTCGATCAGGCGTTCAAGCGCCTGATCGGCCGGCACGACGGGCAGGGCGGGCGGAGCGTTGCTGAATCCCATGCTGAGCGGCCACCCTGGGGGACCAGGCCGCGGGCGTCAATGGGTGAATATTCCACCTCACATGTTATCCGCGTTATCCATCCGCGGTCCGCGGGCTCACGGCTCACCCAGCCCCACCGCTGCGCCGCCGCCGAACCGCGAGCGCCGCGAGCGCCGCGGCGGCCCCGAGCGCGCTCAGCGGCTCGCGCGGCGCTCCCCCCGGGATCGCGCATCCGCATCCCTCGACCCGCTGCTCCTTCGCCGGATCGACCACGACGCTGACCTGGTCGGTCGCCTCCAGGATCCCGTCGCTGACCGTCACCTCGAACGCCAGGGTCGTCGCCGCGGCGACCTCGGGCGCCACGAAGGTCGCCCGCGCGCCCTCGCCGGTCAGCTCGACCGCGGGCCCCGCCGTCTGCACCCAGGAGAACGTCAGCGCGTCCTCCTCGGGGTCCGAGCTCCCCGAGGCGTCGAGCGTCACGAGCTCGCCGAGCGCGACCGCCTGATCCGCCCCCGCGTCGGCCACGGGCCCGCCCTGGCAGGAGGCGGTGTCCTCGACCACCGTCGCGAACGGCTTGTTCTTCAGGCCCGCGAACCCGATGTCGTCGAGCTCCCAGCCGGCGTCGCCCGCGGCCGCGTCCGTGCCGACGCGGAACCGCACCTGCACCGTCTTCCCGGCGAACGCGGTCCCCAGGTCGATCGCCACGTGGTCGACCTCGGGCCACGAGGGGCTCTGGCCGACGAAGGCCCTCCGCCTGCCCAGCGGATTGCCCGACTCGACGGTGACCCTCCCGCTGTAGCCGGGCTGCGCGCGACTCCCGATGTCCCGCCATGTCGCGCCGCCGTCGGCGCTGATCTCGACCACCGCGCCATCCCAGAACGTCTCGTCGCTCGTCTCGAACTGGTGCCGGTGCGCGAACGTCAGCACGAAGCGCTCGGACTCGCTGACCTCCAGGGCCGGCGACACCAGCGCCGTGTCGGACACGCTCCCGAGGTTGACGCCGCGCCACACGCGGTTCGGCGCGGTCCCCTCGGCGCGCGACCAGACGAGCTCGCTGGAGAGCCCCTCGACGCGCCAGGTCGTGCTCTGCGCCTCCACGTCGTCGACCGCCGAGGACCCCGGCAGCTCGTCGAAGTTCACGCGGCGCACCAGGGCCTGGACCCGCACCGGCGTGCACGCCGCGGCGCTCTTCAGCGTCAGGCTGAGCTCGAGGTCCTCGGCGGGCGCCACGGTCCGGTCGAGCTTCACCGCCACGGTCGCGGTCCCGGTCGCGAACGGCGCGATGTCGCCGAACGACGCGCGCGCGCCGTCCGGGAACGTCACCCCGGCGGAAGGCACCTCGATGGACGCCACCGCCCCGGTCAGGGGCGCCGCGCCGCGATTGACGATCTCGATCGCGATCGTGCCGGACTCCTCCGCGTCGAGCAGCCCGTCGCGGTCGCAGGAGCCGGCGCTGTCGTCGAGCTCCGCCCGGACCAGCGAGATCTCGGGCTGGACGCTGAAGCTCTCCACGACGCCGGAGAAATCGTGCGAGTCGGCGCGCGGGGACACGGCGCACGTGCCGGCGCCGCGCCGGGCGAACGCCTCCGCCAGCGCGAGGAAGTCGCCCTGATCGCTGGCGAGCGCGGCGGCGAGGAGGGCGTCGCGCTGCTCGGTGTACGTCGGGCTCACCGGCGCGAGCTGCATGCCGGCCACCACGTAATCGCTCATCCGCCGCCGGGTCTGCTCGAACGCGCGCGGCGGGGTCAGGCCGCTGCCGTGCCGGATCAGCCCGACGTAGGCCTCGAACAGCATGCTCGCCCAGACCTCTCCCGCGTTGTGCTCCTCGGAGTTGTCGGAGAACGACGAGTTGAGCGGGTGGTCGGGGAGGCGGGCGCCCTCCGAGATGTGCTTGAACGTCAGCCCGTTCCTCGTGAAGTCGACGGAGTAGGGGGCGCGGCGGATGCCGAAGTAGCTGTCGCCGAGCGCCGCGCTCCCGTAGCTCGAGAGCGGGAAGGCGCCGTCGAGGTCGTCGCCGTCGCGCAGCGCCATGTGCAGGGCGATGAAGTCGCCCCACCCCTCGCTCTGCGCGCCGCACATCTTCGTGCCGCACGCGACCTGACGGAGGTGGATGTAATGGCCCCACTCGTGCGCCACGATGCTGTTGTCGATCGTTCCGTCGCGCTCGACGCCGGGCTCGCGGGTCATGGTGACCGTGAGCGGCGCGTCCGAGGCGGCGAGCGCCGCCTTGAGCGCGCTGCCGTCCTCGTGCGAGACGCTCTGGGCGGGGGTCGTCACCTCGGGGGCCTCGCCGGACAGCCGCGGGGCCCCATCGCTCTCGCGGTTGTTGGCGATGATCACGCCGATGGCGCCCGCCGCCTGCGCGCTCTGCGCCTTCTCGCCGAAGGTGCACCCGCCCCGGTCGACGAGGGCGATCTTGCCGGCCACGTCGCTCGTGATCGGCCCGCACGCGTCGCCGCGGGGCTCGGCGCCGTCCTGGGCGAGGGCGAGCTCGCCGGTCACCTCGTAGCGCTGGGGCCCGAACAGGGCGGTGTTCGACGCGTAGCTGGCGTTCTGCGGCGTGACGCTCAGCGAGCGCTGATCCGGCCCGGACCACAGGTACATCTGCATCCGGGGCGACGCTCCGTCGTACGTCGCGTCCATGTTCGCGTTGTCGCGGCTGCCGCCGGTCGCGTCGTCCTGCGCCTCCGCGAGGAGCGGATCGCCGCCCAGGCCGCCCCGACCGAGGTTGTCGCGCTGGGCGTTGCCCGCGGCCTCGGTGAAGCCGGAGTCGTAGTACCAGTCATGGAGCCAGTTCGTGACGTAGAAGATCTGGGTGACGGCCGCCATGGTCTGCTCGGGCGTGGCGAGCGGCTCGGCGAGCGGGTCATAGATGTGATCGAACGAGCCCGGCCCCGAGAGCGCCGCGCGCGTATCGCCGCTGGAGAACCCGTCGGGCGCGTTGTGGTCCGCGTAGGCGTCGACGTTGTTGCCGCGGGTCGAGGTCGCGTCGGCCGGGAGCCACGGATCGGCCCCGCCGTCGAGGTTCGTGTTGAAGCCATCGATGGAGATGAGGCTCGGCGCGACGAACCGAGGGACCTGGCCGTCGGGCCGCCCGGTCGGGTGCGGCGAGAGATCCGCGAGGGGGCCGTCGAGCGGTCTGTGATCGCCCCCTTCCTCCGCCCAGACCCGGTAATCGAACGCGGCGTGGGAGAGGTTCTCCCGGGAGAGCATCTGCCCGTCGCTGGCCCCGAACACCCAGGCGTACGCCGCGGAGCTCGTGCCGCCGGCGTCGCCCGAGACGAGCTCGACGAAGTAGCCGGCGACGAGCCGGTCGGGCAGCGGAAAGAGCACCTTCCTGACCCGCGCCGGCTGCGTGAAGCGCAGGCTCCCGGCGCGCTGGCGCGCGTGATCGGTGTCCGCGATGTCGAAGAGCCGATACCCGCCCTTCGCCTCGCCGAGCTCGCGGAGGTCGGCCGTCTTGATGTCGATGCGGTGCGCGTCGCGCAGGGCGCGGACGACCGCCTGCGCCGGCGAGCCGGAGAACGCCCGGCCGCGGAGCGAGCCGGCCGCCGGCGAGGCGGCGCCGGGCGCCAGGGGGACGGCCGACGCGTGGAGGTTGCCCGCGAGGGCGACGAGCCCGAGGTCGCGCTTCATGAGCACCTTGAGCCCGCTCCGGAAGACCGGGATCCCGTCGACGTCCTGGCCCAGCGTCACGACGATGCCGCCGCGCCCGGTGTCGTGGACGTGGCGCACCACGGCCGTATCGAGCGCGGCCTGCGGAAGACCGTAGAGGCGCGCGTACCGCTGCACATACCACCGGGCTGCGGCCTCGGGCGTCGCGTGGGTCGCGGCCGGCGGCCGGTGGCCCGGGGACGTCGCCCACACGAAGGTCGGCACCCCGCGCTGCGGATCGGTCGACGCCACGACGGCGCCCGGCGCGCGCTCGTCGACGTCGATGACGCGCGCGCGGCGCGCCGCGCGGACGGGCGGCGCGGGTGGAGCCTTGAAGTATGCGTCGTAGTTCGGGCGCTCCCGCGCATGGGCGATGGGGCCTGCGAGCAGCGCGAGCGATAGCGCGGTGTACCGAACTGAGACCTTCATGTTCCTCGATTCTCCGACTCCGACGGGACGACGCATGACCGGCCGCGCGCGGGTAGGCCGCGCGCTTCCTCCCCGGGCGCCTCGCGCCCACCCGTCGAATCCGCGGCGCGAGGCAACCTAGCCCCAGCGTGCGCGCAGGGAAAGCGCGACGGCTCTCGCTCTGTCCGGCGTCGTAAGGCGCCTCTCATGCGATTTCGTCCGGGCGCTCCGCAGAGCGCGAGTCACGCGGCGCCGAGACCAGAATGGAATAGAGAAGCAATCCTTGCTGGCGCATTGCATGAATCCATGAATTGCCGTGTCATGCGTCCTCGCGAGGCGAGCCGAGCGGCTCCCTCGGTCGCCGCGGGGTGGGCAGGAGGGTGGTTGTCGCGCCCGCGATCCGCTCCGGGACCTGGACGGCCTCTGGTCGGCTCGCGCGGCGCGTCGTGCAGCGCCGGCTCGTGGGGTGCGGACTCGCGCGGCGCGTCGTGCAGCGCCGGCTCGTGGGGTGCGAGCTCGTGATGTGCGGACTGCGGACTCATGCAGGGCTGGCGCCGCGAGCCAGCTCACGCGCGGGGTGCCAGTATGACGAAGCGCTGACATGGCGCCCGACCCCCGGGGATTATCTTCGCAAAACCCAACGTGATCCACGCCTTGCACGTCGAGACCAAGCTCGTCTCCGAAGAGCTCTGCGTACTGTTGCGTCAGGTCGATCCCGCCGTCTTCGTCTTCCACGACGAACCCGAGGTTCGCGCCCGGGTCGAACGGGTGGCGTCGCGGCTCCGCGAGCTCGTCGTGGCGGCCGAGCGCGACGATGCCGGGGGCAGGCTCGAGCGGCTCCGCGAGCGGCTCCGCGTGCTGCTCGCGGCGGTCGAGCGGGCGACCCCGACCGGGACACCCTCGCCCAAGGCGGCGTGGATTGCGTTCCAGCGAGAGGTGCAGCCTGCCTACGAGTCGCTGCTGCTGACGCTGCGCGGCGTGGTCGCCGCGCCGCCGAGCGTCAGGCCGACGAACCATGTGCGCAGCCTGTGGCACGTGGGCTCGGGGCTCTCGGTGCTCGGGCTGATCCAGCTCCTGCCGGAGCGCGGCTGGCTCGTGGCCGCGAGCGGCGCGTTCGTTGTGGCGGTGTGGTCGATGGAGATCGCCCGCCGGGTCAGCGAGCGGGTCAACGAGCGGCTGATGGGGGTCTTCCGGCTCGTGGCGCACCCGCACGAGCGCTACCGGGTGAACTCGTCCACCTGGTACGTGACAGCGCTCTTCTTGCTGGCGCTGTTCGGGACGCGGCTGAGCCAGTCGCTCGCCGTGGTGGTGCTGGCGGTGGCCGACCCGGCGGCGGCGCTCATCGGCCGCCGCTTCGGCCGCACGCGGCTGCGCGACGGCCGCTCGCTGGAGGGCACGCTCGCCTTCTTCGCGGCGGGCGCGCTGAGCGCCCTCGTCGTGATGTGGGCGCTCGGCCCGGCGTCGCTCTCCTCGCGGCTCCTCCTGGCCGCCGTCGCGGGCCTGGCCGGGGCGGCGACCGAGCTGTTCTCCACGCGGATGGACGACAACTTCACGATCCCGGTCGCCGTGGCGGCCGCGGTGACGGTCGCCGGCGCGGGCTGACGTCAGTTGACGTCAGATAACGTCAGGCGCCATCTCGCCGCCGATCTCCAGCGCGAGGCGAGCGAGGTACTGTCTCATGAACTCCGCGCGTCGCGCGCCCTCGCGGCGCCCTGCCGCCGTCGTGAGGCTCTCGGCGGTCTTGAACAGCTTCACGTGGAAGTGGTCGATCGCGTTCACCCGGTCGTCCCACGGCCTCCGCTCGGCGAACGGATCCCCGGGATCGTAGAACCGCACGCCGAGCAGGCCGCCCACGGCGAAGCAGCGGGCGATCCCGATCGCGCCCAGGCCGTCGAGGCGGTCGGCGTCCTGGACCACCCTGGCCTCGAGGGTCGTCGGCTCGATCCCCGCGCTGTAGCTGTGGCTCTCGATGGCGTGGGCGATGTCGGGGAGGAACGCCTCGGGGTACTCCACGCTCCGCAGGAAGCAGAGCGCCTCCTCCGCGGAGAGCCGCGACGCCTGGGAGCGCCTGGGGTCGTTCTTGGGGACGTTGACGAGATCGTGCAGCCACGCCGCGGGGACGACGATCTCGAGCCTTGCCCCTTCGTCCGCCGCGAGCGCCTTGGCCGTGGCGACCACCCTCGCGAAGTGCGCCAGATCATGGGCCGGATCCTTGCCGAGGTCGGTCTCCTCGAGCTTCTTTGCGAAGAGCGCTTCCCAGTCCTTCATCTCCCGCCTCATAGACGCGGACCCCGACCCGCGCAACGGCTCTGCGCGGCGCCCGCACTCTCATGGGCACCTGCCCCTTCGCCTTCAACGGGTCACGTCACCGATAGGGATCGAGCTCCAGCTCCCTTTGCAGGGTGCGCGACACGACCCCCCAGTCGGCCTCGTCGCTCCCGGCGAGGCCGACGGAGAGATAGAACTCCGGCGCTTGCTTGGCGACAAGGATCAACGAGCCTCGCTTCCCCGCGAAGGTGTGGGCATTGGAGAACCAGTACGGCTCGAACCCGAACAGGCCGGCCAGCCAGCGGCAGCGTGCCAGCGTGTCCGGGCGCAGCTCCCGCTCGGTGTACATCGCCTGCAAAGGGAGCCGGGTGGCGAGGCGCGCGTTGAGGACGGGCAGGCAGATCAGCTCCGACAGCGAGCCCGCGACGGGCTCGGTCCGCGAGAGATCGAGCCGCCCCTCGTCGTCGAGGGGCGCGCCGTCGTGGCGCACGACCTCGGGATCGTCGCCGCCGAGCAGGAAGATGTCCTCCTCGTCGTCGCCGATGGGCACGGCGAACGGCTCCACGCCCTCCGGGATGTCCTCGAGCATGTCCGGGCGCCGCTCGATCATCTCGCGCGGGGAGGTGGCGTAGAGGCCGAGCTTCAACGCACCCGTGTCTTCGCCCATGCGCTCGAGGAAGGCGAGGTGCACCGCGCTCGGCGGCCGGCCCATCGCCCGGGTGAGCTCGGCGATCTGATCCAGGGTCGAGCCGCGGAGGGCGCGGCTGAAATCGGGATCGAGCGATGTGCAGAACTCGATGCAACGGTCGACGAGGTTCATGAACGTTCTCCGTGCCTGCGGGTCAGGCGCCCACCTCGCAGAGGAGCCGCCCCAGGCAGCGGCGGCACTGCTCGCAGGATCCGATCTCGTGCTGGTGCTGGAAGCCCGATGTGCCCAGATCCTTTTTGACGTCGAGCCACACCTCGGCGAGCTCGATGTCCTTGAGGCCGCGGCCGATGGCGTTCCTCAGAAGGACCTGCGCGGCGCACCGGCCGAGCTTTCCCCAGCCATCCGTCATCGCCTCGGTGTTGAACGGCGCCTGGGTCTTCACGTAGGTCGTGGTGGTGCCGTCGAAGTTGCTGACGGTCCGCTGTTTCTTGATGTTGCCGCCGAGGCCGATGGGGCCGGACCAGCCGCCGTCGGCCGTCCAATCCCCGGAGAGCGCGTAGAGCCAGACGTCGCCACCCGTCCCGTCCTTGCCGACAAGGACCCCGAGCATCTTGCCCTTGTTGACCCGCTTCGTCGTACTACCCCTCTTCAGGGGCCGGACGTAGTCGAGCAGCGCGTCCGTGAGGAACCCAACGTAATCCGCGTCCTTGTCGTCCGTGTCGCGGGCGAAGCGGCGCACGGCGTCCGCGAGCGCGCGGGCCTTGGCGAGCGCGCGCGCGCTGCCGGGGACGTGGTGCCAGACATGGCGTGGCGAGGTGCTGGCGCTCTCGCTGGAGGCGCCGGAGCAGACGGGGCAGCGGCCTCCGTGCTGATGTCCTCCGGAGGAGAGAATGCCGATGCCATCACCGCCCGGTGGCGCCGTCCATCGATCCTCCCCGTCCCACTGCGGTGTGGCCTTGTGCTCGCAAATGGCGATCCGGTCGCTCTCCTCGACGTTGTCCTTCCCCTTGCGGTGCCACTTGATCGCCGAGCACCCATGACGGTGGACCTCCACCGCGAGCTTGTCCTTCGCGCCCTTGCTGGCAAGCGTGTATTTCGCGACGACCTCGTCGTCCTCGTGACCTGGGTCGGCTGGAGGACCCGCGTCGCCGGCCTTGGGACGGGCCTTGAGGAGCACCTTGCTCTTCTTCTCGCCGTGATCCCCGTCAGGCTGCACGTCGGCGATCTTCATGTAGCCGCCGCCCTTTGGCTTCCACGTGTGCTCGCCCTCGCCCGCGGGCAGGCCGGCGACGTCGAGCCGCGCGGGCGCGCCCTCGGCCTCGGCGACCACCCAGCCGACCTTCCACACGTCCGGATCGCTGTCCAACCCGAGCAGCACCTTGGCCTTCTTCTCGTCCGCGCCGGCGTCCTCTGCCACAGCCGTCTCGGCGTCGATCTCGGCGGTGAAGCTCTTGATGCGCTCGCGCACGAACACCGCCACGCCCCTGGCCGTCAGGGCGCCGATGGCGAGCGCGTGTGTGTACGTGAGGCCGAGCTCGACCACGCCCGGCTTCTTGGCCTTGACCTTGATCTTCTTCTGCTTGCTCCCCCCATCGAAGCTGGCCTCGATGGGGTTGGAGGAGAAGTCCCACGCGTGACCGGGCTCGCCGAGCGTGTCCACGGTCTCGATCTCGGCGGTCCCGCCGTCCTCTGGGTCCAGCGCGACGACGACCGGCGGCGCCGAGATGTCGGTGAACGCGATCCCCACCTGCCGGGTCATGGTCTGGCCATCGAGCGTGTACGCGACGGACAGAAGAGCCGTCTCGCCCTCTCCGGTCTTCTGCGTGCCGGCGATCTCCACGACGTCGGTCTGCTGGCCGCCGACGAGGGAGATCCCATCGACCCCGGTCCAGACGAAGGTGCCTTGGGCCGTCGCCGATCGGGGGACGGCCTTGTACTGCTGCTTGAAGTGCTTGAGCGTCGAGGTCCTGGGCTGCGCTTGCCCGTCGGCGTCCTTGATGTCGAGAGCGACCACGTTGAAGGTGTGCGTGGCAGGGATCTCCTGACCATCGACGCTGTATTTCACGCTGATCGTGGCGCGCCCGTCGCGCTGCGCGGCGGCCCTGACGATCGCGTCCGCGCGATCGGCGTCGAACTCGTAAAGGGACGGGCCTCCCGATTTCGCCCAGGCGTACTCCCCATCTTCCAGCGGCTGGGTGAGCACGGCCCGGAATGCGCGCTGCTGCCCGGTGAGGACATGGACGTTGGCCGGGCTCTCTCCGTCGCCGTCCTTGATGACGAGGTTGACGACGGTGACGTCGTGCCTGGCTCGAGCGGTTCTGCCGCCGAGCTTGAAGGCGACCTCGATCGTCTCGACATCGGCAGCCTCTCGCCCCGCGGTGATTGTTGCCGTCTCTTTGCTCGAGTGGAGGGTGAGCTTGCTCTCCGGGGTCACGCAATTCCACTCGAACGTCCCCCCTTTGACGTCGAGCGTCGGCACCGCCTTGTACTTCCGCTTCGCGCCGGCGAGCACGAAGTCCTTCGCCGCCGCCGCTCCGTCCTCGTGCTTGATGGCGACGCCGACGAAGACGATCTTCCCGGTCGCCGTGAGCGGCTGGATGGCGTTCTCGTGCGCGCAGGTGATCTCGACGTCGACCTCGCCGTGCTGGGTCGCGCTGATCGTGACCTTCTTCTGGTCGTCCGGGTGGACGATGGTGGCGCCGTTGCTCTCGGTCTCCCACGTGAACCGGCTCCCGTCCGGCGCGCCCCGCACCGTGAGAGAGGCCGTCGTGCCTCGCTCCGTGTCGACGGCGGCATGCGTCATCTCGGGGTCCACCCAGATGTCGGTTACGGCCATCTGGATCTGCTTGGTCGTGGTCTGCCCGTCGAGCGTGGTGGCGAGCGTGAGCGACGCCGGCGCCTCCTTGGTGGTCTTCGCCGTCCCCGCGAGCTCGACGCTGGCCTCGCCGCCCGCTCCCACGACGACGAGCGGGCCGCCCGCAGTCCAGGCGTATCCCTCCAGCGCGACCGCCGGCTTCGGGACGGCCTTGCATGTGTGCCTCATGTACCGCAGCACCGAGGCCGGCGGCGCGGCGCGACCGTCGCCGCCCTTGATGGCCACGTCCACGATCGTGAAATCGTGGTGGACGGTGGCCATCTGATCCCGGGGCTCGAGATCGAGCATCGCTGTCACCTGGATCTTCGCGAGGCCCGTGTCGCGGGGATCGATCGTCGCCACGTCCGTGCGCACCGTGAGGTGGTCGAGCCCGCACCTCTGCGCCCCTGCCGATTTCCAGTGGAACTTCGTCCCCGGCCCGGCCGGCTCGAAGACGGCAGCGAACCGCCGCGGCGCGTCCACCTCGCCGAGGAGGGCGTGCTTCTTCGCATCACCGTGCTTGTCGTCGTCCTTGATGCGGAGCTGGACGATGGTCACCTTGAGCTTCGTGTCGACGCTGCGGCCGCCGTCCGTGAAGCGCACGCGGAGCTTCATGACGCCGGCGCCGTCCCCCGCGGTCTTGACGGTGGCGGTGTCTCCGGCGCTGCGGATGTCGGCGAGCGCCGCCGGATCGTCTGCAGTCCAAACAAACTGGCCGCCGCCGATCGCCGGCGTCAGCACGGCCTTGTAGGTGCGCTTGTTCTGCGCGAGCACCCAGGGAACCGGATCCGAGCCGTCCTGGGCCTTGATCTCGATCTCGAGCGGGACCACGTTCACGTCGCCGCTGACGGTGCCGGGCGCGTTGACGTAGTAGGTGCCGGTCGCCGCGAGCGAGAACGTCAGCGTGACCTTCCCGACGCCGAGCGGCTCCACGTAGAGGGGCACGTTGCCGTTCCAGTGCCTGGGGTGCACGGCCGCGCCGGACACGAGCTGGTTGCCTCCGGCCAGCGCGTCGTACACCTGCGCGAGGCCTGTGTTCCACGTGAGCGTCGCTTGCCCGTCGAAGCCTGCCGGATCGACCGAGAGGTCGACCTGCGCGCGCGCCGGCGTCGAGCCCCCATCCCAGTAGACGAGCTGGGGGTGCTGGACCTGAATTTGCGGCGTCGCGTGCTGGGTGCAGCGGCGGTACGCCACCTGCGCGAGCCACCAGCCGTTCTCGACCGCCTGCCAGAGTTGATCGCGCGCGCCGCCGATCAGCTGGCTCACGGAGCGCCTCCGTCGAAGCGCCGGGACGCCTCGTTGCAGAGGGCGCTGATCCGCGTGCCCGGGTGCGCGAGCGCGGGATCGCGCAGGATCTCCCCCGCCCACGGGTGGAGCGGATCGACGTCGAAGTCGCGGCCGAGCACGAGCATCAAGGTCACGAACTGGCCGGCGTGCGCCGGCTGCGAGAACCCGATCCGCCGGGCCTTGGCGAGGCCCTCGCGGACGAACCCGAGCAAACCGCTGTCGCCGAGGGCGGCGCAGCGATCGGGGAAGAACCGGCGGAGGTGCTCGGCGACGCCGCGCTCGAACGTGGCCTCCGTCAGGACGTCGACTTGCGCGGCGCGGATCCGGAGCATCGGATAGACCATGGAAGCCGAGCGATGCGAGCCGGTCAAGCGCGCGCGGCCGTCCCCTGCGCGTCCAGCGCAGGATGAGGCCCGTCGATCGTCGGGGAGGGCGCGTCAGGACGGCGTCACCGGCGCACCTCGAATTGCCCCAGCGGGTGCGCCACGCCGTTGACCATCACATCGATGCTGTGGCGACCGGGATAGTGACGGCGGGTCGTCATCTCCTCGAAGGAGACCTTGCCGGCTATCTCGGCCCGACCCGACGGCGGCAGGACGAGCTTCCGCAGCTTGAAGACCTTTGGCCGCGTCGCGCCGTTCGCCTTCACGAAGTGCACGGCGCAGTCGACGATCAGCTCCTGGTCGCGCGGGGCCGTCGACGCGAGCTCGAAGGAGAAGCGGAGCTCTCCGCCGAGCTTCACCGATCGCGGGGACAGCGACGCCGAAGCGATCGCGACGCTCGGCGCCGCGCCGAAGCCGAGCGCGTCGAGCGCGCCGCGATCACCCTTCTTGACGAGCGAGCGCAGCGCGTGGCGCACGATCCATTGCCGCCCGGGCGGCGCGCCCTCGAGCCAACGCCGGCAGAGGCTCGCCGCGATGTCCGGGTGGTCCTTGCCGATGTCATTGATGTTGTTCGCGACGGAGCGCTGCACGTAGCGCTCCGGATCGTCCTTCAGGAGCTCGAGCAGCTCGATGACCGGGCCTGGATCCTGCTGGAAAGCGCGGAGCCGCGGGGCCCACGGCAGCCGTGGGCGCGTCCCCTCGGAGACGAGCCGCCGGACATGGACGTTCGGGTCGGCGGCCCACGTGCGGAGCCGGCGGAGCGTCGCGTCGGGGTACCTCGTCAGGAACGCGCGGATGCTGAACTCGGCGGAGAACCGCTTCGTCAGCTCGACTTGCGCGGTCATCGCGTCCTCGAAGTGATCGAGACCGCGCTTCGCCACATAGAAAACGTGCGGCATGTACTGCAGCGGCGCGAGGCCGAACGCGTCGCTCCGATCGAGCTCGGGCCCGAGCGAGGCGACGATCACGCGAGCGGCCTCCGGAAAGGGCTGCGGCAGGTGGTGGTGCATGACGTCCGCGATGTGGGAGGCGCGGCCCGTGAGCTCCAGATCGGAGAGGCCCGCCAGGCAGTCGCGGGCGAAGCCGCGCTCGTCGAGGCCAGGGTGCGCCGAGCGGAGGTTGCGGGCGATCGAGCGGACGCACCGCTCGTCGAAGAGGTCCTTCAGCCGGTCAGCCATGGGTACCTGCCGGTGAGGACGCCGAGGCCGATTGGCCAGGTGTTCGCCACGTTGGACATGGGCGTTGACTAGCGCGAGACCCTGACAGATTCTGTCACCATATGTCGCGCGCCGTCCGGGTCATGGAGCTCTCCGACCTGCTTCGCGCGCGGGGAGCGACGACGGTCGGCGAGCTGGCCGCGGCGCTCGGGGTCAGCGCCCGCACCGTGCGCAGGGACCTCGCGACGCTGAGGGAGCGCGGCCTCCACATCGAGGGCGAGGCCGGCCCCGGCGGGGGGATCCGGCTCGATGCCGGCCGGGGCGTCACCGCCGTGCACCTCTCGGTCGCAGAGATCGTGACGCTCTGGCTCTCCGCGCGCCTCTCTCAGGCCGCGAGCGATCTTCCGTGGAGCGACGCCGCCAGCTCCGCGCTGGCCAAGCTGCTCAGCAGCCTTCCTCCTGAACGAGCGCGAGAGCTGCGCGCCCTCTGCCGCAGGGTCATCGTCGGCGATCCGGCGAGCGGGCCAGTGCGCGCCGGAGCCGGGGCGCCCCCCGCAGAGCTGGTGAGGCTCTTCGAGGAGTCGTTCTCCGCCGGCGTCGGCCTCGGGTTCGACTACCAAGACCGCGAGGGGAGGGCGTCGAGGCGACGCGTGGAGCCGCACGGCCTCCTGATCCAGAGCCCTGTCTGGTACGTGCTCGCCCTGGACACGGGAAAGAACGAGCCGCGAATGTTCAGGATGGATCGCATCTCGACACCCCGCGTCCTGCGGGAGATCGCGTTTCGCCCGAACGCCGACGTCATCTGGGCGCTCTTGCCGGACGAATGCGCGTGGCGACCGCTCCTCGGCGAGCGACCGTGAATGTTGGCCAACGCGGACGGATACCGTTCAGGCTCCGATCCTGTGCCCACCACGGTTCGACCCAGCTGAGCCTGGGACGCACGGTGTCGTATGGTTGCGCGCATCGGCTCTGCCTGATAGCTTTGGTTTGATACAACACACGACATCCTGGCGAGTGACCAGAACGAAGAGCGACGTCCGGTACACGGGGTGTGTGCTCGATTCCGGGCGATTGCAGAGAGAGAGATCTCCCGCCGAGCAGTGACCAGCGATCGATGGCGCACGGCCCACATGCCCCCTGAGGCCGTGCTCGCCTGCGCGCGGTGGCCGGTGTCGCACGGGTAGATACGGGCTTCGTGCTCGCCGAGGTTGTTGATGCATGCCTCTCGTCGCTGGATGGCCCCCCATCCAGTCGACGATCGAGGGCCATCGTGTTGGATGGCCATTCTTGAGGATTCGAACCAAGGAGCGTGAATGAACTGTTCAGCCGCGAGGTGGGCGTCCATCTCCTTCGCTGCCCTGACTGCCTCTCTGCTCGGAGGTCCAGCGTCCGCGCACCTGCCGGAAGCGCAGGGAGATCCGCCGGACAGGGACGCGGTCCTCGACTGGAACGCCGTCGCTCTGGACGCGGTCGCAGAGGACTCCTCCCGCGCACGCGGGCGGGACCAGCGCGGGCCGACGCGCGTCTCACGGGCCCTCGCGATCGTTCATGCGGCGATCTTCGACGCCGTGAACTCGATCGTCCCGAGGTACGAGCCGTACTCCATCCGTCGCGATCCGTCGGGCCGACAGGGATGGCAACTCGCTCACCGTGGCTGACAGGAGGTGGACGCCCCTCGGAACTCCTGGCAGCAACCAGGGCCCGCCGCGCATGACCCCAGCGTTCCCGGCGTACACCTCCGGGCACGCGAGCTTCGGGGCTGCCATGTTCCAGGTGTTGACCCGTTATCATGGGACGGATCGTATCCCCTTCTGCTTCATGTCCGACGAGTACAACGGAGTAACGACGGACGAGCGGGGCAATGTCCGCCCCGAGATCACGCGCTGCTATTCCAGCTTCGAGGAGGCGTCCTGGGAGAACGCGGTCAGCCGCATCTACCTGGGCGTCCACTGGAGGTTCGATGAAGTACAGGGGATCCGTCAGGGCAAGCGCGTCGGAGACGCCGTCTTCGACAGGATCCTCCGGCCGCTTTCTTGACGAGTTCGCCGACGAGCCGCGCGATCCATCGACAGGAGATCCGTCGCCTCATGGCGGGTCTCCCCGGCCCCGGCCAGCCTCTCAGTTCATGAGCCGGGAGCGAGCGGGCGCCCACCGCTCGGGCCGCGGCGCGGAGAGCGGACCCGCGTGGTGGTGGACCATCTTCCACTGCCCGTCTTCGAGGACGAACACGTTGGTTGCGCACAGGTGTGCAGGCTGGTCGCCGTTCGCCTCGTAGCACGTGACGAAGGCGAAGTCCCCGAAGAGGTGCGCCGAGGCGCCCTGGCAGCGCATGCGCAGGGGCGAGGTCTGGCGCAAGAGCTGGCTCCAGCTCTCGAGCACGCTGGCGCGCCCCGAGAGCGCCTCCATGCCGGGATGGGCGCAGGCCACGGGCGCCCGCTCGGCCCACACCCGGCACATCGCCTGGTGATCCCCGGCGCGGAACGCCTCGTAAAAGGCCTCGTTTGCGGCCAGGACAAGCCGTTCCGCCGCGACGCGCTCCTCGACGCTCATGCAGCGACCATGCGCTCCGGCCAGCGCGGGCGCAAGGGCCTCGATGGCGTCGTCTCGGCGCCTCGCCCGCTCGACCCCACGCCCGGGCTGACTAGGACGGGCCCTTGCTTCGCTGGTGGAGGACGAGCTGTGTCCGGTTCATCAGCTCGACGCCGGCCGCGTCGAGCTCATCGAGCGCCGCGACGCGGAGGTTGTGCATGCTCCCGTCCTCTTCCACGGCGCTGTACCAGGCCGTCAGCGTGAGGTCGAGCGAGCCGTCCTCCATGTCGGTCAGGAAAACGGTGGGGGCCGGGTCTCGCGCCACGCCGCTGGCCCGCTTGCCGGCGCGCACCAGGGCCTCCATCGCCGGCTCGAGATCGCGCAGCCGGCCTTCCACGGTGAGCGTGACGGCGCCGCGCAGAAGCCCTCGATCCGAGTAGTTCACGATCGGGCCGTTGGTCACCGCGGCGTTCGGGATCACGATCTTCTCGTTGTCCGTCGACACCAGCGTGGTGTTGAAGAGCCCGATGTCCTCGACGATGCCCTTGTGGCTCCCGATGGCGACCTTGTCCCCGAGCTGAAAGTGCTTGAAGAAGAGGATGAGGACGCCGCTCGCGAAGTTGCTCAGGCTCCCTTGCAGCGCCAGCCCCACCGCCAGCCCCGCCGAGGCGACCACGGCCACGAGGCTCGTCGTGTGGATGCCCACCGTCTCCATCGACGCGATGAACGTCGCCGCGAGCACGGTGTAGCGGAGCATCGACGCCAGGAACCGCGCGAGCGCCTGATCCAGGTGCGTCTTGGTCAGGGCCGTGACGGCGAGCCGGTACGCCCATTTGCTCGCGAGACCACCCGCGGTGAGGAGGATGATGGCGGTGGCGAGCGCCCTGAGCGTGGCGGCGGAAGGTACCAGTTCCTCAAGGTGCATGGTGCGGTGGCGCGCCGACAGCGTGCGCGCCGCCCGGGCGTAGAGGATCCGCCCACCGGCCTCAAGGGCTGCCGAGCAGCGCGCGGCCGCGCGCGGGGGCAGGGCGCGCGCGGCCGACGCGCGATCGACAGCGCGTCAGGCCGTCGGGTGAATCTCCGAGCCTGCGGCGCGGTGGGCAGGCGCCGCCGCGAGCTGGTTGATGTGCACGTGCTGGCTCGGGACCGGGAGCCCCATCTTGCCGAGCTCCTCGCGGATGATCTTGGTCGTGGCGAAGTAGACGTCCCAGTAGTGATCGGTGTGGCAGAAGGGCCGGACGGCCAGCACGGGCCCGGCGAGGGTGAAATCCAGGATCTCGACGCTGGGCGCAGGGGTTTTCGCGACGTTGGGGATGAGCGCGAGGTGCGTCTTGAGCCGCGTGATCGCCGCCTCGTGATCCGCGCCGTGGGCGAGCTGCGCGGTGCAGTCGACGCGGCGGACCGGGTTCGTGCTGAAGTTCTGGATCGTGTCGCTGAAGATCTTGTTGTTGCCCACGATGGTGCGGACGTTGTCGGGCGTATCGAGGGTGGTCGCGAAGAGGCCGATCGAGTGGACGGTGCCCGTCACGCCGCCGGCCGTCACGTAATCCCCTGTCTTGAAGGGGCGCAGGAGGATCATGAAGACGCCGGCCGCGAGGTTCGACAGGAGGCCGGACCACGCCATGCCGACGGCGATGCCGATCGCGGCGAGCAGGCTGGCAAAGGTGGTCGTCTCGACGCCGAAGACGCTGAGCACGGCGATGATGAGCAGGATGTTCAGCAGCACGGACGCCGCCGACTCCAGGTAATGAGCCAGCGTCGTGTCGAGCTTCTTCAGCGCGGAGCTGCGCTGCATCATCGACAGGAGCCCCCGGACGATCATGCGGCCGATGACCCAGACGAGGATCGCGCCCACGATCTTCCCGCCGACGCTCACCCCGAGCGCTACTGCCATGTCCACGTACCGCTGAACCCTCTCGTCCATCTCAAGCCTCCTGGCGACGTATGCGCCGCTCGCGGGGGCCCCGTGCAAGGCGCATGCGCGACGCGCCTTGCTGGATCTGCCCCCGGCGGCCAGCCTTATCACACCGGCGGGCCGCTCCGCGAGGGGCGTGACCGAGATTTTCGAGCCTCAGCGCTGCGGCCTGCGGACATCAGGCGGCCGCGGAGCGGATACCTCGTTGTAGCGAAGGAGCAACGGACGGCGGGGCCGATCGCGGCGTGCGGCGGCGATCGAGCGGCCGACGTGCAAGGGCACGGGAGCAAGCGAGCGCGCCAGGCAGGCGTGTCCAGCCAAGGAGCTGGCCGAGGCGATCTTCGTCGCCGCCGAGGTGACGCTCGAGGAGCGGAAAGCGGACGCGGGCCAGCGGCATGGGCGGAGAACGGCGTGGCCGGCGTACAGGGCTGTGAACCGGCTCAATGAAGACTATGTCCAAAGGCTCTCGGGTTGATCGGGAATTTCAAGCCAATGACCAACCCGTACTCCGTGCCGTAAGAAGGTATCGTCGCGCCAGCCCCCCCGTCGAACGGAAGGGCGAGTCGAAAGCCCGCGTAGGCGATGGGGATCGCGATGAAGGGCACGATCTGCGCTCCATACGTTCGGGCGTTCGACCGGCCCGCGCCCTCGGTGTACGCCGAGAGCTCGGCGCCGACCGGGCCGAACCCACCCTGGAAACCGAGCGCCAACCTCTCGTGGACCGGTCGGTCGGCGACGATCTGCGCCTGCGCAACGGCGCCTATCCAGGCGAACGAGCGCTGTCCGTACCACGCGAGGCTACCCTCGACGCCGGCGCCCACGGCGTCATCGGCGTTCTCGCGGCCAGTATAGCTGAAGAGGCCACCCACGCTCACGACCGGGTCGCCAGGGCGCCCCACGTTGGGCCAGCCTTCCCCGGGATACACCACGGGGGGAGGGCTCCCCGCCGGGGGCACGCCTTCCGCCTGCGCCGATGCAGAGCCAGGGAGAAGGCAAGCGCCGACAAGGACCGCTGTGACCGCCGAATGGTTCATGCATCTGTGATCTAGCCCATGCGACTCGGCCCGTCACGATGCAGGCGCGGGCGAGCGGCAGACGCGCTCCGGGAGCGCCGTGCTAGGCTCCCCTGCCATGGTGCAGCTCTCGCGCGCGGAGCAGGTCGCGGCGCTCGCGCGCATGGTCGCCGCGCTCGACGCCCGGCCGGCGCCGCATTTCGACGCCTTCGCGGCCCTGTTTCACGGCAAGAGCCTGCGGAAGGGCGAGGCGTTCGTGCGGGCGGGCGAGGCGAGCGACTCGGTGGCGCTCGTCAACTCCGGCATCGCGAGGATGTTTTACACGCGGAGCGATGGGAAGGAGTTCAACAAGGGGTTCATCTCCGCGCCAGACTTCATGTCGGTGCTGGAGGCGCTGATCACCAGGGAACCCGCCCGGCTGACGATCCAGGCGCTGACCCCGATGCAGCTCTTCGTCGCGCCCTACTCGCGGCTGAGCGAGCTCTGTGAGCGCGACATCTACTGGGAGCGGGTGAGCCGCCGGATCGTCGAGCGGGTGTACCTGAAGAAGGTGCGCCGCGAGGCGTCGCTGCTGATGGATCCGGCCGCCGAGCGCTATCGCGCGTTCCTCGCAGAGCACGGGGCCGTGGCGCGCCGCGTGCCCGACTACCACATCGCCGCATATCTCGGCATCACACCCGAGGCCCTGAGCCGCCTGAAGCGCGCCGCGACCAGGACCGCGGCTTCTTGACCTAGGTCAAGGTGCGATCTCGCTCCGCTGGTCATGGTCTCCCGCATGACGACGGAACGAACGAAGCGAGACGGCGAAAGCCCAGCAACGGAACCCACGCGCGGCCCGGGGCGCCGCGGAGCGCCGCGGGGCGCGGCCCGAAGGACGGCGCTGATCGCGGGCCTCGCGGTCGTGCTCGCCGGCCCGGCGCTGGTCGCGTGCGGCGCGGCGGCGCCGAGGCTCCACCCCGTGTTCCCCGAGCGCCCGGTGGCAGAGAAACCCAGAGGGAAGATCCTGTTCGTCCTCAGCGCCGCTCGAGAGCAGACGCTTGCGGACAGCTCGAAGCGCGCGACCGGCACCTTCCTCGGCGAGTTCTACGAACCGTACCTGGCCCTCACCGGCGCGGGGCACGAGGTCGTGTTCGCGACCGACGGGGGCGGCGCCCCGGCGATCGATCCGGAGAGCCTCGACGAGCGGTACTGGGGAGACGGAGCGCGGCGCGCGCAAGCGCAGCGCTTCGTCGAGCGCGCCCCGGAGGTCCGCGCGCCGCTCAGCCTGAAGGCGGCGCGCGCCGCGGCCGACTCGTTCGACGGCATCGTCGTTCCCGGCGGACAGGGCGTGATGGTCGACCTGCTCGACAACGCGGATCTGCACGCGCTGCTCGCTCACTTTGGCGCGAAACACCAGCCCGTGGGGCTCATCTGCCACGCACCGGCGGTGCTCACCCGCATGCGGCAGCCGCATCCGCTCAGCGGTCGGACGGTGACGTCGGTCTCGTCGTTCGAGGAGTTTTATATCGAGACCTTCGTGATGGGGGCCGACGCCCAGGTCCGGGGCATCGGTGAGCAGCTCGAGGATCACGGTTACGAGCACGAGGCCGCATTCCCCGGGAGCGCCTACGCCCAGCGGGATTGCAACCTCGTGACCAGCCAGAATCCCTTCTCCACCGATCGGTTCAGCGCGCTTTATCTGGAGGCCCTGGCCGACTACCGGCGCGGCGCCCGCTGCGCCGACGATGCCCGCGAGGGCCATCGATAGGCCTGCTCGGCGGAGCGAGGGCCATGGGATCTCCCTGGCCCGTTCGGCCCGCGGCGCTACGGCTCGCGCGCCGCGATCTCCTCGCGCGACTCGCAGATCACCCGCTCCACACCCCGCAGCGTCTGCACCGCTGGGAGCGATCCGAAGCCGAGGTGGACGCGGAGCTTCAGCTCCACGGGCGCCGCGGTCGCGGCAGGGAACGCGCCGCGCTATTCAGTTCAGCGGGAGCAGCCGGCGATCAGAGTTCACCGCGGGATTGCCGCCCTGGAGCGGCGGAGCCTCCGCCGGAGAGCGGCCCCGATCACAGCGAGGTAGAGGGTGCTCGCGCCGTTGCCGGACGCCCCTTGCCCCACGGTGCAGCCAGTGTCTGCCGGCTCGTCCACTCCGGGGCCGCTCGAAGCGCTCGTCGGACCCGGGTTTCCATCGCCGCCGGCGCCGGCAGCGCTGCTGGATGCGGTCGCCATCCCCGAGCCGCCATCGCCGCCAGCGCCGGCGGTGGTGCTCGTCGAGCTTCCGCTCGCCGAGCCGCCGCCCTCGCCTCCGGCGCCAGCATCGCCGCCAGCGCCGCCCATGCCGCCAGGACCGGACTCACCGCCACCGGCGCTGCCTGCGCCGCCAGTCGCGGACGTTCCGCTGCCAGCGCCGCCAGTTCCTGGCTCACCGCCGCCAGCGCTGCCAGCGCTGCCAGTTCCTGGCTCACCGCCGCCAGCGCCGCCCATGCCGCCAGCACCGGACTCACCGCCGCCAGCACCGGACTCACCGCCGCCAACGCCGCCAGTTCCGGGCTCACTCCCGCCAGCACCGGACTCACCGCCGCCAGCACCGGACTCACCGCCGCCAACGCCGCCAGTTCCGGGCTCACTCCCGCCAGCGCCGCCCGCACCGGACTCACCCCCGCCGACGCCGCCAGTTCCGGGCTCGCCCCCGCCAGCGCCGCCCGCGCCTCCTGCACCGGGAACACCGCCGCCAGCGCCGCCCTCTCCGCCAGCGCCCGTGCTGCAGCCGTTGTCCCCGGGGCCGTGCCATCGAGGATCGTACAGCTCCGCGTCCCTGTTGGGGCCGACGATGAGGACATGGCCGCTCGGCAGGAGCGCGGACGTGGAAAAGCCATGCGAGAGCAAGGTCGACGGGGCAGGCGTCCAGGAGTTCGTCGCGGGGCTGTAAATCTGCGCCGTCGTCCCTGCGATGACGAGCACCTCGCCTGTCGTCAGCAGCGTGGCAACATGACTGACACCCGACAGCTGGCTCATGGACCCTGTGGGAGTCCAGACGTTCGTCACCGGGTCGTAGGTCTCTGCGGCTCCCCCGACGACGAGCACGCGACCGTCCAGGAGCCGCGTCGCCGTGGGCTTGCCCCGAGGCACCGTCATGGGCGCCACCAGAGACCAGCGCCGGGTCGCGGGATCGTAGATCTCGGCGCTGGCGAGCGGCTCCGCGGTCGAGATGTCGAAATCGTCGAAACCCTGTATCCCGCCGACGACCAGCACCCTGCCGTCGTTCAGCAGCGTCGCCGCGTGCTCCGCCCGGCTTGCTTTCATCGGCTCGACGGTGACCCAGGTGTCGTCGGCTGGACGATACAGCGCGGCCGATCCGGTCCTGCGGACGCGGAACGGCTCCATCGGGTAGTCCATCACCGCGCCTCCCGCGATGAGCACGTCGCCGCTTACGAGCAAGGTCGCCGTGTGGTTGTATCGACGCTCCTCGTCGGGGGCGGCCAGCGTCCAGGCATCCGCCGCCGGATCGTAGATTTCGTTGTACAGATCCGCCTCGGAATCATCGAAGCGGCCCCCGCTGATCAACACCCTGCCGTCGGCGAGGCGTGTCAGGTCGGGGAGAGCCCGCTCGAAGTTCAAAGGCGCCGCCAGGGAAAACGTCGTGCTCGATGGATCGTAGATCTCGGTTGTCTTCGTACCGGCGTTGCCGCCCGCGACAAGGATCTTCCCGTCCTCCAGCTCCACGGTCTTCGCGTAATTCCGCAAGGCGTTCAGGGGGCCGAGCTGCGTCCCCGAGGGCGTGACCGACGGGTCATAGATCTCGGCGCCCGGCGCGCTCGAAGTCCCGCCGACCACGAGGACCCGTCCATCCGGGAGCAGCGTCGCCGTGGCGCTGCCGCGGCTCACTTCGCTCCTGGGCGCTGTCGAGAAGGTCCGCGTGTTCGGATCGTAAAGGTCGGGCGGCTGGTTGCCAGAGACGAAGACCCGCCCATCACACAGCCGCGTCGCCGTGTGCCAGCCGCGCCGAAAGCTCATCTTGTTCTTCGCGAGCGTCCATGCGTTGGCCTCAGGATCGTAGGTCTCGGCCTCGGATTCCCAGTCATAGCCGGTCACCAGCACGTCACCGTCCTCCAGCAAGGTCGCCGTGAGCATCCACCTGGCGCGGAGCATGTCCGGCCCCGGGGTCCACGCGCCCGTCGCGGGATCGTAGATCTCGACGCTCGACACCACGCTGGCTCCTATGATCCTGCCTCCGGCGACCAGCACGCGGCCGTCCTGCAAGCGCGTCGCCGCGTGCTCCCTGCGCACGACAAGCGCCGCGGGCGTCGGCGTCCAGGCGTCCGACACGGGATCGTAGAGCTCGGCGGCGGCAGCAGGAGCGGCGCCAGCCGGCGCGCCCCCGGCGACGAGCACCCGCCCGTCGGCGAGCTCGGTCGCGGTGTGCCCCGAGCGCTCCGAGGTCATGGTTGCGGCGGGGATCCACGAGTCGGTCGTCGGATCGTAGAGCTCCGCGGTGGCGACCCACGCGGCGCCGCTCATGGCGCCGCCCGTGACCAGCACCCTGCCGTCGGCGAGCAAGGTCGCCGTGTGAGCCGACCGCGGCTGGCTCATCGGAGCGGCGGGCAACCACGCTTCGAGCGCGGGATCATAGATGGCCGCGCTGGCGAGGTGGTACTGGTCTGACGAGCCGAGCCATCGCCGCCCGCCCGCGATGAGCACCCTGCCGTCGGGCAGCGAGGTCGCGGTGTGCTCGTGGCGGAGCGTCGCCTCGGAGGCGGCCGTGACGGTCCATGACGGGTCCACGAGGAGCGGCGAGCCCGTCTCCTCGACCCAGAGCGAGATCTCATCACCTTCTACCTCCAGGCGCGTCGGGACGCGCTGGCGCGGCGACGCATAGGCCTCGGGAGCCGCCACGATGATCCGCGGCTCCCCTGCCGCGTCGAGCACCTCCACGTTCGCGCCACGGCGGCGGAGGCGCGCCCCCTCGACCTGCCATGACGCAACGGGTCCCGCGGCGGGCGCCCCGTCGGGGAACCAGAGCCACTCTTCCGCGCCGTGCCGCTGCGCCGTCCAGAGCGCGAAGCCGCCCGCGCGCGGGTACGCGAGGGCAGCGCCGATCTTCTGGACCTCACCGAGCGCGCCGCGCTCGCGCACCTCGATGCCGAGGCCACCCGGCAGGTCGAACCGCACGGCGCCGCTCCCGTCCGCGGGGAACGCGAGCGTCAGGCCGCCGCGCGACGGGCTCGCCGCGAGCTCGAAGCCCGCTGGGGTGGGCACGAGCGCGTCGTCGCCGCGGAGCGCCGCGCGGGCGCGCTCCTCGAACTGCGCCTCCAGCGCCTCGACGTCGAGCGCCTCGCTCGATGGCGCCGCGCAGCCGAGCGCGCATGTCAGATAGACAATCCAGAGCAGCGCCACGCATCGCGCGAAGCGCCACCCAGCCCAGGGAACCGTGCTTGAGCCCATACCCTCCTCGATTCTCGCGAGCGAGCCTCCGGCGAACACATCGGCCTGTCGCGCAGCGCGCCCGGCCCTCCGTGGGGTGCAGCTCGCATCGCAAAAATTCAGAGGTTCGCGGCGGAATGCTGCCGCGTTCGCCGGAACGCTCGTCTTGCCGCGCTTGCTCGAGGTGGGTGGCATTCAACCGCGCAGGAGGGCGGCGGAGGCCGCGCAGGAGAGCGCCGGGCGCGCGCGGCCTCCGCTTTTCGCTACGTCGTGAGCGACAGGCCGCGCACGTACTCGGCGAGCGCCCGCTCCGCGCTGGCCACGGCCTCCCGCGCGCCCGGGAGCTTCGCCGACACCGCCGCGATCCGGTCTTCCTGCTCGCCCAGCGTCTTGAGGTAGCGCTCGTGGAGCCCGCTCCCCGGGGGCACGACCTTGAGGTTGTCGCGCACGCGCGCCTGCTCGGCGCGCAGCGCCTCGATCTCGGACTTGAGGGCCGAGAGCGCGCGCTGCCTCTCGGCGACCGCGGCCTTGAGCTCCGCGAGCCGCGCGAGCGCCGCGCGCAGCGCCTCGGGGATCTCGCGCGACGACAGGACCACCTCGATCTGCTCGCCGGAGAGGCCCGTGAGCGCCACGGCGTGCGAGATGGGCTGCTCCAGCGCCACGGTCACGCGCGCCGTCTCCCCCGCAGCGACCTCGCGCCGGACGCGGTAGCGGTCGCGCGTCGCCTCGACGCCTTCCCTGGGCTCGGCGAGCTCCCAGCCGGCGATGCGCGGGTGCTCGATGAGCAGGACGCGCGGCTCGCGCGCCGCGCCCACGATCGTGTAGACCGTCACCTTGCGGGCGGTCCTGACGATCTCGAGCATGCCGCCCTGGATCTTGGCGCGCGAGAACACCTCCTCGCCCCGCTCCTCGCGGTCGATTCGCACCTTCCGGTCCACGGCGAAGCTCACGATCCGCGATTCGCCCGGCGGCAGCGGCGAGAGGCGCGCGTCGCCGACGTAGGTGACGACCCCCCGGCTCGAGCGCTCGTAGACCGTGATCGCGCCGGCCGGGAGCGTCGTGTCGCCGTCGTTCCTCAGGCGGACCGAGGCGAGCGGGCTGCGCGCGCTCGCCTCCGGCTGATAGAGCCACAGCCGCTCTGCCGGGATCTCGCGCTGGACGATCGGGAGGAGCGCCGTCTGCCCGCTCGCGATCGTGAGCGGCGCCGGGAAGTGGAATACGACCTGCGTCGCCGCCTCCGCGGGCTCCGGCTCGACCTTCTCGGAGGGCACGGTGACCGCCGCGGCGGGCGCGCGGGCCTCGTCGGCGCCCCCGCCGGCGCGGTAGCCCATGCGCCGCGCCGCCCTGGCCGCGAGCCCCGCGGCGCCCTCGTCGAGCCGCGGCAGCACGCGCTCGGCGACGTCGACGGGCACCTCCGGCCGGGCCACGTAATAGATCTCGTAGAGCGCCTGGCGGAACGTCACCGGGTCCCCCGACACCAGGGTGAAATCCACGTTCTGCCAGTCGCTGCCGCTCTGGTTCTCGACGACGGCCCACCCGGCGAGCGCCCCGGTCTTCGCCTGCGCGTCCTCCGGCACCGTGAGCCGATACGTCGTCTTCCAGAGCGGCACCTCGATGACGTAGGCCACGCGGACCACCCGCTCGCCCTCGCCGGCCGTGCGCACCACGAGCTCGCGGCGGTTGCGCTCCCGCCGGCTGGAGAGCCCGACCAGCGCCGCGCCGACCTGCTGCCGCAGCCGCTCCTCGACGAGCTCCACGCTCTCGAGCTCCTCCAGGACGACCTGCTTCAGCGCGCCCTCCGACATCAGCGAGAGCCGGTGCCGGTCCTCCGAGCCGCCGTGCGGCAGCGCCGCCTGCGCCGTGGTGACCGCGACGATCCGCCCGGCGATGGCCCCTTGCACCCCTCGCGTCCGCACCTCGGCGCCGCGGAGCGCGTTCAGCAGGGCGGCCTCGGACTCGAGCGCGCCCTCGTCGAACGGGAGCTCGCGGAACAGATCGCGCAGCGGCTCCCTCCCGGGAAGCGTGATATTCCCCGTCACGCCGCGATCGTCATAGACAACGATGCTCTTCAATACATCGTCGACCTGATCGAGCCGCACCTCGAGCCGGAGCTCGGCGTCGCCGCGCACGCGCGCCTCGTGCTCGAAATATCCGACTCCGCCCGTCGAGAGCACCACCCGCCTTAGCAGCAGCGTGTCCGACGCGGCCCCCGAGCGGGCAGGATCCATCGCGGCGGCCCGCAGCGTCGCTGTGGTCCTCAATCCATGGTTCATCGTCGCCTCCCCCGGCGGAGGCGTGCGATGGCCCCGCCCTGGGGGTGTCCATAACGCCCCTCCGGGGGGCGTCAACGACGGTGGCTGGCCGGGAGATCGGGCGCGGCGCCGCGCGTCAGCCGCGCCGCGAGGCCTCGAGCTGCTTCACGACCGCGAGCGCCTCGTCGACGTGGCGGGTCGCGCGGAGCTGGGAGGAGAAGGCATGTCGAACGATGCCGTCGCGATCGATGACGAACGTCACGCGGCCCGGGAGGAGGCCAAAGAGCGACTTGACGCCGTAGCGCGCGGCGGTCTCCCCGCCAGGGTCGCTGAGCAGCGTCATGGGCAGGCGGTATTTGTCGGCGAATTGCTGGTGAGACCCCGCCGAGTCGGCGCTCACGCCGAGGACCTCGGCGCCCGCCTCCGCGAACGCATCGTAATGGTCGCGGAACGCGCACGACTCCGCCGTGCATCCAGGGGTGTCGTCCTTGGGATAGAAGAACAGGACAACGGTCTTCTTGCCCCGGAAGTCGGAGAGCTTGACCGTCTCCCGCTTCTGCGATTGCAGGCTGAAATCAGGGGCTGTCTCACCGACGGACAGGGTGGATTTTCCGAGCATGGCGTCTCCTCTACCCGATGCGCCGCGCCGCGTCCAAGGCCCCAGCGGAGCGCGGCGGCTCGCCGCTCGAGTAAAACGCGGCCGCCTGCCGTGGCGGCCGCCTGCGCCCCCGGATAAGGAAGAACTTGAGGAAGCGGTCATGAAGGCGCGCTGGGCGCGACGGACGCCAGCGCGGGCCGGAGATCGGGTTACCCTGAGCGCCCCATGGCCACCACGTTCGCTGCGTTGATCTTTCGACCCGCCGACATCCCGGACCGCGCGCTGTCCCAGGGCTTTGCCGTGGCGCTCGGTGGCTGGGACGTCGCCTCGCCGCGCCTGTTCATCGCGCCGCTCCCCGGCCTGCCCGGGCACGCCGCCGCGTTCTACTCGAGCGGCGATCCCGCCGGCGGCGGGGACGACGAGCTCGACCACCTCGCCGAGCTCTTCGAGGACGAGCTCTCTCCGCCCGTCGCCGTGCTCGACGCGGCCGCCGAGCTCGGCCACCCCGGCGCGACGGTCTTCGCGCTCGTGTTCTCGGAGGACGTCCTCCACGACGACGGCTGGCGCTTCGAGGCGAGCGGGTTCGTCCGCCATTTCGTGAGGGAAGGGGACGAGGGCGTCGAGGCCGGCGTGGAGGCGCCCGACCGGAGCGACATCGTCGAGGTCGACGTCGACCTGCCGGAGGGCGCGACCGCGGCGGAGGAGCGCGAGGCCATGGACCGGGCGATCCGGCCGCACCGCGGCTCGACGTTCCTCGCGGCCGAGCTGGGCGCCCCGGTGCTGGGCGCGCTCATGGGCGGCCTCTTCGCGCCCGAGCGCCGCGTCCAGGTGCACCTCGTCGCGCCGGGGCCGGGGTCGATCGCCGACGAGGTCGCGCGGCTCAACCGGGTGCTCCGCCGCGAAGACGGCCGCGGCGCGCCCGCGTCCCCGCCGCCCGTCCGCGGCGTCGCCCCGCCGGCGACGTACGCGGCGTTCATGCGCGCGTACGACTGGGCCGATCCGGCGGATCCGGAGGACCTCTACCGCGAGCTCGCGATCGGCGCCGTCGAGGGCACGCTGCGCTTCCTCCGCGAGGGCGAGCTTCTCGCCCACGACCGCGAGCCGGGCTGGGAGGCGGCGGCGGCGCGACAGCTCTACCCGATCGCGCGGCTCTCGGGCTCGGCGCTCGGCGGCGGCGCGGCCCAGCGGTCGGTCGTCGCGCTCGGGGCCGACGGCGAGCAGCTCTGGGTCGTCCGCGGCGGCACGAGCGCGGCGCTGGCCGGACCGACGTTCGGCGAGCTGCTGCGCTACCTCTCGCTGGGCTGGTCGCGCCGGAGCGACGCGGAGGAAGACCTCATCGGGGCGCTGATGCTGCGCGCGCGGCTCAGGTCGCTCGGGGGTTGAGCCCGCGCCCCGGCGTGGGATCCGCCTGCGGGGGTGAGGCGCTTTGCCTCGCGACGCGCGCGCCTCGGCTCAAAACGACGTGTCGTACGCGTGGTGCCGGTGGGCTTCCGTGTGGAAGGACGTCATGTGCGGGTCGTCCAGGACCAGGTGGAGCAGGCCGACGTCTCGCTCGCTGCGGGCGAATACGCTCACGAGGATCCCGCCCTGCCGGACGCCGGCCTGGTAGCGTTCCGCCCAGTGCCTCGGGACGCCCGCGGTGATGAGGATCTCGCGCAGGCCGCCCGTGATCCCGGCGCCGACCGCGCTGGCCACGACCGCGGCCAGCGGCCCGGCGACCACGAACCCGAGGTCGGGGACCACGACGCTCATCGAGACCGCGGCGCCGAACGTGCTCGACGGCGGCGCTATGTCCGGGCTCGGAAAGCACCTGTCGCGTGTCGCCTCGGTCATCAGCAGGCTGACCTCCTGTCGTGTGTAGCCGCAGTCGATGATCCGCTCCGCCGCGGCTTCCGCCTCGTCGTGCGTCTGCACCAGGCCAATTACGAGCTTCTCCATGGAAGAGACCTCCTTCGCGTTGAGCGCGTCCTCGCTCTGGGCCCCGGCGACGGATACCGCACGCTCTGTGCCAATCCGAAATTCTCACGCCTCGGTGCGTTCGCGCCGATTTCTGTGCCCCTTCCGCTGGAGGAGCGAGGCGGGATGTCGCAGTGCGCCCCGTGGGCCTCACCTTCCGATGTCGACATCGCCCGTGCCAGCGCGGTTGATTCCATATTTTGCCGTCGAGCGGCGCGAGCGCCCCAGTTCAACGGGCTCCGTCTGACCAGGTCGTCCGAAGGCCGCGTACATGGGCGCCCGGGGCGGCCGGTGCGCGACGAGGCCGGAGGCCGCGTCAGAAGCCGATCGTGTCCTCGACCGGCGCGGGCGGCTTCGTGCCCGTCGGGCGGCCCGTCGGCGCCTCCCGCGGCGTGGCGCGGCCGCGCCCCTCCGAGGTGCCGCGCGGCGCCGCCGTCGGACCCGGCCTCCCTGCCGCGCCGGTGCGGACAGCGCCCGCCGGCTGCGCGGTCGCCGCCGTGGCCGCTGGCTGCGCGGTCTCGGCCGCGGGCGTCGCGCTCGCCGGCTCTGCCGGCACCGGCGCGGCGGCGCTCGCTGGCGCCGGCACCACCGGCGGCGCCGGGACGGACGCGGCCTGCCGGGCCGGCGCCTCCGACGAGGGGGTCACCTCGGCCGTGGGCGAATGCTTCGTTGCCAGGAAGACGACCGCCGCCACCAGCGCTCCGAACGCGAGCGCGGCCGCCAGGATGGCCGGCGCCCACCTCCGGGCCCCGTCCGTGCCCGAGGTCGCCATGCCGGCGAGCGTCCGCCCCGGCGCGCCGGTCGTCGAGAGCCGCGCGCCCGGCGCCGACGACGGCGGCGTGCCGGTCGTCGAGAGCCGCGCGCCCGGCGCCGGCGGCAGCGGCGTCGGCTCCCCGAACAGCACCGGCTGCGACGCGCTCCCGTGGAGGGCTCGCTCCCCCGCGGACGAGGGCTCGGTCGTGAACGCCGTGCGCGCGATCCCGAGGACCGCGCGCTCCAGCGCCTCCGCCATCTGCCGCGCCGACGAGAAGCGCGCCGCCGGATCGTGCGCCAGCGCCTTCTTCATCCAGGCGTCGATCGCCGGAGAGAGCTCCGGCCTCACCTCGCTCGGCGGCGTGAAGATCCCGGTGTGCAGCACCACCGACAGCGCGCCCAGCGTCTCGCCCCGGAACGGGACCTGCTCGGTGAGCGCGTGGTAGGCGACCACCGCGAGCCCCCAGAGATCCGCGCGGAAGTCGACGTGCTTCGCGCTGAGCAGCTGCTCGGGGCTCATGTAGAGCGGCGTGCCCAGCACGCTCCCGGTCGACGTCATGCCGAGCTCGCCCTGGACACGCTTGGCCACCCCGAAATCGAGCACCTTCACGAACAGCTCGCCCTCGACGTCGAGCAGGAAGATGTTGTCCGGCTTGATGTCGCGGTGGATGATCCCGACCTGGTGCGCCCGGCCGAGCGCCTTGGCCGTCTGCGACACGATCGCCGTGACCTCGACGGGCGGCAGCGCGCCCAGCCGCTGCATGCGGCTCTTGAGGTCCTCGCCCTCGAGCAGCTCCATCACGATGAACGGCACCCCGTCCGGCGTGACGCCGTGGTCGAAGACCTGCGCGACGTGCGGGCTCTTGATCTGCGCGGCCGCCATCGCCTCCCGCCGGAAGCGCTCCACGAAGCCGGTCTGGTCCGCGTAGGCCGGCGCCATGAACTTCACCGCCACCTGCGTCCCGAGCGCGAGGTGGTCGGCCACCCACACGCTCCCCATCGCCCCCTTCCCGAGCTCGCGCGCCAGCCTGAGCGTGCTCGTCACCTGCTGTCCGGGGTTCATCGGGGGTCCCTCTTCGATCGCCCGAGCCGATGGTCCAGAGGGGGCGTCCTGTGCGGGCGACGCGGCCCTCTGGGTGTCGGCGCGTGTCGGCGCGCACAGCGTACAACAAACACCCTGGACCGTCACCACCGAGCGCTCGCGCCGCGCACCTGACGGGAGCTCTCGGATAAGCTGGCACCATGCGCGAGGGCACGCTGGTCGCAGGCCGGTTCGAGGTGCACCGCCTTGCCGGCGCCGGCGGGATGGGCACGGTCTACCGGGCGATCGATCAGCTGACCGGGAGCCCCGTCGCGCTCAAGGTCGCGCCCCCGGAGCTCGCCGCCCGCTTCCGGCGCGAGGCGCGCATGCTCGAGGCCGTGCAGCACCCGCTCATCGTGCACCACATCGCGCACGGCACGGGCGACGACGGCGCCCTGTGGCTCGCGATGGAGTGGCTCGAGGGCGTCACGCTCGACGCGCGCCTCCAGGAGGGGGCGCTCCCCGTGGCCGACGCGCTGCTCGTCGCGCACCAGATCGCGGAGGCGCTCGCCGCCATCCACGCGATCGGGATCACGCACCGCGATCTCAAGCCGAGCAACGTGCTCCTGCGCGACGGCAGGGTCGACGGCGTGGTCCTGCTCGACTTCGGCGTCGCCCGGACGGCGGCGTCGACCTCGCTCGTCACGGAGGCCAGCTCGCTGGTCGGCTCGCTCGGCTACGTCGCGCCCGAGCAGGCGCGCGGCGACGTCGAGGTCGACGCGCGCGCGGACGTCTTCGGGCTCGGCGTCCTGCTCTTCGAGTGCCTCGCCGGGCAGCGCCCCTTCGCGGCCGACGACCCGCTCGCCGAGGTGTGCCGCATCCTCCTCGAGGAGGCGCCGCGCCTCGTCGAGCGGCGCCCGGACGTGCCGCCCTTCCTCGACGAGCTCGCCGCGCGCCTCCTGGCGAAGGACCCGGCGGCGCGCCCCGCGGACGGCCGCGCGGCGGCGGCCGCGCTCGCGGACGCGCGCGCCCTGCTCGCGCGCGCGTCCAGCGCGGGCGCGGACGGCGCGCCAGCGTCGGTCACGGACGACGAGCGGCGGCTCGTCAGCGTCGTCCTCGTCGATCTGGGCGCCGCCGACCCGGAGCCGGCGAGCGATCGCGGCGTCGAGCGGATCGTCGCGGACCTCGCCGAGGCGTTCGGCGGCGAGCGCGTGCGGCTCCCGGGCGGCACGCGCATGGTGCTCCTGTCCTCGCAGACCGACGAGGTGTTCTCCGGCCGCGGCGGCGCCGGCACGATGGCCGTCTTCGACCTCGCGGCGCGCGCCGCGCAGTGCGCGCTCGCGCTGAAGGCGCGCCTGCCCGGGCGCCCGGTCGCGCTCGCCACGGGCCGCGCGCAGGTGGGCGAGCGCCTGCCCGCGGGCGACGTGATCGACCGCGCGGTCGCCCGCCTCCGCGAGGCCGAGGGCGACGTGCGCATCGACGAGGTCACCGCGGGCCTCGCGGCGCCGCGCTTCGAGGTGATCGGCGACGGCCCCTCGTTCCTGCTGAAGGGCGAGCGCGACGGCACCGAGCCCGAGCGCACGCTCTTCGGCCGCGTCACCTCGTTCGTCGGGCGCGACCGCGAGCTCGCGACGCTGCGCGGCCTCTTCGAGCAGAGCGCCGACGAGCCCGTCGCGCGCGCCGCGCTCGTCCTCGGCGAGGCCGGCATCGGCAAGACGCGCCTCCGCTGCGAGCTCATCCGCGCCGTGCGCGAGCGCGACGCGCGCGCGTCGGTCTACGTGGCGCGGGGCGATCCCCTCGGCGCGGGCGCGCCGTTCGGCATGCTGGGCGAGATCGTCCTCGCGGCCGCCGGCTGCCTGCCCGGCGAGGCGCTCGAGGCGC
The DNA here is from genome assembly GCF_051530145.1 of Sorangium sp. So ce302. Lineage (GTDB taxonomy): Bacteria > Myxococcota_A > Polyangia > Polyangiales > Polyangiaceae > Sorangium > Sorangium cellulosum_B. The sequence goes on along the minus strand of NZ_CP150326.1, from coordinate 6,844,832 downwards.
GCCGCGCCAAGATCCGCGAGCACGTCGCGCGGGCCCTGCCTGCGCCGGTCGACGACGCCCCGCGCGTCGCCTGGTACCTCGGCGAGATCGCGGGCACGCCGTTCGACGACCCCGAAGCCGAGCTGCGCGCCGCCCGCGGGGACGCGGTCGCCATGGGCGATCAGGCCCGCCGCGCCGTGCTCGAGTGGCTCGCCGCGCGGTGCGGCGAGGGGCCTGTCGTCGTGGTGCTCGAGGACATGCACTGGAGCGATCACGCCTCGGTCTCGGTGCTGGACGAGGCGCTCCAGGCGCTCTCGGATCGCCCGCTCCTCGTGCTCGGCTTCGCGCGCCACAGCGTGATGGAGACGTTCCCCGGCCTCTGGGGCTCGCGCGGCGTGCAGCACATCAAGCTCGGCGCGCTCAGCCAGCGCGCGGCCGAGCGGCTCGTCCGCAGCGTGTTCGGCGAGGAGCTCGCGCTGCCCGAGGTGGCGCGGCTCGTCGAGCACGCCGACGGCCACCCCTTCTTCCTCGAGGAGCTCATGCGCGCGCGCGCGGAGGGCCGGAGCGACATGCCGCCCACGGTCGTGGCGCTGATGCACGCGCGCATCGAGGCGCTGCCCGCCGAGGCGCGGCGCACGCTGCGGGCGGCGAGCCTGTTCGGCGGCAGCTTCTGGCCGGACGGCGTGCGGCAGCTGCTCGGCGCCGGCACCTCGGCCGAGTCGCTCGACCGCTGGCTCAAGAGCCTGCTCTCGGAGGAGCTCGTCGCCCGGCGCGGCGTGTCGCGCTACCCGGGGCACGACGAGCTCACGTTCCGTCACGCCCTCGTGCGCGACGCCGCCTACGGGATGCTCACGGACGGCGATCGCACCGCCGGCCACCGGGCTGCGGCGCGCTGGCTGCGCTCGGTGGGCGAGACCGACGAGCGGGTGCTGGCCGAGCACGCCGAGCGCGGCGGCGACGCCCCCACGGACGGCGAGGGCCTCGTCGCCCGCGGCCCTGCGCAGGATCGCGGCGGCGGAGGAGGGGGAGGACAGGGGCGCCCCCCGGAGCGCAAATCAGAGCGTGAACGGAACGAAGCGCAAGGGGGCCAAGGTTGATGAACAACCATTGACGTGATAACCCGCCGCCCGGAGCAGTGAGCATGGATTCTTCTGACCTGGGCGCCGTCGGTCCTTACGAGCTGCTGGTGCAGCTGGCCAGGGGCGGCTCGGCCGAGGTCTTCATCGCGCGTCGCGCCTGCGCTGCAGGCGGAGGGGACGCGGGCGGCGCGGCGGGGGCGGGCGGCGCGGGTCCGGAGCGCGAGTCGCTCGTGGCGGTGAAGCGGATCCGGGCCGATCTGCGCTACGAGTCGAGCTATGCGTGCATGCTCTTCGACGAGGCGGGCATCGCGTCGCGCGTCGCGAGCCCCCATTTCGTTCCTGTCCTCGGTTACGGTCTCGACGAGGGCGCGCCGTACATCGTCATGGAGCTCGTCGTGGGGGTCACCCTCAAGCACCTCACCCGGGCTCCCGAGGCGCTCGGGGTCGGCGACGCGATCGAGCTCATCGCGCAGGCCGCCGAGGGGCTGCACGCGGCGCACGAGGCGCGCGACAGCTCGGGGGAGCTGCTCCAGGTGATCCACCGGGACATCTCGCCATCCAACATCCTTGTCGGCGTCGACGGCCGGGCGTCCATCTGCGATCTCGGGCTCGCGTATGCCCTGCGCCGCACGACGCGGACGAAGACCGGGATGGTGAAGGGGAAGCTGAGCTATTTCTCGCCGGAGCAGGCGAACGCGAGGCCGCTGGATCGGCGCTCGGACGTGTTCTCGCTCGGGGTCGTGGCGTGGGAGGTGCTGGCGGGCAGGCGGCTGTTCGCCGGCGGCAACATGGTCTCGACCCTCCACGCCGTCCTGGAGCGCGAGGTGCCGCCGCTCTCGAGCGAGCGCGAGGGCGTGGGCCAGGCCGTCACGGCCGCTGTCGCGCGGGCGATCGAGCGCGATCGCGACGCGCGCTGGCCCACGGCGGCCGATTTCGCGCAGGCGCTCCGGGCCGCGTCCGGGGAGGAGGGGCACGCGGCGTCGCGCGACGCCATCGGCGCGCGGGTCGCCGAGGTGCTCCCGCCGCCGCTGAAGCCGCTTGCGCCGTCCTACGTCTCGGGCGGGCCGTGCGTCACGGAGGAGATCATCGCTGCCTTGCAGTCGATGCGCGCGGCGGGGCCGGTGGGCGAGGGGGAGTCGGGCGGGCTCCTGGAACAGCGGCAGCCCTCGCGCGGCTGAGCCCGCTGCTGCGGTTCCGGCGTCCGCGGGGGAGCCCGGAACCTGGGTATGCGCTCAACACCATGATCTCGTTCAGCTGCACGACCGTGGTACGGCGGCTGCTCCTGTTGACGCGGCGCTCCGGAGGAGCGCCGTCGACCTTGTCCTCCCTCGGGTTGGCGGACGCGCGCGGGATGGTCGATAGGCGTTGACATCCGGCATGTGAGCGTTCACATTGCAGAGGTATCCTTTCGCTTTGCTCTGGGTGGGTCGCCATGCGCATTGCGGGCTTCGTGGTCGGGCCTCGGGTCGTTCCAGGCGCCGGTTACGTTCGGTCGTTGCGCAGATGATCGTCGAACGATGGTGATCAGCGTTTCGCCAGGAGTGAATCACCGGAAAACGCGACAGACCTCGGTTGTTCCACGATTGTCGTGAAAAATCATGAATGCTGTTCACCGGTAGCGTCGGTGCGCAGGGTGCGGTCCGCGCGAGCGTAGCTACCTCGATGGTCGTGTCACCGCAGGCCACATACATCGTGTCATCGTCGTCGATAATGTCTGCCTTGTGAGTCGTTCCCTTACCATCCCGACAGGAGGCCACATGACTTTGATGACGAGAGGCAGAGGCGGGTGATGGAGGAGCAGTTCCCGATGTTCTGGAACCCCGAGAACGTCAAAGGCATCACGCTCCGGGGTTACGCCCATGGCACGGCGTGGGTGAGGGAGTCGGGCCTCATCAGGGACGGCCAGCCGCGCCCCGCCATGGAGTGGTTGATGGATTTTCTCGGCAGGTAGTAGAAATATCTTCAGGCCGAACTGGCCACGAGCTGTCGCGACACGGGCGAGGGTAAACACCAGATCCCGCCTGCGCTCCACTTTAGCGTGCCCACAGCGGGCGAGGAGAGAGAACATGGTTAGGCCCTCAGATCATGAGAAGGCGCGTCCTCTCCTAGGCTCTCGGTCAGCTGTCTCGATCGCGTTGATCGTGGCCAGCGGCTGCACGGGAGACCTGGGCGGGTTTCGCTCCGACGATTCCGATTCCACACCGAACGACCCGCCGCCCACCTCGACGGGCACGGGCCCGACGGACCCGGCCGCTTGCGAGGACGGCGCGGTGTACCCCGGGCGAGCGCCGCTGCGGCGGTTGACGCGCTTCGAATACAACAAGACCGTCCGCGACCTCCTGGGCGACACGACAGAGCCGGCCGTTTCACTTCCGAGCGAGGATGTCGGGAACGGCTTCGGCAATGACGCGGACACGCTGTCGGTCTCGAGCCTGCTCGCCGAGCAGCTGGGCACCGTCGCGGAGGGCATCGCCAAGCGCGCGACCGCCACCCCGGAGGCGCTCGCGAAGCTCGACCCTTGCGCGCGCAGCGTGACGGCGGAGGGCGAGCAGGCGTGCGCCCGCACGATCATCGAGCGACTCGCGCCGCTCGCGTACCGAAGGCCGCTCGCCGAGGGCGAGGCGGACGAGCTCCTCGCGCTGTACAGCGCCGGCCGGACGGACGCCACGTTCGACGCCGGCATCGCGACGGTGATCGAGGGGCTGCTTCAATCGCCGGATTTTCTCTACCGCATCGAGTATGGCACACCCGACCCGGAGCGCCCCGAGCTCCGCCGGCCCACGGGCGACGAGATGGCGACGCGCCTATCGTACCTGCTCTGGGGCACGATGCCCGACGAGGAGCTGCGCGTGGCGGCGCAGGCGGGCGAGCTCTCGACCAAGGAGGGCGTGCGCGCTCACGCCGAGCGCATGCTCGAGGATCCTCGGTCCCGGGTCATCGTCCGGTACTTCTTCGACAACCTGCTCCCCATCAGCAGCCTCGCGGATCTCGAGCGAAACGCGGAGTCGTTCCCGACCTTCTCGCGGACGATCGGCTCGCTCATGCACGAAGAGACGCAGCGATTGCTCGAGCACGAGATCTTCGAGCAGAACGGCACCTGGGCGTCCGTCTTGACGGCCCCGTACACGTTCATGAACGGACCTCTCGCGGCGTTCTACGGCGTCTCCGGCGTGACGGGCGACGACTTCCAGAAGGTGCAGCTCGACACGACCCAGCGCCTCGGGCTCCTCACCCAGGCCGGTATGATGGCCGGGACGACGCACTCGAACAACACGAACCCCGTGGTCCGCGGCGCGTTCGTGCTCGACAAGCTGATGTGCCAGAAGATCCCGCTCCCCACCGGCGACATCCTGGAGAGGGTGAAGCCGCCGGATCCGTACACCGGCGCGACGGCGCGGGATCGCTTCAGCCAGCACAGCAAGGATCCGGTCTGCGCGGGGTGCCACCAGTTCATGGATCCGGTCGGGTTCGCGCTCGAGAACTACGACGCGGTCGGGCTGTTCCGCACGACGGAGAACGACGTCCCGATCGACGCGAGCGGCGGGGTCCCGGGCACGGACATCAAGGTGAACGGGCCGATCGAGCTGGTGCAGGGGCTCGCCCAGACCGAGGCGGTGCAGAACTGCTTCGCGACGCACTGGGCCGAGTACGGCTATGGTCTCACGCTTCGCGCCGGGGACGCTTGCACCAAGAAGGCTGTCACGGACGCCTTCAAGGCGTCCGGATACAATGTAAAGAAGCTCCTGATCGAGCTCACGCAGACGGATGCCTTCCACTACATGGCTGCCCAGGAGGAGTGATGGTTATGTCGAACTTTCGTTTGAGCCGACGTGCCGTGCTGCGCGGCGCTGGCGCCATCGCCATCGCGCTCCCCTGGCTGGAGATCATGGGCCCCGAACGCACGGCGAGCGCGCAAGCCACCCCCGCCAAGCGTTTCCTCGGCGTCTACACGCCGGGCGGGACCGTGATGAACCGCTGGCGGCCGACCGGCACCGAGACGAACTTCACCTTGGGGCCCATCCTGTCGCCGCTCGCGCCGGTGCAGGACCGGCTGCTCGTCGTCGACGGCCTCGACATGAAGAGCGCGCTCGGTGAGCAGCACCAGGCCGGGATCATCGCCTGGCTCTCGGGCACGACCCAGGCCCCGAACGGCGGCTACGGAGGCGGACCGTCCGTCGATCAGGTGATCGCCTCCCGGATCTCCGCCGGTCAGAAGGCGAAGGCGAGCATCGAGATCGCGGTGCGCTGGGCGACGGGCAAGTCCCACGGCCTGCTGTCACCGATGAACGCCGCGAATTTCGAGAGCGCCGCGCCGTTCAGGCCGATCTCGCCGCGCCTCGATCCGACGGAGATCTTCACCGACCTCTTCGGCACGCTGGATCCCACCGCCGGCAACGACGCCGCCCGCCGACTCGCGCGAAAGAGATCGATCCTCGATTTCCTCGACGGGCGCTACTCCGCCCTGTCCAATCGGCTCGGCGCCGCCGACAAGCAGAAGATCGATCAGCACCTGACGAAGATCCGCGAGATCGAGAAGAGCCTCGACAGCGCGCCGCCGGTCGAGACGAGCGCGTGCAAGGCGCCGACGAAGGTCGACACGTCCGACTACAACCCGCGCACGGGGCTCAGCGCGGACAACGACGGCAAGGTCAAGGACACCTCGACCGACGCGGCGATCCCGAAGGTCGGCAAGCTGATGATGGACATGCTGGTGATGTCGCTCGCCTGCGACATCACCGCGGTCGGCACGCTGCAGTGGAGCGACACCGAGGCGAAGCACACCTTCCCCTGGCTCAACCTGAGCGAGCACCACCATTTCTACCAGCACGACGGCGGCTTCAGGCCGGCCGAGTGCGAGCGCATCTGCAACTGGTATTCGCAGCAGCACCTCTACCTCCTTCAGGAGATGGCGAAGGTCGACATGGGGGGACACTCGCTGCTCGACGAGAGCGTCGTCTTCTTCGGGTCCGAGCTCTCGGATCCGCCGAGCCACAACAAGTCGAACATGCCGTTCTTGCTGGCCGGTGGCGGCGGGGGCCTGCGCACTGGACGCTGGGTCCGGTACCCCAACCTCCCGCACAACAACCTGCTCGTCTCGATCTTGAACCTGTTCGGCGACAGCCGGAACACGTTCGGCGACCCGAATTTCTGCACCGGGCCGCTCACGAACCTGACGTAGCCGTCGCAAGGGCGGAACGCCGGCCGGAGCGGTATCAACGACGCCGGCCGGCGCTCCTTGATGTACGGGCTGGCGCCGTCACACGGCGCGAGCAGGCGGGTCGCACGGAGAAGGCGCGACCGAGACGCCGCTTCACCGCAAGAGGTCGCCGATCGCCCCGTACCAGACGTTCGCCATGCGCACGTAGCCGGCCTCGTTCGGGTGTATCCTGTCCGGGAGCTCCGCTGTCGGAAATCCGGTGTGCGTTCGCCTTTCGATTTCAGCGGAGGTACGGACTCAACGCCTGGAACCAAACCTCGGCCATGCGGTTATACCCTGCCTGGTTCGGGTGGAGATTGTCGCCGAGGAGGGACTGCCTGTAGTTCGTGTCGTTGGTGAACGCTGTGTACATGTCCACCAGCACGATGTGCTGCCCCTTGCTGACGCGCGTCGAAACCAGGTCGGGCATGGCCGCGTTGTAGGCCTTGATGGCGTTGTTCGTGCCGTCCGTTCTCGTCGGCACGATCTGCGCGAGCACCACGAGGATGTTCGGGTCACGCATGAAAATCGAGTCGAGCAGCTTGCCCAGGCGATTCGGTGCGTCCGCAAGGTTGATGTTACCGTTGATGTCGTTCGTTCCGATCATCAACGTAATGATGTTGGGCTTGTAATTCGGAATGCTGGTGCCCACGAGCTGCGCGATGCCGTTGTTGCCCTCGATCGTCCAGCCGCCGTGACCCTCGTGGTTCCTCGGGAACGTCACTCCGTCCACCATGGGCACGCTGTAATCACTGGCGGAACCGACGAAGGTGATGTCGCGGTTCGCTTCGAGCGCGAGGTGGAACAGCGGGGCGCGGTAGCCGCCGGCGACGTTGAAACCCTGCGTGATTGAATCGCCGAAGGGCATGATCTTACAGGAGCCGCTCGCCGGGCAGGGCTGGAATGACGGGCCGCCGCCCGCGCCAGCGCTGCCCCCTGCGGCACCTCCGTCGCCCGTGGTACCTCCGACACCGTCGGATGCGCCGCCCATGCCACCCGAGCCCGCTTCGCCGGCGCCCCCGGTGCCGCCGCCGTCACCGCCGCCCGAGCCTGTCGAGCCGCTCGTGGCGACTCCCCCTCCAGCGCTCCCGCTGGTCACGCCGCCGCTCGTCACCCCCTCGCTGGTCGCGCCCGTCGTAGCGCTTGCGCCGGCTCCGGAGCTGGTCGACGTCGCTCCTTCCGGATCATCGGAACACCCGCTGAACATCGCCACCAGCGCGGCAGTCCCCACCAGCGTGGCCCACGTCGAGCGGCGCGGTCTCCGGATCTCCGCATCGTTCCGCTCGCGCGACCCACACAGCGAACCATTCTCTTGAACCATACGCATCGCATTCCTCCGTCCCACGCACGCCGAAGCGGAGAGCCGCAGGATGCGAGCTCCGCTGCGCCGTCGGGATGATCGACCGAGAGCCGCCGAAACGACACGCGACTCCCTCGCGACCTCGCCGTTGCTCGCGTCCGCGACGACCAGGCGAATGGAATCGGCGCAGAGGGCGAGCCCGAGCCCAGGGACGAAGGGCCGGCGCGAACGACGGCCTGTTCAGGGCAACGCGAAAGGAAACCCCAAGGCGCACTGTGAGCGTTCACACTGCTGGTGTCAAAGAAAATGGACCGGCGCGCGGCCTTCGAGCACGGCGGTCACGCCCGGCGCGTTCGCGAGCGTCGGGGCGAGCTCGTAGCCGGGTCGCGCGCTCCAGTCGCCGCGCGGGGGAGGGGTCTCGGTCTCTTTAGGATGCAGCCGTGGCGCGCTTCACCGGGCGACGCGCGGGCGCTCCGTGGGCCGGAGCGCGTACGCGATTCCGCTCTGCAAGGTGCCCATCGTGACGATGCCGGTGAGGTCCGCGCCGAGCTCGATCAGGGCGCGCGCCACCTCGGGGCGGATGCCCGTGAGCACCACGCGCGCGCCGAGCATCTGGGCGGCGCGCGCGGTCCGCGTCAGCGCATCGGCGATGAGCGTGTCGACGGCGCGAACGCCGGTGATGTCCAGGATCGCGGTGTGGGCGCGCTGGCTGCCGATCCCGGTGAGCAGCGTCTCCATGATCTGCCCCGCGCGCGCGCCGTCCACCGTCCCGACGAGCGGCATGGCCAGGACGCCGTCGGCGAGCGGGATGAGCGGCGTCGACAGCTCCCGGAGCGCGTCCTGCTGCGCGGCGATGATCTGCTCCTGCAGCGCGGCCCGCTCCGCCTCCGCGCGCCTCAGGTCCGTGTCCTCTCTCACGACGCCGCCGACGCCGACCAGCTCGCCGCGCTCGTTGCGAACCGGGAACTTGACCGTGAAGAAATAGAAGTTCTGGCTGCCGTAGTCGAGGACCTCCTGGTACCGCATGGCCTGGCCGCTCGCGAACACCTCCCGTTCCTTCTCCACGATCCGGTCGGCGACGCCGGGCGGCGTGGCGCCGAACTCATGCTCGTCCTTGCCGAGGAACTCGACGGCGTGCCGCCCGAGGGCCCGCGCATAATGGCGGTTGACGAACACGTAGCGTCCGTCCGCGTCCTTGATGAACATGACGTTCGGCGAGTTGTCCACGAGCTGCAGGAGCATCTGATAGCGCTCGTGCAGCAGGCGCTCCCTCTGCCGCGGATCGTCGCCTTCATCCACGATGGCCGCGATCTCTCGGACGTCGCCTCGCTCGTCGCGCAGCACGGCGTAGGTCCACCGGCAGGTGATCTCGTTTCCCTCTCTCGTCCTGCCCGCGCTCGTGGTCGTCGCGAAGAGGCTCTCGCCAGGATCGTGGTTGAACGCCTCCGCCTCCTGGGGCGACACCGGATCCGCGGCAACGAGCTCTTCGATCCGGCGGCCCACGGCCTCGCCCTCGCTCCAGCCGAAGAGGTGCCCCGCGGCGTCGTTCCAGCGCGTCACGGTGCCATCCAGGCGCCAGTGGATCAGCGCCGGCACTTGCGTGGCGCCCAGAGCGAACGGAGCGTCGAGGTACGCCGCCGCCGCGCTGACCAACCCTCTCTCGCGCCCGAGCTCGCCGCGCCGACTGGCCAGCTCATTCTCCAGCTCCTCGACCCGCGCGCGCAGCGCCCAGCACTCTGCCTTGTAGTCAATCTCGCCATCGATGCGCGCGGAAACCCCGCCCGGCGCGGGGCCCCCGTCGAGCTGGCAGGGCCCGCCCGCCGTGCTCCCTGCTGCCGAGTCGTGGTCCCCTCCGGACACCCCCTCCGCGTCCGCGCCTCCGAACGGTCCGGATGTCCGCTCGCCCCTGTCGCGACCCATGCTCGCTCCTCCGCGCGCCGATCCGCGAGCGCGCCGCCCGTAGTCTAACGGTTCCGCAAGTCGATCTCGCCGGAAAGTCGACAAGGCCCGCCGCGAGGCGCGCCTGTCGTCCCCCGCGGCGGCGATGGCCCAGCGACGAGCGCCTGCGCCACCGCGCCGGCCCTATCGTCGAGCCGCCGGATCGCGTCAAGACGCGTGCAGCCGATCGGGCTTACACTCAAGTGTGTGAGCGCTCACGTTCTCCTGGGCCGCCGCTTCGGCTTGGCCCAGGACTGGGCTCGTCATGCGGGGAGCGCCGGTCGCGCGCCGCACGTCAGTCCATGTTCTTCGACTCGATGGTCCATGCCCGGTCGGTGCACAGGCCGCAATTCGCGCCGACGAACATGCCCTTGCCGGTCGCGCCCATGTCACCCTTCAGCTGCCAGCCCAGCCAGGCGACGCCGACCCTGCCGAAGACTCCGCCGTTGTCCTGGCCGTAGGTGCCGCCGTGGCCCACGTTGGTGCTCGCAAGGACGGCGGGCACGTCGCGGGTGTTCCGGTAGTCCCGGGTCCCGTTCGGGTAAGCGACGTCATCGGGGCCGCCGAGGATGAACGCGATCGGCGCGTGGAGCGCGTCGAGGATCTTCTGATCGGGATTGATCATCCCGCTGCTCCAGATCACTGCGGTCGTCACGCGCGGGTCGCCGGCAGCACCCTCGGCCATCAGTCCGCCGCAGGACCAACCCATGACCGCGATCTTGTCGGCAGCCAGGCGCTGGTAGTACTGGCTGCACGCTCGCCCGTTCTCCTTGATGGCCCACTCCAGAGTCGAGTTGAGCGTTCGCAGTTCTGGTGCCGAATCCAGGGAGGCGCACCGCCGGCGATGCCGCTCAGGCGAGCATGCCGTCGATGGGCCCGGAGCCCTTGCCCTCGCCGAAGTTCTCCGTCCACTCGGTCTTGTCCCGAACGGCGGCGGCGATGAGGCCGTTGAAGAGCCGGTTGTTCGTTGCGTCTTCGGCGTCGATGAAAGCACCCTGCTTCAGGTAGCCGCCGCCGCTCCCGGCGATGATCGTCGGAACGTCGCGGAAGCTGTGCGACGGGCCGTCCGACACGTGGTTCGTCCACAGGATGATGGACTTGTCGAACAGGCCGCGCGCCTTGAACTGATCGAGGCCGTGGAGCAGCGTCTGCATGCGGAGCACGTCGATCTCGGCGTGCGCTTGCTCGGCCGTCGGGTTGCTGCCCGAAGAGGCGTCCGACTGCACACGGTGGCTGATGTGGTGGAAGGGCCACCCGAGCTTCTCGTTCGCCGGCACCGCATACTTCGTCTGATCCGTGCCGTCGCCGTGCTGCAGCGTCGCCACGCGGTTGAAGTTGCAGGCGAACGCCAGCGCCACGAGCTCGAGATGGAGCTTCGCGACGTCTTCGATCATGCCGTTCGTCTTGAACGCGAAGCCGCCCTCGAGCGCCTCGAGCTCCGACGTCGAGAGGCCGGCCTGGCTGCAGGTCCCGGCCATCTCGCCCATCGTGACCTCGGCGTCGCGGATGGCGTCGAAATGCTGCTCGAGGCGCTGCTTGTCGGCGGAGCTCAGCGCCGACATGCGCATCAGGCTGTTCAGCTCCTCGCGCACGAAGTCGTTCGCGCTCTTGCGGCTGCGGATGAGCTCCTCGGCGACCTGCCCGCCGCTGCTACTACCGCCGCCGCTGCTCGTCAGGCCGACGAGCTTGGAATAGAGCGTGTACGGGTTGTCGTCCGCGGAACGCACCTGTCCGGAGCCGCTGCCCTTGAAAGAGATGCGCTCGGCGATGTACCCGTTCTTGCGGTTGCCGGCGTAAAGCGTGAGCGGCTCGGCGCCGCCCTCGTTCACCAGCTGGGCGACGACCACGTCCGCGGACACGCCGGTCGAGGCTGCGGTCCTGCCGCCGCCCTGCGCCGGGCGCGCGGTGAGCGCCTGACACAGGCCCTGCGCGTGGCCGCAGTTGGTGGGCCCTCCCATCGGGAAGTTGATGCCGCGGATGAACAGCAGGTTCGGGGCGTGAGGCGCGAGCACGTGCGTCGCCTTGTCCGTCATGGCGGCGAGCCCGTCGGTCGTGAGCTGACCCGTCTCGTCCGGGAAGAACTTCTTGCCCACCACGCCGCACGCCGCCACGATGTAGAGGCTGAACACGGGCGTGCTGTCCGCGGCCCAGGCGGAGCGCGACGGCAGACCCTCGAGGAACGGAAGGGCGATGGCGACGCCGCCCGCGCGCAGGAACGCGCGCCGATTCATGCCGCGCCGGTGCGCCGCGTTCGGAGGAGCGAGGTTCATTGCGATCTTGGGGTTCACAGCGTACCTCCCATGCGAGTCCGGAATGCTTCCTTCTTCACGAGCTCGAGCATCATCTCTTTCACCGAGCCGCTGGCGCCGCGGCTCACCTCGGCGAGCGTCTCGACGAGCGGCAAGTCCGACGGGACGACGTCGCGCTGGAGCGCGAAGCTCGCGAGCTTCTTGGCGTAGCAGAGGTGAGCCTGCTCGCCCTCCGCCATGTGGCGCATCAGCTCGCCGGCGTCCGCGAACGACTTGGCCCCTTCGGAGAACGTGTAGACACCGCTGCTGTCGATCGGCAAGCCTCCGTTCTCCTCGTCCCGATATTGCCCCATGCCGTCGAAGTGCTCGAAGGCGAAGCCGACGGGGTTGATGAGCTGGTTGTGGCACGCGCCGCCGCAGGCGGAGGTGAGCCGCGTGATGCGTTGACGGTTCGTCTGCCCGGGCTCGAGGGGCGGGACCGGCGGAATGTCGGGGGCCGGCGCGCCGAGCGGCGCGCACAGCACGTCGAAGTTGATGTTGGCGCCGCGGTGGATCGAGTCCGACTCGTCGTTCAGGGCGTTCAGCGTCAGGTAAGGGAGCTGCGAGAAGAAGCCGACGCGATCGGGACCGAGGTCTCGCTCCACGACGCCGCTCCCGCTCGGCGAAAGGCCGTAGAGGCTCGCCATCCCCGGCCCCACGAAGCCCTTGGTGGACGTGAGGATCTCCTTCACGCCGAGACCCTCGGTGAAGATCTTGTCGAAGAACAGGTACGCGCTCTCCTCGTACTCCACGTTCAACGATTCGTCGTAGCTCGGCACGCCGAGCTTGCTGATCGTGGCGTAGCGATCGAAGTGGAGCAGCTCGCGATGGAAGTACCGCATGCCCTCGGCCGCGGTGGGCTCCTCCAGCATGGTCTCGGCGACCGCGGCGATCGCCTCCGGCGTCGTGAGCGTGGGCGCCTTGTCGAGCAGCTCGTCGCTCGGCGCGGCGTCGCGCAGCCAGAGCGAGAGCTTCGCCGCGATCTCGTAACCATCGAGCGGCTTGCGATCCTCGCCGAGCTCCGTGCGGTAGAGGAAGTGCGGCGACTGGAGCATCGTCCGGATCACGAGCTGCGCGCCCTTGGCGAACGCGCTCTTCGTGCCGGACATCGCCGCTCCGGTCTCGAAGAGCTCCTCGTACCTGGCGATCTCGTCGTCCGTCAGCGGACGGCGATACGCGCGGCGCCCCACGGCTTCGATGAAGCCGGCCGCGTCCGTGCCCGGGTAAACATCGGCGAGCGCCTCCTCCGAATCCGTCACCTCCTCGGCGAGCGCCTCCGCCGCCGATTGGTAGTCGCTCCACGAGCGCTGGTTCACGCTCAGCAGGTGCTCGTTGTTCGTGAAGTCCGTCGTGCCGGCGACGGGCTTCTCGAACCCGTCGGACAGCGACGGAGGAGCGGCGAGGTTCAGGACCACCTGCACGCTGCGCGCCCACTGCGAGTTCGTGAGGCGCACGAACCGGTGGTACTGCGGCCCACCCGGCATGTCGATGCCGCGCGCCACCCCGCCGGTGGGTGGGCCGCCGCCGTCCGGAGGAGGGCCGCCGCTCCCCTCCGGATCCGGATCGCCCAAGGCGCCCGTGCATCCCGCGAGCAGGAGCGCGGTGACGCAGAGCCCCGCGGTCAGCGCCCGCCTGCCGCGTGGCAAGCCGGTCATTAAAAAAGACGGTGGGGTCATGATTGCCTCCTGACCAAGCTCGGGTGACGAATCAGCTATTCAGCGCAGTTACAATGCAACCATCATCCAGTGACTGTCGTGTTCATCTGAAATCGAGAATCCATGCATCGAACAGATCGCGCTCACTCGACGGCCTGCGGGAGGCCGCGTCCACTCCACGGTTCGCGGAGCTCACTTGAGCGACTGGAAGAAGCGCCAGGCTCGCCCGCCCGCGCCGGACGGTACGTTGTGACCGCCGGGGTGCGTGCAGTACACGACCGGCTGGCCCTCCTTGCAGCCCTGGTACTCGACGCACGCGTCGCCGAAGCTCGATCGCATCGTGGTCGCCTGGCAGCCGTTACGGCCGCGCCAGAAGTCTCGGGTCGCCTGTCCCAGCTGGGGGGTCACGGTCCCGTCGGTGTCGCCTTGCGTTTGAATCAGCGCGTGCGCGGCGCTGGCGTCGCTGCACGTGGGCTGGGATCCGTTGGGGCCCCATCCAGCGACCGGGGCGAGGCCGCGGAACACGGAGGCGCGCTGGCAGCCGAGCGTGTTCGTCATGAAACCACCTTGGCTGAACCCGACCGCGAAGACGCGCTTCGTGTCCACGCAGTAGTTCGTCTTGGCGTGCTCCAGCATGGCATCGAAGAACGCCAGGTCGGCCGTCAGGCGCGCCTGATTGGCGTTGGGCGGCGGACCGCCCCAGTTGGAGTCCGCGGTACCCCACTGCGATTCGGTGCTCGGAGGCCTGGATTGTCCGTCTGCCGGCAAGCCCTGCGGGTAGATGAGCAGCGCCTGGTTGTTGGTCTCCTGGATGAGCTGAAATCCGCTGTTGTCGTGCGCGGCCCACACGTTGTTCATGTTCAGGCCGTGGATACCGAAGACCAGCGGCAGCGGCTTGCTCGGGTCGTAGTTCTCCGGCACGTGAATCAGGTAGTAGCGCGTCACCCCACCGACCATCAGCGTCTGCTGCGTGCGAGGGTTGGGGCGCGTCACGGCCTTTCCGCAGCCCACCGAGCCGCCGTCGCCCGGGTTCATCGTTCCGCCGTCGCCGGCGCCCGTCGAGCCGCCGTCGCCGGCGCCCGTCGAGCCGCCGTCGCCGGCGCCCGTCGAGCCGCCGTCGCCCGTCGAGCCGCCGGCACCGGTGCCGGACGAGTCGCCGCCCGTGCCGGCAGAGCTGCTCGTGCTCGCGGCCGTGCTCGCGGCCGTGCCCGCGCTGCTGCTGGACGTTCCGCCCGACGTCGCTCCCGAGGTGGAACCGCCGCTCGTGGATGCGCCAGAGGAGCCACCAGCGCCGGGGTCGACGGGATCCGCCTCCGAGCCGCATGCGGCCAGCCCCGCCGCCACGCCCACGGTGAAGAGAACGTTCAGTCGAAACACAGATCTACTCATAAGGACACCACCTCGATAGCTTCTGCTCGCCGGGGGCTCGGGTGATCGCGGGTCGTTCGTCACGCCCCCCCCGGCTGGTTGACGCAGGCGTCATGCACCGAGCGCCGCCGGGCCAATCATGTCTCTCAATAGGTCGAGAACAGGCTCCAGAGGAACTTGGGCGCGAACGCGGGCCAACCATGATTGGTGTTTTGGTAGTTCGGGTCCCCGTGCTGGCACCAGTAGACCGGATAGTCCTCGTCGCAGCCCTGAGCCAGGACGCAGGTCGAGAGATCGTCCGTGTACCCGTCGACCGGCGTCGTGCTCGCCTGGCAATGGTTCAGCTCGGTATAGAAGTCGCGCGTCTTCGGGCCGTTGTCCGTTCCGACCACAGAGTCGCGCTTTCCGTGGATGACGACCGCCGTGACCTGCCCGGTACACTTTCGGGTGTCGGCGTTGAGCGGATACTGGGGTACGTTCTTGGTGGCGCACGGGCCCACCGCGCGCAGCTTGTCCGCGTGCTCGCAGCCGAGGATGCTCGAGAAGTCGCCGCCCGAGCTCTCGCCCGCCGCGAACACGCGAGCTTTGTCGATGCAGAAGTTGCCGGTGATCTCCTCGTAGAACGGCTGAAAGAAGGAGACGTCGTTCGCCCCCCAGCCCGAGCCGGAGTTGGCGGGATGAGGGTAGACGCGGATCCAGGCCTCCCTGGGGCCGGTCGCCTCGAAGCCCGCGTTCTGCTCTGCCCAGCTGATCGGGTTGCCCGTCGGGTTGAACATGATCATCACCGGATACGGCTTGCTGGCGTCGTAGTTGGTCGGCAGCTTCACGTAGTACTGGTGACCCGATACGGTGAGCGGGCTCTGCGCGCTGCCCGTCTGCGGATTGGCCTTGTCGCAACCCGTGCTCGGCTGCGGGGGGACCTTGCCTCCCATCGATCCGCCCGAGCCGCCCGCCCCCGGCGATCCGCCGCTTGCGCTCGTGCCTCCCTCTCCGCCTGATCCACCCGCGGACGCGCCGCCGTCGCCGGTCGTGGCGCCGCCGCTGGTCGTGGCGCCGCCGCTGGTCGTGGTGCTGCCGCTGCTGCTTGAGACGGCGGCCCCGCCCGCCCCGGCGTGAGGGTCGTCGCCTGACGAGCTCGCGCCGTCATCGGCGCCGCCTCCGCAAGCCGAGAGAGCGCAAGAGCCGGCCAGCGCCGCGAACAATGTGGCTCGAACGAGTGTAGATTGGTTCGTCATTCGAATACCCAGGCGCGATTTTTCCCTCACCGGCGGCGTTCCACGAGGCGCGCCCGCAGCGTGAGGTCGTTTCCAGTTGATTGAAGGACCCGAGTCCGACGGCTGAGCTGGGATTCAGCGAGCTTGCGCGACTTTGATGTAAACAAGCCGTCTCGCTGGATTTCCGTTCGCCGCGCTCGCGGCAAGGTGTTCATTGTGATCGTTCACATGTTCGATGTCAACTCTTGTCGACGGGACCGCGGAGTTCCTCGATCCCGAGGGAGGACAGGGCTGGCGTGGCGCCTCCGACGAAGCGGCGCGTCAAGCGGGGCACCGGGCCGCGCGCCAGTCGAGGGCCTGTACGACGAGGGCGCCAATGGCATCATAACAGTCGCCCCGCAGCGCAACAGTAGCGTCGGCGGCGGACGTGCTCCGTCACGTCATCTCCGATCAGCCGGTGGGCGCTGTGTCGAGAGGGGCCGGTCGATTCGAACGCGGTGGTCGCCATCGACAAGCACGGCGGTGAGGCGGCCGCGAGCCGCCATCTCCCCGATCTGGGCCATCGGACGGTGGGGCACCTCACCAGGCCGCGCAACTGGCTCGAAGCCGACCAGAACACTCGGGATCGAGGAGAGCCGTGGGCTGGTCAATTTTGTTTGACGCCCTGAATGTGATCGTTCACGGTGCGCCCTCGGGGGCCTGCTGCTGACATCGTATTTGCGCAGGCACACGAGCCGCGATGCGCGAATCGGTGGTCCAGTGGAACGGCTCGAGGCATCGCGCTGGGTGCCGCCGGATCCTGCGGGCGCCAGCAGCTCGCTCGTGACGTGAGCTTGGTTGGTGTCAGTGCATTTTTCTGCGAGCCGTGAACAAGCCATCGAGTCACGCGCCACGAGGCCTCGGAGAACCACGAGCGCTCGGCAGCGCGCCCAGAACGGGCTGATCTCGTCCCTGGAGTGAGCATGACGACACGCCGATTCCTTTCGTCACTGGCCTGCATCGGCTGCGCGCTGTCGCTCGCCGCTTGCGGGAGCGATGATGCCCTCAGCGGCGCTGCCTCCACCGGCCAAGGTGGGGACGGCGCCAGCGCACCGGGCGCCGCCTCCAGCGGCTCCAGCGGGGGGGCTCCTGGCGGCGCCTCGGTTAGCGTGGGCGGTCAAGCGGGCGCCGGCACGGGCGGCGAAGCGCCCGGCGGCGGGACGACGGCGGCCGGCGGCGAAGGCGGCGCCGCAGGGGCGGGCGGGGAGGGCGGTTCAGGCGAATTCGAGCCGGTGACCATCTCGTTCGGGACCACGCTCGATCCGCGCACCCAGGTGCTCGAGGCGCGGGCGCTCGCCGAGTCCGTCGCCGATCCCGGCTCTCCGCAGTGGCGAGCCAAAGGCGACCAGCGCAGGACGTATCGCTTTCCAGAAGCGGGCGCCGACGTTCCCTACCGCGTCTGCGTCCCGAATGCCTGGGACGGCACGTCGAAGCTGCCCCTCGTGATGTTCTTGCACGGCGCTTCGAACGACGAGAGCTCGTACCTGGATCAGAACAACAGGCAGATGGTGAATCTGGCCGACCAGCATGGCGTGCTCCTGGTCTCGCCGCTCGGCCATCGAGGCGCCTACGGCAACTTCCTGCGGCTGCCGGCCGTGTTCGGGCAACCCGACGAGGCGGAGAAGCTCCTGGCCATGCGTACGCCCGAGCGAGAACGCGACCAGGAGCTCAGCGAGAAGGACGTCATCAACGTCCTGGAGCTGGTGCTGCACGAGTACCCGATCGATCGCAGCGCGATGTTCCTCACCGGACACTCGATGGGGAGCGGCGGCACCTGGTACATCGGCGGCAAATACGCCGACTACTGGACGGCTCTGGCGCCCATGTCCGGCCCCTTCGTCCAGGAGTCGAGCTATCCGTGGGACCGGCTGCTCGACGTGCCCATCTTCGTGACGGAAGGGACCCGCGGCACACCTTCCCTGACCGGCAGCCGGGCGCTGCGCGACTGGATGATGGCTGGCGGCTACACGATCACATACAAGGAAGTCGATGCGGACCATGCAGGCATGGTTCCGCTCGTGCTGCCCGACGTCTTCGACTTCTTCGACCGCTAGCAGCCTCCGCGCTCGTCGCGCGCCTTCGCGTCGCTCGGCGTACGTAACGGCGCTCTCAGCATGCGTGTTGCTGGCGGAAAGTTCCAGTCCTCGCGGTCCCACGACCATGCCAGCGTCCTCGCTCGGGCCGGAGCGACCATGCGGGTGGGTTGATTGGGTTTGACATCGATCTTGTGATCGTTCACATTGCTTCGGAGCGGTATCCTTTTGCTTCGTCTTGGGTGGGTCGTCACGCGGACCGAGACCTCCGTCCTTCGATGGATGTCGGCACCGGCCCCGTTCGCTCGGCGGTGCGCGCCGCGGGCGGCGGATCGGCGCCCCGCAGGCCGTCGGGTCGCCCTCTCGAGACCGCGCGATCTCTCGTGATCGCGTTCGTTCGCGAGCTCACGAGTTTCGATCGTGTTTGAATCGTCCAGTGTTGAACGGCTGCGGGTCCCATGCGACAGGCAAGATCGACGCCGCGCTCGATGACGGAGTGAACACCACGGCTTCTGTTGGATGGTAGTCGCGTTGAGAGCCACGCTGAACTGGCCGCCCGGTCGCCAGCGCTTCACCAGGAGAGAGAGACGATGACCCCACCGTCTATTTCGATGATCCTCCTGCCACGCTGGAGGCGCGCGCTGGGCGCGCCGCTCTGCGCTGCGGCGCTCCTGCTCGCGGGGTGTACGGGCTCTCTGGGCGCCCACGAGGAGGGCGACGGCCCCTTGCCGGGCGGCGCGGCGGCGCCGCAGGTCGCCGAGCGCAGCATGTTCCCGCGGCTGAGCCACGCGCAGTGGGAGAACACGGTGCGCGATCTCCTGCGCCTCGACGACAGGCCCGGCCTCTCGGCGTCCTTCACGAGCGATCCGCTCGGCGGCGTGTTCGACAACAACGAAGCTGCGCTCCTGGTGACGCCGGGCCTCTGGAGCGATTACCAGCGCGCCGCGGAGGAGCTCGCGGCGATGGTGACCGCCGACGAGGACAAGCTCGGCCGGCTCGTGCCCGCCGACCTGCCGGTCGAGCCGGAGGCGCGGGCGCAGGCGTTCATCGAGCGGTTCGGCGAGCGGGCGTTCCGGCGCCCGCTCGCGGCCGAGGAGCGGGACACGTATGTCGCGCTGTTCCGTCGCGGCGAGGAGCTCTTCGAGGGCGAGGAGCCGTTCGCGGCCGGCGTGCGCGCGGCGCTCGAGGCGTTCCTGCAGTCACCCCATTTCGTCTACCGGGTCGAGCGCGGCGCCGGGCCGGCGAGGGGCGGGCTCATCCCGCTGAGCGGCCACGAGATCGCGGCCAAGCTCTCGTACCTCTTCTGGAACTCGATGCCCTCCGACGAGCTCCTCGAGGCGGCGAAGGCGGGCGAGCTCTCGAGCCCCGAGGCCGTCCGCGCCTTCACGGACAGGATGCTCGAGGATCCGCGCGCCCGCGAGGTCGTCCGCGCGTTCCACCGGCAGCTCTACGATTACGAGCAGTACCACGACCTCAACAAGGACAAGGCGCTCTACCCCGAGTTCGTCCCCGAGATGGGCGACGACATGCAGCGCGAGGCGGAGCGCTTCGTGGATCATGTCGTCTTCGAAAGGGAGGGGGGCCTCACCGAGCTGCTCACCTCGCGCACGGCGTTCGTGAACGACCACCTCGCGGCGGTCTACGGCGTCGACGGCGACTTCTCGGACGAGCTCGAGCAGGTGGAGCTCGACGAGGCCGAGCGCTCGGGGCTGCTCACGCGCCTCGGCTTCCTCGCGGCGAAGGCGACGGCGCGGCAGCCGGACTCGATCCACCGCGGCGTCTTCGTGAACCTCAGGATCCTCTGCGCCGCGCTGCCGCCGCCGCCCGACGACGCGACCTCGCTGCCGCCGGGCGAGCAGGCGACCAACCGCGAGCGCGTCGAGGCGCACACGGGCAAGGGGACGTGCGGCTCGTCGTGCCATGGGCTGCTCATCAACCCCGCCGGGTTCGCCTTCGAGCACTACGACGCGATCGGCAAATACCGCACGACCGACAACGGGGTGCCGGTCAACTCCGCCGACGCCTACACGCTCGGCGGCCAGCCGAGGAGCTACGAGGATGCCATCGAGTTCAGCCAGCTGCTCGCCGAGAGCAGCGAGGCGCACGCGTGCTACGCGGAGCGCTGGCTCGAGTTCGCCCACGGCCGCGACGCGGACGTGAAGGACAAGGCGTTCGTCAAGCAGCTCGGCGAGGCGTCGCGCGGCGGCTCCTCGACCAAGGAGCTCCTCCTCGAGATCGTCTCCTCCACTCCGTTCCTCGCTCGAGTTCCCGCGGAGGCGCCATGATCACCCGACGACGTGTGCTTCGAGGCCTGTTCGGCGTCACGGTCGCGCTCCCGTTCCTGGAGACCTTCGCGCCGCGGCGCGCCTCGGCCGGCACGGGGGACGTGCCGCCCTTCGCGATCTTCATGCGCCAGGCGAACGGCGTGGCGCAGGCGGCCGGCGACGAGCCCGAGATGTTCTGGCCAAGCGAGACAGGCGCGCTGACCGCCGCGTCGATGGAGCGGGACAGCGACCGCGCGGTCAGCGAGCTCAAGGACTACGCGAGCAAGCTCATCCTGCTGCGCGGCGTGGATTTCGCGTTCAAGGCCAACGGGTGCGGCCACTCCGGCGGCGGCAACCAGTGCCTCACGGCCGCGCGCGTGTCGGACCAGCCGGCGGGCAACGAGTCGCTCGCGATGGGCGAGTCGATCGACAACCGCATCGCGACCGAGCTCAACCCGGCGGGCGTCGAGCCGCTGACGCTCTACGCGGGCAGGATGTCCGGCTACATCAACGAGGTGCTCTCGTACCGCGGGCCGAAGCAGCTGCGCGCAGCCGAGCGCAACCCGGCCAACGCGTACAAGAAGCTCTTCGGGCTCGCCGACGTGGACACCGAGGTCCAGCAGTCGCTGGCCGAGCGCCGCACCAGCATCAACGACCTGGTGCGCGGGGAGATGAAGGCGCTCATGAGCCGGAAGGACATCAGCAAGAGCGATCGCGAGCGGCTACAGCTCCACTTCGACAGCATCCGCGATATCGAGGTCGCGCTCGCGTGCAAGCTCCCGGAGGTGCAGGTCGCCGAGATGGAGGCGATCTCGCCGAACGTCGGCAGATCCGAGAACGTGGAGGCCGTCACGCGGATGCAGATGGATATCATCGCGCTCGCGATGGCGTGCGGCGTCACGCGCGTGGCGACGCTCCAGGTGGGCGACGGCAACGACGGGACCGAGTACACGATCAACGGCGTCCGGCAGAAGAGCTACCACAAGATCTCCCACCGCATCGACAGCGACGGCACCTCGGGCCCGCCGATCGAGGGCGCGCAGGAGCTGCACCACCAGATCGACCGGATCCACGCGCGGCTCTTCAAGCACCTGCTCGACAGGCTCTCGTCTTACGAGCTCGGCTCGGGGACGCTCCTCGATCAGGGCGTGGCGGTGTGGCTCAATGACAACGCCGACAAGTACCACGGGTTCCGGAAGGTCCCCTACATCCTCGCCGGCGGCGCCGCGGACTACCTGAAGACCGGCCAGTTCGTCGACGTCAAGATCACCAACAACAAGCTGCTCAACACGATCGGCGCGGCGGTCGGATGCACCAACAGCCAGGGAGGCCCGCTCGACGACTTCGGCGACGAGAGCCTCGAAGGCGGGCTCGTCGACCCGATCATCGCCTGAAGAAGCAAAGAGTCCAGACGTTCCGGAAGTCGAGCCGCCGCCTGTCGGCTCGCCGCTCAAAGCACCTCGATCTTCAATCGCTCAACTTGCGGAAATCCAACATGAACAAGAACCGTTCTTCTCGATGGCTGCGCGGTACGACGTGGATCGCGCTCGGGGTCGCGACTCTCGCTGCATGCGGCGACGGGGGCGACAGCGGTGGCGAGGGCGGCTCGGGGGGAGCCGGCAGCGCCACGACGGGCGCCGGCACGACGGGCGCCGGCACGACGAGCGCCGGCACGACGGGCCCTGGCACGACGAGCGCCGGCACGACGAGCGCCGGCACGACGGGCCCTGGCACGACGAGCGCCGGCACGACGAGCGCCAGCAGCGGCGGATCGAACGAGGGCGGCGGCGGTTCGGACGCCTCGAGCAGCACGTCCACCGGAGCCGGCGGCTCGGAGCCCACGGGGAAGTTCGTCGGCAACATCACGACGCGCGGCGCCGTGCGCGACGGCTTCGCGAACTACTGGAACCAGATCACGCCCGAGAACGAGGGGAAGTGGGGCGAGGTCGAGAAGAGCCGCGGGAACAAGGACTGGAGCAAGCTCGACAGGATCTACAAGTACGCGCAGGACAACAACATCATCTTCAAGCACCACGTCTTCGTGTGGGGCTCCCAGCAGCCCAGCTGGGTCGGGAGCCTCCCCGGCAACGAGCAGCAGGCGGCCGTGCGGGACTGGATGAAGTCGTTCTGCGAGCGCTACCCCAAGACGAAGTACATCGACGTGGTCAACGAGCCGCCGCCCCACACCACGCCCTCGTACAAGAACGGCATCGGCGGTGACGGCGCCAGCGGCTGGGACTGGATCGTCAACTCCTTCAAGTGGGCCCGCGAGTTCTGCCCGAACGCGGTCCTGATCCTCAACGACTACAACAACATCGAGTACCAGAACGACCACAACAACTTCATGAAGATCGCGCGGGCGGTGATCGCAGCGGGCGCCCCGGTCGACGCCATCGGCGCGCAGGCCCACGACGCGTACAAGATCAACACCAACACCGTGAAGGGCTTCGTCGACGGGCTCGCCTCGCTGGGCAAGCCTGTGTACATCACCGAGTACGACATCGGCGAGGCGAACGACAACAGGCAGAAGCAGATCATGGAGGAGCAGTTCACGATGTACTGGAACCACCCCTCGGTCCAGGGCATCACCTTGTGGGGCTACATCGTCGGCACCACCTGGCGGGACAACACCGGCATCCAGTATGATGACAACAGGATGCGGCCGGCCATGCAGTGGCTGATGGAGTTCCTGGATCGCCAGTGATCGATGTCGCGCTGAAGGACGGCGGCTGGGCGGCGCAAGGTCCGCCCGAGCCGGGCAAGGGCAGCGGCGCGCACAGCTGCGTTTCGTACACGGGCTGCTCGAGCGGGCACCCCACGCGCTGGCGTGCGTTCGACGGGGATCACACCCCCTCGCCGAAGGACAACGGCCAGCCGACGACCCGGGATCCTCGCGAGGTCTGGGGTTTCTTCACGCAGCTCTGAGATGAGGGTTGAGCGGCGGCGCTCGGCGCGCTTCGCCGGAGAGTCGCCGGGCCGGGGAGCTCGAACGTCGTCTGCCGCCGATGCCCACCTTCCGCGCTAGGCGATGTCCGCGAGCTCGCCCAGCGGGCTGCCTTCACGGCGAAGCACCCCGGCGAGAGGCGCCGGAACGCCATGAGCCGAGCGACCCGCGACATTGACAATGCCTGACCGAGTTTCAGGAGAGCAGCAAGGATCCAAGAATGTCGACGAGCACGAACTCCCTCCAACGTGAGCTCCTCCGGGCGGCGTTGTTGCTCTGTGGCGTGACCGCGTTTCCGTCGGTCTCCCTGGCAGACAATCCCGTCGTACAGACCATTTATACACCTGACCCTGCCCCCATGGTCCACGATGACACGGTATACCTCTATACCGGGCATGACGAGGACAGCGCCACGGACTGGTTCACGATGAACGAATGGAGGGTGTACTCCTCCAAGGATATGGTGAACTGGACGGATCACGGGTCGCCGCTGAAATTCAGCGATTTCAGCTGGGCAAAGGGGGACGCGTGGGCTGGCCAGGCCATCCCCAGGAACGGGAAATTCTACTATTACGTTCCTGTCACGAGCCGCTCGCTGAACAGGATGACCATCGGCGTGGCCGTGTCGGACAGCCCCACCGGTCCCTTCAAAGACGCCCTGGGAAAGCCGTTGATCACGGCCGATTGCGGAGATATCGATCCGACGCCGTTCATCGACGACGACGGCCAGGCTTATCTGTACTGGGGAAACCCGAGCGTGTGCTACGTGAAGCTGAATCAGGACATGATCTCCTACCAGGGAGACGTCGTGCGCGTGCCCATGACGGCGGAGAGCTTCGGACAGCGCACCGGGAATGACGATGGTCGCCATAAGACCAAGTACGAAGAAGGCCCGTGGCTCTACAAGCGCGATGGGCTGTACTACCTGGTGTACGCGGGTGGCCCTATCTCCGAATACATCGCCTACTCGACGAGCAGCAAACCCACCGGCCCGTGGACTTACCGGGGGGTGATCATGCCCACGGAGGGCAGCAGCTTCACCAATCACGCGGGCGTCATCGACTTCAAGGGGAGCTCCTACTTCTTCTATCACAACGGCGCCTTGCCGGGCGGCGGCGGTTATCACCGCTCGGCGGCCGTCGAGCGGTTCACGTTCAACGCCGACGGTACATTCCCGACGATCAAGATGACCAAGGAGGGCCCGCCTGGCGTCGGCAACCTGAATCCGTATGTCATGACGGAGGCCGAGACCATCGCCTGGGGATCCGGGGTCGAGACCGAGGTATGCGGCGAGGGGGGAATGAACGTCGGGTCGATCGAGAACGGGGACTACATCAAGGTGAGGGGCGTCGATTTTGGCACCGGCGCGGTGTCCTTCGACGCGAGAGTGGCCTCGGCGACCAGCGGCGGCAGCATCGAGCTGCGCCTCGACGGCCCGACGGGCACGCTGGTGGGGACCTGCATGGTTGAGGGTACCGGCGGCTGGCAGACCTGGGCCACCACGTCCTGTGCTGTCGACGGCGCGACAGGGAACCACGATCTGTACCTGAAGTTCACCGGTGGGAGCGGTTTCCTGTTCAATGTCAACTGGTGGAAGTTCACTCCGCTCGACGCCCCGGATCCGACCGGCGCTGGGGGCGCTGGCGCGGGGGGCGCTCCGGACGTGGGTGAAGGGGGAGCGGCGGGCAGCGGCGGGTCGGGCGAGGGGGCGAGCAGCAGCAGCGCAGCGACGACCGGCAGCGGAGCAACGGCGGGCAGCGGAGCGACGGCGGGGAGCGGCACGGGCGGCGCTGGCGGTACCCCCGCTGACGGCGCCAGCGGCGACGAGGGCGGGTGCGCCTTCCGGGTCCAATCGGGGCCCAGCTCCCCCGCGGGCGCGCTCGCCGCCTTGATCGCGCTGGGCGCGGTCGCCGCGCGGCGGCGTCGTGTCCGAGGAGCCGGGCGGAGCGGATCCGCCGCGAATTGACGGTTGGTGCAATCATTGGAGGTTTGATCATGTTCACGAGAGTCCGCGCAGGTCTGATGCTCGCCGCTGCCTCGCTGGCGCTCGCGGTCAGCTCGACCGCGGCAGCGAAGCCGTACAAGGGCGCAGAGCTTTACTCGGCCCAGAGCTATCTTCACGGTCGCATCGAGATGCGCATGCGCATGGTGCGCGGGAGCGGCATCCTGTCGACCTTCTTCACCTACAAGAACGGCTCAGAGATGTCCGGCGCGTTCTGGGAGGAGATCGACATCGAGGTCTTCGGGAAGGACAACGCCCGGAGCTGGCAGTCCAACATCATCACCGGGATGGGCACGAGGGTGACGTCGGAGGGGGTGCACGACGCGGGCGTCTCCCTCGCGGACGGCTATCACACCTACGCGCTGGAGTGGACGCCGGACTACGTGGCCTGGAGCATCGACGGGCGAGAGATCAAGAGGTCGACGGGGGCGCAGGTGACCGCCCTGAAGAATCCCCAGTCTTTCCGCTTCAACACGTGGTCCTCGGATGCCACCGAGTGGGTCGGGCCGTTCGACGATTCCGTCCTCCCGCAGCACCAGTTCGTCAACTGGATCAAGTATTATCGCTACAACAACGGGGGCTTCGAGCTCGCGTGGCAGGACGACTTCAACTCCCTGGACAGCGCGCGATGGAGCAAGGCGGACTGGACGTTCGACGGGAACCGCGTGGACTTCGACCCGCAGAACGTGACGGTGAAGGACGGCACGCTGGTGCTGTCGCTGACACGGGAGGGGCAGACCGGGTTCACCGGAAATGTGCCCCGCGATGAGGACACCGGGTCCGGCGCCGGCGCGGGTGGGGCGGCGACGGCGGCCAGCTCCTCCGCCAGCGGCGCGGGCGGGGCGGAGACGGCGACCTCCTCTGGCAGCGGCGAGGGCGGGGCGGCGACGGCGGCCAGCTCCTCCGGCAGCGGCGAGGGCGGGGCGGCGACGGCGGCCAGCTCCTCCGGCAACGGCGTGGGCGCGGCAGGGACGGCTGCCAGCTCCTCCGGCAGCGGCGACGCGTCGGGCGAGGGAGGTGGGGCCGGCGGACCCCTGCCGGACGAGGAGGCCTCCGACGGCGGTTGCGGGTGCGTCGTCGCCGGAGCCAGCGCCACGACGAGCTCGTGGGCCGCGGCGCTCGCCGTGGGGCTCTCCGCCCTGGCGATGCGGCGGCGCCGGCCCCGCGGCTGACCTCATCAGGAGGCTCGAAGGCGCCGCGGGCGGGGAGGGCGCCCTCGCCGCCGCGGCCGTGACGAGGGCGGCGCCGCGGGGCGCCGCTAGATCTTCTCCCAGCGCCTGCTCTCGGCGGACCGGAACAGCGCGTCGATGACCCGCATGTTGCCGACCGCGACCTCGATCGAATTCTCGACCGGGCCGCCCGTGCGGATGGCGCGCGAGAACGCCTCGCTCTGCAGGTGGTACTGGTCGACGACGGGGAACGAGGTGACCTTGGCCGAGCTGCAGTTCAGCGTCGAGCCGTCATCGAGGAAGATCTTGCACGGCCGGTCGGCGGGCGCGTTGAACGGGATCTCGATCTCGATGCGGCCCTTGGTGCCGAGCGCGTTCACGCGCTGGTAGGCCACCGCCTGCGTGCTGCAGGTGAACGTCAGGTGCGCGCCGCCGTAATCGAGCAGGCCCGAGGTCAAGCGATCGGTGCCGAACTCGGGATCGCGCTCGACGAGCACCATCGCCCGCACGGGCTCGCGTCCGAACAGCAAGCGCGACGTGTTCACCGCGTAACAGCCGATGTCGTAGAGCGCGCCGCCCCCGACCTGCTCCCTGTTGCGGATGTTGGTCGCGTCCCGGTTGAAATACGAGAACGCCGCCTGGACGCTGACCAGCTCGCCGATCCGGCCGCTTCGCACCCAGTCCCTGGCCTGCTGCCACTGCGGGTGATAGCGGACCATGAACGCTTCGGCGATCCGCTTGCCCGTCTCGTGCTCGACGTCGACCAGCGCCGCGGCGTCCTTGGCGCTGAGCGCGATCGGCTTCTCGCACAGGACGTGCTTGCCGGCGCGGGCCGCGCGCGCCGACCACTTCACGTGCAGGTGGTTGGGCAGCGGGATGTAGACGGCCTCGATCTCCGGGTCGTCGAGCAGCTCATCATAGCTTCCGTACGCCTTCGGGATCCCGAGCGGCTCCGCGGCGGCGCGCGCCTTGTCGATGTCGCGCGACGCCAGCGCGGCGACCTGGGTCAGGGGCCCCAGCCTCATGCTGGGCAGGCTGACCTTCAACGCGAAGTTGCTCGCCCCGAGGACGCCCCAGCGCACGGGGGTGATGGATTCGCTCGACTTCGGATCTTGCGCGGATGTGGACATGGACACCTTGCAGCGCGCGACGCTGGCGGCCGACGGCGCGTCTGAGAACGCTCGACGTGAATCGACCCGGCGGGTCAGCCCAGGGGCCGGAAGGAGAGCGCCCGCCCTGCGCGAGGAGCGGAGAGGGCGAGAGCAGGGCGCGGCGCCTCAGAAGGCGTCGTCACGGTGCTTCGCCTCGTGCTCCACCCTGCACAGAGCCGTCTTGATCCAGCCCCTGTATCGGACAGGCACTCTGTCCTTTGTCGCCGCAGCTGAAATCCTTCCCTTCGGCAACCGATGCGCGGACGTTTGCCGTCCCGCCCGCGGCCCATGCTGCGCCCGCAAAGCCGCCTGCAAACCCGAAGGCAAAGCCAGTGCCGACGCTCATCATCACGGCACCCATCAGCTTCACGCTCATCCACATCCGATGTCTCCTGATCAAGGAAGGGGCAAGCTCAGCCGCATGATCGCAGCTCGGAGACGGATTGTGATCGTTCACATGATGGGGGTCAATCAAAATTGACCGGTGCGCAGCCCTCCTCGGCCTCGATCGATACGTGGCGGCGGCCGGCGATACGTGGCGGCGGCCGGCGATACGTGGCGGCGGCCGGCGATACGTGGCGGCGGCCGGCGATACGTGGCGGCGGCCGGCCGCGGCGCCCGCGTGAGCTGTCACACGAGCTTGGCTTGTGCGAGATCGTGGGTTCCGGGGAGCCCGGAGGGGGCTCTTGCGTTGCACCGGCTCGGCCTCGACCCGGATGCGCCCGGGTCTGGAGCACCCCGCCAGCGTCGTCCTCCCTCGGGCTCGAGGGGGCCCGCGCGCCCGTCGATTGGCGTTGACTCCTCGGATGTGATCGTTCACATTGCGCTCAGGGGCGTCCTTTTGCTTCGCCCTCGGTGGGGCCTCCTGCGCGCCGAGATCTTCGTCTTCTTGATCGGTCCCGGTGCCGATTCCGTTCGCTCGGCCGTCGCTGAAGCGATTGCCAATCGATGGTGCTTGGTGTCTCGCCAGAGGTGATCACCAGAGGCCACGACAAGCCTTGCTGATTCGATGGCTGTCGTGAACCCCTAGGTGCTGTTCGCTGGAATTTTCTTGGGAGTCCGGCGAAGCGGCCGGATGGCAACTTCGGGGGCGGCGTGACCTATGTTGCGGCGGGCTATGCTCAGCCCCTCCTCGGACGCAGCAGTGTCATCACACAGGCCCCGTCCTGGTTCTGGTGCTCCAGGCTCCATCACGCCGGGCGAGATGGGCTCCGTGATGCGAGCGCCTGCTCTGAGGCATGGTCGCGAGATGTGGGTCCCCGCGCGTCGTCACCCCCCTTGCATTATCGGAGAGCAAGATGAAGAAGCCGTCATGGCACGAGCTCCGTTTCTCGAGAGAAGTGGCCGCAGTTTGCGCGCTCGCGTTCGCTGCCGCGTGCACGGGCGCGCTGGGTGACCCGACGGAGGGCCCTGGGGAGTCCTCTTCCTCTGCCGGGGGAGATGGAGCGTCGACGGGCTCGGACCCGCCGCCGTTCCAGCCCGCGGCCGGGATGCTGCGCCGTTTGACGAGAACGCAGTTCCGCAACGCCGTGCGCGACATGTTGGGTGTCGAGGTCGATATCCACCAGCTCGACGCCGACAGCTGGAACGGGAACTTTGCGGTCGTCGGCGCCGCGACGGTCGTGACCTCGGAGCGAGGCGTCGAGCAGTACCACGCGGCCATCGAGGGCGCCGTCGACGCGGTGTTCGCCGATCCCGCGAGGCGAGACCAGTTCATCGGCTGCGCGCCCAGCGGCGCGGAGAACGACGCTTGCGTGCGTGGCTTCATCGAGGCGCTGGGGCTTCGCGCGTGGCGCCGCCCGCTCGAGGCCGCCGAGGTCGACCGGCTCGCGGCCGTCGCCACGAAGGCCGCGGCCGAGCTCGAGAGCGCCGTCGAGGGGACCCGCTGGGCGACGGTGGCCCTCTTCACGTCCCCGAACTTCCTGTATCGCCCGGAGCTCGGCGCTCCGAGCGCCGACGGGTCGCTTCGCTTGACGGGCTACGAGATGGCGTCCCGGCTCGCGTTCCTTGTGTGGAACAGCCTGCCAGACCAGGAGCTGCTCGACCAGGCCGCGAGCGGGGCGCTCGGAACGGTGGAGGGGATCCGCGCGGCGGCGACGCGGCTGCTCGAGGCGCCCGCCGGGCGCGAGGCGGTCGGCGCCTTCGCCGAGGAGTACATGCGGCTCGATCGGATCAGCACGCAGGCAAAAGACACGGCGCTCTTTCCTGAGTATAGCCCCGCGCTGCGAGCGGCGATGGTCCGCGACATGCGAGGCACCTGGGAGGTCCTCGCGTTCGACGATCGAACGAGCGCGCTCGACCTGTTCTCGACAACGAAGGTCGTCGTCAACACCGAGCTGGCCCAGCTCTACGGTCTCGACACGGCCGGCCTCGGCTCGGGCGCCTTCGAGGTCCGCTCGTTGCCCGCGGACGGCCCGCGCATCGGGATCCTCAGCAAAGCGGGCTTCCTCTCGCAGTTCGCGAACCAGAAGGAGGGCTCTCCCACCTTGCGCGGCAAGTTCATGCGCGACGCCCTCATGTGCACGCCCATCCCGCCGCCCCCAGGCGACGTCGCCCTCGAGCTCCCGGAGCCGCCTGCGGACAAGCCCCTCACGAAGCGTCAGCGCCTCGAGATCCACCGGACCAAGCCGGCCTGCGCCGGCTGCCATTCGTACATGGACCCGCTGGGCCTGCCGCTCGAGACCTTCGACGCGATCGGCCGCTTCCGCACGACCGACCACGGCCTGCCGATCGACCCGAGCGGCGAGTTCGACGGGGTGCCGGTCGCCGACGCGCGCGCGCTCGGCGTGACCCTCAGCTCGGACGCCTCGGTCGCGGAGTGCCTCGTCCGCAAGTACTACACGTATGCAGCGGGTCACGAGGAGAGAGACGTGGACGAGCGCGTGCTGGACGCGCTGACCGCCTCGTTCGAAGGGTCGGGGTACAAGCTGCGCGAGCTGGTCCTCGACGTCGTGACCAACGACGCTTTCTCGTCCGTCGCCCCCCAACCCTGATCGCAGGTACCCCCAATGACGAACAAAGCTTTGAGCCGACGAACTGTTCTCCGGGGCATGCTGGCGACGGGCGCCGCCGTCACCATCCCGCTCCCCTTGCTGGAGATCATGCTGAACGAGAGCGGCACGGCGCACGCTCAGACGAAGACGCCGGTGTCGCCGCTCTACGTCACGTGGTTCTTCGGGAACGGCACGCTTCCCGGTCGCTGGAAGCCGACGCGCACGGGCTCCGGTCAGGCCTGGGAGCTCAGCCCCGAGCTCCAGCCGCTCGCGGATCTCAAGTCGTACCTCACGGTGATCAGCGGCCTCGAAAACAAGCTCGTCGTATCCGGCGTCGAGCACCCCACGGGGTCGGCGGGGGCCACGACCGGCGCGCCGCTCAGCGGGAACGCCGTGCGGGCCGCTTCCATCGACCAGGTCGTCGCGAACGCCATCTCGGAGGGGGCGCCGTACCGCTCTCTCGAGGTGGGATTGACGCCGGCGACGCCGGGCGGCCCTCAGGACTCGCTGCATACGGTCTCGCACAGGGGGCCGAACGCGCGCAACAACCCGGAGTTCGATCCGAAGGCCGTGTTCAATCGATTGTTCATGAACGGCTTGCCCGAGCCCAGCGACGACGGCGCGGAGCAGGCCGCGAAGCTCGCGAACGTCCGGAAGAGCGTGCTCGACTCCGTCCTGCAGGACGGCGCGAGCCTGAAGCAGCGGCTCGGGGCGGCCGACAGGCATCGTATCGAGGAGCACCTCGAGTCGATCCGCGCCATCGAGCAGCGCCTCGAGACCATGCCGTCCGGCGGCGGCGCGACGGCGGCGTGCAAGAGCCCGACGGCCCCCACCGCCGGCAAGGACTCGCAGAGCGAGGCGCCCCCTGCGGTGAACGCCGCCATGGTCGAGCTCTCGGCGCTCGCGCTCGCCTGCGAGAGGACCCGCGTGCTCTCGTTCATGTTCTCGCTGCCCGCCGCGCACGTCTATTACCGGCACCTCGCGCAGGACATGAACGACGACTTTCACGACACCATCTGCCACGGAGATGCCGGGGATCAATCGAGCCAGCCTCGCGTCGACAAGGGCGTGATGTACACGATGCGCTGCCTGAACGAGTTCTTGACGAAGCTCAAGAACACGCCGCACGGCAGCTCGAACCTGCTCGACAGCTCGCTCGTGTACGTCACGTCCGACACCGCCTGGGGCAAGGTGCACACGAGGACGGAATGGCCGGTGCTCTTCGCCGGGAAAGCCGGAGGGCGGCTGCGCGGCGACGAGCACCGCAATTTCCCCGGCGACAACCTGAGCAAGGCGCTCCTGACGGTCGCCCAGATTATGGGCTTGAACGTGACGGAGATCGGCGTCGATGCGGGGCGGGTCACGTCGCCGCTCGCGGGCATCCAGGTCTGAGCGCGGCGTCGCCGCGTCTGGAAGAGGCGCTCGGCAGGCGCTCGCCGACCTGCCCGCGCCGCCCATCGTCCACGGATCGAGGACAACCCACCTCGCGATCGAGCGGCCGCTGCGCCTCGTCTAGACCGACGAAGCGAGGCTGTCCGAAGGTCTGAGCCGCATTCACACCACGTTCGTGGCGCCGCGTTTGGCCCCGATGCGAGGACGAACGGGTCCACCCTTTCGCCCACGTGCGCGGTCCACGTCAACGTGACGGAGGGCTCGCTCGATGTGCCGTTCGTCAAAGGCGAGTGAGGCTCACCGGCACGGGAAGTCGTCGAAGCGGCCGCAAACGGATAGGTCGGTGCGGCCAGCGCCTACGGATAGATCCCACGCGATCGCCGAAGGCGTCCCGACGTATGGCTCGATCGTCAGCGTGCCAATGAGGGGATCGGGCTGCAAGCCCCTGGCGGCCAGCGCCATGCCGTGCGGCGTCTCGACACCGAGCGTGAACGTTCCCGGTTGCCCGTCCCACCTCACGATCCCGAACACGAGCACATCGTCCAAGACGTCCGCCGCGGGCAGACAGCCGGAGCCCCTCGGCGAGATCTCCACGAAGAGCGTCGAGTCGGCGGTCTCGTCGCCGCAATCGATATAGCTGTAGACCCGATCGGGCGGCACCGTCCAACCGGGTGATGAGGACGAACTGCTTGTATCGCTGCTTCCGCCGCCTGGCGCTGACGTGCCGCCGTCGCCGTCGCCGCCGCCGCCGCCGTCGCCGTCGCTCGCGCGATGGCCGTCCTCGCGAACGACGACGGTGCTGTCACAGGCGCTCGCGAAGAGGAGCGCACCCAAGAGGACCACCCACACCATGAGGGCCATCTTAACACGCGCGAAGGATCCCAGCGAGGGGCGCCCCGCAGGCTGTGGCTGTGGGGTGAAGGGGGCGATTTCAATGAGTGAAGACGTAGTTGATTTGGCGTTGCTTTTCCCGGAGGTGGTGGAGCGCATAAGGAAATGTTCTCTCGGCTACAGCGTGGCTGTACGAGACGCGAGCAGCAGCGAGGGCTTCACTTCTCGGAAGCCGTTTGCTGTGGAGCACCGAACAGGTTGAAAGTTCCCTGTGTTCAATGCGTTGCGAGGCCCGACCGACCTGCCGGGAAGCAAGCTCCAAGAGAAAGGAACGCGGGAAAGAGGGGTACCGGTAGAGCAGCGGGCGGCCGGCGTTTCCGCCGGCTCCCCGCTGCGCTACCGGTTCGTCTTCCCTTCTATTGATTTTCTCGGGACTCCGACGTGAACAGTGTTCTAGCGAACCGCCTTCAACAGGCCGAGGCGGTACGGGAGCTGCGAGTATTCGCCGCCCGAGCTGGGGTTGCGTCCCTGATACAGGAACTGCAGATTGCAGGTGTCGATCGTCGCGGTTTCGTCGTTGCCATCGCGCACCAGCTCGCCATGGCTGACGTCGTCGCTCCAGTCAGCCACGCCTGGCGCGTAGGTGACGTTGTTTTGACCTGCGAACGGCGTGTTCCAGGTATGCGCGAGCGGGGTCCACGCGCCGTCGAGGCGATCCGCGGTGAATGAGCGATAGAACCTGGCGCCCGTCGGGCCGATGGCCTCGATCACGGTCAGGTACTTGTTCATGCCCTTGATCTTGTACGTGGAGCTCCCCTCGAACAGATTGTTACGATTCGAGTCCTGAAGGGCGATCGAGACCGGGCCGAATCCGTTCGGGAAGTTCTGCACTGTGGTCTGGCTGCGGTACATCCGGCCGTCGTCGCCGGTGAAGAAGAGGTAACAGTTGGCGCTGTCGCAGATCACCCAGTAATCGATGGGCAGGCTGGGCATGCCGGCGGGCGTGGACGCGAAGAAGTTCTGGGGCCTGGTCCAGGTGTCCGGGCGGCTCGGGTCGCTGGTCGTGGAGAACTGCGGCGGCTGCGATTGATAGATGAGGTACCACTTGTTCTGAGGCCTGAAGAAGAACATCTGCGGCGCGCACCGATAGCCGCTGAAGCCAGGCGTGCGATCCATGTAGTAATGCGATGCGGACGCGGCCTGGGGCCAGTCGGTGAAGTTCAGGTAAGTCATCTGCCAGTTGCCGGCGGTGTTCGCCGTGGTGGCGTAGATGTGCCATCGATCGTTGAAGAAGGAGACCGTCGGATCCTTGATGGACACGATATTGTGAGTCGCGTCGGACTTCGGGCTCACCAGCGCGCCGCTCGACTGCCAGCGGAAGGTGGTGGGCAAGCCGCACCCTTCGCCGCCGCCACTGCCGCCGCTGCCGCCGCTGCCGCCGGTGCCCCCCGTGCCGCCGGTGCCTCCCGTGCCGCCGGCGCCGCCGGTGCCGCCGGTGCCAGTGCCCGAGTTCACGGGCGTGATCCGGAATTGCTGGTTGGTCCCGCCGTTCGATGTCCATTGAATCACGGCGGTGCCGTCCGCGGTGCCGCGGCCGTAGACGTCCAGGGACTTGCCGCTGTTGCGTGCGGTGAGGCGCACGACGCCGCTGGCGACGTCCGTGAAGGACCACTGCTGGTTCTCCCCGGTCCAGCAGGAGTATTGCTGGATGCGGGCGCCGTCGCTTGTGGAGGCGCCCGCGACGTCCATGCAACGGTTGCTGTTGACGTTGCGGATGCGATAGTAGCCGCCGCCCGCCGATTCCATGCGGAACTGTTGCCGCGTCGAGCCGTTGCAGCTGGCGATCTGCAAGGCGGCTGCGTCCGCGGTGCTGCCTCCGGCCACCTCGACGCATTTTCCACTCTGGACGCCGACGATCGTGTAGGTCGCCGCGGTGTCGATGGTGACGCTCTCGGCGAGCTCGTCGAACTCGGGGCCGTCTTCATCGAGCTGCTCAGCGGAGACGCACGCGGCCGTGGCGGCGAGCGTCGTGAGCAGCGACCATCGTCTGAATCGGATTCTCATCATCATCCCCTCTGTTCAAAGGCATACGAAGCGGGAAGCAAGAACCATGGGAAGGCGCCCGGGATCGGCCGCGCAAGCGCTGGCCTTGCGGGTCGACTCCGTCGATCTGCGACCGAGCCGACGAGCCTGCGCGGCGATCTCCGGGCGCGTGGATCTCCGTGAACCGCGCGTGAGCGCGTCCGGCGTCAGCGCCCCAGGTAGCTCATCAGCCAGGACATGGCGGGCCGCATCTGGCCGCTGCTGCTCATGAGTCCTGAGTTGGCTACCCACGTCTGGCCGCTGATGTACCCCCACAGCGTGATGCCTTTCACGCTCGGATGGTCGTAGAACATGGGGAACTGGCTCTGCATCACGTTGAGCTGCTGCGTGTCGTTCGCCAGGTTGATATCGTACTCGGTGATATAGACCGGTAGGCCGGTGCCGGCGAGTCGGTCGAGGAAGCCCTTGACGGTGCTCGTGTTGAGCTTGTACGCGTCGTGAGCCTGAGCTCCGATGCCGTCGATGGGAGCCCCCGCCGCCCGGATCCGATTGACGATATTCAGCGTGTTCTGATTGTCACCGCTGTACTCGATGTTGTTGTAGTCGTTGAGCAGCAGCTTGGCGTTCGGGCAGTACTGCCGCGCCCACTTGAACGCTTGCACGATCCAGTCGTAGCCGCTCGAGCCCGCGCCGCCGAGGGCGTTCATGTACGACGGGGTGGTGTGCGGGGGCGGCTCGTTCACGACGTCGATGACGGCGACGTCCGGGTAGCGCTGGCAGAACGCCTGGATCCACTCCTCGACCTCTGCGCGTTGCTCGCTCTGCGACAGATTGGCGATCCAGCCCGGCTGCTGGGCACCCCAGATCAGGGTGTGGCCCTTGTAGGGAATGCCCTTCTGGCGAGCGTAATCCCGGACTCGGTCCATGCCGGCCCAGTTCATGACGTCCCGCGTGGGTTCGACGGAGCCCCATTTGCCCTCGTTCTCCGGGCTGATCTGGTTCCAGTACCGGGACAGATCCGCTCGCACCTGCCCGCCGGTTGTGATGTTGCCGACGAACTTGCCGCCTGCCCCGCCGCCGCCGGTGCCGCCGGTGCCGCCGGTGCCGCCGGTGCCGCCGGTGCCGCCGGTGCCTCCCGTGCCGCCGGCGCCGCCGGTGCCGCCGGTGCCAGTGCCCGAGCTCACGGGGGTGATCCGGAATTGCTGGTTGGTGCCGCCGTTCGATGCCCATTGAACCAAGGCGGTGCCGTCCGCGGTGCCGCGGGCGTAGACGTCCAGGGACTTGCCGCTGTTGCGTGCGGTGAGGCGCACGACGCCGCTGGCGACGTCCGTGAAGGACCACTGCTGGTTCTCCCCGGTCCAGCAGGAGTATTGCTGGATGCGAGCGCCGTCGCTTGTGGAGGCGCCCGCGACGTCCATGCAACGGTTGCTGTTGACGTTGCGGATACGATAGTAGCCGCCGCCCGCCGATTCCATGCGGAACTGTTGCCGCGTCGAGCCGTTGCAGCTGGCGATCTGCAAGGCCGCCGCGTCCGCGGTGCTGCCTCCAGCCACCTCGACGCATTTTCCACTCTGGACGCCGGTGATCGTGTAGGTCGCCGCGGTATCGATGGTGACGCTCTCGGCCAGCTCTTCGAACTCGTAGCCGTCTTCATCGAGCTGCTCGGCGGAGATGCACGCGCTGAGCGCGATCGTCGTCAGCAGGGTCCAGCGTTCAAATCGCATTCTCATAAGGTTCTCCTGTACTTAAGCGGGAATGTCGTAGTGGCGTGAAAGCGGCCCCTTCGACGCGTAGATAAGTTGTTGAGTTGGCGTCGCTCTCCCGTGGAGCCGGATCACATGGAAAGATGTTCTGTCAACCCAGGGCAGCTCCCGCAGTTGGGGCTTGACGTCTCCGAAGCGTTTGGATCTCCTTCTCCCCCCCGACACGCCGGTCGAGGTGTGCCTGGTCGAGCCGGTGTCGGCCGAGTCGAGCCCCGCGCGCGGGTCGTCGTCGGACGTGCCGACCCCCCTCGGGGCGACGTCGTCGCCGGCGCTGGGGCTCAGCGCGCCGAAGAGCTCGGTGGAGATCGAAGTCTCATGGATCAGCCCACTGGCCCGCGTGGCCCGTTCTCGTGGAGATCTCAGTGCGCATGACCACCCTTCCGATGCGAAGCAAAAGAATAGCGACGAGTGCCAATGTGAGCGCTCACATCTCCGATGTCAATCGCCGATGGCGGTTGCGTGAAGACGACTCCTTCGATTCATGGGTAAGTTATTGATATGGTGTCATTTTTTCAGGGAGGCCGGATTGCGTGGAAAAATGTTCTGTCGATCCAGGGCAGCTTCCGCAGTTGGGACTTGACGTCTCCGGAGGGTTTGGACTTCCCTCTCCGCCCCTCCACATTGGACTTCCTTCTCCCACATCGGGTGTCCCTCGTTCCCTACATTGGGGTTCCTTCTCCCCCAACGAGCGCGAGCTGCGCCGCGCGCAGACGCCGCTCGTCCCGTGGTGCCGGGCCAGCCGCTCGTTCACGAAGGCGAGCGGCGCGGTGAGCCGCGCTTCGTTTCACGGGCCTGACGCGGTGGTGCCACGTCGTCCTTGTCACGTGGTGGGCTGTCGCCGCCGGGGGGCGGCGCGGGCTGCGCCGTATCACCCCTGTCACAGCTGACACGTGCCACACCGGTCAGTGTGGCAGGCACCCGGCCGCCGCGCGTGTGCGCGCCGGCGCTCCCGGAGGAGGGGGTGTCCTCTGGGCGGTAGGGGACAGAGCGCGAGATTCATCGGACATGGCCGCGTGTCTCGCGATATCGCGGCGTGTCATCGCTGCTGGCCCCGCTCTTGCCATGTCCTGCAGTGAAGGCCGCCGCGACGCGCTGACGAGCCGACACGCCCGCGGGGTGGCCCGCGGGCGCGCGGCATTCGTCGTGATCGAGGGTGTGTCGCGCGCCGGCCGCCGCGCGGGCGCGAGCCCGCGCTCAACCGACGTAGGACCGAGGAGAATGACCATGACCTTGAATTCGATGCTCCGTGATGTCTCGATGGTTCGCACCGCCCGCCGCGCCGCGGCCCTCGCGCTGGGGCTCTGCGCCCTCGGCGGCTGCGCCGCGGGGCAGGAGCCGGCGGACGAGGCGGTCAAGGAGGGGCTCGCCCCGATCACGAGCCTGCAGCTCTCGAACGGCGCCGAGGTTCATTTCTACGAGCCGGAGGAGGGCCGCGTCCTGGCCTTCACCACCGGCGAGCTCGACGAGTCCATGGAGCGGCTGCCCCCCGTCGCGCTCTACGAGGCGCTCTCGCGAGAGGCCGCGCCGCCGGCGCTGATCGCGGCGCAGGACCGCATGGACGCGGCCCGGCTCGCGGGCGGCGCGCGCCGCGCCGCGATCGCGCCCGACGTGGACGTGGTCGAGGAGGCGACGCCGGCGCCGGCGCCGGCGCGGCGACCGAGCGCCGGAGAGGAGCTCGGGACCGCCGCGCAAGCCCTGACGGCGAGCGATTTCGTGGCGAGTTATTGCAGCGCGAGCAGCGTCGATTTCGATTATTGCTGGACCGACAGCAGCGTCGGCCGCACGGTCACGGTCAACGGCACCAAGTGGTATCACGCCCACGTGGACTCCACCTCGGGCACGGTCCAGATGGCGGTGTACTACAGGAACATGTGGGGCAACGATGTCCTGGTCTTCCTCCGGACCGTCACGTCGACGGGGGGCGTGTTCTCGTACGAGACAGAGAACAACGATACGTACACGGTCGTCATCTCGCAGGTGGACCCCGGCAACACCTATCATCTCTCGGTCCACGGCGATCAGTAGGCGGCGGCCCGCCGCGCCCTTCCGCGCGGCGAGCCGCCCAGGCGAGATCGGCCGCCCCCGGGCCGGTCTCGCCTGGGCGCACCCTCGCGGGGACGATACCCTGGGCGAGGATGGAGCCCATCTTCGTCCTGATGATCATCTCGGGGATCGCGGGGCTCGCGCGCTTCTCCGCGTACGCGCGCAACGACGCGCGGCGGGCGGCCGAGGCCCGCTGGCGGCTCGCACGGCCCATGTGGCAGCGCGCGGCGGCCCTCGTCGGGGGGGAGTTCCGGTCGGGTCCAGGCCCATCGGGAGACCCGCGGATGCAGATCTCCGTGGTGCTCGACAGCGTCGCGCTCCTCGTCGACCACGACGTCGATCGCAGCGGCGCGGCCGTCGTGCGCTACAGCACCCGCATCACGGGCACGGTGAGCAACCCGTCGGGCCTCAGGCTCCGGGTCAACGAGCAGCAGCTCGACCGGCCGAGCGGCGGGCGTTTCCGGGCGCGGCGGGTGGACGCCGGCGACCCGGCGGAGGACGGCGCCTTCGTCGTGCAGGCGAGCAGCCCGGCGCTCGCGCGCTGGTGGCTCACGCGAGAGCTGCGCGAGGCGCTCCGCGCGGCGACCGAATACCAGCTCACGCTCGAGTCGCACCGGCTGACCGCGCTCCGCGCCGGGCTGGAGGACGACGCCGAGAAGCTCGCGAGCGCCATCCGCGCCGCGGCGCTCGTCGCCGGCCGCGGCCGGGCGCTCGCGAAGGAGCTGCGGGCGCTCTCGCAACAGCTCGGCGGGCGCCTCCTGTCCGGCGCCGGGACCACCTCGTCCGGAGGAGGCATGACCATCGAGCTCGAGCACCGCGGCCGGCGCCTCACCGTGGCGTTCGGCCGGGATGGAAGGCGGGGGGCGTTCGGCACGCAGGTGCGCGTCGCCCGCGCCGCGTCCCCGTCGGAGCGGTTCATCGTGAAACGCCGGGCCAGGCGCGGGCCGGACCGGGTGAACTCCGGGCAGCCCGACGACGGCGGCCTGTCGCGGGCGTACGAGGTGCAGGCCGACGCGCCGGACCGGGTGGCGTGGCGCCTGACCGACGAGGTGAGGCGCGAGATCGCCGCGCTCCGCCCGGCGGCCGTCGTGGGCGATGAGGCCGCGGTCAAGCGGGTGTTCGGCTGCATCGAGACGGGGCGCGGCCGGATCGAGCGCGCGATCGCCGTCGTCGCTGCGCTCGCGGCGCCCGCGCCGCAGGGGCCCTACCGCTGACGGCCCGGCGAGCCGCCCTGCCAGCTCGGGGCGCTGCAACAGGACGACCAGCGCGTGCGCTTCGCGCGCCTGAGCTTGCTCCACTGGCTGGCGGGGCGTGATAGATCGTGGGCCTGCGGCATGCAGCCTCGGGTCGATTCGCTGGCGCCTCCTCCGTGCGCGGCCTGCCAGGGGCGGAGAGGGGCAGGATGAGCGCGGGTCGGGACGAGCCGTCGACGCTGGTCCGCACCCGGCGGCGCGCCGGCTGCGCCGCCGAGCCGCGGCCGTTCCTCTTCCTCGTCTTGCAGTGCCAGCGGCCGATGGATCCGCCCGCGCGGCTGGCGCTCGACGGGGTCGACGAGGTGCGGTTCGGGCGAGGCCCGGTGCGCTCGATCGACCGGCGGACCGAGGCGGACCGGGCGCTGCTCGACGTGCGCCTCGAGGACGGCTGGGTGTCGTCCCGGCACGCGCGGATCACGCGCGACGGCGGCCAGCTCTGCCTGGAGGACCTCGGCTCGACGAACGGCACCTTCGTGAACGGCGTGCCACGGCGGAGCGCGACGCTCGCCGAGGGGGACCTGATCGAGCTCGGGCACACGTTCTTTCTTTTCCGCGAGGTCGCGGTGCCCGACGAGGCGGCGAGCGACGCTACCCAGGCGGCGGATCCGCCGTTCGGCCTCGCCACCTTCTCGCCCGAGCTGGCCGAGCGCTTCGCCTCCCTCCGGGCCGTCGCGCCCGCGCCCATCCCCGTCGTCCTCCAGGGCGAGAGCGGCACCGGCAAGGAGGTCGCCGCGCGCGCCGTCCACGCGCTCTCGGGGCGGCCCGGCCCGTTCGTCGCCATCAACTGCGGCGCGCTGCCCGAGAGCCTCATCGAGTCCGAGCTGTTCGGCCACAAGAAGGGCGCCTTCTCCGGCGCCGCCGAGGACCGGCCCGGCCTCATCCGCGCGTCCGACCGCGGCACGCTCTTCCTCGACGAGATCGGCGATCTGCCCGCGGCGTCGCAGACCGCGTTCCTGCGCGTGCTGCAGGAGTCGGAGGTCGTCGCGGTGGGCGCGACGCGCCCCGTGAAGGTCGACCTCCGCGTGGTCGTGGCCACGCACCGCGACCTCCCTGCGATGGTCGAGCGCGGCGACTTCCGGGGCGATCTCTTCGCGCGACTCTCGGGCTTCGTGCTCGAGCTGCCGCCCCTGCGCAGGCGCCGGGAGGATCTCGGGCTGCTCATCGCCGCGCTGCTCCGCCGCGCCGCCCCGGACCGGGCCGCGTCGATCTCGCTCGGCTGCGAGGCGGCGCGCGCGCTCCTCCTGCGCGAGTGGCGGCTCAACGTCCGCGAGCTGGAGAAGTGCCTGGCGACCGCGATCGTGCTCGCCGGCGGCGGCCGGGTGGAGCAGGGCCACCTGCCGCCGCCCGTCGTCGTGCCGCGGAGCAGCCACCCGCCCGAGGCCTCGAAGCCCGACGCCCAGCCCGCCGAGCGCCAGCGGCCCGCCGAGGAGGACCAGCAGCGGCGCGAGGCGCTCATCCGCCTCTTCCGCGAGCACCGCGGGAACGTCAGCGCCGTGGCGCGGGCGATGGGGAAGGGGAGAACGCAGATCCACCGGTGGATCGCGCGTTATGGCATCGAGCCAGGCGACTACAGGGACGGGTGAGCGCGCGGTGGGTCGGCCGCGCGGCCGCGCGCTGACGCGGCGGCCGCCGCTCAGGGACAGAGCGGCGGGTTGATGGACAGCGCGCCGCCGGGCAACACCGGCGCGAACGGGGAGAACGGGAAGTCCCGGACGACATCCGACGGGTGGTTGAGAAACACCGTGATCGGATGGCGCCAGGTGCCCCCGCCGCCCGCGCACTGCTGGAAGTCCCTGTCGCCCTCCACGAGCTCCCCGTCGTCGACGGAGCACTGGTCGAGCTGCGGACAGTCCGCCACGAGGTGCGATTCACCGCAGGCGCCGACCGGGGTCGCGACGCAGTCCACCTCGCCCTCGGCGCCGGCGCAGAGGCGTTCCCCCACGTACGCGGCGTGATCGCTCCAGTATTCACCCGTGCAGGCGAAGGCGTTCCGATAGATGGCCTGCCCGGACTCCTCCTCTCTGGGGGCCGGAGCACGCTCGAATTCGCCGTTCTCTGTCACTTCGTTCATTCCCGCCTGGAGCCGGGGGTGGAGGGGCTGATTGCCCCACAGGTTCCCGTAGAACGCGCCCTCGCGCCAGGCGAAGACGTCGGCCTCCGCCGCTGGATACACCGCGTCGCGGAACGTCGCCTCGGCGATGGAGACGGCGCCGGGCGGCGGCGGGGGGCTCGGCCGCGGGCGGCTCGCGACGCTGAAGCGGCGGTGCTTCTGGAGCATCGCGGCGACTCCGGCCGGCGCGGAGAGGCCGGCGCGGCCGCTCGTCCGCGGGCCGCTCATGAGGCTGAAGTAGGCGCTTTGAGGGCAGACGAAGCGGAGCGCAGGCTCGGTGCGCCCGCCGCAGCGCACCTCGCGCGGATCGATGAGATCGGGTGAGCCGGCGTCGCAGCCGCGGATACCGCTGCAGACGCGAAGCACCGTATCGCTGACGGGCAGCCCGGCGGCGCTCGCCGGGTCGTCGGCGCAGTCGGTCAGGGGCGCTTCGCCGGTCGCGATGAACACGGTCGAGCCCGGGGTGCAGGAGCCGACGTTCTGGGCCGTCCATCCACAGTTGCGCGACGCGCCCTCGGAATCGATCGCGCACCGCCTGAAGCTCGGAATGGTGTCACCGTCCTCCGTCTTCGTCACCACGCGGACGGAGGGCGCCGGCGTGAGGAGCCCCGGCCGGTGCTCCGGGAACGCCTGGCCTCGCAGCGAGACGGTGATCGAGCGGCCCAGGGCGTTCACGAGCGAGAGCATGCACGCCGAGACGAGCTGCTGGCACTTCGCTCCCACCGGGCCCACGGCCCAGGCAGGGCAGATCCCGATCTCGCCGTCGAATGTGAATTCCTTGCCTGTCGACGTGTCGGTATACGACACGCTCTGGCCCCTCTCGAGGGCGCAGGAGACGAGATAGTCCATCACCTCGCGCGTGGGCTCGTGGCGGAGCTGGCGGCGGAGCGCGGGGTAGGGGCCTGTGTCGGCGTAGCTCTCGGTCGCGAGCGGGACGGACACCATGACGGGATTGGCACGCGGGTTCGCGATCAGCGCGTTGCGGGTGAGCGCCTCGGCGGAGAGGCCGTTGCCCCAGACGCCCTGCACCGCGTCCGCGATGGCCGCCACCAGCTCGTTGGCCGACCCGCCGCTGGCCGGCCCGCCGCTGGCCGGCCCGATGGCCGACCCGCTCGATGAGCCGCTCCCCGCGGGCGCCGCGCGCGGCGGCCCGTCGAGCGGCGAGGCGTCGTCGCCGACGCCGGCGCAGCCCGCGCCGGCGCTGGCGAGCCCGAGACAGAACACAAGCAGCCCAGGGATCCGGTAGATCATCACGCGGTCAGGTTCCTTTCTCGTGCTGGCGAGCCGGATCGTCGGTTCACGCTTCGCCGCTCTATCCCGGCGAGAGGAGCGCGCGCTCGATCTCGTCGAACCGCTGCTCCCAGAAGCCCGCCGAGATCGCCCTTGCGTCCCGCACGAGCGCCAGCGCCTCGTCGGCGGCGCCCGCCCGGAGGGCCGAGAGGGCCGCGCTGTGAAGCGCCTCGGCGTGCTCGTGAAGGATCGCGGTCTGCCGCGCCTCGTCCACGAGCGCGCGCCATGCC
Organism: Sorangium sp. So ce302; assembly: GCF_051530145.1. GTDB lineage: Bacteria > Myxococcota_A > Polyangia > Polyangiales > Polyangiaceae > Sorangium > Sorangium cellulosum_B. Next base: position 6,801,264 of record NZ_CP150326.1, on the reverse strand, counting down.
GCAGCGTCGAACCGACCGGCCGCCCGGTCGTCCAGAGCCTGTTGCACCAGGCGTGCCAGCGTCCGGGCGCAAGGGGTGAGGTCGGGTTCGGGGAGGCTCGCGCGGGCTTCGGCCAGGTGGCGGGCCGCCTCGTCGTGCTCGCCCCGGGCGACGTGGATGCGGGCGAGGAGGAGGACGTCGTCCGGCGAAGGGCGCTGGTTGAAATAACGCCGCTGGAGGTCGAGGCTGCGGCGCGCGAGCGGGAGGGCCTCGTCCGGCGCGCCCAGCCAGTACCGCAGCTCCGCCAGGTTCAGCGTGGCCCAGCGCTCGAGCTGGGCGTGGCCGAGCTCGCGGGCGAGGCGGACGGCCTCCCGCTGGTCCGCGACCGCGCGCCCTTCCTCCCGCCGCTTCACCCACATGAAGACGCGGTTGATGTACGCGGTGCACAGGTGGAAGACGTCGCCGGCGCGCAGGCAGGCCTCGACGACGGCCTCGGCGTGGCGCTCGGCCTCGTCGAGCCGGCGGGCCATCGAGAGCGACGCGACGAGCACCAGCCGGGCGATGACGTGCGCCTCGTGGTCGCCGACGGCGAGCGCGCCGCGGGCGGCCCGCTCCAGCTTGGGGATCCCCTCGTCGACCCGCTGGTCGCGGCAGTCCGAGCGGCCGCCCGCGAGCAGGCAGCGCGCGTCGAGGCGGGCGTCGCCGAGGCCGGCGCAGAGCTCGGCGGCGCGCGCCGCGATCGCCGCGGAGGCGGGGAAGTCCTCGAGCCAGTCGAGCGCGGTCGCCTCCTCGAGGAGGAGCTCGGCCGCGCGGGCCCGGTCGCCCGCGGCCCCGGCCAGCGCGCGGGCGGCGCGCAGATCGGCGAGCGACTCCTCGAAGCGCTGCAGGCGGTAGCGCGCGCGGCCTCGGCCCGCGAGCGCGCGGGCGCGGGCGTCGGGGTCGTCGCGCTCGAGGAGGCCGGCGAGGCGCAGGGCCGCGGTGAAGCGCTGCTCGGCCTCGACGACGTCGTGCCGGGCGAGCGCCTCGTCCGCGAGCTCGGCGTGCGCCGCCGCCGCCGCGGCCAGGTCTCCCGCGGCGGCCGCGTGGCGGGCGATCCGGGCGCGCGCCCCCGCGGCGCGCGGCGCGCCGAGGAGGCCCTGGAGGACGGCGGCGTGCAGCGCGCGGCGGCGGGCGGGCGGGATGCGCGCCTCGACGGCCTCGCGCAGGAGCGGGTGCCGGAAGGCGTAGCGCGGCGGCGACGCCGAGCGCGCGACGAGCACGCCGGCCCTGGCGAGGCGCGCGAGGCCGACGCCCGGGTCCAGCGCGCCGGCCGGCGGCGGCGCGTCGGTGGCGCGATCCAGCGCCCGCAGGGCGGCCTCGAGCTCGGCCGGGGAGAGGTCGTCGCCGAGGATCGCCGCGCGCTCGAGCAGGTCCACGAGCGGCGGCGGCAGGGCGGCGAGCGCGCGCTCGGCGAGGCGCTCGCCGAGCGGCGCGGCCGACAGGGAGAGCAGCTCGTGCGGCGCGAGCGTCCAGCCCTCGCCGCCCCGGGCGCGCTGGATCGCGCCGCCGACGCGCAGGGCGCACGCCACCTCGACGAGGTCGCGCGGGACGCCGCGCGCCAGCGCGTGGAGGCGATCGAGCACGGCGCGGGGGACGAACTCGACGGGGCGGAGGCGGTCCTGGAGCAGCGCGCCCGCGGCCTCGGCGTCGAGCGGGCCGAGGTCGAGCGCCACGCGGCGGGCGGCGCGCTCCCCGAGCGCCGGACGGAGCGACGCGATCGACGGCCGCGCGGCGAGCACGATCGCGAGGCGCGCCGCGCTGCCCTCGGCCGTGGCGAGCTCGATCGCGTCGAGCGCGGACGCGTCGGCGAGGTCGGCGTCGTCGAGCAGCAGCGCGAGCGGCGCGGCGGCCGCGAGGGCGGCCGCGAGCGCGCGGGCCTCGGCGTGGCGGCGCGCGCCCGGCGCCCCGAGCAGCGGCGCGGCGGCCGGATCTCCCGGGGCGAGCCGCCCAAGGGCGAGCCCGACGGCCGGCCAGGCGCGCGCGGCCTCCGCCGCGCCGAGCCGCTGGACGAGCGCCTCCCGGGCGCTCGCGTCGCGCTCGCCGCTGGCCGGCAGATCCAGGGCCGCGCGCAGGAGCGCGACGAGCGTCGCGCCGTGCTCGGCCGCCTCTGGCCGGAGCGCCGCCGCGGCGTGCACGGCCGCGCCGCCGGCGTGGAGCGCCGCCGCGAGCGCCCCGAGGAACCGGCTCTTTCCGTGCCCTTCCGCGCCGAGCGCGGTGACGAGCGCCGGCCCGCCGCCGGCGAGCGCCTCCTGCGCGGCGGCGAGGGCCGCGCAGAGCGCCGCGTCGCGGCCGCGCAGGGCGGTCTCGCCGGGCTCGTCGGGGGGCGCGTGGCGCGGTGAGGGCGGGGTATCGCGCAGGCCGTCCGCGAGCGCGCGCCGCGCTTCGGCCGTGAGGATCGCCTGCGGCATGGCGTCCGCGTCGCCCGGGCCGGCCCCCCAGGTCTCCGCGTCCTCGAGCGCAGCGCCTGCGAGCGTGACGCCGTGCGTGCCCTCGCGCACCCGGAGCGGAGCCAGGTGGACGACGAGGGGTGGCTCCGCTGCGCCGGCCGCGGCGAGGCGCTGGGCCACCCGCTCCGCCGCGCGCACGCCGTCGCCTGGTGCGTCGGCGGCGGGGAAGGCGAGCACCATGCGCTCCCCGCGAAAGCGCGCCAGGATGCCGCCTTCGGCGCGGGCGATGTCGACGAGCGCGTCCGCGCGCTCCCGCGTGCGCAGGGCGAGCAGCGCCACCGCCCGGCGCGGGTCGGTGGTGGGAGCGGGCGCGCCGGAGGAAGCCGCGCGCCCTCGGGACGGGGCGACGCGCGCTTCCAGCGACGCCGCGAGCGCGCGCGCCACGTCGCTGGCGCGGGCCGGGCGGGCCTCGGGGTCCTTCGCGAGGCAGCGGAGGACCGCCTCGTCGGCGCCCTCCGGCAGCTGCGCGAGCGACGACGGCGGGTCGGGGCGGCGCGCCACGTGGGCCTGCCGCACCTCGGCCGCCTCGCCGACGAACGGCGGCCGGCCGGTGAGCAGCTCGAAGATCATCGCGCCGAGCGCGTAGATGTCGGCGCGCGCGTCGACGGCGCGCGCGCCGAGGCACTGCTCCGGCGCCATGTACGCCGCCGTCCCAAGGATCGCCCCGGTCTGCGTCAGGTCGGGGCCGAGCGCCGCGCGCGCATCGCCGCCGGCGCGCGCCTGCGCGGCCAGGCCGAAGTCGATCAGCGCGACCTCCCCGCCCGGCCGCAGCCACACGTTCTCGGGCTTGAGATCGCGGTGCACCAGCCCGGCGTCGTGCGCCGCGTCCAGCGCGACCGAGAGCGCGCGCGCGATCGCCGACGCCTGCTCGATCGGCATCGCGCCGGTGCCCGGCAGGTCCGCGAGGCAGCGCGCGAGCGAGCTGCCATCGAGCCGCTCCAGCACGAGGAACGGGCCGAGCTCCCCCGAGCGCCCGCGGCCGAGCAGCGCGGGGACCAGCGGCGGCGCGAGGCGGGCGAGCGCCGCGGCCTCCCGCTCGATCCGGCCGTCGTCTTGCCGGCGCGCCACCTTGAGCGCCACGGCGCGGCCGTCGCCCTCGCGCGTCGCCGCGTAGACGCGCGCGAACCCACCTTGCCCGAGCAGCCGCTCGACACGGAACCCTTCGACGAGGAGCCCGGGCACCAGCGGCGGCGGATCCTGCTCGAGCGCCTCGTGCTCGCGCTCGTCGGCGCTCGTCACCGGCGATGAGGCCAGAGGGTGCGCCGGGCACGCGGCGCCGGCCCGCGCTGGGAGGCGGCGATGGCACTCGGAGCAGCGCATGGGGCGCGAGTATACTGGGGTAGGTGCCATGCGGACGCCTGCCGAGCCCAACCAGGACGAGACAGCCGTCATCTCGGGCCGACCGCTGGAGCTCGAGGCGAGCGCCGCCGGCGACGCGCTCCCTGCCGGCGCGGTGGTCGGGGGTTACGTGCTCGACGACGTGCGGCTCGGAGGCGGCTTCGGCGTCGTGCACCGCGCCGTCCCGGTCGGGGGCGGCGCGCCGGTCGCCCTGAAGGTCCTCCGCCGCGGCCTGTCGCTCCTGCCGGCGATCCTCCGGCGCTTCCAGCGGGAGGCGGAGGTGCTCGCGCGGCTCAAGCACCCGGCGATCGTCGAGGTCCGCGGCGTGGGCGCCCTGGACGACGGGCGGCCGTACATCGCGATGGAGTGGGTCGAGGGCCGGAGCCTCGCGGCGGAGCTGAGCGCGCGGGGCGCCTTCTCGCCGCCCGAGGCGGTCGCCCTGCTCGAGGAGGTCGGCGGCGCGCTCGCCGCCGCGCACGCGATCGGCGTCGTGCACCGCGACGTGAAGGCCCAGAACGTCATGGTCTGCCCTGGCGGGGGCGGGCTCGGCGCGCCGGGCGTGAAGCTGGTCGACTTCGGCATCGCCAAGCTCCTCCGCCCGCGCGACGTCGATCGCGCGCGCGGCGCCAAGAGCAGCAGCCTGATCCTCGGCACGCCGCTCACGATGGCCCCGGAGCAGATCCTCGGCGGCGCGGTGGACGCGCGCACGGACATCTACGCGGTGGGCCTGCTCGCCTACCAGCTCGTGACGGGCGAGCTGCCGTTCCAGGGCGCCGATGCGGTCGAGACCGAGGAGATGCACCTGCGCGCGCCGCCGCCCTGCCCGAGCGACCGCGCGCCCGTGTCGGCGGCGTTCGGCGCGGTGGTGCGCCGCTGCCTCGCCAAGGAGCCGGCGGACCGGTACGCGGGCGTGCCCGAGCTGCTCGCCGCCCTGCGCCGGGCGGTCGGCGCGCCGGGCCGCCAGACGGGCCGCCAGACCGTGGCGCCCGCGGCGCGCTCGCCGGTCGACGCTCGCCTCGCGGGCGCCTGCGTGCAGGGGCACTGCGCGCCGCGGGGGCCGTGCGCCGCGCTGCTCGTCGAGGCCCGGCTCTCGGCGCCGGACGAGGCCGGCGACGAGGCGCTCGCCGACGTGGAGCGCCTGGTCCAGGCGGCGCGCGCGGCGCTCGTCGGGCTCGGGGCGACGCTCGTTGTCGAGAGCGCCGACGCGCTGCTGGCGGCGCTGCCCGCGCCGTACGATCGCGCGCCGGAGCGGGCGCTCGGCTGGGCCCTCGAGCTCTGGGCGGAGCTCGGCGCGCGGGCCGGCGCGAGCCCCGAGGTCCTCCCGCGCCTCGCGCTGCACGCGGCCGAGCCCGAGGCGCTGCGCGGCTGGGCGCCCGCCGCGACAGGGGCGGGCGTGTTCGTGACCGACGCGTTCGCCGAGGGGCTCACCGGGGAGGCCGGGGAGGGGGACGCCGGGGAGGGGGACCCCGCGCCGCTCCGGGGCGAGGGCGGCGCGCTGCGCCGGGTGGTGTCGTGAGCGCCGCGGCCTGACGCGGGCGGCGCGCTGACACGGCCGCTGCCACAGGGTGTCACAGGGGCGGTGTGACAGGGGACAGCCGGCATGTGGCAGGCGGGGCGCCTGCGAGGCGCGGAGCTGTCCTGCCGTGAGCGTGGCGAGGGGCGCGTCGGCTGCGCGTCGCTCCCAGGTGATCGGTGAGCATGGCCCTCGGCGGGCATCGCGAGGCCGCCGGCGCCGCGCGCTGGCAAGGCGCTTGCGATGGGGCTCCGGTGCGAGGCGCCGCTGCGGCCGCGCCGCTCCAGGCCGCTGCGCGGCTGGCCGCCTCCGCTTCGACCACAAGAGAGCTCAAGAGAGCTCAGGAGAACTCGTCATGCGCATCGTTCGCTCTGCGTTCCCTCTCGTCGCCCTGTTCGCCGCCGGCTGCGCCGTCGAGGCGGCCGACCCTGAGCTCATGGAGGACGCCCCGTCCCTCTCGGAGACCTGGACCGTCAGCAACGCCGCGGTCAGCGAGCGCTGGGACTCGGGCCTGAACGCCAACCTCTCGGCCTGGCAGTACATTCACTGCCACATCGATGATGGCGCTGGGTTCATGTTGACCGACCTCAGCGCGTTCCAGGAGCCCCTCGTCGAGCCTGACGAGTTCATCGCCAGGATGTCCGGCGTGTGCCGGGAGTTCGACCTCCTGCTGCCCAATCTCCCGCGGACCGGCGCGATCGACGCGGAGACCATCTTCTCGTGGCCGGGCGGCTTCCGCGCCGGCGCGCTCGGCACCGCCATCCCGGTCGCCAACTACCCCACGGGTCTGCAGCTCAAGGTGGACCTCGCCAACACCTATGTGAAGGACGTGCGCATCAACTACGCTCCCAGGAACGCGGCCAATACGGCCCTCGACCTCGCCTCGTCTTCCCGCACGAGCTATGCGATCGGGTACTCCGGGAACAACGTGACCCTGAGCTGCCCGGCCCAGCAGGTGCTGACGGGGCTGGATCTCCGCTACGACACGGTCGAGGGGAAGATCCGGGTCCTGGAGATCCACTGCAGAGCGCTGCAGCCCTGAGGGGGCCAGCGCTGCCGCGGCGAGCCGCCCCGGCGCCAAAGCTTGCCGAGCGGACGGGCAGCGCGCCTTCGTTCTGAAAAAGGGAAAAGAGAGCTTGCTGCACATGGCAGCTGCGCACCTTTCCGCCCGCGGCGCTCCACGAGACGGAGGGAGCACACGCTGACGACGGCGTGGGGCGACCATCGCAGCCTTCCTCATCAAGGTACTCCACGAGGGCCCCGGGGTTCCGTCGAAGGCGGCGCAGCCGGCGACATTCACGATCGACACCTTGAACGACGTGTCAGAGTAATCCACGATACCGCGCTTGCGGTCGACCGTATTCACGAGGATTGCCGAGCCGCGCGCCATCGAGGTGCTCGATGGTGCGTCTGGGTCTTGACCAGAGCGGGTAACTACGCGCGCGCCGATGGGCGGCGGGCCGCGAGGGCTTCAAGCCCGAAGATGTGGAGCTCGCCCGCGACGAACAGGTCGATCCGCAGGCGGAGCCAGACGCCCTTGACGTAGACCGTCCTGTTGCCGGTCTCGAGATGTCGAAGGGCTTTGGGATTACGCGGTCGATGCCCAGCTTGTACAGCTGTCCCCTCTCGAAATCGCGTTCTTTTGCGCGGGTCATCTCTGTGTCGCTGGGAGGCGACCGACGGCGCTCTGGCTTGACGCGCTCGACGTCGGGCACAAGAGCGGATCCATGTTGGGTATTCGAACGCGACAATGGCTGGGTCGAACGTGGCAATGGGTGGGCGTCGGCCTCCTCGCGGTGCTCATCGTCCTCGGCACACATCTCCTCAAGCGGCGCGCAGGAGCTGGAGCCCGCTCCGTCGCCACGGTGACGTATGCCTGGATGCAGCGGCGGGGGCCTGATGGGCCGAACGTCAACGTCGATCTCTACGCGCCGCCGCGCGCGAGCAAGCGCGGCCCGCTGGTCGTCCTCTTGCAAGGGAACGAGCCCTCGCAGCCCGACGAGCGGCTCGCCTTCGCTGCGAATGTCGGCGACTCCCTGCAGCGAAACGGGGTCGCCGCCGCCGCCGTCTCGTTCAACATCCACACCGGCTACACGCTGCGCGCGTGCGCGGCGGACGTCGCCCGGGTCATGCAAGAGGTCACCAGCGCGCGCAACCCGACGCGCGTGGTCCTCGTCGGTCGCGGCGTCGGCGCGTGGATGGCGTCCCTCCTTGCGCTCGATCGGCGGCTCCTCGAGGGGGCCGGCATGGATCCCAAGCGCGTCGATGGCGTCATCCTGTTGCGCGGCACCTACGACCTGGGCGAGGCGGCGCTCGAGGGGCACCCCGACGCGGCGTTCTTCGCGGACTCGGTCGAAGATCGCAGGGAGTCGTCGCCCATCACGTACGCGCGGTCCGATGCGCCACCGTTCTTGATGCTGTTCGGCGCGGAGGACGACATCGGCTGGGCGCGTCTCGCTCGCCCCTTCGCGCGCGCGCTCCAGAATGCGGGCGCGCCCGACGTCGACCACTTTGTCGTCCCCAGGCGCGATGCGCACAGCATCCTGCACTGGGGCGGAAGGGGAGACATGGTCGGCGATCTGGTGTTCCCCTTCGTCGCCTCGGGCCCGAAGGACCTCCCCATCGACAACCCCTTCGGCGTGCTCCGCCGCTGGGGTGCACGGCCGCCCCTCGACATGTCGGAGCTCCGCAAGGATCCCCGGGCCATCACCACCTACCCGGTCGACGTCGCGCTGCAGGAGACGATAAGCGCCCTTTTCGGCAAGGGGGGGCTCGAGCGCTACCCCTTGCCCGGCAAGACCTATCAGGCCATCGATCTGCTCGCCTACCTGGCCGAGCGGCCGAAGTCCGAGGTGGGCGAGGGGGACTGGCTGGTGGTCTCGAACCTTCGGGGCGAGCAACAGTACTTCCCGCGCGAGGTGCTGAAGAAGGCGCAGGCGGTCATCGTGGTGGGACTCGACGACGAGGACAATCTCTACCGCTTCGTCGATTTCTACCGGCTGAAGCGCGCCTACTCGTGGATCGAGGGCGACGAGCCAATGCCAATGATGATCCGGCCGCTCGGCGCGTTCCTGCACTTCCGGACGCCGCTGCCCGCGGGCCTGGGGAACAAGACCTACGCCGCATTTGGGCTCGGTGCGGCGAGCTTTCACTGGGTAGAGAGCGATCCGCTCGCGCCGCTCCGCTCGCTCTCCGGCGGGCTGCGCGAGGCGCTGATCGGCGAACAAGGGTGCGTCAAGTGCCACAGCTTCCGTGGCGTCAACGCACGGGCGCACCACGCGCTGGCGCTCGACGGCACGCCGTACGGGGCGTACGCGCTGCCGCTCGAGGAGTATTCGAGCGAGGTGCTGCGGCGCTTCTTGTTCGAGCAGGACGCGGTGGCAGCGAGCTTCGGGGTCATGCCGCTCCGGGTGGACGAGACCGTCGCGGGGCAGCTCCTCGACATGGTGAACCACGAGAAGAACGAGGAGAAGTAGCGGCCCGAAACCTCAGGGATCTACTTGTTCGTGGAGCGCCGCCGCCCACTCGGCGTGCGCGCGCGCCGAGGGGTGCAGGCCGTCGCTGGCGAGCATCTTCGCCTCCGCCTGCTTGTGCATGAGCGGGTACAGGTCCACGTAGCGCGCGCCGGCGGCTCCTGCCTCGTCGCGCAGAATGGTGTTGAAGGCGACGATGTCCGCGCCGATCTGCCGCGGATCTCCGAACGAAGCGGCGGCCGGAGAGAGCGACCAATCCGGCTGCGGGAGCGCCACGATCCGATCCGGCGCGACGCCGGCGTCGATGATCGCTCGGAGGAGCACCCGCACGCGCGAACGGTAGACGTCCGCGCTCCAGCGACGCACGTAGTCGTTGGCGCCCACCGCGAGCGTCACCAACGTGGGGCGGAATGGCGCCACCTCCGGGATCTCCCGCTCTTGCACGTCCTCGGTGGTGTAGCCGTTGACCGCCACGTTCTTGAGGGTCACCTGGCGGCCCTGCGCGCGCCAGAGGTCAGCGAGTCGCGAGGGGAACGCGTCGGACGGCGGGTTCCCGGTCCCTGCCGTGAAGGAGTCGCCGAGCGCCAGATAGCGGATCTCGTCGAGCCCGCGCGTGGGCGCGACATCCTCGCTGGCACCGGTGGTCGCGCTCCGTGGATAGCCGCCGAGCAGAAGCAAGGCGAGGAGAATCCCGCCGAGCAGGAGCAAAACGCGCAGGAGAAGCGGGCGGATCGAGCGCATCAAGAAGGATAGCATCACCTCATCACCGAGCTAGATATCCATTGAATCGCTCCTCGCGGGCTGACCACGGGCCCAGCCAAGGGGCATGATGACGTGGACGATTCGTCGATTCACGGCGCGCCCTCCGTCCGAACCTGGCTGCGGCGCCACCTGCGAGCTTCGAGATCGCCCATTTGTCGAGGACATCGATAGCCTTCGATAGGTTCGGGACATCAGTCCAGCAAGGGTCGCCGGACGCCTGAAGGACAGCCACCTCTACAGAACAAAAAGGCCAGGTTCGACTTGCCCTTGAGCGGGTCCTCGAGGCATCGATTCACAGAAGAACCTGGGGCGGCGAAGTGGACGATCGATGCACTCAGCCTCAGACCGTTCGGCTGGACGCCGGCGCCGTTCGCCGAGCTTCAGGCGCTCCCGAGGGACGCCTCCTGGAGATCCACCGGAGAGCGCTGCAGCCCTGAGCGGACCCGGGCCGGCGCGGGAGTATCTTTCCATGGCGGGATCGTGCATCATCCAACGAGGGTGCCTCGGAGATGCGCCGCGATCCCGCGGCGGCATTGGACGGAGGACATGGCTGGATGACATGAGCACATGACGACCCCCCTCCGCCCCGAGGAAGCGCTCGAGAGCCTGCGCCGCGCGGGCCTCGCGTCCCAGATCGACGCCGCGGCCTTCGCGGCGGCGTGCGACCAGGAGCGAGGCGGCGCGCCGCTCGACGCCGAGATCGCGCTCTCGGCGCTGGCCTCGCTCTACGGCGTGCGCGGTCCCTCGGAGGCGAGCGCCGTGGACCGCGCGTTCGTGGTAGACGAGCACGCCGCGGCCGACCCGGCGGTCCTCGGGGCCGTGTGGCTCGCGCTCGAGCGATGGATCGAGCACCCGATCCCCGTCTCGGTGGCGACGGACCTCGACGAGCTCGTCTCGTATGCGGGCGACGTGTGCTTTCTTCGCCGGCACGCCGACGCCGCGGGCGAGGTGCCGTATCTCTTCTCCATCGATCGGTGGCGCACGGGCGATGACACGCCCTACTCTCTTTACGTGCTGCGGAGCGACGGCTCGCCCCTGTATGCGCTCGGCGTGCCGGTCCAATTCCACGTGCACCCGGACACGGAAGCCGCGGCTGCCGGCATCTTCCGCACGGACGGCCTCACGCCGAGCTACCGCGAGCACGCGCCGGCGTGCGCCGCGTGCCGCGACGCGCTCCGGCGCGCCGCGGATCGAGGTGTCCTGCCCGACGTGTTCCGGCCGCTCCTTGGGTAGGGTACGGACCGGTGGCCTGGTAACGGTTCAGATCGGCAGCCTGGGTAGCACCTGGATTGACCGGGAGCTTGGGTGACACATGTCGGAAGCCGTTGGCTCGTCCGTCAGGGCGCCTTCACCTCGACGGGGATCGCGGAGCTCGCCCCGGCGCCGTCGCCGAGCTGACCCAGGGTGCCTCTGCCCCAGCACAGGACCTGGCCAGGGCCCGTGGGGCCGCACGCCCCCTCGACGATCGCGCACGTGTGGAAGAAGCCGGCGCTCACCGCGACGACCTTGGCGAGCGCGGTGCCGTCGCCGAGCACGACGGGTTCCATTCGCGTGTTATCGGCCCTCGTCGGCGTGCTGCGACCGAGCTGCCCTTGCTCGTTGCTGCCACGGCAGCGGAGCTGCCTCTGGTCGTCGATCGCGCAGACGAAGACGTAGCCGGTGGACATCGGACCCCAGACACCCGGGATCGCGGCCGCCGTTCCGGCCGGGGGAGCCTCGGCGCCGTGCTGACCTGAGCTGTTGTTCGTCCCCCAGCAGAAGAGGCCTCCCACGTCGTCGCGCGCACAGCCGAAGTTCGTGCCGTAGGAGATCTCGGAGAAGGGCAGCGTCGCTCCCGCCGCGATGAGCGGCGTGTGCGCGCTGTAGTTCGCGCCGCCCTCGGAGCCGGCGGGCGTGTTCGTGAGGATATACCCGCCGCCCATCGCGCCCCAGCAACGCAGCCCGTCTTCCGCCGCCCCGGTCGAGAAGCAGCTGCCTATCGAGCCGATGCCCCGCGCGAGGATGGCCCTCGGACCGGCCGTCGCGGTGAAGTTGAACGCTTTCACCGGGACGAGGCTCTCCTCGCCGGTCGCCTCCGGCCCGAGGCTCGAGAACAGGTTGGACCCCCAGCAGTAGATGCTGCTGGTCGAGGTGAGCGCGCACGCCGAGTACCACTCCGGCGCGATCTTGCGCACGAGCAACGGGGCCGTACCGTCATTGACGATCGCCGGGGCGTCGTGGGCCATCGAGTCCTTGGAGCCGTTCGCGAGGATGCCGGTCTCGTTGTTTCCCCAGGCCCAGAGTCGGAGCTGGCTGTCGATCGCGAAGGTCGCCTGCTCGGTCAGCGCGACTTGCGTGATCGTCGCCGCGCCGAGCGACGCGGGAAAATGCACTCTCACCGGCGTGCTCGAGGAGACCGCCATCGCCTGCGGAACACCCAGCTGGCCGAACGAGTTGTCCCCCCAGCAGTAGAGAGAGCCGTCATGCCGGATCGCGCACGTATGGCTGCCGCCCGCAGCCACCATGATGGCGTCGGCGAGCGTGGGGCTGTCTGGCGGGATCTGGCATCCAGGATCACCCCCGCCGCCACCGCCCCCACCGCCGGACGCGCCCCCACCGCCGGACGCGCCCCCGCGGCCCTCGCCCCCGCCGCCGGACGCGCCGGCACCCCCGCCGCCCTGCGCATCGATCGGACCGCCGCCCGTTCCGCCACCCGCGCCGCTGTTTGAGAAACGCCGCTCGGGAGCGGTGCATCCCGCCCCCGCAGCGAGGGTGGCGGCGACGACGAGAAAGCAGCAGAAGTTCGGTCGCGTGTGGGGGTTCCTCTTCATCTCAAGCATCGGGCCACACTCCCAGCGTCCTTTACACAGCCTTACCCCACGCAGGACAAGAAGTCCAGTTGGGGCCCGATCACCGATGTTTCCGCTTTCCCGGAGGCCTCAGGGGCGCTTCGGCGCGAGGACCTGTCCGATCTCGCCGAGGTGCTTCGGGGAGGGAGCCATGTCGAGGCGGACGCCGTGGCGTCGGCGCTGCGCACGCTCGAGGCGTCCCTGCGGGATGCGCTCGAGGCCCTCGCGTGTCGATGCTCCGCCTGCTTCGCCGAGTCGATCCACGGCGAGCACTCGTTCGTCCGCGGCGCGATCCCGGCCGCGCAGGACGAGACCTTCGCGAGGAAGCGCGCGCTCTCCACCGTGGAGCTCGTGAAGATACCGCTCGAATTCCTGAGCAGCGCCAGCCCCATCGAGCGCCTGGAGGCGCTCTACTGGCTGCGCGAGGCCCTGCGCGAGAACCCGACGAAGGTGCTGGGCATTCATCGCCTGCTCGTGCAGCACGTGCTGCCCGTGTGTCGCCAGGGCGTGGGGCTCTGGCGCGAGGGCGCCATGGGCGTGATCGAGCGCTGGGTCACGCGCCTGGTCTCGCGCGCTGCCTACCCGGAGGCGCTGCCGATGCTCGACATCCTGCTGGCGTACGGCGTGGCGATCCCAGGCCTCTTGCCGCTGCGCTACGAGGCCCTGCTCGCCTCGAACGAGCCGGCCGAGGCCGAGCGCACGCTGCTGCGCCTGCGCGCCATCGCCGACGCCTCGGGGCACCTGCGCTCGCCCTGGGTGCGGGCGGACAGCCACGTGGACGATCTCTGCGCCATCGCCTCGTGGAAGGTCGCCAAGGTGTTCCGCCAGGTCGCCGACGGCGCGCACCCCTTCGCGGAGCGGCGCCTGAAGAACAAGCCCGGTCCGCCGGCCGTCACCGCGTCGGAGGCGGCGGAGATCAGCCGTGGCCTCGCGGCACACGCCCTGGAGCTCTTCCAGCGCCGCGCCGCCCAGCCGCTCACGGTCGACCGGGCGCCGCCTACCACGCGCCTACCACGCGCCTACCACGCGATGGGGTGGGGCACGACGCGTCGATCTTGTCGGACGAGCACGCGGTGCCCCGTGGATTCATAGGCAATTTCGTCGGGATGGTGTGCCAAGACCTGGCCGGCACGCGCCTGCACGCAGACGTCGATTGGTTCGAATATCGCGAGATCAGGTAACCTCCGAGCAGGGAGGCAGAGCCAGCATCGCGCTGCGCCAGGGCCGCTACCCGGCTACTCCCGAACCGCTGCGTGCGCCTCGTCGGTGAGCTGGAATGTCTGCCTGATCAAATTACGATGATTGTCCAGGGCACGCTTCTTCAAACTCGAGCAGGCCCTCTCGCTCACCCTGCTCCAACTTCGCTCTCACCAGCGATAGGGACGCTCGTGGACTGTTGGCACTGGCGGTCGCCGTCGTGCCCCCGCGTCGATGAGCGCCCCGGCCGGCGCGCCGCCGGACCCCTGCTCCTCGCCGCCTTGCCGCGCCGCGCATCCCCGGGCAGGCTTCCGCCATGGGCCAGCCCGCCGCCAAGCAGCGCCGCGCGACATACGCCGACCTCGAAGCCGTCCCGCCGACCAAGGTGGCGGAGCTCATCGCGGGCACCTTGCACGTGTTCCCGAGGCCGGCGCCGCCTCATGCACGCGCATCGTCTCGCCTCGGCATCGAGCTCGGCGGTCCGTTCGATGCAGGGAAGGGGGGGCCTGGCGGCTGGTGGATCCTGGACGAGCCCGAACTGCACTTCCCGGACCCAGCGCTGCCGGGCGAGGTGGACGCGGTCGTACCGGACATCGCTGGCTGGCGTCGAGAACGCATGCCCGAGCTGCCCACGACGGATTTCTTCCCGCTCGCCCCGGATTGGGTCTGCGAGGTGCTGAGCCCTTCGACCGAGGACGTGGATCGCGACGAGAAGATGCCGATCTACGCGCGCGAGGGCGTGCAGCACGCGTGGCTGGTCGACCCAATCGCGCGGACGTTGGAGGTCTTCTCGCTCGCCTCGGGTCGGGGTTGGGGGCCCGCCGTCGTCCACCGCGACGCAGCTCGCGTCCGCGTCGAGCCCTTCGAGGCGATCGAGCTCGATCTCTCGGTCCTCTGGGCGAAGTAGCCGGCGACCGTCGTCCGCGCTGGCGAGGGTGCTGTGACCGCTGCACCGGTGACGTCGGCGCTTAGCGAGATCCGCGCGGGTGCTGCGATGCCTTCGCGGATCGCGACGTGGAGCTGGCCGTTCACCAGAGTTCCTGGACGGCGCGCCAGAGTTCCTGGACGGCCCCGCCCGGTTCCTGGATGGCGCGTCAGAGTTCCTGGACGGCGTGCCAGAGTTCCTGGACGGCCCCGCCCGCGTCCTGACGAGGCGGAAGCGGCGCAAAATCGGGAACCGTTCCGATGGGCGGATGGCGAAGGCGCGCGCGAACCATGGCTCCAGGGCGGGCGGCGCTCCCGGGCACAACGTGGCCAGCGGGGGGCGCCCGCTGACCAGGATGGCCACGAGCACCGCGGCCAGGTTACGGCCCGGGAACGGCTGCCGCCCGGTCAACGCTCTGCGTGCCGGTCCAGCTCCACGTCCACCCGGACACCGAAGCCGCGGCTGCCGGCATCTTCCGCACGGACTGCCTCACGCCGAGCTACCGCTCCGCGGCGCGCCGGCGTGCGCCGCGTGCTGCGACGCGCTCCGGCGCGCCGCGGAGCGGGGCGTGTTGCCCGACGTGTTCCGGCCGCTCCTTAAGTAGGTCAGGCGCCGCTGCGTCCGCTGGCAGCGGAGTGCCGCGCCGCCGCGCTCATGGGCGCCCCGCGACCGTGGCGCATACAGACCCGCAGTTGCCCATCTCGTGGCCGGCCTTGGGAGAGGGATGGCGCCCACCTTTTGCAGGAGGCGCGTCCACCCCGGAGATGGGTGCGACCCGTCTTTTTTGGGGGCCCCGTCCATAGGGAGACTGGTCGCCACCATCTTCCGCAGGAGGCGAGTCCGCCCCGGAGATAGGTGCGACCCGTCGTTTATTGGAGGCGTGTCCACCGAGAGACGAGTGCCAGCCATCTATTGCTGGAGGCGTGTCCACCCCGCAGATGAGGGCGACCCGACTTTTGTTGGAGGCGTGTCCACCAGGAGACGGGTGCCATTCATCTCCCGCGTGGACGAGCCAGCTCACCCGTATGGGTTCACGGCGTACCGCCCGCCTCGAACGGGGGCGCCGAGACGGCTTCGGGCTTCTTGGCTAGGGCTTTCCGGCGGGATCTCGCGAGGTCGTCGACCATCTCGACGTAGGGCGCCAGCAGGAACGCGGCGAGCGCCTCGCTCCCCGGGATCTCCGGGTCGGCGTGGCTCTCGATCTTCTGGATCAGGCTCCGCAGCGCATCCCGGGCGGCGCTCCACTGCGGCCGGCCATCGGTCGGCCCGCCCTCCTTGGCGGAGGCCACGGCCGTGAACCCGTACGCGTCGCCGAAGCGCGCGTGGGCGGCGACGAGCTGCCGGTGGTGCCGGGTCCCGCCGAACCCCTCGACCACCGCCTGCGCGCGCTCCTCCTCGAGCGTCTTCATCCGCTGCACCATGGCGGTCCACTGGAGCCGCGGCCGGCGCGTGATGAAGCGAAGCCCATCGGGCGCCGGGAAGAGCTGCGCATAGAGCCAGCGCGCCTCGGACGGCGCCGGCGCCTCCCCATCGTCGGAGAGCCCGGCGGCTCCCGCGTTCCACTGCTCGAACGCGCGCCACCGGTCGTCGCTGTCGCTGTTCGCCGCGCTCCGCTCGGCCTCGCTCGCCGCCGAGTGGCGCTGGTCGGCCTGCGCGCTCGCCCGCATGCTGCGGAAACCCTGAAGCTCTGTCGTGGCTGCGTCGAAGCGCTTCCACGGCCTGTCGATGTGCGGCGGCAGCGCCGCGAGGAGCTCGACCCCCCTGGGCAGCGGCGTGTCGCCCTCCTTGCGCTTGCCGCTCTTGGGCCGGAGCACCGCCGCGATCCGCGCGCTCACCTGATCTCGGACAGCGATGACGTCGTCGGCGACGAGATCCGGGGGGAGAACGATGGTCGAAAACATCGGTGATTCACTCACGGGGAAAACCTCCTGTGATGTCTTATTGGATCCGGCCTGCCGCTGCGGCGGCACGCCGTGGTTTCGTTGCGGCGTGGCGGCATGGCAACACGTGTGCCGGCGCGAGGTGAGCCCGTGGCTCGGCGCTGCCGCGCAGGACGGAGAGGAAGCGGAAGGGAGGGGCGCAACGCCCTGCCGTGAACCGCAACGGATTGCGCCGTTGCGCAAGGGTTCGCTGCTTGAGAAGGCGAAGACTTCTCGAGGATCGATCGCCCCCGTCGAGGAGCGGACTACCGAGGTAAGCGAGAGGAGCGCGGTGGATGCTTGTGCCGACGCAGCGATGCGTGGAGGGCGATTCGTGCGGCTCGGGTGCTCGCCGCGGCGAATGAGGGGAAGCTGTGGCCGTCGCGCCGGCCCGGCGGGGGGACGCGGGCGGCGGTGACGCTGCCGCGCGGCCAGGCTTGTGGTAGCGTCCGCCCCGCAGCTCCTCCGCCCATGAGCGACGCCCCGATCGCCACCCTCCGCGGCCACGCGGTCTCCAGCCGCGTGCTGACCCCGCCGCCCGCGCAGAACCTGGACGATGCCGTCCGCCTCTGCGACCCCTACTCGCCGCTGGACCCGCGGGAAGACTCCAGCCTGTTCGCCAACCTGACGGCCATCCGCGGCAGCGATCGCCTCGGCCGGATCGTCCGCAACATCCGTCGGTCCGGTGGGATCCCCACCCTCCACTTCGTCAGCGGTCACCTCGGGAGCGGAAAGACCACCGAGCTCCTTCGGATGAAGGTCCAGCTGGAGACGGCCTCTCACGGCGCGCCGCTCGCGACGGTCCTGTTCCTCGACGCTGACGTGATGCTGAACCGGACCGACATCGACCTCGAGGACATCCTCCTCGCGCTGTGGAAGCTCGTTTATGAGCAGCGGAAGGCGGCGGCCGCGAAGGTGCTCATGCCGCTGTGGAAGGACCAGATCAAGGACGCGCTGAGCAAGACGAACACCAACCTTCCTGGCGACATCTCGGAGGCGCTCACCCGGATCCTCGGCGAGGTCCGCCTGCCCAGCGCGGAGCGTCGGAAGGACATCCGCACCGCCCTGCGGCCCACGACGGCCGTGCTGATCGAGGGGCTGAACAAGGCCTTCGCCGCGACCAGGGAGGCGCCGGACGACGGCGCGGGTCCGCTGGTGGTGCTCATCGACAACATGGAGAAGCTGAGCCAGGCACACCATGAGGGGGTGGAGCGGCTCTACCGGGAGCGGATGGGCGCCCTGAAGAGCCTCGACGCGCACCTCGTCATCACGGTTCCGCTGTATCTCTGTTACGCGCCGGCCGGCGCGGGGCTGAGCGGGCTCTACGGCGGCGAGATCGTCGTCGTGCCGGTGATCGAGGTCCGCCGGCGCGCCGCGGAGGGCGGTGGGGACAACCAGGGCGGCGTGACCGCGCTGGCAGACTTGCTCAAGAAGCGAGCGCGGTTCGATCGTCTGTTCGAGGAGGGCGACAGGGCGGCGGAGCGAATCGCGCGCCTCAGCGGCGGCTGCATCCGGCACGCGCTCCACATGGTGCGGGCGGCTAGCAATGAGCACGATGACCCTCCGGTGACCGCGGCCTCGGTCGATCGGGCTGCCGCCACCTTGCAGGCCGATTTCGAGCGGGCGCTGCCTGAGGGATATGTGCCGATCCTGCGCCACATCGCAGAGACGAATCGATTTCCGGACCAGTGCGAGGAAGGGATGAAGCGCGACCTGCTGCTCAACCTGTTCGTCCTCGAATATCAGAACGGCGGTCCGGACCCGTGGCACGCGGTTCACCCGCTCGTGGAGCGGTGCCGGAAGTACCGTGAGCACGGGTGAACCTGCGGGCGGGGGTTCGTACCTACCGGGGTCGGTTGCCGAGCCCATCGCCAACCTGATCGACGAGTCGGAGGAGCGGCTCAGGGCGCTCCGCCGGGGACTGTGGCGCGCGGACGGATTCGCGTTGTTCGTGGTGCTGGCGTCTGGCGCGGCGCGGACCCTCGCCGTAGTCAGATCGATGTTCGTGTCCTGCCGATTTGCGCAGACGTCGCGCTTCACCGAACGCCACGGGTGGTCCATCGGGTTCAGCTCGGGACAGCGCTTGGGGAGCTAGAGCAGCTGGATGCTCAGGTCAGCGGCGACCTTCTGCGAGGCGTGTGCGGTGTGACTGGAGTCCTCGTCGAGGAGCAGGACGATGGGCCGGGCGGGGGTAATTGTCGCGGCGCTGGCGACAGGGGCCGTTCGGGGCGCGGGCCATCCCGTGCCGCTTTCGTGCTGGCGAGGCCCGTGCTGGGAGGGGTGATGTATACGCGAACGAGGCGCCGCGGCGAACGCTCCCTGAAGGCGCGGGACTCGCGGCCTTCTGCCGGAGGTGAAGCATGTCGATGCGCGCAAATGGAATGGTGCTTTTCATCATCGGCCTCGGTTGCGCGAGCTGTGCCAGGAGCGACGAGGAGATCCAGGAGGAGTTCGAGGTGATCGTCGCCGAGTCGAACGCGTGCAATGATCCCTCGGAGTGCGTCTATGCGTCGCCCGGCTGCCCGCTCGGGTGTTTCGTGCCCGTGAACAGCGCCAAGAAAGCGTATGTGGAAGAGGAGGCGCGCGCGCTCATCGAGGACAAAGAACGCTGGGGGACGTACTGCCAGTACGAGTGCGCCGTGCCGGGCCCGCTCGAGTGTGCCGAGGGCCGCTGTCAGGAGGGCGCCTCGCCCTGACGCGCGGGTCGCTCGCCGCAGCTTCGAGCGACACGATGGAGCGACAACGCAGCGCTGTGGCACGACGAGCGCAGATGGCGCCTTGAAGACGTGCCCGCTGGCCGGATGCAGCAGACCGCGCGCCTGGGTTCCTGGACGGTCCCGCCCGGTTCCTGGACGGGGCGCCAGAGTTCCTGGACGGCCCCGCCCGCGTCCTGACGAGGCGAACGTGGCGCGAAATCCGCGCTCAGGGCGTTGTGCCCTGGCGTTCCAGCAGGCGCGCCGTCATCGCCTGCGCGGCGTCGGCGACGCGGGCGGCAGCGCGCGCCGCGTCGCTGACCACCTCGTCCACGCGGCGCGCGCCGTCGCTCCCGGCCCGCCCCCAGAGCAGCGCCGCGGGCAGCGCGATCCCGAGCGCCAGCGCCGCCCCGGCCGCCGCGACGCGCCAGCGCCGCCTCCGCGGCGCTGCCGGCGGCGCCACCGGCACCCCCACCGGCACCCCCGCCGCGGCCTCGAAGGAGGAGATCATCGCCTGGACGCTGGGGAACCGCTCCGACGGGCTGATGGCGAAGGCGCGCGCGAACCACGCCTCCAGGGCGGGAGGCGCTCCCGGGGACAACGTGGCCAGCGGGGGGCGCCCGCTGACCAGGATGGCCGCGAGCACCGCGGCCAGGTTGCGGCCCGGGAACGGCTGCCGCCCGGTCAGCGCCTCGTGCGCGACGACCGCGAGCGACCACATGTCGAGCTGCGGGCCGCCCAGGCCATCACACGTGTGCTCCGGGCTCAGGTAGGCCGGCGTGCCCAGCACCACGCCGTCCGCGGTGCGGCGGCGGAAATCGGCCGGCCGATCCTGGCCGACCCACTTGGCGATCCCGAAGTCGGTGATCTTGGCGCATAGATGGCCGTCGCTCCCCTCGACAAGAAGGATGTTCGAGGGCTTGATGTCCCGGTGCACGACGCCGAGGCCGTGCGCCGCCGACAGCGCCTCTCCCAACTGGCGGAGCAGCGACGCCAGCTCGACGGCAGGGATCGTCCCTCGCTCCTCCAGCAGCTGACGCAGCGACCTGCCGCGCACGTGCTCCATCACGATGTACGGGCCCGCCGCCAGGTCCTCGCCGGCGTCGAGCACGGCGACGACGCCGCGGGTCTTCTGTCCGAGCTGCGCGGCGACCCGCGCCTCCAGGCGGAACCGCTCGATCGCGTCGACGTTCCGCCCGCCCCGCGCCACCGTGAGGAACTTCAGCGCGACATCGGCGCGCCGGACGCCGTCGTGCGCGCGCCAGACCTCGCCCATCGCGCCGCGCCCGAGCAGCTGATCGACCTGGTAACGCCCGTCGATGAGGCGGCCTCGCAGCCGTACGGAGCGCCGCGAAGAGGCTGGGCGGGAGTCCGCCGGTCGATCAGCGAGCGCTACTACGCCGCGCGCGCTGTCTCTCCTCTGGGAGTCAGGTTGTGAATCGAACGAGGAAGGATGGAACACGATCGAGCACCTCCGTGCCGCCTCTGTGTCCCAGCCACGTCGGTGTCCCTTTCGGGCGACGCGCTGGGGTCAGGGACCGGGGCATGCCCAGAGCGTACCGCGAACATGCGATCCTGGGAATCCCGGACAGCGCACTTCCGGCAGATCGCTAATCGCGGATACGCGCTTACAAGGTCGTACGGCCGCGCTGGATGTCGGGCCGGGCGCGCAGCGCGGCGCAGAGCCGGCGTGTCGCCTCGCGCAGCTCGCCTTCGTCGAGCGACGCGAACCCGAGCCGCGCGGCGCGCGCTTCGCCCCCGCGGAAGCTGAAGCGCGCGCCGGGGTAGAACCCCACGCCGTGCCGGGGGGCGGCGCGCGCCGCGACCTCGGTGTCCGCGCCCTCGGGGAATGAGACCCAGAGGCTCATCCCGCCGGCCGGGACGGTGAGCTGCGCGGCGCCGCCCAGCTCGGCCCGGAGCGCCTCGGCGAGCGCATTCCGCCGCGCCTCGTACACGCGCCGCATCTTGCGCGCGTGGCGCGAGAGGAGCCCGTCCTCGATCAGCGCGGCCACGGCCCGCTCGAGCGCCAGGCTGCCGTGTCGGTCGGCGCGCATGCGCTGCGCCGCGAGCGCCTCGACGAGGGGCCGCGGCCCGGCCACCCACCCGAGGCGCAGCCCGGGCGCGAGGATCTTCGACAGCGTGCCGACGTAGATCACCGCGCCCATGTCCGTGGCCGCGAGCGGCAGGATCGGGCGGCCGTCGTAATGGAACTCGAAGTCGTAATCGTCCTCGAGGACGGCGATCCGCCGCGCGCGCGCGACGTCGAGCAGCTGGAGCCGCCGCGCCGTGGACAGCGTGACCGTGGTCGGGAACTGGTGGTGCGGCGTCAGGTACAGGAGCCGCACCGCCCGCCGCGCGGCGAGCGCTTCCAGCGCGTCGACGCGCAATCCATCGCCGTCGACGCCGATGGGCAGGAGCTCGGCGCCGGTCGACGCCAGCGCGTCCCAGGCCGGCGGGTAGCCGGGGTCCTCGACCGCGACCGCGTCGCCTGGCCCGAGGAGCCGGCGCGCGACCAGATCGATCGCGCCCTGGCTGCCCGCCGTGACGAGGAGGTGGTCCTCGTCGCACGCGAGCCCGCGCGTCTCCCGCAGCAGCGCCGCGAGCGCGCGCCGCAGGTGCACGTCGCCCCGCGGATCGCTGTACCCGAGCGCGGCGCGGCCGCCCGCGCGCGCCGCCGCCCGGTAGGCCCGGGCCAGCTCGTCGGCGGGCGCCAGGCGAAGGTCGGGCAGCCCCGCCCCGAAGTGGAGCACGCCCCGGCGCGCCGGATCCGGCGCGAAGGTGCGCCACGCCGGGCGGGCGGGGATGTCGTAGCCGAGCTCGCCACGAGGCGCTGTCACGCCGCGCGGGCGCGGCGGCAGCGCCGCGGAGACGCGCGTGCTGCGCTCGGCGGAGCTGAGCCAGCCCTCGGCCTCGAGCTCGTCGTACGCGGCCAGCACGGTGTTGCGGTGCACCCCGAGCGTCTGCGCCAGCGTGCGCGACCCGGGCAGCACCGCGCCGGGCCGGAGCCTCCCGCGGCCGATGTCCGCGGCGATCCCCCGGGCGATCTGCCGGAACAGCGGCTCCGCCGAGCCCGGGTCGAGCGAGACGGGGAAGGTCCACGGGCGCATGGTCCAGCCATCATGCCAGAAATGGACCTCCTCGCTGGACCACCCCGGATCCAGCTTCCGGGGCGAAAGAGGAGCCATGACCATCTCGCATTCCGCGCCGCGCCCCGCTGATCCAGCCGCCGCTTTCGCCGCCCGCCGGCTGCCCCTCGCCCCGCCGTGGGCCTCGCCCCGCTTCGCGTGGGCGAGCGCGCTGCTGCTCCGGCTGGGCCTCGCCGCCGCGTTCCTGTCGGCGGTCGCCGACCGCTTCGGCCTGTGGGGCCCACCCGGCACCGGCAGCGTGGCCTGGGGCGAGTGGGGCCGCTTCGTGGCGTACACCGGCGCGATCAACCCGTGGGCGCCGGCCTGGATCGTCCCGGCGCTGGCCTGGTCGGCGACCGCGCTGGAGACGGCGCTCGGCGTCGGCCTGCTCGCGGGCGTGTGGACGCGGGCGCTCGCGTTCGCGAGCGGGATGCTGCTGCTCGCGTTCGCGCTGGCGATGACCTTCTCCGGACGCGGCGTCGAGGCGGTGCTCTCGTACTCGGTCTACACGGCCGCGGGCGGGGCGCTGCTGCTCGCGGCCGCGCCCGCCGTGCCCTACAGCGCGCTCGCTCCCGGGGGCCAGCGCGCCGGAACCCCTTGAACCGGGCCCTCGCACCGACGACGTTACGCCGCCCGTCATGCCCGGCGACACCCAGGCCGTCCCCCCCGTAGCCCCTGCGGCGCCCTTCGAGACCCGCGCGGCCCTCCTCGCCTGGCTCGCGCAGCACGGCGTCGCGCACCTGGCCCGGCTGAGCCTCGAGGCGGTGGCGCCGCGCGTCGACCCCACGCTCTGGCCCGAGCTCCAGCTCCTCGGCGCGCGGCGGCGCCTCATCGACCTCGCGAGCGTCGAGTCGCTCGCGGGCGCGCTCGCGTGGCTCGCGCCCTCGCGCCTCCGCGACGTCCTGCCGCCCCTCGTCGCTCGCTTCCTGGAGGACGAGCGCGACGACGCCGCGCTCGCGCGCGCCGCGGCGCCGTCGCTGATGCGGCCGCCCGACGAGCCGCGGGCCCTGTCGGCGCACGAGCGGCTCTGCGAGCTGCGCGCGCGCGTGCCGGAGGCGGCGGCCCCGCGCCCCGAGCGAGCGCTCCGGGCCGCCGCGCTGCGGTTCGACGCCGCGCTCCCCGGCTTTCGCCTCGACGACCCGCGGCCCTTCGAGGCGCACCGCGCGGGCGCCGGCTTCGTCAGGCCGGAGGCGCGGCTGACCCTCGCGCCCGGGGCCCTCCGCGCCGAGTGCGACTGCGGCGCGGCCGGCTGCGTGCACGTGCTCGCGGCCATCGACGCCGCGCTGCTCTGGCTCCGCCAGCCCCCGAGCGAGGCCTTCTTCCAGGCGCTCGACGAGCTCGGCCGCCCCGCCTGGGAGCGCGCCTTGCTGGCGCTCGACAGGGCCCTCGACGAGGGCCCGGGGGCGCGCGGCGGCGTCGAGCTCTCCTTCCGGCTGGACGTCGTCGAGGCGGCCGGCGTCGTGGTCGCGCCCTGGATCCACCGGCTGGGCAAGAAGGCGCAGCGCGGCGCCGGGGCGCGGCTCGGCAAGAAGCGCCTCCTGCTGGAGCACGGCGGAAAGCTCTCCCCCGAGGACGCCCGCGTCGCGTCCCTCCTGCCCGAAGGCAACGCCTTCGCCTCGCGGGCGCTGCTCGACGCGCTCATCGGCCACCCGCGCCTCTTCCTCGACGAGGCGCCCGACGTCGCCGTGCGCATCGAGCGCGCGCCGGTGGGCGTCGTGGCCGAGGAGCGCCACGGCGCCGTGCGGGTGAGCGCCGGCGTCGAGGGTACGGCGCTGCCCTCTGCGCTGCTCGATCGCGCGCGCCGGGCCCGGCCCGAGGAGGTGCTGTTCCTCTGGGACTGGGACAAGGGCGCGCGGCGGCTCACGCTGCTCGACGTCAAGGCCGAGATCCGGGCGCTGCTCGACGTGCTCGCGCGCGAGGGCGACGTCTTCCCGCCCGAGAGCCACGGCGCGCTGCTCGCCGCGCTCTCGCGGTGGGCGCTGCGCGTGCCCGTGGCCATGCCGCGCAGCGTGATGGGCGAGTCGGTCCCGCCGGAGCTGCTCCCGGTGCTGCGGCTCACGGCCCAGCCCCGCGGCGCCGTGGAGGTCGAGCTGCGCGTGCGGCCGCTCGCGGACGCCCCGCCCCTCGTGCCGGGCGCGGGCGCGCGCGACGTCCACGTGCGGCGCGGCGACCGGGCCCTGCACGCGGTGCGCGACCTGCGGCGGGAACAGGACTTCGCCGCCGCGCTCGCCGCCGAGCTCCCGCTCGCCGGGGCCGAGCCGTTCGAGGATCGCCCGTTCCACTACCGCTTTGCCAGCGCGCAGGGCGCGCTCGATCTGCTCGCGGCCTGCGCGCGGCGCGAGCCGCCCCCGGAGCTCGAGTGGGTCGGCGAGCCCCTGCGCGTCGTGGGCGACGGGGGCCCCCGCGCGCTCAAGGTCGTCCTCGAGAAGCGGCGCGAGTGGTTCGGCGCCCTCGGCGGCCTGAGCGTCGCGGGAGAGCGCGTGGCGCTGGCCCGGCTGCTCGATTCGGCGCGCCGCCACGAGCGCTACGTGCAGGTCGAGGCCACCACCTACGTGGAGCTGGGCGAGGCCCTGCGCGCCCACCTCGAGCGCCTGGCCGATCACATCCACGACTCCCCGCACGGCCTCTCGGTGGGCCCCTCGGCCGCCGCGGTGCTGTGGGAGCTCGAGCGGGCCGGCGCCGCGATCGAGGCGGACGGCGCGTTCCGGGGGCTCGTCGAGCGGGTCGTGGCCGCCGGCGAGCTCTGCCCCGCCGCGCCCGCGGCGCTCGCGGGTGAGCTCCGCCCTTACCAGCTCGACGGGTACCGCTGGCTCGTGCGGCTCGCGGCCTGGGGCGCGGGGGGCGTGCTCGCCGACGACATGGGCCTCGGCAAGACGGTGCAGGCGCTCGCCGTCCTGATCGAGCGCGGCGAGCGCGGGCCGGCGCTCGTCGTCGCGCCCACCTCGGTGGCCTTCAACTGGCAGGACGAGGCGCGGCGCTTCGCGCCCTCCCTCCGCCTCACGCTCTACGCGGACGAGGCCGATCGCGACGGCGCGCTCGCGCGGCTCGGCCCCGGCGACGTGCTGGTGCTCAGCTACGGCCTGCTCGTGCGCGACGCCGCGCGCCTCGCGGCGCGGCGCTTCGCCACCGTCGTCTTCGACGAGGCGCAGAGCCTGAAGAACGCGACCACCCAGCGCTTCCGCGCCGCGAGGGCGCTCCAGGCGGACTTCACGTTCGCGCTCTCGGGCACGCCGATCGAGAACCACCTCGGCGAGCTCTGGAGCCTCTTCGCGCTCGTCTTCCCCGGCCTCCTGGGCGGCTGGGACGCGTTCCGCGACCGCTACGCCATGCCGATCGAGCGCCAGATCGACCCTGCCGCGGGGCCCGCGCTCGCGCGCGTGCTCGCCCCGTTCCTCCTCCGGCGGACCAAGGCGCAGGTGGAGGCCGAGCTGCCGGCGCGCACCGAGGTGCGCGTGCCGGTCGTGCTCTCGGGCGCCGAGTGGCAGCTGTACGAGGACGCGCGCCTCGCGGCGCTGTCCGACCTCGAGACGCCCCGGGCGGTCCGGCGCGAGCAGGAGCGGCGCGTCGAGGTGCTGGCGGCGCTCACGCGCCTCAGGCTGCTCGCGTCGCACCCGCGCCTCTACGACGCGCGCTCGACGCTCGACTCGTCCAAGCTCGCGCGCTTCCTCGGGCTCGTCGAGGAGCTGTGCGCGGAGGGGCAGCGCGCGCTCGTGTTCAGCCAGTTCACGTCGCACCTCGCGCTGGTGCGCGAGGCGCTCGAGGCGCGCGGCGTCGCGTACGTCTACCTCGACGGCGAGACGCCCCGGAAGGCCCGGGCCGAGCGGGTGCGCGAGTTCCAGGAGGGGTCGGCGCCGCTCTTTCTGATCTCGCTGAAGGCGGGGGGGTTCGGCATCAACCTCACGGCGGCCACCAACGTGATCCACCTCGACCCCTGGTGGAACCCCGCGGTCGAGGATCAGGCCTCGGACCGGGCGCACCGCCTGGGCCAGCGGCGGCCGGTCACCATCTATCGCCTGGTGGCGCTCGGGACGATCGAGGAGAAGATGCTGTCGCTGCACGCGGAGAAGCGCTCGCTCGTGGCGCAGGTGCTCGGCGGCAAGGACACCGCCGGCAAGCTCTCGACGCAGGAGCTCGTCGGCCTGCTCTCGGCGCGGCTCCGGGGGCCGGACGGCGGCGAGGGCGGGGACGGCGAGCTCTCGGACTCAAGCCCTCCGAGTCGCGCTCTTTGACTCGGGATCTCTGACTCGGGATCTCTGTCTCGTGCCGTCCGACTTCCGCTCTCCGTGGACCGAAGGTGGGCGCTACGTCGCCCAGAGAACGGCGAGATCGAGCTCGATGGCCTGGAAGGGCGTGGCGCGGACGCTCGCGGTGTCGCGGTGGGTGGCGATCGGCGCCCAGCTGCGATCCGCGGCGAGCGTGAAGACCTCCAGGGTCCGCTGGAGGGGCGCGATCAGCCAGACGTGCCGCACGCCCTCGCGCGCGTAGACGGGCATCTTCTCCTTGCGATCGTGCTGCTCGGTCGAGGGGCTCAGGACCTCGCAGATCCAGTCCGGAGCGAGCGAGAAGTAGGGCGTGTCGGGGAGCTCGGGCATGCGCTCCCGGCGCCACCCGGCGAGATCCGGCACGACGACATCCACGTTGCCTGGCGAGGCCGGATCGGGGAAGTGGATCTCGGGCTCGTCCAGGATCCACCAGCCGCCCGGGCCGTTCTTGCCGTGATCGAAGGGACCGCCGAGCTCGATGCCCAGGCTCGACGCGGCGCGCGCGTGCCGCGGCGCTGGCCGGGGGAAGAGGTGAAGCTGGCCGCCGAGGAGCTCTGCCACCTTGTTCGGCGGCGCCGCCTCGATGTCGGCGTACGTCGCGCGTCGGCGCTTCTCGGCGGGATGGCCCATGGGTCCAGCGTGCCCTGGGGGGGGCGGCGAAGCAAGTTGCGAGCCCCAGGCCTCCGCGCAGGGCGGCCGGTCCGCGCACGCGCGTCGCCGCCCTCACGCCTCTCCGACCTCGCTCGCAAACGCCTGCGCGGGGTCGGCCTGCCTCGCCGCGTCGCCCGGAGGCGCCTTCTGGACGAGGGCCCGCTTCCATCGCCCCGAGGCGTAGTAGGCCGTGCCGGCGATCATCGACACGACGAAGCTCGCCGCGATGGCGTACCAGACGCCCTTCACGTTGCGCAGCTCGCGCGAGAGCCAGTACGCGAGCGGGGCGCGGACGACCCAGAGGCTGAGCAGCGTCGTCGCGGTCGTGATCATGGTCGCGCCGGCGCCGTTGATGATGCCGTTGCTGACGAAGGTGAGGCCGAAGAACACGTAGCACGCGCCGACCGTGTGCAGGTACGACACGCCGAGCTCGATGACGGCCGGATCGGTGATGAACACCCTGAGGAGCGCCTCGGGGAACGCGACCGCCACCGCCGAGATGAGGAGCGTCATGCCGCCGCTGAACACGCACCCCCACGCGAAGATCTCGCGCACGCGGCCGTGGTGCCCCGCCCCCAGGTTCTGCCCGGCGAGCGTCGATATCGCCATCCCCATGTTGATCGCCGGCAGGAAGGCGATCTGGTCGATGCGCGAGGCCGCGCCGAACGCGGCGGTCGCGACCTCCCCGAACCCGTTCACGATCCCCGTCACGACGACCATGCCCAGCGCCACCACCGACTGCTGGACGGCCGCCGGCACGAGACGAGGATGTTCGTTGCCAGGGTCATCCCCATCCCGACGCCGAAGATGGTGAAGATGATCGGGAAGCTCACGGTGACGGCCGCCAGGGCCGCCGTGCCCAGGTACTGACCGACCCAGATGGCGTTGATGAAGCTGTAGGTCGTCTGAAGGAAGCCCCCGATCAGCATCGGAAGCGAGAACGTCACGATATGCCTCGGGATGCTGCCCGTCGTCAGATCGGTTCCAAACTTCGATTGCATCAGGTTCCTCGCCTGGGAGCGGGTGGAGAGCGGCCTCGTGGTGGGCTGTTCGAGCGGGGCGTAACCTAGTGAACGCGCGGCGACAGTCCACCACGAGGCCGCTGGCGCGCAGCTTGCAATCGGCCGACGCCGCTGAGCGCTCCAGCCCTGTCCACGAGCGCCAGCGAGGAGAAACGACATGCCGAAAGCGAAGTTCGCGAGCGCTTCCCGGAATCCGGGAGCGCGGCCCGCGCCGTCCGGGCCCTCCGAGGCGTCCCTGCCGCTGGCGCTCACCGCGGCCGAGCAGGATCTCCTGGGTCGCGCTCTCCGGTTCCTCGTCAACGTCCAGGCCGCGCCCTTCATCGCGTGGGCGCGTCGCGAGGGCTACGCGGCGAACGAGCACCGCGAGGGGTGGCGGCTATTCAAGCTCGCCTCGGGCGAGCAGCGCCCGCTCGAGCACCTCTTCGCGGACGCCGCGGTGGAGGCCGCGAGCGGCGGAGGCGTCGAGGGCGTCGAGCGGATGCAGCTGCTCCGGGAGGTCGACGTCTTCGAGAACACGTGGTTCCCGCGCACGCGCGCGATCATCCGCCGCGTGGTGGCGCGCGAGCGGCGCGACGGCTTCGAGGCCGCGTTCTTCAAGCACCTGGAGCCGCAGCCGCTCGGGTCGACGGTGACCATGTCGGTCGGGACGTACCTCCGCCGCCTGGAGGGGCTCGCCAGGAACAGCGATGGCGACGCGAAGAAGGTCCACAGGATGCTCGCGGCGCGCGGGCTGACCGAGGCGAAGGTGCAGCAGGTGCGCGATCTGCTGGCGAAGCTCGAGGCCGGCGCCGGGGCGCAGGCGCAGCCGCCCCGGGTGCCGGCGGCCGAGCTGGCGAGGGCCTGGCGGGAGCAACGGGAGGGGCTCGAGGGCCTGCGGGGCTGGTTCAACGACTGGGCGACGACGCTGCGGCAGGTCTTCCCGGTGAAGGCGCAGATCCAGCTCGGCCTCACGGCCGTGAGGCGCACGGCGGCCGCCGGAGAGGTGATCGAGGAGGACGTGCCACTCGACGAGGACGAGGGCGCCGAGGGCGAGGTCACCGGCGCGGAGCCGCCGCTCGGCTGACGCTCCTCGGCCGCCGTGGTGCCGGACGGGCGCCCTCGGCGCTCACGCTGCCAGCGCAGATCCCGCGCGCAGGCGCACAGGCCACACCGGTGGCGGGTGACGGGAGCCCGCGCGGCGCCAGGCCGCGGACGCGGCTACGCAACCGCTTGCTCTCTTCCGCAATGGTTTGCGGTATCCAGCAAAAGGTCGCGCTCGGAGGTCCCCGGCGGAACGTCCCGCACGGCACGAGCACGGCTGCGTGCAGGCGGCCGCGCTGCGAGCAGGCGGCCGCGCTGCGAGGGAGACTCGCCCCGTCCACTGGGCTCGTCGCCCGCGCCACGACTCGGTTCTTCGCCTGAACCACGATTCGGGCTCGTCGCCTGAGCCCTCCCTGGGCCCGTCGCCTGAGCCACAGCCCGTCTCCTCGCCCGAGCCACAGCCCGTCTCCTCGCCTGAGCCACAGCCCGTCTCCTCGCCTCAGTCTGAGCGATGACTGGGCTCGTCACCCGAGCGCTGACTGGGCTCGTCGCCTGAGCCACAGCCCGGCTCCTCGCGTGTGCCACGGCTCGGTGCCTGGGAATTGCCGCAATGCCGAGCGGCCTGAAATGGCGGAAGAAAAGGAGGAGAACGACGGGAGCCCTTGTGTGAAGGAGAGGGGCTGACGCATCCGAGGCGCCGACACCGGACGATGTGGGGGGGTATGCTATAGAACCTTCCAACAGGCAGCGACGGTTGGCTGCTTGAGCATCGGTCCGGGTACGCCATCGGGTTCTCTCGCCAGAGCGGCGCGACGAGCTCGACATTCGGGAGCGTTGCGTGTCGACAGGGGGTGGGGACGTTTCACCCGGAGCCGCCGCGCGGGCGTGGCAGCGATCGGAGGGGCCAGGATGAGCCGCGAGACCCTCGCGCCAGGGACGGTGTTCCAGGGTCGCTATGAGATCCTGTCCTGCTGCCGAGCGAGCGGCCGAACCGTCGTTTACAGGGGCCGGCGCATCGGGGGCGGTCGGCCGATCGTCCTCCAGATCCTCCATCTGCCTCGCGATGGAGACGGCGGGCACCATGCGCGGCGCTCCATCTCGCGGTTCCTGCGGGAGATGCGCTCTGGCACGCGGCTCCACCACGCTCCGATCGTCCGGCCCGTCGACTGGGGGCATGCCGGCGAGGGGCGGCTCTATACCGTCTTCGAGCTCATGCCGGGACACACCCTGCGGGAGGTGATGCCCTCGCAGGACGACCTGCAGCAGCATGCGCTCGGCGCGACCCTGCCGCAGGCGACGCTCGAGGAGACCCCGCGCCGCGACGCCGAGGCCCGGGAGCAGAGACAGCCGGGCCGGCCGGGATCGAGCGGAATGCGCGGCGAGCGTGGCGAACCGGCCGAGACCACGCTCGCGCTCGCCGGCCTGGCACCCACGGAGGCGTCGGCCGGCGCGACGCCCGAGGAGCGAGCGCGCGAGGCCGCAGCGCCGTCGGTACACGACGCGCACGACGCGCACGGCGCAACCACGGTGGGGGGAGCGGCGCCGACGGGGCGCGGTCCGGGCTCCGCGCTGCCGGACATCGGCGGCACGATCAAGCACTACGAGATCATCCGCAAGCTGGGCCGGGGCGGCATGGGGATCGTGTACCTGGCCCGCGACACGAAGCTCGGGCGCCTCGTCGCGATCAAGCTGCTGCTCGAGTTCAGCGGACAAGGAAACGAGCGCTTCCTGGACGAGGCGCGGGCCACGGCGCGCTGCCGTCACGAGAACATCGTGGTGATCCACGAGGTGGACGAGATCCGCGGACACCCGTACCTGGTGCTCGAGTACATCAAGGGCCGCACGCTGAGCGAATGGCTGACCCAGCGCGAGCACCCGAGCGCGCCAGGGCCGCTCGCCGCGATAGGGCCGTCCGGCCCGATGTCGCCCGGCCAGGTGGTGGAGCTGATGATCCCTGTGGTTCGCGCGCTGGTCTGCGCGCACGAGCTCGGGATCGTGCACCGCGATCTGAAGCCGGAGAACATCCTCATCGACGACGCAGGGAGCATCAAGGTGCTCGACTTCGGGATCGCGAAGCAGCTCGACGCCAGGGTGATGTCGACGCTCACGGGCACGCAGGCGACGCTCGCGCGAGGCAACGGCGATGGCCACCGGAGCGGGCTCATCGGCACGCCGGCGTACATGTCGCCCGAGCAACTGCTGGGCGGGGACGTGGATCCTCGCAGCGACCTCTGGGCCGTGGGCATCCTGCTGTACACGCTGCTCGTGGGGACGCACCCGCTCGACCCGTTCTCGGTCGCGCGGCTCGCGGACATCGTGAAGCTCGATCTCCCCATGCCGCGCGTGAGCGCGCGGCGCCCGGACGTGGGCGCGCTCGGCGACCTTGTCGATCGGTGCTTGAAGAAGCGCAAGCACGAGCGCATCGGCTCGGCCAAGGAGCTGCTCGCGGAGCTGGAGGCGCTGCTGCCCGGTCGAAAGGCGCTCGAGCTGGGCGACGACGAGAGCCCGTTCGCCGGGCTGTCCGCGTTCCAGGAGTCGGACGCGCCGCGCTTCTTCGGCCGCGATCGCCAGATCGCCGCCACGACGACGCGGCTGCGCTACCAGCCGCTCCTCACGGTCGTCGGGCCGTCGGGGGCGGGCAAGTCGTCGTTCGTGCGCGCGGGGGTGATCCCTGCGTTGAAGCGCTCCAGTGAGCGGTGGGAGACGTTCATCGTGCGGCCGGGGCGCCGGCCGCTGTCGGCGCTCGTCGATGTGCTCGTGCAGGTGGCCGAGTCCGAGGTGGCCAGCACGGGGGCCGGGCCGCCCGAGCTCGCGGACCACGATGGGATCGTCGCCACGCTGCGCGCGCAGCCGGGGCACCTGGGCGCTCGGCTGCGCGCGCGCTGTCGCCGCGAGGGGACGAGGCACCATGTCCTGCTCTTCGTCGATCAGTTCGAGGAGCTGTACACGCTTGGCGCCAGCCGCGAGGAGCGGGCCGCGTTCGTGGCCTGCCTGGAAGGCGTGGCCGACGACGCGTCATCACCCCTGCGTGTGCTGCTCGCCGTCCGCTCGGATTTCCTCGATCACATGGCCGATGATCACGATTTCGTGATCGACGTGACGCGCGGCCTGTCGCTGCTGCCGCCGATGGGGCGCGACGGCCTGCGCGACGCGCTGACGAGGCCGCTGGAGGCGGCCGGTCATCGCTTCGAGACGCCCGAGATGATCGAGGACATGCTGGGCACGCTGGAGAGCACGCGGAGCCCGCTGCCGCTCTTGCAGTTCACGGCCGCGAAGCTGTGGGAGGCGCGGGATCGCGAGCACCGGCTGCTGACGAGAGACAGCTACGAGCGGCTGGGCGGCGTGGCCGGCGCCCTGTCCGGGCACGCGGACGCGGTGCTCTCGGCGCTGCCGGCGCGCGAGCAGCGGCTGGCCCGCGCGGTGCTCGTGCGCCTGGTCACGCCCGAGCGCACGCGCGCGGTGGTCAGCCTGGAGGAGCTCCATGGGGTGGCGCAGAACGGCAGGGGTCCTGCGGGCGAGGCGATCGTGCAGGTGGTCCAGCACCTGGCCGGTGCGCGGCTGCTGCTGATCGAGACCGGGGGCGAGCGCGAGGGCACGACGGTGGAGCTGGTGCACGAGTCGCTGATCGAGCGGTGGCCCAAGCTCCGGCAGTGGCTCGCCGAGGGCGAGCAAGACGCGCAGTTCCTGGCCCGGCTGCGCGCCTCGGCGCAGCAGTGGGAGGCGAGCGGCTGGGCCGAGGGGCTGCTCTGGCGCGACCGCGCGGCCCAGGACGCGAGGGCGTGGTACGAGCGCCGGCGCGCCGCGCAGGG
This sequence comes from Sorangium sp. So ce302, assembly GCF_051530145.1. Taxonomy (GTDB): domain Bacteria; phylum Myxococcota_A; class Polyangia; order Polyangiales; family Polyangiaceae; genus Sorangium; species Sorangium cellulosum_B. The sequence goes on along the minus strand of NZ_CP150326.1, from coordinate 6,768,262 downwards.
CGCCGACGGGCGAGCGGGGCTGAGCAAGCGCGAGGAGCGCTATCTCCTGGCCGTCGTGGAGCTCGCCGAGCGCGCGCGGCGCTTGCGACGGCAGCTTGCCGTGGGCGTGATCGCGACGCTCAGCGCGTTCGCGGTCATGGTGTCGTACCTGGCGATCCGCGCGCAGGCGGACGCGCTCCTGGCGCGCAATGCCACCCGCATGGCCGCGGCGCGCGAGCTGCAATCCGATCCCACGACGGTGCTGGCGCTCTTGCGGGAGGTCGAGCCGCCCGAGGTGCCGCGCGGGTGGGCCACCCTCGCGCGCTGGGCGCTGCACAGCTGGGTCGCGCGCGTGGTGCTCACCCATCCGGATTTCGTCATCCGCGCGGCGTTCAGCCCCGACGGCAAGCACATCGCGACGATCTGCGCGGACAGGGCCGTGCGCGTGTGGAACGCGGATGGCACGGGCGAGCCGCTGGTCCTTCATGGCCATGACGCGCCGATCAACTCGGTGGCGTTCAGCCCCGACGGCAAGCGCATCGTGACGGCGTCGGACGACAGGACCGCGCGGGTGTGGAGCACGGCGGGTGCGGGCGAGCCGCTCGTCCTCCGCGGTCACGAGGAGGGGGTCTATTCGGCGGCGTTCAGCCCCGATGGCGGGCGCATCGTGACGGCGTCGTTCGACCGGACCGCGCGGGTGTGGAAGGCGGACGGCACGGGCGCGCTCGTCGTCCTTCGGGGTCATGCGGAGCCGGTCTATTTCGCGGCGTTCAGCCTCGACGGCGGGCGCATCGTGACATCGTCGTTCGACCGGACCGCGCGGGTGTGGAAGGCGGACGGCACGGGCGAGCCGGTGGTCCTGCCCGGTCACGAGGATGCCGTCTACTCGGCGGCGTTCAGCCCGGATGGCAAGCGCGTCGTCACGGCGTCGTGGGACAAGACGGCGCGGGTGTGGAACGCCGATGGGTCGGGCGAGCCCCGGATCCTGCGCGGCCACGAGGACGTCGTCTACTCGGCGGCGTTCAGCCCGGATGGCGAGCGGATCGTCACGGCGTCGTGGGACAAGACGGCGCGGGTGTGGAACGCCGACGGGTCGGGGGAGTCTCGGATCCTGCGCGGCCACCAGGATCGGGTCTACTCTGCGGTGTTCAGCGCCGACGGCAGGCGCATCGTCACGGCGTCTTATGACAAGACGGCGCGGGTGTGGAACGCCGAGAGCACGGGTGAGCCCCTCAGCCTCCGTGGTCACGAGGATTCCGTCTCCTCGGCTGCGTTCAGCCCGGATGGCAAGCGCATCGTCACGGCGTCGTGGGACAGGACGGCGCGTGTGTGGAACGCCGAGGTCGCGGGGGCGCCCGTGATCCTCCGTGGCCACGAGGGGGAGGTGTTCTCGGCGGCGTTCAGCCCTGACGGCAAGCGCGTCGTCACCGCGTCCGACGACAAGACGGCGCGTGTGTGGAACGCCGACGGCTCGGGGGAACCGCTGGTGATCCGTGGCCACGCGGACAGGGTGCGTTCGGCGGCGTTCAGCCCTGACGGCAAGCGCATCGTCACGGCGTCCTTCGACAAGACGGCGCGTGTGTGGAACGCCGACGTGTCTGGAGAGCCCGTGACGCTCCGTGGTCACGCGGACAGGGTGCGTTCGGCGGCGTTCAGCCCTGACGGCGAGCGCATCGTCACCGCCTCGTATGACAACACGGCGCGTGTGTGGAGCGCCGATGGCACGGGCGAGCCCGTGGTCCTGCGAGGGCACGATCGTTGGGTCGTATCGGCGGCGTTCAGCCCTGACGGCAAGCGCATCGTCACGGCGTCGTGGGACAAGACGGCGCGGGTGTGGAACGCCGACGGCACAGGCAAGCCCGTGGTCCTGCGTGGTCATGAGCACCTGGTCAATGCTGCGGTGTTCAGCCCTGATGGCAAGTATGTCGTGACCGCGTCCGACGACAAGACGACGCGGATATGGAATGCCGACGGCACGGGCGAGCCCCTGGTGCTGCGCGGGTCCGATGCGTCCGTCAACGCGGTGGCGTACAGCCCCGATGGCAAGCGCATCGTCACCGGGTCCGACGACAAGGTCGCGCGGGTGTGGACCGACCTCGAGCCGCTGCGCGGCGTCGATGACCCGAAGCTGTGGACGGCGACGACCTACTGCATGCCCGTCGAGCGGAGGATCGAGCTCCTTCGTGTGCCCGAGTCGGCCGCCCGGGCGAGCCAGGAGGCCTGTCTGCGGCAGGTCGCCGCTGTCCGCGCGGCCGCGCCGAGGGGGCAGGCGGATTCGGGGGGCCGGCTGCGCGGCACGGCCGGCCGATGACGAGCGTCGCTGCGTCGAGCGCGTGAGCGCGGCCATGAAGCAGCGGGCTCTGGCGCTGCTCGCAGGTCCATGCTGCGTCTGGCGAGGAAAGCGCGAGAGCGTCGGGGGGTCGGAGATTGTCGGAAAGAGACCCGTCGAGACGTCGGGAGCGTCGATGTCGGGCGATGCGTGGGGGCGATGCTATAGATCATTGAGGACAGGCAGCGAGGCTGCCTGAGCATGGGATCGGGTATGGCGTCGAGCTCTCTCGTCAGGGAGGGGCGACAAGCTCGACCGTTGGGATCGCTGCTTGTCGATGCGGGGTGAGGATGTTTCGCCTGAAGCTGGCGAGCGAGGTGGCGGCGAGCGGAGGGGCCAGGATGAGCCGGCGGATCCTCGCGCCAGGGATGGTGTTCCAGGGCCGCTACGAGATCTTGTCATGCTTCCGGGCGAGCCGCCGAGCGGCAGTCTACAAGGGGCGGCTGATCGAGAGCGGTCAGCCGATCGTCGTTCAGATCCTGCGCATGGCGCGGGACGGCGCTGGCGCGCATCTGGTGCGGCGTGGCCTGGCGCGATTCCTGCGGGAGATGCGCTGTTGCACGCGGCTCCACCACCCCCGCATCGGCTGGCCCATCGACTGGGGGCACGCTGGCGAGGGGCGGCTCTATGCCGTCTTCGAGCTCGTGCCCGGACGTGCGGCCAGCGTGGAGGGCAACGGGCGGGAGGAGCTGGAGCCGAGAGGAGAAGGGGCGAGCGGAGATTCCGAGATTCTGGTGCGGCGACGGCCGGACCACACGATCGCGAGCGGAGCTCCTGGCGCGAGCGGAGCTCCTGGTGAAGCGGCCGTGCGTACGCTCGCGCTCGCCGGGATGGCGCCCACGGAGGACGCGGCCGACCTGGTGCCCGAGGAGCGAGCGCAGGAGGCCGCGCTGCTGCCGGCGCAAGATGGGAAGATGCTGGCGGGAGCGACGCTAGCGGAGTGTGCTCTGGACTCCGTGCTACCGGACGCAGGCGGCACGATCAAGCATTACGAGATCATCCGCAAGCTGGGCCGGGGCGGCATGGGGAGCGTGTACCTGGCGCGAGACACCAAGCTCGGGCGCCTTGTCGCGATCAAGCTCCTGAGCGAGCACAGCGGGCAAGGGAGCGAGCGCCTTCTGGCCGAGGCGCGGGCCACGGCGCGCTGCCGTCACGAGAACATCGTGGTGATCCACGAGGTGGACGAGATCCGCGGACACCCGTACCTGGTGCTCGAGTACATCAAGGGCCGCACGCTGAGCGAATGGCTGACCCAGCGCGAGCACCCGAGCGCGCCAGGGCCGCTCGCCGCGATAGGGCCGTCCGGCCCGATGTCGCCCGGCCAGGTGGTCGAGCTGATGATCCCGGTGGTCCGCGCGCTGGTCTGCGCGCACGAGCTCGGGATCGTGCATCGCGATCTGAAGCCGGAGAACATCCTGATCGATGACGCAGGATGTATCAAGGTGCTCGACTTCGGCATTGCCAAGCAGCTCGATGTTCAGATGATGTCGACGATCACGGGGGCGCGGGCGGCGCTCGCGGGAGGCGGTGATCTGGGCCATCGGAGCGCGATCATCGGTACGCCGGCCTACATGTCGCCCGAGCAGCTGCTGGGCGGGGACGTGGATCCTCGCAGCGACCTCTGGGCCGTGGGCATCCTGCTGTACACGCTGCTCGTGGGGGCGCACCCGCTCGACCCGTTCTCGGTCGCGCGGCTCACGGACATCGTGAACTTGGATGTCCCAATGCCTCCCGTCAGCGCTCGGCGCCCGGACGTGGGCGCGCTCAGCGATCTGGTCGTCCGGTGCCTCGAGAAGCGGAAGCAAGAGCGGATCGGCTCTGCCAAGGAGCTGCTCGCCGAGCTGGAGGCGCTGCTGCCCAGCCGAAAAGGGCCCGAGCTCGGCGAGGGAGAGAGCCCGTTCGCAGGGCTATCGGCGTTCCAGGAGTCGGATACCGCGCGGTTCTTCGGTCGCGATCGCGATGTCGCCGCCATGACAGCGCGGCTGCGCTACCAGCCGCTGGTCACGGTCGCCGGTCCCTCCGGGGCGGGCAAATCGTCGCTCGTGCGCGCGGGGGTGATCCCTGCGTTGAAGCGCGGCAGCGAGCGGTGGGAGACGTTCATCGTGCGACCAGGGCGCCGGCCGCTGTCGGCGCTCGTCGATGTGCTCGTGCAGGTGGCCGAGCTCGAGGTCGCCGAGCACGACGGGATCGTCGCCACCTTGCGCGCGCAGCCGGGCCACCTGGGTGTTCGGTTGCGAGCGCGCTGCCGCCGCGAGGGGACGAGGCATCATGTCCTGCTCTTCGTCGATCAATTCGAAGAGCTCTATACTCTCGGCGTAGCGCCCGAGGAGAGAGCTGCGTTCGTCGCCTGTCTGGAAGGCGTGGCCGACGACGCGTCGTCGCCCCTGCGCGTCCTGCTCGCCATTCGCTCAGATTTTCTTGATCGAATCGCCGATGAACACGATTTCATGGGCGATGTGACACGCGGCCTCAGCCTGTTGCCGCCGATGGGGCGCGACGGCCTGCGAAACGCGTTGACGAGGCCGCTGGAGGCGGCTGGTCATCGCTTCGAGACCGCGGAGATGGTCGAGGACATGCTGGGCACGCTCGAGAGCACGCACAGCCCGCTGCCGCTCTTGCAGTTCACGGCCGCGAAGCTGTGGGAGGCGCGGGATCGCGAGCGCCGGCTCTTGACGCGAGACAGCTACGAGAGGCTGGGCGGCGTGGCTGGCGCCCTGTCCGGGCACGCGGACGCGGTGCTCTCGGCGCTGCCGGCACGCGAGCAGCGGCTGGCCCGTGCGGTGCTCGTGCGCCTGGTCACCCCCGAGCGCACGCGCGCGGTGGTGAGCCTGGACGAGCTTTACGGTGGCGCTGCGGGCAGTGAGGAGGGGGCGCTTCTGGCGATCCCGCAGGTGGTCCAGCACCTGGCCGGTGCGCGGCTGCTGCTGATCGAGACCAGCGGCGAGCGCGAGGGCACGACCGTGGAGCTGGTCCATGAGTCCTTGATCGAAACGTGGGCGCGGCTCAGGCAGTGGCTTGCGGAGAGCGAGCAAGACGCGCAGCTCTTGGCCCGGCTCCGAGCCGCGGCCCAGCAGTGGGAGGCGGGCGGGCGCGCCGAGGGGCTGCTCTGGCGCGACCGCGCGGCCCAGGAGGCCCGAGCATGGTACGAGCGCCGCAGCGCTGCGCAGGGCGCCGAGTGGCGCGTCGGGCTCGGCAAGAGGGAGGAGCGCTATCTGCTGGCCGTCGTGACCCTCGCCGAGCGCGCGCAGCGCTTGCGGCGGCGGCTTGCGATGGGCGTGATCGCCGCGCTCGTTGTGATCGCGCTCATCGTGTCTTACCTGGCGCTCCGCGCCGAAAAGGAAGCGGAGCATGCGCAGACCGAAGCCCTTCAGGCGCGCAATGCCACCCGCATGGCTGCAGCGCGCGAGCTGCAAGCCGATCCTACGACCGTGCTCGCGATCTTGCGCGAGGTCGAGGCGCCCGATGTGCCACGAGGATGGGCCGCTCTTGCGGGTTGGGCGCTGCACAGCTGGGTCGCTCGCGTGATGCTCACCCATCCGGACGGCGTCGTATGTGCGAGCTACAGTCCTGACGGCGAGCGCATCGTGACCGCATCCTGGGATAAGACCGTGCGTGTGTGGAACGCGGATGGTGCGGGCGAGCCCCTGGTCTTCCGAGGTCACGAGAGCGTCGTTCGTTCAGCGGTGTTCAGCCCTGACGGACAGCGCATCGCGACGGCGTCGCATGACAAGACGGCGCGTGTGTGGAACGCGGATGGTACGGGCGAACCCCAGGTCTTCCGGGGTCATGAAGCCCCTGTCCATTCGGTGGCGTTCAGCCCCGACGGCAAGCGCATCGTCACCGCCTCCTGGGATAAAACCGTGCGGGTATGGAACGCGGATGGTACGGGCGAACCCCAGGTCTTCCGGGGTCATGAAGCCCCTGTCCATTCGGCGGCGTTCAGCCGCGACGGCAAGCGCATCGTCACCGCGTCCTTGGACAGGACCGCTCGCGTGTGGAATGCGGATGGCACGGGCGAGCCATTGGTCCTCCGTGGTCACGAGGAGGGGCTCTATTCGGCGGCGTTCAGCCGCGACGGCAAGCGCATCGTCACCGCGTCCTTGGACAGGACCGCGCGTGTGTGGAACGCGGATGGAATCGGCGCGCCCCTTGTCCTCCGCGGTAATGAGGAGCAGGTCTCTTGGGCGGCGTTCAGCCCCGACGGCAAGCGCATCGTCACCGCGTCGTTGGACAGGACCGCGCGCGTGTGGAACGCGGATGGAATCGGCGAGCCGTTGATCCTTCGTGGCCACGACGATGTCGTCTACTCGGCGGTGTTTAGCCCCGACGGCAAGCGCATCGTCACCGCGTCGTTGGACAGGACCGCGCGCGTGTGGAGCGCGGATGGGGTGGGCGATCCCGTCGTGCTTCGCGGTCACAAGGATCCGGTCGTTTCGGCGGAATTCAGCCCCGACGGCGAGCGCATCGTCACAGCGTCGTTGGACAGGACTGTACGCGTGTGGAGCGCGGATGGCGTGGGCGATCCCTTGGCGCTGCGCGGTCACAAGGCCCCCGTCTTTTCGACGGCGTTCAGCCCCGACGGCAAGCGCATCGTCACGGCGTCAGGGGACAAGACCGTACGTGTGTGGAGCGCGGATGGCGTGGGTGATCCCTTGGTGCTTCGCGGTCACGGGGATCCGGTCTTTTCGGCGGCGTTCAGCCCCGACGGCAAGCGCATCGTCACGGCGTCATGGGACAAGACCGTACGTGTGTGGAGCGCGGATGGCGTGGGCGATCCCTTGGTGCTTCGCGGTCACGAGGATCCGGTCGTTTCGGCGGTATTCAGCCCCGACGGCAAGCGCATCGTCACGGGGTCATGGGACAAGACCGTACGTGTGTGGAGCGCGGATGGCACAGGCGAGCTCCTGGTCCTGCGTGGTCACGAGGGTCCGGTCTTTTCGGCGACGTTCAGCCCCGACGGCAAGCGCATCGTCACGGGGTCATGGGACAAGACCGCTCGCGTGTGGAACGCCGACGGTACGGGCGAGCCCCTGGTCCTGCGTGGTCACGAGCACTGGGTCAGTTCGGCGGCGTTCAGCCCCGACGGCAACCGCATCGTCACCGCGTCCCGGGACCACACGGTGCGGATATGGAATGCGGATGGCAGGGGCGAGGCCTTGGTCCTTCGCAGCTCCGATTCCCCGGTCAACAGCGTGGCGTTTAGCCCCGATGGCAAGCGCATCGTCACTGGGTCCGATGACAAGGTCGCGCGGGTGTGGACCGACCTCGTGCCGCTTCACGGCGTCGATGATCCGAAGCTGTGGACTGCGACGACCTACTGCATGCCCGTCGAGCGGAGGATTGAGCTCTTCCGCGTGCCCGATGCCACCGCTCGAGCCCACCAGCGGGCCTGTCTGCGCCGCGTCGACGCAGCCCGCGCGGCTGCTCCTTGAACTCGGCCGGACTCGGCTGTCGAACCACGCGACACGGCCGACCGATGAGGAGCGTCGCTGCCCCGCGTTGTACATGCTGCCACGGCGGGTCGGCGCGCCGCCCGGGGTCGCGGTCTGCCCGTCGGCCAGGTTGCTCACCCGAGGCGCGACTGCAATAACAGGGTGCCACGACCAACAAGACCATTGCGCGGAAATCGCTGGAACGTCGAGTGAACTGAGATTGTGGGGAAGGGAGCCGTCCGGGCCTCCAGAGCGGCGATGCCGGACGGGGCGCGGGGGACGATGCCATCGAGCAAGGATAGGCAGCAAGGCTGCCTGAGCGTCGAGCCGGATACGCCGTTGAGCTCTCTCGTCTCGAGCAGCGCTCCTGGTGAAGAGGCGGTGCGCACGCTCGCGCTCCCCGAGCTCGCGCGCGCGGGGGCCGCGGCTGGCTCGATGCCCGAGGAGCGAGCGCAAGAGACCGCGGTCCGGTCGTCACCGGCGTCGAAGACGCTGGCGGGCGCGACGATGGCGTACCGCGCTCAGGGCTCGACGCTCGTGGATGCCGGCGGGACGATCAAGCACTACGAGATCATCCGCGAGCTGGGGCGGGGGGGCATGAGCATCGTGTACCTGGCCCGGGACACGAAGCTCGGGCGCCTGGTCGCGATCAAGCTGCTGCTCGAGTACAGCGGGCAGGGGATCGAGCGCTTCCTGGCCGAGGCCCGCGCGACGGCGAGCTGCCGGCACGAGCACATCGTGGTGATCCACGAGGTGGACGAGCTCCGTGGACACCCGTACCTCGTGCTCGAGTACATCAAGGGTCGGACGCTGAGCCAGTGGCGAGCCGAGCGCGAGCGCTCCGGCGCGCCGGGCCCGATGGCGGTCGAGCTGGTGGTCGAGCTGATGATCCCGGTGGTCCGCGCGCTGGTCTGCGCGCATGAGCTCGGGATCGTGCACCGCGATCTCAAGCCGGAGAACATCCTCATCGACGACGCAGGGTGCATCAAGGTGGTCGACTTCGGGATCGCCAAGCAACTCGATGCCAAGCTGCTATCGACGCTCACGGAGGCGCGGGGGGAGCTCCCGGGAGATGATGAACAGAGCTTTCGGAGCGCGCTCGTGGGCACGCCGTCCTACATGTCGCCCGAGCAATTGCTGGGTGAGGACGTGGACGCGCGCAGCGACCTCTGGGCCGTGGGCATCCTCCTGCACACGCTGCTCACGGGGGCGCACCCGCTTGACCCATCGCCGATCGAGCGGCTCGCGGACATCGTGAACTTCGATGTTCCCATGCCGCGCGTCAGCGCGCGGCGCCCTGATGCGGGCGCGCTGGGCGCCCTCGTCGACCGGTGCCTGAAGAAGCGGAAGGACGAGCGCATCGGCTCGGCCAGGGAGCTGCTCGCCGAGCTCGAGGCGCTGCTGCCCGGTCGCAAGGCGCCCGGGCTCGGCGAGGACGACTGCCCGTTCGCGGGGCTTTCCGCGTTCCAGGAGTCGGACGCAGCGCGCTTCTTCGGCCGCGATCGGGACGTGACCGCCATGACGGCGCGGCTGCGCTACCAGCCGCTCGTCACGGTCGCCGGGCCCTCCGGGGCGGGCAAGTCGTCGTTCGTGCGCGCGGGGGTGATCCCGGCGTTGAAGCGCTCCAGCGACCGCTGGGAGACGTTCACCCTGCGCCCGGGGCGCCACCCGATGGCGGCGCTCGTCGATGTGCTCGCGCAGGTGGCCGAGTCCGAGCGCGCGGGCGCGCAGGCGGGCCCGGTCGAGCTCACCGGGCACGGTGGGATCGTCGCCACCTTGAGCGCGCAGCCGGGCTACCTGGGCGCCCGGCTGCGAGCGCGCTGCCGCCGTCAGGGGACGAGGCACCACGTCCTGCTCTTCGTAGATCAGTTCGAGGAGCTGTACACGCTCGGCGCGAGCCGCGAGGAACGGGCGGCGTTCGTCGCCTGTCTGGAGGGCGCGGCCGACGACGCCTCGTCGCCCCTGCGGGTCCTGCTCGCCATCCGCTCGGACTTTCTCGATCGCGTCGCCGATGACTACGAGTTCATGACCCACGTGACTCGTGGTCTCTCGTTGCTGCCGCCCATGGGGCGCGAAGGCTTGCGTGAAGCTTTGATGAGGCCGCTGGAGACGGCCGGTCTTCGCTTCGAGACCGCCGAGATGGTCGAGCACATGCTGGACACGCTGGAGAGCACGCGCAGCCCCTTGCCGCTGCTGCAATTCACGGCCGCGAAGCTGTGGGAGGCGCGGGACCGCGCGCGCCGGCTGCTGACGCGGGACAGCTATGAGCAGCTCGGCGGCGTGGCCGGGGCGCTGTCCGCGCATGCGGACGCGGTGCTCTCGGCGCTGCCGGTGCGCGAGCAGCGGCTGGCTCGGGCGGTGCTGGTGCGCCTTGTCACGCCCGAGCGCACGCGCGCGGTGGTCAGCCTGGACGAGCTGTGTGAGCTCGCACAGGACAGCGAAGACCACGCCGGTGAGGCGATCGCGCAGGTGGTCCAGCACCTGGCCGGGGCGCGGCTGCTGCTCACCGAGGCCGGCGGCGAACGCGAGGGCACGACGGTGGAGCTGGTTCACGAGTCGTTGATCGAGAGGTGGGCAAAGCTCCGGCAGTGGCTCGCCGAGAGCGAGCAAGACGCGCAGTTCCTCGCCCGGCTGCGCGCTGCGGCCCAGCAGTGGGAGGCGAGCGGTCACGCCGAGGGGCTGCTCTGGCGCGATCGTGCGGCGCACGAGGCTCGAGCGTGGCGTGAGCGCCGCCGGGCCGAGCAGGGCGCCGAGTGGCGCTCCGGGCTCGGCCAGCGCGAGGAGCGCTATCTCCTTGCCGTCGTGGCCCTGTCCGAGCGCGCGCGGCGACTGCGGCGGCAGATCGCCATGGGCGTGATCGCGATGCTCACCGCGATCGCGCTCATGGTATCGACCCTCGCGATCAGCGCCGACCGGCAAGCCAGGCGCGCCGAGCAGCAAGCCGCGCGCGCCGACCAGGAAACGGCCCGTGCACAGGCCGAAGCCCTGCAAGCGCGCAACGCCACCCGCATGGCCGCGGCGCGCGAGCTGCAGGCCGACCCCACGACCGCGCTCTCGATATTGCGCGAGGTCGAGCCGCCCGATGTGCCGCGAGGGTGGGCCGTCCTGGCGCGCGGGGCGCTGCACAGCTGGGTCGCTCGGGCGGTGCTCACCCATCCAGGCGGCGTCATGGGGGCGAGCTACAGCCCCGACGGCAGATACATCGTCACCGCGTCGTTGGACAAGAACGCGCGCGTGTGGAAGTCCGACAGGACGGGTGAGCCGCTGGTCCTCCGAGGTCATGAGAACGGGGTCAGTTCCGCGGCGTTCAGCCCTGATGGAAGGTGGATTGTCACGGCGTCATGGGACGGGACCGTACGTGTGTGGAAGGCCGATGGGACGGGCGAGCCGCTGGTCCTCCGGGACCATGAGGGGCGGGTCAATTCGGCGGCGTTCAGCCCCGATGGCCAGCGCATCGCCAGCGCGTCCCACGACAGGACCGTACGTGTGTGGAAGGCCGATGGGACGGGCGAGCCGCTGGTCCTTCGGGGGCATGAAGCTCCGGTCTATGCGGTGGCATTCAGCCCTGACGGCAAGCGCATCGCGACCGGATCGTACGACCACACCGCGCGCGTGTGGAGCGCGGATGGCACCGGCGAGCCAGTCGTCCTTCGCGGCCACGAGCACGAGGTTCAGGGGGTGGCGTTCAGTCCCAATGGCCAGCAACTCGTCACGGCGTCGTCGGACAAAACCGCACGTGTGTGGAAGGTTGATGGGACGGGCGAGCCGCTGGTCCTCCGGGGTCACGAGGCTCCGGTCTATTCGGCGGCGTTCAGCCCCGATGGCCGGCGCATCGTCACTGGGTCCCGGGACAAGACGGCGCGGGTGTGGAAGGCCGACGGGACGGGCGAGCCCCTGGTCATTCGTGGTCACCAGGATGCCGTCTGGGCGACGTTCAGCCCCGACGGCAAGCGCATCGCGACCGCATCGTACGACAACACCGTGCGCGTGTGGAGCGCGGATGGCACGGGCGAGCCGCTGGTCCTTCTCCGTGACCAGGAGCCGATCGCATCGGTGGCGTTCAGCCACGACGGCGGGCGCATCGTGACGGCGCCCGAGGACAGGACCGCGCGCGTGTGGAACGCGGATGGCACCGGCGCGCCCGTGGTCCTTCGCGGTCACAGGGACGTGGTCCATTCGGTGGCGTTCAGCCCTGATGACAAGCGCATCGTCACGGCGTCGTGGGACAGGACGGCGCGTGTGTGGAACGCGGATAACACCGGCAATCCAGTGGTCCTTCGCGGTCACGAGGCTCAGGTCTGTTCCGCAGCGTTCAGCCCCGATGGCGAGCGCATCGTCACGGCGTCGTGGGACAGGACGGCACGTGTGTGGAACGCGGATGGCACCGGCGATCCAGTGGTCCTTCGCGGTCACGAGGCTCAGCTCTATTCAGCGGCGTTCAGCCCCGATGGCAAGCGCATCGTCACCGTGTCCTTCGACAAGACGGTACGGGTGTGGAACGCGGGCGGCGAAGGTGAGCCGCTGATCCTTCGCGGTCACGAGGATGTCGTCTACTGGGTGGCGTTCAGCCCCGACGGCGAGCGCATCGCTACGGCCTCCTGGGACAAGACGGCGCGCCTATGGAACGCGGATGGCGCCGGCGACCCGGTGGTTCTTCGCGGTCACGAGCACTGGGTTCTGGGGGTGGCGTTCAGCCCTGATGGCAAGCGCGTCGTCACCGGGTCCCAGGACGGAACGGTACGGGTATGGAATTCCGATGGTACTGGCGAGCCGTTGGTTCTTCGCGGCTCCGAGTCTCCGGTCAACAGCGTAGCGTTCAGCCCCGACGGCAAGCGCATCATCAGCGCGTCGGATGACAGGGCCGTCCGGGTGTGGACCGATCTGGAGCCGCTCCACGGCGTCGATGACCCGAAGCTGTGGGCTGCGACGACCTACTGCATGCCGATCGAGCGGCGGATAGAGCTTCTCCGTCTGCCAGAAGCCCTGGCCCGGACCCATCAGGAAGACTGCCTGCGCCGCGTCGCGGCGGCCCGCGTGGCCGCCCCCGGGTCCCAGCCAGGCTCGGCTGCCCGACCGAGCGACACCGCCGGTCGATGACAAGCACCCTCCATCGAGCGCGCCCTCACCCCGCCCGCAGCCTCCACACCGCGGGCCGCAGCAGCAGGATCGGCGCGGCAAAACCCGCGATGACGAACGCCCAGACGGTCGCCTCCACGCCGAGCCGCCCCGCCAGCCAGCCGGCCGCCAGGGTGCCCGCCGGCAGGAGCGCCCCGGTGAGCACATGGAGCGTTGCATCGACCCGGCCGAGCACGTGCAATGGCAACATGGATTGCCGCGTGCTCACCGCGTGGATCATGAACGCCATGAGGAACGCGTCCCCCACGAGCTGGTGCACCACGAGGGCAGGTACCGCGAGCCGCCCGAGCTGCGCCGCCAGCGGGATGAGCGCGCAGCTGGCCTGACTCATGAACAGGCTGAGGATCATCGCCGGCCCGGCGCCCAGGCGGCGGCCCAGCCAGCCCGCGAGGAAACTGCCGCCCAGCGCGCCGATGCCGCCCACGCTGATGATCAGCCCGACCGTGGTCGTGTCCAGCCGCAGATGCTCCAGGAGATAGAGCATGTACAGCGCGGAAAAGACCCCGCCGAGCAGGAGGGCATGGGCGCCCATCGCCAGGAACGTCGCCCCGACCACGGGGTGGCCCAGGCCGTGGCGCAGCCCGACCCGGAGGTCCTCGACCAGCGAGGCGCCCCCATCGCCTCCGCCGCCCGCGGGGACGGCCGGCGCCTCCGCCGCCCGGATGCGCCCGAGGAGCGCCGCCGACACGAGGTACGACAGCGCGTCCACCACCATCGTCACCGGCGCCGTCAGCACCTGGATCAGGATGCCCGCGGCGCCGGGGCCGGCGATCTCCGCGGCGGCCTCGGTCCCCTCCAGCCTGGCGTTTGCCTTGACCAGGTGGTCCTGCCCCACCAGCGCCGGCAAGTAGGCGTTGTCGGCGATCTGGAACAGCGACGTGGCCATGCCCACCAGCGCGGCCACCACGGAGAGCTGGAGCAGGGTGAGCGTGCCGGTCCAGGCCGCGATCGGGACCGAGAGGATCAGCGCCGCGCGCACGAGATCCGCGCCGACGAGGAGCGGCCGCTTGCGCGAGCGATCGACGACCCCGCCCGCGAAGAGCCCCACGAGGACGCCCGGCGCGGTGGACACGGCGGAGAGGACCGCCACGCCCGACGCGTCGGCCCCGAGGCTCACGATGGCGATCACGGGCAGCGCCGTGCGGCTGATGCGGCTGCCTACCGCGCTCACCGCCTGCGCCGCCCAGAGGCGCAGGAAATCGGGATGGTGTGAGAGGCCGGCGGGGGGAGGGGACATCGTCTGGGGCGTGAGCAGAGCAGAAAAGAGGAGGGAAGGAGAAGCGCGCACTATCGAACGCGGCTGATCGGCGGCCATGCGATCACCGCTCACGGTTTCGTCGGGTCCTCGGAAGACACCGCCCTCCTCCCTGAACCGTCCATCGAGAACGCAACTCGCTCGATTGCGCCGGGGCGCCCGCATCCCGCTCGCCTCTCCGGGCAGGCGCGGCTACGAAGGCAGGCCTGGAGTCCCACGCGACCATGCCCACGCTGCTGCGTTCACCGGCCACGAGGCTCGGCGCCGCGCTCGTCGCGATCGCGATGGCGCTCGTCGGCTTCCTGCCCCTCTTCGACGGCCCCGGCTACGAGAGCGCGCTCGCCGCCGGCCTGATCGTCCCGGGCGCCGCGGCGATCGTGACCGCCCTCGACGTCGCCGCGCATCGGCCGCCGCCTGTCGAGGCGTTCCGCCGCGGCGTCGCGTGCGGCGCCCTGTTCGCGCTCGTCGCGTACGCCACCACGCTGGCGCACGGCCTGCGCGCCGGCTTCTGCGATGTGCTCGGCGGCTCGGCGCACTTCGCCCTCGGGCCCGGGCTCGGCGCGGCGCTCGGCGGCGCCTGGGGCGCCGTCGCGGGCGAACTCGCCGCCGGCATCCGGCGCGACGACGCCGCGCCTCCCCGCCCGGCGTGGCGGCGCCGGCTCATCGCCGTCCTCGCGGCGCTCGCCGCCCCCCTCGGCGCGATCGGCGTGAGCGCCGTCCGCTTCTACACGAGCCCGATCGTCTTCGCCTACGACCCCTTCGCCGGCTTCTTCAGCGGCACGCTCTACGACACGGTCGTCGACGCGTCCGGGCTGCTGACGTACCGCGCGGGGACGCTGGCCACCCTGTTCGCCGCGTCGGCGCTCGCGCAGCACCTCGTGCACGACGCGGGCGGGCGGGTGTCGTTCCAGCCGCAGGGCCGGCCCGGGCTGCTCCTGCTCGGCGGCGTGAGCGCCGCGCTGAGCGCCGCGACCGTCCTGGAGGGCGCGCGCCTCGGCCACTTCCAGACCTCCGAGAGCATCGCGGCCGAGCTCGGCGCGCTCTCGAAGGGCCAGCGCTGCGAGGTCGTCCACCCGCGCGGCGTGCGCGAGGCCGACGTCCAGCGCTTCGTGCGCGAGTGCGACGCCCACATCGAGGCCGGCGAGCGCTGGCTCGGGGCGCCCGCGGTGGTCGACGGCCAGCCGCTCCGGGTCCGCGCCTACCTGTTCGAGAGCGCGGCGCAGAAGGGCGCGCTCATGGGCGCGTCGCGCACGTACGTCGCGAAGCCGTGGCGCCGCGAGGTGTACCTGCAGGCCGCCGGCTACCCGCACCCGACGCTCGGGCACGAGATCATCCACGTGCTCGCCGGCGCCTTCGCCCGCGGCCCGTTCAAGGTCGCCGGGCGGCTCGGCGGGTGGCTCCCCGACCCGGGGCTCATCGAGGGGATCGCCGTCGCCGGCTCGCCCAGGGAGGGCGAGGACCTGAGCCCGCGCGCGTGGGCCAAGGCGATGAAAGATCTCGGGATCCTGCCGTCGCTCGCGCGCCTGTTCGCGCTCGGCTTCCTCGCCGAGAACTCGTCGACCGCCTACACCGTGAGCGGCGCGTTCGTCGGCCACGTGCGCGCGACGTACGGCGCGGACGCGGTGCGCGCCTGGTACGGCGGCAAGGCGCTGCCGGAGATCACCGGCGCCTCGTGGGAGGTGATGGAGCGCGCGTGGCACGCCGATCTCGACGCGCTCACGCTCCCCGACGCGGCGAAGGCGCAGGCGAAGGCCCGCTTCGATCGGCCGGCGCTCTTCGAGCGGCGCTGCCCGCACGTGGTCGACGCGTGCACCCACGAGGCGGAGGAGCTGCGCGCGCGCGGCGACCACGAGGGCGCGATCGCCGCGTACCGGCGCGTGCTGTCGCTCGACCGGAGCCCCGCGCCGCGCATCGCCATCGCCGAGACGCGGCTCGCCAGCGACGCGCCCGGCGAGCGCGGCGAGGGGATCCGCGAGCTCGAGGGCATCGCCGGGGACGGGTCGATCCCGCGCCACCTGCGCGATCGCGCGGCCGAGCGCCTCGGCGACGTCGCGCTCGCCGCGGGCGACCGGGAGCGCGCGGCGGCGCGGTACAGCGAGGTCGCCGGCCGGCTCGTCGACGAGGATCGGCTCCGGACGCTCGACGTGAAGATCGCCGCCGCGAACGACGAGCGCGCCCGCGCGGCCATCGTCGAGCTGCTGATCGGCACGCGCGGCGGCGCGCCCGACAGGCTCCGGGCGGCGGAGCTCCTCGGCGCGTGGGCCGCGCAGTCCCCCGGCGACGGCCTGCCGAACTACCTGCTCGGCCGCCATTACCTGAGCGACGGCCGCTTCGATGAGGCCGCCGATCGCCTGGACCGCGCGCTCGCGGCCCACCTGCCCGTCCAGCGGGTCTGGATCGAGGCCGAGCGGCTGCGGCTCGTGGTCGCGTGCGGCGTCGAGGACGTCGAGACCGCCCGCAGGATGTTCGCCCAGTACGCAGCGCACGACGGGGCCGCCGGCACGGGGCCCGCCGTGAGCGAGGAGCGCCGGGACGCCGCCCTCCGCCTGCTCGAGCGCTGCGCCGGCGCGGCGGCCCGGCCTACGTCCCCGGCGACCGCGGGCGACCCGCCGGCCGGACAAAAGTGAAGAATGCCTCTCGTCCCTGCGCGCTGACGTGGTGAGATGTCGTGGAAATGCACGCTGAGCCTGCGAGCGAGAGGGTTGGCCGCCTCGTCGCGCTGAACGCCGTCCTCACCGTCGTGGCCCGCCACTCGAACCTGCTCCTGCCGAGGCCGTTCGAGGAGCTCGCCGGGGCCGTCGGCCGGTTCGCCGCGTTCCAGCTCCTCGCGGTGGTGTTCCCCGAGCCGGAGGGCGGGCTCCGCGCGTACGCGGTCTTCCGCGGCGACGCGCTCGCCGCCGCGCCGTTCGGCGCGCGCCAGCCGGCGCCCGCGGCGCTCTTCCGGCGGGTGTTCGCCGAGGGCGAGCCGTTCTCCTGCGACGACACCCGCGCGGGGGACGCGCTCGCCGAGATGGGGGCCAGTGCGGGGTGCCTCTCGTACGTCGCGCTCCCGGTGCGGGCCGCGCCTCCGGGCGCCCAGCCCGGCCACCCCGCCGCGCGCTCCGGGCCGGCCGGGGCCGGCGGCTTCGGCTGCCCGATCATCGCGGCGCTCGTCGTCGGCTACGGAGACGCCGGCGCGGCGGCCTCGGCGCCGATCCCGCTCCTCGAGGAGATCGCCGACGCGCTCGGCGCAGGCCTGGATCGCTCGCTGCGCGTCGTCGCCGGGGAGCGCGAGGCCGCCGAGCGGCTGCTCAGGATCCGCGAGCTCGAGGAGCAGCACCGGAACCTCCTCGACAACGCGCCGCTCATCATCTTCCGGCTCGATCCCGAGTCCGGCGAGCTCTCGTTCCTGAACCGGCACGCCGAGCGGCTCCTGGGCGTGCCGGTGGCCGAGGCGCTCAGGACGCCGGGCTTCCTCGGGGAGGCGCACGCCGACCCGGAGGGCGTGATGTGCTTCGAGGACGCGGTCGCGCGGGCCAAGCTCGGGGCCCCGTCGGCCTCCTACGAGGCGCGCCTGCGGCGGCGGGGCGGCGACGCGATCACCGCGCGCGGCACGGTGTACCCGCTCGTCTCGGATCGCGGCCGCGTCGTCGCGATTGAGGGCGTCCTCGCGGACGTGAGCACCGAGCACGCGGCGCGCACGCGGCTCATCCAGGTCGATCGCCTCTCGACGCTCGGCACGCTCGCGGCCGGCGTGGCGCACGAGATCAACAACCCCGCGGCGTTCATCCTGCTCGGCCTGGACATGCTCGACCGCCTCCTGCGCGGCCCGAACGTGCGCATGGAGGGCAGCGCCGCCTCCAGCGCGTCGGAGCTCGTGAAGGAGCTGCGCGACTCGATCAAGCGCATCGTCGACATCGTCCGCGATCTCAAGCTGTTCGCGAGCCCGCCGCAGCCCGAGGGCTCGCGGCGCACGCTGACGGACGCGAACCGCACGGTCGAGTCCGCGCTGAGCCTCACGCGCGGCCAGATCATCGAGCGGGCGCAGATCGTGAAGAACCTCTCCGAAGTGCCGCCGATCCTCATGGATGACGGCCGGCTCGGCCAGGTCATCGTGAACCTCCTCGTCAACGCGGCCCAGGCGATCCCGAAGCCGAGCTCGAAGCACGAGGCCCGCGACCAGACGGTGACGGTCGAGACGCGGAGCGACGGGGAGACGGTCGAGATCGTGGTGAGCGACACCGGCGCCGGCATCGCGGAGGAGAACCTGCCGCGCATCTGGGCGCCCTTCTTCACGACGAAAGGTCCGGAGGTCGGCACGGGGCTCGGGCTGTCGATCAGCCGCGAGATCATCGAGCGCGCGGGCGGGCAGATCACGGCGGAGAGCCCGGTCCCTGGGCGCGTCCCGCCCGGCGGCGCGCGCTTCATCATCTCCCTGCCCGCGGCGGGGCGGACGGACGAGGCGACGCCGAGCGTCTCGCCTGTGCCGCGGCTCGTCTCGAAGCGGGTGCGGGTGCTCGTGGTGGAGGACGAGGCGTCGCTCGCCCGCGCGCTGTCCGATCAGCTGGGCCGCGTGCACGAGGTGGCGCTCGCGCCGAGCGCCGACGCCGCGATGGGGATGCTCGCGGGCGGGCAGCGCTTCGACGTGGTGCTCTGCGATCTGCGCATGCCCGGCATGTCGGGCGACGTCTTCTACACGCGGATCCACGAGAGCGATCCTGTGCTGGCCCAGGGGTTCATCTTCATGACCGGCGTGGGCTTCGGCGCGGACGTCGAGCGGTTCCTCGCGTCGTCGGGCCGCCCGCTCCTGGAGAAGCCGTTCTCCGCCGAGGACGCGCTCTCCGCGATCGCGGAGGTCGTCTCCGCGAACTCCGCGCCCCGCGCGGAGGCGCGCGACAGCAGCAGGTAGAGGCGCGCGCTGTCGCCCGCAGGACGCCGTCGTCCATCTGAGCGGCGCGCGCGGTCAGCCGAGGATCTGCGCGCAGAGCCGCTGGAGCTCGCTCAGCGTCTCTGGGGTCGCCTGGAGCGTGATGCGGGAGCGGAGGTCGCCCTCCTGGTAGCTCAGCGTGAGCACGACGACGGGGGCGGCGATCTTCGCGCCGCGGTTCGCGGTCGCGATCGTGTCGATGCGCCAGTCGATGCCGGTGAGCAGCTTGCCGTGATCGAGCAGCGCGCCGCGGACGATCTCCCGCCGCACGAGCGCCCTGGCCTGGTCGTAGCCGGCGAGCAGGACGGCCTGGATCTCCTCGGCGTCCTGGCCGGGCGCGAGCGCGGCGATGTCGGCCGCGAGCGCGGCGCGATCGAGGTCGAGCTTGCTCGCCTCGCGGATCAGGAAGCGGCACGCCTTGAGCACCCGCGCGAGCGCGTCGGACGCGACCTCGTGCCGGCGGCAGAACGCGTCGAGGAGCCGCTCCACGGCGGCGGGCACCGGCTCGGCAAGGCTGGGCCCGAGCGCCTCCCAGAGGCGCTGCCGCGCGCCCTCGGGCAGCTCCAGGAGCCGGCGCAGGTCGACGGCGAGCTCCGGGGGCGGCGGCGCTCCGCCGAGGCAGCGGAGCTCGGCACCGCGCGGGCTCATTGGCTCAGCTGGATCGGGACGTAGAGCGCCCGCATCGTCGCCGCCGTGCCCGCGCGCGTGTACCCGGCGAGGCCGAACAGGACGTTCCACCAGTGACCTTCCGGGGTCTCGCCGTACGAGAACAGGGGGACGAGGTGGAACTCCCACTCCTTGCCGTTCCGCACCCGGTGCTCCCGGTACACGGTGTTGAGCGCGACCTGCGTCACCGACGTCGGGTCCGCGAACCGGAAGAAGAACGGCAGGGCCACCGTGGTGCGCGACGTCGGCGACGCGAAGTCCCAGAGGAACGGCGCGACGACGAGGTGCGTCGAGTCGCGGTTCCTCCCCGAGTAGAAGAACGGATAGATGTCCGTCTCCCAGCCGGTGAGATCCCGCGTGTGCCGCACGAGCGGCGTGAGCCACGTGGTGTCGCTCAACCCGTGGCGCTTGAAGCGGCCGTAGAACGGGAAGAGGACGAGATCATCGCTGCGCGGCGAGGTGTTCCGGTAATAGAACGGGAGCAGGAACGTCCGCTCGAGATCGATGGACGGATCCCGGTACTGCCAGAAGAGCGGCGTGATCATGTCGAGCTCCGTCCGCCCTCGGTAGCGAGCGTAGCCCCAGGTCGCGAAGGTGCTCTCCCCCTCCTCCCCGCGCGCCGTCAGGAAGAGCGGCGTGACGAGCAGGCTCTTGTTGCCCTCGTACCCGTAGTGGAAGAACGGGAACAGCGTCGTGCGATCGTGGTTCTTGCCCCAGCTGTGCCAGTAGAAGGGCATGATGTTGAACACGTCGCCCTTGCGGGAGTGCTGCCACATCAGCGGGCCCCACACGTTCGTGGAGCGGTCTCCGACGTCGCTGTAGTGGTAGTAGTGCAGGAGCGGCGGGATGACCTCGTACTCGCTGCTCTCGTCGTGGCCGTAGAAGTAGAGGGGGGCCAGGCCGAGATCGATCTTGTCGGCGGAGCGCGTGTCGCACGCGGGGCCGCCCTTCCAGCTGCAGTAGAGCGGGCCGATCAGGTTGAAGCCGCTCCGCGCCGTGTGGTGCGTGAAGGTCAGCAGGGGAGGGATGTGGAAGTAGCCGCTCCCGTCGTCGCGCTTGCCCTCGAAGAAGAGCGGCGCGAGCCAGTTGTCGTGCCGGCCCGGCTCTGCCTTCCGCCCCGGGCTCGCGGGGCGACCCTCGGACTCGCGGTGCATGAACGGGCCGACGATCGTCGTGTACGTGTTCTCGTCGCGGAGCTTCCAGAAGAAGGGGAAGAGCACGTCGGCGTCGACGTCCTTGCTCCGGCGGTTGTAGTAGAGCGGCGTCACCATCGTGGCGCGGTCGCCGGGCATCCGGCGCTCCGCCCACAGGGGGAAGACCGTCCTGAACTGGTAGCTGCCGCTCCGCTCGCTGTAGTAGGGGCCGTACCAGTCGCGCTGGATCTCCGCGGCGCGCCCGACCTCCCACTCGCCGACGTCGTTCGTGCCGATCTGCTTCTTGACCGCGGGCGGCACCGCCAGCGGGTCCTCCGGCAGGGTCGGCTCCTGGGTCTGGATCGGGCTCTCCTCGGACGTCGGCGCCGCGTGCGTCTCCGGCGTGCCGGGCGGCGGCTTCGGCGGCGCGCTCGCGGGCGGCGGCTGCGTCATGCCGGGCTGGCCGAAGCCGAGCTGCGCCGCCGCGACGGACGGCGCGGCGAGCGCGGCCAGCGCCGCGGCGAGCGACAGCGCCGATCGCGCGCGCCGAGCGCGGCCCCGCCCCTCGCCCGCCGGCGCGCCGCGCGCCCCTCGCGAGCAGCCCTGCGCTCCCATCGCCTCGGAGGTCAACGCGCTCCCCGCTGGCCGCCGGGCGACGCCTCGAGGGCCCGATCCGCGAGCACGCGCGCCGCACCCTCCAGCGGGATCTCCTCCTGCACGTGCGCCACCAGATCCTTGATCTGGAGCACGCCGCGCTCGATCTCCGCGTCGCCCAGGATCACGCAGAGCCGCGCGCCGAGGGAGTCCGCGCGCCGGAGCATCGCCTTGAGCCGCCCGCCGCGCCCGTCGAGCTCGACCGGGACGCCGAGCGCGCGCAGCTGCTTCGCCAGCACGAGCGCCTGATCCGCGCCGCTCTGGCCGAGCGGGGCGAGGAAGCAGCCAGGCCTCCGGCGGGGCGAGGCGCCGGGCATCATCGTGAGCAGCCGCTCCATCCCCATCGCGAAGCCGATCGCGGGCACGCTCGGCCCGCCGAGCCCCGCGACCATGGCGTCGTAGCGGCCGCCGCCCGCGAGCGTGCTCTGGGCGCCGAGATCGCCCGCGGTCGCCTTCACCTCGAAGAGCGTGCGCGTGTAGTAGTCGAGCCCCCGCACGAGCGACCGATCGACGACGTAGTTCACGCCGAGCACGTCGAGGCAGCGGCGCACGCCCTCCCAGTGCGCCCGGTCCGCGTCGTCGAGCAGATCGAGGATCGACGGCGCGTCGCGCGACACCTCGTGATCGCGCTGGTCCTTCGAGTCGAGGATGCGCAGGGGGTTCTTCTCGAGGCGGCGCTGCGAGTCCTCGCTGAGCTCGGCCTTGCGCGGCGTGTAGTGGGCGAGCAGCGCCTCGCGGTAGCGCTCGCGCGTGCCCGCGCTGCCGAGCGAGTTCACGTGAACCACGAACTCGCCGACCCCGATGTGCTGCAGGAAGCCGGCGACGAGGTCGATCGTCTCGGCGTCGCAGAGCGGCCCGGGATCGCCGAAGAGCTCGCAGCCGGCCTGGTAGAACTGGCGGTAGCGCCCCTTCGCCGGCCGCTCGCCGCGGAACATCGGGCCGAGGTAGTACCAGCGGGTGACCGGCTCCTTCGCGTGGACCGCGTGCTCGACGTAGGCGCGCGCGGCGCCCGCGGTGCCCTCGGGGCGGACGGTGAGCTGATCGCCGTGGCGTTCGAAGGAGTACATCTCCTTCTCGACCACGTCCGTCGTCTCCCCCATCTGGTGCCGGAAGAGCTCCGTTGGCTCGAGCAGCGGCGTGCGCACCTCGGCATAGCCGTGGAGCTCCGCGTGGAGGCGGAAGGCCCCCTCGAGCTTGTGCCAGCGCTCCACCTCTTCGGGGAGGATGTCGTTCATCCCCCGTACCGCGCGCAGTTCCATCGCGCGGCGCTTATGGTCGGTGCTGGCGAGCGGGTCAAGCCGGTCGGATGCTTCCGGGTTACGCTCGGGTCTCGCCGGCGCGTCGCCCGAGGGCTATGGGGTCTTTCCAGAGGCATGGCGAAGGCGAAGGCACGCGCTGCGGCGATCGATCTTGGGAAGGCCCGCGTGGGCGTGGCGGTGACCGACGAGCTCGGGCTCTACGCGCACCCGCGGCCGCTGCTCGACGGGCGAAACCGGAAGGCGCTCCTGGAAGCTCTTGCGGCGCTCGTTCGGGACGAAGGCATCACCCGGTTCCTGGTGGGGCTGCCGCTCGAGATGAACGGGGACGAGGGGCCCGCCGCGCGGCGGGCGGTGGCCTTCGCGCAGGCGCTGGCGGACGCGGCCGGCGTCGAGGTGGAGCTCATCGACGAGCGGCTGACGACGGTCGAGGCGGCACGGCGGCTGCGCGACGGGGGCGTCTCAGGGCGGAAGAGCAAGGAGCGCGTCGACGGGGCGGCGGCGGCGCTGCTGCTCCAGGCGTGGCTGGACCGGCGCTAGGGGCGGGGCTACCGGTTCTCGCTGCGGAGCAAGAGGTACGCGCCGGCGGCGCCGACCGCGCCGACCGCGAACAGCACGACGTCCCACATGGGCCACGCGACGCCGGCCGCGCGCCGGAGGACGACGGCCTCCACCACCCGCACGAGCAGCGACGCGAAGCCGTACGCGCACAGGCCGACCACGATCGGCCGGCGCAGGTTGTCGGCCAGATCGACCGCCTTCATGCTGTTGTTCCAGACGGTCTTGCGCACGTGGCTCGCGCTGATCAGCGCGGGGGTGATCAGCGCGAAGCCGATCCCGGACGCGAGCAGGACGGCCTCGAGGCCCGTCAGGTTGTCGGTCACCTGGCCGCCGCGCGACAGGCGGATGATCGCGGTGACGAGCGTGATCAGGCTGCCGGCGACCCAGAAGAGGCCGAGCGCGAAGAGCAGCAGGATGAGCGGCCTCGCCATGCTCACCTGCTGCGCCTGGCGGAGCTGCATCGTCGGCGCCACGCGCGGCGCCGAAGGCATCGACACCCGCGGCCCGGGCGACCCGGGGGCGTCGAGCTCCTTCGGCTCGGACTCGCTGGTGTCGTAGAGCGCGAGCTCCGCGTCGAGCTCCTCCATCGTCTGGTACCGATGGCCGGGCTCCTTCGCCATGGCCCGCTGGATGATCATCTCGAGCGGCTCGGGGATGCTCGGCTCGAGCGAGCGCGGGCGGGGCGGGTCCTCGGTGAGGACCGCGGTGAGCGTCGCGGTCGGATCGTTGCGGTCGAACGGGCGGCTGCCGGTGAGGGCGCAGTAGAGGATCGCGCCGACGGCGTAGATGTCCGCCCGGTGATCGACGCGCTCGCCGCGGGCCTGCTCCGGCGCCATGTACGAGGGCGTGCCCATGATCATGCCGGTCTGCGTGAGCGCGGCGCCCGGCGCGTCGTCGACCTTGGAGATGCCGAAGTCGATCACCTTGGCCGTCGGCATCGCGAGGTCGCCGGTGAGGAACACGTTCTCCGGCTTCATGTCGCGGTGCACCACGCCCTTCGCGTGGGCCGCGGCGAGCGCCTTGCAGATCTGCCGGACGATGCGCACGGCGGGGCCGGTCTTCATCTTGCCGGCCTCGTTGAGGTAGTCGGCGAGCTCCTTGCCTTCGAGGAACTCGTTCACGAGGAACGGACGGCCCTCCGCGGTGCGGTGGACGTCGAAGACGGTGACGACGTACGGGCTCTGCACCGCGGCCGCGGCCTCGGCCTCGCGCTGGAAGCGCGAGATCACCTGGGGCTGCCGCGCGAACTCCGGGTGCAGCATCTTGATGGCGAACCGCTTGCTGGAGATCCGCGTGTGGCGCGCCTCGTAGACGCGCCCCATGCCGCCCTCGCCGACGACGCGCACGACCGTGTACGTCTCGTTGAGCGTCTTGCCGACGAGATCGTCGCGGAGCGCGTCGTCCTCCGACTCATCGAGCGTCGCGGCGTCGCGCGGGCAAACCCTGAACTCGGCCGGGTACCGGACCCCGCAGGTGGGGCAGACCTTGGGGGTCGAGTTGTCGCTCCCGGAGGTCGGGAGCGCCGTGGCGGAGGAGGAGAGGCTCGTCATCGCGTTCGCGATATGAAGGTCCGACTGCGAGCCGCGCGCGTCCGACTGCGGTCGGGAGGCTTCGTCGGGGGGCCGGATGGTGCCGGGCATCGCCGACCGAGGGTAACCAATCGGCCGTTCTGGGGGTGACAAATCGCGCGGCCGTGTCGACCGCGTTGACGGACCGAGGCACCTGCGTATACTCGCGCGCTCCTCAGCTCACTGGCCTGAACTTCGCGGGCTCCCGCCACTACGGGCGTGGGGCTCACATTCAGGCGTCACTTGGCCAGCCGCCGGTCCCGTTCTTCGGTTTTCGGAGAGGACGAGCCGGCCCGGACGCTCGGTAGCGCACCGGCAGGGCCATGGAGAGCCAGCCATGCTGCACTCGGTTCAGAAGACGGACATCATCCAGAAGTACGCGATCCACGACGGCGACACCGGGTCGCCGGAGGTCCAGATCGCCCTCCTCAGCGAGCGGATCAACCAGCTGCAGGAGCACTTCCGCACGCACCAGAAGGACCACCACTCCCGCCGCGGCCTGCTGAAGCTGGTGAGCCAGCGCCGTCGGCAGCTCGACTACCTGAAGCGCGTCGACATCGAGCGCTACCGCGGCCTCATCAGCCGCCTCAACCTCCGCAAGTAGCGCGATCCTCGGGCCGATCAGGCCTGAGGTCCCGGCGCGAGGCGTGTGCCGCACGCCCGCGCTGCGCGAAAGCAGGCGACCTCGCCTGCCGTCGGCCTGCCGGGCCTGTCTGTCCCACCTGCTGCTTCACCCCACCGCCGGCGGTTTGCCCCAGGGGCCCGTCCACGTGTGATCGGTGCTGCTCGCGGCCCGCACGCGTGCGGGCCGCCTCATCCGCGGCTCCGCGCCCGCCTTTCTGCACAAGCACCCCTGCGCGCGCGGTCGTTCCGGTCCCTTCCGTTCGGGAGGTTTTGCGGGACGCACCCCTGAACGCCTGCGTTTTGCGCTGGCGAGAGTGGAGCGGACGCTCTAAGGAGGTCACTCATTGACCACGGACCGGCGGGGCGATCGGGCCTCGCCGTTCCCGAGCGCGGGCTCCGCGCGTCTTCGTCTTCGCTTCGTGCGCAGCAGGTCGGCTCCTGCGCAGGAACCGAGGAAGAAGAGCAGCCCCTCGCGCTCGGCGTAGCGCCGCACGCAGCGGCCCTCGCGATCGTGCGAGAGAGAGCTGAAATCCCAATGTTCGTTCGTGAATCCGTCATGGTGGGTGGCCGTGCCCTCACCCTCGAGACCGGCCGCCTGGCCAAGCAGGCCCACGGGGCCGTGCTCGTCACCTACGGCGATACGATGGTGCTCGTGACCGCCGTCTCGCAGGACGAGCGGCCGGGCCTCGACTTCTTCCCCCTCACCTGCGAGTTCGTCGAGAAGACGTACGCCGCCGGCAAGATCCCCGGCGGCTTCTTCAAACGCGAGGCGCGCCAGCGCGAGGAGGAGATCCTCTCGAGCCGCCTCATGGATCGCCCGCTCCGCCCCCTCTTCCCGGAGGGCTTCAAGCGGGACACGCAGATCATCGCGACCGTCCTCTCCAGCGACAAGCAGAACAAGGCGGACGTCCTCGCGCTGACGGGGGCGAGCGCCGCGCTGCACATCTCGGACATCCCCTGGCACGGGCCGGTCGTGGGCGTGCGCGTGGGCCGGCTCGACGGCGAGTTCGTGGCGTACCCCACCGTCGCCGACATTGAGCGCTGCGACATCGACCTCGTCGTCGCCTGCTCGCGCGACGCGATCGTGATGGTCGAGGGCGGCGCCGCGGAGGCGACCGAGGCGGAGATCATCGACGCGCTGATGTTCGCGCACGAGACCGCGCAGCCGGTGATCGATCTGATCGAGAAGATGCGCGCCGCGGTGGGCAAGCCGAAGCGCGAGTTCGTCGCGCCGGCGCTGCCGGACGAGATCAAGCGGCGCGTCGCGCAGATCGTCGACGCGGACCTGAAGGCCGCGACGAAGGTGACCGACAAGAAGGCGCGCTACGACGGCTACAGCTCGCTCAAGAAGAAGCTGACCGAGACGCTGAGCGCCGAGCTCGGCGCCGAGAAGCTCCTGCCCGTCCAGGGGCTCGTGAAGGCGGAGTTCGAGGAGCGCAAGGCGCACGTCGTCCGCACGTACGTGATCGAGGAGGGCAAGCGCATCGACGGCCGCGACGGCAAGAGCATCCGGCCGATCATGTGCGAGGTCGGCCTTCTGCCGCGCGTGCACGGCAGCGCCCTGTTCCAGCGCGGCGAGACGCAGGCGATCGTCACGACGACGCTCGGCACCTCGACCGATGAGCAGAAGATCGACGGGCTCATGGGGGAGACGTGGAAGCGCTTCTACCTCCACTACAACTTCCCCCCCTTCTCGACCGGCGAGACGAAGCCGCTCCGCGGCCCCGGCAGGCGCGAGATCGGCCACGGCGCGCTCGCCGAGCGCGCGCTCTCCCGGATGATCCCGGCGCCGGATCAGTTCCCGTACACGATCCGCATCGTGTCGGAGACGCTCGAGTCGAACGGCTCGTCGTCGATGGCGGCCGTCTGCGGCGGGTGCCTCTCGCTCATGGACGCGGGCGTGCCGATCAAGTCGCCCGTCGCGGGCATCGCGATGGGGCTCATCATGGAGGGCCAGCGCTACGCGGTGCTCTCGGACATCCTCGGCGACGAGGATCACCTCGGCGACATGGACTTCAAGGTCTGCGGCACGGCGCGCGGCGTGACCGCGATCCAGATGGACATCAAGATCGCGGGCCTGAGCCGGCAGATCCTGGCGCAGGCGCTGGATCAGGCGCGCGAGGGGCGGCTCCACATCCTGGGCAAGATGCTCGAGACGCTGCCGACCACGCGGCCCGAGCTCAGCCAGTACGCGCCGCGGATCACCACGGTGCGCGTGAAGCCCGACCAGATCCGGCTGATCATCGGCCCCGGCGGCAAGACCATCAAGGGCATCGTCGACCAGACCGGGGTCGCGATCGACGTCGAGGACGACGGCACGGTGAACGTCGCGTCGGCCGACTCCGACGCCGTGAAGAGGGCGCTTGACATCATCAAGGGCCTGACGGCCGAGCCCGAGGTCGGCGCGACCTACAAGGGGACGGTCAAGCGCATCACCGACTTCGGCGCCTTCGTCGAGATCCTCCCGAACACCGACGGCCTGCTGCACATCTCGGAGATGGCCCACACGCGCGTCGAGCGCGTCGAGGACGTCCTCAAGGAGGGAGATTCGCTCGACGTGAAGGTGCTGAGCGTCGATCGCGAGGGGAAGATCCGGCTGAGCCGGCGCGAGCTGCTCCCGCTCCCGGAAGGCGAGGAGGGCGATCGGGCGCGCGAGCGCATGGCGCAGGCGCGCGACGCCGGCCCGCCGCCGCGGCGCGATGGGCCGGGCGGGCGAGGCGGCGATCGCGGCGGCGATCGCGGATCGCGGCCCGGCATGGAGCGCGACCGAGGCGGACCGCCGCGCGAGCGCCGAGAGCGCCGCTCCTAGTCACAAGGCTCCAGGCGGGATCTCATGCCGCGCTGCGGCGCGCGCCCGAGCCGTCCCGCCGCTCACTCGCCCTCAGAGAGATCTCCGATTCGCAGCGATCCGCGGCCGTGCGCGCGGATCGCTGCTGCGCACGGCCGGACGCCGCGCTCCGCTGCTGCGTTGACGCGCACGTGCGCCGCGCCGCGCCGCGCCGCGCCGCGCCGCGGCTCATCCCCAGCTGCTTTGTTGGAATCCGGTGAAGTCCGCATGGCCCGTTCACAATCAGGGTAGTGTCGCGACCCCTGCTCGTGGCATGCTCCGCCCGTGCTCGTACGCAGAGCGAAAATCGTCTGTACCATTGGCCCTTCGTGTGACTCTCAAACGACGCTGGAGCAGCTTATCCGCGCCGGTATGGATGTCGCTCGACTCAACTTCTCTCACGGCTCGCATGAGGATCATGGCAAAGCAATCGCCACGGTCCGTGCGGCTGCGGAGGCATGCGGGAAGCCTGTGGCGATCCTGCAGGACCTCTGCGGCCCGAAGATCCGAGCCGGTCGCTTCCCCGGCAACACCTTCGAGGTGGCTGACGGGGCTACCGTTTGGCTGACCGAGGCGAACAGGGACAGCCCTGTCGCGACGCCCGGCGAGATCCCGATCCTCTACGAGGGGCTCGCGTCCGATCTGCAGGCCGGCGACGTCATCCTGCTCGACGACGGCCGCGTCGTCGTCACCGTGACCAAGGTCGAAGGGGACCGCGTCCAGGCCGGCGTGACGCAGGGCGGACGCCTGCGCGATCGCGTCGGCGTCCACCTGCCCGCCAGGCGTGTGCGCATCTCCGCGCTCACCGAGAAGGACAAGGCCGACCTCAGCTTTGGCCTTGCGCAGGGGGTCGACTACGTCGCCCTCTCGTTCGTCCGCAACGCGGACGAGGTCCGGCACGTCCGCGACATCTGCGAGGCCTGGGGTCGCCCGACGCCGATCGTCTCCAAGATCGAGACGCCAGGCGCCATCGACAACCTCGAGGCGATCATCCTCGCCTCGGACGGGGTGATGGTCGCGCGCGGCGATCTCGGCGTGGAGTTCAACCCGGAGCGGGTGCCGATCATCCAGCGCGAGATCCTCGGCCTCGCCCGCGTGCACCAGAAGCCGGTCATCGTCGCGACCGAGATGCTCCAGTCGATGGTGACCGCGACGCGCCCGACGCGCGCCGAGGCGAGCGACGTGGCGACGGCCGTCTTCGACGGCACCGACGCGGTCATGCTCTCGCAGGAGACCGCGACCGGGGCGCACCCCCCGCTCGTCGTGCGGATGATGGCCCGCATCGTGACGGAGGCCGAGCAGAGCTCGTTCTACCGTTATCTCTCGAGCGAGCAGCCTGGCCAGCGCGCCAACGTCCCCGAGGCGACCGCGCGCAACGCGTGCGACATCGCGCGGGACATCGGCGCGAAGCTGATCGTCGCGTTCACCGAGAGCGGCCTCACCGCGCGGTACGCGTCGAAGGCGCGCCCCGTCGTGCCGATCGTCGCCTTCTCGCCGAACGAGACGACGCGCCGGCGCCTCGCGCTGCTCTGGGGCGTCGTGCCGCTCCCGATCGACGCGCTCCGGAACTCGGACGAGATGATCGAGCGCGCCACCGGGTACCTGCTTGCGAACGGCCTCGTCTCGCCGGGCGACAAGCTCGTCACCATCTTCGGCGCTCCTGTCGGCGTCTCGGGGTCGACCAACACGATTCGGGTGAAGGTCGTTGAATGAGCCTGCCCGCCCGCGATAGGGGCTCGTCGGGCGAGCAGGATTCCCTCTCCAGAAACGCGGGCGCAGACGTCCTTCCGAAGCTCGAGAAATACGAGCTGATCGAGGAGCTAGGCCACGGCGGAATGGCCACGGTCTACCGCGCCCGCGACCCGCGGCTCCGCCGCGAGGTCGCCGTCAAGATCATCCACAAGCACCTCCGGGAGAACGCGGAGGTCGGCACCCGCTTCGTCGCCGAGGCGCGCGCGGCGGCGAAGCTGCGCCACCCCGGCATCGTCGAGGTGTACGACGTCTCCAGCGAGCAGGACCGCGAGCGCTACCTCGTCGTCGAGCTGCTCCGCGGCGCCACGCTGCGCAAGATCCTGGGCGCCCACCGCGAGATGCCGGCCGAGATCGGCGCCGCGGTGGTGCTCGAGCTCTGCGACGCGCTGGAGCACGCGCACGCGTCGGGGATCATCCACCGCGACGTGAAGCCGGAGAACGTGCTCGTCGAGCTGCCGTCCGACCGCGCCGGCGAGAGCCGGGACGGCGCGAGCGTGGTGATCAAGCTCACCGATTTCGGTATCGCCAAGATCCTCGACGCTCAGGGCGTCACCTCGACGGGGCAGGTGCTCGGCTCTCCGGCGCACATGGCGCCGGAGCAGATCGAGGGCGGCGAGGTCGACGCGCGCACCGACGTGTTCGCGCTCGGGGTGCTCTTCTACGAGTGTCTCGTCGGGCACCTGCCGTTCGAGGGCAAGAACCCGGCGCAGGTGCTCCGCAAGGTGCTCGAGGGGATCTACCCGGAGGCCGAGCGTGAGCGAGCCACCGTGGGCGCGCGCTGGAGCCGGATCATCGCGGGCGCCCTCGCGCACGACATCGCCGCCCGCCCGGCGAACCCTCGCGCGCTCGCGGATCAGATCAGGGCCGAGCTCACGGCGCTCGGGATCGCGGAGCCGCGCGCCGAGCTCGCCGCCTACTTCGCCGACCCGGCAGGCTACGCCGAGCGGCACGTCGCGCGGCTCGTCCCGTGCCTCGTGGCGCGCGCGGAGGCCGGCCGCAAGCGCGGCGACGTACCCGGCGCGGCCGCCGACTACAACCGGGCGCTGGCCCTCGCGCCGAACGACCTCACCATCCTCAAGCGGCTCGCGAAGCTGAACGCGAGCCGCAACCGGCAGAAGCTCGCGCTGCGCGCGCTGCTCGTCGCGCTCGGGTCTGTGGCGCTCGGCCTCGCCGCGTTCACGATCGCCCGCGCGCTCCGCGACCCGCCGCCGGTGGACGGGGACGCGCTCGCGGCGGCCGAGCCGCCGCCGACGCCGCCGACGCCCATCGACGCTTTCATCCCGTCGCCGAACGTGCGCGCGGTCGCGCCGAGCGCCAGGGAGGTCGCGAGCGCGCCGCGGCCCCGCGCGCGGCCACCGTTGCCGCACATCCCGCCCTCGGCCGCGCCGACGGAGGACGTTCCGGCGGTGCGCGACGTCGTCTTCCAGATCGTCCCGAGCGGCGCCAGGCTGGTGCTCGATGGCGTCGAGATCAGATGGTTCGGCGCGAACAAGGTCACGCCCCTCAAGATCGGCACACACACCGTTCACATCAGCGTGCCCAGCTCGCGGTGCTGCAAGCCGTACGCGGGCGTCATCTCGGTCGTGGCGCCGAAGCCCGGCGTCTCCGCGCCGCAGCGGATCATCCACAAGCTGGAGATCCTGCCCAGCACGATCGTCCTGAGCGGCGCGCCGCCGAGCGCGCAGGTCGCGTGCCCGCAGATCGGCCTGATCGGCTACGCGGGCACCCCGCAGGCCGTGACCTTGAACGACGTGTCCTGGAGCGGGAGCTGCCTCTTCACGCCCGCGTCGCCGGAGGCCGCGCCGCGCGTCGGCAACGTGACGCTGGTGGCCGGCGAGCCGAACACGGTTTCCTGGCCGTCCGGCTGACGGCATTGCCGTCATTGTGGCGTCCGCTCCGGAATTCTCAGCATCCTCGTCCAAACTCCGCTACATCACGGCGCACCCCTTCCGCATGGCTGCGCGAACTCCAGGCAGGAGATCTCCCGGCGCTCGCTTCCCATCGGTCGGGGGCTGCCGCGCCCTGCGCGCGCCGCGGCGCCTCGCGGCGGCGGCCGCCGCCGCCCTCGCGCTCTGCTTCGCGGCGCCGGCGCGCGCCGACGACGTGCAGCAGTTCGAGCTCGCCAAGACGCGCTTCGACGCCGGGCATTATGAGGAGGCCGTGAGCCGCTTCGCGGCGATGCTCGATCCCGCGAACGCGCCCTGCGAGCGCGGCCCGATCGAGGCGGAGGGCAAGCCGTGCAGGATCTCCGAGCCCGGCCTGGTCGAGCGGGCGCGCGGCCTCGCCGCCGCGGCGCTCGTGGCGCTGCGGCGCACGAGCGAGGCCGACGCGTACATCGAGAAGATCCTCCTCGACAACCCGGTGTACTCGCCGAACCCGGCGGTGTTCCAGCCCGAGGTCCTCGATCGGTTCACCGCGGTCCGGGCGCGCATCCGGGCGCGCATCGAGGAGGTGACGCGGCAGAAGGCCGAGGCGCAGCACGCGGCGCGGCTGCGGGTCGAGCGGAGCCGCGCGGACGAGCGCCGCTGGGTCGCCGAGATCCATCGCCTCGCCGGGCGCGAGCGGGTCGTGGCGCAGAACTCCCGCTGGACCGCGATGCTGCCCTTCGGGGTGGGGCAGTTCCAGAACGGCGACGATGGGCTCGGGTGGTTCTTCCTGGTGAGCCAGGCCGTCGCCGGCGGGACCTCGATCGTCTCGGCGATCGCGCTGGCCAGCTACGAGAACGTCGACATCTCGCCGAGGTCCTCGGGGCAGGGCGGCGGCCCGATGCAGAGCGTCGACATCGACGCGCTGAACAGCCGTATCGGGACCGCCGCGGCCGTCAACCGCGTGGCCTTCGGGGCGTTCGCGACGCTCGTCGCGGCCGGGATCGCCCACGCGCAGATCACGTTCGTCCCCGAGCGGGTCTCCTTCCGGACGCGCCCCGTGCCGCCGCCGCCGCCGAGCTTCACCGCCGCGCCGACGATCTCCGTGGTCCCCGGCGGCATGGTCGCGGGGCTCACCGGACGGTTCTGACCGGGGGCGCCGCGCGGCTCACGCCTTCCGCGCGGCGGCGATCCAGAACCCGCCGAGCTGCGCGAGCGGCGTGTCGCACAGCGCCCACTCCGCCCGGTGCAGGAGGCGCCCGAGGCCCGGCACGCGCATCGCGGCCGCGAACGGCGTCACGATGCGCACCCCGCGCGAGGCGACGACGCGCACGCCGTCCGGCATCAGGGCGGCGGCGGCGGTCGGCGCGTCGAAGCGCGTGAAGACGGCGCTCTCCCGGGTCCTGTCGCTGATGGCGCCCGCCGGGCCGAGCCGCTTCACGAGCCCGCGCAGGCTGTAGGGGTTGTAGAACTCGGCGATCACGTGCCCGCCGGGCCGCACAACGCGCGCCATCTCCGACAGCGCGCGACGGACGTCCTCCACGTGGGCGAGCACCTTGAACGAGCACGCGACGTCGAAGCTCTCGTCGGCGAACGGCAGGTCGGTCGCGCTCCCCTCCACGACGTCGAGCCCGCGCTCCCGGGCGCGATCGAGCATGCCGGGCGAGAGATCGACCCCGCGGGCGGCGCGCGCGAACGCGCCGATCCGCGCGAGCAGGAGCCCGGTCCCACACCCCACCTCGAGCACGTCGCGGCCCTCGCCGAAGCGGCGCACGAAGTCGACCTCGAGCGCGTCGACGAGGTCGTGGTAGCCCCCGGGATCGCGCCCTCCGCGCCGGGCCTCGTAGCGCGCTGAGAACTCGTCGTAGTACGCCCGCGTCGCGCGCAGGTGCTCGTCCGTGCCGACCTCTACCGTCTGGGCTCCCATGGGCCCGCTATAGTACTCCGCGCCGCGCGCTGCCCGCGCTCCTTGCGCTCCTTGCGATTCACCGCGCCGGGCCGCATCTCTCCTGCGAGGTGACCCATGAAACCCGGCGACCATCCCGATTTCTTCCGCTTCGCGCCGCCCCCAGGGACCTCCCGCGAGAGCTCGATCCGGCTCGATCGCGAGGGCCGTTTCTGGCACGACGGCGCCCGGGTCGACCATCCGGCGCTCGAGCGCGGGCTCCGGTCCTGGATCGGGCGGCACCCGGACGACGGCCGGCCGATCCTCACGAACGGCTACGACTGGTGTTACTTCCAGGCCGAGGACGCGCCGCTCTTCGTCGACGCGCTCCGGATCGGCGAGGGCGGCGCGGTCTCGCTGCTCCTGTTCGACGGCACGGAGGAGCCGCTCGATCCGGCGACGCTCTCCCTCGGCGAGGACGGCGTCGTGTACGCGCGCGCCCGGAGCGGCGCGCTCGAGGCGCGCTTCTCGCGCCACGCGCAGACGCAGCTCGCCCCGCTGCTCGTCGAGGCCGAGCCGCCCACGCTCTGCGTCGGTGGGCGCGAGGTCACGCTGCCCCCGCGGGCCGCGCGCTAGCCCCGCGCGCCGGAGATCCAGAGGAGGATCGCCGTCGCGCCGGGCCGATGCGGCCGCGCTCGGCTCAGTACCGGTACTGCCAGAGCAGGTCGAGCATGCCCGAGGTCGCCTGGCGCGCGTCGACGCCCACCGTGCCGCGGAGCGTCCAGTGCTCGCTGAAGCGCCAGTCGATGGTGACCTCGGTCCGCGTGCCGCGCTCGCTCGCCGTCCCGCCAGGGGTCGGCCCGCTCGATCCCGTCGCGGCGCTCTGCTGCGCGCCTTCCTGGAAGGTGGCCAGCGCCGTCAGGTTGTCGCTCAGCCGGTAGACCACGCTCGTCCGCAGCGCGCCCTCGGACGTCGTCCCGAACCGCGTCGTCAGCCCGCGCAGCGGCGCGATGCCGCTCAGCAGCGCGTTGAACTGCGCCGACGCGATCTCGCTGCCGAGCGACGCCGCGACGCCGCCGGCCGCCCGGCCCGCGGGCGTCTGGGAGCCCGCGGCCTGCGCGCCCTCCGAGAAATCGGCGCCGAACAGGAGCCGCGCGAGGATGTCCTGCTGCGAGCTCGGCGGGCTCGAGGTGAAGCGCAGCGACCTGTCGGTGATGGGCCGGAGGTTGCCGTTGAAGGCGACGTGGATGCGCGTGCCGTCGGGGGCGTCCCAGTGCGCCGTGACGTTCAGGTGCGGGTTCGACGCCTCTTCCTCGCGCAGGCGCACGCGCCCGCCCTCGATCTCGAACGCCTTGCCGTAGATCTCGAGCTCGCCCCGCGTGACCACGATGCCGCCCGACACCCGCGTGTCCTCTCCGATCACGACGCGCGGCGGCGCGTCCTCGGCGCTCTGCAGGCGCAGCCTTAGCCCCGCGCCGCTGACGAACGCGTCGCGCACGTCGAACGCCACGGAGTAGCGGAGCGCGTCCGCCGCGCGCCGCTGCTTCTCCGGCCCGAGCGGCTGCGAGACGGAGATGTCGGGGTTGTCGCCGAGCGGCTGGACGTCGCGGCTGCTCGTCGCCGGCAGCGAGACGCGGAGCGTGGGGACCGTCGCGTACAGGGCGAGCTCGCCCGGCTTCTTCTCCGCGATGAACGACAGCGCCCCGGAGGCGGTCCCGAGCGGCACCCCCTCGAGCGTGAGCGGGAGGGCCTGGTCCTCGGCGATCGTCAGCGCCCCGGCGCCGTCGCGCAGCCCCAGCCCGGCGAGCCGGAACAGGGCCCAGCCCTGCGCCATCCCGGTCGTGCCCGCCGCGCGGAAGCCCTCGATCCGGAGGACGCCGCCCTCGGCCGTGATGCGGGCGGCCACGTCGCGCAGCTCCTGCCCGAGCTCCGGGATGTGCACGACGCCGTCCGTGACCTCCAGCTGGGCGCGGAGGTTGCCGTCCGCGTCGGACGGGCCACCGAGCTCGATGCGGAGGTTGCCGTCCAGCGTCCCATCGACCTTGCTCAGCAGGCCGCCGACCAGCGGCTGGAGCGCCGCGAGCCGGAAGCGCTCCGCGGAGATGGCGAGGTCCGTGCGCTCGCCGTCGAGGACCGGGATGAACCCGCCGCGGAAGCGCACGCTGGCGAAGGCGTTCGCGCGGATCTTGCCGCCGCGCCGGCCCTCGAGGGCGAGCTCGGTGACGCGGAGGTGCCCGCGCCCGGCCTCGCGCATCGGGTCGATCCGCAGCGCGAGCACGCCGCGCTCGAAGGCGAGGTCGCTCCCGAGCGTGACGCCCGGCACCGTGAGGCGCGCCTTGAGCGACGGCGCGATGTTGAGGCCGCGCATCTCGATCTCGCCGCTCACGCGCCCGGCGATGCCGCTGTCGGCGAGCAGGGGGATCTCGCCGAGCGGGACCTCGCGCAGCGTCGCGCGGAAGGAGCCGGTCCACGCCGGGGGCGGAGGCGCGCCTTTGAGCGCGCGCGCCGGGACGTCCGCGAGCAGGCGCTCGAGCGGGGCGAGCACCTCGGCGCTCACCGTCGCGATCTCGGCCGCGCCGCGCGTGACGTGCGCGTCCAGCGTGGCCTTCTCGCTGTCGTACGTGAGCCAAGCGTCGAGATCGGTGGGGAAAAGGAGATCCGTCGCGCTCGAGGCGCCCGGCGGCGCATAGGTCAAGCCCCACCAGAGGGTGCGCGCCGTCAGGAACGGACGCTCGATCGTGCCGCTTGCGTACGCGTCGATCCGCACCTCGCCGGCGAGCGGCGGGAGCGCCTCGCGCACGAACGAGGGCAGCGTGGCGAGCTGGTCCATCCCACGCCGCGGGATGGAGGCGTGCGCGGCGATGGGCGAGCGCAGGAGCGACGACCACCGGTCCGCGGGCGGCCCCGTGAGCGCCTCGAGATCGAGCTCGATCGCGCCGGAGACGTCGGCGAGCAGCCCGCCGTCGTACAGGGTCAGCGCGGCGTCCGCCTTGCCGGTCGCGCCGCTGAACGAGCCCTTGAGCTGCGCGTCGACGAAGCGCGACTCCCAGGCCGGGCGCTCGGCGCCCAGCCGATGAGGACCGGCGAGCGCGAGGCCGTGCGTCCGCACGAGCACGTCGTGCAGCGAAGGCAACGGATCGCCGGCCGCGCGCGACACCCCGAAGCTGGTCGTGAGCTTGCCGCGCACCTCGCTCACGATGTGCCCGATCGGCATGAGCTGCGCGAGGCAGCCGAGGTCCCAGTCGTTCGCGGCGACCTCGGCCTTCCCGACCAGGGTGGTCCAGGTCTTCGCGTGCAGGAGGGGCCCTTCCAGCGTGCCCTCGGCGCCGGACACACGCACGCTCGCGAGGGTGCCGGCGCACCGCGGGAGGGCGTCGTTCCACGCGCCGTTCGGCGGCTGCCCGCCGGTCCCGTTCGGGTGCGGCGATTTCGCGTCGATGCGCACGGACCCGTCGGCCTTGACCTGGTCGCGCTCGAAGGTCGCCGTGAGCTGCGCCGAGATGCCGGACAGGAACGCGACCTCGCCCCCCGTAAGGCCGAGCCGCACGTGGCCCGAGCGCCCGGTCTCGCGGTCCCGATCGAGCGCGACGTCGACCTCCGCGCGCCCGCGCACGCGGATCGGGATCCCGAGGATCCGGGCCACGCGGCCGACGTCGATGCCGTCGCCCCGGAGGCGTCCGGTCACGTCATCGCCCCGCACCGCGAGCCGGCCCTTCAGCGAGCCGAGCTCGGCCGAGGAGAGATCGAGCCCCTCGACGGCGAGCCCGCCGGCCGAGGAGGTGATCGCCGTGATCTTCCCCGCGACCGCGGCGCCGTCGCGCTTCAGCTGGAGCTCGACGTCGCGGAGGGCGAGGGGAGCGGCGCTCAGCCGCGCGGAGGCGCTCAGGGAGTCGTCGCCGTCGGTGAGCGTCGCGCGGAGCTTCGGCGAGGCGAGCGGGCCGGAGATCTGCGCGGTGACGTCGTCGAGCGCGTGGCCGCCGGCGAGCGCCTCCTTCCCGGAGAGCGAGGCGTCGATCGAGAGCGCGTCGATCGGCCCGGAGACCCGCCCCGCGACGCGCGCGCTGGCGAGCGCGACGTCCTGGCCGACCCGGAGCCCGGCGAACGCGCCTTCGACGCGCGCGTCGAGCGCTCCCTCGCGCAGGCTCCCCTCGACGCGCACGCGGCCGGCGCCGTCGACGGGCCCGGCGAGGCGCGGCGCCGCGGCGATCGCCGGGATGTCGGCCGTCGCCGCGAAGCGGAGGCCCTGCCCGCCCGGCAGGAAGGAGACGGCGGCGTCGATCGGCGCGCCCGGCTCGTGGAGGTGCGCGCGCGCGTGGAGCTCGCCGCGGTCGAGCACGAGGTGGACGTCCGCCGCCGGCACGCGTTGCCCGAGCAGCGCGGTGGGCTCGGTCCGCGCCTCGACGGAGAGCCGGAGCAGGTCGCCGAGCTCGACGCGCACCCGGCCGTCCGCAGTGATCAAGGGCGCCGGCTCGGAGCCGCGCTCCAGCGCGGGCTTCGTCGCTTCGGCGCGGAGCCGGGCGGGCGCAACGCGGGGCAGGGCGGGCGCGGCGTGGGTCAGGGTGGGTACGGCGCGGGGCCGGGCGGGCGCGGCCGGGGCGGGCGCCGCGCCGGCCGGTACGGGCGCCGCGCCGCTCGCCGTATCGGGCGAGAGGCGCACGCCGAAGAGCCGCAGATCGACGTCGCGCGCCTGGACCTCCGCGTCGAGCCGCACGGGCCCCGCCACGTCGAGCCGCCCGGTGAGGGCGAGGCCGCCGCCCGCGGGGCCGGCAGGATCCGCCGAGGCCGAGGCCACCACGTCGAGCTGAGGGAGGTGGCCGTTCACGGCCACGCGCGCGGAGATGGGCTCGGTGAGGGGGTGATCCGGGAGGAGGCTCCGCAGCTGCTCCGGCGTGGCGCGCGGGACGCTCACCTGCGCCTCGAGGTGCCCCTCGTCGAGCACGGCCCGCGCGGTGACCTCGACGTCGGCGAGCCGACCGGCGAAGCTGCTCCACATCCGGACCTCGTCCCCGGCGCGGAGGTGGTAGTTCGCCGTGCCCGCCGTCCTGGCCGGCAGGAACGCGCGATCCACGAGGCCCGTCTGATCGACGTCGACCGCGACGCCCTCCGGGCCGACGTGCACCGACCCGAAGAGCCGGCTGACATCGGCGTCCAGCGCGCGCGGCGGAGCGACCTGCCCGTGGACCCACCCGCGCCCGATCTCGACGTGCGAGAGGGCGACGACGACGTCGCGCGGAGGCCCCTCGGGCTTGGACGAGGGCGGGCTTCGCGGCGGCAGCGGCGTGAACGTGTCGCCGAGGGTGACGCCCCCCGCGCCGTTGTCCTGGACCAGCACGTCGGCCTGCTCGACCCGGATGTACGGGACCTCGATGCGGAGCGCGCCCGCGCCGAAGAGCGCGCCGCGGAGCATCGCGAGCACGTCGGCGCGCGCCTCGAGGCCGCTCGCGCGGATCACCTTGTTCCCGCGTGGATCGAGCGCGACCGCGGATCGGATCCGCACGCCGCCCAGGCCGAGCGCGTCGATCTCGTCAGCGACGATCCGCCCCTGGAACAGCGAGCCGAGGAGCCGGTTCGTGGCGTCGCGGGCCACGCGGCGCGCGGCGGGCGTGTCGAGGTGGAGCGCGACGCCGACGGCCGCGGCGCCCGCGAACGTCAGCGTGAGCCCGAGCGCCGCCGCGACGGCGGACGCAGCGCGGCGGGCGCGTCCCGGCGCGCGCGGTGCCGAGGAGCGCCGCGCCTCAGGTGCGGGGTCGGGCGTCACGGCGGGTAGCTTAGTACGCACGGGGCGCGGCGACCGTGCTGGCGCGCGGCGCGACGGCAGGCGGCGGAGGAACGCCGCGCCGCCGGGTCGAGCTCCTCGGGGGCGCGCCCGCGCCGGATCCACGCGCGCCGCAGGGAAGTCCTCGCCGGAGCTCCACGACCTGCGACACGCCGCCACGATGTGCGCCCGAGGCGCGCCGGAGCGGAGCGGTCAGCCGGCGAGCCGCTCGAGCTCCACGAAGAGCGTGCCGAGCTCCGGCTTCGATCGGAGCGGCGCGCAGAAGCGGCTGGCCAGGTGGAGCAGCTCGGCGTCGAGCTGATCGACCCTCCGCCCGATCTCGGCGATGCGCTCCTGGGACTCCCGGCGCCGCGCCTCGAGCTGCCGGTCGAGCTCTTCGAGGCGCTCGCGCAGCTTCTTGATCTGCGCGTCCACCTCGGCCACCTCGTGCTCGCGGGCGATCGCCTCGCTCTCCGCCTCGTAGTCCGCCTTGCGCGACGCATACCAGCCCTCGACGAGCTCGGCCAGCTTGCGGTAGCTGGCGGCGAGCTCGAGGTAGGGCTCGGCGAACCCGCACCGGCCCTCCCAGCGCACGGCCTCCTTGTGCGCGATCAGCACCTCGGGGACGAACGCCTGCGTCGCCGCGCTGAGCGGCGCCACCCTGGCGCGGAACGACCGGGCCTCCTCGCGCGTGAGCGAGGCGTCGACCGTGAGCGCGTCCATCGCCCGCCCGATCTGCATCCGGCCGTCGCGCCACTCCTCGGCGACGCCCTCGAGGCGCCGCTGCTCGTCGAGGGCCCTCGAGCGGAGATCGGCGTGCTCCCGCACGACGCCGCGCAGCGCCTCGAGCTGCCGCTGGATGTCCACCGGCGCCGACGCGCCGAACGCGCGGGCCGTCATCCGCTCGAACAGCTCGAGCCGGCTGACCCAGGGATCGCGCCCGGCGCCCCTCGATCGCACCGCCGAGTCGCGCGGCATCGCCTCCGGCGGCGGGGGGAGCGCGATCCGGCTCGCGGCCGCGATCTCCTCGAGCTCCGCGAGCACGCGGTACGCGTCGACGGGGCGCTCGGAGGGCTCCTTCGCCAGCAGGGCGCCGACGAGGCGGTCGAGCGCGTCCGGCATCTCCGGGGCCAGCTCCTTGAGGTGCGGCGGCTGCTCGTTCATGTGCTTCAGGATCCAGCTCGCCGGATCCGGGGCGTCGAACGGCAGCCGCTGCGTGATCATCTCGAACATGATGACCCCGAGCGAGTAGAGGTCCGCCGGGGGGCCAGCGTCGATCGTCGTGCTGCGCTCTGGGGCCATGTACTGCGGTGTGCCGAAGATCTCGCCGAGGTTCGTGAGGCGCGCGTCCTGCGCGCAGCGGGCGATGCCGAAGTCGAGGAGCTTCACCCAGTCGCCCTTCATCAGGAACACGTTCTCCGGCTTGAGATCGCGGTGCACGACGTCGAAGTCGTGCGCTCGGCCGAGGGCGCGCGCCATCTGCACCCAGATGGGCAGGGCCCGCGCGAGCGGCACCCGGCTGCGCTCCACGACGTCGGCGAGGCTCGTCCCCTGGAGCAGCTCCATCACCAGGAAGGGCAGCCCGTCGTCGGTGTCGCCCTGATCGAAGATCTCGATGATGTTCGGGTGCGCGAGCCGCTGCGCGTGCCGTGCCTCGCGCCGGAAGCGCTCCCGCGTCGTCGTGTCCTGCGCGAACTCGCGGTTCAGGATCTTGATGGCGCAGGGGGTGCCGATCAGCTTGTTGTATGCCCTGTAGACCGTGGCCATCCCGCCGATCCCGAGGCCCTGCTCGATGACGTACCGACCCGCGATCGACGTCCCGATGCGGGGATCCTTCTCGGAGACGAGCGACGAGCCGTCGATGAAGCAGAAGGCGCTGTCGGCCGGGTAACGCTGATGGCACTGCGGGCAGGTCTTCATAGCGGGCACGTCGGCTGCAAGGCTACACTCTACGGGGGGCCGCTCTCGAGGGTCAACGCTCGGCGCGCGCCTCGGCGCTTTGTCGAGTCGTGGTGTGCCGCGCTGCCTTGCCCTGCGTGATTCCGCGTAGCCCGGCGTCTCCTCGCGCGGCCCCGCGTTCTCCCACGTGGCACACGCGCCTCCTCGCATCCCGCGGCCTCCCCTCGCGTGGTCTCGCGTGGTCTCGCGTGCTCTCGCGTCTGCTAGCGTCTGCTAGCGTCTGCTAGCGTCTGCTAGCGTGATTCCAGCGCGGTTTTCGCGTGATTGCCGGCGGCGCGGCGCGCGCCGCGCGGGCTCTCCGCGATATGTTCTCGTGACGTCATGGACGAGGCTCCCTTGCGCGCGGTGGTGATCGGCTCCGGGGTCGGCGGCTCTGCCGCGGCGCTCCTCCTTGCGCACGCCGGCATCCCGACCCTGCTCGTCGAGAAGGAGCGCCGCCTGGGCGGCTCCTCTGCCGCTTACGAGAGGGACGGCTTCCGTGTCGACACAGCCACGCACATGCTCGGCTGTGGCGAGCAAGGCCCGGTCGGCGAGGTGCTCCGCCGCGTGGGCCAGGGCGACGCGATCACCTTCCAGCAGAGCGACGAGCCGGCGGCGCTCTGCTTCACGGGCGCCCGCGCCGGGACCGCGCGCGCTCGCCGCGTCGTCCTGCGGGCAGATCTCCTCCGGCTCGCCGGGACCGCCCTGGATCTCGCGCGCGGCCTCGACCTCACGCCGCTGGAGGCCGCGGGCGCCGCGCGTCTCTTCGCGCACGCGGCGGCGATGCGCGACGTCGATCTGGCCGCGTGTGACGACGTGACGGCCGAGGCGTACGTGGCCCGCTTCATCCCACGCGCCGCGGCCGCCGCTCGGCTCGGCGGGCTGCTCGGCCTGCCGCTGCTGCTGCCAGGCGCCGAGGCGTCTGCGGGCGAGGCGCTGTTCTCCTTGCGCCGGCTCGCCCGCGCCGGCCGGCAGCGTTATCCCGAGGGAGGCGCGTCGCGGATCCCCGAGGTCTTCTGCCGCCTGGCCCGGGAGCTCGGCGCTGCCGTGTGGACG
The DNA here is from genome assembly GCF_051530145.1 of Sorangium sp. So ce302. GTDB lineage: Bacteria > Myxococcota_A > Polyangia > Polyangiales > Polyangiaceae > Sorangium > Sorangium cellulosum_B. Next base: position 6,725,685 of record NZ_CP150326.1, on the reverse strand, counting down.
GGCGCGACCGTACGCCGCGTGCTGGTGCACGATCGTCGCGTGCAGGGCGTCGAGCTCGAGGACGGAACGGCGCTCCCCGCGCGCATCGTGGTGAGCGCGGCTGGGCTCCTGCGCACGGTGTCGGGCCTCGTTGGCGAGCCGCACTTCCCCGACGCCTACGTGGCGCGCGTCCGTGCGATCGCGCCTCGACCGAGGCTGGTCGAGGTCAAGATCGGGCTGCGCAGGCGGCTCGTCTCGGCGGGCGCGCTCGCCGGTCTAGCCGGCGGCGCCGGCGCGCCGGCGTTTCCGTTCTATTGCCTCGCGCCGACGCGCTTCGACCCGTCGCTCGCGCCGCCTGGACATGAGCTCCTCTGCGCGTGCGCCGTACCGGGTGGGAGCGGCGGCGCCTCGCGCGGCGGACCCGGCGCGACGGTCGACGAGCTCTTGCGGGCGCTGTCGGCGGCGGTGCCCGGCGTGCTCTCCCAGGCGATCTTCGTCGACGGATCATCCCCGGACGGAGGCGGAGAGGCGTGCGCTCCGGGCGGCGAGCTCGCGTCGGGGACGGCGCAGACGCCTGGCCAGGTCGGCCGCGCGCGGCCGGCGGTGTACACGCCCGTGAGGGGGCTGTACCTCGCAGGGCGCGCGGCCGGCGGGCGCGGCGCGGGGATGGATCTCGCCGCCTCGAGCGCGATGGAGTGCGTCGACCGCATCCTCGTCGATCTCGGCCGCGATCTCGGCGCGCCCGCCCCGCCCGCGCTGGTCGACATCGCGGGCGATCTGCTCGGGCGCGCCGCGGGCTCCACCGCATCGTGGCTCACGCGCCCCCGCTAGAGCGGCGGTCACCCGCTTCGGATACGGGCCCATCTCGACGTTTTCGGTGCTCAGCGCACAGGAGTGCGCTTGCGCGCCGAAAACGCCGATCTGGGCCCGTCTCCTGTGCGGGAGACCGCCGCTCTGCTGCCGCTCTGCTGCCGCTCTGCTGCCGCTCTGCTGCCGCTCTGCTGCCGCTCTGCTGCCGCTCTGCTGCCGCTTTGCTCTGGATGGTGCAGGGGTGGGCGAAACCGCTCTGGCCCGCGCTTCAGCGCGTGGTCGTGGTGCCGCGGTTGCCCCGCGCGAGCGCGTCGAGCGGCAGCTTCTGATCCTCGAACACGGCATCTAGCTCCTCGCTGCCCCGCTCTCGCACGCCGGAGCGCGGCGACAGCTCGGGGCGCACCGAGGACGCCGGGGCCATCCGCGCCGACAGGGGCCCCATCGTCTTGATCGACGGCGGGGGCTCGGCGCTCGAGAGCGCGCCGGGCGGGACGGAGCGCACCGAGGGGGGCGAGCTCGCCATCGTGCGCAAGGACGGCGGGCTCGGCAGGCTGCGCCTGGAGGAGGGCGGCCCCGCTTGCGCGCTCGACGGCATCGGCGTGGGTCGACGCGCCGCAGGGCCCCCTGGCAGAGGGCGCGACGAGGGGACCGGCGGCACGCTCGGCTGCGCGCGCGTCGACGGAGGTGGACCCGACAGGAGCTGTGAGCGCATCGACGGAGGCGGACTCGACAGGGGCTCGGGGCGCGACGACGGAGGCAGGCTCGACAGGCGGCCGCTCCCGGCGGCCTCTGCATACGCATATGCGGGGCCCGAGAGCGAGCGGGCAGAGGGCGGCGGTGCCGATGGTGACCCGCCCGGCGCGTACGCGCTCGGCTGCGTGCGCGCCAGCGGCGGCGCGGAGGGCACCGACGGTGGGGAGCGGAACGAAGGCGGCGCGCTCGACGGGGGCACCGGCGTGAGCGCGTGGCTCGCGAGGGGCGCCCGGGCCGACGGCGGGGCGGCGGAGCGCGCCGATGGCGGCGGCAGCGTGCTCTGGCTCGTCGACCTCTCGCGGACCTGCGCCGCGAGGCGAGAATCCGCGCTCGCGCCCGCCCGCTGCGGTGCGCGGGAGTCCGCGCCCGAGGCCGCCTTGTGGCCGAAGGTCTCGCTGCGCTGCGCCCCGATCATCGTGTAGCGCCCGCCTCCCTCGTCGCGCCGACCCGCGTCGCGCTGCGAGTTCATCTCGCGCGTCTCGCGCAGCGCGCCGCTCAGCATCGCCTCGAGCTCTCGCTCGCTGACCTCCTCATCGAGCCGCAGCAGCGTCGAGTGGACGTCCCGGGCGAGCGCCTCGAAATCGGCGGGATCCCTCGCGTAGACGCTGTTGGACAGGAGGATCGCGAGCGGCCGCCGCTCGGCGGCGATCGTCGCGGCGGTGGCCGCGTCGCAGCGGTGCAGGAGCACCCCGCAGCCCGGCGCCACCGCGAGGCACAGGCTGAAGAGCGCCGGCCACGCGGGATCAAGGACCACAAGAATGCTGGGCACATGAAGCGGGGTTGCGGTGATCTGCGCGCGGCGGTCCATGGCAGCCCGAGGATAAACGAAACTGCCCGAGCGATCGTAGTTCTCTTTCTCTGAATCGGTCATTTTTACTCTGCTTGTACGTTCCGCGTACGTTCCGCGTACGTTCTGCGATGAGGCCAGTGGCGTCGATCTCCTACAGCTCGATTGCGTGTGCGCCATTCATTGCGGCGTCGCGTCATCACGTCGTCGCGACGTCGCGTCATCGCGTCATGGCGTCACGGCGTCGTCGTCGTGACATCGACCTTTCGGCTCCCGCGTCCGCCCGGTGCGCGTCCTGCTCCGGGCGGGGCGCGCGCCGCGCGCCCCCGCCCGGATGAGCGGCGGAGGGCGCGCGGCGTGGCAACGCCGGTAGCGCGGTGGGCGTCGCGGGCTCGGTGGACGCGGGGAGACGACGTGGTGTGATGTCTGCGCGGCGCCGCCTCGCCCCGCGGCGCCGCGATCACAGCCCGGTATAGATGGTGGCGAAGGAGGCCGCCTCGCCGCGGAGAAGCAGGCTGAGCCGCGGGTTCGGCACCTTGAAGGTGTGAATCTTGGCGTTCCGCACGTCGAGCACCGCGAAGGCGCCGCCCGGCGTGCTCTCCGCGAGCCCGTTCATGAGCAGGTTCAGCACGACCGAGACGCGCTTGGACGACAGGGGCTCCCCGCGGAAATACATCTTGATGACATGCGGCGTCCCATCGATGACGAGCCCGAGCTCCGGGTTGACGTTGATCTCGAGATCGCCGAGGCGGTACGTCGACGTCGGCGGCTCGAACCATGTCATCCTCGTCGAGGCGAGGAACTTGCGATATCCGTTCACCACCGACGGGTAGATGCGGCGGCGCCGCTCGTCGTGCTGCGCGGCGAGGAAGCCGTCGAGCACGCTGGTGGGCTTTCCGCTCCTGTGCATGTCGACGATCGCCTCTCGCACCTGCCTGTAAAAGTCCGTGTGGAGCTCGTCCTTCCGCTCCTTGAACTCCCTGACGCCCGTCAGCTTGGGCGTCCCGGCCTTGAGAACGAAGTCGACAAAGTACGTGAGCGAGATCTTTTCCATGAAGTCTCCTCCAAAACGAAGCATTCCGGCGCGCCATTTACACGCTCGTGCGAGAGACACGCCGTCGCGCCGCGTTCTTGATGTCTACCATGGATAGTCATCTTCGACCCGTCGGGAAAGGGATCGATCGGACGGACATTGTCCCAACCCGTCAGGGGCGGACGGCCGTGCCTGCGATCGTAAAAATATTTGTGATTACGTGTATTTGTGTCTGTCTTCGGGCGCCGGTTCACCCTGCGGTGCGGCCTTCCGCTAGGCTGTGCGAATGGCCATGACGAGAAGAGGCGCGCGCGGCGAAGGTAATCGACAGAATCCAGCTGTTGTCCAGGGGATGTCCTGTGGAGAACGCCTGTGGAGAACTGGAGAGGAAGGGTCGTTATCGAGGCGTCGACCCGGTCGGACATGGTCTGTCATAACCGCGTCCTCCTTGGCGCTTGACGCGGCTCGCGGGCGGGGGATCGCGCCGGACGCTGCCCCTTGCGCAGGCCGATCGGCGGAGGGGCGCCGGCCCGGCGGGGTGCGTCGATGATGGACGTCAGGCCGGAGCGCGCGGGGGATGAAGCGGGGATCCGCGCCGTCCACCTCGCGGCGTTCCCCTCGGCGCTCGAGGCGGATCTCGTGGACGGGCTGCGGGACGCGGGGCGCGCGGCCGTCTCGCTGGTCGCGGAGACGGACACGGGCATCGTCGGACATGTCCTGTTCAGCCCCGTGACGATCGCCGGCGACGGCGTCCCCGGCAAGGGCCTCGGCCTCGCGCCGCTCGCGGTCTCGCCTGGGCTTGCGGGCCGCGGCATCGGCTCTGCGCTGGCGCGACGGGGGATCGCGGCGTGCAGGGACGCCGGCTTCGCGTTCGCCGTCGTCCTCGGATCGCCTGAGTACTACGCTCGGTTCGGGTTCAAGAAGGCCAGCCTGTACGGCCTCGGCAACGAGTACGCGGCGGACGAGGCGTTCATGGCGATCGAGCTCGCGCAGGGGGCGCTGGAGCGCGCCCGAGGCGTGGTCATCTACAGCCCCGAGTTCGGCGTCTTCACGACCTGAGCCCGAGCCCGGCGTCTTCACGACCTTGTCTCGCGTCCTCTCCGTCAGATCGCCCTGCCCGTCCCGACGGCGACCCCACCCCGCGCGCCCGGCGCCGACCAGGTGACGATCGGGCTTGCTAACATACATTCTCGAATGTATATGAGGTGGGTGCGACGGACGAAGGAGGAAGCAGCGGCGACGCGCGAGCAGATCCTCGACGCGGCGCTGCGCGTCTTCAGCCGCAAGGGATACTCGGCGGCGACGCTGCAGGACGTCGCGGCGGAAGCCGCGCTGACGCGGGGCGCGGTCTACTGGCACTTCAAGGGCAAGGTCGAGCTCTACTCGGCGCTGATCGGCGAGCGCTTCGCCAAGGCGAACGAGGTCTTCGCCGAGGCGCTCTCGCCCCGGTACGCGCCGCTCGAGTCGATCGAGCGCCTGCTCACGCGCTCGCTCGAGTACCTGGAGGAAGATCCAGAGTACCGCGCGGTCCTCTCGATCACGCTGTTCAAGACCGAGCTCACGCCCGAGCTGGAACCGGGATTCCAGCAGAAGATCGCGAACGCGCGCCGCCTCGTCGACATGGTCGCCGACCTCGTGCGAAAGGGCATCGCGGCCGGCCAGATCGACCGCGCCACCGACCCGAGGGCCGCGGCCCTCGCGGCCGTCAGCCTCGTGCACGGAGCGACCGCGCTGCACCTCATGGACCCGACGGCGCTGGAGTCCAGGGCCGTCGTGCGCCGCATGGTCGCGACGTTCCTGCGCGGGCTCCGGCGCTGAGGGCGTTTTTTGTGTCGATTTACATACATTCATGAATGTTTGCTGGAGGTGAGGTCATGTTCCTCAGGGAGTACTGGTATGTTGCCTGTGCGTCCTCGCAGCTCGGGGATGCCCCCCGCGCGGTCCGGGTCCTCGATCGGGACATCGTTGTATTTCGCGGAGACGGCCGCCGTCCCCGCGCGCTCGCGGATCGGTGCTGCCACCGCGGCGTCAAGCTGTCTCTCGGGCGCGTGGCCCGGGGAGAGCTTTCGTGCGGATACCACGGCTGGAGGTACGGCGGCGGCGGCGAGTGCGTGCACATCCCGTCGCTCGCGGGGGACAGGCGCATCCCCGAGAGGTGCGGTGTCCCCGCGTTCCCGTGCGCGGAGCAGGACGGGTATGTGTGGGTCTGGCTCGGCGAGGGCCACGGCGGAGCGCCGCCGCCCGCGCCGAGCATCGACGGCTTTGCGGCGCACCGCTGGGATCAGGGCTCGGTGGAGCTCGGGTGCTCGTCCATCAAAGGCCTGGAGAACAACCTCGACTGGTGTCATCCAGCGTTTGCGCACCCGTGGACCCACTGGCAGTTCTACACGGCGCTCTTCCGCGGCCTGCGCGAGGAGCTCCTCGAGCTGCGGCCGACGCTCGATGGGATGACGCTGCGCGGGCCGGTCCGCGAGGACGGCGGCGCGCCCGGGCAGCGGTCGCTGCAGACGCTGCTCTCGTTCAAGCTCCCCGACCGCGTCGAGGTGCGCTCGCTGGGAGGGCCCTCGCGCCGGATCGTCCTGCACTTCGTCCCGACCGCGCCCGATCGGTGCCGCCTGGAGTGGATGAGCGCGAGGGCGCTGCCCTTCGGGGCGCGCGTGCGCTTTCGCCAGGAAGAGCCGGCGATCCTCCGGCAAGACCGGCTCCTCCTGGAGAGCGCGGAGCACACCTGCGCGGAACAGGGGCCCCTCCGCGAGCACCACGTCGAGGCAGACGCGCCAGCGCTGCTCCTGCGCCGCATCCTCGAGTCGGCGGCGCGCGGCGAATGGGCGCAGAGGCGAGCGAGCCTGCCGGAACGGCGGGTGATCCGGGTGATGGCGTGACGGCGCGTCCGCGCAGGCTCCAGGCTGGCGGCGCTGTGCGCGAGGGCTGGCGGGGTCCGGCTCGGGGGGCGCGGCCGTCTTGCGGCGCCGCGCGGCGGATGGATGGGAGGCGTCCGGCTCAGGGGGGCGCGGCGGACCTGTCCGGCGCGGTCGCCGCGCGCCACGCGGCGGCCGCATCGAGGCCGTGCTCGCCGAAGCGAGGCGCGTAGTCCCGCTCCACGGCGCGCTCCAGGATCTCGCCGTACCGCGCGGGCGGCATCAGGCCCCAGGCGCGGTCGTCGTCGGAGATCGCCGCGCGCCTCGCGCCGCCAGGGGGCATGTAGCTCCTGCGCAGCCGCGTGAACATGCCGTGGAGCTCGCGCTCGACCAGCTGCCGCACGGCCGGCGCGCACGGCTGATCGAGCAGGTAACGGAGCAGCGTCCAGCCGAAGTCGCGGTGCCGGACCTCGTCGCGCAGGATGCGGTCGAGCGCCCGGCGCGCGACCGGCACGGTGCACCCCTCGCGGAGCACCTTGAAGAGCGGGACCGCGACCGTCTCCCCCAGGCAGAACACCTCGACGCCCGCCCGGGCGACGGCCATCTCGAGCGGCTCGTCTCCGCTGCTTCTGAGCCCGAGCGTCTCGCGGCGGAGCGCCGGCAAGGCGCCGCCGCCCGCGCGGGCGTGGACGCGATGGCTGAGGCGAGCGTGCGCGAGCTCGTCCTTGACGATGCGGAGGCCGTCGTCGATGAGATCCGGCGACGCGCCCATCTGGATCAGCCAGAGCGTGAGGTGCTGCGTGATCGCCGCCGAGCGGTACTCGGCCTCGACGCGCCGCCCCCACTCGGCCCGCACCGCGTCGCTCGCCGGAGGGAGGGGGGCGCGCTGCCCGCGCGGCGCCTCCGCGTCAGCGGCGCTGTCCTGGTCTGCGTCGGGGGCGTCCGTCATGGGATCACGCTAGGCGGGGGGTTTGAGGGCGGCAAGACGGGAGGCGGGCGCTCACCGCCCCCCGAGGAGCTCACGGCGACGCGCTCGGGCGCCCGCCGGGCGGCGCGCACACCTTCACGGTCGAGCCGCAGGCGTCACAGGCCTCCTTGTAACAGGGGTTGATGACGAGCTCCTGGCAGCGCGTCCCGCTCGGACACGCCTCGTCGACCTCGCAACCCTGGCTCGGGAAGCAGCCTGCCTCGGCCAGCACGGGGGTATTCGAGGCGTCGCCGCAGCCTGGCGTGAGCCAGCGACACGTCGGCCCGAGGTTGGCGCACGCGTTCTCGGTGGCGGCCGTGAGACAGAGGTCGGGGGGCGGCGGGTTGCAGAAGATCTCGGCTACCTGCCAGCTCCAGGTGTCCTTTTGCTGAACGCACACGGCCTCGGTCGGCATCGGGCCGCAGCCGGTCATCATCTCGTAGGGGCAGGGCCCGCTCGCTGCCACGCAGGGATCCCCGTCGGTCGGCATCACCTCGGGACACACCGGCGGCGGCGGGTTGCAGGCCGGCGAGATCGGTTCGGACCACGTGGCGTCGTCACCGCACGTCACCACCGAGGGGCAACCGGTGGCGTCATAGTGGCAGGTCGTCCCGGGCTCCGCGCAGGCGCCGCCGGCCTTCGGCACCTCCACGGGGCACTCCGGCGGCGGCGGGTTGCAGGCCGGCGAGATCGGTTCGGACCACGTGGCGTCGTCACCGCACGTCACCACCGAGGGGCAACCGGTGGTGTCATAGTTGCAGGTCTTCCCGGGCTGCTCGCAGGCGCTGCCGGCCTCCGGCACCTCCGCGGGGCACTCCGGTGGCTCCGGCGGGTTGCAGGCCACCGTGGGTTCCTCATACCACTCCCCGCGCATACACGTGCTGTCGATCGGGAGGCCGCACAGCTCCTTACCATAGTTGCACGAAAGGCCGTCCTCCTCGCAGCTCGATCCGACCTCCGGCGCCGACTCGGGGCAGCCGCCGCTTGTCACCGTGGGATCGCACCCCGGCAGGGCCACCGCGCCCGCGAGCGAGGCCGCCGCGGCGACGGTCACGATGAACGGCGCCTTCAGCACCTTTCGCTTCTTCTGCATGAGCATGGTTCGACGGGTCCTTTCTTTGGCACAGGTTGGCGCAAGGTCACGTCCTCGCGCGCTCCAAGGCTGGGTCGAGCAAGCGAGGTGCCAGGGCGATCCGTGGCGGACCCGGGAGCGAAATTTGTCAACGGGAAAGGAAAATGACGCCCTGGATGTGCCTCTCCACAGCGCTCGTGGGAGCCGGCGAGCGCTCTCCCGCTCGGGCCATGCGCCGATTCAGCGGCAGGCGCTGATCTGCACGTCGTCGATGTTCCAGCCCGACATGGGCGCGCCGCCGAAGGCGATGACGGCGCTGTAGCCGAACCGCACGCGCAGGCTCGAGCTCTTGTAGGGCGTCAGATCGTAGGTGACGCGCTTCCATCCGGACTCGGTGACATCGTCGTGCGGAGATTCGTAGACGATCCGCCAGCGCGATCCGTCGAAGACCTCGACGCGGGCCTTGTTGCGGTAGGTCGTGTTCAGCCATCGCCAGAACGACAGCGTGACTCGCCCGCTCACGAGCGCGTCGACGGCGGGGCTGGTCAGGTAGCGCTGCGGGTGCGGCGCGGTGACGCTCGGGCTGCCGCCGAGGACCACGCCCGCCACGCCGTCGTCGCCGGCCTCGGTGTGATCGCTCGCCGGATCGGGGAACCCTGCGCGCTGGTCGCTCGACGCCCTCGCAGGCCCGATCTCCCACCCCGCCGCGAGGCTCCACCGGGTCGCCTTGTCCGCGAAGGCCTCCGTGAAGAGGACCCGCGCGGAGCACGGCGCGCTCGGGTCGACGTTCCCGGGGGCGCCGCGAAACGCCGTCGGAGAGGCCGCCGCCCAGTCCAGCGCCAGAGACCCGTCCCCCTCCGCGAGCCATGGCGCGTCCGCCGGGCCGGGAGTGCACGCGGCCGCGGCGAGGCCGCACAGGACGGCGGCCTGCCCAATCCACCTGTTCATGGTCGCTCCTACGAACGTTCAATGCCGGAGGCGCAGACACCCTTCCGCAGGGCCGTCGCGCGGCATCGAGAGCACGTGTTTGTAGGCCCGAACCGGGGCGGCGGATAGCCCACGTGAGCGGCGGCGGATGCGGTGAGATCGGCGTCGCGCCCTCCGACCACAGCGCAGCTCCCGCGTCGCGCGCCGAGCGGGGCCGCGCGTCCATCGCGACGCGCGACGGCGCCGCGCGGTCATCGCGACGCGCGACGTCGACGAGACCCCGTCGCCGCGCGACGGCGGCCCGTTACGGCCCGCGCCGGCGGGCGCGCTCGCGCGATGGACGGATCACCGGGATGCAGCCGTCATCGGGGCGCGGCCGTGGCCCTGGGCAGCGGCGATGGCGGGATCGGCCTGCGCGTGATCGTCTCGCGGCTCGTCACGTCGCTGAGCATCAGCGTGAGCAAGAGGCCGAGCAGGAGCGCCGCCACGATCATCGGGAGCGCGTTCGCGAAGCGCTGCTCGATGAGGTGCATGAAGAAGAGCAGCACGAGCACCGTCTTCACCGTGGCGATGAGCAGCGCCGCGACGACATCGGCCTGGCCGAGGTGGGCCAGCGAGAGGAGATACGAGGCCAGCGTGAGCCCCATCAGGAGGAGCCAGACGATCACGTAGGTCCGCGAGGAGAGGTGCTTGACGGTCATGGGCGCAACGTCCCGTTAGCGGTGCATCAGGTAGAGCATCGGCCAGAGGAATATCCAGATCACGTCGACGAGGTGCCAGTAGAGCCCGCCGAGCTCGACGTGCGTCTCGTTGCCCGCGCCGTACCGGCGCCGGAAGCACCCCCACGCGAGCCAGCCGAGGACCACGAGCCCCGCGGTCACGTGGATCGCGTGGAGCCCGGTCGTCAGGTAATAGAGCGTGAAGAACATCTTCGCGCCGGCATACGGCAGCTCCTCGAAGCGGTAGCCGGCGCCGGGGAAGATCCCCTCGTGGAAGTGCGCCGTGTACTCGACGCCCTTCAGCACGAGGAAGGCGAGGCCGAGCGCGATCGCGCCGAGCAGGAGGCGGCCGGCCCTCGCCGGCCGGTCGAGGCGCACGGCGTAGACGCTCAGCGCGACGAGCAGGCTGCTCGTCAGGAGGATCCCCGTGTTGGCCGTCCCGATGACGGCGTTGTTGTGCGCGATCCCGGCGGTGAACTCGGGGCCGAAGACCGCGCGGTAGGCGGCGTACAGGCCGAAGAGCCCGCCGAAGAGCAGGACCTCGCTGGCGAGGAAGATCCACATGCCGAAGTGCGCGGCGTGGGTCTGCTTCTCGAGGTCCTCGAACTGCATGGCCAGCCGCGCCGGGGCGAGCGGCTCAGCGGGCGGGTGAGACTCGGGCATGGGCCTCCTCGTCGGTCAGGTGGTAATCGTACGGGCCGCGATCGACGACCGGCGTCACGGGGAAGTTGTGCTCCGGCGGGATGGGCGGCGTCATCCACTCGTAGCTCCGGGACCTCCATGGATTGGCGGTGGCGCGCGCCCCCCAGCGCAGGGCGACAAGGAGGTTCACCAGCGCGAGCAGGAGCGCGCCCGAGAGCAGGAAGGCCCCGCCGGTCGAGAGCACGTTGAGCCACTGGTACTGCTCCGGGTAGCTGTAATAGCGGCGCGGCATCCCGGCGTTGCCCGCCAGGAACTGGGGGAGGAACGTCAGGATGAACCCAAGGAACACCCCGAACGACGTGAGCAGCCCCATCGACTCGGAGTAGGTGCGGCCGAACATCTTGGGGAACCAGTAGTGCGCCGCCGCGAGGAACGCGGTGAGCGTGCCGCCCACCATGATGAAATGGAAGTGGGCGACGACGAAGTACGTGTCGTGCCAGTGGACGTCGAGCGACTGCGTGGCCACGGCGACGCCCGTCATGCCGCCGAAGACGAAGAGGAACAGGAACCAGAAGAAATAGAGCATCGGGGTGTTGAACTGGATGGCCCCCTTGTGCAGCGTCGCCACCCAGGTGAACACCTTGATGGCGGAGAAGATCGCGACGAACATCGAGAGCGCGCCGAAGATCCCGGCGTCGAGCTCGCTGATCCCGGCCACGAACATGTGGTGCCCCCACCCCGTGAACCCGATGAACGCGATGCCGAGCGACGAGAGGGCGATCGCCCAGTAGGACGCCGGCTGCCGCTGCGCGAAGGTGCAGACCACCTCGCTGATGACCCCGAGCGCCGGGAGCACCATGATGTAAACCGCCGGGTGGGAGTAGAACCAGAACAGGTGCTGGAACAGCACGGGGTCTCCGCCCAGCGTCGGGTCGAAGATGCCGAAATGGTAGATGTGGTCTATCCCGACGAGCAGGATCGTCAGGCCGAGGACGGGCGTCGCGAGCAGCATGATGATGCTCGTGCTGTAGATGGCCCACACGAAGAGCGGCACGCGTCCCCAGCCGATCCCGCGGGCGCGCATCGTGTGCGTCGTGGCGATGAAGTTCACCGCCGTCATGATCGACGAGGCGCCGAGGATGAAGATGCCGATCACGACCGGCAGGACGCCCGCGGGCGTGGTCGTGCTGTACGGCGGGTAGAACGTCCAGCCCGTGTCGGCGCCCCCGGCGATCGTCGCCCCCAGCGTGATGACGGCGCCGATCGCGTAGACGTAGAGGCTCGCCAGGTTGAGGCGCGGGAAGGCGAGATCCTTGGCGCCGATCATGAGCGGGAGGGCGAAGTTCCCGAAGATGTTCGGGATCGACGGGATCATGAAGAGCCACACCATGACCACGCCGTGGAGCGTGAACATGCGGTTGTAGGTCGCCGCGCTGATCACGGTGGGCCCGGGGGTCAGGAGCTCGGTCCGGAGGACCAGCGCGAAGGCGCCGCCGAGCATGAGCATCGGCACGATCAGCGCGTAGAACATGATCCCGATGCGCTTGTGATCGGTCGTGAGCAGCCACGAGCGCACCCCCGAGCGGGCGCGGAGATAGTCGGCGTCGTGCGCGCCGTGGATGGGCGCGGTCCCCTCGATCTCGTGGGCTGTCATGGCGTCACCCCCTCCGGCGCCGCGGCGCCCGTGTCGCTGACCCCGCCGTCCCACGGCACGACGGCGCCGTGCGGCACGTCGCGGATCGATTTCATGAGCTCGATGATCGCCGCGACGTCGGGCGGCGTGATCTGTCCCCGGAAAGACGGCATGACCGGCGTGAACCCGCGGTGCACCGCGGCGAGCGGATCCATGATGGACTCCGTGATGTAGGCCTCGTCGGCGACGCGCTCGCCGCCGCCATCGAGCGGCACGACCGAGCGGTAGAGCCCGGCCCAGGTCGGGCCGACGTGCTGTGTTCCGTCGAGGGTGTGGCAGCGGAGGCAGCCGTGCGTCGCGGCGGCGTGCTCGCCGCGGCTCGGCATCGTCGGCTCGGCCTCGGCGAGCTCGTTCTCCGCCTCGGCGGCGGCCTCCTGCGCGAACGCCGGGGCGCTCGCCGCCCCGCCCGCGAGCCAGCGCTCGTAGTCGGCCGGGTCGAGCGCGATCACCTGGCCGCGCATCTCCGAGTGGCTCGTGCCGCAGAACTCCGTGCAGAGGATGGGGTACGCGCCGGGCTCGGTCGCCTCGAACCAGGCCGTTGTGTACCGGCCCGGGAGGACGTCCTGCTTGATGCGGAACGCGGGCACGTAGAAGCTGTGGATGACGTCGCGCGACGTCATGATGAGCCGGACCGGCCTCCGCGCGGGGACATAGAGCACCGAGATCTCGCTGTCTCCCCCCGGATAGGCGAACTTCCACATCCACTGCTTGGCCGTGACATAGACGTCGAGCGCGTCCTCCGGCGGCGTGCGCAGGTCGACGAACTGGCGCGTGCCGATGGTCCAGAACGTGAGGAACACGAAGCCCAGGCCGAAGAGCGACACCGTCTCCAGGAAGAGCGCGGGCCGCGCGAAGGCCCCGGCGTGCGGCCGAGGCGTGTCCTCCAGCCGGCGGCGATAGCGGATCAAAAAATACCCGCCGATGAGCGTGATGAGGGCGGCGCCGCCCATCGTCACGGAGATGACGAAGTAGTGCAGCCCGTCGATCTCGCGGGCGAGCGAGGAGCGCTGCTCGGGCAGGAAGAGCAGCTGGCGCAGGAGCTCGTTCATCGCGCGCGCCCCTCTCCCCTGCGCCGCCGCCCTTGCCAGCCGAAGAAGGCGATCACCGCGGCGGCCCACGCCAGGATGGCGGCCCCGCCGAGCCGCACGAAGCCGGCCACATACGGGCCGTAGCGGCGGCTCGCGGGGTCATAGCGATAACACGTCATGAGGACGCGCTCGAGGGGGGTGCCGATCTGCCCGCGGCTCGCCTCGAGGAGCGCGAGGCGGAGATCGAGGGAGGAGAACTCGATGCCATAGAGGACCCGTGAGATGCGGCCGTCCGGCGTGAGGACGAAGATGGCGGCGGGATGCGCGTATTGCTCCGTCTGCGGGTCGTACCCGAACCGGAAGCCGAGATCGCCCGCGAGCGCGCGGATCTCGGGCAGCGCGCCGGTCAGGAAGGGCCAGGTCTCCCGCGTCGGCGCGCCGGCCATGCCCAGGGCCGACAGCGCGGATGTCCTCTTCCGCGCCGCGGACGCCGGGGTGTCCCGCGGATCGAAGCTCACCGTGAGCGCGCGGTAGTGCTCTCCCAGCCGGTAATCGAGCTTCGCCATGCCGGTGACCAGGCCGCGCAGCACGAGGCCGCAGAGCGTCGGGCAGCGGTAATAGGCGAGGACGAGGACGACCGGCCGGCGCCCGTCGAAGTGCTCGGCGAGCGGGGCACGCCGCCCGTCCATGTCGGTGAAGGGGAGCGTCGTGTCGATGGCGTTCCCGAGGCGCTCGTCGATGTCGGCCTCGCGCGCCGCGGGCGGGAGCAATGGCCGATCCGCGGCGGCCGTGAGCGGCGCGCCCGTGAACACGAGCGCGAGGAGCGCCGTGGTGGACAGGTGTTGCATCCTCATCAGCGGCTCTCCTCCACGACGAGATTCATCGCGTCCTCGATCGGGATCTGCACGAGCCCGCGGTCGCGGTCTGCCCAGCCGAAGCGCCCGAGCTCCTCGCGCTTCCGGTGGTTCAGCGCCGTGCCAAGGCCCTCCTCGCCCGTGGCCTCGCGCCGGAAGATCCGCTGATCCACCCCGGCCACCTCGCCGCGCGGCAGGGAGAGCTCCTGGGAGCGCTCGGCGCTCCTTCCCGAGGGGCGGAGCTCCGCCTCGCGCCCGTGCAGGAGCATCCAGGACCAGAGGCCCAGGACGATGAAGATCACGACGACGGCGAACGCGACGGCGAGGATCGTCTTCCAGGGGACGACATCCTCTTCCTGGCGCACGTCGGGACGGCGGTAGTGGGACGTCATATGCTCTCGTAGCGGAGGGCGGCCGGCAGCGCCGGGTCGTTGACGGGGACGAGCGGCCTGCCGCGCACCCGCAGCGCGGCGAACGCGACGCACGGGCCGATCACGGCGAGGAGCGCCGCCACGTCGAGCCAGTGGAACGGCGCGCGAGCGCCCGGGACCTCGGGCGCGACGAGCCAGTGCATGTCGAGGTAATGCGCGACGAAGATCCAGGCGGCGACGGCCGACAGCCAGGCTGGGCGCCGCTTGATCCCGTAGTTGAGCAGGATCGCGAAGGGGATCACGAACCGCGCGAGCACGAGCACGAGGGACGCGATCGCCCACGGGCCGTGGGCGCGGAGCACGTAGAACTCCGCCTCTTCGGGCTTGTCCGCGATCCATATCAGCATGAACTGGAAGAACGCGGCGTAGGCCCAGAAGATGGTGAACGCGAGGAGCAGCCGGCCGAGCGCGTAGTAGTGCGACGCGCTCAGCCCGGGCAGGAGCCCGGCGCGCTCGGCGGCGAACGCCAGCACCGTGAGCAGCGCTATCGCGGCGACGAAGCCGCCGGCGAACACATAGACGGGGAACATCGTCGACACCCACGTCGGCGCGAGGGACATGAGCCAGTCGAAGGCCGCGAACGAGAGCGTGAGCCCGACGAGCGGGAGGCCGGCGACGCTGATCACGCGGAGGCGCCGGCTGTCCGCGAGCGCCGGGGTCGCGTCGCCCTGGATCGAGCCGCGCCGGAGCAGGGCGCCGAAGACGAGCCACACCGTGAAGTAGATCCCCGTCCTCACGAGGAAGAAGGGGAGGTTCAGGTAAGGCGTCTTGTGGAGCACGATGGATCGAACGTGCTCGTCGCCGATCGACTCGGGGTGGAGCCACTCCCCGTAGAGCGCGCCGAGGCCGAACAGGAGCGGGACGAACAGCGCGCAGAGGAGCGGCAGCGCCCCGACGATCGCCTCCGCGAGGCGGCGGACGGCCACAGGCCATGTCGCGGCCATGGCGTGGCAGATCATGAGAAAGAGGAGCGCCCCGACCGCCGTGGTCACGGCGAAGGCGTACGCCGCGAGGTACGCGTAGAAGAGCCGCTCCCGGTCCACGAACGCCCCGACGACGAGGAGCAGGGCGCCGAGGAGCGCGAGGCCGAGGGACCGCGTCACGATCGCGCGGCCGCCTCGGAAGACGGGGAATCGCCGGTTCACGGGAGCTCCTTCCGGGCGCGCTCGCGGAGGGGTGGGGGGAGCGCGTCGAGCGCGGTGCCGCGGCTCTTCCCGAGTGCCTTCACATAGGCCACGATCGCCCAGCGCTCCCTGAGCGGGACGTGCGGCTCGTACGAGCGCATGAGCCCGTAGCCCTCGACGATGACCTGGTAGATGCGCCCGGGCGGGAACGCCTGGACGCGCGGGTCGACGAGCGACGGCGGGCGCCGCAGCGTCATGTTGCGCGCGACCTCCGACTCGCCATCTCCGGCGACCCCGTGGCAGGCAGCGCAGAAGATCTCGTAGCGCTCCTTTCCGCGCCGGAGCAGCTCGATCGTCACCGTGACCGGGACGCGCGCCACGTACGCTCCGTCCGCGATCCCACGGGTGAGCCCGGGATCGCCGAGCACGCGATCGGTCGGTACGGTGCCCTCGGGCGGGCGGCGCATGGCCGAGCCGTCGTCGAAGAGCTCTGTCTCCTGGTAGGCCGTGTAGCGCCGCTGGCGGAGCATGCGCTCGAGATCCAGCAGGTCCGCCTCGCCGGGCTCGGCGTCGGCCGTGGTCACCGGCGTGCAGGAGAGGCACAGCGCCGCGGCCAGACAGGAGAGCGAGAGGGGCAGTCCGCGCGTCATGATCGCTCCTTCCCGGCCCAGGCGACGGTGAGGGCGCCGAGATCGGTGAGATCGCGCTCGGTGATGGGGCTGATGAGCGCCGGGTCGCGGGCGTCGATGCCGATCCAGAACCGATCGATGGAGGCGCGCTCGAACCCGGGCACGTCGAACACCGGGTGCCAGAGCTCGGGCAGCCGCGAGAGGACGAGCAGGATGACGAACCCCGAGAGGGCGGCCGAGAGCACCAGCATCTCGAAGGTGATCGGGATGAACGCAGGGGCCGCGTGCCCCGGCCGCCCACCCACGTTGAGCGGGTAGTCGAACGCGTTGCAATACCACTGGACGAGGTAGCCTCCCGCGGTGCCCGCGAGCGCGAAGGGCAGGACGATCCAGGTGAGCGGCGAGCGGCGGAGCCCGAGCGCCTGCTCGAGGCCGTGGATCGGATACGGCGTGAACGCGTCGAGGCGCCTGTATCCGCGGCTCCTGAGCTCCGCGATCGCCTGGAGCATCGCCTCGGGCGTCTCGAACTCGGCGAGCAGACCTCTCCTCATTTCAGTGCTCCTCCTTGTGGCGGAGCTCGTGGTTCAGCTCCTTGACCTCGGCCACGGGGATGAACGGGAAGAGGCGGAGGAAGATCAGGACGAGCAGCAGGAAGAAGCTGATCGTCCCGATGAACATCGCGATATCGACGTACGTCGGGCGGTAGGCGTGCCACGCCGACGGGAGGAACTCGCGTTGCAGCGACAGGACGATGATCACGAACCGCTCGGACCACATCCCGACGTTCACGAGGATCGAGATGATCCAGAGGAGGATCATGTTCCTCCGGACCTTCGGGAACCAGAGCAGCTGGGGGACGAGCACGTTGCAGATCATCTGCGCCCAGAAGACCGCGGCGTTCGGCCCCGTGGGGCGCGCGACGAAGAACTGGTAGATCTCGGCCTCCGACGCGCTGTACCAGGCGGCGAAGAGCTCGATGATGTACGAGTAGATGACGATCCAGGCGGTGACGAGCGCCAGCTTGCTCAGGTTGTCGATGTGCCGCTGGGTGACGACGTTCCCGAGGTGGAAGATGCGGCGCGCCGGGATGAGCAGCGTCAGCACCATCGCGAAGCCGGAGAAGATGGCCCCGGCGACGAAGAACGGCGGGAAGATGGTCGCGTGCCAGCCCGGGACGAGCGCCATCGCGAAATCGGTGCTCACGATCGAGTGCACCGAGAGCACGAGCGGCGTCGCGAGCCCGGCGAGCAGCCCGTAGAGGAGCCGGTAGTGGCGATAGGTGGCCGCTGATCCTCGCCAGCCGAGCGACAGGACGCCGTAGACGATCCGGCGGCGGCGGTCGGGGGCCCGGTCGCGGAGCGACGCGAAGTCGGGGAGGAGCCCGATGTACCAGAAGACGAGAGAGACCGTGAAGTACGTGAAGATGGCCGCCGCGTCCCACGGCAGCGCGCTCTTGAACTGGGGCCAGACCTTCAGCGTCGAGGGGTAGGGGACGAGCCAGTAGGCGAACCACGGCCGGCCGAGGTGCAGGAGCGGATAGAGGCCCGCCTGGATGACGGCGAAGAGCGTCATCGCCTCGGCGAACCGGTTGATGCTCGTGCGCCAGCGCTGCTCCAGGAGGAGCAGGATCGCTGAGATGAACGTCCCCGCGTGGCCGATGCCGACCCAGAACACGAAGTTGATGATCCCGAACGCCCAGCCCACCGGGATGTTGTTGCCCCAGACCCCGATGCCGGTGGTGACGGTGTAGAGGATGGCGAGCGCGAGCACCGCCGTCCCGGCGCCGGTGATGGCGAACGCCGCCAACCACAGCCTGGATCGCGGCTTCCAGACGACCGACAGGAGCTCTTCGGAGAGCGCCTCGTCGGTGGGTCGCCCGAGGAGGAGAGGCTCCGTCACGGCTCTTCGATCTCCGGGTTCTTGTTGTTGACGCGCGCGAGGTACATGGTCCTCGGCCGGGTGCCCTGGTCGTGGAGCACCGCGTAGCTCCGCGGCTCGCCCCGCCACGCCACCATCGCCGTCTCTTCGTGTGTGAGGGAGCCGAACTGGATCGCCTGCGTCGGACAGGCCTGCTGGCAGGCGGTGACGACCTCTCCCGGGCGGATCGGGCGGTCTTCGACCCGCGCGGCGATCTCCGCGCGGCGGATCCGCTGGACGCAGTACGTGCACTTCTCCATGACGCCGCGCTCCCGCACGGTCACGTCGGGGTTGCGCTGGAGCCTCGCGAGCCCGGTGTTGAAGGCGCGGAGCTCGCCGTAATCGAACCAGTTGAAGCGGCGGACCTTGTACGGGCAGTTGTTCGAGCAGAACCGCGTCCCGACGCAGCGGTTGTAGGTCATCTCGTTGAGCCCGTCGGGGCTGTGCGTCGTCGCGTTCACGGGGCACACGTACTCGCACGGCGCCTTCTCGCAGTGCTGGCACATCATGGGCTGATGGACGACGGCCGTGTCGCGCGGGTCGTTCGATACGTACGAGTCGATGCGGAGCCAGTGCATCTCACGGCTGTTCAGGACCTCCTCCTTGCCCACCACGGGGACGTTGTTCTCGGCCTGGCACGCGACGACGCACGCGCTGCAGCCGGTGCAGATCGTGAGATCGATCGTCATGGCCCATTGCTCCTTCAGCGGTCCGGGGGCCACCGCGGGCATGAGGGACGGCTGCGGCCCCTTCAGCGCTTCCGTGAAGCCGGGGTGCTCGCGGTAGACGGCGAGGGGGACCGAGAGCGCGACCGGGCGCCCCTCCAGGCGAAAGTGCGTCTGCGTCAGGGCGAGCTTGTGCTTCTGGTCGGGCCGCTTCGTCACCGAGACGCCCGCCGCGAAGAACGGCGTGGCCGCGGCGCGGAGCCGGTACGCGTCGGACCCCACCCCGGCGGCGATCGACTCGGCGCCGCTCCGCCCGTAACCGAGCTTGAGCGACACCGTCCTGTCGGCGTGCCCCGGCGCGACGAGGACCGGTATCGATATCTTCCGCCCCCCGAGCTCGAGATCGACGACATCCTCGCTCTCGACGCCGAGCGCCTTCGCCGTCTCCGGGCTGAGCAGCGCGGCGTTGTCCCAGGTGAGCTTGGTGATGGGATCCGGCAGCTCGAGAAGCCACGGGTTGTTGGCGAACCGGCCGTCATAGACGCTCGCGTCGACCGAGAAGGCGACCTCGATGGCCTCCGCCGGCGGCGGGGCCGCCGCCGCGAGCTGCGCGAGCGCCGCGATCACGCCGTCGAGCCGCAGCGAGGCGTCCTCGCGCGGGGCCGCGGTGCCCTCGACGAGCCCGCGCCGGAGCGCGTCCTCCCAGAACGCTTCGAAATCGGCGCCGCCGCGGCGCGCGGCCCAGGCGTCGCGCAGGAGCTCTCGCGCGCTCCTCGGCGGCTCGCCCGCGAACACCGCGAGCACCTCGGAGGCGGTCTTGCCCTGGAAGAGCGGCTCGATGAGCGGCTGGACCAGCGAGGTCGTGCCGTCGTACGCGCGCGCGTCCCCCCAGGCCTCGAGATCGTGCGCGGCGGGCACGAACCAGTCGCAGCCGGCGGCGGTCTCGTCCTCGTAGAGGCCGAGGTAGACGCGGCTCGGGACGGAGCGGAGCAGCGCCGCGAGCTCGAGATCCGCGGGCGCCGTGTACGCCACGTTGTTCTCGAGGAGCACGAGCGTATCGACGGCGCCGCGGCGGATCTCCTCGGCGAGCGCCGTGAGGTCCTGCTCGGCGGCGCCGGCCGTGATCAAGGTCCCCGCGGTGGTCCACGCCGCGCGGTCGTTGCGGAGCGCCGCGTTCATGAGGTGCGCGAGCGCGTGCACCCCGGGAGGCTGCCGCTCCCCCGCGACGACGACGCTCGCCAGGCCGCCGCGCGCGAGGTCGCGCGCGAGCGCCCGGACGAAGCGCCTCTCCGCCTCGCTGATCCGCGCCCGGAGCGGCTCGAGCGCGCCGAGCGCCTGGGGAGGGATGAACCCCGGGCGCGCGCCCTCGGTGAGGAGCAGCTCGGCCGCGATCGCCGCGGCGATCGCCGGCACGTCGCTCGGCCGCTTGCGCAGGCGGTGATCGGCGATGCTCCCCGTCGGCGTCAGCCCGGGCTCGATCACATAGAGACGGTTCATGGTGCCCGTCGGCGAGCCGAGGCGCCTTCGCTCGGCGAACTGGCGCGCATACCGCGCGTGGAAAGGCATCGACGCGAGGAAGTCGGCGTCGAGCGCGAGGAGGACGTCCGCCGTCCGGAAGTCGTACTGCGCCTGGAGCGGGGCGCCGAAGGCGAGCTCGGCCCCGCGCGCCGGGTGCGTCGACCTCGCGGGCGCGTGGAACGTGAACCGGGCGGCCGGATAGCGCGCCTGGACGCGGCCGATGAGGTCGAGGACGAGCGGAGAGCCGGTGGGCCGAAGGACGAACCGGAGCCCGGCGCCGCCGTCGCTCCGCGCGCCCCCGAACTGCTGGACGAACGCCTGCCACGTCGCCGGGTCGTGGCCGCGCCGCGCCGCGCGCGCGCGGTGCTGATCGTACAGGCCGAGCACCGACGCCTGCTCGTAGGCGCCGGTGGAGCCGAGGCTCGCCGGGTGCTCCGGGTTGCCCTCGATCTTCGTCGGCCTCCCTTCGTGGCTCTCGACGAGGACGCCCGTGGCGAACCCGTCGAGATCGAGGCTGGTGGCGTAATACCGGAGGACGCCCGGCGTCACCTCGGGCGGCGTCGTCACGTAAGGGACGATCTTGTCCGCTGCCCTCGATCTGCACCCGGACACGCCGGCGAGCGCCATGCTCGCGCCGAGGAGCTTGAGCCAGCTCCGCCGGCTCACCGCGACGGGCTCGCCGCTGCCCCCCGGGAGCTCCCGCGCCGCGGCCTCGCGGAGCTCCGGTGACTCGAGGAGCTCCGCCAGGCTGCGCCAGTACGCTTTACCGGTCTTGCCGTCGAGCGCGGCGCTCCACGGGGTCTGTCTCTGATCAGCCATCGTCCCTCTTCAGGTCATCGGTGGATCGGCGCCGCCGCCGTGGCGGCGCTCCGCTGCTCGCCGCCTATTGGCCTTCTGTCTCGCGTGCTCTCGCAGGCTCCCTTTGTGTCTCGCGTGGATCCCTCGTTTGCCTCCCGCGCTGCGCCAGCGCGCGCTCACCTGTGGCAGGTCGAGCAGTGGACGAGGCTCCGCGCCCCGACCTCCTGCGCGATCTGCCGGCCGATTTGCTCCGCGTCGGGGCCGGGGTCCCAGTCCATGTCCACGATCGCGGAGAGCGGGCGGAGGTGACGCTCCGGCGCCCTGTGGCAGTCGAGGCACCAGCCCATCGTCATCGGCGTCGCCTGGCGGACGTCGGGCATCTGGTCCACGCGGCCGTGGCACGTCACGCAGCCGACGCCCTTGTTCACGTGGATCGCGTGGTTGAAATAGACGAAGTCGGGCACGTCGTTGACGCGGTTCCAGACGATCGGCGTGTCCGAGAAATAGCTGTTCCGGACGAGCTCGAGCTTGGGGCTCTGATTCCAGATCTGGCTGTGACAGCCCATGCACAGCGCCGTCGACGGCATGCCCGCCGTGGCCGTCCGCTCGACCGTGTGATGGCAGAACCGGCAATCGATGGCGTCGTCCTGCACGTGGTGCCTGTGATCGAACTGCACCGGCTGCTGCACGGGCAGGTTCTGTCCGGTGTTCCAGTCCGAGCGCACGTAGATCATCGGCGCTGACACGGCCGCCGCGCCGCCGAGGAAGACGGCGGCGATGGCGAGTCGGAAAGCGGTGTTGCTCCAGCGCGGAAAAACGGATGCCATGCTCTCGTGTGCTCGGCCTCGCTCGAAGTGCGGCGATGGGGCCAGCTCCATCGATATCGATGCGTGGATCGCGGGGCTCGTTTCGCGATCTCGCCACGCCCCGAACGCCGGCGCAGGCGCGTCAGGGGGGGCCGCAGCGGCGCCGTCCGGCGTGCGCGCGCGGCGGGCGGGGCGCGCGGGCGCCTCCAACACCGGATCTTCGCCGCCCTGGGCTTCGATCTACGATATCGTCAAGCCATGAGGCCGTCGAGCTCAGCCCTGTCGCCCCTTCCGATCATCGCGCTCTCTCTGGCGGCCGAGCTCGCGTTCATCGCCTGCTCGCGCGAGGCGTCGATCTCTCCGCTGCCGCCCGGCACGACCGGCGGTGTCTCATCGACCGCAGCCGGCGGAGCAGGCGCGAGTGGGGGTGGCGGCAGCGGGGCTGGCGCGAGCGGCGCTGGCGGCCGCGGGGTGGGCGGCAGCGCCGCTGGCAGCGGCGGAGCTGGCGGGAGCGGCGGTGGTGAGCCCGCGGCGGGATTCAGCTGCGCGCCGCCGAGCGAGGACGAGGGCGCGCTGAAGCTCACCACGCTCGTCTCCGGCCTCGATCACCCGCTCCTCGTGAAATCCGCGCCGGGCGACCCCACGCGGCTCTTCCTCCTGACGCAGCCTGGCCAGATCCTCGTCCTCGACGATGGAGCGGCGGAGCCCAAGGTGTTTCTCGATATCCGGGATCGCGTCCTGTTCAATGACAACGGCGAGCGCGGCCTCCTCGGGCTCGCCTTCCACCCCGATTACGAGGACACCGGTCGCTTCTTCGTCCACTACACGGACAAGGCGACGGGCGGCAACGCGCGTGTGGTCGAGTTCGCGCGGGGAGAGCGACCGGACGTGGCCAGTCCAGACCCGGTGGCCACGCACCTCGAGGTCGTGGATCTGCATCGAAACCACAACGGCGGTTCGCTCGAGTTCAGCCCGATCGACGGCTTCCTCTATCTCGGGCTCGGCGATGGCGGGGACAACAACGACGCCGGCCCCAACCATGCGGACATCGGCAATGGCCAGGCGCTCACGACGCTGCTCGGGAAGATCCTTCGCCTCGACGTCTCGACACACCCGTACAGCATCCCGGAAGGGAACATGACGGGCGAAGGCGTCCTCCCCGAGATCTGGGACTATGGCTTGCGGAACCCGTACCGCTTCAGCTTCGACGCGTGCACGGGCGATTTCTACATCGCGGACGTCGGTCAGCGCCTCTGGGAAGAGATCAACATCGAGCCGGCCGGGCAGGGACGGAAGAACTACGGCTGGCGCCGGATGGAGGGCGCGCACTGCTTCATCCCCGCGGAGAGCTGCGATCTCGAGGGGACCATCACGCTCCCTGCCGTCGAGTACGGCCACGCCGGGCGGGTCATCGAGGATTGCTCGGTCACCGGCGGCTACGTCTACCGGGGCAGCGAGATCCCGTGGCTCCGGGGGAGCTACTTCTACGGCGATTACTGCAGCGGCAGGGTCTGGACGCTCACCTATGAGGCCGGGGTGGCCTCCGCGCCCGTCGACCGAACGGACGACCTCGGATCGTTCGGCTTCAGCATCGCCAGCTTCGGGCAGGACGGCGCCGGCGAGGTCTACGTCGTCGATCTCGGCGGCACCGTGTACCGGATCGATCCGGAATGAGCGCTCACGGCCCCCTCGCCGCGCGCCGCGCCGGCGTACCGCCGCGCGCGCCGGGCCGGCGCCGCGCCGGCGCTCACATGGACCAGCGGAGCCCGGCGTAGCGCGGGCCGATGACGAGCTCGGGCGGCGGCGCCGGCGTGGAGGCGGCCTGCTTCTCGGGCTGCACCGGCACCTTGCGGCCGCCGATGATGGCGAGCGGGATGCCGACGCCGGCGAGAACGAGCCCGCCGACGACGAGCCCGACCCCGGCGCCTTCCGAGCCATCCTCCTCGTAGACCGTGTCCTCGGCGAACGGGTCGCCGGAGGTGTCGTACCCGCAGCCGTCGCCGGAGCACGAGGGGGTGGAGGCGATCACCAGGCCCCCGCCCAGGACGGCGACGGCGCCGAGGCTCGTCAGGACGATGCCCGTGACCATCATCCCCTTGCTGCGGCGCTTGGTCAGCGGCGCGGCCGGGCGCCCCGGTGCAACCGCGGCGACCGGCGCGAACGGGGCGCCGCTCGCTCGCGGCGCGCCGGGGCCGCCCGGAGGGGGCGCGGCGGCGCCCGCAGGCGCGCCGGGGCCGCTCGGCGGGAGCGCGGCGTCGCGCGCCGGCGCGCCCGCGGGCAGCGGCGGGATGGCCAGCGTCTCCGAGGCGCCCGCCCGGGTGAGCTCCATGGATCTCGCGAACGGCGCTCGGCCGGCGGCGGAGGCCTCGACCGTGTGTTTCCCGGGATCCACGGGCACCGGCGTGCCCCACTGCGCGCGCCCCACGAGGGCGCCGTCGCGCTTCACCTGGAGGTCGGCCGGGGAGTCGGCCGGCGCCGTGATCGTCAGCCGGATGAGCCGCGGCTCGAGCGCGGCGGCGCGCTGCCGCGCGACCTTCTCGCGCTCCAGCTGGCCGGCGGCCCTCGACGCGCCGGCCACCTCGAGGAACATCGACCAGGCGCTCGCCGTCCGGCCGAGCTGCTCGTAGCAGGCCGCGAGGTTGAACTGCGTGCCGATCCCCGGATCGAGCCGCTGGCTCTCCTCGAGCTTGGGGCACGCGTCGGCGTATTTGCCCTGGGCCATCAGCTGCTTGGCCGCGTCGAACAGGGCCTGCGCGGCCGCCGTGTCGGCCCTCGCGTCGCGGCCGCCCGCAAGGAGGGCGGCAAGGAACATCGCGAGCGCCAGCAGGCGCCCGAGGTGCTGCACGGGCAGGCTCGTCATGGTGGTGTCCTCACTTGCGATCGTCGAACAGGTTGCCGCCGGGCGGCGCAGCGGCCGGGGCGGCGGGCGGCCGGGGAACCGGAGCCTGCGTGGCGTGCGTGGGGGCCGGGGGTCGCGGTGCGGCGCTCGGCCGGCGCGGCGCCGCGGGCTTGCCGCTGGCCGGCGCCGCGGGGGGCGCAGGGGGGATCTCGGCCGGGCCCGGCGCCGCCGTGCGGTCGTCCACCGGCGCGGGGGCCTCGGCGCCGCCGGGCGTGACGGTCGGCGAGAGCGACGCGGGCGCGGTCGGCGGCTGTCCCGCGGCGTCCGCCGGCGACGGCGCCGCCGAGGCGCTGGCGGCCGGCTCGGTCGCCGCGCCGTCGCCGCGCGAGCGGGACGTCAGGAGCGCGAAGACCGCCACCGCGGCGATCAGCGACACGAAGGCGCCGGCCGCGACGGCGAGCCCCACCGGCCGCTTTCGCGGCACGACCGTTCCGCTCCACGTCGGCGAGGTGTTCAGCGACGTGTTCACCACGGTCGGCGAGGTCACCCCGCTCGCCGAAGGGAGCTCTGGCCGCGGGGGCCCCGAGCTCCGCGAGATCCCGCTGATCCGGTCGACGGAGAGCCGGGCCCGCCCGGTCGCGAACGGCGCGAGCGCCTCGGCCAGCTCCCCGACGTGGCGGAACCGCTGCTCCGGCAGCTTCTCGAGGCACTTGCGGATCACCGCCTCGAGCGCCGGGGGCACGTCGGAGCGGAACGCGGCGAGGGGGCTCGGGATCCCCTGCATGATCGCCACGCAGAGCTGCGGCATCGTCGCGCCGTCGAACGGCGGCGCGCCGGTGAGCAGCTCGAACAGGATGACGCCGAGCGACCAGATGTCGGTGCGCGCGTCGACGTCGCGCGAGGACTTGAGCTGCTCGGGCGACATGTAGAGCGGCGACCCCATGATGGCCTTCGTGTCGGTGATCCGCGGGTCGGAGCCGCCGGTCGCCACCTTCGAGATCCCGAAGTCGAGCACCTTCACGCACGGGGAGCTGTCCGCGCGCCGCGTGAGGAACAGGTTCGCCGGCTTGAGGTCGCGGTGGATGATGCCCGCGGCGTGCGCCTCGGCGAGCGCCTCGCAGGCCTGAAGGACGTACTCGACGGCCGCCTGCGGGGTCATCGGCCCGCCCGCGCGGAGCGCGTCGGCGAGGTCGCTGCCCGACAGGTACTCCATCACCATGTACGGCGTGCCGGAGTCGAGCGTCCCGACGTCGGTCACGCGCGCCACGTGCTCGCTCTTGACCTTCACCGCGGCGCGCGCCTCGCGCACGAAGCGCTCGGCGAGCGTGCGCGACTTCGCCGCCTCGGGCAGGAGCAGCTTGATCGCGACCCGCTCCTCCAGCTGGAGGTGGGTCGCGGCGACGACGACGCCCATCCCACCGGCGCCGATCACCCGCTCGACGCGGTACTTCTCGGCGATGACCTGCCCCGGTCGCACCAGCCCTTCGGCTTCGTCGTGTGTCGGCGCGGTGCTCGTCATGGCTCGGTCCCCTCGCACGCCGGACCGCGGATCCCGTGAACAGCGCGATCTTCGCGGAAAATCCGGTGCAAAGCCAGCCCACGATAGCCGCCGGGCGTACGGCGATCAATCTCGGGGCTGGGCTCCGTCGCGCCGGCGCGGGCCGCGCGCCGTCGGGTTCGTGCCATCGCCAGCGCGCCGCGCCCGTGCCAGCGCGCCGCGCCCGTGCCAGCGCGGCCCCGCCCGTGCCCGCGCGCCGTGGCGTCCCCATGGTCCCTGCCGGCCGCCCGCCAGGACGCTTCCCCCGGCCGTGAATCCGGGAGAACATCGCTCACCTCATGGAGCACGGTTACCCCGGCGGCGAAAGGGAGCGGCGCCAGCGGATCCTCGAGGCGACAGAGCGGCTCCTCCGCCGGTACGGGCCTGCCAAGACCACCGTCGCCGATATCGCGCGCGAGGCCGAGATCGCGGTCGGCGCCGTGTACCTGGAGTTCGCCTCGAAGGACGCCATCGTCGAGGAGCTCTCCCAGGGCGAGCACCGCGCCGTCATGGCCGCGATGCGCGCCGCCGCGGCCAGGGACGACGTGCCCTTTTGCGACCGGCTGCGGGCCGTGTTCGACGCCCGCGCGGGCGCTTTCCTGGAGCTCGCCGGCTCGGGCGCGCACGCGTGCGATCTCGTGCATTGCCAGAGCCGCGCCGTGAAGGCCGCCCACGCCCGCTTCCTCGACGAGGAGCGCGCGCTCCTCCGCGATCTCGTCGCGCGCGGCGCCGGCGCCGGCGAGCTCGACGCCGCCGACCCCGAGCTCACAGCGCGCGCCCTCCTGCGCGCCTATGCGAGCTTCGCTCCACCGTGGCTGTTCCAGGGCTCCCGCGAAGAGGTCGAGGCGATGCTGTCCGCGGTCCATCGGATCGTCCTCTACGGCCTCGTCGGCCGCGGGCCCGCCCGCAAGCCGGGGGGCTGACGCCGCGCCGTCCCATCCCCGCTCGCCTGTCGGCGGCGGCCCTCGCGCATCGAGTGAGAGTTGCTCTCTTCTGAGGGGGCGGATCGCGCGACGCGGGCGGGCGGCTGCGGCTCAGCGTCCGGGCCTGCGCAGGCTCGCGGCCTCGGATACGATCCAGTCCCTGAAGGCGGCCACCGGCTTTCGCCGCAGGCTCGCGCGCGTGCTCACGAGGAAGTAAGCGAGGCCCGTCGGCAGCGCCGGGAGCCTGGGAAAGAGCAGCACCAGGCGGCCGAGCTCGAGCTCGGCGGCCGCGAGCGACCAGCGCGCGAGCGCCACCCCCTGACCGCGCACCGCCGCGTCCACAAGCATCGACGAGTCGGTGAGCTGGCTCTGGCGCACCCGCGCTGGCAGGCGGCGCGAGCGCTCGCGAAACCAGCGGCCCCAGGCGTCGGGGTGGTCGTCCCCGAGCAACACCTCGTGGCTCAGGTCCTCGACGCGCCAGCAAGCGCGTTTGCTCGCGACGCTCGGCGCGGCGGCCACGATCAGGGCGTCGTCCGCCAGCTTGACGGTGATCAGGCCCGGGTAGCTGCCGAGGCCATAACGGATGCCGATGTCCACCGGCTCTCTCGCGAGATCGATGAGGCGTTCGGTGGCGGAGATGCGCACGTCCACCTCCGGGTGGCTCACAAGGAACTGCCCGAGCCGCGGCACGAGCCAGCGCGCCCCGAACGACGGCGTGACGCTGACCGACACGGCGGGCCGCGCGTCCGCGGCGGGCCGCCGCAAGCGGGCGTTCGCCTCGCGCAGCCGGGCGAACACGACGCCCAGCTCCGCAGCCCAGCGCTCGCCGTCCTCCGTCAGGCTGATGCCGTGCTGCGAGCGCCGAAACAGCGCCGTCTCCAGCGTGTCCTCGAGGGCGCGGATCTGGTGGCTGACGGCTGTCTGGGTCACGCCCAGCTCGCGCGCCGCGTGGGTGACGCTCGAATGGCGCGCCGCGGCCTCGAACGCCTGCAGGGCGGTGAGCGACGGCAGCGGCGGAGGGCGATCCCCCGGGGCGGGGCTGGTCATGAGAATTTCTCATGTACCATGGAAAACATTCGTTCGCTCGTCCAGGTGCGCCGCGGTATCCCGGGAGTCATGAAGCTCTACCGACTCCGATATAGCCCCTTCGCCCGCAAGGTTCAGATGCTGCTCGACCTCCTGGGTCGCCCGTACGAGCTGGTCGAGGTGCCGTACGATGATCGCGACGAGCTGGCCCGCGTGACCGGCGGCTATATCTACGTGCCGGTGCTGGTCGGCGACGACGGCCGGGTGACGGTCGAGTCGCGGCGGATCTGCGAGCTCCTGCTCGAGGACCCCGCCGCCCGGCGCTTGACGTTGGACGTCCTCGAGGGGCCGGTCTGGGCGTACGCGGACTTCTGCGACGGACCGCTCGAGGACGTGTTGTTCCGAGTCGCGTCGCCGCGCATCCGCGACGCCTGGGAGCGGCCGGGTCAGCGCGCCCTGTACACGCTGATCAAGGAGCGCAAGTTCGGCGCCGGCTGTATCGAGCAGTGGGAGCGCGACACGCCGGCGCTGCTCGATCGCGCGCGGACCCTGCTCGCGCCGACCGTCCGGACGCTGAAGCGAGCGCCGTTCCTGTTCGGCGAGGCCCCGAGCCTCGCGGACGCGGCGCTCTACGGCAACCTGGCGATGTTGTTCGAAGCGGACCGGGCGCTGCCCGGAGCGCTGGCGGCGGAGCTGCCGGGGTACATCTCCCGGCTCGAGCGGCTCATCCCGTCGCGGTGAGCCTGGGCTTCCCCCGCCGCGCTCATTGCCTCGCTCATTCAGGAGGAAGGCGGATCGCGTAAGCACCTTTCTGTCATCTCACACGAAGGCGGGACGACGGGAAGGAGGGAAGAAAAAGCAATGATCTTCCCTCCTTCATGTGAACTCTCTCAGAGAAAATGGGAGCACCACCCGGCTCGCCCGGTGGATTGACGCGCTCGCCTGCGCCACCCTACGTACTCCTGGGGGCGCCAGGCACACGGCCGCGCTCATGCCGATCACCGGTGCTGCTTGCAGCGCTCATCGGGGGCCGTCCGCTCTGCTGCGACCTCGTATTTCAGGGAGATGTGAAGTGAGCTATTCGGCAAATCAAGGCCCTGGCCTGGTCGCATACAACCTGACCCGGAGCGGCTACGAGTACCTCATGCGCCTCATCGATCTGGGCATCATCGAGGGGACGCTCGGCGCGATGGATCTGAGCCCTCAAATCAAGGAGATATTCAAGGCGCTCCACACCGTCGCTGCCGGCGGCGAGGTAAGGATAGTCATCGAGCATCGCGGCAACCCGGACATCGAGAACGAGCTCCAGCAGCGCATCGCGCAGGCGCGTCAGGACGCCAACGAGGTCAATGCGAAGAGCGGATACTATCTCACGATTGCGCCATAGCGCCGTGCGCGGGGGTCGCCATGAGCGGCGGAGCCATCTTTCAGCAGGTGTTGCGTGTCGTCGGCCGCAGCGCCCTCGGCCCTCTCGAGCAGGCCGACGTGATCCGGGCGCTCGAGGCAGGCCGCTCCGGGCCGCTCGCGTTCGCTTATGCGGCGGGCGCGGAGGCCGGGCTGGCCCGTGACGCCCTCCTCGCGCGGGGCGCCGCGGTCTTCTTCAGCTTCTGCGCTGCAAACCTCGCGGACGACATCGCCGATGGGGAGTGCACGTACCTGGAACGGCCGACCCGCACCGGTCCGGCTGTCCAGTTCATCCTGCAGAATCTCGCGTTCGCGACGCTCGCGCGCGGCGCGGTGCCGTCCGATACCGTGGCGCGCGCGGCCGCGGACCTCGTCGCGGCCGCCGGTGCGCAGCTCGCAGAGATGCGGACGACCGTCTGGACGGAGGCAGCGACACGCGAGGTCGCCGAGACGATCGCAGGGCTCCAGTACGCGGCCTATCTGCGCATTCTCTGGGTCGGGACGCCCCTTGAGCCCTCTGCAGCGCGCGCCGGGCGCGGGCTCGGCATCGCGGCCCATGTGGCGCGCGATCTCGCCACGGGCGACCCGCGTATCCACGGCCTCGCTCCAGATGAGCGCCGCGCGGTGACCCTCTGGGCGCGCGATCTCGCCATCTCTCTCGCGAAGGAGAGCCTCCGATGCATCGATGCTGCGCTGAGAACGATAGTGCCGACACTGGAAGCAGCCCTCTGAGCCTCACCGAGGAGCAGCAGGTCGTCGCGGCGTTTTATGATGAGAAGACGCGGCGCATCCTGGCCAAGTATGGCCCTGGGCCGCGCGTGCACTATCACACGGGGTTCAGCGATGGCGCCGTCGATCCACGATGGTCTCTCGATGAGCTGCGCGCGCGACTGGTCGAGTCGCAAGAGGCGCTGCTCGCCGAGGTGACGCGGCACATCGCGCCGCGCAGCGGCGGGATCGAGCTCCTCGACGTGGGCTGCGGCCTCGGCGGCGGCTCGCTGTACTGGGCGGAGTCGCTCCGAGCGCGCGTGACGGCGATCACGCTCGTGCCATCGCACGCGGCGGTCGTTCGCGCGTTGTCCAAGATGGCGGGGGTCGCGGACCGCGTGCGCGTCCTCGTGCGCGATGCGCACGCCTTGCCGGGCTCCGACCTGTTCGACGCGGCGGTCGCCATCGAGACGTCTTGCTATCTCGAGCGCCGCACCTGGTTCGAGCGGCTCGCGTCGTTGCTGAAGCCGGGCGGCTCAGCGCACATCGCCGACTGGTTCGTCGGTCGTCCCGAGGCGGCGCCCCGCGTCGACACATACTACCGCACGCGAATGGGCTCACCGGATGCATACCGCAGCGCGGCGCACGCCGCGGGGCTGCGAACTCTCCACTTCGAGACGTGGAGCGATCGGGTCGCCGGCTTCTGGTCGTTGAGCCGCGCCTGGTCGGAGGCTGCCATGATGGGGCGGCCCGTCGACGACCCGGAACGAGCGAGGCTCGAACGGTCACGCTCCGAGCACGCGCACCTCGGGGCGTCGTTCGCCAACGGCGATCTCCTGTAT
Organism: Sorangium sp. So ce302; assembly: GCF_051530145.1. GTDB lineage: Bacteria > Myxococcota_A > Polyangia > Polyangiales > Polyangiaceae > Sorangium > Sorangium cellulosum_B. The sequence goes on along the minus strand of NZ_CP150326.1, from coordinate 6,694,396 downwards.
GGGCACATGATCGTTCAACGGGCGCCCCCGGGACGGCGGCTCGGCGCTGCGAGCTGGTCCTCGGCGACGTGAAGGACCTGCTCGCTCTGCAGGGGGCTCACCCCTCACCGTGGCGCACGCATCGCGAAAGCGATGCCGCCCTGGAGCGAGCAGGGCTGGGACGATGAGGGGCGGGAGCGGCCCGTGAGGTCCCCCGATGAGCTCGCGCGCGGGGCGATGCGCCCCCGGGGAGCGCCGCGCGGCTCAGCTGCAGAGGCCCTCGACGCATGCGCTGCCGCTCGGGCAGTCGCAGTCCACCTCGCAGGAGAGGGCCGGCTCGGGCGGCGGCGCGCAATAGCCGGCCTCGCAGGACTCGCCCTCGGGGCACTCGCACGAGGCCGCGCACGGCGTCTTGCAGGTCCCTTCAACACACACGTCGCCGCTCGGGCAGTCGCACGACGCCTCGCAGGCCCCCGGCGAGCTCCCGTTGTCGCCGCCGCTGCTCGCGCTGTCTTCGCCGCCGCTGGTCGCCCCGCCCTCGTCCTCGCCGCCGCCGTCGTCCGAGGTGTCCTCGTCCCGATCCGGGCGCTCGACGTCGGGAGCGTCGGGAGCTCCGGGCTCGAAACAGTCGTCGTCATCCCAGTCGCAGTCCTCGCCAGTCTCGATGTAGCAACCGACCGTCGTCATCGAAAAGAAGGACAAAGAGAGACCGAGACCCCATTCGAAGGCCGTGCGCATGCTCATATGTCATCACTCCTGATCAGCGATGGATCCAGGGCAGCGGCGCGGCTCGTCGGCGCGGCGCCCTCTGCCCACTCGGAGCTGCGTGCCCGCTGCCACGCGCTCCGTTCAACGGGTCGTGCGCCTGCGCACGATCTCGACGGTCGCCGGTCCGGAGCTCCCGGGCGGCGGGATGGACCCCGGCGGTCGATCGCGCCCCCTGGCCGTCGATTTCAGCCGTCCGGATCCCCGGTGGTCGATTTTGCCGACCGGGGTTGAACGTTCCCGACCTCTCCGGGCACGAAACCGACGCGCCGACCATGAACGCTCTCCTTCACGCCGGGCACGACGGGGTGTGCCACATGTCGACCCGGGCTCTCGGACGCTTGTTGATGGCAAACGGGCAACGCCGCCGAGCGCGTTCGGGTGTAACGATGACGGCGCAGGGATGGACCGAGATGGGACGGAGCGATCAGCGGGTTTTCCGGGCGCAGAGCCGTCCGGCGCCGACGAGCCCCCGCGCGCGGAGGAGAGGTGGCGCCCGATGAAGACCATGGCGCTCCTCATGCCGTTCTTCTTCTCCCGCGGCGCCGAGCGCGCGCAGGACGCGGAGGAGGAGCTCGTCGAGCGGCTGCGGCGCGGGGACGCCGCGGCGGTCGGCGAGGCGTACGACAGGCACTATGGCGCGGTGCGCGGGTTCGCTCGCCGCCTCACCGGCGACGACGCGTCCGCCGAGGACCTGGCCCACGACGTCTTCATCAGCCTGCCGCAGGCCGCGCAGCGGTTCCGCGGCGGCTCGTCGCTCAAGACGTTCCTTATCGCGATCGCGGTCAACCACGCCCGCCACCACCTCCGCGCGGCGGCGCGGCGCCGCGCGGCCATGGCGCGGCTCGCCCTGGAGCCGGACGAGGAGCACACGTCGAGCCCCGAGCGGGAAGCCAGCCGCGCCGCGCTCGCGCAGGCCCTGAACCGCGCCCTCGACGCGCTGCCGACGGCGCAGCGCGTGGCGTTCGTGCTCTGCGAGGTCGAGGAGCGCAGCGCGCGCGAGGCGTCCGAGATCATGGGCGTGCCCGAGGCCACCGTGCGCACGCGGCTGTTCCACGCCAAGCAGAAGCTCCGTACGCTGCTGGAAGAGAGGGCCCCATGAAGGACGACGTGCTCCGCGAGGCCGCGCGCGCCCTGCGCGCGGAGGCAGACGCGTCGCGCGGCCGCCGCGACGAGACGCGCGCCCGCGTGATGAGGAGCCTGAAGGCCCAGCGGGCCCGCCGCCTCGCGATGGTCCGCGTGGTGGTCCCGCTGGCCGCCGTGCTCGTCGGATCGGTCGCGTGGGCCTCGGCCGCGCGCTGGTTCCCAGGCGGCTGGGACGACCTCGCGTCGCGGCTCGGGCTGCGCGTCTCCGAGGCGCCCTACATTCCGCCCGCGCCGCCGCCGCAGCGCCCGCTGTCCGGGCCGCGGCACGCGGCCGAGGCGCCCGCGCCGCCGGAGGCCGAGGCGCCCGCGCCGCCGGAGGCCGAGGCGGTCGCGCCGGAGCCGCCGCTGCTGCCTGCGCCGATCGCGGAGCCCCCGATCGCCCCTGCGCCGGTGCGCGCGCCGGTGCTGGCGGTCACGCCGGTCCGGTCGGCCTCGCGCCCGGTCGCGGCCGTCGCGCCGAGCGCCGCGCGCCTGCCGACCGCGCCGCGGCCGGCTGCGGCCGATCCGCAGGCCATCGAGCGTTCGCCGGCCGGCCCCGACGCGGACGCGCTCTATCAGGCGGCGCACCGCGCGCACTTCGTCGAGCGCAACCCGGCGGCCGCGCTCGACGCGTGGAACGCGTACCTGGCCGCCGCCCCGCACGGCCGCTTCGCGGTGGAGGCCCAGTACAACCGCGCCCTCTGCCTCGTTCGCCTCGGCCGCAAGGACGAGGCGCGGCGGGCGCTCGAGCCGTTCGCGCAGGGCGCCCTCGGCGGCTACCGCCAGGCCGAGTCACGCTCGCTGATCGAGGCGATGCGCAGCGCGGACGAGTGAACGTCGCGGCGCGTGAACGAACGTGCTGCGAGCGGGCACAGCACGGTCGATGAACACACCCGCCCCCGCACCTCTCCCTGCGCCGCCGCGGGGCTCGCCGCGCCGTGACCGGAAGACGTCCGCGCGCGGCGCAGGCCTCCGCGCGGGCGTCCTCCTTCTGCACGCGCTCGCGGCCGCGGGCGCCCTCGCCGCGGTCACCGCGCCCCCCGCGCCTGCCCTCGCCGAGGAGCCGAGCGCCGCGGGCGTCGATCTCGTCGTCGACGGCGCGCCGTGGACGCTCGATCCCGACGCGGTGCGCGCCGCCATCGGGCGCGAGCTCGGCGCCGACGTCACGCTGGCCCGCGCGGCGACCGCCGGGCGCTCCACGCTGGTCCTTCGCGGCGAGCCCGACGGCCGCGTCACGCTGAGCCACAGCGCCGCGGACGGCCGCCGCATCGAGCGCACCATCGACGTCCCGGAGGATCCCGATCGCGCCGCCGAGGCGATCGCCCTGCTCGCGGGCAACCTCGTCCGGGACGAGGCAGCGGAGCTCGCGGCGGCGCTCGGCAAGCGCCCGCCCGAGGCGCCGCCTGCGGCGCAGCCATCGCCTGCGGCGCCCCCCGCGCCGCCTGCCGCCAGTCGGCCGACGCCGCCTTCCCGCGCCGCGCGCCCCGCGAAGGCCGCTCGCCCCGCCCCCGCGCCACCGGAGCCTCCTCGGTGCACGCTCCCCGGCGCGAAGACCGTCCTCCTCGGCGCCGACGTCTTCCCGTATGTCGGCACCTCGACCCTCGACGGCACGAACGTCGTCCGCCGCTACTCGCTCAACCTCATCGCCGGGTACACGGCGGGCGTCGCGGGCCTCGAGCTCGGCGCCGGGGTCAACATCGCGTCGTCGTTCCTGTGCGGCGCCCAGCTCTCGTCCGGCGCCAACCTCGTGCTCGGTCCGGCGCGCGGCGCGCAGATCACGATGGGCCTCAACGTCGCCGGATCGCTCCGGGGCGCGCAGGTCGGCTCGTTCAACGTCGCCGTCGGCCCGGTCACGGGTGCACAGGGCGGCGTGTTCAACGTCGCCGTCGGGCCCGTGGACGGGGCGCAGCTCGGCATGGCCAACGTCGCGGCGGGCGCCGCGATAGACCTTCAGATCGGCGTCGCCAACGTGGCCGTGAGCGACGCGACCGACGTGCAGGTCGGCGTGGCCAACGTGGCCGCGGGCGCGGCGACCGACGTGCAGATCGGCGTGGCCAACGTGGCCGCGGGCAAGTCGAGCGGCACGCAGATAAGCGTGACCAACGTGGCCGCGGGCGAGTCGACCGGCACGCAGATCGGGCTCTTCAACATCGCCACCGGGAAGGTGGGGGGCGCGCAGATCGGCCTCGTCAACTACGCCGGCGACTCGCCGTTCTCGCTCGGGTTGTTCAACTTCATCCGCAACGGCCGCCTGCACGTGGACGTCTGGGGGCTCGAGTCCGGCATCGTGGTGGCTGGCGTCAAGCACGGGAGCGACCACTTCCACAACATCTACGGGATCGGCCTTCGCACGATCGGCAATCGCCCTCTCCTGGTCTCCGCGCTCGGCCTGGGCGGCCGCATCTCCATCCACCAGCGCGCCTATCTCGACCTCGACGTGCTCGGGTACACGCTCCACGAGCCCTCGACGCTCGAGTCCGCGGCCACGATCGCGCAGGCGCGCGCGCTCCTCGGCTTCCGCCTCTTCCCGGAGCTCGCGCTCTTCGGGGGCCCCAGCTTCAACGTCTCGTTCAGCGGCACCCCGAAGGACGCCCAGCTGAGCCCCTACGGCAGCGCCCCCCTCGGCTCCGACGCCACCAGCACCGAGCGCGCCTGGCCCGGCCTCGTGCTCGGCGTACAGGCGTTCTGATCCGGCCGTCGCGCTCGCCGGCGGGGCGGGTTGACGGATGCGTGAACGAATTTACTTTTCGTTCATCGATTCATGGAGCTCGCCCGAGCGGTTGCTCGCGGCGGTCTACGTGAGCCCATCCGCGCGCTGCGCCGCCCTCACGGGCGGAGGAGCGGCGCGTTGTCCACGCAGTCCACCTGACCTTCGACCGATCCGGCAGGGATGGCGCGAGCCGACCGCTGCCACAGGAGTTCGCATGAGCCAGCTTCGCAGCGGCGCCAGCGCGCCTCGTTCTCCCTTTCCCCTGCTCCCGCTCCGCACCGGCGTCCTCTTTCCCGGCACCGTGCTCACGCTCCCGGTGGGGCGCCCCCGCTCGGTGGCGCTGCTCAACGCCGTCCACGCCGGCGACGTGATCGGCGTCATCGCGCAGCGCGATCCGAAGCGCGAGGATCCGCGGCGCGAGGACCTCCACGACATCGGCACGTTCGCGCGGGTCGTCGACATCTCGCGCGTCTCGAACGGCTACCGGCTGGTGATCGAGGGGCTCGATCGCTTCGCGCTCTCGGCCCTGGTCGAGACGGAGCCGACGTGGCGGGCCGAGGGCACCCTCGCGCCCGAGTTCCTCGGCGACGCCGAGGAGGCGCGCCTGCTCGCGGCGTCGCTGCGCGAGCGCGCCCGCGAGGTCGGCCCGAAGACGGGGACCAACCTCGCCGAGATCGCCGCCACGAGCCGGGCGGAGCCGGGCGTCTTCGCGGATCAGGTCGCCGGCGCGCTCGGCCTGCCCACCGAGAAGGAGATGGAGGTGCTCTCGGAGCTCCGCGTGGTGCCTCGGCTCCAGCGGGTCGCCGGCCTGCTCGCCGAGGCGTCCGCGCTGGCGGACCTGAAGAAGAAGATCGACGGCGACGTGCGGCGCGAGCTCGGCAAGGGCCAGCGCGAGGTGATCCTCCGCGAGCAGCTCCGGGCCATCCAGAAGGAGCTCGCGGGCGGCGAGGAGGGCGAGGACGAGCTGTCGGCCCTCCGGCGGCGCCTCGACGAGGCCGGGCTCCCCGAGGAGGCGCGTGCCGTCGCCGATCGGGAGCTCCGCCGGCTCGAGTCGGTCGGCCCGCAGAGCGCGGAGCACAACGTGATCCGCACGTACCTCGAGTGGATCGCGGACCTGCCGTGGAGCGCGAGGGCGGAGGTGAAGGACGACCTCGACGCGGTGAAGGCGAAGCTCGACGAGGATCACCGCGGCCTCGACGACGTGAAGCGCCGCATCCTGGAGCACATGGCGGTGCTCAAGCTGACCGGGAAGGCGCGCGCGACGATCCTGTGCTTCGCGGGCCCCCCCGGCGTGGGCAAGACCTCGCTCGGCCAGTCGATCGCCGACGCCACGGGCCGCCCGTTCGTGCGCATCTCGCTCGGCGGCGTGCACGACGAGGCGGAGCTGCGCGGCCACCGGAGGACGTACGTCGGCGCGCTGCCCGGCCGGATCGTGCACGCGCTGAAGAAGGCCAAGGTGAAGAACCCGATCGTGCTCCTCGACGAGGTCGACAAGCTCGGCGCCGGGTGGCGGGGCTCGCCCGAGGCGGCGCTGCTGGAGGTGCTCGATCCGGAGCAGAACCGGACGTTCGTCGACCACTACCTGGAGCTCCCGTTCGATCTGTCGGAGGTCGTCTTCCTCTGCACGGTGAACGACCTCGGCGCGCTCTCGGCGCCGCTGCGGGACCGGCTCGAGGTCATCGATCTGTCCGGCTACACGCCGGACGAGAAGATCGCGATCGCGCGGTCGCACCTCGTCCCGAAGCAGCTCAAGGAGCACGCGATCGACCCGCGGTCGCTGTCGATCTCGGACGAGGCGCTCGCGGCGATCGTGCGCGACTACACGCGCGAGGCCGGGGTGCGGCAGCTCGGCCGCGAGATCAAGAAGCTCTGCCGGGCGGTCGCGCTGGAGATCGCCCGCGCGGCGGACGGCAAGGCGCCGCGCGTGGTGGTCGAGGCGAGCGATCTCGGGACGTACCTTGGCAAGGTCCGGTTCTTCAGCGACGTGGCGGAGCGGACGAGCGTCGCTGGTGTTGCGACCGGGCTCGCCTGGACGCCGGTGGGCGGGGACATCCTGTTCATCGAGACGTCGCGGATGCCGGGGAAGGGGAGGGTCGAGATCACGGGTCAGCTCGGCGACGTGATGAAGGAGTCGGCGAAGGCGGCGCTCACCTACGTGCGCAGCCACGCCATCGAGCTCGGCGTCGACACGGCGAGGCTCGAGGCGGAGGACCTGCACATCCACGTCCCTGCGGGCGGCGTGCCCAAGGACGGGCCGTCCGCGGGCGTGACGATGTTCACGGCGCTGACGTCGCTCCTCTCCGCGCGGCGCGTGCGCTCGGACACGGCGATGACGGGCGAGTGCACGCTGCGCGGGCGGGTGCTGCCGGTCGGCGGGATCAAGTCCAAGGTGCTCGCGGCGCACCGCGCCGGGATCAAGCGGGTCGTCCTGCCGCAGAAGAACGCGCGCGACGCCGAGGAGATCCCGAAGGAGGTGCGGGCCGAGCTGGAGCTCATCTTCGTCGAGGACATGAGCCAGGTGATCGCGGCGGCGCTGGAAGAGGCGCCGATCGAGGCCGCGGGCACGGGCGGCGTGACCGGCGCGGCGGCGGGGGAGCCGGCGGCGGCTGCGTAGCGGAGAGGGAGAGGGGGGCTCTGCCGAGCCGCCGCGCCGGCGGGGGGCTGTGCGCGGCGGCGCGCGGGTGGGCGCTCGGCCATCCGCCAAGACCGGGGCGGGGGAGCTTGCGCTGAGAACACCGCCCGGCATGTCTCACTTCGGGCCATGCTTTCTGAGACGTTCCGTCGCGCGCCACACAAGGCGCGCCTGGGACGTGGAGCCTCCTGGAACCTTATGGCACCTCGTTCGGTGCTCGCCGCGCCCACCCGCGCGCCGCCGCGCACAGCCCCCCGCCGGCGCTCACGTTGTCTTGTGGGCGCCGTTGGCCGAAGGGCGCCGAGCCATGAGGCGTGCGTATGCGATTCATGACGTCGGCGCGAGCGCGGCGAGGGCGGCCTCGACGGCGAGCGACTTGACCTTCTCCATCGGTACGTCGGTGAACTCGATGACGCAGTCGGAGAGGCCGCCGATGGCGACGACGGCGCGGGCGCGGGCGGCGAGGGAGGGGCGCGGGCCGATGAGAAGGCGCATCAGGCGGCGGCGCCACTCGATCATGCGCATACCGAGGTCGAGGTAGGCGAGCGTGGCGAGGTCGCGGACCACCATCGTGAGGGTGTCGCGGTGGCGGTGCAGGAGATCGAAGTAGTCGGCGAGCAGGACGCGCGGATCAGGCTGCGGGCCGCCCTCGCGCTCGGCGACGAACGCGTCCATCTCCGCGAGCAGCGGCTCGACGATGCTCGCGACCAGCGATTCGCGTGAGTCGAAGTGGTAGTAGAGCGCGGGCTTGGTGATGCCGAGGTGATCGGCGATCTCGCGCAGGCTGGTCCGCTGGACTCCCTGGCGCGCAAACAGCTCGCGCGCCACCGCCTGGATTCGCGCCTTGGTGTCGGAGGGCCGGGCTCGGGGCACCTGTGTAGTGTAGCCGCTTACTTACCGTTCGGTAAGCCTTGTGCAGAGTTGGGTCGCGTGCTTACCTATCGGTAAGTAAGGAGGGGCCCATGGAGATCCTCATTTCGGGCGCCAGCATCGCCGGTCCGGTGCTGGCCTACTGGCTCAAGCGACACGGGTTTCGGCCCACGGTGGTGGAGCGCGCGCCGACGCTGCGCAAGACGGGCGGCCACGCGGTCGACCTGTTTCGGCCCGCGATGGACATCGTCGAGCGCATGGGTGTGCTGGCGCGGGTCGAGGCCAAGAAGACCGGCACCGAGCGCATGACGCTGCTGCGCGAGGGGGTGCAAGGGCAGGTCGACATCGACGTCGGCCGGCTGATGCACGCGGTGTCCGACCGCCACGTCGAGATCATGCGCGACGATCTCAGCGAGATCTTCCACGACGCGACCCGGGGCGACGTCGAGTACGTGTTCGGCGACTCGATCGCCTCGCTCGCCGAGGACGAGTCCGGTGTCGACGTGACGTTCGAGCGCGGCGCGCCGCGGCGCTTCGACCTGGTGATCGGCGCCGACGGGCTGCACTCGAACGTGCGGCGGCTGGTGTTCGGCGAGGAGCGGCAGTTCGCCCGTTTCATCGGCGCCTACCTCGCGGTGATCTCGATCCCCAACTACTTGGGGCTGCACGACCACGCGATCGTGCTCGGCGGGGTCGGGCGGATGGCGGCGATCTACGGCTCGCACACGATCGACGACGCGCGCGCGGTGTTCCTGTTCCGCAGCCCGCGCGAGCTCGATGTCCACCACCGGGACGTCGCGCGGCAGAAGCAGTTGCTGCGCGAGGCGTTCGCCGGGGCCGGCTGGGAGGTGCCGCGGCTGATGGCCGAGCTCGATCGGACCCCGGCGTTCTATTTCGACTCGATCACGCAGCTGCGCATGGACTCGTGGTCACGCGGGCGCGTCACCCTGACCGGGGACGCCGGCTATTCGCCCGGGCCGGCGGTCGGCGGCAGCACCAGCCTCGCGGTGGTGGGCGCCTATATCCTCGCCGGCGAGCTGGCCGCGGCCGGCGGCGACCACGCGCGCGCGTTCCAGGCCTGCGAGCGCAAGCTGGCCGACTACGTGCGCCGCAGCCGGGTGTTCGCGCTGAACGCCGCCAGGCGCCTGGTCCCGGGCAGCAGGTTCGAGCTGTGGGCGCTGGCGCAGGTCGGCCGCCTGGTCAGCGTGGCGCCGCGCGGGGTGTCGCGCGCGTTGGCCAAGCTGAGCAGCCACGGGGTCCGGCTGCACGACTCGATCGCGCTCAAGGAGTACGCGCGCGCGCCGGCGGCGGTCCGGCAGTCTGCTGTCCTCGCGGACGGGCCGTGACACGGGCGGAGCCTTGGTGTGCCGCTCCGCGCCGTCGATCCGCGGCGGGAAGATGATCGCCCGTACGTCGACGAACTCCTTGCCTGGATCGCCCTGGTGGCGCGCCGCGGTCGTGGATCTCGCTGAGCCGAGCCGCACGCGCCGGCGGGGGGCTGTGCGCGGCGGCGCGCGGGTGGGCGCTCGGCCAAGACTGGGGCGGGGGAGCTTGCGCCGAGAACACCGCCCGGCATGTCTCACTTCGGGCCATGCCCTCTGAGACGTGTCGTCGCGCGCCATACAAGGCGCGCCTGAGACGTCGGACTTGCGACGCCGACCTTGCCCGCCGCAGCACCCGAACCACGGGCCTCCGACCGACATGCCCCTCGACAGAAGCGCCCCGGCGCCGCCCCCTCACGGACGAACGATGCGCCCCGGAGCGCCTCCGACCGGCGGGTCGGCGTGGCATGCATTGCACGATCCCGCAGGCGCTTCGATGGACATCTCGATCGACCGCCCCTCGTATTCGAGACGTATCCGCAATGGATTCACGAGCGCCTCCGCCGTATGGAAGTTCCCGGCCTCGTTGGTAACGAGCGCGACGCTCTTTCCTCCGGCGTCGGACACGATGACCGTGACGCCGGCGACGCCATCGTTGCGGTCGGCATCCGGCGCGTCGTACACCGTCCCGGCAGCCGACCAGGGCGGCGCCGTATTCGCGACCGGGTTGTGGCACCGGAGGCAGTTGTCCCCGGGGCGCATGAGCGGTCCCGGCGTGGTTTGCCATACCGCGGCCGGCTCCTCCGCGTCGCCCCCGCATGCCGAAAGGCAGAGCAGGAGCACGCAACCCAGCACGGAGCGGCGCAGACGCACGGGCGGCATCACTCGGCCCTCCCCGCCGGCGAGCGCGGCGTTCGGACGGCTGCGATCCAGCCGCGCCGGAACCACGTCGCGACCACCTCGAACGCTCGCGCCGCGGGATCGGCGCCGCTCGCGAAGGCCTCGCAGGCTTCCCCTACCGTTCCGCCTGCCCGCACGATTTCGAGCGCCGCCCCCTCGTCGGCGTCGAGCCGCTTGTGGAAGACCGAGAACTTCCGGCGCCAGGCGGCGTGGACCGCCGGCACGTCCAGCGCGGTATTGGAGATGTCGTGCGGCGGCGTCCCCGCGCGATCCCATTGCGCCTCCGCGTCCGAGTCGAGCGGCGCCGTCGCGAGCGAGGGCACGAGCTCGAGTCGAGCCGCCGAGAACCACTCGGGATCGACGGCGGACGCCGCCGCGAGCGCGGGAGGGTCCGGCGCGAGGAACGCTTCGCTTCGCATCCATTCGAGCGTCGCGAGATCCGCCAGCCGGCGCAGGCTGGGGTCGCCGTGCGCGCGCGCCCATTGCGGGAAGCGCCGCGTAATGCATTCGAGCCGGCCGTCCTCGGAGGGATGAGCCGTGAGGTACGCATAGGCGGTGTCGTAGAAGCGCGCGCCGAGCACCGCCGCCACCTTGGGCAGCTCCGCCTGGATCGCGTCGATCTGGCGCCACCAGTACATGTTGCGGTAGATGCGCATCCGCTCCGCCGCGGAGAGCCTCGCGTCGCCCGCGAAATGCAGCTCCGCGGCCGGAGCGTCCCGGCGATCCCTGACGAGCGCCCAGAAGGTCTCCTGCAGCGCAGCGAGGGTCACGCGGCCGATCCTTCGGTCACGAAGAGCTCGAAAGAGCGGACCCTCCGGCTCTCGGCCACCAGCTCGTCGAGCGGCGGGACGCGCTCGTCCCACTCCACGATGGTGGGCGCCGGACCAAAGCGCAGGAGCGCGTGACGGTAGAGATCGAGCACGCTGTCGGGCACCGGGGCTCCGTGATCGTCGAGCAGGTGCGTGCCCTTGTCCAGGTGCCCCGCGAGGTGGTATTGTCCGACGCAATCGAAGGGCAATGCGTCGAGGTAGGCGCGAGGATCGAAATCGTGATTGACCGAGCTCACGTAGACGTTGTTCACGTCGAGCAGCAGCTTGCAGTCGCCCCTCGACAGGATCTCGCTCACAAAGTCCCATTCTGCCATTTCGCTTGCCTTGTAGGTCACGTAGCTCGAGACGTTCTCGAGCAGGATTCGCGTACCGAGGATCTCCTGCACCTCGAGGACTCGCCCGGCCACGTGGGCGATCGCCTCCTCGGTGTACGGAAGGGGCCAGAGGTCGTGCCCATAGTAACCGTGAGCGCGGCCGAAACAGAGGTGGTCCGACACGATCGCGGCCCCCACCCGCTCTCGCAGGCGCCTCACCTCGCGGAGATAGGCGCGGTCGAGCGGCTCGACGTCGCCGATCGAGAGCGAGACCCCGTGAAGCGCGATCTCCGCGTCGCGCCGAACATGCTCGAGTACCGCGATCGGCCGGCCCCCGCGCCCAATGAAATTCTCCGTAATCGCCTCGGCTATCTCGACATCGAGCCGGCCTTCGAGGATCGCGCCGTAATGCGCGGCGCGGAGCCCCACGCCATGAGAGCCCGGGGCCGCCGATCCACGAGGGTGAGGTCGGCCCCGGCCGGTCAACCGATCACCTTACCACCCTGCGACGTGCAGTCGGCTTCGGAGGGCACCGTCGTCCAGCCCTGGCCTTTGCACTCGTTCAGGCCCTGACACTCGCTGCTGCCGTCCGCCGATTTGCATTCGGACATTCCCTTGCATTCGTTGACGCCTTCACATTTGATGCCCTGCTCCGCGCTGCCCATCTCGTCTTCGTCGGATCCACCGCACCCCATCGCGCCCAGCATCAAGGCCACGGCCGACGCAATCACTGCTCCGTTCAGCTTGGTCATCGTTTCTCTCCGTCGCTGGATCGCCGGGTCGCCCCGCTGCCCTGCGCAGCGGAGATCCCGGCGTGATGCCGTCAGTACGCCGGCCGCTCGCCTCGGTTTCGGAGAGATGCGCGATTTTGTCGGGGCCTCGAGAGACGCCCCGGGAGTGAGGCGTCCATGCCGCTCGCGCCGCCCCTCGCCGCGGTTGCCGCGATCGACGCGCGGCTCGCTCCGTTAACGGCGAGCGCGCCGCACCAGCAAGGCGAGCCCGAGGACGATCCCCCACAGCCGGAGCGGCGGCGGCGCCGGGCCGGCGTGCACATGCTCGGGATCCGCTGCTGGAGAAGGACGCACGCGCCTCACCGCTCGACCGCGCCGAGCGGTGAGGCGCGGCGGCCGCCGCCACACCGGACGAGCCGGCGCTGTCTGAGCCCGCGCCCGTCCAGGTCACGCCCACCGAGCCCGCGCCGGTTTGATCTGAGCCGAAGAATCCCCGTTGCACGTACCGGGCTCGGCGATAGATGCTCGGCGCGCCGGAACCTTTCGTTGCCGCGGGACCTCAGGTCGCGCGCCTCGACATCCTCGATCCAGCAGTCCTTGCCCGCTACCTCGTCGTGGAGGTGACCCATCTCCGACGACCGTCTTACCGCCGCAGAGCTCGGCGAGATCTGGGCGGTGCTGTCCCCCGAAGAGCGCGCCGATGGCGTCGAGCACCTCGAGCGGGGCGAGGCGCACAGCTTCTTCCTCGGCCTCGCCGAGCAGGAGCAGGCCGCAGTCCTCCTCGCGATGAAGGCCGGCGAGCGCAGGCTCTGGATGCGGCTCCTCGCGCCGGACGACGCCGCGGACGTGATCCAGCTCGTTCCTCAGGAACTCCGCGCCTCGCTCCTGGAGATGCTGGACGAGCCGACGCGGCGCGAGGTCGCGGCGCTCATGGCCGGGGCCGGTTGTGATCGATGGGCCGATCGAGCGGGCGGCGCTCCTAGCGGCGCTGACGCGCTCAGCGAGCGCGGTAGATGCGGAGCACGGTGATCGTCCGCGCCTCGCGCTCGATCGTGAGCACCACGTCGTGGAAGCCCGCGCTGAGGAGGTAGTAGGGCGCCTCCCACGCGAGCTCGCCTTCGCCCGTCTCCGCGAAGCGAACGACCGCCCGGTCGATCATGAAGGCCGAGTGCATCGGCAGCCTGTAAAACGTGACCAGAGCAGGGAAGTTCCAGACGACGCGGAAGCTCATCCGCCTTGCTCGCGGGCCAGCTCCTCCAGGGCCCGCGGCAGATCCTCGTGAGCGACGAGGCGCGCACGGCCCGCCGCGATGTCGGCGAGGTCCCGATCGAGCTCGGCGCGCTGCTCCGGCGTGAGCCTCTGCACACGCGGCGCGCGATCGATGGCCGCGAGGATGGGGTCGCTCGGCAAGGAACCGGGCCGGGTAGACATGGGTTCAGCGTGGATCAGAAGGGGGTGGGGTTGCAAGAGCGCGCGCCTCTGGCGCGAAGCGCAGGATCTGTGCCCGCCCGGCGGCCGTCCATCCGGCGTCTGGCCAGCCGACGTTCTCGAGGTTTTCCCGCCGCGCCGTCGGCGGCGCGCCGCCCTAGAACAGCTCCCCGATGCGCCGCAGGAAGCCGCCGCTCGAGAAGAGCGCGCGCATGCCTCGCTTGAACCAGCTGTACGACGACGCGGTGTAGGGGAACCACGTCGGGTCCTTCGACCCCAGCGCGATGCGGTCCGCGTTGATGTGCTTGACGTCGCACATCTGCCGGAGCCCGTCCTCGCCCATCACCCGGCCGAAGCCGCTCTGCTTGACGCCGCCGAACGGCGCGTCGGGGAGGGCGCCGTTCATGAGCACGTCGTTCACCAGCACGCTGCCGGCCTGCAGGCGCTCGGCGAGCCGGCGGGCGTGATCGGTGTCCTCCGAGAAGACATAGGCGTTGAGGCCGAGGTGCGACTCGTTCGAGAGGCGGATCGCCTCCTCCTCGGTCGCGACCTGCATGAACGGCACGACCGGCCCGAAGATCTCCTCGGTCATCACCGTCATCGCATGATCGCAGCCCGCGAGGATCGTCGGCTCGAAGAACTGGCCCTGCCCCGGCGCGCGCTTGCCGCCGGCCTTCACGGTCGCCCCCTTGTCGACAGCGTCCTTGATGTGCCGCTCGGCGACGTCGATCTGCGGCGGGAAGATGATCGCCCCCACGTCGACGAACTCCTTGCCCGGATCACCCTGGTTCAGCCCCTTCGTGATCTCGACGGTGCGCTCGAGCAGGCGATCGTGGATCTCGCGGTGCGCATAGACCCGCTCCACCGCGACGCACACCTGCCCCGCGTTCGCGAAGCCGCCGAAGACGATCGCCTGCGCCGTGCGCTCGATGTCCGCGTCCGCGCAGGCGATGAGCGGCGCCTTGCCGCCGAGCTCCATCACGCACGGGATGAGGCGCTCGCCGCAGGCGGCGGCGACCTTCCTCCCGGTGCCGACGCTGCCGGTGAACAGGAGCATCTGGATGCCGCTGTCGATGAGCGCCGCGCCGGTCGGCCCGTAGCCGGTGACGACCTGGAACAGATCCTCGGGCATGCCCGCGCCGTCCCAGATCTCCTTCTGCTTGAGCGCGATGAGCGGCGTCACCTCGCTCGGCTTGAGCACGGCGGCGTTGCCGGCGACGATCGCCGCGAGCACGTCGCGCAGCGCGAGCTGGAACGGGAAGTTCCACGGCGAGATCACGCCGACCACGCCGCGAGGGACGTAGTGGACCCAGCTGCGCCGGTGCTTGAAGAGGTGGAGCTTGATCTCGTGCGGCTCGAGCGCCTTCGGGGCGACCTGCGCGAAGTACGTCGCCATGTCGGCCGCGACCAGGACCTCGTGCAGCAGCGCCTCGTGGCGCGGCTTGCCGCACTCGCGCGAGAGCAGATCGACGATCTCGTCCGTCCGATCGACGATGGCGTCGCGGAAGCGAAGGACGCGCTGGCAGCGCTCCTCCACGGGCAGCGCGCCCCACGCCTCCTGCGCGCGCCGCGCCCGGGCGACCGCGGCACGCACCTCCTCGGCGCTGGTATTCGGGGCCTCTCCAAGGAGCTCCCCGGTCGCGGGCGCGTAGCTGCGGATCGCCGCGCCCCCGTGCCCGTTCATGCCAGGACCGCTGCCGTTGCCCCCGATCGGGCGTTCGCTCACCACCTGACCCATGTTCGATCCCTCCGCCTGTCGAGCCCGCGTCGCTTGCCGGATGGCCGCCGTGGCTCGCTGCTCGACGCCGGGACCCTACCCTTCCCGAGAAGGTACAGCAAATGAGCATTTGCGCTGTTTCCCGATGAATCCCGACGATTCTCGGCGTGCTCGCGGTCGATCCGGCCCACCGACATCCGCTGTTGCGCTGCGGACAAATGGTGAGCACACCGTGGTTGCGCCAGGGGGGACCGGCGCCGCAGGCTGCGCCGGTGTGCCCGGGTGAGCCTGGTCGGCGTCTCGGGCGGACTCTCGGCATGACGTCGGCGAGTGGAGCCGCTATAGGCGGACCCCGACATGTTGGAACAACGAGAACTCGATCTCATCGCGGCAGTCGAGCATCCGGATCCGCACCACGTGCTCGGCGCGCACGAAGACGAGGACGACCTGGTGGTCCGCGTCTTTCGGCCAGACGCCACCGAGATCGCGGTGGTCCCGGGCAACCCCAGGCTCCGGAGGCAGCCGATGGAGCGCGTCCACCCCGCGGGCCTCTTCGAGGCGCGCTTCCCCGGCGTGTCCTACCCCGCGGACGGACGCTTCCCGTACCAGATCGAGCTGCGCTTCGCGGACGGCAGCTCCTCGGTGGAGCTCGACCCGTACTCGATGCCGCCGACGCTCGGGGACATCGATCGCCACCTCCTGGCCGAGGGGCGGCACTGGGAGCTCTACCGCGTCCTCGGCGCGCACGTGCGCGAGGTGGACGGGGTCTCCGGGACGTCGTTCGCGGTCTGGGCCCCGAACGCGCGGCGGGTGAGCGTCCTCGGCGACTTCAACCACTGGGACGGCCGCCGCCACGCGATGCGCCGGATGGGCGAGGGCTTCTGGGAGCTCTTCATCCCTGGCCTCGGCGAGGGCGCGCTCTACAAGTACGAGATCAAGACGCCGGAGGGGCACCTCACGGTGAAGACCGATCCCGTCGCCCAGGCGATGGAGCTCCGGCCGGCCACCGCCTCGCGGGTCTACACGAGCCGCTACGCGTTCCAGGACGGCGACTGGATGCAGGAGCGCGGCAGGATCGACTCCCGCAAGAAGCCGCTCACAATCTACGAGGTCCACGCCGGCTCCTGGCGGCGCGTGCCGGGCGAGGGCCCGCCGTACGAGGGCGGGATGCGCTGGATGACGTACCGCGAGCTCGCCGACCACCTCGTCGAGTACGTGGCCGAGCTCGGCTTCACGCACATCGAGCTCATGCCGGTCATGGAGCACCCCTTCGACGGGTCATGGGGTTACCAGGTGGCGGGCTACTTCGCCCCGACCAGCCGCTTCGGCGATCCCGACGACCTCCGCTACTTCATCGACCGCTGCCACCAGCGGGGGATCGGCGTGATCCTCGACTGGACCCCCGCGCACTTCCCCAAGGACGCGTGGGCGCTCGGGCGGTTCGACGGCACGGCGCTCTACGAGCACCTCGACCCGCGCCTCGGCGAGCACCGCGAGTGGAACACGTACATCTTCAACTACGGCCGCCACGAGGTGCGGAACTTCCTTGTGGCCAACGCGCTCTACTGGCTCGACGAGTTCCACATCGACGGCCTGCGGGTCGACGCGGTCGCCTCGATGCTCTACCTCGACTACGCCGCGCAGGGCGGCGACTGGGTGCCGAACCGGTATGGCGGCCGCGAGAACATCGAGGCCATCGACTTCATCCGGGAGCTGTCGAACCGGGTGCACGAGCGCTGTCCGGGCGCGATCCTCTGCGCGGAGGAGTCCACCGCCTGGCCGTCGGTGACCCACGCGACGTACGTCGGCGGGCTCGGCTTCGACTTCAAGTGGAACATGGGGTGGATGCACGACACGCTCGACTTCTTCAAGCACGAGCCCATCCACCGCGCCTTCCACTACCACCAGCTCACGTTCGGGCTGATCTATGCCTTCTCCGAGAAGTTCCTCCTGCCGCTGAGCCACGACGAGGTCGTGCACCTCAAGCGGGCGCTGCTCTCGAAGATGCCCGGCGACTACTGGCAGATGCTGGCGAACCTGCGCGCGCTCTACGGCTACATGTGGGCGCACCCGGGCAAGAAGCTGCTCTTCATGGGCGGTGAGATCGGCCAGTTCGCCGAGTGGAGCGAGAAGACGGAGCTCGACTGGGGCCTGCTCTCGGTGCCCGAGCACGCGGGGCTCAAGCGGCTCGTGACGGAGCTCAACGCGCTCTACAAGAAGTATCCGGCGATGTACGAGCTCGACGACGAGCACCACGGCTTCCGGTGGATCGACTGCACTGACCACATGCAGACCGTGATCTCGTTCATCCGCTACGGCGACGGCGCGGGAGATCAGATGTCGCCCTCGGGCACGCACGTCGTGTTCATCGGCAATTTCACGCCGGTCCCGCGCCATCACTACCGGATCGGCGTCCCGCGGCGCGGCGCCTACCTGGAGGTGCTCAACACCGATGCGGTCCAGTACGGCGGCAGCGGCGTGGGCAACCTGGGTCGCGTCGAGGTCGAGGACGTCCCGAGCCACGGGTTCCCGCAATCCATCGTGCTCTCGCTCCCGCCGCTGGGGGTGCTCTGGCTCGTCCCCGAGGGCTGAGGCCTCGTCCGGCGCGCTGGCAACCAGGTCTCCAGGGCGCCTTCGCTCGTCGGGGCGAGCGCGCGCCGCGCGGGGCGCGCGCGGCGGTTTACTGGGCCTGGGCCTCGTCGGCCGGCGCTGCCTCGCCTCGCCGCGAGCGCCTCGGCAGCCACATGTCCACGGTCGAGACGACCGCCATGGCGCCGAGCGACAGCAGCATCGCCACGCCGGAGATTGGCATCAGCGCCGCGGCGCCGGGCGCGCTCCGGATGAGCCATGGCGCCGCGATGTGCAGCCCGCTCGTGACGACAGCCGCCGCGACGCCCGCGGTGTGGAGCCACGACGGCAGGCGCGCGAGCAGCCAGAGGTGCGCGAGGATCAGCACGTAGACCGGCACCGAGAAGAGGTGGAAATGCGTCACCTCGAGCAGTTTCCGCTCGGAGATCTGCTCGACCAGGACGCGCGGCGCCTCCGGCGTTCCGGGGAGCTCGAGCTCCGGGCCCAGATCGAGCGCGGGCCCCTCGGCCGCCGCGGGCGCCTGGGTCGGGGCAGGCGGCGGCGCGGCGACCGCCGCGCCCGCGTAGTACGCGGCGGCCCCCGCGTCCTGCACCATCGCCCCGTAGAGGCGCCACGACACGAGCAGCCCGATGACCGACGCGAGCGCGAACGCCGAGTAGAGGAGCTTCGCGCCGAGCGAGAGCGACCTCAGCCGACCGGCTGAAGCTGTGAAATCCCTCACAGACCGCCGCGCTTCAGCGCGAGCTGGAGGACGAGCGCGTCGCGCTTGACGCCGAGGGCCACGGAGCGGGACGAGATGGATGCGCCCGACACGATGTCGATGTCCTTGCCCGCGGTGATCGGGTCGCCCGCCGTCTTGCCGCGGAACTGGGCGCGGAAGCGATCGCCGCGGACCTCGTCGCCGTACGCCTCGCGGTACTCGAGGATCTCGATGCGCTCCACCGCGCCGGCCGTCGAGAACTGCACGGCGAAGTCGATCGGCTCGTGCATCCCCTTCTCTTCGTCCTTGATCGCGTAGCCGTCGATCTTGCCGTCGGACTCCGCGACGTACACCACCCACTCGCGCTTGACCGGCGCCCCCAGCTTCTTGCCGAGCTCCTGCGCCTCCGCGTCACCGAGGACGACCTTGCGATAACCGACCTTCTTCGAGCTCGCGAAGAAGCTCTTCAGGACAGCAGGGACCGTCCAGTACGTCGCGCCGTGGGCGGGCAGCGCCGCCAGGATGAACGTGAGCGCCGCTGCTGCAGCGAAGTGGGCGGTGCGGAGGTCACGAGAAAGACGCATCAAGGCTCCGACGAAGCTGTCATTCGTGAAAGTCAAAGTCAACGGCGTTTGGGCCGCGGATTTGCGGCGCGGGCGTCAGTCGCGCACCTGCACGTCCAGGTAGCGCTCGGCGTTCAGCGCCCACGCTTCCGGGCTGCGGCCGGCCTCGACGTGCGCCACCGCGTCGGCCGCGATCGCGGCGCAGTGATCGAGGTTGCAGTGCAGGAAGAGCGCCTGCCGCCCGAAGGGGACCACGCCGAGCGCGGCGGCGCGGCGCATCGCGGCCCGCCAGTCCCGCAGCCAGCCGCGCCGGTAGAGCGGGTACACGCGGGGCACGAAGCGCTGCCGGGCCTCGAGCGGCGCCACCCCGCGCGGGGCGATGCCGGCGCGCACGAGCTGGTCGAGCAGCGCCTCGAGCGGCGGGCCCGACGCGAAGTCGCGCCCGCTCCCCCAGGCCCCCTCGGGGATCTCGACGCACAGCACCGTCTCGCCCGGGCGGCGGAGATCGGGCGCGTAGTTCTGCAGCTCGGAGACGCGGCCGAACCAGAAGCGCGGGTCGGGGCAGTAGTAGGTCTCCGGGGCGCCGAGCCGCGCGCGCGGGTACGCCAGGTAGACCAGGTAGAGCCCGCGGTGCTCGAGCGGCGCGTCGGGCACGAGATCCGCGAGATCGCCGGCGAACAGGATCGGCGCCGCGCCGGCGCGCGCGCCCGCCCCGGCCAGACCGAGGGCGGTCCCGCACTCGGCCTCGACGCCGGCCTCCGCGAGGCGCGCCTCGAGGTACGTGATGAGCGACGAGATGCCCGCCGGCGGGTAGATGAACCGCGCGAGATCCGCCGAGGCGCGGCCGTGGGCGAGCCCCTTGAACAGCGCGAGCGGGCTCGTCGTGCTGATCCGCTTCTTCGCGACGGTCTGGGAGAGCTCGGACGGCGGGATGCCCCAGACCTTCTCGGCGTAGGGCCGGTAGAACGACGCGTAGGCCGCCGCGCCGACGCGGTCGCGCACGAACCGCTCGAAGCCGACGTCCTCGCCAGCGAGGGCGCGGTCGTGCTCCCAGCGGGCGAAGGCCGCGCGGCGGCCGCGCTGCGCCACGAACCCGAGGCCCATGGCGGCGCCGGCGCGGAGGCCGAGCGCGCGGAGCATCGAGGGCGCGCTCGGCGGGTAGGGGACGTGGCGCTCGCCGAGCACGAGCACCCCGCGGCGCGGGCGCGAGAGGAACGGGGAGCGCGCGTGCACCTCGCGGAAGAGCGGCTGATCGAGGGCGGCCGGGTGGAGCCGGTGCGAGCCGAGATCGCACGGCAGGCCGCGGAACGTCTCGGCGCCCGCGAGCCCGCCGGTCCGCGCCGCGCGCTCGAGGAGGCGCACGCGCCGGCCGGCCCGCGCGAGCAGCAGCGCGGCGTAGAGGCCGGAGATGCCGGCGCCGACCACGAGGCGCTCGGGCCCGGCGTCGTCTGGGCGGAGTGACATGGTGTGCCCGCGTCCGGCGCGCTCAGTACATGAACCCGAGGCCGAAATTGAGCTGCGTCTGGTCGAACCCGAGGGTGCGGTCGCGCAGCTGGTAGTCGGCCTTCACGACGACCCCCTGGGTCGGCCGGTACGAGGCGCCGAGCGTGAGCTCGCGGACGCCGTACGAGGCGTTGGCCTCGTAGCCCTCGGGCACCGCTGACTGCGTGTCGTACGCCTCGACGCGCGCGAACGGCAGGAGCTCGTGGCCCACGCCGAGCGGGCGGAGCACGTCGAACGCGGCCTCGACATAGCCGCCGCGGATCCGGGAGGCCACGGGGCTCGTGGGATCGATGAAGTTCGGCGCGCCGCCCTCGTTGAACGAGACCATCAGGGCGCGCGCCTCGGGGAGGTGCCACTCGGCGAACAGGACCCGCGTCTCCAGGCCGCTCCTGCGCCAGCGCGCGTCGAGCGACCAGCCGAGGACCGGGACCGACAGATCCACCGGGGTGCCGTCGCGAAGGAAGAATTTGCCCTCGCCGTTCGGGCCAGCGTCGCTCGCGTACACCGACGCGCCCGCGACGACCCCGAGCAGCGGCTCGGCCTCGACGCGCGCGACGGCCGCCCATGCGTTGGCGCGCGCGAGCCCGCCGCTCTGCCGCCCGCCGGCGAGGCCGCCCGCGCGGAAGCCGAGCGGATCGAGGCCGGTCATGGCGTAGGCCTCGAAGCGCAGCCAGTCGAGCGGCTGCCCGAACGCGCCGATCCCGATCTCGCGCCACGTCGAGGGGATGACGAGGGTGTCGACCTTGGGCCTGACCACGCCGTGGAACACCGGCGGCTCGTGCCACTGGTTGATGATCCCCATCGGGACGAGCACGAGGCCCGCGCGCAGCCCGAGGGCGCGGCCTGCCGCGTTCCACTCGATGTAGGCCTGCTCCAGCTCCGCGGCGCCCGGGCAGCTCGCGCAGGAGATCGAGTGTTCGACCTCGAGCTCGACGTAGGACCGGATGTCGGCCGTGAACTCGTGCGCCACGAAGAGCACGAGGCGCGGGATGTCGGCGACCCACGCGCGCTCGCCCTCGCGGCCGGTCGTCGTGCCGCGGACATGCACCTCGCCGTAGCCGCCGACGGAGGTGCTGCTGGCGCTCGCCCCGGCGCTGCGGAACCGCTGATCGGTCAGGCCGCGGACGAGCTCGTGCTCGGGCGCCTCTCCGGCGCCGAGACCGACGGCGGGCTTCCAGGGCTCCGGCGGCGGCGCGGCGTGCTCGGGCGGCAGGTCGAGGACCGGGCCGTCCGGCGCGGGCTGCGCGGCGGGGGCGGGCTGCGTGGCAGGCGCAGGCTGCGTGGCGGGCGCGGGCTGCGCGGCGGCGGCGAAGGGCAGCAGCGCGCCGAGGACGACGCCCGCGGAGCGAGGCCACAAGGACGTGATCGCTTTCATGACGAGGACCGGGAGCCCGGGGGGCGGGAGTCTTCGCGCCCTTGAAAACGGAGGTCAACCTCGTTTTCAGCGAGGGGGCGCGCCGTGCGGCGCGCGCGAGAGCGCGCCGCCTGCCGGAGGTCCGGCGGGCAGCGCCTCGAGCAGCGCGAGATCGCTCCAGAGCGCGTCGACGTAGCGCGAGCGCGGGCGCGCGAAGCGGATCGCGATCGTGTAGCCGCGGCCTGCGAGCGCGTCGCGCGCCTCCCGCGACAGCGCCTCGCTGGTGATGAGCGCGCCGCCCGGCCCGGCCTGCTCGACGTCGCGGACGAGCGCGGCGTCGTCGCGGACGCGCACGGGCAGCCGGCCCGGCGCGCCCTCCTGGATCATCCGGTCGAGGTCGCGCGTGAGCACCGGGCGCTGCTCTGCGCCGGCGTCGCGGAGGAAGCGCACGATCGCGGCCGCCGGCGAGGGCGCCTCGTGCTGTCGAGCGAGCGAGATCGCGTCGACGAGCCATTGCGCCGCGAGGGCCGCGACGAGGGCGAAGGGCGCGGTGCCGCGGAGCGCGCGGTGGCGCGGAGCGCCCTCCGCCGCGGGGCGCGCCGCCGAGAGGGCCGCTGCGCCGGCGGCCATGGCGACGAGGAGGAGCGGGACGAGCGGGAGCCAGTGCCGCGGCTTGTAGGCGATGTTTTGCCCGAGGAGCGCCCAGAGGAAGTAAGCGAACGCGGAGGCCCAGAGCTCGGGCTGCTCGCGCAGCGCGCGCGCGGCCCGCTCTCGCGACGCGACGCGGAGCGCGCCCGCGGCGAGGAGCGAGATCAGGAGCGGCGCGCCGAGCCAGCGCGCCGCCGGCGCGTCGGGCCACGCTCCGCCGAGCCCGTTGGCCCAGATCCCCCAGATCACGCCGCGGAGGCGATCGAGCGGCGACGAGACGGTGATCGCCGTCCCTCCCCAGCGGGTGAAGTGCCCGAGCCCCTGGAGCCACGTCGTCGCGACGAGGTCGCGCGGCGTCGCGATCAGCACGAGCGGCACGAGCCACGCGAGCGCGCCGGCCGCGAGGTCGCGGCCGCGCGCGAGCCACGCGAGGCGGCCGCCCTCGCCGCGGGCGATGACGGCGAGGCAGGCGAGCGCGAACGGGAAGTACGAGAGCCGCACGCCGAGCCCGACGCCGAGCAGCACGAGCGCCCAGGTGCGCGTGCGCGCCGCCGCGGCGGCGGTATCCAGCGGCGCGGCCGGAGCGGCCGCCCGCGCGCCGCGGGGGCGCCGCGCGCGGGCGCACAGCCAGAGCGCCGCGGTCACCGCCGCGGTGCCGGCCATGTCGCTGAGGAGCTTCTCGGACGACAGCCAGAGGAACGGCGAGGCGAGCGCGAGGACCCCGGCGAACACCGAGGCGCGCCGCCCGGCGACCTCGCGCGCGAGCAGGGCGGTGAAGGCGACGGCGGCCGCGCCGGACGCGGCGCTGACGAGGGCGAGCGCCGCGCGCGGCGTCGCGCCGAGCAGCGCGAGCCCCTTCGCCGCCGCGACGAACACGGGGTAGTAGGGCGCGTGCGGGCGGAGCGCGGCCACGTCGAACCGCTCCACGCCGAGCGCGAACCGGAGCGCGTCGATGTCCTCGTCGTGATCGATGCGGAAGAGCAGGCGCGAGGCGAGCGCGGCGGCGGTGAGCGCGGCGAGCGCGAGGAGATCGCGCCGCTCTTCCCTCACGAGCCCGAGCCGGATCCCGAGCCGGGCGCGTGCGTCGGCGCGCCGCAGTCCGGCTGATCCACGCTGGCCGCCCCGGCGCTCGTGGTGGCGCCCGAGCCGGATCCCGAGCCGGGGAGCGGCGCCGCCGGCGTGTCGCACTGATCGAACAGCTCCTCGCCCGCGTAGTCGAGGCACGCGGTCGCGAGCGACGCGACGACGAACGTGGCGCCCGCCACGACGAACGCGGTGCGAAGCGATGCCCAGGAGCCCAAGCCAGCCACGCAAGCACCGTGCCGCTGACCCAAATGACTGTCAAGCGCGTGTGTCCCCCGGGTTGCGCCTGCGCGGCGGGGCGGAGCGTCGCTCGTTTTTTGCTCCTTCCGGCGCCGCGCGCGTAGGGTCGCGCGCATGGAGTGGCTCGAGTCGATGCACCGCATCCGCGCGCTCAAGCTGGAGCTCGCGCGGATGGATCCACGGCGGGGAATGCCGATCGCGCCGCCGGCCGGGGCTCCCGAGGAGGCGATCGCCGGCGTCGAGCGGCGCCTCGGGATGGCGCTGCCGCCGAGCTATCGGGAGCTGCTCTCGCGGCACGACGGCTGGCCGCAGCTGTTCGCCGGCGCCAGCCTGCTCGGGGTGCGCGCGCTCGCGCGCGGCTCGTACATGGACGTCGGGCGGATGGTGCTCGAGCACTGCGACGGCGAGGAGGTGCGCGGCGCGGGCGAGCGCGCCGGCGCGCCGGCGACCGTGCGCGGCCGCTATGGTGCGCGGAGCGCGCTCGTCCCGTTCGGCATCGACGCGGCGGCCGAGACGGTCTTCGCGTGGGATCCCGAGGCGAGGGCGCCAGACGGAGAGCTCGAGATCATCCTCTGGACGAACGACGTCGGGCTGCGCCTGTCGGGCTTCCCGGAGCTCCTCGACATGGTGAAGGACATGCTCGCCGCGGAGCTGGACGATCGCCGGAAGCGCGCCGTCGCGCAGGTCGCACAGATCGAGCCGGCGGCGCTCGCGCGCGGCGCGGTCGCGTCGAAGAGCCGCGTGCGCGCGGTGGCGGTGCCGCTCACACCTGCACCTCGCCCGTTCATGCGGAGCGCGCTCACGGGCTGAGCGCGCCTCGCCTCCCGAGCCTGGCCGCTGCGATGCCCGCGCAAGGCTGCGTCCAGGGGCGAGGGCGCGCGCTCGTGCGCGATCGTCACAGACCGCACTCTTTGCGCGCCTCGCCCGCGGGCTCCGATGAAGACGAGCCGGTTGTTTCCGCGCGCAGCGTGGGACGTGGTGTACTAGGTGGACCATGACGGATGCCCACCAGCAGCAGCGCTACCGGGTCATCGAGCGGCTAGCTTCGGGCGGCATGGCCGAGGTCTTCCTGGCGGAGAGCGCCGGGATCGAGGGGTTCAAGAAGCAGGTCGCGATCAAGCGCGTGCTCCCGCACCTCAGCGAGAAGAAGCGCTTTATCGCGATGTTCCTCGACGAAGCGCGGCTGTCTGCGCACCTCTCCCACTCCAACGTCGCGCAGGTGTTCGACATCGGCGTCGGCGACAACGCGTACTTCATCGTGATGGAGTACGTGGACGGCGCCGACCTGAAGGCGGTCCTCGAGTCGATGCGCAAGGCCGGCCGCACCCTCCCGGTCGAGTCCGCCGTGTTCATCACGGCGAAGCTCTGCGAGGGGCTCACGTACGCCCACGAGCTCAAGTCGGCCGACGGGCATCCGCTCCAGATCGTCCACCGGGACATGTCGCCTCCGAACGTGCTCATCACGAAGTACGGTGAGGTGAAGATCGTCGACTTCGGCCTCGCCAAGGCGACGAGCCAGCTCGAGAAGAGCGAGGCCGGGATCATCAAGGGCAAGTTCAGCTACCTCTCGCCCGAGGCCGCGCAGGGCCAGGAGGTCGATCACCGCACCGACATCTTCGCGCTCGGCGCGATCCTCTGGGAGATGCTCTCCGGGAAACGGCTCTTCCTCGGCGACACCGACTACCAGACGGTCAAGCTCGTGCAGCAGGCGCAGATCCCGCCGCTCTCCGAGAGCAACAAGGCGGTTCCCCCCGAGCTCGATCGCATCATCGCCCGCTCGCTGGCCCGCGATCCCGTGGAGCGTTATGGTTCGGCGCGCGAGCTCGGCCGGGATCTCACGACCTTCCTGTACAGGTTCGGCAGGCCCGTCAGCGCCTACGACATCGCCGAGCACGTCCGCAGCGCCATGGCGCTCCGGAAGCGGGCTCCCACGTCGGACAAGGCGTCGTTCATCGACAGGCTCATCGAGGAGACGCTGCTCGAGTTCACGTCGCTCCCGGACGACAAGGCGGCGCCGAGCACCACGCGCCTGAACGAGCCGCTCAAGATCTCGGCCTTCGAGGACATCGGCAAGTGGGCCGACGAGATCAAGCTCTCGGCGCCGGGGGACAAGCTCTCGGCGTCGGGGGAGGACGTCATGCGGCGGTCCCTCGCCACCGTGTCGGTCGAGGAGGGCAACCTCGCCGCGCTCGAGGAGACGGGGTTCGGCCTTCCGCTCGCCCCTTCCTCCGGCGTCCCCTCGTCCAGGCCAGCGGGTCCGCTGCTCGCGCCGCCTGTGCCGGCGCATCCGCCGCTCGAGAGGCGAGCCGTGCCGACCCTGGCCTCCCCGCGGCCCGTACCCGAGATGCAGCGCCCTGCGCCGCCCACGCCGGCGCCTATCGCGCCGCTCGTCCCGGCCGCGCCGCGCGACCTGGAGCCGGATCTGGCCCCTCCAGCCAGGACCGGGGGCGGCGCGGTGAAGGCCGTGCTGCTCGTCGCCGCGCTCGCCGCCCTCGCCGCAGGCGCGTGGTTCGGCGGCCTGATCCCGCACTGACCCGGCGAAGGGAGCGTGCTCCTTGCGGCGCCCACGGCCGAGCCATGGGCGCTGCGTGCTGGGCGGCGAGGTGGCCAGCGCACGAGCGCTCAGCGCATGTCAGCACGCGTCAACACGCCGCCCTTGCGAGGCGCGCCGCACCGTGATCGGCGTCGTGGCGCGCTCTCTCGCCGGACGCGTTACTCGGTCCCCTCCGCCTCGTCGTCCTCCTCGTCGTCCTGCTCCTCGAGCTCCCTCTCGAGCTTCTCGATCTCCTCGTCCTCCGTGTCGTCCTGGGCAGGAGCGGCGCGCCCTTCCTGGATCGCCTTC
This sequence comes from Sorangium sp. So ce302, assembly GCF_051530145.1. Classification (GTDB taxonomy): domain Bacteria; phylum Myxococcota_A; class Polyangia; order Polyangiales; family Polyangiaceae; genus Sorangium; species Sorangium cellulosum_B. The sequence goes on along the minus strand of NZ_CP150326.1, from coordinate 6,667,551 downwards.
TGACGCGCTTTCTCCGCGGCGGCGCGGGCCTGGGCCACCTTCTGCAGGATCGCCGGCTTGGGCGCCATCATCAGCGTCATCGTGCGCTGCTCCATCATGGGGCGCACCTCGACGTTCGCGATCTCCTCGCAGTGCTGGACGATCCAGTCGAGCTGCTCCTGCGCCTTCTCCGGGTGGGTGATCTCTCGGCCGCGGAAGCGCACCGTGAACTTCACCTTGTGGCCTGCGCCGAGGAACCGGTGAGCAGCCCTGGTCTTGAACTCGAGATCGTGGTCGTCCGTCTTGGGACGGAGCTTGATCTCCTTGATCTCCACCACACTCTGCTTGCGCTTCGCCTCGCGGGCCTTCTTCTTCTCGTCGTACTTGTACTTGCCGAAGTCGAGGATCTTGCAGACCGGGGGATCCGCCTTCGGGTTGACCTCGACGAGGTCGAGCCCCTTCTCCTGTGCTCGGCGCAGCGCCTCGTGGGTCTGCATGATGCCGAGCATCTCGCCATCATCACCGATGACGCGGATCTCCGGGACGCGGATGCGCTGGTTGATGCGGATCTGCGGCCCCCGCTGGGCCTGCCGAGGGTCGAAGCGTCTCATCGCCATGTGATATTTCGCTGCCTCCTTGTGTTCTGTGCTCTTGAACGCGACGGTCCGCCGCTTCGCGACCGAGCCCGGTCGTGGCGTCCATCACCACGACAATGTCGCCTGACTCTGCGCCGCAGGCAACGGCAGCAAGCAGGGCGAGCGCCGCGGCGCATCGGCGCTCCGGGCCATGGCGCGCCGGGCTCGACGGGGGTGGGGAAGGGACTGCCGGGCGAGAGAGGCCGGCCGGAGCGGCAGGTCACGAACCCGATGCGCTCACGGCGAGCCGGGGGAGCTTCCGCGCTGCGGTTCGCCGATCGGCGAGCTCCGCGAGCGGCATCGCCCCGAGGGCCTCGTCGAGGTCGCGCGACCGGAGGGCGGTCACGGCGTTCGCCGAAGAGCCATCCGGAGCGCTCGTCCGGACCAGCCCGATCCGGGCCGAGTCGTCGAAGTGGGTGTGAAGATCGGCGAGGCGCCCGTTGACGTGGGCGCCGAGGATGGGGCGGTTCTTGGCGATGTCGTCGGCGAGAGCCTTGCGCACCGTGGTGCGGGCCGCCGGGGCGGCCAGGGCTGTCTGATCGAGGGCCATGAAACCTCGCAGGCTAGGTCTCCTGCTGATTTGTAGGCGCGGCCGGTTTCGAACCGGCGACCCCTACCGTGTCAAGGTAGTGCTCTACCACTGAGCTACGCGCCTATGTCCCGCCCGCTCGGCCCGAGGCCGACGAAACGGAGAGCGCCTCCTATCAAGGGGGGGGAAGTCCGTCAAGCGATATGTTTCCTGGGGGTCGCTTTTGCCGTGGCGGCCTGGTGCCTGGTGACCGGTTTGTGGTGTTCCTGGTGAAGGCTCGGGCGGCGGCCGTCCTCGCCGAGCCGCCTTGGTCGAGCGGCCGGTTCGCCGAACCGTCGATGCCGTCGATCGGTCGACGAGGCCCGGCGGCAGCCGCAGGCCGGGCGCGGCAGGCTTCCCCGGCGCGCTCGACGCGCCGGCGAGCGACCGGTCGGGAGCCGCGCGCGGCGGAAGCGCATTGCGCGGTGGGAGCGTGAATTCTCGGAGTTACGTCCGGACACTGACGAACACCGACGATCGCGATCGCCGCGTTACTCCAGGCCGGCCGCTGCGCGGAGGCCGATCGCGCTCGCGCTTGACCTCGCGTGCGGCTCGGGCGACGAACGATGGGATGGCAGGGCCTGACGGTCTAGGCTCGCCGCCGGATCCGGCGGCGGTGATCGCACATGTCGAGGTGGCCGCGGGGAGCGCGCTGTTCGCCGCGCACGCGGCCGTGCCCGGCAATCTGCCGATCGAGCGCGCCGCGTGCGCCACCGAGGCGATCCGCGGCGCCGCTGCGCGCACGCGCGCCGGGCAGCGTGCGAGCGTCGTGCTGGGCGCCCACGAGCTCGTCGGGGCGCTCGCCGCGCTCGGCGAGGCGGCGGCGGTGCGGACGCCGGTCACCGTGCACGTCATCGAGCGCCGCGGCGGGCTCGCCGTCGGGCGCGACGAGCTCGCGCCTGCGCTCGACGTCGGCGCGGGGGTGCTCGTGACCTGGAGCAGCCAGGAGGCGGCCGACATGACGCTGGTGGCGCGGCGCGCCGCCGAGGACAGCGAGACGCCGTTCCTGCACCTCGTCGACGCGCTGCCGTCGGACGTGTCGGCCCTCGGCGGGGCGCGCGAGCTCGCGGCGCGCTTCCTCGGCTCCGAGCGGAGCGCGCCGACCTTCACCGACGCGGCGCCGGGCGAGAGCGACGGCGACGGGGGGCCTCGCCCGCAGGGCCGCGGCGTCGTCCGGAAGCGGGCCGAGCGGGGCTTCTGCGCGCGCGTTCCGTTCGCGCTCGCCAGCGCGATGCGGGAGCTCTGCGAGCTGACCGGCAGGCCGCTCGGCGCGATCGAGCGCGTCGACACCGCGGACGCGGAGGAGATCCTGGTCGTCGTGGGCTGCGCGTTCCCCGCGGCCCGCGAGGTCGTGCGCAGCCTGCGCGCGCAGGGCCGCCGCGTCGGCCTCGTGGGCGTGCGCGCGCTCCGCCCGTTCTTCGGCGCCGACGTGGTGAAGACGCTCGGGCGGGCCAAGGCCATCGTGGTCCTGGAGCCGCTCGACGTGCCGCTCGCGCCGTACGGGCCCGTCGCCGCCGCGGTGAAGGCGGCGTTCGCGGACGCGCTCACCTGGGCCCCGGGCTTCCCCAGCGTCGGGCGCATCCCGCCGATCCTCTCCGCGACGTTCGCGACGATCGACGGCACCATCACCGAACGCGACGTGCGCCTCTCGCTCGCGGAGATCGCGAGCGGGGAGCGCGCTCGCCGGCACATCGTGTTCGGCAGCGACGGCTGACGCCGCGCGGCAGCGGAAGAGCGGCAGGGGACGCAAGCGCGGAAAGGGCCGCCAGGCTGCATTCCCCGGACGCCCGGGTGAGCCTGCCCGCCTAGCTCCTTGCGCGACCCTTGGATCCTGGGTATGGAGGCGGGCCCCGGGGGGTTGGGAGAGGCCCGCAATTTGCGGGCGAGCCCGTCGGGGCCCGGAGACACGCGTCACCTTGGCAAGCTCAAACTGGTTCCAGCCGAACGCCGCCCCCGGGCGAGCGGGCAACGCGCCCGCGACGCCGGTCGAAGGTCAATCGCCGCCGTCCGGAGGGCAGGAGGCGCCGCCTTCTTCGCCGTTCGGCGGAGGGGCCTTCCAGTTCCTCATCCTGGCGCTGCCGCTGCTGCTCATCTTCGTGATGACGCGGAGCCAGAGCAAGAAGCAGAAGCAGCTCGAGTCGAGCCTCAAGGCGGGCGACCGGGTCGTCACGCAGTCCGGGCTCCTCGGCAGGATCATCGACATCAGCCCGAACTCCCCCAGGGTCAAGCTGGAGATCGCCCCCGGCGTGAACGTGCAGGTCCTGAAGAGCGCGATCCAGGGCCCCGATCCGGGCGAGGTCGCGGCGGCGGACGCCAAGGTCGCCGACGCGGCGAAGGAAAAGAAGTCGTAGGCCGGCGCTCGGCCCAACAGGAAGCTTTTTTGCCGCCACCGCGGCGCCACACTCCATGCTCCTAAACATCTTCCAGTACGGGTTCGCCGGCGTCGCCGGCCTGTGCCTCCTCGGCGCGTGGCTCAGCCGAGCGAAGCGCAGCGTCTTCGCCTGGGCGGCGCTCTCCGCCGGCGCCGCCGCGATCGCGGCCCACTACCACGTGTTCTGGGCCCTCGCGACCTTCGGCCTGATGGTGCCGTGGGCGCTGCTCTGCGTCGGGCCGTGGCTCGACTTCGCGTGGCGGGTAAAGACGGGCTTCGTCCTGTTCCTGGCGCTCGGCTCGGCGCTCGCCATCTACCCGACCTACCACGACGAGCGGTACGGCCGCCCCGTCCACACCGGCCTCTCGTCGGAGGAGGTCGCGGAGCAGGAGACCCGGGCGAGGGCCGGCGAGCTCGGGTTCAGCCGGTTCCTGACGTCGAACATCCCGTTCCGCCTGGTGCGCGGGCTCGACCTGAAGGGCGGCCTCCGCCTCGTCTACACGGTCGACGTCGACGAGGCGATCAGCGACAAGCGCGATCGGTACTACGACGACCTGCGCGCGGCGCTCGCGAAGTCGTTCGGGTTCCACGAGGGTGACAAGCCGCCGACGATCGAGGAGATGCAGAAGCTCCAGACGAAGCTCCGCATCGAGAAGTCGCGCGAGCAGGCGGACACGATCGTGATCACGTTCAACGACCCGGCGGACTCCGAGAAGATCAACGACGAGTTCCTGGCGAAGTTCCTGCACGAGCTGCAGCTCCAGCGCTCGTCGGATCGCCGCGTCGCGAAGTTCCGGATCCGCGACGAGGTCTCGAGCACCATCCGTGAGCGGGCGGTGTCGCAAGCCAAGGAGACGGTGCTCCGCCGCGTCGACGGGCTCGGCCTCAAGGAGGCGAGCGTCTCCACGCGCGATGAGGACGTCATCATCGAGGTCCCCGGCGACGACGAGGCCGCGTTCACCACGATCCGCGAGATCATCAGCCAGACCGCGCGGCTCGAGTTCAAGATGGTCGACGACGACCAGGACTTCTTCGAGCCGATCGCGAGGAGCGCCAAGGAGGAGGACCTCCCGAAGGGGCTGACGTTCTCGATCGAGAACGCGCCGGTCGGCCCCGGGAAGACGAAGCCGGTCCACTTCGCCCGGATGGTGCGCGCGGAGCACGAGGAGATGCGCGACACGCTGAAGCGGCTGCGCGAGTGGGTCGGGACGCTCCAGGTCCCGGCGGACAACGAGGTCGGCTACGGCAAGCTGTACGAGTTCAACGAGGAGAAGGACGCCGTCGAGGAGATCGGCTGGCGGACGTACTTCCTCTTCAGCAAGGCCGAGATCACGGGTGACATGGTGCGCGACGCGCAGGCGCTCCCGGATCAGAGCGACGGCGGCCTCGGCGGCTGGTACGTGTCGATGGATTTCACCCCGACCGGCGCCGACCGGTTCGAGGACATCACCGGCAGGAACGTCAAGCGGCGGTTCGCGATCATCCTCGACGAGAAGGTCGAGAGCGCGCCGGTCATCCAGACCAAGATCGGCGGTGGCCGCGCGCAGATCACGATGGGCTCGCAGAACCCCGATCAGCAGCTCCAGGACGCGCGCAAGCTCGAGCTGGTGCTCCGATCGGGCGCGCTGCCGGCCCCGATCTCCCCCTCGAACGAGCAGCGCATCGGCCCGTCGCTGGGCAAGGACGCGATCCAGCAGAGCATGAAGGGGGCCATCGCGAGCGGCCTGCTGGTCGTCGTGTTCATGGTGGTGATCTACAGCCGCGCCGGGCTCATCGCGGACATCGCCGTCATCTTCAACCTCATCCTGCAGGTCGCCGTCCTCGCGATGTTCGGGGCGTCGATGACGCTGCCCGGCATCGCCGGCCTGGTGCTCACCATGGGCATCGCGGTCGACGCCAACGTGCTGATCAACGAGCGCATCCGGGAGGAGCTGAGGAACGGCAAGAGCCCGCGCGCCGCGGTCGACATCGGTTACGACAAGGCGTTCAGCGCCATCCTCGACGGCCACGTGACCACGCTGATCTCGGGGCTCATCCTGGCGCAGTACGGCACCGGACCCATCAAGGGCTTCGCGATCACGCTGATCGTCGGCATCGCGATCAGCCTGTTCACCGGGGTCGTCTGCACCCGCCTGATGTTCGACTGGGCGGTCCGCGGCCGAAAGATCAAGACGCTCTCGCTCGGCTGAGAACGAGGGCGCGCGAGCCGCTCTCCGACCTTATGAGGGAGAACGCGCGAGCGGCTCTCCGATTGAGACACGACGATGGAACTCATCAAACCTGGCCGTCAGTTCGACTTCATGGGCAAGCGCTGGCTCTTCATCGGGCTCAGCGGGGTGCTGCTCATCCTGTCGATCATCTCGTTCATCGTGCCGGGGCCGAAGCTCGGGACCGATTTCAAGGGAGGCACCGAGGTCGAGGTCGCCTTCCGGGCTCCGGTCTCGAGCGCCGAGGTCCGCGAGGCCGTCACCAAGGCGGGCTTCGACTCCCCGGACATCGTGTCCGTCGCGGACCAGGCCAACCCGAACCGCTACCTCATCCGGGTGCACGAGGTCTCCACCCTGTCGGAGCAGCAGAAGGCCGCGGTGCGCGATCGGATGTGCATGCCGCCCGAGAACGGCACCGTCCCCGAGGACCGTTGCCCGCCCGCACTGCGCGCCACCGAGGTCAAGTTCAGCCCCGGCGGCGACAAGATCTCCACGCGCTACGACACCGCGCCCGACCTGGAGGGGATCAAGAAGCAGCTCGAGGGCGTCGAGGGGGTCGAGCTCAGGGCCGGTGCGAACAACCCGCTCGTCGTGAGCGAGCGCGACCACAAGGTCGAGCTCCACCTGAAGTCGAGGGGCGACCAGCTGATGGATGGCCTCCGGCAGCACCTCGGCGCGGACAAGGTGCCCGAGCAGGCGCTCCGGGTCGAGTGGATCGGCCCGAAGGCCGGTGCGCAGCTGCGCGACGCGGCCATCAAGAGCATCGCCATCACGATCTTCTTCATCATGGCGTACATCGCGTTCCGGTTCGATATCCGGTTCGCGCCCGGCGGCATCGTCGCGCTCGTGCACGACGTCGGCATCGCGCTCGGCGCGATGGTGATCACGCAGCGGGAGATCACCCTGTCCACGGTCGCCGCGCTGCTCACGATCGTCGGCTACTCGATCACGGACACGGTCGTCGTCTACGACCGGATCCGCGAGAACCTGGGGAAGCACCGGGACATGAGCTTCGCGGCCGTCATCAACTTCTCGCTCTCCGAGATGCTCGGGCGCACGATCCTCGTGTCGATGACGACGCTGCTGTCGCTCGTCATGTTCCTCTTCTACGGCACGGGCGTCATCCGGGACTTCGCGTTCACGCTCGTCGTCGGGATCGTTGTCGGCACGTACTCGTCGATCTACGTCGCTGCGCCACTCACCGAGTGGATCGACCGCCGGTTCTTCGGCGCGAACGCAAACAAGCGCAAGAAGGTCAGCCGCGTCCGCACGCAGAAGCGCGCCGACGCGGTCGTCTGAGCGCCTCGCCGTGGCCGCGCGTGGCCACGCGGCCTGAACCGCCCCAGGCCATGGACGCACCCACCCCGTCGGTGTACCCGCTTCTCTGATGAGCACCGCCACGGAGGCCTGGAGGGAGCTCCCCGAGCGCGAGGCGCCGGCCTCGCCCGCGGCGGGGGGCGCCGCGCCCGTCGCGGATCCGGGCGAGGCGTCCGCCGAGGCGCTCGTGATGGCGCGCCAGCTGGGGCTGTCGATCACGGTAGCGGACATCCTGCACCGGGCCGGCTGGGCGCCTGACGAGGCGACCCGGCGCTTCCTCGACCCGCGGCTCTCGCACCTCACGTCGCCCGACGCGATGGCCGATCGCGAGGCGAGCGCGGAGCGGATCGCGCGCGCCGTGCGCGCCGGCGAGCGGATCGCCGTCTTCGGCGACTACGACTGCGACGGGATCACCGCGACCGCCATCATGACCGGCGGGCTGCGCGCCCTCTCGGGACAGGTGGTGCCGCTCCTCGCGACGCGCGCCGAAGGCAGCTACGGCCTCTCGGCGCCCGCGCTCGAGCGCGTGATGCGCGCCGGTCCCACGCTGCTCATCACGTGCGACTGCGGGTCCAGCGATCACGAGCGGCTGGCCGCGGCCCGCGCGGCCGGCATCGACTGCGTCGTCATCGATCACCACCTCGTGCCGGCCGAGCCGCTCCCCGCGATCGCCTTCCTGAACCCGCACCGCGCCGATTGCGGCTTCCCGTACAAGGGGCTCGCCTCCTGCGGGCTCGCGCTCTCGCTCCTGGCCGCCGTGCGCAAGAAGCTCGGCTCGTCGCTCGATATCCGCCCCTACCTCGACCTCGTGGCGATCGGCACGGTCGCCGACGTCGCTCCGCTGACCGGCGACAACCGCGCGCTCGTGCGGGCCGGCCTTGGCGTGCTCCAGACCGGGCCCCGTCCAGGGCTCCGCGCGCTCGCGGCGCTCGCCAACCTCGATCTCGGGCGCGGCGCGTCCGCCGAGGACGTCGCCTTCCGGATCGCGCCCCGCCTCAACGCGCCCGGTCGGCTCGGCGATCCCGACATCTCCCTGGAGCTCCTGCTCGCGCACGACGGCGTGACCGCCTCCGCGCTCGCCGCCACGGTGGAGCAGGCGCAGATGAAGCGGCGCGCGATCCAGGACGAGATGCTGACCTCCGCGCTCGCCGAGATCGAGCGCGCCGGGTTCGATCGGGATCCTGCGATCGTCATCGCGCGGCAGGGCTTCCACCCCGGCGTGGTCGGCATCGTCGCTGGCAGGATCACGGGTCGCTACGGCAAGCCGACGATCGTCATCGCGCTCGAGGGCGCGAAGGGGCGCGGCTCGGTGCGCGGTCCAGCGGGCGCGCGGCTCCACGACGCGCTCACCCGGTGCCGCGCCGAGCTCGTCGGCTTCGGCGGCCACCAGGCCGCGGCCGGCGTCGAGGTGCGCGCCGATCGCGTCGAGGCGCTCCGGGCGGCGTGGTGCGACGCCTTCCGCGAGCAGGACCTCCCGGCCGCCGCGGCGTTCGCGGCCGCCCACGTCCGGCTCGACGATCGCGACGATCCGGCGGCCGTGGCGCGCGATCTCGAGCGGCTCGAGCCGTGCGGCGAGGGCAACCGCCCGTCGTACGTCCTCGTGGCGGGCGCGGCCGTGCGCTCCGCGAGGAACCTGAAGGGCCACCTCAAGCTGGAGCTCACGTTCGCCCGCCGCGAGATCTCGTGCTTCGGGTTCGAGCTGGGCGAGCTCGCGCCGCGGTTCACCGGCAAGCGCGTCGACGTGGTGGGCCGCCTCCGGCGCGACGCCTGGCGCGGCGGGGACGCCGTCGAGATCAGGATCGAGCACGTCGCCGCGTCCGACTGAGCGTTCGCGGCGGGCCTCCGCGGCGTGCTAGCGTGAACGCGTGGCTGAGCCGCTGATCCGGTTCTCGCGTGTGCGCAAGGCCTTCGGTCCGAAGGTCATCTACCGCGACCTGAACCTCGAAGTGTACCCGGGCGAGACGATCACCATCATGGGCGGCTCGGGCGTCGGCAAGAGCGTCATGCTCAAGCTGCTCATCCGTCTGCTCGACGCCGATGGTGGATCTATCCAGTTTCACGGTGAGGAGATCACGCGCCTGAGCGAGTCGCGCATCGCCGGGGTGCGCCAGCGCATCGCGATGCTCTTCCAGGGCGGCGCCCTGTTCGACTCGATCTCGGTCGGTGAGAACGTCGCTTACGGCCTGCACGAGCACTACCGCAAGGAGATGACCGAGGCGCAGATCGCGGATCGGGTCAACTGGGCGCTGTCGCTGGTCGGCCTGCCGGGCATCGAGCAGATGCGCCCGGGGGACCTGTCCGGCGGCATGAAGAAGCGCGTCGGCCTCGCGCGCGCCATCGCGGTGCAGCCCGAGGTGCTGCTCTACGACGAGCCGACGACCGGCCTCGATCCGATCAACACCGAGCGCATCAACCACCTCATCAAGGGGCTGAAACAGGCGCTCAACGTGACGAGCATCGTGGTGACACACGACATGAAGAGCGCGTTCTCGATCTCGGATCGGATGGCGATGATCTTCCGCGGCGAGGTCATCGCGACCGGCACCCCGGACGAGTTCCGGAAGTCTACCGATCCGCATGTCGCCGATTTCATTACCGGGACCGCTCCGGTGAATGAGGACGTCCAGACGCTTCTCGGCGCGTGACGATCCCCCCGAGATCGCGCAAGATGCCCTTCTGCATGGGCAGAGCGCGCGATCTGAAGGTCGGACTCTTTGTGCTGGCGGGCCTTGTGCTCTCCGCCGTAGTCATTTTCCTGATAGGCGACGAGCGGCGGCTCTTCGACTCCTCCGTCGGCTTCACGACGAACTTCGCCGACGTCCAGGGGCTGAAGCCGGGCGCGCCCATCCGCATGGGAGGCATCGACATCGGTCACGTCGCCGAGGTCGGTTACGGCCCTGATCCGAAGGACGCCAAGATCTATGTGAAGCTCGAGATCGTCGAGAGCGAGGCGAGCCGGATCAAGACGGACAGCGTCGCCCAGATCGCGAACAAGGGCCTGCTCGGCGACAAGATGCTGGAGCTCACGAAGGGGCAGAGCCCGGACTCGGTACCGCCTGGCGGCCACATCCCCGGCGAGGTGCCGACCGACGTGATGGGGAAGGTGACCGGCATGGCCGAGAAGGCCGAGGCGACGCTCGACAACATCCAGAAGGTCTCGGAGAGCATCGCCGACGAGAAGCTGCACAGGGATCTCCGCGAGACGGTCGCCTCGGCGAACACGCTGATGAAGCAGGTGACCGAGGGGGAAGGCTACCCGCACCGCTTCCTGACCGATCCCGAGGAGGCCGAGCGCATCTCGCGCACCGTGCAGAGCCTCGATCGTCTCAGCACGGAGCTCGCGAGCGCGGTGCGCGAGGTGCGGGGGGTCGTCTCGCGGGTCAAGGAGGGGCCGGGGTTCGCGCACGACGTCATCTACGGCGACGGCCCGCAGAAGCAGATTCAGCAGTTCGGGAGCGCGGCGGACGAGGTCGCCATGACGCTGCGGGGCATCCGCGAGAGCGACAGCCTCGCGCACGACGCGCTCTATGGCGGCAAGGGCGACGGCGCCGAGGCGCTCGCCAACGTGACGGCGATGACCGGCGATCTGCGGGCGATCGTGCACGACATGAGGGCGGGCAAGGGGACCCTCGGCGCCCTGCTGGTCGATCCGTCGATCTACGAGGACATGAAGAGCCTCCTCGGAAACGTGCAGCGCAACGACGTGCTCCGCGCGCTCGTGCGCTACTCGATCAAGCAGGACGAGCAGAAGCCCGCGGTCCAGGTCGGCGGCGCCACGCCGTCGCCCTAGCGGCACATCCGCGCCGCCCGCGCAAGCGCCGGAGCGGTAGCGCCTTGCGTTATCTCAGGCCGCCCTTTATTCCTCAGTGTCTCGATGCCCAGGAAGCTCGCTGACCGTCTGTCGGCCGTCGCGCCCAGTGCAACGCTCGCCATGGCGGCGAGGGCCGCGCGCCTCCGCGCCGACGGGCACAAGGTCTTCTCCTTCGGCGTGGGCGAGCCTGACTTCGACACGCCGGAGCACATTCGTATCGCGGCGAAGGCGGCGCTGGACGCCGGCGCCACCCACTACACGGCCGTGTCCGGCATCTCCGAGCTGAAATCGGCGATCTGCGCCGCGACCGAGCAGCACCGCGGCTGGCGGCCGCTGCCGAGCCAGGTCACCGTGAGCTGCGGCGCGAAGCACGCGTTGTTCAACCTCGCGACCGCGCTCTTCGAGCCGGGAGACGAGGTCGTCATCCCCGCGCCCTACTGGGTGAGCTACCCGGAGCAGGTGCGCCTCGTCGGCGCCACGCCGGTCATCGTCAACACGACCGAGGAGATGGGGTTCCGCCTCACGGCGGACGCGCTCCAGGGCGCGCTTTCTCCGCGGGTGAAGGCGATCATCCTGTGCACGCCCTCCAATCCGACCGGCTCGGCGTATGCGGAAGAGCACCTGCTCCCGCTCTTGAGCGTGCTGCGGCGCCATGATTGCTGGATCGTCGTCGACGAGATCTATGCCGATCTCACCTACGACGGGTTCCGGCACGTGTCGCTCCCGGCGCTCGCGGAGGACCTCGCGCCGCGGGTCATCGTCGTCGACGGGGTCAGCAAGACCTTCGCCATGACGGGCTGGCGGATCGGCTGGAGCATCGCGCCGGTCGAGGTCGCGAGGGCGCTCGACGTGGTCCAGGGTCAGAGCACCACGAACGCGGCGGCCGTCTCCCAGGCGGCCGCTGTCGCCGCCCTGAACGGGCCCCGCGACGCGGTGTTCGCGATGCGCGCGGCGTTCGCCCGGCGGCGCTCGCTGATGGTCGAGGGGCTCAACGCCGTACCAGGGGTGCGCTGCAGGATGCCGGAAGGCGCGTTCTACGCGTTCGCCGACGTGCGCGGGCTCTGCGGGCGCGCTTTCCAGGGGACGACGCTCGCGAGCGACGAGGACGTGGCGACGTGGATGCTCGAGCAGGCGCACGTCGCCGCGGTCGCCGGCACCCCCTTCGGCGCGCCTGGGTATCTTCGCTTCTCGTATGCCTGCGATGAGGACCACATCGAAGCAGGCCTCGCCGCGCTCCGGCGCGCCGTCGCGACGCTCGATTGACCGCGCGCGTCGCTCCGCGCCGGTGCCCACGCGCGCGCTCGAAGAGCAGCGGCGCCCGTCCCCGATCGCCCGACCGCGACGCCGCGCGGACGCGGCGGCCCGCCTGGCTCCGTGCCCGGTCGCTCACGGGCGGCGCGCAGCCGGCGCGCGGGCCCCGCGGCCGGCTCGCTGGCCGCAGCCGCCAGACGTGCCTTCACCGGCGACCCACCGGTTCCGGGCCTGCCCCACGGGCCGCCGGCTCCGGGCTTGACGGAGCGCCGCGAAGAAGTTCGGCATCGCCAGCGAGTTCTTCTTGTCGAACGCCGATGTTTGGGTTAAAAGCGCCACGTCTTTCCGAAACGGCCGGGTGACAACCGGCTGGCATCGGGCGCATAACTCAGCGGTAGAGTGCGTCCTTCACACGGACGAAGTCGCAGGTTCAAGTCCTGCTGCGCCCACCCCGATTCGCTCCCCTGGTGAGCTGGTTCCACGCGTCGAGCCGTCTGCGTGGCCGTGCCGCTCCCACTGGATAGTGAGCGGCTGCTTCGGAGCATCGAGCCGCCCACGCGGCCGTGCATGGGACCTCCATGCGTGCCGGAAGCGCTGCGGATATGGCAGGGCGGAAGGCCGGTCGCCGCCGTCACGTCGAGGCGCGACAGCGGCGATGCAAGGGAACAGGCCGCTCCGGGGTTGGCGAGACGAAGGCGGTCAGCGAGCAGCGCTCGCGGCGGGCGGCGCTGCCGCCGCCTTGTCGTTCTTGCGCTTCTCGATGGCGCTGGCCGTCGCGCGAAGCTCCTTCTGGAGGGGGCCGCACCTGAGGCACCTGCGCGTCCGATGGCCCCGGCATGGCTGGGGGGTGCCCAGCGCCTTGATGTAATGGAGCGCGCGGACATCGCCCTCCTCGCGCGCCCTGGCGAGCATCGCCTTGGTGGGGCAGTCCGTGAGGCGGCGCAGATCGTCGGCGACGAGCAGCGCCGGCGACGCGAGCTGCCGCACGCTGCTCTCCATCAGCCGTGTGCTCGCGTGGTCCCTGGGCCAATCGCCGAACTTCGGCGCGGTCACCACCTCGTAGAGCAGGTCGGGACCGCGGCTTCCCATGTGCTTGGCCATCAGATCGAACGCCGTGAGGGCGAGGTCCGGGGTGCCGTTCGCTGCCCTCAGGATGATCTGCTTGAGCTCGTCGTTCCCGGCCTCTTCGGGAGCGATCTCGAACAGCCGCTGCGCCGTGAGCAGCGCGGCCGCCATCGCCTTCTCGCGCCCCTGCGCGACCGCGAGCGCCCGGAGGACCGCAGGGTCTTCCGGATACCGCTGCGCGAGCGAGCCGAGCGCAGCGCTCCCCGCGGCCTGGGCGCTCTCGAGCTCCGCGGGCTGAGCGCGGGCAGGCGGCGCCTTCGCCGGGGCCTCGGGCTCCGCGGGCGCGAGCGCCGGCGCCGGCTCGGGGGCCGGCGCGCTGCTGCTCTCGCGGCCGCTGCTGCTGGGCGCGGCGGCCGGCGAAGGGCTCGGCGAGGCGCTGGCGCCCCCCTCGAGCGCCGTCACGGCCGTCGGATCGCGCAGCGCGACCGCGCCGCAGACGAGCCCGGTCGCGGCCAGCAGGCCCAGCGCGGCCAGCGTGGCGGCCGCCTTCGGGCCCAGCCCTGATTCACCGACGTGACTCACCGAGCCGCTCATCGCAGCTGCCTCTCCCGCGGAGGACCCGCGGCCTGGTCATCAACCGTAGGGATCGTCGTTCTTCGGCGGCTTCGGCGCGGCCGGCCTGGGCCTGGGCGCCGCAGGCTTGGGCGCCGCGGGCGCCGCCGTCGCCGTGGGGGCCGCGGGCTCTGGCGCTGGGGTGGTCGCCGCAGGCTCCGCCGTCGCCTTGGGCGCCGCGGGCTCCGCCGTCGCCGGGGCCGCAGGCTCGGCCGTCACCTTGGGCGCCGCAGGCTCCGCGGTCGCTCCGAGGGGCGCGGTGGCGCTCGCCGCCGGCGCCGCCGGCGCTTCGGCGGTCGTCGTGGGCGCCGCCGTCGCGGCGGGCGCAGCCTTGTCCGTCGCTGCGGGCACGACCTCCGTCGGCTGAGGCTTCTCTGCCGGAGCCGCAGGTTTCTCCGCCGGAGCTGCAGGCTTCGCCGCGGGCTGCTCCGGCGCGGCCGGCGGGGTCGCGGGGGGCTTGTCGCTCTGCCCGAAGACGAGCCAGAGCGCGCCGCAGAGCGCCGCCGCGACCAGCAGGATCGTGAGCAGCCGTCCGGTGCCGCTGCTCTCCTCTTCCTGTGCGAGCGGAGCCTGGGCCGCGGGTGTGGCCTTGGCCGTGGCCGCCTTGTCTTCCTTGGGCTTGGCGGCCGCTGGCTTCGCCTTCGCCTGATCGTCGGCCGCCTTTACGTCCTGGCGCGCAGGCTTGCCGTGCAGATCGTCCGCCGGCGCCCGGTCCGCGACCTCGGCCGGCCTCCTGGCTGCGGCCGCCTTCGCTGGTCTCGCCTCGGCCGCGGGCGCATCGTCCCGCGCCTCCCGCTCGTTCGCCAGCTGAGCGACCGCCGGGACCGGCATCGCCGCCGGCTCGGCCAGCGGCCTGACGTGCTCCTCTTTCGGCGCCGGAGCGGGCTCGGCCTTCTTCGGCGGGGCGGCCATGAGCGGCTCCTTGGACGGGCCGATCTCGTCCAGCGAGCCGCCGGCGTCGGCGAGCGCTTGCTTCAGCAGCTCGGCCGCCTGCTTCATCATCGTCCGCTCGTCGGGCGGCGGCATCTCCTTCTCGGGGTTCGTCTGCGGGAAGAAGCTGCCGCCCTCCGCGACGTCGGCCTTCTTCGCCTCGCCCTTGCCCGCGTCGCCCTTCGCCCCGATCGAGCCGAGCCCCAGCATCGTCGACGCCCGCTTCACCTGCGCCTGCGCTGCCTTGGAGGCCGCGGGCTCGGCCTGCGGCGCGCTCGCGGTTGCCGACGGGGCCGTGATCTCCTGCACGTCGTCGCCCAGATCCGCGCGGTCGGTGATGCCGGCCTCGAACGCCGACCCGGCGCCCGCTTGCGCGTCGACGAGCCGGGTGATCACGGCCTTGGATTTCTCATCGATCTTGATGAACTTCACGCCCATGCCCGCCGGGTGCGCGTCGCTCCCCTGCGCGGGCTCGCGCTTCCACACGACGCGGCCGACGCCGGCGATCACGGCTTGCTCGTCCTGCAGACGGATCTCGAACTTGAGCAGCGTGCCAGCGGGGAAGGGCGACGGCGTCTTGATGAAGATGCCGCCACGGCTCACGTCATGCGAGTGGTGCTCGATGAACTCGTCGACCGTGGCGCTCTTGTAGCGCACGGTCATCTGCAGCACTCTCGCTCGCGGATCTTTGCGTGTGTCCTGGGCCATCAGGGTAGAACTCCCGTCTACTTCGCGACTCGCTCCAGCGGATGTGGTCCGCATGTTACCCAAGGTTCGCCGCGAAGCCCAAAGGCTAACACGTGACGGTCGCTTTACCGAACGCAGCCATGGGCGACCGGGCGAGCATGCTGTTCGCGCGGCGCGCGTGGCTGCGCCCGCGCCCCTGCGCCGCACGGCTTGGCGAACCGAGCGTGTGCGCGCGTCTCTCGTGATATGTTCGCGTCGACTGGAGAATGCGCCAGGATGGCTGTCCGGGACCACTTTCGCGTTCACGCGAGGCGACGCGTCGATCTTGGGGCGACGCTGCGCGATCGCCAGTCGATCGAGGAGCATGGCGTTCGCATCCGCGATCTGGGGCTGGGCGGCGCCGGCATCGAGCTGTCCGAGGCCCAGCTCGCGTCGGAGCTCCTGGATCCCGAGGCGTCGGTGACGCTCGAGGTCACCGCCCCGAACCTGTGGGATCCGCTGAGCCTCCGCGGTCGTATCGCCTGGATCCGCCGCGGTGCGGCGGGGAGGCCGGCGCGCGCGGGCGTTCGCTTCGAACACCATGACGCCGGGTCGCTCTACGGTCTCTACCAGCTGCTCGGCACCGAACACTTCGACCTCTAGCGCGGGGGGCGCCCGCTTCGGATACGGGCCCACCTCGACGTTTTCGGTGCTCAGCGCACCGGAGTCTCAGGATTGATCATATTTCCCCCACCTCCCTCGCGGCGCTCCAGCCCTGGACGAGCGTGAGGAGCTGCTCGTAGCCACGGCCCAAGGTCTGCCAGCCGGGCTCGCCGTTTCGCCGGAGGTGTCCGCCGAGCCCGGCGATGGCCAGGAAGGCATCGCGGGCCGTGGCGTTCTCGGGCAGGGGCTTGCGCGCGAAGGCCCGCAGCACCTCGAGCTGGGTGGGCGTGAGCACGGCGGTCGCGGGCTGCTCCGGAGCGCGCCGAGCCTCGCTGCGCAGCAGCAATAGCTGCCAGGCGATGGGCGCGAAGAGCGCCAGCACGTTGCGCAAGCCGTGCAGGTCCTCGATCTGGCGCTTCTCGTAGGCGCATCCGGTCTTCAGGGCCTTGAAGAACTCCTCCACCATCCAGCGCGCCCGGTACCAGTCGACCAGCTGCGTCAGCTGCTCGACGGACTCGACCGGCTCGCTCGTGAGCAGCACCCACTCGACCGGCGCTTCGCCCGGCGGCGGCTCGATCTCCCGGACGCGTACGACCCGCAGCGAGAGCGTCGCAGGCAGCTCGCGCGGCTGGGATCTCGGTCGCCTCAGGGTCACGCGCGTGCTTCCAAGAGCGAGCTTGGCCAAGCGTCCTGCGCGCGGAGGATGCAGCCGTTTCTGTTGAGGGCTGCGATTGCCCGCCGGCCGCGGCGAAAGCTCTACCTCGCGTACGGCCACCGCTTGAACATGCGCGAGCGCCTGCTCGAGCTTGGCTTCCTCTCCGAGGGCGTCAGCCTCGACGAGGCGATTGTGCGCGAGCCGAATCACGAACCGATGCCGGGCGCTCAACAGCTGCGCGAACAGGCCGTAGTCGTCGCCTTCGCGGTCCATGACGTGCACCACATCGTGCGGAGCAGCGCCCAAGGCCGCGACTCGCTCCACCTGCTCTCCCCAGCGGTCGTGCTCGTTGTCCGTCGTGCCGTCGTCGTGTACGTGCGTGCTCAGATCGAGCACGCCGAGCGGGCGGCGCGTCCCATCGCCGCTGACCGCCAGCGTGAAGTGGGCGAAGAACGTCTGCCCCGAGGAGCGCAGCCGTCCGAGCCCCTGCCGCTGGCCGTCGGAGCGGAAGGAGAGGGTCGTGGTGTCATGGATGGCGAGCACGACCGGCTCGGCCTCCATGCGCGCGAGGGTGGCGCGCACATGCGGAGCCAGAATCGCCGCGGGCGTGACGGCGTCGTTGCCGAAGAAACGGTACGCCGCCTCCAGCTCGCTGTCGGACAAGAGCGAGGGGAAGCTCTTGTCCGGCGCCTGCGCCAGCTTGGTCTGGCGCTTCGAAAGCCGCGCATCGCCGAAGTGCGCGTCGCTCATCTCCTCGGCGAGTGCCGCTGCGTGCTCTGCTGCAGGTGAACCCATCCGCAGCTTTGATCACGTCGCCCAGCACACATCAAGCGAGATGTGTAGGATCCTGAGACCGGAGTGCGCTTGCGCGCCGAAAACGCCGATCTGGGCCCGTCTCCTGTGCGGGCACCCCCCGCGCTGCGGCGGGAACGGGGAGGAGGAGGCGCTCGGCTGTGCGGGAGACGGCGCTAGAAGGCGAACACGGGGCTGACGGTGGGGGCCAGGACGAGGCCGAGCGTTGGCCACATCAGCATCACCTTCATCTCGGCAGACACTCCGAAGTTCTGGGTGATGCCATAGACCACACCGGCGCCTAGCGCGGAGAAGTTCCGCCCGGTGATCTGGTAGGCATCGAGATTCTCGACGTAGCGGGTGTTCGCCGGACACCTGTTGCTGCTGCTGGTGCGCAGAGGATCCCCCTCCTCGGTGCGGCGATCGCACACATCCACAGGCACCGAGGCGTTCACCTGGGCCAGCCCGATGGGCGAGGCGAAGGCATAGGGGCGGAACCCGCCCTTCTCGACAATTCGATCCCCCAGGAGGAAATACGTGGCGCGGAGCTCCGCATGGAGCGGCAGGAAGCTGAGCGCCTGGAGATGCGGGTTCTGCAGGTCATTGCCCGCCTCGTCCGTCCACGGGTTCGGCCCGTTCTTGGAAGACGGCGAGCCGCCGAACGCGAATCCGACCCGCACGCCGAGGAGCAGCGACAGGTCCGAGAACAGCTGCCGATCGTACGACAGCATCACCCGCCACCCAGCCAGGCTCAGGCCACCCTTGACCCCGTTCGTTCCCTCCAGATCTGCGGGCTCGCCGTAGAACTGCCGGCCGTCGCCGCCCGGATAGAAGCAGGCGTAGGCGGCGTCGCTGCCCGAGCAGACGAAATCCGTACCGCGCACCAGGAGCAGGTCGAGCTGGCCGGAGACGCCGACCACGTTGCGGTTGCCCTTGCCCTTGCCCTTCGACGCCCCGCCGCCCTCGTCGCTCCCCTGCTCGCAGGTCCCGTTCACGCAGGCGAGCCCCGACTGGCACTCCTCGGTCGCCTCGCAGGCCGAACCCCAGGTCTTGTCCCCGCGCTTGCCGCCAGCCTCGGGGCAGCCAGGCAGGCCTGGCGGGCAATCCTCCTTCGCGGCGCACCGCTTCGGCGGCGCCTGGCCAGGCAGCGACGGCTCCTGCTCGATCTCGTTCTTGATCGGCACCCGGTGAGGCGCCTGCATCGAACCGGCGGTGCCCACGGGATCGCCCGCCTCGTCCCTCAGGATGACGAAATACCGGATATCGCCGGTCGTCGTGACATCCTCGCAGGGGATCTCCACCCCGAAGCCGCTCTCGACACGCCTCATTTCGAGCGACTTCCACTTGGGCGAGCCGAACGGCTTGTAGCGGACCGTCGCCTTGGACGCGTCGATCTCCTCCGGGATCTCGACGTACACGGGCACCGGCGTGTTCACCGCCTGCTCCGCCACCGGGGTGTGGGGAACGTCGCCCGCCGCGGCCTTCGCGGCCTTGCCGCCGCCGTCGCGAGGCGCCTTCCCGGCGGCCTGCGCCTCCTTCTGGGCCTCCTTGAACGCCTGGGCCAGCTCGGTCGTCGTCAGCGCGTCGATGAGCGCCGCCTTCGGATCGGCCTGGAGCGCCAGCACGAACTCGGCCTTGGCCTGCTGGAGCTTGTTGCCGCCGCCATACACCGTGCCGAGCGCGATGTGCAGCTTGCCGACCACCGGCTTCGAGCAGGCGTTCTTGTCGCACTTCTTCAGGGCGTCTTTGAGCTTCTTCTCCGCCTTGTCGAACTCGACAGAGAGGTAGTCATCGTCCATCGCCTGGTTGTGCAGCTTCATCGCCTCCGCGTCCTTTTCGCCGGCGGCGCCGGCGACCGCCGGCGCGCCGAGGACCCACAGCGAAGTCAGTGCAGACGCGAGACGAGCGCGGCGTGAACGACGGAAAAACACGGGTTCAGACCTCCAGGGTGTGCTGGGGAGGGGCTCTTGCTTTCAGGAGGAGGGGGCCGGATCCGGCCCCCTGGACTGCGCGGTCGAGAGCGACCGTACCCCGACACGCCAGGCGGTGCCCCCGCGACGGGCTGGACTACTGCGCGCCCTCCGTGCGGACGAACTGCACGCGCCGGTTCAGGGCACGGTTCTGGTCGGACGTGTTCGGCACGATCGGCTGCTCCATGCCGTACCCCTTCGATGTCAGCCGGGCTTCGTCGATGCCCTTGGCTACCAGGTACTTCTTCACGGAGGCCGCACGCCGATCCGACAGCTTCTTGTTGTAGGCCGCGGCGCCCTTGTTGTCCGTATGCCCCTGGATCTCGATCTTGATCTTCGGGTTCTGCTGGAGGACCTCCACCACGGCGTCGAGGATCGGGAAGCTCTCGGGCCGGATCTTGTCCTTGTCGAACTCGAAGTGGATCTGCTGCGTGATCTTGATCTCCTTCTCGGTGACGATGACCAGGCTCGGCTTCTTCGGGCAGCCCGGCTTGTCGCCGCCGACCACGCCCGGCTCGTTCGGGCACTGGTCCTCGAGATCGACCACGGTGTCCTGGTCGTTGTCCGGCTCGGGGCAGCCGTCGGCGTCCTCGTAGCCGTCCGGATCCTCCGGGTCGTTCGCGCAGTTCTTGCCCGTGCTGTCCTTGTCGTTCGCGTCGAGGATCGTGTCGAGGTCGTTGTCGAGCTCGGGGCAGCCGTCCTCGTCGAGGTAGCCGTCCTTGTCCTCGGGCAGGAGCACGCAGCTGTCCTTGCCGTCCGTCAGGCCGTCGCCGTCCGTGTCCGGATCGTCCGGGCAGCCGTCATCGTCCTGGAAGCCGTTCCAGGTCTCGGCGTCGCACGGGCACTTCTTGTCCTGCGGGTCGAGCAGCCCGTCGCCGTCGCAGTCTCCGGGCTTGGGCGGCGGCGCCTCCTCGACGAACCCGCGCTCGGCGCACTTCTGCGGCGGCGAGAGGTCGTACGCGGCGTGCGTGTTCGCCTTCGCGATGTCGAGGTGCTCCTTGGCCCGGACGAAGAAGCCCTGATCGAGCTCGACCGAGGCGAACGACAGGTGCGACTTCGCCATCGCCAGCTCGCGCGGCGCGCAGCGGAGCGCGCCGTTGCGCTCCGCCTGCTTCGCGATGGTGGTCAACGCCTCGATGTCGCCGCGCATGACCGGCACCTGCGTGCACGAGAAGGCGGCCCCGGCGATCGCCACGACAGCGATAGCGCCTGCGCGACGGGCGCGGCGGGAACTGCGGCGCGTCATTCCAATGCTCATCGACCCGCGCCCTCGTGCGCCTGTTTCGCTAGGGTGATCGCCTTGTCCGCGTACTCCTCTGCGACGTCGGCGAAGTCGATCGCGTCGCCGTAGTCGGCGGCCGCGGCCTCCTCCCGAGCCTTCCAGAGGTGCTCGCGCGCGGTGTAGTACTCGTACGGCGCATACTTCTCTGCGCCGAGCGCCTCGGCCGTCTCGAGCTTGCTCGAGGCCGAGTTCGCGGTGAACGCGTAGAGGGTACCGCCGCAGCCGCCCGTGAGAGCCGCCGCGAGCACCATGCCCGCGCCTGAAATCCAAGTCCCGAATCGCCGCCCGTGCGTCGTCACGATCGCGTTCTTTCTGGAGCGGGCACCTAAGACCGTCTGCCCGGCCGTCGCGACGCTATCAAGGCCGCTCGGCGCGCGTCAACCGGCTCGGGGAAGGGAAGGGTAAGGTCAGAGCTTCCGGTAGACGCCGACGACCACGCCGAGGAGCATCGCGGGCTTGAAGTCGCTCGCCCGGACCAGGATCGGCGCCATCGCCGCGTTCGCCGGCTGGAAACGCACGTAGTCCTTCTCGGGGAAGAAGTATTTCACGGTCGCCTCGTCGCCGATCAGCGCCACCACGATGTCGCCGCGCTGCGCGGTGAGCTGCCGGCGCACGAAGATGTAGTCGCCGCTGAAGATGCCCGCCTCGATCATCGAGTCGCCGGTGACGCGTAGGCCGAACACCTCGCGCCCGCCGCGCACGAGCGTGCGCTCGATCCGGACCGTATCGAGGACGTGCTCCTCGGCGAGGATCGGCAGGCCCGCGGCGATCCGGCCGACGACCGCGATCTCGACGAGGTCGTCCTCCTGGTCGTTCGCAGGGGCGTCGTTCCCACCGTTCACGAGCGCGCCGCGGAGATCGGCGCCGCCGCCGGCGCCCGCGCCATCGAGATCGCGCGGGCGGAGCGCGCGCGACTTCATGTCCTCGCGCGTGAGGTAGCCCTTGCGTTCGAGCGCCCGGAGGTGATCGTTCACCCCGTTCGTCGAGCGAATCCCCATATGCGCGCCGATCTCGCGCAGCGTCGGCGGGTACCCGCGCTCGCTGATCGACTGCCGGATATAGTGAAGCACCTGCTGTTGTCGCTCGGTGAGCCCCTGCATCGGGCGGAACCTACTGAACGGTTGGGTAGATGTCAAAAAAGTGTGGAGCCCCCTCTCCAAGGCCTCGATTTTACTGCGATTTTCTGGATGCCAGCGGCGCCCGTCCGCCCGCCTCCCGCCGCGCCGCGCCGTGAGCCGCGAAGCGCGTCGAGCGTGCAGGGTGAACCGAAGGGCAGGGCGCCGTTGTGGTCAAGGCTGCTTCGGGCCGTTGTTCCGTGAGCTCACCGCCTGACGGGGCTCCAGCATCGCCCGGATCTCTTCGCCGTCGGCGGCCGCCGCGAACGCCTCCTCCAGCGTGATCATCCGGCGCTGGTAGAGGGACACGAGCGACTGGGCCATCGTCTGCATGCCGCTGCCCGCCTGGCCCACCTGCATCTGCGAGTAGATCTGGTGGAGCTTGTCCTCGCGGATGAGGTTCCGGATCGCCGCGTTCGGGATCATGACCTCCATCGACATGACGCGCCCCGGGCCGTTCGCGCGCGGTAGGAGGAGCTGCGTCATCACGGCGACGAGCGTGAACGAGAGCTGCTGGCGCACCTGCGACTGCTGGTGCGGCGGGAAGACGTCGATGATGCGGTTGATCGTCGAGATCGCCGAGTTCGTGTGGAGCGTGGCGAACACGAGATGGCCGGTCTCGGCGATCGTCAGCGCCGACTCGACGGTCTCGAGGTCGCGCATCTCGCCGACGAGCACGACGTCCGGATCCTGGCGCAGGGCGTACCGCAGGGCGTCCTTGAACGACGCGGTGTCGGAGCCGATCTCGCGTTGGTTCACGAGCGACAGCTTGTGCGGGTGCAGGTACTCGATCGGATCCTCGATCGTGAGGATGTGCAGCCGCTGCTCCGAGTTGATCTTGTCGATGATGCTCGCGAGCGTGGTCGTCTTGCCCGAGCCCGTCGGGCCCGTCACGAGCACGAGGCCGCGGGGCTTGGCGGTGATGTCGAGCACCACCGGCGGCAGGCCCAGCTCGTCGAAGTTCATGATCCGGAAGGGGATCTGCCGGAACGCGGCGGCGACGGCGCCCCGCTGCATGTAGATGTTGGCGCGGAAGCGGGCGAGCCCCTTCATGCCGAACGAGAGATCGAGCTCGTTGCGCTGCTCGAACGCCGCCACCTGCTCCTCGCTCAGCACCGAGTAGCAGAGCTGCTTCGTGTCGCTCGGCATGAGCGGCGGGAGCTTCAGCGGCACCACCGTGCCGTCGATGCGCAGGAGCGGCGGCGTGCCGCTCGTGATGTGCATGTCGCTCGCGCCCTTCTCCACCATCGCGCGGAGGAGCTGCTGGAGCGTGTACCGGAGGCCTTCCTGCTGTCCGACGAGCTCGGTGGTCATGCGCTCAGTCCCCCATCGTCACGCGGCCGACCTCCTCGGTCGTGGTGACGCCCGCGAGCACCTTCTCGATCCCGCTCATCCGGAGGGTCAGCATCCCGCCCTTGATCGCGGCGGCCTTGAGCTCGGCCGTGGACGCGCCCTGGAGGACCATCTCCTTCAGCGCGTCGGTGAAGCGCATGACCTCGTAGAGCGCGACGCGGCCCTTGTAGCC
Source organism: Sorangium sp. So ce302 (assembly GCF_051530145.1). Lineage (GTDB taxonomy): Bacteria > Myxococcota_A > Polyangia > Polyangiales > Polyangiaceae > Sorangium > Sorangium cellulosum_B. The sequence continues at coordinate 6,644,137 of NZ_CP150326.1, read as the reverse complement.
CGAGCCGTTGCAGGTCTTGCAGCCCGCGCCGCGGACGAGCTCCGCGCGCGCCACCTGCTGCTCGGTGAAGCCGAAGTCGAGGAGCACCCTCGCGTCGACCTTCAGCGGGACGCGGCAGTCGGGGCAGATCTTGCGCGCGAGGCGCTGGGCCAGCACGAGGTTCACGCTGGCGGTGATGAGGAACGGCTCCACGCCCATGTTGAGGAGGCGCGAGATCGTCGACGGCGCGTCGTTCGTGTGCAGCGTCGAGAGCACGAGGTGGCCGGTGAGCGCGGCCTTGACGGCGATCTCGGCCGTCTCGAAGTCGCGGATCTCGCCGACCATGATGATGTCCGGGTCCTGCCGGAGGAACGACCGCAGCGACATCGCGAAGTTCAGCCCGATGTCGTCGTGCATCTGCACCTGGTTGATGCCGTGCAGGTTGTACTCGACAGGGTCCTCGGCGGTGCTGATGTTCGAGCCGATCTGGTTGAGCTCCGACAGCGCCGAGTAGAGCGTCGTCGTCTTGCCGGAGCCGGTCGGGCCGGTGACGAGGACCATGCCCCACGGCTGGCCGATCGCCCACTTGAAGTCGGCGAGCGGCTTCGGATCGAAGCCGAGCTTCGCCATGTCGAGCTGCAGGTTCGACTTGTCGAGGAGACGGAGGACGATCTTCTCGCCCCAGAGCGTCGGGAGCACCGAGACGCGGAAGTCCATCTCCCGGCCCCTGCCCATCTTCAGCTTGATGCGGCCGTCCTGCGGGAGCCTCCGCTCGGCGATGTCGAGCGAGCTCATGATCTTGAGGCGGCTCGAGATCGCGTTCTTCAGCTTGATCGGCGGCTGCATTTCCTCCATCAGCACGCCGTCGATGCGGTAGCGCACGCGGAGCTTCTTCTCGTACGGCTCGACGTGGATGTCGCTCGCGCCCTTCTTGATGGCGTTCAGGAGGATCGCGTTGACGAGCCGGACCACGGGCGCGCCCTCGGCGGCCTTCTCCAGCTCGAGGACGTTCACGTCGTCGGCCTCGACCTGGAAGCCGACCTCCTCCTCCCCGAACTCGCTCAGCACCTCGTCGTAGGAGGGCCCGACGTTGTAGGCGCGCTCGATCGCCTCCGTGATGCCGGTCTCGGACGCGACGACGGGCTCCACGTTGAAGCCCGTGAGGAACTTGATGTCGTCGATCGCGTGGAGGTTCGTCGGATCGGCCATCGCCACGACGAGCGCCGTCCCCGACCTGGAGATGGGGATGATCTTGTGCTTCTCGCAGACGTCCCGCGAGACGAGGCGCGAGACCTCCGCGTCGATCTCGTACTCGTCGAGGGCGACGGCCGGGACGCGGTACTGCGTCGAGAGGAAGCTCGTGATCTCTCCGTCGGAGATGTACCCGAGCTTGGCGAGCGCGTACCCGAGGTTCTGACCTGTCTTGCGCTGCTCCTCTTGGGCTTGCCTGAGCTGCTGGAGGCTGATGAGCTTTTCGCGGACGAGCAGTTCGCCGAGGCGGTTCGTTGTCGACATCGAGGCCGCAAATCCTGCGGGTGACGAGGGAGGGAGTCAACGCTGGCGGTTGGGGCCGGCGCGCATCAAGGGTAGGATGTCGGATGGTGGCGAGGATGGCGCTGCGTGAGTCTCTTTGAGTGGTTCGGGCTCAGGCGGGGGGACAGCCGACGCAGGGCGGCCGAGGCCAAGGAGCTCGCCGGCGATCTCGCGGGGGCGGTCGAGCTGTACCTCGACGCCGGGATGCCGGACGACGCGGCCCGGGTCCTCCTCCTCCGGGCGGACGCCGAGCGCAGCGTCGAGAAGCGGATCGCCTTCTGCGCGTCGGCGTCCCGCATGGCGGAGAGCCCGGAGCTCAAGCGCTCGGCGCTCGGGCGCAAGGCGCTGCTCGCGTTCGATCTGGTGCGCGCGCGGGGTGCGAGCGTGATGCGGAGCGAGGCGCTGGCGGTCGCGCGCGAGCTCGAGGAGGCGGGCGAGCTCGAGCGCGCGGCCGACGCGTACGCCTTGGTGGGCGACACCGAGTCGGAGACGCGGGTGCTGGCCGCGGCGGGCGCGATCGAGCGGCTCGAGGAGCGGCTCCGCTCCGCGATGACCGTCGAGAGGGACCAGCGAGAGCTCGCCGCGGTCCTGCGGTCGATCGCGGATCTCGACCGGATGGCGGAGCGCCGCGAGGCGATCGCGGTGGCCGAGGCCTGGATCGCGGGGAACCGCGGCGGCGAGCAGGTGGCCGACGCCCTGCGCGCGATCCGCGCGCGGCTCCTCTCGGGGCCGATCCTGTCGCTCGAGCTCGGCGGCGCCCTCCTGCGGTGCGCGCTCGGCGACGAGGTCACGATCGGTCGCGGCGAGGCGACCATCGTCGTCGCGTCCCGCGCCGTCAGCAGGACGCACGTGCGGATCCGGCGCGGCCCGTCCGGCGTCGAGGTCGAGGATCTCGCGACGCGCAACGGCACGACGCTGGCGGGCGCGCGGCTCACGGGGCCGCTGCCCGTCGGCCGCGGCGTGCAGCTCCTGCTGGGCGGGGAGGTGCCGTGCGCGATCACGCCGCGGACCGGGGAGGGGTGCGTGGTGGAGATCGCGGGCGATCGCTTCACGGCGCCGCTCGGCGATCTGCCGGTCGGTCCCTGGCGGATCCGCGTCGATCGGGCGGGGGCCTCGGCGTTCGTCGCGCTGAAGACGCCGCCGGGGGCGCCGCCGCCGTTCCTCGGCGACTACCAGCTCGCGCCGTCGGTCGAGCTCTGCGCGGGCGACGCGATCGCCTCGGCGCGCGGGGGTGCGGCGGTCTTCCGGCTACCCCCCGCGGGCGAGGCTCCGTCGATCCGGCGCGGCGGCGCCGAGGGCGGCGCGGCGTGAGCCTGTGGCGGCGGATCAAGGAGCGCCTCGGCGGCGCCGCGGCGGACGGCGGTGCGCCGGCGGACGCGCGCGGCGGCGCCGGGCCGGGCGGGGTGGACGTCGGGGGCAGCGCGCATCCTGCGCGAGCGGAGCGGCCCCAGGCGCATGTGCGCGCGTCGCGCGAAGGCGGAAGCGACGACATCGCGCGCCTGCGGAGCTCCGGCACGCGGGAGGGGCCCTCGACGGACGAGGTCATCGCCGTGCTCCGGCGGGCGCGCGGGACGCTCCGGGAGGCCGAGGCCGTGGCGCACCTCGTCGCGGCGATGGAGGAGCGGGTGCTGCCCGATCCGATCCGCGTGGCCTGCGCGGATCTGCTCGCGGCCCGGGGCGACGAGCAGGGCGCGCTCGCCGTGCTGGAGGGCGCCGCGTCGCGCGAGCGCGGGGGCGCGTCGCGCGCGCAGCCGGTGTCCTCGACCGAAGGCCTCGTCCTCGCGGCCGATCTCTACGCCTCGCTGGGGCAGCTCCCGCGCGCGGTCGGCACGATCGAGCGCGTGCTCGTCCGGGAGATCGGCGCGCCAGGCGCGCGCGAGCGTCACCAGCGCTGGCGGGCGGCGCTCGGCGCGGATCGGCCCGCCGCGGTCGCCCGCCTGGAGGACGCGACCGTGGTCGCGCCCTCGGCGGGCAAGAGCCCGTTCCGCCTGCTCCGGGAGGTGGCGCGCGGCGGCGCCGGCGCGGTCTACGAGGCCGAGGACGAGGTGCTCGGCCGGCGCATCGGGTTCAAGGTCTACCACGGGCGGGGCGGCGACCGGGCGCACCTCACCCGCGAGGTGCGGCTCGCCGCGGCGCTCGGGGGCCCCGGCGTCGTGCGGGTCTTCGACGCGGACCCCGAGGAGGGGTGGATCGCGCTCGAGTGGATCGCGCGGGGGTCGGTGAGAGACGTGCTCCGCGCCGGCGACGCGGCGGCGCTCGCGCCGATCGCGCGGTGGGCGCGTCCGCTCGCGCGCGCGCTCGCCCGAATCCATGAGCGCGGCTACGTCCACGCGGACGTGAAGCCGGCCAACGTGCTCCTGCGCAACCTCGGCGAGCCCGTGCTCACCGACTTCGGGCTGGCCAGGCCGCGTGGCGCGCCGTCCGCCGGCGGCAGCCCAGGGTACGTCTCACCGGAGCGGCTCGCCGGGCGGGCGAGCGATCCCCGCGATGACGTCTACGGCTTCGGTCGCATTCTGGAGGACGTCCTCGTCCACCTCGAGCCGCTCGGTGGCGAGGGGCTCGCTCCCTGGAAGGAGCTGTCCTTGCTGTGCCTCGGCCCGGACGACGACCGGCCGCCGGACGGCGCCGCGCTCGTCCGGGCCGCCCGCTGAGCGCCGCGGCGGGCTCAGCAAGCCTCGAGGCAGCGCTGGTACCGATCGAGCGCGGCCGCGTCGGTGCCATCGAACGCGCCGCAGGGAGCCTCCGCCGCGCACGCCGACGCGCACCGGACGCGGCCGTCGCACGACGCCTCGGCGGAGATGCCGCTGCCGTGGAAGCCGCACTCCTCGGTGTGCTCCGTCGCCTCGTCGCACACGCTCCCGCAGCCGGACGCGAGGGCGGCCGCGAGCGCAATTGACGCGGCTGACGCGGCTGACGCGGCTGACGCGGCTGACGCGGCGCGAGCTGCTCGTGCGCTGCGGGGTGCTTCCGTCCACCAACGACGCCTGCCTTCGCTCATGCCTGTTCCCTGCCGGCTGATCTCTCGTGCGGGGGACCTCACGCTGCGGCGTGGTGCGGCGCAGCGTGCCAACCCGCTTCGCTTCGGGCGCGGCCCTGGGTAGATTGCTCGCCTGCATGCGCGTACGCAACGAGAAGAGGGCGCCCTGATGCGCTTGGCCATCGTCGCCACGCCCAGCTTGCACCGCGATCAGCGGCCGGCGCCCGGCTCGCTCGACGGAGATCTGATCCGGGCCCGCCTCTCGCTGGACGATGCGGGCTTCCGGGTGATCGACGTCGATCCCGCCCGGGATCTCGCGGAGCAGCTCGACGCGCTGTTCGACGAGGTCGTTGCGACGCGGAGGACCCTGGTCGACGCGGAGGACGCCGCGCGCGACGATGCATCCACCCTGTTCCTCTTCTACGCCTCCAGCGCGGTCGCGCTGTCGCCGGACGGGGAGCTCTTCCTCTGCCTCGACCCCGAGAACCCCGGCCTGGGCGACGCGCTGGGCGACATCGCCGCGGTGTTCCGCGATCGCGCGCGCGGCGAGGTGCTCTTCGTCCTGGAGTGCCATCACGGCCCCGGGGCGACCTCGCGCGCCGTCGTCGCCGCCGCGGAGCAGGCGGTGGCGTCTTCCGTGACGGGGGTCGAGCTCCTCGTCGCGGCCCACCCGATCGGCTCGCTCGACGCGGATCTGCCGTCGGTGCTCACCCGCGCCTTCGTCGAGCACCTCGACGAGGCCGAGCCGGAGCGGGGCCTCACCGCGGAGGCGATCTTCCGCCGCGTGGAGGGGAACGCCGAGCTCGCCAGCGCCATCCCGTGCTTCGCGCGGACGGGCGGGCGTGGCTCCTTCTCGGTGCTCGTCCCGCGCGGCGGCGCCCCGGGCGCGCCCCCGGCGGAGAGGCGCGAGGCAGCGCAGCTGGTCGTCGCGGACGAACGGGACGCCGCCACCACGCCGGCGCCGGCGCCGGACGATCCGGTCGCGCAGTACCTCGCGGCTGGCGACATGCTCGCCGCCGCCGCGGACCTGGAGGGTGCGCTCACGGCGTACAAGAAGGCGCTCGCGCTCGTCGGCGTCGCGCACCGGGACGCCCGCGCGGAGGTGCATCTGCGCATCGCCCAGACCAGGTGGCGCCAGGAGCGGCACCGCGAGGCGATCGAGAGCTTTGACAAGGCGCTCGCGCTCGCGCCGGAGCACCGGCCCGCGCTCGAAGCTCTGGTGGAGCTCCACCTCGCCGGGCGCGATTTCGTCCGGCTGCGCATCGCGGAGGAGCGGCTGCTCACGCGCGTCGAGGGGGACGGCGATCGCTTCGTGCTCCTCGTCCAGTTCGCAGAGCGCTGGGAGAGCATCGCCGGGGAGCCGGCGCGCGCGCTGGAGCTCCTCGAGCGGGCGCGGGAGCTCCGCCCCGACGACCCCGCGGTCTTGCGCGGCCTGGGCCGGCTCTACCAGGTCGCGGGCGACGTCGAGGCGTCGATCGAGGCGCGCCGCTGCCTCATCGAGCGGATGGAGGAGCCCAGGGAGCGGGCGGTCGCGCTCCTGGAGCTCGCGCGCACCGCGATGCAGGGCGAGGCCCGCGCGACCTTGACCGAGGTCACGCGGGAGCGGGACGGCATCGAGCTGCTCGAGCGCGCGCTGGACGCAGATCCCACGTTCCTCGATCCGCTCTCTCTCATCGCGATCCTCCTCTCGGCGCGGCAGGAATGGGGCGAGCTCGAGCTCGCGTACCGGCGGATGCTCGAGCGGGCGCATCGCATCGCCGACCTGCGCGTCCGGAGCGACGTCACCTGGGAGCTCTGCCGCCGCCTCGGCATGCTCTTCCGCGATCACCTCGAGGATCCCAGCTCCGCGCTGGAGGCGTTCGAGGGCGCGGTGGACGAGCGACCGGACGACGTCCCGGGGCGGCTCAGCGCGGCGTCGCTCGCGCGGACCGCCGGCCGGCTCGAGCGCGCCGCCGCGCACCTCCAGGCCGCGGCGGTGCTCGATCCCGGCAACGTCCAGGTGTTTCACGACCTGTTCGACACGTTCCAGAAGCTGAGGTGGGTCGACCAGGCGTGGTCCGCCGCGAGCGTGGCTGTCTACCTCGGCGCGGCCGAGGCGCGGGAGCGCTTCATCTTCGAGGAGCACCGCCCGGCGGGCCTCGTCCAGCCTGCGCGCGGGCTGAGCGTCGCGACGTGGGACCTCCTGCGCGCGGGCGATCGCGATCGCGCGCTCGAGGAGGTCCTCGCGTCGGTCGCCGGCGCGGCGATCCGCGCGCGGTTCGCCCAGCGCGCGCGGGAGAAGCGGGTTCCCCAGCTCGATCCGGCCGCGCGCTCCGACGCGGAGCGGAACGCGGCGGGCGTGGTTCGCCTGTTCTCGTGGGCGAGCCGGTGTCTCGGGATCGCCGCGCCGGCGGTCTACCTCCGCAAGGACGCGCCGATCGCGGTCGCCGCGGTGCCGGTCGAGGAGCCGAGCGTCCTCGTCGGCGGCGAGGCGCTCCGCGGGAGGACGGCGGCCGAGCTCGCGTTCCTGGTGGGCAGCCACGTCGCGTACCACGTCGGCCCGCACCGGCTGCTGCTGCATTTCCCGTCGCTCGAGGAGCTCGGCGTCTGTCTGGCCGCAGCAGTGAAGGTGGCGCGACCGTCGGAGCTCGTCCCCGCCGACCTCGAGGGCGCGGTGCTCGCGCTGGTGCCCCTCCTCGACGAGCACCTGACGGAGAGCGAGCGTGACGCCCTGGAGGCCGCGGTGTTCGAGCTCTACGAGATCCGCGCGCCGCTCGATCTCGCGCACTGGGTGGGATCGGTCGAGCGGTGCGCTGCCCGGGTCGGCTATCTGCTGACCGGCGATCTCTCGGTGGCGGCGTCGTCGCTCTCGCGGGGGGACGCGCCGGGCGTGCTGACGGCCGAGGAGAAGATCGGCGATCTCCTCTCGTTCACGGTCTCGGACGCCTACCACGCCTTGCGCGAGGAGCTCGGCGTCGCGATCGAGCCCTGAGCTTTCCCGTCAGGGGTCCGGCCAGGGATGGCTGGACCCTGCGCCGCTGCGCGGTCGAGCGCTCGGCGCACGTCTTGTCGCCTCCGAGCGCTGTCCGCGCAGCGGCCGGCCCGTTCACTCCTTGCCCCGGAGGTAAGCGAGGTACGCGTCGTGGCTCGGCGGGCGGCCGAGGAAGCGGGTGACGAGCGCTCCCGCCTCGACACCGCCGCCCTTCGCGAGCACCTCGTCGCGGAAGGCGCGCGCGACGGCGGGGTTCAGCAGGCCTTCCTGCTTGAAGCGGGTGAGCACGTCGCGCGAGAGCGACAGCGCCCACTGGTAGCCGTAGTAGCCCGCGTCGTAGGTGATGAGGTGCCCGAAGCTCGACTGCAGGTGCGTCCCCTTCACGAAGGCGAAGGACTCGTTCGCGCGCTGCGCCTGCTCCACGACCACGGTCGCGTCGAAGCCCGGATCGCGGGTGTGGAGCTCCAGATCGATCGACGCGAGGGTGAGCTGCCGCTGCGTCGCGAGCGCTCGACCGAAGCCTCGCGCGCGGGTCATCGCTTGGAAGAGAGCGTCCGGGATCTTCTCGCCGGTCGCGTGGTGCTTCGCGAACGGATCGAGCACCTCGCGCGACCACGCCCACTCCTCGAACATCTGGCTCGGCGCCTCGACGAAGTCGCGCACCGTCGCGGTCCCTGAATAGGAGGCCAGCTCCGAGCGCGTCAGGAGGTGGTGCAGCACGTGCCCGAACTCGTGGAAGAACGTCACCACGTCCTCGTGGGACATCAGCGCCGGCTGCGCCCCCGGCTTCGGGAAGTTGCACTCGAGCGCCGCCACGGGGCTCTGCCACGACCCGTCGTCGAGCAGCTTCGCGGTCCGCACGGTGAACATCGCCGCGTGTTTGTACTTGTCGGGCCTGCTGTAGAGGTCGAGGTAGAACTTGCCGATCAGCTTGCCCTCGGAGCGCACCTCGTACGCGGTCACGTCGGGGTGCCACGCCTTCGCGGGGACCTCCTTGTACTCGAGGGCGTACATCTTCGCGGTGATGTCCATGAGCCCCTGCTTCACCGCGCCGAGCTCGAGGTAATCCGAGAGCGCCTGCGAGTCGAACTGGTACGTGGACGCGCGGACCCGATCCTCGAGGAAGTAGCGATCGGAGGGGGGGAGCTTGTCGGTCGGCTTGCCTCCGAGCCGCACGTGCTCCTTCATCAGCGCGGAGAACTCGGCCTTGGCGGGCTCTTTCAGCGCGGTCCTGACCTGGTCAAGGAAGCCGCGCACGGCGCCGCTCGTCTTGGCCATCCGCGGCTCGATGGCGTAGTCCGCCCAGCTCTTGTAGCCGAGCATCTTCGCCTTCTCGGAGCGGAGCGCGAGGAGGCGATCGACGAGCTTCACGTTCTTCTCGCCGCCGCGGTTGGTGAACAGGACGTAGAGATCGAGCGCGGCCTTGCGGTCCTTGGCGTAGGTGACGAACGGGAAGAAGTCGGGGTAGTCGGTGGTGATCTCGACCTTGCCGTTCGCCTTGGGCGCGTGCTTCGCGACGTACTCCTTGGGCAGCCCCTGGAGGGCGGCGGGCGCGATCTCGATCGATGCGGTCGACGCGGACAGGTTCGACATGAACTCCTGCCCGATGCGGGTGATCTGCTCGTTCACGTCGCGGAGGCGCTGCTGTCGGTCTACCGGCAGCGACAGCCCGTTGCGGCGGAAGTCGCGGAGGACGTCGGAGAGCAGCCGGGCGCGCTCACCGTTCAACGCCTCGCGCGCGCCGCCTTTCTCGGCGTACGCCTCGATGACGGCGGCGAGATCGGCGTCCAGCCACATCGCGGTCGTGAACCTGTCGACCTTCGGCTCGCAGAGCCTCGCGGCCTCTCGCACCGCCGCGTCCGGGTGCGCGACCCCCATCAAGTACGGGAACTCGCCCGCGCTGTTCACCTCGAGCGCGGCGTCGTCGAACCGCCCGAGCGTCGCGGCGTAGGTGAGCTTCTCCGGCGGCGCGCCCCGGAGCGCCCTGATCGCGTCGAGGTGCCCCTCCGCGGCGCGCAGGTGCTCGTCGCAGAGCTGCTTCACGCCCTCCACGGTGAGCCCCTGCGCCACGGGATCGAACTCGGCGCGCGGCGGCGCCTCGGACGGCGCGGTCGTCGCCGGCGTCGACGTCGCCCCCTGCGGCGCGGCGCTGCCGGCCGTGGCCGGCGAGGAGACCCCGCCGGTCTGGGGGCCAGCGTTGCAGGCGACGAGCAGGAGAAGCGAGAGGAGCCCTGAGCGCGCGGGTGTGGTGCCGACCTTCATGTCGGTCGGGCTATACCACGGGGAGCGGGGAGACCCGGGGAGAGCCGCCGGCGATCTGCGCGCCCGGCGTGCCGACGACGGAGCGCGCAGCGCCGGCCTTCGAGGGCGGTCCGCCGCCGCGTGCTCTGGAGCACCCGGCGGCGAGCGCCCGGGGGACGGGCGCTCACGCCATGAGGTGATTCAGACCCTCACTCGGTCTCCGGCGGCAGGTAGGCGAAGAGGCAGTTGTATCCTCGGCTCGTCACGTCGGCGGCGGGCGTTCCGGCCGACACCCTGACGAGCAGCCGGTTGTCCGCTGGGGCCTCCGGGATCGTGACCCGCTCGACGTACAGGTTTTCGTCCTCGGTCTCCGTGGCCGAGTAGGTGGCGGCGTCGATCGATGTGCCGTCTCCGTTCAGCACCTCGGCGCTGAGCTCGCGGACCCCAGACCCGTTGCGCTGCGCTTCGCAGACGACCGAGAACGTCCAGCCCTCTTCCACGTCGTCGAGGGGGACCGCATAGATGTCGACGTCGGCGGTCTCTCCGTCGGCGAGCTGGCCCTCGATCGCGTAGCTGACGCCGCCTCCCCCGTTGGGGAAGGAGACCAGGCCGCCTTCCGGCGTCTCCACGACACCGTTGGTCTCCTCCTCGGCCTCGAGGGGATCGGAGCTCATGCGGTTGTGCAGCAGGATGTAAAAGTCGTTCTTTCCTGCCTCTCCCGCAGGGCGCTTGACGAAGACGAAGTACTCTTGCCCGGCTTCCACCGGGAGGGCGATATCGCCGCCCTTCGTCGGGTCCACCTTCGCGTACGCGTTGGTCAGATCGGTCGAAGCGAACACGGCGATCTCGCTGACGTTCACCGTCGAGCCGTTGCCCTCGATCCCTGTCGGCTGGTCGGCGATCAGCTGGGCGAGGATGACGTTGTCGACCGCCGGGGTCTCCGGCGGGGTGAACGAATACACGTCGACGTCGGTCGCGTTCTCGAAGCTGCCGAACGCGAAGGTGGTGAAGTAGCCCGACTCGTCGTTGTTCAGCTCATAGTGCAGCTGCACGGCCTGATCGGCGTCATTGTTGGGCTCGATGTCGCCGATGAGGCTGTCGGTATCGCTCTCCGCCGGATCGAGCGGGAGGAGCGCCACCCCGTAGTCGAAGCTCACGACCTCGGCGGGGTCGAAGCAGCCGTTCGGGAAGGCGTACTGCGGGAAGGCGGCGTTGCAATCCTGGACGACGATGAAGTACTCGCCGTCTGCTGGCAGGACGGTGAGCAGCTCGCTGTCATTGGTGAAGCCCAGTGCCGGGTCGTCGTTCTGCGCGAGCTGGTTCCCGTCGGCGTCGAGCAGCGTGATGACGGTATCTGGGTATGTCGGATCCGTCTCGTCATCCGAAGGCCTCGCGTCGCTCAGGATGTACACCGGCTGCCCCTTGGCTCCGGTGAAGCTGTAGTAGTCAGCGTCCTCTTCCAGCGGATCGAGCGTCCCCTCGAGCCAACCGTCCTCGGGTTGGATCGGCTCCGCTTCTTCGGGGCTGTCGTTCCCGTCGTCCACCTCGCCTGAGCCCGTGGAGGTGCTGCCGGCGGCGGGGCCGGTGGTCGCGGAGGACGTCGCGGTGCTTCCGGCTCCTCCCTCGCCGCCGCCGCCTCCGTCGCCCTCGTCGTCTCCGCCGCAGCCTGCGGCGGTCGCAGCGATCGTGCTGAGCACGAAGAAACCCAGAAAATGCATCGACTTCATGGCACCTCCAACGTTTGCTATCCCACAGCGACTCCTGGTGTAGCGGCGTGGGAAATATACACCTACGCTTCTGCTCGTCCTGCGCGCCATGGGAGCGCACGCTTTTGACGGGCGGAGATCTGGAGCATACGTAATGGCCGGGTGCTGCTCCACAGCCGAATGGCCGAGGTCGGATCCGCCTGTAGAGCTCGGTGGTTGGCGCGTCGGATGGCAATGGCGCCGGGCATGACTCCCTGAGAAGAGACCCCAACTTCGTTGGTGCGCTTGACGACTCGGGCGGAACACGGAGCTCGCGGGGGGCTCACCAGCTCGATGCGCCTCTGGCGGCGCGCGCTTCCAGCAGGGATCCTGGGCAGGGGCGAGCCGGCGCCGCGCGGCCGCCCCCTGCTCGCCTCTCGCCGCCGGCTTGGCCGCGTGCTCCGATGGCCGCTGGAGCTTTCGCCATGCCCCGTCCCGCGCTCGTCTTGGCCCTGCTGCTCTTCGCTCCCACCCCTGGATGCTCGTCGGACATCGACGCGTGCGAGGTGGTCTGCACCAAGAACGCCGAGTGCCAGACCGACAGCCCTGGAAAGGACACGTGCGTCGCCCTGTGCCTCGAGCTGTCCGACCGCGCGTCCTATGCCACGGCCATCGAGCGCACGGCCGAGTGTTACGAGGAGGAGGACCGGTCCTGCGCCGATCTCGCGGGTGGCGTCTGCGACTACTCGCCGGAGGATTGATCGACGAGGCCCGCCCCCCTCTCCGGCGCGGGGCGCGCTTCCTACTCGGCCGCCATGAACGGATAGGCGACCGCGCGCGGCGGGGCGAACGTCTCCTTCACGACCCGCGGGGAGACCCAGCGGAGCAGGTTGAACAGGCTGCCCGCCTTGTCGTTCGTGCCGGAGGCGCGCGCGCCGCCGAACGGCTGCTGCCCGACGACGGCGCCGGTCGGCTTGTCGTTGATGTAGAAATTGCCCGCGGCGAAGCGGAGCGCGTCGCTCGCTGCCTCGATGAACGCCCGATCCCGCGCGAACACGGCGCCGGTCAGGCCATACGGCGACGTCTCGTCGCAGAGCGCGAGCGCCCTGTGCTCCTCGCCGTCGGGGTAGACCCAGACCGTGAGCACCGGCCCGAACAGCTCCTCCGCCATCAGCGGGTGGCGCGGATCCGTGGTCTCGATCAGCGTCGGCTCGACGAACCAGCCGTCGCTCCCGTCGTGCGCGCGCGCGCCGCCGCCGCACACGATCGAGCACGCCACGTCCGACTTCGCCGCGGCGATCCGCCCCGTGAGCCGGGCGTGCGCTCGCTCGTCGATCACCGCGCCCATGAAGTTGCGGAAGTCGGCGACGTCCCCCACGCGGATCGCCCGGATGTGGCCCACGAGCCGGTCCTTGAGGGCCGGCCAGAGCGAGCGGGGGATGTACGCGCGCGACGCGGCCGAGCACTTCTGCCCCTGGAATTCGTAGGCGCCCCGGACGAGCGCCACGGCGAGCGCGTCGACGTCGGCGCTCGCGTGCGCGAAGACGAAGTCCTTCCCGCCGGTCTCGCCCACGATCCGCGGGTAGCTGCGGTAGCGCCCGATGTTCTCCCCGATGCGGCGCCAGATCGACTGGAAGACCGCGGTCGAGCCGGTGAAGTGGATGCCGGCGAAGTCCGGATGATCGAGGCACGCGTTCGAGACGAGCTCGGGCGGGCCCATGACGAGGTTGATGACGCCGCGCGGGAGGCCCGCCTCGATCAACAGATCCATCACGAAGTGCGCGGAGTACAGCGCGTTCGCGGACGGCTTCCAGACCACCGTGTTGCCCATCAGCGCCGGGGCCGCGCACAGGTTGCCCGCGATCGCGGTGAAGTTGAACGGCGTCGCCGCGAAGACGAAGCCCTCCAGCGGGCGAGGCTCCGCGAGGTTCCAGATGCCGGGCGCGCTCGCCGGCTGCTCCGCCGCGATCCGGTGCGCGAAGTGGACGTTGTAGCGGAAGAAGTCGATGAGCTCGCAGGCCGAGTCGATCTCCGCCTGGTACGCCGTCTTGCTCTGCCCGAGCATCGTCGCCGCGTTGATCGTGGGGCGGTACCGGGTCGCGAGCAGCTCGGCGGCCTTGAGGAACACGGCGGCGCGCTCGGTCCACGGCGTCCTCGACCAGGCCGGGTGCGCCCGCCGGGCGGCCTCGATCGCGCGCGTGACGTGCTCGGCGCCGCCTTGATGGGCGCGGGCGAGGAGGAGGTCGCGACGGTGCGGCGCGCGGACCTCGTCGAGCGCGCCGGTCCGGATCGCCTCCCCGTCGATGACCATCGGGATCTCGATCGTCTCCCGCGCCCGGCGGTCGAGCTCCGCCTTGAGGGCCGCGCGCTCCGGGCTGCCAGGCGCGTACGTGAGGACGGGCTCGTTCAGGGGGCTCGGGGGCGTGGCGATGGCGTCGATCATGACGCGAGTCTAGCGGCGGAGCCGAGGGCGCGCAGGCTCCGGCGCCGCTGCTCTCCGCCGCGGCGTGAGCCAGATGGCCGCGGAGGAGAGCGCTCGGCGCAGTCACGCGATATCGCGCGATTCGCACAACTCTAACGATGTCAGATTTCCGGCGTCGCTCGCCTTGGGCGGCGACCACGTCGCCGCTACTCTCGTCAGATGCGCGAGCTCACCACGCCGCCCGATACGATCCTCGACCCGAGCACGGGAGCGGCGCGCGTCGGGTCCTACCGGGGCGATCTCCCGCGCGTCGACCCGGCGCTCCTCGCGCCGCGCAGGCTCGATCGGCTGCTCAGGCACAAGCGATGGGTTTACGTGGCGATCGCGTCCGACGAGGTCTTCGTCGCCGTCTCGGTCGTGCACCTCGGCTACCTGTCGATCGCGTTCAGCGTCGTCTTCGACAAGGCAGGCCGTCGATTGCTCGTGGACCGCGCGGCGTTCGGGCCGCCCTTCGCGGTGAGCGTGGGCGACGCGAGCGGCGAAGGCCGCTCCGCGCGGGCGTGGCTCCCCCGCGCGCGCGTCCGGATCGAGCGGCCGCGCACGGACGCGACGACCGCGGTGACCGCCGCGCTCCGCGGCGTCGAGCTCGAGGCGCGGCTCGACAGCCGCGCGGCCCCGCCGGCGCTCTCGGCGATCGCGCAGGCCTCGGATGGCTTCCTGATCACCACCGAGAAGCGCCTGCTCCTCGGCGTCGAAGGCGAGGCGTCGGTGCTCGGTCGCCGCATCTCCCTCGACGGAGCGATCGCCAGCTACGACTACACGGGCGGCCTCCTGCGGCGCCGCACGACCTGGCGCTGGGCCCTCGCGCTGGGGCGCGCGGAGAGCGGCGAGCGCGTCGGCCTGAACCTGGGCGAAGGCTTCGTCGGCGACGCCGAGTGCGCGATCTGGATCGACGGCGAGCTCATCCCGCTCGCCGAAGGCCGGTTCACCTTCGACGCGGCGCGGCCGCTCGACCCGTGGCGCGTCCGGACCGCGGACGGCGCCGTGGATCTACGCTTCGTCCCCGGCGCCGCGCACTCGAACCACACGAACCTCGGCTTGCTCGCGTCGGAGTTCATGCAGCCGATCGGCCTCTACTCGGGCACGATCCGCCTCCCGGACGGGCGGCTCCTCGAGCTCCGTGACGTCCTCGGCGTCACGGAGGACCAGGATATCACCTGGTAGGGGCCGGCGGGTCGAGGTCGCGGCTCGCCTCGGTCAGCCGCCGCGGCGCTCGGCGATGAGCTTGTCGAGATCGTCCTCGGTGATGAGCTTCGTACCGTACTTGCGCGCCTTCACCGCCTTGCTCGACGTGGACGCCACGTCGGCGATGACGAGGTAGTTGAGCTCCTTCGTGACGCTGTTCAGCACCCGGCCGCCGTTCGACTCGACGAGGTGGGTGAGCTCGCCGCGGGGACGCGCGCCCGCGCCGGTGAAGCAGAACGTCAGTCCGGCGAGCGGGCCTTCGGCCTCGGGCGCGACCGGCACGATGCCGGCGGCGAGCAGCCGCGCGATCTCGTCGCTGCGGGCGCGCAGCCCTCGAACGATGCTCGCGGCCTTGATCGCGCCGAGGCCCGGGATGCCGGCGAGCTCGTCCTCGCCGGCGGCGAGCAGCTTCTCGATCGTCGTGTACCCCGCCGACACGAGCAGCCGCGCGGTCTGGATCGCGAACCCCTCGATGCCGAGCGCCGCGAGGAACACCGGCAGCGCGAGCGGGAGGCGGCTCTTCAGCTGCTCCAGGCACTTCGTCGCGCTCTTCTCGCCGCGCCGATCGAGGTCGGCGATGCTCTTGACCGTGAGCTTGTAGAGGTCGAGCGGCTCTCGCACGAGGCCCGCGGCCACCACCTGCTCGATCAGCTTGTCGCCCCACTCCAGCGCGCCGACGGCGTCGATCCAGTTGTGGATGCGCCCCTCGATGAGCGCGCGGCACGCGGCGTTCCGGCAGAGGAGGTACTCTCCCTCGACGACGAGCGGCGCGCTGCAGACCGGACAGACCGATGGAGGAACGGCGGCGGGGCCGCGCTTCTCGACGACCTCCTCGACGTACGGGATCACGTCGTTGCGGCGCGAGACCAGCACCTCGTCGCCCACCCCGATGCCGAGGCTCCGCACGTTGGCCGAGTTGTGCAGGGAAGCGCGCCGGACGTTGGCGCCGGCGAGCTCCACCGGCTCGACGATCGCCACGGGGGTGACCCGGCCGCTCGGCCCGGTGTCCCACTGGATCGCCACGACCGTCGTCACCTTGGCGGGCGACGCGAACTTGAAGGCGACCGCGCCGCGCGGCCGGCGGTTGACGTCGCCGAGCAGGCCCTGGAGGTGGAGCGAGTCCACGTAGACGACGAGCCCGTCGATCTCGTAGTCGAGGCTCGCGCGGAGCTCGCTCGAGTAGCGCCGGTAGAGCTTCACGACGTCCTCGACGCTGCCGTGCGCGGTCTGCGGCGTCGCGAAGCCGAGCTCGCGCAGCCAGGCGAAGCGCGCCCGGCACGTCGGGATCTCGAGGTGATCGGCGACATCGTAGAAGAGCACGGTGCAGTGCTCCGCCCCCTGGCCGTCGAACCGCTTGGCCGCGCCCGCGGCCATGTTGCGCGGGCTGGTGACGCCGGGGAAGTGGCGCTTCATGTCCGAGAGGCGAAGGATGATCTCTCCGCGCACGGACAGCCGGCCCTTCTCCCGGATCCGCGAGGGGATCCCCTTCATCCGCGCGACGTTCGCGGTGATCCGCTCGCCCCACTCGCCGTCGCCGCGGGTGATGGCGTCGACGAGCTTGCCGCCCTTGTAGATGACCTCGATGGAGATGCCGTCGAGCTTCTCCGCCACGAAGAGGTCAGCCGCGACGCTCGAGATGGAGCCCGGTGCCGGCGGCGCGGCGCCCGTGCCGCCGTCGCCGTGCCCGTCCTTCACGAGGATCTCGTCGCACCGGGCGACCCAGCCCAGGAGCTCGTCCTCGGAGACGACCTTGTTGAGCGAGCCCATCGGGATCTCGTGCCGAGCCTTCTCCCACTCGGTGATCAGGGAGGCCGAGCCGACCCGGGCGAGCACCGGGTGCGCCGGATCGAGGGCGCGGAGCTCGTCCTCGAGGGCGTCGAACGCCGCGTCCGAGATCTCGGGGTGCCCTGCGTAGTAGCTCGCCCTGTATTTCTCGATGCGCTCGGCGAGCTCCTCGATCCTCGCCTTGTGCTTCGGATCCGTCGCGAGCCCGCCCTGCAGCGCGTTGCGCGCTCCGGCGTCGTCGTGGTGTGCCTGCGTCATCGCTTGCCTCGGCTCACTCGAGCTCTGTGTCGCCGGCGCGCCGGGCGGCGGCGAAGAGATCCCCCATGTCCATCGCGAGCTCGGACGGGAGCTCGTCTTCCCGGAACAGCCTGACCTCGCGGATCTCGAGCGGGTTTTGCGGAGGGCGCGTCGGCGCGGCGATCCGGGCGGTGACGACGACCGTCACGGCGTGGAAGCGGATGTCGCGATCGGGCCGCGAGTACACGCCGACGACCCGCCCGAGCTCGACCTCGGTGACGCCGGCCTCCTCGGCGAGCTCCCGCACGATGCTGTCGCGGAGCGTCTCTCCCCATTCCAGGGTGCCTCCCGGGAGCGCCCATGTTCCGGTGTCACTGCGGCGAACGAGCAGCCACCGGCCGTCGGCGGTCTGAGCGGCGGCGGCGATCCCGACGACAGGTCGCCGGAGCAGCGCGCGCGCGACCTCCTTGGCGAGGGCGAGCACGGAGCGCGGCAACAACGACAGGGGAGCAATTTCCATGAGAATTTTTGTGACGTGCGGGGAAAGCATAGGAGCGATCGGGCGCCGCCGGGAGAGGGTTCCGTGCGGCCTCGGCGGATCCTGCGGACGTCCATGAGCCGTGCGGCTCAGGCTCGGTCGCGGGAGAGAGGCAGGCTACGCTCGTCCCCATCATGGCGATCGAGCGGAGGGCGATGCGCGCTCCTGTCGGGTTGTACGGCTGGGCTGTCCTCTGCGGCGTGATGGCCTGGGGCGCGGCGCTTGCGCTCGCGTCGCTCCCGAGCTGCACCGACGAGCGGCTCGCGACGCCGCGCCCTCAGGCGGGCGTCTCCGCCAGCGCGGGCGCCTCGGGGGGAGCGCCGCCCGATGCGGGCGCCGACGAGGGGCCGGCGAACCTATGCGAGTGCCTCGCGGCCTATGGCGGCGAAGCGGGGCGCTGCGGCGATTGCTTCAACGAGCATGCGTCCCGCGGTGGGCGCTGCGAGGCGGAGCTCGCGGCGTGCGACGGGGAGCCTGAGTGCAGGCCGATCAGCCTGTGCCTCAAGGGGTGCGGCCACAACAAAGCCTGCCAGACGGCGTGTGTGTTCCCGGACGATGCGGGCGCCGCTCACCGGATGTTCCAGCGGGTGCTCGCCTGTGTGTGCGCCGCGTGCAGCGCCAGGTGCACCTACTCCGGCGCGCCGCTCGAGTGCGCCGCGCCCGCCGAGGTGGACGGCAGCGGTGGAGCCGCGGGCGCCGCCGGGGCAGGTGGCGCTGGCGCCGGTGGGGCTGCTGGCGTCGGCGGGGCAGGTGCCGCTGGCGCTGGCGGAGCTGCTGGGGCGGGTGGCGCTGGTGCGGGTGGGGCTGCGGGCGCCGGCGGGGCAGGTGGCGCAGGTGCCGGTGGCGCTGCGGGAGCGTCCGGAGATCAAGGAATCTGACGATCCCTGCGCTCCAGTTGGCGCGTGGTCCACGCCGGGTCCCCGTGCGGTAGGCTTGCCGAATGGAGAAACCGGTGATCTGGGCGGCCCTTCAGCTCTCCAGCCAGGAGAACGTGAGCGAGAACCTGGCGCGGGTCGAGGTGCTCGTCGTCGAGGCGGCGCGCCGTGGGGCGACGACGGTCGTGCTGCCCGAGAACTTCGCGTACATGGGCAACGAGGAGGGGAAGCGCAACATCGCGGAGGACCTCGACGCTGGCGGCGGCCCGATCGCGCGTCGTCTCGCCGACGCGGCGCGCTCCGCCCGGGTGACCGTCGTGGCCGGCGGCTTTCCCGAACGCGCGCACGATCCGGCGCGGCCGTACAACACCTGCGCGGTCTTCGGGGCCGACGGCCGGCTCACCGCGCGCTACCGGAAGATTCACCTCTTCGACGTCGAGATCGCCGACGGAACGAAGTACCGCGAGTCGGCGTCGACGACCGCCGGGGATCGCCCGGTCGTCACCGAGATCGACGGCGTGAAGCTCGGGCTGTCGATCTGCTACGATGTCCGGTTCCCGGAGCTCTACCGCGCGCTCTCGTCCGGGGGCGCAGAGGCGATCGCCGTCCCTGCGGCGTTCACCCTGCTCACCGGCAAGGACCACTGGCTGGTCCTGCTCCGCGCCCGGGCCATCGAGGCCCAGGCGTACGTCGTGGCTGCGGCGCAGTGGGGCAAGCATCCAGGCGGGCGGGCGACGTTCGGGAAATCGTGTGTCATCGATCCGTGGGGTGAGGTGATCGCTCAGGCCTCGGAAGGGGAGGGGATCGCGATGGCGATGCTCGACCCCTCCTACCTCGATCGGGTCAGGGCGAACCTACCGTCGCTCACGCATCGGAGGCTCTGATCGTCGTGTCATGGGGGTAAGCACTTTGTCCTCGCACCGGAGGCGGCGGTGCCGGCGCTCCGCAGGGTCGATCTCTGCCGTCAGCTCACTCGGCAGAGGCGTCGCTCGGCTCCGTCTCTCCGGCCGAGGGCGGCGTGCTGCCGCGCTTGGACAGGAGGGCGCGGAGCTCTGCAGGCCTGCGGAAGCCGATGCGGCGGGCGACCTCTCCCTCGGTTAGCCCCTCATGCAGGAGCGTTCGCGCGCGCTCCGCACGCACCTCATCGTAATAGACGTGGGGCGATGACCCGAAGGCGGCACGGAAGAGCCGTGCGAAGTGAAACTCGGACAGATCGAGGTCCAGCGCGACCTCGTAAGAACGGATCCTCTGGCCTGCTTCCGCGGCGCTGCGGATGCGGTCGCGGCCGAGCAGGATCCGCTCCGAGGTACTGCGCGGCAGCGGGGCTGCCGCGCGCAGTGGTGGCGTGGATCGGGAGACGCCGGTCGCTGCAGCGCGCTCGCGCGGCGGCTGCGCGCCGTGGCTGGGCGCAGCGACGCCAGGCGTGGGGAGCGACGCCGGCCGTGCGGCAGGCGCGCCGCTCGGAACCGACAGGGAACATGCGGCCGGCATGCTGTGGGACGAGGAGGGTGCGAGCGGAGTCGAGATGGGAAGCGCAGTCGTCACGAGTACCTCTCCAGCGGTGAAAGGGCGGTGTCTCGCGGTCATCGCGGCCACCGGCGCGACGTATTGCAACCAGCAGGCCGCAAGCTGACGCAGCGCTCTCGGCTCCCGTGGGTCGGCATTCAGCAGCACAAAATATCGCGATTGCCCGGCAACCTGCTCGCGATGTCCGACGGGGTGTGGCCTGCCGTTCACGTGGCACAGGCGCCAGAGATCACCCGCGGTTGGCACATTGTGTCTTCGCGACGTGCACGCCATGTCGGTCGCCTGCATCGCGACATCCTCGCGGCGAGCTCATGGGGGTCAGGGAGGATGAATGCTGGAGCGCGGCGCCGCATCCAACGACGTCCGCGCGAGGCGCGAAGTCGCCGCGACCTCTCGAACGAGGGATCGATGTCAGACGTCGATCTCGGCGTTCGGCGCGCGCTCCATGATGAAGCGGAAGCGCGCCTGGGCGTCCTTGCCCATCAGCTCGTTCAGGATGCGATCGGTCTCGATCTCTCCCTCGATCACGATGCGCAGCGCGCGCCGGCGTCGGATGTCGAGCGTGGTCGCCTTGAGGTCCTCCGCGGGCATCTCGCCGAGCCCCTTGAACCGCGAGATATCCGCCTTGGCCGTCTTGGGGAGCTTCGCGAGGACCCGGTCGCGCTCCGCGTCGTCGAGCGCCCAGTGCGTCTCCTTGCCGACGTCGATCCTGTAGAGGGGCGGCTGCGCGAGGAACACGTGCCCGCCGCGGAGCAGGCCGGGCAGGTGCCGGTAGAAGAACGTCAGCAGCAGCGTCGCGATGTGCTGGCCGTCGCTGTCGGCGTCCATGAGCAGAAAAATCCTTCCGTAGCGCAACTTGGACGCATCGAAGTCCTTTCCAAAGCCGCAGCCCAGCGCGCTCACGATGTCCTGGAGCTCCTTGTTGCCGAGCACCTTCGAGGTCGAGGCCTGCTCCGCGTTGAGCACCTTGCCCCGGAGCGGGAGGATCGCCTGGGTCCGGCGGTCCCGGCCCTGCTTGGCCGAGCCACCTGCGCTGTCGCCCTCGACGATGAAGAGCTCGCTCTCGCTCGGATCGGTCGAGGCGCAATCGGCGAGCTTCCCCGGGAGGTTGAGCCGGTGCGACACCGGCGTCTTGCGCAGGACCTGCTGGGTCGCCTCGCGCCGCGCCTCCCTGGCGCGCGCCGCCAGGATCGCGCGGGCCACGATCGACTCGCCGGCCGTGCCGTTGTGGAGCATCCACTGCTCGAGCGCCGGCCGGACCAGGCCCTCGACCGCCGGCCCAGCCTCCGCGTTGTTGAGTCGATCCTTTGTCTGCCCCTGGAACTGCGGCTCCTGGATGTAGATGGACAGGACACCCACGATCCCCTCGCGGATGTCGTCGGCCGTCAGCGTGACCCCCTTCGGCTGGACCTTCTTCGCGTCCATGAACGCGCGGACCGCCTTCACGATCGCGCCGCTGAAGCCGGACTCGTGCGCGCCGCCCGCGTGCGTCGGGATGCCGTTGACGTACGACTTCACGTACTCGTCGGTCGACTCGGTCCACTGGAGCGCGGCCTCCAGGCGGATCTCGCCCTCGCGCGCGACGTAGAAGATGGACGGGTGCGTCACCGGCTTGCCGCGCTGGGCGACCAGCTTCGGCAAGAAGTCCGCGATGCCGTTCGGGTGGAGGAGCTCGATCGACTCTCCGGACGAGAGATCGCGGAACGCGATCTCGAGCCCTCCGTGGAGGTACGCCTTGGCCTCCAGGCGCTCGCGGATGGTCTCGGAATCGAAGCGCCGGCCCTGCCCGAAGATCTCCGGATCGGGCCGGAAATGGATGCTCGTGCCGTGCTTGCGGGTGGGCGCGCCCTTCTTGAGCTTGCTGGTCGGCGCGCCGCGCGAGAACGTCTGCTGGTGCTCGAACCCGTCGCGCAGCACCCGGACCTCGACGAGCTCGGAGAGCGCGTTGACGACGCTCGAGCCGACGCCGTGGAGCCCGCCTGAGACCTTGTAGCTGTCGCTCGCGAACTTCCCGCCTGCGTGCAGCGTGCAGAAGATGAGCTCGAGCGCGGGGCGCTTGTACCTGGGATGGACGTCCACGGGGATGCCGCGCCCGTCGTCGGTCACGGTGGCGCCCTGGAGATCGGCGTCGAGCGTCACCTCGATCCGCTTCGCGTGCCCGTTGATGGCCTCGTCGACGGCGTTGTCGACGATCTCCCAGAGCAGGTGGTGGTAGCCCCTGGCGTCGGTGCCGCCGATGTACATGGCGGGGCGCTTGCGGACGGGCTCCAGCCCCTCGAGCACCTCGATGTCAGCGGCCGTGTAACGTGCGCCGGAAGCGGCGCGGACCGGGGGATTCGTGGCGGCCATGTTCAGCTCACCTCCAGCGTCGGTACGACGACGGCCGGCGGCACCACGCGGGCGAAGCGGTCGCGTCGTGCGATCGGCTCGCCCTGGGTGCCGCGCTGGCCGGCGATCTTGCTCGCGGCGATCTCGAGCGTCTTGCCCTTCTCCGTCTCGACCGTGATCGCGTCGCTCGGCCTGAGGGCGAGCGCGGCGCCGATCAGGCGCTCACCTTCGGCGACCCGCATGACGACCGAGCCCTTGCCCGGGCCGGAGAGCAGCGCGAGCTCCTCCACGGCCACGCTGAGCGCCCAGGCGTCGCTCGAGGCGCAGAGCACCCGGTCGGCGCCGTCCACGGCGTGGACGAAGAGCACCTCGTCGCCCTCGTTCAGCTTGGCGAAGCGGCGCCCGGAGCGCGTCGATGGATCGCGGTGCGGCCGCAGCGAGAACCTGAAGCCGAGGCCGCCTCGGGTGATCGCGAGCGCGAAGGGCGGCTCCGGCTCGGCGGAGTCCGGGGTCTGCGCCGGGACATCGAGCGCCCTCGGATCGAAGGACATCAGCGCGATCAGCCGCTCGCCGTCTGCCAGCTTGAACAGCTTCTGCACGGGATCGCCGTAGCCGGTCGACTGCGGCACGTCGTGGATGCGGCACACGTAGCACGCGCCGAGGTTCGAGAAGAACGCGACCGTCGACCGCGTCGAGCCGGCGACGACCGCGAGGACGCTGTCTCCCTCGCGGATGCGCGTCGAGGCGAGATCCTTCACCTCGCGGACCCGCTTCACCCAGCCCTGCGCCGAGAGGATCACGTTCGCGTCCTCGGCCACGATGAAGTCCTCCGCCTGGTACTCGGGCTCGTCGATCGAGCCGACCACCTTCGTGCGGCGCTTCTCGCCGTAGGATCCCTTGATCTCGACGAGCTCGTCGCGGACGATCCCCCAGCGCTTCGCGTCGCTCCGGAGCAGCCCTTCGATCCGCTTGGCCTCGGCGCGCTTCTCGCCGAGATCCTTCTGCACGAGCAGGATCTCGAGCCGCGCCAGCCGGTAGAGCTTGAGCTCGAGGATCGCGTCCGTCTGCTCCTCGTTGAGGGTGAAGCGCTTCATCAGCTTCTCGGCCGCGTCGGCCTTGCCCTCGCTCTTGCGGATGATCCGGATCACCTCGTCGAGCGCGTCGAAGATCTTCTCGAACCCCTCGAGGATGTTGATCCGCCGCCTCAGCTCGCCGAGCTCGAACTCGAGCCGCCGCGTCACCGTCGCGTAGCGGAAGTCGAGGAACTTCGTCAGGATCTCGTGCAGGCCGAGCCGTCGAGGCGCGGCGATCTCCGCGTTGTCGGTGGGCACGAGGCAGGTGAGGTTCACCTGCACGTTGATCGCGAGCGGCGTCTGTTTGTAGAGGTACGCCATCACGAGCTGCGCGTCGGCGCCGCGCTTGAGCTCCATCACGATGCGCACCTCACCGGTCGACTCGTCGCGCACGTCCACGAGCGTCGGCAGCTTCTTGGAGAGGATCACCTCGGCGATCTTCTCGACGATCGCCTTCCGCTCGATGCCGTACGGGATGGAGGTGATCACGATCTGCGGAGCGGCGCCGCGCTTGCCGTCGCCCTCTTCCAGCTGCCACTCGCCGCGGAGCTTCAGCGAGCCCTGGCCCGCTGTGTAGATGGCCTCGAGCTCCTTCTTCGTCGCGTGCAGCTGACCTCCGGTCGGGAAATCCGGGCCCTTCACGTACGAGAGCAGCCGGTGGGTGGTGAGCTCGCGGTTCTCGATCAGCGCGACGCACGCGTCGATCACCTCGCCCAGGTTGTGCGGCGGGATGCTCGTCGCCATCCCGACGGCGATCCCCTGCGAGCCGTTCACGAGGAGGTTGGGGAAGCGCGACGGAAGGACGATCGGCTCGAAGCGGGTCCCGTCGTAGTTGGGACGAAAGTCCACGGTGCGCTGGCCGAGCTCGCTGAGAAGCTCCAGCGCGAGGGGTCGGAGCTTCGCCTCGGTGTAACGCATCGCGGCGGGCGCATCGCCGTCCACGGAGCCGAAGTTCCCGTGGCCGGCGATGAGCGGCGCCCGCATCACGAAGTCCTGAGCGAGCCGGACCATCGCGTCGTAAATCGCGACGTCGCCGTGCGGGTGGTACTTGCCCATCACGTCACCGACGACCGCAGCGCTCTTCCGGTACTTCGCGTCCGGCCCGAGGTGCAGGTCGTGCAGCATCGCGTAGAGGATGCGGCGCTGCACCGGCTTCAACCCGTCGCGGACGTCGGGCAGCGCGCGGGACGTGATGACGCTGAGCGCATAGTTCAGGTACCGGCGCTGCGCCTCGTCGGCGAGCGAGGTGTCGGGCGCCGGGGGCGGCGGCGGCTCGCTGTCACCGGGCCGGCCGCCACGGCGGCCCTTGCGGGACGCGTCACCGTCGGACGGAAGGGAGGGGGTTCGAGACACGCGATGCTCCAGGGAGTGCGCGGGCACCGGACGAACAGGTGCTCCGATGTTCAGGTGAACGCTGGCGAGCCTCGGCAATTACCCAGGGGCTCGCGCTCGGTCAAGGCTGCCTCGCGGGAATTTCTGGCAGCGAGTGCTCGCCTGGGCTCGTGCGGACCCTGGCATAGCGTCAGATGGCCGCGAGATCGACCCGAACACAGGGCAGCGCAGCGCAACCTGGCGGCGACGCCTTGATTTCGGCGTCCGCCCTTGAGACTCACGGCGCGCTGGGCTACGGGGTGGCGCCTTGTACGCGACAGGCACCCGTCCCATGCTTCGCCTTCTCGGCCGCTGGCTGCGGCTCGTCTGGCTCGGCCTCTTCCTGGTGTTCGTTGCAGTAGCGGCGATACGACCCCGGCTCGCGGCAGCCCAGGTGCCCGGAGGTGCTCCGGGCGCGCAACCGCCCCGGGACGGCGCCACGCCTGCCGCCCCGGCCAGCGCTGCGCAGCCACTCGCGCCGGCCGACGCGACCGTAGGAGCCCAGCCTGGCGCCGGTACACCTGCGCGGGTCGCCGCCGACGCCGTCGAGCCGACGATCCATCTGGCGCCCACGGAGGCCGAGCTCGCTCGGGGGCAGCCGGTCGCTCAGGTCGCGATCGCCGGCAACCGGCGGGTCTCGACCGAGGACGTGCTCGTCTACCTCGGGCAGACGCGGGTCGGCAGGCCGTTCACCCCCGAGGGGCTGGCCCGCGACGTGCGCGAGCTCTGGGACTCCGGCCTGTTCGACGACGTCGAGGTCGACCTCACGCGCCGCGACGACGGCGTGAGCCTGAGGGTGCTGGTCCGCGAGCGCCCGAGCATCAAGGCCATCGAGTTCTCCGGCAACAAGGAGATCGATAGCGAGGACCTCACCGAGGCGCTCTCGGTCGAGATCAAGACCGGCACGATCCTGAGCTACGCGGCGATCCGGCGTGGCGTGCAGAAGCTCCGCGACAAGTACGCCGAGGAGGGCTTCTTCCTCGCCGAGGTCAGCTACGAGGTCAAGCCGGAGCGGGAGAACCAGGTCACCGTCAAGTTCACGATCAAGGAGCACTCGCCGGTCACCGTCCGGCGCATCACGTTCATCGGCAACCAGAACATCTCGGACGAGGAGCTCCGGGAGGTCATGATCACGGGGCAGGGGGGCTTCTTCGCCTTCGGCACCGGCGGTCCGTTCCGCCAGGACGCGTTCGAGCGCGACGTCCTCGTGATCAACGCGCTCTACTACGATCGTGGCTTCCTCGCGGCGCAGGTCGCGACGCCCAGGGTGATGCTCACGCCCGACCGCACGGGCATCGAGGTCACGATCACGATCAACGAGGGGCCTCGCTTCCGCATCCGCTCGCTCCGCGTCTACGAGCGCGACGCCGACGGCCGCGAGATCGAGCCGCTCGGCGGGCGCCGCGCGCTGCGCGAGATGGTGCGGGCCAAGCCGGGCGACTGGTTCAACCGCGCCGAGCTGGCGAAGGATCTCGGCGCGATCCAGACGCTCTACCGGGACGCCGGCTACGCCAACGTCGAGGCGTCGCCTGACACCCAGCTCGACCCGGACAGGCGCGAGGTCGACATCACCGTCGGCATCCGCAGAAACCAGCTCGTCTACTTCGGGCGCATCGAGATCCGCGGCAACACGAAGACGCGGGACAAGGTGATCCGCCGCGAGATGGAGGTGGAAGAGCGGCGGCTGTTCAGCGAGACGAAGCTGGAGCGATCGAAGCAGCGGATCACGGCGCTCGGCTACTTCGAGCGGGTCGACATCTCCACCGAGCAGGGCGACGACCCCCAGCACATCAACGTCAACGTCGACATCGGCGAGAAGCCGACGGGCACCTTCCAGATCGGCGCGGGCTTCTCGAGCGTCGAGAACTTCATCGCGACGGCGCAGGTCCAGCAGGCGAACCTGCTCGGGAGCGGTCAGTCGCTGTCGCTCCAGGCGCAGATCTCCGGATCGCGGCGCCTCATCGACGTCCGCTTCTTCGAGCCGTACCTGTTCGACAGCCCGTTCTCGGCGGCGGTGAGCGTCTACAACCAGCTGCGGACCTACACGGAGTTCTCGCAGACCTCCACCGGCGGCTCGCTCACGCTCGGCTACCCGCTCATCGAGCCGGAGCTGCGCGCGCAGCTGACCTACACGCTGGAGAACGACGAGATCTCGTCGGCCACGAACACCGGCCTCGGCACGGCAGAGGAGCGAGCCTCGTTCCAGCGGCTCCCGCTCTACAACCTCTTCAACGCCGGGCTCACGTCGAGCATCCGCCCTGCGCTCACCTTCGACACGCGCAACAACCAGCTCTTCCCGACCTCGGGCATTTACCTGCAGGGCTCGGTGGAGCTCGCCCACAGCGTGTTCGGCAGCGAGAACGAGTTCCTGCGGTACCGCGCCACAGGGAGGTTCTACTACCCGATCACGGACAGCCTGGTCCTCAAGCTGAACACCGAGGCCGGCATGGTGACGAGCCCCAACCCGCAGGGCGTGCCGATCTTCGCCCGCTTCTTCCTGGGCGGCATCCTCGACGTGCGCGGCTTCGAGATCCGGGACATCGGCCCGCGCCTCCCGCTCCGCGAGTCGCTCGATCCGAACTCGCTGCCTATCGCGAACGGCGCGAACATCGGCGGCAACCTGATGTACTACCAGAACCTCGAGCTGGAGTTCCCGATCCTCGAGGCCGTGCAGATCAAGGGCGTCGTCTTCACGGATCTGGGCAACGCCTGGAATCTCGAGAAGCTGTACTGCAACGCCGCCCCTGCATCGCCGCACGACGTCACGAACCCGTGCTTCTCGGCCGAGCGCCTCCTCGACGTCCGCACCTCGTGGGGATTCGGGCTCCGGTGGTTCTCCCCGCTCGGACCGCTGCGCTTCGAGTGGGGCTTCCCGTTCAAGCGGCTGCCCTACGAAGAGACGTACAAATTCGAGTTCAACATCGGCAACTTCTTCTGAGCCCCTGGCCAGCGGGCGCAGCAGGGACGTGCGCGTTCCCCGGGGGGGGCTGACGGGGGGGGCTGACGGGGGGGGCTGACGGGGGGGGCTGACGGGGGGGGCTGACGGGGGGGGCTGACGGGGGGGGCTGGTGCGCGACCGGGCGGACCCTGCCTCAGAGCGTCCTGGATGGCGCGCAGCGGACGTCGCGGCCGCTGGAGGGCGGGTCGGCGCCGGGCGGATCGCCGTGAAGTCCGGGGGCAGCGGTTGCTCGTCGGGGGCGCCGCTGTTAGGTGGAGATCCATGCGCCCGGAGCACAGCTCGATGGGGTTCCCCAAGCCAGGCAAGGCCCTGCTGGGGATGATGATCGCGATCGGCTGTATCTGGGTGATGTTCACCCTGGGCCTGAACTGGGGGGGCGCCGGCGAAGGCGTGCTCGAGCCGTTCCTCGGCATCAGCGAGAAGGTGCTCCACGGTCAGGTGTGGCGGCTGCTCACCGCGCCGCTCGTCCACAACCCGAGCGACCCCTGGCACTTCGTCACGACGCTGCTCGGCCTGTATTTCCTCGGTGCCTCGCTCGAAGAGCGCTGGGGAGCCAGACGCACGCTGGCGTTCCTGTTCGGCTCCGCCGCCTTCGCGTTCGCGCTCCAGGTGGTGGTGGGCGCGCTCCTCCCGAAGGTGGCACGGCCGGTCTTCTACGGCGGGCTCGGGATGATCGAGGCGGTCGCCGTCGCGTGGGCGCTCGCGCACCGACATGCCACGGTCCGCCTCTTCTTCGTCCTCCCCGTGACGGGCACCATGCTGCTCGTCTTCATCTTCGGGATCTCGGTGCTCAACGTCATCGCCATGCGCGCGCCCCCCGAGGGGCTGATCACGCCGTTCGGGGGCATGCTCGCGGGGTATCTCTTCGGCGACTTCTCCCCGCTGCGTCGCTTCTATCTGCGGATCCGCTTCCGTCAGCTGCAGGCGCAGTCCGCCGCGCTCCGCCGCGTCCCTGCGGCGCGCGGCCGCTCCGGGGGCGTCCCGCTGAGGGTCATCCCCGGCGGCCAGAAGGACCCCCCGAAGGACAAGCGCTATCTCAATTGAAGGGGTCGCACGGCGCCCCGCCCCGGCCGCGCTCCCAGGTATTCAGGGCGTGGCGCACCGGCGGAGCTCTTCGAGCGTCTTCGCGCGGGTCAGGCAGCCGAGCTCGCCGGGGTCCACCTTGCTCCCGGCGAGCTCCCGCTTGCAGTCGGATGTCCACTCCGACGAGAGCCTCTCGCCCTCGCTGTCGATCACCACGGAGGCTTTCCCCGGGCCCCCTGGAGAGGTGGACCCCACCCGCTTTGCCTCTGCTGCCCACGCGGTGCGCATGCCCTCGCCGATCGTGCGGCAGTCTTCTTCGGACATCGTCTTGGTGCAGCCGCCGAGGACCGCGCTCGCGAGCACGAGGAGGGCCACTGCGGCGCGCTGCTCGCCAAGCGAACGGCTGCCCACGCGAGCGCGTGCTTGGCCAGCGAGAGGCCATGAGCGCGGCCTGCGCGGGAGAGCTGCCTTCGGTTGGCGAGCAGGCCAGCCCACGGCCTAGCTGTCGATGAAGCTCTTGAGCTGCTTCGAGCGGCTGGGGTGCCGGAGCTTGCGGAGCGCCTTCGCCTCGATCTGCCGGATGCGCTCGCGCGTGACCTCGAAGTCCTGACCGACCTCTTCGAGCGTATGGTCGCTCTTCTCGCCGATGCCGAAGCGCATCCGGAGCACCTTCTCCTCGCGCGGCGTCAGCGTCTTCAGGACCTTACGGGTCTGCTCCGCGAGGTTCATGTTGATCACGGCCTCCGCGGGCGAGATCACGCTCTTGTCCTCGATGAAGTCGCCAAGGTGCGAGTCCTCTTCCTCGCCGATGGGGGTCTCGAGCGAGATCGGCTCCTTCGCGATCTTCAGGACCTTGCGCACCTTGTCGAGCGGGAGCTCCATCTTCTCGGCGATCTCCTCGGGGGTCGGCTCGCGGCCGTACTCCTGCACGAGGTAGCGCGAGGTGCGGATCAGCTTGTTGATCGTCTCGATCATGTGGACCGGGATGCGGATCGTCCGCGCCTGGTCCGCGATCGCGCGGGTGATCGCCTGCCGGATCCACCACGTCGCGTACGTCGAGAACTTGTAGCCTCGCTTGTACTCGAACTTGTCGACGGCCTTCATGAGGCCGATGTTCCCTTCCTGGATGAGGTCCAGGAACTGGAGGCCGCGGTTCGTGTACTTCTTCGCGATGGAGACCACGAGGCGGAGGTTCGCCTCGACCAGCTCCGCCTTGGCGCGCTCCGCCATCCGCTCCCCCTCGCGGATGTTCTCGTAGGTATCGCGGATCGCAGCGACGTCGATGTTGAGCTCTTCCTCGACCTTCTTCAGGCCCTTCTGGGCGTTCTTGATGGTCGATTCGAAGTCGTTGAGCTCCTCGCGGTTGACGTTGAGCTTCTTGGCGAGCCGCCCCTCGAGGGCGCGGTTGCCCTTCACCTTGATGAGCTCGCGCTTGAGCTCGCCCTTCGAGAGCCCTGTGCGCCGCTCCAGCTCCGTCGCGCCCGCCTCGGCCTTCTCGACCTTCGAGATGAGGCTCTTCAGCTTCTGGACGATCTTGTCGATCGTCCGCTTGTTGAGGCGCATCTCCTCGAGCGTCGTCACGAGCTCGGCTGTCGCCTGCGTCACCTCGACGTCGATCTGCTTGCGGCGGACCTCCGTCTTCACCTCTTTGCGCTCCTCCAGGAGCTCCGCCTTCTTCTTGTCGACGCGCTTCACCTTGTCGATGAGGCGGATGATGCGCCGGTCGGCCTCCTCCTCGTCGAACTCCTGATCGTCGTTCTCGGCGTCCTTGATGAGCTCCTTCACCCGGATCTTGTGCTTCCGGAGCTTCTCTCCGAGATCGATGATCTCGCGGACGGCGATGGGGGAGTCGAGGATGGCGGCGTTGACCTTCTGCTCGCCGATCTCGATCCGCTTCGCGATCTCGACCTCGCCCTCACGGGTGAGCAGCGAGACGCTGCCCATCTTCCGGAGGTACATCCGGACGGGGTCGTTCGACTTCGAGTAGTAGTCGACGTCCTCTTCCTCGCGGTCGGGCGTGACGACGAGCTTCTTCTCGCCCGCCTCCTCGTCTGCGATGCGCTTCGGCGCGATCTTCACCTGGGTCGCGCCGTCGACGATCTCGATGTCCTCGTCGCCGAGGGCGCCCACAACGTCGTCGAGTTGATCGGGCGCGACGTCCGCGGGGAGCGCGTCGTTCACCTCGTCATAGGTGAGAAAGCCTTTGCTCTTGCCGGTTTCGACGAGCTTTTCGAGCGTCTTCCGGTCCTTCTCTGACCGCTCGGCCCGGATGCCCGCGTCTCCTTTGTTGCTTGGGCGTGCCCCCCCCTCGGCGTGCCCGCGTGTCGATGCGTGCCGCGCGCCGTTCAGCGCGCCGCCCCCCGCAGCCCTCGCGACCCCGCCTGCCCGACCGGAAGATTGCTTGGCCTTGCTCGCCATTACCTCATGCTCCACTTACGGCGATCAGCTCGCCGCGACCGACAAGACACCCAATGACTCCGATAAACTCTAGGGATCACGCACGTCGGGTCGCCACGGCGAGGCGACCCGGAACGCATCAAGGAAGACCGAGACCCCCCGCTCTCCGCTGGAATAGCTCACGCAGCAAAGCGTTTTCAGCATCAGCGTCGACCGCGCTCTTCTGGAGCTGGCTCACGACGGCTGCTTTCTGTCGCGCCAGGGCTTGTCTGCTCAACTTTTGTGAATTCTCCAAGAGCGTCGCCTTGGCCGTTGAGGCCGCTTCGAAGACAGGCGAGACCAGCCGTCCAGCCGCGAATGAATGGATCGGAGCCGGGACTTGCGCAAGAAATTCGCTGGCGACAAGACCCATTTCAAAAGTGAAATTTTGACGCGCCGCAACAATCGCCAGGGCGACGTCGCCTTCGAGGCACTCCAGCGCCGTCTGGAGATCGTCGTCGGCCAGCAGCTCGGGAAAATCGAGGATCGCGCCCAGGATCTCCAGGCTTACCTCCTGGATTTGCGTGCGTGAGCGAGCGCGCTCCCACGTCTCGGTCGTCTGTCCGGAGGGGATCACCTCGCGGCTAGGCTGGCTCCGCGGGCGGGAGAGGGACTCCTCGACGACGCGCTCCAGCTGCCGGAGGTCGTCCGGTGAGCGGCCGCCGATCACGAGCTTCGAGGAGAGGCGATCGGCGTAGAGCTTCGCCATCATCCTGAGGTTCGGGTCGTCTTCGTCGGCGAGCAGCGTCGTCACGGCGCGCACGCGGGCGAGCTGCTCGGGCAGCGACGAGCCTCCGAAGCTGTCGCCGTCGAGCGCCTCGTCGATCAGGTGCTCGAGCAGGCCGCGCGCCGCCTTGACGATGCGCGCGATCGCCTCGGGGCCGT
This sequence comes from Sorangium sp. So ce302, assembly GCF_051530145.1. Taxonomy (GTDB): domain Bacteria; phylum Myxococcota_A; class Polyangia; order Polyangiales; family Polyangiaceae; genus Sorangium; species Sorangium cellulosum_B. Next base: position 6,612,047 of record NZ_CP150326.1, on the reverse strand, counting down.
GCTTGCGCGCGAGGTCGTCCGGATCGACGCCGGAAGGCAGCACGGCGACGCGCGCGCTGAGCCCCGCCTCACGGCACGGGGCGCGCGCCGCGCGCGTGGCCTTCTTGCCGGCCGCGTCGCCGTCGAACAGCAGGATGACCGCGGGCGCGAAGCGCTTGATGAGCTTCGCCTGTCCGGGCGTGAAGGCGGTACCGAGCGGAGCGATCGCCTGGCCGATGCCGCGCGCGTGGAGCGCGACGACGTCGAAGTTGCCTTCCACGAGGATCGCCTCGCCGCGCTGACGGATCGCCTGGCGCGCCTGGTGCAGCCCGAAGAGGTGCTCGCCCTTCGTGTAGATCGGCGACTCGGGGCTGTTGATGTACTTCGCCGGCGCGCCGTCGGCCTGCGGCGCAGGGCCAGTGAGGCCGAGCGACGAAAGCTCGGAAGGGCTGGGATCGGGCAACGCGCGTCCGCTGAACGCGATCACCCGGCCCATCACGTCGGTGACGGCGAACATGAGCCGGTGCCGGAAGCGGTCGTAGTGTCCGCTCCCCGACGAGCGCGGTACGAGGAGCCCGACGCGCTCCGCGAGGACCGGGGAGACGCCCTGCTGTCGCAGGTACGTGGAGAGCCCGTCCCAGCCGAACGGGGCGTAGCCGATCCGGAACGCCTGGAGGGCGTCGGCGATCGGATCGGCGGCTCCATCGCCGTCGCGGAGGGGCAGGCCGCGCCGCTCGAGCTCCTCGTGAGCGTGGCGCGCGAGCGGGTGAGGAGCGCTGCCCGGCCCCCCGCGGAGGCTGTGCTCGAAGAACGTCGCGGCGAGGTGGTTGACAGCATAGAGGTCGTCCTTCGACCTGCGCGCCGCCTGCGCCTCGCGCCGCTCGACCTCGGTCAGCGACTCCGCCACCTCGATGCCGGCGCGTTCGGCGAGCGCGCGGACCGCCTCGGCGAACGTCCGGCCTTCGAGCTTCATCACGAAGTCGATGGCGCTGCCGGTCTCCTTGCAGCCGAAGCAGTGGTAGAACCCGCGGTTCGGGCTCACGTGGAAGCTGGGCGTCTTCTCCTTGTGAAAGGGGCAGAGCCCGGTGAAGGAGTGCCCTCGGCGGGTGAGGCGCACGCTTTCGCCGATGAGCGCTACGAGATCCGTGCGCTCTTTCACGAGCGCGATCGTCTCCGGAGAGATCATGGGCTGCCTTGGGGGCTCCGTGCGTGCGGGGCCCGCAGATCATCACGGGTGGACTCAGACGGCGTGGCGGCGTCCGCGCCAGCGCCTCGGCGGTACGGGCGGCTCGCGAAGCGGGAGACTTCCCAGTCCCTCGCGGCCTGTGTGGAGACAAGTGTCCTGTGCGGCGGCCGCACGTGCAAGGCGGTAGCCGCCAGAGACGTCACTTCGGATCGGGGAACGGAGAGCCGGGCTTCTTGTGGTCCGTCAGGCTCTCGTCGGGCTGGGAAGCCTCGACCATCTCGTCGACCGGCGGCGCCTCGGCGTGCTCGGCCAGGAAGCGCGTGTCTTCGCGGACCATCGGAGGGGGCGGATCGCCGATGAGCTCGAGCTCGGTGGCGAGCCACTGCTCCTCTTCGATGAGCGCTCGACGGCGCGGATCAGTCAGGTCGCCTTGCCAGTGGTCGAGCTCGGTGTCGACCTCCTTGAGCCGGCGGCGTACCCTCACGACGTCGACGTCGTCCTTCACCGCGAAGCGCTCGGTGAGGAGCAGCGCGGTGTCACCGGCGACCTCGACGAAGCCATGATGGACGGCCAGGCGGTGCTCCTGGCCGTTCTGATGGTAGGTCACGAGGCCGGTCCGGAGCGCGGCGAGCAGCGGGAGGTGACCCGGGAGCACACCGAACTCGCCGGCGACGCTCGGCGCGGTCACGTCCGTGACCTGCTCGCGCAGCGCGAGACCGGTCGGCGTCACGATCTCGAGGAGGATTGTGTCGGCCATGGCTGCGTCAGGACGCCCTCTGCGACGCCTTGGCCTTCACGTCCTCGATGCCGCCCACCAGGTAGAAGTCCTGCTCCGCGACATGGTCGAGCTTGCCATCGAGGATCTCCTCGAAGCCCGCGATCGTGTCCTTGAGCGGCACGAGCTTGCCCTCGAGCCCGGTGAACTGGGCAGCCACGAAGAACGGCTGCGACAGGAACTTCTGGATCTTGCGGGCGCGCGCCACGACGAGCTTGTCGTCCTCGCTGAGCTCGTCCATGCCGAGGATGGCGATGATGTCCTGGAGGTCCTTGTAGCGCTGCAGCGTCTGCTGAACGCGCCGCGCGACGGAGTAGTGCTTCTCACCGACGATCTGGGGATCGAGCATCGTCGAGTTCGAGTCGAGCGGATCGACGGCCGGGTAGATGCCGAGCTCCGAGATCGCGCGCGACAGCACGGTGGTCGCATCGAGGTGGGCGAAGGCCGTGGCCGGCGCGGGGTCGGTCAGGTCGTCCGCGGGGACGTAGATCGCCTGGACGCTGGTGACGGAGCCCTTGGTCGTCGAGGTGATGCGCTCCTGGAAGGCGCCCATCTCCGTCGAGAGGGTCGGCTGGTAACCGACGGCGCTCGGGATGCGTCCGAGGAGCGCGCTCACCTCGGAGCCGGCCTGGGTGAACCGGAAGATGTTGTCCACGAACAGGAGGACGTCCTGCCCCTCCTCGTCGCGGAAGTGCTCGGCCACGGCGAGCGCCGAGAGCGCGACGCGGGAGCGAGCGCCCGGGGGCTCGTTCATCTGGCCGTAGATCAGCGCGGCCTTCGAGATGACGGGGCTGCCGTCCGCGAGCTTCGACTCGCTCATCTCGAGGAAGAGGTCGTTGCCCTCGCGCGTCCGCTCGCCGACGCCCGCGAAGACGGACACGCCGCCGTGCGCCTTCGCGACGTTGTTGATGAGCTCCAGGATGAGCACCGTCTTGCCGACGCCGGCGCCGCCGAAGAGGCCGATCTTGCCGCCCTTGCGGTAGGGGGCGATCAGGTCGATGACCTTGATGCCCGTCTCGAAGACCTCGACCTTGGTCGACTGCTCGATGAACGGGGGCGGCTCCCGGTGGATCGGCGCCATCTTCTTGGCGTGCACGGGCCCGGCTTCATCGATCGGCACACCGACGACGTTCAGGATCCGGCCGAGGCACTCGTTGCCGACCGGCACCATGATGGGCTTGCCCGTGTCGCGGACTTCCATCCCGCGCACGAGGCCGTCGGTGGAATCCATCGCGATCGTGCGCACCGACGACTCGCCGAGGTGCTGGGCGACCTCGAGCACGAGGTTGTCTGGCTCAGCCGAGATGCTCGGGTTGCTCAGCTTGAGCGCGTTCAGAATCTTGGGCAGCTGGCCAGCCGGGAAATCGACATCGACGACCGGTCCGATGACCTGGGTGATCTTTCCAACAACCATGGAGCGGGAGTCCTCCTCGTACGTGCTTTGACGAGTCGCGGGGCCCACTAGCACGGACCTGCGCGTCCGACTAGTGCCGTCTGCCAGAAATTCTGCGGGATTTTTGACGGCCGCGTCGCTGCGGACGCGCGGTCGTGGGCGTGTTTTCCGGGGGCTGGGCTCCACGCGGGACGTCCGGGGGCGACGTCCATCTCGCATCATTCTCCGGCTCCGGCGAGGGGGCGCCGGCGCGCGGCGGGCGCTCAGCGTCCTCTGGGGGCGGCGATCCGCGCAAACGCCTCCACGCTGAGCGTCTCGCCGCGAGCGTCGAGCGAGATGCCGGCGTCCTTCGCGTGCCGCTCGAGCTCCTGGGAGGACCAGCCATAAAGGTTCTTCCAGGCGTTCCGGAGCGTCTTGCGGCGCGCCGAGAACGCGGCGCGCACGGCCGCGCGGAAGGCGTCCGTCTCCTCGGCGCGCCGCGGGCGCCACGGCGTCAGCACGACGACCGCCGAGTCGACCTCGGGCCTCGGGTAGAACGCGCCGGCGCGCGCGATCAGGAGGCGGCGCACGTCGAACGCGGCCTGCACGAAGACCGAGAGCGCGCCGTAGTCGGCGCTGCCCGGGGCGGCGACCAGACGATCCGCGACCTCGAGCTGCACCATGAAAACCGCGCGATCGATCTGATGCGCGACGGTGGTCGCCTGCTCGAGGAGCCGGCCCGTGATGTGGTACGGGAGGTTGCCCGCCACCGCGTGCGGCCGCGCGTGGCCGGAGAGCGCGCCGACCCAGTCGACCTGCGCTGCGTCGGCCTCGAGCAGCGTCAAGCGGCCTTCCTCGAGCGGTCCAGCGAGCTGCTCGCGCAAGATCGGGACGAGGTCGCGATCGCGCTCGATGGCGACGACGTGCGTGGCGCGATCGAGGAGCGGCCGCGTGAGCGCGCCGAGCCCTGCTCCGATCTCGATCACCGCGCCGCCCTCCGTCGTCGTGGCCGCCTCGGCGATCCGGCGCGCCGCATCGACGTCGACGAGGAAGTTCTGCCCGAACCCCTTCTTCGGGGAGAGACCGCGTGTGCGCAAGAGCTCTGCGATGGCCATCGCCCGTCCTTAGATCTGCGGTGGGTGCGCCCCGTCGTGGGCTACGTCTGCGGCTCTGTTCGGCGCGGCCGTCGCGCGCAGCCGCACCACGCGCACGCCGACCTTGCGGAGCACGGCTTCGCGGCGGGTCTGAGCCACCCGCGCGCGGATGAGCACCGCCTCGGCCGCGATCGGCGCGAGCTCCTGGAACGCCTTGTTGGACGGCGTGGGGCCGCTCTGCCCCTCGTCGCCGTCGCTCTCCTGCGGTCGCGGCGCCTCCCAGGGAGGCCCGAGCCCTGGCTCGAGATCCGGGAGCGTCCACACCACGTGAACAGCCTTCCGCGAGAGCCGACGCACGGCCTCCGAGAGCTGGCCCAGCTGTGCGTCGGCCGGAGGCGACGCGAGGACATAGACCATGCTCGCGCGCGGCTTGACGCGCGCGATGTGCGTGAGCGATTCGGCGACCGCCACGGCGGGATCGCGCCGATCCGGCTCGGCGCGCGCGGGCGACTCGATGCCGTAGCTCGCGAGGTAGCGGCGCAGCGTCCGTTCGCGCTGCGAGCGCCCGAGCGGCGCCGGCGCCGAGAACGGCGCACGCGCGCGCATCGACTCCGCGCGGGCCGCCAGCCGGTCGAGGTCGCCGCGGCGCAGATCGTCGAGCCCGCGCGCGTCGAGCGGCCTGAGGTGCTCGATGACGCGCGCCGCGACGTCCGACTCGTCGAGCTCGCTCCGATCCGCGTCGTACGTGCCGCACCCGACGGTGAGCGCTTGCGCGATCTTCTGACCATGCCCTGGGCCGTGATCGGGCGCGATCGTCACGCGCGGGCCGGGGGCCAGGACGATGAGCCCGACGCGATCGCCGCGCCCGAGGTGCCTCGTCGCGATGGCCGCGGCCTCGTCGATCATGAGATCGAGCGGAGCGCGGCCGAGCGGACCCGCCCAGAGCTCCACGGCCGCATCGACGAGGACCCAGACCACATCCCGCTCCTCGCGCTCGAACTCCCGCACGAGCAGTGTGCCCCGGCGCGCGCTGGCCTTCCACGCGATCTTCCGGAACGGGTCCCCCGGCTGGTGCTCTCGCAGCTCGCGCAGGTCGTCTCCTTCGCCGCGTACGCGCCCGGGCTTGCCAGAGGCTGCGAGGAGGTGACTGCGTCCTCCGCGCGGCTGCGTCAGGTACGGCATGAAGGGCCGCGGGAGCACCTCGATGCCATACGGGTTCGCGAAGGTCAGGGGCACCTCGAAGAGGCCCGGGGCGCCGTGGACCTCGAGCGCTAGCCCGTGGAGCCCGTGCTGGCCGACGCGCGGCGTTCGTACGATGACCTTCACCTTGAGCCGACCCGAGGCGGAGACTTCGCCGCGGTTCGGCTCGATGCGCACGTCGAGCTGCGACGAGGCGATGGTGCGCAGCTTGACGTAGCGAGCCGCGAGCGTGTCACGGTTCCGAACCTCGGCCTCGATCTCCACGGTGCCTCCGCGCGCGGAACGGAGGATCCTCCGCGAGCCGCCCCAGAGCATCTCGAACCCAGCCGCGCGGATGCGCGCCACCGACACCAGCGTCACGCCGCGGGCGAGCGCGATCGCGACCAGGATCGCCCCGCCCCAGCCGACGATCGCCGGTTCGCGCGCGATGAGCCCGGCGCCCATGACCGCGACGCCGGCGATGGCCAGGTGGGCGGCGGTGCGCGTGGGGTAGAGCTGCATGCGGATCTACGCCGGCCGCGCCGCGCGCCGGTACCCCACGCGCTGAACCGCCTCGTCGACGATCGTGTCGCGCGCCTTGGGATCCACGTCGGCCTCGGGTACCAGCACCAGGCGATGGGCCAGCGTCGCTTGTGCCATGCCGCGCACGTCGTCCGGCGTGACGAACGGGCGCCCGCCGATCACCGCCGCCGCCTTGGCCGCCTGGACCAGCGCGAGCGTGGCCCGCGGCGATGCGCCGAGCAGCACGCGAGGGTGCGTGCGCGTGAACGCCGTGAGGTTCACCGCGTACTCGTACAGATCGTCCTCGACGTGGATCCTTCGCGCGACGCCCTGCAGCATGAGGAGGTCCTGGACGGAGAGCGTCGCCCGCGCCCGCGGCGCCTCGACGTTGTGCGCGCGGAGCATCGCCACCTCGTCCTTGTGCTGCGGGTAGCCGAGGCTCACGCGGATGAGGAACCTGTCGATCTGCGCCTCGGGCAGCGGGTAGGTCCCCTCGAGATCGATCGGGTTCTGAGTCGCGAGCACCATGAAGGGCGACGGCAGCTCGAAGCGATCGCCCTCGATCGTCACCTGTCGCTCCTGCATGGCCTCCAGGAGGGCCGACTGGGTCTTCGCCGGGGCGCGGTTGATCTCGTCGGCGAGCACGAGGTTCGCGAAGATCGGACCGGGGCGCAGCGTGAAGGTCCCCTCCTTGGGCGACAGGACATAGGTCCCCGTGATGTCGGCGGGCAGGAGGTCGGGCGTGAACTGGATCCGCCGGACCGACGCGCCCAGCGTGGCCGCGAACGCCTTGACCAGCGTGGTCTTCGCGACGCCGGGGACGCCCTCCAGCAGCACGTGCCCCTGCGCGAGCAGGGCGGTGAGCATCAGATCGATCGCGCGCGACGAACCGATGTAAACGCGCGTGATCTCTCGCCGGACCGCCTCGATCCGCTCCTTTGCCGCGGAGATTTCGTCGACGGCGACGGCCTGAACCTGGTTCATCGAGCGCCTTTGTCTGGGTGGGGTGGTGCGAGCTTCGCGTCTGTTGGCGACGGCGACGCCGTCGCAGGATCGGGGGGCGCGCTGGGGTGACGTCCGCGCGGCGGCTTCCGGCCGTCGGCGCCGCAAGCCGCGAGGACATGCCGCACGACGTCGGCGGCGTGCACGAGCGCGGGCCTGGACACGTTCGCCGGTTTGCCGGCGACGACGGACGCTTCGACTCGGTACATGGTGCCCAGAACATCCTTGAAGGCCGAGAGGGCTCGCTCGTCAAGAGATCCCTCTCGCGCGACGAGCCGCGCGACCGTCTCCTGCGCCGGATTCGCCTCCAGGCCGAACCGCAAGGACAGCGCCTCGAACAGGGCGCTCTTCAGCTCGAGGAACGCGAGGCCCCGCGGGGAAGAGGGGGCGGCGAGGACGGCCAAGCGCCCAGCTGCGCCTCCCTGAGCGACGAGCGGCGTCGGACGGGCGTACCGGGGGAGCGGGCTCCGGTAGGGCCGTGCGGAGGCGCGCGCGGTCCAGATGGCGAGGCCGAGGCCGGCGAGCGCCGCGAGCGCGAGGAGGACGCCGCCCGGAAGCCCGTCGCGGCGGGCGTCCTCGACGGCGCTCGCGAGCGCCTTGACCTGCGCGTCGAAGTCCTTGCGGAGCGACGTCTCGCCGCCGAACGAGCTCTCTTCGTCGAACCGGTTCGCGACGATGTGGAGCCGCCCTCGGCGCGGCTGAGCCCCATCCTCGTCGACCAGGTAGCGCGTCAGGCCCGAGGCGAAGGCGCGGTTGCCCGGGTACCTGAGCATCATGTTCATCAGCGCGGACGGGTCGCCCATCGCGAAGAGCCGGCCCTTGCCGACCTGCCCGGCGACGGCGAGGATCACGTCCGGCTCGCTGACGGCGCGGATCCGCAGCACGGGCGAGAGGTTCGGATGCCGGAGGCCGGTCGCGTGGTTCGTGACGAGCCGCTCCACGTGGCTGACGACGGGGTGCCGGCCGACGGAGTGGCCCCCGACGGTGTCGGCGACGGGCTCCGCGATCGCGAGGGAGGGCCGGTTCCGGAGCGCGGCGAGCGGCCGGGCTGGCGTCGGGATGCGCTCGATCTGGAATCGCCGGAGCGTGTCGTCGCCGCGGCCGAAGTCGTCGATGATGGCGAGCCGTCCGCCGGCCTTCATGAAGGAGGTCGTCTCGTCGGCGTCGAGCGTTTGCAGCGGGTGGAGGACCAGGATGCCGTCCTCTGGGCCGACCTGGCTCCAGTCGAGCACAGCGACGGGGTGGACCCTCGCGGCCCCCAGCTCCGCGCGCGCGATCTCGAGGAGCTCCGAGCAACCCTCCCAGCTCGGGTCGTTCACGTCGAAGGCGGCGCCCGCTGCTCGGGCGGGCGCGAGCAGCGCCATCAGTGCGACCAGCGCCGCCAGGAAGGAGCAGGACGTGCCCTGCGAGCGCACCGGCCGACGCCGATCTTCCCGAACAAGTTCGGAAGCGGAGCCGGAACCGGAACTGGAACTGGAGCTGGAACTGGAGCTGGAACCAGAACCCGACCTTGAGCCTGAGGAGCATGCGTGCACAAACCACGCGCCGTGCCGCGTCATGAGCGCTGCGAACATACCACTGTCGGCCCGACCGATAACCTTGACCCGCCATCCCACATTGCTAGATTCGCTTCTAAGAGCGGGGTGCTTTCTCGCAGACCTCGTTCCACCAATTCAGCCGAGCACTCTACGAGGTGGAGGGGTTAGTCGATGCTTCCTCCGTTCATCATCGAGCAAATACGGCAGCGCGAAGAAGAGAAGGATCGGTCCAGAAGAGAAGAAATTCGACCGCGCCTCGAGCTGCCGATCGAACGCTACCCCGCACCTCGTCGTCTTCCGGACTCGGAAGAGGACGATCCCAACCGGGGCGTCATCATCCTCGATCTGGGCTGACGCCACGTGTAGCACGCGCTCCCGCGTGAACCCCCTGGAAGCGCTGCTCCAGCAGCGTGTCCTGGATGACGTACCTTCGAGACATTCCCCGTTTTCCTCGCAAATTCCACGAAGTTCGCGACCGTGCGTGCACGCGGATCTCGGCTCCGCGCTCGCACCGGGCTCGTCCGGCGAGGACGGTTGGCGACTGGGCGAGCGGGGCTTCGAGCAGGCAGCGGGGGCCCGAAAGTTGTCCTCCGCGGACGTGCCCTGCTCGTGCGGGGTTGACCCTCGGCAGGATCTTCGCCTAGGTTGCGCCCCCACTTCTGGCGCGGAGCACTGAACGAGCTACGCTCCGGCGCCTCCAGAGCAAGCCGTGCACAACGTGGGCACGGGCTCTTCCATATCGATCGAGGTTCTACAGATGGCCGTTCATATTCGCCTCGCCCGCGCGGGCACCAAGAAGACGCCCTTCTACCGTATCGTCGTCGCCGACCAGCGCAGCCCGCGCGGCGGCAGGTTCATCGAGCGGCTGGGCACGTACGACCCGCGCAGGACCGAGATCCGCCTCGATGTTCCCCGCGTGAGGCACTGGATCTCGAACGGCGCCCAGCCGACGCACACGGTGGCGCTGCTCCTGAAGCACCCTGGGCTGGCCCAGGCGGCCGCTCCCGCGGACGCCGCGAAGTAGCATGGCCTCGTCGACGTCTCCGCTGGTCGATCTCGTCGCGCTCGTTGCCCGCGCGCTCGTCGATCAGCCGGACCGGGTCGTCGTGCGCGAGGTCGCGGGAGACCGCTTCCCCCGGATCGAGCTGACGGTCGCGCGCGAGGATATCGGCAAGGTGATCGGCAAGGACGGGCGCACAGCGCAGTCGATCAGGACGTTGCTGAGCGCCGCCGCGAGCAAGTCGGGGCGCCGCGCGCACCTCGACATCCTCGACTGAGACGAGCCCGACGTGGAGCGACGCTACGTTCCCGTCGCGGAAGTCGCCCGTCCGCACGGCGTTCAGGGGGAGCTGCGGTTGCGCCTCTACAACGAGGCGTCCGACCTGCTCCTCACGCGCCCTCCGATCAGGCTGCGCCTTCCCGACGGCTCTGCGCGGGACGCGAAGATCGTGGCGACGCGGCCCGTCGACAAGGCGTTGCTCGTGCGGATCGCCGGGATCGACGATCGGGACGCGGCCGAGGCCCTGCGCGGAGCGACGTTGTGCGTCCCTCGGGACGCGTTCGCGCCGCTCTCTGAGGGCGAGTTCTACGCCTGCGACGTGGAGGGGGCGCGCGTGATGACGCCCGATGGCGATCTGCTCGGGCACGTGAGGTCGCTCCAGTCGTACCCGACCTGCGATGTGCTCGTCGTGGAGAGGCAGGGCGCAGATTCCATCGAGATCCCCCTGACCGAGAGCTTCGTCAGCAGCGTGGACGCGGAGCGGCAGGTCGTCCAGCTGGCGACGCTGGAAGGCCTCGTCTGAGCCGCCGTTCCGCGCAAGGGAGCCCGCCTCGGCAAGTGCGATGCGCATCGACGTAGTCACCCTGTTTCCGGAGCTGTTCGAGGGGTTCCTGGCGATCGGCATGGTCGGGCGCGCGCTCGCGTCGGGTGCGCTCGCCGTGCGGACGCGCAGCCCGCGTGAGTTTGGCCTCGGCCGACACCGGAGCGTGGATGACACGCCTTACGGCGGCGGCTCCGGCATGGTGATGCGCGTCGACTGCATCGTCCGCTGCCTGGAGGCGCTCGACGAAGCCGCCGCCGGAGGCGATGCGTCGAGCGCGCCTCCCGGGGCCGACGCGACGGCGTCCTCGGGGCCTCTGCCGCGCGCGCACCGGGTGCTGCTCACGCCGCAGGGGCAGCCTTTCCGTCAGGAGAAGGCCATCGAGCTCGCGGCGCGCCCTGCCGTTGCGCTCGTTTGCGGTCGCTACGAGGGGTTCGACGAGCGGGTGCGCGCTTTCGTCGACGAGGAGATCTCGCTCGGCGACTTCGTGATGACCGGCGGCGAGGTTGCGGCGATGGCGGTGATCGATGCGTGCGTGCGCCTGCTCCCAGGGGTGCTCGGGAACGCTGTGTCGGCGGAGCACGAGTCGCACAGCCCCGCGCTGTCAGGGCTCCTGGAGTACCCGCAGTACACCCGTCCCGTTGAGTTCCGTGGGCACAAGGTGCCCGACGTGCTGCAGCAAGGAAACCACGCGGCCATCGCGCGCTGGCGACGAGCGGAGGCCGAGCTGCGCACGGCCCAGCGCAGGCCCGACCTCTGGCGCAAGGCGCATGGGGGAGAGCCGCCCCAGGACGAGAGCGGCGAGGCGCGGCGATGAGGCTCGCGCTCGCGCTCGTTCACTACCCCGTGCTCGACCGGTCCGGGGAGACGGTGACCACGGCGATCACGAACCTCGATCTGCACGACATGGCGCGGAGCGCGCGCACATACGGCGCCGAGCGGCTCTTCGTCGTTCATCCAGTCGCCGCTCAGCGCGCGTTGGCAGAGCGGATCAAGGAACACTGGGTGATCGGCTCCGGCAAGCGCCGGATCCCGGATCGCGCGGTCGCGCTCGATGTGCTGAGCGTGGTCCCCAGCCTGGACGACGTGTACTCCGCGCTGAGCGGCGCAGGTCGGCGCGGTGTCGAGGTCTGGACGACCGCGGCGGCCTCGCGAGGGCTCCCGGTGACGAGCTACGCAGCGACCCGCGCGCGCCTCGCGCAAGCGAGCGATCCGGTGGTGATCCTGTTCGGCACAGGCTGGGGCCTCGCGCCAGAGGTCATCGCCGATGCCGACGTCCGGATCGAGCCGATCAGGGCGGAGGCGAGCACCGGCTACAACCACCTGAGCGTGCGCGCGGCGTGCGCGATCACGCTCGATCGGCTGCTCGGCGACCGGAACGCCGGGTGATCTCGCGCGGCGCGCGGTCGTCGAGCGTGGCGCCAGCACCGCCGCGCGCCGTTCCGGTCCATCCTCCTGCGATGAGCGAGCGCGAGGCCGATCGTCCCGCCGGGGAGGCGAGCGCGGCGCGACTGATGCCCGACCGGCTGGTGCGCGAGCAGGCGTTCGCGCTCGGCTTCGACGTCGTGGGCGTCGCGCGCGCCGACGAGCCCCTCGGGGTCGAGCACGCACGGTACGTGGAGTTCGTCGCGCGCGGCATGCACGGGGAGATGGGGTACCTCGCGGAATACGCGGAGCAGCGGCGCCGGCTGGACACCAGCGCGATCCTCGAAGGAGCACGCTCGGTCGTGTGCGTCGGCCGCAGGTATGCGCGGCCCAAGGAGAGCGAGCGGCGCGACCCGACGCTCGCGCAGAGCGTCGCGCGGTACGCGCGCGGGCAGGACTATCACAACCACCTGAAGCGGCGGCTCCGGCGGCTCGCGGCGTTCATCCGCTCGCTCGCGCCATCCGTGCTCGCGCGGCCGCTCTGCGATGTCGAGCCGGTGATGGAGCGCGTCTGGGCGGCGCGCTCTGGCATCGGTTTCGTCGGCAAAAACGGGCTGATCATCACGCCGGGGCAGGGGAGCTACCAGCTGCTCGGCGAGGTGGTCACCACGCTGGATCTCGTCCCCGACGTGCCCATCGCGGAGCGCTGCGGATCGTGCACGCGCTGCCTCGACGCGTGCCCGACGCAGGCGTTCGACGCGCCCTTCGTGCTCGATCCGCGGCGCTGCATTGCGTACCTGACGATCGAACAGAGGAACGCGCCGGCCGAGGCGCTGCGGTCCGGCATGGGTGAGCACCTCTTCGGCTGCGACGTCTGCCAGGAGGTATGTCCCTTCAACAGGACCGCGCCCCCGCCCCTCGAGCGCACCGCGCCGTTCCATCCTCTGGCCCGATGGGAAGCGCGGGACGTCGACGACCTCGTGGCGCTCGACGAGCAAGCGTTCGACGCGCTGACCGTCGGGACGCCGGTCCGGCGCGCGCGACGCGGCGGGCTCGCCCGAAACGCGACGATCGTCGCTGCGAACCGGCTGGCGAGCGGCGCAGAGGGCGCGGCGGCAGCGAGCGCGAAGCGCGCGCTCGTCGCAGCGCTCGCTCATGACGACGCATCGGTGCGCGAGGTCGCCGCGTGGGGGGTGAGCCACGCAGGGGGCGGCGAGCCGGCGGGCCCGGGCGCGCCGAGACCTGACGGGTCGAACGAGGATCCCGGTGCAGGTTGAGGCGCGCTGCCCGCCGCGATCGAACGCGGCGCGGGAGCGCGGCGGTGCTCGGGCGCTCTTCGCGGGGGCCCGATGATCCGCTACGGTGTGCGCCGGCAAAGCGCCGCGCGCACGAGCACCAACGTGGATCTCCCCTCCAGGCTCCGAGCGCTCCTCGACGATCTACGCCGGCACGATTCCGTCCTCTGGCGGCGGGCAGTCGACGCTGGGGTGACCTACGGCCCGGACCTCCTCGTCCGGCACAGCCCTGCGTTGTTCGGGCTCGTCGTCGGCGCGGTGTTGCCGGAGCAGCGGCGGGCCGTGCGCAGGAACCTCCGGCTGGCGCTGGGCGAGCGGGGGACGCTCGACGAGTACCGCGACGTCGCCCGGGTGTTCATCAACTTCGCCAGCTGTCTCACGGACGCGTTCATCGCGGGCAGCAGCCGGCCCGATCGGCTCACCGGCCTGTGCGTGAACGACGAGCACTTCACGAACGCGTTCCAGCGGGGCCTCGGCGTGATCGTCGTCACGGCGCATACCGGCGGCTGGCAGGCCGCCGCGCCGCTGCTGCGATCGGTGCACGCTGCCGACGTGCTCATCGTGATGCAGCGCGAGCGCGACCAGCGAGCGCAGGCCATCCAGGACGGCACGCGAGATCGGGTCGGCGTACGGATGCAGCACGTGGCCGACGATCCGCTCGCGGTGCTCCCGCTGCTCGCGCACCTCAGGCGGCAGGGCGTCGTGGCCATCCAGATCGATCGACTTCCGTCCGGGATGCGCGGGCGCGACGTCGAGCTCTTCGGGCGACCCTGGCGCGTCCCGGAGGGCCCGCTTCAGCTCGCGGCGGTCAGCGGCGCGCCGATCGTCCCCGTGTTCACGCGGCGGACCGGCTTCATGGAGTACGAGATCTGCATCGCGCCGCCCATCTCGCTCCCCCGCAAGCCAGGATCGTCCGAGCTCGACGTGGCAGCGCGGCAGATCACGGCGGAGATGGAGCGTTTCCTCCGGGACAACCCGACGCAGTGGTTCCACTTCGAATAAATCAAGGATTTTACTCCCCAAATGAGAAATCGCGCCGCCGTCGGGCACGCGCTGCATCGGCGCGCAAGGTGGGTTAAGAGTCCGCGCTGATGGCCCGCCTCCTCGTCGGACTGCCCTCGCTCAAGGGCGATATTCAGAAGTACAAAGATCGCTTCGATCTGGTCGAGCTCCGCCCGCTCGATACGTCGCTGCCTCGCGCGACGACGCTGCGCAAGTGGCGCAAAGCGGTGCCGCCGGGCTTCGTCTTCAGCGTGGTGCTGCCGCGCGTGGTCGGCGAGCTCGCCGGCGGGCGCGACCTCGACGAGGCGCTCTCGGCCTCGCTCGAGGTGGCGGCCGTGCTGGAGGCGCGGTGCGTCCTGCTCCAGACGCCGGCGTCGCTCCGGCCGACGGCGAGCAACCGCAAGAAGCTCGCGGCGCTCTTCGAGCGCCTGCCCGCCGAAGGGGTCGTGCGCTGCTGGGAGCCCTCCGGGATCTGGGAGCGCGACGACATCGTTGCGACCGCGCGCGCCGCCAAGGTCATCCCGGTGCTCGACGTGGCGCGCGACGCGCCGCCGCCCGGGCCGATCGTCTATACACGGCTGCGCGCGCTCGGGCGGTCCTCGTCGATGGGAGCGGCCGCGCTCGAGCGGGTCGCCGAGCGCCTGCGCGGACGGCGTGAGGTGTTCCTGGTCGTCGAGGGCGACCGCGCGCCGCAGATCAAGTCGCTGCTCGCGGCCGCGCTCGCGCGCACGCCGGATCGCTCGACAGCGTCGGCTGTGGTAAGGCCGACCATGCCCATGCCCAGCACCCTCGTCGCCGAGGACGAGGAGCAGTGATCCGCGGCGCGGCAGCCACCGCGAGCGACTCCTTTGCGGCTTCGGCCGCCCGGGCCGCGCTCGAGTCCTCCGGCAGCGCGATCGACGCGATCGTCGCCGGCTTCTTCGCTGCAGCTGGCGCGCAGCCCGACGTGCTGCTCGCGCCCGCCGTCGCGCTGGCGGCCGGCGTCGGCGTCGGCGCGAGGGCGTTCGATGGACGGGCGATCCAGCCTGGGCGCGGCGCGCCGCGGCCGCGCGGGTTCGTCGATGGGCAGAGCGTCCCGGAGGCCGCGCACGTCGCTGTTCCGCGCTCGCTCGGCATGCTGGTCCTGCTGCACGGCTACCTCGGACGCGCGCGGCTCCGTGAGCTGGTTCGCTCCGGTGTGGTCGCGGCGGAGCGCGCGGGCGCGACCGGGCGCGCCGCGCTGCTCCGCGAGGTCGGCTCGCTCGGCGCGGTGGCGCTCCGGGCGCGCGATGTGGAGCGGGCGCTGCTGGCCGCCGGCGGGGCGGTCGCGGGGGGGACGCTGACCGCCGAAGACCTCGCTGAAGCGGTGCCCGCCGAGGTGGAAGCCGCGTCGACCACGATCGCGGAGGGGGCGACCGCGCTCCAGGCACCCTGGCCGGTAGGGGACGTGGCGCGACCCACGGACGCCATCGTCGCCTGCGACGGCTGGGGCACGGTCGCAGCGCTCGCCTACACGCGCACCGATGATGGCATCACCGTCCCCGAGCTCGAGATCGTGCTCGGCCGCGACGCCGTCCCGGTGCGCCGCGGGATCACGCGCCTCGCCCCTGGCACGCCCCTGCCCGCGGCCGCGCCTATCGGGATCCTCCAGCGCGGCGCCTTCGCGGCTGCGATCGCGCTCGCAGGCAAGCCCACGATCGAGGTGAGGGTCCTCACCGCGCTCCTCGGCGGCACCGCGCTCGAAGCTGCCCTTCATGATGTCCGCACGCAGCAGGGCGCCAGCGCCGCCATCGCCGTCCTGCGCGACGAGCGCGACGCGCGCACGGCCAACCTCGCAGCCGGCTTCATGGCGGGGGCAGGGACGCAGCCGGCAGAGGGGTGAGGCGCAGCGGGCGTCGGTCGGCCGAAGCGGAGATCGGCCGGCCATGCGGCTCCCTAGCCGACGCGGCGCGGGCCATCGAGGGCGCCGTGGAGGAGCGCTGAGGCTGCAGCGAGGTGCAGTGAGCCGCTGCGCCGCTGCGCAACGTGCGCTGCGGCCGACGCCTGCCAGCTCGCGCCGGCTGCATACGCCGCGTGCCGTCACGCACGCGGCACTTCCAAAGCTGAAGATGGATGGAGGCGAGCCCCGAGAGGGGGAGAACAGAGCGCGGCGCATCCAGCCGCGAAGCGGCGGCCGACATTCAGGCGGGCCGGCGCGCTGGCGCTGGGCCTAGAGCGCGACGCCGTAGCGCTTCGCGTAGGCGACAACGCCGATCTTGTCGATCGTGCGGATGTCGCGCGTCGTGAGGTTGAGCTTCACGAAGCGGTTGAGCTCGGGGACCCAGACGCGCCGGGTCTGAATGTTCACGAGCTGCCAGCGCTTCGTCTTGATGTTGGAGTGGGAGACATTCTGCGCCAGAAGCTTCCGCTTCCCAGTGATGTCGCTCTTCGCCATGACGTCCTCGGTTGGAAGGGGCCCTGCATCGGTGCCCCGACCGTAAATCGAACTAGCTGGCCGGGCGCACGCCCTGCGCGGGGGAGCAGGGGGGCTCGGGAGCGCGGGAAAGTGAAGGAAGCCGGGGGACATGTCAAGCGTCGTCCGGGGGATCATTGCCGCTGTGGGCTGGAAATCTCTGCCGGAGAGGTCGATCGGTCGATCGCCGCGCTGACGCCGGCCGGACGCAGAAGGGGATGGGGAAGAGCGGGTCGCAACCCGGCCCGGACGAGCCTCTCCCCTCGGTGTCCCCGACGCCCTACGCGCCAGCTGACGCGCGGCCTAGGTCAGCCACTCGCCGCCCGAGGGCGGACGCCGATCCCGCCCGTCCTTCTCGTTCTCGGGGCGGCGTGAGTGCAGATCGATGCGCCGGGCGTCGGCAGCCAGGCGCCAGGCCAGGATCTGGAACAGGCCGAGGCTCGTGATGGCGGACGTCGCCGCGAACGCAAGGCTCGCGGAGAGCACGATGACGATGTCCCGGGGCGAGAAGGTGTCGAGATGCGCGAGCCTGCCGACGACCAGGTCGGCCGTGAAGGCGAGCACCACAGCGACGGCAAGGAACGACCCGGCGCCCGTCGTCTCCGCACCCATGAACCCGGTAAGGCTGGACAGGACCGCCAGGATCACCAGCAAGGCGCCGAGATGGCCCAGGTGCGGATCGTGCAGAGCCAGCTGTCCGATCGCATGCCCGAAGGATGGGAGCGTGACGAGGAAGGCGGCGACGAGCAGCCACCGTGCGCCGCTGTACGCCCTGTAGCGAGACCGGAAGACGAGCGCAGCCGGGAGCGCTATCGCCGCGACGGCCCGGGCGGTTCCCCAGCCGACCGCCGTCCCCGAGCTCTGGAGGCCGAGGACGGTCGCGATCGCCCCGAGCACCACCATGGCGACGGCGCGCTGCCGGTAGCTCACCGACGTGAGCGCGGTGAACAGCGCGACGATGCCCAGGACGAACGCTGGCGGCCCCGCGACAACGCCGTCCGGGCGGAGCCCAGCGATCGACAGGCCGCCGAGCAGAAGGAATCCGGCGCCCACCGCAGCACACCAGATCCGCGCCGCGTCCTGCGCTGGACGCATCGGCGCCAGGTCCTCCATGAGCGCTTCGGACGCGAGGAGCGGCTTGGTGACGTGCTCGCGCGTGCTCGGGGGCGCCACCTCGATCGGGATGGCCGGGTTCGACTCGAGGCGCCGATCGACCGGAGCGGCGCTGATCGACGCCGCAGCCGGTCCTTCCTGGGCGCGGTCGGCCGGGCTCTCGCCGGTTGTGGCGCCCTCCGGCTGGGCTGGTGCGGCCTTTTCCCGTTCAGCGATCGCGCGACGGCTCGCTGGCGGGCGGTCGCGGCTCGCCTCTCCGAAAGGCTTTTCCATTGATGGAGCTGGATCAGATCTCACGGGCGTCGAAGGGAGGGCTGCTGCGGAGCTGACCGAGCAGCTCGGCTGAGGTGAGCCGCGCGACCAGGGTACGACCGAAGTCTCGCACGGCAGGGAATCCTTGCCCATCCATGGCAAGGGATTGCTCGTCCATGTACAGCCGGCGTGCAATCTCGATTTGCACGGCGTGGACGGCACGGTGCGGTTGGCCGTAGTGCGCGGTGCTGAAACCCCCTTTATAGGGGTCATCATGGCGCACGGAGAAGCCGCAGGCGCGCGCGTGCTGATCGACCGCGTCGATCACCGCGCTCGCGGCGGTCGTCCGCCCGCGCGTGCCGGGGACGATGTCGGCCCGAGCGATCGCGCCCTCCGCGTGGCCGCGGCGGCCTTGGCTCGGCATCGAGTGCGCGCAGAGGAGGATCGCGAAGCCGAAGCGCTCGCGCTTGCGGGTGAGGAGCGCGCTGAGGGCGCCGTGATAGGGGCGGTAGAAGCGGTCGAGCCGGCGCTCCACCTCCTGCCGCGGCAGCCGAGCGGCGAGGATCGGCTCGCCGTCCGTGGTCATGCGCCAGATGAGCCCCCGCGGGTAGGGCGCCCGGCCGCCGCCCTCGACCGCGTCGCCGTCGCAGTCGGCCTCGCCCCTGTTGAGATCGACGACCAGCCGGCTCATCCTGGAGAAGAGGAGCGTCGCCCCCTCGGCCGGAGCGTCCTGGAAGAGCGCGTCGACGTACAGGTCCGCGTCGCGCCCGATGCTGCGCGCCGGCGCGATGGTCCAGGACAGCGACTCGGGATCCACGTGGACGCCCGCGTGCGGTACCTCGACGAGGACCGGGCTTTCCGCTCCGCGGGGCTCGATGACCTCGAAGGCTGACACCACGGGGCCCACTGTGACGCATTCCGCGTCCGGCTGGAACCAGGACGGGGAGGTGAAACGCCGGAAGGGAGGAAGACGTATTGCCGTTCGGGGCGTTCTGGGTCGATCCGCTCCGGCCCGGCTTTCTGGCGCGCTTCGCCGCTTTCGAAGTACCGTTGGCCGTGGACCTTGCGACCTGGGTGGACACCTACCTGGATCACCTTCGCGTCGAGCGGGCTCTGGCGCCCCTGACGCTCGAGGCGTACGGCCATGATCTCGCCAAGCTCGTCGCCCACGCCGAGGCGAGCGGGGTCACGACCGTCGATGGGCTCGACCAGGCGCTGATCGGCACCTACCTGGTCGCGCTCGGCCAGGCGGGCATCAGCGCCAGCTCGGCGGCGCGCCACCTCTCCGCGGTCCGCGGGTTCATCCGCTTCCTGCTCCGCGAGCGCCGCATCGAGCGGGATCCGTGCGCGCTGGTCGAGCGACCCAGGGTCGGGCGGCGGCTGCCCAAGGTGCTCTCGTTCGACGAGATCGCGCTCCTCATCGAGGCGCCCGAGCAAGGGACGTTCAAGGGGCTGCGCGATCGCGCGATGCTCCACGTGATGTACGCGGCCGGCTTGCGCGTCAGCGAGGTGGTGCGCCTCAAGCTCGCGGACGTCGACCGGCGCAAAGGGATCGTGATGGCGCTCGGCAAGGGGGGGAAGCGGCGGCTCGTGCCGCTCGGCGAGCCGGCGCTCGCCGCCATCGACGCCTACCTGGAGCTGCGCGCGACGCACCCGCGCAGCGCGGCGACCCAGGTGCTGTTCCTCTCGCCGCGCGGCGGGCCGCTCACCAGGCAGGCGGTGTGGAAGCTCCTCGGCGGATATGCGCGCGCCGTGGGCATCGCCAAGCCGAGCTCGCCGCACAAGCTCCGCCACTCGTTCGCGACGCACCTGCTCGAGGGGGGCGCGGATCTCCGGAGCGTCCAGGCGCTCCTCGGTCATGCGAACGTCGTGACGACCGAGATCTACACGCACCTCGCCGACGACCACGTGCGCGCCGCGTACCGTCGGGCGCACCCTCGCGCGTGAGCGCGCGCAAGATGGCTATTTGCAGCGTTTGAGGAATTTGCCGCAAGGCTTGCTCGCCGCCTGCCCCGCTGGCTGAGCCGGGGGGATCTCGGTGAGCTGGAACTCTTGCACGAGCGGCGTTCCGGCCTTGACGACCACGCCCAGGCTCCGCGGGAAGTAGCCGGTTCGCTTGACGCTCACCTTGTGAACCCCAGGGGAGAGCCCGAGCTCGACCTCCGGGGCCTGCGTCACCTTGCCGTCGATGGTGATCTCCTCGCAGGCGACGGGCTTGCAGGAGATCTTCACCGTCGCGTCGGTCGCCACGCCGGCGTCGGTCGAGGCGCCGGCATCGATCGGGGGCTCGGCGTTCGGGGTCCCGGCGTCGGCCGCCGCGCTGTGGGCTGGCTCGGGTGGAGCGGGATCGGCCGACGGCGCGGGGGGAGCCGCCGCGGAAGCGCTGGTCGAGGCGCTGGGGCTCGGCTGCGCCTTGTCCTTGCGGTCCAGCACGTACCACGCGGCGGCCGTGCCCCCGACGAGCAGCACACCAACGATGCCCACCATCAGGGAGGCCGCCTTGCCCCACGGCGACCGGGGCGCGGTGCTGACCGCCGTCAGCGCGGGAATGCCGCTTCGACGGGATGCGGTCTGGCTCTGGGCCGAAGGTGACGGCGCCTGTCCGGCGGGCGCGTCGGCAAAAGGCTGCGGCGGCTGCGGCGAGGGCGCCAGCGGCGGCGAAGGTGAAAACGGCGCGTGTGACGGCTGCGGCGAGGGGGAAAACGGCGAGGGCACCAGCTGCGTGGCGTCGCCGGGCGGCAAGGGCGCGGGCGCGCTCGCCGCGGTGACGGCAACGGCCGGCGGCGCGGGCGCGACCGCCTCGTTCACCGAAGGAGACAGGGCGAGCGTCGAGCCCACCTCGATCGCGGCCGCCGAGAAGCCGCTGAGCATGGCCGCGAGCTCGCTCGCGGAGCGGAAGCGCTCGCGCGGATCGTGCGCCAGCGCGCGCGCGAAGGCGCCGTCGAGCACAGGGCTCAGCGGGACGCCGAGCTCCGCGGCCCGCGCGGACGCGGCGAGGCGCGGCGCCATGAGCTCGCGCTGCCAGCCCTGAATGTCCACCTGACCCTGGCAGGAACGCCAGTACGAGCGGCCCGTGAGCGCGAAGAAGGAGACCAGCGCAGCGGAGAAGATGTCCGCGGCGGGTCCCGCCTGGCCGCCCGGCTGAAGCTGCTCGGGCGCTAGCCACGGCGCGGAGAGGACATACCCCTCCTGCGTCGGCACCATGCTCCGCGCGAGGGACGGCCCGAAGTCGGTGAGCTTCACGCTGCCCGGAGCGCTCGGGTCGATGAACAGGTTCGTCGGCTTGAGGCCGTGGTGGGGGACCTCGCGGGCGTGGGCCGCGTCGAGCACCGCCGCGAGAGAGCGGAGCATCGAGCCGACCTCCTCGAAGCCCATGGGCCGGCGACGCACGAGCTCGGCGAGCGACGGAAACGGGATCATGTCCGTCACCGTGAAGGGCGCGGCCGTCGCCGGGTCGTAGCCGGCCTCGAGGATGTGCGCGGCGAGCTCTGGCGGCAGCCTGTTCGTCTCGGCCACGTACCGCTGGAGGTGCTGCATCGCGTCCCCGCGCTGACCGACGACGGGCGAGTACAGCTTGATGGCGACGTCGCGCGCTTGCGCCGTCACCGCGCGGAAGGTGGCCGTCGCGCCCCCGTAGCCGAGGAGCGAGCGGACCGAGAACCTCCCCGCGATGACGCTGCCCGGCGCGACGTTCGGTGCCGTCACGAGATCACTCCGCCGCGACCGAGATCGACTCGATCGATTGCAGGATGGTCTCGTCGGCGCCGGAGTTGTCGTCCTCGGGGACGAAGCCGAGCCCCAGCACGATCTCCCCGTCCTTCCCGGTGTCGCCGAAGATCAGCAGCGGGCCCTTCCTGGTCCCGCGGGCGGCGCCCTCCTTTTGCCACAGGCCGATCTTCCGCCCGGCGACGTCCTTGATGTCGTCGGGCTTCTTCCAGTTCACCTTCTTCTTCGGCAAGGTCACGTTGATCTCGCGCGCCAGCGCCTCGAGCGCGGCGTCGCGCTTCTCGATCGCCTGCTTGCCCTCGCCCGCGTCGATCTGCGCCGTCGCGAAGGCCGGGCCCTCGTCCGCGGCCTGCGCGATCGTGGCGCTCTCCGCCTGGGCATAGGTCCAACCCTTCGCGGGCGTGAACACGAGTGAGCTCTGGGCGATCTTCGCCCGGGTCGACGCCTCTGCCTGGCACTGCTCATCGAGCGCCTTGCAGGGCTTCGGAGCAGGGGGAGGCGGAGGCGGTGGCGCCGCGGTCACGGTCGGCGGCGGCGCTACGGGTTGCGGTGGAGGCGGCGAGCTGCACGCCGCGGCGAGCGCCGCCGCAGCGCCCAGCGCTAGGGTAGGCAATCGTCGGAAGAACATTGCGCCCGAGCGTTGCAGGACCGGACCCGGTACGGCAAGTAAAGAGCGACCGGGGGAGACAGCTTGCGCCGCAGGGCGCGGCCGGCGCCGCACGGAGGCCGACCGCGCCGGGCGGCTGCTCCGGCGCGGTCGCGAGGCGCAAGGGCTACTTGACGACGGCGCCGACGTCCTGTTCGACCTGCTCAGCGACGCCCACCGGCACCTTGCCGTGAAGGCGGGTGCGCTCCGTGACCAGGAAATAGTCGGGCTTACCGCTCGCCCCGGGGGGCCCCTTCACGAGCTCGGCGAAGCCGATGTCGCCAGAGCGGCCGGTGTACTCGATCCGCACCACGACCTCCTTCTGCTCCGGGGCAACGGCCACGTACTCGGTGGGACGGAGACGGTCGAGCTTGCTCATCCAGTTGCCGACCGTCTCGTCGTTCTGCTCGGGGCTCGCCGGATCGGCCCAGAACTTCTTGCCCTCGTCGCCGCTGCGCACGAGCTCGCGGCGCTTGTCCCCGGCGATGACGCGCGCCCTGGCGAGATCGACGTCCTTCCACTCGTGCAGATCCCGCTCCAGGAGCCGTGACTCCGCGGTGTCGAGATCGCGGTAGATGTCGCCCTTGATGGCGTACACCTCGCCCGTGGCCTCGTCGCGCGCGTACCGGTCCGCGCCGCCGGGCGTCGCGCCGCCGAGGACCAGCTTTCGCTCGGCGCCGCGCAGCTTGACGGTGAGCGTGCCCTCGGGCTCGGCCAGCCCGAACTCGGCCGCGCGGTCGTCCGCGATGCGGCCGATCGAGCGCAGCGCCTTCAGCGGCGCGATCGCCTCGGCGAGCTTGTTGCCGGCGGCCACCGAGACGAACGTCGTCGTCTTGACCGTCGGCTCAGCCTCCGCGGGCGGCTCGTCGTCCTGCGCCGCGTCGTCGGGGTTCTGGTGCGGGTCCTTCGGCTTCTCGGCCGGGGGCGTCGTCTTGCGCTCCGCCGTGCCGACGAAGTAGCGGCCCTCCTTGTCCTTCTTCGCCTCGAGGACGACCGTCTTCGATTTCCCCTCGAAGGCGATGCGCTCGACGTCGTCGGCGCGGCCGGCCCAGACGGTCACGTCCGCGACCGAGAGGGCGGCCGCCTTCTCGTCGCGCGTCCAGACGAGGACCGCGAACAACGCCGCGACCACAAGAAGGCCGAGGTGCACGAAAAAGCTGCGTTCCAACCTCATGCGCGCCTCCCGCTCGCGCGCCGCCCGCGGCGCGTGATGAAGAGCCCGAGACCCAGCACCATGGCCGGCGCCACGAGGATCGTGGCCCAGAACCACACCTGGTCCTTCTCCTTCGTGTGCTCGATCCGGACGTCCTCGCTCGTCGTGATCTCCCCGGCGTAGCTCTCCTCGCCGCCGAGCCACCGGAGCGCGTCCAGCGCGAACAGCCCGTTCGCTCCGGCCCGGATCGCCGCGTCGCTGAACATGTCGGCCTCGGCGACCACGAACGCGCGGAGCTCCTTCTTCTCCTTGCCGTCCGCGCCGGGCGCGACCTCCTTCGAGACCGCCGCGGCGAGGTTGTAGGCGCTGCGCTTCTCGCTCTCCGCGTCGAACTTGAAGTTGCCGTTCGCGTCGGCGAACGCCTCGGGCATCGAGCGGACGACGAAGTCGACCTTCAGCTCGTCGCCGCCCTGCTTGTCGAGCGACGACGCGCCCGGGAAGAGCGTCGGCGCCTGCTGGGCGTTGCGGCTCAGCGTGGAGACGGACGCGTGCGAGGAGTACCGCGTCGTGATCAGGATCGTCCGATCCGAGTCGTTGTGGCGCCTCACGGCGAAGGCCCGATCCATCGCCAGGATCTCCGGCTTCCACGTGAGCCCCACGATGCCAGCGAGCGGGTTCAGATCGACCTTCGCCTCCGGATCGAGCGCGAACAGGAGGTGTCCGCCGCCTTCGGCGTACCGCTTGAGCGCCCCGATCTCCTCCGGCAGGAACTCCTTCTGCGGGCCGAGCACGAGGACCACGGAGGCGTCCTTCGGGATCTCGCTGCCGAGCCCCTGGGCGAGCCCGAGGTCCTTGACGGTGTAGTTCTGGGACTCGAACACCTTGCGCAGATCCTTGACCGTCCGCCCCGCGACCTGGCCAGCCGTCTCGTTCAGCTCGCCGTGGCCCACGGTCAGGTAGGCGATGCGCGCGGGCCGGATCACCTTGAGCAGCGCCTTCTGGAAGTCGGCGTCGATGCTCTTCAGCTTGGCGCCCGCGCTCTTCATGTCGGAGCCGACGGTGAGCGTCTCGCGCGAGCTGTCGCGCGAGAGCACGATGACGCCGTCCTGCGTGACCTTCGCCTCCTTGGCGAGCGCGGGGACGAGCAGGCGATCCTGCATCTCCACGGTGATCTGCGGCGACGCCGCCTTCACCTCGCGCAGGTAGCCCTCCACCTCGGCGCCGACCTCGTTCTGCTGCGGGAAGAAGGCCGTGATCTTGAGCGGCTCGGTCAGGCTCTCGGCGACGCGCTTCGTGGAGTCGCCCGGGCGCGCCGTGCGGTAGTACGAGAAGTCCACCTTGAGATCGAGCTGGCTCGCGGCGAACACGAAGAGCGCCGAGTAGACCGCGGCGAACCCGAGCGTCAGACCCGAGAGCGTCGCCGCGCGCACCCGCCGGCCCTCGATGCGCTCGGCGCGCCGCATCGGCGCGAGCGCCGCCTCGCCGAAGAACAGCGGCACCGTCGCCATGACGAGCAGCGCGATCCAGGCGACCGTCGTGGCCGCGTCGACGCGCGCGCGCAGCTCGGGCGCGGCGCGCGAGACGCCGAGCATGGCTTGCCCCGCGTCGGTCGTGGTGAAGTAGGCCGCCACCGCGACGACGCCGAGCGCCGACAGGATCGCGAGCGCGCGCTCGACCGCGCGGCGCTCGCCCGTCTCGCGCACCGCGGTCGCGAAGCGCAGCGCGGTGACGAGGACCAGGGTCAAGAACCCGAGCCCCGACAGGGCATAGCGGAGCCACTCGATCGTGGGCACCACGCGCTCGCCGAGGAAGAGGGCGAGGAGCGCGCCCGCGTACGCCGGGACCATCCAGCCCCCGGCGCGGAGCGCAGGCGCCTCGCGCGGCGCGGCGGGCGCCGGATCGCCGGCCGGCGGGGCCTCTCGCCCCGCGTCCGGCAGGGGCGCGGAGCCCGCTCCCTCGCCGCGGATCTCGGCCTCGTCGGCCTGAGCTTGCTTGTCCTTCACCGCCACCTCCGCGCCTTCAGGGTGTGGGTCGCGGCGAGCAGGAAGAAGTACGCGACCGCGACGTAGTACACGACGTTCTCCAGCCGGAGCACGCCGTTCAGGAACGGCTTCTGGTTGAGCGGGTAGAGGTTCAGCGCGCTCACGAAGTCGTTGAGCGGCGGCTCCGTCACGCGGGCGACGAGGAACAGGAAGCCGAGCGTCCCGAGGATCGCCGCCCCGAGGATGACCGCGATGACCTGGCTCGCCGCGAGCGTCGAGGCGAAGAGCCCGATCGCGAGCGACGCGGCGCCGAGCAGCAGCACCCCGGAGTAGCCGACCAGGATGTGCCCGACGGACACCTTGCCGTTCACGAAGATGAGCAGCGGCATGTAGATCGTGATCGCCGTCATCAACGACACCAGCGCGAGCGCGGCGAGGAACTTGCCGGCGATGATCTCGCCGTCGCGCACGGGCGCGGTCTTGAGCAGGATGAGCGTCCCGCTCTCGCGCTCGCCGGCGATGAGCCGCATCGACAGGATGAGCGCCGCGACCATCGTGATGAACGCCGTACCGTCGAAGAACTTGAGCAGCACCTCCGCCGACAGCCGCGCGCCCGAGCCGAGCGCCGCGACCTGGAAGTAGATGCCGTCGATGAGCAGCGCAGCGGCAGCGACGACGTACCCGAGCGGTGATCTCAGGTACGCGGACAGCTCCCGCCGCGCGACGAGCAATGTCCCTCTCATGTCTCGCCCTCGCCTTCCTCCGCCTGCTCCTCCGCAGGGGCCTTCCTTGCGTCGCCGCCGGCACTCGCCCTGCCGGCCGCGGCGGACCTGTCCTTCGCCCCGGGCGTCGCGCGCGTGGCGAGCCGCAGGAACACCGACTCGAGCTCGCGCTCGCTCCGCTTCACCTCGAGGATGCCGATGCCCGCCTGCACGAGCTCGGCGCACAGCGCCGCGCGCACGTCGCGGTCGGCCTCGACCGCGAAGCTCACGACGTCGCCCCCCGGCTCGTTGGTGGTGACCTGCTCGACGGACGTGACGCCCTCGACCTCGCGCGCGAGCTCGAGCGCTCGCGCCGCCTCGCCGCGGCCCGCGCCCTCGGCCGCGGGGCCGCGCACCGTGAGCTCGACCCGGACGCCGTGGAGCAGCTTGGCCGAGAGCTCCTGCTCGGTCCCCTGCGCGCCGATCGCGCCGTCCCGGATCACGAGGATGCGATCGCACGTCTCGCTGATCTCGGAGAGGATGTGGCTGGAGAGCAGGATGGTGTGCTTGCCGCGCAGGCTCCGGAGCAGGGCGCGCATCTCGACGATCTGCACGGGGTCCAGCCCGCTGATCGGCTCGTCGAGGACGAGCAGCTGCGGCTTGTGCACGATCGCCTGCGCGATGCCGACGCGCTGCTTGAAGCCGTGGGACAGCGAGCTGATGGGGTCCGCGGCCACGTCGTCGAGCTGCGTCACCGCGAGCGCCTCGGCCACCCGCGCGTCGGCCGCGCCGGCGTCGACGCCGCGCAGGCGCGCGGCGAAGTGGAGGAAGGCGCGCACGCTCATCTCGTCGTAGAGCGGCGGCCTGTCGGGGAGGTATCCGATGCGGGACCGCACCTCGTGGGGGTGGTCGACGACATCCAGTCCGTCCACGAGCACACGGCCCGCGGACGGGAGCAGATCGCAGGCGAGGATCCTGAGCGTCGTCGTCTTGCCCGCGCCGTTCAGGCCGAGCAGACCGACGATCTCTCCCGCCTCGATCGAGAACGACAGGGGCCCGATGGCTTTCCGGTCGCCGTAGTACTTGTATAGGTCGCTGATTTCGATCACGGCCGTGCACCCCTCCGCGAAGGGAAGAAGCTCTCCGCGCCGGCGATTCGGACGCCGCAGTGCGCGGCGGCCCAGGCGCCAGCGGCCCCTTACAACAGCGGGAGGCGGAAATCATTCCCGACGCGGCGCGCGCGGGGGCTTGCTCCGGAGGGGGGGCTCTCCCTCCAGACGCATCGGGCGGGACACTCGGTGAAGCGGTGAGCGAAGCGACCAGGACGTGATGGATCTCAGCCTGCAGCGCGGCGGGATCGTCGATCCGGCAGCGCTCGCCCCGCCGTCAGCAGTGCTCGGCGATGATCGCCCAGCAGGCGTCCGCGAACTCGCGGTACGTCGATCGGTCGAGCGTCGCCTGCGTCACGGGCATCACGTCCTGGTGCTCGGCGAGCATCGGGCGCAGCGCGCCCTCGATGTCCGCGCTCGTCTCGATCCACAGGAACTCTTCGATGCCGTCGGTGATCTGGCCGCGGATGAGCTTCGGCACCTCGCTCAGGCGGACCTTCTTCGGGCTCCGCCGCGCGATCGACGAGGCGATCTGCTCGGCGTGCGCCGGCCACCGCTTGAGCGCGTTGTGGAACGTGGAGCCGACGAGCCGCAGGATCTGCTGCGCGAGCATCGCCACGCGCGGGCGCTGCACGCGCTCCTCGTTCTCCGCCACCATCGCCAGGTAGTCGTCGCTCAGGAGCTTGCGCAGGTCGCTCGAGAGGATCTGCTGCGACTCCGGCGTCATCCGCAGATCCGCGACGTGCGCGAGGAAGATGTCCCGCAGCATGGTCAGCCGCGCCGTCACCGAGCCGGTCGGGGTCGTGTCGAGGATCTCGGCGAGCGGGTCGATCAGCCGGCGCCCGAAGGTGGTGAGGATGTGATCGAGGATCCGCTTCTGGTGCTGCTTGTGGCCGAGCACAGAAAGCGCGCGCGCGATGTGCGCCTTGCTCGGCGCGTCGACGAGGATCTCCAGCGGCTGGTCCTGCGGCTTCCCCTCGTACATGCGCAGCGACGCGAACATCTCGCGGAACGCGTCCGCCGCGGCCGCCCCCTCGCCCGGCTCGCCGTAGACCCGGATGACGAGCCCCGAGTCGGGACCGGCGTCGAACAGCCGCCGGAGCTCTTCCCGGATGTCCTCGTCCGTGACGAGCGGCCCCGGAGGGAGCGATTTCCCGCGTGAATCCATGAGCGTCCAGCCTACGGCAAAGCGCAGCGTACCTGAACCTCTGTGCCCCGAGAAAGCGAGCGCCGGGTGCACGCTCGCGGTCCGGTGAGGACGTGCCTGCGGCGATGTCGTACCCCGGACCCAGGTCAGGCCGGCGTGGCCTCGCTGGCCTTCGTGTCTGGAAGCGGCGAAGCCCCGCATGGCGCGAGGGGGTGGAAAGGAGGTGTCCAGATGAGCGGCCCGGATGTCCTGATGCGTGAGCCGGTGTCCAGATGATCGGATGAGGATGAATCAGATGAAGACGACGGGCTGCTCCCAGATCGCGAGGACGATGCAGCCCTCGGCGCTCGAGACGCTGTGGCGGCTGCCCGGGGCGTTCATCACGAGCGTGCCGGCGCGGTGGTGCCCGCGCTCGTCCGACTGCGATCCTGTGAGCACGAAGATGTGTTCATGGCCGCGATGGACGTGCTGCGGCACGGATGCCCCCGGCGCGTAGCGCAGGAGCGCGGCCGAGGCGCCTGCGTCGCTGTTGCCGTAAATGCGGTGAATCTCGACGCCCTCCCGGAGGCGCCGCCAGGGGACCGACTCCGGATGAGCGGCCATCGTTGCCACATTCGCAATGATGAATGGCAACTGCACAGGCACAAAATCCCGCGTCGCTGCTGGAAGTGTAGCTGTCATCGCGAATCTCCAGTGTTGATGGAACCATGCCACAGCGCGCGGTGCGCGCTCAACGGGAATCACGCGAAGCGCGCGAAATTCACGCGTGGGAAAAGCTCCAGAAATGAGGAGTCGCGTACACATCCATGGCGTGAAGAGCACACCGAGAACTCCCGTGTTCACCGCGGCCGGCGCGGCACGGGGACAGCGCTTCCTCGCCATCCTCCGTCCACTGGTCCTCTCGCTCTCGCTCCTGCCGGCGGCAGGCTGCAGCAAGGAGGGGTCGAGCGATCAGCCGCTCACGGTGGGCTTCATCTACGTCGGCCCCAGGGACGACTACGGCTACAACCAGGCGCACGCCGAGGGGGCCGCCGCGCTCGCCAAGCTGGCCGGCGTGAAGACCCGTGAGGAGGAGAACGTCCCCGAGACGGTCGCCGTGCAGAAGACGCTCGAGAGCATGATCAACCTCGATGGCGCGACGGTGATCTTCCCGACGTCCTTCGGCTACTTCGATCCGCACATCCTCAAGGTGGCGGAGAAGTTCCCGGACAAGACCTTCCTCCATTGTGGCGGCCTCTACGACGGGTCGAAGCACCCGAGCAATGTCGGCAGCTATTTCGGCTACATCGACGAAGCCGAGTACGTGTCCGGCATCGTCGCCGGCATGACGACGAAGAGCGGCAAGCTCGGGTTCATCGCGGCGAAGCCGATCCCGCAGGTGCTCCGCAACATCAACGCCTTCACGCTGGGCGCCCGGAGCGTGAACCCGAGCGTGACGACGGCCGTGATCTTCACCGGCGACTGGGCGATGCCCGTCAAGGAGGCGGAGGCGGCCAACAGCCTCATCGATCAGGGCGTCGACGTCCTGACCGCCCACGTGGACTCGCCCAAGGTGATCATCGAGCTCGCGGAGCGGCGCGGCGCGTTCAGCGCCGGCTACCACACGAACCAGGCGACGCTCGCCCCGAAGGGCTACCTGACCGGCGCCGAGTGGAACTGGTCCAAGGTCTACACCGACTACATGACGTTCATCCGCGAGGGGAAGCCGTATCCGCACCTCCTGCGCGGCGGTTTCAAGGAGGGGTACATCAAGATCTCACCCTATGGCCCCGCCGTCTCCGAGGAGGCAAAGAAGAAGGCCGAGGAGGCGAAGGCGAAGCTCACGGAGGGCACGCTCACCATCTTCCAGGGGCCCATCATGAACAATGAGGGCAAGGTGGTGATCGCCGATTCGGTCGCGCAGCAGCAGACCGACATCGCGCTCGAGAGCATGGACTACCTCGTCGCGGGCGCTCTCGGCTCCACACATTAGAGTGGTGGCCGCCCGCTGCGGATACGGGCCCAGATGGACGTTTTCGGTGCTCGGCGCCCTTTCGTGCGCTTCCGCGCCGAAAACGCCGATCTGGGCCCGTATCCTGTGCAGGTGACCACCGCTCCGGAACGGGCATCGATCAGAGCGCTTCGAGGACGGCGGCGGCGGGGGCGGTCCAACCGATGATCGCGCCCTGGGCGCGGACCATCTCCAACGTCGCCGCCTTGAACTCCGGGAAGTAGCTCTCGGTGGCGTCCTCGATCAACAGGCACTCGTAGCCGCGATCGTTCGCCTCGCGCATCGTGGTCTGGACGCAGACCTCGGTCGTCACGCCGGCGATGAGCAGGTGGGAGACGCCGAGCGCCGCCAGCCTGGCGTCGAGCCCCGTCCGGTAGAACGCGCCTTTCCCGGGCTTCGGTACGACGAGCTCCCCGGGCGCCGGCGCGAGCTCGGGCACGAAGTCGTTTCCAGGCTCGCCCAGCACCAGGATGCGCCCCATCGGCCCGACATCGCCGATCCGCATCCCTGGAGCGCCCCGGCCCCGCTTCGCAGGGGGGCAGTCCGAGAGATCCAGCCTGTGACCCTCCTTCGTGTGAATGATGGACAGGCCGTGGTCGCGGAACGCGTCGAGGACGCGCCGGACCGTCGGCACGATGCGCTGGAGCCGCTTGACGTCGTTGCCGAGCGCCGCGCCGAAGCCGCCGGGCTCGAGGAAGTCGCGCTGCATGTCGATGACGAGCAGCGCCACGGCGTCCCGATCGGCGACGCGGAAGGGGTACGGCCTCGCCGCGATCTCGAGGGGCCGCGCCGTCATCGGTGCCCCGCCATCGCGCGGCCGATCTCCGCGACGTCGGCCGAAGCGATCGGCGACTCGTGGACGATGCGGCCTTCGCTCATCACGAGGACACGGTCGGCCATGGCGAAGATCTCGTCGAGATCCGCGCTCACGAGGAGGACGGCGGTCCCGCGGTTGCGCGCCTTCAGGATGCGGGAGCGGATCTCGGCCACGGCCGCGAAATCGAGCCCGAAGCAGGGGTTTGCGGCGACGAGGAGCTCGATGTCCTCTTCCATGCCGAGCTCGCGCGCGAGCACGGCGCGCTGCACGTTGCCGCCGGAGAGCTTGCCTATCGGGGCGTCGACCGAGGGCGCCTTGATGGCGTACTCCGCGGCGAGGCGCTCGGCCGACCGCCTCAGCGCCGCCCGGCTCACGCCCCAGCGGAGCCTCGTGAAGGGCGGCCTGTCGAAGACGCGGAACCCGATGTTCTCAGCGACCGACATCGCGGGGACGCAGGCGTTGCGCAGCGGCTCCTCGGGCAGGCACCGCACCCGGTGCTGCTGGATCTGCGCGCGCCCGGCGCCGTACGGCTCGCCATGGACGACCACGCTGCCACCCCGCGCGGCGCGCTGCCCGGCGAGGACCTCGACGAGCTCCTCCTGCCCGTTGCCGGAGACGCCGGCGATGCCGACGATCTCGCCGCGATGGACCGTGAGCGTCACGCCGTCGAGCGCCGGCCGCCCGCGATCGTCGCTCGCGGCGAGCCCCTCGATGCGCAGGATCGGCTCCCCGGCGGGCGCGTCGCCGCGCGCCGCGGAGACCTGCGCCGGCTGCGCGCCGACCATCATCTCGGCCATGGCCGCCGGCGTGAGGTCCTTGACCTTGCCCCGGCCGGCGACCCGGCCGCGCCGCAGCACCGTGACCTCGTCGGCGAACGCCGTCACCTCGCGGAACTTGTGCGAGATCATGAGCACGCTGATCCGCTGCTCGTCGGCCATGCACCGGAGCATCCCGAGCACCTCGTCGGCCTCCCCGGGCGTGAGGACCGAGGTCGGCTCGTCGAGGATGACGATCCTGCTGCCGAGGTAGAGCTGCTTCAGGATCTCGAGCTTCTGCTTCTCGCCCGCGGCGAGCGCGCGGACGGTCCGCTCCGGATCGAGCCGGAACGGCATGCGCTCCATGAACGCGCGGATCGCCTCGCGCTCCTTGCGCCAGTCGATCACGAGGGGGAGCGACGCGCGCGCGAGCACGAGGTTCTCGGCGACCGTCATGTTCATCACGAGGGTGAAGTGCTGGTAGACCATGCCGATCCCCAGCGCCTGCGCGTCGCGCGGGCTCCTGATGGACAGGGCCGCGTCGCCGACCCTCACCTCGCCGGCGTCGGCCTGGTGATAGCCCATGATGCACTTGACCAGCGTGCTCTTGCCGGCGCCGTTCTCGCCGAGGAGCGCGTGGAAGCTCCCGGGCGCGAGGCGCAGCGAGACGTCGTCGAGCGCGAGCAGCGGCCCGAACCGCTTCGTGATCCCCGCGGCGGAGAGCGCCGGCGGCGGCGTGGGGGGGCCGGGCTCCCGGGCGGCGGCGCGGGGCGGCCTCGCCGCGGGGCTCGAGAAGACGCGCGGGTCCATGGTCACGGGAGCGCCTCCAGCAGCGCGGCGGAGGTCGAGACCGCGCCGAACACGCCGTTCTGCATCTTGATCATCTTCAGCGCGGCGGCGTGGTTGCCAGGATCCGTGGCCGCGCAGCAGTCGGAGAGCAGCAGGCACTCGTACCCGCGGTCGTTCGCCTCGCGCATGGTGGTGTGCACGCAGACGTCCGTCGTGATCCCCGTGAGGATCAGGTTCTCGATGCGGCGCTGGCGGAGGATGAGATCGAGATCCGTCGCGCAGAACGAGCCCTTGCCCGGCTTGTCGATGATCGGCTCGCCGGGCAGGGGCGCGAGCTCCGGGATGATCTCCCACCCAGGCTCTCCGCGGACGAGCACGCGCCCGCACGGCCCTGGATCGCCGATGCCCACGCCCGTGCCGCGCCCGCCGTCGGTCCGGCGGGAGCGCCACCGCTTGTTCGCCGGGAGATCGGAGAGGTCCGGCCGGTGCCCCTCGCGCGTGTGCAGGACGTGATAGCCGCGGCGGCGCAGCTCCGCGAGCGCGCGCTGGATCGGCGCGATGCACGCCCGCGTCAGGGAGATGTCGTAGCCGAGCAGGTCGATGTACCCGCCCTTCCCGCAGAAGTCGGTCTGCATGTCGATGACGATCAGGGCCGTCGTCTCGGGGCGGAGCGCGCCGTTGTAAGGCCAGGCGTAGGGATCAGCGGCCACGTAGGGCATCGGTCGAGTCCTCCTGTCATTCAGCGTTTCGCTCGTCTCGTACGGTTCGCTCGTCTCGCGGGGCTCGCTCCTTTCGTTCGTTTCATCCGTTTCGTACGTTTCACACGGTTCGTCCGGTGCGCGCCGCCTCGCGCGATCAACGCGCGAGCGTCAGCTCGGCGGGCTGATCGCGCAGGGTCTGGGTCGCGGAGCTCGCGGCGACCATGATGGCCAGCGTCACGATGTACGGCGCGGCGTTGAAGAGGTGGTATCCCCAGGTGATCCCCACGGACTGGAGCGCCGGCCCGAGGGCGCTCGCGCCGCCGAAGAGCAGCGAAGCGAAGAGGCAGCGCACCGGGTTCCAGCGCGCGAAGATGACGAGGGCGACGGCCATGAGCCCCTGTCCGCTCGAGAGTCCCTCGTTCCAGCTGCCAGGGTAAAAGAGCGAGAGGAACGAGCCGCCGACGCCGGCGAGGAAGCCGCCGGCCATGGTCGCGCGCCGCCGGACCAGGTTCACGTCGACCCCCATCGCGCGGGCGCCGTCGGCGCTCTCGCCCACGGTGCGGAGCACGAGCCCGAAGCGGGTGCGGTTCAGCGCCCAGAGCAGGAGCGGGGCGAGCGCGGCCCCGATGAGGAAGAGCGCGTTCACCTGGAGCGCGGAGCGGACCTGGGGGAGATCGCTGAAGAAGCCGAGCGATATCGCGGGCAGGCGGGGCGCGGTCGGCTGGATGAGCGGTTTGCCGAGGAAGAAGGCGAGGCCGACGCCGAAGAGCATGAGCGCGATGCCGACGGCGATGTCGTTGACGCGCGGCTTCGAGCACAGCCACGCGTGCAGCGCGCCGAGCGCGGCGCCGATGGCGCCGGCGGCGAGCACGCCGAGCCAGGCAGAGCCCGTGAGGAAAGAGACGCCATAACCTCCCATCGCGCCCATGACGAGCGTGCCCTCCAGGCCGAGGTTCACGCGACCGCTCTTCTCGGTGAGGCACTCGCCGAGGCTCACGAAGAGGAATGGCGTGCTGATGCGGATGGCCCCGGCGGCGACCGCGAGGGGGATGCCCCAGAGACCGAGCGCAGCTGCGTCGTTCATCATGCCACCGAAGGCGCCGGAGCCGCCTGACGGACCTTGGGCTCGCGGGCGGCGAGGGAACGGCCGTAAAGCGTCTCGCTGGCGAGGATCGCGATGAACAGGATCCCCTGGAGCACGCTCACCGTCGCGTCGGGGAGCCGCGCCGTCCGCTGCAGCAGGCCGCCGCTCGCGCCGATGCCGCCGAGCAGGAGGGCGACCGGCATGATCGCGAGCGGGTTGTGGCGCGCGATGAACGCGACGAGGATGCCGGTGTAGCCATAGCCGCTGATCAGCGACGCGTTGGCCCGGCCGTGGACCGCCGCGACCTCCACCATGCCGGCGAGCCCAGCGCACGCTCCGGCGAGCGTGCAGGTGAGCACGACGAGGCGCTTGACCGGCAGTCCGGCGAGGAGCGCCGCGCGGACGTTGCCGCCGCTCATCGCCGCGCCGAAGCCGAACGTCGTCCGGTGCATCAGCACATAACAGAGCGCGCAGGCGAGCACCCCGTAGGCGAGGCCCCAGTGGACCTCGAGGCCGGGCAGGCTCCCGAGCGCGCTCTCGGCGCCGATGGAGGCGGTCGAGGGCTTGTTGAGGCTCGCCGGGTCGCGCAGCGCGCCCTCGACGAGGTGGTTCAGGATCGCGATCCCGATGTAGTTGAGGAGGAGGCTGCTGATCGTCTCGCTCACGCCGCGGTAGACGCGCAGCGCGCCGGCGAGGCCGATCCAGAGCGCCCCGGCGGCGAGCCCGGAGACGAGCATCGCGGCGAGCACGGCGGCGGGCGGCGCGCCCCACGCCCGTGCGGCCAGCGCCGCCGACGCGGCCGAGAGCCCGCCCATGGCGAGCGCGCCCTCGCCGCCGATGACGATCAGGCCGAGGCGCGCCGGCAGCGCCGTGCAGAGCGCGGTCAGCATGAGCGGCGCGGCCCGGAGGAGGGTGTTCTGGAGCGAGAACCACGTGCCGAAGGCGCCGCGGACCATGTCCTGATAGACGCTCAAGGGGTTCACCCCCTGGGCGGCCACGAACGCGCCGAACACGAGGAGCGAGGCCGCGAGGGCCCCGAGGGGGATGGCGATCGCTTCGGTCGTCTCACGCCCGAGCAGCCCGTGCGAGATGACTTTCACGCTGCCGAGGATAAGGCCTCCATTATTTCCACACGTTTTCGGGGAGCTTGCTTGTCGTGACAGGACGGACAGGATGGGCGCCTCGCGCCCGGACGACCCGCTCCGGCCGGCGAGCGACGCGCCGTTGTCATGACGTGCGACACCCCGGGGGCTCACCGGGTCGAGTGACGCTGTGGTGTGGTGGCCGCGCTGCGATGTGGCGGTAACGCTGCGATGTGGTGGCCGCGGCGACCGCGAACGGTTCGCACAGCGCGGCGGTCTCCGCCTTGCACTCGCCGTCGCCTGCCGGTGAGTTTGCTTGGCGATCATTGCGTGGACGGCGAAGAAAGCGGCGAGCGCTCGCGCGCCTGAAAGTCTGGGAATGCCGAGGCCCGCGCCGTGCGGCCCCGGCGAGCCTCGTTCCTGTGCCCACGCGCACAGCGCGCCGCGCAGAGGACCGCCGATCGATCCCACCCGCAAACCCCTGACTGGAGGTAACGCTGTCATGCGGTTCGAACGATCGATTTTGTTCCTGCTCGGCGCTGGCGTCCTCATGGCGTCCCGCCCGGCGGTGTCGGCGGACCTGACCTGCTCGTCGAGCGCGACCCTGGAGGCGCTCGTGACGTGCATTCGCGATCATATGCCCGGCAGGGACTCAGGCGTCTTCGTCACCCCGAGCTCGACGCAGCTGACCGCGTGGCGGAGCGTCGTTCGCACCATGATGGGCGGCAGCTGCAATATCGTGCTTCCGTCCAGCCTGTCGTCATCTACGCGGATCCGGCTCCTTCGCGACGTCAACAATGGTCGAAGATACTGTGTGCTCATGGAGGTCGGCGATCGGAACAGCGACGGAACCGTCGATCTCGGGCTGGGCACGTTCATCGTGGACGCGGCCGCGGAGCGAGAGCTCGCGCACTCGGCGCCGCATGCGACCGCGGACCTGGAGACGGAGATCCAGGCCGTCAGCATCTTCAAGGCGACGAGATCCCGCAGCTTTCTGATGGCCGGCGCTCACCGCGATGCGAGCTTCACCGACAGCGTTTGCCAGAGCTCGTACATGACGTCGGACGTGGCCCACAACGTGACGAACGCGTTTCACGCGACCTATCTGGAGCTCGCGGCCTTTTATGGATCGAATCCCTGGTGGGGCGTTCAATGGCATGGCATGGCGAGAGATACCTGCGCGGAGGACGTGTTCGCCTCGCACGGCATGGATGTCGCCCCCGTCTCGGGTGACAAGATACTGGAGCTCAAGCGCAACTTGCTGGCCAGCAAGCCCACCTGGCGGGTCGGCGTTCCCGGCAGCAGCGATTGTTCGCTGAACGCGACGACCAACGTTCAAGGTAGGTTCCTCAACTTCGTTTCGGCGAGCCAGGTCTGTGGTCGCTCCGCCGCGAGCTACAGCGGACGCTTCGTGCACATCGAGCAAGATCCGGCCTTTCGCCTCGCGGACTACTGGATCAATGCGGTCAAGGCCACCTGGCCATGAACGCCGCTCCTCGGCCGCGCGCTGCGGAGCAAGCCTGGCGATGAAATGAGGTACGCATCGGTCTCGCTCGCGCGATCGTGTCGTGCGCGTCGTGGAAGACGCCCTGGAGATTTCGCGTCGCGCTACAGGCCGCGCGGGTGAACAGCGACGCGCGAATTCAGGTTTGCCTCGGAAACGACGGAATGTTTCAGCGGTAACGAAGTGAATGCATTGCCATTGGTACGGTGACGTGTGCGCACGATCTGCATATGCTCGCCGTCATGACATTGCCGCTTGTCCCACTACGCTCTCTGGGTGTCGTCGCTGCCGGTGCCGTCCTCGTCGTGGCGACAGCCGCCTCGTGCGGTGGCGGTGGCTCGAGCTCGTCCTCGTCGGATGGCGGATCGGGGCCTGGCGGCGCCGGTGCCGGAGCAGGAACAGGAGCCGGCGCCGGAACAAGCCAGGGCCCTGCGAGCAGCTCGTCGTCAGGGGCGGGCACCGGCGGCGCTCCACCCGCGGTCGGCTCCGGTGGCAGCGAAGGCGGCGGCCCGCCGGCGCACGTGCCGGGCGAGCCGATCTCCATCCCGGCTCAGGCGTGGAGCAGGGGTATCACGGACGGCGTCTACGAGGACGGCGCGCCTATCGGCGGCTTCGGGGCCGGGACGATCACCTGGCGGTTCGACGGCAGGTTCTACAAGGGGCGCCTCGATATCGGGAGCAATGACCAGAACGTCGACATCAACGCGGGCTTCTTCATGTACCAGAAGGCCGAAGAGGGCGACGCGCAGACGAAGCGCCTCGACAAGGACGGCCTGGGCCAGGGGCAGGCGACGTACTCCTCGCTCTTTCCGCGCTCGTGGGTCGATTACCACGGCGCGGCATTCCCCTGCAAAGCGAAGGTCGAACAATACAGCCCCATCATCCCGGGGGACTACAAGAAATCCAGCTATCCGGTCGGCGTCTATCGGTGGGAGATCACGAATCCGACCGGAGCGCCTTGCGACGTCGCCGTGATGCTGACCTGGAAGAACGATCACGGCGGAAATGGCGCCACGGTGCAGACCTCCGGCGACGACGTCGGCCTGGTCCTCACGCGCGGCGGAGGGGCGGCGAGCGCCGAGGGGCACGGAGAGTTCACGCTCGCCAGCCGGAACGCGCCGGGCGTGGTCGTCTCGTACCAGTCCGCCGACAGCGTCGCCGCCCTGCAGAGCGAGCTCGCCAACGACGGCGCGCTCGCCAATACGACGGGAGGGCACTCGCTCGGGGCGATCGCGTTCAAGGCCACGGTGGAGCCGGGGAAGAGCGCCACTGTGCCGATCGTGCTCGCGTGGGATATCCCGGTCACGCAGGCGGGCTCGGGGGACAGGTGGTACCGCGCGTACACGCGCCACTTCGGGCGGACGGGGAACGCCTCGTGGACGATCGCGGCGGAGGCGCTCGCCGAGCACGAGCCGTGGCTCTGGGCGATCCAGGACTGGCAGGCGAGCGTGCTCGACGACCCGAAGTACCCGGAGTGGCTCAAGGGCGCTCTGTTCAATGAGCTCTACTACTACGCCATCGCGGGCACGTACTGGGAGGCCGGCGCGGCGTCCGGCCAGCCGGACGACCCGGACGAGGACATGTTCACCAGCCTCGAGTCGTACATCTACCCGTTCTATGGGACGTCGGACGTGCGCTTTTACGGCTCATGGGCCCTGTTCGCGCTCTGGCCGGACATCGACAAGCAGGAGGTGCGGCAGTTCTGCGACAGCGTGACGACCACGCGCTCCGACAGGCCACGCGCGATCGGGACGACCGCGCACGATTTCGGGGATAACGAGAGCGTCTTCCGCAAATGGAACGCGTACACGTACCGCGACTCGACCAACTGGAAGGACCTCAACTCCAAGCTGGTCCTGATGGTCTATCGCGACTGGGCGCTCACCGGGAAGACCGACAAGGAGTTCCTCGATTACTGCTGGCCCGCCGTGAAGATGGCGATGCAGAAGGTGAAGGGCCAGGACGGCGACGGCGACGGGCTGCCGGAGAGCAACGGCATCGATCAGACCTACGACGACATGGATCTGCACGGCAACACCGCGTACTGCGGGAGCCTCTTCCTCGCCGCCAGCGAGGCCGCGAAGGAGCTGGCGACCGCGGTCGGTGACACCTCGCTCGCGGGCACTTACCAGACGTGGTTCGATCAGGGCAAGGGCGGCTTCGAGTCGAAGCTCTGGACGGGGGCGTATTACAGGATCGACACGGGGAGCCGGGACACGAACCGGATCATGTCGGACCAGCTCGCTGGCCAGTGGTACGCGCGCGCCCTCGGGCTGCCGCCGATCGTCGACCCGAGCCACGCCGTGTCGGCGTTCACGAAGATCTACGAGAACAACTTCAAGCGGTTCGACGGCGGGACCCGCGGCGTCGTCAATGTCATGACCGCGAATGGCTCGGTCGACGGGACGAGCAACCAGACGCGCGAGTGCTGGGTGGGCACGTCCTGGGGCGTGGTGGCCGGCATGATCCAGGAGGGGCTCGCCGCGCAGGCCGGTGAGATCGGCGCGAGCCTGGTCGACACGATCTGGAAGACCGACGGCCTGTGGTTCCGCACGCCGGAGGCATGGGAGGGCAACGGCAGCATCCGCGCGCCCTACTACATGCGCGCCACGACGCTGTGGGCGGCGAAGCACGCGTACGACATCGCGCCGTAGACTCGCGATATCGCCCTCGCGAACACGGCGTTGCCCCCCGACTCGCCGCCGCCCACAGAGCTGCGGCGGTCGCGGCCA
Source organism: Sorangium sp. So ce302 (assembly GCF_051530145.1). Classification (GTDB taxonomy): domain Bacteria; phylum Myxococcota_A; class Polyangia; order Polyangiales; family Polyangiaceae; genus Sorangium; species Sorangium cellulosum_B. Next base: position 6,572,204 of record NZ_CP150326.1, on the reverse strand, counting down.
GAGCCCGGGCGCCCGCGCGTCACCGGCGGTCCTCGGGTGTGTCTCGCCTGCCACATCACCCGCCCGGATTCCGCCGCGGACTCGCCTCTTGCGCCCGCGGCATCCCCATTGCTGAGTCGCGGCCATGTCCGTCGCTCCGCGCCTCCGATCTGCGCCCGCCGTTCTCGCGGTCATCGCCCTCAGCCTGGCGTGCGTTCAGGGCGCGCGCGCCCCCAACGTCCCGCCTCGAGGGACGCTCGCGCCCGGCGCGCTCGATGTGGGCGGAAAGGCCGCGGCAGGGCCGTTCGCGGTGGTGTTCGGCGCGCCCCGCGGGCAGACCACGAGCCCCGCCGAGATCAGCCTCGTCTTCAACCGGCCGATGCGATCGCTCGATCTCGCGGGCAGCGAGGCCGCGGCGCCCGCGGTCCTGAAGCCGTCCGCACCTGGACGCTGGCGCTGGGTCGGCACGAGCGGCCTCACGTTCGTCCCCGAAGGACGCCTGCCGCGCGGCACGGAGTTCACCGTCGAGGTCCCCGCGGGCACCCGCGCGCTCGACGGCAGCGCGCTCGCCGAGCCGTACTCCTTCACCTTCCGCACCGAGCTGCCCGCGGTCGCGCGCGTCGAGCCCTGGTCGGGCAAGGACGACCTCAAGCCGGAGGCGCGGTTCGAGCTGCGGTTCAACCAGCCGGTCGACACCGCCGAGATCGCGCGGCGCGCGTCCCTCACGGTGGGCGATCGAAAAGACAAGGTGGCGTTCGAGGTGCGGCGCCCCGACGCGAAGAACGAGATGCTCGCCGAGCTCGTCCCCCGCGCGCCGCTGCCGCGCGACAGCGAGATCGAGATCGCCGTGGCCGAGGGCCTCCGCGGCCGCGAAGGGCCGCTGCCGGCCGGCGAGGAGCAGCGGTTCACGTACCGCACCTACGGGCCGCTCCGGGCGCTGCGCCCCCAGTGCGATCGCGACACGCCGCAGGGGCGCTGCGCGGCCGACGGCGGGTTCACGCTCGCCTTCTCGAACCCCATCAGGTTCGCGGACGCGAAGCGGGCGATCTCGGTGGAGCCCGCCGTCAAGCTGCTGTGGCCGTCGTGGATCGAGGACGACGAGCCCACGAGCCACATCCCCCTCGGCGGCGCCTTCGCCCCGGGTCGCAGCTACCGGGTGCGCGTGGCCGCCGGGCTGCGCGACGTGCACGGGCAGGCGCTCGCCGGCGTCGTCACCGAGGAGATCGCCTTCGACGATCGCTGGCCCGAGGCGCAGATCGGCCTCGTCGGGAGCGTGTTCGAGCCGGCCCAGCGTCGCGAGATCCCGGTCGTGTCCGTGAACGTGCGCGAGCTCTCGCTCGCGGTCGGCGCCGTGACCGAGGAGATGATCCTCGCGCTCCAGGGTGATCCGCACAGCCCGGGGCGCAGCCCGAAGATGGGCGAGATCGCGGCGCTGCCCTCCGGCAAGCAGACGGTCCTGCGCCCGGCCGCCGCGACCAACACGCCGGCGACGCACCTCGTGCGCGCCGCCGAGGTGCTGGGCGGCGAGGGCAAGCGCGGGCCGCTCGCGATCGGGATCAGCTACACCGCCCGGCCCGGAACGCGGCACGCGCGCACCACCTCCGAGGCGGTGATCGCGCAGGTGACCGACCTCGGGATCAGCGCGAAGGTCTCGCCGAGCGGCTCGCTCGTCTGGGTGACGCGCCTGTCGACGGGCGCGCCGGTGCCCGGGGCGCGCGTGTGGATCCGGGCCCCGGGCGCGCCCGCGCCCGCGGCGGTGTCCACCGACGCCCAGGGGTTCGCGATGGTCCCTTCGACGGCGCACGGTCCGGAGGCCACGACGACGCTCGGGCGCAGCGTGGTCTTCGCGCGCGCGGGCGACGACTGGACGTACCGGAGCGTCGCCGACTCGCTCAACGGGTGGCGCTTCGGCGCGGCGTCGGACTTCAGCGAGGCGCGCCCGTTCGGGATGATGTTCTCCGATCGCGGCATCTACCGGCCGGGCGACACGGTGCGCGTGAAGGGGATCTTCCGCGAGGAGGGCGCGCGCGGGGCGAAGACGCCGGTCGGCAAGAGCGTCGCGCTCAAGGTCGAGGGGCCCGACGGCGAGGCGCTCGTCTCGCTCTCCCCGACGCTCGGCGCCTTCGGCACGTTCTCGGCCGACGTGAAGATCCCCGAGAGCGCGCGGCTCGGCACGTACAGCCTCGCCGCCACGGTCCAGGGCGGCGAGGCGGGGTGGCCGGACGTGATGGGCAGCGTCGAGGTCGCCGAGTACCGCCCCGCCGAGTTCAAGGTCGGCGTCGAGAGCGACAGGCCGAGCTACGTCCGCGGCGACAAGGCGCGCTGGACCGCGCGCGGCGATTACCTGTTCGGGGCGCCGATGACGAACGCGGAGGCGTCGCTCTCCGTGACGCGCGCGCCGGCGTCGTTCTCGCCGCCGGGGATCGAGGGGTTCACGGTCCGCGAGGACGAGCTCACCGACGCGCTGCGGGACCAGGCGCCGCGCGGGTTCGAGGTGCAGAGCGCGCGCGAGAAGCTCGACGCGGCCGGGCAGGCGGCGATCGGCGCGGCGCTCTCGATGCCCGGGCAGCGCGGCACGGAGCTCGTCACGTGCGAGGCGTCGGTCACCGACGTGTCGCGGCAGACGATCGCCGGGAGCTCGACGGCGCTCGTGCACCCGGCCGAGTTTTACGTCGCCCTCAAGGAGCCCGAGCGCTTCGCGAAGGCGGGCGACGTGCTGCGGCCGGAGATCCTCGCGGTCGATCCGAAGGGGGCGCGCGTCGCGCAGGTCGCGGTCCGGGTCGAGCTCGTGCACCGGACGTGGACGCTCGCGCGGGAGGAGAGCGGCAGCGCGTACCGCAGCGTGAGCGCGCCGGTCGACAAGGTCGTCGCGCGGTGCGGCGTCACGACGGCGGCGGCGCCGCGGAGCTGCGAGCTCACGGTCCCGTCGGGGGGCTATTACCTCCTGCACGCGACGGCCAGGGACCGCCGCGGCAACCCCGTCGGCGCCGCCGCCGGGGTCTACGCGCTCGGCGAGGGCGGCGGGGGCTTCGGCGACAGCGACGAGCTCAAGGTCGACCTCGTTCCCGACCGCGACAGCTACGAGATCGGCCAGACGGCGCGCATCATCGTGAAGTCGCCGTTCGCGTCCGCCGACGCGCTGGTCACGGTCGAGCGCGCCGGGATCTCCGCGCACCGGAAGGTGACGCTGTCGGGCGCCATGCCCGTGATCGACGTCCCGATCACGGAGGACCTCCGGCCGAACGCCTTCGTCTCGGTGCTGCTCCTGCGCGGGCGGACGAAGCCGCAGCCCGCGCCGGGGAAGGGCGGGGCGCCTGGGCCCGACGTCGGGGCGCCGGCGTTCCGCCTCGGCTACGCGCCGCTCCGCGTGAACCCGGAGGCGCAGCGGCTCGCGGTGCGCGTCCGCGCCGACAAGGCGGACGCGCGCCCCGGCGATCCGATCCGCGTGGACGTCGACGTCCGCGATCGCGCCGGCCAGCCCGCCCGCGCGGAGGTCACGCTCTACGCCGTGGACGAGGGCGTGCTGTCGCTGACGGGGTACACGACGCCGGATCCGATCCCCGTGTTCGGCGCGCCGCGCCCCTTGAAGGTGGCGACGATCGAGACGCGCGAGGCGCTCGCTCGCGTGCGCAACCCGTTCGCCGACCTCGGCGCCGACAAGGGGCGCGCGGGCGGCGGCGGCGCCGAGGGCGGCACGGGCGTGCGCCGCGATTTTCGCCAGAGCGCCTACTACAACCCCGCGCTCGTCACCGACGCCTCCGGGCAGGTGCACGCGAGCTTCAAGCTGCCGGACTCGCTCACGACGTACCGGGTCATGGCGGTCGTGGCCGCCGAGGACGATCGCTTCGGCTACGGCGAGTCCCGGGTGACGACGAGCCGCCCGCTCATGGCCCGGCCCGCGCTGCCGCGCTTCCTCCGCGCGGGCGACGCGATCGACGCGGGGGTGGTCGTGACCTCGAAGGGGCTCGGGAAGCCGGCGACGGTCGAGGTGGAGGTCACCGCCTCGGGGCTGACGCTCGCCGGCAGCGCCAAGCGCGCGGTCGAGCTCGCGCCGGGCGGGTCGGCCGAGGTCCGCTTCGCGCTCTCGGCGCCGCGGGCCGGCCCCGCGACGCTGCGCTTCCGCGCCACCGGCGGCGGCGCGTCGGACGTGGTCGAGGTGAACCGCGAGATCAAGGCGCCGATGGTGCCGGAGGCCGTCGCGCTCTACGGCGACACCACCACGGCGAGCGCGGAGCGGCTCGGGGACCTGTCGGCGATCCGCGACGACACGGGCGGGCTCACGGTGAGCCTCGCGCCGACCGCGCTCGTGGGCCTCGGCGGCGGCGTGGAGCAGCTCCTCGAGTACCCGTACGGCTGCACCGAGCAGCTGACGAGCCGGATGGTCCCGCTCCTGTCGCTGCGCGACCTCGCGAAGGCCTACGGGATCGCGCTGCCGAAGGACCTCACGGCCGTCATCGGCAAGACGGTCCGGGAGATCCTCTCGCACCAGCGCGGGGATGGGGGCTTCGGCTTCTTCGCCGAGTCGGACAGCGCGGACCTGTGGACCACGGCGTACGCGCTGTGGGGCCTCACCGAGGCCAGGCGCTACGGGGTCGCGGTGCCGCCCGACGCGGTGGAGCGCGCGACGTCGTACCTGCGCCAGGAGCTCAACCGGATCGGCGCCGACCCGCTCCTCCGGGCGACGGCGCCGTTCCTCGTCGACGTCCTCGCGGCGAGCGGCGCCCCCGACCCCGGGCGCGCGAGCCAGCTGTTCGACGAGCGCGACAAGCTGCCGCTCTTCTCGAAGGCGCTCCTCGCGCACGCGATGGTGATCGGCAAGAGCGACAGGGCGTCCGTGGATCAGCTCGTCCGCGAGCTCGAGGGCGCGCTGCGCCTCGACGGTCCGGTCGCGCGGGCCGTCCACAACCACGGCGACGCGTACGCGGTCCTCATGGACTCCGAGGCCCGCACCTCGGCGCTCGTGCTGCGCGCGCTGCTCGCGGCGCGGCCGGCGCACCCGCTCGCGCCGCGGCTCGCGGCGGGGCTGCTCGCGGATCGCCGCGGCGGCACGTGGCGCAGCACGCAGGAGACGGCCTGGGCGCTGCTCGCGCTCGACCAGTACCGGAAGGCGCAGGAGAAGACGGCGCCGGACTTCGACGCGCGGGTGTTCCTGGGGCAGGCGGAGCTGTTCTCCGCGCCGTTCCACGGCCCCACGACGGAGCAGGTCAAGACGTCGATCCCCGCGGCGAGGCTCGCGAGCGCCGCGGGCGCGCCGCTCGCGTTCGCGGTCGACGGGCGCGGCCGCCTGTTCTACGAGGCGCGGCTCCGCTACGCGCGCAAGCAGCTCCCGACGGAGGCGCTCGACCGCGGCTTCTTTGTCGAGAAGTCGCTCCGCGCGCTCGCGCCCGAGGACCTCGCCGCCGTGGTCGGCGGCGCGTCCTCGTCGAGCGAGCGCGCGGCCCCGCCGTCGGTCGCGTTCGCCGGCGGCGACCTCGTGCTCGGCGAGATCGTCGTGGTGACGCCCTCTCCGCGCGACTTCGTGGTCATCGACGATCCGCTGCCGGCGGGCCTCGAGGCGGTCGACGCGCGGCTCGCGACGTCCGCGCGCTCGCTCGACGTCGACGCGGCGGAGGCCCAGGCCGAGGCGGACGACGCCGACGCCGATCGGGACGACCTCCGCGCGACCGGCCGCGTCTACGACCCGAGCCGCTTCGTCCGCGAGATCCGCGACGATCGCGTCCTCTTCTTCGTCGACCACATGGCCGCCGGGATGTACCGGTACCGGTACCTCGCGCGCGCCACGACGCTCGGCTCGTTCGTGGTCCCGCCCGCGCGCGCGGAGGAGATGTACAGCCCCGAGGTCTTCGGCCGGACGGGCGCCGTCACGGTCCAGGTCTCCAGCCGAGGGCCGGACGCGGCGCCGCGTCCGCGCTGAGCCGTGCGCGCGCGCTCCCCGGAAGGGCCCGGCCGCGCAGGGCGGTGGCTTGCGCGCGCCGGCCCGCGCGCGCGGCGGATCCTGCGCCGCGCGGCGCAGATCGCGGTCGCCCTCGCCGTCGCGCCGTGGCTCCTGCTGGCCGCCCTCGCGGCGCTCACGCCGCTTCCGCCGGAGCTCCGGGCGCCCGAGGACCACGCCGTGTCCACGGTCCTGCTCGACCGCCACGGCACGGTGCTCCGCGAGCTCCGCGCTGGAGACGGGGCGCGCGCGCGCTGGCTTCCGCTCTCCGAGGCCGGCGATCGCATCCAGCGCGCGCTCCTGGCCGCGGAGGACAAGCGGTTCGCGCGCCACCCCGGCGTCGATCCGATCGCGATCGCGCGCGCCGTCGGCCAGCTCGCGGCGGAGCGGCGCGTCGTCTCGGGCGGGTCCACGATCACGCAGCAGCTCGCGCGCACGCTCGTCCCGCGCCCCCGCACCGCGCGCGGCAAGCTCGGCGAGGCGGCGCTCGCGCTGCGCATCGAGGCGTCGCTCTCGAAGCGCGAGATCCTCGAGCAGTACCTGAACCGCGTCGCGTTCGGCCCGGGCCTGCGCGGGGTCGAGGCGGCGAGCCGCTTCTACTTCGACAAGCCCACGCGCGACCTGTCGCTCGCGGAGGCCGCCGCGCTCGCCAGCATGCCGCGCGGCCCGGCGCTCTACGATCCGCGCCGCGGCACCGGGCCGATCGAGCGCCGCAGGAACCGCGTCCTCGATCGCATGCTCGCGGCCGGCCTCGCCGGCGAGGCCGAGGTGGCCCGCGCCCGCGCGGAGCCCATCGCGCTCGCCCCGAAGGGGGGCGGCCTCGGCGCGCCGCACCTCGTTCGCGCCGTGCTCGGCGGCGCGCTGGGCCCGGGCGCGGGCCTTCCCGCCGAGGGCCCCGGCGCCGCGTCGCCCCGCGGCCGGGCGACCTCGATCACGCTGACGATCGACCGCGGCCTCCAGCGCGAGATCGAGGTCCTCGCGCACCAGACCGTCCGCGGTCTCTCGGATCGCGACGTCGGCGCGGCGGCGGTGGTGGTGATCGAGAACGCGACCGGCGAGATCCTCGCGTACGTCGGCTCGCACGACATCGACGACGCCGCCGGGCTCGGCCACAACGACGGCGTCCTCGCGCTGCGCCAGCCCGGCTCTGCGCTGAAGCCGTTCGTCTACGAGCTCGCCATGGAGCAGCTCGGGTTCACCGCCGCGACCGTCCTTCCCGACGTCGAGCTCTCGTTTCCGACGGCGGACGGCAACTATGCGCCGCGGAACTACGACGGCCGGTTCCACGGCCCCGTCCGCCTGCGGGACGCGCTCGCCAACTCGTACAACGTCCCTGCAGTCTGGGCGGCGGCCGCGCTCGGCCCCGAGCGCGTCATCGCGCGGCTCCGGGAGCTCGGCCTCCGCTCGCTCGATCGCGAGCCGTCGCGCTACGGCGTCGCCATCGCGCTCGGCGACGGCGAGGTCCGCCTTATCGACCTCGCGAACGCTTACGCCACGCTCGCGCGGGGAGGCCTTTACCTGCCGGTGCGCGCGGTGCGCTCGTTCGCTCCCTCGTCGCCTCCGTCGGCCTCACCACAAGCGGCCTCTCCCGCGTCGTCCGCGCGCCGCGGTCGAGACGAGCCCGCCGAGCTGTCCGCGGTGCTTCCCGAGCCCGGCGCGCGCGTCCTCGACGCCGCGCGCGCCCGGGTCATCGTCGACATCCTCGCCGACGACCGGGCGCGGCTCGCGTCGTTCGGCGAGGGCAACGCGCTCGATCTCCCGTTCCCTGTGGCCGCGAAGACGGGCACGTCCAAGGGCTTCCGCGACAACATCGCGGTCGGCTTCACGCCCGACGTCACCGTCGCCGTCTGGGTCGGCAACTTCGATGGCTCGCCCATGGGCGGCGTCAGCGGCATCACCGGCGCGGGCCCGCTGTTCCGCGACGCCATGCTCGCCGCCGCGCGCGTCCGGCCGCCGCGCCCCTTCGATCCGCCCGATCCCGAGCAGCTCGCCGAGGTCGAGGTCTGCGCCCTGTCCGGCATGAGGCCGACCGCCGCGTGCCCGCACCGCCGCCACGAGCTCCTCCCGCGCGGCGACGCCGCGGCGCTCTCGCCGTGCGACATGCACGAGACCGTGCGCGTCGATCGCCGCAACGGCCTGCGCGCCGGGGCCTGCCCCGATGCGGCGGTCGAGGAGCGCGTCGTCGAGCGCTACGACGCGGAGCTCACCGCGTGGGCGCGCGCCGCCGGCCGCCCCCTCGCGCCCGATGCGGCGTCGCCCCTCTGCGGCGCGCTCCCCGGGGCGCCCGGCGCTCCTCCGGCCGGCGCCGGCGCGCGCGTCCGCGTCGCGTACCCGCCCGACGGCGCCCGCTTCGTCCTCGACCCCTCGATCAACTCGCTGCAGGCGATCCGGCTGCGCGCCGACGTCCCTCCGGGCGTGCCCCGCGTGCGCTTCGTGCTCGACGGGCGCCCCATCGAGGTCGGCCCGCCGTTCGCGCTCGACTGGCCGCTCGTCGCCGGCGCGCACCGGCTCCGCGTCGATGCGGACGGAGCGGCCGCCAGCGAGGAGATCGCGTTCTCGGTGGAGTGAGCTGCGGGCGAGGCGGCAATCCCGTCTCCTCGCCCGCCGGCTCCGATGATGTCACCCGCGCCGCAGTCGATGATGTCGATGGCGGCGCGGCGCGCCGCCCGCGGGCCACATCACCCGAAGATGGGCAGGTCTTCTTCCTCGGAGAGCGGGAATCGCTCCACGAGCGGATCGTCCGCGATCCCCGCCAGCTTGCGCAGCGCCTTGTGGATGTGCCCCGGCTTGAGCCGGACGCCGCCCTCCTTGGGCGCGAGCGTGACCGGATCGACGTCGAGCGGGTTGTGCCGGTCGTCCGTCGCGCCGATCACCCGGTTCCCCGCGATGCCTGCGCCGGCCAGGATCATGCTGGTGATGTTCCAGTGGTCCTTGCCGTTGCCCTCGTTGTAGCCCGGAGTCCGCCCGAAGTCCGAGCCCACGACGATGACGATCCGGTCCGCGATGCCCTGCTCCTCCGCGGCGGTCAGGATGAAGTCGATCCCGTCGCAGATCTGGTCGAGCCGCGGGATGTGGTTGTCGTCGTGGTTCCCGTGCGTGTCGAACCCGCCCACTGACAGGTTGGCGCTCACGCAGATGCCGGCGCGGTAGGCCGCGAGCGCGACCTGCGCTTGCCGCCGCAGCGAGGCGCTCTCGAACTCCGCGGGCAGGTACTGGATGAGCTGCTTGAGCTCGTTCTGCCCGACGCGCGACGTGAAGAGCGTGCTCATCGCCTGCTTGACGTGGGGCAGCCGCTGCTGCTCGAGCTTCGCCGCGTGCCGCGCCTGCCGCGCCTCCAGGATCCGCGTCATCGTGGCGTCGGTGTGGTACTGCTCGCGGTTCTCTTCGTTCCCCGGATCGATCCTGTTCGGATAGGCGAGCCGCTGCAGGAGGCCGGTGTCGGGTATGCGGGTGACGGCCACGACGTTCGCCGTCGTGTCGTAGCCGCCGTTGCTGATGAACCCCATCGGCAGCGCGCCGCCGTGGACGCCGGCCACGAGCGCCGCGAAGCCGGGTTTGCCCTCGCGGAGCGTGCCGCACCACGTGTTGCGGACGCCGGCGTCGTGGCTGTTCGTCCCGGTGTCGATGCCGTTGATGACGAGCAGCTTGCTGTAGTGCTTCTTGAAGAACGCGTCGTTGCCGCCGACCGGCGCGTACTTGAGATTGCCGGCGGTCCCGATCGCCTCGTGCAGGTAGCTGCGGTTCATCGCTTCCCGCGTCTGCTGCTCCGCGGCGCTCATCGCGCCCTTGGGATCGCAGAGGCTCGTCGGGTCCCAGCCGCCGCTCGCGTGGATGTGGACCCAGAGCGGGCCCGCGTAGGGGCCGGCCGCGGCGGCGTCCCTCGACAGCACGCCCGCTGCGACGACGCCGAGGCCCGCCATAGATGCCAGTTTGAGGAAATCTCGACGTTCCATGGCTGCTCCTACTGATAAAGAAACCTGAAGTCCGAAAGGAGATAGGTCATGACGCTCATCCACGCGCGGACCGTGTAGTTCTCGTCGCGCGTGAGCTTCTCTTCGTCGGGGAGCCCCTCTCGAGTCCAGTAGTCGTTGTGCACCTGGCACGGGCCGGGCAGCGACCTCGAGAGCCGGCCCTCCTCGCCCTCCGGCTTCGCCATGCCCGCCTTGCCCTCCTCCCACGTCTCGAGGAAGACCTTGTATGTTCGCTCGATCTCGGGATCACCGAGCTCGAGCGACTCGCCGAGCACCCGCTTGTGCAGGTACTGGATGTTCTGCTTGATCCCCTCGACGGCCGGCAGCACGTCGAAATCGTTCGTGTCCCGCGGCTCGAACGTCGTCTCGATGTACGGGAAGAGGAGCCGCTCCTCCTGCGGGAGGTAGAGGTCGCGCGGCACCGCGATGCAGGCCATCTCGTTCGCCATCCGGTCGGCGATGTTGGCCATGATCCCGTTCGGCTCCGTGATCCGCTGGATCACGTCCTGCGAGTCGATGCCGCCGTACAGCATGCGGTAGGCGTCGCGCCGGAGCAGGAAGTCGTAGCGATTGCCGTCGTCCTCGAACGCCCGCGGGCGCCACGGATACCCCGTCACCGCCCAGATCTTCCGGTGCAGCTGCTCGGGCCCGAGGAAACGCGTGCCGCCGAGCTGCGTGAGCGCCTCGCCCCGAGACGCCTGCGCCACGTTGCGCGCCCGGAAATAGGGGCTCTTGACGATGGCCTTGACGACCGTCTTCAGGTTGTAGCCGCTGTCGGCGAAGTCGTGCGCCATCGTGTTGAACGCGTGGTACTGGGCGAGGTACGCCCGGAACTTGGCGTTGAACTCCGGATCGTCGTTGGTCGGCGCGGCGAGCGGCTGTTGCCCGGTGAGGCCGGTGTACATCGTATAGACCGCCGAGAGCGCGAAGCGGGGGTCGTCGGCGACGCGCTTCGCCACCCACGAGAGCGCGGTCGGGAACTCGCTGAAAGGCACCGACTCGGCGCCGAAGCCCGGCGGCCGCATGTCCTCGTACCAGGTGTCGTCCTCCTTGTACCGGCCCGCGGAGTCGAAGCTGTGGAACCCGCCTGACAGCGGGTCCAGGGCGGCGTGGCAGACGGTGCACGCCGCGTTGTTCATCGTCGGGTTGAAGTCGGTGATCTTCGTCTGATCGAGCGGCTGCTCGGCCGTCTTCAGGATGTCGGTGCCGAGGAAGAACTGATAGACCATCCTCGCGCGGTGGCGGTTCCTGTTGGTGTTCGTCGTCGGGTGCCTGGACAGGAAGACGGGGGAGGTGAGCACGCCGGCGAGCGGGATCGGATCGCGCTTCGCCGGGACGAACTCGTCCGGATCCGCGTCGTTCTTGAACTCGGCCGTCACGCCGTACGCCTTGGCGGAGAAGGGGCTCACGACCGTGTAGTCGGCGGTGAGGACCTCCTTGAAGGACCTGTCGTTCCGCACGATGTAAGCGATGAGCTCGAGCGGCTCCCTCCCGACGGCCCGGTTCGTCCAGCTCTTCAGCTTGTTGGCGACGTCCTCCAGGTCCCGCGCGCCGTATCTCGTGACCAGCGCCGGATCCTGCGGGAGGCTGTTGTACCACTTCGGATCGTACGCGTCGCTCCGGAGCAGATCGACGGCCTCCTCGCCGTTCAGGTAACGGTCGGTGAGGAAGAGATCGTTGTAGATCTCCTTCAGCCGCACATAGAACGTCTCCTCCGTGAGCATCTGGTCAAGGATCGGATCCAGCGCGGCCATGCCGCTCTGCGCGACGGCCTCCTCCTCGGCCTCGGTCGGCAGGCGCCCGGCGAGCTCGAGGCCCGCCGTGCGGAGCGTCTCCCCGGGCCCGCTCATCACCACGCCGGCGAAGGACGCGTTGACGTCCGTCTCGCAGGACGACGGCTCCTTCGTGCGCTCCACCATCGCCCGGAGCGCCTCGACCTCGGCGCTGTCCGAGGCGAGGACCTGGCCGCCGCCGTGCTCGATGGCCTTCGTCGGCTTGAGGAGGACGTACGACTCGCCGCCGAGCTCGAGCCCGGCGAGCGACTTGAACGTCGCGAGGTTCTTGTCGAGGAACCCCGCCTCGCTGCTCCCGGCGAGGATCAGCTTGGATTCCGCCGCCTGCCCCTGCGGGTTATGGCAGCCGATGCACTTCGTCGAGAGGATGGGGACCCACACCTTCTCGGCGAAGAATTGCTCGTCGGAGATGCACGGGCCGTCGGCCTCGCTGCTGCAACCGGTGGACACGGACGCGAGCGCGCTCGCGCCCGCGGAGAGCCCCAGGAGCCCCAGGGCCGTCGCGGCGCGCTTCCGGAGTAACCATCCTATTCTCGGCATAAGCATCCTCGCCGGGAGCGCTCGTGCGACTCCCACGTTGAGGGGACCGGGAGAGCGGAGCCCCGAATCGCGTTGAAAGAAAACACACCGACAGCCCCTATCGCAGGGCGCATCCACCCCGCGATGGCCGGGTCCTCGTTCATCGACCATCGACACCCGATGAGGCGAGCCGGAGGAACGCCCGCTTCATCGCTTGCGTAGACCACGTACTCTAACCTCTCGAGGGCCTCTCCCGCTATGCGCTCAGCACATCGCTTGATCAGAATTTCTCGTTGTTCCCTCTAGTAGTTGTGAAGTTTTTCGACGAGAGGCTGCGGCTCCTCCGGAAGCCACGTACCCGGTGCGCCCAGGTGGGCGCTTCCCACCCGTGGGCGCGCGGGGCGTGCGTGGATGTGGTCAAGACCAGGGAAATCGAATAACCGTTGGATATGAGCTCGACGAGGGATGCGACCCGCGCTCGCGCGGTTCAGTGGTTTGTTCGCGGCGGCACGCTGCGATCGGCGGGCCGGGATCCCGTCAAGATCGGCATCGCGCCGATCGTGGTGGGGCGCGATCCGAGCTGCGGTGTGGTGGTCGACGATCCGGAGGTCAGCTCGACGCATTGCGATCTTCGCGCGGAGGGGCCGGGCGTGCTCGTCCGCGATCTCGGCAGCAAGAATGGGACGTTCGTGTCGACGGTCCGCATCCGCGAGGCGATCTTGACGGCCGCGTGCGCCATCCAGGTCGGCGGCTCGGTGCTGAGCTTCGAGCCGCTCGACAAGGAGCGCGTCGACGTCGGCTTCGACGAGAGCTTCGGCCCGCTGATCGGCGCCTCGCCGCGGATGCGCCACCTGTTCCGCCTGCTGCGCGAGGTGGCCTCGACGGAGCTCTCGCTGCTGATCACCGGGGAGACGGGCACGGGCAAGGAGCTCGCGGCGCAGGCCATCCATGACGTCTCGAGCCGGCGCGGCAACCCGTTCGTCGTCGTCGACTGCGCCTCGCTGCCGGGCGCGCTCGCCGAGAGCTTCCTCTTCGGGCACGAGCGCGGCGCCTTCCCAGGGGCGAACGAGCGGAGGAGCGGCGCGTTTCACGAGGCGAACGGCGGGACGATCTTCCTCGACGAGCTGGGCGAGCTGCCGCCCGATCTCCAGCCGAAGCTGCTGCGCGCGCTCACCGAGCAGAAGGTGAAGCGCGTCGGGTCGCGCATCTACGAGCCCGTCGACGTGCGGATCATCGCGGCGACGCGCCGCGACCTCGGCCGCAGCATGAACACCGGGCGCTTCCGGAGCGATCTCTTCTTCCGGATCGCCCAGATGCGCATCGAGCTGCCGCCGCTCCGCGAGCGGCGGGAGGACATCCCGCTGCTCGTCGAGCGCGTCTGCGAGCGCCTGGGGTGCCCCGAGCGCGCCGTGGAGATGGTCAATCTCATCACCACCACGCTCGGCCAGCACGATTTCCCCGGCAACGTCCGCGAGCTCATGAACGTCACCAGCGTGGCCGCGAGCCTGCCGCCCGGCGCCGAGGCGATCGCCTCGATCCTGCCGCTGGAGGGCGGCGGCGACGTGGTCGTGCCGACGTCGGCGTTCGGCGAGGCGAAGCGGAGCGCCGTCGCGGCGTTCGAGCAGCGTTACTTCAGCGAGCTGATCCGCGCGACGAGCGGCAACGTCAGCGAGATGGCGCGCCGCGCGGGCATGGAGCGCCACCACGTGCGGATGTTCTTGAGGAAGCACGGGCTCACCGCGAAGCAGTGAGGGCCCGGAGCGGCGAGGGCGCGGAGCGGCGAGGGCGCCGAGCGTGTCCTAGGCGCCGCCTGCGCCGCCGCTGCCGCCCGCGCCGCCGCTGCCGGTCGGGTCGCCGCCCGCGCCGCCGCCGCCGGTCGGGTCGCCGCCCGCGCCGCCGCCGCCGGTCGGGTCGCCGCCCGCGCCGCTGCTCGTCGTGGCCGCGGCCGTGGTCGTGGCCGGGTCCCCGCCGCAGCGCTCCACGCCGCTGCAATCCGCGCAGGAGCACCCCTCGAAGTACTCCGCGCACGAGCCGTTGTCCGTGCAGTGATCCGTGCACCGCGGGGTGCTCGTGCAGTCGGGGCAGGTGCAATCCTCGTTGGCGTTGCACCCCTCGTTGTCGTTGCACCCGCGCCTCGGGCTGCAGGCCGCGACGGTGCCCGCGCAGTCCTGGCAGGTGCAATCCTCGCCGTCGGGGGCGTCTGGCCGCATGTCGCAGGCGCCGTCGTCGTTGCAGCGGTCGAGGCAGCTCGCCGTGTCGGAGCAGTCGGGGCAGCTGCAGCTCTCGGGGACCTGGGCGAGGATCGTACACCGCCCATCCGGGCTGCCGCCGAAGCAGCCGAAGCCGAGCGAGCCGCCGGCGCCGGCGACCGTGGCCGCCGTCGCCGTCGAGGTCGTGTCGGTCGCTTCATTGCTCGAGCAGCCGCCGCTCGCGGCGAGCCCGAAGACGATGGAGGAGGCGAGGAGTGCAAGAAAGGCGCGCATGTCTGGCAGCATCCCTCTCCAGCGCGCGTCACGTCAACACCGCATGTCGCGCTGCACCAGGAAGGCGCTCAGCGGAATGCCACGCTCCTGTCCGCCGTCTTCGCGAGGACGGCCGCGCGCTCGCGCACGAGGAACTCGCGCACCGCGGCGTCCAGGCGTGGATGCGCGATGTGGTGCGCGCTGTGGGTGACGCTCGGTGCGAAGCCGCGAACGAGCTTGTGCGACCCTCCTGCGCCCGGCTCGAAGCGGCGCAGTCCCCGGGCGATGCAATCCTCGACCGGGTGATAATAGCAGACGTTGAAATGCAGGAACGGGCGCTCCTCCGACGCGCCCCAGTAACGGCCGTAGAGCGTCGTGGGCCCGGCGAGGTTGAGCGCGCCCGCGATGGGGCGTTTGCCTTCCCGCGCCAGGACGATCTCGACGCCTCCCTGGGCCCCGCCGCCGCGCAGCCGGGCCGCGATCTCCTCGAAGAAGGCGCGGTTCAGGTACTGCCGGCCCCAGGCGAACTTCTCCACGGTGGAGACGTAGAAGCCGAACATGGCATCGACGATCTCCGGCGTGATCTCCGCGCCGCGCAGCGTATCGATCGACAGCCCCTGCCTCGTGGACTCGCGCATCTCGCGCCGGATCTGGTGCCGCCGCTTCGCGTTGAAGCGCGCGAGGAAGTCGTCGAGCGTCCGATACCCCTCGTTCTCGAACTGGAACTGGACGCCGCAGCGGTGCGCCATGGCGGCGTCGGAGAGGGCGGCGGCCTCGTCCTCGGTCGGGAACAGGACGTGGGCGCTCGAGATGCGGCTCCGCGCGACCAGCTTGCGGAGCGTCTCGGCGAGGACGGGCAGCAGCGCCGGGCGGTCCTCCGGCCGGCGCACGAGCAGCCGCGGCGTCGTCGCGGGGGTGAACGGCACCGCGACGACGAGCTTCGGGTAATACGGCGCGCCGATCTGGTGAGACGCAGAGGCCCAGCCGTGATCGAAGACGAACTCTCCCTCGCTGTTGTCCTTGAGGTAGGCGGGCGCCGCGGCGAGCAGCGCCCCCTCGGCCCGGAGCGTGATGTGGTGGGGCAGCCAGCCCGCCGCCTCGCCCACGCACCCCGTCCGCTCGAGCGCGTCGAACCACGCCCAGGTGAGGAACGGCGCCTCGCTCACCCCGTGCAGCGCGTTCCACTCGCTCTCCGGGATCTCGCGGATGGTGTCGTGGACGTGCGCTTCAAGCTCCATGGCCGATCATAGCAGCGCGCGTCGCGCCGCCTGGCCGGCTCACGAGGTCCTGGATCGACCGCGCGCCGGAGCGGGCCACGAGGTCCGACAGCCCGCGCGCGATCGCGGCGGGGAGGAGGGGGCCGCCGTAGATGAAGCCGGTATAGATCTGCACGAGGTCGGCGCCCGCCTGGAGCTGGTCCATCGCGTGCTCCGCCGACTCGATGCCTCCGGCGCCGATCACCGTGACGCCGCTCCCGAGGCGCGCGCGGATGCGCCGCACCATCGCGAGCGAGCGCTGCCGGAGGGGCGGGCCGCTCAGCCCGCCCGCGCCCATCGCCTCGACGGCCGCCGGGCTCGTCGCGAGCCCGTCGCGCCGCACGGTCGTGTTGGTCGCGATGACGCCGGCGAGGCCGACCTCCTCGACCACGGCGAGCAGCGCCTCGAGCTCCTCGTCGCCGAGGTCCGGGGCGACCTTGATGAGCAGCGGCAGCGGCGTCCCGGCGGCGCGGTTCTCCCGCGCGATCGCGGAGAGCAGCGCCCGCGCGATCGCCGGGCCCTGCATCGCGCGGAGGTCCTTCGTGTTCGGCGACGACACGTTGATCACGACGAAGTCGGCCGCGCGCCGCGCCTCCCGGAAGCTCGCGAGGTAGTCGTCGATCGCGGGCTCGATGGGATCGAGCGGCGCGACCCTGGACTTGCCGATCGAGATGCCCACCGGCACGCCCACGGCCGCCGCGCCGCCGCGGCCGAGCAGGCGCTCCGTGACGCGGGCCGCGCCCTGGTTCGGGAACCCGAGCCGGTTGATGAGCGCCCGGTCGGCCGGCAGCCGGAAGAGGTTCGGCGACGGGTTCGCGGCCTGGGGCTGCGCCGTGACGGTGCCGAGCTCGACGAAGCCGAACCCGAGGGCGGCGAGCGCGCGGGCCCGGCGGGCGTCCTTGTCGAAGCCGCCCGCCACGCCGAGCGGGGAAGGGAAGTCGAGCCCCATGGTGCGCACCGCGATGCGCCCATCCCGGGGCGCGAGGCGGGCGTGCACGAGGGCGCGCAGCGGCGCTGCGTGCTCGAGCGGGGCGAGCGCGAGCATGCCGAGCTCGTGCGCGAGGCTGGGCGGCAGCGCGAAGAGGAGCGGTCGGACGAGGCGGTACATCGGGGCGCGTCTCCGTTGCGGGTTGCGGCGCGCTGCGTCGGAGGAGGTCCTGCGAGCCGCGCGGTGGTGGCGGATACCATGGCGCACCGGCCGCGTGGGCCGCCATCTCGGCATCGGCGAGCGCGCGGAGGCGCGTTCGCACGCACGGAGGCGCGCGCCGGGCGAGGCTCGGCGGCTCTGCTAGACTCCGCGCCCTCCATGACGCCCCTCGAGATCCTCGATCGCACAGGCGATCCCAGGCCACTGACCGACCTTGGCGAGCGCTTCGCGAGGAGCGCGGACGAGATGGCGGCGCTGCGCGAGCGCGGCGTCGCGGCCGCCCGCGACCTCTGCGCGTTCATCGATCGCTCGCCGACGCCGTACCACGCCGTGCGCGAGGTCGCCTCGCGGCTCGTGGCGGCCGGCTTCTCGGAGCTCGGGGAGCGCGACGCGTGGGCGGTCGCTCCGGGCGATCGCCGCTTCGTCATCCGGGGCGGGTCGACGATCGTCGCGTTCGTGGTCGGGGCCGAGCTCCCGGCGCTCGGCGGCTTTCGCGTCATCGGCGCGCACACCGACTCGCCGAACTTCCGGGTGAAGCCGAGCGCCGAGCTCTCGCGGAGCGGCTACCAGCAGCTCGGGGTCGAGGTCTACGGCGGCGTCCTGTACTCGACCTGGCTCGACCGCGATCTCAGCGTGGCCGGCCGCGTCCACGTGCGCAGGGACGGGCGGATCGAGCGCCTCCTCGTCGACCTGGGCCGCCCGGTCGCCCGCGTCCCGAACCTCGCGATCCACCTGAACCGCGGGGTCAACTCCGAGGGGCTCGTGCTGAACGCGCAGAAGCACCTCGTCCCCGTGATCGGCCTGGGCAAGGAGGCCGATCTCAACGCCCTGCTCGCGCGCGCGGTCGACGCGCCGCGCGACGCCATCCTCGGCTTCGATCTCTGCCTGTACGACACGCTCAAGGCGTCGCTCGGCGGCCTCTCCGACGAGTTCATCTTCGCGTCCCGCCTGGACAACCTCGCGAGCTGTCACGCCGCGACGGCCGCGCTGATCGGCGCCGCTCCTTCCGCGGCGACGCGGGTCATCGCGCTCTACGACCACGAGGAGTGCGGCAGCCGGAGCGCCGTGGGGGCGGCGGGGAGCGTGCTCCGCGACGTGCTCGCGCGGATCGTCGACGTCTACCCGGGGCGCGAGCCGCAGGCGTTCGCCCGCGCGATGGCCGGGTCGCTGCTCGTCTCGGCGGACATGGCCCACGCGGTGCACCCGAACTATGCCGATCAGCACGAGCCGCGCCACGCCCCGCAGATCAACCGCGGGCTCGTGATCAAGTCGAACGTGAACCAGTCCTATGCGACCGACGGCGCGACGGCCGCCGCCCTCGAGGCGCTCTGTCACGACGTGGGCTACGCCCCCCAGCGCTTCGTCGTGCGCAGCGATCTCCCCTGCGGCAGCACGATCGGCCCGATCACGGCGGCCTCGCTCGGCATCGCCACGGTCGACGTTGGCGCGCCGATGCTCAGCATGCACTCCTGCCGCGAGATGGCCGGCACCCTAGACGTCCACCTCGCGATCGAGACCTACCGCCGCGCGCTTTCTTGAGGCTTGAGGCGGGCACCCGCGGCGGATACGGGCCCACCTCGGCGTTTTCGGTGCTCAGCGTACGAGAGTACGCTTCCGCGCCGAAAACGCCGATCTGGGCCCGTCTCCTGTGCGGGTGCCCGCCGCGATCGCCTCGTTGGGGGAGAGTGCGCGCGTGCGCGCGGAAGAGGGCGGGATGGGGCCGCCTTCTGCGGGGGGCGACGCGCTCGCTTCGTTAACGGCTGCGGGTGTCGTGGGAGAGGAGGGTGAAGCCGATGAGCTTGTAGAGGAGGCGGGCGCCGACGTTGCCGTCCCAGTCGTCGCTGTCGTCCTTGGGCGCGACCTCGTTCAGGTCGAAGCCGACGATGCGCCGGCCGCTCTTCTGGATGCGGCCGATCAGGGCGACGGCTTGCTGGAACGTCAGCCCGCCGGGGACAGGCGTGCCGGTGCTCGGACACAGCGTCGGATCGAGGCCGTCGATATCGAAGCTCACATAGACGTCGTCGGGGAGATCCTCCACGATCGAGTCGGCGATCAGGTGGAACGGCTCCCCCTCGAAGAGCCGATCGGCGATCGAGGCGTCGATGTGGGCGACGATGCGCCCGTTCGACTCGCGGATGAACCGGAGCTCGTCTTCGCTCATGTCACGCAGCCCGACCTGGACGATCCGCGGGATCTTCGGGTGGTTCGTCGCGACGTTGTGCATGATCGAAGCGTGGGAGTCGGTGAATCCCTCGTACGCGTTGCGGAGATCGGCATGCGCGTCGATGTGCAGGATCCCCATTCCCGGGTAACGCGCGGCGTGCGCCGCGATCGCGCCGTAGGGGGAGGAGTGATCGCCGCCGATGACGCCGACGAGCTTGCCTCGCTCCATCCATCGCATGGCGATCTCCGTGACGCGCTCGTTCAGCCGGCGGGAGAGCGCGTTGACCGCCGCGAGGCGCGCCTCCAGGTCCCGGTCGCCAGCGACCTCCCCGTGCGCCGCGATCACCGGCTCGGCCGCGGCGCACGCCTCCGCGTTCCAGCGCACGATGTCCGGATCGACGTCGAGCATCGCGATGCCCTGCTCGTACGGTCTGCCCGTGTGCAGGTCGAAGAGGTCGACCTGCCGGCTGGCCCGCAGGATCGCCCCCGGGCCCTTGGCGGCGCCGCGGCGGTAGGACACCGTCGGCTCCCACGGCACCGGGACGAGGACCACCCGGGCGTCCTCGGCAGTGTGTGGCAGCCCGTAAATCCCGTTTCCGATGGCGGGACCGTTCGGATCGAAGCCGAGAGGGGATGAGCTCACGGGGCCACGTTGGCGGTTCGCGACCAGGTCGTCAAGCGCGAGCCGCCTCCGGCCCAGCGCACGCCGGAGCGCGCCGGAGCGCGCCGGAGTGCGCCGCCGCACGTGCCGCCGAGCACCGGCGCAGCGGCTTCCTCACCGGCACACCGGCGCAGCGGCTTCCTCACCGGCGCACCGGCGCAGCGGCTTCCTCACCGGCACACCGGCGCAGCGGCTCCCACGCCTGCACACCGGCGCGAGGTGCGTAGAGACGATCGCACCGAGCGTGAGACATCGGCGTGAAACACGGATGTCGGGTGGGGATGGCGCGGAGCGCTCGTCGGAATGCAACTTCGGGCTTCCAGCTGCGACGAAATGCGCTAGGAAGAGCGCCGAGAAGATGGGCCGCTGCGCCCGTCCGGGCCGGTCAGCGCTGCCGGTCGGTTCGGCGCGTGGTCCTGGTAGTAGACGCGAAGAACAGCCATGCTCCGGTACCGCGCCGATATCAAGACACTCCTCTTCGTCGCGACGTATTTCGTGCTCGTGGCGGTGCAATGGGTCTACGCGCCGCGCGCGCTATGGCTCGCGATTCCGCTCCTCGCCACGACGTGCGTGTTCTCGTTCCTCGGAGCGGTCGCGACCCACAACGCGGTCCATTGCCCCGTGTTCCGGCGGCGATGGCTGAACCGCGCGTTCCAGGTCGCGCTCACGCTCACCTACGGGCACCCCGTCAGCGCCTACGTCCCGGGCCACAACCTCAGCCATCACAAGTACACGCAGTCCCGGCGTGACGTGATGCGGACGACGAAGGTGCGCTATCGGTGGAACCTGCTGAACGGCCTCTTTTTCATGAGCCGCGTGGTCCGGGACATCCTACCCGCCGACATGCGCTACTTCAAGGCGATGTACCGGCGGAACCCGCCGTGGTTCCGTCAGATGCTCCTCGAGTCGGCGGTGTTCCTCGGCGCGATGGGGGCCCTGCTCGCGCTCGACTGGCAGAAGTTCCTCCTCTACGTCCTGATCCCCCATCAGTACGCCGCGTGGGGGATCGTGACCATGAACTACCTCCAGCACGACGGCTGCGACGAGGACAGCGAGTACAACCACTCGCGCAACTTCGTCGGCCGGCTGGTCAACTGGTGGACGTACAACAACGGCTTCCACTCCATCCATCACATGGAGCCCGGCCTCCACTGGAGCCTCCTGCCGGCGGCGCACGCGAGGCGCGTGGCGCCCTTCATCCACCCGGGCCTCGACCAGCCGTCGCTCCTCGCCTACCTCTTCCGCAGCTTCGTCTGGCCTGGCAAGCGCCTGCGCTACGACGGCGCCCCGGTCGTGCTCCCGCCGGAGGAGCCCGACGAGGAATGGATCCCTGGCCCGAAGGAGACGCCCAGCGACGTCTCGCTGGGCGCGATCGCGCCCGGCTGACCCGCCGGCTCCTGCCCCGCGCTGGAGGCTCGGCGCCGCTCTCCTGGGGCGGCGCGCCGGGCGCTTGGCCGAGATGTGCGGGGGGGGGGCCACGCCGGCGCGGCGCGCGCGGTCCTGTGGCGCCTGGAGACCTCCCGAGAGGCACCTCGCGGTGACGACCGGGAGGCCAGGGTCGTGGCCGTCGCGAGGGGGTAGGGGGCTGGCCCGGCGCCGGGGGCGCCGGGCCCTGCGCATCCCCCGGTCAGCGCGGCTGATTCTCCCGCGGCTGGTCTCCCCGCGACTCGCCGCCACGACGGCCGATCTCGGCCATGTGCTGGCGATCGCCGCTCACGGCCTCGCCGCCTTTGCGGCCGATCTCGGCCATGTGGGCCCGGTCCTGGCTCACGCGCTCGCCGCCACGGCGACCGATCTCGGCCATGTGCTTGCGGTTCTGGCTGACGACCTCGCCGCCCTTCTTGCCGGCGGCGCGCGCCTCGTCGCGCGTGAACTCGTGCGCCGTGCCCTTCTCGTGGGCTGCCTTCCCGCCCTTGCTGGCGATCTTGCGCTGACGGTCCTCGTCCATGGCGGCGAAGCCACGCTGCTGCCGCTCGTTGGCAGCCCGCTGCGACGCTGACGAAGGCGGGGGTTCGCTCGGCGAGGCCCCTCTCTCCTCCTGGCCCTCCTCACTCCTGGAAATCATACGATCATCCATGCTCGCCATCATCCTCTCCTTACGGTTGGCTCGCTCGATTCAGGTCTCCGAACGGGGCCTGCGAGCCGGTAAAGGACGGCGTTCCCCCCGTCCCCTCCCGGGCCGGTCGAGACCGGCGATGGCCGCTCTCTTCCGGTGCTGGTCGGGGAGCGGCCTTCGCCGTCCCCTCCCGGTGCTGGTCGGGGAGCGGCTTTCGCCGTCCCCTTCCAGTGCTGGTCGGGGAGCGGCGTTCACCGCCTCCCTCCCAGCTGCGGAAAGGCCGACAGACCCTTTCCGCGAAGGCCTGTTGTGCCGGGCGGAACAACGTCAAGCGGGCTGAAGGTTGGGACGCGACGAATTAGGGGGAGGCTCACCGAGCGTGTTTTGGAAACAGCCGCGAACCTGGAAATACCGAGAACGTCGTGCTCCCGCCGCGAGTCAAGCCCTCTTGGCGAAATCCCGCATGAACGCCGTGAGGCGCTCTACCGATGCAACGGGTACTGCGTTGTAGATCGAAACCCGGATACCCCCGGTCGACCTGTGTCCGGCGAGCCCCACCATACCCTCCTTTGCGGCCTCGGCGACGAAGCGTTTTTCCATCTCCTCGCTGGCCAGCCGGAACACCACGTTCATGAACGAGCGGCTCTCCTTCTCGACCGGCGCCCGGAAGACGTCCGGGTGCGCGTCGATGGTTTCGTACAGCAGCTCACCCTTCTTGCGATTCCGTCGCTCGACCTCCTCGAGCCCACCGATCTCAAGCGTATACGCGAGCACGTTGCGCATGAGGTAGATTGCGAATGTCGGAGGTGTGTTGTAGAGCGAGTTGTTGGCAGCGTAAGTGGCATAACGGAAAATGGCGGGAATGTCTTTTCGCGCGCTGTCAACGAGATCCTTGCGGGCGAGCACGACCGTGATCCCGCTCGGTCCGATGTTCTTCTGGGCACCGGCGTAAACCAGGGCAAACCTGGAGATATCCATCTTCCGCCACAGGATGTCAGACGACATATCCGCGACGAGCGGCACGTCGCCCGTATCGGGCAGCCAGTGCCACTGCGTGCCGAACAGCGTGTTGTTCGTCGTCATGTGGACGTAGGCGGCGTTCGGATCGAGGGAGAGCTCTCCCTGGTCGGGGATGCGGGTGTACCGCTTGTCGACGGCGGTGCTCCCGGCCACGCGCACCGTCCCGACGCGCTTCGCCTCCTCCAGGGCCTTCTCCGACCAGCCGCCGGTCAGGATGTAGTCGGCGCTCCTGCCGGGCGGCAGGAGGTTCATCGGCACGACCGCGAACTGCATGGCCGCGCCGCCCTGCATGAACAGCACGTGGTAGTCGTCCGACAGGCCGAGCAGCTGCCGGAGCAGCGAGATCGCCTCGTTGTGCACCGCCTCGAACGCCTTGCCGCGGTGGCTGTGCTCCATGATCGACATGCCCGTCCCCTCGAAATCGAGGAGCTCGCGCTGCGCGCGCTCGAGGGCGGGGAGGGGGAGCCCGGCAGGGCCGGCGTTGAAGTTGTGGACACGCGCCATGGTGCTTCTCCTGAGGTTCAAGTCGGCGGTTCCTGATGCCGCCGTGTCGGCCGTATACCACGGGGGGCGCCGCCTCCGCCGGACGGGCCGAGCAGGAGCGCCGCCGCGGCGGATCGCGCCGCGCCGGGCCCTTCGCCTCGGACCTGCCCGCGGCCGCGATCTGGGCTAAATTCACCGCACCGGAGGGCGAGTGATGCTGGTGACCCGCGAAGAGATGGCGTTCGATTTCCAGGGCGCCAGGCTCGATCCCGTCAAGGACAGGGACGTGATCGTCTGGGCCGTGCAGCAGTTCCTCTACGGGGAGATCACCGGCGTCCAGATTGGGCACTGGCTCTACAACGCCCCCGACCTGGAGTCCGCGCGCTTCCTCGCGCGCCAGGCCGTCGAGGAGTTCCAGCACGTCGGCAACTTCCTCCGCATCCTCGAGATCCTGGGCGCGCCGCCGGACAAGGCCGCCTGGAGCGTGCGCTTCCTCGCGACCGGGCTGATGGGCGGGGACTGGGCCGAGCACGTCGCCCTCGAGATGGCCCTCGGCGAGGGGCTCGTACTCCAGGCCTTCTACGCGATGATCGAGACCGTGGATGAGCCGGAGATCGTCGCCATCCTGAAGCGCGGCGTACGGCAGGAAGAGCGGCACGTCGACTTCGGCGAGCAGCAGACGAGGAAGGCCATCGCGGGCAGGCCGGCGCTCCGGAGGCGGCTGCTCGGCCTCGCGCTGGTGTCGCTCTGGGGCGTGTCGCGGCTCGAGGCGTTCATGAAGAAGCGCCTGCCGATGGACCACCCGGCGCTCAAGCGCCTGCCCGATCTGGTGCGCCACACGGTGCGGATCGCGGAGCTCCGGCTCATGCGGATCGGCCTGACCGAGGCGCCGATCTCGTCGATGTCGTCCGGCCGCAAGCTCGCGCTGGTGGCGGAGGCGTACGGGGGCAAGCTCGCGCTCGGCCTCGCGTCGTGGGTGCTCTCGGTGCTGCTCTTCCCGCTCCGGCTGCTCGGCCTCGCGGGGCCGAAGCGGCTGACGGACACCTACCTGAGCGATCCCCTGGTCGCGCGCGGCGGCCGCCTCGGCGCTGGCGCGGAAGCTGGCGCGGAAGCTGGCACGGAAGACGACCCCGGCGGCGCCGGTGAGCAGGCGAGCCCGGGCGGCGGGCAGGCGGGGCACGGCGCGGCGGCGCGCGCCTGAACGCGAGGTGGAGCGTGGCTGACGGCGAGGACGAGGAGCGAGCCACCCGCGCCGGGGCGACCGGCGCGGCGGGGCCTCCCGGGGCGCGCGCTGCCCTCTCGCCCGCGTTGCCCGCGTCGCGGGAGCTGCCGCTCTTCGCCGAGCTGCCCGAGCTCTCGGGGCAGGTCCCGTGGCGCCCCCTCGCGCACGCGCCGACGCCGGTCGTCCCGTGCGCCGCGATCGAGGGGTACCTCGGGCGCGGCGGCGTCTGGGTGAAGCGCGACGATCTGATCTCGCCGCTCTACGGCGGCAACAAGGTGCGTCGCTTCGAGTTCCTGCTCGCCGACGCGGAGCGGCGCGGCGCGAGGACGCTCGTCACCGTCGGCGGGCTGGCGTCGACGCAGGTCACCGCCACGGCCCTCTTCGGCCGCGCGCTCGGCTTCGCCGTCACCGCGGTCCTGTTCGATCAGCCGATCACCCGGTTCGGCCGCGGCGCGCTCCTCGCCGACGCGGCCAGCGGCGCCGAGCTCGTCCACGGCGGCGGCTACGCGACCACTGCGGTCCGGGCGATCCGGGCGCTGCGCCGGGCCGACCGGCCGTATTTCATCCTGCCAGGCGCCTCGTCCGCCCTCCCGTGCCTCGGCTACGTCGACGCGATGCTCGAGCTCGCGGAGCAGGTCCAGCGCGGCGAGGTCCCCCGGCCCGATCGCATCGTCGTCCCCTCGGGGACGGGCGGCACGCTGGCGGGGCTCACGCTGGGCGCCGCGGTGCTCGGCTGGCCGACCACGATCGTCGGTGTTCGCATCACCGAGCGCATCGCGTCGAACCGCGCCGTCGTCCGGTACGAGATCGGCAGCATGAAGCGCCTGCTCGCCCGGCGCGCGCCGCGCTTCACCCGGCGTCGGCTCCCGCCGGTCCGCTTCGAGATCGATCACCGCGCGATCGGCCCCGGGTACGGCATGCCGACCCCCGCGTCCATCGCCGCGATCCCCGAGGTGGAGCGGCTGATCGGCGTGCCGGGGGAGGTCACGTACAGCGCGAAGGCGCTCGCCGCGCTGCGCGGGATCGCGCAGGAGCGCCCGCGGGAGACGATCCTCCTCTGGCAGACGCTCTCGAGCGCGCGACCGCCGCTCGCGGAGGGCGGAGCGGCGGCGCTCCCGCCGGCGTTCGCGCGGTTCTTCGACGGGGAGATCGCGTACTGAGGGCGCGGCGCGTGGTCGACGCGCCGCGCCGTGGCGTCACTTCAGGCGCAGGCTGTTCACGAGCTTGTCGAAGTCGGCGCGCGCCCCGGTGACCGTCTTCTCGGGGCCGGTCATCTTGAAGAACCAGAGCCCGCCGGACGGCGTCTCGGCGATCGCGCCGAGGAGGGCATGGTTCGGCTTCGGATCCGAGGCGGGCATGCCGGGCATCCCGGAGCCGGCGAACGTCCCCTTCACCTCGACGATGGTGACCTTGAGATCGCCGGCCTTGAGGTCGGTGCGCTTGGGGGAATCGTCGCTCTTCTGGGAAAACTGACCGGCCCAGCGCGTGATGTTCGCGTCCACGCTGCCGCCCGCCTGGCTCACGCTGAGCTCGGCGTCCTCGGTGTCACCGGCCGCGCGCTTGATCTTGTACGTGGCCTTGCGCATCGCGTTGGGGTTCGGCGCGCTCTCGAAGCTCGCCGGGGCGTCCCACGCGAGCTCGCCGCCGCCCGCCTGCTGGCCGCTGGCCGGCGCCGGCTTCGGAGCGGGCGCCGCCTCGGCAGGCGCGGCGGGCTTGCTGGTCGCCGGCGCCTCGGGCGCGGATGTGGCTGTCGGCTCGGGGGTCTTCGAGCACGCCGCGGCGAGCGCGGCGACGAGCGGCAAAACCATGGCGGAGCGGAGCTTGATCATCGTGGGAGGCCTCGGCGGGGTTCGCGGCGACTGTAGTCGCCGTGCCCGCGGCCTCAAGCCGGATCGGACCGCGGCGAGCTCCCGGCGCGCTCTTGCCGGAGGCGCCCGGCGGGTCGTTCAGCCGCACGCTTTGCCGTGATACCACCAAAATACAAATACATGGACCCCACCTTCCGGCGCGCGTTCAACGCTGCCTTCGGGCCGTCGACCTACGCGGACTACCTCGGCCGGCTCGAGCGGCGGCTCGGGTGCGCGATCCCGTTCCGCGTCGCCGAGACGCCGCTGTTCCTGCCCCACAGGCTGCGCGACGACCTCGAGCGCTCCGCGACGGAGATCGTGCGACAGATCTCGAGCCCCGCGCTCATCGCGCAGATGAAGCGCGCCATCCCTGCGCACCTCGACGTCCCGGGCATGGATCCGCTCCCCAACTGCGTGCAGGTCGACTTCGCGATCGTGCGCGGCCCGGACGGCGAGCTCACGGGCAAGGTGGTCGAGCTGCAGGCGTTCCCGTCGCTCTACGCGCTCATGCTCGTCCAGGTCGAGGTCATGGCCGAGGTGCTCGCCGGGATGCCGGGCCTCGACCGGCGCTGGTCGTGCTGCTTCGGGGGCCGGAGCACCGTCGACGTCCTCGCGCAGCTCCGCCGCGCGATCCTCGCGGGAGAGCCCGAAGAGTCGGTGGTCCTGCTCGACCTCGCGCCGGAGAAGCAGAAGACGTACCCCGACTTCGTGGCGACGAAGCTCCTCGTCGGCGTCGACGCCGTCTGTCCGACGGCGCTCGTCCGGGAGGGGGACCGGCTGTTCCGCCGCGTGGGCGGGCGGCTCGTCCAGGTCCGCCGGCTGTACAACCGCGTCGTGTTCGACGAGCTCGAGTCGAAGCGGGTCGAGCTCCCGTTCCGGTACGGCGATCCGCTCGACGTCACGTGGTGCTCGCACCCGAACTGGTACTGGACCTGGTCGAAGTACACGCTGCCCTACATCGATCACCCCGCGCTCCCGCGGGCGCGGACGCTGAGCGCGCTGGAGGGCGCGCCGCTGGATCTCGAGCGCTACGTGCTCAAGCCGCTGTTCTCCTTCGCGGGCTCCGGGGTGAAGGTGGATGTCACGCCCGAGGACATCGCCGCGATCCCGGAGGGGGAGCGCTCGGGCTGGCTGCTCCAGGAGAAGGTCGCGTACGAGCCGGCGCTCGCGATGCCTGACGGGAACGGGGTGAAGGCCGAGGTGCGGATGATGTTCCTGCGCGCGCCGGACGAGCCCGAGCTCTCGCTCGTCCTCAACCTGGTGCGGCTCTCGCGCGGGAGGATGCTCGGCGTCGATCAGAACCGCGACCTGACCTGGGTCGGCGGCACCGTGGGGATCTGGCCGGTCGACTGAGGTCGCGCGCAGGTGATGAGCGCGCGCCACGCGCCGGGGACGAGCGCCGCCGCGGTCGTGCGCTCAGGCGATGAGCGCGATCTGCCACGCGCCGAGGACGAGCGCCGCCGCGGTCGCGCCCAGCGCGACCTGGACGACGGGGCGCCGCGGCGCGGGCCGGTTGCGCAGCGAGAGGCCGGCGACGACCCCGATCGCGGCGCCGCTGAGCAGCCCGAAGGCGTGCGCGCCGAGATCGGAGCGTGGGCTCGCGCCGAGGGCGCCGAGGAGGGCGAGGCCTCCCACGAGCGGCGCGACGAGGTGGAGGAGGTGGCGCTTCTCGCCGCTCTCCTTGTCGTGCGCGTGGTCGAGCATCAGCTGCGTGGCGGCGAGCAGCCCGATCGCGCCGAACACCGCGGTGGAGGCGCCGATCGAGGCGTGGTGCTGGCCCATGCTCTGGTGCCAGAGCGCGTTCGCGAAGTTCCCGATCGCGCCCGAGGCGACCACGGCGAGCGCGGCGCCGCCCGGCCCGAGGCGGCGCTGCACGGCGGACGCGAAGACCGTCCCGGAGATGACGTTGCCGAGCACGTGGGCCGAGTCGGCGTGCAGCGTGAGCGCGGTGATGGCGCGCCACGGCTCCGGTCCCACGACGAGGTCGGCGACGGACGCGCCGCGCTGGAACCAGCGTCCGCCGCCGCTCGCGGGCCCGGTGACGAGGAAGAAGAAGAGGGCGAGCGCGGCGAACGCGACGCCGGCGACCATGGACGGAGGGTGGCGCAGCCGCTCGCGCGGGCGGAGCGGGGGCCAGTTGCGGTTCTCCGCTTCGTACCGATCGATCGAGCCCGCGGCGAGGGCGTAGTCCTCGTCGCGCACGAGGAGCACCCAGCCCGCCGGCGTGTACCGCACGGCATGCCAAAGCTCGCTCGACTGGAGGACGAGGGCCCACTCGCGGATCTTGCGCTCCGGCATGACGGGGCCGATGGCCGTGAGCCCGAGGCCGTGATTTTCCGCCTCTCCGGAGGTGGGATCGCCGTTCTGGATCATCGCCGCCCTCTCGCCGCGCGCCGGCGGCAGGATCGCGATCGGGACGAACGGCTCGCCAACTGCATCTCGAACACAGACACGGTTCTGTTCGCCCACGGCGGGTCCTCCACGGTTCGTCGACCCAAGGTTCATCGAAACGTGCGGATGAGCCCGGAAGCTGTCAACGCCGGGTCTCCGGGAGCCTGACCGTCTCGTCGTCACGCCGAGCCGCGGCGCTCCTTGCCGGTTGCCGGCTCTGTGCGCGCGCTGCGCGGCCGGGCCCTTGTGCGCGCGCCGCAGCGGTGGCAGTGCGTGGTTGTGTCGACGGCCATCACGCAGGGCATCCGGGTCACCGTCTCGACGGTCTACGTCCCCACGCAGTCATCCCCGACGGAGCACCGCTACGTCTTTGCTTACACCGTGCGGATCGCGAACGAAGGCACCGAGCCCGCCCAGCTGAGGACGCGGCACTGGATCATCACGCACGGCAGCGGGAAGGTGGAGGAGGTGCGCGGCCCTGGCGTCGTCGGCCAGCAGCCCTCGCTCAAGCCTGGCGAGCACTTCGAGTACACGAGCGGTTGTGTGCTCGAGACCCCGCGCGGCACGATGCGCGGCACCTACCAGATGCACCGCCCCGACGGCCGCGTCTTCGACGCCGAGATCGCGTCGTTCACCCTGGCGATGCCGCACTCCCTGAACTGACCCCGCCCCCGTCACCCCCCAACCCCCCTTGGAAGAGCCAGCGGGGAGGGGGTGCCCGTGCGCGCGGGCGGCGGGGTAGGGCCCCACGAACCCGAGCGCCGGCCCGCATCGCAGCCTATCGCTCCCGACCCGCCTCTCCCGCACCCACGGCAATCGCCTCCCAAAAGGCGCGAGTTCGTGGGAGGGGCCCCCGCCGCCCGCGCGCACGGGCACCCCCTCCCCGCTGGCTCCGTCGCTGCCGTCCTAGCCGACGGCCTCCGGCTCGACCGCCGCCCCGTTCGCCTTCGCCTTCTCCGGCCCCCCCCCGTTCGCCGCCGAGAACTTGAACGTGAACTCCCCGCCTTCGAAATCGACGGCGACGTTCCCACCGTTCTCGAGGGCCCCGAAGAGCAGCTCGTCCCCGAGCCGCCGCTTGATGTCGTTCTCGATGACGCGCCCGAGCGGCCGCGCCCCGTTCGCCGGATCGTACCCTCGCGTCGCGAGCTCCGCCCGCGCCCGGTCTGTCACCTCGACCGTCACCGATCGATCCGCCAGCATCGCCGCGAGCTCGCCGACGAACTTGTCCACGATGCTGCCCATCACCGACGGATCCAGCGCCCGGAACATGATGCGCGCGTCCAGCCGGTTCCTGAACTCCGGGCTGAACGTGTTCTTGTAGGCCTTGTCGTCGTCGCCCGCCGTCCCTCGCTCGCCGAAGCCGACACGCGCCTGCGCTAGCTCCCGCGCGCCCACGTTGCTCGTCATGATCAGCACCATGTGGCGGAAGTCGCTCTTCTTGCCGTTGTTGTCGGTCAGCGTGCCGTGGTCCATCACCTGGAGCAGGACCTGGAACACGTCCGGGTGCGCCTTCTCGATCTCGTCGAGCAGCAGCACCGCGTGCGGCGTCTTCGCCGCCGCCTCCGTGAGCAGGCCGCCGCGGTCGAAGCCGACGTAGCCGGGCGGCGCGCCGATGAGCCGGGAGACGGTGTGGCGCTCCTGGTACTCGCTCATGTCGAACCGCAGGAACCCGATGCCGAGCGCCCTGGCGAGCTGCTTCGCGAGCTCGGTCTTGCCGACGCCGGTCGGGCCCGAGAACAGGAACGAGCCGATCGGCTTCTCCGGCGCGCGCAGCCCCGCGCGCGACAGCTTGATCGCCGACGCGAGCTGCTTCACCGCCTCGTCCTGGCCGAAGATCACCGAGCGCAGCGACTGCTCGAGATCCTTGAGCTGCGCCTTGTCCGACGTCGACACCTGGCGCGGCGGGATCTGCGCCATCTTCGCGACGACGAGCTCGATGTCCGCCGCCTCGACCGTGTACCCGTCGCCGTGGCGGAGGCGCGCCGCCGCGCCCGCCTCGTCGAGCAGATCGATCGCCTTGTCGGGCAGCCTTCGATCTTGCAGGTACCGCGCCGACAGCTTGGCCGCGGCCTCGATCGCCTCGGCCGTGTACGTGATCTTGTGGAACTCCTCGTAGCGCTTCTGCAGGCCCTTCAGGATCTGCGCCGTCTCGTCGACCGAGGGCTCCGACACCTCGATGCGCTGGAACCGCCGCGCGAGCGCGCTGTCGCGCTCGAGGTGGCCGCGGTACTCCTGGAACGTCGTCGCGCCGATGCAGCGCAGGCGGCCCGAGGCCAGCGCGGGCTTGAGCAGGTTCGACGCGTCCATCGTCCCGCCGCTCGCGGCGCCGGCGCCGATGATCGTGTGGATCTCGTCGATGAAGAGGACCGAGCCCGGCTGCTTCTCGAGCGCGCGCAGCACCGCCTTGAGGCGGTTCTCGAAGTCGCCGCGGTACTTCGTGCCGGCGAGGAGCGCGCCCATGTCGAGCGCGTAGACGGTCGCGTCCTTGAGCGGCGCGGGCACGTCCTTCTTCTCGATCCGCTGCGCGAGCCCCTCCACGATCGCCGTCTTGCCGACCCCGGCGTCGCCGATGAGCAGGGGGTTGTTCTTGCGCCGCCGCGCGAGCACCTGGATCGTGCGGGCGACCTCGTTCTCACGGCCGACCAGCGGATCGATGCGGCCCTCGGCCGCCTCCTTGTTGAGGTTCGTCGTGAACGCCGCGAGCGGATCCTTGACCGGCTGCGCGGCGCCGGGCTCGCCACCCTCCTCCGGCGGCTCCTCCCGGAGGCCGTCGTCCTGGCCCGTCTTCGAGATGCCGTGCGAGATGTAGTTCACGACGTCGAAGCGGCTGATGCCCTGCTCGCCGAGGAGCGTCACGGCCGGGCAGTCGCGCTCGGCGAACATCGCCACCAGCACGTTCGCCCCCTTGAGCTCCTTCTTGCCCGAGGACTGCACGTGCATCGCGGCGCGGCCGACCACGCGCTGGAACCCGAGCGAGAGCGTCGGGCTCGTGTCCGCGTCCTCCGGCAACACCTCGATCTCCTCGTCGAGGAAGCGCTCGAGCTTCTTCTTCAGCAGCGGGGTGTCGCCCCCCGCGTGCCGGAGGACCTCGGCCGTCTCCTCGTCGAAGAGCAGCGCGTAGAGCAGGTGCTCGATGGTCACGAACTCGTGCCGGCGGCGCGAGGCCTCCCGGGTGGCGAGCGAAAAGGCGATCTCAACTTCGGGGCTGATGCGCATGGTCATTCCGGCTCGGCGGTCAACCGAAGGGGCATCGCGTGCTCCTTGGCGAAGTCCTGGACTTGGGCGACCTTGGTCTCGGCGACATCCTTCGTGTACACGCCGGCGACCCCGTGGCCGCGATGGTGCACGCTCAGCATGATGTGCGTGGCCTCCGTCTCGGTGCGGTGGAAGAACTTCATGAGGACGAGCACGACGAACTCCATCGTCGTGTAGTCGTCGTTGTGGAACACGACCTTGTAGCGGCGGGCCTTCTCGACCTTCCGTTCGCGCTCGGTCGCGAGGTTGCCCTGCTTGTCTTCTCTTTCCTCAGGATCGTTCGGCATAAATCCGTCGGGAAGGATAGCAAGAGCCCCGCCCCGGCGAGCGGCCGACGAAGCTGGCTCATGCCCCGGAAGCATGCTCCGCCGCGGCGCCCTTCGCCACGCGCGGGCCTGGATTTTCCGTCCGCCGTGGCGCCCGGCTCATGGAACCGGGCCGAGGGTGCTGTTGGGTTCGTTCGCGGGCGCCGGCTTGATCCGGCTGGCTCCGGCCGGCGGGGCGCCGCCCCGCCGCAGGCGCGCGAGCGGCCCGCGGCGGAGGGCGCGCCGGCGCCGTCACACGAGCGACATGGCCGCGCCGAGGTCGATCTCGACGGGCGTGAGGCCCCAGATGTCGCGCGCGTACTCGCGCACCGTGCGGTCCGAGGAGAACTCACCCACGCGCGCGATGTTGAGCGCGGACTTGCGCAGCCAGCTCTGCCGGTCGGCGTAGGCCGCCTCCACCTCGCGCTGACAGGCGGAGTAGGCCTTGAAGTCGGCGAGCATCATGTACTCGTCCCGGCCGAGGAGCCGGTCGAGCAGGGGCTGGAAGAGCTCGCGGTACTCCGGGGAGAAGAAGCCCGACGAGATGAGCTCGACCACCTCGCGGAGCTCCGGGTCGGCGGCCACCGCGGTGCGCCCCTCGAAGTGCTCGCTGCGGCGGGCGATCACCTCGTCGGCGGTCAGCCCGAACAGGAAGAAGTTCTCCGGGCCCACCGCGTCGCGGATCTCGATGTTCGCGCCGTCGAGCGTGCCGACGGTGAGCGCGCCGTTCAGCGCGAGCTTCATGTTCCCGGTGCCCGACGCCTCCATGCCCGCGGTCGAGATCTGCTCGGAGACGTCGGCGGCGGGGATGATGCGCTCGGCCAGCGAGACGCGGTAGTTCGGCATGAACGCGACCCGGAGCCCGCTGTGGCGCCGGTCGCCGTTCACCACGTAGGCGACGGCGTGGATGAACTTGATGATGAGCTTCGCCTGCCGGTAGCCGGGCGCCGCCTTGGCGCCGAAGATGAAGGTCCGCGGCATGATCTGCTCGCCGCGCTTCTGGCGCAGGTAGAGCGCGACGATGTGGAGCGCGTTGAGCAGCTGGCGCTTGTACTCGTGGAGGCGCTTGATCTGGACGTCGAAGATCGAGGAGGGGTCGACGTTGACGTCGAGCTCCTGCGCGATGACCTTCGCGAGCGCCACCTTGTTCGCGCGCTTCACCGCGGCGATCCGCTCGATGAACTCCGGATCGTCGAGGTGGCGCTCGAGCTCGCGCAGCCGCTCGAACTCCGTCACCCACTTCGGGCCGACCTTCTCGGTGACGAGCGCGGCGAGCGCGGGGTTGCAGGCGAGCAGCCACCGCCTGAACGTGACGCCGTTCGTCTTGTTGTTGAACCGCTCGGGCCAGAGGTCGTAGAAGTCGCGGAGCAGGTCGCGCTTGACGAGCTCGGAGTGGAGCTTGGCCACGCCGTTCACCGAGTGCGAGCCGACGACCGCGAGGTGGGCCATGCGCACGTGGCGCTCGTGGCCTTCCTCGATGAGGGACATCCGCGCCACGCGGTCCTGGTCCTGCGGGTGGGCGTCCATGACCTCGCGCAAGAACCGCCGGTTGATCTCGTAGATGATCTCGAGGTGCCGCGGCAGGAGCCGCTCGAAGAGCGCGACGGGCCAGCGCTCGAGCGCCTCGGGCAGCAGGGTGTGGTTCGTGTACCCGAAGGCCCCGACCGTCTGCTTCCACGCGTCCTCCCAGGCGAGCAGGTGGTCGTCGATGAGGACGCGCATCAGCTCGGCGATCGCGATGGCGGGGTGGGTGTCGTTCAGCTGGATCGCGTTCTTCTCGGCGAAGCGCGAGAAGTCCGGGTGGACGCGGTTGTAGCGGTTCACGATGTCGGCGATGGAGCAGGCGACGAAGAAGTACTCCTGCCGGAGGCGCAGCTCCTTGCCCTTGTCGAAGTTGTCGTTCGGGTAGAGGACCTTGGAGATGACCTCCGACTGGTTCTTCTCGTGGACGGCGTGCACGTAGTCGCCGGCGTTGAAGAGCTCGAAGTCGAACTCCTCGCCCGCGCGGGCCGACCAGAGGCGGAGGGTGTTGACGGTGTTCGACTGGTAGCCCGCGATGGGCGTGTCGAACGGGACGCCGATGACCTGCTCGGAGTGGCGCCAGACCACGCGGAAGCCGCCGCGCTTGTCGGGGACGCGCTCGGTGTAGCCGCCGAACGAGACGGGGACGGCGTGCTCGGGGCGCTCGATCTCCCAGGGGTTGCCGAAGCGGAGCCACTCGTCGGCGCGCTCGACCTGGTAGCCGTCGCGGATGACCTGCTCGAAGATGCCGAACTCGTACCGGATGCCGTACCCGTAGGTGGGCAGGCCGATCGTGGCCATGGAATCGAGGAAGCAGGCGGCGAGCCGCCCGAGGCCGCCGTTGCCGAGCCCGGCGTCGGGCTCCTGCTCGACGAGCTCATCGAGGTCGAGGCCGAGCTCGCCGAGCACGGTCTTGTAGCTGTCGTAGATGTCGAGCGCCTGCAGGTTGGCGACGAGCGCCCGGCCGAGGAGGAACTCTGCGGAGAGGTAGTAGCCGCGCTTGACGTCCTGCTCGTAGTAGGTGTGCTGCGTCTTCGTCCACCGGTCGACGAGGCGGTCGCGCGCCGAGAGGGCGAGGGCGACGTACCGGTCGAACGACGTGGCGGACATGGACTCCCGGGCGCGCGAGTAGTGCAGGTGATCGGCGAAGGCGCGGCGCAACGCGATCGGGTGCATGCCGGTGCGGGCGTCCGGCGCCGGGTTGCCGCGGAAAAATGCGGCGGGGGTGTCGCGCTGCTGGGCGTTGCCGTCTCTGTGGGCGGGGGTTTCTCTCTGACGGTTGGGATCGGCGTCGATCGGGTTGGCCATGGCGGCGCACTTTAGACGGATCTGGCCCGCGCTGGTTGGCTGCGCGACGTGCTCGGATGAGGTTCCGTGTGGGCGTCGGTTGCCGATGATCCCCGGGTCAAATTGTGGTGGTAACGGAATCCAGTCCGGCGACCTGGTACGGGGCGAGCGCTGTCAGCCGGTGCCGCGGCAGAGCGGCGGGATGGCCGACGGCTGGCGGGGCGCGGCGCGGCGGCGTGAGCGGCGGCGGGCTCACGCTCGCTGACGCGGGCGGCCAGGTGCGTCGACCCGCTCCGACAGTGACGCCGGGTCGCGCTCGCGTCGTCTCAGCGCGGGCAGCCGCCGAGCAGCGGCGCCCCGAGCAGATCGAGCTGCTCGACCGCGCGCTGCGGCCGGCGCGCGCGCAGGCCCGCGCCCGTCCCCGGGGCGGCGCTCCAGGAGCTCGCCCGCAGGACGAGCTCCTCGCGGAGCGCCACGAGCTCGCGCGACGGCAGGGTGCTCGTGTCCGTCACGAGCCGCGCTCCGTCACGGTAGCCGGTCCACACGGTGTAGCCGTCCCGTGTGACCTCGATCCCGAACCTGGGGCCATAATCCGTGATCTCGTAGCTGCGCCCCAGGGCCAGGAAGCTCCACTTCTTCATCGCGACCGTCTCGCCAGTGTCCGTCGAGGCAGCCGGACCGGCCAACAAACCGGGGGGGCGGGCCCCGCGCACTGCGGCCCATGGGCGTGATCCGCGCGAAATCCGCGAGGAGTCCGGGTCACCCGGGCCCGCGCGCCGGAGCGGCGCACCCACACGAGCCGCCTTCCCCAGCGGCTTCGTTTCGCGAGGTGCCTGACGTCGTGGGGTACCTGTCGTGATGGCGGACCCACGCCATCGTGTAAGGGAGCGCGGCCTCGTCCCGGCCGAGGGGCGTGAGATCCAGGTAGTTGTAGGTGCCGATCAGGACGTCGAGCCCGCGCGCATAGGTCGAGTAGGTGTGGAAGACCTCGTCGCCGTCGCGGGCGAAGACGCTCAGCCCAGGGGCCTCGGGGAAGGGGGAGCTCGCCTTCTTGAAGTTGTACTCCATATCTCCTCGAGCGCGCTCCTCCTCACGGAACGAGACGTGATAGTCATAGTTGAAGTCCGTCTCGTCCGAGGAGACCCACGGGAACGTCCAGCCCATTCGCGCCTTGAACGCCTCGATCTTGGCGAGCGGCGCGCGGGAGACGGCGCAATACGCCGTGTCGCGGGCGGCCAGGTGGACGTGGCCACCCTGGATGTTGTCGGCCACGTACGAGCAGCTCTTGCAGCCCTCGTCCCAGCTCGGCGCGAACATGAAATGGTAGACGAGGAGCTGCCGGTGATCGCCGAAGAGCTCGCGCAGCGTCAGCTTGCCTGAAGGGGCGTCGAACACATAGGCCTTGTCGACCCTCACCCACGGCAGCTCGCGGCGCGCGGCGCTCAGCGCGTCGCGCCGCCGGTCGTGCTCTTTCTCTCTCTCCAGCAGCGCCAGGCGCGCCGCCAGCCACTCTTCCCTTGAAGCGATCTTGGCGCGGCTCATCGGCGCTCTCCCTTCGACGCGGGGGCGCCGGCGGCGCTCCTGCCATGGTTCCGGTTCCGGAGCTTCTTGACGGCGATCGCGGTCACGGCGCCGGCGGAGGCCGCCTGGGCGAGGACCCATCCGATGGACGCGAGGCACGCAGGGCACATGGGGATCTCCTCCTGTGGGCGGCGCGCGCGGCGCCTCGCCGCGCCGGCCGCCGACCCGTGGAAATGACCACGGCGCCTCTGGCCGCGACAGCAACATCGATGTCGCGATCCGTTGGCGCGCGCCGCCGGGCGTGCGACGCTGCCGCGATGGATGCGACGGCCGAGGTCCCCGCCGAGCTCGGCGCGCTGGCGGCCCGCTCGCTCGCGGCGGGCGACGCGCTCGACGCGCTGAAGGTGGTCGGCCCCTTCGGAGGTCCACACGCGCTCGCGCTACGCGGGATCGCGCTCGCGCAGATGGGCGCCTATCCGGAGGCGAAGGCCGCGCTCGGCCGCGCAGCGCGGGCGTTCGCTGCGACGGGCGCCGAGCGCGCCCGGGCGCGAGCGAGCGCGGCCCTCGCGGAGATCGCGCTCGCGCAGCGGGAGATCGGCGAGGCGTGGCAGGGGCTCGTCGAGGCGGGGGACGCCCTCGAGCGCGCCGGCGATCTCACGAACGCGGCGTGGGCTCGCCTGGGCGCGGCGCGGGCCGCGCTGCTCGAAGGCCGCGTCGCCGAGGCGGAGCGGGCGCTCGCGGCCGCCGAGGCCACGGTCACGAGCGACGCGCCGATGTTCACCAGGGCCGCGCTGGCGCTCGTGCGCGCCGAGGTGCACGCGCGGCTCGTGCGCGCGTCCTCGGCGCGACGCGCGGCCGAGCAGGCCGCGGCGTGGGCGCGGGCGAGCGGACATCCGCTGCTCATCGCCGAGGCCGAGCGCTTCCTCCGCGCGCACGACGAGCCCGTGGCGCGCCTCGTCCAGGGCGGCCGCGACGAGCCCGTGCGCCTCGCCGACGTCGAGGCCCTGGTCGCCGCGCCCGCGGGGCGGGTCGTCGTGGACGCGCTCCGCCGCCGCGTTCTCGACGGCGGCGAGGTGCGGGCCGACCTCGCGCGCCGGCCGGTCCTGTTCGCCCTGCTCGAGGCGCTCGCGCGCGCTCACCCGGCGGCGATCGCGAGCGACGACCTCGCGCGCGCGGCGTTCGGCGTTCGCGCGGTCAACGAGTCCCACCGGCGGCGGCTGCGCGTCGAGGTGGGGCGCCTGCGCGCCGAGCTCGGCGGCGTCGGGGTCGTGCGCGCGCTCGGGAACGCGTACCGCTGGGAGCTCGGCGCGGGCGTGGAGGTGGTCGTCCTCGCGCCGCTCGAGCCGGGCGACGCGGGCGCCATCCGCGCGCTCCTCTCGGACGGCGCCGCGTGGAGCGCCTCGGCCATCGGCGCCGCGCTCGGCAAGAGCGCGCGCACGGTGCAGCGCGCGCTCGCGGAGCTCTCGCTCGCGCGCGCTGTCGAGGTCACCGGCAGCGGCCCCTCGCGGCGCTACGCGAGGCCCAGAGCGGCGCTGTCGATCGCGTCACAAATGTTGCTCCTCGGGCTCGCGCTCCCTGGTTGAGTGCGCGGGGCGAGGAAGGAGTGGACCGTGAAAACCCGGCAGGCCGAGATCATCGCGGAGCGCACGTTCGAAGGGGTGGAGTCGATTCACGGGGTCGCGTTCGACGGACAGGCGGTGTGGTTCGCGCACGGCGATCGCGGAGACCTCATGTCCGCCGAGCCCGAGAGCGGCCGCGTGCTGCGTCGCCTGAAGGCGCCCGCCAGCGCGGGGGTGGCGTTCGACGGGCGCCACCTGTGGGTCGTCGGGGGCGGCAGGATCCGGAAGATCGATCCCGCGAGCGGGGCCGCGGTCGGCGAGGTGCCGGGCTTCGATGCGACGCCCGTGAGCGGGCTCGCGTGGGCCGACGGCGCGCTCTATGCGGGCATCTACCGCGAGCGGAAGATCCTCAAGATCGATCCCGAGCGCGGGGCCGTCCTCCGCACGCTCGTCTCCGATCGGCTCGTCACCGGCGTCACGTGGACCGACGGCGATCTCTGGCACGGCGTGATGTGCGAGGAGGAGGGCGCGCCGTCGGAGCTCCGCCGCGTCGATCCCCGGAGCGGCGAGGTCCTGGACCGGCTCGCGCTGCCGGAGAGCGTTCGCCTCTCCGGCGTCGAGGCGGACGCGAGCGGCCGCCTGTGGTGCGGCGACCCGGCGACAGGCAGGCTCCGCGCGGTGAAGAAGCCGCGAAAGGCGGTCTGATTCACCCTGGGTTCGACCTGCCGGGCGCAGCCGGCCAGGGTTTCGAGACAAACTTACAGCATGAGTGGCACTGCGCCGAAGGGAACGGCTGGGTCGCTGCGCGCGGCGATGATCAGAACCGAACCCTTCGGGAATGTGAAGGCGCGTAAGGCGCGGATCAAGATCCACTCGAGGGGACCGTTCTGCTCGGCTCTGGATGGGTCGTCTTGCGCAGCGGGACCTTCGCCATCCACTGCAGCGTAACAATGACGCTGTAAGAGGGTAGGTGGCCTCGGGCGGTTTGATTTGCGGACAGCGTTGGACTTCCAGCCTCCTCGACGGGAGCGGTCTCGATCGGCGCCGCGCACCCATGTGGAGATCCGATATGCGTTTTCGCTCTTTGGGCTGGATCTTCGTTTTGGGTTCTCTGGCGCCCGCCTGCACCGGGCAGCTCGGCGATCCGTCCTCGGGCGCGGCTGGCGGCGAGACCGGCGGCGACGTTCCCCCGCCGCAGGCCGACGGGAGCTTGCCGTACGCGGCGCCCACGCCCGCCTCCGCGGCGCTTCGCGCCCGCACATGGCTGCTCACCCCGGAGGAGTACGCTCGCTCCGTCCAGGGCTTGCTCGGCGTGTCGATCGACATTTCGGACATGGAGCCCGTGCCGGACAACGGCATCTATCCGAACATGTCCACCAGCGGGCTCGTCCGCGTGACCCTGGCCGAGCAGTACGCCGCCAAGGCCGAGGCCGCGGTGCTCGCGCTCGGCGATCGGCAGCTCAGCGCATTGATTCCGTGCGGCAAGGTCGACGCGACGTGCAAAACGGACTTCGTGCGCGCGGCGGTCAGCAAGGCGTTCCGGCGGCCCGCGACGGCGGAGGACCTGACCAGTTATGGCGAAGTGTTCGATCTCGCCGCCGAGTCCGGGGATCCGGCGCTGCCGTTCCGCTGGGTGCTGAAGGGCGTGCTGAACTCGCCTTATTTCTTGTACCGGACCGAGATCGGCGCGCCGAGCGATGAGGCGAAAGCGGCGTTCCGGCTGACTGACCACGAGATCGCGACCTTCCTTTCGTACAGCGTGCTCGGCGAGCCGCCCTCTGCGACGCTGGTCGCCGCCGCCGATCGCGGCGAGCTGGCCGATCCCGCGCTGTTTCCTGGCCACATCGACCAGCTGCTCTCGACGCCGGGCGCCGCCGACCAGCTCGGTCACTTTCTCGTCCAGTGGTTGCGGTTGCACACGTTCGAGGCCGAGGTGGAGAAGTTCGAGGACGTGTTCCCCGGCTTCGCCGATGTGAAGGGGGCGATGTTCGCCGAGACGCAGCGCTTCCTCCGCGCGAACGGAGGCATGGAGGGCTCGATCGCGAGCCTGCTCACGGCGCCTGTACCCGAGGTCGATCCAGCGCTCTCCGCGTTTTACCGCAGCGACGCCTCGGGCGCGACGGACACCGCGCGGAGCGGCCTGCTCTCCCTCGGCTCCGTGCTCTCCAAGACCGCCAAGCAGTACCTCACGTCCCCGACGCTCCGCGGCCTGTTCATCCGCGATCAGCTGCTTTGCCAGCACATCACGCTGCCCGAGAACTTCACCCCGCCGCCGATCGAAGAGAGCGAGCTGCGCATGACCCCGAAGACCACGCGCGAGCTGTACGAGACGCACAACGCGCAGGCGGTCTGCGAGAGCTGCCACGCGCTGATCGACGGCGTCGGCTTCATGCTCGAGAATTTCGACGGCGCGGGCCGCTATCGGACGCTCGAGCAGTACAGGAGCCCGTCGCTCACCGCGCCCATGGCTGCGCCGCAGCCGATCAACGCGGTGGGGTGGCTGCTGAACACCGACGTCGACGGGGAGTACGACAGCGCCGCGGGGCTGGGAGAAGCGCTGTCGCGCAGCACCTGGGTCCGCGAGTGCCTGGCGCGGCAGGCCTTCCGCTTCTATTTCGGCCAGGTCGAGTCTGCGCGCGGTATTCCGCCGGTCGTGCAGGGCACGGCGGCGCTGGATCGCACCGGTCTCCTGCGCGACCTGCTCGTGGCGCTCCTGTCTTCGCCGAGCACGCTGGAGCGCGTGCGCGACTAGCTACGGCCATCGAGGTTCGAACATGCCCAGGCCCTTCGACGTATCCAGACGAGACATCCTGAAGACGGCGGCCGGCGCGATCTTCCTGGCGCCGCTGCTGCGCCACCGCGAGGTCGAGGCGCAGACCGTCGTGCCCAAGCGGCTGGTGCTGATCTTCACGCCCGACTCGCACCCGCCCGAGTGGTGGCCGACCGGCAGCGGGTCGACGTTCCAGCTCCAGGAGCCGCTCGCCGATTTCCGCGGCCTCGAGAGAGACATGTTGTTCTTGCGCCGGCTCGACCATGCCTGGACGGTCGGGAATCACCACGAGGCGGGCATGGCGCAGCTGTTCACGGGCGCGCGCTTCATCGACGAGAGCTCACACCACGCGAACGGTCCCTCGCTCGATCAGATCCTGCTCAAGAGCTCCGACCTGCGCGGCGGCACGCCGCTCGCGAGCATCCACCTGTGCGTCGCCGATCGCGGCGGCGCCGACAAGCGCCATATCATCTCGTACAGCGGCCCCGGCCAGCCCATGACCCACACGGCCGACCCCGCGCGCGCGTTCAGCACGATCTTCAGCGGCGTCACCTTCGACGGCGCCGCGCCGACGCCCACGCCCGGCGGTATGCCGGACGCCGTCGCGGCCGCGAAGCGCGAGGCCGACCAGCGGATCCTCCAGATCAACACGCGCGAGCTCAAGACCATCCAGGGCTTCCTCGGCCAGGCCGAGCGCCAGAAGCTGGAGCTCCACGTGGAAGCGCTGTTCGAGCTCGAGAAGCGCATCGCGGGCATGGGCGGCGGCACGTCGGTCCCGGCCGGCGCGGCGTGCGAGCGCGCGGACACCTCCGGCTACAACGGCAGCACCAACAACGCGACGACGATCACGCGCTGGGCGCAGATCCAGGCCGACATCATCGTGAGCGCGTTCACGTGCGATCGCACGCGGGTCGCGGACTACCACTTCAGCTTCTCCGGCGGCCACCATGAGGGCCTCCTCGGCTTCGGCCAGAGCTGGCACGACGTGGTCGCGCACGTCAGCCGCACGAACGACAGCGTCAGCGTCGGTGGTGAGTCGATGACCACGCGCCAGGCCTTCATGCTGTTCGATCGCTTCTGGGCGAGCCATATCGCGTACCTGGCGAAGCGGCTCGCGGGCATCCGCGAGGGCAGCGGCACGATGCTCGACAACACGATCCTGCTCTGGGGCGTGGAGAGCGGCACGAACCACAGCCACAACCCGCGGGACATGCAGTACCTGGTCATCGGCGGGAAGAACCTGGGCGTGAACGTGGGCCAGTACATCAACAACACCACCGCGCAGAGCTCGAACAAGCTGCTCACGTCCGTGATGAACGCGCTCGGCCACGCCGCGACGGGCATCGGCATCGAGCCGAACTGCGGACCGCTGCCGGGCTTCCTCGCCTGAAACCCGCTCGGGGGCGGCGCTGGCTCCACACCGTCCTCTCTCGAGCGAGTGACCGGGAACAAACCGCCAGGGCGCCGTGTTCCGGCGGCCATGGCGCGACGTGTGATGGGCTGGGTCCTGATTCTGTTCACGCTGGCCCTGGTGGGGTGCGATCATGCGACCAAGGCGGTCGCGCAGGCCGCGC
This sequence comes from Sorangium sp. So ce302, assembly GCF_051530145.1. Classification (GTDB taxonomy): domain Bacteria; phylum Myxococcota_A; class Polyangia; order Polyangiales; family Polyangiaceae; genus Sorangium; species Sorangium cellulosum_B. The sequence continues at coordinate 6,529,510 of NZ_CP150326.1, read as the reverse complement.
TCGAGCAGCGAGGTCCCCTGTCGATCGTGCCGGGGGTGCTCGATCTCCGCTACGCCGAGAACCGTGACATGGCCTTCAGCCTGCTCCGGGGCATCCAGTCGCCGGCGAAGGTGGCGGTCCTCCTGGTGTGCTCGATGGTAGTCCTCGGCGTGGTGCTCCTGGGCTGGTGGAGCAGCCGCCGCGCGTCGCTCACCGAGCAGGCCGGGTACGCGCTCATCGTCGCCGGCGCGGTCGGGAACGCGATCGATCGAGGCGTTCGCGGCTACGTCATCGACTTCATCCACCTTCACCGCTGGCCGGTGTTCAACGTCGCTGACATCGCCATCGTGGCGGGCGGGATCCTGCTCGGGATCGCGATGTTCCGGCGCGCTCGCCAAGAGCCGCGCGAGGTGTCCTGAGCTTCGCCTCGTGAGACAGCCTCGCCCGAGCACGCCGGCTCCACGAGCAGCGCGGCCAGCGGCGGAAAGACCTGGAGGAAGAGCATGTGCGCCGCATGTCTTCCGGTCCGGTGTCTGAGATATCTCGAGAAGATTGGCCGCCCGGTAGCGCCGCTGGGCTCAGTTACAGAGCAGCCTCTTCAGCTCATCCGTGGTCTTGGGCTTCGCGCCAGCCAGGGCGGCGGAGGCGATCTGCTGTGTTTTCTTGGCCCTGGAGCAATCGTCAGGCCCGTTGGGCGCCTGCTCCAGCAAGGGGCCGAGCTTCTCCGTGGGACCTTTCGCGTGCTTCTTGATGCAGAGCACGGGCTCGCCTTCGTGAACATAGTACCGGCGCTGCGTGACGCTGCTCGTCGTCGCCGGCTTGTCCGGCGTACCCCTCGTCCCGTCAAAGGCCCAGGATCCATCGTCGTGCAGCGCGAAGACCAGCTGGCCCTGGTCGTAGTAGAACTGGTACGCCGACTCGCCGTGCCCCGCGTCGGCGGCCGCGATCTCCGCCTTCTGGATCGCGCCGTCCGCCTGGTACAACCGGAGCTCGCCGCGTCCCTCGCCGCCGGCGCACTCGAAGCGGAGCTCGCTTCGCGTCAGGTCCTTGCGGGCCTGGATGTCCTGATACCGGGCCCTGATCTTCTGGATCCGCGGATCGTCGAGGCTCGCCTTGGAGCCGCCGGCGGTGTCCGTGGCGGCCAGGGGTGCTGCCGCGGGCGCCGGGCTTTCCACGGCGGAGGTGCCGGCCGGGGGTGTGGTCGCGCCGGGCGCCGGAGCTCGGCCTGGTTCTGCAGGAGCCGCGGAGACGCTCGCCGACGGGGTGGGAGAAGGCGGGCTACACCCGATGACGGCGGCGACGAGCAGGGCGATGGAGGATCGGCTCATGAGGACCCAGAACGCTTGGTGCGACCGTCCCATTCGGCGGGCCGGGTTACCCGCCCTTGCGTCGAAACTCCACGAAGAACCGCACCGGGCCGTCGGGGTCGACGTGGTGTAGCACCTCGGGGGCGACGATCCCTGGGCTCTCTGGATCGAGAGAGAGCTCTCGACCGCCGAGCCCATCGATCCGGTAGCGCAGCCGCCCCGAGATCACGTGGATCACCCCCCATACGCCGGGCTTGGTGGAATGGTTCTTTCGCAGGCCGGAAGGGATCGTGACCTCGTCGAAATCGGCCGTCCGCTTGTACGCGACCAGCCCGTCGGGCATCTCGAGCCGATCGCAGCGCACGCAGTCGAGCTCGGTGCCGAGCATCGATGCGCGGCCCTCGGACGTGACGACCCAGGGGCGCGAGAAGAACGGCGGCTTGTGCCGGACGTGCTGGCCATGTCCACAGCTCAGCTCGGCCACCCAATCGTTCGCATCGTCCTGATGGTAGCCTGTGATCGATCGACGCATCGTCTCGATCTACTGACCGTCTTCTGGATGGTTTTCCACTCGATCTGCGTGCAGCGTGTCCGGAGCGAGCTGCGCTTGCGCATCGTCCATCTTCCACCTTCCGGTACACGTCGGATCGCGTCCTCGCTAGGACCACGCGCCCAGCAGCGCGCGCATCGCAGGCGCGATGACCTCCGCGACCGCGCGGCGGTGGGAGGCGGCCAGCGCCGCGCCGTCAGGGCGCCCGTGCGCGGCGAGGGCGTCGGCCTCGGCGTCCGGCGCCGTGGCGGCCGGAGGAGGCGAGGCGAGGGCCGCCTCGAAGGCCTCGGAGACCGCCCGGCGCACCGGCTCGCCGCCCGTCTGGAGCGCCCAGGCCACGAAGCGCCACGCGAGCTCGGCGTGCCGGGCCTCGTCCTCGGCGATCGTGGCAAGGGCGCTCCGGACCGCGGCGTCGGTGGCGCGCGAGCGCTGCTCGCTGGCCTGCACGGCGGCGAGCGTCTCGCCGACGCAGCCCTCGCGGACGGCGCGCGCCGCGAGCTCGGGCAGGCCCGAGGCGACCTCGACCCGCCCGCCGAACGCGAACGGCGCCGGCGCGAGCGCCGCGCCGGCGTACGCGCTCGCCAGGCCGAAGCAGAGCGCCGCATGGCGCACCTCGTCGCCCGCGGCCTCGTGCGCGGCCGCGAGCATGTCCGGGGGGGCCCCGACCGCCATCAGCTCCAGCGCGAACCGCGCGAAGGAGGCGACCGACGCGTGCTCGAGCAAGGCGTCGCGGAGCCATGCCTCGGCCAGCGCGGCGCGGGTCGACTGCGTCAGCGCCGCCACGTCCGGGTGCGCCGCGGCGCCCCACGCGCTCGCCGCTCGCCGCTCTGCCCGCGCGGTGCGCGCGCGCTCGCCCACGAGGAACGGGCGGCCTGTGCCGCCGCAGGTCGCGACGAACTCGTAGCAGCACTCGCTGCCTCGGAGGACGCCTTCACCGAGGCTTGTGTACCAGCACCCCGCGGGCGCACCGGGCGGCGAGCCCGGGACGGAGGAGCCGTGGGGGTCGAAGGTCGGGCACGCGCCCGCGGGTGAGCCGCCGATGCCGCCCTCGCCGGCAGTTCCCCCTTCGCCGGCAGCTCCCCCGACACCGCCCTGTCCTCCCTGTCCCGAGGGCCCCAGGGCGACACAGACCGTTCCTTCCTCGGTCCACTGGACGCCGCCTGCCTGGATTGATGTGACGTCATCGCCGCCTGGCCCGCCATTCCCGCCCATCCCTCCGCGCGCCCCCGAGCTCTCGTCGCCCGACGCGGGGCCACCGCCTCCGCCCGACGCGCGCTCCAGGGTGACGTCGCCGCCGCAGGCGGCGCCTCCAACTGCCACGTTGAGCGTCGCGGTGGCGAGGATCGCGCGTGTCAGCTGGTGAGCGAGCGCGATCCGGAATTGAGTCGGAGAAGAGGGGATACTGGCCATGGTGCCAGAGAACAGCAGCATCCATACCAGCGCAGGATCCGCGGGCGCAGCCTTTCAACGCGGGGATGACCGGCACAGCATGGCACAGCCCTGGTCTGCATCGATTGCGCCGCTGCCGCGGCGAGCCCTCGCGGGCGGCGTGACCCGCGCGCGCGTCGACGTCGCGCGGAGCTGCGCCCGCCTGGCGTCGAGCCGGCCGCCCGGGTCCCGGCGCGACGCGGCGCCTCCGGCTGCGCTCGGCGCCGCCGTCGCGCGGAGCTCGGCTCCGCGGTCGCCACGTCGCCGCGTCGCCGCGTCGCCGCTGCGCCGAACCGCGGTCGCCGCTGGTATAGAGGCGCTCATGACCCTCCTCCGAGACGTCCTTTCAGCGCTCGAGTCGATCGCGCCGCTCCGGTTCGCGGAGTCCTGGGACAACGTCGGCTTGCTCGCGGGCGACCCGGCGCGGCCCTCGTCGGCGGCGCTCCTCGCCATCGATTACACCCCCGAGGTCGCCCGGGAGGCGCGCGATCTCGGCTGCGATCTCGTCGTCGCCTACCATCCGCCCCTCTTCGAGGCCGTGAAGCGGGTGGTCGCGCCGAGCCCGATCTTCGCGGCCATCCGCGACGGCATCGCGTTGTACTCGCCCCACACCGCGCTCGACGTCGCCGAGGGGGGCACCAACGATGTCCTCGCCGACGCGCTCGGGATCTCGCCGGACCGCACGCCGCTCAGGAGGGCGCCCTCCAAGGCGTGGCAGCATAAGCTCGTCGTCTTCGTCCCGGAGGATCACGCCGACGCGGTAGCCGACGCCCTCGCCGAGGCGGGCGCGGGCCGGATCGGCCGGTATTCGCGCTGCAGCTTCCGCACGCTGGGGACGGGCACGTTCTTCGGGGAGGAGGGCGCGAACCCCACGGTCGGCGAGAAGGGCCGGCTCGAGCGCGTCGCCGAGGTGCGGCTGGAGATGGTCTTCCCCCGCGACCGGACCGCCGCGGTCGTGCAGGCGATGCGCGGCGCGCACCCGTACGAGGAGGTGGCGTTCGATCTCGTCGAGCTCGCCGCCGAGCCGCTCAGGGCCGGCATCGGGCGGATCGGGCCGCTCGCCGGCGCCGCGCCGGTCTCCGAGCTGCTGGGCCGCGTCAAGGAGGGCCTGGGGGTCGACGCCTTGCTCGTGGCCGGCCCCGAGCAGCGCGCCGTCTCCCGCGCGGCCACGTGCGCCGGCGCGGGCGGCGCGCTCCTCGACGACGCCATCGCGCAGGGGGCGGAGCTCTACCTGACGGGCGAGCTGCGCCACCACGACGCGCTCCGCGCGGCGAGCGCGGGCGTCACCGTGGTGTGCGCGCTGCACTCGAACAGCGAGCGCGCCGCGCTGAAGCGCCTCGCCGAGCGCCTCCGCGCCGCGGTGCCGTCGCTGCGCGTCGAGCTCAGCGTGCAAGACCGGGATCCGTTCTCGATCCGCTGACGGCGCGGCGCTGCGCCGGGAGGGGGACGGGGCGCGGAACATGCCAGGGCTCGGCGGCGCGCCCGGCTCATCGAGGTCCCCTGGCTCGGTCGGGACCGACCGAGGATGGCAGTGAAGTGCTACGATGCCTTGCATGCGGACCGCGAACGAAGCACTCCCTCCGCCAATCCCCCCTGCAGAGCACATTCGCAAGCTGGTGGAGGCCAACCGGGTCGAGGAGGCGCGCCGCTATGTCCAGGAGTTGCTCGCCCAGGGGGACACGAGCGTGGAAGGCTGGGCGAAGGTCCTCCGTCCGCCCCGGATCGTTGCCTCACCCGACCGTGCCCGCAGTGACTTTGCGGCAGACTACGCCTGGCTGCGAGAAAACCGGCAGGCCTACCTCGATCGCTGGGTGGCGCTCCACGATGGCAAGCTGCTCGACACCGACGTCACGCTGCGCGCGCTGGTCGAGCGGCCGACGGAGCGTGGGCAGATCGAAGGTGCGTTCGTGGTGCAGGTCGACTGATGGCCAAAGGCACGATGCGTCTCGAAGGGGTCGCGCAGCCGTGGGCCGACTCGTCAGCGCGGTATCGGGTCGCGACCGAGCACGAAGGGACGCTGCTGACAGTCGCTGTTCGCTGCCGGATCGCCGACTTCCGTTCGAGAGCCAGGCGCTCCTCGACACGGGCGCCGCGTGGTCGATCATCGGAGGCGACCTCGCCGACATGCTGCAAGCGCAGCTTGGCGGCACGGGACAGACGATGATCCTGTCGACGCGACTTGGTCGCATCCGCGGCGTTCTTCACGATCTCGACGTCCTGCTCGTCGCCGAGCGCGGCGAGAGCCTCACGGTGTCGGGCAGCATCCTTATCGCCCCGGGATGGATAGGACCGGTCGTGCTTGGCTACCGTGGGTTCCTCGAGCGCCTCCGCTTCGCGCTCGATCCGGGCTGTGGCCCGGACGACGCGTGGTTCTTCTTCGCGAGCGCAGGTTGAGCGGTCGCAAAGGGAGAGGAGAGCTTCCCGCCCGAGGCGGGATGTGGTCGCGGAGGAAGCGTGGCGGGTCGCCGGGCGACTCGGCCCGGTGGTTGACTGCCGATCGGCGTCGATGGCGCCGCCGCCGCGCGCGCCAGGAGAGTAGCCCCTCCCATCTGTAGTAGCCCCTCCCATCTGTAAAGGTGTGCAACGCCGCTGGACGAAGCGGCCCGCAGCGATCAGCTTGCCGGCCCTCATGCGCGACCACGGCACGCCACCCGCCCCCGACCTGCGCGCGGACGCTCTTGCACCCTCGCCGCCCTCGCCCGGCTCGCGCCGCGGCGCGGGCGTCTGGTCCACGCTCCGCGACGCGGTCCGCGGCGGCGAGCACGACTTCACCACCGGCTCCATCGACCGGGCGATCGCCCTGCTCGCGATCCCGATGGTCATGGAGATGCTCATGGAGTCGCTCTTCGTCGTGGTCGACGTCTTCTGGGTCTCGCGGCTCGGGGCCGACGCCGTCGCCGCCGTCGGGCTCACGGAGTCGCTCCTCGCGCTCGTCTACGCCATCGCGATGGGCCTCGCGGTCGCCGCGTCCGCGACGGTCGCGCGGCGGGTCGGCGAGGGGCGCCACGAGGAGGCGGCCGCCATGGCGGGGCAGGCGATCGTGCTCGGCCTGCTCATCTCGCTGCCCATCTCGGCGGTCGGCGCGCTGCTCGCCCCGCGGCTGCTCGCGGCGATGGGGGCGACGCCCGGGGTGATCGCGATCGGCGCGCCGTTCGCCTCGATCATGCTGCTCGGCAACGCGACGATCCTGATGCTGTTCGTCATCAACGCGATCTTCCGCGGGGCGGGCGACGCGGCGCTGTCGATGCGGGTGCTCTGGCTCTCGAACGCGCTGAACATGGCGCTCGGCCCGTGCCTCATCTTCGGCCTCGGCCCGTTCCCGGAGCTCGGCGTGGCCGGCGCGGCGGTCGGGACGACCCTTGGCCGCGGGGCCGGCGTCGCGCTGCAGGTCTTCTTCCTCACGCGCGGCAGCGGCCGGGTGAGGGTGCGCGCGCGGCACCTCGTCCCCGACCCGGGGGCGCTCGCGGCGCTGCTCCGGCTCTTCGCGAACGGCGCGCTGCAAAACGTCATCGGCATGGCGAGCTGGAGCGGCCTTGTGCGCATCATCGCGCCCTTCGGGAGCGCGGCGCTCGCCGGTTACACGATCGGGATGCGCGTCATCGTGTTCGCGATCCTGCCGGCGCTCGGGCTCTCGAACGCCGCCGCGACCCTGGTCGGGCAGAACCTTGGCGCGGGGCGCCCCGACCGGGCCGAGGCCGCCGTCTACCGCGCGGGCATCTGGACCACCGTCATGCTCGGCGCGCTAGGCGTCGTCTTCGCGGTGGGCGCCCGCGCCATCGTCGGCGCGTTCACGGACGACGCCGAGGTGCTCCGGTTCGGCACGCAGACGCTGCGGATCCTCTCGTGCGGGTTCCTGTTCTACGGCTTCGGCCTGGTGTTCACGCAGGCGTTCAACGGCGCCGGCGACACCTGGACGCCCACGCTGCTGAACTTCGCCTGCTTCTGGCTCTGGGAGATCCCGCTCGCCTGGGGCCTCTCGGGCGCCGCGGGGCTCGGCCCGGCGGGCGTGTTCGTCGCGATCGCGGTGGCGTTCTCGACGTTTGCCGTCGCGGGCGGGCTCGTGTTCCGCCGCGGCGCGTGGAAGCTGCGGCGCGTCTGAGGGGCGCCGCGGCGGGAGGCTGCCCGGCAGCAGGAAGAGATGCGCGGGATGGGCTGTCGGGACTGGTGGCCGAGGAACGCATCGTGGACGTGCTCTGGGCGCACGGGGAGCTGAGCCTTGCAGCGAGCCTGTTCGTCAACCTCGCGAACGAGCAAGGCGGGCTGGACAACGTGACGTGTGCGCGGGCGTGGCTGGGCGGCGGGCGACGAACGCGGCGGCGACGTGGCGCGGCTTGGGCCATCGCTCGGGCGTCCTGGCCGATGCACTCGCGGCGGCGATGTTCAATTCAGTGGAGCTCGATTCCAAGCCGGCCTCCTGGCGCGGTGATCTCGATCGGCTTTCCATCGCGGCGCAGCGTGACCTTGACGGAGCGCTTGGTGGAGGTTGCCTGGGTGAGTTCGATCAGATGCTGCGCGCTCCGGACCTTCGCCGCGTCGTAGACGGTGATCCAGTCGCCTGCGGTGAGCCCTGCACAGCTATCGTTGGTGCAGCGGAGGACCACGACCCCGCCGCGGCTGCCGTCGCGAGCCCAGCCGCTTCGCTGTGCAAGGGTGAGGGCGAGGTTGCTGCGCACGGCACGCGTGGAAGGATGGGCATCGCCGAGCCGTGCCACGAAGACCGCGATGGCACGGCGGAAGTGCTCGATGGCGGCAGCGTAGTTGCCCTGTTCAGCGAGTACGAGGCCAATGTTGTTGAGGGTAGCTGCGACGGTGGGATGATCCTTGCCGAGCGCCGTTTCGTTGACGGCCAAGGCGCGGCGAAAGTGCTCGATGGCGGCAGCGTAGTCGCGCTGCTCGTGGAGCACGCCGCCAATGTTATTGAGGTCTCTGGCGGTGGAGGGATGGTCCTTGCCGAGCGCCGTTTCGTCGATAGTGAGGGCGCGGCGGTAATGCTCGATGGCAGCAGCGTAGTCGCCCTGTGCGTGGCGCGCGCCGCCGATGTTGTTGAAATATCTAGCGGTGGAAGGATGGTCCTTGCCGAGCGCCGTTTCATCGATAGTGAGGGCGCGGCGGTAGTGCTCGATGGCAGCAGCGTAGTCGCCCTGTTTCGCAAGCACGAGGCCGATGTTGTTGATGTCTCTCGCGGTGGAAGGATGGCCCCTGCCGAGCGCCGTTTCGTCGATGGTCAGGGCGCGGCGGTAGTGCTCGATGGCGGCAGCGTAGTCGCCCTGTTCCGCGAGCGCGACGCCGACGTTGTTGAGGGTAGCTGCGACGGTGGGATGGTCCTTGCCGAGCGTCTTTTCGCTGATGGTCAGGGCGCGGCGGTAGTGCTCAATGGCGGCAGCGTAGTCGCCCTGTGCGTGGTGCGCGCTGCCGATGTTGTTGAGGCTTCTGGCGGTGGAGGGATGTTCCTTGCCGAGCACCTTTTCGTCGATGGCCAGGGCGCGGCGGTAATGCTCGATGGCAGAAGCGTAGTCGCCCTGTGCGTCGCGCGCGCTGCCGATGTTGTTGAGGTTTTTCGCGGTAGAGGGATGTCCCTTGCCGAGCACGTTTTCGTTGATGGCCAGGGCGCGGCGGTAGTGCTCGATGGCGGCAGCGTAGTCGCCCTGTCTCGCGAGCACGAGGCCGATGTTGCTTAGGTCTCGGGCGGTGGAGGGATGTTCCTTGCCGAGCACCTTTTCGTCGATGGTCAGGGCGCGGCGGTAATGCTCGATGGCGGCAGCGTTGTTGCCCTGTTCCGCGAGCGCGAGGCCGATGTTGTTGAGGTCTCGGGCGGTGGAGGGATGTTCCATGCCGAGCGCTTTTTTGTCGATGACCAGGGCGCGGCGAAAATGCTCGATGGCGCCAGCGTAGTCGCCCTGCTCCTGGAGCGCGCCGCCAATGTTGTTGAGCAATGCCGCATGCATCAAAGGGTCCGTGTCGCTCGCACGCCCCAGCGCGCGCTGGCTGAATTCAATCGACTTCTTGAAGTCGGGCAGGTGCAGGTAGGCCATGCCCAGATAAAGGTCCAGCGTCTCGACGTTTCGCTCATGGACCAGGACATCCTGTTCCGAGCGCTGGAAGAAGCGCGCCGCAAGCCAGTAGTTCTCGCGCTCGTAGAAATGCAGCCCCAGCGCGAACTGGATCAGCCCGAAGGGTTTCGTCGATTGCATCCTCGGGAGATCGAGCTCCGCGAGGCTCGTCAGCTCATGGCGGTCGCTGGCGCGGAGGTCGCGGTCCGACCACGAGAGCGTGGCGCTGGGGCAGACGGAGTAAGGCTTCGCGGCGTGCACCTCGGTCTTGCCGATGTTGATGACCGCGTTGTCGCCTGTCTTCAGTTCCGAGACCCGGACGTTGCTCCGGTTGTCCACCACGACGGTCGACTCTGGGTTGCAGTACGCCTTCCCCCAGAGCACGACGTCGGCATCGAGCGCGTCGGCGATGCGTCGCGCCTGCTCGTGGCTCCCAACGAAGCACCGCAGCCGCTCGATCTCGAGCGCCGACTCGGGCACCTCGATGTCGAAGCTCTGCGGGTCGCGGAGCGTCTCCTCCTTGAATCGCCTGAGCTCGTCGTCGATCTGATGGGCCACGGTCTCCCCGAGGTCGCGCTCGGCGGAGCGGCTGGAGAAGAAGTCGGCGACCAGGATGTGGGTCGCGTCGGACCGCTTGAACGGGCTCGCGCCCACGGCATCGCCGCAGCGCCCGCCAGCGTGGCGGACCGGAGTCTCGGCCGGAGGAGCTGGCGCCCCACAGCCCGCTATGAGGGCCCCCAGAACGACGCAGAGCTTCCGCATGGGTTCACCTGTTGTTTACGTTGCCGACGCCGAACTCGTAGTTGTTGCCGCAGATGACTCCGCGCACCTCGGTATCGCTCGATCCCTGCCCATTCACGTTCCCCCCCCCCACGGATCTTGGCCCTGTCGCCCGCCTTGACGTTCTCGATTCTGACCCAGTTCATTCGCAGCTGCGATGTTGAATTCAGTGGATCTCGATTCCCAGCCTGCCTCCTGGTGCGGCGATCTCGATCGGTTTCCCATCGCGACGCAGCGTGAGCTTGACGGAGCGTTTGGCGGAGGTGGCCTGGGTGAGCTCGATGAGATGCTGTGCGCCCCGGACCTTCGCGCCGTCGTAGGCGGTGATCCAGTCGCCTGCGGCGAGCCCTCCACAGCTATCGTTGGTGCAGCGGAGAACCACGACCCCGCTGCGGCTGCCGTCGGGAGCCCAACCGCTCCGCTGTGCCAGGGCGAGGGCGAGGTTGTTGTGCACGGTGCGCGTGGAAGGATGGGCATTTCCGAGCCGTGCCACGAAGACCTCGAGGGCGCGGTGGAAGTGGTCGATGGCGGCCGCGTAGTCGCCCTGCTCCCCGAGCGCTCTGCCGATGTTGCTGAGGTCGATGGCGGTGGAGGGATGATCCTTGCCGAGCGCCTTTTCGTCGATGGCCAGGGCGCGGCGGTAGTGCTCGATGGCAGCAGCGTAGTCGCCCTGTTGCCGGAGCGCTTCGCCGATGTTGTTGAGGATGGCTGCGACAGTGGGATGATCCTTGCCGAGCGCCTTTTCGTCGATGGCGAGGGCGCGGCGGTAGTGCCGGATGGCGGCGGTGTAGTTGCCCTGTGCCTCGAGCGCGCTGCCGACGTTGTTGAGGATGGCTGCGACGGAGGGATGATCCTTGCCGAGCGCCTTTTCGTCGATGGTCAAGGCGCGGCGGTAGTGCTGGATGGCGGCCGTGTAGTTGCCCTGTGCCTCGAGCACGCTGCCGATGTTGTTGAGGTCTCTGGCGGTGGAGGGATGATCCTTGCCGAGCGCCTTTTCGTCGATGGTCAAGGCGCGGCGGTAGTGTTCGATGGCAGCCGCGTAGTCGCCCTGTTCCTGGAGCGCGAGGCCGATGTTGTTGAGGTCTCTGGCGGTGGAGGGATGATCCTTGCCGAGCGCCTTTTCGTCGATGGTCAAGGCGCGGCGGAAGTGCTCGATGGCAGCCGCGTAGCCCCCCTGTGCGTTGAGCATGCTGCCGATGTTGTTGAGGATGGCTGCGACGGAGGGATGATCCTTGCCGAGCGCCTTTTCGTCGATGGTCAAGGCGCGGCGGAAGTGCTCGATGGCAGCCGCGTAGTCGCCCTGTTCCTGGAGCGCGCTGCCGATGTTGTTGAGGCGAACGGCGACGAGAGGATGTTCCTTACCGAGCGCCTTTTCGTCGATGGCGAGGGCGCGGCGGAAGTGGTCGATGGCGGCCGCGTAGTCGCCCTGTGCGTGGCGCGCGCTGCCGATGTTGTTGAGGTTACCGGCGACGGAGGGATGTTCCTTACCGAGCGCCTTTTCGTCGATGGCGAGGGCGCGGTGGAAGTGCTCGATGGCGGCCGCGTAGTCGCCCTGTGCGTGGAGCGCGCTGCCGATGTTGTTGAGGTTACCGGCGACGGAGGGATGTTCCTTACCGAGCGCGTTTTCGTCGATGGCGAGGGCGCGGCGGAAGTGCTCGATGGCGGCCGCGTAGTCGCCCTGTGCGTGGAGCGCGCTGCCGATGTTGTTGAGGATAGTTGCGACGGTGGGATATTCCTTGCCGAGGGCATTTTCGTGGATGGCGAGGGCGCGGCGGAAGTGCTCGATGGCAGCCGCGTAGTCGCCCTGTGCCTCGAGCGCGCTGCCGATGTTGTTGAGCAACGCCCCATTCATCTGAGGGTTCCTGTCGCCCACGCGCCTCAATGCACGCTGGCTGAACTCAATCGACTTCTTGAAGTCGGGCAGGTGCAGATAGGCCATGCCCAGACAGAAGTCCAGCGTCTCGACGTTCCGCTCATGGGCCAGGGCATCCTGTTCCGAGCGCTGAAAGAAGCGCACCGCAAGCCAGTAGTTCTCGCGCTCGTAGAAGTGCAGCCCCAGCGCGAACTGGACCAACCCGAAGGGTTTCGTCGATTGCATCCTCGGCAGATCGAGCTCCGCGAGGCTCGTCAGGTCATGGCGGTCGCTGGCGCGGAGGTCGCGGTCCGACCGCGAGAGCGTGGCGCTCGGGGAGACGGAGTAAGGCTTCGGAGCGTGCACCTCGGTGTTGCCAATGTTGATGACCGCGTTATCGCCCGTTCTCACATCCGACACCTGGACGTTGCTCCGGTTGTCCACGACGACGGTCGACTGCGGGTTGCTGTACGCCTTTCCCCAGAGCACGACATCCGCATCGAGCGCGTCGGCGATGCGTCGCGCCTGCTCGTGGCTTCCGACGAAGCACCGCAGCCGCTCGATCTCCAGCGCCGACTCGGGCACCTCGATATCGAAGTTCTGCGGGTCGCGGAGCGTCTCCTCCTTGAATCGCCTGAGCTCGTCGCCGATCTGATGGGCGACGGTTTCTCCGAGGTCGCGCTCTGCGGAGCGGCTGGAGAAGAAGTCGGCGACCAGGATGTGGGTCGCGTCGGACCGCTTGAACGGGCTCGCGCCCACGGCGTCGCCGCAGTGCCCGCCAGGGTGGACCACCGGGGTCTCGGCCGGAGGGGCAGGCGCCCCACAGCCCGCCAAGAGGATCCCCAGACCGACGCAGAGTCTCCGCATGGGTTTACCTGTTCTTCACATTGCCGACGTTGATCTCGCAGTTGTCGCCGCAGGTGACACCGTTCACATCGGTATCGCTCGATCCCTGCCCGTCCACATTCCCCCCACGGATTTTGGCGCCATCGCCCGCCTTGATGTTCTTGAGCGTGACGCGCGTGGCGGCGCCCGACGCCTCGGTCCGCGGCGCCGCCGAGCCCGCGGCGGCTGCTGTCGCCGTGGCCGGAGGCGCCAGGGTTGCAGGGGACAGTCTCGCGGGCGTGGTGGCCGGCGCTGCCCCAACGGCGGCCGGCGCCGTGGAGCTGGCCGGGGCCGGCGCTACCGGCGGGATCGGTGGGATGCCCGCTGGCTCGTTCGCGTCAGGAACGGCCACGCTCTCCCCGCCGCCCGAGCGCACGCAGTTCCAGCCCGCGAACCCGCCGCCCGCAAGCGCCAGCGCCATGCCGAGCGCCGCCGCGGAGCGGCCCCATCCCCCGGGCTTCGCCGGTAGGTCCAGCCCGTGCGCCAGGAAATCCGCCAGCACGGCCGCCGCTGCACACGCCGCGAGGTTGTGGAAGCGATCGTCCTTGAAGGTATCGCCGAAATCCGAGATCCCCCGGATCACCAGCCAGGGTACGCCGCCGCGGCGGCACGCCCCCACGAGCCCAGCGGCCTCCATCTCGCCGGCCTCCACCTTCCCGTGCTGCTCCTTCCGCACGCAGAGGAGCTTCGACGGATCCCGCAGCAGCTTCTCCCCGCTTGCGATCGTCGCCGCCCGCACGGCGAGGGCCGTGACCACATGCTCCCGGAACAGCTCCTCCTGTCCTGGCAGCGGGGCAGGCAGCTCTCCATGGATCTTGGCGAAGACCGCCTGAAGTCGCGCCGGATCCGGCCGATAGCTCACCACGTCCTGGTTCATCGCATGCGGCAGCCGATCGATCTCCGGACGCCGTTCCTCCCGCGGCGCGCCGTCCGGCCCGACGACCGCCGCCGCCGGCTCATAGGCGACGACGCGATCCGACAGCACCACGTCCCCGATCTTCAGCTTGCCCCGGATGCCGGCCGCGATGCCCACGAGCAGCACGGCCGCCGGCTTGCACCAGGCGACGAGGTCCCGCGTCGCCGCCGCCGCATCGTAGTTGCCGGCCGCGCCGATGCACGACAGCACAACCCGGTAGTCGCGCCGCGCGCGCGCCGAGCGCACCGCGCCGCGGTAGTAGATCGTCCCCGCCTCGTCCTTGTCGTAGGCGTCAGGTCCAAACCCGAGTGCATCGAGCGCGGCGAAGAGCTCGGGTTGAATCACCGTGAGCACCGCGACGTCTGCGGGCGCTCCATGAACCGCGGGCGACGACGACCAGATCATCGGGTGTCCTCCACTGATGCCGCTGTTGCGGATCGTACACGACGACATGACCCCACCACCAGGATGCCGCGATGCCTTGAATGGAGACGCTCCTGGAGTCGCTGTTCGGTGTGGTCACGGACGGCGTCGACGGGCTCCGGCTAGACAAGCAGGCGCTGCCGCGGCGTATGGAAGCGGCGCGGCGTCTGAGGGACGATCCCGCGGGCAGCTACAGGGCCGAGCGGCTCGGCGCCACGCTATACTGAGCCATGGAAGCGTACCGCCACGAGGTCACCGTCCAGCCGGACGGAACTCTCACGATCGAGGGGGTGCCGCTCGACCCCGGGACGAGCGTGGAGGTCATCGTGCTCGTCAAGGAGCGGCCGCAGTCTTCGACGTACACGCTGCAGGGAACGCCATACCGGTTCGATGACCCGTTTTCTCCGGCGGTGCATCTCGCGGATGCGCGCTAGGTGCGGGCTGACGTTGATGCTTCGCTGGCGCATGCCGAAGCTCTCGCTCGGAGCCGCTACCGAGCGGATGCACGAGCCATGTCGACGCCCGTCGCCTCGCCGACCTCGTGCGTGATGCACGTGAGCTGTCGGCATCCCTGGTTCATGAATCCCAGCGAACGCGGACGCCGGGATAGCGGGAGACGAGCTCATCCTTGCTCACCAGCTCGGCGTTGTGATCCATGGCCGTGGCGATGATCACCCGGTCGATCGGATCGCGGTGCACATCGGGCAGAGCTGCCGACCTGGCCGCGATCAGCGGCGTCAGGGGGAGCAGGACGAGGCCCGCCTGATCGATCGCCTTCGTGAAGAAGTCCTCAATGGAGACCGGGAGCACGACGCGCCCCTTCTTCGCAAGCCAGGCGACCTCCAGGCAGGAGACCGAGGCGATGCCAACCGGACCAGGCTCGTGCTCGATGAGCGCCTTCGTCTTCGAAGGAAGAGCGTCGGCGGTGCCTTGGATCCACCAGAGCCAGGTGTGCGTGTCGAGGACGATCACGCGTCGTTCACGCCCCAGTCCGGCTCATCGATGGCTGGGGTGACCACGTCTCCCAGGATCTGGAGCCCAGAGAGCTCCGCAGGGGGCCGGCGCACCGCGGTCGGCGCCGGAGGCGGTTCTTCGAGGACCAGAAAGATCGCCTCGACTCGCGTGCGAGGAGGGAGGACCGGCATTTCCTTCAGCCGACCTTGCTCATCGGTCTCGAGGAGCACTCGGTGCGCCTGCATGCCTGGATGCTAGCACTGCCGCGCGGGGGCGCCGATCCTCGGTGCCACTGCGCCGGCGCCGCCACTACCGCGCCGGCCGCGCGAGCCAGGCCTCGATGAGCTTCCGGGCGATGCTGAGCGGCGGCGGCAAGAGCGGCAGCGCGTCGCGGTGGAACCAGCGCGCGTCCTCGAGCTCGCGCGTGTCGACGCGGAGCTCGCCGCCGGCGTAGCGCGCGGTGAAGCCGATCATGATCTGGTGGGGGAAGGGCCACGGCTGGCTGCCGAAATAGACGATGTCGGCGACGTCGACGCCCGTCTCCTCGTGGACCTCGCGCGCGACGCACGTCTCCAGCGTCTCGCCCGGCTCGACGAACCCGGCGACGAGGCCGTACATGCCCGCAGGGAACCGCGCCTGGCGCGTCATCAGGACGCGCGGGCCGTCCTCGACGAGCACGATCGTCGCCGGCGTGATCCGGGGGAAGTAGTTGCTCGCGCAGCGGACGCAGCGCTTGACGCGCTCGTCCTGCCCGGTCTCGAGCGCGGCGCCGCACGCCGCGCAGTACTGGTGCGCCTTGTCCCAGTGCTGCACCTGGTACGCCGTGCCCGCGATCTCGAACAGCTCCGGATCGATGCGCCCGTGGAGGCGCCGCAGCGAGACGTAGGCATACCCCGCCGGCGCCGGCGCGCCCTGCGCGAGCTCGGCGGAGCGGCAGGCGCGGCCGTCGAGCTCGCCGAGCGGCTGCGCGCGCGTGACCGAGACGCCGAGATCGGCGAGATCGGCCGCGATCGGGAGGTCGAAGCGATCGCCGCCGTCGCTGGGCGCGCGGACGAGGAGGTCGTCGCCGTGGAACGCGAACCACGCGATCTCGGCGGGGGCCGAGCTCGGACGGCCGAGCCCGGCGCGGAAGCGGGAGGACGGCATGGCGTTATCTGGGGCAGAGCCGCGCGGGCTCCCCGTCGAGGCGTCGCTCAGGTGCGCCGATCGGCTGCATGCGGGGAGCCTAGCGCCTCGATGGAGGCAGCGATACCGCGACGTCGCGGGGGGAGGAGGTATGGGCATCGCGTCGCGGCTCAAGCGCCGCGGGCTCACGCGGGGCCGGCGAGCGTCGCGGCCCAGGCGAGCGCCACGAACGCGACCTCGACGTCGTTCTTCTTGGGGACGAGGCGCTTCGTCTCGATGCCCTCGCCGGCGCGGAGGGGGAGCTGCTCCAGCGCCGCGAGCTCGGCGGCTTGCGCGGCGTGGAGGTCGCGGAGCGCGGCGTCCGCCTCGGTCCACTCCTGCCGCGCGCGCTCGAGCTTCGCGGCGGCCTTGTCGCGCTGGGTCCCGGCGCGCCGGGCGGTGTCCCGGCCGGCGACGAGCCCGAGGAGCGCGGCGCCCACCGCGCCGGGGAGCGCGGCCACCTCGGCCTCGGCCTGGCCGTACCGCGCCTTCGCGGCGGCGATGCGCTCGCCGAGGCGCGCGATCTTGGGCGCGAACCGGCCGACGACCTGCTGCTGCTCGGCGGTGGCGAGCCGGGCCGCGGCGGCGCGGCAGCGGGCGGCGAACGCCTCGAGGGGCTCGCCGTCGTCCTGCGCGAGCCCGAGCTCCTTGTGGACGGCCACCGAGGCCTCGGTCGTGCGGTAGGCGTGCTCCCGGAGCGCGCGCGCCGCGGCCTGCGCGGTGGCGCGCTTCGCGAGCGGGGCGGGCAGCTCGGCGAAGCGGGCGCCCGCGGCGGGCGATGTGGCGAGCAGCGAGGCGTCGAGCCGGGAGACGCGCGAGAGATCCGGCTTGCCGTCGGGCAGGAGCGGGGCGGCGAGGAGCTGGCTCCGGTTGAGGGCGACGCCGAGCTTCGTGTCGCGCAGGTGGGCGATCACGGAGGCAGCAACCCAGGGGATGTAACGGAAGCCCTCCGGCGCGGCGGCGGGGGCGTGCGCGTAGAGGCTCCGCCATCCCTCGGGCGCTGGCGGGGGCGCCGTCGCTGCCGGGGGCGGCGGTGCCGGCGCGCGGGCGCCGGCGTCCGCACGAGCAGCCGCGCTGCGCCGCGCGGGCTGCGGGGCGGCGGGCGTGTGGCGCGGGTCGAGGACGACCGTCCCACCCGGGCCCACGGGCGCGCGCCGGGCGGGGCTCGCTGGATCGGGCGAAGCGTGCCTCGGATCGGGAGATGCACGCCTGGGATCGAGAGAATCGGCTCTTGAATCTGGATGTACAGACCTTGAATCGAGAGAATCTGCTCTTGGATCTGGATGTACAGACCTGAAATCGAGAGAATCTGCTCTGGAATCTGGATGTACAGACCTGGAATCGAGAGAAGCGCGTGTCGGATCGGGCGCGGGCGGGGGAGGGGAGATGCTCCGGACGAGGCGGCCGATCTCGCGCCGGGTGACCGGGCCACGCAGCCACGACAGGCTGAACCGCGTCTCGGCGAGGAACGACGGCGGCTGCATGTGGACGTCGCGCACGAAGAACGTGCGCGGGGGGAGCGCCTTCAGCGTGGCCGAGAGGGCCGCGGCCCCGACGCCGCCGGCGCCGCCGTCCGCGCCCGAGAGCCCCTCGACGACGCGCTCGCGGTCGGCGTCGGTCTGGAGCCGGCCCACGAACCACGCGCCGGCGTTCGAGAGCGCCTTGTAGTCGAGGTCCATCGGGTTCTGCGTGGCGAGGACGACGCCGACCCCGAAGGCGCGCGCCTGCTTCAGCAGCGCGAGCAGCGGCCGCTTCGTGGGCGGGTTCGCCGGGTGCGGGGGCAAGAAGCCGAAGACCTCGTCGAAGACCACGAGGGCGCGCAGGTCGCTCGTGCCCGAGAGGCCGCGCACCCACGAGAGCAGCTGATCGAACAGCAGCCCGAGGACGAGGAGCCGCTCGTCGTCGTCGAGGTGCGCGACGCTGACGATCACCGCCGGGGTCTTGGCGCCGCCGCTGCCGCTGCCAACCTGCGGCGCGAGCCACGACGCGACGTCGAGCGGCGCGCCCTTGCGCCAGGTGGCGAACGTGGGCGAGGCGAGCAGGGTGTTGAGCTCGCGGGCGAGCGCCTGGCGCTCCTTGGGGGCGAAGAACTCGTCGACGCCGAGGGCGCCCACGGCGGCGATCGGCGGATCGGCCAGGTCCGCGAGCAGCTCCTCGAGCCCCGCGGCCCGCCGCGCGCGCAGCCGCCGCTCGGCGAGGTGCGCGAGCAGCACGTGCTCGCGGCTCCGGGCCGGATCCGGGTCGCGGCCGACGAGCCGGAGCAGGAGCGACAGCGAGGCCGAGAGCGCCTCGCGGGCGGCCTCCTCGTCCTCGTCCCAGAGCGGGGAGGGGGTCTCGAGCGCCGACAGCACGTGGACCGGCTCGCCCGCCGTGGTGCCCGGCGTCAGCAGGCGCGGGGCCATGCGGGCGCGGAGCGCGGCGACGTCGCCCGACCCGAGCCCCGATGAGGCGAGGCCGTCGCGCCAGCGCGCCGCGAGCCCCTCGGCGACGTCGGCCGTGGAGCGGCCGTCGCGCGCGGCCGCCGAGGGGTCGATCCACGGCTCGAACTCGGCCGCGGAGAGCTCCGGGAACGTGAAGAGCAGGTTGGGCAGGTCGCCCTTCACGTCGACCATGAGCACCGGGACGCCCGAGCGCAGCGCCTCCTCGACGAGGACCATGACGAGCCCGGTCTTGCCGCTGCCGGTCATGCCGACGACCACGCCGTGGGTCACGAGGTGGTGCGCCGGGAGCTCGAACGGGCGCGCGCCGGCGGCGCCGGGATCGCCCGAGAGCGGGCGGGAGCGGCCCAGGGTGAAGGGGCGGGTCGGCATGAGGGCGGGCTCGTGCCATGGCGAGAGGGCTGTCGCAATGCTGCTGGGGGCGGGGGGCGCGCGGTGACGCTTGGCGAGCGTGCAGGGCAGGGGGTCTCCGGATCCATGAGGCACACGGCTCTACAACGTCGGGAGAAACGGGAGCGTGCCGTCACGGCGTGCGTGGGCGGAGCCAGCGCGCGGCGAATCGGGGTAGAGATCGACGATCTGACGTGGAGCATGCCACCAGGTGGTAAGATCTACAGATGAACGCGGACGACATCCGGGCCTACAAGAAGCGCTGGGAGATGGTGGCCGAGGTCGAGCAGGAAGAGCTCGAAGCGATGTCTCCGGCCAAGAAGTTCTGCGACCTCGCGATGCTCATGGGAGTGGCCCGGGGACTCGGTGGCTCGATCGATGCGGACAAGGAGGTGGAGCAGGTGCGCCGGCGCTGGAACCTGCTCGCGGAGCGCCTGGGCGTCTGATGAGCCGCTCGCTGGCGGAGCTCGAGGACGCGGTACGCGCGCTCCTCGCGTGGTCGGAGGCGTCCAGCGTCCCCATGCTGGTCATCGGCGGAGTCGCGGTGTCGATCCTGAGTAAGCCGCGCACGACGAGAGATGTGGATGTCGTCGCGTGGCTTCCGAACCACGACGAGTGGCCCCTCTTCCTGGCCGATGGGGAGCGGCATGGAATCGTTCCCCGCATCCCAGATGCGCTGGGGTTCGCCCTCAACTCCCGCGTCCTTCTGCTTCGACATGACCGAACCGGTGTTCCCATCGACCTCTCGATGGGGGCCTTGCCGTTCGAGGAGAACGCGGTTCGTCGCGCAGTCCCGACGGATCTAGGCGGTTTGCGCGTTCCGCTTCCAGTGCCTGAGGATCTCCTCGTCATGAAGGCTGTAGCCCATCGCTCGCGCGACATGGTGGACATCGAATCCATCCTGAGCGCGCATGCTGATGTTGACGAGAAGTGGGTTGTCTCGACGGTTCGTGAGTTTGCCGAGGCGCTGGACGCGCCGGAGCTCGTGACCGATCTCGTGAAGTTGCTCAGCCAGCGGACTCCGATGAAGGTCAAGAAGAAGACTCGTCCTCGCAAGCGATGATGTGTGGCGGGAACTCGATGTAGGGGTGTCCCGGAGTCCGCCGTGGCACGGGTGACGGTGCGCCTGCTCTAGCTCGACCACCCGCGCCGGCGCGCGGAGCAACGGTTGTTGGTCGCGGCAGGGCCGCTCCCAGTGCCGCGGTAGCTGTCAGGGGCGAGCGCGGGGGGCGTGAGGGCGTCTGCGCCTCGCGAGCCGCGCGTGGCCGATGGCGCCCACCATGGGAGTGATGGAAGGTGCGCGGCCCGCCTACGGCGACCCTCGCGACAGCGTTCCGCTGCCCCCGCATCCGGTCGCCCCCACCCCCGACGCCCCGCATCTTCGCGTCAAAAAAAGCGGGAGCGCGGCTATAGTGTGCCCATGGAGGTCGGGCCATCGGAACCGGATGCCCCCGCGTCAACGGCGGGCATCCCAGCGATAGGCGAGGTCTTCGCGCAGAAATACCGCCTCGAGCGCAGCCTCGGCCGGGGCGCCATGGGCGCCATCTTCGCCGCCGAGCATGTCTCGCTGCGCCAGCGCGTGGCCGTCAAGTTCCTCCTCCCCCGCGCGATGACGCTGCCCGGCGCGATCGCCCGCTTCCTGCGCGAGGCGCGCGCCGCGGCGGCGATCCGCAGCGAGCACGTCGCCCGCGTCATCGACGTCGGCACGGGCGATCTCGGCGTCCCCTACCTCGTCATGGAGTACCTGCGCGGCCGCGATCTCCAGCGGGAGATCGAGGCGCGCGGCCCCTTGCCCGTGTCCGAGGCGGCCGATTACGTGATCCAGGGCTGCGAGGCCATCGCGGAGGCGCACGCGCGCGGCATCGTCCACCGGGACCTCAAGCCGGGGAACCTCTTCCTCACGACCGGCGCGACCGGCGCGCCCATCGTCAAGGTGCTCGATTTCGGCCTCTCCAAGTCGGCCGCCGCCGAGGACGACGGCAAGCTCACGGCGTCGGAGATGATGCTCGGCTCCCCCTGCTACATGTCGCCCGAGCAGGTGCGGTGCTCGAAAGACGTCGACGCGCGCACCGACATCTGGTCGCTCGGCGTCATCCTCTACCAGCTCCTGACGGCACGGTTTCCCTTCGAGGTGTCCAGGATCTCGGCGCTCTTCGTCGCCATCGCCACGCAGGCGCCCACGCCGCCGCGGGTGCACCGGATGGATCTGCCGGCCCGGCTCGAGGACATCATCCTGCGCTGCCTCGAGAAAGAGCCGGAGCTGCGCGTCCAGACCGTGGCGGATCTGGCGCGAGAGATCGCGCCGTTCGGCTCGGTGCACTCCGCCCGCGCCCTGGCGCAGATCGAGGCGATCGCCCGGGGCAAGGCCTTTCCGTCGTCTCGGCCCCTCGGGCCCTCGGGCGACGGCGTCGCGAGCACGCTCCCCGCCGCGGCCAACGACGGCCCGGGCGCGTCGTCGACCCTGCCGGACGCCGACAAGCGAGCGGGAGCCGGGGCAGGTCCCTGCTCGACGGCGCTCTCGCCCGGCGGCGACCACGTGACCACCCTGCCCAGCCAGGGCGCCGCGGCGGCGACCTCGGCCAGCGCCGACGCCGCCCCGTCCAGCGAGCGTCGCACGCTCCCCCTCGTGGCCGTCGCGGAGCGGCCCACGCTGGTGCTGGCGCGGAGCAGCGGCCCCACGACCCCGGCGCAGGACAGCAGGCCCACGCTGAAGATGGTGCGGAACGACCGGTCCTCGCACGGGGGGAGCTCCGAGGACGGCCCCACGCTGACGATGCCCCGGAGCGACGGCCTCGCGCTGAAGATGGCGCAAGGCAGCGGTTCCGTGCTGGCGACAGCGCAGGGCGGCGGTGCCGCGCTGAAGATGGCGCAGGACATCGGCCCCGCGCCGGCGACAGCGCAGGACAGCGGCGCCGCGCTGAAGACGGCGCAGGACAGCGGCATCGCGCTGAAGACGGCTCCCGAGGAGGGCCCCACGCTGACGATGGCGCGCGAGGAAGGCCCCACGCTGACGATGGCGCGCGAGGAAGGCCCCACGCTGACGATGGTGGGCGAAGAAGGCCCCACGCTGACGATGGCGCGCGACGACTCCCCCACGCTGACGATGGCGCGCAAGCGGGGGGCGCCGCCGCAGCAGCTCGGCGCGGGCAAGCGGGCGGTGCCGCTGACCCAGCCGGACGGGAAGGAGATCGCCTGGAGCCCGCGCGAAGGGACCGAACGCCGCCGCGATCGGTGGCGCTCCCGCGCGTTCCGTTGGCGCCGCAACGCGGGCGCGTGGATCGTGGCCGCCGCAACTCTCCTCGCCGCGGTAGCGTTCGGCGCGGCGCGCTGGACAGCGAGCTCGAGCGCGCCGGTGGCCGCCAGGTCGCCGGCGGGCCAGGACGCGCCGATGACCCTCGCGAGCACGGCCGGCCCTGCGCCGTTCGGCACGCCCGCGCCCTCCGGCGTCGCGCCGGCCCCGGAAGCGCCCTCGCAACCCGCGGATCCGGCCGGGGCCGACTCGCCCTCCGCGGTCGACGCTGCCGCCACGACGCCCGACCCCGCGGCGGTCCCCGAACACCGCCGGCAGGGGGGCCGGCCTCCGAAGGTGCGGCGGCCCGGCACCCTCGCGCCCTCGCGCTCGAGCACCGTCTCGCCAGAGCGCGACGTGTACGGCGGAGGCGCCGAGGACGTGTACGAGGGCCTGGAGACGATCCGCGACAAGCGGTAGACCCGGCCTCGCGCTCCCCGCGCGGGCGGCGTCTCCGCGCCGGCGGGCCGCAGGGACAGGCATCATGGCGAAGAAGAAGCTCTCGGCCCGCGCCGCCCGGCGCGAAGGCGATCGCACGTCGGCGAAGCTCACCCGCGATATCGAGCGGCTCGCGCTGCTCGAGCCGGGCCACACCCCCGGGCGCGCCATCCCCCTCGACGCGGCCTCGCAGGTCGAGGTGGCCGCCCGGTCGATCCCGTGCCCGCGCTGCCGCGGCGCCTTCCGCGTGGAAGACCACACGGCCGAGACGCTCGACGGCGTCCGCCTCCGCGTCGCGAAGGTCGCCTGCAGCGCGTGCGGCGCAGGCCGATCGCTCTACTTCCGGCTCGGCGCCGCCTCGCTCAACTGAGCTCGTCGATGGGGGATCAGTACCTCGGGACGCTCTCGTCGATGTGGATCGACCACGCGTCGATGCCGCCCTGGAGCGAGGCGACGCGCTCGTGGCCGAGCTTCTCGAGGAGGGCGGCGGCCGAGAGGCTCCGGACGCCGTGGTGGCAGTAGGCGACGACCAGCGCGCCCTCGCCGGGCGCGACCTCGTCGGCCCGCTCGACGAGCTCGTTCAGCGGGATCAGCGTGCTGCCCGGCAGCGCGGCGATCTCGTGCTCGCCGGGCGTGCGCACGTCGAGGAGGTACACGGGCTCGCCCGCCTTCAGCTTCAGAAAGAGGTCTTTCACGGAAATCTGTTGGACCATGGCCGTGCTCGCCATCCCGCCGTGGATGGCGCCGTAAAGGCTTCTACCTAATCCAGGGAGCTCCCCCGGAGCAACCGCCGCTCATTGGCTCGTCCGATCGGTCGGAGCCGTCGGGTTCGTCAGATTCGTCAGATTCGCCCGATCCTTGGCCAGCGCCGCGATCACCCCGACGAGCTCGGCCGGATCCAGGGGCTTGGCGACGTGCGCCTGGTACCCGGCGCCGAGCGCCCGCGCCTTGTCCTCGGCCCGCGCCAGCGCGCTGAGCGCGACGGCCGGCGTCGCCCCGCCGCGCGCCTCGCCGAGGCCCCGCACCCTGCGGATGAGCTGGAAGCCGTCCTCGCCAGGCATCCCGAGGTCGCTGACGAGGACGTCGGGCCGATCCTGCGAAAGGATGGCCAGCGCCTCGGCGGCGGACCCCGCCGTCGTGACCGTCGCCTCGCACTCCTCCAGCACGCGCTGGGCGACCTCGCGCGCGTCGGGCTGGTCGTCGACCACCAGCACCCGCATGCCGGCGAGCGACGCGCCCGGGTAGTCGGCCAGCGCCTCGGCGTACGCCTCGCTGGGGCGCTCCGCCGCGTCGGGCGCCTCCTGCGAGACGCCGGCGAGCGGCAGCGTCACGGTGAAGGTCGCGCCCAGATGCTCGCCCTCGCTCGCGACCTCCACGGTGCCGCCGTGCAGCTCGACCAGGTGCTTGACGATCGACAGCCCGATGCCGAGCCCGCCGTGCTTCCTCGTCGAGGACGCGTCCGCCTGCCGGAAGCGCTCGAACAGGTGGGGGAGGAACTGCGGGGCGATGCCCATCCCGGTGTCGGTCACCGACAGCGCGGCGTGCGCGCCCGCGCGCCGCAGCGCGACGTCGATCCGCCCGCCCGGGGGCGTGAACTTCACGGCGTTCGACAGGAGGTTCCACACGACCTGGTGGATCCGCGCCGGATCCCCCCTCAGGGAGCTCGCCTCGGGGTCGAGGCTCGAGGCGACCGCGATCCCCTTGGTCTCGGCCGCGAGCTGGATCGCCTCGAGCGCGCTCCGGATGACCGTCGGCAGGTCGACCGGCTGCACGTCGAGCCGCAGCTTCCCCGAGACGATCCGGCTCATGTCGAGCAGCTCGGACACCATGTCGGCCTGGAGCCGCGCGTTGCGCTCGATGACCTCGAGCCCCCGCGCGAGCGTCTGCGCCTCGGGCGCCCGGCCCCGGAGGATGCGCGCCCAGCCGAGGATGGCGCTGATGGGCGAGCGCAGCTCGTGCGAGAGCGTCGCGACGAAGTCGTCCTTGACCCGGCTCACCCGCTCCGCCTCGTCGCGCGCGGCGCGCTCGCTCTCGAGCAGCTTCTGGCGCTCTTCCTCGGCCAGCCGCTCCGCGGTGACGTCCTCGGTGATCCCCATGAACGAGTCCACGGTGCCCTCGGGCCCGAGCTCGGGGATGATCCGGGCGCGGAACCGCCGCCCGCCGAGGCTGAACTCCATCCGCTGTGGTCTCGCCGTCGCGAGCGCCTCGCGGCACGCGGCCTCGCTCACCTCGATCACCTCGGCCGGGAGCCCGTTCTCGCGAGGCGTCCTGCCGATGTAATGCTCCGGCGGGAACCCCATCACCGTCCCCGAGGTGGGCGACATGAAGGTGCAGCGCAGGCCGAGGTCCAGGCGGTAGATCACGTCGGGCGAGTTCGCCATCAGCGACGCGAGCTCCCGCTCGCGCGCGCGGAGCTCGTCCTCCAGGCGCCCGCGCTCGGCGATGACCCGCTGCGCCTCGTCGAGCGCCGCAAGGAGCCGGCCCTCGCTCTCGCGCAGCGCCTCCTCCGTGCGCTTGAGCCGGCTGACGTCGAGACAGATGCCGACCCAGGCGGTGATCTCGCCTCGCTCGTCGCGGACCGGGACGCCCCGGTTGAGGACGGGGTGGACGGCGCCGTCAGGGCTGACGTAGCGGAGCTCCTCCTCGAACGGCTCACCCCGCCGCACGCACTCCTCGAAGATCGCGACCTTCTGCCGGTCGTCCGGGTGCAGCGTCTCGATCCACCCGTGACCCGAGCATTGCTCCTGCTTTATCCCGGCCATCTGGAGGAACGCGTGGCTGCTGTAGATGTTCTGTCCTGCCGCGTCGCTGACCCAGAGGCCATAGTCGATGGATTCCCCGATGGCGCGGAAGACCTGCTCGCACCGCTGGACCGCCGCCTCCGTCTGCCGGAGCGCCGTCATGTCGAGCACGATCGCGAAGCCGGCCTCCTTGTACCGCTCACCGGGCAGCAGACAGCCGCTCACCAGCATCCTGAGGCGCGTGCCGTCGCGCAGCACATAGGTCCTCTCGAAGGGCGTGAACGTCCACCGGCTCGCCCGCAGCTCCGCCAGGGCGCGGTCGCCGGCGGCGCGATCCTCCGGCGACATGTCGGCATCCCAGCGGACCAGGCCGGCCGCGACCTCTTCCCGCGTGTGGCCCACGAGCTTCAGATAGGCGTCGTTCGCCTCGATGATGCGTCCGTCATGCGTCCAGAAGGCCATCGGGGCCAGGTTGCTGTGGAAGATGTTCCGCAGCTTGGCCTCGCTCTCCGCCAGCGCCTGCTCCGCGGCGAGCGCCCGCTCCTCCGCGCTCCTCGGCTCGGTGATGTCCTCGACGAACACCACCGCGCGATACGGCCTCTGCCGGACGTCACGGACGAAGACGCCGGTCACGTGGAGCGAGCGGACGCCGCCGTCCTTGCAGCGGCAGCTCATCTCGAAGGTGAGCTCCTCCTCGTCGGCCTCGAGGAGCGAGCGCCACGCGGCCAGCGAGCCCGCGCGGTCTTCCGGCAGCGCGAGATCCGATAGCTTCTTCTGGAGCAGCTCGCCCTCCGAGTAGCCCAGCAGCAGGCAAAGCGAGCTGCTGACGCGAAGGATCCTCCCGCTCGACGCGTCGATCCGCGCGGTCCCCCTGCTGGGCGCTCGCATCGCCCAGGCTGGCTGTCCGGCCGTTTCCCCCATCCGCCGCTCGCCCTGATCCTCCATGCACCCGCCCGCTCGGCCGTGTGTGCATGGCGTTCCCCCTGCTGTTTCGTCCGGCCACGCTATCACGATCGCGTGACGTTGCGGGCGGCATGGTGCCTCGATCGCCACCGTCCTCTGCTCGTCCGGCTTGCCTGGGCGGAGCCTGCTGCGTCCGCTCCGCCTCTTCCGTCTGCCGTGTCGGTTGCGCCAGCGCGACAGCGGTGTCGGTTGCGCCTGCCGCGCCGGTCCCGCTCCGATCGCGCGTCGCAGGCGATCCGGCCTGGACATGGAGGAGTTTGCTTGCATTCTCGCTGAAACCAGGCTTCTGCATGGTGTGCCCGCGCCCATGGGCGCGCGCCCGACAGCCACCATGGATCAAGCCGCCGCTCCGCTCCTCGCTCGCCTCCCGCCGTCGCCTCACGACTTCACGGCCGACGACCTCCTGAACGGCTTCCTCGACTACGTCGCCGAGCGGGGGCTCGAGCTCTACCCGGCGCAGGAGGAGGCCATCCTCGAGATCTTCGGCGGCAAGAACGTGATCCTCAACACGCCGACCGGCTCGGGCAAGTCGCTCGTCGCGGCCGCCATGCACTTCAAGGCGCTCGCCGAGGGGATGAAGTCGTACTACACGTGCCCGATCAAGGCGCTCGTCAGCGAGAAGTTCTTCTCGCTCTGCAACGACTTCGGCCCCGAGAACGTGGGCATGTTGACGGGCGACGCGGCCGTGAACCGCGACGCGCCGATCATCTGCTGCACCGCGGAGATCCTCGCGAACATCGCGCTCCGCGAGGGCGAGAAGGCGCTCTGCGACTACGTGATCATGGACGAGTTCCACTACTACTCGGATCGCGATCGCGGCGCGGCCTGGCAGATCCCGCTGCTCACGCTGCCACAGGCGAGGTTCTTGCTCATGAGCGCCACGCTCGGAGGCACCGAGTTCTTCCAGGAGGAGCTCACGCGCCTGACGGGCGAGCAGACTGCCGTGATCAAGTCGACCGTGCGCCCGGTGCCGCTCGACTTCGAGTACCGTGAGACGCCGCTCCACGAGACCGTCGCGACGCTCGTGAAGAGCGGCAAGGCGCCGATCTACATCGTGAGCTTCACGCAGCGGGGCTGCGCCGAGGAGGCGCAGAACCTGATGAGCCAGGACTACTGCACCAAGGAGGAGAAGCGGGCGATCACCGCCGCCCTCGCGGGCGCAGGGCCGGGGTCCGCGTTCGGGGGCCCCTTCAAGTTCTCGAGCCCTTACGGCCGCGAGGTGCAGCGCTTCGTCAGGCACGGGATCGGGCTCCACCACGCGGGGCTCCTGCCGAAATACCGGCTGCTCGTCGAGAAGCTGGCCCAGCAGGGGCACCTCAAGATCATCTGCGGCACGGACACGCTCGGCGTCGGCGTCAACATCCCGATCCGCACGGTGCTGTTCACGAAGCTCTGCAAGTTCGACGGCGAGAAGACGGCCATCCTGAGCGTGCGTGACTTCCAGCAGATCAGCGGCCGGGCCGGCCGGAAGGGGTTCGACAACCAGGGGAGCGTCGTCGCCCAGGCGCCGGAGCACGTCATCGAGAACATGAGGCTCGACGCGAAGGCGGGGAACGACCCGGCCAAGCGGCGGAAGATCGTCAGGAAGAAGCCGCCGGAGAAGGGCTATGTGCACTGGGACCGGCAGACGTTCGAGAAGCTGATCCAGTCGCCGCCCGAGCCGCTCGTGTCCCGGTTCCAGGTCACGCACGGCATGCTCGTCAACGTGCTCGGGCGCGAGGAGGGCGGCTGTCTGGCGCTGAAGCGGCTCATCCGCAGCACCCACGATCGGCCGGCGGTCCGGCGCCAGCACGGCAGGACGGCGATGCTCCTCTTCCGCTCGCTCGTGGAGGCGCGCATCATCGAGTTCGTCCCCAGGGAAGACGGGCCGGGCAAGCGCATCCGCATCAACGCCGATCTCCAGGAAGACTTCTCGCTGAACCACGCCCTCTCGCTCTACGTCCTCGAGACGGTGGGCAAGCTGGATCCCGACAGCGGCACCTATCCGCTCGATCTCTTGACGCTCGTCGAGTCGATCCTCGAGAATCCCGACCTCATCCTGCAGAAGCAGCTCGATCGGCTGAAGACCGAGAAGCTCGCGGAGCTGAAGGCGGCGGGCGTGGAGTACGAGCAGCGGATGGAGGAGCTCGAGAAGCTCGATTATCCGAGGCCGAACCGCGAGTTCATCTACGGGACCTTCAACGACTTCGCGCGGCGGCACCCCTGGGTGGGGCAGGAGAACATCCGTCCGAAGGGCGTCGCGCGCGAGATGTACGAGCAATACCTGTCGTTCGGCGAGTACATCCGGGAGTACAACCTGGAGCGGGCGGAGGGGCTGCTCCTCAGGTACGTCTCCGAGGTGTACAAGGCGCTCGTCCAGACGGTGCCCGAGTACGCGAAGGACAGCGACACCATCGACATGATCGCCTATTTCCGGGCGCTCATCCGCGGCGTGGACTCGAGCCTGCTCGACGAGTGGGAGCGGCTGCGCGACCCGTCGTTCCAGCCGCGCGCGGCGGCCCCGGGCGGCGCCGTGGAGCAGGCCGCGTTCGACGTCACGCGGAACGTCAAGGAGTTCACGGTGCTCGTGAGGAACGAGCTCTTCTTCTTCCTGCGCGCGCTGGCCCGCCGCGACTACGAGGTCGCCGCCGAGATGGTGGAGGGGGAGGAGGCGCCCTGGACGGCGGAGCGGCTGGACGAGGCGCTCCGAGGCTATTACGCGGAGCACGCAGCGATTCGCACCGATCCGGCGGCCCGGAGCCCGAGCAACACGATCATCCACCCCGCCGAGGACGGCGGCTCCTGGGGGGTCCAGCAGATCATCGCCGATCCGGAGGACCACAACGACTGGATGCTCGACTGCAAGGTGGATATCGATCGCTCGCGCGAGGCGGGGCGGCCGGTCATCGTGCTCCGGCGCATCGCGAGCTGATCGGCCTCCATGGCGTGCGATGGAGATCGAGTGCTGAGGCGCTGAGAGCGCGAGATGGTAGCCGGCGTTTGACATCCCCCGCCGCGTCGAGCGAAATCGCGGCCATGCGAACTCCGCCGCGCTCCGCAATCTGGGGGTTGCTCCCCCTCCTCCTGGCCGCCTGCGCCTCACCCACCGGCTCGTCCCCGCCGAGGGCCGCCCCGCCCGCCAAGGCCGCCCCGGCCGGGGCCGCCGCGGCGGTGAAGCAGGCCGCCTCGCCGGACAAGGCGCGCATCGCCGGGCCGGAGGCGAGCCGGATCACGTACGCCCACCTCGGCCGGCAACCGCCGCTCGGAGCGCGGCTGCCCAGGGCGATCCAGTACGCGCCCGGCGGCAAGCTGATCACCTACCTCCAGCGGCAGGCGGACCGGCCGGAGCAGTCTCTCTTCGCCTTTGACACGGCGTCACGCGAGACACGGCAGCTCGTCGCCTCGGGCGACCTGCTGAAGGACGCGAAGCCGCTGTCCCGCGAGGAGGAGCTCCGCCGCGAGCGACAGCGCATGTTCTCCAGGGGGATCACGGCCTATTCGTGGGCGAAGCGGGCAGAGGTCCTGCTCATCCCCTTCGGCGGCGACCTCTTCGCGCGCGACGTGCGCGACCCGAGAGGGGCGATCGCGCGGCTCACCGACACGCCCGAGCCGGAGATCGATCCGAAGGTGTGCGACGGCGGCGAGCGGGTGGTGTTCGTCCGCGGGCGCGAGCTCTTCATGATCGACGTCGCCTCGCGCCGCGAGACGGCGCTGACCCGGGGGGCGCCCGAGGGGGTCTCGCGCGGCCTGAGCGACTTCAACGGTCAGGAGGAGTTCGATGAGCCGAGCGGCTTCTGGATCTCCCCCGGCTGCGACCGGGTGGCTTACCTGGAGGTCGACGAGCGAGAGGTCGAGAAGGTGCCAGTCCTCGGCTTCCGCGACGGCAAGGAAGATCTCATGATGGCGCGTTACCCGCGCGTCGGCGGCAAGAACCCCCGCGTCAGGGCGGGCATCCTCGATCTCGCCACCAGGAAGACGACCTGGCTCACGTGGAAGGGCGGCGATGGCGAAGACGAGCGCTACCTCGGCCGGTTCGCCTGGGCGGAAGACGGCAAGGCGCTCTGGTTCCAGACCCTCTCGCGCGACCAGAAGCGCCTCTCGCTCCTCCGCGCGAGGCAGCGCTCGGGCGAGGCCGCCGAGGTCGTCGTCGAGACCTCGCCGACGTGGGTGGACTTCGCCGACATGCGGCTCCTCGAGCGCTCGCCGAGGTTCCTCTGGTCGACCGCCGAGGGCGGCCACCGCCACCTCGCGCTGCGGGACGCCGGCTCGGGCGCCGAGCTCGCGAGGCTCACCGCGGGCGACTGGGACATCACCTCGCTCCTTCCGCCGGACGAGGAGCGCGGCCTCGCGCGCTTCGTGGCGACGAAGGACGGCCCGACCGAGCGCCACCTCTACACCGTGCCGCTCGCGGGCGGCGAGGTGAAGCGGCTCACGTCCGACCCGGGGATGCACCAGATCACCGTGGATCCGAGGGGGCCGGGGTACGTCGAGCTCCACGCGGCCCTGGATCGCCCGTGGAAAGGGGCGGTGAGGGGCGCGGACAACGCCGAGGTCGGCGCGCTGCCGGCGCCCGTGGACCGCGAGCTCGCGGAGCTCGAGCTGCGCGCCCCCGAGATCGTCGAGGTGCGCGCCGCGAGCGGCGACACGCTCTACGGCGCGCTGCTCGCGCCGCGGGGGATCGAGCCCGGCCGCCGCTATCCGGTCGTGGTGAGCGTGTACGGGGGGCCCGGCGTCCAGACGGTCTTCAACTCGTGGTCTCCGTGGCTCCTCTGGAATCACCTCGCGGACCGCGGGGTGGTTGTGTTTCAGCTCGACAACCGCGGCTCGGCGAACCGCGGGCGCGCGTTCGAGTCCGCCATCTACGGGCGCCTCGGCGAGGTCGAGCTCGCCGACCAGATCGCGGGCCTCGATTTCCTGAAGACGCTGCCTTACGTCGACGCGGGCCGCGTCGGGATCTACGGCCACAGCTACGGCGGCAGGATGGCGCTGGAGGCGCTCCTCATGGCGCCGGACCGCTTCCACGTGGGCGTCGCGGGATCACCGGTGAGCGACGATCGGCTCTACGACACGGGCTACACGGAGCGGTACATGGGTCTCCTCGACAAGGAGGCCGCGCGGTACGAGGCGACCGATCTCACGAAGCGCGCGGGCAACCTGCGCGGCAAGCTGCTCCTCATGCATGGGCTCATGGATGAGAACGTGCACTTTGCGCACACGGCGAAGATGATCGAGGCGCTGATGGGAGCGGACAAGCGGTTCGACACCCTCGTGTTCCCGGGCGAGCGGCACGGCTACCGGTCGCCGGCCGCGAGCCATTACGCGAACCGCGCCATCGTCGAGTACCTGACAGAGCACCTCTGATCGCTGCGCGCCGCGCCCGGCCGGCGCTCTGCCCGCCTCGCAGGCGCGGCGCGCGGCGGCCTGCGAATCGCATGCGCCCCGGTCGGAGGCATTGATGAAGAAGCTTGCACAGATGAACAGGGACAAGGCCATCGACCTGCTCAGCGAGCGGCTGACCTTCGAGCGCGCAGGTGTCAAGCTGTACGACTCCATCGTGGAGAAGATCGGCCGCGCGGCCGATCCCCTCCTGATGACCCGGCTTGGTCAGCTCAAGGAGCACCGGGACCAGGAAAAGGAGCACGAGGAGTGGCTCGAGGCGCAGATCCGCGCGCTGGGCGGGGACGCGCACGCCGAGACGGACATGTCGCGGCTCGTCACGGTCGAGTCGCGGGGCATCGAGCAGATCGTGCTCGACGGGGACATGAACCCGACCCACCTCTTCCACGCGCTGCTCACCGCGGAGCTCGTCGACAACTCCGGCTGGCAGCTGCTGCTCGAGCTCGCCGACGAGGCGGACGACACCGAGGCGAGGCAGGCGTTCCGGCGCCGCCTGCACGAGGAAGAAGATCACCTGATCTTCACGCGCAAGGTCGTCGAGCGGCTCACCCGCAAGGAGCTGCTCGGGTCGCCAGGCGAGCTGTTCACGACGTCGCACCCGTGATCCAGTGCCGGACGGCGCGTGTGGCGGAACCAGCGGGCTAGGCTCGCTTCGCGGCGGCGGCCTTGGCGGGCTTCGCGGCGGCCTTGGCGGGCTTCGCAGCGGCCTTGGCGGGCTTCGCGGCGGCCTTGGCGGGCTTCGCAGCGGCCTTGGCGGGCTTCGCAGTGGCGGCCGGCTTCGCCGGCTTTCTGGCCCAGATATTCTCGATGTAGGCGGTCGCGTCGGGCGTCTTGCAGCTCGTCTCGCCGTGGTCGATCTCGACCTTGCCGATGCGCCGCGCCGCCGTGAGCGCCATGCCGCGCAGCGGCTCGTTCCGCGCGCCGATGCTGATGAGCGCGTTGTTCATCCCCTCGCGGACGCGGTTCCTGGCCCGGTGGATCGACGCCTCGATCGTCGATAGCCGCTCCTCGAACACGCTGTCGGGCAGCGACGGGTCCTCGGTCGCGAGCAGGCCGAGGAGCGTCCAGCCCGCGCGGCCGAGCCACTCGTCCTTCGACGCGGTCCAGCGCGCCATCGCGTCCCGGGCGAACGGGGTCTTCAGCGCGACGCGCTTCATGAGCAGGTCGATGAGCACCGGAGAGCGCAGGCCGTCGAGCCACGCCTCGAGCTTGTCCCAGGTGAAGCGCTCCGGATCGGCGATCGCCACCGCCAGCGTCCTCGCGTCGGCGTTGCCCGTCGCCCAGAGCGCCTCGGCGAGCTCGTGGTCGCGCTTGATCCGCTTCTCCAGCGCGTTCATGTGGGCGAAGCTCACGCCGAAGAGCGGATCGGTCATCCCGTGGCGCCGGTACACCTTGCGGTTCTGCTCGGTGCCGAGCCGCTCCAGCTCGCTCATCACCTCGGCGAGATCCATGGGCCACACCTAGCCCTTCTGGCCATCGTGCGCCATGGCGCGCTCGCGCCGCCGCGCCCTCTGCGGCGCCGCGGTCTCGGTCCGCTCCACGAGCGGCCGCTCACCGCGTCGGCGGCAGCCGCGTCCCGGGGCGCTTCGGGCGGGCGCTCCCTGTCGGCCCGTTCCCCTCGCTGATGCCGAGCAGCGCCCGGCGCACCAGGACGCCCCGCTCCTCGGCCACCCGGACTTTTTCCTCGAAATGGGCCAACAATTGCGGTTGGTTCCGCTCCGCCGCGCGCGCCGCCATCCTGCGCGCCAGCGCCGCGCTGTCCTCGATCGTGCGGAGCGCGATCCACAGCGCCGCGTCGAGCGACGAAGCCTGCTCGTCCTCCAGGCCCTCCGGAGAGTAGCGATGGCCGACCTTGCACCTGAAATGGAGCATCGCGCCGTCGTCGCTCCGGATCAGGTTCCCGCCGCACCCCGGACAGGTGAAATCGCTCTCGATCGCATCCACCGTCGCTCTCCCCGCCCCCGCCCGCGCCTCCGCGGGAGCTCCACCAACCTTCTGGTGCACCAGATCCATGAGCAGCGGCGGCAGCCGCGCCAGCGGGACACAGTGGTCCACCGGGACGTTGTCGAGCGCGCTCTGCGGCATCTCCGAGAACAGGGCGTCCTCCGGATCCTGGACCACGGCGATGCCGCCGCGGCGCTTCACGTCCAGGAGCCCGGCCGTTCCGCAGTCGCGCATGCCGGAGAGGACGACGCCGATCACGCGGTCTCCGTACACCTCCGCCGCGGTGCGGAACAAAGGGTCC
Source organism: Sorangium sp. So ce302 (assembly GCF_051530145.1). GTDB lineage: Bacteria > Myxococcota_A > Polyangia > Polyangiales > Polyangiaceae > Sorangium > Sorangium cellulosum_B. The sequence continues at coordinate 6,495,342 of NZ_CP150326.1, read as the reverse complement.
ACGGCCGGCCTGTGCCCGTTCTCGCGCGCGCCGTGCACCACGCGCACAACGCCATCTTCGAGCACGAGGTGGTTGTCTGCCGGCGCGACGTAGACCCGCCCTCGCTCGATCGGCTCGCCGTCGACCGCCGCCCCCACCTGCAGCCTTGTCGACCGCTCGAGGATCTCGGGAAGCATGCTCCGCGCCGTCGGCGGAATGTGGAGGACGACGAACAGAGACGCCGGCAGATCGGCAGGCAGCCCCCCGAGGAGGACGATCAGCGCCTCCACACCCCCAGCCGACGCCCCGATCGTGATGATGTCGTGTTCCGGCACAATGCGCCTCATGGAGAAGAGGGGAAGAGGAGACGAGGAGAGAAGAAAGACCCGGCCTCGCTCGCAGGCGCCGCCTACCCTACGAAGATGGGCCGATCACCCGTGCCATCGTGGAGAGGAGCACGCTCATGCTCGCCGGCTTCTGGATCACCGCCGCCGCCGAGAGCTGCTCGGCCGCCATCCGGAGATCATCGGGCGTCCGCGCCGAGAAGATCACGATGGGCGGCCGCTCCGACAGCCCCTGCAGTCGCTCGATCAGCTCCTCGGTCGTCGCGCCGGCCACCGTCAGATCGAGCAACGCGGCGTCATAGCGCCGCTCCGTCATGGCGGCGATCGCCTGGTCGGCCGTGTCGGCGGACTCGACAGCATAGCCGGCCATCCGCAGCATCTCCCGGAGCATATCGATCGAATCGCTGTCGTCTTCCACCACCAAGATCGTCCCCTTCATGAGCCTGGTCCCTCCCCGCAGCACCGCTCGCCCGGCGGTGCGCGAGCGCAGGAGCGCAGCGTCGATTCAACGCATCGATCGCGTGCCTATCGGTTCTCGATCAGGGGCAGCCTGACCGTGAAGGTCGCCCCCTTGCCTTCCGTGCTGCGCACGAAGATCTGGCCGTCGTGCGCCCTGACGATCACCCTGCAAATGAAGAGCCCGAGGCCCATGCCTCCGCCGGAGGAGTGGCCGGCGCTCTCCACCTGATAGAAGCTCGAGAACACCTGCGGCAGGCTGGCCGCGGGGATCCCCGGGCCGTAGTCCTCCACGTCGAGCTCGGCGCCCCCGCCGGCGCGCCGCAAGCGCACCTCGACCTGGGGGGTGCCGTTGGCGTGCTTGAAGGCGTTGGTGACTCGAGCCTCCGCGGCGCTGCGTGCGCTGAGCACCGGGCCATCCGTGAGAGGATGCCTTGAAGAGCTCGCCATTCAATTGAAGAGCACGCGGGCTCATGGTCCGCTCCTCGAACGAGCGCTGTTGCGCCTGCGCGGCGTCGACCCCGCGCACCAGGTCGCGCCGCGACTCTGCGGGACAGCGATCCCCTTTATCCCGCCTGGCTCCCCCGGCTCACCCGCTTCCGCGCCGCGCCTCGCGCTCCTCCCGGAGCGCTTCCGGCAGCGCCGACGCCACGGTGGTCCTGCACGCCTCCATCGCGGCGCGGAGCTCCTCGAGCGACGGCCCCGGCGGGTCGAGCGGCGGGTGCACCACGACCCGCACGACGCCGGGCGCGGCGGCATAACGGCCCTTTGGCTGCAGCGCACCCGCGCCGTCGATGGTCACCGGCAGGACGCGCGCGCCCGCGGCCGAGGCGGTCCGGAACGCGCCCGGCCGGAAGGGCAGGAGCCGGCCCGTCGCGCTCCGCGTCCCCTCCGGGAAGAACACCGTCGACCACCGCTGCATCACGTTGCGCCGCGCCTCGCCGAGATCCGCCACGGCGCCGCGGGCGCGCCGCCGGTCGACCGGCGTGTGGCCGTACAGGCGCATGCCCCAGCCGAGCACCGGCACGTGGAACAGCGCGCGCTTCGCCAGGAACCGCATCGGCGTGCGCCCCTGCAGCACGACGAGCAACGCGAGGATGTCGAGCGTGCTCTGGTGGTTCGCCGCGATCACGTAGCGCTCGCCCTGCCGCACGTGCGCCACGCCCTCGGCCTCGACGCGCACCCCGACGAGCCAGAGCGCCCCGCGCGCCCAGACGACCGAGAGGCGGTCGTGCATCCGCTGCCTGGGATCGAAGGGAAAGCAGATCAAGCCGATGGGAAGCAGCACGACGAGGAACAGCATCGCCCAGGCGTGGGCGAGCGCCGTGCGCATGACCTCGACCGCACCGGCCGGCGCCACCGCGGCGTCCGCGTCACGCCCACACCTTGCAGCCGAGGCCACCTGCGCGACGACCGGCGGCCCCTGCTCGCGCAGCCCTGCTTGCTCGGCGTCCCCGGGCGCCCGCTCGGCGCCGTCGTCCTCCGCCGTCACTTGGCGACCGGCGGGGCCTCCGGCCCGTCGAAGCGCGGGACGAAGCCCTCCACCGAGGCCAGCGTCTCCAGCAGCGTGACGTGGCGGAGGCGCGGGATCGCCACGATCGTCGGCCCGCCGAGCTCCTCCTCCGGGACCGCGATCGTCGCCGCCGCCGCGAGGTCCGCCACCGTCGCGTCCACGACCTGCGTCGTGCCGACGCTGCTCGGGCCCGTGCTCCGGACCTCGCGCGGCAGATCGGCCCAGTACACCCGCGGGGGGCCCTGGAACGCCGCCTCGGCCGGGACGCGCGGCCAGAACGTCGGATCCGTCAGGCCGAGCTCCTCGACGAGCGCCGCGCGCTCGGCGCGGACGCCGCGCGCAGCCCCCCCGTCGCCCAGCGCGTCGAGCGCCTCGGCGTGACGCTCGAGCGCCGTCACCAGCAGCGTCCGGTTGCCCGACGTGCGGATGAGATCGAGCGTCTCCCGGCCGTACGCAGCGAGCTCGCCGGCCTGGCCAGCGCCGCTGGCGTCGTTGGCGAGCAGCGCCCGCGCGTGCACCCGGCCGACCCGGCCGAGGCTCACGGCGTACGCGTCGCCCGTCCCCGCCGAGCCGATCTCGATCGCCCGCTCGTAGGCGGCGAGCGCCTCCGGGAGCAGGCCCTGCACGAAGTACACGTCGCCCAGGTACCCCTCCGCCCAGCCGCGCCCCATGCCGATGCCCAGCACGCCGCTCAGGTTGACCGCGTTCGCGATCAGCACGCGGGCCCGCGTGAGCTGGCCCATGTGGAACTGGTGCCGGCCCGCGTACATCGTCCCCATGTACAGGTAGAGCCCGCTCAGGCCGTGCTCCTCGGCGTACGAGAGCAGCTGCGCTGTCGACCGGACCCCGAGATCCCAGTCGAACCGGCCCTCCGCGAGCACCGCGTGGTAGAACCACGTGCCGAGCAGCCGCACCGGGTCGCGCAGGCGCTCGGCGAGGCGCGCGGCGTCCGCGGCGTTCTGCTCGGCCTCGGCGTAGAAGCCGGACTGGCTCAGCGCGACGCAGAGGATGCCGCGCGAGTGGCAGAGCTCGACGTACTCGCCCGCCGCCTCCGCGAGCTCGCACCCGCGGCGGAGCGGCTCGGTCGCCGGGCCCACCTTGCCGGCCGCGCACAGCGCGCGCCCGAGGATGTTCGCCGGCAGGCACTGGTACGGGCGCAGCTCCGGGCTCGCGCCGATCGCCTCGAGCGCCCTGCGGCTGTGCGCCACCGCGTCGGCGAACTCGCCCCGCACGTAGTGCACGCGCGACAGCGCGCTGGAGAGGGCCGCCGTGACGAGCGGCGTCTCCGGCAGCGCCCCCTGCGTGCGGCGCAGCAGATCGAGCGGCTCCGCCGTGCTGCCGAGCAGGCACGCGACGCGCGCGAGCTCGTGCGCGCAGCGGGCCCTGAGCTCGATCCGCGCCGGGTCGAGCGGCAGCCGCTCGAGCAGCGCGAGCGCCTGCTTCAGCCGGCGGCTGGCGCCGTGCGGATCCTGGAGCCGATCGGCCTCGCTCGCCGCGAGCAGGTACGTCGACGCGGCGCGGTCGAGCTCGCCGGCGCGCTCGACGTGGTGCGCGAGCGTCCCCGGATCGCCGCCGCGCAGCTCGATGCGCCGCGCGATCCGCCCGTGGTAGTCGGGGCGCTCCTCGGGCGGCACGCGGGCCGCGAGCTGCTCGCGCGCCGCGTCGTGCGAGAACGACGCGAGGCCTCCGTCCTCGCCGAGGCAGACGTAGTGCGCCGCGGCGTTGCGCAGGGCGCTGTCGACCTCCGCCGGGTCGAAGAGCCCGAGCTCGACCAGATCGTCGCGCAGGAACTGGCGGCCGATGAGCGCGGCGACGCCGAGGACCTGGACCGTCGTGGCATCGAGCGCGTCGATGCTGCGCGAGAGGACGTCCGAGACCGAGGCGGGCGCGAGGTAGTGCGCGTCGGCGCGGGAGATCTCGAGCGCGCCGCTCCGGCTGCGCTGCAGGAAGCCCTCGGTCTCCATGTTGCGGACGACCTGGATGTTGAAGAGCGGGTTGCCCGCGGCGAGCAGCGGGACGCGGCGCACGAGCTCCTGGACGAGGTCGTCCCCCGCGCCGCGGCCGAGCGCGGAGAGGAGCGCCCGGTTCGCCTCGGGCCGGAGCGGGCCGAGGTCGAGGCGCTCGACGTCCTTCCACGCGAGCCACCCCGCCGTGCGCGGCGTCATCGGCGACGAGCCCGGGCCGCGCAGCGCGGACGAGCCGGGCGGAGGCAGCGACGAGCCGCGAGCGAAGGGCGGCCGCGCCGTGCCGAGCAGCAGCACCGGCATCTCGCCGAGCTGATCCGAGAGGCGCAGCAGCACCTCCTGCGTCGCCTCGTCGGCCCAGTGCACGTCCTCGATCGCGAGGACGACCGGGATCTCCTCGGAGATCGCGCCGAGCAGCCGCAGGATCAGCTCGGCGATCCAGCGCGTTCCGCCCGGGCCGATGGCGCCGCCCTCGTCGGCGAGCCCGACCGCGCGCGTCAGCTCCGGCACGAGCCCCCGGAGGAGGGCGGCGTCGTCGGCGATCACGAGGCTCACCAGCCGGCGGATGCGCGCCGCCCGGCTGTCGCCGTGCCGCTCCAGCCAGAGCGCGATCTGCGTCAGCGCCTCGCGGATCGCGGAGTAGGGCACGAGCCCGGAGAGCTCCCTGCACCGGCCGTACGCGACGATCGCCGTGCCCGCCTGCTCGGCGCTCCGGAGCAGCTCGGCGACGAGGCGGCTCTTGCCGACGCCGGTGTCGCCGACCACCACGGCCGGCCGCGGCTCGCCGCGCACCGCGCCCTGGACGAGCTCGATGAGCCGCCCGAGCTCCTGCTCGCGGCCGACGAAGGGCGCGTCGTGCGCGTCGTCGAAGGTCTCCGGCGCGGCGGCGTCGCGCCCGTGCGCTTCGTCCTCGGCCCCGGCCGGGGGCTGCGAGGTGCCGTGGAGCGTGACGTAGTAGAGCTCCTTGAGCCGAGCGCAGAGCCGGGCCGCGCTGGAGAAGCGCCGCGCCGGGTCGCGCTCCAGGAGCTCCTCGACGAGCGCGACGACCGGCGCCGGCGTCTCGGGCGCCGCGTGGGCGAGCGGCACGAGCGTGCCGTAGACCTTCTGGTTGATGACGCTGTTGACGGTGCCGTCCGAGAACGGGAGCCGGCCGGCGAGCAGCTCGTAGAGCATGACGCCGACCGCGTAGAGGTCCATCCGGGGGCTCGGGCGCCCGAGCGCGCCCCGCTTCAGGCACTCGGGCGCCAGGTACGCGATGGTGCCCGCGTTGACGCGGGCGTGCTCGGGCTGGAAGCTCACGGTGAGCGTCGCCAGGCCGAAATCGAGGATCTTGAGCCGGGGCTCGTACGGATCGGTGAGGACGATGTTGCTCGGCTTGAGGTCGAGGTGGAGGACGTTGAGCGCGTGGCAGTGCGCGAGCGCCTCGGCCACGCGGCGCGCGATGCGCAGGGCCTCGATCGTGTCGAGCGAGCCCATCCGTGCGAGGTACCGGTCGAGCGTCTCGCCCTGCACGAGCTCCATCGCGAGGTAGAGGCCCACGCCGTCCAGGACGCCGTACGAGGAGAGCTTGACGAGCGAGGGGTGGCGCAGGCGGAGCAGCGCCTCGATCTCGTTCTGCTGTGCGAAGAGCTGCCCGGCGTTCTGGGCGCTCACGTCCTTGAAGATCTTGATGGCGGCGTCGTTGCCGGCCCCGTCGCGGCCGCGGAACACGGCGCCGAAGCCGCCCTCGCCGAGGCGATCGTCGATCGTGTACTCGCCGATCCTGGCGCCTCGCTCGATCAAGGGATCGCCGACCATCGCTCCTGCCCTTCCGAGTACCCCGTCATCGTTCGCCGACGCACCATGATACTCCGGACGAGCGCCGCGACAGCGCGCAATGGCCTGGCCGCCTCCCGGAGGCACGCCGCTTTGACGGCTTGCCGCATCGCGGCTGTCTGGCCAAGAAACCTGCCTGCAACGTTGGGCGGCGCATCCGGCGCCGATCTCGACCATTGCGCGCCGCGCGCCGCGCGACCGGAAAGGTGAGCTCGCATCCAGATCTGCGCCGCGAGCCCGGATTCGGCGCCTGAAATGACGACGGCGGCAGCCCCCGGGAGGGGACCGCCGCCGCGTCCGCGCTCAGGCCGCGCCGGGGATCAGGTCCCGCCGCTGGCCGAACCGCTCGCCGAGCCGCTGACGCTCGCGCTCGCCTTGATGTTGACGTCGATCGAGGCCGTCGCGCTGGCCGACGCGTCGACCGCGGCCGCGACGCAGGCGACCGCCTTGCCGCCGGCCTTGAGCGCCACGTCCTTCACCTCGACGCCGGCCTTGCCGACGCCGGACACGGCCGCCGCCAGCTTCTTGCCGGAGCCGAGCTGCACCTTGGCGATCGCCGGGAGCGACGTCCGGAGCGCGGCGACGAGCTTCTGCGCGTCGGCGTTCACCTTGCCGCTCGCCACGATGCGGACGTTCGGCGCATCGCACTTCGCCTCGCCCGCGGTCTTCGCCGTGCACTGCATCTGGCAGCTCGGGTCGACGCTCGGGGGCTTGAACTCGCCCGAGCACTTCGGCTCCTTGATCTCGGCGCTGCAGCCGCCCGAGCAGGAGCCCGAGCACTTCGCCGCGGCCTTGACCTCGCAGGAGCCGGAGCAGCTGCCCTCGCAGGTGCCCGAGCAGGAGCCCTCGGCCTTGGCGTCGCACTTGCCCTCGCAGGTGCCGGCGCACGCCGCGCCCTTCGAGTCCTTGCCGTCGCACTTGCCGTCGCACTTGCCGCCGCAGGTGCCCTTGAAGCCGACGTCGCACTTGCCCGAGCAGCTCGCGTTGCAGGTGCCGGTGCACGCCGCGCCGGCCTCGACGCTGCACTTGCCCTTGCACTCGGCGTCGCACTTGCCGCTGATCTCGCCGCCCTCACAGCTCGCCTCGAGCTTGCCGGGCTGCACCGGCGAGCCGCAGTCGCCGAGGCACTTCTGCATGGCGGTGATGTCGGCGTAGCACTTCGGCGGATCGATCTGGACGGTGATCTTCGCCTCGGCGTTCGCCTTCACGGCGGCGTTCACCTTGGCCGAGACCGCGCCGCAGACCTTCTCGGCGCCCTTGCCGCCGCCTGCGTCGGCCTTGAGCTCCGCCTCGCTCATGCCGAGGTCCTTGCCGAGCTTGCCGCACGAGGCGATGAGGTCCGCCTCCATGGCGACGGTGAGCTTGTCGAGCGACGCAGCCGCCTCGAGGAAGCCCTTGATCTTGCCCTCGACCTCGGCGCCGCCGTCGAACTTCAGGTTCGCGATGCCGCCGTTCTTCATCTCGTCGCAGCCGCCCGCGGCCGACGCCAGGTCACCGGCGGGGCCGGGAAGGCTGTCCGCGCCAGGGATCCCCTTGCCGCCGCAGTTCACGAGGAGAGGCGAAGCCAGGCCGAGCAGGGCCACGGGCATCGCAAACAACTTCCATCGATTGACGCTCATCTCAGAATCCCTCCGGCACCTCGATCGGTACCCCATGGAGCGCGGACCCTACACCAGCAGCCGCGACCTTGAAAGCTGGGACAGCCGCGATCTTGCGCGACGGTCACTCGTAATGCCGAGCAGCCCCGCACCGCGGGCTCCAGCGACGGACGGCCCTCATTGCCCCAAGTCAGGATGGCTGTAAAGAATCAAGCTGAGCTCATCGCGCGGGGACGGCGGTCTGCATCGCAGGTGGCGCGAGGCGTTTCACATATATATATCGCCCGAGGGGCTTCCCATGGCGCGCGCGGCATCTCGCCCGCGGCGTCTCACGCGCGGCGCGCCGCGCTTCGAGCGCCCCGTCCCTCGCCCGCCGCGCCCTCTCGGGCGCCGCTCACTCGTCGTCCTCGTCGAAGGGGAGGTTCAGCTGAGCGAGCGGGCGCGCGCCGACCGTGGGCCCGCCCTGCTTCTTGAAGAGCAGCTGCTCGCGCGCGATGTCGGCCTCGATGAGGTCCTGGTTGTCGTACGCGAACGCGAGCGCGTCGAGCACGCGCGCGGGCCCGAGGTTCGGGTACCGCTTGAGCAGCGTCTCCACCGACGCGCCGCCGCGGTGCCACGCCCAGAGCCGCCGGACCGGGACGCGCGACCCGAGGACGTGCGGGCTCCCGGCGAGCACCTGGCTATCGCTTCGCACGTGGGGGTGGGGGACGCGGATTCGCGGGAGCACCGGCGCGGCCATCGCGCGGAGCAGCCTAGTACCGGTCGCGATCGGATGGAAGGGCGCCGCGAGCCGGCGGGCACGCTCGGCGCGGGCGGCGGGGCTGCGCGGGCACACTCGGCGGGCGCGCTCCGCCGGCACGCCCGCGCGAGGTCGTCGTCGCGGTCGTCGCGGTCGTCGCGCTCGTCGCGCGACCTCCGGCATCGTTCTCGCATCGTTCCGCGCCCGCGCGTGCGATCCGGACTACCCTACGCCGCGGAGGCGCGCGAGCATCGTGCCCGTCGTCGTCACCGACCGGAGCTCACCCACCATGACCCAAGCCGAGAAGAACCCGCTTCGCGAAGGGATGCCCGAGGAGCGCACCGCCTCGCCGGCCGCGCTCGTCATCTTTGGCGCCTCGGGCGACCTGACGCGGCGCAAGCTGCTGCCCGCGGTCTACAACCTGACGCTCAGCCGGCTCCTCACCGGCGGCTTCGCCGTCGTCGGCGTGGCGCGGCGCCCGAAGCCGGATTTCGCGAAGGAGATGCGCGAGGCCGTCGGGAAGTACTCGCGGCGCCCGCTCGAGGAGGCGACCTGGAGCGAGCTCGAGAAGGGCATCAGCTACGTCCAGGGGGCGTTCGACGAGGCCGAGACGTACACCCGGCTCGCCGCGGAGCTCGAGCGGCTCGACGCCGAGCGCGGCACCCGCAAGAACCGGGTCTTCTACCTGGCCGTCGCCCCCGACCAGTTCGCGCCCATCGTGCGCGGCCTGCGCGCGGCGAACCTCGTCGCGCCGCCGTCGCACGAGAAGGACGCGCCGTTCCAGCACGTCGTCGTCGAGAAGCCGTTCGGCGAGGATCTGGAGAGCGCCCGCGCCCTCAACCGCGACCTGCTCGCCCACCTCGCGGAGTCGCAGATCTACCGGATCGACCACTACCTCGGGAAGGAGACCGTCCAGAACCTCCTCGTCCTGCGGTTCGGCAACACGATCTTCGAGCCGCTCTGGTCGCGCCAGCACGTCGATCACGTGCAGATCACCGTGGCCGAGGAGATCGGCGTCGAGGGACGCGGCAAGTTCTACGAGAAGGTCGGCATCACGCGGGACATCGTGCAGAACCACGCGCTCCAGCTGCTCACGCTGGTCGCGATGGAGCCGCCGTCGTCGTGGGACGCGGACGCGGTGCGCGACGAGAAGGTGAAGGTGCTCCGCACGCTGCGGCCGATCGCGGGCCCGGACGCGCTGTCGTCGACGGTGCGCGGGCAGTATGCGCCCGGCATGGTGCGCGGCGAGAAGGTGCCCGGCTACACGGAGGAGCCGGACGTCGCGAAGAACTCGACGACGGAGACCTACGTCGCGATGAAGCTCCACCTGGACAGCTGGCGCTGGGGCGGGGTGCCGTTCTACCTGCGCGCCGGCAAGCGGCTGGCGAAGCGGGTGGCCGAGGTGGTGCTGCACTTCAAGCCGCTCCCGCACGGCCTGTTCAAGGGCGCCCCCGGCGCGACCGAGGAGCCGAACGCGCTCGTGATGCGCCTCCAGCCCGACGAGGGCATCTCGCTCCGCTTCGCGGCGAAGATCCCGGGCGGCGGCATCGCGATCCGCGGCGTCACGATGGATTTCCGGTACGGCGCCGCGTTCGGCTCCAGCACGCCCGAGGCGTACGAGCGGCTCCTGCTCGACGCGTTGCGCGGCGACGCCACGCTGTTCACGCGCGCCGACGAGGTCGAGGCGCAGTGGGGCTTCGTCGATCCGATCTTCGAGGGGTGGCGGACGCAGAGCGCGCCGATCGCGCGCTACGCCGCGGGCAGCTGGGGCCCGCCGGAGGCCGACGCCCTCGTCGAGCCGTCGTCGGATGACGTGCGCGCGGTGTGCGGGGCGGGCGACGGGGGGAAGGCGCCCGAGCGGGCGTGGAGGCGGCCGTGAGCGCGGTCGCCGAGATCATCAAGCGGGTCGAGTCGGAGCTCGCCGAGTTCTGGTCGGCGCCGGACGAGTCGCGGGCGGAGCCGGCCCCGAAGACGCGCGCGTCGACGATGAACTTCGTCGCGGTGGGCAGCCGCGCCGAGGTCGAGCGCCTGAAGGAGCAGGCCGAGGACCTCGCCGAGACGCACGCGGGGCGCACCCTGCTCATCACGCTCGACGACCGGCTCGACCCGCTGAGCGTCCAGGCCGACTGGTCGGCCACGTGCCGCCGCGCCGGCGAGGTGCCGATCTGCTACGACCGCGTGGAGCTCACGTTCGGGGTGGCCGCGGCCGAGCGCGTCGCTTCGGTCGTGAGCGCGCTCACGATCTCCGACGTGGCCGTGATCGTCGAGCTCGCGCCTGGCGCGCCGAACGTGCTCGGCGACGCGCTCGCGCCGATCTGCGATCGGCTGGTGTTCGACTCGGCCGAGACGTGCATCGAGCGCATCGCGGAGGTCGCGCGCGGGACGAGGGCGCCGCTCGCGGACCGGGCGTTCGTGCGGACGTTCTCGTTCCGCGAGCTCGTGGCCCGGTTCTTCGACGACATGCCGGAGGCGTGCCGGGCGATCCGGCGGGTGGAGATCGCGCGCAGCGCGGGGGCGAAGCCGGATCCGGCGGCGCTGTTCCTCGGCTGGATGGGCTCGCGGCTCGGCTGGACGTTCGAGTCGCGGGGGCCCACGCAGCCCGGCGGCGGCGTGGTCGGCCGCGCCCGCGGCGCCGATGGCGCGCCGATCGAGATCGCGCTGATCGACGGGCCGCCGGCGCCGGCGGACGCGCAGGCGTGGCGGCGGCTCGACGGCGTGCGCCTGTGGACGTCGCTGCGCGGCGAGCCGCTGACGCTCGGCTGCGTGCGGCTCGACAAGGCGCCCGGCACGGTGCGTTGGACCCTGGAGGGGGCGCGGTCGGCAGAGCACCTGCACCCGCTCGGCTACCGGGACGAGACGTGGGTGCTGGCGAAGACGATCGACTCGCTGGAGGGCGATCGGCTGCTGCGCGAGGCGGTGCTCGCCGCGGCGAAGTGGAGCGCCCTTTGACGAGCGCCGACAGGAGGACCGAGATGAACGGTGGTGAGGAGACCCTCGTCGCGGCGGACGCGGCGGAGCTCTCGCGGCTCGGGGCGGAGCTCATCGCGCGCGCCATCGCGGCCGCGGTCGACGCGCGCGGCGTCGCGCGCGTCGCGCTGTCGGGCGGGAGCACGCCGCCTTCGGCGTACCAGCGGCTCGCGGCGCTCTCGCTCCCGTGGGCGCAGACCGAGTGGTTCTGGGTGGACGAGCGCGCGGTCGCGCCCGATCACCCCCGCTCGAACTACGGCGCAGCGCGCCGGGATCTGGCGGCGGCCCCCATCCCGGAGGAGCGCTTCTTCCGCATGGAGGGCGAGTCGCCGGACCTCGCCGGGGCCGCGGCGCGGTACGAGCGGCTCCTGCGGGCGCGGTTCGGGGTCGCGTCGGCGGTCTCCTTCGACGTGATGACGCTCGGGATCGGCGACGACGCGCACACGGCCTCGCTGTTCCCCGGGACGGGGGCGGCGGGCATCGAGGACCGCCTGGTCGCCGCGATCCCGGCGCAGCCGGACAAGGGGCTGGAGCCGCGGCTCACGCTGACGGCGCCGGTGATCCAGGAGGCGCGGCTGAAGCTGCTCCTGGCCCGCGGGGCGGGCAAGCGCGGGGTCGTGGCGCAGGCGAAGCGGCCCGGCCCGGCCGACGAGGTGCCGGCGCGGGTCGTGCGCGGCGGGCCCGGGCGGCTCGTCTGGCTGCTCGACGCCGCCGCGGCGCAGGCCGGGTAGCGAGCAGCGAGCGCCCGCGCTCGTGCAGCGCGGCGCGAACGGCGCGCCGCGCGTCCTGTGCGTTCAAGCGACGCGCGTTCAGGTGATGTTGACGCGGGAGCCACCCCTCGGCAGCGCGGCCGACGGGAGATCTTGGCGGGCGCTCTATCGCCTATTGCCGAGCGATCGAGTCCGAGAGCCCGAACACGCCGACTTGCTTCAGCAGGGCGACGAGCCTGACCTTCGTCTTCTCCCTGGCGTCCTGGTGCTCGGCGACGAACCTCTCCTGGGTGTCATCGATGATGCGATCGATCTCTTCGGCGCTGAAGCCCTGCGCGGCGAGCACCTTCCGCTCGAACGCGCGGTTCAGGTCGACGCCCAGAAAATCGTCGAGGTAACCGGGCAACATCGCGCGGAACGTCTCCTGCGTCTCCCGCGGGAGCCGAGCCCAGCTCGACTTCAGCAGCTTCGCAAAATACTTGGAGTGCCGCCCTTCATCGAGGACGTGGTCGCCCATGACCCGCGCGAACGACCTCGCGATCTCCTTCTCCTTACCCAGGCTCGCGATCTCGGCGGTGAGCACGTTTTCGGCGAGCGTGACCGCGAGGAGCTGGAAGTCCATCCTCATGCTCTCGGGCAAGCTCGCGCTGGCACGCGCCGCCGCGTCGAGCTTCCAGTTCGACTCGGGAACCAGTAGCGGCTCGACGTCAATCTTCTGCTTCATCTGGACGATGTAATCCAGCGCCACGTAGGCGTGGTACCCTTCGTCGATTATCACCGTGAGCGCCTGCAGCTTGTCGACATCGCCGGCGCCCTTGATGTGGTTGTGGAGAATATTCAAGCTGCAGTCGATGACGAACTTCGTCTCGAGCAGTCCGACCCCGTAGAGGAACTGATACGCGGCCTGGGCCAGGATGTACGACTGCACTGTACTGCCGCGCGACGCGACCAGCGGGTGATCACAAACGATGCTACGCGCGGTGGGGTAGAGCAGCTCCCCGCTGGAGCGCTCCGGGATCAGAATCCGTTGGGTGTAGCGCACCGTCGCCTTCTCATACCACGACGCTACGGTATCGCCTTCCGGCGCGCTGGCCTCGACGTGTTGCATATCGCTCCTCTATCACCTCGACGCTGACATCCCGACTCCGGGACGAACGACCAACAGGGTCTACGAGGTTCGGGGCATCGGGTACCACGACGTCAAGCCCACCGCAAGCGACGATGTGCATCGTTGATCTAAGCGTGCGTGCATCGGTTCCTCGATCGCGCCCGAGTGTTGCTCGATGTCAGAGGTGTGAATTTTTATCAATTCGTGACGAGATTTCGCCGACCTGCACGAGCTCCTCGAGATATCCACAGGGGACGCCGGCAGATGTGGACGAATTTATTGAAGCGACAATCGTTGATGAGCGCTTGCTCCACGCGCCGGCCGGCCAGTAGGCCAGTCGGCCGGCCGGCTGGCCTACTGGCCGGCCAGCTCGCGAAAGGCAAGATCGTGGCATCGCTCGCCGATCGATTTAAGTTGATCGCGAGCAGACCCGTGATATGGATTGCCGACCGTCCTGACATGCCATCCTTATCGCTCTGATGTGGGTCCGCGGCGCGGTCAGTAGTGCCGGTGTACCGGCACGCTGCCGCTGTATCAGGGCGCTGGAGGCATGTGCCGGAAGATGAGCCGATCTCCAGGCAGCGGTTAAATCCGATGCTTGCGAGCGAGGAGGGTCTTCCGAGCGGATGCCGTATGGCACGGTAAACCCTTTCCGTGACGAGGCGCGCGGTGGCTTGTAGAACGCTGATCATCGACAACTTCGATTCATTCACCTACAACCTGTTCCAGTACATGGGGGAGGTGTGCGGCGAAGAGCCCGCCGTTGTGCTGAATACGGAAGACTTCGCGACGCTCGATTTCGCGCGGTACGACTGCGTGATCGTGTCTCCCGGGCCGGGGACGCCTGCGCGGCCGGTGGACGTGGGAATAAGCGTCAAGGCCATCTTGAATGCACAGGTGCCGTTGCTCGGCGTGTGCCTCGGTCATCAGTGCATGGCGTATATCCATGGTATGGAAGTTGCGCATGCCCCGGTGCCGATGCACGGCCGGGTGAGCGCGATCCACCACGATAATGAGGGAATATTCAAGGGGCTGCCTCCGGAGCTGAGCGTGGTCCGCTATCACTCCCTCGTCGTCCGCGACCTGAAGGACCCCTTCGTCATCACGGCGTGGGACCAGGATGGAATGATCCACGGCATCCGGCACAAGACGCGCGCGCTGTATGGGATTCAGTTCCATCCTGAGTCGATCTGTACCGAAGCCGGCATGGATTTGCTGCGCAACTTTCGGGACATCGCGATGTCTCACAAGTCGCGCCGCTCGGTGCAGAACAACCATCTCGTGGCCTGACGGGGGTAGTCGTGACGTCTTTCCGCATCCACCATAGAAAAATCGGTTGTTTCCCCGAGACCGTCGATCTGTTTCGGGCCGAGTTCCTCCGCTCGAAGAGCGCGTTCCTCCTGGAGAGCAGCGTGACCCGGTCAGGCTTCGCGCGGTTCTCGTTCATGGGGGACGCTGACGGTCCCCTTGGCGAGACCGTGACGTACGACATGACCACGCGGCGGGCCACGGTCGTTCGGGGGGAGGACAGCCGCACCGTCGAGGTGGAGAGCGTCTTCGACCTGCTCAGGTCGAAGCTTGCGCAGAGCAGGGTCGAGGTTCCTCAAGGATTGCCCTTCGACTTCAACCTCGGCTACGTCGGGTTCCTCGGCTACGAGCTCAAGGCGGAGACCATCGGCTCGGCCGCGCATCGCTCGCCAACGCACGACGCGGCCTTCATCTTCGCGACCCGGGTCGTGGCCTTCGACCACGCCGAGAGGACCTGCTACCTCCTGCACCTCGTCACGGACGACGAGACCGGACGCGCTGCCGAGGCGTGGTTCGACGCCGTCGAGGCGCATATGAGGCGTGAGGCCGAGGCGCTGAAGGCATCGCCGCCCGCCCAGCGTGCGTCGAAGAGGCTGTCGCTGGCGGAGGTCGAGCGGTGGATCGCAGAGAACGCCGTGATGCGCTTCGGCAAAGAGGCGTACATCCGGAAGATCCACGAGTCGCTCGTCGAGATCGTGAACGGGGAGAGCTACGAGGTTTGCCTGACGAACATGATCGACTTCTCGTTCGAGGAGCCGCCGTTCGAGCTGTACTGTGTCATGAGGGGCCTTACGCCCGCGCCTCACGCCGGCTACTTCCGCGTCGGCGACTTCCACCTCGTGAGCTCCTCGCCCGAGAGGTTCCTCAGCGTTGACAGGAACGGGCGTGCCGAGGCGAAGCCGATCAAGGGGACCCGGCCTCGAGGCCGCACCGAGGAAGAGGATCGCAAGCAGGCGGAGGAGCTCCGGTCGAACGAGAAGGATCGCGCCGAGAACCTCATGATCGTCGATCTGTTGCGGAACGATCTGGGCCAGGTGTGCACCATCGGCTCGGTCCACGTGCCGAAGCTCTTCGACATCGAGACCTACTCGCACGTTCATCAGCTGGTCTCGACCATCCGCGGGCAGCTCAAGCCGGGGGTCTCGGCGGTCGAGTGTGTCCGCGCGGTCTTCCCCGGCGGCTCGATGACAGGAGCCCCGAAGAAGCGCACCATGGAGATCATCGACCGGCTCGAGGAGGGCCCGCGCGGCGTCTACTCGGGAGCCTTCGGGTGGTTCGGGCTCTCCGGCGCGTGCGACCTCAACATCATCATCCGCTCGGTCCCGATCGATCGAGGGCACGCGTGGATCGGCGTCGGCGGCGCGATCACGGCCCTGTCGGATCCGAACGAAGAATTCGCCGAGACCATCGTGAAGGCGCGCGGCGTGGTGGAGGCCGTCGAGCAGCTGCGGAGGTCTCAATCGTGAGGAGCGAGGCGTCCATGAAGAACGACGCGAACGCGGCGTCGACCAGGTGCGTGGTCGTGGGGGCGAAGGGCTCGATCGGAGCGTTCCTCGCGACGAGGCTCTCGGGCGAGGGCCTCGACGTCACTGGCATCGACATCTCCGATGCGGCCTTCGTCAACCCCACGATCGCGTTCCACGCCGACGACATCACCCGCCCGAGCGACCGCACGTGCGCCGCGTTGTCGCAGGCGCGCACGGTGGTGCTCGCCCTGTCGCAGAGCGTGCTCGAGAGAGCTCTACCGCAGATCCTGCCGCACTTGCACCCGGATTGCCTCATCGTCGAGACGCTGTCGATCAAGACACCATTTCGCGACCTCCTCGATCAGCACCGGCCAGCTCAGCCGGTGCTCGGGATCAACCCGATGTTCTCGGGCGATCTCGACCCCAAAGGCCGACCCGTCGCCGCCGTGGTTCACCGGAGCGGCGCGGCGATCGCCGGGTTCTTGTCCCTCCTCGAGCGGTGGCAGTTGAGGGTGGTCGTCATTGAGCCGCAGGAGCACGATCGGACGATGGCGACGCTGCAGTCGCTGTGCCACGCGGCCATCCTGTCCTTCGGGAGGGCGCTGTGTCAGGCCGGGGTCTCCGCGTCGTCCATCGCCGCCCTCGCGCCGCCGCCGTTTCGTGTGCTCCTGTCCCTCGTTGCGCGCATGACGCAGAACCACCCCGACGTCTACTGGGAGATACAGTCGGCGAACCCTTACGCCGGGGAGGCGCGCCAGAGATTGCAGGCCTCCCTTCAGGCGCTGGACGCCGAGGTGTCAGCCGGAGAGCGCGAGCGATTTCATGACGAGCTCCACCAGATCAAGGCGGATCTCATCGAGCAAGATCCGCGCTTCTTACAGACCTGCCGTCGGATTTTCCAGATCGTCGATACTTGATGTACCGCTGCGCGCGTGGAGCGCGCATTACCAGGGGATAGCCGAGACCATGACACTTGACGGCTTCAGGGACCAGATCGACCGCATCGATGACGAGCTCGTCGACCTCCTCGGGCGCAGGCTGCACATCGTGCGGGAGGTCGCTCTCGCCAAGAAGATGAGCGCCACGCCCGTCATGCAGCCCGCCCGCGTCATCGAGGTGAAGCGCCGCTGCAGGGAGCGGGGGAGCCGCCATCAGCTTCGAGGCGAGTTCATCGAAACCATTTATCAAGCGATCATCGATGAGGCGTGCCGCATCGAGGATGACCTCCTGAGGGGCTGAACATGTCTGACGCGAAATTCGAGGCGATGAAGGCCGCGAGCATCCTGAGCGACAACCTCCAACGGGACTACCGGTACCGGGAGCGGACCCTCAGCCTCACGGCGAACGAGAACTATCCGAGCGCGCTCGTGCGCTTCACGTCGAGCGCGACCGCCGGCGCCTTCTACCACGTCTCGTTCCCCTTCGACGTGCCGCCAGGGGAGTGGTATTTCCCCGAGTCCGGCCAGATGAACGAGCTGGCCGACATGGTCCGCGTGCTCGGTAGATCTCTCGTCAAATCCGAGACGTTCGACTGGCGTCCGAACGGCGGTTCTCCCGCGGAGCAGGCGCTGATGCTGGCCGCCTGCAAGCGCGGCGACGGCATGGTCCATTTCGCGCACAAGGATGGTGGCCATTTCGCCCTGGAGGCTCTGGCTTCGAAGGCGGGCATCGAGATCTTCCATCTCCCGGTCGACCCGAAGTCGCTCCTCATCGACGTCGCGCGGCTCGACGACATGGTGCGGAAGAACCCTCGCATCAAGATCGTCATCCTCGATCAGTCCTTCAAGCTCCGCTGGCAGCCGCTCGACAAGATCCGAGCTGTCCTGCCCGACTCATGCACGTTGACGTACGACATGAGCCATGATGGCGGGCTCATCATGGGCGGGGTCTTCGACTCGCCGTTGCGGTGCGGCGCGGACGTGGTGCACGGCAACACGCACAAGACCGTGCCCGGCCCGCAGAAGGGCTACATCGGATTTCGATCCGGCAGCCACCCCTTGCTCGCAGAGACCTCCATCTGGCTGTGTCCGCACCTTCAGAGCAACTGCCACGCCGAGCTGCTCCCGCCCATGTGGGTGGCGCTCAAGGAGATGGAGGTGTTTGGCCGCGAGTACGCGCAGCAGGTCGTCAAGAACGCGAAGGCGCTGGCTCGGCACCTGTACGACCTGGGCTTCGACGTCTCGGGAGAGGAGTTCGGTTTCACCGAGATGCACCAGGTCCATTTCGCGGTGGGCACCCTGGACAAGGCGCTCAACCTCTGCATGAACACGCTCCATCAGGGCGGGATCCGCTCGACCAACATCGAGATCCCCGGCAAGCCCGGTGTGTACGGCATCCGCCTGGGCGTCCAGGCGATGACCCGCCGCAACCTGGTCGAGAAGGACTTCCGGACGGTGGCCGGGTTCATCGGCGACCTCTACTTCAAGAAGATCGAGCCCGCCGTGGTGGCGGCGCGGATCGAGGAGTTCCTCCGGGGCTTCCCGCTCGCGCCCCTCAAGTACTCGTTCGACCAGGGGCTCGATCAGGACATGTTGACCTCCTTGTGCCGTGGAGCCCTCAAGTGACCGCCGCTCGACCCATCGCGTTCATCGAACAGCCGTTCCCTCGTGCCTCCGAGGAGATGACGCTCGGCCAGCTGGTCGGCAACGTCCTCCTCGAGCACGGCATCGAAGATCTGTTCTGCATTCCTGGCGACTTCACGATGCAGCTGTCGCGCGAATTCGATCGTACGAGCGGGCTACGGCTCCGGACGATGTCGCACGAATACGGCACGACGCTCGCCGCGCTGGGCTACGCGGTCGCGCGACGCGTCCCGGGCGCGCTGTGCTTCACCTACGGCGTGGGGGTCCTCAACGCCACGAACGCCATCGCGCAGGCCTATGTGGAGCGGGTCCCCCTGATCGTGGTGTCCGGCGGCCCTGGCAAGCGCGAGCGTGAAGCCGAGATCTTCCTCCATCACCAGATCACGGATCATGACGCGCAATACCGGATCATGCGCGAGGTGACCGTGCATCAGGCGCGGATCCAGGATCCGCACGTGGCCGCGGAGCAGATCCGCGACGCCCTCCGCGTCGCCCTCGAGGCGTCGCGCCCGGTCTACGTCGAGATCCCTCGGGACCTCTACCTCACGAAGGTCCGCTACGTCCCGAGGAAGCCGCCCGCGCCGCCGGCGCCGGGGCGCTTCTCCGCGGACGCCTTCAGCGCCGCGCGCCACGCGATCGAGCTGCTGCGCGAGGCCGCGAGGCCGGTGTTCGTGCCAGGGCTCGAGCTCAAGCGCTTTCGGCTGGAGGGGCCGGCCGAGCGGATCGTCGATGCGCTCGGGCTGCCTTGGGTGGCGACGCCAATGTCGCAAGGGACGCTCGACCCTGCCCACCCGAACTACCGAGGTGTCTTCGCTGGTCCGGCGTCGCCCGACCTCACCACCCGTACACTGGTCGAGGAGTGCGATCTGCTCTTCCTCGTCGGCGAGCCGAACTCGGACGTCAACATGGGCGTGGCGGGGAACGTCCCCGTGGGGCGGCTCGTTCACGCCTACGACGGTCGTGTCCGGGTCGGCCGGAAGATCTTCGCGGCGACGACGATGGAGTTCGTCTCCGCGCTGGCGGAGGTCGCGGCGTCTCAGCAGGCCGGGTCGCCCCGCTCTCTCGAGGCCGGCGAGGCGCCGTCGAGCTCCGAGAGGGACGTCCGCGACCAGCCCGACAGCGAGCCGCTGACCCCGTTCACGGTCACCCAGGAGCTCGATCGGTATTTCGCGGCAGAGCCGGATGCGGTCCTCATCGTGGATTGCGGCGACTCGTTCTTCATGTCGCTCAGCATGTGCCCCGCCGACGTCCTCACGTCGTCGCTCTACATGAGCATGGGGATCGCTGTCCCGGGAGCGATCGGCTATCAGCTCGGCAGCGGCAAGCGCCCCATCGTCCTCGTCGGCGATGGCGCCTTCCACATGACAGGGCTCGAGCTCATGCACGCGAAGCGGTTCGGCGTGAGCCCGATCGTCATCGTCCTGAACAACAGCAGGTGGACGTCGCTGTCGACGGACGAGAGCGATCACGCGCTGATTCGGCAGGAGCACCTCGAGTTCTCGAGGTTCGCTCACTATATCAATGTCAAGTCGTTCACCGCGCGGACCGGCGCCGATCTCCGCCGGCAGCTCGCGGAGGCGCTTGAGCTGAACGAGCCGATCCTCATCGACGCAGTGATCGACCCCTCGATGCGTTCGTACCTCTGCGAGCGCTTCTTCCACGGGATCAAGCAGCAGCAGCACCTGCCCAAGCAGTGAGGCTGGCCAAGGAGCGGAAGAATGTCTCAGGTTGCCCGCGTACTACCGCTTTCCCCAGCCCAGCAGCCGATCTGGCTGGGCCACCAGCTCGATCCCGAGAGCGCAGCATACAATGTCGCGAGCGTCATCGCCGTCGAGGGGACGCTCGACCATTCCACCCTCTTGCGCGCCCTCGCCCGGGCCGTGAACGAGGCAGACGTCCTGCGCGCTCGGTTTCGCGAGATCGACGGGGACGAGCAAGGCGCTCCGGTCCAGGTGATCGAGCCCGAGCTCGCCTTCGACTGTCCCCTGAGCGACCTGCGAGCTCATCCCTCGCCGGAGGCGGAGGCCAGGGCCTGGATGGAGCGGGATCTCGCCGCCCGGATCGACCTCGGCAGCGGCCGCCTGTTCTCGACGCGCCTCTTCCTGCTCGGAGAGCGCCGCTCGTGGTGGTACTTCAAGTCGCATCACATCGCGCTCGACGGCTTCGCGATGTCGATGTTCTTCAAGCGCGTCGCCGAGCTCTACTCGTGCCTCGCCAGCGGAAAGGAGATCTCGCCTACGCCGTTCGGTCCTCTCGCTGCCCTCATCGAGAGTGAGCAGGCGTATCAGGGATCGGACGCGCACCGGCGGGACCGAGCGTACTGGCGCGGCAAGTGCTCCCGGGGGACCGACGTCGCGAGCTTCACCAGCGAGGTCGCGCTGCCGTCGAGGAGCTTCCTGCGGTGCGACGCAAGCATACCGCAGCAGACGGTGGCGAGGCTACAGCGCATGGCCGAGGGAGCATCCGCCCACTGGGTTCCGGTGCTCATCGCTGCCTTCGGCGTGTTCCTGAGCCGGGTGAGCGGCCGGCAGCAGGTGGTGCTCGGGATCCCCTTCCTCAATCGCCTCGGCTCGATCGCGACGAGGATTCCTTCGACCATGGCGAACGTGCTTCCCCTGCACGTCCGGGTCCGGCCGGGTGATACGGTGCGCGACGTGCTCGCCAGCGTTTCAGGCGAGCTCTCGCAGATGCGCCTCCACCAGCGGTATCGGGCGGAGGACGTCCGCCGCGATTGCAACCTCCTCGGGGAGGATCGCCGCCTGACGGGGCCTCAGATCAACGTCGACCTCTTCACGTCGGACCTGGACTTCGGCGGACAACGGGGAGCGCCGGAGATGCTGAGCGCCGGACCGGCCGATGACCTGTCGTTCCTCGTTCAGCCCGGGGCCGAAGGCGAGGGACTGCGCCTCATCGGCATGGCCAATCCGGCGCTCTATCGCGAGGAGGAGCTGCGCCTCAACATCGCCCGCTTCCTGGAGTTCCTCGAGCGGTTCGCCGAGGGCGTCGACACGCCGGTGGGGCGCCTCGACGCGTTCACCTCGGAAGAGCGCCGCTTCTTCTTCGCACCGAAGCCGGCGGCCGGCGCGGCGCGAGCGGCGGGCGGCGTGGAGACCGGGACGCTGATCGGCGCGTTCGAGCGGCGAGCGATCGAGGCGCCCGAGGCCGTCGCGCTCACCTTCGGCGACGAGCACATCACTTACGCGGAGCTCGACGCCCGGGCCAACCGGCTGGCGAGCGCCATGGCGGACGCCGCCGATTTCGTCGGCAACCCGCGGATCGCCCTGCTGATCGAGCGGTCTGTCGAGACGATCGTCGCCATCCTCGCGGCGTTCAAGGTCGGCGCCGCCTACGTGCCAATCGACCCTGACGCGCCCTCCGGACGCATCGACGCGATCCTGGCCGACACGCAGCCTGTCCTCCTCCTGGCCGACGCGTACAACATGCGCAAGCTGGGATCGTCGCCCTTCAAGACGCTGGTCATCGAGCCGGACAAGCTCGCGTCGGCGCGGCCAGCGACCGCCGGTCTCACGCCGTGGAGGCGCGCGGCGGGGAGTCCGTCTGCCGACGACCTGGCCTACATCATCTATACGTCCGGCTCTACCGGCAAGCCCAAGGGCGTCAAGATCACGCATCACAACGTCGTACGGCTGTTCAAGACCACCGATCGGTGGTTCGAGTACCGGTGTGACGACGTCTGGACGCAGTGCTTCTCCTACGTCTTCGACGCGTCGGTCTGGGAGATCTGGGGAGCGCTGCTGCACGGGGCGCGGCTCGTCATGGTCCCGCCCGAGATCGCGCGCGCCCCCGAGGCGCTGCTCGAGCTCATCGTCAAGGAGAAGGTGACGGTGTTCGGGCAGATCCCGTCGGCATTCTATCGTCTCATGGAAGCCGAGGAGGATCGCCCGGAGCTCGCGTCGCAGCTCAGCCTCCGATATCAGTGCTTCGGTGGCGAGGCACTGGATCTCGGTCGCCTCAAGCCCTGGTTCAGCCGCCACGAGGAGGGCAAGCCGAAGCTCCTGAACATGTACGGCATCACCGAGACGACCATCAATGTGACGTATCAGTTCGTCACGAGGTCGCAGGTGTTGGCCGAGAGCGGGAGCTTCATCGGCAGGGCGTACGACGATCTGCGCGTCATGGTGCTCGACGACGCGCTGCGCCCCGTGCCCATCGGCGGCTACGGTGAGATGTACGTCGCCGGCGAGGGGCTCGCGCCAGGTTACCTGAACCGACCCGACCTCGACGCCGTCAGGTTCGTCGCCGACCCCTATGGCCCTCCTGGGTCACGCATGTACCGAAGCGGCGATGTCGCGGTCTTGCACGAAGACGGCTTGCTCGAGTACGTGGGCCGGAGCGACCAGCAGGTGAAAGTGCGAGGCTATCGGATCGAGCTCGGCGAGATCGAATCGCACCTGCGCGACCACCCGGCCATCTCGGATGCCGTCGCGTCCGTGCAAGTCGACACGTTCGGCGATCCGAAGCTGGTCGCGCACGTGGTTCCGGCCACGGACGCCGCGTCTCCACGCGCGGTCGACGCAGACTCGCTTCGGGATTACCTGCGCGAGCGGCTGCCGCCCTACATGGTTCCGCACGCCATCGGGGTCCTCGCCGCGCTGCCGTTCAATCAGAATGGGAAGGTCGATCGGCGAGCGCTCCCCGAGATCAAGGTCACCTCGGAACGTCGCGTTGAGCCCGCTCGTGACGCCCTCGACGAGCGCGTCATCGAGGTCTGGCGCGGCCACCTCGGGGTCGAGCGGCTCGGCATCGACGACAACTTCTTCGAGCTCGGAGGCGACTCGATCAAGGCGATCCGCGTGTGCCGCACCCTGGGTATGCCCGTGATGACCCTCTTCAAGGATCCCACGCCGCGCGCTTGCGCGGACTTCCTGCGCGCGGGCGGAGACGCCGCCGAGCAGAAGCAGGGGAGCTTCCTCCACGCCTTCGGCCGCGGCGCCGGCGACGCCGGGATCAACCTGCTGTGCGTGCCCTTCGCCGGCGGCAACGCGCTCGCGTTCAGGCAGCTCGCCGAGGGCCTCCCCGGATCTGTCGCGTGCTGGTCGGTCAACTTGCCCGGTCATGATCCCACGCGACCCGGCGAGGAGCTCCTGAGCATCGACGCGGTCGCGGACGGGGTCGTGAACGAGGTCATGGCGAGCATCAAGGGGCCGATCGCCGTCTACGGGCATTGCGCTGGGAACGCGATCGCCCTGGCCGTCGCGAGCAAGCTGGAGAGCGCCGGCGCAGAGCTCGTGGAGCTCGTGATCGGCGCGATGCTGCCAGATGACGATCCCCAGGCGGTCCTGTCTGGCGTATCCGGACGGACGGGGCGCGACATCATCACGTTCCTGCGCAGCCTCGGTGGGTTCAAGGACGTGCTGGACGAGGACACCCTCGCGGCCATCGCCGACATGACGAAGCACGACTCGATGGAGACGGCGACGTTCTTCGCGACGAGGGCGAGCTCGCCGCAGCGCCTCGCGGCGCCTATCCACGTCGTCGTCGGCGACAGCGATCCGCTGACCGAGGGCTATCAGGCCCGCTACCTCGATTGGCGAGCGTTCTCCGAGCAGGTGAGCCTGTCCGTCATCGAGGGAGGCGGTCACTATTTCGTGACGGATCGCGCCGCCGCGCTGGCGGAGATCCTGGAGAGGCGGCTCCTCGCCCACGCCTCGTTGAGAGGCGGTCGCGCGCCGCGCAAGCTGCGGCCGTTCTATAACCCCTTCGACGAGGCCGACAGCTCGTTCTGGCTGCTCGCCAACGAGAAAGGCCAGCGCTCGCTGTGGCCGCAGTTCGCCGAGATACCTGTCGGGTGGCGCGTCGAGCTCGGCCCCGCGTCGCGGGAGGCATGTATGGAGGCTCTCGCGCCTCAAGGAGGGCTGTCGTGAGCGATGCATTCGAGTTTCCGAGGTGGCCCGAGTCGTTCACTGCGGCCTACCGCGCCAAGGGGTACTGGACCGGCGAGACGCTCGGCGGAATGCTGAGGAGGGTCGCGCGAAGCGTGCCGGACCGTGTGGCCGTCACGGACGGGCCGGTGAACCTCACGTACGCGGAGCTTGACGCGAGGGCGGACCGGTTGGCCGACGGGTTGGCGGCGCTGGGGCTCTCGCCAGGCGATCGCGTCGTCGTCCAGCTCCCCAACACTGTCCAGTTCGTCGAGGTGATCTTCGCGCTCTTCCGGCTGGGAGCGATCCCCGTCTTCGCCCTCCCGTCGGATCGGATCTCGGAGATCACCCATATCTTCCAGATATCGGGCGCGAAGGCCTATGTGATCCGGGACAAGGCGCTCGGCTTCGACTACCGAAAGATCGCCGAGGAGGTCGTCTCGCGGATCCCCCGGGTCGAACGGGTCATCGTGGTCGGAGACCCGGGGGCGTTCGTTCCTTTCGAGACCCTCTATGGGCGCCCAAACGAGCGGCCGGAGCGGGCAGGCAGCGACCCCGCGCTCGTCACGCTCTCTGGCGGCAGCACCGCCCTGCCGAAGCTCATCGCGCGCACCCACGACGACTACCTGTACAGCGTCAGGGCGAGCGCCGAGATCTGCGGGCTCACGCCCGAGAGCGTCTATCTGTGCGCCCTGCCGGCCGGTCACAATTTCACCCTGAGCTCGCCGGGCATCCTGGGAACGCTGTGCGCGGGGGGCCGGGTCGTCATGACGACCGATCCGAGCGGAGCGACCGCGTTCTCCCTCATCGAGCGAGAGAAGGTCACGTTCGCGGCCCTCGTCCCTAGCCTCGCGCTGGCCTGGCTCCACGCCGAGCGGACGTGCGATCTGTCGAGCCTGCGATTCCTCCAGGTGGGCGGCGCCAAGCTCGGCGCGGAGATGGCTGCTCGCCTGGAATCCTCGCTCGGGTGCCAGCTGCAGCAGGTCTATGGCATGTCCGAGGGGCTCGTCTGCTACACGCGGCTCGGTGACCTCTCCGAGAGGGTGCTGAACACGCAGGGGCGGCCCATCTCCGTGGACGACGAGGTGCGCATCGTCGACCAGGACGATCAGCCGGTCCCGGACGGCACCCCGGGCGAGCTCCTCGTCCGTGGGCCCTACACGATCCGCGGCTACCTCAACGCCGAGGAGCACAACGCGCGGGCCTTCACGGCCGACGGCTTCTATCGGACGGGCGATATCGTCGCGCGGCGGGCCGACGGCTACCTCGTCGTCGCCGGGCGCTCGAAGGACCAGGTGAACCGCGGCGGCGAGAAGATCGCGGCGGAGGAGGTCGAGGGGCACCTCCTCGCGCACCCGCGCGTACGGGAGGCGGCGATCGTCTCGATACCGGACGTCTACCTTGGCGAAGCGTCGTGTGCGTTCGTCGTCGCAGACCCGGGGGGCGAGCTGACCGCCGCGCAGATAAGGGCCTTCGTGCGCGGACGCGGCGTAGCGGCGTACAAGGTGCCCGACCAGGTCAGGTTCGTGCCGTCGCTGCCGAAGACGACCGTCGGGAAGATCGACAGGAAGGAACTTAGGAAGCAGCACGGCGGCTCTGCCGCTGCGTTGCCTTGAGGACGATATGGGAATCCCGAGAATCAAGTCCTATGACGTACCCACCGTGGTCGATTTCGCCCGCGCTCCGCACTCCTGGAGGGTCGAGCCGGCGGGCGTAGCTCTGCTGATTCATGATATGCAGAACTACTTCCTCAAGCCGTATGAATCGGCGGCGTTCACCGGCGCGCTGGTCGCACAGATCCACGCGATCCGGAGGGCGTGCAAGCTCCGCGACATCCCGGTGTTCTACACCGCGCAGCCGGGGGGCCAGAGCAAGGCCGAGCGCGGGCTGCTCCTGGATTTCTGGGGGCCCGGCATGCCGGAAGACGGGGAGGCCCGGAGCATCGTCCGCGGGCTGGAGCCGTCGCCTGGCGACCACATGATCGTCAAGCACCGTTACAGCGCGTTCAAGCAGAGCGAGCTGCTGGAGATGCTCAAGCGATTGGGCCGGGGACAGCTCATCATCTGCGGCGTCTATGCGCACATCGGCTGCCAGGCGACGGCGCTCGACGCCTTCATGGCCGGCGTCCAGCCGTTCGTCGCCGCGGACGCGCTCGCAGACTTCTCGCTCGAGCATCACCGCATGGCGCTGACCCAGATCGCGAGCTGCTCAGGGAAGGTGTCGACCACCGCTGAGCTCCTGGAGCAGCTGGGAGGCGCGTCTTGAAGCCGGAGCTCGGTGGAAGCAGCCTCACGCGCGACCGGTTCCTCGCCGACGTGGCTGAGGTGCTGCGCGTGAGCGCGGAAGAAGCGGCGAGGATCGGCGATCCGTTCGACGCTGGCGTCGACTCGGTCCGCCTCCTCGTGCTCGCGGAGAAGTGGCGCAAGATGGGCGCCCGCGTGGGGTTCGTGGAGCTCGCGGAGCGGCGGAGCCTCGACGAGTGGTGGGACCTCGTCCGCTGAGGCCCGCCCGCGGCCCGAGCTGGCCGCCCGGAGAGGAGCGGGGAGGCACGAAACCGTGACACATTCGATGAAGCCTAGATTCGAGAACAAGTCCTTCTTGGTGACCGGGGCTGCGCAGGGCATCGGGGCCGCGGTCACGCGCCTGCTCGTCGCGCAGGGGGCCTTCGTCCACGTCGTCGACGTGAAGGGCGACGCCCTGCAGGCGCTCGCGGCCGAATTGAACCAGCGCGAGCGCGCCGTGGAGCCGCGCCGCGTCGACATCCGTGTCCCCTCGGAGGTGGAAGCCGTCGTGGCGGTCGCCGATGAGGCGCGCCCGCTCGACGGTGTCGTCAACGCAGCTGGGATCCTCGTGCCGGCCGCGTTCGAGGCGGCCACCCCCGAGAGCTGGAAGGAGACCTTCGACGTCAACACGAGCGGCGTCTTCTTCGTCTCGCAGGCCGCCGCGCGGCGCATGCTGCCGCGGAGATCGGGCGTGATCGTCACGGTCGCATCCAACGCCGCGAACACCCCGCGCGTCGGCATGGCGGCCTACTGCGCCTCGAAGGCAGCGGTCACGATGCTCACGCGGTGCATGGGGCTCGAGCTGGCCAGGCACGGCATCCGCTGCAACACCGTCTCTCCTGGCTCGACCGATACGCCCATGCTCCGCGTGCTCACCGGGGACTCCGCGGAGTCGCATCGACGGCTCATCGAGGGCGATCCGGGCCGTTATCGCGTCGGCATCCCGCTGGGCCGTGTCGCCGAGCCAGACGACATCGCGCGAGGGGTCGCGTTTCTCCTCTCGGACGAGGCGCGCCACATCACGATGCACGATCTCGTCGTGGACGGCGGCGCCACCCTTGGTTGAGATCACCGTAGAGAGGGCACAAGTGGAAATGAACAATCTTCAGCGCCGCGAGCAAGAGTATTGGCGACCGCAGGGTTGGCGAACCATGGAACAGCGCTGCGTGCCGCCCTACGCCGGCCAGGAGGTCGCAGCGGTGACCGGGCGGCTCTCGGAGCTCCCGGGCCTCGTGGGCGCCGAGGAGGTGCGCCGCCTCAAGGCGGAGCTCGGGGCCGTGGCCGAAGGACGAGCGTTCGTCCTGCAGATGGGCGACACCGACGAGCGGTTCAGGGAGTCGAGCCCGCGTAACGTCCGCGCGCGCATGGCGACGCTCGGCTCGATGAGCAACTATGTGGGCTTCATGCTCGACAAGCCGGTGATCTCCATCGCGCTCGCGGCGGGGAGCTACGCGCAAACTCCCCTCCGCGCGACGGAGATCGTCGATGGCGTGTCGGTCACGAGCTACTACGGGGAGATGGTGAACGATCCGTCGCCACACCCGTGGGGCCGGACGCCCGACGCGAGGAGGATGTTGTGGGCCTACGAGGCTGCGCAGGCGACGCTGGCGACCATGCGCCAGTGCGGGCTCCGGGTCTTCACCTCGCATCAGGTGGCCAACCTGCTCTTCGAGGAGGCGCTCGTGCGGAGGTGCTCGTCGACGGCCAGCTATCACGCTGCGAGCGCGCACCTCCTGTGGCTCGCGGCCGAGCACCTTCGCGCCGGGAGCGCTTATCTCGAGTTCCTTCGCGGCGTGGACAACCCGATCGGCGTCCGCGTCGGGCCGGAGCTCTCCGCGTCGGAGCTGCTCTCCATCTACATGGCCCTCAACCCGAGGAAGGAGGCGGGGAAGATCGTCGTGATGACCAGCCTCGGGAGCCAGCTCGAACCGTTGCGGGAGTTTGTCCGGGTGTTTCAGGGCGCTCACGCCCCCGTCGTCTGGATGTCGGCGCCGGTGCACGCGGACTCGAGGGCGCGGTCGTTCGAGGCGGCGATGGCGGAAGTGAGCGCCGAGGTCGAGAGGACCGCATCCGCGCACATGGCCGAGGGGAGCCGGCTCGGAGGGCTGCACATCGAGTCCTCGCGCAGGGCCCTCGCGGGAGGGGACGCTGACGAGCGCGACCCCGCGGCCGCCGAGGGCGGGCGGCTATTCGAGAAGACGCTCCAGGTTTGCAGCAAGGTCGCCCACGTATGCGCGAGGACCCAATGAAGACGACCCGTGTCATCACGTTCGACAACCCGCACCCGGAGGTGACGGTCGACGTCTACGCGTCCGCCGTGGCCCAAGCGCTGGAGGCGCGATACCCGGCCTTCGCCGACGAGTTCCTCGGGCTCTTCAGCCACACCTCCGAGGAGGGGACGACGTCGATCGTAGCCGTCGGGAGCGAGCTCTCGATCGAATGCCACAACGCAGGCGACGCCCTCGAGCTGCGGCTCGTGAACGGGGAGACGGTCGAACGCGAGTGCTCGTGCAAGATCGACCATGAGGCCGATTTTCACGAGCAGCTGTTCAGGGCCGTCGCGGCCTTCGTCGACGAGATCAGGCCTTTCCTTGCGCGCCACCACGGACTGCCGCCGTCGACCCTCTTGCTCGGTGGATGGCGGTGCGGCATCGATCCCACGAGGCCCGGCGAGGCGCTCGTCTTCACGATCCCACGCGTCGCGTGTCGGTTGGCCGCGGGCGAGTGCAGCTTCACCCACTTCGAGAGCGACGAGCTCCACGACGTCGGGGCGCGGCTCGTGACCTTCCCTTACGAGTTCAGCCTGTCGGCCAACCCGCGTGTGGCGAAGCGCCAGCTGATCCCCGAGTGCCGCGAGTATGTCGACGCGCTCGTCGGCCTGATCCGCGAGCTCTCGGGTGAAGCCGCGGACAAGGTCGTCATCGGGCGTGAGGTCCGTCTCACGCTCCAGGCGAAGATCTCGCCCGTCCTGCTGCTCCGGCTGACCGCCCCCGCGCGCGGCAAGAAGTATGAATACGTCTTCCGCTGGAGAGGCGGAGAGTCCTGGGTCGGTGTATCGCCAGAGACGCTCCTCATCAAGGAGGGCGACGACATCATCGTCGAGCCTCTGGCAGGCACGCGAAAGGGCTCCGACGCGAGGGAGAAGAGCAGCCGGTACCGCGAGGAGCTCCTCCGCGACGCGAAGGAGACGGAAGAGCACGAGACGGCCGCCAGGATGTTCCATGAGAACCTGAGCGCGGTGTGCGTGCCTGGGTCGATCAAGCGGGTCGAGTCTCGCAACGTCATCGATCTCGGCTACGTCCAGCACCTCAAGAGCACCATCACCGGAACGGTCAAGCCGGACATGAACGTGTTCGGCGCGCTCTCCGCGGTGTATCCCCCGGCGACGATCTGGGGTAAGCCCATCGCATTGAGTGGGCAACGCATTCGCGCCTACGAGAAAATCGATCGCGGCTTCTATACGGGGGCTTTCGGTTATTTCACTCTGGACGATAGCGCAAAATTTGCGCTCGCGATCCGCACTGCGAAGATGAGCGGGAACGATATTCATGTGTACGCTGGCAGTGGAATCGTGAAGGGGAGCGACCCGTACCGGGAATGGCTGGAGACGTCCCTCAAGATGAGCCCATTCCTCACGAGCGAGTTTCTCGTCGGCTGATGCTGGCGACTCTGGCTTGAAACGAAGGGAAAGCAGGTTTCTTGGATGAGCGCATCGTCTCGTACTCTCACAACCGTCGGTCTGGCACTCGGGTTATTCCTTGCCGCCCTCGAGTCGACCGTCGTGGCCACTGCGATGCCGACCGTCATCGGCGAGCTGGGCGGCCATGCCTGGTACGCACTGCCGTTCGCCGTCTACATGCTGTCGATGACCGTGACGAGCCCGCTGTGGGGACGCGCCTCGGACCGGCTCGGACGGCGTAGGCTCTACCTGTTCGGCGTGTTCCTCTTCCTCGCCGGCTCCGCGCTGTCCGGCGCGGCGGGCTCCATGCTGACGCTCATCGCGGGGCGCGCGGTGCAAGGCCTCGGCGCGGGGGCGCTCGGCACGTTGACCTTCGCCATCGTCGGTGAGCTCTATCCGCTCAAGGAGCGCTCCCGGATCCAGGGCATGTTGAGCGGTGTCTGGGGCTTGTCAGGGCTCATCGGCCCCCTCGTGGGGGGCTTGCTCGTCGATCATGCGAGCTGGCGGTGGGTCTTCTACCTCAACATGCCCTTCGGCCTGATCGGCGCGGCCTTCGTGGGGCGATTCCTCGAAGAGTCGCCGATCCCCGAGAAGGCGGCCCCCATCGATCTCGCGGGGGCCGCTCTGTTCACCGCGGGCAGCGGCGCGCTCGTATGGGGCCTCGAGACGCGCAACTGGCCCTTCCTGGTCGCCAGCGTCGCCGTGCTCGCCTGGGCGCTGCGCATCGAGAGCCGGCACCCCGCGCCGCTCCTGCCGTTGCGCCTCTTGCAGGCTCGGCTCCCGCGGGTCGCGGTGATCGGCAATTTCCTGGCCGGCGCGGCCTTCTTTGGAACGGTGTCTTATCTCCCCCTCTATGCTCAAGGCGTTGCTCGCACAGGGGCGACCGCGGCCGGTCTGCTGCTCACCCCGATGGTGCTCGGGTGGACCCTTGCATCGATGAGCCTCGGCGCGATCCTGCCGCGGCTCGGCGTGCCGCGGCTCGCGCGGCTTGGCGCCGGGCTCCTCGTCGCGGCGTTCGCCGGGTTCGTCGCGTTCACCGGAGCGCCCCTCGCCTTGATCGGCGCGTGCGGCTTCGTCGCCGGGACAGGGATGGGCGCCATCATCTTGAGCCTGCTCGTGGGCGCTCAGGAGTGCACGCCCCGGCAGGAGCTCGGCGCGCTCACGGCGGTCCTCATGTTCGCGCGCAGCCTCGGCGGCGGCCTCGGCGTCACGCTCATGGGCGCGCTCATCGGAGATACGGAGGGCGTCGCGCCCACGGATCTCGCGCGGGGTCTCCGCTTCGCCTTCGTCCTCGGCCTGGCATTCGTTGCGCTCGGCCTCGCGTTCGTGGCGCAGCTCCGAGCGGCGGATCTCAAGCGGGCAGCCGAGGCCGCCTGACGCCGGGGGCCCTGGAGAAGGGCCCCACGGCGCCGCGGGTGAACGTCACGTCACGACGGGGATCGCGCACTGCTCGCGCAAGAACTCGGCGAGCGCCTCGGTCTTCATGAAGCCGCGGTCGCTCCCGTCACGCAGCCGGACAGTGGCGCCCTTCGCCTCCACCTCCTTGTCGCCGATGACCAGCATGTGGGGGATCTTCTCGACCTGCGCTTCGCGGATCTTCGCGCCGAGCTTCTCCGAGCTCCGGACGAAGCTCGCCCGGATGCCGTGAGCGCGCAGCGCCTGGGTGACCTGCTCGGCGTGGTCGTTGTGCTTGTCCGATACCGTGACGACGCGCGCCTGCTCCGGTGAGAGCCACGCCGGCAGGGCGCCCGCGTGGTGCTCCAGGAGCACGCCGATGAACCGCTCGATCGAGCCGAGGAGCGCCCGGTGGAGCATGATCGGTTGCTCGAGCTCTCCCTTGGCGTTCACGAACCCGAGCGTGAAGCGCTCGGGGTTGTTGAAGTCGTACTGGAGCGTCGAGCACTGCCATCTACGGTCGAGCGCATCGACCAGCTTGATATCGATCTTCGGCCCGTAGAACGCGCCGCCGCCGGGGTCCACCTGGTACTCGAGGCCGAGGGTCTTGAGGGCCCCCTCGAGGGTGTGTTCGGCCTTGGCCCAGTCCTCCAGGCCGCCGACGTACTTCTCCGGCCGTGTCGAGAGGTTGATGTCGAACTGCTCGAACCCGAACGTGCGGAGCATCTTCAGGATGAAGCGAAGCACGCGGTGGATCTCCTGCTCGACCTGGTCCGCGCGGCAGAACAGGTGCGCGTCGTCCTGGGTGAACCCCCGCACGCGCATCAGGCCGTGCATGACGCCCGCGGCCTCGTACCGGTACACGGTCCCGAGCTCCGCGAGGCGCATCGGGAACTCGCGGTAGCTCCGCGTCCGGCTCTTGACCATGAGGATGTGAAACGGGCAATTCATCGGCTTGCAGCAGTAATCGTGGCCGTCGACCGACATGGGGGAGAACATCCCCTCCCGGTAGAAGTCCCAGTGGCCCGAGGTCTTCCACAGGTCCGCCTTGGCGATGTGCGGCGAGTAGACGATGTCGTAGCCCTCCTCGAGGTGCATCTTGCGCCACTGGTCCTCGATGATGGTGCGCAGGAGCCCGCCCTTCGGGAGCCACATGACGAGGCCGGCCCCGATCTCCTCGACGAAGTGCGGCTCGAAGTGCACCTCGATGTCGGCGTCCTTCCGGGCGCTCACCGCGGCCTTGAAGGCGCTCTTCGACTCCGGCGCCGCCGCGCCGCGGAGCCGGACCTGCAGGCGCGGGCGCGCCTCGTCGCCGCCGCCCGCGCCGCCCGGAGGCGCCTTCGGCGCCTCGCCGAACTTCACCGTTCGCCGGAGCGTCCGCCCGGGGAACGCCGAGGCCGCGGCGCCGAGGGTGTGCTCCACGAGCGCGCGGTCGAGGGGCGCCTCCGCGTCCACGCCGACGTAGAGATCGATCTCGTCCTTCTCGGAGTACGCGTGGGTGTCGTAGCGCTCGGAGACGAGGTAGAGCTCGAGATCCCGCCCGAGCGTCCTGTGGTCGCGCTTCTTCGCCTCCTCCAGGCGGCGCACGTACTTGTCGAGGTCGTCCTTGTTGGGGAAGGCCACGCCGCGCACGCGCTGGAGCGACTGCTTCGTGGCGTCGGCGCGCCAGTAGGCCGCCGAGGACGACGTGATCTTGAACCCCTTGATGAACCCCGCGTGGGGCAGGTGCGGGCCGCGGCAGATATCCACGAACTCGCCGCAGCGGTAGATCGATACGCTGTCATCGGGGATCCAGGACAGGATCTCCGTCTTGTATTCGTTCTTTTGCCCGTACCCCTCGAAGACGTCCAGCGCGTTGTTCTTGGCGACGAGCTGCCACTCGAACTTGATCTTCTCCGCGATGAGCTTCTTCACCTCGGCCTCGATCATCTCGAGGTCGGAAGGGGTGAAGGTTCGGCCGGCAATGTCGAAGTCGTAATAGAACTCGTCACCATGGCTCTTCGGGCCCATCGTGACCTTGGCGCCCGGGAACAGCCGCAGCACGGCCGTCGCCATGAGGTGCTCGGCCGAGTGGTTGATCGTGTCCCTGCCCTCGGGCGTATCGGCCTTCAGCAACTCCAGCTTCGCGCCGTCCCGGAGGGGCACGCGGAGGTCCTGGATCTCCCCGTCGACGCGCGCGACGACGACGACCTCGGCGAGCCTCGGCGAGATGGCCCGGGCGGCGTCGAACGCTGTGTTGCCATCCTCGAGCGCGAGGACCTTCCCATCAGGTAGAACGACCGAAGTTGCCATGACGTGACCTTCTTTTCTCTTTCCCCCGACTGTACGAGCGTCAGGTGTGTCGGTCTTAAAGCACCATGGCACCAACGTGTCAACGCCGCGAGGCCGCGCGCGGCCGCTCGATTCAAGCTTCAAGCCAGAGGCCAAGCCTGGGGCCAGGCGTGAGGCCGAGCGCGAGGAGCTCGTCCGCTCCTGCTCGGAGCCTGCCTGCCACGACGCGGCGCCGCGCGATATGGCCTCTCGGCACCTCGGGGCGAACTGGCGCTCATCCGCCATGGACCGCCGGCGCCGACTCGATAGGAGGCATGGAGTCGCGCGCGCGACTCCAACCCTCCGTCGTGGGCACGAGGACACGGGGCGTCAGGACCTCCGGGCCGCCGGGCGGGCCCGGGGCTGCTCCGCGGCGGCGAGCTCTCTGGCGACGGCGAGCGCGCCCCGCACGCCGACCAGGGGATCGGTGACCACCGCGACGGGCACCTCCTCGAGGAGCGGCGTGAGGCGCCCCTTCTTCACGAAGGACTTCATGAACAGCTCGCGCCTCTGGGGGACGAGGTTCCTCGCGATGTTCCCGAGGACGAAGACCCCGCCGAGCGCGAGCTCGCGCAGGGCGAGGTTGCCGGCCTCGGCGCCGTAGATCTCGACGAACAGGTCGACCGCGCGCGCGGCGGGCCGGAACGCGCGGGCGAGCCCGAGCTCGGCGATCGCCGCGTTGCGGTCGCCCTCGGCGAGGCGGCGCTCGATCGCGCGCGGCACGCGGGCGGCGCGGGCGAAGAAGTCGAAGAGGGCGCCGAGCCCGTCGCCCGAGAGGACCCGCTCGTAGCTCACGTGGTCCGGGTGGCGCTCGGCGAGGAACTGCCACAGCTCGGCCTCGACCGCGGAGCGCGCGGCAAAGTCGGCGTGACCTCCCTCGGTCGGGAGCGTGACGTGGCGGGCGCCATTCCAGAGGAGCCGGGCCTCGCCGAGCCCCGTGCCGGCGGCGATGACGGCCACGTTGTTTCCCTTCGGCCGCGGCCTGCGCTCCGTGAGCGGCTCGATGGACGCGCGGGCGACGTGCAGGCAGCCCGTGGCGCCGACGACGAGGTCGTTCGCGAGGAGCACGCGCGCGATCTTGAGCCGGCGCGACAGCTCGCGCTCCGCGAGGCGCCAGGGCAGGTTCGTGACGGTTGCGACCTGGTCCTTGATGGGGCCCGCGACGCCGAGCACGGCGACGGCGGGGTGGGGGGCGTCGCTGCGCACGAGGAACGGGAGGGCGATCTCCTCGAAGCTCGCGTGGTCGCGGCTGCGGAAGACGGCCTCGGAGAGGGGGCGGCCGCCGGAGCCGCCGTAGAGCGCGAGCCGGGTGTTGGTGCCTCCGATGTCGCCGACGAGCAGCGACGGGGCCACCGATCTGTTGGTCCTTGCCACGCGGGCGCCCTGCCAGCGCCGTGCCTCGGCGGCAAGGCGATCGATCGTCGAGCGAGCGCGGGGATCGAGGATTCCGGGCGGACTCGAGCGCGCGTGATCGCCTGGAAGCGACGACGCGTGGCTCGCGGGCTGCCTGCCGAGGCCGTTTCGCGTCCTGCGCCGCTTGACCGGCGGCCTGCCTCCGGCCGAGAGTGCCTGGGTGCAGCGGCTGTTCTCCGCGCTCCTGGTCGCGCTTGCCGGCCTCCTCGCTCCCGCTGGCGCTGTTTTCGCCGGGCCGGCGCAGGCCGCGCCGTCGCAGGCCGCGTCCGCGCCGTCGCAGGCCGGGTCCGCGCCCTCGCAGGCCGCGTCCGCGCCGTCGCGGGCCGCGTCGGCGCAGGCCGCGTCCGCGGCGGCGCAGGCCGCGTCCGCGCCGTCGCGGGCCGTGTCGGCGCAGGCCGCGTCTGCGGCGGCGCAGGCCGCGTCCGCGCCGTCGCAGGCCGCGCCCGTGCCCTCGCAGCTCGCGCCCCCGCCGGATTCTTCGGTCCAGCCGCCGCTCGTACAGGTCTTGCCACCGCCCGCGGAGGCCCCTCCGGCGTCTGCGCAGGTCGTGCTGGCGCCCGCCCCGGTCCCGCGGCCTCCCGCGCCGCGGCCTGCGCCGGTCGCGCCGGCATCCGCGCCGGTCGGGCCGCCAGCCCCCGCCCCTGACCAGGGCGAGCCGGCGGCTCCCGACCCCCAGCCTTCGCCTCCCGTGGTCGAGCAGCCCGAGGCGCGCGTCGAGCTGCTCGGCAGGACGGTCTTCGCCCTCCGCGTGCACCGGGGCAGCCTCTCTCCTCCGGAGCGCGCCCGTGAGGCGGCGCGCGTGCTGGAGCGCGCCGCCCAGGAGAAGGCGGTCCCGGAGGTCCGCGTCGACGAGCAGGACGGCGTGGCGGTCGTCTACGTCGGCGACCGCCCGCTCGTCCACGTCGGCCCCGAGGACGCGGCGGCGGCAGGCCACACCACGGTCGCGGCCCACGCCGCCGCGGTCGCCGGCACGGTGCGCGACGTCCTCGCCAAGGAGCACAGCAGGAGCCGCCTCGCGACGAGCGTCTTCTCGTTCTCGCTGCTCGTCTTCTCGGGGCTGATCGCGCTGCTCCTGCTCCGCAAGGTCGGCGAGCTCGTCGAGCGAGGGCGCGCCTGGGTCGCCGAGCACCCGGAGCGGCTCCCGGCGCTGCACGTCCGCGGCATCGAGATGCTCCGGCCCGCCGCGTCGCAGGGCGCGCTCTCGGTCGCGCTCGGCGCCGCCGGCGTCCTCGTCCGGCTGGGCATCGCCTACATCTGGATCCTCTTCGCCCTCTCCTTGTTCGCCTCCACGCGCGGCACCAGCGAGAAGCTCACCGGCTTCGTGCTCGCGCCCATGTCGGAGCTCATGGGGCGCATCGCGCGGAGCGTCCCGGTGCTCGTGCTCGCGATCCTCGCGACGCTCGCGGTCATCGTCCTCATCCGCTTCGTGGGGCTGTTCTTCGGGAGCGTGGGCCGGGGTGAGACGTCGCTCGGGTGGCTCCCGTCCGATCTCGCGGTCGCCACCGGCGTCCTTGTCCGCTTCGGCATCCTCGTGGCCGCGCTGCTCCTCGCGGCCCCGCTCATCACCGGCACCGACGAGGGGGCGTTCACGCGGATCGGCTTCGTCGTGCTCGCGGCGGCCGGGCTCGCCAGCACGCCGCTCATCGCGTCGGCGGCCGTCGGCCTCTCGGTCATCTACGGGCGGCGCCTGCGCGTCGGCGACATCGCCGACGTGGGCGGCCGCGCCGGGCGGGTCCGCGAGCTGACGCTGTTCGAGGCGCGCCTCGAGGACGAGGACGGCTGCGTCGTGCGCGTGCCGCACCTGCTCAGCCTGTTCCACCCGACGCGCATCCGCGGCCGCCCTCCGGTCGTGGCCGTCGAGATCAGCGTCGACCCCGCCGCCGATCTCGATCGGGTGCGCGAGCTGCTCCTGAAGACGGGCTCGGGCCTCGGCAGCCGCGCCCGCGCCGCGCTCGTCGCGATCGACGAGGGGGGCGCTCATTTCCGGGCCACGATGGCCTGCGACGGCGACGACGTGCGCAGCCGCTGGCTCACCGCGGTGGCGCAGGCCCTCGTCGCCGCGGACATCCCGCTCGGGCGCGCGCCGGCGTCCTCCGTCGGCGCGCGGCGCGCCGCGCCCGCGCCCGCGCCCGCGCCGGTCGACCGGAGCGCCGCCTCGTGAACGCCGTATGGCTCCTGATGGGGCTCCTCGTGCTGTCGTACCTCGGCAGCTCGCTCGTCAGCGGCCGCGTGCTCCGGGGCATCGGCCTCCCTTCCGGCGCCGAGTACGTCGTGCTCGGCTTCGTGCTGGGGCCCTCGGCGCTCGGGCTGCTCGAGCCCTCGTCGCTCGCCGCGTTCGAGCCCGTGGCGGGCGTCGCGCTCGGCTGGCTCGCGGTGGTCGTCGGCCTCGACTTCGGCTTCGTCGGCAGCCGCCGCGTGCGGCCGTCCCGGATGGCGCTCTGCGTGCTCATGAGCCTCCTGACCGGCGGCGCGGTGGCCGCCGCGGTCTGGTTCGCGGCGGCCCACGTCGCTCCCTCGCTCGATCGCGGCGACCGCGTGCTGCTCGCGGCGGGCGTGGGCGCCGTCTCCGCCGAGACGACGCGGCACGCGGTGCTGTGGGTCACGCAGCGATACAGCGCGAGCGGCAAGCTCTCGGACCTCATCGCCGACATCGCCGACTGCGACGATCTCGGCCCGCTGCTCATGATGGGCGGCGCGTTCGCGCTCGTCCCGCAGGCGACGGCCCAGTGGCCGATCCCGTTCTGGGGGTGGACGGTCGTGACGGCGCTCATCGGCGTGGTGCTCGGGCTCATCGCGGTCGTGCTCCTCGGGAGCGATTTCCGCCTCATCCAGAGCTGGGGCGTGCTGCTCGGGGCCTCGCTGCTGACGATGGGCACGAGCGCCCGGGTCGGCCTGTCGCCGCTGTTCGCGGCGTTCGCGATGGGCGTGACGATCGCCGCCTTGTCGCGGCACCGCGACGAGATCGTCGCCATGGTCGCGCCGACCGAGCGGCCGGTCATCCTGCCGGCGCTCCTGCTCGCGGGCGCGCACGTGAACCCGAAGGCGGCGCCGTTCCTGCCCTGGATCGTGGCGATCGCGCTCGGGGCGAGGCTCGTGGGCAAGCTCGCGACCGGGCTCGTCTTCCGCGTCGTGTCGCCCGACGCGCGCGAGACGTCGCCGTGGCTCGGCCTCGGGCTGCTCTCGTCCGGCGCGGTGGCGATGAGCGTCGGCCTCGCCTTCGCGCTGCGCTTTCCGGGCCCGGTCGGGCACACCGTCCTCTTCGCCGCGGCGGCCGCGGCCGTGTTCGGCGAGCTCGTCGGGCCGCAGGCGCTTCGCGCCACGCTCCGCAAGGCCGGCGAGCTCGCCGCGCCCGAGCGGGAGTCGCTCTTCTTCGGCCGCGGCCTGGCCCGCGCCGGGCGCGGCGCCGCGCCCGGCGAGGGAGGCGGCCCGCCGTCGCCCGCGGCGCCGCGTGGGGGAGGGATGAGGAATGAAGAGGTGTCACCGTGAGCGCCGCAGCACTCCCTGACGTCGAGCCCGCCGGATCGGCCGCGCCGGCCGATCCGGTCGCGCCCGCCGAGCAGCAGGGCGCGCCCTCCGCGCGCCACCACGGGTCGGCCCCCAAGGGGCCGCTGAACCACCTCACGCACGCCGTCGCGCTCGTGATCCTGTTCGGGCTGCTCTACGCCACGACGCGCGCGGTCCCTCACGAGCACGGGCCCGCAGGGGCGGTCGCTTCGATCGGCTTCCTCCTGCTCGCGGGCACGCTCGCGAGCGAGCTCGTCGAGCCGCTCCGCCTGCCGCACATCTCGGGCTACATCTTCGCGGGCATCGTCGCCGGCCCGCACGTCTTGAAGCTCGTCGACCACCACGCCGTGGAGGAGATCTCGCGGGTCAACGCGCTGGCGCTGGCGCTCATCGCGCTCGCGGGCGGCGCCGAGCTGCGGATCGACATCGTCAAGAAGAGCCTGAAGAGCATCCTCCTGCACAACCTCGTCCAGACGGCGCTCGTCTTCGTGGTGATGACGGGCGTCTTCTACGCGGCGCGCTCGCTGGTGCCGTTCGCGGCCGAGCTCTCGACCACGGCGGCGTTCGGCGTGGCCGTCCTGTGGGGCGTCATCGCGGTGACCCGCAGCCCCTCGGCCGTGCTCGGGATCCTCTCCCAGACGCGCGCGACCGGCCCCGTCGCGATGCACACGCTCGCGTTCGTGATGACGTCGGACATCATCGTCATCGTCGTGACGGCGGTCGCGCTCTCCACGGTGCGGCCGCTCATCGAGCCGGGCGCGACGATGTCGATGCACGAGATCGAGCTGCTCGGCCGCGAGATCCTGGGGAGCATCTCGATCGGCACGACGCTCGGCCTCGCGCTCGCGGCCTACATGCGGCTCATCGGCCGCCAGCTCATCCTCGTGTTCGTGGCGCTCGGCTTCGGCGCGACGGAGGTGCTGCGGTACCTCCGCTTCGACGCGCTGCTCGTGTTCGTGGTGGCCGGCTTCGTCGTCGCGAACCTGTCGAAGCAGGGCGAGAAGCTGGTGCACGCGGTCGAGGACGCCGCGAGCGTGGTGTTCGTGCTGTTCTTCGCGACGGCCGGCGCGCACCTCGACCTGCCCCTCTTGCGGCAGATGTGGCCTGTCGCGCTGCTCTTCGGCGTCTCGCGCGCCCTGGTGACGTGGGTCGCGAACCGCATCGGCAACCGGCTGGCGGACGATCCGCCGCTCTTGCGGCGGTGGTCGTGGTGCGGGCTGGTCTCGCAGGCCGGGCTGACGCTCGGGATCAGCCTGACCATCGAGCGCGCGTTCCCGAGCCTCGGCGCCGGCTTCCGCGCGCTCGTCGTCGGGTGCGTGGCGCTGAACGAGGTGTTCGGCCCGATCCTCTTCAAGTACGCGCTCGACCGCGCCGGCGAGACGGCGGTCGAGGCCTCGCGCGGGTCGCTGCCGAACCTCGGGCGCCACGGGTGAGCCGAGGCCCTGTCACGGGGTGAACCGGAGCGAGTAGCTCACCACGGTGGCGCCTCGCCTCGGCTTCAGGAAGTCGATCTGCTCGAAGACGCCGACCACGCACTTCGTGAACGCCTGGCCCTTGAGCGCCGTCCGCGGCTTGCGCACCTCGGCCTTGCCGCCGTCCTTCTCGATGCGGAGATCGATGCCGAAGTCGCCGCCCTTGGTCGGGTCCTCGGCGAGCGCGAAGCAGCGGCGGAGCTCGTCGAAGTGGGGCGCGACCGAGCGCTTGATCGGCTCCTTGGTGAAGTCGTCGTGCGGGCCGCCGCCGATGTGCATGCCGATGTTGGCGACCTTGACCTTCGGGAGCGGCCCGGCGTCGGCTGGCGCCGCCGCATCGGGCGCGGCGCTGGCGGCGGGCGCGGCGCTGGCGGCGGCGACCGTCGTCTCGGCGGCGGGCGCGGCGCTGGCGGCGGGCGCGGCGCTGGCGGTGGGAGCAGCGCTCGAGGCCGAGGCGGCGGGGTCGGGGGGAGCGGACGGAGCGGCGGTCGCGGAGGCGGCCTGCGTCACTTCGGCCGGGGGCGCGGCGCGGGGCGAGCAGCCGGCGGTAGCGGCCGCGAAGGCGAGGGGAGCGGAGAGCGTGAGGAGGAACGGAGCGGGACGGCGCATGATGGCGCGCGAATCTACACCGCGGCGCGCGCAGATCCAGGAAGCGGGGCGCGGCGCGACCAGGACCGAGGCGACCAGAGGAAAGGCGCCCTGATCTCTCGTGGATCCGAGGGGTGGTCAGTAGGGCTGGTCGCCGACGATCCCGGCGCGCTCCATCTTGCGCACCGCAGGCCAGTAATCCTGGACCGCGTAGTGCTGGGTGCAGCGGTTGTCCCGGAGCGCGACGCTGTTCTTCCTCCAGCGGAAGCGGACATGAACCTCGGGGATCGCCGCCTGGCTGATCAGGTAGCTCAGCAGGTGGCTCGCCCCGGGCGCGAAGTCCTGGCCGACGCGGACGTTGTCCGGCGTGTGGAAGTTGACGAAATGCGTCGTGAAGCTGTTGACGAACAGGACTTTTTCGCCGGTCTCCGGGTGGGTACGCACCACCGGATGCTCCGCATCGGGATAGCTGGCCTCGAGCGCATGGCGCTTCGCCATCGGCAGGGCGGCGCCGAAGGTGGCCTCCATGCTGTGCCTGGCGCGCAGCCCGGCGATCTGCCGCTTGATGTGCTCGGGCAGCCGTCGGTACGCCTCGACCATGTTGACCCAGATGGTGTCGCCGCCGACGTCCGGTGTCTCGACGCAGCGCAGGACGCAGCCCATCGGCGGCGCTTCGCGCCATGTAGCGTCGCAATGATAGGAGTTCTCGTAGTGCTCCGGCGGGCTGCTAGATCCGCGCGTCACCGCGCGGACGGCGCCCGAGCCGGCGGTTGCTGAGCTTGTCATGTCCGGTCCTCCTGGATGCGTTGGCGTCGGCGCGGCGATCTGCGGCCCCAACACGCGCTACACGACGAAGATCGACGAGCCCGTCGTCTTGCGCGACTCGAGATCCCGGTGCGCCTGCGCCGCGTCCTCCAGCCTGTAGCGCTGGTTGATCTCGATCCGGATCCGCCCCGCGGCGACGTGGTCGAACAGCTCGCCTGCGAGCGCTCTCTTCTCCTCGGGATCGGCGATGTAGTCGGCGAGCGCCGGGCGGGTGACGAACACCGATCCTTTGGCCCCCAGCAGCGCCACGTCGAGCGGCGGCACCGGGCCCGAGGCCGCGCCCAGGCACACGAGCAGGCCGCGCCGCTTCAGCGAGCCGAGCGACCCGGCGAACGTGTCCTTGCCGACGCCGTCATAGGCGACCGTCACGCCGGCCCCGCCCGTCAGATCGCGCACGCGCCTGGCCACGTCGCCGCGGCCATAAATGAGGACGTGATCGGCGCCGTGGGCGCGGGCGATCTCCCCCTTGGCCTCGGTCGACACCGCGCCGATCACCGTGAGCCCGAGGAGCTTTGCCCACTGCGAGACGATCAGGCCCACGCCGCCCGCCGCCGCGTGCAGCAGGATGCTGTCGCCGGCCTTCAAGGGCCAGATGCGGCGCATCAGGTACGCCGACGTGAGGCCCCGCATGGTCATCGCAGCGGCCGTCTCGTGGCCGATGCCCTCTGGCAGCCGGATCAGCGGCGCCGCGAGGACGATCCGCTCGGTGCAGTACGCCCCGAGCGTGTCCAGGAAGCCGGTGTACGTCACCCGGTCGCCCGGCGCGACGTTCGTGACGCCCTCGCCGACGGCATCGACCACGCCGGAGGCCTCGACCCCGATGCCGCTGGGAAGCGGGACGGGATAGACCCCGGCGCGAAAGTAGGTATCGGCGAAGTTGAGCCCCACCGCGACGTGCCGGACCCGCGCTTGGCCGGGGCCCGGGCTGCCGACGACGGCGTCTTCGCAGCGCAGGACTTCCGGTCTGCCGGTCTCGTGGAATCGGACTGCCTGTCCCATGAAACGTCCCCCCATTCCGCGCCGCAGCGCTCTCTCTCGTCCCCGGCGGCTCGGAACGCAAGGGCACCGCGTGGATGAGCCCGTCCGAGCGCGCAGCTGCGCTATCCCCTGGACGGGCTCGTCTCGTTCGACGGCTCGCTCTGGACGGGCTCCGCGTCGGTGCCCGAGGGCGCCGCCTCGCGCAGGAGAGCTGCCGTGTCGCGCCGCCCGCGCCTAGGGCGCCGTCGCGTCGCGGCGCTTTTGCACGGCGTCGTTGTGGTCGTCCAGGCTCTCGCTGAAGCGATGGCGACCGCCGCCCGCGGCCACGAAATAGAGGTACTTCGTCGCCGCGGGCGCCAGCACGGCCGCGATCGACGGCGCCCCAGGGTTGGCGATCGGCCCGGGCGGCAGCCCCGGGTGCGCGTAGGTGCTGTAGCGGTTCCTCGGATCCCGCACCACGGCGGGCGTGGCCTTGCCGCTCCACTCGGCGCACGACGGCGCCTCCTCGGGCCAGGCGACGCAGCCGTAGAGCGCTGTCGCGTCGGACTGCAGCTTGCGAGAGCGGAAGCTCGGATCGAGGAGCCGGTTCAGGAACACGCTCGCGATGAGCGGCCGCTCCTCCTCGACGACCGCCTCCTTCTCGATGATGGAGGCCAGCGTGAGCACCTCGCGGCGACCCCAGCCGAGCGTCGCCTGGAGCGCCGCGAGCCCGTCCTTGCTCTGCGCCGCGAGCGCGCTCCACCGCCGGTCGGAC
The DNA here is from genome assembly GCF_051530145.1 of Sorangium sp. So ce302. Taxonomy (GTDB): domain Bacteria; phylum Myxococcota_A; class Polyangia; order Polyangiales; family Polyangiaceae; genus Sorangium; species Sorangium cellulosum_B. The sequence goes on along the minus strand of NZ_CP150326.1, from coordinate 6,451,711 downwards.
TCGGCGACGAGGCGCCGCGCCACGTCGCGCGCGTCGGAGTCCAGCGCGAGCTCGTACGTTGCCGGGAAGAGGTATCCCTCCGCGCTCTCCGCGCCCACGGCGCCGCCGCGCTCGATGCCGAGCGCGTCGAGGAACGCGCCGTCGGTGGTGGCCGCGAGGAACGTCTTCCGGCCGGCGATGCGCAGCTTCTCCAGCCGGGCGGCGATGTCGAAGCGGCTGAAGCCCTCGGGGATCGTGAGCTTCGCCGTGGGGCGCCCCTCCGCGCGCGTGAGCAGCTGCCGCAGCTCCCGCGGCGTCGCGCCCTCGAAGAGCAGGTGAGGGCCCGGCACGAACGCCTCGGTGCCGCCGGTCGCGCCGAGGTAGAGCGCCATGGCGCGCTCGCTCTCGACGAGCCCCTCGGCCGCGAGGAGCGCGGCGGCCTCGCCCGCGTCGAGCCCGCCCGGCCAGTTGATCTCCACGACGCGCCCCCGGTCCGGCGCCCTCGCGCGCCCGAAGCCGAACACCAGCGCGAGGAGCGCGGCGCACGCCGCCATGACCACGCCCGCGAGCCCGAGGAGCAGCGCGCGCCCGCGCCCGGCCCGGGGCTGGGCAGGGCGCCGCGACGCCGGCGAGCGCTGCCCCGCGCCGCGCGAGCGCCGCGCGGGGGTCGCCTTCCGGGTCGACGGCGGCTCGCGCGGCGGCGAGCCCTGCGCGCCGTCGCCACCCGTCCGGCGGTTTCCCGGCCGGCTCGCCCTAGGTCGAACGCCCACCGCCGGGAGTCAAAACCCGAAAGCCCGACGCGTGTCAACGCCCCGCGTCGCCGCGGGGCAGGGGCCGGAGCGCGCCGTCCGCGCCGCCCGCGCCGAGCGCCGCGCGTCAGCGCGCCAGATCGAAGGCCTCCGCCTCGTTGCGGCGGACGGCGCTCTTGCCCTGGCGGGACTGCGCCGGGGCGGGCCGCGGCGCCGCTGCCGCCGGGGCCTGCGCGAAGCCGCCCGGCCCCGCGGCGGCCGGCGGCGGCGTGGCGAACGCCGGCGGTGTGGCGAAGTCCGTGCCCGCCCGCTCCAGCGCGGCGAGCTGGCCCTCGAAATCGGACGCCACGTCCTTCGCGCGGTTCGCCGGGGCGCTGCGCTTCGCCTTGTCGGCCGCCTTCTTGAGCGACTGCTGCTGCGCGTCGAGCTTGCTGCGCGCCTCGTCGAGCCGCCCCTGCTCGAACAGGAAGTTGGCCTGCTTCAGCGCCGCCGCCGTCTCGCTGCGCTGTGCGCGCCCCGCGACGAGCGCGTCGAGCTCGCTCGCGTCGGCGTCGCTCTCCGCGATCGCGACGCCGAGCTTGCCCACGCACCGGGCGTCGGTCCTGGCGACGAGGTCCCGGTAGGTGAGGCCCACGTCGGCGATGGGGGAGTCGCCGCGCACGTCGCCGCCGGGGCCGCCGAGGCCGCCGAGGCGCACCTTGAGCAGGACCGTCTTCACCTCCCCCGCCGCGAACGCGCCGAGCGGCACGATGACCTGACCGCCGGCCCGCCGGAACGAGCGATCGAAGACCCGATCGAGCTCCACGCCGGGCGCGAGGTCGATCGCGAGCTCCGCGCCGCTCGCGACGGACGCCGTGAGCTGCTCGGCCTCCGCCTCGAAGATGCGCGCGAGCGCGGCGTCGTTCTCGACGAAGTAGTGCCGGCCGTTCGAGTCGAGCGCGATCGCCGACAGGATCTTCTCGTTGTAATCGACGTCGACCCCGATGGTCGTGATCGCGACGCCGCGATCGCGCGCCCGCTGCGCCATCGCGCGGAAGCCGGGGACGTCGCGGACCCCGTGGTTGGCGTCGCCGTCGCTGAGGACGAGCATCCGGCTCACGCCGGCGCTCGTCTGACCGAGCAGCGAGAGGCCCTCCTCGATGCCACACGAGATGCACGTGTCGCCGCCGAGCGAGATGCCGCGGACGCTCGCGAGGATGCGGCCGCGCGTGTCCGGCCCGACGGTGGTGGGCGGCACGACCACGCTGGTCCTCGTGTCGAAGGTGACCACCGACACGACGTCGCCGTCGTTCAAGCGGCTCACGGCGGTCGTCGCCGCCTGGACGGCGTTGGTGAGGCGGGTGCCCTTCATCGAGCCGGAGCGATCGATGACGAGCGAGAGGTTCGCCTGCGCCTGCGACCTCGCGGGCGACCCGTCGCCGCGGACCTCGAACATCAGGAACGTCTCCTGCGCCGAGCGAGGCAGGCGGGCGTGACCGACGCGCCCCTCCAGCATCAGCCTCGACCCGGTGGTGAAGCGGCTCGGATCGACCGCCGCCACGGCGCCGCCCGTCACCTCGGGGACCTGGCGGGGCGGCTCGGTGATCACCTCCGGGACCGCCGTGACGGAGCTCCCGCCCCCGGACGGGGCCAGGGAGTAGACGGAGACGCTCGTGAACATCATGCCGAGGGCGGAGAACAGGGCGACGTGGGTCGGCTTCATGGCTCCTCCAGAGAACGGCCTGGGCCCCCCGAGCTTACGATGGACTCACGGCGCGGGGACCGCGGGCGTGGTCCCTTGTACGTCGCCGAGCTCGGAACGATCTGAGGGCTCCGCGGTCGGCCGGACACCGGCGGCGCGGAGGGCGCTCCACGGCGGGATGCTCCCGATCAGGACGAGCACGGCGTCGCAGGGGTGCGCCCGGGCCCCCGAAGGCGACGCGAGGGTCGCCACGAGCGCGCCGCCCGGATCTGCGGCGAGGGCGGAGACGTCGGTCTCGAACAGGAGCGAGAGGCGAGACGCCGCCGCAAGCCTGCGTAACTCCTCGATGTTTCGGGTCTTCCCGCGGCGGAACCCGGCGCCCCGGTAGACGACGGTGACGTCGGTGGCCGGCTGGCGGGACAGCGCGATCGCGGCTTCCATGGCGACATCGCCGAGGCCGACGATCAGCACGCGACTTCCGGCGAGGCTCCGGGCGTCGGCGAGGTGGTAGTACACCCGACCTTCCACCTCGGCGGGTAGCTCGAACGGAAGCCGGCGCGGTGAGCCGCGCTGGCCGATGGCGAGCAGCACGCGCCGTGCCTTTCGCTCGGTGCGGGGTCCGCCCTCGCGCGGCTCGGTGACGACGACGAAGCCGGCCGTGGCCTGCGCCTCGGCGGGCGCGCCTCTGCCGGCCGCCGCGCCGACGGCGGGCGCGCCGGCGCCGGCCGCGCGGGCGACCGACACCATGCGCGTGTCCTGCAGGATCGGGAGCCGCTCCTTGCGCACGACGCGGAGCCAGTGGGAGAGCAGCTCCTCCTTGGTCGACTCCTTCAGCCACAGCTTCCCGGTCATCGGCAGGTCGAGCGGCTGATCGAAGACCAGCTTGCCGCGCGGGAAGCTCTGGATGCTCTGCGCCACGCTGCCCTGCTCGATCACCTCGAACGAGAGCCCGAGCTCCTTGGCGCGCAGCGCGGCGCTGATCCCGGCGGGCCCTGCGCCCACGATGATCAGATCGAGCTCCTGACCGCTCGCGCCGCGCGGGCCGGCCTGCCGCAGGTCCTCCGCGATGCGCGTCGCGGCGTGCGCGCCCTGGTGGATGGCGTTCTTGATGAGCGGGAGCCCGGTGACGTCGCCGGCGAGGTGCAGGCCCGGCACGTCGAGGCTGCCGAGGTCGTCGCCGAGGCGCGGGCGATCGGCGATCGGCGCGCCGCCCTCGATGGTGAGCGACCCGTTGGGGCAGCGCTGCTCGCACAGGGTGAGGCCGCAGCACGCCTCGGGGCGGGCCACGACCGCGACGTACTTCTCGATGGCGAGCACGTCGTACGGGCACGCGTCGACGCACGCGTAGCAGCCGAGGCAGGTGGTCGTGTCGATCCGGGGCAGGCGCACGCGCGCCGCGGGGCGGAGCATCGCGTCCTCGCCCCCGGCGTCGCGCGCCGCTCGCCGCGCGCGGCGCGCGCGCAGCGCCTGGCCGCCGCGGGCGCCCGCGAACGCGAGGGCGGCGGCGGCGAGGCCTGCGCCCATCCAGAGCAGGGCGGGCGCGCCGGGCGTGGCGCCGGCCTTCACGACGGGCAAGGCCGCGGCGGCGTCGCGCGCCGCGTCCCAGGCGAGGGCGCGGTCCTCGGTGTGCTGGCCGCTGCAGACGCCGGCGGGGCGGGTGTCGCCGCCTGCGCGACCGGCGTTGCGGCCTGCGGGGCGTGCGTCGCCGCCTGCGCGGCCGGTCGCTGCGTCCTCGGGGAGGGCAGGGCGGTGCTCGTCGAAGCAGGTGATCGGACGGGCGTCGCCGAGCGGTGCCTGCGCCGCGACGAGGCAGCGCGCGATGGGATCCCGCGGCGCGGCGAGGTCGTGGCACGGCGCGCAGCTCCCGGCCGTGACGATCGCCACGGTGGCCGGCTGGCCCGGGCGGAAGGCCGACCTCGGGAGCTCGACCTCGGCGCCCGGCGCGAAGCGCACCGGCGGCCTCGCTGGATCGAACACGACGCCCTGATCGCCGCGGTGGATGGGGTGGCAGGTGGCGCAGCCCAGCGCGCCGCTCGCGAGCAGCTGCCCGTGGCTCCTGCGGGTGGAGCCGTGGGCGCCGTGGCACCCGACGCAGGCCTGATCGATGCGCGCGCCTGCTGCGGCTCCGCGCGAGGGCGCGCCTTCCCGGGCCGCGGCGGCCTCCCGCGGCGCGGCGGGCGCCTGCTCGGCGTGGCACGACACGCACGCGAGCTGCGCGCGCGCGTGGGGCAGCGAGAGCGGCCCCGGCGCGGCGTGCCCCCCCGGCGGCGGGAAGAGCAGCGCAGCCGCGCCCGTCGCGACGGCGCCCGCGAGCGTGGCCGGCAGCACGCCCCGGAAGCGGGTGACGTCGGAGGTCGCCTCGGCGCGGCGCGCGGCGCGCCCCCGCACGACCTCCCGCGGCTGGGCGGCGCGCTGGCGCGGATCGGAGAGATCGGCGCGGTAGAGCGTCCTCGAGGGATCGGGCGGGCGCGCCGCGTCGTCCGCGTCGCCGTCCGTCGGCGCCGCCGGACGGCGGCCTCCGCCGGTCGGGCTAGAGGAGCGTGACATTCAATCGATAGAAGAAGGTCGCGTCGGGGACGAGGGACGCGGCGCGGAGCCTCACATGGTACGTGCCCGCGGCGAGGTCGGTGAGCGAGGCGTAGGAGCAATTGCCGATCCCTGAATCGTCGTCGGATGCGAGCACGGTGGTCCCGTCCTCCCCGAGGATCTCGATGTAGCTGTCGATCTGCCCCTGCTGGCAAGCATTGGTGCCGTTGTCGATGACGTTCGCGTGCAGCGTCGAGCGCGGCCCTGGCACGGTCACGGCGATCACGTCGACGTCGCCAGCAGGCGCGATCTCCGCGAGCCACGGGTCCGCATACGCATTGGCCTGCGCGGGGGCGTTGTTGGGCTCCGTCTCGTCGAGCTCGAAGCGGCAGGTGGCGCTGCATCCATCGAGGGGATCCGTGTTTCCGTCGTCGCACTGCTCGCCGGCGCTCATCGTGCCGTCCCCGCAAATCTCGGGGACGAGCGTCACGTCGAGGCGGTACGGGAACGTCTCCGCCAGGGAGCCGAGCACGGACGTGACCCGAACATAGTAGTCGCCCGCCGCGAGCGCCGGCGCGACGGCACGGGCGCAAAGGCCGTTGTCCCCGCGGTCGCGTCGCACGATCAAGTTGCCGCTTCCATCGAGGATCTCGATGACACTGTCGAGCCGGCCGGTCAGGCAGTCGGAGCTCGTGACCGCCGCGGTCTCCGCGGTGAGGACCGTCGGCCCGCTCGGCACGGTGACGCGCACGACATCCACGTCGTCGGCCGGATCGATCGCGGCGAAGAACGGCGCGTCGTAGGTGTTGGCGGAGGCGATCTCGCCGTTGGGCTCCACCTCGGTCACCTCGAGCTGGCAGCTATCGCTGCAGCCGTCGCCCGGCTGATCGAGGGGGTTGTCGCACTGCTCCGTCGGATCCTGGATGTTGTCCCCGCAGACGGTCTGTCGGCTTCGCACGCCGAGGTCGAACGCTCCTGCCTGGCTCGCGTCGGCTCCCGTGATGATCACATAGAATGCATCGCCCTCGCGGACGGGCACGGTCAGCCGGTTCTCGATCCCCGCGCCGGCGCTGGGCCTGCCGCACTCGCCCACCCTCGTCGAGGGGTCGGCGCAGGCGCTGCGCAGCTCGGCGACGAGCTGCGCGTCCGTTCGTGGGGTCAGCACCACGTCCATGAACCCGGTGGTCGTCGCCGTGAACGTGTAGGCGACGCCCGGGCTCCCCGACCAGCACTCGCTCTCGACAGCCGCGTGGCCGAAGGTATTGCCGGTCGCGGTCCCGGGATCCGGGAGCGCCACGGGCGCGGCGCACATGTCCGCGCAGGCCGCCTCGCACTCCGGATCGCCGCAGTCGATGCTGTCGTCTCCGTCGTTGTCCCGCCCGTCCTGGCACGCCTCGACGCCCGAGCAGCTCGACGCGTCGAGGGTGCACTCGGGGCTGCACCGGACCTCGCCGCTATCGAACCCGAGGCTCTGGCAGGTCGCGCCCCTGAGATCGGGTCCGTCGCACGCCTCGTCCTGCTCGGCGACGTCGTTCCCGCAGTCGCCCGGGGGGGCGCCCCCGCCGCCCGCGCCCCCGCCGCCGCCTCCGGCCGCGCCGGCGCCGCTCGAGGCCGACGGGGGCCGCGGCCGCGACGCATCGTCATCTCCGCTGCACGCCGCGACCACTCCCGCAGCGCAGAGCAGCGCGGCCACCATGGTGCTTCGGCTCACTCGGTATCTGGACATGAATACGTGATCTCCCAGTCCTGCACCTGAACGCCGCCCCCTCCGCTGCTCGTCGGATTGAGCCTCATCCGGACCTCAAGGTACTCTGTTCGAGCGTCCGGCAGCTCTTGCAGCACGTCGAAGAGATCGATCGCGCACGCCGGCATCGAGCCCTCATCGCAGATCCGGGTGTCGGTCGGCGTGGCGTGGGCGGTCGCGGCGAGCCTGACCGTCGCCGAGGCGAGGTCGGCGGGATCATCCGCCGCTCTCACGAAGAACTCGACGCTCGAGTCGCCAGGGGTCGTCGTCCTGTACCTGAGGTATCCCCACTGGGTCTTGGTCCCCGGCGGGCAGACGCCGTGGTACTGCTCCCACGCCGTGGTCGTGGCCGTGACGCTCGTCGTCGTGCACGGCACGACGGCCCGGACCTTCCCGCCCGGGTTCTCGCGGACGATGGAGCAAGTCGCCGGACAGAGCTTCACGTTCGTGTTCCCGGAATCGAAGTACCAGCCCCCCGCGCCGCAGCTGCCGACCCCGGCCCGGGGCGTGAGCGTCGTCTCCACGCCGGCGGCGTTCTCGTAGACGACGGACACCGACGCTGGATCCGAGACGCCCGCGATGGGGACGGTGACGTCGCAGGGCAGCGCCTCTCCTCGGATCGAGACCAGCGCATTGAGGAGGGTACCTTCCAGGCTGGAGCCAGCGCTGAGGTTGAACGCCTGTCCTCCGCCTTGGTCCGCGATGAGGTTGATGATCTCCGCGTTCGAGTTGCCGAAGCCCACCGCGTGCACGCGGACGCCGTGGTTCACGAAGGCGTTTCGCGCCAGGTTTCCGATCGCGTTGGGGACGGTGCCGCAGCTCGACGGGATGCCGTCGGTGACGAACACGACCGCGACCTCCTCCTCGGGATGGGCGTCCTTGTAGTTGTTCGCCCAGGTGGTGGCGCCGTCCAGCGCCGGGTACATCGGCGTTTCGCCGTTGGGCGTCGGGAAGTTGATGAAGGCCTGCATGAGCTTGATCTCTTGCTGGTCCCCCATCGCCGCGGACTCCTCGGTCAACCTGTCGGCCGCGGCGCCGTTGAACGGGACGAGCGGCAGCGCGCAGCCGCCGCCGCCGGCAGGCGGACAGGAAGGGGTCTCGTTGCACGGGCCCGGGTTGTCGAGCGGCCAGAACCGGAACGCGACACCGAGCCCCGCCGACGCCGGATCCTGGAAGAAGGACTTGAGCGCGCTCGTCGCCGGAATCCATCGATCCGCGCTCACGTCCACCCCCGACAGCGTCTGCCGCATCGAGGTGGATCGATCGAGCGCCACGAACAGGGTGACCGGCCTGACCAGCGACACGCTCGCCGTGGCGATGCAGGCGGGCGACTCGCACATGGCCGACTGATAGATGCTCCCGTTGTTGCCGCACCGGCACTCGGCGATATGCCCAGCGCCAGGGGGATTGACGATGAGCTCCATCCCGTCGGTGACGCCGGTGCAGCCGGCCACGCTGATGCACTCACCCGGGGCGATCGGCTGCACCGTCGTGCAGGCGAGGGTGCCGCCCGTTGGGTTGCACGCGTTCAGGACCCGGCTCGGGGCGGAGGATGGCAGCTGGTTTGCGGTGGAAGCATACCGGTGGATGGCGATTCCCGCCGGGGCCGGGGTGGTGCCGCGGTTGCAGACGGGGATCGTCCCGCCGCAGGGCACGCCGATCGTGAGGTCCGGCTGGGTGCACGTGGAGTCCGTCTCGCTCGGCTGGTACGACTTGCAGAGGCCTTTTTGCGGGCAGGTCTCGCCGCAGACGCTCTCCACGAGGTCGACGCAGCTCTGTGTCCACCCGCCGCCTGGCCCCGTATCGCAGCAGCTGGGGGCCACATCGCAGATCAGCCCCACGCACGTGTTGCACCCCGGCAGCAGCCGTTCGCCGGTGTAACACTTGTCGTGCGCGCAGCCGGGATCGGTGTCGCAGGTGGAGCCGCACAACGACTCGGCCAGGGTGACGCAGCTCGCGTCCCATTTCGGCACGGTCGCGGTGCACGTCTTGGGGGCGCACTCCGTGGGGACATAACCTGCGCAGGTCGCGCTCCACGTCCCGGTGCAGCGGCCGCCCGACAGCACGGTTCCCGGGGGACATACGCCGCTGGGCGCGGTGCAGCGGCCTGGGAAGACGCAGGTGCTGCCCGTGCCGATGAGCGCAGTGCACTGCGCCGTCGTGCTGCACGTGATATCGCAGCAGCGCGGATGGTTCGCGCAGATGGTCGCGATGCACGCGTCGCCGCAGGTCGTGGTCATGTTGGTCGCGGCGCCGGGAGCGTCCACGCAGGCGTCGTGACCGCAGTCGGCCGGTATGGTCGTATAGGTGCAGCAGCTCGGGTTCGCGTTGCAGACCTTCGTGGCGCAGCCGCTGCAGTTCGACAGCAGCGACACGCCGGTCGCGCACGGGTCGTGATCGCACGCGCCCCTCGCGGGGTCGTCGCAGTACTGGTCGAACTGGCAGTCCTCGCTGGTCGTGCACGGCTGGTGCGTGCCCTCCCGCGCGACGGCCTCGGGCAGCTCGTTGATGTCGCCGACCGACCACGTGTACGTCGGGCCGGTCCCCGCGAGGCTGATGGGCCCCCCGTCCGGCGTCTCCTCGAACGACTGGCACGTCGGATCGCACGGGTTGGTCGCGCACAGGCCGCCGTCGGAGGCATCGGAGTTGGCGAGCGGGCGCGGATACCCGCCCTCACCGCTCCCCCGCGGCGCCGAGCCGAACGGCGACCTCCGCATCGTCATCGTCCCGTCGCAGCTGCCGTAACGCCCGTCCTCGCAGCGCCGGATGCCGTCGAGGCAGGTCAGCACACCTTCGTGCTCGCCGACGGTGACGTGACACTCCACCTCTTCGCCGTCGACGCACGGGTCGCCCGTTCCCGGCCCAGCGTCGGGCCAGTCCGTCCCCGGCTGCGGCGGCTCACCGGCGTTGTTGCCTCCACGGCACGATCCGGCGATGAGGGCCGACGCGGTGAGCAGCGTCACGAGCAGCAGCGCTCTCGGCGCCCACGCGCTGGGGGAGCCTGATCGGGAGAGCGCTCCCATCCACTTGGTCGAAGGACCAGCCATCGGCTTCTCTACCTTCCACTAGGGTGCTGTCGGGAAAATTGTACCTGGGCGCATAAGGCAAAGTCCAGGCCTCTCAGCTGCGCGTTGCGTGATGCGCGAAAAGCGGTCGCGGCGCACACGCGCGCGCGCCGCCGCCCGCGTCGCCGCGCCGGCGGAGACGCGCGCGGCGCACAAAGAAATGCCGTGCCTCGCAACCATTTCATAGCGAGTCCGGGATACCTCGGTGCTCCGTCGCGCGTCGCGGCGGCGATGTGGGGCGGCGTGCGCGCGCTCCCGGTCCGGCGCGCGCTCATCGGGGCACGCTCGCCGCCGTCATCGCGTGGAGCACGAGCAGCGCCGCGGCGACGCCGAAGGTGATGATGTGCGCCGGCAGCCCTCCGCGGAGCGCGGCGAGGAGCGCGCGCTGGGCCGGGAGCGCGCGCAGCTCCACGGCGAGGCGGATGAGCTCCGCCAGGCCGGCGAGCCGCTCGGCCCCGCGCCCTTCGAGGACCGCGTCGATGCGGGCGCGCAGCGCGCGCTCCTCCTCGCGCAGGCCGCGCCCCGAGGCGAGCAGCGCGAGCGGGCCGAGGGGGCTCTGCAGGTAGGGCACGAGGATCTTCTCGACGATCTTCTTGACCAGATCGCTGCGCCCGCTCACCTCGCGGTAGAAGCGGTCGAGCAGCTCGCGCCGGGCGGCGCTGAAATCCTCGGGCAGCGCGGCGGTGCGCTCGATCCGGGCGAGGCGCCGCGGCGCGAGCCGGTACGCGAGCGCCGTGAAGGCGCCGGCCGCCGCGGTGGCCCAGAACACGAGGTGCAGCGCCGCGCCCAGCGTCGGGCGGCCGGACCGGGGCCACGGCGCGTGCGCGAGCGCGAGGCCGGCCGTGACGAGGCCGATCGCGAGGTGCCCGGCCAGCTGCGGGCGGAGCTGGCTCTTCACGGGCGCGGCACCGCCGCCCTCCACCGCCGTGTCGCCGCGCCGCCTGGGCCGCATCCACGCCCATCGCCCCGCGCGCTTGGGGACCGCGTAGAGCAGGAGCAGCGCCATGCCGACCGCGGCGGCGATGCCCGCCGCGAAGGCGGCGTCTTCGCCTGGGCGCGCGGCGCCGCGCGCGTGCGCCGACAGCCCCGCTACGCCGAGCCCGGCCGCCGCGAGCGCGCTGCCTGCGACGAGCGTTGCGCCGCTCCGTGGCGCGGCGGCGCGCTCCTGCTCGCGCCGCGCCCCGCCGAGCAGGTCGCGCACGTCGGCGATCTCCTCCGCCGGGTTGACGCGGAAGATCGAGCCCGTGGGGCAGGCCTTCACGCACGCGGGGCCGTCGTAATCGCGGCAGAGATCGCACTTCACGGCGATGTCCGCGAAGCCTGCGCCTCCCGGGCGCGGCGCGGCCGCGGGGCGGGGCGCCATCGCGATGTTCTCCCACGGGCACGCCTTCGCGCAGGCGCCGCAGCCGGTGCAGAGCGCGTCCCGGATGAACACCTCTCCCCCGGTGTCCTTGCCGATGGCGCCGGTGGGGCACTCGATCATGCAGGCGGGGCTCTCGCAGTGCTGGCAGGAGTTCGGCAAGAGCAGGCTGCGCGGCGCCTGCTTCTGCGCGGCCTGCTCCGCGTCGTCCACCCGCGCGCGCACCTTGTCTCCGCGGCGCACGAGCCGTGAGACCCCGTGCACGTCGGCGCACGACCACGCGCAGTGTCCGCAGCGCGCGCACGTCTCGAGATCGATGACCAGGAGCGACCGCGCGACCTGAAGGCGATAGAGGTCCCTGAAGATGTGCGCCGTGTGATTGCGCGCATGGCCGGCGATGACCGCCTCCTGACTGGCGTGGTGCTCGCCGGTGATGCGCCGGAGTCGGGGGATCAGATCAGGGTGCTTCCGCGCGAGCGCGGCGAACGTCTTCGACGGTACGGCCAGGAGCGCCGTGGCGCCGCTGGCCACGGCGCTCGCCGCCCGGCAGCGGCCCTCGTCGAGCTCGACGTCTCCAAAGAAATCACCTCGGGTGAGGTACGCGCGCACATGAATCCGATCTCCGTCCTCGGTCTGAATTTGCACCATCCCTTCAGCGATGAGCCAGAGCTCGGCGGCCGGATCGCCTGTGCGATAGATGGCCTGACCGCGCTCGAAGTGCCGATGACTCACCGCGTCAAGAAGAATTTCGACGTCGTCCGAGTCCAGGTCACGCGTGAAGGCGAGGGTGCTGAGGAGGTCGCGTGTCGCGCTCCTCCGCAGCGCGCGCTCGAGCCTCTCGGCGATCTCGGCCTTGCCGGAGCGAGCGGCGGCGCGCCGGAACAGGTGGACCGGGATCTCGGCGAGCACGCTGGGGGCGAGCGCGACTGCGGTGGTCCTGCGCGACATCCCCACGACCGCCTCCTCGCCGATGACGTCGCCCGCGGCGGCGGTGCGCACTTCGGTATCGCGATCGTCTCCGCGGCGCGTCGCGCGCAGGGCGACGCGCCCGGACGCGACCACGAAGAAGGCGTCGCCGGCGTCGCCCGCGCGATAGGCGACCTCGTCCAGCGACAGGGAGCGGAGCCGCCCCGCCCCGGCGATCTCACGCCGGGCGCGCTCGTCGAGCCCTCGCAGCAAGGGGGCGTCGAACACCGCCGGCGGCCACGCCTCGGGGCGGTCAGACCCGGCGTCGCGCGCGCCGCCGTGGGTGTGGTCCGATGAGGGCATCAGCAGGTCTCCTGGTCGAAGCACGCAGGCCGCCGCTCCTCCCGACCCGCCCTCGCCGCGCGAACACGGCCCGCGCCGCTCCCCGGAGCGAGGTCGACAGGAGCGGGGCAAGCTGGGCGAGGAGCGCAACGAGCGCAACGAGCGCAAGGAGCACAACCGGCGCGAAGAGCGCGGACGTGGACGCGAAGCAGACGAGGCCGGCGTGTCATGGCGTCGGATACCGTCGCTCCACACCGTCGCGCATCCGCTGTCTTAAGGGACGACATGGTCTTACTTCACGTTCAAGAAGGTGCAGAAAAAGGACGAGCGTCCCGAAAATGCCTTGACACCCAGGCCGATTACAGTGAATATCCATCCTGCTAGACTCGGCATCTTCGGCGCCAGGGTTCGTTTGAGGGTTCGGCATGAAATGACTAGCATCTGTTCATGAGTGCACATGCAATGTCATTCCAAATCTACGAGGTAGAAGTATGAGTAGGCGCACGACGAGTTTGGCTGTTGCTTCCCTGGCTGCCGCGTCTTTCATCACGCTCGCTTCGGCTTCCGCGAGCGCGAAGGGCGCTGAGGACTGGGCGCTCGAGTTCATCGACAACTCCGTCAGCAACGAGTGGGGCACTGAACCCGAGTGCTTCATGAACTGGGACGACGCTGACCAGTCGAAGGCGTGGACCGGCATGACCAAGGCCGCGTGCTTCTTCACGCTGTCGCTGCAGAAGGCGATGGGGTACGCCCAGCAGGACATCTATGCGATGTGGGGCAAGAACAGCCCGTCGTCCGATTATTATTTCGATATCATCAACACGAGCCCGAAGGTCGGCGCGACCCCTTCCGGGTTCGAGACGTACTTCCGCCGTGTCGAACGGGCGGTCGACATCCAGAAGGGTGATGTCTTCACCATCGGCGCCGTGGGCCTCCCCGGTGATGACAACTACTACGCCGGCCACACGATGATCATCACCGGCGCGCCGGAGAAGATCCTCCCGCAGATCAACCCCCGCTACTCGGGGACGGAACAGTTCGCTGTGCCGATCGCGGACTCGACCAGCACGTCGCACGGGTGCAGCGGCAAGTACACGGACAGCCGGTGGAGCGGGCAGTGCATGGGCGGCTACATGGAGCCGGGCGCCGGGACGGGCTACGTGCGCGTGTACACCGACTCGTTCTCGGGCATCCTGCTCGGCTACACGTGGAGCGTCACGGCGTCGACTACGAGCTACTACTCCCCCTCCAAGCGCCCCTACCGGATCGGCAGGCTGTTCAAGCTGCCCGAGCCGCTCCCGACCGAGCCGCCCCCGCCCCCTCCCTGATCGACGGCGACGCTCTTCATGACCACGGCGCGCTGAGCTCGTCAACGCCTGACCAGCGAAGCCCTTACCCCGCAGGCCGGGGTAGGGGCTCGCCCCTTTTTGTCGGCCGGCGCGTCGAGGTGCCTGCCTCGTCCGTCGCGTCGCTGGCGTCTGTTGCGTCTGTTGCGTCTGTTGCGTCCGTTGCGTCCGTTGCGTCCGTTGCTCCATCGCGGCGACCTCGGTTCAGGGGATCTCGACCTCGGTCCGCGCGAGCTCGACGATCTCGAGGCGTTCGAGCATCGCGTCGGTGACCAGCGAGCCGGTCGGCCGCAGTCCGCGCCGCGCCTGCTCCCGCTCGTACGCGGCGAAGGCGCGGATCAGGAACGGGGGGAACGCCCGGAAGAGCAGCCTCGCCTCGGCCCGGAGCGGGCCGCGCCGCTGGCCGGTGCGGAGATCGTAGGTGTACCGGATCGGCACGCCGGGCGGTACGGAGCGCGTATCGATGATCGTGTCCGGCCCTTTGATGACGCCCCGGCTCGCGTCCAGCGCGCCGACCGGAAAATAAACCTCGAGAAAGGCGTTCTGCCCGGAGAGGTTCGAGCCGCAAGCGCCGGTGTCCAGGTCGTAATCGCCGTCCGTGAACCGATCGGCGTGGTGCAGCCCCTGGCCGGGCCCGGCCTGGCAGGTGCCGTCTGCGGCCACGACGCCGATGCATCGGACACAGCGCAGAAAGCCGTTCTGAAAGTTGATGAGCCCTCGCCCCCGGAACGAGGTGCCGCCGAGCCGTGGAGGTGGAGTCCAGAGGGGGACATCAGGCCCGTCACGCACATCCGCGCCGAACAGCCCGCCTGGAGCGCCCGCCGGCGCGAAGGGGCTGTTCGCCTCTGGATCGGTGGTCACCCGGGCGAACACCTTGTCTCTCAGATCCTCGTCGGCGCGGTCGATCCGGCCGACCTCGTAGACCACACGCCCCTCTCCATCCCTCACCACGAGGTGAACCCAGAACTCACGCTCCTGGCTGAAGCCGGCCGGCACCTTGTGCCCGGCGCCGGTGTTCTCGATCTCGACCGGGATCTCGACGCGATCCCCGGCCGCGCCGGCGCGGCGCGCGGCGCCGAGCTCGAAGCGGAACGTGTGGCGGAGCAAGAGATCGCGGCGGCGGCGCGCGCTCGCCGGAATGCCGTGCACGTCGAGCGACGGCTCATCGATGAGCGCGTCGGGGAACTCGTCCGACAGCGGCACATCCACGCCGGAGAAGTAATGGGTCGCGACGTCCGCCGGAGCGGTGGAGTGATCCGCGATCCGGCCCCGCGGGCGCGCGCCAGGCCTCCGCGGGGCGAAGCGCGTGCCGGGCGGGCACTCGGGATCTCCCGGCGACGCCTGCGCTCCGCTCGCCGCCGGGGCCGCCTCGCAGACGCCCGGGTAGGTGCTCATGTGGCAGTCCTGGCAGGTCGCCGCCGGGCGGCCCGCGCGCTCCTCGGACCTCGCCCAGTCCGACCACTCGGTGTAGGCGTTGCGCAGCCGCTTGAAGTGCTCGCCCCGCGCCGCGGCGAGGCTGTCGCTGCCGAAGAGGCGCACGTCGTGGCAAGCCCCGCAGAACTCGCTGGAGCGCAGGTACGCCCTCGCGCTCGCCGACGGGCGACCGTGCACCACGGGCTCGACCGCGCCCGCCGATCCCGTCGGCTGGAGCCCGGCGCGCGCGGCCGCGCCCTGACCCGAGGGGAGCAGCAGCTCCTCGGGGCGGAGGTCGTAGCCGCTGTTCGCGATCCCGAACAGGCCGCGGCCGTCCTCGGGACGCGCAGGGAAGACGGCGCCCGTCACGAAGGATGTCCACGTCGGGTTGCCCTGGTACCCGGCGCGCCCGCGCGGGCCGACCGGGCCGTGCACCTGATGGCAGAAGCTGCAGGAGATCCCCTCCAGGCCGCGCCGGGTGAGCAGGTCGCGCACGGGGAGGCGCGTGCGGGGATCGCCGCCGGCGCGGCCGTCCCACGCGGGCATCGCGGCGTCGAGGTTCTCCGCCGGGCTGTGGCAGTTCACGCACCAGTGCTCGCCGCCCGAGCCGGTGACGGCGACGCCGCTCCGCCCGTCGCGGCAGGCGCCCGCGGGATCGGCCTTGCGCAGGATGCCCGCGCCGTTCGGGCAGTCGGCGGTGCGCCCGACCTGCTCCTCGATGAGGCTCTCCAGCGCGTTGAAGAGCGGGCTCTTCACCGAGTGCGCCATCACCGAGCGGCGCCACTCCGCGGCCTGGCGGCCGTGGCACGCCGCGCAGTCCTCCGCTGCCGTCCGCGCCTGCGCGAGCGGCGCGACCGGCGCGACGGCGACCGCGCGCGGCGCCGCTGGACCGGGCTCACCCCGCGAGAGCGCGAGCGCGGCCGACGCGATCAGCGCGCCGGCGCCGAGCGGCGCGATCCGCCACAGCCGCGCCGCGGCGCCGGCTGGGCCGCGCGGCGGGGGGTGGTCGCCCGCGTCGCCCGCGTCGCCCGCGTCACTCGCGCCGCTCGCGTCGCCCGGGCGCGCGCGCTCGCGCGGGGCGGGGCCGGTCCTCGCCGAGGTGGCCGCGCCAGCGCGACGGGAGGTCCGGGCGGCGTGCACCGGAAGCGCCGGCGGGCGCTCTTCGAGGAACCCGCTCAGCGCATCGGCGATCTCCTCAGCGCGCGGCGGCCGCTCCGACGGATCCGGATGGAGCAGCCGCAGCACGTAGCCCTGCAGGCCCGCGGGGAGCGAGGTCGCGACGCCCTCGATGAACGGCGGCGGCTCCGCGCGGGCGGCCTCGCCGAGCGCGTGCCGCAGGCCAGCGCCCGCGAACGGGTGCTCTCTCGCGAGCAGGCGGTAGAGCACGAGCCCGAGCGCGTACCGGTTCGCGGCGCTGTCCCAGATCGCGCCGTCGGCCTGCGCGGGCGGCGTCCAGAGCGGCGGGATCTCCGAGGACACCCGCGCGCCCTCGGCGCGGGGCGCCGTGGCGGCGCCGCGGATCGCCGACCCGCCGACGAGGGCGGCGACGAGCGCGCTCGCGGGCAGCGTCACGCGGCCCGCGTCGTCCACGAGGACCGCGTCGGGCGAGAGCGGACCGGGGAACAGGCTGGCGCGCTCGCATGCGGCGAGCGCGCGGGCGACCTGGATGGCGAGCCCGAGCGCCTCCTGGAAGGGGATGGGCCCGCGCCGCGCGCGCATCCAGTCCGAGAGGGGCGCGCCCGCGAGCCGCCGCGCGAGCCAGACGCGCGCGCCGTCCGGGCTCGCCGCGGCGGCGCGCCCGCCCTCGGCCGGCGAGGCGACGCCGCCGTCGATGAAGCCGCCGACGCCGGCGCTCCCGAGCGACAGGAGGCGCGTCGCGACGGCCTGGGGCTCGGGCCCTGCCGGAGCGTCCTGGTCCGCCGCGCCGAGCCGCCACAGCTCTTCTCCTGCGCCCGCGCCGCAGCGCCATCGCGCGGCGCAGCCCACGGCCGGGAGGGGCGCGCCTTCCGTGTAGCCTGCCTGCTCTGGCGACGCTCGCCTCACCGCGCCCCCTCCGGGGCGGCCGGCGTCGCGGTGCTGGCGGGCGGCTCCTGCGCGCCGTTCGTCGAGCGCAGCGCGCAGGTCCCGAGGCCCGCGAGCGCCGACAGCGTCGCGATGATCGCGATCGCGAGCCGGGTCGGGACGTCGCGCGGCCGGTCGATCTGCTCGACGAGCGCGATCGTGTCGGCGCGAGGCGCGTCCGCTCCGCCTGTGACGCGCGCGGCGCCCGGCGAGCTCGCGCGGTCGTGGTCGTCGGCGCGGTGCGGCACGCTCGCGCGGCCGCGATCGCCGGTGCGGTGCGGCGAGCTCGCTCGGTCTCGGTCACCGGTGCGGAGCGGCGCGCTCTCGCGGTCGTGATCGCCGGCGCGGAGCGGCGCGCTCGCGCGGACGCGGTCACCGGCGCGGAGCGGCGCGTTCACCGCGGTCTGGAACGGCTCCAGCCGATCCACGATGTCCTGAGCGAGGTACGGCCGATCCTCGGGCGCCTTCTCGAGCAGCTGGAAGAGCAGCTGCTCGACGCCGCGGGGCAGCCCGCTCCGCACGTCGTCGCTGAGCGGCGGCGGCTCCGCCGTGCATTGCAGGTTGAGCAGCTCCCGCGGCGACGCCGACTGGAACGGCGGGCTGCCGGAGAGCGCCTCGTACAGGATGAGCCCCAGGCAGTAGAGATCCGAGCGGTGATCGATGGATCGCGCGTCGATCTGCTCCGGGCTCATGTACTGCAGGGTGCCGACGCTCTGCGTGTTGGTCTGGTTCATCGCCTCCACGACCTTGGCGATGCCGAAGTCCATCACCTTCACGCCGCCATCCCGCTGCACCATGATGTTCTCGGGCTTGAGATCGCGGTGGATCACGGGCGGCTGCTGCCCGTGGGCCGCCGCGAGGGCGCTCGCCACGCTGGCCGTGATCCGCACCGCTTCCGGCCAGGGAAGGCGGCCGGCGGCGCCAAGGACGGACCGCAGCGTCTGGCCGTCCAGGTACTCGAGCACCATCACGAGCTCGCCGGAGGCCTCGATGCTGGCGAGGCTCCGGACGATGTTCGGGTGCTCGAGGTGCGCGAGGATCTGCATCTCGTTCAGGAAGAGCCGGCGTCCCTGCTCGCTCCGGGCGAGCTCGGGGCGGAGCACCTTCAGCGCGACGCGCCGGCGCGACAGGCGCTCCTCGCCCTCGTAGACCTTGCCCATCCCGCCCTCGCCGACGAGGCGTCGAACGAGGTACTCGCCGATCTGATCCATGCGCGCCGTCTCCTCTCCCTCTCCCTGACCGGGGCGTCTCTTCTACGTGCGAGCAGGGCCGATGGCTTACACCCGAGCCCGCGCCCGGATCGCGGCCGGGCCCCTCCAGCGAGCGCGACGTCCCCCGCTCGGGCGGCTCGTCGCCGGAGGAGAGGATCGCGGTTCCCTGCCGCGCGGGGTATCGAAATCCTGCGCCTCGATGGAGGGCGCGGTGGTAGAACCGCCCCCATGCTCCCACGCCGGGTGTCGTTCGCTCGAGCGGCGATGATGGCGCTCGCGGTCTCGGCCTGCTCGAGGACCCCGGCGGAGCCGGAGCCGCCGCCGGCCGTCTCCAGCGCGCCATCCGCCGCGCTGCTCGCGTGGGACGTTCCGGGGAGCTGGGCTGCGCTCGACGTGCCGCGCGCCGGCCCGCGCAAGGCCCTCTACAATGTGCCGAGGGCGGCGAACGACAAGGAGGACGCCGAGGTGCAGGTCCTCTCGTTCGGTCCGGGGAGCAACGGAGACGTCGACGCGCGCTTCAACGAGTGGTTCGCGCAGTTCGATGGCGACGTCGGGGCGAAGGCCAGGCGCGCGTCGCTCGAGGTGCGCGGCATGCCGGTCGAGCTGGTCGAGGTGGCCGGCACCTACAAGATCGCGCTCGGGCCGCAGTCCGGCGCTCGCAAGCGATCGCCCGTGGAGATGGTGAAGGACAACTACCGGCTCGTCGGCGCGGCGGTGAGGACGCCGGATCGCGGAAACTGGTTCTTCAGGATCGTCGGGCCTGACGAGACCGTGCAGTCGGCGCGGTCGGCGTTCCGGAGCATGATCGAGTCCGCGCGGTGAGCGAGCGAGAGGCCGAGCGGCTGCGAGCGCGGCGCTCGCGGCGCGCGCCGAGCACATGATACGTTGCGCGCCATGGACGACCGAAAGCGAGAGGCGCGCACGCCGGCCGAGATCTTCCGTGTCGAGGCGGAGGCCGAGGCGGAGCAGAGCCGGCTCTGCGAGGAGAGCAAGCACCAGCTCGCCAACCGCTGCCCGGAGTGCGGCAGCCTCGGTAGCATGGAACTCGTCGACGGGCTCATGCGCTGTATCGATTGCGACGAGGTGGTGGCCGCAACCCGCCAGCTGTCCGGCTTCGGCCGCCGCTGAATCCCTGTCGCGCTGCCGCGTGACCTCCCGCGGAAATCCAGATGAAATCCCAATAGATCCCAGTTGAAACGAAAACAGACACCTGAGCGACGCCTGAGCCTCTGCCGGAAAGAACTCGCCCGGGCGTGGCGCTTTCCAGGTGATTTTCAGTCGGATCCGTGACTATTCTGCGAACATTGGCGTTCTCGCGCCCGGTTCAGTTTTCGCCCCAGACGCGGTGCACGGAAGTCCACGCAGGTCAGACGGCCGGGGCGTTGACAGCAGGACTGAAGTCTTGAAGGAGTTGGAGATGAAGCGGATCTCAGCGGAGAGCTCGGACCACCCGTCGCGGGAGACAAGCCAGGGATCCCGGGCGAGGACGGCACGAGGCGCGAGCGGGGGCCTGCTCATCCTGATGATCGAAGACAGCGCGATCACCAGCTTCGCCACGACGCCAGAGGGCGAGTCGACCAACGGTCCGCGCCGGTCCCGTCCGAAGCACTGACCCGGAGCGCCGCGAGGCGCCTTGCGGACGTGCGCTCCCATCGGAGCGCCGGCACATCGCGACGCGGTGCTGCCACATCTCAGGGATTTCCTGATGAGAGCTCGGAGCCTCGGGATGGCTGCGTCCCGGACCCCACGTCCAGCGTGCGGTGACGAGCCCTCGTGAGTCTGGCGCGCGCCGCTGGGTCGCTGGCCGTCGGGTTGCCGTTTTTTCGCCCCCTCCGCTGAATCGTGGCACCTCGTCGGTGTGGACACCCGGGGAACGACACGGAAAACCATGGTCCTGGCGCTCGTCGCCGCTGCTCTCGGCGGGGCGGGGCTCGGTTGCAGCGATCCGAGCGAGGCGATCGCGCGGATCTCCCGGGAAGAGCTTCCCGCGCTGAGCCGCGCGGCGGAGGGGAGGCCGGGCGGCGGGTCCGAGGGGCAGGCGAGCGCGGCGGCGGCGGGCGAGGCGCGATCGGACGCGGCGGTGCCGATCCGGGCCGCCGTGAGCGGCGCTGCCGCGGACGAGGGCCGCAGCGACGCCGACCGCCTCGACGCGGCGGACGCGTCGCCCGCCCGCGGCCCGGCGCGGGAGCGTCGCCGCAGGTCGGGGTCGGCTCAGGAGGCGCGCACCGCCGCGGGCGCGGCGCAGGGTGGCGTGGGAGAGGGCGCCGCTCGGGCGCCCGAACTCCAGGTGATGCGGCTCGTCGTCTCGAAGGGCATCGCCGGCCGCGAGCCGATCGAGCCGGCGACCTCGTTCGCGAGCGCGGAGATCGACCGCCTCTACGCGTTCGTCGAGCTCTCGAACAAGGACCAGGCCACCTCGGAGATCAGCGTCGCCTTCACGCCGCCCGATGGCAGCGCGCCGCTGCGCATCCCCCTCGCGGTCGGCGCGCAGCGGCGCTTCCGTACGTGGGCTGCCACGAGGAAGGCGCGCGCGGCGGGGCTCTGGTCGGTGACGGTCAGCGACGCGGCGGGCAAGGAGCTCGCGCGCGCCTCGTTCACGATCACGAAGTAGGAGGCGCCCGTGGCTCGCATGTTGTGCTCGCGCTCCTCCGCTCTCCAGGGCGCTCGCCGCGCCGCCGTCATCGCCCTCGCGCTCGCTGCGGGAGGCTGCGTCTCCCGGGCCGCGCCGGCGCCCGAGCCTGTCGGGACGCCACGCCCGCCGGCGACCGCCCCCGCCCCCGGCGCGCAGGTAGGGTGGTTCGGCTTCTGGGTCCCCGACGGTCCCACGGCCCGGGTGCTCTCGCTGCACGTCCAGGAGAGCGACGAGGACGAGCCCCCCGACGCCGAGCCGCCCGCGCGCGCTCCGGCGCCCGGCGCGACGCCGGCGGAGGCCGACGAGGAGCGCCGCTACGTGGTCCTGCCTGGCGTCGAGCTCGCGCCCGTCGTGGAGCAGAAGGTCGCGGAGATCGCGTCCGCCTACTTCCGGCGGACCGGAAAGGAGCTCGTGGTCACGAGCGGCACGCGGGATCCCGCGCGGCAGGCCGAGGCGATGCACGAGCTCTTCCGGCACGGCGCCGATGTCCTCGGCCTCTACAAGGACAAGACGGCGGCGCGCGAGATCAAGAGCGCCTACGAGGAGGGGCGCTCGGCCGAGCACCCGCCGGAGGCCATGATCGCCGCCCTCGAGCGGGTGATCCGCGCCCAGATCGATCGCGGCGTGTTCATCTCGGCGCACCTCCGGGAGGGCGCCGTCGACATCCGGAACCGGGACATGACACCCGCGGAGAAGCGCGCCTTCCTCGAGGGGGTCGACGAGGTCGGGGGCGTGTTCGCGCTCGAGGAGTCGCGGCCGCCCCACTACCACCTGCAGATCGATTGAGCCCAGGAGGACCCAGCGGTCCGCGCAAGGCGACCGCCAGGCCGGCGGCTGCGCGTCACTCGTCGTTGAAGCGGACGATCTGTCCCGAACCGGAGTTCGTCCAGTAGACGCCCGTCCCGTCCGCGGCGATGCCCGTCGGGCCCTCTTGATTCGCCGCGATCTCTTGCGGACCGCCGGCGCCGTCCTTGCGGAGCCGGTAGACGCTCTTTGCCTCCTGGACGGTGATGTAAAGGTAGTCCCCATACGTCGCGATCCCGGCGGGAGGGCTCGGCAGCTCTTTGTCGAGGAGGAGCACTGCGGCGTCTCCGTCCGCTCCGCTCCGCGGAAACCGCATGACGTTGTTCCCGTGGAGCCAGTAGAGGTTGGCCTCATCCAGCACGAGCAGCCCCGGCGGTTCGAGCTCCGAGAAGAGCTCCTTCTTGGGGGCATCACCGCTGATATCGATGACCGAGAGCGTCTTGTTCTTGGGATCGGTCCAGTAGACGAGGGAGCCGTCGATCACGACGTAGAGCGGCTCGCCGCCCTCCGTCAGATTCGTTCGACTGCCGCCTTGCTTGGACACCGAGGTGATGCGGTTGGCGTTCGGCCGAGCGCTGTAGACGTTGTCGGTGCTCAGCGCGATCGCGCTTGCGGCGCCGCAGCTACCCCACAGCATCTCCCCGCCAGCGGCGGGAATCGGTGCTGCTTTCGGTAGCTTCAGCAGCTTGTCTCGGGTATCCCCCGCGTCGGGGTCGCAGTCGCCTTGGAAGGCGGCGTCGGTGCTCGACCAGTAGACGTGAGTCGCGTCCAGCGCGATCGCGTCGGGCACCTCGTTGGAAGGCCCGAGCAGATCGATGACCGCCCAGTCATCCTTGATCTGCCTCCGGAGCGCGCCGCCCGTGAAGCTCCCCTGACTCCCGTCATTCCCCCTGTTGATCCAGTAGATCGCCTCCTCGTCGAGCGCGATGGCGCGAGGGTCCGCCTGGTTTTCGGCGATCGTCATCAGCTGGATCACCTGGCGATCCTCGAGCCCCGCGATCTCGGCGCAGCCGTTGAGGCCCGGCGCGAGCGCGGCGAGCGCCAGCGTCACGGCAGAGCACTTCGAGCTTCGCATCACCAATGGCCTCCGAGCACCACGGTCCCCCCGTCCGAAGCGACGCTGGGCGCGACCCACACGCGCTCGACCGTGGCAGCCTGCTCCGGCGAACGAGGGGACATCAGCACCATCGCGAGGCCGGCCCCGAGGCACACAAGCCCGGCGCCGACCGCGATGTTCGAGACCATCGCGGTCGTCCGGGCGCTCTCGTTCGCCTCGACGTCCGCGTGGCTGCAGCGGAAGCTGCCGCTGCACCCCTCCTCGACATCCCCCGCTTTCCGTATCGTCAGCACCCCGAACACCGCCCCCACGCCGATCCCGGCGATCCCGACGCCGCCTGCGACGAAGCCGAGCGCGCGCATCGGGTTGCCGGTCGCCTCGGGCTTCGCGGCCTCCGGACGGGCAGGCGGCGGGGCAGGGGGAGCCGCCTTCGCCCCCTGAACGGCGACGTCCGCGAGCGGCGGGATGGTCACCCGCGTCGTGCTGGGCCCGGGGTCGAGCGTCACCCGCTGCGACCAGGGCTGCTTGCCCGGCGCCTTGGCCTCGACCGTCGCCGTGCCCGGATCCACGGGGATGCCCGAGCCCGTGGCCGCGGTGGCGCTCAGCTCCTTGCCGTTCAGCGTGATCGTCATCGCAGGAGCCGCCTGCGTCGCCTGCGCCGCGTCCAGGACGAGACGCGTCAGCCTGGCCTCCAGCTCGGACGCGCGCTTGGCCGCGAACTGGGCGCGATCCTGCTGCCCGGCGCTCGCCGCGAGCGAGGACGCCTCCGTGAACTCGGCCCATGCGCTGGCCGTCTTGCCCTCCTTCTCGTGGCAGACCGCCAGGTTCAGTAGCGTCCCGACCGTGGGATCCACGCGCTGGCTCTCTGCGAGCTTCGGGCAGGCCTCCTGGAGCTTGCCCTCGTCCATGAGCTTCTTGCCGTCCTGGAACAGCCCCTCGGCGAGCGCCTTGTCCGCCGCGGTCGGCTGCGCCAGGAGCGGTGAGGTCAGGCTGGTCCCGCAGAGCAGCGCGAGCCATGCGCCCGCGTGTCGCGCTCGTAACGATCTCAATGGCGGCTCCTCAGCATCTCGTCCTCGCTGGTCGACCTCGGCGGTCTCGGCGGGTGGCCCGGCTTGAGCGGCGCTCCGGAGGCGGTCGCCTTCGGGCGCGCGTCGGCCGCAGCGCTGCCCGTGGGAGCCGCGCTCGGCGCAGGGACCGGCGGCGCCGCCGGGCTCGACGCCTCGGTCGTGGCGCTGGCGGTCGCGGCCGGAGCGCCCGGCGCTGCAGCGGGGGACTCGGGCCCGAGCGCGTCGACCGCGGCGCGCTCGGGCTGTTGTGACACGGCGGCGCTCGGCGCCTGCGACGCCACGCGCACGCTCGCGACCAGCCACACGCCCGCCCCGGCCGCGCTGGTCAGCAACGCGGCCACGCCGGCGGCGACGAGCAGCCTGCGCCGCGAGCGGCGCCGGTTGCTCGTGTGCGACCATGACGCGCCGGACAGCCTGTCGCTGTCCTCGGCCGCCCTCGAGTTGAGCAACGTCTGTCCGGCCGGCGACGCCGCGCCGATCGCGCTCTGGATGCGCGAGGTCGAGAGCTTCGCGAAGCTCGACCCGAGCGGCTCGAGGGCCTGCGCGAGCTTGCCGACGTTGGCGTACCGCTCGCTCACGTCGCGCTCCAGGCAGCGCGAGACGATCCGCTCCAGCGTGGCCGGCGCGTCGCTGCGCTTGTCGCGGAGCCGCGGCACCGGCTGGTGCAGGATGTTCGCCATCACCGCGGCGACCGTCTCGCCCTGGAATGGCGGCTCGCCCGTCACCAGCGTGTAGAGCAGCACACCGAACGACCAGACGTCGGCGCGCCCGTCGACGGTCCTCGGCGCCATCATCTGCTCGGGCGACATGTACCCGGGCGAGCCCATCACCTGCTTCGTCGACGTGAGCCCCGGCTCCGCGGGCGAGTCGAGGCCTTGCCCCTTCGAGATGCCGAAATCGAGGACCTTGATGTGCCGTGTGCCGTCCGCGTGCTCGGCGAGGAACAGATTCGAAGGCTTGATGTCCCGGTGGACGACGCCGGCCGCGTGCGCCTCGGCCACGGCCTCGAGCGCCTGCAGTACGTAATCGACAGCGTCCTGGATGGACAGCGGACCGTGGGTATCGATGACCTGCTGGAGATCGAGCCCGGTCAAGAACTCCATCACCATGAAGGGCACGCCGGTCTCGGTGGTGCCGACGTCGAACACGCGCGCGACGTGCTCGCCCGACAGGCGCGCCGCCGTCCGCGCCTCCCGCAGGAAGCGCGTGACGGCCTCCTGGTTCGCGAGGGCGTCCTGGCGCAGGATCTTGATGGCGACCTTCTGGTCGAGATCCTCGTTGCGCGCCGCCAGCACGACGCCCATTCCGCCGATGGCCACGACCCGCTCGACGCGGTACTTGGCTGCGATGAGCTCTCCCGGCTGGGCCAGCGGTGCGAGGAGCTGCGCGGTGCGGTCGGGGGTCACGGCTGGCGTTCAAGCCTACATGAACGGACTCGGTTTTCCGAGCGCCGCGCGAGGCCCAGCGCCCTTTGTCGCGCGTCCGCTGGTTTTGGAGCGCCGCGCGCCGCCCGCTCGGGCCATGGGCGCGCTCCGGACGTCACTGCACGCCACGGCGCCGCCATTCTCCTGCGGTTCGCCTGTCAACCACGCCGCCCATCAACCGCGCGGCCCATCAACCGCGCGGCCCATCAACCGCGCGGCCCATCAACCACGCGGGAAGAGACCGTGCCTGCCCGCCGCGCGGAGCTCGTCCAGCCCGGCCTCCATGCGCTCGACGATCCGCGCGAATGCGCGCTCGACCTCGTCCGGGTCGCTCGCGGCCTCTCTCGGGAGCCCCAGGTGCAGCGGGCGGAGCACCCTCGTGTGGATCTTCACCGGCAGGGGCACATGGGGGATCGGGATGCCGGCGATGAGCCCCCACGGCAAGGCGAGGCCGAGCGGCGCGACGTTCGAGCGCGCGAGCTCGGGGAGGCGGAGCCACCTGGCCAGCCTGCTCCCATCCGTGGCGATGTAGAGGGACTGGTGCGCCCCCACGCTCACGATCGGCACGATCGGCACGCCCTCGCGGATGGCGAGCCGGACGAAGCCGCGGCGCCGGCCGAAGCGGATCGTGTACTGCGCCGAGGTGGGCTTGCACGCGTCGAGATCGCCGCCGGGGAAGACCAGGACCGCCGCGCCCCGGGCGAGCGCTCGCCGCCCGTTCTCCGGGCTCGCGGCGATGGCGCCGCAGGCGTTGAGCCAGGCGCCGGCCTTCGGGACGTTGAACGGGAGATCGTGCATCAGCCCGTAGGACAGCCGCGAGGGCCCATAAAGGCGCCAGAACGCCGTCATGTGGCAGTACATATCGGGCATTCCCGTCATCGCGTTGTGATTGCTCACGGCGAGGAAGGGGCCGTCGGGCAGCTGCTCTTCGAGCTCTGTCTCGCAGCGGAAGTAGTCGTCGTAGAGGAAGCCGAGCAGCGGGAGCACCCGGGCGATGAACGCCGGGTCGCGCGCGTCGAGATCGTCCGGGCGGGCGCGCCCGCGGCCCTTGAGCGCGAACGCCCCGATCGCGTCCTTCACGAGGTCAAGGCTGGGGCGAGGCTCTCTCGGTAAGGTCAGCACCGTTCACGGTGCCCTAGCGTGCGGCCGAACCGAGGGGAAGCGGTTCGTTCAGGACACCTGCCGCGAGGCCTCGGCGCGGGTTCGCGTCCGTCACCCGCGCCGCGCCGCCTGCGGTCGCGCCGAACGCCCGCTGCGCGCCGCGCCCTCGAGCCGCGCGCGTGTGGGCCGGAGGGCCGGATCGTCGCCGCCGGCTCGCTCACTCGACGTCACGGCAGCACCGGAAGCCGGTCTCGTAGTAGCGGAACCCGTCCCCGTGCGCCGGGTTCGTGGAGCCGCACCGCGGCTTCGCGCCGCCGAAGCAGCCGGACCAGTAACAGCCCTTGAGGACGTGAGGATACTCGTTGACGTGGTATCGGGTGCGCACCACCCACTCCTCGACGTTCCCCGTCATGTCGTGGACGCCGAACGGGCTCGCGCACCCGGGTCGCGAGCCGCTCGGCTCGGCCTGGTACAGCGCCTGGACCTCGGCCAGCGCCTCGTCGGAAGGCCAGGAGCCGAGCGCGCCCTCGTCGGGCGCTCTCCACGTCTTGCTGTCGTTGCAGCGCTCCGCTTCGTGGGTGTTCCCGTACGGATAGACGAACGCCTCGGGGCCCTGGCACGCCGTGTCCCACTCGTCCTCGGTGCAGAGGCGCTTTCCGCGCTCCTCGCACCAGGCGCGCGCCGAGACGGCGCTCTCCATGACGAGCGGCAGGGCGCCCTCCACGTTCGGCGCCTCGAAGCGATCGATGCAGTATCCCTGGACCTCGGCCATGTCGGGCGGGCAGGGCGCCGGGGGCGTCGTGTCGAGAGGGAAGTCCTGCTCGTCGGTTCCGTCGCTGCCTCCCCCGCCGCCGCCTTCTCCGGGGCCCCCGCCGTCTCCCGCGCCGCTGCCTCCGCCCGATGTCACGGACGCCGACGAGGAGGACGACGCCGCCGCCGCGCCCCCGCCGCCTGGGGCGTCGTCCATGCCGGCGCCGAGACCGCCGTCGCAGGCAGCGCTGAAGAACGCCACGAGCCCTAGCTGCGAGGTGAGCCGAGCGGCGAGAGGGAGAGCTCCAGAGCGCATTGCGGGCTCCTCATCGGACAACGTGTCAGAGCGGCCGTCGCGCGTCGAGCGTGCGCCGCGCTTCCCGTGCTCCGCGCCGTGGTTCATCGCGTCAGATCGTCCTCGACATCGACATTCGTCCTCCGCCTTCCTCCCTCATCGATCCTCGTGGCGCTCGGACGGAGTTCACCCGCAGAGGGCGGCAACGCGCGACAGCGGTGCTCGGACGCGTCAGCGCCGGGAAAAAGCATATCAACCGTCGAGCCGCGAGCGGGGTACCTTGAACGCCAGGAAGAGAAAATTCCACGGCTTGTTCGCTTCGTTGGTGCCGTACCGATCTCTCCTCCCGGGATTCGGGTTCTCGGTTCCGGGTCGCGGGACCCGGCGCGGCCGAGCGACGCGCTAGAAGCGGAGCTTACATCGGAGGATCGCGCTCGGTGTGACACGCGCGGCGGTCAGCCGGCTCGCGCGCGCGTCGACGCGGACCTGGACCGCCACCGAGCCCGCGAGCGCGCGGCCCACCAGGTCGCGCGCGAGCAGCCCTACGGCGCCGGTCAGGTGCGACATCGCGGCAGAGCCAGCCAGGAGCGAGCATGGGATGGATCCAGATAGATCCATCCCGATCGCGGCGTCCGCGCCGTTGCGCTCGACGGTGCCCGTTCCTTTGAGCTTCAGCGCGCCGGCGGCGACCTCCACGCCGCTCAGCGCGACGCGCTGGCGGTCCGCAGAGAGGCGCGCGTCCGCCTTGACGGTCGTGGTGTTGCCGAAGAGGAGCCCGTCGAGCTCCTTGGGGTGGGGCAGGGTGAAGCCCTTGACCGTGAGCGCGATCGGCCCTTCGAGCGGCGCTTTGGACAGGGCGGTCCGGTCCGCCCCATCCGCGAGCCGCAGCGCGAGCGTTCCGGCGACGACCATCGTCGAGGCGCCGACGTCGACGCCGAGGAGCGCGCCCACGGTGGAGAGCGGCGTCGGCGCGAGCTCGATCGAGGCGCTCGGCGAGGGGCGCGGCCGGAGCTCGGCCCTGAGCGGCGCCGAGACGAGGTCCTCGCCGCCGAGGCCCAGGGTGATCGACGCTGCGCCGATGGACCAGGCGATGTCGGTGCGCGCGATCTCCTTGCCGGCGACGAGCACGCGAGCCTGCTTCAGGACGCCGAGCTCCGGCCGCGGCGCGCCGGGCGGCGCGGCGGCGCCCTCGACCGGGGCGGCCGCGCGCCGCTCGAGGGCGCCGTCGGCCAGCGCGAGCACCTCCGGTCCGCCTTCGTGATCCCGGAGACCCAGGCGGACGCGGCCCGTGGTGAGCGGCAGCGCCGCCGCGCGCGGGCCGTACTGCGCGACCCACGCAGGCAGATCCTCCAGGGCGTCGGTCCCCACGAGGGTGAGCTCGACGCCTTCCGTCGCGATCCGCGCGGGCGAGAGACCGCGCAGCTCGATTGTGGCGCGCGCGACCGTGCCCGAGATCCCGCGCACCCCGAGGAGAGAGAAGCGGCCGTCGCGCAGGCCGATCGAGCCGAGATCGACGTCGATCTTCCCGGGATCGAGCGCGACGCCGCGCGCGCGGGCCTCGGCGATGATGCGCCGGCGGAGCGCGGGAGGACCGAGCACGACGAGCGCGGCGACGGCGGCCGCGACGACGGCGACGACCACGAGCGCCGCGATCAGGGCGCGGCGGCGCCGCTTGCCGCGCGCGCCTGGCGGCGCGCCGCCGCTCTCGCCGGGGGCGCGCGGCGCACCGTTCTCGCCCGGGGCGCGCGGCGCGGCGAGCGGCGCCTCCGCGTCGGTGTCGGGGGAAGAGGCAGAAGCGGGGCGAGGGGAGGGCGCCACGAAGTGGGATCCCTGTAGCGTCGTTCGAGCGCCGTCGCGAGCGCTTCGCGCGGCTCGGCGCGCTTGCAGCCGAGCCCTCGCCTGCGCTACGGGTCACAGAGCCGCCTGTAGTCCGGTCCCGGAGCCCGGTATGAAGATCACCATCATCGCGAGCGGGAGCGGAGGCAACGCCACGCTGTTCGCTTCCCGCGGCACGCGGGTCCTCGTGGACGCGGGCGTCGGGCCGCGGGTGCTCGAGCAGTGCCTCTCGGCGGCGGCCGCGGGCGGCGCGGACGGCAGGCTGCTGCCCGACGCGATCGTGATCACACACGCGCACGCCGACCACGTCGGCGTGGCCGCCAGGTACAACAAGAAGCACAAGATCCCGATCTACGCCTCGGAGGCGACTGCACGCGCGGCGGAGCTCGGCGATCCAGAGCGCGTCCGGGCCTTCTCGTCGCGCGAGCCGTTCGCGGTTGGCGCGCTCACCTTCTCGCCGAGGCCGCTGCCGCACGACGCGGCGCAGGTCGCGCTCGTCGTCGACGACGGCGCGCGGCGGGCCGCGCTCGTGACGGATCTCGGCGAGGTCCCTCCGGGGCTCCTGGAGCACGTCGCCGGCTGCGATGTGGTGATGCTCGAGTCGAACTACGACGCGGGGTTGCTCGAGGCCGGCCCGTACCCGCAGCACCTCAAGCGCAGGATCCGCTCGGCGCGGGGCCACCTGTCGAACGCGCAGGCGTGCGAGCTGCTCGCGGCGCTGCCCGGGGGCACGCACACGGTCGCGCTGATGCACCTCTCCGAGGCCAACAACCGCCCCGAGCTCGCGCTCGACGCCGCCCGTGACGCGCTCGTCGGCCGGCGCACGCGCCTCGTCGCCGCGCCGCCTCGGGGGCCGCTCGTCCTCGACGCGGCGGCGCCGCCGGCCCCTCCGTCCGGCGCGGCGCGCTCGTCGCTCGGGCCGCCGGCTCCCCCGCGCCAGCTCGGTCTGTTCACGGGGATATGAAACGACGCTCCGGTCGAGGCGCCGCCGCTCGGGCGCGCGTCAGATCCCCTCGAGCCGCACCTTCTGGCCCGCGACGACGCCGTGGCGCCGCGCCCAGCCGGCGTTCAGCTCGAGGACGTACGTCGACGGACATCCGACGTCGAAGGTCGAGTCGTTGAGCGTCGGGGTGTTCTCCTCGATACCGACGATCGTACCGTCGCTGTCGATGAACAGCATGTCGAGCGGGATGCACGTGTTGTGCATCCAGAACGAGTGATTGTTCCGCTGCTGGAAGACGAAGATCATCCCGCGGTTCTCCGCCATGCTCGTCCTGTACATGAGGCCGCGGGAGCGCTCTTGCTCTCTCCTGGCGATCTCGACGGTGACATCGGGGGCCTTGGCCTCGAGGAAGGTCACCTTGCCGGTCGCGAGCTGGAACGGGCCGGTCGGGTCCTCGGGGCACGCCGGATCCGGGCCGGTGAGCTTTGGAGACGGCCGCTCCGGCATCGACGGCGTCGGCTGGATGCAGCGGCCGGCGTCCCGCTCCCCGGTCGAGGCGGGCGGCGTCCCGGTCGAGGCGGGCGGCGCAACGTCGCCCACGTTGCTGCTGGGCGTGAGCGGGAGCGGCTCGTCGACGCGGCGCTCGCACGCGCCAAGGGCGATCCCGAGCAGCAGCGCGCCCAGGGCGGGAACGAGCGAGGCGAGCGCGGCGGGAATGGCCAGCGAGGCGGACGTGGTGGACGTGAACGGACGGGTCGCGAGGGCGCAGCGCGAGCTCATGCCGCTTCCTACCACGGCGACGCTCGTCCTTGACCGCTGGACCGCGACGCGGGAAATCGTCGCACGATGAACGCTCGAACCCTCGCCATTCAGTCCCTCGCCACCCTCGCCACGCTCTCGGCCCTCGCGGGATGTTCGAAGACCCCCGAGCCCACGGCCGAAGAAGCGCCGAAGCCGAAGACCACGCCTGCGTCGACGGGGCTGGCCGGAGGCAAGGCGGAGACGGCAGAGAAGGAGCGCCCTCAGCCGCAGAAGCGCAAGGTCACCGCGAAGCCGGTCGCCGAGGTCAAGCCCAGCGAGGACGACCCGGTCAAGGGCAAGTGGACGCTCGACGACGCCACCAAGGGGCTCCCGCCGGGGAAGACGTTGACCGCGTCGATCGAGACCGATCTCGGCACGCTGTCCTGCAAGCTGCTGGACGACAAGGCCCCGATCACCGTCGCCAATTTCGTCGGCCTGGCGCGAGGGATCAGGCCCTGGAAGACGCCGGAGGGGACGTGGGAAAAGAAGCCCGCTTACGACGGCACCATCTTCCACCGCATCATCAAGGGATTCATGATCCAGGGCGGCGACGCGAAGAAGAACGGCACCGGCGAGGCCGGTTACGTCATCCCCGACGAGGTCTGGGAGGACGGCAGCCACGATCGCGCAGGGCTCCTGTGCATGGCGAACCGCGGCAAGAACACGAACTCCGCGCAGTTCTTCATCACCGACGCGGCGGCGTTCCACCTCGACAACGGCTACACCATCTTCGGTGAGTGCGGGCCCGAGGAGCTCGTCCACAAGCTGGCCGGCGTCGAGGTCAAGGGCGAACGCCCGGTCACCCCGCCGGTCATCAAGAAGGTGACGATCACCCGGCAGTGATCGGTCCGAGGCGCCCCGCGCCGAGCCCGGGCTCCCGCCGCCCCGCGGCGAGGAGCCGAGCTCGGAGCGGGCGCGCTCACGGGCAGTCGTTCTCTTCGCCGGGCGTCGGCGTGGACGCCACGGTGAAGCTGACGTCGAGCCACTCGCTCGTCTCGTCGTGCCCGCTGATGCCGTTGCCTTCGGTCAAGAGCTCGCCGGACTCGAGATCGCTACAGCGGACCATGCTCGCCCCGCTGCCGGCGGCCGCGGCCGGCCGCTGGCTGCCGCGCGCGGTGTCATCGGCATAACCGGTCTTGCCTGTCTTGTACACCATCGCCGAGTTCCCCAGCTCCTCGCCCCAGATGACGTAATCGACGTCCTTGAGCGGGCTGCGCTCCGTGCCGTCCCACTCGAAGAGAATCACCATCTCTCCGCCGTCGGTGAGCAGCGCGCCGGATTGCGCTCCGAGGGCGCCGTTCGTGGGCGCGATCATGGGCGGCACGTCCGCCCCCTCGCAGGGGATGGGCGTCTCGTCCAGGGCGAAGTCGGCGCACCGCTGGTACTCGAGCTCGAAGCCGTCATCGCTCGCCAGCACGAGGCGGGCGCCCGCCGCGATCATGGTCCCGGGGGGGAACTGGACGAGGAAGTCCGTCCCTGCGCTGCCTGTCGGCGCGAAGGCGGTACCCGTGGTGATGGCATAATAAACGCTGTTGTCCGAAAGGTAGTAGTTGGTGAGGTCGATCTCGGCCTCGGTCGGGTTCCAGATCTCGATGAACTCGCCCGCTCCAGGTCTGACGGCGACCTCCGAGATCAGCAGGTGGCCGGCGGGCTCACCGGGGACCACGCCGCCGCCGCCGCCGTCTCCACCGCCAGCGCCGCCAGCGCCGCCAGCGCCGCCTTCACCGCCCCCGCCGGCCTCACCGCCGCCGCCGCCTTCGCCGGAGCTGCTCGAGGTGGTGCTGGAGGAGCTCGCTCCACCTCCTCCCGTCTCGTCATCGCCGCCGCACGCCATGAGGGGGGCGAGCGCCAGAGGGGGGGCTGCGAGGAGTGCGATGGTGAGCAGGTTGCGCGTGTGCATTGTTGAGAGATACATCAGAGCGCCGGCCAACAGGCAAGTGGGATTGCAGCCTGGGGGAAACGATCCACCGCTCGTCGTGGCGTCAGGACACTGCCATCGCTGCCAAATGCATGGCGGGCGCGCGAGGAATCGATAGCATGGCGACATGCGACGGTGCTCCTCGCTCCTCCTGACACTCCTCTGCGTTCTGCTCCCTGGGCTCGGTCTCGCTGTCGGTTGCGGCCAGACAGTCATCGTGGACGATCCGTCCGCAGACGGCGGGGGCGGCGGCGAAGCCGGCGCTCCGCCCGTCCCGACCGGCGGGGGAGGCGGCTCGGACCCGGGGAGGGATCCGCTCGAAGAGTACGAAGACCCCGGCTGTCCCGACACCGGGCCGCCGATCACCGATTTCGCGTGCGATCCGTACGATCAGTCGAGCGACTTTTGCGCCCCGGGAGAGGGGTGCTTCATCTACGTGCAGTATCCGGACGAGCCGTGCGGGCAGGAGATTTACGGCGCTTACTGCGCGCCGGCCGGTCCAGGCGGACAGGGCGATCCGTGCAGCGGCGGCAGCCAGTGCGGCGCCGGGTTCGCCTGCGTGGTGACCGGCTCGGGCACCCAGTGCGTCGAGCTCTGCGCGCTCAGCGGCGACGACAACTGCGATCCGGGGTTCGTGTGCGAGCCGATCGACGTCGCGGGGATGGGCGGATGTCTGTGACGACGTACGCCCTGGGTCGGCGCGCGCGCCGGAAGGCGGCGCTGGCGGCGGCCCTTCTCGGGACGGTTCTTGGCGGCGGGTCGCTCTCAGGAGGGTGCGGGGCGCGGACGGGGCTGAACATCCCGCCGCCCGCGCCGGAGTGCGAGGTGGACGCCGACTGTCCCGGCATCGAGGACCTCTGCAAGCCTGTGTTCTGCCAGCTCTTCGAGGCGGGGCAGCCCGACGGCGGCGCGGCGCCCTCGTCCGAGGGCGCGGCCCCGCGGCGCGGCGGGGAGTGCGTCGCGCTGGAGCCGGTGGAGTGTGACGACAGCGATCCCTGCACCAAGGACACGTGCGAGAGCGCGACCGGAGCGTGCGTCTACGGGCCGTCGACGCTCGACATCGACGGCGACGGCTTCCGCGCGGCGCTGCCCGGCACGATCCCTGGCGAGCCGCTCGCGTGCGGCGACGACTGCGACGACGCGAGCGCCGCGGCCTTCCCTGGGGGGATCGAGATCTGCGACGGCGTCGACAACGACTGCGACGGCACGGTCGACAACGGGGCGCGCTTCGTGCCGCTCGACACCGACGCGACCCGCATCTCGGGCGACATCGCGCCGGCCGGCTCTGGCGGGCTCGCCTGGAGCGGGGCGTCGTACGCGTCGCTCTACACCGGGACCACGCAGGGCTTCAACGTGTACCGCTCGATGATCAGCGTCGACGGTCAGCCGCTCGCGCCGGGCGAGGAGATCATCACGCCGAAGAACGGCGACGCCTCCGGCGGGCCGATCGTGTGGGTCGGCGATCGGTACGGCGCCGCCTGGCAGGACCGGCGCGACGGCGACTACGAGGTGTACTTCTCCCTCCTCGACGAGGACGGCCAGAAGGTGGAGGGCGGGGATCGGCGGCTCTCGAAGGCGCCCGGCTTCTCCGTCAACGTGACGCTCACCTGGAACGACGCCGAGTTCATCCCCGTCTGGCAGGACGAGCGCAACGGCCTCTTCGATCTGTTCGCGCAGCGCATCGACATCGACGGCAACCCGATCGGCGACAACGTCCAGCTCACGGAGGCGTCGAACGGCTTCGGCAACGAGGCGCCCTCCGCGGCGGCCGGCCAGGGCGGCATCGGGGTCGCGTGGTCCACGGGCGACGCGGCCACGCACTTCATCCAGTTCCGGACGTTCACCGCCGAGCTCGATCCGCGCTCGGAGATCGTCACGCTGACGACCGGCGAGACCGACGCGGTCTATCCGACGGTGGTCTGGAACCGCGATCGCTACGTCATCGCGTGGTTCGACAAGTCGGCGAGCCTCAAGGCCATCTACGCGGCGGCGGTCTCGGAGGACGGCGAGCTCCTCGCGCCGCCCACGCCCATCTCGGACCCTGGGCCCTTCCGCTCCAGGTACCCGTTCCTGCGCCCGCTCGGCGATCGGCTGCTCGCGATCTACTCGGACGACCGCGATCAGAACGACGGCTACGAGCTCTACGCGGTCACGGTCAACGCGGATCTCGCGCCGATCAGCGCGGAGCAGCGGCTCACCTTCGCGCCCCGCGACAGCATCAGCCCGGTCGCGACGTTCGGGCCGGAGGGCGACGTGGGCATCCTCTTCCGCGACGATCGCGAGGGCGGCGAGCACCACGTCTTCTTCACGCGCCTCGGGTGCATCGCGGGCGATTGACGGCGGCCTCGCGGGCCGGGCGCGCCGCGTCGGTCGACGCCGGCCCGGCGCCCCGCTGGGCCGCGCTCAGTCCCGGGTCGGCTGGCGGCGCAGCCGGAACGGGCCGGCGCGGTGGACCTTGCCCGGGAGCGGGCGGCCGATGACCTGCTCGGCGACGTTCCCCGCCTCGATCACCTTGTCGAGATCGACGCCAGTCCGGACGCCCATCCCGTGGAGCATGAACACGAGGTCCTCCGTCGCCATGTTGCCCGCCGCGCCCGGCGCGTAGGGACAGCCGCCGACGCCCGCCACCGACGCGTCGAAGTCGCGCACCCCGAGCTCCAGGCCGACCAGGATGTTCGCGAGCGCCGTGCCGCGCGTGTCGTGCAGGTGCAGCGCGAACCGCTCGGGCGGCATCGCGTCGAGGAAGCGGCGGACGATGTCGTGCGTCTGCCGCGGGGTGCCGACGCCGATCGTGTCGCCGAGGGAGACCTGGTAGCAGCCGAGGTCGATGAGCCGCTCCGCGATGCGCACGACCCGGGCAGGGTCGACGTCGCCCTCGTACGGGCAGCCCCACACGGTCGAGACGTAGGCGCGCACGGCGAGGCCCGCCTCGCGCGCCGGAGGGACGATCTCCGAGAACACCGAGAGGGTGTCGTCGATCGACTTGTTGATGTTGGCGCGGTTGTGCGCCTCGCTCGCGCTCAGGAAGACGGCGATCTCGCGCAGGCCCACCGCCAGCGCGCGCTCGAGGCCGCGCGCGTTCGGGCACAGGGCGCTGAAGGTCACGCCCCGCTCCGCCGGGAGCGTCCGCGCGAGCTCCTCGGCGTCGGCGAGCTGCGGCACCCACTTCGGCGAGACGAAGCTCGTGATCTCGATCCTGCGGAGACCGGCGCCGACGAGCGCCGCGATGAGCCGCCGCTTGCCCTCGATCGGGATCATCGCCGCCTCGTTCTGGAGCCCGTCCCGCGGGCTCACCTCGTAGATCGAGACCTCGTCGGCGACGCGGGCGAAGAGCGGCGCCGAGGCGGCGGCGCGATCCGCGCTCTCGTGATCGGCGGTCCCCTCGGTCATCGGAGGACCCTCGGCGCCGGAGCGGGGCAGCGTCAACCGCTCA
Source organism: Sorangium sp. So ce302 (assembly GCF_051530145.1). Taxonomy (GTDB): domain Bacteria; phylum Myxococcota_A; class Polyangia; order Polyangiales; family Polyangiaceae; genus Sorangium; species Sorangium cellulosum_B. Next base: position 6,415,267 of record NZ_CP150326.1, on the reverse strand, counting down.
CCATCCGTAGCTGCCGGTTCGGCGCGGCCGGCGTGAAGGCGATCGGGTAGCTACCGGAGAAGCACGCGTGGCAGTAGCTCTCCGCCGACGGCCGCGCGCCCGAGGCATCCCCGGCGCGCGCCTCGAGAGACCGCACGCTCTCGACCAGGCCCTCCAGCGAGAGGTACCCGACGCTGTCGGCCGTCAGGTAGCTGGAGATCTCGTCCACCGAGTGGCTCGAGGCGATGAGCTCCGACCGCGTAGGCGTGTCGATCCCGTAGTAGCAGGGCCATCGCGTGGGCGGGCTCGAGATGCGGACGTGCACCTCGCGCGCGCCGGCGTCGCGGATCATCTTGACGATCTTCCGGCTCGTCGTCCCGCGGACGATCGAGTCGTCGATGACGACGACCCGCTTGCCCTCGATCACCGCCCGGTTCGGGTTGAGCTTGAGCCGGACGCCGAAGTGCCGGATCGACTGCTGCGGCTCGATGAACGTGCGGCCGACGTAGTGGCTGCGGATGAGCCCCATCTCGAAGGGGGCTCGCGCGCGGTCGGCGAAGCCGATCGCCGCCGGCACGCCCGAGTCGGGCACGGGGATCACGACGAGATCGTCGCCGGGCTCGACCGGCTGCTCGGCGGCGAGGCGCCGGCCGAACGCCTTGCGGACCTCGTAGACGCTCACGCCCTGGATGGTCGAGTCGGGCCGGGCGAAGTAGACGTGCTCGAAGATGCAGAGCTTGCGCTGCTCCTGCGCGAAGGGGAACTCGGAGCGCACGCCGTCGGCGCTGATGATCAGCATCTCGCCCGGCGCGATGTCGCGCACCTTGCGCGCGCCGATGAGGTCGAACGCCGTCGACTCGCTCGCGACCACGTGGGCGACGCCGCTGCTGCTCGCCATCTCGCCCAGGCAGAGCGGCCGGATCGCGCGCGGGTCGCGCACGGCGATGAGCTCGCGCTCGGTCAGGAAGAGCAGCGAGTACGCGCCCTCCACCTGCGTGAGCGCCTCCGCGATGCGGTCGCGCAGCTCTTCCTTCCTGCTCATCGCGATGAGGTGGACGATCGACTCGGTGTCGCTCGCGGTCTGGTAGATCGAGCCGCGCGCCTCGAGCCGATCGCGCAGGGCCTCATGGTTCGTGAGGTTGCCGTTGTGCGCGACCGCCAGCGAGCCGCGCGCGTAGTCGACCCCGAGCGGCTGCGCGTTCTTGAGGTGCGAGCCGCCCGCGGTGGAGTAGCGGACGTGGCCGATGGCGCGATCGCCCGGCAGCGTCGCGAGATCGGTCGGAGAGAAGCCGGACTGCACCCGCCCCATGGCGCGGTGGCCGAAGAGGCGCTCCCCGTCGCTGCTGACGATCCCCGCGGATTCCTGCCCTCGATGCTGGAGCGCGTGCAACCCGAGGTAGGCCATGTTGGCCGCCTCGGGGTGGCCAAAGATTCCGAACACACCGCACATGCCGCCTATCTAGTACGAAAACGGTGCATGACCCACCGTCATGGCGATCTGTCGTCGATGATGAGGCGGCCGAGCGCCGGCGCAGGATGGAAGTGGACGCTGGTACGAGATCGGAGCGCAGGCAGGCCTCGAGGCCGCTCCTGCTGAAATGTAAGGCGGCTAACGAACGTCCGACGGGCACGGCGATGAGGCTTCGCCGGATTCCGTCGTGCCCCGCTGCTGGACCGGCGCCTCGCGCGTCGTCCAGGCGGCTCCCGTCATTTCGGGATGTTCCAGAGTTTCTCGATGATCTTGGTCTCCATGGCGTCGCCGTGACACGTGCCGCACTCCATGTCCTCCTTGTTCGCCCGAGAAAGCTTGTGTTCGTACTCCTCCTCCATGAACGCCTGCAGGGCCTTCTTGTCCTTGCGGTTCAGGACGTGCTCGTTCCCGGCGTGGCAGCTGTCGCAGAAGAGGGTTCCGCCGCTCTCGCTGCGGAGCGGCGCCACGAAGTTGCGCCACATCTCGCGGGCGACCTTCATGTTCCGCGTCTCTTTCTTGAAGTCGCCCTCGACGTGGCAGCCCTCGCAGGTGTCGTAGCCGAGCGCCTTCTGGAGCAGCGGCATCACCTTCTTCTTCTGCCCCGCCGGGAGCTTCTCGAGCTCGGGGATCTTCTTGAGGTTGATCCCGATCTTCTTCAGATCCGCCTCGAACTTGGTCGCCTGGATCGGCGTCGACTTGGCGGGAGCCTCGTGCTCCTCCTCGTGCTCGTGCGCCTCCGCGGCCTTCTCCGGCTTCGCCGGCTTCGCGCCCTCGGCGTCGGCGGTCGCCTTGCCCTCGTCCGGGCTCGACTCGCCGTCGAAGTCGTTCTTGTCGGCCGCCGTCTCGGGCGGCGGCGTGCTGGAGCCACAGGCTCCTGCGAAGGCGCCCATCCAGAGCGCGAGGGCGAGCGCTGCGTGCTTCATTCTGGCTGCCATAGTCCTCCAAGGAACGTTGAGTTCGAGCCGAACGGCCGCCCCCCGTGCGGCAGGCCGCGCCGCGCTGGCGCGCTCCCACGGTCGCCGGGCGATCTGGCCGGCACTCTACTCGAATTTGCCTGAGACGGAGAGGAACGTGAGCTTGTTGTTCGTCTCGCGGAGCCGCTGGACGAGCATCCGGACGACGTTCCAGAGGACCTCGTACGCGAGCTCCTTGTGCAGGAAGAGCAGGTCCTCGAACGCGTCCTTCGACACGGTGAGCAACCGGCAGCGCTCGTGGACGCGCGCGTCGGCGGAGCGGGGGGCCTCGTCGAGCAGCGCCATCTCGCCGAACACGGCGCCCGGGCCGAGCACCGCGAGCGCCTCCTCGCCGATCCCGGCGATCTCTCGGCTGATCCGGACCTTGCCCTCGAGCAGGATGTAGAGCTTGTCGCCGGGATCCCCGTGCTGAAAGATCTTGGTGCCGAGGGCGTGCGTCTCTTCGCTCGCGACGCGCGAGATGAGCTCCAGCGCGGCCGGGGTGAGGCCCTTGAAGAGGGGGACCTTCGAGAGCTGCTCGATCCGTTCGGGGACGATCACAAGCCGTCGACGAGGATAACCGAGGCGAAGGGCGCGGAGCGAATTTAAAGGGAGCTCGCGGCGAGCGGCTAGCGCGTGAACGTCACCGTGATGGGCGGCGTCGTGGCGGCGATCGAAGCGCCCGAGCGATCTTTGCCGGGGTTGTAGCGACGGCCGAGCGCGCACATGCGCGCGGAGCGACCGAAGCCGTGTCCAGGATCACTGACGACCTTGACCGAGAGCGGGCTGCCGTCGGGGCGCACCGTGACCATGAGGACGACCTTCGCCTGGTCGATTTGGTCGACGTCGGCCTCCGGAGGGAAAGGACAGTTCCAGTTGCTGCTGCCGATCAGCCCGGGCGGCGCGGAGCGGTCCGGCCCGGCGGGGGGCGGGGGCGGGACCGGGTCGCCCGTGCCCTTGCCGCCGACGACGCCTCCGACCTTCGCGTTCGGGTTGAACGTGGGGGTCTTCGCCGTGCCCGCGCCGGCCACCTGGCCGTAGCCGACGCCCTGCCCCTCGCCGCTCGCGATCCCCTGATCGGTCATGTCGAGGACCTCGTCCGGATCCGGCTCTTTCGTCAGGACCTTCGAGGCCTCGGCGGCGGCCGGGGGCGGCTCGTACGGGTCGTCCTTGGGCGGCGGGGTGTTCGCCTGGGGAGGCGGCGCGACCTTGGGGACGGGCTCGGGCTCAGGCGCCGGCGGCGGCGGCTCGGGCTCCGGCGGCTTGGGCGCCTCGACCTTCGGCGGCGGGATGTCGACCTCGTAGATCGCCCAGAGGTAGTCGTGGATGCCGGTGCGCATCTCCTCGACCACGTGCCGCATGTCGCGCAGCGACCCCGAGACGATGGCCCGGGCCGAGGCCGCGCCGTGGCTCGTGACCGCCAGCGTGACCCCGAGGAAGGCGCCCACGCGCGACGCGCGGTCGCCGAGGGCGAGCACCGCGGCGAGCGGATCCGCGCCGCGCCGACGATCGCCGGCGCGGGCAGGCGCCGGCGAGGCGAGGGGGGTCGAGGGATCGAGGGCGCCCCCGGGCTCAGCGCCGCTGCGCTTGCCCCGGCGGCGCCCGTCGTGGACCGCCCCCGCGCGATCGCTCGTGACCTGGCTCATAAGGTCTCGCTCGGCGCGCTCACGGCGCGGGGCTCGGGGTTGCGGGCGCGGGGGCTGCCGGGGGAGGCGCGGCGGGGGAGCCCGGCGCCGTACCCGGGGCCGCGCCGGCCTCGGGCGCGATCGGCGTCACGCCGAACGCGATCTTGGAGACGCCGGCCTGCTTCAGCAGATCGAGCGCGCGGATCACCCGGCCGTGCGGGACCGTCGTGTCGGCGCGGATCACGGCGCGGAGCTCCGGGTTCTTCGCCTGGGCCTCGCGCGCGATCGGCAGGATGGCGTCCTCGTTCGCGAGCCTCTTGCCGTCGGCGAGCGTGTCGCCGTTCGCGTGCAGCTCGAGCCCGAAGATGAGCTGCACCTCCTGCCCCTGCGCCGCCTTCGGCAGGTCGAGGGGGAGCGACTGCGAGACGATGATCTTCGCCGTCACCATGAAGATGATGAGGAGGACGAGGGTGATGTCGACGAGCGGCGTGACGTTGATGCCGCTGATCATCTCGTCATCGTCGTTGCGGCTCGTGGCGGCCATCAGCGCTCCTCCTCGCCCGCGCCGCCCTTCTTGTGCTCGTCCTGCCGCGACGCCCTCGCGGCCTTGCCGCGCGGCTGCTCGACGGCGGCGGCGGGCGCGGCCCCGGCGAACGCCGGATCGATCTTGAGGTGCGCGAGCAGGACGCGCGTCAGCGCCTCGGTGTTGGCGAGCGTCGACTTGATCATGCGCTGGAAGAAGTTGTTCGCGGCGACCGCCGGGATGGCGACCGCGAGGCCGACCGCGGTCGCGACGAGCGCCTCGGCGATGCTCGACATGACCGCCTGCGGCGCCATGGCCTGCGACGTGGCCTGCGCCACCGGCGTCTTCGCCGCCTGGCCGAGCGCGTCGAAGGCGCCGACGACGCCGATGACGGTGCCGAACAGCCCGATGAACGGCGCGTTGTTGCCGAGCGTGCCCAGGTAGGCGAGGCGCCGCTCGAGCTTCATGCGCTGGAGCGCCGCGGCGCCGGCCATGGCCTCCTCGGCCGCCTCGGGCCCCTGGTGCGCCACCGCGAGGCCGGCCGCGACGACCGCCGCCTCGGCCGAGGGCGAGGCGTCCATCCGCCGCCGCGCCGCCTCGATCGAGTCGTCGAGGGACGTCCTGAGATCCCGCGCGAGGACGGTGAGATCGTCGCGGAGCGACCAGAAGAACCAGGCGCGCTCCAGGATGATGGCGACCGAGACGACGCTGAGGGCGATCATCAACCACATGACCCAGGCGGCCCCGAATCCGACCATGATGCGCTGCAGCCACTCGACGAGGTTCATCTTGTTCCTTGGTGCCTTTCCGATGGGGGGGTGGGGGGGAGCCGCGCTTCGAAGATCCTCTACGGGTCGACGGCGGGCTGCCCTTCCTCGACTTCGTCCTCCTCCGGAGGAGGGGCGCTGCCCGCCCCCGGCCTGCCGATGGAGGGCCGGGGGGCGGAGGCGTCGACGAGCCGGAAGACTCGCCCAAGGACGGTCGTCGCGTAGCCGCCCTTCGGTAGCACAAACGAGACGACGATTCCGTGCCGTACATCCGGATCGTCCGCTGCTCCTGGCGTCGTGGCGCTCACCGCCGCCTCGCCGGCGGCCGCCTCCAAGGTGGATACCTCGAGGCCGTCCACCTCCAGGCGCAGCGGGCGCCGCGTGCCTTCTCCGGCGTGGGCGAACGCGTCGAGCCTGCGAGGATCGCCGATCGCCGCCGCGAGCACCTCGCGCTCCAGCGCGCCCGGGGCGCCCTCGGGCCAGCGCATCTTCCGGCCGAACATCGGGCCCGTCGCCGAGATCGCGAGCGCGGCGGCGCGCGCCTCGGCGTCCGCGAGCTCCGGGCCCTCGAGCGGCACGAGGAACAGCCCGCCGCTGTCGCGCTTCTTGGCGAGATCGCCGGGGAGCACGGCGCTCCAGGTGCCGTCCGCCTCGCGGCGCGCGAGCACCTCGTTGAACCAGAGCGACTGGAGCGCCGAGAAGAGCAGCCGCTGCTCGCGCTTGTCGCGGGGCCCGCGCTCCCGGCCCGCGATCCACGCGAGCGCGCGCTCGGGGTTGTCGCCGTTCCTTCCGAACCGCTGGGGCCCGAACGCGTTCGGCACGCCGGCGCGGCCGATCTCGGCGAGGCGGCGCTCGGCGAGCGGGAGCGCCGCGAGAGCGATGCCCCGGAGCGCGATCCGGAACCGGTTGCCGAGGAGGTGCCCCGGCTTGAGCTTGTTGTCGTGCCGGGCGACCGCGAGGACCTCGATCCCGGGCAGCTCGGCCTTCTCGAGCAGGGGCGCCGGATCCTGCGCGAGGGGGAGCTGGAACGATGCGGTCTGCGTGGTGATCGCGTGCCGGTCCTTCATGCCGGCGAAGCCGGCGCTGCCCGGGTCGGCCCCGAGCGCGAGCGCGATGGCCCGGACCGCGTCGAGCGTGGTGCGCCCCGTCTTGCGGAAGGTCACGAACACGTGCTCGCCGCGGCCGCTCGGCGCGTAGGCGGGGAGCTCCTCGACGATGAAGTCGGCGGGGGAGCTCCGGAGCAGGGCCGTGGGAAGATCGCCGGGCGAGCCCGCGGGCGCGGGGAGGTCGCCGCGCGAGCCCGCGGCCGTGGCGCCGGCGGCGGGCGGGGCGGTGGCTGTCATGGGAGCGCCAGCGTGACCGAAATCGCCCGCTCGTCCAGCGCCAGCAGCGCGCGCGTCCGGGCCCGCCTCCGCCAGCTGCGGCGATTTGCCCGCCGCGCCGGGGATCGGCTATGGCCAGGAGCTCGCCCCGGGCCTGGGCCTCTCCGTGATGCGACCGCCTCTCCCGCCTCACCCCCTCGCGCGCCGGCCCGTCCTGTCGTTCGCGCGCTCGCCGGCCTTCGCCGCGGGCGTCGCGGCGCTCGGCCTCGCGGTCCTCGGGCTACCGAGCCCCCGGACGGCCGCCGCCGCGCGCGCCGCGTGCCCCGCGGGAATGGCCTCGGTGCGTGGGACGTTCTGCATCGACCGCTTCGAGGCGAGCACCGTCGAGCTGCTCTCCGGCGGAGGAAAGCGCCGGCACTCGCCGTTCGAGCCGGTCGGCAAGCTGAAGGTGAAGGCGGTGAACCGGCGCGGCGTGAAGCCGCAGGCGTACATCAGCCGGGATCAGGCCGAGGCGGCCTGCCACAACGCCGGCAAGCGGCTCTGCACGGACGACGAGTGGGTCACCGCGTGCAGGGGCAAGCGCGCCACGGTGTTCCCTTACGGACGCGAGCGGGAGCGCGGCGCCTGTAACGACAGCGGCGTCTCGTCGTTCAACCGCTACTTCGGCCAGGGGGGCGAGGCCCCGCAGTCGGCGTTCACGTGGGCCAACATGAACGACGCCCGCCTGAACCAGCTCCCGGGCACGCTGGCGTCCTCGGGCGCGTTCCGCCGCTGCAAGAGCAGCTTCGGCGTCCACGACATGGTGGGCAACCTGCACGAGTGGACGAGCGCGCCGCGCGGGACCTTCCGCGGCGGCTACTACCTCGACAGCGCCAAGCACGGCGACGGCTGCGAGTACAAGACCACCGCGCACTCGCGCGGGTACCACGACTACTCGACCGGCTTCCGCTGCTGCAAGTGACGCGGCGCAGGCGCGCACGCAGGCCGCGCGCTGCGCCTCCAGGCTACTTGGGGATGGGGGGGCGTCCGCCGCCGGCGCTGCCGGACATCGGCCCCTGCACCGTCGTGCACTCCTCGTCGCCGGTGTCGACCGTGGTGACGTCGTAGCAGCAGAGCTCGCCGTCGAAATCCGCCTCGCTGTCGATGGACTCGATGGCGCTCACGCAGCCTGGGTTCTCGAAGAACACGCGCGCCTCGTCGCTCGACGGGCACGCCCCTTCGAGCGCGGTCCAGTGAAAGCAGGCCCGCTTGCCGCAGCCGGCGGAGCCGGCGACGAAGAGGGCGGGGGCGACGAGCGCGACGAACAGCGGGCGGGGGCGGGCGATGCTCATGGCGATCTCCTCATGCGGCGCCCGCGCACCGGCGCGGAGGCCTCGGCGATCAGAGCTCGTGCGGCATCAGGTCGCGCGGGCTCCGGAAGTACTGCAGCGGCGAGTAGGCGAGCAGGTTCGAGACGCGGGACGTGTAGATGCAGGCGTACTCCTCGACCTGATCGCCGAAGCTGGACGTCTCGTTCGCCTCCTTGAGCAGCGAGCCCCAGTAGGGGTGGAAGCGGCGGGCGATCTCGCGCTCCAGCTTGCCGACCTCCGCGTCGACGGCCCGGAGCTGGCCGCGGATGCGCTCGACCGCGCGCTTGGTGCGGCCCCGCTCGGCCTCGTAGAACGACGTCGCGTAGTCGATCTGGACGTGCTCGCCGTTCGCCTCCGCGAGCAGCGGCGCTCCGCCCCCGTTGGTCGCGCCGTTCTTCTTCTGCTGCTCCTCTTCGATCTTGCGGGTGAGGTCCTTGTAGCGCTGCTGGTAGAAGCGCAGCTGGTCCTCGAGCTCCTCGCGGCGCCCCTCGAGCAGGGCGCTCTCCATGTGCTCGCGGCGGCACGACTCGTGGGCGGCGACCTCCGCCTCCATCTCCTGGATGATCATCGCCGTGCGCCACGCGCTCTCCTTCTTGGAGCGGAGGATGTCGCCGTAGATGTGATCGCCGACGTAGAGGACCCGGTCGCCGGAGATGTTCAGGAACTTCTCGAAGTCGTTGAGGTTGCCACCCTCGTAGATGGCGCCGCGCTCGAGCGGGGCCGTGGCGGGGCGGGGCTCGGCGCCGTCGCGGATGAGGAGCGGGCGGCGCTCCTGGAAGAACGCCGGCTTCTGCGCGGCGACGACGATGACGTCGAAGTAGTGCCGGAAGCTCGGGTACTCCGGCATCGCGTCCCCGAGCAGGTACGTCATCATCTTCTCGGTGAACGGCCAGCGCGAGTTCGTGAGCAAGAAGAGCTTCTTGCCCGCCGAGCGGAACTTGTGGAGCGTCTGCGCCAGGTTCGGGTCGCGCTCGACGAAGCGCGGCAGGTCGGACAGGACGACGTCGAGGATGGTGCCGTCCCGGTGCGCCTCGTCGATGCACTCGCGGATGTCGGTGAACAGCCGCGCGTAGTCGAGCGCGACGCCGCGCTCCTCGAGGGCGTCGACGATGCCGGCGTAGAGCGTGGCCTCGCTCAGCGCGTAGAGCGTGTCGATCCAGTGGTAGCGGGCGGTGTTCGGCCGGATCTTGCGGTGCTGGTAGAGCGACCGGAGCTCGTCCTTCGTGAGCTCCCGGAGGCCGTGGTACCCGCGCTGGACCACCTTGAACCGGTCCATCTTGAGCACGTGGCCGAAGCGCTTGTCGATCAGCAAGCCGCGGATCGGGAAGTGGATCGGATAGCGGAGGCGCCGCAGGAGCTCCTCGGGGTAGCCTCGCGCGGCGAGCTTCGTGACGGTCCCCTGGATCGAGAGGTTGTCCATCTCGGTCTGGTTGTAGATCGCCAGGGTGTAGTCCATGTCGAAGCCGACCCAGTCGATCCCCGCCAGCTTGAGGTTGCGGTTGACGAAGACGCGCCGGGTCCGTGGGATGCGGGTGGGCTCGGTCTGGGGATAGAGCCCTCCGAGGGGGAGCTCGAGCTGCTCGAAGAACACAGTGGGTCGACTATGGTATCCCACCCGGAGGGGCGTACAAAGCGCGCCACGGCGACGAACGATGCCCCCCGGGTCGTCCGCCCGTCGTCCCCCGTCGCCCCCCGTCGGCCCGTCGATCGAGCGCGCAGGCGAGCGCGCAGGGATCCGTCGCCCCCGAGCAGCCTTCCGCCCTCGACGCGCGCTCGGGCGCGCGGCGCTCCCGGGTGCGCCGCGCCGAACAACTGCGCTATGGTGCCGCCCGTCCCGTCCCGTCGTGCGCGATCGAGGAGGCGGCTCCTCATCCGTCACCGACGGGGTCCTTGCCCGATGCTTTTTGCAGCGTCCCAGCCGATCTCCCGCAAGCCCCCCGTCCAGCGCGCCACCTCGTGGTGGCTCAGCATGCTGCGCCGCCGCGCGGAGCGGATGTACGACGAAGAGCTCGACCTCTCCCGGCCGATCCCGTGGGAGAGCGAGGGAGAGCGCCAGGCCGCGATAGCCTTCTTCAACGCCGCGTTCCGCGCCGAGGAGTCCGGCCTCATGCAGGCGCATGCGCTGGCCGACGAGGTGAGCGGCTGGGACCCCGAGCTCGGCGAGTGCCTGCGGCTCTACGGCGACGAGGAGGGGTGGCACCGCGAGCTGCTCACGAAGTTCCTCGCGCACATCGGCGGCGAGGTACGGCCCATGGGCCGCGTCACCGGCACCTTCTATCGCCTGTACGGCCGCGCGAAGCGGGTGGAGACGATCGTGCTCACGAACCTCATGTTCGAGACCATCGGCTCGACGACCTACCGCCTCGCGCTGCGGGAAGCCCGGTACCCGGCGGTGCGCCAGATGCTGACGATCCTGACGCGCGACGAGTCGTTCCACGTCCCGCTCAACGTCCACTTCCTGCGCGAGGCCCTGAAGCGCAGCCCGGCCTCGATGCGGATCAGGCTCCGCGCCATCTACACGACCCTCTTCGCGGCGCTGATCGGGTCGGCGGCAGCGAGCCGCCGGCGCGCGCTCGCCTTCGACAAGATCCCTTTCCAGGTGCTCGCCAGCGCCTACGCCGAGCACCTCGGGCGGCTCTTCGTCCACGAGAGCGACCTCGACTTCGCCCCGCCGGAGCTGCTCCTGCGCCTGTTCGGGCACAGCCGGCGCGCGCTCGCGTCGTCCGAGGACCCGTCGGCCGTCAGCGTGCTCTCGGCGGAAGCGGCGGTCGATCGCGAGCGCGTCGTCGTGACGGCGCTAGGGGACGCGCGTTTCCCCCATGCGCCTCGCGAACCGTGGGAGACGCCGCCGAGCACCCCCGCCGCGGCGCGGGGCGCGGGAGCTGACGGACGCTGACATTGCGTGAATGGCGCGTAAAAGCGGCGTAAAAGCGGCGTAAAAGCGGCGTAAAGCGGCGTAAAAGACACGTAAATGGCGTGTAAATCACGCGTGCTTGGCGCGCGCACGGCGCGGAGCGGTCGTCGCGGCGCGCACGGCGAGCTTCTCTCCGGGGCATTGTAAGCAGTACACTCGAAGCTCCGGCGTCGTGGGGTCCGCGTGGGGCGGGCGACCACGGCGTGGCGGGGCGTCGATGGCAGGCAAAGAGCAGCGCCGGAGCGGTCCAGAGAGCAGCCCCGGCACGAGGAGCAGCGAGTCCGCGGAGCGCGCGCTCGCGCCGCAGGGGCCGGCCGCGCGGCCATGGGCGATCGCCCATGAGGAGGGTGAGGCGAGCGCCGTCACGCAGATGCGGCACGAGATCCGGACGTTGCTCAGCGGGATCGTCGGATTCAGCAGCCTCTTGCTCGACAGCGAGCTCGACCCGGAGCAGCGCGCCTGGGCGCGGCGCATCCGGAGCAGCGGCGACGCGGTGCTCTCGATGGTCGACGATCTCATCTCGCTCGGCCAGCCGGACGGCAGCGGGCCGCACGTCGATCACGCCGACTTCGATCTGCGGCGGGCGATCGAGGACGCGGCAGAGCTGCTCGGCGATCGCGCGCATGACGAGGGGACCGAGCTCGTGCTCGACGTCGAGCCGGACGTGCCGGCGGCGGTGCGCGGCGACGCCGCGCGGCTGCGGCAGATCCTGCTGAACGTCGTGGCGACCGCGATCGGCGCGGCGCCCCGAGGCGAGGTGCTGGTGCGCGCCGCGCTCGACGCGGCCCGCAATGACGAGGCGAAAGGCAGGCTCGACGGTGCGCCCGAGCGATCGCGCGCGCGGGTGCGCTTCGATGTGCGCCTCGCGGGCGGCGCAGGGCGCGCGGACGGCGCGGAGGCGCCGGGGGCAGCGGGCGCGCCGGGCGGGGGAGCGCGGCCTGCGTCCGGCATGGCCGTCGCGAAGCGCCTGGTCGTCGCGATGGGCGGCGATCTCTGCGAGCCCGCGGACATCGACGCGCGCCGGCATGGGATCTCGTTCGCGCTGCCGTTCGAGCGGCGCGCGCGCGGCGCGGAGCGCGCGCTCATCCCGCGCATCGACCTGCCCGGGAAGCGGGTGCTCGTGGTCGACGACAGCGGCTCGGTGCGTCAGGTGGTGCGAAAGCTGAGCGAGGAGCTCGGGCTCGCTTGCCGCACCTCGGGCAGCGGCGCCGCCGCCCTGGCCGCGCTGCGCGAGGCGGCGGACGCCGGCGCCGCTTACGACATGGTGCTGATCGACCTCGAGCTGGCCGATCTCGACGGCCTGATGCTGCTCCAGCGCATCAAGGCGGACCCCGCGATCGCGCCCGTTCGCGTCGGCCTCATGACCTACGCCGGCAGGGAGGCGCCCAGCCGCGCCGAGGTCGCCTCCGTGCTCATCAAGCCGATCCGGCGCGCGCAGCTGCACTCGAGCCTGCGGCTGCTCGCAGGGCTGCCGCCGGAGCACGTGTCCGCCGGGGCGCGCGCGCACCCGCCGAGGTCGCCGCGAGCGACGGCCTCATCGAAGCCGCCGAGGCAGGACGAGGCCGACCGCGGGCGGCGGCCTCCCGGCGCGGCGTCGCGATCCGGCGCGTACGAGGCCGCCCACCCCGACGGCGCGCCGCCGAGCGTGGAGCTCGTTCCGCCGACCCTGGTCACGCCCTCGCCCCCGCCGACGTCGAAGCGCGGCCAGCCCGCCTCCTCGCGGCCGCGGGGCGGGCTGCGCGCCGTCGAGCCCGACGTCGTCACCGAGGTGATCGAGCTCTTCCTCACGGAGGCCCCGACCCGGGTGGCCTCGATGCGCGAGGCGGCGGCGCAGGGCGCGCTCGGGGAGCTCGAGCGGCTCGCCTGGGCGCTCTACGAGAGCGCCGACGCGCTCGCGGCCTCCAGCCTGAAGGAGCTCTGCGCGCGGCTCGATCGGGAGGCGCGCGCGGGGACGCTCGAGAGCGCGACGGAGGCGGTGCGGGCCATCGGCCGGGAGGTCGAGCGCGTGCAGTCGTCGCTCGCCGCGGAGCTCAAGAAGCGGGGGTTCCGGTGAGCCGGGGGGCCCTTCCGTTCAGGTGAAGCCGACGAGCCTCGAGCTCATCTCCCAGAGCCGCGAGGCCGCCTCTGCGTCGGTCGCCATTCCCTTGAGAGGCCTCGCCCTGGTCCGCTCGAAGAAGGCTGGGCTCCCGGTGGGCGCCGTGTCGGCCAGGATCGCGAGGAGGTTCGCGGCCGCCTGCGCCGGTGTCGCGCCCACGACGTCGATCAGCGCCTTGAGGACGCGCGAGGTCCCCTCGAACAGCCCTGAGCGCACGAGGCCAGGGTAGTAGCAGAGCACCTGGGCTCCTGTGCCCGAGAGCCTCTCCGCGAGGCGGCGCGCCGCGAGCACGAGCGCGAGCTTCGACCGCGCGGAGGCGGAGAGGAACGAATAAGAGCGCTTCGACATGAGATCATCGAAGTCGAGCCGGATGCTGTCCACCGGCGCGACCATGTTGACCACGCGCGCGTCGCGCGCGGCCTTGAGCCGGTCGAGCAGCAAGTTCGACAGCAGGAAATGCGACAGGTAGTTCACCTGGAACGTCATCTCGAGGCCGTCGGCCGACTCCGCGCGTTCGCGCAGGAACACGCCCGCGTTGTTCACGAGCAGGTGAACGACCCCGCACCGATCGGCCACCTGGCGGGCCGCCGCGCGCACGGACGCGAGCCGGCCGAGGTCACACTCGACGAGGTTGACCTCGCCGAGCACCTTCAGCGCGGCGAGCTTCCTCGCGCCGTCGGAGCCGGTCCGGCGACAGAGCACGGTCACCCGGGCGCCCTGCCGCGCCAGCGCGGATGCCGTCGCGAGCCCGATCCCCGAGGTGCCCCCCGTGATCACGGCGACTTTCCCCCTCATGCTCCCCGCACTCCCCATCCCCCGTCTCCTCGTCCTCGTCCATCTCATCGCCTGCGGCGGGCCGGTCCCGACGCTCCGGGAGCTCGTCGGGACAGAGGCACGGGCGGACGGACGTCGATGCGCCGGCGGGCGCGGTGCCTGCCGAGAACCCCGAACAGGAAGAGTCGTCGCCCCCGCCCGCGTCACAGGTACGACCGTGCGTGCATCACGTCAAGAAAGCTTTGCGCAATGCAGCACAGTGGCAGAGAAAACCATGTTCCAGGTTTTCTGGTGCAGGAAGCCGATCTGTCCGCGTCACAGCCGTGCACGTGGACGGCGCCCGGGGAGCGCCCGGCGAGGAGCGTCAGGGGGCGGGCGTCTCCTCGAAGACGCGCAGGCCGTACTTCTCGAGACACCAGAGCACGCCGATGATCAAGCTCCGCTTGTCGTCCACGAACGACGGCTTCTTCCCCTCGAAGCAGTGGCCTGCGAGCTGGAAGCCCCAGCCGGTCGCGAACATCGCGGCCGCGAGCGGGAGGCCGATGAGCGTCGCGCCCACGGGGAAGCTCGCGACGATGAGCGGTATGCCGACCTGGTGACACGCCTGGTTGCGTGGATCCTGGTGGTCTTCCTTGTACCGGCGGAGCACCTGTGTCCATTCGGCGTTGAGACGCAGCATCCAACCTTCTTACCATGCGGACGCCTCGCGCGCGCTTTCGTCGAAGACCGGGGGCGCCGCCGCTTCCCGGTTGCCGTTGGGAGGAATGAGGCGTAGTTGGGCAGTGTGAGCGGTTACAGGACCGGCCCCATGGCGACGACCGCGCCGCTGTCCATCAAGACAGGGGAGCTCCTCCAGGGCGCGCGCTCGGAGAAGCGGCGTGTGCTCCTGCTCGTCTATCATCATGACGGCGTCGAGATGGCCCCGATGAGCCCCGGCGTCGGCGTCGTCGTCGGCAGGGAGGCCCCGGCCGACGTGGTGATCCGGGACAGGAGCATCTCGCGGCGGCACGCGCGCTTCACGCTCGTGGGCGGCGAGGTCGTGGTGGAGGACCTCGGCTCGCGCAACGGGACGCGCATTTCAGGGCAACGGGTCGAGAGCGGCGTGGTCAAGGCCGGGGACGAGGTGCTGCTCGGCGGCATCGTCGCGTCGGTCCATGTGCTCTCCGGGGGCGAGATGCCCCCGTTCGGCCTGGAGGGCTCCGACGCGCTCCGCTTCGCGCTCCAGGCCGAGATCGTGCGGTCCAGGTTCTTCGGCCGCAGTTTCGCGCTCGTCGTGGTCCGCTCGCTCGGCGCGCAGGCGAGCCACCTCCGTCACTGGGGGCTCCGCGTGCGCGAGGCGCTGAGGCCCGTCGATCGCGTCGCGTTCTACAGCGCCGACACCCTCGAGATCCTGCTCCCCGAGGTCACCCCCGAGCTCGCCGAGGAGCTCGCGAAGGCGATCGTCGCGCGCCGCGAGGGCGAGCCCGTGCTGGTCGCGGGGGTCGCCGTGTCCCCCGACGCCGCGACGTCCATCGACAAGCTCATCGAGGTCAGCCACGAGGCGTCGCGGAGCGCCACCCCCGCCGAGCCCGTGCGCCTCGCGCCCCCGGAGGGCGCGCTGGTCTACGTCACGCCGAAGGTCGACAGCACCCGGCCGCCCGACGAGGCGGGCCCGCCGGGCGCGCCGCCGGAGAGCCAGTGGGAGGCCGACGGCCACCTCCTCGCGACCAAGAGCCCGCTCATGCGATCGCTCGTCGAGGTGGCGCTGCGGGCCGCGCGCTCCTCGATCCCCGTGCTCCTGCGCGGCGAGACCGGGACGGGCAAGGAGGTGCTCGCGAGGTTCATCCACGACGGCAGCCCGCGCCGCGGCGAGCCGCTCATCTGCGTGAATTGCGGCGCGATCCCGGCGCTGCTCGTCGAGAGCACCCTCTTCGGCCACGAGCGCGGCGCCTTCACCGGGGCGAGCCAGCAGCACAAGGGCGTCTTCGAGGCGGCCGCCGGCGGCACGGTCCTGCTCGACGAGATCGGCGAGCTGCCCGCGGCAGCGCAGGCCGCGCTCCTGCGCGTGCTCGAGACCAAGCGGGTGACGCGCGTCGGCGCGACCAAGGAGCTGGAGGTCGACGTCCGCGTGATCGCGGCGACGCACCGCGACCTCGACGCCATGTGCGACGCGGGCACGTTCCGGCTCGATCTGCTCTACCGGCTGAACGCGATGACGCTGAACATCCCGCCGCTCCGCGCGCGCCGCGACGACATCGCGACGCTCGCGGCGGGCTTCCTGGCGCAGGCGAACTCGGCGAACATCAGCAGGGTCCAGTCGCTCGCGCCCGAGGCGCTGGCGCTCCTGAAGTGCTACTCGTGGCCCGGCAACGTGCGTGAGCTCCGGAACGCGATCGAGCGGGCGGTGGTGATCGCGGAGGGCGACGCGATCATGGCGCGTGATCTCCCGGAGCGCATCCGCCTGGCGGTGACCTCTCCCAGCTCGCCGCCCACGCCCTCTCGCGCCGTGGACGTCTCGCGCTCGTCCGAGCCCGGCGTCGCGCCGGCCCTCTCCCAGCGCGCGTCCGATCCGCTTCCCTCGCGCCCGTCCGAGCCGCTCCCCCCGCGCGCGTCCGATCCGGGGCAGGCGGCGGCCCCCGCGGTCGGCCTCAAGACGCGCCTGGAGCAGATCGAGGCCGAGCTCCTGCTCGAGGCGCTGCGCGCGTCCGACTGGAACCAGACGGAGGCGGCGCGTCGCCTCGAGCTGCCGCTGCGGACGCTCCAGCACAAGATCAAGGTCTACGGCATCAAGAAGCTCGGGTACGGCGTCGCTCGCTAGGTCCGCCCGCCGCTCGCCCGAAGCCCGGCCAGCGGGATGGCCGGACTCCGGCGCCGCTCTCGTCGTTTTGCCGAGATCACTGAGAGAACCCTTCCAGCATGTAGTGCGCCTCGATCCGCTTGAGCGCGAGCACCATCGCGGCGAGCCGCATCGGCAGGCGCTTGCCCAGGACGAGCCCGGTCGAGTCGTGATCTTCCGAGCGGCGCGGCCGGTCCTCCGCGATGTCGCAGATCAGGCGGTAGTTGCT
The DNA here is from genome assembly GCF_051530145.1 of Sorangium sp. So ce302. GTDB lineage: Bacteria > Myxococcota_A > Polyangia > Polyangiales > Polyangiaceae > Sorangium > Sorangium cellulosum_B. The sequence continues at coordinate 6,398,451 of NZ_CP150326.1, read as the reverse complement.
CTTGATGGCGCGCTCCAGCCGCGCGTTCACCTCGCCCTCGGTCCAGTGCTCCATGCGCTTGTTCTGGATCCACTCGTAATAGGAGACGGTCACGCCCCCCGCGTTGCCGATGATGTCGGGGATGACGCTGATGCCGCGCTCCGCGAGCACCTTGTCGCCCTCGGTCGTGGTCGGGCGGTTGGCGCCCTCGGCCACGAGCTTCGCCTTCAGCCGCTCGGCCACCTCGCCGGTGATGGCGTCGCCGAGCGCGGCCGGGATGCAGATGTCCGCGTCCACGCTCCAGAAATCGTCCCGCGCGATCGCCTGGGCGTCGCTGTAGCCGGCGACCGACCGCCGGAGGTTCTGCGGGTTCTCGTTGACGTGCGCCATCAGCGCGCCCACGTCGATGCCGTTCGGGTCGTGGATCGCGCCGTCGGCGTCCTGCACGGCCACGCACCGCGCGCCCATCCGGCACAGGATCTCGGCGGCGGCGGAGCCGACGTTGCCGAAGCCCTGCACGATGAAGCGCGCCCCCGCGAGGGTGGCGCCGCGCTGCGCGTACCACTCCTCGATGCAGTACGCGAGCCCCTGCCCGGTCGCCTTGACGCGCCCCTCGGAGCCGCCGATGCGCACGTCCTTGCCCGTGACGACGCCGCGGTGGTTCACCCGCTCGCGCTCACCGTCGCTGTACTGGCGCAGGAGCCACGCCATCACCTCGGCGTTCGTGCCCACGTCCGGCGCGGGGATGTCCACGTTGGGCCCGATGAGCTGCTTCAGCCGGTACATGTACCGGAGCGAGATCGCCTCGAGCTCCTCCTTGCTGTGCTCGCGCGGGTCCATGCGAATGCCCCCCTTGGCGCCGCCGAACGGGACATCGGCGATGGCCGTCTTCCAGGTCATCTCGGCGGCGAGCGCGTTGAACAGGTCGAGCGACACGGCCTTGTGGAAGCGCAGCCCGCCCTTGTAAGGCCCTCGCGCCTGGTTGTGCTGGACCCGATAGGCCTTGAAGCGCACGAACGCGCCGGGCTGGATGCGGTAAAGGCCCTGATCGGCGAGGCGGATCGTTCCGTCCTGCACGTGGATCGAGCCGGTCCGGAGCGCCTCGGGGCGGAGGATGAGCTTGCCGTTGAAGAGCGGGGTGATCGCGGCCCGGTTCGGGATCACCGACGCAGGGAGCCGCTCGTAGGCCGCGGCCGCCTCTCCGCGGAAGGGGACGAGGCGGTCCTGGAGCTGCGTGGTGATGTAGAAGATGTGCTCGTAGTCGGGCTGCTCGAGCTCCAGCCGGATGCGGGGAGCCAGGCCGATGAGGTCCGCGGCGGTGTGAAACACCACCATGGATTCGCCGAAGATGTTGGTCTCCGGTTCGCGCTCTAGGAGGGGGGCGTCTTCCATCGCCGTATGCTGCCTCGACCGCGCGGCGGGGGTCCAACGTTTCGCGGGCCCCGCGCTCGATGGAGGGCGCCCGCTCTCCAGAGGCAGGTCGACGGACGGGCCGCCCGCCTCGCGGGGAGCTTGTGTGACTCTCCCCGCAGGTTCGGGCGGACCCTCGTATCGATTCACCGCGGCTCGCGGCGGCAGCGTGGCCGTCGCGCCCAGGGAACGACGTCAGGGAAAGAGCGATCCAGGGAAACCACCTCCGCCGCAGCACCCAGCGCCGCCGAAGCCGCCGAGCGGCGCGCCGAAGCCGCCGGGGAAGCCGAAGCCGCCGTACGGATAGCCGCCCATGCCGAGCGGCCACCCGAAGCCGCCCATGCCCGGGGAGCCGCCGAGGCCGGGGATCCCGCCCATCTGCCCGACGGGGCCGCCGGGCATCTGCCCGACCTGGCCGACGGGGCCGCCGGGGCCCTGGAGCGGGCCGCCGCCCTTGATGGGGCCCTGTCCGATGTCGCCGGGGCCCTGGAGCGGGCCACCGGGGCCCTGCCCGACGCCGCCAAGGCCGCCCTTGATGGGGCCCTGTCCGACGCCGCCGGGGCCCTGGAGCGGGCCGCCGCCCTTGATGGGGCCCTGTCCGATGTCGCCGGGGCCCTGGAGCGGGCCACCGGGGCCGCCGAGGCCGCCCTTGAAGGGTCCCTGTCCGATGTCGCCGGGGCCCTGAAGCGGGCCACCGGGGCCGCCGAGGCCGCCCTTGAAGGGTCCCTGTCCGATGTCGCCGGGGCCCTGGAGCGGGCCACCGGGGCCGCCGAGGCCGCCCTTGATGGGGGCCTGGCCGATATCGGTCTTGCCCGGCATCCCGGGCGCGCCGATCAGGCCGCCGCCCCGCGTCTCCTCGTCCGTCGCTTCCTCGTCCTCCAACGCCTGCTCACTCGACGCCACGTCGACGTCAGCCTGGTCCAAGTCGGCCTCTTGCGGAGCCACCGCGTCGACTGCGCACCCGGTCATCAACACAGAAAAGAGCATCGCCGCGTGCGCCATCTTCATATCGATTGAGCGAACCATCCGTCCTCCTTCCATGCCCTGCTACGGCCCTCGGGCCCGCGCCGGCATGTTGAACGGCGTGGAGAGCAGGCTGCGTGCCTGACTCTTCGTGTGCAGAGCCTGCCGCGTCGGCGACGGCGAAAGTGCATTGTCTGAATCCGCGCCGGGTGAGCGTTCTGCCCCGTTTCATCGCGCCGGGGAGCCGCCGCGTCGGCGCCGCCTCGCAGCGCCGATGTGGGCGCCTTTCGAGCGCTGGAGAAAGGCAAATGTCGACGTCCATCGCAGGGCGCGCCGCGCGCCGCGCGCGGCGGGACGGCATGAAACGGGGGGAGGACGACCCGACTTGCGGCTTTATCGCGCTCGGCAAGCCGCATTTCCGAAGACCTGGTGGATCCCTGCAATCAGGGGCTGCAGCGACTCGACATCTGCGCTCGTCGGCGGGGATGTTCTCATCGCTTGCTGCCATCTGGTCACGCCGTGCGCAGCCCACTTCGGCCGACAAGGGCCCTGCGCGGCGCTCCTCCTGCGGCGACCTCGCCGTCGTCGCGCGGGTGTGCCGCGCTCTGCGCCGCGCCGCGCGTCACCCCGTCGTCCGGAACGACGGCGCGGTCGCCGCCTTCAGCCGCGGACGGCGGGCCGGCGATGCAGCGGGAGCGGCCGCCCTCGCGGGGCGTCTCCGCGCCGCGTTCGCCCGGTTCAACGTGGTTGACAGAAGACGTCTGACCCACACGCTCGGCCGCGCGCGAGCCTCGGTGTCAGCGAGGTTCGCGCGCGCCCACGCCCGGGAGACCCGGCGCGGCGCAGCCGTCCGTGGCGCTGCAGCGAAGGGAAAGTCGGCGCGATCACGGCTCCTTTGCCTGGCAGGAGCGCATCTCCCGTTGTAGGATTCATTACGCTAAAGGAGCTCGCGCGGCGCCGCACAGGCGCACAGGCGCACAGGCGGCGTCCTCGTCACCCTGGCGCGGGCTCCTCGACGATCTCGGGCGCTCGGGGCGCCTGTTCATGGAGGCTACGTGCGGTCTCCGCGCTGCTGCGGGAGCTCTGGAGAGCTGTTCGCCCGAGGAGCGGGAGCCCGCGGCGCGCGAGGCAGCGCTTTCCAAGGAGGGGATTGCATGCGCTTCTGCGCGACGCGCGCGGGTTCATCTTGCCTGGCCGCCTGCATCGCGGCCCTCTTGCCGCTCGTCGCGGCGTGCAGCGACGCATCGGGGAGCTCCGGCGCCCCGCTCGCATGCGAGGGCGTCGCGCCGCGCGCGCCGAGCTGCGCGCCTGGGCACGTCCTCGGCCCCGCGGAGGCGTGCATGCCGGTGGGCATCCAGGGGTGCGCCGAGCTGTTCGTGGAGGACGACGGACTCTGCCATCCATCGATGGCGAAATGCCCTGCGGGGACGATCCCGAAGTTCGATGAGGGCTGTATTCCCGCTGGCATCCCCCGCTGCGCTCCGGAGCTCGCGGGCGACGACGGGCTCTGCAGGCCGGCCATGGCGAGGTGCCCGACAGGCACGTTCGCGACGCCGGAAGCGGGGTGTGTGCCGGTCGACGGCCCCGTCGGCTGCGGGCGCGGGCCGTGGGGGAGCGTCCCGCGCGTGTCCGGGAACGTCTATGTGGATCCGAGCTACTCCGGCGCGGACGGCGACGGATCCGAGGCGAGGCCGGTCACGACGATCGAGGCGGCGCTGGGGCTCGTCGCCGACGGCGGGACGATCGCGCTCGCGGCGGGGACCTACGACGAGCCGGTCGTCATCACGAAGCCGCTCGAGATCGCCGGCCCGTGCGCCTCGCGCGTGCGGATCCGCGGGGTCAGCTCGGCCGTGAGTCCTCCGGCGATCGTGGCCGTGCTCGACGCAGGGGAGGTGACGCTCCGGGGGATCGAGATCGGCGGAGACGGCGCTGGCGTCGTGGCGACCGGCGCGAGCGCCGTGACGCTCGAGCGCGTTCACATCAAGGACGCCATGCATGCCGGCGTCCAGTCGGGCGACGGCGCCCGCCTCTCGGTGGCGCAGAGCTGGATCGAGGGGACGCGCGACGGCAGCGCAGGAACCGGCATCGGCGCCCTTGCGGAAGCCGGCGGCGCGCTCCTCGTGAAGGAGAGCGCCGTGACGGGCAACCGCGCGGCGGGCGTGGCGGCGCTCCAGGCGGGCGCCACGGCGTCCGTGGTGGGCAGCCTCGTCGAGGGGACCTTGTCGTCGGGGCGCTACCCGGCGGACGGCCAGGGGATCGTCGTGCAGGACGGCGCCGAGGCGTCGATCGAGAGCACGGCTGTCGTTGGAAACCAGCTGTCCGGGATCCTCGTGGCGGCCAGCGCGTCGGCGACCCTCTCCGGCGTCCTCGTCGACGGGACGAGCCCCGGGAGCTCCGACCCGCCTTACGGCGTCGGCGTGTATGCGGCGAGGCAAGCGCGCGTCGCGATCGACTCGAGCGTGGTCCTCGGCAACACCGAGATCGGCGTCGCCGTCATCGGCGAGGGCAGCGCGGCGACGATGACGCGGAGCCTGGTGCAGGGCACGGTGGCGGCCCCGACCGGGTCGTTGCTCGGCGGATTCGGCGTCGCCGTCGCCCGCGGCGCGGCGATGCGCCTCCACGACAGCGCGGTCGTCCGGAACCGCGGCACCGGGGTTCACGTCGGCGACTCTTCCGCCGAGCTGATCGCCGGCGGCAACCTCATCGAAGGCACCATCGCCGAGGGCGGCTGGGGGGACGGCGCCGGGCTGACCGTGGCGGAGGGCCGGGTGACGCTCGTGTCGAATGCCATTCGCAGCAACGAGGGCACCGGCCTGCTCGTGGGATATGACGGGTCCGAGGCGACCGTGACAGGCAACCTCGTCGAGGGGCATGTCGCGCCGGACCGCCGCGCGCCGGTGGGGCAGGGGATCGTCATCTACCGGGGCGCCACCGCGGTGCTCGCGGGCAATGTCGTGAGCGGCAACCGCTCCGTCGGCGTCTTCGCCGGCACGGAGATCCTCGGCAGCAGGGTCGAGATCATCGGGAACCTGATCGACGGCACCGCGGGCGGCGAATCAGACGACGATGACGACGATGACGACGATGACGACGATGACGACGATGACGGCGACGACGACAGCACGGGCATCGGCGTCGCCGCCGCGGGGTACGAGATCCGGATCGCTTCGTCCCTCGTCCGCGGGAGCCGCACGGCCGGCGTGGTGCTGTTCGCCTCCGAGGCGGAGATCTCGCAGACGGTCGTCGACGGGGTGACGGGTGATCCCCGCGCCGCACAGGGCAGCCGGCGCGACGAGCTCGTCGCCGACGGCGTCCTCGCGCTCGCCGGCTCCACCGTCGCGCTCGATGACGTGCGGGTGGAAGGCTGTGCGCGCGCCGGCATCCTGTACGACCGGAGCACGGGTCGCCTCTCCCGGGTTCGCGCCCTGGACAACCGCTTCGGGCTGGTCGTGCAGGGCTCGCCCGAGCCTCAGCTGAAGCTGGGTAAGGAGAGCGCGTTCCTCGACAACTGCACCGCCGACGAGCTCTTCGGCGGCGAGCTCCGCGTGCCAGCGTCCGCTCCCCCGCTCCCATGAGGCGCGCTCGCGGCCGCCCGCCTGGCCCGCGCCTGCGCGCGAAACATTGATGACATCGAAGGGAGCCTTTCCTGATACGTGGTACTCACGGCCACGGCGGAGAGGACCAGCCCATCAGGCGTCGAACAGCGGCCCGCACTACAACGCTGACCGCACCCGACGCTCCGCCCGCGTCCGCCCCTGACGCGGCCTTCCCTCTCTGCCCGCCCAGGAGGTGTCCGCGCTCGCCCTGGGAGCGCGCCCCCCTGTCCACCGGCGCGAAGTTGGAAATTTCTGGTCTTGTAATCGCCCGCGGACGTCTGTATAGACCTGCCCCGGACGCGCGTGGACAGCGGCGCACCTCAGGTGCCTGAACCGACGCAGTCTGTGACGGCCTACTTTCTTACTACGGTCAAAGAAAATAACAGTGCAAGTGCTTAAGCCATCATTCCTCATGACGCGTGATGACACCATGAGCACCACATGAGACGGAGTTGCTGCTGCGAGACATGACGCACCACGACATCTCCCTTGAAAACGCGCCTGAGTAAGCGGCGCGAGAACTTGACAGCAACCTCGAATCCCCGTTGACACTGCTGTGCGAAAACGGCTACAGTGCCGACGCCTGGATGCTGGTATGGCGCACTGCGTCGCGGTGTCGAATTCCGGCGAGCCGCTCTGCCGCGTGGTGGCTTCCAGGGAGATTGAGGAGTGGGAGAGGGACGGTGGGCGCTCGGGCGTATCCACGAGGGCCCCGCGAGGAGCATTCTCATGAGGAACTGGTTGTTGCCGCGTCGGACGTTCGTGTTGTCGACGTTGCTTCTTTCGGTCGGTGTCACAGCGGGGTGCGGGAAGACCGAACCGACCAAGGAGTCCGCGGGCGGCGCGAGCACCGCGCCGGGTCCGGGCAAACCCTCTCCGGCCGCCGACACCTTCCTGACCGTCTCGATCGAGCAGCAAGCGTCATGGGTGCGGAACTTCAATCCTCTGCTCGCACCAGGCAACGTTCGCTGGCCAACCGTCGCTGGCATCTACGAGCCGCTCCTCGTTTACAACACGATGAAGGGCGAGTTCACCCCCTGGCTCGCATCGAAGTACGAGTGGGGTAACGGGAACAAGACGCTCACCGTCACGACGCGGCCCGGCGTCAAGTGGTCCGATGGCCAACCGTTCACGGCGAAGGACGTGGCCTTCACCTTCGGGCTCCTGAAGAAGCACGTCGCCCTCGACCTGCAAGGCGTCTGGAAGTGGATGACCTCGGTCGAGGCCAAGAGCGACTCCACGGTCGAGTTCACGCTCACGCGGCCGTACGTCCCCGGGCTCGTCTTCCTCGGCCACCAGCCGATCGTGCCGGAGCACAAGTGGAAGGACGTGGCGGATCCGGTCACGTACACGAATGAGAACCCGGTCGCGACGGGGCCCTTCACCGAGGTGAAGACCTTCCAGAACCAGATCTACGAGCTCGGCCGGAACCCGAACTACTGGCAGCAGGGCAAGCCGGCGATCAAGGGGCTCCGCTTCCCGGCGTACCCGGGCAACGACCAGGCGAACCTGGCGCTCTTGAACGGCGAGGTCGACTGGGCCGGCAACTTCGTCCCGGAGATCGAGAAGGTCTACGTCGGCAAGGACCCCACGAATCACCATTACTGGTTCCCGCTCGTCGGCAGCACGGTGTTCGTCTACACGAACACGGCGAAGAAGCCCCTCGACGACGCGCGGGTGCGCAAGGCGATCAGCATGTCGCTCGACCGCGAGCAGATCGTCAAGGTCGCGATGAACAACTACACGCGGCCGGCGGACGCGACGGCGCTGAGCGACGCGCACGAGCGCTGGCGCAGCCAGAAGACGGTCGAGGCGGGCGACTGGGTCAAGTTCAACGTGGCCAAGGCGAACCAGATCCTCGACGAGGCGGGTTATGCCAAGGGGGCCGACGGCATCCGCGTGAAGGACGGGAAGCCGCTGCGCTTCGATCTCAACGTCGTCACGGGCTGGTCCGACTGGGTGCGCGCGGCGCAGATCGTCACGCAGCAGGTCAAGCAGATCGGCGTCGAGGCCACGCTGAAGACGTACGACTTCAGCGCGTTCTTCGAGGCGCTCCAGAAGGGCACGTTCGACCTGTCGATGGGCTGGTCGAACGAGGAGCCGACCCCATACAATTTTTACCGGGACCTCCTCGGCACCGCGACCGCGAAGCCGGTCGGCGAGACGTCGGCGCGCAACTGGCACCGCTTCGGCGCCAAGCAGGCCGACGGCCTCTTCGAGGCGTTCGAGGCCGCGACCGAGCCGGCGGAGCAGAAGAAGATCATCGAGCAGCTCCAGGAGATCTTCTCCGAGACGGCGCCCTCGATCCCGCTGTTCCCCGGGCCGTCCTGGGGCGAGTACAACACACGCCGCTTCACCGGGTTCCCCAGCAAGGAGAACCCGTACGCGAAGCTGTCGCCCAACAACCCGCCCGAGTACCTGCTGGTCCTCACCGAGCTCAAGCCGAAGTGAAGTTGGGCGTGACCTGATCCGGAGCGCAGGTTAAAAGAGAGAGCTTCTGTGCGTTACCTTCTGCGACAGCTGGGCTTGTACTTCATCGCGGCGTGGGCTTCGCTCACCCTGAACTTCCTCATTCCGCGCGCCATGCCGGGCGATCCAGCCTCGGCCATGTTCGTGCGCTTCCGGGGGCAGCTGCAGCCGGAGGCGATCGATGCGCTGCGGAAGGCGTTCGGGTTCACGGGTGAGCCGCTCTACAAGCAATACATCACCTACCTGAGCCACACGCTGGCCGGCGATCTCGGCACCTCGGTGGCGCACTTCCCGGCGAAGGTGACGGAGGTCATCGCGACGGGGCTCGGCTGGACGCTGCTCCTGTCGGGCGCCGCCGTGATCGTCAGCTTCGGCCTGGGGACGGTGCTCGGGATCGTCGCGACGTGGAAGCGGGGCGGCTGGCTCGACTCGGTCATGCCGCCGGTCCTGATGTTCCTCGGCGCGTTCCCCTACTTCTGGCTCGCGATGGTGTCGCTCTACGTTCTCGGGTTCGTGCTCGGGGCCTTCCCGCTGCGCCACGCCTACAGCGACACGCTCTCGCCCGATTGGAGCCTGGAGTTCATCGGGAGCGTGCTCTCGCACATGGTCCTGCCCGCCCTGTCGATCGTCGTCGCCACCATCGGCGGCTGGATGCTCGGCATGCGCAGCGCGATGGTCACCGTGCTGTCCGAGGAGTACATCACGATGGCCCAGGCCAAGGGGCTCTCGCAGTGGCGGGTCATGTTCACCTACGCCGCGAGGAACGCGCTCCTGCCCAACGTCACGGGCTTCGGCATGGCGCTTGGCTTCGTGCTCGCCGGCTCGCTGCTCACCGAGATCGTCTTCTCGTATCCGGGGCAAGGTTATCTGCTCATCCAGGCGGTTCGAAATCAGGATTACCCGCTCATGCAGGGGATCTTCCTCACCATCACGTTCGCCGTGCTGGGGGCGAACTTCCTGGTCGACGTGATCTACGTGTTTCTTGATCCCCGCGCCCGCGGGCGCTGACGGCTGGGTCCAGGAGAAGCGATGGCTGCGCAACAAGGCAACAGCGGGGGCGGCGCCTCCCGTGCGGCGGGATGGCTCCGCCTGCTCCTCTCGAATCGCAAGGCGATGGTGGGCACGCTCATCGTGCTCTTCTTCCTGCTCCTCTCGCTGCTCGGCCCCTCGCTCGTGGGCCAGGACCCGCACGCGTTCGTGGGCATGCCGCACGAGGCTCCCTCCGCCGAGCACCTGTTCGGCACGAACGGCCAGGGGCAGGACGTGCTCGCGCAGACGATCGTCGGCGCGCGGACCTCGCTGGCCGTCGGCTTCGCCACGGGCTTCGCCGTGATCGCGATCGGCGCGGCGATCGGCATGGCCGGAGGCTACTTCGGCGGCTGGATCGACAGCGTTCTCTCGCTGCTCACGAACGTGTTCCTGATCATCCCCGGCCTGCCGATGGCCGTGGTCATCGCGGCCTACCTGCCGGCCGGGCCGCTGACGATCCTGTTCGTCCTCGTCCTCACGGGCTGGGCGTGGAACGCGCGTGTGCTCCGCTCGCAGGTGCTCGCGCTGCGCGACAAGGACTTCGTGTCCGCGGCCCTCGTGAGCGGCGAGGGGAGCGCGCGCATCATCTTCGTGGAGATCCTGCCGAACATGACGTCGCTCCTCATGTCCGGCTTCATCGGCGCGACGGTCTACGCGATCGGCGCCCAGGTCGGCCTCGAGTTCCTCGGGCTGGGCGACCTGAGCGCCGTCACCTGGGGCACGAACCTCTACTGGGCGAGCAACAACGCCGCGCTCCTCACGGGCGCCTGGTGGACCATCGTGCCCACCGGCGTGTGCGTCGCGCTGGTCGGGTTCGCGCTCACGCTCATCAATTACGCGATCGACGAGATCTCGAATCCGCGGCTCCGCGCGGAGGGCGCCTGGTCGCGTCTCCTCAGGAGCCGCAAGGTCACGGCGGGTCCGTCTACGCCGGTGGTGAGGACTCATGGCGCCTAGTCCGCTTCTCTCGGTTCAGGATCTCCGGGTCGAGTTCATCACCCCGACGGGTCCGGTGTGCGCGGTCGACAACGTCTCCTTCGACATCGCCCCGGGCGAGGTGCTCGGCCTCGCGGGCGAGTCGGGGAGCGGCAAGTCGACGGTGGCGATGGCCATCATGCGGCTGCTCCGCCCGCCGGCGGTCATCACGGGCGGGCACGTGTACTTCGCCGGGCAGGACGTCCTGGCGATGAACGAGGAGCAGCTCCGCGCCTTCCGCTGGCGGAAGATGGCGCTGGTGTTCCAGAGCGCGATGACCGCGCTCAACCCGGTGCTGACGATCGGCGAGCAGATCGCCGATCCGATCATCGCGCACGACGGCGTGACGCCCGCTCAGGCGATGGAGCGCGCGGCCGCGCTGCTCAAGCTCGTGAACATCGACTCGTCGCGCCTGAACAGCTACCCGCACCAGCTGTCGGGCGGCATGCGCCAGCGCGTGGTGATCGCCATCGCGATGGCGCTCAAGCCGCCGTTCCTCATCATGGATGAGCCGACGACGGCGCTCGACGTGGTCGTGCAGCGGGAGATCCTGCAGCAGATCGCCGAGCTCAAGGAGCGCCTCGGCTTCTCGATCCTCTTCATCACGCACGACCTCTCGCTCATCGCCGAGTTCTCCACGCGCATCGCCATCCTCTACGCCGGCAAGCTCGCGGAGACCGCCCGCGCCAAGGACCTCTTCAGCGATCCGAAGCACCCGTACACGCAGGGGCTCCTCGGGTCGTTCCCCTCGGTCCGTGGGCCGCGCCGCAGGCTGCAGGGCATCCCGGGCTCGCCGCCCGACATGCGCAACCCACCCGCCGGCTGCCGCTTCCATCCCCGGTGTCCGCAGGCCTTCGCGACCTGCCAGAACGAGCTGCCCGCCCTTCGTGAAATCGCGCCCGAGCACCGCGGCGCCTGCCACCTCTACTGACGATGACGATGACGCAACCTTCTGTCTCGCCTGTCCTCGACGTGGTGCGCCTGGGGAAGTACTTCCCTGTCGGCGGCGGGCTGCGATCGCAGCAGCTCCGGGCGCTGCACGACGCATCGTTCTCGCTGGCAGAGCGTGAGGTCATCGCGCTGGTCGGCGAGTCGGGCAGCGGCAAGAGCACGATCGCACGGCTCCTCGCGCGGCTGATGCCGCCGAGCAGCGGGCAGATCGTGTTCAAGGGTCGCGACGTGCTGAAGGAGGAGCCGACCCGCGCCTCGCTCGCTTACCGCGGGCAGGTGCAGATGATCTTCCAGGATCCGTTCGGCTCGCTCAACCCGGTGCACACCATCGGCTACCACCTCGAGCGGCCGCTCCTGCTCCACAACAAGGCGCCCACCGCGGCGATCCTCCGGGAGAAGGTGCACGCGCTCCTCAAGACGGTCGATCTGAACCCGCCCGCGGAGGTCGCGCTCAAGTTCCCGTACCAGCTGTCGGGCGGTCAGCGGCAGCGCGTGGCGATCGCCCGCGCCCTCGCGGTGGATCCCAGCGTGATCCTCGCGGACGAGCCGATCTCGATGCTCGACGTCTCGATCCGCATGGGCGTCCTGAACCTGATGGAGAAGCTCAAGGAGGAGCGCGGTATCTCCTACCTCTACATCACGCACGACATCGCGAGCGCGCGCTACGTCGCGGATCGCACGATGGTGATGTACGCAGGCCACATCGTGGAGGGCGCGCCGAGCGAGGAGCTGATGCAGCAGCCGGCGCACCCGTACACGAAGCTCCTGCTCTCGGCGGTTCCGGATCCGAACGGCTCGATCCGCGGCGATCTCCCGGCGCGCTCCGGGGCGCCGAAGCTCATCAACCCGCCGCCGGGCTGCCCCTTCGCGGACCGCTGCCCGAGCGTGATGAACACGTGCCGGGAGCAGATGCCGGGGGCCATCGACGTCGGGTCGGGGCACTGGGTCCGCTGCCATCTCTACGCGCCCGGCTCCGTCATCGCGCCCTCCGCGCTCTACGATCGCACGGTGCCCGCCTCCGCCGAGGCCGGACCTCTCTAGGGAGAACCACGAACCGACATGCCGTCTCTGAGATTTCCCGACAATTTCGTCTGGGGGACCGCGACGTCCTCCTATCAGATCGAGGGGGCTACGAACGAGGACGGCCGCAGCGAGTCCATCTGGGATCGCTTCGCGAAGACGCCCGGTCAGATCGTCGACGGGACCAACGGCGACATCGCGTGCGACCACTACCACCGGTGGCCTGAGGACATCGCGCTGATGAAGAGCCTGGGCATGATGGCCTACAGGTTCTCGATCGCGTGGCCGCGCATCCTCCCGAACGGCCGGGGCGCGGTGAACCAGAAGGGGCTCGACTTCTACAGCCGGCTCGTGGACGGCCTCCTCGCGGCCGGGATCGAGCCGTACGCGACGCTCTTCCACTGGGACCTGCCGCAGGTGCTCCAGGACCAGGTCGGTGGCTGGCAGCACCGCTCGACGGCGGACGCGTTCGTGGAGTTCGCCGACGTCATCTCGCGAAAGCTCGGCGATCGCGTGAAGAAGTGGATCACGCACAACGAGCCGTGGTGCACGGCGTTCCTCAGCTACGAGAAGGGGATCCACGCGCCGGGCATGCGCGATTTCAAGAAGGCGCTGGCGGTGAGCCACCACCTCTTGCTCTCCCACGGCCTCGCGGTGCCCGTGGTGCGCCAGAACTGTCCCGGCGCCGAGGTGGGCATCACGCTGAACATGAACTACGCGATGCCCGCGTCCCCCAGCGCCGCCGACTACGACGCGTGCCGCCACTACGACGGGTATTTCAACCGCTGGTTCCTCGATCCGCTGTACGGCCGGCGTTATCCGGCGGACATGATCGAGGACTACATCGCGCTGGGCTACCTCCCGCCGGAGGGGCTGACCGTGTGCAAGCCGGGCGATCTCGAGATCATCGCCACGCAGTGCGACTTCCTCGGCCTCAACTACTACTCGCGGGCGGTCCTGCGGAGCAGCAAGGTGCCCGAGGAGCAGAACCTGCCGAGGACGGTGCACGTCGCGCCCCCATCCGAGCAGACGGAGATGAGCTGGGAGGTCTACCCGGAAGGGCTGCGGCGGCTGCTCCTCCGGCTGCACGTGGAGTACGGCGTGCCCAAGCTCTTCGTGACGGAGAACGGCGCGGCCTACTCGACCGAGCCGGACAAGGACGGCCGCATCCCGGACACGCGGCGGCTTCAGTTCCTGCGCGATCATTTCGTCGCCGCGCGGCGCGCGATGGACGCGGGGGCGCCGCTCGCGGGGTACTTCGTGTGGTCGCTCATGGACAACTACGAGTGGGATCGCGGCTATTCGCAGCGGTTCGGCATCGTCTGGGTGGACTACGAGACGCAGCGGCGCATCCCGAAGGACAGCGCGCTCTGGTACAAGGGCGTCATCGCCGCCAACGCGGTCGACGACGGCTCCTCGCAGGCGACCTGACCGGCGACGCGCCGCGGATCGCACGGCGAACCGCGGCGCGCCTGGCCGACACGCTCGGCAAGACCTCCTCCAGAGCGGGGAGCGTCACGTCACGCGGAGCACCTCGTCCAGGGAGGTGAGCCCCTCCTTCACCTTGGCGAGCCCGGCCTCGTGCAGCGGCACGAGCCCTACCTTGCGCGCGGCGTCCCGGTACGCGCGCTTCCCCGCCCGCGCCTTCACGAGATCCCGCAGGTCGTCGTCGAGCTCCAGCATCTCGAACAGGCCCATGCGCCCCCGGTAGCCCGTCAAGTGGCATGTCTGGCACCCGACGCTGCGCTTCAGCTCGGCGCCCTTCTCGATGAGGACCTTGTCCTCTTCGCCCGTCACGGCGGTCTCGAGCTCGTACGTCTCCGCGCACTCCTCGCAGAGCTTGCGGACGAGCCGCTGCGCGACCACGGCGAGCAGGGCGTTCGCCACGATCCACGACTCCGCGCCGAGGTCCACGAGGCGCGCGACCGTGTCCACCGCGTCGGAGGTGTGCAGCGTCGACAGCACGAGGTGCCCCGTGAGGCTCGCCTGCAGCGCGATCTGCGCCGTCTCGGGATCGCGCATCTCGCCCACCATGATCACGTCCGGGTCCTGCCGCAGGATCGCGCGCAGGCCCGTCGCGAACGTGAAGCCCTGCCTCGGGTTGGTCTGCCCCTGCGTGATGTCGGCGAACTCGACCTCGATCGGATCTTCCAGCGTGACGATGCTCAGCTCGCTCGTCTTCATGACCTTGATCAGCGAGTAGAGCGTCGAGGTCTTGCCGGATCCGGTCGGCCCACACACGACGATCAGCCCCGAAGGCCGGTCGGCGAGCCGCTCGAGCCGCGGCAGGTCCCCCTCGGCGAGCCCGAGCTTGTCGAGGGCGATCAGCTGGTGGCTCAGCAGCACGCGCAGCACGAGCGTCTCGCCGTGGATCGCGGGGAACGTCGAGGCGCGCAGGTGGATGAGCGGGTGGCCGTGGAGCTCCAGGCTGAACTGGCCGTCCTGCGGCAGGCGCCGCTCGGTCATGTCCATCCGCGCGAGCACCTTCACGCGCGAGGTGAGCGACGGCGCGATCTCGATCGGGATCTGCCCTTGCGCCACCATCACGCCGTCGACGCGGTAGCGCACGCGGATGCCGTCGCGCTTCGGCTCGACGTGGATGTCGCTCGCGCCCATCGAGACCGCGCGGCGGACCAGGTGATCGAGCACCTTGACCGCGTCGAGCTCCTCGGACGCCGTGGGGGGGCGGCTCTGGCTCATCGCGCGCCTCCCTTGCCGACGACGTCGATCGTGCGGAGCGAGACCATCTTCAGCTCGCCCGAGGGGGGGAATGTCGCCCAGACGCTGACGCCGTAGAGCCCGGGTCGCCCGCGGTCGTCCAGCGGGACCTGGATGTCGAATCGATTGCCGGTCACCTGGAGAGGAATAGGCGTCTTGAAGCCCTTCGGGAAGAACGTCGCGTAGGGGGGCGGGATCGGGTATCCGCCCATCTTGAGCAGCTTCTCCGGCTTGATCGGTTTCCCCGGCTCGACCCGTGAGATCCCGACGCCCGCGATCTTCGCCGGCGCGGCGATCTCGCCGCTCACCCGGATCCGCTCGCCGATCGTCGTCCGCCTGGGCAGCGGCTGGTACGTCCCGTAGTCGTCGACGAACTCCTGCGCCACGCAGGCGATGTCGAACCCCTTCGCCTTGGCCAGCCCGACCCCGAGCGACGTGTGCGACGCTGTGAGCACGTTGCGCCGGTGCCCGTCGGCCGGGGGCTTCTCGTTCATGAAGGCCTGGTGCACGCGCTCGAGGCTCTCCGCGGAGAAGCGCGGATCCGGATCGAGCTCGCGGGGGATCGCGTCGGCGAAGCAGCCGGCGTTCTCCATCGGGAACCCGTCGCCGCCCGCGGCCGTGTAGCGCTCCTCCGGGACCGAGCCGTCGCTGCCCCAGTGGCCGGTGAAGCCGATCCGGACCATGTCCTCGGCGTGCCGCCGTCCTGCGCGCGCAGCGGTCTCGTCCCACCGGACGGGCGGCAGCTTGTGCGCCGCGCGATCGCGGTTCACGAGGCCGAGCACGTACCGCGCTGCCTCCGCGCGGGTCATCTGCTGGCCCGGCGCGGGCGGGGCCTGGGTGCCCTGGGCCTCGCCGCCGGCCTCCATGCCGGCGGCCTTGCCCTCCGAGGGGCGCGCGCTCTCCTCCTCCGCCGCCCCGCCTCTGGCCTTGCCGCCGGACGGCTCCTCCGCCGGCTCCTTCGCGGCGCTCGCGCCGCACCCGAGCGCGTGGGCGCCCGCGGCGACGAGCCCGAGCCAGAGCGCCCAGGACCGGCGCTCCCGCTGACCATCCATCGCTCCTGTCCTGCTTCTCCTTGTGACTCCGATGATCGCGCGCATCGTTGCGACCGTAGCGCTTCGATGTCGCGCGCGCACCCGGGAGCGCCGGCGCCTTCGGGCGCACGGCGGCGTGTACGGCGGCGAGGTCGAGGTGGTAATCGATGCGCTACGTGAGCACGTCGTCATCGTCGCAGGGCGCGGTCGCCGCGCACCCGCCCGGGGTCTCCGCGATCGTCCTCGCCGCGGAGCGCGAGGGGCGCGCGGCGCACCCGACCGCGGGCGTCCTGTGGATGCTCCTGGCCCAATCGCTCTTCGCCGCGATGAACGTCCTCGCGCGGCTCTCTTCGGAGCACGCCCCGTGGCCCGAGGTGGCGGCGTCGCGAACGCTGGTGGGCGCGGCCACCGCGCTCGGCGTCGCGCTCGTCCGCCGGGCGCCGCTCTCCGTGGGCAGGGGCGACCGGCGGCTCGCGTGGGCGCGCTCGCTCTGCGGCACCGGGGCGATGCTCTGCGGCTTCTACACGCTCGGCACGCCGCAGATCGCGCTCGGCGACGCGGTCACGCTCGGCGCGACGAGCCCGATCTTCGTCGCGCTCCTCGCGCCGCGGCTGCTCGGCGAGCGGACGAGCCCGCGCCTCTGGCTCGCGACCCTTCTCGCCTTCGCCGGCGTCGGGCTGGTCGCCGCGCCGAGGCTCGCGATCGCGGGCGAGATCGCGCTCATCGCCACGCTCGGCGCCGTCTTCTCGGCGTTCGCCATGATCTGGCTGCGCAGGATCGGCGCCGGCGGGGAGCGCGCGAGCCCCGAGGCGATCGCGCTGCATTTCTCGCTCGTGGCGAGCGCCGCGATGGTCGCGCTCTCGATCCCGGTCTGGCGGACGCCCGACGCCCTCGGCGCCCTCCTCCTGATCGGGACGGGGCTCGCCGGCGGCCTCGCGCAGCTCGCGATGACGCGCGCCTACGCGCTCGACAGCGCGGCGCGCGTCGGCGCGATCGGTTACGTCGGGGTCGTCCTGTCGCACGTGCTCGCCGCCGCTTGGCTCGGCGAGAGCCCGTCGGCGGATCAGCTGCTCGGGGCGGCGCTCGTGACGGCGGCCGGCCTGTGGCTCGCTGCCCAGGCGCTGCGCGACGCGCGGCGGCCAGGGCGTCGAGCGGCGCGTTGACCGGCCTCCACCCCGCGTGGGATAGCGGATCTCCGCTCAAGGAGGATCTGCATGAAAGCGTTCGCTCTCCAGGGTTCGTTCGGTCTCGACGCGCTCCGCCCGATCGATCTTCCGGATCCTGAGCCGGGGCCTAGGCAGATCGTCCTCCAGATGAGGGCGGCGTCGCTCAACTTCCGCGACCTGCTCGTGGCGAAGGGGCTCTACAACCCGAAGTTCTCGCTGCCGCTCGTCCCGCTCTCCGACGGGGTCGGGGAGGTCGTCGCCGTGGGGGACGGGGTGACGCGGGTGAAGGTCGGCGATCGCGTGAGCCCGATCTTCCACCAGCGATGGATCGACGGGGAGCTCTCCGCGGACAAGGCGCGGGGGGCCCTCGGCGGGGAGCTGCCGGGCGTGGCCGCGGAGCGGGTGCTGCTCGATGCGGAGGGGGTCGTCGCGGTCCCGCAGCACCTCACGGACGAGGAGGCCGCGTCGCTGCCGTGCGCCGCGGTGACCGCATGGAACGCGCTCTTCGTGGCGAGCCACATCAAGGCGGGCGACACGGTCCTCGTGCAGGGCACGGGCGGCGTCTCGATCTTCGCGCTGCAGTTCGCCCGGCTCGCGGGCGCCCGCGTCATCGTCACCTCGAGCAGCGACGAGAAGCTCGAGCGCGCGAGGTCGCTGGGGGCGTCGGAGACCATCAATTACCGCGCGAACCCCGACTGGGACGCGCCCGCGCGCTCGCTCACCGGCGGCGCGGGGGTGGATCACGTGATCGAGGTGGGCGGCGCGGGCACGCTCGCCCGTTCGCTCCGCGCGGTCCGGTTCGGCGGCCGCGTGAGCCTCATCGGCGTGCTCACGGGCGGCGCGCTGGGGGATGTCGGCCTGTTCCCCATCCTGATGAAGCAGATCACCGCGCAGGGCATCTTCGTCGGGTCGCGGGCGATGTTCGAGGACATGAACCGCGCGATCGCGGCGAGCGGGCTCCGGCCGGTCGTCGATCGCGTGGTCCCCTTCGCCGAGGTGCGCCAGGCGATCGAGTCCATGGCGAGCGGCGCACACTTCGGGAAGATCGCGATCCGGTTCTGAGCGGGCCGACCGCGACACGATGCGTCCCTCCGGCGCCGCGGCGTCCCCTCCGGCGCACCGGCATCCCTCGGAAGTGGCTTCGTCGGCCCAAGTCGTTTACGAGTCGTCTACGAACGGATTCCGCGGCCGGCCACTCGCCTGCGCCGCGCGAGAGGTGGTGGACGATGCGGCTCGATCTGGAGCTCGAGGTCCTGTGTGGTCAGCTCATCGTGGGCGGCTTCGACGGCGCGGAGCCGCCGGCCCGGTACCTGAAGGCCCTCGCCGAGGGGCGGCGGGGCGGCGCGATCCTGTTCCGGCGCAACGTCCCTGACGTGGCCGCCACGGCGCGGCTCTGCCAGGCGCTCGCCGCGGCGGGCGGCCCAGATCGGCCTCCCTTCATCGGCATCGATCAGGAGGGAGGCCGCGTCACCCGCTTGCCCGCGCCGTTCCTGACGCTGCCGTCGATGCGCTCGCTCGGCGAGCTCGCGGACCTCCCGTTGCTGCGCCGCGCGGCGCGCGCCGTCGCGTCCGAGCTCCGGGCCGTCGGCATCAACCTGAACTTCGCCCCGGTGCTCGACGTCGACTCGAACCCGGCGAACCCGATCATCGGCGATCGCGCGTTCGGTCGCGACCCTGGCGCGGTCGCGCGGAGCGCCGTTGCATTCCTGGAGGGGCTCCAGGAGGAGGGCGTGCTCGCCTGCGGCAAGCACTTCCCGGGGCACGGCGACACGGCGCTCGACAGCCACCTCGCGCTCCCGACCCTCTTGCACGCGCGCGGCCGCCTCGACGAGATCGAGCTGCCGCCGTTCCGCGCCGCCTGCGGCGCCGGGGTCGCGTCGCTCATGACGGCGCACATCGTCGTCGAGGCGCTGGATCCCAGCGTCCCGGCGACGCTGTCGCGCGCCATCTGCACCGACCTCCTGCGCGGCGAGATCGGCTTCGAGGGGGTGCTCTTCTCGGACGATCTCGAGATGGCCGCGATCGCGGCGCACCACGCCGTCGAGGAGGCCGCCGCCGCGGCCGTCTGGGCGGGCTGCGACGCGCTGCTCGTCTGCCACCGCGAGGACCTGCAGGACCGCGTGCACGAGGCGCTCGTGCGCAAGGCCGAGCGCGAGCCCCGCTTCCGCGAGCGCTGCGTCGAGGCGGCCGCGCGGTGCCTGGGCCTGCGCCGGCGGTGCCCGCCGCGGCCGGCCTCCTCGCCGGCGGCGTTCGCCGAGATCGTCGGTGGGCCCGCGTCCCGGGCGGTGATCGAGGACATCGAGCGGGCGCGCGCCGCGCGCGCCGCGGGGGCGGCGACGTGACGGCGCCGCCGGGGGCCGCGCGAGCGGAGGCCGCGCAGCACCCCGAGCGCCCGTTCGCCATCACCGCGCGCCGGCTGGTCACCTGCGACGCGTCCCGCGCCTCGGCCGGTGATCCCCTCGGCGTCATCGAGGACGCCGCGATCGTGGTGCGAGGCGGCGCGATCGATGCGGTCGGCCCGCGGCGCGAGGTCCTGCGGCCCGGGGCCGGCGTGCCGATCGCGATCGAGGCCGCGGGGGTCGTCACGCCCGGGCTCGTCGACTGCCACACGCACGCGCCCTGGATCGGCTCGCGGGACGCCGAGTACGCGATCCGCATGGCCGGCGGCGACTACGAGGCGATCGCCGCGGCCGGCGGCGGCATCGTCGCGAGCATGCGCGCGGCGCGCGCCGCGACCGCCGGCGAGCTCGCGGACACGCTCCGCGCCCGCCTCCGCCGGATGGCCGCGCTCGGCGTGACCGCCGTCGAGGCCAAGAGCGGCTACGGCCTCGACGAGGCGACGGAGCGCAAGCAGCTCGAGGCGGTCGCCGAGGCGGGGAGGGACGCGCGCCTGCCCCGCGTCGTTCCGACGTACCTCGCGCTGCACGCGTTGCCCCCGGAGGCCGGCGGCGACCGCGCGGCCTACGCGGGGACCGTCGCGCGCTCCTGGCTGCCCGCGATCGCCGCGGCCGGCCTCGCGCGCTACGTCGACGCGTACATCGACCGGAGCGCGTTCTCGGTGGAGGAGGCGCGGCCGGTGCTCGAGCGGGCGCGCGCGCTGGGGCTCGGCGTGCGGGTGCACGTCGGGCAGTTCGCGGACGTGGGCGGCGCCGAGCTCGCGGCCGCGCTCGGCGCCGCGTCGGCCGACCACCTCGAGCACGTCGCGCCGGCGGGCATCGCGGCGCTCGCCCAGGCGGGCGTCGCCGCCGCGCTGCTGCCCGTGGCGAGCTTCACGCTGCGGCAGGAGCCGCCGCCCGTCGCCGCGCTCCGGGCCGCAGGCGTCCCGCTGATCGTGGGCAGCGACGCGAACCCCGGCACGGCGCCGACCGAGAGCCTTCCGCTCGCGCTCGCGCTCGCGGTGCGGCTCTACGGGCTCACGGTCGCCGAGGCGATCCTGGGCGCGACGCGCGAGGCGGCGGCCGCGCTCGGCCTGGGCGGCGTGTGCGGCGCCGTCCGTCCGGGGCTGCGCGCCGATCTCGCCCTGTGGGACCTGCCCCACGAGAACGCGATCGTGCAGCCCTGGGGCGCGCCGCGCGCGCGGGCCGTGCTGCGCGACGGCGAGGTCATCGCGGCGGCGGGCTGAGGCAGACCTCAAGTCAAGCCTGGACGCGCGTGCACCCTGCGCGTATGCCGCGCCCATGACTGAGACGCAGAGCCCTGTCGCTGTCCCGAGCCGCGCGGACAGCTCGTTCGATCCGGTCCCGCTCCTGGCCGAGGAGCTGAGCCTCCCGCGCCAGGGGGTCTCGGCGGTGGCCAAGCTGCTCGCCGAGGGGGCGACGGTCCCGTTCATCGCTCGCTACCGCAAGGAAGCGACCGGCGGGCTCGACGAGGTGCAGATCCGCGCCATCGAGGAGCGCCGCGCCTACCTCATCGAGCTCGAGGAGCGCCGCGCCACGGTGCTCACGGAGATCCAGAAGCAGGGCAAGCTCACCGACGCGCTCGCCTCGAAGATCCGCGCCTGCGGCACCAAGGCGGAGCTCGAGGATCTCTACCTCCCCTTCAAGCCGAAGCGCCGCACGCGGGCCATCATCGCGAAGGAGCGGGGCCTCGAGCCGCTCGCGGATCGCATGTGGTCGCAGCCAGGGGACGGCAGCCCCGAGGAGGAGGCCCGCGCGTTCGTCAGCGCCGAGAAGGAGGTCCCCGACGCGGCGGCCGCCCTCGCCGGCGCGCGCGACATCTGCGCCGAGCGCATCGCCGAGCACGCCGACGTGCGCAAGCTCGTCCGCGAGGCCTACGCGAAGGAAGGCGTCATCAAGGTCCAGAAGAACGAGGAGCACGCGGCCAAGCAGACGAAGTTCGACATGTACGGGAGCTTCGAGGAGCCCGTCGCGAACATCCCGTCGCACCGCTACCTCGCGATCCGCCGCGGCGAGGCCGAGGGCGTCCTCCGCGCCGCGATCGAGCTGGCGCCCGAGCCGCTCGTCCCGCCGATCCACGCCGCGGTGGGGCTGAAGCCGAAATCGCCGTGGGCCGGCGAGCTCACGAAGGCCGCCGACGACGCCGTGAAGCGGCTCCTGCTCCCCGCGGTCCAGAGCGACGTGCGTGTCGACCTCAAGATGCAGGCCGATCGCGCCGCGGTCGATGTCTTCGCCCAGAACCTCCGCGAGCTCCTCCTCGCCGCGCCCTTCGGCACGAAGGCGGTGCTCGGCATCGACCCCGGCCAGCGCACCGGCTGCAAGTGCGCCGTCGTCGACGAGACGGGTAAGCTCCTCGAGCACACGACGATCTACCTGGTCGGGAGCGGCGACTCGCTCGAGCGCGCCCGCCAGGACCTGCGCCGCATCTGCCGCAAGTACCCGCTCCGCGCGGTCGCCGTGGGCAACGGCACGCACGGCCGCGAGACCGAGGCGTTCGTGAAGGACGTGCTCGCGTCGGAGGCGCTGACGGAGCTGTTCTGCGTCCCGGTGAGCGAGGCTGGCGCGAGCGTCTACTCGGCGAGCGACGTCGCGCGCGAGGAGTTCCCCGAGCTCGATCTCACGGTGCGCGGCGCGATCAGCATCGCCCGCAGGCTGCAGGACCCGCTCGCGGAGCTCGTGAAGGTCGACCCGAAGAGCATCGGCGTCGGCCAGTACCAGCACGACGTCTACCAGGGGCTGCTCGCGCGGAAGCTCGACGAGGTGGTCGAGAGCTGCGTGAACCGAGTCGGCGTCGAGCTCAACACCGCGAGCGCCCCGCTGCTCGCCCGCGTCGCCGGCATCGGCCCGAGCCTCGCGAAGAAGATCGTCGCGCACCGCGACCTGAACGGCGCGTTCAAGAGCCGCAAGGCGCTGCTCGACGTGCCCGGCGTCGGCCCGCGGACGTTCGAGCAGGCGGCGGGCTTCGTGCGGGTCCGGGGCGGGGAGCACCCGCTCGACGCGAGCGCCGTGCACCCGGAGCGCTACGGGCTCGTCGAGCGCATCGCGGCGGATCTCGGCGTGCCGGTCGGGTCGCTCATCGGCGACACGGCGGCGATCGCGCGGATCGATCCGAAGAAGTACGAGGCCGGCGACGTCGGCTCGTTCACGCTGAACGACATCCTGAGCGAGCTGAAGAAGCCGGGCCGCGACCCGCGCGCCACGTTCGAGCCGCCGAAGTTCCGCGACGACGTGCGGACCATGGAGGATCTCAAGCCGGGCATGGAGCTCGAGGGCGTGGTGACCAACGTCACGGCGTTCGGCGCCTTCGTCGACATCGGCGTCCACCAGGACGGCCTCGTGCACGTCTCGCAGCTGGCGGACAGGTTCGTGAAGGACCCGAACGAGGTCGCGAAGGTGGGCGACAAGATCAAGGTGCGGGTGCTCGAGGTCGACCTCGTGCGCAAGCGCATCTCGCTCACCGCGAAGAAGGGCGGCGCTCCCGCCGGCGCGCGTCCCCAGGCGGGCGGCCCCTCTGCAGGCGGCGACGCGCGCGGCCGCAATGATCGCGGCGACGGCCGCCGGCCGGCCCAGGGGCAGCAAGGGAAGGGGCAGGGGAGCTCGTCGGGCGGCTTCCGCAACAACCCGTTCGCCGATCTGCTCCGGAAGTGAGCGGCGCGCCCGCCTGGCCCTGGGCCAGGCGGGCCGCGCTAGAACCCGTGGTCGGCGAAGAAGCGCTCGATCCGGAGCGACACGAGCTCGGGGAACTCGACCGCGGTGGTGTGGGTCCCGCCGCGGACCACGAGGATCTCCGCCATCGGGATGCGGCGCGCCATCGACTGCGCCAGCGCCCGCGGGGTGAACGCATCGCGGTCGCCGGTGATGAGCAGCGTCGGGACGTCGATCTGCTCGAGCACGTGCTCGGCGTCGTGGGCGTCCAGCGCGCGGAGGTTGCGGCAGAGCGCGTCCATGTCGAGCTGGCCGAACGGCTGCACGAGCTCGGCGAAGGCCTCGCTGTCGAGCGTCTTGCCGAGCAGCCCCATTCGCTTCAGCCAGAGCACCGCGTCCGGCGGGCCGAAGGTGCTGCGCGTCACCCTGGCCGCCAGCGAGTGAGCGCGCGCCGCGAACGCCACGAACGGCGGAAACAGCCGCCCGAGCCCCGGCAGCGGCCCCATCGTCTCGAGCGGCCGGCGGTAGGTGCCGTTCAGCAGGACCAGGTTCGCGGCGAACCCCGGGAGCCTGCGGAACGCCTCCAGCGCCACCTGGACGCCCACGCTCCATCCCATCAGCGCGCCGTGCCGGATCCCTTCGACGGCGAGGATCGCCTCCAGGTCGCGGACATGGTTCGCGACCGCATAGGCGCCCGGAACGTCCGGTGACGGGCGCTTCGACGCGTACATCCCGCGGTAATCCCACGTGATGAACCGGTACTGGTCGGAGAGGTACTCGACCTGCGCCCGCCAGGCGAGGTACGGCCCGCCCAGCCCGTTGACCAGGACCACCGTCTTCGCCCCCTCGAACGGCGGCGGCGTCACGCGGTAGGTGATGTCGGTTCCATCGAAGCTCGTGACCCGCCGGGTCTCCATCCGGAGCGATGGCCGCCGCGAGGGCGGCCCCCGCCGGCCCCCGCTGGAAGGCGGGGGGGGCGCCTGCCGCCCGTCGCCCGAGGAGGCCGCGGGCGGCGCCTGCGGTCTGTTGCCGGTGGATAAAGCTGGCGGCGCCTCCGGTCCGCTGCCGGAAGGAGAGCGGAGCCGCGGCGGCCGACCCCCGCCGAACTTGAACGAGACCATGAGCCCCCTGCTTCCTACCCGGTCCCTTCGCGGAGGGCCAGGCTGCCGGCGGTCGCCCGCAGGATGGGCGGGGGACGCCGGGGCAGACCCGGCGACGCCGGGGCAGACCCGGCGAGGGCGCAGCTGCGGGCCGGCGGGGGCTGCCGTGGGGCCGGGTGGCCCGTGTGGCCTGGCGATCGCCTGTCGAAACACATCCTGCGCTGCGATCGCCATCGCGTTGACATTCCAGGCGGCGCGCCGCTAACGTGCCCGGCGGGTTGTCCGCTCGCCCGGCGCTCCCGTCGTGTTGCTGATCTTTCCCTCCCCGCTCCCATGTCGGTCTGTTGGAGGCCGGCCCGTGTCGTCTTCTGTTGCCGCTCGCGCAGGGGCAGCTCCGGTTCGGGCCGTGGTGGGTCGATTCCCTCGGGCGGGCTGGAGTTTTCAGCGCGAAGTGGTGCAGCGATCCCGTCCTCGAGGAGCCGATGGCTGAAGAAAAGAAGAAGAGCAAAATCGATCTGAAGGCTCGGCTTGGCAAAACGGCGATAGGCGGGGCGCCAGGAGCGGCCGTCCCCCTTCCCGTGCCTGGTTCGCAGCCCGGATCGGGGCCGCCTCCCGACATGAACGCGGGCCCGGTCGGCATGCCCTCGCCGCATCCGAGCGCGCGGCCGCCGATGCCCTCCGTGGGGGGCATCGCGCCCCCGCCCGGGATCTCGCCAGGCATCCCGCTGCCTCCGTTCGCACCGGCTCCGCGTCCTGTGATCCAGACGCCTCCGCCCAAGCCGACGGCCGCCGCGCAGACCATCAAGGTCGAGGTCGGCGAGGAGGTCGAGCAGGAGCGGCGGAAGGCCTCCAAGAAGACGGCGCTCTACGCCGGCCTCGCGGCGATCGTCGGCATCGGCGTGGGCTTCGCCATCGGCGGCGCGAAGGAGCGCGGCGATCGCGGCAAGCTCGCGGTCGACGGCGCCGCGGCGCTCGCAAAGGACGTGAAGGCCGCGAACGAGAAGATGGTGGAGCTGAAGGAGAAGCTCGATGCGGGCCGGACGGCGCTCGAGGGGAAGAAGTTCCCCGCGCAGCTCGTGGCCGAGCTGGGCGGCATCAACGTCCCGTTCGATGCCACCAACCTGGAGGGCAAGCAGATCGGCGGCCTCCCGGGGCGGGTGATGCGCCAGGTCCTCGCCTACACCACGGCGGTCCAGGATCTCAACAAGACCAAGGACAGCCTCAAGAACGTCCTCTCGGCCGCGCAGGCTCCCGTCGAGAAATCGTGGAAGGAGCAGGAGGAGCCGGTCGTGAACTTCTCGGTGGTCTTCCGCCGGGACGGCGACAAGACGCTGGCCGAGCTCGTTCCCAACAAGGCGCCGTTCCCGTTCGGCAAGGACTGGCCGGCGAAGTACACGGTGAGCCGCCTCGAGCGCACGCAGCAGGGCTTGAAGCCCGCCGACAAGGAGGCCACCCGCTGGACGAAGGGCGACATCGCCGGCGGCGATCTGCAGGCCCTCCCGGTCGATCCGCAGTCCGTCGCTGGCCTCACGAGCGAGCAGATGGTCTTCAGGCTCGCCAGCGCGATGGCGGACATCCGCAAGCTGCTCGAGGGCAACAAGGACAACCCCGTCGAAGAGACACCCGGCCTCATCAAGGAGGGCGACGATCTCGCGAACGAGCTCCGCAAACTCTCCCTCGCCCGCTGAGCGGCACGCGCCCGCTTCGGATACGGGCCCATCTCGACGTTTTCGGTGCTCGGCGTACGGGAGTACGCCTGCGCGCCGAAAACGCCGATCTGGGCCCGTCTCCTGTGCGGGCGCGCGCCGCTCGGCCGGCGCAGATCTGAAGCACCGCGGCGCGCGAGGCGGGGCGTACCTGGTTTCGTGGTCTAGGGGAGGGGAGGGAGCGACGATGGCCCCCTCCTGCGCGGTGGGTCGGCGCGGGGGGCTTCAGGCGGCGCCGCCGGCGCCCATGGCGCGGGGGCGGACGATCTCGACCTTTCCGATGTGACGCTCGTCGCTGTCGCGCACGATGAAGCGCAGGCCGAACTTGCTCACGGCCGTGCCGACCTCGGGCACCTTGCCCACGTGCTGCGTGAGCATCCCGCCAAGAGATTCGTACTTTCCTTCACGGTCGAGCTCGGCGCCAAGATAGGCCGAGAGATCGCTCATCGATACGGCCGCGTCGGCGACCAGGCGGCCGTCGCCCAGATCCTGGATGGCAGCGCCGTCGTCCGTCTCGTCGTGCTCGTCCCGGATGTCTCCGACGATCTCCTCGAGCACGTCCTCCAGGGTGACAATCCCCGACATCCCGCCAAACTCGTCGACCACGATGGCGAGGTGCTGTCTCCGGCTCTTCATTTCCCGGAGCAGCGAAGAGAGGGGCTGCGACTCGGCGACGAAATTTGCCGGGCTCCGCGTGATCTCCCGGAGCGTCGTGTTCTTGAGCCGGCGCTCCTCGAGGACCTTGAACAGGTCCTTCGCGTAGAGGAGACCTGCGATGTTGTCGGTCTGATCCTTGTAGACCGGATACCGCGAGTGCCCGCTCTCGGTGACGATCTCCAGCACCTTCTCCAGCGGAGTGGAGATCTCGATGGCCTCGACCTTGGATCGCGGCACCATCACGTCCCGCGCCGTGAGATCGGCGAACTCGAGCACATTCCGGATCATCTCCGCCGGCTCTCGCCCGAAGAGACCAGAACGCTCGACCTCATCG
Organism: Sorangium sp. So ce302; assembly: GCF_051530145.1. Taxonomy (GTDB): domain Bacteria; phylum Myxococcota_A; class Polyangia; order Polyangiales; family Polyangiaceae; genus Sorangium; species Sorangium cellulosum_B. Next base: position 6,371,306 of record NZ_CP150326.1, on the reverse strand, counting down.
ACGAGGATCTCGACCTCCGCCTCGGCAACCCTCGGATCCGACGGCTGCTCACCATCCCGCGGCCCCAGCTTGGAGCCGATCCAGCCGAGCGGTACGGCGAGCGGCAGCATCGCGATTTCGAGAGGGCGCAAGAAGCGGACCGCCATCGATGCGGCCCGATCGGCGTGTTTGCGGCCCAGCGTGGAGCTGACCTCGTAAAGGGCTCCGCTGAGGACGATGGTGGTCGCCAGCCCGAGATAGAGCGCAGCGCCTGGGGCAATCCGCCGGAAGAAGAGGTCGAAGCAGGCGGCCGTCAGGCTGGTCGATACGACCCAGCCGAGCAGGTAGCGGGAACGGAGCTTGGCGTCTTCCTGACGAATCCGCTCGTAAGCGGCCTTCGTGGGGCCCGTCGCCTGCTCTATCAGCGCGCCGAGCCTCGTCGCGCTCAACGTCGTCAGTGCGGTGTCGGCGCCGACGAACAGCGAGCCAAGTACAGCGGAGAGAACTGCAGCGCCGAGCGCTGGCAATGGAACGAAATCGGGACTCAAACAGAGGCTCCTAACGGACGAATCGTAACGGAACAGGCGAGGGGAGCGCAACCGGACCGGGACGCGAAATCTCAGGAGATGACGGAACCACGCGTTCTTGCCGCTCTCGCCCGAAGGCGGACTCCCCAGCTCGACCGATTCTGCCGAGCGATGCCAGTGACATGCGCCGTAGATCTGCCGAAGTCCAGGGAATTGCCGTGTGCTGTGGGTTTCTCTTATCTAGCAGCATTCCCACGCATGTCGGGCGCTTCAGAAAAACCGCGCAGGACGGAAAACCGAGTCGGCGATGGCGCTGGAAGGCTCTCACCGGCGTTCCCATCGGCGACCTCCGACGCGCCGAGCGCCACGACAACCCCGTCCGGATCGAGCCATACAGCGGCGCCAGGGTGCGCAGGAGCCACGGAGAAGTCGGATTCGGTGAGCGCTTGTCCCATGCGCGCGCGCCGGGCGCCGTGCTCGGTCAGGCGGGCGACCGGGAGGCTCGCGGCGGCTGCGTCGGCGAGCGGGCGCAGCGATGCGCGCAGCGCCTCGGCGCCGGCGTCGAGGGACACGGCCTGCTCCACGGTGAAGCTGCCGCTCGCCGTGCGCCGGAGCGCGGACAGGTGCGCGGGGACGTCGAGGTGCGCGCCCAGGTCGCGCGCCAGCGAGCGCACGTAATAGCCCTTGCTCACCCCGAGATCGAGATCGAGGGTGGCCGGCGCAGAGCCCGCGGCCGGCGCAGCGCCCGCGGCAGGTGCACCAAACACGCCGCGCGAGGCGCCGGTCACCTCGAGCGACCGGACCTCGACGGCCCGCGCCGACAGCTCCACCGCCTGGCCGGCGCGCGCCAGGGCGTAGCTGCGCTGCCCGGCGACCTTGATGGCCGAGTAGGCCGGCGGCGCCTGCTCCCGCCGCGCCCGCTCCGCGTCGATCGCGGCGGCGATGCGCGGCGCCGCACGCGCGAGCGCCTCACCGCCGGGAGGCCCGCCGGCCCCGGCGAGGGCGCCGAGCTCCGCGTCGAGCCACGGCGGCAGGGGCTGCGTCGCGGTGATCTGCCCGTCCGCGTCGAGGGTGTCCGTCCCCACGCCGAGGACGACGCGCGCCGTGTAGCGCTTGTCCTGCGCGGTCAGGTACGGGGCGAGCTTGGTGGCCTCGCCGACGAGCACCACGAGGACGCCGGACGCCATCGGGTCGAGCGTCCCCGCGTGCCCGATGCGCTTCACGCCGAGGGCGCGGCGCAGGCGGGCCACGACGTCGTGGCTCGTCGGCCCGCGCGGCTTGTCGATCACCAGCACGCCCTCCGGCCGCGCGCCCCTGGTCGTCGCTCGCTCGGGCTCGGCGGGCGGATCGCCTTCGTTTGTATCTTCGGGCATGGAGTGAGGATTCGCCTCGGCAGATCGCTTCATCCGAACCAGATCGACTTCCGGGTGGCCAGGGTCTCGTCGATGAGCCCCTGGATCGTCGCGCGCACGCGCTCCGCGAGGCGCCGCACCAGGATCTGATCGTCCGCCGCCTCCGGGCCGTACGCGTCGAACCGCACCGGATCGGCCAGGCGGATCTTCCACTTGGTGGGCGCCGGAACGAGGCCCAGCGGCCCGAGCGCGGGGAAGGTCGGCGTGATGGGCAGGTACGGGATGCCGAGCGCGCGTGTGAGGTGCTCGACCCGATAGAACAGCGGGTTCGTCTCCTCGGCCCCCACGATGGCGCACGGGACGAGCGGCGTGCGCGTGCGCAGGCAGAGCCGGATGAAGCCGCCGCGACCGAACCGCTGGAGCTGGTACCGGTCCTTGTAGAGCTTCCCGCTGCCCTTGACGCCCTCCGGGAAGACCGCGATGAGCCGCTCGCCCGCGAGCAGCCGCTCGGCGTTCTCCTGGCAGGCCCGCACGGCCCCGAGCCGGTTCATGATCGTGCCGGCGAACGGCAGGTAGTACACGAAATCGTCGGCCAGCCAGCGGAGCTCCCGCCGCGCCGGGTGCTCCCGCCGCACCGCGGCCCGCAGCATGAGCCCGTCGTAGGGGATGGGCCCGCCCGAATGGTTGGACACCAGGAGGCACCGCCCCTCGGCGGGGATACGCTCGATGCCTTCGATATCTATCCTGAAATAAACCCTGTGCAGGAAGTCGAAGAGCGACCTGTACCGGGCCTCGTACTTGGGATCGAAGCCGAACTCGTCGACCTCCTCCGAGCGGCGGCGCAGGCCGGCGCGGCCCCACTGCCGCAGGTAGAAGTCGGTCGACAGGACGTCGCGCGCCGTCCCGGGCTCGGACAGCGGCGGCTCGCTGGCGAAGCCGGCCGACGCGGCGGGCGCTCCGCCCAGGCGCGGGCTCCGCTCGGTCTCGGGCACGCCTCCCACCGCGCCGCTCGCGTCGGGCGATGGCCCCCCGGCGAGCATCCGCTTGAGCCGCGCCTCGAGCTCCCTGATCTGGCGCTGGAGCTCCTCGGCCGTCACCGGCACGACCGGGGCGTGCACCTCGGACGACTGCGTCTTCCGCCCGTCCGAGGGCTCCGTCGGGCCGATCGGCGCCAGGTACCGGGCCTCGTCGTCCTCGACGTCGACGCTCGGCACGACCTGCCTGGGCCCCGTCCGATCGGGGCGCCCGCGCGTCGACGGCGGCGATCCATTCCCTGCCCCTGCTTCCTCGAGCTCTCGATCGTGCTCCGTGCCCATCGCTCACCCCCCGAACCGCATCACGCGGGCGTCTCTTGCAGCAGGCGCACGTCCCGCAGCCGCTGCGCGCTCGTGTAATCGAGCAACGCCTCGCGCGTCGTGTAGACCGGCCGGAACCCCATCACCTGCGCCGCCTTCTCGCCGTCCGCCACGCAGAGATAGCGCAGGTACCGCAGGAAGCTGGGCGGGGCGATCGCCGCGTGCGCAGCCCAGAGCGCCGAGGCGAGCGGCCCGGCGGCGCTGTGCAGCACCGGGACCGCCGTCCGGCCCGCGAGGCGCACGATCGTGGAGAGCGGCAGCACGCCGTCGCCCACGATGTTGAAGGTCCCGGGGAAATCGCTGTCGATGGCCAGCTTGAAGGCGGCGATCGCGTCGACCTCGTGGATGAACTGCCACAGCGGATCGAAGCCGAGCATCGTCATGACCAGGCGCCGCGCCAGGAACCGGGTGACGTAGTTCTGGACGGTCGGGCCCAGGATCGGCGCGGTCCGCAAGATGGTGACGGTCGTGCCCTTGGTCTTCGCGCCGAAGGCGTTGAGCTCCCGCTCGGCGGCCATCTTGTCCGCGAAGAAGCGCTCGTCCGGATCCGCCCGGAGCGGGTGCTTCTCCGTGAGGAAATTGGGGTTGGTCGGGTGCGCGCCGTAGAGGATCGTCTGGCTCCAGAGGATCAGCTTGCGCAGGCTCGCCTGGCGCGCCCCGTGGAGCAGGTGCATCGTGCCGACCGACTCGAGCTCGTGGGCCCAGGCGGTCGCCGGGGTGGGCGACGACAGGAAGCAGAGGTGGACGAGCGTGTCCACCTGCTCGGCCGCGAGCACCTCGGCGACGCGCTCCTCGGACGCGGGCTCCGTCAGGTCGACCGTGTGCATGCGCAGCTTGGAGCCGCCCGTGTCCGGCCGCTTGATGTCGATGGCCACCACGCGCGCGATGCGCGGGTCCTCCTCGAGGATCCCGATCAGGTTGCGCCCGAGGAAGGACGCGGCGCCGGTGAGCGCGATGACCCGGCCCCTCGGGCCGGACGACGCGCGCCGGCTGGTCGGCGACGCCTCCGCCGCTGCGGACGCCGGGGGCTCGCTCGCGCCGGCCGTGGCCGTGCCCGCGGCGGAGCCAGGCGCGGCGTGATCTGCGCCGGCGGCGGAGCTCCGCTCGGCGGCGTCGTGGGCCGCGGCTTCAGGGTGCTCGGAGGTGGGAGCCATGCGCCGGGCGCGACACTACCTGGTCGGCCGGCGCGCGCAAGCGAAGCGCGACCCCGGCCGGGCCTCGCCGCGGCGCTGTCACAACGCCCGGCGCAGGACCGGATACGGCTCGAACGCGTGCACCTCGGCGAATCCGTTCCGCGTGAACGCGGAGACCGGGCCGGTCCACAGCTCCTCGTCGCTCACCGGCTCCTTCGGCCGGCGCGGCAGGGCCTCGAGGGCGCGCGCGCCCCAGGAGGGCGCGAGCTCCACCGCGCCCGCGACGAGCGCGGTCGCGACGCCTCGCCGCCGGTGGCCCGGGTGCACGACGGCACAGCCGATCAGGAAGACGCCGGCGCGATCGCCCGCGAAGCACGGCAGCCCGCGGTACAGGCGTCGCTCGTACGCCTTCGCCACGGCCGCCGCGGGCGCGACCTTGAGCCACCCGACGACGTGCGGCGCCTCCGGCGCGAGCGCCACGACGCCGCGCGCCTCGTCGCTGCCCGAGGCGAGCGCCTCGGCGAACTCCCGGCGGTTCTCGCCCTGGCCGTCCGAGCACCGCGCGAGCCACTCGTTGTTGGTGCCGCCGAAGTGGTAGTACCGGCAGTAGCAGGGCGTGCCGGCGGCCTCGAAGAGCGCCTCGAGCCCCGGGAGGTGCTCGGGGCCGGCCGCCGCCACGGTGATCGCGGAGCTCATCGGCGCGCTCCGCTCGTCACGCGTTCGACACGCGCGCGCGCAGCCCGCGCACCGGCGAGATCTGCTCCCACGCGTAGGCCGCCTGGCAGAGCCGCGCCTCCTCCAGCGCAGGGCCGATGAGCTGCAGGCCGACCGGCAGCGGAGGCCCGCCGTCCGGCGCCTGCGCTGTCGCGCACGGGACGCTGATCGCGGGCAGCCCGGCCATGCTGGCGGGCAGCGTGTAGACGTCGGCCAGGTACATCGACAGCGGATCGTCCACCCGCTCCCCCAGCCGGAAAGCGACCGTCGGCGAGACCGGCGCCGCGATGAGGTCCGCCTCGCGGAAGGCCTCGTCGAAATCGCGCCGGATCAGCGTCCTGACCTTCTGCGCGCGCAGGTAATACGCGTCGTAGTAGCCCGCGGACAGCACGTACGTGCCGAGCAGGATCCGGCGCTTCACCTCCCGGCCGAACCCCTCGCCGCGCGTCCGGCCGTAGAGGCCCTGGAGGTCCGCCTTGCCGCCGCGGTCGCCCTCGACGCGCAGCCCGAAGCGCACGCCGTCGAAGCGCGCCAGGTTGGACGACGCCTCCGCCGTCGCGACGATGTAGTAGGCCGCCACGGCGTACCGCGTGTGCGGCAGGCGCACGGGCTTGATCTCGCAGCCGAGGCCGCGCAGTCCCTCGATGGCCTCCCGCACCTTCGCCTCGACCCGCGCGTCGATGCCCTTCGCGAAGTACTCCTCGGGCACCCCGATGCGCAGCCCCGCGACGTCGCGGCCGCACGCGGCCTCGCAGGCGCCCACCGGGGCGTCGAGGCTCGTCGCGTCGCGCGGATCGCGGCCCGAGATCACCTCGAGCAGGCGCGCCGCGCCCTTCACGTCCTGCGCGAACGGCCCGATCTGGTCGAGGCTCGAGGCGAACGCGATGAGGCCGTAGCGAGAGACGCGGCCGTACGTCGGCTTGATGCCGACGACGCCGGTGAGGCTCGCCGGCTGGCGGATGGAGCCCCCCGTGTCCGACCCGAGCGAGCCGGGCGTCATCCCCGCCGCCACCGCGACCGCGCTTCCGCCGGACGATCCGCCGGGGATGCGCGACGGGTCCCACGGGTTCTTTACCGGGCCGAAGGCGCTGTTCTCGTTCGACGAGCCCATCGCGAACTCGTCCATGTTGCATTTGCCCGGCAGGATCGCGCCGGCCTCGCGCAGGCGGGCGACGACCGTCGCGTCGAACTGCGGGCGGAACCCGCGCGCCGGGTCGAGCGTCGTAGGCGCGCCGTCCCCGCCCGCCGCCGCCCGCGTGAGGATCTTCGAGCCGGCGGTCGTCGGGGCGCCCTCGGTGCAGAGCGCGTCCTTGAGGCCGATCGGCACGCCGGCGAGTGGGCCGAGCTCCTCGCCCCGCGCGCGCCGCGCGTCGAGCGCGCGCGCCGCCGCGACGGCCTGCTCCCCCTGCACGGTGAGAAAGGCGCCCAGCGCGCCGTCGCGCTGCTCGATGCGCGAGAGCGCGGCCCTGGCCACCTCCTCGGCGCTCACCTCGCCGCGCTGCACGAGCGCCGCGAGCTCCGGGATGGATCGATCGAGGATCGCTGTGTCCATCGGCGTCACCCCTCGTCCACGAACGCCGGAACGGCGAACCCGTCGTCCTCGACCCGCGGCGCCTCCCGCAGGGCCACCTCGCGCGGCAGGCTCGGCGCCTCCTCGTCGGCGCGGAGCGGCAGCCGCTCGATCTGCACGTGCGCCGTCGGCGGCACCGCCGAGACGTCGAGCTCCTCGAGCTGCCGGACGTAGCTGAGGATGTTGCCGAGATCACCGGTGAGGCGCTCGATTTCCTCGGCGGAGAGGTCGAGGTGGGCGAGGCGCGCTATCGTCAGCGCCTCGTCGCGGCGGAGAGGGGGCGAGTCAGCGTTCGACATGGGCGCGCCCGATGTAGCACCGCCGGTTCGGCGGACGCTAGCGCCGCGCGCCCCCGAACCTGGCCGCGGTACAAAAACGATGATAACGGCTGCCGCGCGCGCGTCCGGTCGTCCTCGACCGCCCGGGCAAGAGCCCCGCCCCTCCGCGCGTTGTCCGCGAATGCAGTCCCCGAAAACGCCCTCCCTGCGCCGCCAGCGCATCGGCATCCTCGTCCTCTGCGCGTCCGCGGCCGTAGCGATGTCGCCCGACGTCGGCGGAGGCGCTCGCGACCGCTCGACCGCGCTCGCCGCGGAGCTCGCGGCGCGGGGCATCGCCGCGGCGGCCGGCGAGGTGGTGTGGGTGGATCCGCCGCGCGGCGGCCTCCGCCCGTTCGGCGTCGATGCGCGCGCGGTCGCGCGCGGCGTGCGCGCCGGCGGCGAGCGCGGGGAGCCCACCGACCTGTACCTCGTCGACGCGAGGCTCTCGCCGGAGGGCGTCCTGCTCGACGTCTCGGCGATCCACAACCTCACCGAGACGAGCGGCGCGGACGAGTCGAAGCCCGTGCTCCGCGGCGAGGCCCTCGCCTACGTCTCGCGCCCGCTGATCGAGGCCGCGTCGCCCACGGTGCACGTGCTCGAGCTGGACGGGCAAGGGCTCTCGGGCGGCGCGGACTGGTCCCTCGTCGAGCGGCTCCAGCACGCCGTCACGAGCTGGCAGGCGACAGGCCGGCTGCGCGGGATCGGCCGGCGGACCTTCGCGATCGACCTCGCCCGGAGCGAGGAGAACGGCGCCGAGGAGCCGCACCCCGAGGAGCCGGGCGCCGAGGAGCCGCGGAGCCGCCGCGCCCCGGACGCGGGCGACGTCGCCGTCGCGCTGGAGGACGACAGCGCGGTCGTCGTCCGCGCGGGCGGCCGCGAGGCCCGTCTGCCGGCGCGCGGCGTGGACGACGCGGCGCTGCCCGCGTGGATCCGCGCCGAGGCGTCCGAGGTCGCGCGGCCGGGGAACCTCGTCACCTGGGCGGTCGACCGGGTGCGCCTCGTGATCGGCGACGCCGCGATGCAGACGGTCAAGGCCGTGGCGTTCACGGCGCTGGATTTCGTCCTCCGCAACAAGGAGGCGGTGACGGGCGACACCGGCGCGGAGGACATCGCCGCGGACCTCGGCCAGAGCGAGCTGGATCCGCCCGTCCGCCAGATCCCGATCGATCCCGAGATCGGCTGGCCGCCGGCGCCGCTCGAGCCCTGGGTGACGCCGCCGCTGCCGGGCGAGGGGCAGTGGAACCCCCAGGGGGGCGGCGCCTTCGTGCGCCAGCTCGACGGGCTCCCGCCGGCGTTCATGACCACGTTCCTCCGGACGGACCGCTCGCGCAAGGCGACGCGCGTCTACATCGCGCTCTGGGACCCGCGCCAGGTGGAGCTCCACATGATGGCGGGCACGGTGGAGCCCAAGGGCGCGACGGGCGAGGCCGGGCCGGGGCTCATCCCGCGCACGCCCGAGGTCATGAAGCGCGTGGTCGCCGCGTCGAACGCCGGCTTCCAGGCGATGCACGGCGAGTTCGGCATGATGGCCGACGGGGTGATGTACCTGCCGCCGAAGCCCTACGCCGCGACGGTGGCCGTCCGGCGCGACGGCAGCACCGTCTTCGGGAGCTGGTCGGAGGACGAGAACGTCCCCGAATGGATGCTGTCGTTCCGCCAGAACATGACGGTCATGGTCGAGGACGAGAAATGGAATCCCTTCGGCCGGACGTGGTGGGGAGGCACGCCGCCCGGGTGGGCCGACAAGACGCACACGGTCAGGACCGGCATCTGCCTGACCCGGGAGCGCTTCGTCGCCTATTTCTATGGCGCCGACGTGAGTCCGGAGGCCCTGGCCCAGGCGATGATCCAGGCCCGCTGCTCCTACGGGATCGCGCTCGACATGAACGCGGGCCACAGCGGGCTCGAGTTCTATCGTGTGGCGCCGACCGGCGAGCTGCCGCCGCTGGGGCGCCCGCTCCAGGGGGAATGGGAGACCGAGGGCGATGTCTCGGGGCTCTCGGGCTACCGGTTCCGCGGCCGCCGGCTCATCCGCGGCATGGGCCTGATGAACTTCCCCCGCTATATCCGGCGGGAGGCGCGCGATTTCTTCTACATGACGCTGCGGCACCTGTTGCCGGGGCCCCCCTTGGCACCCCGCGCGGCGCCGGCCGAGGCGGGGGAGGGCGCCTGGCGCACCCAGGGGCTCCCGCAGCACGGCTTCCCCTATGCGCTCGCGATCACCGAGATCCGCCCCGATCCCGCGCGGCCCGATGTCCGGCTGCGGGTGCTCAAGGTGGACCCGCGGACCGTCACGGCCGCGCCGCTGGGCGAGCCCGGGGCGTCCCCGCCGGCCGGGGCGGGAGCGACCGTGGCGCTCTTCAGCGACGGCGCCGCGACGCCCGGCGCGGGGCAGGGCGAGGGGTCGAGCATCTGGCACTCGGCCGGGTCCTTCTCCGCCTCGCCGGCCTCCCCTGTGCGCGGCGCGGTCCGGATCGCGACGGGGGCGCTCGGCAGCGCGAGGGCCGTGGCCGCGCTGGGCGTCAACGACGAGGATGGGATGCTGATCTACGTCGAGCGGGCCGCGGCCGGGCCGTCCAGCGCCCCGGACGCCGCGCTGGCGCCGGACGCATCGGCGCCGCCTCCGGCGCCCGCCGACCCGCGCGACGCCAAGCTGCTCCAGGATTTCCTGGCGGGGCTCGGCTGCTCCTCGCGGCTCTACCTGCCCCGGCCGCTCTCGGTGGCCCTCGGCGGCGATACCGATCTCTCCGGCGCCGCCGTCCATCCGCCGTCAGGCCCGCGCGCCGTCCGGCTCACGCGCGCCGAGGCGCCTGGCGCTGGCCGGATGTTCGAATCCACACCGATCGTTCCGCACAGCGTCTGGTACCCGCTGCAGCAGAAGCGCGTTCGGTACTTCAAAAAGCCGAAGAAAGAGGAAACGGCAGGCGGCGATCACTGAGCGTGACGGCGCCTTGGCCCTTCCCTGACGTGCAGTAGGCGCTTGTGCGCTGGCGGCCCGACGGACTAATACACGTCGGCCGGTGCATCGATTGCGATCCTTCGGAGCTTGCGACATCTCGGCGCGGATCTGCGTGGGCTCGCCGGGCGGGGGCGCGCGCGCGATGTGCGGGTGGTGGATCGCGCGCAGCGTCGCATTGCGGAGCGCAGCCGACGTCGCGCGCGCCGCGGACGTCGCGCGCCGCATCGCCGGTGGTGGAGCGCTGGATCCGCGCGAGATCGCGGCGCGCGCGGCGCCTCGCTGCCGCCGAGATCCTCCCGATGGCGCTCGCGAAGTCACCGGACCAGCGGTACGCTGCAGCGGATCAGGGTATTCTAGCGCGCTCCGAGCTCGCCCGCGACGAGCGCTTGTACATCGAGCTCACGCTCGTCGCGCGGAGCATGCGCGATCGTTTCCGTTTTCGTTTCCGTTTCCGGGACGCCGCGGTGAACGGCGCCGCATATCCTGAGGAGTTCTCGAACATGGCGGACAACAAGGGCGGCAGCGATCTGGACGTATTCGAGGGGCTCGCGAAGAAGAAGTCGCCCGCGACGAGCACCGCCCTCGTACCTCCCTCGCCGCCTGCGCGGTCGCGCACCCTCGTCGGCGCGGCGGTGCCGCCGCCGCCGAACCATGCGGCGACGCTCCCCAGCGGCGTGCCGTCTCCGCTTCCGCCGCCCGTGACGCAGAAGGGGGCCGGCCCGTCGTCGCTCCCGCCGCCCGTGCCGTCGAAGGGGACGAGCCCGGGGTCGCTTCCGCCGCCCGTGCCGTTGAAGGGGACCGGTCCGGTGTCGCTCCCGCCGCCGTCGCTCCCGCCGCCGTCGCTCCCGCCGCCGTCGCTCCCGCCGCCGGCCGTGACGCAGAAGGGGACCGGTCTGGCGTCGCTTCCGCCGCCCCTGTCGGCGAAGGGGACGAGCCCGGGGTCGCTCCCGCCGCCGATGCCTCCCTCGGTCAAGTCGGGCTCCCTGCCGCCCGTGGTGCCGCCTCGGTCGCGCCAGCCGTCCCTGCCCGCGATCAGCGCCCCGGCCCTGCCGTCGAAGAGCCCGCTGCCGCCGGCGCCGGTCAGCGGGGCCTCGGGCTCGCTGCCTCCGGTGGTCCCTCCGCCGGTGCGCCTGCCGTCGGTGAAGCCGCCGCTGAAGGCGGGTGACGACGCGAAGCCTCGCTCGGTCAAGGGCACCGCGGTCGACATGAACTGGGACGACGACGAGGAGTCGACCCACGTCTACGACAAGCAGGGGAACGACTACAATCCAGGGCGCTCGAGCGCGCTGCCGGCGGCGGGCTCGCCGGCGATCCCGAAGGTGGCCGCGGCGCTGGTCGCGAGCTCTGGCGGCGCGGCGTCGGCCTCGCGGGTGCGCACCCCCGTCCCGGCGCCGCCGCCGATCCCGAGCGCCCCGCCCGCGCCGGCGATGCCGCCGGATCTCGGGCTCCGCGCGCTGTCGCGCAAGGACGAGCCGACGGAGATCCGCCCGCGCCACGTGGTGCAGCAGGGCGCCGGCAAGGTGGGCGTGCTCCTCGGCGGGCTCGCGCTGGTCGCCGTGCTCATCCTGGCGGTGGTCATGCTGGTGCCGAAGAAGGGCGCGCTCACGATCGACCTGAAGACCCCGGGCGGCGGTGCCGTCGACCGGGCCGAGATCTTCCTCGACGGCCAGAAGCGCTGCGACACCGTGCCTTGCGTCGTGCGCGATCTCGAGCCCGGCTCCAAGGTGGTCAAGATCCTCGCCCCCGACTTCCCGCCGCGCGACGCCGTCGAGATCGTCGAGGGCGGCAAGGAGAAGGTCGTCGTGATCACGCTCGACGCGGCCGGCGCCGAGCGGTCTTCCACCAGCGCGTCGACCACGACCGGCGTGAAGGCGTCGGGCGCGCCCGGCGTGAAGGTCTTCATCGACGGCGAGGAGAAGGGCGCGCTCCCCGTCGAGGTCAGCGTGCCGCCGGGGGAGCACAAGATCCGCTTCGACGGCGGCGAGCGCTTCGAGCCTCTGGAGCAGACGGTGGACGTCGGCCAGGGCCAGATGAAGGACCTCGGCGCGGTCGCGCTCAAGGTGCTGAAGGGGCAGGTGACGCTGGAGCTCGCCACGTCGGGCGCCTCGGTCAAGCTGGTGAGCGCCAAGGGCACGGAGAAGAAGCTTCCCGATTCGGCCTGGAAGAAGCCGCCGGTCAAGGTGGATGTCACCGCGTCCGAGCGCTGGAAGATCGTGGCGACGAAGAAGGGGCACCAGGACTTCTCTCAGGCGATCTCGTTCGAGGACGGGCAGGCCGAGAAGACGATCCGGATCGCGCTCGACGAGGCGCGCAAGTCCGAGCCGGCCGCCGCCGCGCCCGCGCCTGCTCCGGAGCCGGCCGCACCGAGGTCGGAGCCCGTGGCCGCCGCGCCGAAGGCGGAAGCGCCGGCGGAAGCGCCGGAGCCCGCGGCCGCTGCTGGCGGTGCGACGCTGAACATCAACTCGATCCCGGTCTCGAAGGTGGTCCTCGACGGGCGGCCGCTGGGGAGCACGCCCAAGGTGGGCGTCAGTGTCTCCGCGGGGTCGCACACGGTGATGTTCATCCATCCGGATCTCGGGAAGAAGTCGGTCACCGTCACGCTGAAGGCAGGCGAGACCAAGACCGCGGCCGTCAAGTTCGAATGAACATCTAGCCGCCAGGGATGCCTGGCGCGCGCCGCTTCAGCGCCCGAGGCAGCTCACCGCTCGCCCTCGACCCGCTCCGCCCAGGCGCGCCAGGTGGTCGCGCAGCGCGGCTCGTCCGCGTGCGCGCCGCCCGCGCAGTACGCCGGGTCGCGCGGGGGGCCCAGCACGAGGATCGCGGTGTTGCTGACGAACGGCAGATCGCGCCGCCAGAGCTCGCGGAACCCGTCGAGGCGCCGGCGGTACTTCTCTGCGTCGCGCGCGTCGAGGAGCTTGTCGAGCTGCGCGCGGATCTTCTGCTTGAGCTCCTCGTCGTCGGTGACGGCGAGCGTGCGCTGGAGGAACCGGATCTGCGCCTCTCGCTCGCCGGCGCGGCCCAGGATGCCCGCGCCGCCGAGCGCCTGCCAGCTGATGTTCGCGTCGCCGCCGCCGAGCTCCGCGGCGCGCGCGAGCATCCGGGCCCCATCGAGGCGCCACTGCGCCTTCTCCTCGGGATCGGTCAGGTACGTGGCCGGCGCGATGAAGGCGACGAACTGGCCGAGCGCGAGCCAGATCTCGCCGTCGTGGGGGCGGTTCTGGACTCCGCGCTCCATGATCTCTCGCGCCTTGACGACCTCGTGGCGCGGCGTCTCGCTCATCTGGAACGTGATGAGCGCGTCCGCGAACAGGTAGGGCTCGCGGAAGGTCGGATCGAGCGCGTTGATGGCGTCGAGCAGCAGGGTGAGGTTCTCGAACCGGCGCCGCTCCATGGTGTGCAGGCCCTGCGAGACGAGCACGTGCGACCAGAGCAGATCGGCCAGCGCGGCGCGGTAGCCGAGCGACAGGCGGACCACCTCGTCCGTCGGCGGCAGCACGTACACGTCGGACGTCTCGGCGACCCGCTGCTCCAGGTCTGCGGCCGGCGCGCGCACGCTCCCGATGGCGACGGCGGCGGCGGCGGAGAGCGCGACGGCGACGAGCGCCTCGCGCGCGCCTGTGAGGCGGCCGAGGAGCGAGCGGGCTGCCGGAGGAGGCGGAGGAGGCCCCGCCCCGGGCGCGGGAGGGTCCCCCATCATTCCACCTCGCGGTCCACGAACATGCCCGGCAGCACGCGGGCCGGCTCCCCGGGGATCCGCTCGCCGCGCACCTCGAACGTGGACAGCACGCCGTCGCCGTCGAGGTCGCCGTGCGCGGTCGCGGTGAAGCGCATGGCCTTCGACGCGTCGGCCTCGCTCGTGAACTGGAAGGAGAACGCGTGGGGCCCCTCGAAGCGGAAATCGAGCGACCGCCAGGTGAGGTGCTCCCACGACTCCGGCGGATCGACGGCGCGCACGCCGCGCGGCACCTGCGCCGGGGTCAGCGGGGCGGCCGGCGGGAAGCTGATCTCCTGCGGCCGCGACTCGGCGTAGGCGACCGCGCTCGTCACCAGCCGGTCGAGCCCCTCGATGGGCTCGCTCAGCTTGGACGCGCTGAGGTTTCGGAAGAACGCGGGGACGGCGACGGCGAGGACGCTGCCGCCGACCGCGAAGGCCGCGCTGAGCTCCAGCGCGCTCCAGGAGCGCCAGGTCATGGGCTCCTCTCTACCTCACCCCTCCACGATCGAACAAGCGCGAGGGAGGCACGGTTCGCATCAGTCGGAGTCGATGTTCGTGTAGATCGCGGTGCTGGTCGCGATCTCGCCGTCGCGCACCTCCCCGGTGCGGGCGATCGTGTACCTCTGCCCGTCACCCTTCAGGTCCCCGACCGCGCCCACCTCGAAGCCGTCCGGTCCGGGGATGGGAGCGCCAAGCAGGCCCTGGCTGACGTAGCTTCCGCCGACCTGGTACGAGTACTGGAAGTAGATGGGCTGGCTGATCGAGAAGCCGAGGCACTGCCAGCCCTCGAGCGTCGAGCCCGAGTTGAAGTCGAGGCCCGGCGCATCGTCCGGCTGGTACTTCTTCCCCTCGACGGACGCGAAGAGGAGCGGGACCGGCGTCGCCGAGGTGCAGAGGAGGTGCGTGTTCGCCGAGGCGACGCCCGTGGCCGCCAGGATCTGCGAGACGTCGCGCTCGCGCTCGTACTGGGCGATCGCGGTGCGGGTGATGGCGCCGACGACCTGCTTCGCTTCAGCCGTCTTCGCCGTGACGAGGTAGCTGCGCACGCCGACGATCGCCAGCGCGGCGAGCACGCCGGCGATCGCGACAACGATCATGACCTCGATGAGGGTGAAGGCTCGTCCACGGACCGCTGTCGTGCTCGACATAACACGCCCTCTCCGCTCGCAGACGACGCCGATGGACCGGGGCTGCCCGGCTCATGTGAGCCGGGCAGCCGGGAGGTCTCATTCGAACTCGTTGTTGACGAAGACCTGCGTGGCCAGCGCCAGCTCGCCGTCGGTGATGGTGCCGCCGCGGGCGAAGCCGCTGAACGCAGTGCCGTCGCCGTCGATGTCGCCGATGGCGCTCGCCTCGAAGCCGAGCAGCCCGGCGCCCACCGTGGGCGCGCCCGCGAGGGCGGCGTGGGTGTTGTTCGCACCCCGGAGATAGTGGTACTGATAGTAGATCGGCTGCGATATCGTGAACTTGAGGCACGGCCAGCCCTGGGTCGCGGTGCCCGCGTTGAAGTCTTGCAACGCGGTCGAGTTCGGCTGGTACTTCGTGCCCTGTGGGATGGCCCCCGGAACCGCGGCGGCCGAGTCGCAGAGCTCGTGGCTCGCGGCCGCCGAGGTGCCACCGCCGGCCAGGATCTGCGAGGCGGCGGTCTCCCGCTCGTAGGCGGCGGCGGCGCCACGGGTGATCGCGCCCACCGTGTTCTTGGCCTCCGAGGTCTTCGCGGTCGCGAGGTACCGGCGCACGCCGTAGATCGCCAGCGCGGCGAGGACGCCGATGATGGCGACGACGATCATGAGCTCGACGAGCGTGAAGCCTCTCCTGTCATATCGCTTGATTGCACGCATGAGTGTCGATCCTCCGTGATGCTTTCTTTAATTGGATGCTTTGCCGAGACTGACCATGATGTCGCCTGGTGCGAGCTCGGCCGGCCCGCAGCGCGAAAACCTCTCCCACGGGCAGGCGCTCTCCGCGCCGCGCCGCGCCGGGGCAAGACTCCTCTACTCCGTCACTCCGTTTCGTTCTCCCAGTAGATCCCTGACATCGTGGATGCCGTCAGGAGCAAGGCCAACGTCCCATCCGAGTCGCGATCACCGGCCGCCTGGATGACGTACCACGGGCCGTTCGGCGCGAACTGCGGATCTGCCAGCGGATTGCCAGCGGGCAGCCCCGCGAATGTGAAGCCTCCGTGTGGCGTCACGCCGAAGGGGGGGGTGACGCCGGCCACGGTCGCGTATCCGAAGCGGACCGCGCCGTCCGTCGTCACGTTGAGCAGCTGCCAGTCCGTGGCGTCCGGGTGAGCGCCGCCCCACGCGCGCTTGCGATCGCTGAGCGTCCCCGCAGGGTACCAGGCATCGAGCGATCCCTTGGACACATTCAGGTACACGAGCATCTCGGCCTTGTAGGCCTCCTGCGCGCCGCGGATGCCCTGCATGACCGCCTTCGGCTCGGCGATGCCCGCCGCGTCCATGTACCTGCGGTATCCGACCATGGCGATCGCCGCGAGGACACCCACCATCGCGACGACGACGAGGAGCTCGACGAGCGTGAACGCTCGCCTCGCTGCGCTTCGCTGTCGCCGCCTGCTCCGCATGCGCCCTGACGCTCCAGCAGGTGACGTGCCAAGGAGCGCGCGGCGCGGCGTCGTCTTCGAGTTGCGCGAGAAGCTCATGAGTTGCCTCGGTTTTCCTTGAGGTGACGAGGGCAGGGGGCCGGAGGTGTGGGGTTGTGTTCTTTTGCGGCGGTGACGAAAACCGTCACTGCAGGGCGCCCGGCGGTGACGATTCTCGTCGGGATCCTCCCTCCGGGTCGTCGTCGCCCTCCCCATCGGCGGCAAGGGCGTGCTTGGCGAGGCGGTAGCGCAGCGACCGGAACGAGACGCCGAGCAGCTTCGCGGCCGCCTTGCGGACGCCGCCGGTGCGCTCGAGCGCCTGGAGGATGAGCCGGCGCTCGAGCTCGCCGATCACCTCGTCGAGCGCGCACCCCTCGGGCGGGAGCTGCGCGAGCAGCGGCGCCGGGCTCGCGCTGAGGCCGGCGACGGCGCTCGGGAGGTCGCCGAGGCCGATCGTGGGCCCTCCGGCGAGCGCCACCGCGCGCTCCATCATGTTCTCGAGCTCGCGCACATTGCCCGGGAAGCCGTAGGCGTCGAGCGCGCGCACCGCGTCCGTCGTCAGGCCGCGGACGTCCTTGCCGAGCTCGGCGGCGAAGCGGCGGAGGAAGCGCTCGGCGAGCCGCGAGATGTCCCCGGGGCGCTCGCGTAGCGGCGGCAGCTCGATGCGGATGACGTTCAGCCGATAATAGAGATCCTGCCGGAACCGGCCCTGGCGGACCTCGGCCTCCACGTCGCGGTTGGTCGCGGCCAGGACCCGGACGTCCACCGAGATCTCCGCGGCGGCGCCGACCGGGCGGACCTTCCGCTCCTGGAGCACGCGGAGGAGCTTCACCTGAAGCGCGGCCGGCAGCTCCCCGATCTCGTCGAGGAGCAGCGTCCCGCCGTCCGCCTCCCGGAACAGGCCCATCGAGCGCGCGCCGGCGCCCGTGAACGAGCCCTTCTCGTGGCCGAACAGCTCGCTCTCCATGAGCGCCTCCGGGAGCGCCCCGCAGTTGACGACCATGAACGGCCTGGCCGCGCGATCGCTCTGGTCGTGGATCGCGCGGGCGACCCGTTCCTTGCCGGTCCCGCTCTCACCCGTGAGCAGCACGGTGGTGCGCGTCGGCGCGATCTTGGCGATCAGCTCGGAGATCCGCTGCATCGCGGCGCTCGTGCCGAGCGGCTCGCGCGACGGGAGATCGAGCCGCTCGAGCTGCGCGCGCAGGCGCTGGTTCTCCGCGACGATCGAGCTCTTCTCGAGCGCCTTCGCGGCGAGCGCGGTGAGCTCCGCCGGCGAGAACGGCTTGGTCACGAAGTCGTACGCGCCGTGGCGCATCGCGTCGAGCGCGCTCTCCACCGTGGAGTGCGCGGTCATCACGATCACCTCGGTCGCGTTGCTCCGCGCCTTCGCGGCCGTGAGCACCTCGATCCCCGAGCCGTCGGGCATCACGAGGTCGGTGAGGACGAGCGGGAACGGCTGCGGGTTCTGGCGGATCGCCTCGATGGCGGCGCGCGCTCCGGGCGCGACCACGACCTCGTAGCCCTGGCGGTGGAAGGCAATGTGGAGCACCTGGCGGAGGCCCGGCTCGTCATCGACGACCAGCACCCGGGTGGCGTTCTGCGGGATGCTCGGCGGGATCGACGCCATCACGCCAACACCCTATCACGATGCTCCGCTCACGCGTCGAGAGCGGCCATCGGGCGCGGCGCGCCGCGTCGTCGTCACGTCACCGCGTCGTCACGTCGCCGCGTCGTGACTATCTCCCACTTCGGCGCATGGGGCTTCGTCGCGCGCTCAGGGGCAGGCGTCGTTCACGACGCCGAGCGGTGTGCGCTCCTCGACGACAAACGATTGCGCCTCGCTCTCCTCGCCTCCGTTGCCCTCCAGCTCCTGCCACACGAGCAGGGTGTCGCAGAGCTGAGCCTCGATCTCGAGGAGGTAACGGCCGTTCCCGTCGGTGTCGTCCTCGATCACGCCCCGCTGCGTCCGCTCGTTGAAGAGGCTGACGCGCGCGCCAGGGCTGCAGTTGCCCGCGATCTGCCACACCCCCTCGCGATCTGCGGCGGGCCGCATCGTGTCGGCTGGCTCGGGCGGGGGGAGCGGCAGCGTCGGGCTCAGGCACGCCGCACCGGCGAGCAGCGAGATCGCGAAGGCGACGGCGAGGTGAAGCGCAGCGCGGCGGAGCATCGGCACGGCACGGCGTCATAGCACACCGTGTGCCGCGCCCCCTCCGCCGCGGAGCGCGCTGATGCAGCGGGATTTTCAGCGATCGCGCCGCGACCCGATCGCCGGACCGTCAATTCTGTTGGCGCTCGCGTCCATCGGTTTGCAGCACGCGCAGGGCGACGCGCCGCTTCGCCGTGGCGGCGCCAAGATCCGCGGCCGGGGGGAGCCCGGCGCCGCGCCCGCTCTCCTCGTCGTCGAGCAGCTCGCCGACGAGATCGTAGTCGCTCGCCTGCGTGATCCGGACGCGGCACATCTCGCCGGGGCGGACCTCACCGCCGGAGAGGTAGACCTGTCCGTCGATCTCGGGCGCCTGACCGGCGTGGCGGCCCATGAGCACGTACTCGTGCTCGTCGCTCGTCCCCTCGACGAGCACCTCGAGCTCGCGGCCGATCATGGCGGCGCTCTTCTTGTGCGCGATGCGGCGCTGCAGCGTCATGAGGCGGCGGTAGCGGCTCGCGGCCGTACGCGCGGGTACCTTGCCCTCGAGCTCGTAGCTGCGGCTCGCCTCCTCGTCGGAGTAGCGGAACACGCCGACGCGCTCGAACTCGGCCCAGCGCACGAAGTCGCAGAGCTCCTCGAACTCGGCGTCGGTCTCGCCGGGGTGGCCGACGATGAACGCGGTGCGGAACGTTAGGTTTGGGACGCGCTCGCGCAGCGTGGAGACGACCCGGCGGAGGCGATCGCCGCCGTGGCCGCGCCGCATCCGCCGCAGCATCGCGTCGGCGGCGTGCTGGAGCGGCATGTCGACGTAGGGCACGACCCGCGGGTGGCCGGCGAGCAGCTCGACGAGGTCGTCGGTCATCGTCTCGGGGTACAGGTAGAACAGCCGCACCCAGCGCACGCCGGGCACGTCGGCGACCCGCTCGACGAGCTGCGCGAGCGTCGCGCGCGCGCCGTCCTCGGCGCGGCCCGCCGCGTCGCGGCCGTAGGCGATCGTGTCCTGCGAGATGAGGTTGATCTCGCGGACGCCCGCCGCCGCGAGCTGCTCCACCTCGCGCACCACGTCCGGGATGGGCCGGGAGCGCTGCGCGCCGCGCAGGTCCGGGATCACGCAGAACGAGCAGGTGCGGTTGCAGCCCTCGGCGATCTTGACGTAAGCGCTGCCGCCGGGGGTCGAGAGGGTGCGCGGATCGCCGGCCTGGATCAGCCACTCGGCGGGGTTGCCGACGAGCATCCGCTCCGCGTCGCCCGCGAGCACCCGGCCGAGCTTGAGCATGTCGCTCGACCCGAGGAAGTGATCGACCTCGGGCATCTCGCGGGCGAGCTCCTCGGGGTGGCGCTGCGACAGGCAGCCGGCCACGACCAGGCGCTTGCAGCTGCCGTGCTCCTTGTGCTGCGCCATCTCGAAGATGGCGTCGATCGACTCCTTCTTCGCGTCGCCGATGAAGCCGCAGGTGTTGACGACGATCACCTCGGCCTCGGCGGCGTCGTCGACGTGCGCGTAGCCGGCCGCGCGGGCGACGCCGAGCATCACCTCGGAGTCGACGCGGTTCTTGGGGCACCCGAGGCTGACGAAATGGACCTTGCGCGAGCTCATGTCGCCGCTCCCTCGCCGTCGACGAAGACGACCCGCCCCGAGGCGAGCGTCATCTTGACGCGGCCCGTGAGCTGCCGGCCGAGGAACGGCGTGTTCTTGCTCTTCGAGCGGAGGCGCGCCGGCTCGAGCACGAAGCTCAGGTTCGGATCCACGAGGCAGAGCTCGGCGCGGGCGCCGGCCTTGATCGTGGGCGCCTCGAGCCGCGCGATGCGGGCGGGGGCGCGGGTGAGGGCGTCGACGAGCCGCCCGAGGGGGAGGGCGCCCTGCCGGACGAGATCGAGCAGGACCGGGACGACGAGCTCGAGGCCGATGAGGCCGGGCGACGCCTCGGCGAACTCGCATTCCTTCTCGAGCGTGGAGTGGGGCGCGTGGTCGGTCGCGACGGCGTCGATGGTGCCGTCCGCGAGCGCCTCGCGGAGCGCGTCGACGTCCGCTTGCTCACGAAGGGGCGGGTTGACCTTGCACGCCGTGTCGTAGCCGAGCACGGCGGCGTCGGTGAGCGTCAGGTGGTGCGGCGTCACCTCGGTGGTCACGGCGATGCCGCGGGCCTTCGCCTCGCGGAGGATGCGGACCGCCCCGAGCGACGAGATATGCGCGACGTGGTAGCGCGCGCCGGTGGCCTCGGCGAGCAGCACGTCGCGCGCGACGATGATGTCCTCGGCCACGCGCGGCCAGCCCCGGAGACCGAGCCGCGTCGAGATCGCCCCCTCGTGCATCTGCGCCCCGTCGGTGAGCGCGTGGTCCTCGGCGTGCTGGATGATCGTGAGATCGAAGGTCTTCGCGTACTCGAGCGCGCGGCGCATGACGGAGCTCGACGTCACGCAGCGGCCGTCGTCGGAGACCGCCACGGCGCCGGCGTCCTTGAGATCGGCCATCTCGGTGAGCTCCGTGCCCTTCTGGCCCATCGTGATCGCGCCGATGGGGTGGAGCGCGGGCCCCCCGATCGCGCGGGCTCGCGCGATCATGGCCTCGGTGATGGAGCGGGTGTCGTTGACCGGCCGCGTGTTCGGCATCGCGCACACGTGGGCGAAGCCGCCGGCCGCCGCGGCGGCCAGCCCGGAGGCGATGTCTTCCTTGTACTCCTGCCCGGGCTCGCGGAGGTGGGCGTGGAGATCGACGAACGCGGGGAGGAGCAGGAGCCCATCGCCCTGGATGATCTCGGCCCGGTCGGCGCGGCGCAGCTCGTCGGTCGCTGCGCCGCGTCCCGCCCGGGTGATGACGCCGTCTTCCACGACGACGTCGATCACGTCGTCGAGCTGTTGGGTCGGGTCGACGGCGCGCACGCCGACGAAGAGAAGGAGGGGAGGAGGTGAGCCGATGGCCGCCATGGGAGCGCGCTCCCCTAGCACAGGCGCTCCCCGCCGTGCACCGGTGCAGCGTCAGCGGGGCAACCAACCAGGCAAGGAGGCCGCGCGCCGGGGTCAGCTGGCAGCTGCAGGAAACCAGGAGACCCGGGCGAGGCGAAGGACGGGAACGCGACGGGCACAACGGAGGTGATGGAGATGATGGATGCAACAGGCGTAACGGACGCAACGGACGGAACAGTCGACGGAAGAAAAACGCTCGGGGCGTGACACAGCGCTTGACGGAACGCGAGGGGGTGAGGTAGTGATGCCGTCCCCGCTCGCGAAGCTGGCGGAATTGGCAGACGCGCTGGATTCAGGTTCCAGTGGGGTAACTCCCGTGGAGGTTCAAGTCCTCTGCTTCGCACCAAGCGCTCTTCTTATCCTGCTTCCCTAGCCACGACTCTTGCCAAAGTCGTGGCTCTGTCCCTGCTCGCCGTCTCCAGCAGTTCCTGTGATCGCCGCTCCTCCCCCTCGGCGGGAGGAGCCGCGAGTGCAGCCCCTGGTCCGAGCGCCTCGGGCGCGGTCCTCGCGGCCGCCGCTGCGTCGAGCGCCCCGACCGAGCCCGCCGTGGCCACTGCGCCGGCCGAGCCCGAGCTGCCGCGCGGGACCGGCGTCCAGGAGTTCGTGCCCATCGGCTCCCTCGAAGGGTGCAAGGCGAAGTCGGGTGATATCGCGACCTACATCCTGCGCGAGGGGATGGGGATCGCCGGCCGCGCCGACGGCTCGTTCGGGGCCGTGTGGCTCGTGGACCTCAAGGGAGGGGACGCGCAGATCGCGTTCGCCGGCTTCGATGGCGAGGCCCGGCAGGTCGCTCGCGCAAGGGCGATCTCGAGCACGCGAGACGCAGGGCTCCGGATCTTCTCCGCGGGAGACGAATGGGCGGTCACGTGGTTCGACGCGGAGGGGCTCGCGTACGCGCGGCCTCGCTGGGAGACGAACCCGCCGGTCGAGATCCAGCGCGTCGGCGCGATCGGGAGGGAGGTCAGCGACGATGTCGCCCTCGCGCCCGCTCCAGGTGGCGCCCTGGTAGCAGCGGCGCCCTTCGGACCGGACCGCCAGCGCCTGGGGGTGTTCCAGTTCGCGCCGGTGGACCCTGCGCAGCCGCAGCTCAAGGCGGTCGGGGTCACGCGAAGCGCCAAGAAGCCGCGCTGGCCGACGGTCGCTGCCGACGCGTCCGGTGGCTACCTCGTCGCCTGGCAGGACGAGGAGGACGGGAGCATCCGGGCCTCGCGGTTCGACGCCGCGGGCAGGGAAGGGAATGCCCACGTCGTTGCGAAGCGACAGGGCGGCGACCGACCGGCTGGCGCCGCTCAGGAGACACCGGACAGGGATCAGCGGCTCGGCCTTGTGGCCACGGGCAGCGCCGGAGCGTTGCTGGTCTGGAGCGAGGGAGCCACCTTGATCGCCCGCGCGCTGGACCCCGAGGCGCGGCCGCGCGGGGCGCCCTGGGTCGTTGGCAAGGGCAAGTGGCGCGCGCTCGCGCCGAGCGGCGACGGGGCCCTCGTGGCGTGGGTCGGCCACGATGGCAAGGTGGAGGGGCAAGCCCTCCTCGTGAAGCTGGCCGCCGACGGAGCGCCCTCTGCTCGAGGGATCCGGGTGTCGGATGGGGTGTTTCCCGTAAAGGATTCTCCCAGCGTGGCGCTCGCCGGTGAGCGGGTGGGCGTCGCATGGACGGAGCCCATGAGCACCGGTGTGAGCACGAAGCGCGCAGTCTTGCGTGTGCTCGAGCGCACCTGCATCCCCTGAGCGCTCACGCCACGAGAGGGCCCGTGCGGCGGGCGTAACACGGCCTCCGGCGCTAGGATGAAGAGCGTGAGCCACGCATTCGGCCCGACTCAGCCACCGCCGAACCGCGATGCGAACGAGCCGCCTGCAGCGCTCAGGGACGTGCAGATGGGCGCCCTGCCCTGCGAAAGCGAGCCGCCTGCCGGAGTGCCGCCCTGCGACACGGTCGCGGCCCGCGGGCGCGTCGCGCTCGCGCCGGCAGCAGCGCAGCCGAGCCGCGCGCAGGCGGCGCGGCTGATCATCCAGGATCCCTACCTCACGCCTCCGCCGGAGCGACGGCAGCTCTCCACGCTGGCCGTGAGCTCGCTCGTCGCGGCGCTGTTCGGGCCGCTCGGGGCGATCGCCGCGATCGCCTTCGGCTGGGCGGCTCGCCGCGAGATCGAGCAGGCCCCGGCCGTGCGCAGGGGGTACGCGCTCGCCAGCGTCGGGCTCGCGCTCGGCGTCCTGCTCACGCTCTGCTGGAGCTCCGCGATCGGCTTCGGCGTCTGGATGTGGAGCACCCATCACAGCGGAGAGACGGCCTCCGCCCTGCCGGAGGGGGAGGCCTCGCCGGAGCCGGCGAGCACGGCGTCGCCGTCGATGCCGCTGCCGGAGGCGCCTCCTCCGGCGGTGCAGCCGAGCGGCAGCGTCCCTCAGCACACGACCCACCGGCGCATCGGCGGGGTCTCCATCGTCGATATCGGCGTCGACGTGTCCGTGCTCAGCGAGGAGCTCGCCAAGCAGCGCGCGGAGGCATACGCCCAGGGCGAGAAGGTCCTCGTGATGACGACGAGCGATCCCTGCGAGCCGTGCCGCGGGGTCGACCGCTCGCTCGGCGATCCGCTGATGCAGACGGCCCTCCGGAGCGTGCGGCTCGTGCGCGTGGACATCGATCTCTTCAAGGAAGATCTCGATCAGATCAAGGTGCCGCGGCGGCTGTATCCGGGCTTCTTCCTGCTCTCGCCGGATCTTTCCCCGCAGGACGGGATCAACGGCGGCGAGTGGGACGACGACATCGCGCGCAACATCGCGCCCGTGCTGGGGGCGTTCGTGCGGGGCCAGTACACGACCCGCCGGCAGCCGTGGAACCCGCTGCCCGGCTCGGGCATGCGGCTCTGAGCCGGGTCGCGCGCGGCGACGAGCCCCTCGCGCGCCGGACAGGGTAAGCTCGGGCTGTGAAGCGCTTCGGCCAGCTCGCCCTCTTCGCCCTCTGCGTCGCGTTCAGCGTCTCGGCGGTCTACAACGTCGTCTCCGACAACGCCGACGTCGAACGGAGGGCGGCGCTCGTCGCGTGCGGCGAGGACGGCGCCGCGAGCGCGCCGGAGCCGCGCCGCGCGAGCGAGGGCTGCAGAGCCCAGATGACGCGGCTGGAACGGACGCCGTTCGGCCAGACCTTCGAGTTCACCACGGCGAAGCGCACCGTGGACGTCAGGTGCGAGCGGGCGCTCGTGTTCGCCGGCGAGTACAGCTGCAAGCTCAGGTGATCGCCGCGGCGGCGGCCTTCACCCCGCCCGCCGCAAGACGCCGTTATCCGCGCGGAAGTTACGCTATGGTGGGCGGCCGTGACGAGCCACACAGCGCGCTTGCTTCGCTCGATCGGCTTCGAGGCCGGGCGCATCGTCGTGTGCTTCGCCTCCGCGGTCGTCGCCGCCGCGACGGTCGCCCACAGCGCGCCGTCGGCGCTGGCGGCGCAGGTGCCCCCGCCGGAGCCGCTCCGCGCGCCTGTGGTCGCGCCCGCCGCCCCGCCCGCGCAGCCGCCGCAGGGCGGCGGGCCGAGCCCTCCCGCCCCGCCGCCGCTCTCGCGAGACGAGGAGGAGAAGCGGCTCCGCATCGAGCGAGCGACGGCGCTGCACGACGAGGCGCAGCGGCGCTACCAGCACGGCGAGTACCGCGCGGCCATCGCGAAGCTGGAGGCCGCCGTTGCGCTCGATCCCGAGGGCAAAGAGCTCATCTACAACCTGGCGATGATCCACGAGCGGCTGGGCGAGATCGACGAGGCCGAGCGCTACTACCGCCGCTACCTCGACATGGAGGCGCTCCCGAAGGCGCGTGAGGAGGTGCACGCGGTCCTCAAGCGGCTCAAGGGCGCGAAGCGGGAGCTCGCCAGCGCGAAGCCGCCGCCGTCCGCGCCCGCGAAGGCCGCCTCGGTCTCCACGGCGCTGCCGTATTTGCCGCGCTCGCCGCGCCATCCCGTCGCGGTCGGCAGCGCGATGCCGCGCGCGACCTGGCTCGGCGTCAGCGGGGGCATCGCCGCGGGGTCGCTCGTGGTCGGCGGCGTCTTCGCCGCGCTCGCCTTGGCGCGGGATCCCGGCGCCGGCGAGCGCACCGGGGCCGGCGTCTCCATCGCCGACCTGCAGGCCGACGCGAGCGCCGCCCACCGGTGCGCCGTCGCCGCGGATGTCGCCTTGCTGATCGCCGGACTCTCCGGGACAGCGGCGCTCTACCTGTACCTGTCTCCCGGGGCCCCCGCGGCGAGCCCGGCCGCTCGCGGGGCCTCGGCCGTCGGCGCGCGTGCGCTGACGCCGGGGCAGGATCGCCGTCTCCCGCGCGACGCCGGTGCAGGGGCGCAGGGGATCCGCCTGTCGCTGGGCGCCGAGGGAGCCCGGCTCCGGGTGCAGTTCTGATGCGCCCCAGCGCCGCGCGGCGCAGGCTGCTCCGCGCGCTCGCCGCGCTCGTGTCGCTCGGCGCCGGGTGCGAGGTCCTGGTCGACGGCACGCTGGGCCCGGTGCACTGCACGGACGAGGGCGCGCTCGGCCCGCCGGCGTGCCCCGAGGGCGCCGTTTGCAGGGACGGCGCCTGCGCCGAGCAGCAGCTGGAGCGCGCGCTGGGCGCGCGCTGCGCGCGGCACGAGGACTGCGGAGCGCTCGATTTCTGCCTCGATCCCGCGCTGTTCGACGTCGAGGGGCCGCGCGGTTGCTCGCGCGCCTGCTGCAGCTCGAGCGACTGCGATCCTGCCCGGGATGCGGTCTGCTGGATCCCCGACGGCGGAGGGAGCGGCCTCTGTCGCATCGGCCGGGAGGTCGGCCGGCCCGACGTGGGCGCGCGGCTCTCCGGCGCGCCTTGCGCCGCGCCCGGCGACTGCCGATCTGGCATCTGCAACGACGGCGCCTGCGTCGACGCCTGCTGTTCCGACACCAGCTGCGCCACGAACGGGGCGGCGTGCCGGCTCACGACGGGCCTCGTCGCGTCCGGTCCGGCCTGGGCGTGCCAGGCCGCCGCCTTGGGCGATGGAGGCTACTTCGAGCCGTGCGCTCGGGACGAGGACTGCGCGTCCGGGCTTTGCGCGCAGGTTGAAGGGAGCGAAGGGAGCGGCCGCTGCACCATCCCGTGCTGTGGCTCGGAGATGTGCCCGGACACGCCCGGCGAGGTGAGGCAGCGCGTCGGCTGCGCTGAGCTCGCGATCGACGGACGCTCGACCGTCCGCGCGTGCATCACGCTGCTGTCCGGGGACAGCCTCGCGGCCACCGGCGCTCCGTGCTCCACGCCCGAGGACTGTCGGAGTGGTATGTGCATCAAGGATCCTGAACAAACGCAGCGATTCTGTAGCGACGTCTGCTGCAGCGATGCGTCCTGCGGCGACGCCGCGTTCTTCGGCTGCCACCCGCGAGCGACAGGCGAGTCGTGGGCCTTGCGATGCGAGCCCAAGTAACGGACGATCCCCCCCATCGCGGTGGTAGTTCGTGCAGCTGACGGCCAGTTCCCAGCCAGCGCCCCCGGGTCGCCCGGCGAGCCCAGCAGGGCCATGGCGCTGATTTGCCCGCGCTGTCACCACCTCGGTGCCGTCGCGCTGGAGGGGAGGAGCTCGTCCAGCCAGCTTCCGTCTCCCACAGGCGAGCGCGGTTCCCAGGACGGCCAGAGCGCGAGGCTGCCTCGTTGCCCCCACGACGGGCTGGCCCTCGTGAGCCGCGAGGTGCTCGGCGAGGCCGACGGAGATCCGTTCCTGGGGATCACGATCGCGGATCGGTTCGTGATCGTGGGCAAGCTCGGCGCCGGCTCGATGGGCACGGTGTACCGCGCGCGCCAGGAGGCGATGGGCCGCGACGTGGCCATCAAGATACTGCGGTCGGACAGGGCCTTCGACGCGCAGGCGAAGGCGCGCTTCACCCGCGAAGCGCGCGCGATGAGCCTCCTCCGGTCGCCGCACACGGTCACCGTGTTCGATTTCGGCGAGATCGTGGACGACGCGACGGACGCGGCCTTCGGCCGCGGTCGCTCCGCAGAGCAGAGCTCGCCCGTGGAGGGGACGACGTCGAGCAGCGGCTCCCTCTACCTCGCGATGGAGCTGCTCGAGGGCGAGTCGCTCGGTCAGCGGCTCAAGCGCCTGCGGCGGCTGCGCCTGGGCGACGCCGCCCGCTTCGCGCGGCACGCGCTCCTGTCGCTGGCCGAGGCGCACGACAAGGGGATCATCCACAGGGACCTCAAGCCGGACAACCTGTTCCTTGCGAGGCCCCCCGCGGGCGAGCACGAGGAGATCGGCAAGGTGCTCGATTTCGGCATCGCGAAGGTGATGACCGGGACAGAGCGGCCGGTCGACGCCCTCGAGACCCAGGCAGGCACCGTCTTCGGGACGCCGCGGTACATGTCGCCGGAACAGGCGCAGGGCAGGCCGCTCGACGCGCGGAGCGACCTCTACTCGCTCGGCGTCCTGCTCTACCAGATGCTGGTCGGGAGGCCGCCGTTCATCGACGACGATGCGGTCGTCGTGATGGCGAGGCACATCAAGTCGTCGCCCGTGCCGGCGAGCGAGGCCGCGCCGGACGCCAGGATACCGCCGTCGCTCTCGCATCTCCTGCAGCGCGCCCTGGCCAAGCGGCCCGAGGATCGGCCGCGGAGCGCCCAGGAGTTCATCGCCGAGCTCGATCGTGCGATGGACGAGGCCAGGCCGAGCCTCGACCGCGAGCGCCTCGGCCCGGCTCAGCCCGCCGAGGCCGGCGCCACGAGCGAGCTGCTCGCGGTCGTAGGCGACGGCGAAGGCGCCGCGCAGGCGCCGAGCACGCTGCGTCCCGCGCCACGGAGGCGCACCTCGCGCGTGGCCGTCGGCGCCGGCGCCCTGACCCTGATCGTGATGGCGCTCGCCGTGCGCGAGCTCCGCCGGCCTGCGGACGGCAGCGCGCGCAGCCTTCAGAAAGGTGTAGCGCTGGAAGCGAGGGCACTCGCGAGCGCGATCTCGCGCGCCGACCCGCCGCCCGCCGCCGCGCCGACGGCGCCGGCGCTGCCGCCTGCCGCGCCGACGGCGCCGGCGCTGCCGCCCGCCGCGCCGCCCGCGGGGGCCGCCAGCGCGGCGCCCGCGCCCACGGGCGTACCCTCGGCGTCGACACCGAGGCGAAAGCCAGCGCAGCCGCGCAAGCCGTATGTGAAATTCGACTGATGACGGCACGCGCGCGGGACCGCTGCGCAAGGCCGACGTGGGCCCCCGAAGGCCCGCTCTTCCATGGAGTCCCGTCGCGCGAGAGACAGCGGCGTCCAATCGCGAAGGACGCCGAGAGTCGCTGTACGAGCCGGAGGCTAACGTGTAACTTCGCCGCGCACCGATGGATCCCCGGGAGATGGAAACGCTCGTCCAGCGGCTCGTCACGAATCCGCATGACGGGGAAGCCCTGGCGTATGCTCACCGAGCCGGGGAGCAGGACCCGCGCTCGTACGCCATGCTGCTCGAGCGCGTCGGCAGCTCCACCGCAGATCCATCGTACGCGGCGCACTGGCTGAGCGAGGCCGCGAACGTGTGGTCGACCACCATCGGCGACGCGCACCACGCCGCGCGGACGCTCATGATCGCCATCGACAAGGATCCGACGCAGCGGACCGCGGCGGAGCGGCTGGCGCAGCTCTACCGCGACAAGGGCGATCAGAAGGCGCTCGTCGCGCTCCTCGAGCGGCTCGTCAAGGCGCTCACGCCGCTGCTCTTCGAGCGGCCCGAGGTGCGCGCGCAGGTCTCGACCCTGCACGAGGAGCTCGGCCGGCTGTGGAGCGAGCCGCCGCTCTCGCGGCCGGAGCGCGCCCTCGAGAACTGGCGCCGCCTCGCGGAGCTCGATCCGCACAACGTCTACGCCATCTACGCCGCCCGCGAGATGCTGAAGGCCCAGCAGCAGTACGCCGAGGCGATCCCGTACTTCGCGATGGAGCAGGCGCTCGTCGACGACCCGGATCGGCGGCTCGCCCTGCTGCGCGACGAGGCCGACATCCGGCGCCGCGCCGGCGATCTCGCGGGCTCCACCGTGGCGCTGCGGAACGCGCGCGCGTTCGTGCCGCACGACATGGGGCTCATCCAGGCGCTCGGCGTCGCCATCGTCGACCGCATCGAGGCGGGCGAGCCGGTGCCGCAGCCAGAGCGCGACGAGGCCGCGGAGCTCTTCGTGGCGCTCGCGGAGACGTACGACGGGGAATACGGCTACTCGTACTCGGTCTACGCCCTCCGCGCGGCGCCGGGGCACGATCGCGCGATGCAGCTCGCCGACCATTACGGGAAGCAGCTGGGCCGCATCGCGGAGCTCCGCCCGCGCTACCTCGCCTACCTCCAGGTCAACCCGAACGGGTTCATGGCCCCCGAGGCGCGCAAGCGGGCGTCCGTGCCGCCCCCCCCGCGGCTGCCGTCGGTGCCGCCGCCGCCCATGGGTGTGGCTGCCGCGCCTGCGCACCGGTCGTCGGTGCCGCCCAGCGCGGGAGCCGTCCTTGCGCATGCGTCCGTGCCACCCTCGGGCGTCCTCTCGTCGCCGGCTGCCGCTGGGCTGGTCGAGCCGGGGGTGGCCGCGTTCGCGCCGGCGTCTTCGTTCGCTCCCGCGCCGGGGTCGACGGCGCCGGACACGCTGGCTTCGCCCGCGGATGCCGTGGCGCCGGCCTCCGGGGGGGCGTACGGCCTGGCCGGCGCCGCGCCGGCGCCTGATGCCTTCGGCGGCTCGGCTCCCTCGGAGGCGCTGCAGCCGCCGAGGGAGGAGCCGGCCGAGCTCCGCAAGCCGCTGACGCTCGCCAAGCTCCGCGAGGTGCTCAAGGGCGAGCCGGCCAACCCGGACGTGCTCGCGCAGGTCGAGGAGCAGCTGCGCCAAAAGCGGATGTTCGTCGAGCTGCGGGACGTCCTGCTCGCGGCGGCGCGCGTCCCCGAGGCGCCCATCGAGCGCAGGAAGGCGCAGCTGCGCGACGTCGCCGGGCTTTGCGAGGCGCAGCTGCGCGACGTCGACTCGGCGGTCCAGGCCTGGAAGCTGCTCTCCGAGCTCGATCCCGGCGACGCGCAGGCGCAGGCCGAGCTAAGGCGGCTGCTCGAGCGGAGCTCGCGGTGGGACGACCTCGCCGCGCTGCTCGAGCACGACGCCGCGGCGACGCCCGACGTCGCGCAGAGGGTCGAGATCGAGAAGGCGCTCGTCGCGCTCCATGAGCAAAAGCGCCGCGACCCCATCGCGGCCGCGGAGGCGTGGGTGCGGATCGCGGGCCTCATGCCTGACGACGGCGCGGCGCTCCTGTCCGCCGTCAAGCTCTTCGAGCGCGGCGAGCGCTTCGATCTCGCTGCGCGGGTCCTCTCCGACGCGACCTCCTGGTTCCAGGGGAAGCTGAACCACGGACCGCTCCTTCAGAAGCTCGGCGAGCTCCGGATGCGGCTCGATGAGCCGGGCGCCGCCGGCGACGCCTACGGCCAGGCCGCCGAGCTGCTGCGCCAACCGAGGCTGTGGGAGCTCGCGCAGAAGGCCTACGTCGCGGCGGGGCGGCTCGCCGAGGCGGCGAGGGCGCTCTGCGAGCGCGCGCTGCTCGCGGACCGCAAGGCGCGCCCGGCGCTCCTCGTCCAGGCCGCCGAGCTGCTCCTCAGCGCCGGGGACGTCGACGGCGCGCTCGACCGCGTCGAGCGCGCCATCGAGATCGATCCGGCGACCGACGCCGCCCCCGCGATCGAGGATCTCTACCGGCGCGCCCATCGGTGGCCCGAGCTCGTGCGGTTCCTCCTGAGCCGGGCCGAGGTGCTCGGCGACAGGGCGGAGCGCGTCGCGGCGCGGCGGGCCGCGGCGGCCCTGCAACGCGAGCTCGGCGATCGCGACGGGGAGCGCGCGACGCTCACGCTCCTGCTCGCCGACGGCGATGACGCCGAGGCCATCGAGCGGCTGGCCCAGGACGCAGGCGAGCGTGGCGATCACCAGCAGGGCGCGGAGCTCCTCCGCAAGCTCGGCGATCTGACGGACAGCGAGCCCGGCAAGATCTCGCTCGCCCTGCGCGAGGCGCGCATGCTCGCGGAGGGCCCCGGCGACCTCGAGGCCGCGATCGCGCGCTACGAGGCGGTCGTGGCGACGCTCGATCCGCAGAACCGGATCGCGCTGCAGGGGATCGCCGATCTGGAGGAGCGGCGCGGCAACCCGAGGGGCGTCGCGGGCGCGCTCGAGCGTGAGCTCGTGCTCGTGTACGGCCACGACCAGGTCGACATCGCGCAGCGGCTCGCGGCGCTGTACGAGGGCCCGCTCGACGATCCGCGCGGCGCCGTCCGGGCGCTCGAGATCGTTCACGCCGTCGAGCCGGACGACCTCGACGCGGTCGCCCGGCTCCTGCGGCTCGCCGAGCGGCTGAACGACTGGCCGAAGGTCGCGCGCCTGATGGCGATCCTGATCGAGGTGGAGGGCGACGACGACGAGGCGTCGCAGATGACCCGGCGCCTCGCCGAGATCCTCGACCAGCAGCTGGGCAAGAGCGATGAGGCGCTGGCGCTCCTGGAGCGGCTCGCCGATCAGGGCGACGAGCCGTGCCGAGAGGCGTACGTCGCGCTCGGCGATCGGCACGGGTGGAAGGGGATCGTCGCGACCAAGCTGGTCGCCTGGAACGAGTCGATCGCGCGCGCGGGGCGCGAGGTCGCCCTGCGCGGGGCCTTCGAGCGTTTCGTGGAGGTCGGTCGCCAGAAGGACGCCGCGCGCGTGGCGATGGAGCTCGCGCGCTCCCGCACCGCCGACGCCGGCCTCGCGGAGAAGCTCGAGGCGATCGCGGTGGAGCTCCAGGATCGCGAGGCCCTCGCCGTCGCGCACGAGCTCCTCGCGAGGGATCTCTCGGGCGCGGCCCGGGCGGCCGAGCTCGTGCGGCAGGCCGAGGTCCGGGTCTCCGTGGGCGCCGATCCGCTGGAGTCGATCCACCACGGCGAGGGCGCGCTCGCGAGCGTGCCGACCGCCGAGGTCGAGCCGCTGCTCCAGCGGCTCGCGGCGCTGGCCGAGGCGCCGGGCCTCATCATCGATCTCTTCGAGCGCCAGGTCAGCCGGTGCCGCACGCCGGCCGATCGCCTCGCGGCGCTCGTCCGCGCCGCCCAGATCGCCTGCGAGCGTGGCGCCATCGACCGGGCGAGGAGCTTCTTCGAGCTGGCCCTCGGCGGCGGCGTCCAGGAGGAGACGATCGCCACGCTCGAGCAGGTGGCGCGGGACGACGACGAGCGGTCGCGGTCGACGGCGCTGCGCACGGTCCTCGCCGAGGCGCTCGCGGCCGGCGGCCAGGGCTCGCGCGACGGCGGCCGCACCCGGGCGGCGCTCCTGCGGCGCGCGGCCACGATCGCCTACCAGGATCTCGGCGACGTTGACCGCGCCTTCGGCTGGCTGGGCGGCGCCGTGCTCACGCAGGTCGACGACGCTTCGCTCGACGCGCTCGAGGCCCTCGGGCGCGAGGTGGGCGACCTGCCCCGCGTCGGCGCGACGCTGGACCGCGCGCTGGACGAGGTCTTTGACGGCCCGCTCGTGCGCAAGCTCCTGCAGCGTCGCGCCAGGCTGCGGCGCGACGTGCTCGGCGACCGGCAGGGCGCCGCGGCGGATCTGAAGAAGCTTCACGATCTGTCGCCCTCGGATCAGGACGTGGTGAACGACCTGTCGGGTCTCCTGCTGGAGCTCGGCGATCACCGCGGCATGATCCAGCTCTACGAGGACCAGATCCTCCGCGGCCGCGATCCGGCGCAGCGGGCGGAGCTCGCGCGCAAGGTGGCGCGCCTCTGGGAGGAGGAGCTCGGCGAAGCGCGCGAGGCGGCGGACGCCTGGCGCCGCGTCCTCCGCATGAAGGCGGGGGATCCGGACGCGACCGCGGGCCTCGAGCGGGCCAAGACCGGCAAGCTCAAGCGCACCCCGCCGCCTCCTTCGCTGCCGACGCGCGCGCCGGGCCCGCCGCTGACCGAGCCGCCGCTCGCGCCCCGGGCGCCGGCGCTCGAGACGCTCGGCCTCGAGGCCGGCGCGGTGGCGGCGGTGAGCAACGGCTACGCGGGCTTCGAGGCGCACGAGGGCGTCGAGGCGCAGCCGGCCGCGGAGGCGCAGCCGGTTGCGGAGGCGCAGCCGGTTGCGGAGGCGCAGCCGGTTGAGGCGTACCCGGCTGTGGAGGCGCAGCCGGTTGAGGCGTACCCGGCGGCGGAGGCGTACCCGGCGGCGGAGGTGTACCCGGCTGTGGAGGCGTACCCGGCTGTGGAGGCGTACCCGGCGGCGGAGGCGCTGTCGGCTCCCCAGGCGCAGCCGGCGGACGCCGCCGCCTCGCAAGCGCTGCCGGTCGAGCCGGAGCAGCAGGTCTGGGCCTACGGCGTCGCTGCGCACGCCGACGCGGCCGACGCGGGCAGCGGCGCTGCCGATGTCGATGTGGTTCTGCGCGAGGGGCAGAGGCTCCCTCTGGATAGCGCCACCCAGGTCATCCACGTTGCTCCGGCTGCGTATTCCGATGCGCCAGCCGCTCCCGCGCAGTGGTCGGAGTTCGACGCTCACGCAGGGCCGCGGACGCTCGGCGACATCGACAACGGCGAGGCCCATCGAGCGCACGATGAGGCGCCCCTCTCGGCCCCTGCGCTGCCCGTCGCGCCCGCCGCCCCCATGGCGCCTGTCGTGCCGCCCTTACCTGGCTCCGACGCGATCGACGTCGACACGGATGCGGAAGACGTGGAGTTGATCGACGACGACCCAGGTGCTCGCTAGCTCTCCCCCGCCGATCCTGCCCCCGGCGCTACGGCCGGGCGATACCGTCGCGGTGATCGCCCCTTCCAGCCCGTTCGAGCACGTCCTCGCGCGTGTCGGCATCGGCTGGCTCGCCCAGCGCTACCGCGTCCTCTTCGACGCGGGCGAGGGGCCTCCGTTCGACGGCGACGGCCGGCGAGGCGGGCCGCCATCGCTGTCGGCGCCCTCCCATCACGGGCTGTTCGCGCGGGCCGGGTACCTGGCCGGCAGCGACGCCCGGCGCAGCGACGAGCTCGCCCGCGCGCTCTCGCACCCCGACGTCAGGGCCATCTTCGCGGCCCGCGGCGGCTACGGCGCGAACCGGTTCGTCCACCGGCTCGACTGGAGCGCCCTCGCAGCGCACCCCCGCTGGATCGTCGGCTTCTCCGACGTCACGGCCCTCCACGTCGAGGCAGCGCGCGCGGGCGTGGCGTCGCTTCATGGCGTCCATGTCACCGCGCTCGGGCGCGGCGACGCCCGCGCCCGCGCCGCGCTGATCCGCGCCCTCGAAGATCCGCTGGGTGAGCGCCGCTTCGATGGCCTCACCACGCTGCGCGCCGGCGTGGCCGAGGGGCCGCTCTTCGGCGGCAATCTGGCCCTGCTCCACGCCTGCGCCGCCGCGGGGCGGCTCCGGGTCCCGGAGGGGTGCATCCTCCTGCTCGAGGACGTCACCGAGCGGCCCTACCGCATCGATCGCATGCTCGCGACGCTGGAGGTCGGCGGCCACCTCGCCCCGGCCGCGGCGGTGGTCCTCGGCGACTTCGATCAGTGCGCCCCAGGCCCCGACCGCATCACGGTGGACGAGGTCCTCCGCGACAGGCTGCTCCCGCTGGGCATCCCCGTCGTCGCCGGGCTGCCGATCGGCCACGGCCATCGCAACGAGCCGGCCATCCTCGGCGGCCACGCGCGCGTCCTCGCTCACGGCCCCGACGCCGCGGTCACGCTGGCGGGCGCCTGAGCGCCCGCGCGGTCACGCGGTCACGCGATCACCAGAAGACGCTCTTCCGCTCCTTCAGGCCGCGGTTCAGCATCGACTGGATCCGACCCTTCACGAGCGCCACCTTCTCCTGGATCACCGCGTCGTCGTCGTCGGGGTCGCCGTGGAACGTCATCGGCTCGCCGAAGTAGATCCGGTATCGGGTCGGCAGCGGCAGCTGGCCGCCGGGGAGCAGGAGCTGTGGGATGATCGGGAACGTCGGCATGCCGAGCGCCTTCGAGACCGACTCGAGGTTGCCGAGCGAGATGTACTGTTCCTCGCCCCCGATGACCGCGATGGGCACGATCGGCGTGTCGGTCTCGAGCGCGAGCCGCATGAACCCGAGCCCGAAGTCGAGCAGCTGATAGCGGCTGGAGAACCCCTTCGAGATCCCCTTCGTCCCCTCCGGGAACACCAGGATCGCCGCGCCCATGTCGAGCAGCCTGCGCGCGTTCTCGGGGACGCCGACCACCTGGCCCACGCGCGAGAAGAAGGTGGCCACGAACGGCAGCGTCTGCGTCCACTTCTCGACCATGCTCCGCATCACGCGCGGCGGCTCCGCGTCCAGGAACAGCGAGGCCGCGATGAGCATGCCGTCGAACGGGAGCTGCCCCGAGTGGTTCGCGATGAGGAGCACACGGCCGGTCGGGACACGCTCGATGCCGAACACCTCGGTCCGGAAATAGAAGCGATGAAAGAACGCGGCGACCCCGACCGCGTACTTCGCCCACTCCCGGTCGAGCCCGAACGGGTCGACCCCGTCCGCCGCGTGAGGCAGCGCGACCCGGCGCAGACGGTCCTCGAAATCCTGACCGAGCAGCCGGATTGTCGCGTCGTCGATCGTGCCGCGCAGGCTGTCGACCCCGACGCGCGCGAGCGGCAGCGCGCTGTGCGTGACGAAGTGGCTCAGCCTGGCGAGCGTCGTTCTGCTGGCCATGGGCGGCGGACGATAGCAAAACTCGCGTGGGCCTGCACCGGCACGAAGGGCTTGACCATCGGCCTCCTCGAAGCGACCGTCGCTCCGATGAGCGAACGAATGCTCGGTCGAGGCCGCCGTCCCGCCGCGGACACCGATCCGTCCCTCCGGTCGATCCTCATCACCGGCATCTGTGGTCGCCTCGGGCGGCGCCTGGCGCGGCGCCTCCACCGCGAGCGGCGCGTGATCGGCGTCGACCGGCGCAGCTTCGAGGGGCGCCCCAAGGACATCGAGCATCACCAGATCGACATCCGCCGCAAGAAGACCCAGGACATCTTCCGCCAGGAGCAGCTCGCCGCGGTGGTCCACCTCGGGGTCATGCACGATCCGCGGGTGAGCCAGATGGAGCACCACAGCTGGAACCTCGCTGGGTTCCAGCGGCTGCTCGAGTTCGTCGCGCAGTACGACGTGCCCAAGCTCATCGTGCTGTCGAGCGCGAACGCCTACGGGCCGCGCCCCGACAACCCGCAGTTCATCACCGAGGACGCCCCGCTGCTCGGCGGCGCGTCGTTCAGCGAGATCCGCGACCTCATCGAGGTCGACATGCTGGCGCAATCGTTCTTCTGGAAGCACCCCCAGACCGAGACGGTCATCCTCAGGCCGGTCCACATCCTCGGCTCCGTGCGGAACGCGCCGTCGAACTACCTCCGGCTCAACGTGATCCCGACCCTCCTCGGCTTCGACCCGATGGTGCAGGTCATTCACCAGGACGACGTGGTCTCCGCGATCCTCGCGGCGCTCCGCCCCGGCGTGCGCGGGATCTTCAACCTCGCCGGGCCCGCGCCGCTGCCGCTCTCGCGCGTCATCGAGATGACCGGCCGGGCGCGCGCGGCGATCCCCCACTTCGTCATGCAGACGATCATCCCGCGGCTCTGGCGGTTCAGGGCGACCTCGTTCCCGGCCCCCGAGCTCGATCACATCCGCTACGTGTGCATGGTCGACGATCGGCGGGCGCGCGACATCCTCGGCTACACGCACGAGCACGACATCCAGGAGACCGTCCAGGCGGTCGACGACATCACCTGAAAGGCGTCATGAAGCGAGCGACCCGGATCGAGCGGCTCGTCGACTACTACGAGGACTTCGCGCCCGACTACGTCTCCACCTGGAAAGACATCCAGCACTACGAGAAGCCCGTGCGCGCGTTCCTGCGCGAGGTGGTCGCCGACGGCGCCCGCGTGCTCGACGCGGGCTGTGGCCCGGGCCATCTCACGCGCGATCTCCCGCCGTCCGTCGAGGTCGTGGGCTTCGACATCGCCGAGGGAATGCTCGAGATCGCGCGCGAGAAGCGGCCCCACGGCGCCTATCACCGGCACGACTACCACCTCCCGATCCCCCGCTCCTGGGGGCGGTTCGACGTCGCCCTCGCGCTCGGCACCCTCGAGTTCTGCGACGATCTCTCGCTCGTGCTCAAGAACCTGGCCGGCGCGATGCGCCCCGGCGGCCGCCTGCTGGTGAGCATCGTCGAGCGGAGGCCGAACGTCCGGCTCCACGAGCGCCACGCGCGCCCGCTCTCCGACGCCGAGCTGACCGGCGTGAAGATGTATCTTTACACCTTCGCCGAGCAGACGGACGCCATCCTGGGTTCTGGCCTGCTCCCGCGCAGCTACCGGCTCCACCCCGGCTGGCGACACACGGAGTACGACGTCGACGTGCTCTACGCGCTCTGGGACCTCGAGGTCTCACGCGGCGGCCGGTGATCACCCTGGACAGCGCGGCGAGCCTTTCCGCGCCGCGCTGTCCAGGGTATCTCGTGGAGAGGAGAGCCACGGTTCGATGGAAGTGAAGCTCGGCGGCACCTTCCTGACCTGCGCGATGGGGCCGCTGCACCACGCCGGCGCGTGCATGCAGGCGAGCCGGGTGCCGGAGGGGCTCCGCGAGCTGACGCCGGAGGGGCTCCTCGGAGGCTTCCAGCGCGGCGTCGATCAAGCCGCGAAGCTCGCGGGCGTGCGCCGGGAGGACGTCGAGCGCCTCCTCCCGATGGCCGACGTGCGCGAGGCCATCGAGCGGCTCGGCGACAGCCAGTCCGAGGCACTCCTCGCCTGGGATGTCTACGCCGGGCGCATCGGCGGGCTGCTCGAGGGCGTCGCCGAGGTGACCGACCACGGTCGGGCCCCCGACGCCGGCATGTGGCTCGAGCGGCTGGCGAACAAGGTCCGGCGCGATCGCCCCTTCGCGGAGCCGCTCCAGGTGCTCGCCGAGGACATCGCGCAATGGCAGGTGATGATCGGCCGCTGCCGCAAGCTGCTCGACGAGAGCGGCGGCGGCGCGCTCGCCAGGGCGTATCGCCGGCGGAGGCTCCGCAGGATCGCGTCGATCGTGGTGTCGGCGCTCGTGATCGTCGCGGCGCTGTCGGTGATCGTGCGGCTCCGCGCCGCCCGCGCGCGCGTCGATGCGGTCCTGGGGCGCCCGGAGGTGTGCGCGGTCCGCGACATCGCGGAGGACGATCTCGGCCGCGCGGCGAGCGAGCAGCAGCGGCGCGTGGCCGCGCGGCTCGAGCAGTGCGCCGCGGTGGAGGCCCGCGAGGCGCGCGAGCGTGAGGAGCGGCTGCGCGCCGAGGAGAGGGCCCGCGAGGAGCAGCGGCTGCGCGCGGAGCGCGACGAGAAGTGCGCCGCGCTCGCCGTGCGGTTCAAGGCGGGGGCGTTCTCGGACGACGACGGCAAGATCGCCGGCGTGGAGAAGGATCTGCTCCGGCGGATCGCGGGGCGGAGGCTCCTCGCCACCGACGTCGGACCGGCCGGTCCCGCGCTGCCGTGCGAGGGCGCGCGCGGCGGCGACGAGCTGCGCGCCGCCTTCGTGGACGCCCTGGTCGCGTCGGTCTGGACGTGGGCGCCGGCCGCCGATCCCGGCCCGAAGCTCGGCGATTTGCTCGTGGCGCGGCGCGCGGAGCTGCCCCCCCGCGCGCAGACGATGCTCGCGGTCCGGACCGGATACGAGTCCAAGCGGGCCATCGTATCGGGCGATCCGGCGGCGCTCGAGCGGGCGTCGCGCCTGTGCGCGCTCACGGCGAAGCTCGAGATCGCGAGCGGGGCCGGCTGCGCGGCGCTGGCGAGGCTGGCCGTCAAACCCGCGCCGTGAGCCGGCGGTCCGAGGGATCGCGACGTGAGCTGCGCTCACCTCGGGGCCGCCGGTCGAGCGCGTCGTCGCGGACGCTCATCACCTCTCGCTCAACCATCGACCATCGCCGGCGCTGCGCGGGGAACAGGGGCTCTTCGAGCCCGCCGCCTTCGGACGACCAGGGGTGCGTCTGGGCGATGACGTTTTACGGGAGGTGAGGGGAGAGGGGCCGGAGGAGCGCGGGCGGGACGATGGGCGCCCCGCCCGACAGGTTGCCTATTTCAGGGCGGGGATGGAGTCCGCGTCGAGCACGCACAGGCCCGCGCCGGCGTCGCACTTCACCTTGAGCTCCGGGGAGATGCGAGGATTCACGCAGAGGGCATCATCGCCCTTGTCGGTGGGGATCGGAGCGCCCCCGGGCTCGGGATTCGGGGCGTAGACCCGACAATCGATGGCGGGCCAAACTCCGACGACCTTGTACGTCGCCGAGCAGCTCTCCTCCGAGTAGGTGACTTCTGCCTCGAATTGATTGCCGAGGTTGGCGGCCGTCACGTACACGCGCATGTTGCGCCACTCGAGCTTGTGCGATCCCGGCGCCACCGGCGGTACGCCGCCTTCCCCACCGCCGCCCTCGCCCGCACCGCCGTCGCCGGCACCACCGGCTCCGCCAGCGCCGCCTTCCCCGGCGCCACCGGCACCGCCGGCGCCGCCTTCTCCGGCACCACCGGCTCCGCCTTCCCCGGCGCCACCGGCTCCGCCAGCGCCGCCTTCCCCGGCGCCACCGGCTCCGCCAGCGCCGCCTTCCCCGGCGCCACCGGCACCGCCGGCGCCGCCTTCCCCGGCGCCGCCCTCGCCGCCGGCGCCGCCCTCGCCGCCGGGCAGCAACACCACCTCGGCGGGATCGAACGTCGGCACCGTGCAGATCTCGTTGTCATCCGGTTCGCGCGCCGCGAAAGCACCGATCGCGAACGGGTTCAGATCCGGATTCGGGTCGATCGCGGCGCCGCCGCGGTACCAAGTGCCGAATTCCAGGGTCTGGATCGCGACGAGCTTCTCGCTGTCGGGGAGCTTGTCGTCATTCTCGTCCGGATTGTACACCTGCATCCCGACCAGCTCGACAGTCCCGTCCTTCCGAGCACACGGGCCCTCGGCATCCCCGTCGATCCGGGTGAACTTCGTTGCGAACGCGGATCCGAGGGCGCCGCCGACCGTGCACTCGGGCTTGGGCTGCGAGCAGCCCGGAGACATCGCCGCGAGCGGTGAGAGCGCCGCGAGCCCTGCCATCCAAACAAGCCATCGCTTCTTCATCGCTTGCATCCTTTCCCGCGCGCGACGCGCCTAGAACGTCACCCGCGCGCCGAACCGGAACTGCCGCGGTGTCTGGAACTGCGTCGGCTCACCGTAGTTCGGGTTCACGGCCTTGGGATCGAGCGGCTCGCCGGTGTTGTGGTCCTTCACGCATGTCGGGCCGCTGCTCGGATTCAGATCTTCCTTCGTTCCACCGACGCAGGGGTCGACGTACGCGGTCGTGTAGCGCTGGTCCACCTGGACGGTCTCCTGGAAGTTGAAGATGTTGAAGACATCCATGGTGACGGTGAGCTCGCTGTCCTTCGCGAGCTTGACCGAATAGCCGATGTGACCGTCGATGTTGTGGATCCAGGGGAGGCGGCCGCCCTCGCCTCGAGGCAGGATGAACGTCTCGTCGGAGCCATACAGGTAGTGCGCTCCCCAGTAGTCGATGGGGGCGCCTGAGCGGGACCTGTACGTGAGGCCGAGGTCGAGGACCATGCCCTTCGGGAGCTCGATCGCCTTCGCGCCGTAGACCTTGATCTCGTGCGTGTTGTCGCCGGGCAGGGCCCCATCGCGGTTGACGAGGAGCGACGCCAGATCGAACTCCGTGTTCATGTTCGGATCGAGCTGGTCGGTCTCGGGCTTGAAGAGGCCCGGGTAGTTGCCTCGCAGGTACGACAGCGTATAGCTCACCTGGGCGAGCCACAGGTCGGAGAAGATCTTGTTGAAATACAGGGTCAGCGCGTCGTAATCGCGCCTCGCCTCCGTGAAGTCCTTGGCCATCCCCTTCCCGGGGTTGCCGATGAAGTAGGTGTTCGCCTCGTCCCGGCTCATGTCCTCGATGACGTTGTTCATCCAGCGCTTCGTGTACAGCGCGCCGACACGCCCGTTCGGGATGACCTCGTACTCGCCGCCGATCACGATCTCGTCGGACGACTGCGGCTCGAGGTCCGGATCCACCGGGGCCTTGCCGCCGCCGAACGTGAACCAGTTCTTGTTCGGGTCGTGGTTGAAGGCCCCTGGGGCGCCGAAGGCCTCGTCGTACGGAACCCGGCTGTCGTCGTTCCGGCACTGCCCTTCGCCATAACCCGTCGCGTCCTCGGGGTTCCCAGGGTTACAGCCGCTGGCGCCGCCCCGGTGGTAGGAGCGGGTGTACCGCTCGTCGCCGAACGTGCGATCCATGATGTCGAGGGGGACGCTCTCGTAATACCGCGCGTAGTTCGCGAACACCTTCGACCGGCCCTCCTGCGTGATGTCGTAAACGACGCCCACGCGCGGAGACCACTGGTTCGCGAGCGCCAGCCCGAGCTTGCCGTCGCTCGCGTACAGGTACTGCGCGTCGTAGCGCACGCCGATGTTCAACGTCACCCGGTCGAGGATGCTCCAGCTGTCCTGCGCGAAGGCGCCGATCGTCGCGCCGAGCGACGACACCGTGAGCTTGTCCTGGATCACATCGTTCCTGGCGCCCGGGCCGGTCGCCAGGCCGTCCGGGCCGGTCAGGAAGCCGAGCTGTCGCTCGTCATGGGAGGCATCCCAGTCTCCCTCCTCCACGTAGGTGGTGCCGCCCGCGTACGCCTTGATGTGCTTGTACGTCGTGATCTCGCCGTCGATGCCGGCCTTGACCACGTGGTGCCCGAGCCCCTCGAAGATGCTCGTCACCATCGCCTTCAGCTGGAAGCGGTTGAGCGAGGCGTCGTCGATGAAGTCGGGGCCGCCTTGCCAGTACTGGCGCACCGCGCAGGGCACCGCGGCGACCTCGCCGGTCTCCGTTTCCAGCGGCTCGCACATGGCCCGGGCTTCGGGGGAGAGCGTCTCGAAATCGTAGATCGAGTACGGGTTCGGGGAGTACCGCTGCCAGACCATGAGGGGCACGCCCGCCAGGCCCTCGTGCGTCCCGAGCTCCGAGCCGTCCGGGGGCAGCCGCGCGTTCCGCTGGCCGTGCCAGCCGAGCGTCGCGTCGAGGAGCAGGGTCTTGTTCTTGAACGCAGAC
The DNA here is from genome assembly GCF_051530145.1 of Sorangium sp. So ce302. GTDB lineage: Bacteria > Myxococcota_A > Polyangia > Polyangiales > Polyangiaceae > Sorangium > Sorangium cellulosum_B. Next base: position 6,329,034 of record NZ_CP150326.1, on the reverse strand, counting down.
GACCACTTCAGCGCGACGTCGGTGGACGACGCCACGTACTCGTGCGCCATCGCGCCGTACTCGCCGATGATGTTGGAGAGCTCGGTCACGCCCTGCTGCGGGTCGAACCCGAACGTGCCGTTGCCGCCCGAGGTGGAGGGCGAGCCGTAGACGGAGAGCGCCACGCTGTGGTCCGGATCGATCTGGTAGGTCAGCTTCCCGAGGTACTGCAGCGTCTGCTCCTCGACGCGGTAGAAGCGCTGCGTTCCCGGCAGCCGGTCGACGACGTTGAGCCCGGTCGCGCGATCCGTCACCGGCTCGAACGTGGTGGGGTCGTAGCGCGTGGCGAACAGGTTGCGCTCCATCGAGTTGCTCTTGAACGCGAGATCGGCGCCCGCGTAGAACCAGAGCTTGTCCTTCAGGATGGGGCCGCCGACCTCGAACCCGTAGTCGCGGATGGACGACAGGGCCTCGTCCGTCTGGATGGTCTCGCCCTGGCGACGGACCGCCTTGGGCGCGCCCTCGAGAACGCCGGGCGTGATGTTGAAGAAGACCGAGCCCTGGAACGCGTTGCCGCCGCTCTTCGTGACGACATCGAGGACACCCCCGGTCGCGCGGCCGAACTCGGGCATGTACCCGCCGGCCACCACGTTGACCTCCTTGATGAACTCCATGGTGAGCGGCGTGCCGACGATCCCGTAGGCCGGGTCGTTCACCGACAGGCCGTCGATCACGTACTGGTTCTCGGGGGAGGAGGTACCGGCGATGGACGTGCCGAACTCGTCGGCCTGCGCCCCGGGCGTGGTCGCGGCGACCGACTCGAAGGAGCGGGTCGTGGCGCCCTTCCCCGTGGGGGGCGAGACGGCGATGCGCCGGGTGAAGTCCTGGGTGATGCTCTGGCTCACGCTGCTCGAGCCGACGTCGACCGTCGGCGCGCGGCCGACGACGACGATCTCCGCCGCCTTGAGCGCCTCCGGGAGCAGCTCGACGTTGACGCGGATGGTCGTCGCGGCGCGGACCGCGATCCCGCCGCGCGCGTACGGCTTGAACGCGTCCTTTTCGAAGCGCAGTGTGTAGTCGCCCGGCGGCAGGTTCGGGATACGGTACTGGCCAGTGCCGTCCGTGACGACCAGCTGCTCCCCTTGCAGCGCTGGCGATGTCGCCGTCACGACCACATCGGCGGCCGGCGCCCTGTTCGACGCGTCGACTACCCGCCCGAGGAGCACGCCGCTGCCCGTCTGCGCGAACGCAGGGTACGCGGTCAACAAAGTCATCGCGAGCAGCAGCAACGCCGCCCACGGCCCCAACGGCGCACGTGTGCGCCCTCCGTGTTCCAGCCTCTTTTCGAGAAACTTCACGGAATTCCCTCCAGAAGTGTATGCCCCTCGAGTCCTTCCTTACCCTAGACAGGAATCGCGCCAGACAATAGACTTTTTTGTAGGACTCGCGCGCTTGTACACTCCGGGTAGGCGCCGCACGCTTCCATACGTCGCGGCTTCTCTACCTCGATCGGCTCGAGTCCCAGGAGTTACGACCCCTCATGTTCGACTCGGTACTCGGTCGCGCTACCGCCACCCAGGGGCGGCTAGGGACGGGGACAGCGCTCTCGATCGTCGCCCACGTGGCGATCGCGGGCGCCATCCTCTGGCAGGCCACGCGCCCTCGAACCGAGAAGCCGAAGGACGTCGAGGTCACATTTTTCGCCCCGGCGCCGCCGCCGCCGCCGCCGCCGCCGCCACCGCCGCCTCCGGGCGGCGGCGCGAAGCGCCCGCCGAAGGTGGAGCGCATCGAGCAGCCGAAGCCCGTCAAGACGCCTGACACGATCTACGACATGCCGGAGAAGCCCAAGGCCAAGGCGCCAGAGCCAAAGCCGGAGCCGGAGCCGGTCAAGGAGGATGCGCCGGAGCAGCCGGGCGGCGTCGAGGGGGGAGTCCAGGGCGGCGTTCGGGGGGGCACCGTCGGCGGCGAGGTCGGCGGGCAGATGGGCGGTCAGCTGGGCGGCAAAGTCGGCGGCCAGGTGGGCAGCACGGCGCCGCCGCAGAACGTGGTGCTGGCGTTCGGCCCTGGAATGGAGCGTCCGAAAGAGGTCTCAGGTTGCAAGCCCAGCTTCACGCGCGAAGCGCTCGCCGCCAGGGTCGAAGGCCTCGCGCTTGTCAAGTGCGTCATCACTCCTACGGGCAAGCTCACCAGCTGCAGGATCGCCAGAGGCCTGCCGCACATGAATGAGGCGATCCTGAACACGCTGACGACGACCTGCCGGTATACGCCCGTGATCTACCAGGGACGCCCCGTCTCCGTCGACTACACCATTCCCATCAGGCTGAAGATGCCATGAAGGCGTTCAGACGGGACGGGTATTGTTGAGAGGGCGGAGCACGTAGTAGAGAAGGGTGCGTGGTAGGTCCGCGCTGTCGTACTGTCGAGTCCGCTCCAGCGTCCAGAGTCGCTGTTTCAGCATAGTCAAAACCATCACGCCACATGGGGCGCCAGGAGGCGCGAGACGATGCAATTCACGTTGATCGAGCTGTGGGGCCACATGGGGCTCTTCGCGAAGCTGATTGTCTTCGCGCTGGCCATCATGTCCGTTGCGTCGCTGATCGTCCTGGGCGAGCGCATCGTCGTGTCGTTCCTGTCGCGCGCCGCCTCCCGCGCGTTCGCGGCGCGGGTGGGACCCATGCTCGCCCGGGGCGAGCTCGAGGGCGCCTGGACCGCCGCCAGGCCGGGCGGCGAGCTCGGCTATCTCGGGCGCGTCATCGGCGCCGGGCTCGCCGCTTATGCCTCGAGCACGCCCTCGCGGCTGCCGGCGCAGGGGCACGAGCGCGACGGCGTGTTCGAGTCGGTCTCGCGGGCGCTCGAGCGGCAGGCGCAGCGCGAGGTGCTCAGCCTGAAGCGAGGTTATGGACTGCTCGCCACGGTCGGATCCACGGCGCCGTTCGTCGGGCTGCTCGGGACGGTCATGGGCATCGTGACGGCGTTCCAGCAGATGGCGGCCGCTGGCTCCGGCGGCCTCGGCACCGTCTCGGCGGGTATCGCGGAGGCGCTCATCACGACCGCCTTCGGGCTGATCGTCGCGATCCCGGCCGTCATGGGCTACAACTATCTCCAGGGTTGGATCGAAGCCCGGGCGATCGACATCTCGGAGTCGTCGAACGAGCTCCTCGACGTCGTGGCGAAGCGGCTCGACGGGCGCCTCGCGCCGGCCGCCGAAGAGGCCGCTTGACAGGGGACCCGCGCGACACCCCGCGCGCCTCTCCGCGGAGCGCGGCGCCCGGCGCCTCGCGCCCGCGGCGCGGCGGGCGGTGACGCGCCCAGCAGGAAAGCGAGCGTTCCAATGGGCATGGGTGTCGGCCCGCAGAGGGGCCCCAAGAGCGAGATCAACGTCACGCCGCTCGTCGACGTCGTCCTCGTCCTGCTCATCATCTTCATGGTGGTCACGCCGATGCTCCAGCGCGGCAAGGACGTGAAGCTGCCGCAGGCCGCGAAGGTGGACGAGGAGAAGAAGGAGGTGGACCCGCTGATCCTCTCCGTGACGCTGGAGAAGACGGTGTGGGTCGAGAACGACAGATACGATGACGCCGGGCTGGCCGAGCGGCTCTCGCGCGAGTTCGCGGCGCAGCCGGGGCGCAAGGTGCTGGTCAAGGGGGACCAGCGCCTCTCGTTCGGCGACGTCCGCAGGGTGATGGAGACGGCGCGCAAATCGGGCGCGAAGAGCGTCTCGCTGGCGGTCGAGGAGCTCAAGGAGAGATAGCGGCGATGAGCGCGAAGAGGAAGTTCGTCATCAAGCCGGCGGTGCCCCTGAACTCCGACATCAACGTGACGCCGCTCGTCGACGTCGTGCTGGTGCTGCTCATCATCTTCATGGTCGTGACGCCGCTGCTCGAGAAGGACATCGGCGTGCGCGTGCCGGACACCGAGCAGGTCAAGCAGGACACCCCCCCGCCGCCCGACCAGCTCGTCGTCCGGGTGAGCGCGCAAGGTGAGCTGCGGGTGAACGACGAGCGGGTCGAGCGCGCCGAGCTCGTGGGCACGCTCCGGCCGCTGCTCGAGCGCTACAGCAGGCCTCAGGACAGGATCGTCTTCGTCGTCGCCGACGACGGCGCCGTCTACGGCACCGTCGTGGAGGTGCTCGACGGCGCGAAGGCCGCCGGCGCCCAGACGCTCGGCATGATGACCGAGCTCCCCGAAGCGCCGCCGCCCTGACAGCGGCGCGCTCGCGGCGAGCGCTGGGCGAGCGCTGGTGGAGGCGCGCTTTCTCGCCGGCTCGAGGTCGGGCGGCCAGGCGCGACGCGGCGCTTGCGTCGCGCGCGGTCGCGACCTAAACCGCCCACCTCGAAAGCGAGGTCGTCGATGTTGCGGTCCGAATGGGTGAGCAAGCGCGCCGGGAGCCCGAACCAGAGCCAGATGCACTTCGCGAGGAAGGGCATCATCACCGAGGAGATGGAGTACATCGCCCGCCGTGAGAAGCTCGCGCCCGAGCTCATCCGCAGCGAGGTCGCGCGCGGCCGGATGATCATCCCCGCGAACAAGAACCACCTGAACCTCGAGCCGATGTGCATCGGCATCGCGTCGCTCTGCAAGGTGAACGCGAACATCGGCAACAGCCAGACCACGAGCGACGTGAGCGGCGAGCTCGAGAAGCTGCGCTACGCCATCAAGTACGGCGCAGACACCGTGATGGACCTGTCGACCGGGGGCGACATCGACGGCATCCGCCGCGCGATCATCGCGGACTCCCCTGTGCCGATCGGGACGGTGCCGATCTACCAGGCGCTCGAGGCGTGCAAGGGCACCGCCAAGATGACGGCCGCGGACCTCATCGACATGCTCGAGCACCAGGCGAAGCAGGGGGTCGATTACTTCACGATTCACGCGGGCGTGCTGCTCGAGCACCTGCCGCTCGTGAAGGGCCGGATCACCGGCATCGTCTCGCGCGGCGGCTCGATCATGGCGCAGTGGATGATCGAGCACCACAAGCAGAACCCGTTCTACACCCACTGGGACAAGGTGCTCGAGGTCTGCGCCAAGTACGACGTCACGATCTCGGCGGGCGACGGCCTCCGCCCCGGCTGCCTCCACGACGCCAGCGACGCGGCACAGTTCGCCGAGCTGAAGACGCTCGGCGAGCTCACGAAGCGCGCCTGGGAGAAGGACGTGCAGGTGATGATCGAGGGCCCCGGGCACGTGCCGTTCGATCAGATCGCGATGAACGTGCAGAAGGAGATGGAGCTCTGTCACGAGGCGCCGTTCTACGTGCTCGGCCCGCTCGTCACCGACTTCGCGCCTGGCTATGACCACATCACGAGCTGCATCGGCGCCACGATGGCCGGCTTCGCGGGCGCCGCGATGCTCTGCTACGTGACGCCGAAGGAGCACCTCGGCCTGCCGAACCCCGAGGACGTCAAGCAGGGCCTCATCGCCTACAAGATCGCGGCCCACGCCGCGGACGTGGCGCGGAAGCGCCCGGGCGCGCGGGATCGCGACGACGCGCTGAGCCGCGCCCGCTACGCCTTCGACTGGAAGCAGCAGTTCGCGCTCTCGCTCGATCCGGAGACGGCCCAGGCGATGCACGACGAGACGCTCCCTCAGGAGTACTTCAAGACCTCGGAGTTCTGCTCGATGTGCGGGCCGAAGTTCTGCTCGATGCACATCAACCGGGTGGTCGACGAGTACAACGCGCGGCAAGAGCCCGAGAACGCGCCCACGAAGCGGTCGCTCTCGATCCTCGATCAGCCGTGAGGCAGGGGAGGGGCCGCGAGGGCGTCCGCCGCGCGCGGCGGAGGGCGCTTGTCGCGGCGCGCCTCGCGTTCGTCGCGCTCGTCCTGCTCGCGCCCCTCGGCTGTCGCCGCGAGCAGGGGAGCGCCCCTCGCCCCGCGGCGTCGCCCGCCTCGGCCGCTGCCTCGCCCTCCCTGGCGCCGCGCCCGCCGAGCCCTCGCCTCACCGATCCGCGCTGGCGCCTCGCCGCGGGGGACGACCCGCTGGACTGCGCCCGGCTGGCCGAGGCCGAGGGCGGCTCCGGCCTCCTCGCCGCGCTCGACGACGGCGGCGACATCGCGCTCACGGCCCTGCGCGCGCTGCCGTACGCCGATGACGCCGACCTGGCGCTCGGGCCGCTCGCCGAGCGCGCCCGCGCGGCGTCCGGGCCGTCGCTCCCGCCGCTGCTCGAGGCGCTCCTCGGGATCGCCGGGCGGCCGCCGCGCCCGCGCGAGCCGCTCGACCCGGACGGGGCGCGCGGCGCGGCCGCGGCCCTGGTCGAGCTGGCGGGCCGGCGCGACCTCCCCTCGGACCAGCGCGCGCTCGCCATCTCGGCGGCGCGCGCGCTCGCCGAGCGGGGGCTCGTCGATCCTCTCCGTATTCCGGCAGATCTGGATCCCGAGGGCTCCGTCGCGGGCGCCGCGGGAGGCCCGGCGGCGCCGCGGCCCTGACGTCCCGCGCGGCGGCGCGGGCGCGCGGCCGTCCCGCGCGGCCGCGCCGTTCCAGATGGGCTTTCGGTTCGTGCAGCCGCGCTTTGGGCCGGTCGGGTTCCAATTTGGTACCTTGCCCCCCGTGACGACGCCGTACACCTCCGAGGCCTTCCTCCATCAGCTCCTCGGCAAGGCGCTTGCCGCCCACGCCAGCGACATCCACCTCAAGGTCGGTCAGCCGCCGGGCGCGCGGGTGCGCGGCGACATGGTCTACTTCCGCGTCGACAGGATCCGGCCCGAGGACAGCGAGGCCGCCGCGCGGGTGCTGCTCGCCGGGCGCCCTTCGCGCGAGCTGCTCGCCACGCTCCAGGAGCTCGACGCCGCGTACGTCGTCCCGGGCCTCGGCCGGTTTCGCGTGAACATCTATCGCCAGCGCGGCTCGCTCGCGATCATCCTGCGGAGCATCCCGCTCAAGATCCCGACGTTCGAGGAGCTGGGCGTGCCCTCGGCGGTCCGGGCGATGGTGGAGCACGATCACGGCCTCGTCCTCGTCGCGGGCACGGCCGGCAGCGGCAAGAGCACGACCCTCGCCGCGTTCGTCGGGCACATCAACGCGACCGTGCCGCGCCACATCGTGACCCTGGAGGATCCGATCGAGCACGTGCACGAGGACAACCGCTCCAGCGTGAGCCAGCGCGAGATCGGCGTCGACACGGCGGACTTCCCGACCGCGCTGCGCTCCGCGCTGCGGCAGGACCCGGACGTCGTGCTCATCAGCGCGCTCCGCGACGGCGAGTCGCTGGATCTCGCGCTTCACGCCGCGGAGACCGGGCACCTCGTGCTCGCGGCGGTCAGCTCGGCGGACGTCACGCGCGCGCTCGGGCGGCTGATCGCGCTCGGCAAGAGCCCGAGCGAGGTGCGCGACCGGCTGGCCGACTGTCTCCAGGGCATCGTCGCGCAGCGCCTGCTCCCTCGCCGCGACGGCGCGGGGGAGGTCCTCGCCGCCGAGGTGCTCGTCGGGACGGCCGCGGTGCGCGAGGCGATCCGCCGGCCGGAGGGGAGCCCGTCGCTGCGCGAGCTGATGGAGAAGGGGGTCACGCCGTACGGCATGCAGACCTTCGACGCGCACCTCAGGCAGCTCGTCGCCCAGGGGGCGATCGCCAAGGAGACGGCGAAGGCGGTGACGGCGCTCTAGAGGCGGCAATCGGGTCAAGACCGCCAGAACAGAGCAGAATTTCGAACCGTCGAGGACGCCGAGGACGCCAGGAGCTCCCTTCCCAATCGCGCCTTGCTTGCGGCGGCGCCTCAAGCCCGGCTATGAGCGAGCCCATGCTCGAAGGGATCGAACGAGAAGCGGCGGAGCACAGGAATGGATGCAGCGGCCCGGCCGGGCACGCCCCGTCGGCGGGCGCGCCCCGCCACGACTGGACCGTCCAGCAGGCGGTGGCCCTGCACGACCTCCCGCTCTTCGAGCTGATCGACCGCGCCCGCGCGGTCCACCGCGCGTTCCACGGCGAGCACGAGGTCCAGCTCTGCACCCTGCTCAGCGTCAAGACGGGCGGCTGCCCCGAGGACTGCGCCTACTGCCCGCAGTCGAGCCACTACGAGACCGAGGTCGGGCCGGAGCGCATGCTCGACGTCGGCGCGGTCCTCGCCGCCGCGGAGCGCGCCCGCGACGGCGGCTCGACGCGGTTCTGCATGGGCGCCGCGTGGCGCGAGGTGAAGGACGGCCCCGCCTTCGAGCGCGTCCTCGACATGGTGCGCGGCGTGAAAGCCCTCGGCCTCGAGGCGTGCTGCACGCTCGGCATGCTCACCGACGACCAGGCGCGCCGCCTGAAGGAGGCCGGCCTCGACGCCTACAACCACAACCTCGACACCTCGCGGAAGGCCTACAAATCCATCATCTCGACGCGCACGTACGACGAGCGGCTCGTCACCCTGCGCAACGTCCGGCGGGCGGGCATCACCGTCTGCTCGGGCGGCATCATCGGCATGGGCGAGTCGATCGCCGACCGCTGCGAGATGCTCGTCGAGCTCGCGCGCCTCGACCCCCACCCGGAGAGCGTGCCGATCAACGCCCTCGTGCGCTCGCCGGGGACGCCCCTCGAGAGCCTCCCCCCGGTCGATCCGATCGAGTTCGTCCGGATGATCGCGGTGGCGCGGGTCATGATGCCGCGCGCGATGGTGCGCCTGTCCGCGGGGCGGACGGAGCTCTCGCGCGAGACGCAGCTGCTCTGCATGTACGCGGGGGCGAACTCGATCTTCTACGGAGACAGGCTGCTCACAACGCCGAACCCCGGCCAGGACGAGGACCGCGCGCTCATCGAGAAGGCGGGGCTTCAGCCGATGGCGCCCGCCGCGGCGCGCGCTGCCCGTTAGCCGGACCTCCCGCCGCGGCCCCCTCCGGCTGCGGGAGCTCCCCTCCGCGCGGCGCGACGTGCAGCGTGTGCGTCGGGTACGCGAGCCTCGACCCGGCCATGTCGATGATCTGCAGGAAGGTGATCAGCATCGCCTGCCGGACGTCCCGGAACTCCGCGAAGTCGCTCGTCTGGAACCAGGCCATCACCTCGACGTCGAGCGACGAGGGGCCGACGCCGATGAAGCGCACAACGACGTCCTCGGTCCAGATCTTCGGGTGCTCCCGCAGCGCGCGCTCGCACTCTTCCACGATGGCGCGGAGCTGCTCGGGCGACGTGTCGCGATCGAGCCCCAGCACGCAGGCGAGGCGGATCCTGTCGCGCGCCGTGAACGACTCGATCTGGAGATCGGCCAGCTTGCCGTTCGGGATCGTGACGACGGTCCGGTCGAGCGTGCGGATCCGGGTCGAGCGGAGCCCTATGCTCTCGACCGTGCCGAGGAGCGCGTCGACCTTCACGAAGTCGCCGACCTGGAACGGCCGGTCGATGCCGATCGCGACCGAGCCGAAGAGGTTCTCCACCGTCTTCTGCGCGGCGAGGGCCAGCGCGACGCCGCCGATGCCGAGGCCGGCGATGAGGCTCGCCACCGGGTAGCCGAGCTCCGAGAGCACGGCGATCACGCCGATGATCACGATCGAGACCTTCGCGATCCGCCCCATGAGCGGCACGAGCGAGCGCGCCGCGGGGTTGTCGCGCGTCGCGGGGTCGGCGAGCAGGCGGCCGCCGCCGATGTCGATCGCGCGCAGGGCGAACCAGAAGACAGCGACGAAGACGCCGGCGCGCAGCACCTTGTCGAGGAACTCCTCGGCCGGCAGGTAGAGCCCGAGCCACGGGAGCGCGGCCGCGATCGCGAGGAGCGCCGTCGCGAACGTGAGCGGGCCGCGCGCCCCCCCGTGGAGCAAGTCGTCGAGCGTGGACTCCGTACGGGTGATCACGCGGCGGAGCCCGGCGCGGATGAGGTAGCTCAGCACCGCGCCGACGAGCCAGCCGGCCAGCGCGAGGACCGGCAGCGCGAGCCACTGCCACCAGAGCAGCTCGCGCGGGCCGGGGCGCAGGAGCGCCGGCGGCAGGTGATCGCGGAGCCAGCGATCTTCGAGCCGCGCGTACCACTCGTCGACGCGCTCCACCGTGGCGCGCGAGAAGATCCAGCGCACGCCGTCGGGCGTCGTGCGCCGCACGAGGCGCACCGGCTGGGACCCCGTCCGCGTCGGGATCTTGCCGAGCTGCTCCACGCCGGCCCCGAGGTTGTCCTGCGTGTCCCCCTGCGGCTGCGGCGAGAGCGTCTCCACTTCCAGCCAGAGGTGCCGATCGAGCACCGCCTTGAGCTTCTGCGCGAGCGCCGCGCCGTTCGCCCTCGGCGGCACGTCCAGGTAGCGCGCGGCCTCGGCGTAGTCGCCCGCGCGGCACAGCTCGACGAAGCTGCGCATGGAGGCCCGAGGCGAGTCGGGCGCGACGGGGGTCGCCTCCGGCTCCGGGCCGACCTCGGCGTTCGCCGCGGGCGGCGGCGACGGCGGGGGCGGCGGAGCGGACAGCTCGCCGGCGCTCGCTCCCAGAAGGGCGCACCCGAACACGAGCGCGAAGGCGAACGCGGCGCGGAGCCACATCGCCGGCGGCCAGAGGCGGAGCCGCCTCGGCGCCTTGGGATGATCGGTCGAGGGCATGGGCCCTGCTATTCCATCGCCCGGCGGCTCTGTCGACCGGGCGGCGCGCGCGCCACGTGCGCTCGCTCGCAGCGGGCTCCACGTGTCGGAGATCCCGCAGGGGGTCGCGGACGCGCGGAACCGACACGCGGAACCGACATGCGGAACCGACACGCGGAACCGACACGCGGAACCGACACGCGGAACGGACACGCGGAACGGACACGCGGAGCCGACACGCGGAACCAACACGCGGAGCCGACGCGCGGCGCTACCTCGCGGCGGCAGGCGGCTCGCCCGGCTGCGCCGCGGCCACGAGCGCCGCGAGCGCGCGGCCGTAACGCGCGAGCCGTGCCGCGCCGAGCCCCGGGATGCGCGCGATCGCGGCGGCGATCGCCTCGTCCCCGGCGTGGCCCTCCGCCAGCGCGATCTCCGCGAGATCCTGCGCGCAGTGACCGGGCAGCACGACCTGCTCGTCCACCTTCCGCGCCTTCGCCTCGGCCCTGCGCCACGCCGCGATCCGGGTCTCCACCGCGCGCCGCGCGGCGAGCTCCTTCCTGGGCGGGCGGGTTTGCTGGAAGAGAGCGCGCTCGTCCTCGGGCACGTCGCCGTCGCTGCGCCCCTGCTCGACCGCGCGGAGCCACGCCGCGACGCACGCGGCCGCGCGGCCCGCCGCGGCCCCGCGGATGGCGCGCACGTCGTCTGCGCTGGCAGGCCTCCGCTGCGCGAGCTCGAGCAGCACGTCGCTGGCGACGATCTTGAAAGAGGGCACGTCGGCCCCCTCGGCGACGGCCTCGCGCGCCGCCACGAGCCGCCGCAGGATCGCCCGGCCCTGCGGATCGAGCGCCTGGGCCCCCTTGATGCGCGCGTAGGCGGGCCGCGGATCGCGCGGCGGCCCGAGGGCGGTCGCGAGCTTGTAGGTGCACTCCTCCTCGATCTCCTCGTCGATCCCGAGGGCGCGGCTGCGCTCCGCGAGCCGCGCGCGCAGCGGGAGCAGGTGGCGCACGTCGTCGGCCAGGTAGCGCAGCTCGGCGTCCTCGATCGGCCTGCGCCCCCAGTCGTGCTGCTGGAGCTGCTTGTCGACCTTCACGTCGAGCTCCGACAGGAGCAGCGCGGCGAGCCCCGTCGCCGCGCACCCCAGCATGCGCGCGGCGACCGAGGTGTCGTGCGCGCCAGCGAGCGGCGCGCCCGCCTCGGCGAGCATGCGCGCGTCGAAGGTGAGGTCGTGCAGCACCTTGGGCGGGCCCGCGGCCCCGAGGAGCCGCGCGAGCGGCGCGACAGGCACGCGGAGCGCGTCGACGACCCCTATCGCGATGCCGTCCCCCTCGCGGAAGGCGAGCTGGACGGTGCAGAGCCGCGCCCGGTACGCGAACAGCCCGTTGGCCTCCACGTCGACCGCGAGCGCGTCGGCGCGGGCGGCGCGCTCGACCAGACGGGCGAGCTCGCCTTCGCGCTCGACCAGGACGGGAGGGCTCTGGCTCAGCAGGCCTCCTCCCGGCCCGCCCGCGCGGCCGCGCCGCGCCGCGCCCGCACCGCCACGCCGACCAGCGCGAGCGCGGCGAGGACGAGCCCTCCGCCGTGCCCGCGCTGGCCAGCGTTGCCGCGCGGGGCCGCGGCGCAGCCGTCCGACTCCTTCACCTCGGGCTGATCCGCGGCGCACAGGGCAGAGAAGCCGTGGCGCGGCGTGGGGTTGCAGCCCTCGATCGGCTCCCCGGGCGGGTACACCGCGCAGATCCCATCGCGGTCGTCCTGGGAGAGGTCGCGGAGCCCCGGCCGGTAGCCCGCGACCATGGTCGCGCTGGGCTCGCTCGAGTGCGAGAGCCCGAGAAAATGGCCGGCCTCGTGGGTGGCGATGCTCAGGAGGTCGAACGAGCCGTTGTCGTCGCCTTGCGAGAGCGCCACGTCGAACGAGTTGACCTCCATGTCCGCGTCGTAGATCTCGCCGGTCTTGAGGTGGTAGGTGACGGTCGTGAGCGCGAGGGTGTTCCCGCTGTCGACGTACGGCCACCCGTCGTCCCGGAACATGACGATGTTCGCGTTCGCCTTGCGCTTGTTGTACTCGTGGGCGTCGCACGCGACCGGGCCCAGGTAGGTGACCTCCATGCGCGGGGTCTGCCCGTCGCCGCAGTCGGCCTCTGTCCACGCGGCGAACGCCTGCTCGAAGATCGCCTCCGCCTCCTGGAGCGACACCTGGGCGGAGGCGTCCTCCTGGAGGGAGTAGCTCACGCACGGCGAAGGCCAGGCGAGCGGGGTGCCGCAGTCGTTGCCCTGCGGCGGCGTGCAGACCGCCGCGGTCTCCGCCTCCCCCGACGCCGTCTTCTCCGGCGGACAGACGCTCGTGCGGCAGAAGGCCAGGGCGTCCCCGGGGTAGGCGAGCGCCGCGGCGACGAGCGCGCTGCAGGCTGCGGCGATGGCGTGGGCGCGCGCGGGGCGGCGCGCGCCAGCGGGGCGCGGCGCGAGGTCACTTCTGCGCATGCTTCGCCTTCCATGCCTGGTTCACCGCGTCGATCGCCGTGTCGAGCGCCGCGCCGATGAGCTGCTCGCGGGCCGAGATCGCGGGGCCCGGCCGGGGCAGGACGGTCCCGCTGTCGGGGCTCGCGGCCAGCCGCCGCACGGCGATGCGCCGCGCGCCGGCCCCGCCTGCGACCCTCGGCTTCTCCTCGCCGTCGACGACGGGGTAGTGGCCCTGGGCCATCCCGGAGACGACCAGGGCCGAGCCCACCTTGGAGACGAAGACCATCGCCTGCGCGCCGACCGCGATCTGCGCGTCGCCCGACACGTGCTGTCCGACGTCCCCGACCACGCCCCCGAGCGTCCTGACCCAGACCTCGCCGTCGGGCTGTCCGGCCACGGTCCGGTCGATCGACAGGCGGGTATAGGTGACGATCCTCCTGGCCCCGCCGAGCTCTTCCCACTGGCTGCGCTGCTCGATCGCGGTCGCGACCACGACGTACGAGGCCGCGGCGACGAGCTCGCCCAGCGAGAGCTGAATGGCCACGGCCGCCTGCGCCGCGCGCGGACCGGACAGCAGCGCGCCGGGGCTCGCCTCGGCGCGATCCTGGCTGGCCCGCGCGCGGCTGTCCGCTGTCGGGAGGGGCGTGAGCGTGAGCGCTGGGGGCAACGCGACGAGGAGGGCTATGCCAAGAGCTCTGGGAGACATTGGCGCAAAGATACCATGCTGCCGGGCGAGGCGCGCCGGAAGCGCCGGGTTTCGTCGACGCGCTGGACCCTGTGTCCCGGTCCGACTAGCAGATCGTCTGGGTCGAGACCCGAGGAGCCTGCGATGACGAGCGACGCGTTGACGATCGGCAGATACACGTTCACTTCCCGCCTCTTCGTGGGGACGGGCAAGTACAAGGACCTGGATGAGACCCGTCGCGCGCTCGAAGCGTCCGGCGCGGAGGTCGTCACGGTGGCCCTCCGCCGCGTCAATTTGAAGGAGCGGGGCGAGGGGTCGATGATGTCGCTGCTCCAGCAGGGACGCGTCACGATCCTGCCGAACACGGCCGGTTGCGCCACCGTCGAGGACGCGGTCCGCACCTGCCGGCTCGCGCGCGAGCTCGGTCTGTCCGATCTCGTGAAGCTCGAAGTCATCGGCGACGAACGGACGCTGTTCCCGGACAACGAGGCGACGCTCGAGGCGGCGCGGATCCTGGTGAAGGAGGGCTTCACGGTGCTGCCCTACTGCATGGATGATCCGATCGTCTGTCGTAAGCTGGAAGACATCGGGTGCGCGGCCGTGATGCCCCTGGCGGCACCGATCGGCAGCGGGCTCGGCATCCGCAACCCGTACAACCTGATGATCATCCGAGAGACAGCGAAGGTGCCGGTGATCGTGGACGCGGGAGTCGGGACAGCGAGCGACGCCGCGGTGGCGATGGAGCTCGGGTGTGATGGGGTATTGATGAACACGGCCATCGCGGGCGCGCGGGACCCGATCTTGATGGCGCAGGCGATGAAGGACGCGGTGAGGGCCGGTCGGATGGCGTATCTCGCCGGGCGGATGCCGAAGAAGCTCTATGCGACGGCGTCATCGCCCGAGCAGGGCAAGATCGCCGCGCTGTAGCGCGGCGCTGCGGGTGTGGCCCCGCACCTCGCTCTCCGCGCGCTCGCGTTCCCGGCGTATCTCACCGATGCGGAGGCGCTCGCGGGCGCGATGAGGGATGATGAACGAGCAACTCCGACGTCCAGCACGGCGCTGCTGCGACGCCGCCAAGTCAAGCGAACAGCATCCGCATGTCATGATACGCTCACTTACCTGAGCCAAAATGACACGGAACGCTCATCGCACGGTCGACACGCTGTCGTGGCGCGTCACGGCGCTCTGACGACGACCGCGGCGACCTGACGGTCCGCTCAGGAGAATATGAGCAAGCCCAACGTCTGCATGGTCGTGAACAACCTCGAGGTCGGCGGGCTCGAGAAGGTGGTGCTGAGCCTCCTCGATCGCCTCGGCGATCACGGCTTCGACCTCTCGCTGATCTGCCTCGACGGCGAGGGACGGCTGTTCTCGGAGGTCAAGCTCCCGCGCTCGAAGTGCCTCGTGATCACGAAGGACCTCCGGCCGGTGCTGCCGGGCCTCAAGAGCGATCCAGAGGCGCTGCTCTGGATCCGGCGCTTCTTTCACCAGCGCTCGGTCGATATCGTCCACGTCCACAACCGTGCTCCGCTCATCTTCGCTGGCTTCGCGGCGCGCCTGCTCCGGAATCGGCCGCTGGTCGTCTACTCGGAGCACAACCAGATCAACCGGGCGAAGGGCTTCGATCGGCGCAAGTTCGGCTACTACGCTTACCTCGCCGACGAGATGGTCGCCGTGTCGCACGACCTCAGGCGCATCCTTGTCGACGACGTGAAGGTCCGCGCGCCGGTCCGCGTCATCCACAACGGCATCGACGGGACGCGCTTCGCCCGCGCCCGCGAGGGCGGCGCGGGCGCGCGCATCCGCGCGGAGCTCGGCATCGGCGAGCGGGAGTTCGTGTTCGGGTGCGCCGTGGTGCACATCGAGCAGAAGGGGCTCCGTTACCTCCTCGAGGCGGCGCCCGAGGTGCTGCGGCGCGCGCCGGAGGCGCGCTTCGTCATCGCCGGCGACGGCCCGCTCCGGCCGGAGCTGGAGCAGCGAGCCAGGGACGCGGGGCTCGGCGACCGGGTGATCTTCCCCGGGTATCGCTCGGACGTGCCGGAGCTCGTCTCCGCGCTCGACGCCTACGTGCTCCCGTCGCTCTGGGAGGGGCTGCCGCTCGCGCTGCTCGAGGCGCTCGCGCTCGGCAAGCCGATCGTGGCGAGCCGCGTCGGCGGCGTCCCCGAGATCGTCGAGCACGGCGTCGACGGGTTCCTCGTCCCGTCGAAGGACCCTGGCGCGCTGGTCGAGCACCTCTCCCGGGTCGCCCGCGACGGGGAGCTCCGCGAGCGAGCGCGCGCGCGCGGCCCCGCGAAGTTCACCGAGCAGTTCAGCCTGGAAGCGATGGTCGACGCGCACGTGCGCCTGTTCGACGAGCTCATCGCCAGGCGGCGCGGGGGGGACGCCCCGTCCCGGGCGCGCGCGTGGTCGACCCCCGCGGGGGCCTCCGGGCCGGCCGCTGGACGGGACGACGGCAACGGACGGGTTGGTCAGCGGGTCGGTCTGGACGTGTAACGACATACGATACCAGGTGAGACCGAATCGAACCTGACCAGGGCGAATACGATGCTGAGCGAGGCAAAATGGGGCATCGAACGATGCTGAGCGAGGCAAAATGGGGCGCTGAGCTAGGCTGAGCGAGATGGGCGAGACTGAGCGTAGATTGGCGGGATTGACGAGACTGAGCGAGACTGGCTAGACCGAATACGAGACCGAGCGCGAACGACGTCCTCTTTCGAGGCGCTCGCCGACTCGGCTCGCTCGAGAGGAGGAGCCCTTGCGGCGGATGCGCGTTTTGCTGATCACGAAGATCTTTCCGAACGCGGTTCACCCGGACGAGGCGCCGTACAATCGGCGGCAGTTCGCCGCGCTGTCGCGCTACTGCGACGTCCGGGTGCTCGCGACGATCCCGTGGTTCCCCGGGATAGGGCGCCTCTCGAAGTGGCCTATCGGCGCCAGTGCGCCGCGCGAGGAGGTCATCGACGGGCTGCCGGTCAGGCACCCGCGGTACCTGTACGTGCCGAGGATCGCGCCCGTCCTGAACGGCCCGCTGTATGCGGCGTCGATGCTCCCGGAGCTCATCGGGCGCGGTCCGTTGCCCGACATCATCGTCGGGGCCTTCGCCTACCCGGACGGCTTTGCCGCGGTCTGTCTGGGGCGGTTGCTCGGGGTGCCGGCCGTGATCAAGACGCACGGCTCGGACATCGACGTGATCCCGCGCGACCGGCGGATGCGGCGGCCGCTCGGCTGGGGGCTCACGCGCGCCGCCCGGGTGGTCACGGTCAGCCGCAAGCTCGCGGACGGGGTCGCGGCGCTCGGCGTGCCGCGCGATCGCATCGACATCGTCATGAACGGCGTCGACGTGAAGACGTTCCAGCCTCGCAACCGCGCCGAGGCGCGCGCCGCGCTCGGCAAGTCGCCGAGCTCGCGGCTGATCGTCTTCGTCGGTCACCTGAGCCGCGACAAGGGCGTGCTCGATCTGATCGAGGCGTTCGAGCGGCTCGCGCCGGTCCACCCGGACATCGAGCTGGCGCTCGTGGGCAGCGGCGCCGAGGAGCAGGCGTGCAGGGCCGCCGCCGCCCGTCTGGGCGGCCGGCTGACAGTGACCGGCTACTTGCCGCACGATCAGGTGTCGCTGTGGCTCGGCGCGTGCGACGTCCTCGCGCTCCCGAGCAAGCACGAGGGGACGCCCAACGTCTTGCTCGAGGCGCTCGCCTCGGGGCGCCGCGTTGTCGCGACGAGCGTGGGGGGCATCCCCGACGTCCTGCGCAGCGCCGAGCTCGGCGAGCTCATCCCGCCGGGCAACCGGGACGTGCTGATGGAGGCGCTGCTCCGCGCCGCCCGGGCCGACTACGACCCGGCGCGGATCGCGGAGCTCGCCGGCAGGCGCGACTGGGATGACAGCGCGCGCGCCCTCCACGAGTCGCTCCTGCGCGCCCGCGGCGAGCCCCTGTCGAGCACCGGCGGTCAGGACGCGGGCGACGCGCCCTTCGGCGCCCCGGCCTCGAAGGGCGGGTTCGAGAACGGCGCCGCCCGGACGGGCGCCTCCCTGAACTAGCCCCGTCACCGGCCGCCCGGCCGAGCGGGCCCGCGCGGCTCGGCCGGAGGAGCGGCGTCGCCGGGGCCGCGGCGTCCTCTTGACGCTCGCGCTCGTTCATCGGCGAATGCCGCTCGTGTTCACCGGCTTCCGCGCGGCCTTCGGCTCGATCGCGATCTTCGCCGCCGTCGCGCAGGCGCCTTACCAGTGCGCGAGCGAGGTCGACCCGGATCGTCGCGTGTACGAGGACCCGAGCGAGGCCCTGTACGCGCTGGCAGAGCGCTTCAAGACGAGCGGCGATCGCCGCGCCCAGGTCGACACGTTGCGCTTCCTGGTCGAGCGGTATCCTGCCAGCCGGTTCGCCCGGATGGCCCGGCAGGATCTCGAGGCGCTCGGCGAGGCGGGGGCCCCGGCGGAGCGCCCCCCGGGCGACGGAGCGCGATGACGCGCCGCCGCCGGCGCGCTGGAGGACGGCCATGCTCACCCCGAGGTTGACCCTGATCACCCAGGCGGCGGGCGTCCCGGAGCCGGTCTTGCTCGCGCGGCTCTCGGCGTTCGGCGCCCTGCCCCCCGAGGCCCGCGCCCGCGTGGCGGTGCAGCTCCGCGATCCCGAGCTCTCCGGCGCGGCGCTCCACGCGCTCGGCAGGCGCTTGCGCGACGCCACCGCCGCGCTCGGCGCCTCGTTCCTCGTCAACGATCGCCTGGATCTCGCGCTCCTCCTCGGCGCGGACGGCGTCCACCTCGGCCGCCGCTCGGTCGCGGTGGCCGACGCGCGCGCCCTGCTCGGGACGGGCGCCTTCGTCTCCGTCGCGTGCCACGGCGTCGACGACGTGCTCCGGGCGGCCGAGGCCGGCGCGGACGCCGCCGTGCTCTCGCCGATCTTCGCGACGCCCGGCAAGGGCCCGCCGCTCGGCATCGCGGCCCTGCGCGAGGCGCGGGCGCGCCTTGCCGCGGCCTCGCGCAACGTCGCGGTCCTCGCCCTCGGCGGCATCGACGCGGCCTCGGCGCCGGCCTGCCTCGCGGCGGGCGCGGACGGGGTGGCCGCCATCCGCGCCGACTTCAGCGGCGCGCTGCCGGCGCCGCGCGCGGGGTGAGCTGCGCGCGTCGATGCCGCCGCGGCCGCGCGGCGAGCTACCGCGCCCAGAGCGCGGCGAGCGGCAGCTCGACCGCCTCGAACGGCTCGGGCCGCACGATCTCGTCGCCTTCGTAGGTGTCGAGCAAGGACCACCGCCCGTCGTCGAGCCGGTAGACCTCGAGCGTCTGCGCGACGGGGTTGAGCAGCCAGGCGTGGCGGACCCCTTCGCGCCGGTAGATCCGCATCTTCTTGCCCCGGTCGACGCGCTCGGTGCGCGGCGAGATCACCTCGCAGACCCAGTCGGGCGCGACGTCGTAGTGCGCGGGCGCGTCCTCGGGCCCGAGCGCGTCGGGCATGCGCTCGCGGCGCCAGCCGGCGAGGTCGGGGACGACCTTGTCGGGCCGTGATCCCAGGTGAAGCTCGGGCTCGTCGAGGATTACCCATCCGCCAGGTCCACCGGTGCCCAGATCGAACGGTCCCCCGAGACTCGTACCCAGCCGCGACGCCGTCCGCGTGTGCGGCCGCGCCGGCCGCGGGAACGTGTACAGCTCCCCGTCGAGGATCTCGGCGACCATCTCGTCCGGCACGGCCTGGAACGCGGCCTCCACCTCGGGCGCGTTGCCTGGAAATAGCGGGTGCTGCGCGCTCATCGGCAGATCCTAGCACCCCTGCCGTTCATCGCGCGCGCTCCGCGCCGGCCAGCGCTTCCCTCGACGCTGGCAATAGGCCTTGCTACTAGGCCGGGCCATGTCCGAAGCGTCCTCGAAGAAACCGACCGACGGCCCGCCCGAGCCCCTGTTCGACAGGGTGGCGACCGAGCTGAACTTCCCCGCCGACGAGGCGAAGATCCTCGCCTTCTGGAAGCAGCGCCGCATCTTCGAGAAGACGCTCCGCGCCGAGACCCGCGCCACCGGCCCCTCGCGGGGCACGTTCGTCTTCTACGAGGGCCCGCCGACCGCCAACGGCATGCCGCACAACGGCCACGTGCTCACGCGCGCCGTGAAGGACATCTTCCCCCGGTACAAGACCATGCGCGGCTACGACGTGCCGCGGAAGGCCGGCTGGGACACGCACGGGCTGCCGGTCGAGGTCGAGGTCGAGAAGGAGCTGCGCATCCACGGCAAGGCCGACATCGAGCGGTACGGCGTCGAGCCGTTCATCTCGCGCTGCGTCGACTCCGTCTTCCGGTACACCGAGGCGTGGGAGAACCTGACCGACAAGATCGGCTTCTGGGTCGACCTCGACAGCGCCTACGTCACCTACCACCGGAGCTACGTCGAGAGCGTCTGGTGGGCGCTCTCCCAGCTGCACAGGAAGGGGCTGCTCTACCGCGGCCACCGCGTCTGCTGGTGGTGGCCCCAGGGCGGGACGGCGCTCAGCGCGGCCGAGGTCGGCTCGAACTACAAGACGGTCGACGACCCCAGCGTGTTCGTCGCGTTCCCGCTCGTCGACGAGCCGGACACCGCGCTCTGCGCCTGGACGACGACCCCGTGGACCTTGCCCTCGAACGGCTACGCCGCGGTCCGGCCCGAGTTCGATTACGTCGTCGTCGACGCGGGCGCGGCGCCCGTGGCCGGCAAGCTCATCGTGGCCGCGGCGCTGCGCGAGGAGCTCGCCAAGAAGTTCAAGCGGGACCTGCCCGTCCTCCGCGAGCTCAAGGGGAGCGAGCTCGTCGGCAAGCGCTACCGCCCGCCGTTCGACGCCTTCGCGAGGTCGCTCGAAGGCGCCTCCCTGCGCAGGAAGGACGGCAAGGCAGAGCCGCTCTACTGGATCGTCCTCGGCGCGGATTTCGTCACGCTCGACTCCGGCACCGGCATCGTCCACGTCGCGCCCGCCTTCGGCGAGGACGACTTCAACGCGCACCGGCGGCGGATCGCGGAGCTCGCCGAGCCGGGCGCCGACGTCCCGATGCTCTGCGCGGTGCGGCCGGACGGCACGTTCGAGCCGGGGCTCACGGCGTTCTCGGGCCTCTGGGTGAAGGACGCCGATTCGCTGATCATCAAGGATCTCGCGGCCCGCGGGCTGCTCGTCCACGAGGAAAAGTACCGCCACGACTACCCGTTCTGCTGGCGCGCGGACGACGACCCGCTGATCCAGCTCGCGCGGCCGGCCTGGTACATCAGGACCCGGGACAACATCGACAAGGCGATCGCCAACAACCGCGCGGTCCACTGGCACCCGTCGCACATCCAGGAGGGCCGCTTCGGCGACTTCCTCGCCAACAACGTGGACTGGGCGCTCTCGCGCGAGCGGTACTGGGGGACGCCGCTCAACGTCTGGGTCTGCGCGAACGACGAGGAGCACCAGCTCGCCCCGGCCTCGGTCGCCGAGATCGAGGCGCTGAACCCGCGCGCCTTCGACCACTTCCGCGACGCCAAGAAGGCCGACCCCGGCCTGAACGAGCACCTCATCGTCCACAAGCCGTGGATCGACAAGGTGACGTTCCCGTGTCCGAGCTGCGGCGGCGAGATGCGCCGCGTGACCGAGGTCATCGACGCCTGGTTCGACAGCGGGAGCATGCCGTTCGCGCAGTGGGGCTACCCGCACGCGGAGGGCTCGAAGGAGCTGTTCGATCGCGCGTTCCCGGCGGACTTCATCAGCGAGGCGATCGATCAGACGCGGGGCTGGTTCTACTCGCTGCTGATGGTCTCGACGCTGGTCTTCGACGAGGCGACGCAGGAGAAGCTCGGGCTGTCGCGGGTCCGGAGCTACCCGCACCCGTACCAGACGTGCGTCGTGCTCGGGCACGTCGGCGACCGCGAGGGCAAGAAGGAGAGCAAGTCGAAGGGCAACTACACGCCGCCCGAGGTCATCCTCGAGCGCGTCCGGATGGAGTTCGCGGCGGCCGACGGCGCCGACGCCGGGCTCGGCGCGGCGAAGGACGGCGTCGCGATCATCGCGCGCGAGGACTACGAGGGGCTCGATCTCACGGGCGACTCGGCGAAGGTGCGGGTCTACCGCGCCGATCGCGAGGGCGCGGCGGTGACGCTGGAGCTCAGGCCCACGACGGGCAACAAGCGTCTTCCGCGCCGCATCGTCGCGCTCTCCCGCGGAGACCTAGACCGCCTGGGCCTCTCGCCGGCCGACAAGGCGTTCTCGGTGATGCCCAACGACGTGCCCAGGCTACCGCAGGACCAGCGCGTCTTCATCGAGGACCCGGCGACGCCCGCGCCCGGGGCCGACGCGTTCCGCTGGTTCTTCTACGTGTCCTCCCCGCCGTGGACGAACACGCGCCACTCGCTCACGAACGTGCGCGCGTACCAGAAGGAGTTCGCGGTCAAGCTCCGGAACGTCTACTCGTTCTTCACCATCTACGCGAACATCGACGGCTTCTCGCCCGCGGAGGGGAACCCGGGCGCGACGGACACGTCGCCCGCGGCGCTCGCGGCGAGCGCCGGCTACCGGCCGGCGCGGGAGCGGTCGCTCCTCGACCGGTGGATCCTGTCGGAGCTCGCGCTCTCGACGCGGGAGGTGACGGCGCACCTCGACGAGTACCGGCTGTACGAGGCGGCGCAGCGGCTCGTCGATCTCGTGGACGCGCTCTCGAACTGGTACGTCCGCCGGAGCCGCGCGCGCTTCTGGGCCCCTTCGATCGGGGACGCCCTGGAGATCGCCCCGGGCGCGGTGCGGGCGGCCCAGGACAAGCGCGACGCGTACTTCACGCTGTACGAGGTGCTCGTCGCGCTCGCCAAGCTGAGCGCGCCGTTCACGCCGTTCCTCGCCGAGGCGATGTACCAGAACCTGGTGCGGCGGCCGTGGCCCGCGTCGCAGCCGGAGAGCGTGCACCTCGTGGCGTTCCCCCAGGCCGACGCCGCCGCGGTCGACGAGCCGCTCGCGATCGAGATGCGCGCGGTGCGCGAGCTCGTCTCGCTCGGCCTGCAGGTGCGCACGGCGAACAAGCTCAAGGTGCGGCAGCCGCTCTCGCGGGCCGACGTCGTGCTGTCGCAGCAGGGGCTCGCGGCGGCGCTCGCCGAGCACGTGCCGCTCATTGCCGAGGAGCTCAACGTCCACGAGGTGCGCTTCCTGAAGCCCGGCGAGGAGGGGAGCGCGGTCCGCTACGTGCTCAAGCCGAACTTCCGCGCGCTCGGGCCGAAGCTCGGCAAGAAGGTGCAGCTCGCGAAGCAGGTCCTGGCGAAGGCCGACGCGGCGGCGCTCCGCGCGGCGCTCGCGACCGAGGGCAAGATCGCGATCGCGCTCGACGGCGAGCAGGTCGAGCTCGGCCCCGAGGAGATCGACGTCGCGGTCGAGGCGGGCGAGGGCTTCGCGGCGGCCGGCGGCCGCGCGGGGGTCGTCGTGCTGCACACGGCGCTCACGGACGCGCTCCGCGACGAGGGGCTCGGCCGGGAGATCCTCTCGCGGGTGCAGGGGCTGCGGAAGGAGCTCGACCTCGGCTTCACCGAGCGGATCCGGCTCGCGCTCGACGGCGGCGAGCGGGCCCGCAAGGTCGCCGAGGCGGCGCGCGAGATGCTCATGCAGGAGGCGCTCGCCGCCGAGCTCGTGCTGGGCGCGGCGCCCGCGGCGTGGGGGCAGGCCGAGCGGCGCGAGGTCAACGTCGACGGCGAGGCGCTCGCGATAACGCTCGCGCGGACGGCGTGAGGGCGCCGGGGGGGATCTGCCGCGACGGAGACTCGGACGAGCGCCCCCGCCCGGGCGCTCGGCGCGTGCTCAGTACCGCTCGCTGTCGTTCTTCGGCGCCATCGGCCACGCCGGCGCGCTCTCGCCGTTGATCGTCGTGCCGCCGTTCATGAACGCGCCGGCCAGGCGCAGGAAGCCGGCGGGGAAGTCGAGCGTCGGCGCCGAGAGCGCGTCGAGCGCGGTCACCTGATCGGGCGCGAGCTTCACCTCCAGGGAGGCGAGGTTGTCGTCGAGCTGCGCCAGCGTGCGCGCGCCGATGATGGTGGAGGTGACGCCCGGCCGGGCCACCACCCAGGCGAGCGCCACGCGCGCCGGCGTGGTGTCGAGATCCCTGGCGATCTCGACGAGCTTGTCGACGACGGCGTACGCCTTGTCGGTGAGCGCGGAGAGCACGAACGGGCCGCGATCGGCCCTGTGCTTGCCGGCGTTCTCCCGCGTGTACTTGCCGGTGAGCACGCCGCTCTTGAGCGGCGACCAGGGCGTGACGCCGAGGCCCAGCTCGCGCGCCATGGGGAGGAGCTCCCCCTCCACCGTGCGCTCGAGGAGCGAGTGCTCGATCTGCAGCGCGATGAACTGCGCCCACCCGCGGAAGCCCGCCAGGACGTGCGCCTGCGCCACCTTCCACGCCGGCGTGTCGGAGGCGCCGACGTAACGGACCTTGCCGGCCGCCACCAGATCGTGGAGCGCTCGCACGGTCTCCTCGATGGGCGTGTTCCTGTCCCAGACGTGCATCCAGTAGAGATCGATGTAGTCGGTCTGCAGGCGGCGCAGCGACTGCTCGCACTGCGCGAAGATGGCCTTCCTCCCGGCGCCGCCGCCGTTGGGGTCGCCGACGTGGAGGTTGGCGGTGAACTTGGTGGCGATCACCGCCCGGTCGCGCTTGCTCGGGTGGCGGCCGAGGTGGTCGCCGATGATCTTCTCGGAGTGGCCCTTGGTGTAGGCGTTGGCGGTGTCGATGAAGTTGCCGCCGCGCTCGATGAAGCGATCGAGGATCGCCTCGGACTCCTTGACGCTGGATCCGAAGCCGTGGTCTTCGCCGAAGGTCATGGCGCCGAGGCACAGGGGGCTGACGCGCAGGCCGGAGCGGCCGAGGGTGACGTAGTGGTCGAGGTTCATCGTGGTCCTCCTGGGGGTTCGGGCTGAAGAGCCCTCGCTGGACCGCACCGTGCGCCCCTGCCGGCGTTCAATCTTGGAGGAAACGGCCGGGACGGGGCCGGGTGGGTTGATGGCGGCCAGCAGCGAGCGCACGATCGCGGCGTGCTGGGATCGATCGAACAGGCCATCGCGCGGCGCGCCCCGCATCCGGAGGCCGGCGCGCCGGCGTCGCGTGTGCTCCGCAATTTCGTCGTCGCCGTCCGCGCCAGCGCGCCGCCGATCACGAACCTCGACCTGCTGCCCGACGGCACGACGTCGCTGGTCTTTCGCCTGCTCGACGCGGACCGCGCCGACCTCGTCGTCCTCGGGCCCAAGACGCGCGCCGTGTACAAGCGCGTGCCGCGCTTCCTGCTCGCGGTCCAGGTGATCTTTCGACCCGGCGGCGCGTACCCCTTCTTCGGTGTGCCGATGGACGAGCTCGCCGATCGCCTCGTCCCGGCGCGCGATCTCTGGGGCCGAGGTGCCGACGTCCTGCTCGAGCAGCTGGTGGCGGCCGGAGCCGGCGTCACGATGGACCCAGCGCGAGCTCGCCTGGAGGCGATCGAACGCGCCCTCGAAGGACGCATGCTCGGCCCCGACGTGTTCGAGCCCGCTTCGGCGGCCGTCGCGCGCGCCGCGCTCCGGAAGCTCTCGCTCGGAGGAATCACCGTGGAAGAGACGGCGAGCGCGCTCCACGTCAGCCCGCGGAACCTGCGGCGCGCCTTCGTCGCGACCGTCGGCGTCTCGCCGAAGCAGTACGCGCGCATCGCCCGCTTCCAGCGCGTCGTCTCGAACGTGCAGGTCGCCCGCGGGTCGTGGTCGGAGATCGCCCTTGCGAGCGGGTACTGCGATCAGCCGCACCTGGTCAGGGAGTTCCGCGAGCTCGCGGGGCTCTCGCCGGTGGCGTTCATGAAGCGACGCTCGACCAGCGAGAGCAGCGGCTCGGGCGGAGGCCGTGGGTGAACGGTCCAAGGGGCTCCAAGGCGCTTGGTGCGACCGCGCGGGTCGCGGGGTTCCGGCGCGATTACGTGCCGGGCCTTACGATCCTGCGGGTGTGACCGCCTCGCATCGCGGGGCGGCGCTCCTTCGGCAAGGATCTTGTTGCGGACATCGCTGGCGAGGCGTTCGATGATCCTCGTCGGGTGGGGCGCATCGGAGATTTTCAGGACGGTACCGAGACCGAGGGCCGCGCATCGCCGGCCCGTGACGGGCGATGGCCTGCCCGGTGGACGTCCTCGAACCGAGGCTCCGGGCCGCGATGATCACCCATGTCTACGTCAGCAACTACGGCAGCGTCGGGGCTGGGCTCGAGCTCACGCTCGGGTCGCTGACCGCGCTCGTCGGTCCGCCGGGCTCGGGCAAGGGCTGCCTGCTCGACGCGGTGCGGTTCCTCGCCGAGTGCGCCAACGGGGCGTTCGATCTGGCGGCGGCGAACCGGCGCGGCGCCGGCGCGCTGGAGGGCGCGCGCGGCGACGGCGCGCTCACCACGCTCGGGGTCGCGGTCTCCAGGACCGAGGGCCACGGGTTCTGGCTCGTGCAGCTCGCGCCGGGAGAGCGGGAGGGCGAGGCGCGCGTCAAGAGCGAGACGGCCGCGTGGTGGCAGCGCAGCGCGCTCACGCGGCTCGTCAAGCCGGGCCTGCGCGAGGTCTTCGACGCCGGCAGCGACGCGCCCGAGGTCTCCTTCGACCGGCTGAAGGGCAGCCCGAAGGGGTTCTCGCGCAAGGACAAGGGGCGCAGCGGCACGCTCGCGTACCGCGGCGTCGCCCCCATCGCCGTGAGCGGCACGAAGCTCGTCCTGCCGCTGCTCTCCGATGGACCGCTCACCCCGATGCTCGACGAGCTGCGCCGGGCGGTCCTCTACTCCCTCGCGCCGCGCACGCTGCGCTCGCCCCAGAAGCTCAGCGCTTCCCGGCGCCTCAAGGCGAGCGGCGACAACTGGGGCTCGGTCCTCCGCGCGCTCGCGAAGGAGCGATGGCAGGACGATTTCCTCGCCGGGCTGTCCCAGGTGATCGGCGACGTCGACGGCGCCCGCGCGTCCTCGTCCGGCGGGTTCCTCGTCCCGGAGCTGCGCCACGGCGTCGACGGCGACGGGCGCGAGCGCTGGCGGGCCGCCGCGGACGAGCCGGACGCCACGCTGCGGCTCGCCGCCATGGTCACGGCGCTCTCGCAGGAGCCCCCGCTCGTGCTCGCCGGCTTCGAGCACCCCGACGCGGGCGTCGATCGCGCCGCGCTCCCGGCGCTCCTCGAGTACCTGCGCGGCGCGTCCGCCCAGCGCCAGCTCCTGCTCACGACCGAGAGCCCCGCGCTCCTCGATCTCCTGCCGCCCGACGCCGTCTACTCGGTGGAGCGCCGCGACGGCGCGACCGCCGCGTCGTCCATCGACGAGGCGCAGCGGAGGGCGCTCCGGGAGCGGCTCGGCGCCCCGGAGAGCCAGCGCTCGGTGGCCGCGCGCGCGGCGCGCGCCGGGCGCCCGCCCGGTGCCTCCTGAGCCCGCCCGAGCGCCGCTACGACGCGAGCCGCTCCCCCGGCGGCGCGAGCGGCGACGCGCCGTAGCGCGCGAGGAGATCCTCCGGATCGAGGTAGATCGCCGCGCATCCGGCCTCGAGGAGCTCCATTTCAGGGAAGCCTCCGCAGAGGAGCCCCACCGAGAGGAGGCCGAGCTTCGCCGCGGCCTCGGCGTCGGACGGCGCGTCGCCGACGAGCACGACCTCGCGAGGATCGACGCTGCCGAGCCGGTCGAGCGCCGCCTCGAGGACGTCGGGGCGCGGCTTCGACCTGTCCGCGTCGTCGGCCGATACCGTCCACGAGACCAGATCGCCCACCCGGGCGAGCTCGACGCTGGCGTCGAGCTCGCCGCGCGGTGTCGGCGAGGCGAGCACGATCCGGCGCCCGTCGCGCACGACGCGCTGGAACAGCTCGCGCACGCAGGGGAACGCCCGGGCGCCTGGGAGGAGCTCGCGCCCGTAGATCTGGTCGCGCAGCGAGGAAATACCGGCGCCGATCCAGCCGAGCTCCTCGGGCGAGAGGAACGTCTGCAGCAGCTGGTCCGCGCCCTTGCCGACCTGGCTGCGCAGCTTCTCCCGCGGGACCTCGCGGCCGAACCGCCGGAAGGCCTGCTGCCAGGCGGCCGCGTGCAGATCGACGGTGTCGAGGATCGTGCCGTCGACACCGAAAATGACGGCGCTGACGCTGACCATGGCGCGACACGTGGCGCAGGGCGGGACGCACCGCCATCGGAGGGCTCCCGACGGCCCCTCCGCGCCGCGCCGGCTGCGCTCGGCCGGAGTCGCGATAGACTGGCCGGGGAGGTCGAGCGGGCAGGGCGATGACGACATGAACAGGCGGCTGTCTGCACTCGCGGTCCTCCTCGGCGGGCTGCTCGGCCCGGCCGGCGCCGCAGCGGCCGAGCCCGCGCTGATCGCGGTCGATCTGGACGACGACGACGCCGACGGCGTGCCGGACGGCGAGCAGCCTCGCGCGCCGCCCGCCCCGGAGCTCCTGGCGCTGCGCGCGCCGCGCGGCGCGAGCCAGGCGCCCGCGGCGATCCCCGCCGGCCTGCGGCTCCTCGTCGACGGCAGCCCGGTCAAGCCCGGCGCGGCGATCCCCGCGGGCGCCCGCCGCGTCGAGATCCAGGCGGTCCGCGCCGGGCGCAGCGAGATCGCGCTCTTCGGCGAGGCGCGGACGATCAGCGCGTTCGAGGTCCGCGCGATCGACGGCGCCGGGCGGCGCATCGACATGGCGCGCTCCCACGCCTCGCTGCAGCGCACGCCCCCGGACCGGCTCGGCGACGATCCGTTCGCGAACCTCGACGATCCCGACGCGATCCGGCTGCTCGTCATCGGCGCGCCGGAGGATCTGCCGCTCACGCTGGACATCCACTCCGCGGCGCCGTCCGGCGGGGCGATCGATCGCCTCCCCGACGTGCCGCTCAGCCACGTGCGGTGCCCGGAGGACGTGCCGCCGGGCCTCGTGTGCGGATCGACGCGCCCCCTCCGGGTGGTCGCGGACGACATCGATCGCAACCACCCGATGATCGTCGATCGCTCCGTGAAGGGCGAGGTCGGCGGGGCGCTCGTCGTCGCCCTGCCCGGCGGGCCGAAGATCCAGATGATCCGCGTCGCCGGCCCGCGCGCCTCGCCGCTCGGGCCGCTCGGGCGCACGCGCGCGCGCCTCCGGATCGTCATGGTGCGCCCCCGCGCCGGCGGCCCGCCGCCGATGGGCGGAGACGACGCGGGCGCGCTCGCCATCGCGCGCGCGGAGGTCGAGCGGGCGAACGCCCTCTGGGGCGCGTGCGGCGTGAGCTTCGGCCCGCCCGAGGCGCTCGACGTCACCTTCGTCGATCCGCCGCGCCCGCACCTGCTCGCGATCGGCTGCGACCACGGCCTGCCGGCCAGCGGCGGCGCGATCCGGGTGCGCGTCGACGGCCACGAGGTCACCGCGGCGATCGCGCCCCGCGCGCGCCCCGACGCGGCGGCCCGGGCCGTCGCCGCGGCGATCGGCGCGGCGGGGTTCTCGGTGCGCCTCTCCGACAACCCGGCCATCGGCGCGGGCGCCTACGGGACCGCCGACGTGCTCGTGCGACGGCCGGGCGGCGCGCTCGCGACCATCGAGCCGCCGACGGCGGGCGCGCTGAGCACCGACGCGACGCTCACGGCGTGCATCGGCGCCGTGGACCTCGACGACGGCCTCCAGCACTTCAGCGACACGGACGCGATCGCCGGCACGGTCGAGGAGCGGGCGCTGCTCAAGGCGTTCGACGACGGCGATCCCTCGACCGTCGACCTCGTGATGGTCCCGAGCTTCGCGGGCGGCGGGCGGATCGGCGAGTCGTTCATCTTCGCCGACGGCGGGGCGATCCGGAACACGATCATCGAGGATCGCGCCGGCCTGCGCGCGGATCGCGCGTCGTTCGCGCTGTCGCACGAGCTCGGCCACGTGCTGCTCGACGAGCCGGGGCACCCGGACGATTTCGGGATCGACACGCCGACCCGGCTGATGGACGCCGACGCGGCCAACGCCTCCGCGTACGGGCCGCGCCGCATCACCGTCGACGAGTGCGCGCGTGCGATCAGACAAAGCGGCGCGGCGGCGCCGCGCCCGGGCCAACAGAGCGGTGCGGCGGCGCCGCGCCTGGGCGGGTACCCGCCGCGCGGCGCGAAGGGCGCTCCGGCGGGGGCCGAGGCGGAGGCGCAGGGCGGCGCGCCCGGGTTCCGGCCGAGCGGCCCTGTGCCGCTGCTCGCGCCGTGGCCGCTCGCCCCGCTCGGTCGAGAGAGGTGAAACGCCGCTTCGCGCTGTGGTAGGAGCGGGCCCATGCGGGTCCCCCAGCGGAGCGGCCTCTTCAGCGGCGTCGCAGCCCTCGCGTGCGCCTCGGTCCTGCTCGAGATCTCGCTCGCGCGGATCTACGCGGCGCTGTTCGGCGAGATCCACGCGTTCCTCGCGCTCTCGCTGTCGCTCGTCGGCGCGGGCGTGGGCGGCGCGCTGCTCTACGTCGTGCCGTCGCTCGCCCGCCCGCCGGCGCTCTTCGCCCGCATGGCGACCCTCGCCGCGCTCGCGTCGGGCGCGACCCTCGCCGCGGTCATCCTGCTCGCGCACCGCGAGCCCCTGTCCGTCCCCGCGCCGGGGTCGCTCCCGTGGCTCGCGCTGTGTTACGCGGCCTCCACGGTCCCGTTCGCGCTCGCGGGCCTCGCGCTCGCGGCCGCGATCCGGCACGCGGCGCCGGAGATGCCCCGGCTCTACCTGCTCGATCTCGTCGGCGGCGCGCTCGGCGGGCTCGCCGCGGCCGGCGCGCTCCGCGCGGGCGCGCCCCGCGCCGCGCTCGCGGCGGCGATCTTCTTCGCGGTGGCGGGCATCTTCTTCTACCTCGGGTCGCGCTGCTGCGAGGGCGAGGAGCGGGCGCCCGGCGGCCTCGTCGCCACGTTCGTGCTCGGCTCCTTCGTGCTGCTCGCCGGCGACGTCGGCGCCCCGTGGCTCCGGCTCGCCGGCATCCGCCGGGCGTCGCCCGACCGGACCGAGCACGAGGCCTGGACCGAGCGCTCGCTGATCTCCGTCGATCGACCGAAGGCCGGCGCGGCGCTGATGCGGCTCGGCGGCGCCGCGGCGAGCCCGATCCTCGACGCGAAGGCGACGCCCCCGCCGCAGCCCGAGGACATGGCGTACGCGCTGCACAAGGACCAGGGCCCCGCGCTCGTCGTCGGCGCCGGGGGCGGGCGCGACGTGCGCGCCGCGCTCAAGGCCGGGCAGAAGGACGTTGTCGCCGTCGAGGGCGACCGCGGCGTCCTCGAGGTGATGCGCGGGAGGTACGCCGCGTTCAGCGGCAACCTGTTCGACAAGCCCGAGGTCCACCTCGTGGTGGGCGACGGGCGGAGCTTCGCCAGGCGCACGCCGCTGCTCTTCAGGAACATCGTGATCCCGTCGGCCGACACGGTCGAAGCGTCGACGACCGGCGCGCTCGCGCTCTCGGAGAGCCGGCTCCACACGCTGGAGGGCGTCGGGGACTTCCTTTCGCGCCTCCTGCCCGAAGGCACGCTCGTCCTGGCCCGCGCGGACGCGGATTTCGATCGGCTGCTCTCGCTCGTGACCGCGGCGCTGCGCCGCGCGGGCGTGGCCGCGCCGAAGGACCACCTCTTCGCGTGCAGCGCCGCGCAGAAGACCGCGCTGCTCGCCCGGCGCACGCCGCTCGCGCGCGAGGACGTCGAGGCGCTCCGCCGCCACTGCCGCAAGCACAGGTTCTCGGAGGTCCTCGCCCCCGACCGCCCGGCGACCCCGGTCCGCAGCCTGCTCGTCGCGGCGGCCGCGCCCACGGCCTCCGCGGCGGCCGCGCGCGTCGCCGACGGCGCGGCCGCGGAGGCCGATCTGACGCCGCCCACCGACGACAGGCCGTTCTTCGCGTACACCGTCCCGGCGCGCCGCCTGCCCGCGGTGCTCGGCGACGTCGGGGCCCTCCGCGCCGGGCACACGGCCCTCTTCGCGCTCGCGCTGCTGCTCGCCGTCGGCGCGGTCCTCTCCGCGCTCGGCGTGCTGCTCCCGGTGCTCGCCGCGCGCCGTCGGCGCGGGCACCTCGCGCCGCAGGACGCGCCCGCGCAGACGGCGCGCGCGTCGACCGCGTCGTCGACGCCGTCCGCCCGAGCGCTCGCGTTCTTCGCCGCGATCGGCGCGGGGTTCGCGCTCGTCGAGCTCGCCGTGCTCCGGCACGGTCTCCTCCTGCTCGACCTGCCCGCGCACGAGCTCCCGGCCGTGCTCGTGATCCTCCTTGTCTCGGCCGGCGTGGGCGGCTACCTGACGGCCCGGGTGGCCCCGGGCGACGCGACGGCGGTCTCCGCGAGGGTGGCGGAGGCGCTGGCCGTGGCCGCGGCGCTCTCGGCGATGGGCCTCGTGCCGCTCGCGCGGTGGGGCCTCGGGCTCGGGGCCTTCCCGCGCGCGCTCCTCGCCATCGCGCTCCTCGTGCCGTTCGGCGTGCTCGCGGGCTCGCTCGTGCCGCTCGGGGTCAAGATCGTGGACTCGGTCTCGTCGGCGCTGCTGCCGTGGTGCTGGGCGCTCTGCGCCTTCGCGGGCGCGACCGCGATGGCCCTCGGCGCCCTGTGCGCGCTGAACCTCGGCTACAGCGCCCTGCTGCTCGGCGCGGGCCTCGCTTACCTCCTCGCCGCGGCGACCGTGCCGCCCGCCGCGGCCGGGGCGACTGCCGCAAGAGACGACGAGCGAGCGGCGTCGTCCGGAGGCGCCGCCGCCAGCGAACCACCGTCCCGGGACGCCGCAGGGGCGCAGCCCGAGGCCCTCGAGGCGGCGCCGATCGCCTGAGCGCCCGGCGCCGCCGGCGTCACCGCCGCGCGGCCAGCAGGAGGTGCGCGAGCAGGCCCGCGATGTTGTGGGCGTCGTCGACGCCGCGGTGGTGCGTGCCCGCTAGCGGCAGGCCGGCGCGCTCCAGGGCCTCGGCCATCCCCACCTCCCGCGACAGCGCGTGCATCACCGCGAAGAGGCTCTTCACGTTGAGGTGGCTCGGCCCGAACGGGAGCGGCACGCCGCGCGACTGGCACTGCCGCTCGAACATGCGCCGGTCGTAGTCGCCGTAGCTCGCCCAGAGGCGATCCTGCGCCTTGAGCTCGCTCCGGAGCGTCGCGCACGCCTCCCTGAACGACACGCCCGCGTCGACGTCCGCCTGCGTCAGCGTCGTGAGCGCCGTACAGAACGGGCTCACGCGCGAGCGCTCAGGGCGCACCAGGATCGAGCGCCGCTCCCGGCGCCGGCACGAGGCGACCTCCAGCGGGCACACGCCGATCTCGATGATCTCGTTCTCTTCGCCCGGCGGCGGGTCGCCGTCCCAGCAGGTCGCTTCCACGTCGATCACGAGAATGAGATCAAGACGCTTCGCCACGTCGTCGCCCTCGGCATGTAGTGAGGAGTGCGCTGCGAAGGTAACGGGGATCGGGACGCAATTTCCTTCAGGATTTTCCCGACCGTCCGGAAACGCCTTGGGCGGTTCGCTTCGTCCGGGCAAAAACCGAGTAGAAACGGGACATAAGCCGGAGGTGCACCCACACGTCGTTGGTCGTTTAGGCACCCAATCCGCTTGCTTGGCGGGCCTGGTCCATGGACACTCGTCAGGTAATTTCTGACGAGGTTCTCTACGTGGATCCTGGCTCCCAACTGCGTTGCTCCTCCGGTTCGGCCAGGGAGAGGTCCGTGATCGCTGAGGCGCTGCCTGACCCTGCCGACCCGGGCCTCGGCCCAGCCGAGGAGCGACGGCTGCCGCCTCGTTCCGGGATCGTCCGCCACGCGGGCCGCGAGCGGGGGGCGCCGAAGGGGCTCCCGCCGGGGCGTGGCGCCGGGGCGGTAGGCGGGATCACCACGGGGGCCCCGGCGTGTGGGCGGCTGGCCGTCGATCCGCTCGTCGGTCGTACAGAGCACGGACTGCACATCGAGCGGCTCATCGCCGAGGGGGGGATGGGCGCGGTGTACGCGGCCCGCCGCGCCGCGACGGGAGAGCCGGTCGCCCTCAAGGCGCTCCGGCGCGTGCACGCGGGGGACTCCGGGATCGAGAGCCGGTTCGCCCGCGAGGTGCGGCTCGCCCGCCGCATCGACCACCCGAACGTCTGCCCCGTGCTCGGCGAGGGGCGCCTCGAGGACGGGCGGCCGTTCTTCGTGATGCCGCTCTTCGACGGCGTGACGCTGAGCGAGGAGGTCCGGCAGCGCGGCCCCTTGCCGATCGGCCGCGCGCTCTCCCTCGCGGACCAGATCCTCGCCGGCCTCGCGGCGATGCACGCGGCGAAGGTCGTCCACCGCGACCTCCAGCCCGGCAACATCCTGCTCGTCCCCGGGGCGCGGGGCGCCGGGGCAGGGGAGGGCGCGACGACGGTCAAGCTCATCGATCTCGGCTTCGCGCACGAGCCCGGCGTCGACACGGGCGACGGCGTGACGCCGGACAGCCCCGGGTCGCTCGTCGGCACGCTGCGCTTCATGTCGCCGGAGCAGGCGATGCGGAGCCGCGCGATCACCGAGCGGAGCGACCTGTTCGCGGCCGCGCTGCTCATCTACTACGCCCTCTCGGGCAAGCTCCCCTTCCGGGGCCGGGGCGATCTCGACGTGCTCGTCGCGATCGTGCGGTCCGCGCCCGTGCCCCTCCGGCGGGAGCGCCGTGATGTCCCGCGCGTGCTCGACGAGGTGCTCTCGCGGGCCCTGTCCAAGCACCCCGACCACCGCTTCCCCAGCGCCTCGGCGATGCGCGACGCCCTCGCCGACGTGCCGGTGTAGCCAAGGCAGCGCTCCGCGCGCCCCGGCGCCGGCCCGCTCCTTGCCACGACGGTGCCGCCTGCACCGCGCCGCCCGGCACCGCGATCCGGGGCTGTGCACGCGCTGCTCAAGCGCGGCGGCGCGGGGCGGTGAGCTTCACGCGAGGGGAACCCCATGGACGCACTCGATCTCTTGGAGCAGCAGCATCTCGAAGTTAGCGCCCTGATAGCGCGCATCGCCGCCGAGCCCAGCCCGGGCCTCCGGACGGCGATGGTCGCGCAGCTCTCCCGGATGATCGACGCGCACGTACGCATCGAGGAGACGTACCTCTACCCGGTGTGTGCCGAGCGGATGGCCGGCGACAGGAAGCCGCTCCACGACGCGTACGAGAAGCACGGCCTCGCGCGCTTCGCGGCGGACAACCTGCTGCGCACGCGCGTGACCGATGTGCGCTTCGAGGCGCGCCTCCGGCTCCTGCGGGACATTTTCGCCCACCACGCCGACGAGGAGGAGGACATCCTGTTCCCCAAGGCGAAGCGGGGCCTGACGGACGAGCAGCTCGACGTGATCGGCAGCGATCTGGAGCGCGCTTACGAGGTGCTGCTGCGCGTCGGCGTGCCCGCGGGCGCCCCGCTCGCGCGCTCGCAGCGCGGCTGGCCCCGGCGCGGTGCCCACGCCGTGCGCTCCCTGCGCCCCGTCTCACGGCGCCGGGGCGAAGCGCTCCGCGTCCGGGGCTGCTAAACCGGGACGGGGCCGCTGAAGGCCCCGAAGAAGCGCGCGATCCAGACGGCGAGCATCAGGACCGCCAGCGCGATGCCGAGCCGCGTGACCCACGCGCCCTGCATCCCCTCGGCGGCCGCGATGCGGCCGTCCTTCACGTAGATCGCCGCGTTGTACGCGAGCGCGGCGATCACGAGCGGCGCCATGACCGGGGAGAGAGGGTGGAGGCGCAGCGCGTCGGC
Source organism: Sorangium sp. So ce302 (assembly GCF_051530145.1). Lineage (GTDB taxonomy): Bacteria > Myxococcota_A > Polyangia > Polyangiales > Polyangiaceae > Sorangium > Sorangium cellulosum_B. Next base: position 6,293,914 of record NZ_CP150326.1, on the reverse strand, counting down.
CAGGTGGCCCTGCGCGAGGGCGAGCGTCGCGCGCGTGAGCCCGCAGCCGGGGCAGGGGTGGCGGGTGACGATCGCGAACGGGCAGAGCGGGGCGCCGCACGCGACGAGGAGCCCGAGCACCGCCGCCACCGTGCCCAGGCGCGCAGCGCGGCCGCGCACGTGCGCCGCGCTCCATCGGGACAGGGCCGACGGAGCGGGGGAACGGGCTTCGGTCGAGCTGGACGGCGACACGGCGGAGGACCGCGGCGCGGGTCAGGCCGCGTTCGGGTCCCAGACCTCGTTGAGGTCCTTCGCGAGGGCGTAGAGCGGGAGGAAGACGTAGAGCACGATGCCCTCAGCCTGCTGGTTGCGCGAGCCGGCCATCTGCTTGGCCCGGGTCACTTGCTCCGGCACCTTCACCCAGAGGAAGTAGTAGTTGAGGAACGGGATGAAGAGGTACCAGGGCTTGAACTCGGGGTCCTTCGTCGCCTGCTGGAGCTCGTTCAGCATCGCCCACATCTGCCAGAGGGCGTAGAGGAAGCAGACCATCCCGATCACACACACCGTGACCGGATTGCGGATCTCACCCTTCGCGCCCGGGGCCATCGAGCCGCCGCCGCCGTACACGCCCAGGTTGCTGGCCGCCTGGCCGAACTGGCCGGGCGCCGACATCTGAGCGCCGCCGGGCGACCCGCCGTAGCCGGGATCGCTCACGCCCGGAGGGCTGCCGTAGCTGCCGCCGGGCGAGCCGCCGTAGCCGCCGCCCGGAGGGCTGCCATAGCCGCCAGCCGGCGAGCCGCCGTAGCCGCCGCCCGGAGGGCTGCCGTAGCTGCCGCCCGGGGGGCTGCCGTAGCCGCCGCCCATCGGGTCCTGGCCCGGAGGCGGCCCATACCCGCTGGCGCCGTGCTGCGGAGGCTGCCCGTAGCCGGGAGGCGCGCCGCCAGGCGGCTGCCCGTAGCCGGGCGGCTGCCCGTAGCCGGGCGGCTGCCCGTAGCCGGGAGGCGCGCCGCCGAGGCCGCCCATCGGGTCCTGGCCCGGGGGCGGTCCGAAAGGATTCCCGCCCGGACCGCCCTGAGGGGGCTGGCCGTAGCCTCCCTGAGGGGGCTGGCCGTAGCCTCCCTGAGGGGGCTGGCCGTAGCCTCCCTGAGGGGGCTGGCCGTAGCCGCCGGGCGGAGGAAACGCGCCGGGCGGCGCGCCCGCGGCCCCGCCCATGCCGCCGGGCGGCTGGCCCGGGGCGCCGTACCCGGGCAGCTGGTCGATCGCCATGGTGCCGCCGAGCGGGTTCACGCCCTGGGGCTGCTGGCCGAACGGCGCATAGCCGCCCGACGGGCTCGCGGCCGCGCCGCCGAAGGCCGGGCCAGACGGCTGCTGTCCGCCGGGGGACGGCGAGCCGTAGCCCATCCCGGGAGGCGGCGGGGCAGGGGGAGGCCCCGCCGAAGCGCCGAGCCCCGCCGGCGGGACGCCGACCACCGTGCCGGCGAGGCCCTGCGGCGGGCTCGGGATCGCGGCCATGCCCGGCGGCGCTCCGGCAGGAGGCGCCGGAGGCGGAGGCGCCCCCGGCGCGCGCGGACCCGCCGCGCCCGCCCCGGAGGACGGCTGACTCATCAGCATGGTGCCCTTGAACTTCGGCGCGGCTGCGCTCTTCAGGTTGTAGCCGCACTTCGTGCACGTGGACGCCGTTTCCGAGTTTTGCGTCCCACAATTCGGACAGAACACGCACCACCTCCGGCGGGGGATTCGCTGTTACGGATGTCCGCGCCCCTGCGCGTCGTAATGGGCGCCGAGGGTAGTTGAAGCGCGTTCCGGTTCTCAAGTGAAAGACGAAGAACGCTGCGGACTTCTCGGCAGGCTACGCGGTCTTCGTCAGAAAACCCAGGGAGTACCGCGTGGCCACGTGCTCCAGGCGGGGGGCGGGTCCAGGCGGGGGGGCCGCGGGTACGACCACGACCACGACCACGGCGACGAGCACGACGACGAGCACGTGCGCGGGCACGGCCACCTCGAGGGGGAGCCGTCCGGTTTCTGGGCAGCGGCAGGCTTTGTGTGGTCCGCTTTATGTTTCCCCCCGGCGCGCCTTGACAGTGACCACCGTCGCTCACTAGCGTGCCCGCGCCTCGGGACGGCTCCGTACGACGGACAACCGAATGCCCGGCCGCCGGTGCGCGGGGCTGTCCGCCTCCGGCACGCGCCTCCAGATGGAGGCGCACGAGGTAGCGCCCGGTCTGCCGGGCGGACCCTCGTTGAAAGGGACCCGCGTTGCGGGGTCCCGACTGCATGTGGAAGCGGGCACGCCGCGAGCGCGGCGCGCCCAGGGAGCCAGCGGACCGTGCCAACAGCCGACATGACCGAACAATTTGCCCTGACCGCCGAGCGGCGAACCGAGTTCGAGAAGATCCTCGCGCGCTACCCGAACCGCCAGGCCGCGTGCATCCCCGTGCTCCACCTCTGCCAGGAACAGGAGGGGTGGGTCTCCGAGCGGGTGCTCCGCTGGGTCGCCGAGCAGCTCGGCCTCTCGGCGGCGCACGTCCAGGGGGTCGCGACCTTCTACACGCTCTTCAACAAGGAGCCCGTCGGCAAGCATCAGGTCTGGGTCTGCCGGACGCTGAGCTGCGCGCTGAACGGCGCGGACCAGGTGCTCCACCACTGCGAGAAGCGGCTCGGGATCCACGCCGGCGAGACCACGAAGGACGGGAAGATCACGCTGCGCACCGCAGAGTGCCTCGCCTCGTGCGGCACCGCCCCGATGATGCAGGTCGATCGCGACTACCACGAGGGCCTCACGCTCGAGAAGGTGGACGCGATCCTCGATCGGTTGACGAGGTGACGAGATGCTCCGGCTGACGCGCTATCTGACCAAGAACTACGACACGCCCGACGGCCACAAGCTGTCCGTCTACGAGAAGGGCGGCGGCTACCAGCAGGCGAAGCGCGCCCTCGGGATGACGCGCGAGGCGCTCGTCGAGGAGATGAAGGCGGCGAACATCCGCGGCCGCGGCGGCGCCGGCTTCGCGATGGGCGTGAAGTGGAGCTTCATGCCGTGGCCCCCGAAGCCCGAGCGGCCGCACTACCTCGTCATCAACGCGGACGAGGGCGAGCCCGGCACCTTCAAGGACCGCACCCTGATGGAGAAGAACCCTCACGCCGTCGTCGAGGGGTGCATCATCGGGTGCTTCGGGATCGGCGCCCACGCCGCGTACATCTACGTGCGCGACGAGCTGCACCTCTCGAAGGCGCGGCTCTGGGGGGCGATCGAGGAGGCGCGCGCGAAGGGCTACCTCGGCAAGCGCCCGTTCGGGATCGACTACCCCGTCGAGGTCTACGTCCACACCGGCGCCGGCGCGTACATCTGCGGCGAGGAGACCTCGCTCCTCAACTCGCTCGAGGGCAAGCGCGGCGAGCCGCGGCTCAAGCCGCCGTTCCCCGCCCAGTTCGGCGCGTTCGGGATGCCGACGACCGTGAACAACCTGGAGACGATCGCGGCCGTGCCCACGGCGCTCGAGCTCGGGGGGGAGAACTTCTCGAAGCTCTCCTCGCTGCACCACCTGAAGGACGGCGGCTGCCGGCTCTTCGGCGTGAGCGGCCACGTGAACAACCCCGGGATCTTCGAGGCGGCCGTCGGGGTCACGCTCCGCGACCTCATCTACGAGTACGGCGGCGGCGTGAAGCACGGGAAGCTCCTCGCGGTCATCCCGGGCGGCTCGTCGTGCCCGATCCTGCGCGCCGACGAGGTCGTCAACGCGCCGAGCGACAAGTCGCCGCTCCACCCGTGGCACGGCCAGAGCGTGCTCGACGTGCCGCTCGGCGTGGACACGTTCCGCGCGCTCGGGACGATGCTCGGGACCTGCTGCGCCATCGTGCTCAGCGACAAGGCGTGCCCCGTCCTCGCGATGCACAACCTGATGCGCTTCTACCGCCACGAGTCGTGCGGCCAGTGCACGCCGTGCCGCGAGGGCAGCGCCTGGATCCACCGGATCCTCGATCGCATCGTGCACGGCGAGGGGACGATCGAGGAGCTCGATCGGCTGCACGAGATCGCCGACAACATCATGGGCAACACCATCTGCGCCTTCGGCGAGGGCACGGCGATGCCCGCGCTCGGCTTCCTCCGGAAGTTCCGCAAGGAGTTCGAGGCGTACATCCAGACCAAGGGCCGCTCGTCGACAGGGGTGCTTACGCCGTGAAAATCTTCGAGTTCGCCTTCTTCGGGCTGGCGTCGCTGCTCGTCCTGCTCGGCGGCCTGGCCACGGTCGCGGCCAGGAACCCGATCCGCGGCGCGATGGGCCTGCTCACGTCGATCGTCGGCATCGCGGGGCTCTACCTGATGCTCTCGGCGGAGTTCCTCGCCGCGATCCAGATCCTCGTGTACGCGGGCGCGATCGTCATCCTCTTCCTCTTCGTGATCATGCTCCTCGGCCCGTCGGCGACGTCGCCGCGCGACGCCCGCACCGCGGTGCCGCGCTACGTGGGCGCCGGCGTCCTCGGGGCGAGCAGCATCGGCGCGCTCGCCCTGGTCGCGAGCGCGTCGAAGCCCGGGGTCGTGGCCGTCCCGGCCGCCCCCGAGTCGCTCGGGACCATCGAGGCGCTCGGGCACGAGCTCTTCACGAAGGGGATCGTGCCGTTCGAGCTCTCGGGCGCGCTGCTCCTCGTCGCCGTCATCGGCGCCGTCGCGGTCGCCCGCGGCAAGCAGGTCGACCCGACGCTGCTGCCCGCCGGCGGAGGCCCGGACACCGCGTCGCCGGAGCCGGGCGATCAGGGGGCCGCGCAGCCTGGCGCCCTCGCGGGGCACGCCACCCTGTCGGCGAAGGAGCCGCACTCATGATCTCCGTCCCCATCGAGTACTACCTCGTCGTCGCGGCGGTGCTGTTCGTGATCGGGTCGATCGGCTTCCTGCTGCGCAGGAACCTCCTGGTCCTCCTGATGAGCATCGAGCTGATGCTCAACGCCGTGAACCTCACGCTCGTCGCGTACAACCGGGTGCACCCGCACGATCACGCCGGGCAGATCTTCACCTTCTTCGTCATCGCCATCGCGGCGGCGGAAGCCGCAGTCGGTCTCGCGATCGTGCTCGCGTTCTACCGCATCCGGAAGACGATGCGCTCGGACGACGCCGATCTCCTGAGGAGTTAGCGTGGAAGCCCTGAGAGTCTTATTCCCCGCGTCCGAGTTCGCGCTGCTCGCGGTCATTCTCGGCCTGCCCGCGCTCGGCGCGTTCGTGAACGGCCTCTTCGGCAAGCGCCTCGGCAAGGACGCGGTCCGGCTGATGGCGCTCGCCGCGCTCGGCGGCGCCTTCCTGGCGGCCGTCACGACGTTCCTGATGCTGCCGCACGAGGGCGGCAAGCTCACCTGGACGGCCTGGCGCTGGTTCTCGATCACCGGCCGGATGGGCCAGTCGATCCCGATCGACGTCGCCTTCAGCGTCGACGGCCTGAGCGGGACGATGATCCTCGTCGTCACCGGCGTCGGCTTCCTCATCCACCTCTACTCGTCCGCGTACATGCGCGAGGACCCGGGGTACTACCGGTTCTTCGCGTACCTGAACCTGTTCATCTTCTCGATGCTCGTGCTGATCATGGGCGACAACCTCGCCGTCCTCTTCGTGGGATGGGAGGGCGTCGGCATGTGCAGCTACCTGCTGATCGGGTTCTGGTTCAAGGACGACAAGAACGCGAGCGCCGGCAAGAAGGCGTTCGTCGTGAACCGCATCGGCGACTTCGGCCTCCTCGTGGCGATGGCGATGCTCGCCTACTACACGGGTACGCTGAACTTCGACGGCATCGCGGCGAACGCGGGCAACCTGCTCGCCGCGGTGAAGATCTGGCCGATCGGCAACATGTCGGCCGACACCGTGCCCGGCTTCCTGAGCTTCCTCATCCCGTCGCAGCCGGTGCTCGTGTACGCGGGGACGCTGGCCGCGCTCGCGCTGTTCCTCGGCTGCGCCGGCAAGAGCGCGCAGATCCCGCTCTATGTCTGGCTGCCCGACGCGATGGCCGGCCCGACGCCGGTCTCCGCCCTGATCCACGCCGCGACGATGGTGACCGCGGGCGTCTACCTCGTGGCCCGGCTCTCGGCGGTGTTCGTGCTGTCGCCGTTCGCGATGGCCGTCGTCGCGGTGACCGGCGTGGCCACGGCGCTGTTCGCGGCCTCGATCGGGCTCTTCCAGAACGACCTGAAGAAGGTGCTCGCCTACTCCACGGTGAGCCAGCTCGGGTTCATGTTCATCGGCGTGGGCGTCGGCGCGTTCGCCGCCGGCTTCTTCCACGTGCTCACGCACGCCTTCTTCAAGGCCTGCCTCTTCCTCGGCGCCGGCTCGGTGATCCACGCGATGCACGCTCGCATCCACGACACCGACCAGTCCCAGGACATGCGCAACATGGGCGGCCTCAAGAACTACATGCCGCTGACGCGCTGGACCTTCCTCCTCGCGTGCCTCTCGATCGCGGGCTTCCCCGGGTTCGCAGGGTTCTGGTCGAAGGACGAGATCCTGTGGCGCGCCTTCTCCGGCCGGATCGAGTCCGTCTCGACGCGCGGGCAGCCGGTGTGGCAGTGGCCCGAGTGGCTCGGCCCGGCGATCTACTGCGTCGGGATCCTGGCCGCGACGATGACCGCGTTCTACATGTTCCGCGCGTACTTCCAGACGTTCCACGGCGAGTTCCGCGGCTGGACGATCGTGCGCGGCTGGAAGGACCCGCACCCGCACGGCCACCACGACGATCACCACGGGCACGCGCACGGCGAGAAGCTCGAGGGCCCGGAGCCGCACGAGTCGCCGCTGCCGATGACGATCCCGCTGATCGTGCTCGGGGCGCTGTCGGTCTTCGCCGGCTTCCTCATGGCGGAGCCGCTCGTGCACCTCACCCACAACCACGCGTTCGCGCCGCTCGCGCACCTGCTCGAGCCGGTCTTCTCGCTGACGGAGCGGGCGGTGAAGGCGCGCGAGGGGGTGGAGGGGCTGCTCTTCCCGATGATGCTGCCCGGCGTCGCGGCCTGCTTCACCGGCATCGGCCTGGCGATGCTCGTGTACTGGAACAAGCGCGGCGAGCCCGAGCGGCGCTTCGCCGAGAGCTTCCCGGGGCTCTACCGGCTCATCTACGACAAGTGGCGGATCGACGAGCTCTACAACGCCACGGTGGTGGGCATGGTCGACGCGATCGCCGACATCTTCACGATGGCCGACAAGTGGATCATCGACGGCATCATCGCGAAGCTCTCGGCCGCGCTTGTCGGGTTCTTCGGCACGGTGCTGCGCGCGCTCCAGACGGGCCGCGTGCAGGTCTACGCCGCGTCGATGGTCGTCGGCCTCGCCGGCGTCGGCTGGTTCCTTGTCAAGCCGCACGCGGACGCGAACGTCGATGACGCGGAGCTGCGCCGGTCCGGCGAGGTGAGGCTCTCGGCCGCGCCGGGGCTCGGCTACCGGTACCGCTGGGAGGCGCCCGGCCTGCCGGCGCGCGACTTCTCCGAGGCGGCCGACGTCACGGTGAAGCTCGAGCCCGGCGAGACCAAGGACGTCGTCCTCCGCGTGCGCAACGCGTTCGACCGCGAGGCGACCGAGACCTTCTCGTTCTCCAGGCCGGCGAGCCGCAAGACCCCCGCGGGCCCGACCACCATGCTGGGCTCGGACGTGCCCGCGCTGCCCCCGGGGGCGACCCCGGTGGAGCAGATCCATGACCTGATCCAGCCGAGAGGCCTGCAATGAGCGCGCTCGACCTCGTAACGCAGTACTGGCCGGCGCTCGCCGCCGGCGTCGTGGGAGCGATCCTCCCGCCGGGCGACGCGCAGGGCGCCGACGGCGCCCACGCCGGCGACGATCACCACGGCGGCCACGGCGACGACCACCACGGCGACGAGCACGGCGAGGCCCACGCCGCCCCGGGGTACACCCCGTGGCAGCGGGCCGGCCTCGGGCTCATCGCGGCGCTCACGGTGCTCTTCGTGCAGTGGCTCTGGCCGTCCGGCGCCGCGGCGGAGGCGGCGGGAGCGACAGACGAGTGGCCGTCGCTGCTCAACGTGCTCATCGGGCTGCCCTTCGTGGGCGCCGCCGCTGTGCTGTTCGTGCCGCGGCAGCTGCTCTCGCTGCTCCGGGGCGTCACGCTGGCCGTGCTCGGCGCGGGCTTCCTCGCCTCGCTGTGGCTGCTCACCGTGCCGATGACCGTGGGCTGGCACTTCCAGTCGATCAAGGAGTGGATCCCGTCGCTGGGCATCCGGTGGCACGTCGCCATCGACGGCATCAGCCTCTGGCTCGTCCTGCTGACGACGTTCATCGCGCCCATCGCGGCGTACGCGTCGTTCGGCTCGATCAAGAGCCGGATCAAGGAGCTCTGCTTCTGCCTCCTGTTCCTTCAGGGGGCGATGCTCGGCGCGTTCGTCGCGCTCGACCTGTTCCTGTTCTTCGTCTTCTGGGAGCTGATGCTGGTGCCGATGTTCGTGATGATCGGCATCTGGGGCGGCGTCGAGAAGATCAAGGCGGCGATCAAGCTCTTCGTCTACACGATGGCGGGCTCGATGCTGATGCTCGCGGGCATCGTGTACCTCGTGTGGGCGAACCAGAAGCTCACGGGCGCCTACACGTTCGACTACCTCGCGCTGTCGCGCGTCGTGCTGCCCCGGGGCGCGCAGATGCTCTGCTTCTGGGCGTTCTCGATCGCGTTCTTCATCAAGGTGCCGATGTGGCCGGTGCACACGTGGCTGCCGGACGCCCACGTGCAGGCGCCGACCGGCGGCTCGGTGATCCTGGCCGCGGTGATGCTGAAGATCGGGACCTACGCGTACCTGCGCTTCTCGATGGGCCTCTTCCCCGGCCCGGCCTCCAGCCTCGCGGCCAACCTGGCGGGCATCGCGATCCTCGGCGGGGTGATCTACGGCGCGCTCGTCGCCTGGAAGCAGTCCGACGTGAAGCGCCTCGTGGCGTACTCGTCGGTCGCCCACCTGGGCTACGTGATGCTCGGGCTCTTCGGCGTCACGCCGAGCGGGATCCAGGGCGCGGTGATCCAGATGGTGAACCACGGCGTCTCCACCGGCGCGCTCTTCCTCCTCGTCGGCGTGATCTACGACCGCCGGCACACCCGGGAGGTCTCGGAGTTCGGCGGCCTGGCGAAGGTGATGCCGGTCTACGCGACGCTCTTCCTGATCGTGACGTTCGCCTCCGTCGGCGTGCCCGGCACGAACGGGTTCATCGGCGAGTTCATGATCATCATGGGGACCTACGCCTCCGAGCGCCTCGGGACGTTCAGCGGGATCCACACGATCGGCGCCGCGGCGGGCGTCATCCTCGCCGCCGTCTACATGCTGAGCGTGGTGCAGAAGATGTTCTTCGGGCCGCTCACGAACCCGAAGAACAAGCACCTGCCCGACGTGACGCCCCGCGAGGGCCTCGCGCTCGCGCCCCTGATCCTCATGATCTTCGTGATCGGCCTGTTCCCTGCGATCTTCCTCGATCGGATGAAGGAGTCGGTCCTGTCTACTTACAACCAGTTCAAGGTCGTCTCCGGGCAGGCGATCCTCTTCGCGGACGAACGGAACGCGAAGCTCCTGCCCGAGGACACGTTCTCCCCCGCCTTCCTGAAGGGGGCGCCCTCGCTGGGATCCGGTGCGGGCGCGGCGGGGGCGGGTGACGACGAGCAGGCTCGGCGCGATCGGGCGGCGGGCGGCGCGCTCGCGGCGCGGGCGGGGGAGGCGGCGCGATGATCCTCGGACCGTACATCGCGGTATCGCCGCTCATCGTCGTCTCCCTCGGCGGCGCGCTGCTGATGCTCGCGGAGGCGTTCTCGCACCGCCGCGAGGAGTCGCACGATCGCCGCTCCGGCCCCTCGTCCGACATGGCGCTCGGGACGGCGATCACGCTCCTCGCCGGGGCGGTGTTCTCGGGCGCGGTCGGGTTCGTCGGCCCCGAGACGCTGGAGGGGTTCGACTCGCTCGCCCCGTACCTGGTCATGGACCGGTTCACGCTGTTCTTCTCCTTCGTGCTCTGCCTGGGCGGCGCGCTGGCGGCGCTGCTCGCCGGGGGGTACCTCCCGGAGCACCGGCTCGACCGCGGGGAGTTCTATCCGCTGCTGACCTTCTCGACGGTCGGGGCGATCATCCTCGCCGGCGCGGGGGATCTGCTGACGCTCTTCCTCGGCCTGGAGACGATGTCGCTCGGCGCGTACGCGCTGACCGGCTTCCGCCGGACGTCGCCGCGGAGCACCGAGGCGGCGATCAAGTACTTCCTGCTCGGCTCGTTCGCGGCGGCGCTGCTGCTGTACGGCGGCGCGCTGATCTACGGGGCGACGGGGCACACCGACCTCGCGGGGATCGGCGAGGTCATCGCGGGCGCGAAGGGGGCGGCGGCGCCGAACCCGGCGCTGCTGCTCATCGGGGCGACGCTGGTGCTCGTCGGGCTCGCGTTCAAGGTGAGCGCGGTGCCGTTCCACATGTGGACGCCGGACGCGTACGAGGGCGCCCCGACGCCGGCCACGACGTTCATGGCGGTCGCGGTGAAGGGCGCGGCGTTCGCGACGCTCCTGCGGGTGCTGCTCGGGGCGTTCGGTAGCCCGGCGCTCTCGTCGTGGGCCGCGGGCTGGCCGCCGGCCGTGGCGGTGATGGCGCTGCTCACGATGACGGTCGCGAACCTCATCGCGGGCCGGCAGGAGTCGGTGAAGCGGATGCTCGCGTACTCGAGCATCGCGCACGCCGGGTACCTGCTCGTGGGTGTGGCGGCGACGGTGCGGGCGAGCGAGGACGCGCAGGCGAGCGTGATGTTCTACCTGCTCGCCTACACGGTCTCGACGGTCGGCGCCTTCGGGACGCTCATCCTCTGCGGCAGCCGTGGGGCCGAGGCGGTGAGCTACGAGGACCTCTCCGGCATCGGCAAGCGGCACCCGGTGGCGGCGCTCGCGTTCTCGCTCTTCCTGCTGTCGCTGGCCGGCGTGCCGCCGACCGCGGGCTTCTTCGGCAAGCTCTACATCGTCAAGGCGGCGATGGGCGCGGAGCTGTACACGCTGTCGGTGGCGCTGCTCCTCAACAGCGTGCTGTCGGCCTACTATTACCTGCGGGTGCTCGTGTACATGTACATGCGCGAGCCGGCCCCCGGCGCTCCGATCGCGCGGCCGATGCGCTCGGGCTACGTCAACGCGGCCCTGGTGGTGTCCGCGGTGCTCGTGATGGTCCTCGGCATCTGGCCGACGACCTCGCTCGGGATCGCCGTCCGCGCGGTCCTGGCGTCACGCTAGAGCGGGGGTCCACCCGCTTCGGATACGGGCCCACCTCGACGTTTTCGGTGCTCGGCGTACCGGAGTACGCCTGCGCGCCGAAAACGCCGATCTGGGCCCGTCTCCTGTGCGGGTGAACCCCCGCTCGGCAACGCGGGTGCTGGCCTGGAAGAGCGCCGCCAACTCGTATGGCAACGGGGCGCCGGCGCTCGCGCTTCGTTCGGCAGCGAATACACGGTGCTGCGCGGGGCGCGCGAGTTGCTAGAGTCGGCGCCGATGCGAACCGGCGAGAAGCTGCAGAGAAGAGCGGGGGATGGAAGGATGCGAGCGGCGTGCGTCGCGCTGCTCGGAGCGCTCGGGTGTCAGGGAGGGAACGCGAGCAGCGGCGCGACCGCGGGGAGCGCGACACCGGCGGGGAGCGCGGCGCCCGTGGCCGCAGGGGCCGCGGCGGCGGCGGGGAGCGCGAGCGCTGCGCCGGGGACCGCGGCGGCGGCGGGGAGCGCGAGCGCCGGCGCTGTGGGGAGCGCGCAGGCCGGGGCGGGCGAGGCGCACGAGATCTCGCTGACGTCCGAGGACGTCGCGAAGGTGATGAACCCGAAGCGACAGGCGCCGTACAGCGGGCCCACGGGGACGCTGCGAGGACGCGTCACCATCAAGGGCGACCCGCCGCCCGATACAGGGCTCAGCTTCCCGATCGGCAAGTGCGGTGAGGCCGCCGCGACCTACGGGCGGCTGTTTCGCGTCGGACAGCAGAACGGGGTCGCCGACGCGCTCGTCACCGTCGTCAACTACAGCGGCTACGTGCCGGAACGCGAAGAGGCGGAGAAGGTGACCATCCACGGGTGCGCGTTCTCGAAGCGGACCGTGGTCATGTCCTATGGCCAGCGGCTCGAGGTCGCGAACCTCGATCCGCTGGAGCCGTACATGCCGAACCTCGAGGGCGCCCCCTTCATGGCGGTCCTCGTCGCCGTGCCGCAGGGCGACCCGGTGAAGTTCTACCCGCCGCAGCCAGGCTACTACCACCTCGTGGACAAGCTGCCGAAGCCGTTCCTCAAGGCCGAGGTCTTCGTGCTCAAGTTCGCGACACACGACGTGACCGGGCTCGACGGCAAGTACGAGATCAAGGGCATCCCCGTGGGCAAGGTGCTCACCGCCGCCCTGCTGCCGGCCACCGAGCAGGACGTGAAGAGGGAGATCGAGATCAAGGAGGGCGAGAACACGCTCGATTTCGAGCTCAACTTCGACCTCAAGAAGTACAACGAGAAGCCGCACACCAAGCCCTCACCTTGAGCTACAGGGCGGGGGCACGCGCCCGCGCCGCGCCGATCAAGGCGCGGCGCCCGCGAGTTCCCGGTGGACGCGCCGCTCGACCTCCTGGGACAGCGCATCCCCGGCGACGGGCGCGGGGGGCGGCGGGCCGAGCCAGGTGAGCGCGGCGTCGCGGCCGACGCGACGGAAGAGCAGCTCGGCAAAGAGGAGCCGGGCGAGCCGCGAGGGGGCCACCGCGGGGCCGCCCGCCGCCGCGGACAGGTCGAGGGCGTCGCAGGCCCGCGTCAGCGCGTCGAGATCGCCGCTCAGATCGGCCGCCACCGCGAGCGCCACGAGCGCCTCGGCGCTCGCCGGATCGGCCGCCGAGACGAGCTCGGCCTGCTCGCGGGCCTCGCCGATGCGGCCCAGCGCGGCCGCGCGCACCGCGACCTCGGCGGGCGTCAGATCCGCGTCGCGCGCCAGGCGGCGGGCGCGGCGCAGCTGGCCCAGGACGAGCGCCTCGTCGACCTCGGCCAGCTGCCCCCCTGGCGGCATCCGCCGCCCCAGGACGGCTGCGCCCGGCGCAGCCAGCTCCCGCAGGCGCCGCGCAGCCTGCTCGGCCACCGCGCGATCGCCCGCCTCGACGGCCGCCGCGTGCAGCGCGCGCCACGCCTCCGTCGACCAGGGGCGCCGCACCACGAGCGCCCGCAAGGCGAGGCGCGCGTCGTCCGTGCGGCCCAGCCGCCGCAGGATCTCGGCCCGGAGCAGGGCGCCGTCGTCACGATCCGGATCGAGCAGGATCGCCCGATCGATCCGCCCGAGCGCCGCCTCGAGCCGCCCCGCCGAGAGATCGCAGCGCGCCTGCTCGCGGTAGGCCGGCTCGTAGTCGGGCTCGATCGCGCGGGCGCGCTCGAAGGCGGCGCCCGCCGCCTCCCCGCGCCCGAGCCGGCAGCGCACGGACCCGATACGAGTCCAGATGTCCGCGCTGTCGGGGTCTCCGTCCTCCGCCAGCTCGTACGCCTCCAGCGCCGTCGCGAGATCGCCGCGCGCCTCGGCCTCGGCGCCGATCGCATACAGCGCATAGGCGTGCGCCGCGATGTAACGACCCTCGATGATCTGGCCGTCGATCGAGCGCGCGACCCGGGGCGCGGCGCAGCCGGCAATGGACGTCGACGCCGTCAACGCCGTCAACGCCGTCAACGCCGCGGGCGCCGCGATCTCCGCGAACGTCGCGAGGAACACACGCGCCGCGCGCCGCGCGGCGGAGAGCGGCACGGCTACGCGCACGCGGCGATCTCGGCGAGGAGGTGATCGTTCTCCTCCGGGAGGCCGACGGTGATGCGGAGCCGGTGCGCGAGGCGCCCGCCCGCCGCGTGGAAGCTGCGCACGAGGACGCCGCGCGCCGCGAGCGCCTCGAAGACCTCGCCGGCAGGGCGGCGCGTGCCGATCCAGAGGAAATTGGCGTGGCTCGGCGCGACCGAGAGGCCGAGCTCGGCGAGCCCGGCCGCGAGGCGCTCGCGCTCGGCCGTCACGGCGGCGGCGGCGCGGCGGAGCTCGCCGCCGAGCTCCCGCAGGGCGAAGGCGGCCGCGCGCTGCGACGGGGTGGGCAGGTTGTAGGGCTGGCGGACCTTGTCGAGCTCGGCCACGAGCTCCCGGGCGCCGATGAGCCAGCCGATCCGCAGCGACGCGAGGCCGATCTTCGAGAGCGTCCTCAGCACGGCGACGTTCGGGTGCTTGCGCAGGAGGGCGAGCTGGTCGCGCGGGGCAAAGTCGATGTACGCCTCGTCGACGATCACGAGGGCGTCCCTCGCCGCGGCGACGACCACCTCGAGGCGGTCCTCCGACATGAGCGCGCCCGTCGGGTTGTTCGGCGAGGCGATGAAGACGACGTTGGGGCGCGCGAAATCGACGGCGCGCCCGAGGCCCGCCACGTCGAGATCCCAGCCGGCGTCGAGCGGGACCTCGATGACGCGCATCCCGCGCGCGCGCGCGCTCAGCTTGTACATGACGAAGGTGGGGCTGACCGTGACGACGCTCGCCGCGTCCGCGCCCTGCCGCGGGCGGCTGAGCGCGGTGAGCACGATCGAGATCACCTCGTCGGAGCCGACGCCGGCCAGGATCTCGTCGGGATCCGCGCCGCAGTGGGCGGCGATGGCCTCGCGGAGATCGAGGGCGCGCGCGTCGGGGTAGCGGCCCCAGTCCTCCGGCGCCGCGGCGCGCGCGAGGGCCGCCCGCGCCTCGGTCGAGAGCAGCGGCGGGCTCTCGTTGGCGTCGAGGCGCACAGGGAAGTGCCCCGCGACCGGGGTGTAGGCGTGGAGCTCGGCGAGCTCCGGACGAAGCAGCGCAGGGAGGAAATCGGGCAGCGGCATGGCTCGGTCCACGGTCGTCGCGGGCGCGGCGATGAGGGTAGGCGGAAGAGAGCGCTATACTACCCGCCTCCTTCCAGGACCAGAGGACCTCATGCCCACGATGAGCCGCGCGACCGTGCTCGTGCCGTCGCTATCGTCCCCCATCGTTCCAGACCTGAACCTGATCTTCTCGCCGGATTTCCCTCTGGAGGAGCGAGCGGGGGAGGCGTCCGCCATGCCGCGCGCCGCTGGGTCGCCCTGGTCGGTCGCGCGCGTCGGCGCCGTGGCAGAAGCGCTCCGGGAGGTGGCGCAGGAGGGCGCGCGCAGATTCGGGCCGCTGCCTGAGGGCGCGCTGCCGGAGAGCGCGCCCGGAGACGCCCTCGGGGCGTACGCGTTCTCGTGCGTGCGCCCGTCGTTCGCAGCGCCCTTCGCCAGCCGGCGTGAAGGCGTCCTCTTCGGCGAGCGCGTCCTGCCTGCGTTCGGGCTCTGGAACGACGTCGACGACGCGACGTGGTCGCGGGCCGCGGCGCAGCTGACGGTGCATCGCCACAGCGGCCCCGACGACTTCGTGATCGAGATCGAGGCCAAGGGGGATGAGCGCGTGGTTGTCGCGCGGTGCCCGCGCCCCGAGACGCTCGGGGCCGCCGTCGCGGAGGTCGTCGCGACGGCGCGGAGGCCGAGGGGCTGGCTGGGGAGATGGTTCGGCGTGAAGCCTTTCGACCGGCGCTGTGCGCTGAAGATCCCCCCGCTCGACCTGTGCGCGGCCCGTGTGCACGAGGAGCTCGTCGGCAAGCCGCTCGCGGGCGGGGAGGGGCGCCGGATCGGAGACGCCCGCCACGCCGTCCGCTTCCGCCTGGGCTGGGACGCGCTCCCGCCGACCGAGCCCGGGCCGCTCACCCTCGGGCGCGGCGATATGTACGAGCGCTACTTCGTGTGCGACGGCCCGTTCCTCGTCGTCGTCCTGGGCGCGCCGCCGCAGGACGAGGTGCGGCTCGCCGCCTGGATCGGGTCGCCGGAGGCGCTCGAGGGCGCGACCGCCGGCGCGCCCTGAGCGGCGGGCCGCCCGTCACTGCCCGAACGTGTACCAGCGCGGTTTGATGTCCTTGATCAGGTGACCGCCGCCGTTGACGTGCAGGTTGCCCGGGGCGTTGCCAGATCCGAGGCCGGTGGGCATTCCGCTGACCAGGCCGGAGGCGCCCGCGTTGCCCATCGCCCCGGCGGAGGCCACGCCGGGGACGCCCTTCGCGGTCGCGCCGGACGTGGTCGCGCCGGTCCGGTCCGCGACCGCCTGGGCGACGCTGCGGCCCATGAAGTTCGGCTTCGTCCCGCCGTTGCACGTGACGACGTCCACGCGCGCTCCGGGCATTTTCCCGTTGAACCCGGCGGCGTTCAGCTTGTCCGCGAGCTGGGCCCCCGAGATCTTCTTCCCCGCCCACTCGACGCTGCCCGGCCAGCCGTGGGTGTCGACGACGACATCCGTCTCGCCCTTGAGGCTGCCAGGCACGACCTGGTTCGGCTTGAGGATCGTCGCGCCCGGGTACTTCGCCGCGTACTGCGAGTAGTACGCGTTGTGGAGCTTGGGATCGTTCGAGGCCGTGATGATCGTGAGCAGCCCGAGCGGATCGATGAAGAGCGTCGGGTTCGGCACGAAGCCGATCTCCTGCAGCGAGCCCGAGAGGCCGATGGGATCCGGCGAGATGAACACGCGCAGGTCGGGCGCGTAGTAGCGGTACCGGTTGTAGTGGAGGCCGGTGAGCTCGTCGGCGCGCTGCCCGGCGAAGCGGAGCGCGCCCGGCTCGCCGCGCTTGTGGGCGACCTCGCCCCAGGTGGTGAGATCGATCTCGGTGATCTCGCCGGCCGCGTCGAGGGTGAGCCACGGCGTTCCCGCGGCGTCGGTCGCCACGAGGCGGAAGCCCGCGCCGCCCTGCGACTCGAGCAGCGGCATGTGACCTGACGCGTCGAAGACACGGCGCGTGACCTGCCCGCCCGAGGAGCGCTCCTCGACGATGCTGTCGCCGTCCCAGCCGAACCACGTGCTCCCCTGGCCGACGATCTCGGCCACGCGGCGGCCGAGCGCGTCGTAGATGTACTGGATCTTCAGCCCGTCGCCGCGCACGGCCTCGGTCAGCCGATCGTTCTCGTCGAAGGCATACCGCCATGTGCGCTGTGGATCGGGCGCGTCCCGGCCCGAGAGCCGGCCAAGCCGGTCCCAGGTCAGGACCTGGTCGCCCGCCGCGCGCGGCCTTCCGCCGGCGCCGACCGACGCTTCACCCCGCGCGATCGCCGTGCCGTGCGGCGAGTAGGAGAAGGCCTCGGTCGCGCTGAGCCCGCGGACGTCCACGGGCCGCCCGTGCGCGTCGAGCTCGTAGCGGCGCTCGCCGCGCTCGCTGTCGATCACGGCGGCCAGCGCCCCGACCGGGTGCCAGCGGTAGGCGCGGGAGCGGACGACGTCGCCCGACGCGCCCTCCACCTGGATCTCCACGGGGAAGCCCTCGGCGTTGCGCCGGGTCAGGATGGCGCCGACGCCACCGTCGCGCCGGCGGGCGCGCTCGCCGTCCTGCTCGTCGCGCTCGAAGACGAAGCGCTCGGCGGCGTCCGGATGGCCGACGCCCATCGCGGCGACCCGCCCGTACGCGTCGTGCTCCAGCGCCACGCGCCAGCCGGACGAGTACCGGCGCGCCACGAGCTGGCCGCCCTCGTCGTAGTCGTAGCTCGTGACGAACTTGAAGCCGCCGCACGTCTGGGTGTCCCGCAGGATCGCGCCGCGATCGTCGTACGCGAGCTCCGTCGTGCAGGCGCCGTTCGTCGCGCGCGCGACGCGCCCCAGGGCGTCGTACTCGAAGCGCTCGATGAGGCCCGACGAGTACTCCCGCGAGACGACGTTGCCCGCGCCGTCGCGCGAGAGCCGCACGATCGACTCGTCGGGGCGGAGGATCGACACGAGCCGGTCCGCGCCGTCGTACTCGTAGCGGTACTGGAGCCCCGTGAACGTCGTCTCGCGGACGAGGTTGCCGACCGCGTCGTACTCGAACGAGCGCCGCTCGCCCGCGGCGTTCTGCATCCAGCTCAGCCGGAGGAGCGCGTCGTAGCCCATGGTCCAGCGCGAGCCGTCCGGCAGCACCTGCTCGACGAGCGCGCTGGCCACGTAGCGGTAGTGCGCGCGGCCGCCGCCGGGGTACGAGGTCGCCGTGCACAGCCCGAGCCCGTCGAAGGCGCGCTCGGTGCGCTGCCCGCTCGGCCCCACGGCGCTGACGATGTTGCCCGAGGAGTCGACCTCGAGCGTGGTCGCCGCGCCGCCGGGCGACTCGATGCGCACGGGCATGCCCAGGAGATCGTACACGTAGGTCCACACGCGCTCCCCCTGGGCGTAGCGGACGAGGTTGCCGTGCGCGTCGTACTCGAGCGTGTCGACGAGGCCGCTCGGGTACGTGATCTTCGTGTTCTTGCCGCGCGCGTCGTACTCGGCCGTCGTCTTGCCGCGCGCGTCCTCGATCTCGACGACGCGCCCCCGGCTGCGCCGCTCGGTGGAGCGGTGGCTGTTCGGGGCGATGGTGGTGACGCCCTGCCGCTCCTCGTCCGTCTGGTACCGGACCGTGCCGCCGCCGTCGCTGAGGGAGATCAGCCGCCCGGCGAGATCGTGGCGGCGTCGCTGCGTGGCCCCGGCGCCGTCGGTGACGGCGATGAGGCGCCCGACCCCGTCGTACGTGAACAGCATGGCGTAGCCGCGCGGGTCGACGTAGCGCTCGACGAGCCCGAGCGCGTTGCCCTGGTAGCGATGCACATGGCCGAGCGCGTCCGTCACCGTCGTCTGGTGAGGCTCGGGCCCGTACGCGACGCGCGTGTGGAAGATGCCGCGGGGACCGCCGGCCACGTGCGCCTCGGGGGCGCCGAGCGCGGCGAGGAGGTCGCCGCCGGGCAGCTCACCCCAGGTCTCCACGCAGCGCCGCTCGCCGCCCGCGTCCTGGTACACGAAATGGAAGACGACGCCGTCGGGGCGCGTCTCCGAGCGCAGGTAGTGCTCGTCGTCGTAGCTGAACCGGGTCTCCGCGCCGCCCACGTCGATGACCCGGACGAGGTCTCCGCGCCCGTCGAGCTCGTAGGTCACGAGGCGCCGGCGGTGCTCCTTGCCGCCCTCATCCGCGACGGCGACGGACCAGATGCGCAGGTTCCCGTCGCGGGAGACCTCCGCGCGGCGGCCGACCGAGTCGGTGATCGCCACGACCTCGTCCTGATCCCAGTCGATCGTGGCCGCGTTGCCGAAGGCGTCGCGCAGCTCGGCGAGCGCGTACGCCCGCGGATCGGCGGTGGGCCGGAGGACCCGCGCGAGGTCGTCGCCGAGGTCGACGACGATCGCGTCCCCGTCGAGGTGCACCTTCCGGCCGTGGGGGAGGAGCAGCGCTTCACCCGCCGCGGGCAGCCGCATCTCGGTGCGGCGCTGCTGGTCGTCGACGAGGACGAGGTGATCGCCGTTGCGCTCGGCGCGCCAGGCGAGGCTGTGCGACCAGCCCCACCCGAGGCCGCAGCGGTGGCGCACGGCCGAGGTGCTGTAAGTGCGGATCCACTGGACCCAGAGGAACCCGGTGAGCGTGAAGTCGGCCGCCGGGATCGTGAACAGCGTCCCGGTCACGACGTCGATCGGATGGCCCGCGGCCGCCTGGCCCTCCGCGCCCGGCGGCGCAGGCGGGCTCGGCGGCGCGGCGCCGCTGTTGCCCCCGCCGCCGCCTCCGCCGCCGTTGCCGCCGCCTTGCGGGCTGCCCCCGGGCGGGCCCCCGGCGCCGCCGCCGCCGCCCCCTCCGCCGCCGCCGCCGCCGCCTGCGCCGCTCGCGCTGGCGCCGGCGCCGACGGTGATGCTCTTGTTCATCTGGCCCATGCTGCCGGTGATGCCGGCCATGCCGAGCTCGATGATGACGTTCGGCGCGCCGAGCCAAGGGAAGCAAGGCCCGCCGGTGTTGAGGCTGACGACCTCCTTGAGCGTGCCAGGCTCGTTGCCGTGGCACGCCTTCATGCAGCCGCCGACCGTGAGGATCTTCGCGCCCTCGATCTTCGTGCGCATGCACGGGTCGATGATCCCCTCCGAGACCGTGCCCATGGTGGGGTAGGGGATCGGCAACGGGCTGGGCGCGGCCGGGGTCAGACACACGCTCACCGCCATACCGGTCATCTGGTGACCGGATTTCTCGGTGATGGTGTCCATATGGAGGGCGGTGACCTTACCCATGGTGACTGGATGGTCCCACGGTCCCGCGAGCGTGTGCAATCGCGGCCATCGCGAGCCCGCCGTCCGGTGGCCCGGGAAAGCTGCATGGCTCGGACGGCTCGCCGGGGGCGCGGCTGACGTGTGGGAGAGGGAGATGACCAGGCAGGAACGTCGGGCTCGTGCTTCTTCCTGGCGCTGGCGGCGCGGGCTCGCTCGGCGCGAGGCAGGCGTCCGCGATTAAATTGCCCTCATCGCCATGCCGCCCACCGCCTTCGCCGTCTGCCACCACGACGCGCCGCACGCGCATGTGCGCGTCTGCCCTCACCTCGACGTCGAGCACCGGCCGGGCGTGAGCCTCGTGTGGACCGGCGTGAGCGCGATCGCGTGGCAGCGGCTCGCCCCGCTGGCAGGGGCGAGCCTCGAGATCGCGCCTGCCGGGACCGGTGAGCCGGCGGCGCCCCTCGCGCAGGCCATGCGCGAGAGCCTGATCGACGAGCGCACCCTGGAGCCGGCGTACTGGGCCGCCTGGGCCGGGCCGCTCGCCGAGAGCTCGGCCGAGGCGCTCCAGCGGGAGAGCTGCCGCCTCTTCGACGTGGACTGGCCCCTGGGCGCGCCGTCCGGCGCGGACCCGGACAGGATCGCCCTGTGGAGCGGCTTTGCGATGCACCCGCGCTTCGATCCTCCGCTGGCCCGCGCTCCGTTCCCTCGATCTCATCACGGCGTTCAGGTCCCCTGCTTCGGCGTGTGGTCGAGCCCGGACGAGCCCGAATCCGTCTGGCAGTTGCGGGCAACGCAGGCGCTCGTGCATTTCCCCCGCTACACGGACGCCGAGCTCGTGGGCCTCTCGGACGAGGAGATCGACGCCGCATACAACCAGTTTGTCGTTGAGCTCCGCGCGGCCGAGCCCGAGGTCAGGATCATCGTGGCCACGTTGCCCGCCGGATCGACGCTAGCGCGCACGATCCGCCGCGCGCTCTCCCTTCTTCAGGAAGACGACGTGCACCCGCGCGCGCGCTTCTCCGCCGACGAGGGCCTGTTCATGCCGGTGATCGATATCGCGTGCGCCGCTCGCTCAAGCGAGCTCACCGATCGTGTGTTCGAGAGTCCGTCGCTCGGGCGCGTTCGCCTGGGCCATCTCGAGCAGGTCATCCGCTTTCGCCTCGACGACGGGGGCGCAAAGGCACCCTCGCCGTCGCGTTCCTTCGGCTTGGTCACCCCCGCGGCGCTTCAGCTGCGCCATGCCTTTCCTGGTCCTCGTCCTCGCCCGGCGCAGCAAGCTGCCCGTCTTCGCGGCGTGGGTCGAGAACGCCGACGTCCTCGAGAAGGCGCCAGCGTCCCGGTGATCAGCCCTGGTGCGGCGGTGCGCCGGGGAAGCCGCCGCCGTGCGACCCGCGCCCGGTTGGCGCCGTGGGATCATTCCACGAGCCTCGATCAGGCGGGAACGGAGGGCTCGTTCTTCTTCCTGCTGGCGCTCGCGGCGCGGGCCCGCTCGGCGCGCCGCTCCTCTTCCGCCGCGTCTTCGTAAGGCGACAGGAGGCGGTCACGGAGGAGCGCATGCGTCTCGTCCTTGTCGTCGTCGTACTCGGCGTGGACCTGGACCATGAGCGTGCCGTAGGCCTCGTGCCACGCCTCCACCGCCTTGATCGCCGGGTCCGCGCTCTTCGCCTCGGTGACGCCGAGCTTCTGGCCGTAGAGCGCGGTCCAGCGCCGGAGGCGATCGACCTCGGCCGCGAGCCCGAGGCGCTCCGCCGCCGCCTTCACGTCCTTGCCGTCGAGCGCCTTGATCATCGCGCTCATGCGCACCCACTGCTGGGAGTACACGAGCTTGACGAAGCCCGTGCCCGACGACAGCACCTCCGAGCGCACCAGCGCGGCGTCGGCCCGGCGCGCGGCCTCGTCATCGCTCAGCGGCAGGATGTCGTCGTGGTCGAACGAGCGTTCGATGCCGTCGAGCTGGGCGCCGAATGCGGAAATGCACCGGTCGGCGCCGCGATCGATCTCCGTCATGGTGGCGTCAGTGCTCCCGAGCGCCTCGACGGCCTCGGTGCGCGCGATGACGGACTGGACCGCTGCGTCGACCTTGGGGGCGAGCTTGATCTTCTTCGATTTCAGCGCCTCTCGGTGAGAGGCGAGCCTTGTACCTGCGACGATGCACCCGCTCGGCGTGAGCCGGCGGGCGAGAAACGCGGCTTTTCCCATGATGGCGGGGGTATCACGGCCGTGGGGGAGCCGAAGAGGCGGGCAACTTTGCGTCCATGAGGAGCAGCATTGCGTCCATGCCCGTGACGCAAGGCGGCCTCCTCTGCGAACGCACCCCGGGGCGAGGAGGCGCGGCGGAGAGGCGCATCGGCGACGCGGCGCGGGCTCCTCGGAGGGCGTCGGCGACGCGGCGCGGGCTCACTGGCGGGCGTCGGCGACGCGGCGTCGGAACTCGGGGAGCGTCGGCGACGCGGCGTTGGCTCCCCGGCGGGCGTCAGCGACGCGGCGCCGGTCTCGACGCGGCCTGGGCCCGAGGCGCCGCTACGGCAGCCAGCGGCCCACCTCCGCGATCGCGGCGGCAGCGCCGACGATCGCCGCCGAGCCCCCCAGCCTGCGCAGCAGCGGCGCGAAGTCCGTGAGCCCGCCCCAGCCGATCAAGAGGTTCTCGAAGTCGTCTTCCCAGCGGTTCCCGAGCACAGCGCAGAACACGCACGCAGCGTCGTCCAGCGCCATCCACGGCGCACATGCGAGCACGGATCGCAGCGTGTCGTCGTCGCCATGCTGCCAGTAGGCGTCCATGACCTCGGCCACGGCTCGTTCGCGGAGTGCTTCGGGCAGGTGCGGCACGATCGCCGCGAAGGCGGTCACGCGGAGGACGCCCTCCGTCCTGTCCGCCAGGCGCAAGGCTTCTTCCGGCTCAAGCCCCGCACACGCGGCGGCAGCCTGGTCATAACGCCCGGAGAGAAGAGACCCGAACTTGTTGGGAGCGGCGTCGCGCAGCCGGCGCGTGAGCTCCGGATCGGCCTCTGTCGGGATACCGGAGAACGAGGGGATCGGACATGGCACGAGCTCGCCGGCCTCACCGAGCGCGGCCCGCGCCTCGTCCGCCCACGCCTCCACCGCCTCCCGTTCGGCCCCGGTGAGGGTGCCTGCGAGCGTGAGAAGCGCCACCGCTCGCGCGCGCGCCGCGCCCGTCGGCTTCGCGAGATCCACGCTCGGCTCCTTGTAGGGGTGGGCGCGATCGTCTCGCGGTCCGTGCCGGCTTCCCTCCTTGGCGAACAGCGTCCCCTCGACGACGGCGCACCGCGTGATGTGGTTCAACGCCGCCGTGCGCTCCGGTTCGGTGGACGCATTGAACAGCGCCTCTTCCGCAGCCGTGCGCGCGCGGCGCGTGTCCGTGACGAACCCCACGAGCCCTCCCGGTCTGTCCATCCAGGCGGCGAGCCACGCCGGCGAGACGAGCTCCATGAAGGCGGACAGCGCAGGCGCTCGTCGCGACATGTGGGCCCCCAGGTACTCGACGAGGTAAGCAGGCCAGGCGATCGCATCGCCCGCGGGGGCCCTGGCCGCGCGCAGGCTGGCCAGGCCTCGATCGACGATGCCGTCTTCGAGTGACGCGATGTCCGCCGATGCAGCCCAGCGAGCACGCGTCGCGTCGTCGCGGAAGCGGTAGCCCCCGTCGTCTCCAAGGACCACGAGATCACGCGCCGGACGCGGCGCGCCGTGGAGCGCCTCGACCGACCCGCTGGATAGTCCGCACGCCGCGATCAGGTCGTCCTTCGATACCGGCGCGAGCGCCGCCGCCAGCGCGTCGAGGCATCGCTCCGCCGCGCGCCCTTCGTCCCCGCTCCCGGCCAGGGTGTCTCGCGCCTGCTGCACCGCCTCTTCTGAGGCGGTGGCGTCTCCTGTTAGGTGCAGCACCGCGGACCTCTCCTCCGTCCATTGGAGATGCTGACGCCAGTCCGAGCACCGGGCGGAAGGACCTTCTACGCCCACAGACACGAGGAACCGCACCCTGAAGCCGGCTTCGTTCAGAAATGGTACCCCCTTCTCCGGCCCCCAGTCCGCCGCGCGCTCGAGGCCGTCGACGATCACGAGCAACACAGGATCTTCCATCTCCAGATCCCACCGCAACGCTCCCGCGATCGACCACCGGAGCTCATTAGGGCTGCTTGGTCGAGAGAATGCTGCTGACCGCGAGCTTCGAAACAGACCGAGGAGCACCTTGAGCGCCTCGCGTTCCACCGCGGTTCCGAAGCACGAGCTCACCGGAAGAAAGATCACCTCTGCGCTATTGCGCGTCGCCATGGAGAGGGCCCATCGCGCGAGGGCCGCGGTGCGCCTCGTCTGATCTGCGCCGACGACGAGCGCACAGCTCGGCCCTTCCGCGAACCACCGGTCGAGCGCCGTGAGGAGAGCGGCGTCTTGCTCGGAAGCGGACCGGGCCAGGGCGTCCTCTTGAAGCCATCGCCAGAACTCGGCCAGGCCAGCATGCGACCGCGCGTACCCACCCTCCGGCCCGCGCAGTCGATCCACCGTATGCATCGGAGGCTCTTGGCCGTCAGGCATTGAATCTCTCATCGTCTCCTCTTTTGCGCCTGCTGCAGTACCTGCTCGGAGAGGGGGGTGTACGTCGTTTCTCCGTCCCAAGGCTTGATTTTCTCGGGTTTTCTCGGTGCGTGTCCTATGATGCCCTTCGTGATCCCCATGTCGTTGAACATCTGCTTGCATGCGGCGCACGGGTTGGCGCCGAACCGAACGCCCTTGTCGTAGTGGTGCTTGGTGCCTTCGTAGGTCTCGATGGTGTAGCCCTCCTCGTTGAACAGCTTCGCGATGTCCTCTTTCTTCGTGTTCGGTCCCATCTTGCGAGCGAGGCTCGTGAGCGCCGTCATCTCTGCGCAGGAGGTGCGATCGGGCAGCGGCACCGCCGGATGCTGTTCACCGACACCTCCGCCTTGTTTGAGGTTGTGTCCTTCTGCGACCACGTTGCCCCGCGCGTCCTTGATGACGGAGTACATCAGCCCGTCGGGGTCGACGGCGGACGTGGGGCAGTTGGCGGCGTAGGCGAACGGGTTGAGCCCGCCCTCGATGCCGATGGGGTCGGGGCTGATGTACCGGCCCAGCTTGGGGTCGTAGTAGCGATGGCGGTTGTAGAACAGCCCGGTCTCCTCGTCGGCATACTGCCCGCGGAAGCGGATGGGCGTGCTCGTCGAGGCGCCGTCGGCCACGGCGGCCGCGCCCCACGGGGAGCGCAGGAACTCGCAGCCGAGCCGGCCGTCCGGGCCCACGAGCGCCTCCGGGGCGCCGGCGTCGTCGTTCACGTAGTGCCACCACGGCGACACCGTGCGCACGCCGCCCTCCGTGCGCGCGTCGCGGTGCGCGAACGGGATCGTCGAGCCTTGCTCGAAGACGTAGGTGCGCTCTTCGACGATGGGCGCGCCGCCGGCCGCTGCGCTGTGCTTGATCTCGTGGACCAGCGCGCCGCCGTCCCACACGAAGCGCGTCGCCTCGAGGAGCGTGCGCCTGCCGTCCACCTCGCGCCGCCACAGCCGCTTCGCCACCCGGCGAGCGAAGGGGTCGTACTCGAACGAGACCACCGTCCCATCCGGCCGCTCCACGGCGTCGAGCCGGCCGGCGGCGGACCAGCGGTAGCGCGTCACCGCCTCTTCCCCTGAGGAGCGGCGCTCGCGTCGCGCGACGAGGCGCCCTTCGGCGTCCCAGACGTAGCGCTCGGCGCCGCAGCGCTCGATCCGGTCTCCCGGCCCGTACAGGCGCCCCGGCGCGCCAGGCGTGACGTCGTGCACGTTGCCTGTCTCGTCGTACCTGAACGAGGCCTCCTCTCGGCCCTCCCGCAAGACACGCGCGAGCTGGCCGATCGGATCGTAAGAGAACTGCGTGGTGCCCCGCCGCTGGTCCCAGCGCATCGCGAGGAGCCCGTCGCTCGTGTAACGGAACGCCTCGGCGCGGACGGTGGCCGGCGGCACCGGGCCGACCCATGCGGGCTGTCCTGCTCCGACCGCGGGCGCCGCCGCGCGCGCGATCACCCTGCGCTCCGAAAGCCGCCCCAGCGCGTCGTACGCTGCCTCGATCCTCGTCCCGCCCGGGAGCACGCGCGTGACCTCGCGGCCGAGGACGTCGTTCTGGGACACCGAGGCGACCTCGCCGTCGAGCGCGAGCTGCACCTGTCCGCGCGCGAAGTCGTGGGTCCATTGCGCCGCGTGCCCGAGCGACGTGCGGCGCCCGGCGACCTCGCCCGTGAGGCGGTAGTCGATCCGCACGTCGGCGCGCTCGCCCGCGACGTGC
Source organism: Sorangium sp. So ce302 (assembly GCF_051530145.1). GTDB lineage: Bacteria > Myxococcota_A > Polyangia > Polyangiales > Polyangiaceae > Sorangium > Sorangium cellulosum_B. Next base: position 6,267,677 of record NZ_CP150326.1, on the reverse strand, counting down.
TGCTCTTCACGCACGATCCAGCCGTTCGCGTTGCGCTGGAACGCGAACAGCCCGGCAGGGCACGCCGCGGCCACGATGTCTCCCTTCTCGTCGTGCTCGAACGACTCCTCCGTCCCGTCGGCGAATACCCGCCGCACGAGCCGCCCGGCGGCGTCGCGCTCGTACTCCGTGCGCTCGCCCAGGCCGTTCCTCGACCACACGACGCGGCCCATCGCGTCGTGACCGTAGCGCGTGACGCGCCCGTCGAACGCGTGCTCCTCCACGACGAGCCCCGCCGGATTCCGCGTGAAGCGGTAGATCTCGCCGCGGGCGTTCTTGACGTAGGAGAGCCACCCTTCGCGGTTGTAGCGGAGCTCCACGACCTCGCCGTTCGGCTTCTCGATGCGCGAGAGCTTGTGGAAGCCGCCATAGGACAGGCGCGTGGTACGACCCTCGGCGTCGGTGATTGCAATGATGTTTCCGGCGCCGTCGTGGGCGTACCGCTCGATGGCCCCGTCAGGCGAGCGCACCGAGAGCAGGCGGCCGGCGTTCGAGTACGTGAACGCCGTCCTCCCCCCGCGCGCGTCGAGGATCTCGACGCACCGGCCCCACGCGTCGTACCTGGCCTGCGTGCGTGCCCCGAGCTCGTCGACGCGCTCGATCACGTTGCCGTGCGCGTCCCGCGCGAAGACGATGGTCCTGCCGTCGGGCCACTCCGCCCGGACAGGCTGCCCTCGCGCGTCGAAGCGCACGATGCACGTTGCGCCGAGCGGGTCGGTCCAGCTCAGCTCGTCGCCCGCGCGGTGCACGCGCGTCGAGGCGCCGTCAGGCCCGAACACCTCGAGGATCTCGCCCGCCGGATCGCGGCGGATCGTCGTCACGCGCCCGAGCGGATCGACCACCCTCGTCTCACGCCCGAACAGGTCGCGCTCCCAGGTGGTGGTCGCCCCGAGCGCGTCCGTGAAGGAGGTGAGGAAGCCGCGGTCGTCGTAGCTGCGCAGGAAGACGCCGAGCGGCGTGACCGCCTTGGCGACGAGGCCGTGCGCGTTGCCGAAATAGCGGTGCAGTCCGACCGAATCCACGGCCTCGGAGTAACCGTCATCCCCATACTCGAATTTCGTGTGGAGGACCCCTCGCGCCTTCGTCTCATGATCCGCAAGGACCGCGGGGACATCCTCCGCGAGGCTGATGTCCGTGGCGCCTGGAACCTCTCCCCAGGTCTCCACGCATCGGCTCGCCGCGTCGTAGCGGAAGAAGAAGGTGAGGCCCGTCGGGCCCGTGGTGGACGTCAGCAGGTTTCGCTCGTCGTACGCGTACGTCGTGAGCTCGCCATCGGCGTCCTCTGCGCCGGTCAGCCGCCCGTGTGCGTCGTACGAGTACCGGACGAACGGGACCCACCTCCCCTGTTCGAGCGCGTTCTTCGCCTCCAGAGCGGCAATATGGCCATCGCGCCCGCGGACGACGCGTACGACCCGTCCGGCGGCGTCGGTCACCTGAACGAGATGGCCTTGCTCGTGGTCCAAGACGATGCGGTTGCCCCAGCGATCGGCGATCGCCGAGAGGCGGTAGGTCATGCCGTCGTCCGACGGCACCTGAAGTTCGAAAATGAGGCGCGGACCGTCTGGTAGATCGAGCCGGAACCCGAGGCCCTCTCGGTGCAGGAGCCAGCCATGGGGGCCGATCGCACCGGCGCCCGGTTCAATTCTGCCGAAATCGTGCTCCACGCCGTCGGACGTGATGACGCGGACCGACCGCCGGCGCTCGATCACCTGCCACACGAGCGAGAAGGTCCACCCCGGTCCGAGGCCTACGTCACGGTCGCGCGACGTGCTGGAATACGTGCGCTCGATCCGAAGCGGCAGCGGGCTCGGAAGAAAGAGGTCGACGGCGGGCAGCGTGAACACGCGGCCTGTCACGACGTCGACCGGATCGCCGCGCGACATGGTGCCGCTCGTACCGGGCCCGTGGTGGTTGGGGCAGCCGCCGCCGTCGGTCGAGCCGGTGCCGCACGACCCCGCGCTCTTCCCGCCGCCGTCAGCGTCACTGCCGCCGCCCTTCCCGTCGGCTCCCCGCGCGCCTGTCGAACCGCCGCCGCCTTTCCCCCCGGACCCGTCGCCGCCTCCTCCTCCGCCCATCACGAAGACTCCCGGATTCATGCCGGGGATCGCGGGGATGTTCGGCACAGGCGCTGTTCGCATGCGGCCATCCTCGACGGCGCGACGCGAGAGGGCAACGGCGTTTGCGACCGCATGGCTCGGACGGCTTCTCCGGGGGCGGCTGACGTGGGGGGAGGGGGTGGATCAGACGGGAACGTCGGGCTCGCTCTTCTTCCGACGATGCAGCCGCTTGGCGTGAGCCGCCGGGCGAGAAACGTGGCTTGTCCCATGATAGCTGGGTATCACGGCCGTGCGCTCGCGGAAGCGCGTGGCAGCTTTGCGGCCGTGGCGCCGTCGACGCGGTGCGCCCGAGGTCCTCCTCGCCCTCATCAGCGCCGCTGGTGCAGCGGCCGCATCATTCCCAGCCGCGTGTGCGCTCGAGCGCAGCGCGCAACGCGCCGCACCGGCCCATGCGATCCACACTTTCGGCGAACGATTTCCTCACGTCGTAGGCGAGCTGCGTGGGAAATCCGTTGGATGCGAGCTCCCTGTTGTATGCCTTCTTCAGGCACAGCGCTTGGTCGGGCGCGGGCAGCTCATCGAGCTCCGCACGCCTTCCCTCCCATGACTCGATGTCCCCGACGTGGCGGCCCCCGTGCTCGCGGCGGCAGATCTCGCTCGCGCGCCGAACGTTCTGGTAGAGCCATGCCTCGATGCTCCGGAACGGGCAGACGAGAAGGAGACGCTCGATCTGCAGCACGGGCGCAGGCGGCTCGGCGTCGTCCTTGGCTCGCAGCCTGGTCCGAGGAGCGTTCGCGCGACCCCGCTCGGCGACCTGCGGCAGCTGCGTGAGGACCCGTCGATCGAACTTGTCGAGGTTCTCGCTGGTGTTCCGCTCGGCCCACGGCCGATCGCCGTCGAGATGGAAAACGACGAAGGTGTTCGGCGATAACAGCTTGCGCGCGATGTACCTGAGCAGCCGGATGCGTCGCTCGTGCTCGCGCGGGTTCTTCCCGTCGGTCTTCCAGACGTTGCCGCGCATCGCCTCCTCCTCCTTCGGCTCGCTCGGAAGGAAGTCGACCCGATGGCGCCCGTAACCGGGAACGACGAGCTCGAGCATCCGGCCAACGAGCGCCTCGACGGTCGCGCGACCGTCCTCGCCGCTGTCCTCCGTGAGGATCACGATCGAGAGGCGGGCCCCCTCGTCGCTCACCACAGCCCTCGCGACTGCAGGATCTCGCTCACATGCTCGACGCCGACCTCGTATGCGGCGAAGAACTCCGCTGCGTCCTCGTCGCTCATGTTCGTCCAGGTCCAGGCCGGTCTGCCGCCGCGCCGCTCGCCGCGACAGAGCACGAAGCTATGGTGGATCTGCTCGGGCGAGGTGATGGGGACGTAGTCGAGCAGGAGCGGGTTCTGGCTCGTCAAGAACGCCTGACGCTCTCCGATGGCCTCGACACACGCCGTGATCCAGTGATGATGCAGGCCGTTCACGAGCTCGTCGGCGATGACGATGTCGTCGTTGCAGGCGAGGTAATAGAAGAAGGTGAGCAGGCGCTTCTGCCCGTAGCTCAGGCGCGCGTGGGTGATGAACTCGCCGCCCTCCCACCAGAACCGGAATACGAGATCTCCCAGCGTCAACGTTTCGATGTCGTGTCCCCACGGGTGCCGTTCGGTCACCTCCACCTTGAGCTCGGAGCCATCGAATCCCATGATCTTCCTGAGGATGTCCAGGAAATCGAGCTCGGTGTGCGTGAAGACGTAGTCAGACTTTGTTCGCGCATGCATCGCTTCCAGTCTGAGAACAAGCACATCCGGCAGGAGAAGGACGCCAACTACAGGGACCAATTTCCCTTTTTGATAGAGTATGGCCCTCTGGTGAGCATCTCTCGACCCGGTGAGCCACGTGAAGAGCTCCAGCGATTCATCGAATCGCCGGGCGGCGCTCGCGAGTAGAACGTTGTCGTGCATGGATTTCGCGATGGGTCCTGGATCCTGCGCCATGTAGACCCAGAGGAACCCAGGATCGAGGCACGATAAGTCGCGAGCCCGCCCGACCGGCGGCTCATCTCCTACTGTGAGTCCATGTTCGCTGTCGTACCGGATGTGGTGACGAGCTCCGGATGACGAGTCCTCGATTGTGACAGCTGCCACTGCTCGCCAATGCTCCGGCGAGTCGATGATGATGCGAGGCATTGTCCCAGCAACGCTCGTCTGATCTTTGTTGCTGACAGCGACGACCGCTTTCGCCTCTCCCGGGATCGCGAGCTCGTACTCCACCGCGAACTCTTCCCTGGCCAGGCTGCTGAAATCCGACCTCACCACCATCGAGATCAGCTCGAGCAGCGTCGTCTTTCCGGTCCCGTTCTGGCCGAGCATCACGTTGAGCCCGTCCGAGAACCGGAGCTCCGTGCCCGGTGCCACGCCCCGGAACTTCTCGATCCGCAGTCGCCTGAGCTTCAGCATCGCGCGCCGACGTTAGCCTGCCGCGCTGCGCCGTCAACGGCACCGGCCCGAGCGCGGCGCCGCGCGCTCCCCCGCGTCGCCGAGCGATCGCGCCGGCCGGCGCCGCCGATCCGCGCCGCTCAGCGCGCGACGAGGCGCATCGGGGGGCGGCTGTGCTGGATGTGCTCGGTCTCGAGCTCCTCGAGCTCGAACGCCCTGTCCATGTCCATGTCGAGCTCCGCGAGCTCGCGCTGCGTGCTCTCGCCGTTGTCGAGATCGTCGAGCTCGCGCATGAACCGGTCGATCTCCACGCACGTCGCGGGCGAATCCACGGGCGTCATCGACTGCTCGTGCATGAGCTGGATGAGCTCCAGGATGGTGGCGAGCTTCTGCGACACGACCTCCAGCCCGTCGCGGGTCTGGCTCCAGCACTCGGCGCGCCGGTAGGCAATCGAGAGGCGCCGCTCGGACAGCCCGCGGGTCCGCCCCGCGGACGTGCTCCGGACCGCCTCGAGCGAGCGGATCGTGTCCATGAGCTCGCCGTGGTTGGTCATCGCGAGCGACTCCTGGCCGGCCTTGTGCGCGATCGCGAGGCGGATGTAGCTCATGATGAGGCGGCTCAGGCCGAAGCCCTCGTCGAGCAGGGGCGGGATCGATCCGCCGCGGCGCCGGATGTTCTCGCGGGTGCGATCGATCAGCCGGTCGAGCCGCGCGAGCTCCTGCTGGTGCCGGATGTCCATCTGCCGGATCAACGACTCGCGCGCCCGCGACCAGGCCGCCCGATCCACCTCGTCGAGCTGCGCGTCGATGCTGCGCCGGAAGAAGCCGCGCCAGGGGATGACGCACAGGATCACGAGCTCCGCCCCGAGCCCGAGCAGCAGGAGCAGCGGGCTCCAGCCGATGAAGCTCAGGAGGAGCGCGCTCCCCACGACGAGCAGGTTGTACGGGTGGACCAGCACCCGCCCCAGGTACGTGCTCGCGGTGCGCCTCCGCAGCGGTGCGACCTGGACGCCGAACGCTGCCAGCATGGCCCTCGACTCGGCCATGCTGGCGCCAAGCACATCCTCCAATCGGCAAAGCTCTCGATCGCACGTCGTCATGGAGCCCCCCTCCTCACCTGGTCCTGTGGTCCTCGTGCCACCTCACCCCGTTCACCACCCCCCGCGGCCGGACCGCGACCGACGGTCGGCGGTCCGGCGCGCCTGCGCGCGCCCCCGCGCCGATGCGTCTCAGCGCGCTGTGAACGCAGGTCACGCCCGCCGAGCCCGCGCCGGCAGCCTCCTGCCCGCGGAGCCCGCCTTGGAGGACCGGGCGCCCACCGCGCTCATCGGCCGTCCAGGCGGTATCACCATGAAAACTCAAGCTTTCACGGCGGCGCTGCAGCATCGCCGGCTCCACGAAGTCCATGCTTTCCCTGCTGTTCGCGTCCCGAAGGCCTCATGAAGGACCGCGGTGCGTCGCCCGAGCGCAGCGCCGCGGTCGATCCGGGAGCGAGCAGAGCGGGCTCCGTGCCAAGCGCTCCGGCACCGCGCGGCGCACGATCGGCGAGGGGACGCGCTCAGGCGGGGAGCGGACGGGCTGCGTCCAGCACGTGGACGCCGGGGGCGCCGAGCGACATCGGCACGCGCTCGAGGCCGGCTTCACGCGCCGCGGCAAGCCATGCCGTCGAGGGCGGCGCGCCGCCGACGAAGAGGGAGACGTCACCTCCGCCCGCGCCGCTCGGCGCGATCGCTGCTCCTTCGGCGGCCGCGGCGGGGCGGAGGCGCCTGAGCGCGGGGGTGACGATCGGCGCGCCCGAACGGTCGCCGAGCTCGGCGAGCGCGTCGACCTGCCGATCCAGCGCGGCCACGAGCGCGCGGGCGTCCGCGGCAAAGGCCGCGGCGCGCGCCCCCTCGGCGGCCGCGCCGAGCAGCGCGCGGTGCGCCTCCGGCTCGCGGGCCGCGAGCGCGCGCACGCGCTCGAGCATGGCGCTCGTGCGCGCCGAGGCGTCGCTGGCGAAGACCTCGATCACGAGGCCGCCCGGCAGGGCGTGCGGCGCCACGTCGAGCTCGCCGCCCGGCCCGAGCCGGCAGCAGAGCACGCCGCCGTAGACGCTCGCCGCGACGTCCACGCCGCTGCCGCCGCCCTGCGCGCGCCGGTGCGCCGCGAGCGCGTCGAGGAAGAGCGCGCGGGGGTCCCACGCGGGCGCGCGCTGGCCGGCCGGCGCCGCCCGCGCTTCCGAGGCCGCCGCGGCGCGCGCGGCGAGCGTCGCGACGAGGATGGCGGCGCTCGATCCGAGGCCCAGCTTGCGGCTCGCCTCGCGGGGCGGCGCGCCCGGCGAGGCGAGAGGCGGCTCCGGCTCCGCCGAGCGGAGCGCGGACGCGTCGAACCACGCCGCCACGTCGAGCGCGCCCGCGTCGATCGCGGCCTGGACCTCCTCGGTGACGAGCGCAGCGGGCCGCGCCGGGTCGGCGAGGACGTACCGATCGACGGCGGCCACCAGCGCGGGCGCGCCCTCGAGCACGGCGTAGGCACCCGAGAGGACCAGCTTGCCAGGCGCCCGGACGATCACGCGCCCCCGGACGAGGGCGCGAGGCGGGCTCCGCCGCCGGGGACGGCCGTGATGGTGCGGAGGACGCCGGGCACGGCGAGCAGCGCCGCGCCCACGGCGGCCTGCGCCTCGGGCGTCGTGAAGACCTTCACGTGCGGGCCGGCGTCGATGGTGAAGAACGCCGGCGTCCCCTGGGCGCGGAGCCTCCGCACCGCGGCGATCACCTCGACGGTGGCGCCGGTCCAGTAGAGCAGGCCCGGCGAGGCGGCGATGCTCGAGGCGTGCATGCACAGGGCGCTCGCCTCGGCCGCGGCGCCGAGCGCGGCGAGGTCGCGCGCGAGGACCGCGGCGCGGACCGCGTCGAAGAGCGACGGCGCCGCGTCCACCCACGCGGGGAAGTACGGGCTCGTCATCGCGGTGTGCCGCATGCCGTCGCTGGAGCCGACGTCCTTCGGGCCCTCGCGCGTCACCGCGATCACGACCGCGAGCGGCCAGTGGTCCTCGGGCGCGAGCGGCGTCGCGGCGAGCGCCTCGTCCCCGGGGCGGCCGGCGCGGAGCTCGACGAAGCCGCCGAACGCGGACCGCGCGGCCGAGACCGAGGTCTTCCTCGCGAGATCGCTCACCAGCGCGGGCGCGGTGGGCAGGCCCGCGGCGGCGCTCGCGGCGAGCGCGAGCGCGGCGAACGCCGACGCGCTCGAGGCGAGGCCCGCCGCTGTGGGGAAGTCGTTCCGGCTGACCACGCGGGCGCGCTCGCGCCGCCCCGAGGCGGCGCGGACCCGGTCGAGGAGCCCTGCGACCCGGCGCGTCGGCTCCGCGTCCGGCGGCAAGGCCGCGCCGCCGAGGTGGAGCTCGTCGCGGTCGAGCGACGCGTCGAAGGCGACCTCGGTCGTCGTCGCCATCCCGGCGAGCGTCACCGAGAGGCTCGGGACGGCGGGCAGGTTGTGGCCATCGGCCCGCTTGCCCCAGTACTTCGCGAGGGCGATGTTCGGATGGGCGATCGCGGTCGCCCGGCTCACGATGCTCATGCTTGCTCCTGTGACTCCGTCCTCGTCACGCCCGCCTTCACCCGGGTGACGAAGCCGCTGTACCCCGCGTCGCGCCAGGCGGCGAGCACGCGGTCCGCGGCGCCGTTCGACGCCTTCGCCCCGCCGTCGCCCGGTGGAGGCGGCGGGAGCAGCGCGATGACCGAGCCGCCGCCGCCGGCGCCGGTGAGCTTGGCGCCGAGCGCGCCGGCCTCGCGCGCGAGCTTGCACAGGGCCTCGATCGCCTCGGTCGAGACGAACATGCCGGCGAGGAGCATCTGGTTCAGGTCCATCAGCCGGCCGAGCGCGACCGCGTCGCCCGCCTCGATCGCGAGGGCCGCGTTCTCGACGAGCGCGGTGATGCCCGCGATGGACGTCGCGGCCAGCGTGGGCTTGCGCTCGAAGAGCCTCGCCACGAGCTCGACCATGCTGCGCGTGGACGACGACACCCCGGTCGAGCCCACGCAGAGCCACAGGTCGTCGCGCGGGGCGACGGAGGTGGCGCCGTGCGCCCGGGTGAAGCGGAAGCAGCCGCCGCGGGCCGCGGCCGTCGTGTCGATGCCCGACGGGTTGCCGTGGAACACGCGCTCCCAGGCGGCGGCGGCGTCGGTCACGGCGGCGGCGTCGGCCGCGGTGTGCACGGCGGTTGCGCTTTCGGACGCGGTCCGCGCGGCGGCCGCGGGCGTGCGTGCGAGCGCGGCCACCGACCGGGCGATCGCGACCCCGAGCGCCGCCGAGCTGCCCAGGCCGCCGCCGGGCGGCAGATCGCTCTCGGCCTCGACGCGCACTGGGCCGACGTCGGGCAGCGCCCCGAGGAGCGCCGCGAACGCCCGCGCGACGTCCTCCTCGGCCGGCGCCGCGCGGAGCTCGCGCCCGCCCAGCCGGAGGGCGCTCGCGCCGGAGCAGCGGGCTGCCCGCGCGCGGGCGCCGCGCTCGATGCCGGCGGCGAGCGCGGGCGCCCCGTACACGACGGCGTGCTCGCCGAGCAGGATGACCTTGCCGGACGCCTCGCCGAGCGCCTCGGTCATGCGCCGGTCCACCGGAGCGCGCTCGCGGCCCCGCACAGGATCTGCCGCGCCGACGCGCTCACGGGCAGCGAGCGCGCGAGGACCTCGGCCTCGCCGCACAGGGCGGAGAGCCGCTCCTCGACCGCGCGCCGCGCGCCGCACGCCTCGAGCGCGAGCGTCGCGGCCGCCACGGCGTCGTCGCTCGCGTCCTTGCGGCCGAGCGCGCGCTCGACGGCGCTCCGGCCGGCGGCGTCGAGGCGCCCCTCGGCCGCGGCCAGCACGGCGGTGCGCTTGCCGGCGCGCAGGTCGTTGCCGACCGGCTTGCCGGTCGCGGCGGCGCTCCCGAAGGTGCCGAGGAGGTCGTCGCGCAGCTGGAAGGCGACGCCCACGGGCGCCGCGAACCGCTCGAGCGCCGCCACGGTCTCGGCCGGCGCGCCGGCCAGCGTGGCGCCGAGCGCGAGCGGGCCGCGCACCGTGTAGCTGCCGGTCTTGAGCGCGTGCATCTGCTCGACGTCCTCGGCCCGGCCGACGACGTCAAGGTGCTGCCCGATCACGACGTCCTCGTGCATCTCGCAGAACAGCCGGACGGCCGCGAGCGTCGTCGCCGGCGGCGCGTCCGCGCCCGCGAGCGTGCTCAGCGCGAAGCTCCAGGTGAGGTCGCCCGCGAGGATCGCGGATGACGCCCCGAGGTGCGGATCGCCGAGCGTCTCGGTCAGCGCGATGTGGACGGTGCGGTCTCCGCGCCGGACGGTGTCGCCGTCGATCCAGTCGTCCTGGATGAGCAGGTACGTCTGGAGCAGCTCGAGCGCGACGCCGGCGTCGATCGCGGGGCCGAGCGGCGCGTCCGGCGCGACGCCCTGGTAGGCGGCGACGAGCAGCCCCGCGCGGAACCGCTTGCCGCCGCGCAGGGTGAGGCTCCTCGCCTCGGAGACCATGGCCTCGACCTCGCGGCCGTAGCGCTGCACGGAGGCCGCCTTGTCGCGCCAGCGCTGATCGAGCGCGGCGTCGACGCGGGGGCGGATCGAGGAGAGAAAGTCGAGGAACAGGCGCGCGCCGGGATCCGCTGTCCCTTCGAGCGTCCGATCGCCGGCGCCGGGCGCGCTCTCTCCGTCCTTCGTGTGCGCTGTCATGGAATGCGCGGCAGCCTAGGAGCCGGACGCGAGGCGGTCAATCTCGGCCGAGAGCGCGGGGAGTCTCGCCGCGGAGCGGCGCGGCCGAGGTGGCTTGGGTCGTGCAATGCGTGGTGCTCGCGTCGCGGGGCCGCGAGCGCCGCGCGGAGGCTCCCTGCGAGATCGCTCGTGCGGAGTTGCGCGCCGAGCCTCGCCGTGGCCGCAGGGAAAGGGGGACTTTGATGAAGAGATCACCGGATGGGGTGTTGGGCGTCTTTCTCCTCGTGACCCTCGGCGTCGCCGGGTGCAGCGGCCGCGACGCCCGCGAGGATCTCCCGGAGAGCGCCGATCGCGGCGTGTTCCGCGCGGCGTCGCCTGCCGCGGGGTCGCCTGGCAGGGAGACGCGATTCCTGCCCGCATACCGCGTGATCGGCGGCGGCGCCGACGTCGCGCGGGCGTCGGCGCTCGCCGGCGCGCTCGGGCTCGCGGAGGATCCCGCGCGCGGAGGCGCTGGCGTGCTCGTGGCCGACGGCGCGATTCGCTACCTCGACGGCGCGCGATTCCAGCGCTTGCCCACGAGGAAGGCCGACGCGCCGCCCGCGCCTGGGTTCCGCGACGAGCGTGGCTTCGAGACGTCGGCGGGCGATGACGCCCTGGATTTCGAGGCGCTCGCGGCGCTGCGCGTCCTGCCGGAGCCGGACGCGGCGGCGCGGGCGTGGGCCGCGCTGGACGCCGCGGGCCTGCCGGCCGGGAGCGACATCGCCGTCGGCCACTCGCTGCTCGAGGCGGTCGACGCGGAGGGGCGAACTGTGGCGCGGGCAGAGCTCGACACGCAGGTGAGCTTTCGCGACGAGCTCGAAGGGATCCGGCTGATCGGCCCCGGGGCCAAGGTCCGCGTGACGTTCGACGGCGAGGGCGCCGTGACCCACCTGATCTACGCGCGGCGCGAGCTTGGGCGAGGGGAGGACGTCGCGATCGTCCCGGCCTCCGAGGCCCCCGCGCTGTGCGCCGGCGCGCTGGGCGGCGGCGCGGTGATCGCGGCCGAGCCGGAGCTCGTCTATTACGCGCCGCCGCTCTCCCGCGAGGTACGGCGGATCCTGCCCCATTATGTGTGCAGCGCACGGCGGACGGTCGGCGGGGAGGTGGTGGACGTCCGCAAGCGGATCGTGCCGGCCGTCATAGACGCTCCGAGGGCCGAGATCTCGGTGCGTGTGGACGGCGCGACCGCGCTCGCGGAGGCGAGCGTCACCGGAGGTACTGCTCCATACACGTACAGGTGGGTATCGTCGGCGCGCTCGCTCGACGGGCTCGACGTGGTCGACGAAGGGCGCGAAGGGCGCGAAGGGCGCGAAGGGCGCGAAGGCGGCGCGCGGGTGAAGGTGTCTGGCGTCTCTGGCCTTCGCGGGGAGACGGAGACGCTCTCGCTCTATGTCACGGACGCCGACGGTCTTGTCGCGACGGCGGCGCAGCGGCTCTCGTTCGGCCGCGCGTCGGCGGGGCTCGGCGCGGCGCGCCCGCCGCTCCCGCCGCCGGTCGACGATGGGCGCGCGGTGGTCGGCGCCGAGTGGGTCGGGCTCTGCGGCGGCCTGGATCACTCGGCGGCGAACGTCGATGGGCTGCTGAAGAGCTTCCGGGAGGGGGGAATCGAGTCTCGCTTCAACTGGGGCGACCAGCGCGCGTGGGAGGTCGATTTCAAGGATCCGTCCCTGGGCGGCCAGGACGCGTCGTTCGCGGATTCGGTGGATCTCACGTTCTACACGGGGCACGCGAACGGCGTCGGGTTCATGTTCTGCAGCGCGATGAACGACCGGGTCCTCCATTTCAGCGACGCTCGCTGGGGCAACGCCAACCTGGAGTGGATGGTGGTGGCCGCCTGCGGCCCGCTCCAGGACGACGGTGGCGCGTGGCGCTACCGGTGGGCGGGCGCGTTCGATGGGCTGCACCTCTTGCTCGGCTATGCGACGGAGTCGTTCGACGACACGACCGAAGGATCGATGTTCGCGCGCTACCTGCTCGACGACGCGAGCCCGGCGCCGGTGCGGCAGGCGTGGGTGACGACGGCGATCGAGGTCCAGCCGGACGACGAGGTGATCTACGCGGTGATGGGGGCGTACGGGCAGGGGTGGACGGTGCCCAACTACGATGACCATTTCTGGGGGAAGGGGCCGGTTGGGCCGGATCTGGCGGGGGCGGCGAGGATCGGGTTCTGGCGGATCTCCGGGCCGACGTAGCGCGCCGAACAACACCGGACCGATCCAGGCGGACGAGGGCATCGGTATTCACCAAGCTCGTTCGCTCGCGCTCAGGCCACGACGCCCGCCCCCACCATCGCTCACCAACGTGAACGTTCACGACTACGACCACGTTCACGTTGGTGACCGATGGGCGGCGGGATTCGTGCACTGAGCCCTCGACTGCCTGGCGACAGGGGGTTTTGTTCGGCGCATTCAGCCGTGTGTTATCGAATTCGTCCTTCAGGCAACGTCAGACGCCCGCTCTGGGTGCACCATTCTCAGTACCCTAGCCACTTCGCGTCGAGCTCGATCGAGCAGCGATCGACGAAACGAAACCCGACCCCGCCCCCGTCCGTGCCCCCGATCGTGTACACCGACTCGTTCGCCTGCGGCCGATGGTCGGTCGCGCTGAACGAGATCGGCCCCGCCGTCATCCCGTCGAGCACCACGTTCTGGAAGCCCTCGAGCGCGGCCTTCAGGTCCTCTCCGGTCGGGTGCGTGCGGCCGGCGTCGACGGCCCGCTCGACGGCCTCGCGCCACATGAGCGCCGCGGCGTGGCCCTGGACGTACGGCTGGTCCTGGTACAGCTCCAGCGGGTGGCCGTCCTTCTCCCGGTAGGCCCTGTGGATCCGCAGCATCTCCGCCATCCCGCTCGAGTGCTGGGTGTCGCCGTAGACGGGCACGGGGAACAGCCCATAAAAGATCCCCGCGCAGCCGGCCCCGCAGATCGCCAAGGTCCTCTCGCCGATGCCCCAGTTGTTCGCCATCACGCGCAGCTGCCAGCGGTTCTTCTCCGGCCCCGGGAACGCCTGCTGGATGAGCTTCTGCGCCGCGGCCGCGCCCTTCCCGACGAAGGACGAGGAGAGGACGCTGTTGCCGGCCCAGAACCAGCTCGCCGGCACATACGACGGGTCCGCTCGCTTCTTCTCGATCTCCCGCTTCACATAGCCGATCACCGCGTCGACGATGCGCCCCTCATCCTCGAGGGACGACGTCTGCGGGACGATCAGATCCTCGCCGAGCAGCATCCCGGGCAGCTCCTCCACGTAGGCCTTGCCCGCGGCGAGCGGATCGACGCAGTAAAGACACTTGTCTATCGTGTCGTGCACCATCGCGATGCGCCCGGGCGCGATCTTCCAGGCGGCCTTGATGCCGATGCGGATCGCTGTCGAGTAGTCCGTGGCCGGAAAGAAGATGTAGGGGTATCCAGGGCTCGTCTTGTGCTCTGTCGCGGAGGCGCTCTGGCCCAGGGCGTTGAACTCGGCATGGGACACGTCCGCCGAGATCGGCACCGGCGTGGCGAGCGAGCCGGCGTACGAGCCGGGAATGATGAGCTTCTTCTCCTCCGTGAGCCTCGGGGCCACACGGGTCGTCGGCCCGGTGCCGAACACGAACAGCGTGGAGACCTCGCTCCACCCGGGCTGCCGCCGCCACGCCTCGATGACCTCCTCCGTCTTGGCGGGGTCGTACTGCGCGTCCTTCATGTCGACGTCGATGGGACAGCCCCGGAGCCCTCCCTGACTGTCGTTGAGGTGACGCAGGTAGTCGTAGACCCCGTAGTTGTAGGGCGGCGAGATGTCGGTGGCCGTCCCCGTGTCGCCCGTCGTGATCCGGACGCGGAGCACCCCGGTGCAGCGAGCGCCGGCGTCCGGCTCGACGAGAACGGCCGCGGCGGAGCCGGCAGCGGGCGCCTGCCCACCATGGCGGCGCGTGGAGAACGCCGCCGCCGCGACCAGCACGGCCGCGCCGAGCGCCCCGATCCAATAGCTGCGCTGCTGAGGCCCGGCGGCCGTGCGGAGGTTCGACTTCAGGCTCGTCGAGTCCGAGGCGGAGCGCCCGGGGCCCGGCGTCCCCGAGGTCCTCTGCCCGAGCTCCTCGTCGAGGGCGATCACGGGCTGAATGCGCCTTCCTTCTGCGCCCTCGAAATGGCTCACGCGAGAGAGGCGGGGCTCGACGGGCACGCTCGGGCGGTCCACGCCCTGCGCGCTCTGCTCGAGGTACGCCTGGACCTGCCGCTGCATGCTCGCCCGGCGCTCCGCGAACACCCCCAGCATGCTCGCGCCGATCTCGTCGGACCCGACGTCCTCGCCCGCCGCGCGCAGGTAGTCCTCGAGCGCCGCGCGCATCTCCTGCGCGGTCGCGAACCGCTTCGCCGGATCGCGGTCGAGCGCCCGCGCCACGATGGCGTCGAGGGCCGGGGGGACGTCCGGCCGGAGGAGCGAGGGCCGCGGGATCTCGTCCACGGCCGCCAGCTTCCAGAGCGCGCTCACGGCGTCGCCCCCGAAGAGCCGCTCCCGCGTGAGGAGCTCCCAGAGCACGATCCCCGCGACGAAGATGTCGGCCCGCCGATCGGTCGACCCGCTGCCGACGGCCTGCTCCGGCGCCATGTACGACGTCTTGCCCTTCAGCTTCCCGGTCTCGGTGAGGTCGGTGTTGATGGACGCCTTGGCGATGCCGAAATCGAGCAGCTTCACCGCGCCGTCGTACGTGACGAAGATGTTGTGCGGGGAGACGTCGCGGTGGACGATGCCGAGCGGCGCGCCGTCGTAATCGCGGAGCTCGTGCGCGTAGTGGAGGCCGCTCAAGAGGTCGGCCACGATCCTGACCCAGACGCCGCGCGTGAAGCCCGCCCCGCCCGGCACCCCCTCGGCCACCGCCCTCATGATCGCGCTGAGCGGCTGGCCCTCCAGGTACTCCATCACGGTGAAGTAGCCGGCGTCGTCGTGATCGACCTCGTAGGTCTGGACGATGTTGGGATGGTTGAGGCGGGCGGATAGCTTCGCCTCGTCCAGGAACATGGCGACGACCTTCTCGCCGTCTCCGCCCGCTCCGCCCACGCCGCGATGGCGCTTGACAACGACGAGCTTGTTGAAGGACCCCGGCCCGCGCGCGATCGCCAGGAACACCTCGCCCATCCCGCCCCGGCCGAGCTTCGCGATCAGGCGGTACTTGCCCATGATCGCCGCCTGGGTCGGCTCCGCGTCCGAGGTGTCTTGACCCGTGCCCACCATGTTACCGGCCGTCCTCAGGGTCGCGCGATGCTCCGAGCGGACTGGGTATAGGAGCAAAGCCGGTTACCCTTGTCAACGTCCCCGCGGGCCGGGCCACGGCAGGCTGCCGGCGTCTTGCGTCTTTCACGTCGCTTTTCACGTCGGGCCGTCGGAAGGCGTGGGCGCAGCCAGCGGGAGCGGGAGCCGCGCCCGCGCGACGGCGTTCGCGCCCAGCGTGACGGCGCGTCGCCACCGAGATATATCTCGGAGCTCCTTCAGCTCCTTCAGCTCCTTCACCTATTCACGAATGCGCCCGAGGTACAGCGCGCCTCGTCCATGGGACGCCTGGACGAAGCGCGTGGACGGACCGCGCTCGCCGGAGCGCGGTGGAGCGAGCAGGGCCCAGAGACCCATGCAGGAAAAGCATATTTACCATCGAGACGAGCTCCCCGACTCCTTCCGGTGGCAGGCCGTGTCGTTCATGCGGGTGGCGTGGCCGTCGATATTCACCGGTCCACTCCGGCTGCTCAAGCACACGTATCCGCCCGACATGGGCACGGTCCACTTCACGATCAGCGAGGAGGAGGTGCTGCTCAGCTACGCTTCGGTGATGCGCCTCTCGCTGCCGCACGCGGGGGAGGAGCACGTCGTCTATGGCCTGGGCAACGTCTTCACATTCCCGCCCTACCGGGGCGAAGGCCACGGGAGGCAGGTCGTGGAGATGGCGACGCGCTTCCTCCAGGACAGCGACGCCGATGTCGCCGCGCTGTTCTGCAACCCCAGCCTCGAGCGCTTCTACGCCGGATGCGGCTGGGAAGCGCCGCCCGGCGCGATCACGCGCATCGGCACGCCGGAGCGCCACTCCGAGTACAAGGAGCTCAGGATGATGCTGTTCCTCTCGGAGAAGGGGCGTCGCGCCCGGGAGGCGTTCGCGCGGGAACCGCTGTACGTGGCGTGGCCATGGTGAGCACCGGCGCGCAGGCACCGGGGGCATCGGCGTGCGGCGCGGCTGCCCGCGAGGCAGCCCTCGGGGCCAACCTCCGGGCGGGTTTCGGGCGGATCGACGACCCAGCGCGCGGCGCAGGGCTCGCCCCCCGGGCGCACCTGGTGCGCGCAGCCCTGCTGTAGCGATCGGGCTCAGGAAGAATCAGGGCAGCCTTCCGGCCGCATTTCGGCCAGAATTGGCGTCGAGGGCGGGCAGGGCCTGCGCTTTGCAGAGCGCGTTCGACCCAGAGAGCCAGGAGGGTACGCAAGTGTCCGTAGCAGCCAGCCAGAACAGCCAGAGCTCGTTCCACTCGGAGCCGCCGCCGCCGGTGTCGATCCCCGGCCTGCGGGCGAAGATCGCGAACGAGAAGCTCAGGCAATGGATCGCCGAGGTCGTCGCGTTGTGCCAGCCGGACAACGTGCACGTGTGCGACGGCTCGAAGGAGGAGTACGACGCGCTGTGCGACCAGATGGTCAAGGCGGGCACGCTCATCCGTCTGAACCCGGAGAAGCGCCCGGACAGCTACCTCGCGCGCTCGGACCCGAGCGACGTCGCGCGGGTCGAAGACCGCACGTTCATCTGTAGCCGGCGAAAGCAGGACGCCGGCCCCACCAACAACTGGGCCGAGCCGCAGGAGATGAAGGCCACGCTGCGCCGGCTCTTCGCCGGGTCGATGCGGGGCCGCACGCTCTACGTCATCCCGTTCAGCATGGGCCCGATCGGCTCGCCTTACTCGCACATCGGCGTGGAGCTCAGCGACTCGCCGTACGTCGCCGCGAGCATGCGCATCATGACGCGCATGGGGCGCAAGGTGCTCGAGGCGCTCGGAGACGGCGATTTCGTCCCCTGCCTGCACTCGGTCGGCATGCCCCTCGCCCCGGGACAGGCCGACGTGCCGTGGCCGTGCAACGCCGAGCACAAGTACATCGTCCACTTCCCGGGAGAGCGGCTGATCTGGTCCTACGGGAGCGGCTATGGCGGCAATGCGCTGCTCGGCAAGAAGTGCTTCGCGCTGCGCATCGCCTCGGTCCTCGGCAGGGAGCAGGGGTGGCTCGCGGAGCACATGCTGATCCTGGGGGTCGAGTCGCCGAAGGGCGAGAAGACGTATGTGGCCGCGGCCTTCCCGAGCGCGTGCGGCAAGACGAACTTCGCCATGCTCATCCCGCCGAAGGCGTTCGCGGGCTGGAAGATCACGACGGTGGGCGACGACATCGCCTGGATGAAGCCCGGGCGGGACGGGCAGCTCTACGCGATCAACCCCGAGGCGGGCTATTTCGGCGTGGCCCCGGGGACGTCGGACAAGTCGAACGCGAACGCGATGGCGACCATCCGGAAGGGGACGATCTTCACCAACGTGGGGCTCACGCCCGACGGCGACGTCTGGTGGGAAGGGATGACCGACGAGCCGCCGCCGGAGCTCATCGACTGGCAGGGGAAGCACTGGACCCCGGACTGCGGCCGCAAGGCGGCCCACCCGAACGCGCGCTTCACGACGCCTGCGTCGCAGTGTCCGTCGATCGATCCGCGCTGGGACGACCCGAACGGGGTGCCCATCAGCGCGATCGTCTTCGGCGGGCGGCGCGCGACGACGGTGCCCCTCGTGGTCCAGTCGTTCAACTGGAGCTTCGGCGTCTACACGGCCGCGACGATCGGCTCGGAGATGACGGCGGCGGCGGCCGGCAACATCGGCCAGGTGCGCCGCGACCCGATGGCGATGCTGCCCTTCTGCGGCTACCACATGGGCGATTACTTCAATCACTGGCTGCAGATGGGGCGCCAGATCGTCAATCCGCCCCGCATCTTCTCGGTGAACTGGTTCCGCAAGGACGACCAGGGCAACTTCCTCTGGCCGGGCTTCGGGGAGAACATGCGCGTCCTCAAGTGGATCGTCGACCGCGTGCACGGCCGCGGCTTCGCGGAGGAGAGCCCGCTCGGCTGGATGCCGCGCTACGAAGACATCGAGTGGCGGGGCATGGACCGCTTCTCGAAGGAGCAGTTCTACCAGCTGATGGCGGTCGACCGCGAGGCGTGGAAGGTCGAGTTCGGCTCGCACGGCGAGCTCTTCGAGCGGCTCTACGACCGGCTGCCCAAGGAGATCCTGCTGATGCGCGAGCTGCTCCTGTCGCAGCTCTGGCGCTCGCCGGAGCGGTGGGAGCTCGCGCCCGAGCGCTACCTCGAGGAGCACGAAGACGACGACGTCGACGAGCCCGGCGCCTAGAGGCCTTTCCAGATGAGAGCGCCCGCGCGGCACATGGCGCGGGCGCTCCTCCGCGACGGACCTCCCCATGGTACTCTACCGATAGAGGGAGTACGGGGTGGCACGACCGTCGGAGACGGTGACCGGGAACGC
Organism: Sorangium sp. So ce302; assembly: GCF_051530145.1. GTDB lineage: Bacteria > Myxococcota_A > Polyangia > Polyangiales > Polyangiaceae > Sorangium > Sorangium cellulosum_B. The sequence continues at coordinate 6,248,930 of NZ_CP150326.1, read as the reverse complement.
GGCGCCCGGCGGGCGCCATGCGCGCACGCCCGTGGTGTGGCCGGGGCGTCTCGGCGAGGCGCGCGGGCTCGACCGCGCCCGAGTCGACGGCAGCCCCCATGTCCTGCTAGACCGCCAGACTCCAGCGCTCTGTGGCGCGCTGTCCGCACGGGGCTCCCCATGGACATGAGCGCTCCCCCCTACACGGTCACCGAGACCCTTCACGAGGGCCAGCGGGTCAGCCTGCTGCGCGCGGTCCGGAGCGTCGACGGCAGCCCGGTGGTCTTGAAGGTCCTCGACCCGAGGCGCAGCCGCCCGCAGGACATCGAGCGGCTGAAGCACGAGTACGCGATCGGCAAGACGCTGGACCACGAGGCCGTCGTGACGCCGATCGCCCTCGAGACGTACGAGGGGCTGCCGGCGCTCGTCATGGAGGATTTCGGCGGCGAGTCGTTCGACCGCTTCATCGGCGCGCCCATGAACGCCGCGCGGTTCCTCGACCTCGCGGTCCGCATCGCGGCCTGCGTGGCGGCGATCCATGAGCGGGACGTCATCCACAAGGATCTCAAGCCGCAGAACATCCTCGTCAACACGGCCACCGGCCAGGTGAAGCTCGCCGACTTCGGCCTCGCGTCCCGCCTCTCCCGCGAGCAGCCGTCGGCAGGGCCTCCGCGGCTCATCGAGGGGTCCTTGCCGTACCTGTCTCCGGAGCAGACGGGGCGAATGAACCGGGCGATCGACAGCCGCGCCGACCTCTACGCGCTCGGCGTCACGTTCTACGAGATGCTCACCGGGCGCCTGCCCTTCGACGCGCAGGATCCGCTCGAGTGGGTGCACTGCCACGTCGCCCGCGCCCCGCCGCCGCCCTCGGCGCTCGTTCCGGAGCTGCCCGGGGTGCTCTCGGCGCTCGTCCTGAAGCTCCTGGCCAAGATGGCGGAGGATCGCTATCAGACCGCCCGCGGCCTCAAGCACGACCTCGATCGGTGCGTGGCGCAGTGCCGAGCGACCGGCAGGATCGAGCCGTTCCCTTTGGCCGAGCGCGATGTCTCCGGCCGCTTCCAGGTCCCTCAGAAGCTCTACGGCCGCGAGGACGAGGTGGCCGCCCTGGTGCGCGCGTTCGAGCGCGTGGTGGCCACGGGAGTCCCCGAGCTCGTCCTGGTCTCCGGCTATTCCGGTATCGGCAAGTCGACGCTGGTCCACGAGCTCTACAGGCCGATCGTCCGGGAACGAGCCCTCTTCCTCTCGGGGAAGTTCGAACAATACAAGCGCGAGATCCCGTACTTCACGCTCGTCCAGGCCTTCCGGGAGCTCGTGCTCGAGATCCTCGCCGAGACGGACGACCGGATCGCGGCATGGAGGCAGCGGTTGCTCGGTGCCCTCGGGAGCAACGGACAACTCATCGTGGAGGTCATCCCCCAGGTCGAGCTCATCATCGGCCGGCAACTGCCGGTTCCTGAGCTTCCGCCGATCGAGGCGCAGAACCGGTTCCGCGTCGTGTTCCGGCACTTCATCGGGGTGTTCGCCCGAAAGGAGCACCCCCTCGCGCTCTTCCTCGACGATCTCCAGTGGACCGATTCGGCGAGCCTCGGACTCCTTCGCGATCTGGTGACGCACCCCGAGACGCACCATCTCCTCGTCGTGGGCGCGTACCGCGACAACGAGGTGACGCCCTCGCACCCGCTCATGCAGGCGCTCGACGAGGTGCGGAACGAGGGCGTGCGCATCTCGGCCATCGTGCTCGGCCCGCTCTCCCGAGAGCACCTCGCCGCTCTCGTCAGCGACGCGCTTCACTGCCGTCGCGACGACGCCGCGCCGCTCTCGCGCCTCATTCACGAGAAGACGGCCGGCAACCCCTTCTTCGCGATCCAGTTCCTCACCGCGCTGTACGAAGAGCGGCTGATCGAGTTCGACGAGCGCGCCGAGGCCTTTCGGTGGGACGTGGCGAGGATCCGCGGAAAGGGCTTCACCGACAACGTGGTCGACCTGATGGTCGGCAAGCTCGTGCGGCTCTCTCCGAGCACCCAGAGAGCGCTGAAGCAGCTCGCCTGTCTGGGAAACACCGCGGAGGTCGCCCTGCTGACGATGGTCCGCGGCGGCTCGGAGGAGGATGTGCACGCGGATCTCCGGGACGCAGCGCACGAGGGGCTCGCCTTCCGTCTGGACGGCACGTACAAGTTCCTGCACGACCGTGTGCAGGAGGCGGCCTATTCGCTCATTCCTGAAGGCGAGCGGGCGGCGGCGCACCTCGGGATCGGCCGGCTGCTCGCGTCGCGCACGGCGCCGGGGGAGCTGGACGAGAGGATCTTCGAGATCGTCAACCAGCTCAATCAGGGGGCCGCGCTGATCACATCGCGCGAGGAGCGCGAGCGGGCGGCTGAGCTCAATCTCATCGCGGGCAAGCGCGCGAAGGGGTCGACGGCCTACGCGTCGGCGCTGAAGTATCTCGCCGCGGGCGCGGCGTTCTTGGAAGAGGACAGCTGGGACCGGCGGTACGAGCTCACCTTCGCGCTCGCGTTCCACCGGGCCGGGTGCGAGTTTCTGACCGGCGAGCTCGGGGCGGCGGAGGAGCGGCTCTCAGAGCTAGCGCGCCGCGCCGGGAGAATCGTCGACGTCGCCGCCGTCACGTTCGCGCGCGTGGAGCTCTACACGACCCTGGATCGAAGCGAGCTCGCCGTCGAGATCTGCCTCGAGTATCTGCGGCGCATTGGCGTCGACTGGTCGCCGCACCCGACGGACGAGGAGGTCCGGCAGGAATACGAGCGGATGTGGCAAAAGCTCGGGGGCCGCCCGATCGAGGAGATCCTCGACTTGCCCCCGATGACCGATCCGGACTGCCGCGCAACCATCGATGTCCTCACGTCGTGCGACGCGGCGGCGTTGTTCACCGACGAGAACCTGCTCTGCCTCATGAACGCTCGCGCGGCGAACATCAGCTTCGAGCATGGCAACAGCGACGGATCGTGCCTCGCCTACGTCCGGGTCGGGACGAGCCTCGGGCCACGCTTCGGCGACTACCGCGCGGGGTTTCGCTTCGGCAAGCTCGGCTTCGATCTGGCGGAGAAGCGCGGACTGCTCCGCTTCAAGGCCCGCGTCGACCTCGTCTTCTGGTACGTGATCAATCCTTGGACGAGACACATGCGCACCGGCGTCGGGCCCTTGCGACGCTCCTACTACGCGGCGGAGGAGGCCGGTGATCTCACGTATTCGTCCTGTATACGCACGGCGTTGGTAGCGATACTTCTTGCCGAGGGAGTTCCGCTCGGTGAAGTGCAGCGAGAAGCCGAGCGCGGGCTCGAATTCACGCGGAAGGCGAGGTTCGGTCTCTCCATTGACACCATCACCACGCTGCTGCAGCTCACCCGGATGCTCCGGGGACTGACGCAGGCTTTCGGCTCGTTCAACGACGATCACTTCGACGAGCGCCGGTTCGAGCGGCGCCTCGAGGACGATCCTCGCCTCGCGTATGCCAAATGCTTATATTGGATCCGCAAGGTGCAAGCGCACGTTTACGCAGGCGATTGCGCTTCCGCCATCGAGGCCGCAGCAAGAGCGCAGACGGTTCTCTGGATGATGCCGTCGTTCCTCGATGTCGCCGAGTACCATTTCTATAGCGCGCTCGCGCGGGCGGCCTGCCATGACGCGGCCCCTGACGATGAGCGGCCCCGGCACCTCCTGGAGCTCGTCGCCCACCAGAAGCAGCTCGAGGTCTGGGCTTCGAGCTGCCCCGAAAACTTCGGCGACCGCGCCGAGCTCGTCGGCGCCGAGATCGCGCGCATCGGCGGCGACGGGGACAAGGCGGCGCAGCTGTACGAGCAGGCGATCCGCTCCGCGCGCGAGAGCGGCTTCGTCCACAACGAGGCGCTGGCCTACGAGATCGCATCGAGGTTTTACCGGATGCGAGGGTTCGACCTGTTCGCCGACACGTACCTCCGCGAGGCCCGCGCCTGCTACGCTCGCTGGGGGGCGGACGGCAAGGTCCAGCAGATCGATCAGCAGAATCCGCACCTCTGGGACGCGAGGCCGCTCGCCCAGGCCACCATCTTCGCGGCGCGGTCCGAGCAGCTCGATCTGCTCTCGGTGACCAAGGCATCGCAGACCGTGTCGAGCGAGATCGTCCTCGACAAGCTGCTCCGCACGCTGCTCACGGTCGTCCTCGAGCAGGGCGGCGCGCAGAGGGCTTGCATCCTCCTGTACCAGGACGAACGCTTCTCCATCGAAGCGGAGGCCACCCTCGAAGAGAAAGCGGCGGCGACGACCATCCTCCCGCCGAAGGCGGAGGAGCTTTCGCGGCGCGTCCCCATGTCGCTCGTCCGCTACGTGCAGCGGACGAAGGAGCGCGTCATCCTGAGCGACGCCGCCGCTGACGCGGGCAAGTTCTCCGGCGACGAGTACTTCACGCAGGTTAGGCCCAAGTCGCTGCTCTGCGTGCCCATCCTGAGGCAGGCCGAGATGGTGGGCCTGCTCTACCTCGAGAACAACCTCCTCGCCGGCGCGTTCACGCCGGAGCGGCTCACCGCCCTCTCGCTCCTCGCCACGCAAGCAGCGATCTCTCTGGAGAACGCGCGGCTCCTCTCCAAGGAGCAGTCAGCGCGGACCGCGGCCGAGGCGGCGGAGCGGCGCGCGGCCTTCCTGGCCGAGGCCGGGGAGATCCTCGCCGGGTCGCTCGATTACACCGAGACGCTCTCGCGCCTCGCACGGCTATCGGTGCGAGCGCTCTGCGACTGGTGCGTGATCGACCTGGTGGAAGGCGGAGAGATCCGGCGAATCTCATGGGCACACAGAGACCCTGCGAAGGAGTCGTTGTTCGAGGAGCTAGAGCGGCGGTATCCTCCTGGCCGGGCTTCGCCCCGCCCGGCGGCTAGGGGCCTGCGGCGCGGCGAGCCACTCCTGGTCCCCGAACTCTCCGAGGCAGTCCTCCGGGAATACTGCGAGGACGAAGGGAAGACCAGGCTCATCCGCGAGCTCGGGACCCACGGCTTCATCACCGTCCCGCTCCTGGCGCGGGGACAGGCGATCGGGATGCTGACCGTCGTCTCGTCCACACCGGAGCGCCGCTACGGGGACGCCGATCTCGAGCTGGTGCAGGAGGTGGCGCGCCGGGCGGCGATCGCGATCGACAATGCGCGGCTCTACAGCGCTGCGCAGGAGGCCGTGCGCGTGCGGGACGAGTTCCTGACCGTGGCGACGCACGAGCTCAACACGCCGTTGACGTCGCTCACGCTGACGCTCGAGTCCGTGGATAGGGCGCTGCGAGCGGGCCGCTCCTGGGACCCGCAGGCCTTGGGCCGGCAGGTCGACCGCGCGCTGCGGCAGGCGGCGCGCTTGACCCGCCTGAACAGCGAGCTGCTCGACGTCTCGCGGATCCACGGGGATCGGCTCTCGCTCGAGGTCGAGGAGGTGGACCTCGGGGCGGTCGTCCGCGACGTGCTCGCGCGATTCAATCTGGATCTGGCGCGCGCCGGGTGCTCGGTCTCGCTGCGGGAGTGCGGCCGGATCGTGGGCCTCTGGGATGGTTCCCGCGTGGACCAGATCGTCTCGAACCTGCTCGCGAATGCGATTAAGTTCGGGGCGGGCAAGCCCGTGGAGATCTCCATCGGCGAGGAGGCCGGGACGGCGCGGCTCTCGGTCCGGGATCAAGGGATCGGGATCGATCCGGCGCGTCAGGCGCAGATCTTCGAGCGGTTCGAGCGCGCGGTGTCCGACAGGCACTACGGCGGGCTGGGGCTCGGGCTGTACATCAGCCGCAGCATCGCGGAGGCGCACGGCGGCTCGATCCGCGTCGAGAGCGCGCTCGGCGCCGGGGCGACGTTCGTCGTCGAGCTGCCGCGAGCCGGGCCGCCGTGCGGAGCCGAGCCGCGCGCCCTGCCGGGCTGAGCGGCGCGCGCGCTGGACGGTGCCGCGTGGTATCCCCATGTCCCGCCAGGCCGCCAGGCCGCCGGGCGCCGGCGCTTCGCGGCGTGTCTTCCCCATCGGTGTCCGCATCGACATGAGCGCTGTGTCCCGCTACACGATCACCGAGACGCTTCACGAGGGCCAATGGACCCGCCTGCTGCGTGCGGTCCGGAGCGCCGATGGCCTCCCGGTGATCTTGAAGGTCCTCGACCCGAGGCGCAGCCGCCCGCAGGACATCGAGCGGCTGAAGAACGAGTACGCGATTGGCAAGCCGCTGGACCACGAGGCCGTCGTGGCGCCGCTCGCCCTCGAGACGCACGAGGGGCTGCCGGCGCTCGTCATGGAGGACTTCGGCGGCGAGTCGCTCGACCATCTCATCGGCGCGCCCATGGATGCCGAGCGGTTCCTCGAGCTCGCGGTCCGCATCGCGGCCTGCGTGGCGGCGATCCATGAGCGGGACATCCTCCACAAGGATCTCAAGCCACAGAACATCCTCGTCAACACGGCCACCGGCCAGGTGAAGCTCGCCGACTTCGGCCTCGCGTCCCGCTTCTCCCGCGAGCAGCCGCCGGCAGGGCCCCCCCGGCTCATCGAGGGTTCATTGCCGTACCTGTCTCCTGAGCAGACGGGGCGAATGAACCGGGCGATCGACGGCCGCGCCGATCTCTACGCGCTCGGCGTGACGTTCTACGAGATGCTCACCGGGCGGCTGCCGTTCGAGGCGCAGGATCCGCTGGAGTGGGTGCATTGCCACGTCGCGCGCCTCCCGCCGGCGCCCTTGGCGCTCGTTCCGGAGCTGCCCGAGGTGCTCTCGGCGCTCGTCCTGAAGCTCTTGGCCAAGATGCCCGAGGATCGCTACCAGACCGCCTGCGGCCTCAAGCACGACCTCGAGCGGTGCCTCTCGCAGCTGCGAGCCACCGGCCGGATCGAGCCGTTTCCCCTGGCCGAGCGCGACGTCTCAGGCCGCTTCCAGATCCCTCGGAAGCTCTACGGCCGCGAGGGCGAGGTGGCTGCGCTGCTCTGCGCGTTCGAGAGCGTCGTGGGCACGGGCTGCCCCGAGCTCGTGCTGATCTCTGGCTATTCCGGCATCGGCAAGTCTTCTCTGGTCCACGAGCTCTACAGGCCGATCGTCCGGGAACGAGCGCTCTTCCTCTCGGGGAAGTCCGACCAGTACAAGCGCGACATCCCTTATTCCACGCTCGTCCAGGCGTTCCGGGAGCTCGTGCTCGACATCCTCGTCGAGAGCGAGGATCGGATCGCAGCCTGCCGGCAGCGGCTGCTCGGCGCGCTCGGGAGCAACGGGCAGCTCATCGTGGACGTGATCCCCCAGATCGAGCTCATCCTCGGGCGGCAGCAGCCGGTCCCCGAGCTTCCGCCGATCGAGGCGCAGAACCGGTTCCGGGTCGTGTTCCGGCGCTTCATCGGGGTGTTCGCCCGGAAAGAGCACCCCCTCGCGCTCTTCGTCGACGATCTCCAGTGGGCCGATCTGGCGAGCCTCGGGCTCCTTCGTGAGCTGGTGACGCACCCCGAGACGCGCCATCTCCTCGTCATTGGCGCATACCGCGACAACGAGGTGACTCCCTCGCACCCGCTCCTGTTGGCGCTCGACCAGGCGCGGAAGGAAGGCGCGCGCGTCTCGGACATCGTGCTCGGCTCGCTCTCCCGGGAGCACCTCGGCGCGCTCGTCAGCGACGCGCTCCACTGCAGCCGCGAGGACGCCGCGCCGCTCTCCGACCTCGTCCACGAGAAGACGGCCGGCAACCCGTTCTTCGCGATCCAGTTTCTCATCGCGCTCCACGAGGAGCGCCTGATCGAGTTCGACGTCTACGCGGAGGCCTGGCGGTGGGACGTCACGAAGATCCGCGAGAAGGGCTTCACCGACAACGTGGTCGACCTGATGGTCGGCAAGCTCGCGCGGCTCCCTCCGAGCACCCAGAGGGCGCTGAAGCAGCTCGCCTGCCTGGGGAACAGCGCGGACGTCGCCCTCCTAGCGATGGTCCAGGGCGGCTCGGAGGAGGAGATGCACGCGGATCTCCGGGACGCAGCGCACGAGGGGCTCGTCTTCCGCCTGGACGGCGCGTACAAGTTCCTCCACGACCGGGTCCAGGAGGCGGCCTATTCTCTGATCCCCGAAGGCGAGCGCGCGGCGGCGCACCTCGAGATAGGCAGGCTGCTCTCGAAGCGCACGGCGCCGGAGGAGCTCGAGGAGAAGATCTTCGAGATCGTCAACCAGCTCGACCGGGGGGCGGCGCTGATCAGGACGCGCGATGAGCGCGAGCGAGCGGCTGAGCTCAACCTCATCGCAGGCAAGCGCGCCAAGGGGTCCACGGCCTACGCGTCGGCGCTCAAGTATCTCGCGGCCGGGGCGGCGTTCCTGGAACTGGAAGAGGACAGCTGGGAGCGGCGGTACGACCTCGTCTTTGCGCTCGCGTTCCACCGGGCCGGGTGCGAGTTTATGACCGGCGAGCTCGGGGTGGCGGACGAGCGGCTCTCGGATCTCGCGGGCCGCGCCAGCAGCTTCGCCGACATCGCCGCCGTCACGTGCGCGCGCGTCGAGCTTTACACGATGCTGGATCGATGCGAGCTCGCCGTCGAGATCTGCCTCGATTTCCTGCGTCGCGTCGGCATCGCGTGGTCGCCGCACCCGACGGACGAGGACGTCCGGCAGGAATACGAGCGGATGTGGCAGACGCTCGGGACGCGCCCGATCGAGGCGCTCGTCGACTTGCAACCGATAACGGACCCGGATTGCCGCGCGCTCATCGACGTCCTCATGTCGGGCGAGCCGCCGGCGTCTCTCACCGACGAGAATCTGTTCTGCCTCATGGTCGGTCGCATCGCGAACCTCTGCCTCAAGCATGGCAACAGCGACGGAGCATGCATGGCCTACACCTGGGCCGGGATGGCCCTGAGCGCGTACTTCGGCGACTACCGCTCGGGATTTCGCTTCGGCATGCTCGGCCTGGATCTGGCCGCGAAGCGGGGGCCGGTCCGCTTCAAGGCCCGCGTCGACCTGATCTTCTGGTACGTCATCAACCCCTGGATCAGGCACATGCGAACCTGCGTCGATCCGCTGCGGCGCGCCTTCGACGCGGCGCAGGAGACCGGCGATCTCGCCTTTGCGTCCTATATCCTCAACGGCCTGCTCTCGCTCATGCTCATCGGGGGAGCTCCGCTCGGCGAAGCGAATCGAGAAGCCGAGCGCTCGCTCGCGTTCGCGCGGAGGGCGAAGTTCGGTCTCATCGTCGACCTCATTGTCGCTCAGCTGTTGGTCATCCGGGCGCTCCGGGGCTCGACGCAGGCGCTCGCGGCCGAGGATGACCACCTCGACGAGGGGCGGTTCGAGCGGCGCCCCGAGGGCGATCGAGGCCTCTCGGTGGCGACGTGCTGGTACTGGATCGGCAAGCTGGAAGCGCGCCTCTTCGCTGGCGATCATGCTTCTGCCATCGATGCTGCAGAGCGAGCGGAGGCGCTCCTCTGGACGTCGCGGTCGTATCTCGTGGCGGCCGAGTACCATTTCTATGGTGCGCTCGCGCGGGCGGGCCACCATGACGCTGCGCCGGCCGATGAGCGGCCCCCGCTCCTCATGGCGCTCGCCGCCCACCGCAAGCAACTCGAGGTCTGGGCCAACAGCTGCCCCGAAAACTTCGGCGCCCGCGCCGCGCTGGTCGGCGCCGAGATCGCGCGCATCGGCGGCGAATGGGACGAGGCGGCGCAGCTGTACGAGCAGGCGATCCGCTCCGCGCGCGAGAGCGGCTTCGTCCACGTCGAGGCGCTGGCGTACGAGAGCGCGTCGAGGTTCTACCGGACACGAGGGTTCGATCTGATCGCGGACACGTATCTCCGCGAGGCCCGCGCCTGTTACGCTCGCTGGGGCGCGGACGGGAAGGTCAGGCAGATCGACCAGCAGAACCCGCGGCTCTGGGACCGGAGGCCGCTCGCGCCGAGCGCCTCGTTCGCGGCGCGCTCCGATGAGCTCGAGCTGCTGTCGGTGATCAAGGCGTCGCAGACCATCTCGAGCGAGATCGTCCTCAACCAGCTCCTGCGGACGCTGCTCACGGTCGTCCTCGAGCAGGGCGGCGCGCAGCGGGCTTGCCTCTTCCTGTGTCAGGACGAGCGCCTCACCATGGAGGCGGAGGCGACCCTCGAAGGGAGAGGCGCGGCGACGATCCTCCTCGCGCCCTCACTGGACGACTCTTCGTGGCAGCGAGTCCCCGGCTCGCTCGTCCATTATGTGCAGCGGACGAAGGAGCGCGTCATCCTGCACGACGCGGCCGCGGATGCGGGCAAGTTCTCCGGAGACGACTACTTCACGCGGTATCGGTCCAGATCGGTCCTGTGCGTGCCCATCCTGAGGCAGGCCGGGGTCGCGGGCTTGCTTTATCTCGAGAACAACCTCCTTGCCGGCGCCTTCACGTCGGACCGGCTCACCGCGCTCTCGCTCCTCGCTTCGCAGGCGGCGATCTCCCTGGAGAACGCGCGGCTCCTCTCCCAGGAGCAGGCCGCGCGGACCTCGGCCCAGTCGGCGGAGCGGCGCGCGGCCTTCCTGGCCGAGGCCGGGGAGATCCTCTCTGCCTCTCTCGATTACGGAGAGACGCTGTCGCGCGTCGTGCGGCTGTCGGTGTTGACGCTCTGCGACTGGTGCATGATCGACGTCGTGGAAGGTGGAGGGATCCGGCGGCTGTCATGGGCGCACAGGGACCCGGCGAAAGAGCCGTTGATCGAGGAGCTGGAGCGGCGGTATCCCACTCGCTGGGAATCGCGTCGCCCGGCGCTCAGGGTCCTCCGGACCGGCGAGCCGCTCCTTCTCCCCGAGATCTCCGAAGAGTTCCTCCGACAGCACTGCGAGGACGGCGGTCACGAGAGGCTCCTCCGCGAGATCGGGACGCGCAGCGCCATCATCGTGCCGCTCATGGCGCGCGGACAGCCGATCGGGGTGCTGAGCGTCGTCTCGTCCGCGCCGGGGCGCCGCTACGGCGACGCCGATCTCGATCTCGTCCGGGAGGTGGCGCGCCTAGCCGCGATAGCGATCGACAATTCGCGGCTCTACCGCGCTGCGCACGAGGCGGTGCGGATGCGCGACGAGTTCCTGACGGTCGCGACGCACGAGCTCAACACGCCGATGACGTCGCTCCTGCTCACGCTCGAGGCCATGGATCGGGGTGTCCGCTCGGATCGGCCCTGGGACCGACAGGCCGTGGGCCGGCAGGTCGACCGCGCGCTGCGGCAGGCGACGCGCGTGATCCGCCTGAACAGCGAGCTGCTGGACGTCTCGCGGATCAACGCGGCTCGGCTCTCGCTCGATGTGGCGGAGGTCGATCTCGGGGAGGTCGTCCGCGACGTGCTCGCGCGGTTCAAGCTGGATCTGGCGCGCGCCGGGTGCTCGGTCGCCTTGCAGGAGCACGGCCGGGTCGTGGGCCTCTGGGATGGTTCTCGCGTGGACCAGATCGTCTCGAACCTGCTCGCCAACGCGATCAAGTTCGGGGCGGGCAAGCCCGTGGAGATCTCCGTCGGCGAGGAGGCGGGGACGGCGCGGCTCTCGGTCCGGGATCACGGGATCGGGATCGACCCGGCGCGCCAGGGGCAGATCTTCGAGCGGTTCGAGCGCGCGGTGTCCAACAGGCACTACGGCGGGCTGGGGCTCGGCCTGTACATCAGCCGCAGCCTCGCGGAGGCGCACGGCGGCTCGATCCGCGTCGAGAGCGCGCTCGGCGCCGGGGCGACGTTCGTCGTCGAGCTGCCGCGGATCGGACCGCCGCGCGGGGCCGAGCCGGGCTCCCTGGCGGGCTGAACGGCGCAGCCAGGGGCTCGCGTTGGCCGGGCATCCTTCATAATATAGTCCGATAGAGAGGGAGGTACGACTGCGGGAGAACCTGGCTGGAAGCGTGCTGCCGGGCGCGAGCCAGGCGCTCAGTCCGGTCGTGTGGTTGGGCCGTGTCGGAGAGGTGCGCGGACTCGACCGCTCCGGCGTCGATGACAGCCCACATGTCCCGCCAAGCCGCCGGACGCCGACGCGTCACGGAGCGTATTCCCATGGAGACGAGCACGGCCCCCCTCTACACGATCACAGAGACCCTCCACGAGGGCCAGCAGACCAGCCTGCTTCGCGCGATCCGGAGCGCCGATGGCTGCCCGGTGATCTTGAAGGTCCTCGACCCGAGGCGCAGCTGCCCGAAGGACGTCGAGCGCCTGAAGCACGAGTATGCGATCGGCAAGGCGCTGAGCCACGAGGCCATCGTGGCGCCGCTCGCCCTCGAGACGTACGAGGGGCTGCCGGCGCTCGTCATGGAGGATTTCGGCGGCGAGTCGCTCGACCACTTCATGGACGCGCCCATGAACATCGAGCGGTTCCTCGACCTCGCGGTTCGTATCGTGGCCGCCGTGGCGGAGCTCCACCAGCGGGACATCATCCACAAGGATCTCAAGCCCCAGAACATCCTCGTCAACGCAGCTACTGGGCAGGTCAAGCTCACCGACCTCGGCCTCGCGTCCCGCCTCTCCCGCGAGCAGTCGCCGGCAGGGCCTCCCCGGCTCATCGAGGGCTCCTTGCCGTACCTGTCTCCGGAGCAGACGGGGCGGATGAACCGGGCGATCGACAGCCGCACCGATCTCTATGCGCTCGGGGTCACGTTCTACGAGATGCTCACCGGGCGGCTGCCGTTCGAGGCTCGGGACCCGCTCGAGTGGGTGCACTGTCACGTCGCCCGCGTCCCGCCGCCGCCCTCCGCGCTGGTCCCGGAGCTGCCCGAGGTCCTCTCCGCCCTCGTCCTGAAGCTCCTGGCCAAGATGGCGGAGGATCGCTACCAGACCGCCCGCGGCCTCAAGCACGACCTCGAGCGGTGCCTTTCGGCGTGGCGAGCCACCGGCCGGATCGAGCCATTCCCCTTGGCCGAGCACGACGTCTCCGGCCGCTTCGAGATCCCTCAGAAGCTCTATGGCCGCGAGGAGGAGGTGGTCGCGCTGCTGCGCGCGTTCGAGCGCGTGATGGGCACGGGAGTCCCCGAGCTCGTCCTGGTCTCCGGCTATTCGGGCATCGGCAAGTCGGCGCTGGTCCACGAGCTGTACAGGCCGATTGTCCGGGAGCGAGCGTGCTTTCTTTCGGGGAAGTTCGATCAATACAAGCGCGACATCCCTTACTTCACGCTCGTCCAGGCCTTCAGGGAGCTCGTGCAGGAGATCCTCACCGAGGACGAGGACCGGATCGCGGCCTTCCGGCAGCGGCTGCTCGGCGCCCTCGGGATCAACGGACAGCTCATCGTGGAGGTTATCCCTCAGCTCGAGCTCGTCATCGGCCGGCAACCGCCGGTTCCTGAGCTCCCGCCGACCGAGGCGCAGAACCGGTTCCGCATCGTATGCCGGCACTTCATCGGGGTGTTCGCCCGGAAGGAGCACCCCCTCGCGCTCTTCCTCGACGATCTCCAGTGGACCGATTCGGCGAGCCTCGGGCTCCTTCATGATCTCGTGACGCACCCCGAAACGCGATATCTCCTCGTCATAGGCGCGTACCGCGACAACGAGGTGACCCCCTCGCATCCGCTCCTGCGGGCGCTCGACCAGGCGCGGAAGGAGGGGGCGCGCGTCACGGACATCGTGCTCGGCCCGCTTTCCCGAGAGCACCTCGCCGCGCTCGTCAGCGACGCGCTCCGCTGTCGCCGCGAAGACGCCGCGCCGCTCTCGGATCTCGTCTACGAGAAGACGGCGGGCAACCCCTTCTTCGCGATCCAGTTCCTCTCCGCGCTGCACCAAGAGCGGCTGATCGAGTTCGACGAGCGTGCCTATGCCTTTCGGTGGGACGTGGCGAAGATCCGCGAAAAGGGGTTCACCGACAACGTGGTCGACCTGATGGTCGGCAAACTCGCGCGGCTCCCTCGACGCACCCAGGGAGCGCTGACGCAGCTCGCCTGTCTGGGAGACACCGTGGAGGTCACCCTCCTGACGATCGTTCAGGGCGGCTCGGAGGAGGACGTGCACGCGGATCTTTGGGACGCAGTTCATGAGGGGCTCGTTTTTCGCTTGAACGGCACGTACAAGTTCCTCCACGACTGCGTCCAGGAGGCGGCCTATTCGCTCATCCCTGAAGGCGAGCGGGCGGCAGTGCATCTCCGGATCGGCCGGCTGCTCGTGTCGCATACGCCGCCCGAAGAGCTCAAGGAGAAGATCTTCGAGATCGTGAACCAGCTCAACCGCGGCGCCGGGCTCATGACGTCGCGGGGCGAGCGAGAACGGGTCGCGGAGCTCAACCTCGTCGCGGGCAAGCGCGCCAAGGGGTCGACCGCCTACGCCTCGGCGCTGGCGTACCTCGCCGCCGGCGCGGCGCTCCTCACCGAGGACAGCTGGTCGCTTCGTTACGAGCTCACCTTCGCGCTCGAGCTCCACCGGGCCGAGTGTGAGTACCTGACCGGCGAGCTGTCGACAGCGGAGGAGCGGCTAGCCATGCTCTCGCGCCGCGCCCGGAACGTCGTCGACTTCGCCGCCGTCACGTGCGTGCGCATGGCCCTGTACACGACCCTGGATCAGAGCGACCGCAGCGTGGAGGCGTGCCTCGAGTACCTCCGGCGCGTCGGCGTCGAGTGGCCGCCGCACCCGACGGACGCGGATGTCCATCAGGAATACGAGCGGATGTGGCGAAAGGTTGGGAGCCGCCCGCTCGAGGAGCTCCTCGACTTGCCCACGATGACCGACCCGGACTGCCGCGCGACCATGGACGTCCTCTCGTCGTGCGATGTGCCGGCCTTGTTCTCCGACAAGAACCTGCTGAGCCTCCTGGTCGCTCGCATGGTGAACCTCAGCCTCGAGCATGGCAACAGCGACGCATCATGCCTCGCCTACGTCCGGCTCGGCTCGCTCCTCGGATCGCACTTCGGCGATTACCGGGCGGGGTTTCGCTTCGGTAAGCTCGGCCTCGATCTGATGGAGAAGCGCGCGATACTCCGCTTCAAGGCCCGCGTCTATTTTGTCTTCTGGTACACCATCAATCCCTGGACGAGGCACGTGCGCACCAGCATCGATCCATTACGACGCGGCCTTCACGCGGCGCAGGCGATCGGCGATCTCACGTATTCGTCCTATTTGTCCGCCGTCTTGGTGACGCTCCTCCTCATGGAGGGAGATCCGCTCGACGAGGTGCAACGAGAGGCCGAGGGGGCCCTCGAGTTCACGCGGAAGGCGAAGTTCGGCGTCCTCGTCGACCTCATCACCGGACAGCTCAGGTTCATCCGGACGCTCCGGGGGCTCTCGCCGGTCCTCGGCTCCTTCCACGATGACGACTTCGAAGAGGGCCGGTTCGAGCGGCGCCTCGAGGGCGATCCGCGCCTCTCAATCGCCGCGGGCTGGTACTGGCTCCACAAGCTGCAAGCGCGTTGGCACGCGGGTGATTACGCCTCTGCCGTCGAGGCCGGGGCGAAGGCGCAGCGGCTCCTCCGGACGTCGCCGGTGTTCCTCGCACTCACCGAATACCATTTCTATAGTGCGCTCGCGCGGGCGGCGCGCCACGACGCGGCACCTCCATCCGCCGACGAGCGGCCCGAGCACCTCACGGCGCTCGTCACCCACCACCAGCAGCTCGAGGTCTGGGCTTCGAGCTGCCCGGAAAACTTCCGCAATCGCGCGGCGCTGGTCGGCGCCGAGATTGCGCGCATCGGCGGCGAATGGGACAAAGCCGAGCATCTGTACGAACAGGCCATCCGCTCCGCGCGCGAAAGCGGCTTTGTCCACAACGAGGCGCTCGCCAACGAGATCGCGTCGAGGTTTTACCGGACGCGAGGGTTCGGCCTGATCGCCGCCACGTACCTCCGCGAGGCCCGCGCCTGTTACGCCTGCTGGGGGGCGGACGGCAAGGTCGAGCAGATCGACCAGCAGCATCCGCACCTCTGGGATAAGAGGCCGCTCGCTCCAACCGCTTCCTTCGCGGCGCGATCCGAGCAGCTCGACCTGCTCTCGGTGACCAAGGCATCGCAGACCGTGTCGAGCGAGATCGTCCTCGACAAGCTGCTGCGCACGCTGCTCGAGGTCGTGCTCGAGCAGGGCGGGGCGCAGAGGGCTTGCATCCTCCTGTACCAGGACGAGCGCCTCTCCATCGAAGCGGAGGCCACCCTCGAAGAGAAAGGGGCGGCGACGACCCTCTTCCCGCCGAAGGCGGAGGATGGTTCGCGGCGCGTCCCCATGTCGCTGGTCCGCTACGTGCAGCGGACGAAGGAGCGCGTCATCCTGAGCGATGCCGCCGCGGATGCGGGCAAGTTCTCCGGCGATGACTACTTCGCGCGGTATAGGCCCAAGTCGCTGCTCTGCGTGCCCATCCTGAGGCAGGGCGAAGTGGTGGGCCTGCTCTACCTCGAGAACAACCTCGTCGAGGGCGCGTTCACGCCGGAGCGGCTCACCGCGCTCTCGCTGCTCGCCACGCAGGCTGCGATCTCGCTGGAGAACGCGCGGCTGCTCTCCAAGGAGCAGGCCGGGCGGACCGCGGCCGAGGCGGCGGAGCGGCGCGCGGCCTTCCTGGCCGAGGCCGGGGAGATCCTCGCCGGGTCGCTCGATTACGCGGAGACGCTCTCTCGCCTCGCGCGGCTCTCGGTGCGATCGCTCTGCGACTGGTGCATGATCGACGTGGTGGAAGGCGGAGAGATCCGGCGAATTTCATGGGCACATAGAGACCCCGCGAAGGAGTGTTTGTTCGAGGAGCTGGAGCGGCGGTATCCTCCTAGCCGGGCTTCGCCCCGCCCGGCGGCCAGGGTCCTGCGGAGCGGCGAGCCGCTCCTGTTCCCCGAGATCTCCGAAGCCGTCCTCCGGGAACATTGCGAGGACGACGGGCACGCGAGGCTCCTCCGCGAGCTCGGGACCTACAGCTCCATCACGGTGCCGCTCGTGGCGCGAGGACAACCGATCGGGGCGCTGAGCGTCGTCTCGTCCGCGCCGGGGCGTCGCTACGGGGATGCCGACCTAGAGCTCGTGCAGGAGGTGGCGCGCCGGGCTGCGATGGCGATCGACAATGCGCGGCTCTACCGCGCCGCCCAGGAGGCCATCCGCGCGCGGGACGAGTTCCTCACCGTGGCGACGCACGAGCTCAACACGCCGATGACGTCGCTGACGCTCTCGCTCGAGGCCATGGATCGGGCCCGCCAATCGGGTCGAACTTGGGATCCGCAGGCCATCGGCAGGCAGATCGACCGCGCTCTGCGGCAGGCGGCGCGCCTGACCCGCCTGAACAACCAGCTCCTCGATGTCTCGCGGAGCCACGCGGATCGGCTCCCGCTCGAGGTCGAGGAGGTGGACCTCGGGGTGGTCATCCGCGACGTGATCGCGCGGCTCAAGCTGGATCTGGAGCGGGCCGGGTGCGCGGTCTCGCTACGGGAGTGCGGCCGGATCGTGGGCCGCTGGGATCGCTCCCGCATCGACCAGATCGTGACGAACCTCCTCGCCAATGCGATCAAATTCGGGGCGGGCAAGCCCATCAAGATTTCGCTCGGCGAGGAGGCCGGGACGGCGCGGCTCGCGGTCAGGGATCACGGGATCGGCATCGACCCGGCGCGGCAGGCGCAGATCTTCGAGCGCTTCGAGCGCGCGGTGTCAAACCGGCACTACGGTGGGCTGGGGCTCGGGCTGTACATCAGCCGCAGGATCGCGGAGGCGCACGGCGGGTCGATCCGCGTCGAGAGCGCGCTCGGCGCCGGGGCGACGTTCATCGTCGAGCTGCCGCGGGCCGGGCCGCCGCGCAGGGCCGAGCCGGGCGCCCCGCCGGGCTGAGCGGCGCTGCCAGGCGTCCTCACGCCGGCTCGTCGCGCTCCACGTCGATGTGCACGAGCACCTCTGCGTCAGGCTCGATGGCGAGGATGGCGTCGCGCGCGCGGTCGCCGGTGGCGTGCGCGCGGGCGAGGGGGAGGTCGCCCGCGAGCTCGATGTGCACCTCGACGAACAGCGTGTGTCCGGCGATCCGCGTGCGCAGCGCGTGGTGGCCGAGGAGCTCGCCGCGCGCGCGCATGGCGTCGAGCGCGGCCTCGATGGCGCCGACGCGCTCCTCCGGGGCGCTCGTGTCGATGAGGTCGCGCACGCCGAGCCGGAGGAGGGTCCCCGCGGACGTGAGGATGTAGACGGCGACCGCGACCGAGAGGACGCCGTCGATGCGGGAGAGGCCCGTCGCGTACGTGAGGGCGACGCCGGCGAGGACCGCGAGGTTCGCGGCGATGTCGGTGCGGTAGTGGACGGCGTCGGCCTGGATCGCGCTCGAGCCGGTGCGCGCGGCGACGCGGCCGAGGTAGGCCACGAGCGCCGCGGTGACGAGCGCGGCG
The DNA here is from genome assembly GCF_051530145.1 of Sorangium sp. So ce302. Taxonomy (GTDB): domain Bacteria; phylum Myxococcota_A; class Polyangia; order Polyangiales; family Polyangiaceae; genus Sorangium; species Sorangium cellulosum_B. Next base: position 6,230,781 of record NZ_CP150326.1, on the reverse strand, counting down.
GCGGCCATCGCGCCGAGCGTGACGGCGGCGAGGCGGAGCGGCTCGGGCGAGAGCAGCCGCCGGATCCCCTCGATGAGCAGGTAGACCCCCGAGCCGCCGATGAGCAGGCCCTGACCGGCGGTCGCGAGCGTCTCGATCTTCGCGTGGCCGAACGGGTGCGAGCGGTCGGGCGCGGCGTGCGCCAGCTGGATGGCGAGGGCGTTCGCGGAGGAGGCGAAGAGATCCGTGAGCGAGTCGACGGCGCTCGCGGTCACGGCCATCGACTGGCCGAGCTGGCCGGCGACGAGCTTGCCGAGGGCGAGGCCGCCGGCGGTCAGCGCCGCGATGCGCCCGGCGCGCAGCGCGGCGCGGGCGCGGTCGGCAGGGTCGAGGCGGCGCTCGGCGGAGGGAGCGGCGCCGCGGTCGACGGCGCGGGCGGCGGGCGCAACGCCGGGGTCAGGGCGGGCGGCGGGGTCGGGGCGGGCGGCGAGGCGGGCGGCAGGACGTGGTCCGCTCATGGCCGGGAGGCTACCCCGCGACGCCCTTGCCCGTCATGCGCGTGGTGGTCAGGACCACCCGAGTGGGTGCACTGCGACGTCGCACGCGCCCCGACCGCGAGATCGTCGAGCGGATGGCCCCGCAACTCTCGGCGGCCGGCTGCTCGACAGAGATCGAGATGGACGAGCCGGTGGTGGGGTACTCGGATACGTCCCGCCTGGAGCAGGTCCTGCTCAACCGCCTGTCGAACGCGATGAAGTACGGCAGGCGTCGGCCCATTCACGTCGGCGTGCGCAAGCAGGCCGCCTCGGCATGGATCACCGTCCGAGAACAGCGAATCGGGACAGCAGAGGAAGCGTTCATCGTTGAGCTCCCTTTGCGTCCCCCGGCGAACCGCAGGTCTCCGATCAACGACGGGACGGCCCTGGCCGAGACGGCGGAGTACAAGCTGCTGAACGAGCTCATCGGCTGCCTCGCTCATGGGCTCTCTCACAACGACACCGGCAGCTCGCGCGCGCCCGGGGCCCGCGTGATCCTCGACGTGACGGGCGTGTCGGTCGCGGACGAGATCGTCTCGGGCTACCTGCTCAAGGCCGTCCGGGCGGCGCGGCTGCTCGGCGCGGCGTGCTCGTTCGTGGGCATCTCGCCGGCCATGGCGCAGGCGCTCACGCAGCTCGGGCTCGACTGGTCGGGCGTGGAGACCTTCCGGGACCTGCGGGCGGGCCTGAAGGCCGCGATCGCCGTCCGGCAGCGTGCCCCGGCCCGAGCGCGACGCGCAGCGAAGCCCGCCTGATCGCCGCGGCGAGCGCTCGCGCAGGCAGCGGCCAGCATGGAGGTCCCTGCTCGTCGGGGCCCGCGACGTGCACCGCGGAACTGTCGGGCCTGACCCGTGGTACCTATCGATAAAGGGGGTGCTGGGGTGACACGATCGTGGGAGGCCGTGACAGAGAATGCGGTCCCCGGCGGGCGCCATGCGCTCACGCCGGTCGTGTGGCTGCGTCGTCTCGGCGAGGCGCGCGGACTCGAGCGCTCCGGCGTCGACGGCGGCCCCCAGGGGCCGCCAGGCCGCCGGGCGCCAGCGCTTCACGGAGTGCCTTCCCCATGGGGATGAGCACCGCCTCGCCATACACGATCATCGAGACCCTCCACGAGGGCCAGAGGACCAGCCTGCTCCGCGCGGTCCGGAGCGCCGATGGCCGCTCGGTGATCTTGAAGGTCATCGACCCGAGGCGCAGCCGCCCGCAGGACGTCGAGCACCTGAAGAACGAGTACGCGATCGGCAAGATGCTGAATCACGAGGCCATCGTGACGCCGCTCGCCCTCGAGACGTATGAGGGGCTGCCAGCGCTCGTCATGGAGGATTTCGGCGGCGAGTCGCTCGATCACTTCATCGGCGCGCCGATGCAAACCGAGCGGTTCCTCGACCTCGCGGCGCGTATCGTGGCCGGTGTGGCGGAGCTCCACGAGCGCGGCATCATTCACAAGGATCTCAAGCCCCAGAACATCCTCGTCAACACCGCCACCGGCCAGGTCAAGCTCGCCGACTTCGGCATCGCGTCCTGCCTCTCTCGAGAGCAGCCGCCGGCGGGCCCTCCCCGGCTCATCGAGGGCTCGTTGCCGTACCTGTCTCCGGAGCAGACAGGGCGAATGAACCGGGCGATCGACAGCCGCGCCGACCTCTATGCGCTCGGCGTGACGTTCTACGAGATGCTCACCGGGCGCCTGCCGTTCGAGGCGCGGGACCCACCCGAGTGGGTGCACTGCCATGTCGCCCGCGAGCCGCAGCCGCCCTCCGCGCACGTCCCGGAGCTGCCCGAGATCCTCTCCGCGATCGTCCTGAAGCTCCTGGCCAAGATGGCGGAGGATCGCTACCAGACCGCGAGCAGCCTGCACCATGACCTCGAGCGGTGCTTGGCCGAGCTCCGGGCCACCGGCAGGCTCGATCCGTTCCCTCTGGCCGAGCGCGACGTCTCCGGCCGCTTCCAGATCCCTCAGAGGCTCTATGGCCGCGAGGACGAGGTCGCCGCGCTGCTGTCCGCGTTCGAGCGCGTGGTCGGCACGGCAGCCCCGGAGATCGTCCTGGTCTCGGGCTATTCCGGGGTCGGCAAGTCTGCGCTGGTGAGCGAGCTGCACAAGCCGATCGTCCGCGAGCGGGGATTCTTCCTCTCGGGGAAGTTCGACCAGCAGAAGCGCGATATCCCGTACTCGACGATCGTCCAGGCCTTCCGGGAGCTGGTGCTCGAGCTCCTCGCCGAGAGCGAGGAGCGGCTCGCGGTCGTCCGGGAGCGGCTGCTCGCCGCCCTCGGGGTCAACGGACAGCTCATCGTGGACGTGATCCCGCAGGTCGAGCTCGTCATCGGGCGGCAGCCGCCGGTCGCCGCGCTGCCGCCGACCGAGGCGCAGAGCCGGTTCCGCGTCGTGTTCCGGCGCTTCATCGGGGTATTCACCCGGAAGGAGCACCCCCTCGCGCTCTTTCTCGACGATCTCCAGTGGGCCGATCCGGCCAGCCTCGGGCTCCTCGCGGATCTGATGACGCACCCCGAGACGCGGTGTCTGCTCGTCATCGGTGCGTACCGCGACAACGAGGTGACCCCCTCGCACCCGCTCATGCTGGCGCTCGATCAGATGCGGAACGGGGGCGCGAGCGTCTCGGAGATCGTGCTCGGCCCGCTCTCCCGCGAGCACCTCGCCACGCTCGTCAGCGACACGCTCCACTGCCGCCGCGAGGACGCCGCGCCGCTCTCGGACCTCGTCCACGAGAAGACGGCCGGTAATCCCTTCTTCGCGATCCAGTTTCTCACGGCGCTCCACGAGGAGCGCCTGATCGAGTTCGACGTATACGCCGAGGCCTGGCGGTGGGACGTCACGAAGATCCGCGCCAAGGAATTCACCGACAACGTGGTGGCCCTGATGGTCGGGAAGCTCATGCGGCTCCCTGCCAGCACCCAGGAAATATTGAAGCAGCTCGCCTGTCTGGGAAACTCCGCAGAGATCGCGCTCCTGGCGATGGTTCATGGCCGCTCGGAGGCGGCGTCGCACGCGGCTCTCTGGGAGGCCGTCCGCGCAGGGCTCGTCCTCCGCACGGACGGCGCGTACAGGTTTCTGCACGACCGCGTCCAGGAGGCGGCCTATTCGCTCATCCCCGAGGACGAGCGGGCGGCGATGCACCTCGAGATCGGCCGTCTGCTCTCCTCGCGGACGCCGCCCGAGGAGCTCGAGGAGAAGATCTTCGAGATCGTGAACCAGCTCAACCGCGGCGCGGCGCTGATCACGGCGCGGGAGGAGCGCGAGCGTGTGGCCGAGCTCAACCTCGTCGCCGGCGAGCGCGCCAGGAGAGCCACGGCCTACGGCTCGGCGCTGAACTATCTCGCGGTCGGCGCCGAGCTCCTGGGCGGGGAGAGCTGGGACACGCGGTACGAGCTCGCCTTCGCGATCGAGCTCCACCTGGCCGAGTGCGAGATTGTCACCGGCGCCCCGGCGGCGGAGGAGCGGCTCTCCATGCTCTGGCGCCGCGCGCGGGACCTCGTCGAGGCGGCCGCCGTCGCCCGCGCGCGCGTCGAGCTCTTCACGACCCTCACCTGGAGTGACCGCGCTGTCGGGGCGTGCCTTGAATACCTCCTGCGCGTCGGCGTCGCGTGGTCGCCGCACCCGGCGGACGAGGAGGTCCAGCGGGAGTTCGAGCGGCTATGGGAGCGGCTCGAGAGCCGCTCGATCGAGGAGCTCATCGACCTGCCCCCGATGACCGATCCGGTCTCGCGGGCGATCATGGACGTCCTCACGTCGACCATAGCGCCAGCGCTCTTCACCGATGCCAATCTGCTCGCCCTCATCCTGGGTCGCGCCGTGAACCTCAGCATCGCGCATGGGAACAGCGACGCCTCGTGCTTCGCCTATGTCTACCTCAGCACGTGCCTCGGCCCTCGCTTCGGCGACTACCAGGCGGCGTACCGCTTTGGCAAGCTGGGCTTCGATCTGGTGGAGAAGCACGGGCTGCTCCGCTTCAAGGCCCGCGTCTACGCGACCTTCGCGTTCATGGTCCTGCCCTGGACGAGGCACCTGCGCGCCAGCGTCGAGCTCATGCGACGCGCCCGCGACGTGGCGCAGGAGACCGGCGATCTCGCGTATGTTGCCTATACCGGCAGCTCCCTGGTCTCGCTCCTGCTCTCGGGCGGCGATGTGCTCGATGAAGTGCAGCGCGAAGCCGAGAGAGAGCTCGAGTTCGCGCGGAGGGCGAGGTTCGATCTCATCGTCGACCTCTACACCGGCAACCGCCGGCTCATCCGGGCGCTCCGGGGCCTCTCGCCGGACTTCTCCTCCTTCAACGACGCGGAGTTCGACGAGGGCCGGTTCGAGCAGCACGTCATGAGCGATCCCACCCTGACGGTCGCCGCCTGCTGGTACTGGATCCGCAAGCTGCAAGCGCGCTTCTATGCGGGCGACCACGCCTCCGCCATCGAGGCGGCGTCGAAGGCAGAGCAGCTCCTCCCGTCGTCAGCGGCGTTCTTCGAGGCGGCGGAGTACCATTTCTATAGCGCGCTCGCGCGGGCAGCGCACCACGACGCGGCGACCGCCGACGAGCGGCCCCGGCACCTCGATGCCGTCGTCGCCCACCACGAGCGGCTCGCGAACTGGGCGACGAACTGTCCCGAGAACTTCGGGAACCGCGCGGCGCTGGTCGCCGCCGAGATCGCGCGCATCGAGGGTCGGTATCTCGACGCCGAGCGCCTCTACGAAGAAGCCATCCGCTCGGCCCACGATGGCGGCTTCGTCCACAACGAGGCGGTCGCTTGCGAGGTCGCGTCTCGGTTCTACCGAGCACAGGGGTTCGACAGGTTCGCCGACACAACCCTCGGCGACGCGCGGACCTGCTACGCCCGCTGGGGCGCCCGCGGCAAGGTGGCGCAGATCGACAGGGAGAATCCGCGCTTCCGCGAGCCGAGGCCCACCCCGTTCACCGCCACGTTCGCGGCTCGGCCCGAGCAACTCGACCTGCTCTCGGTGACCAAGGCCTCGCAGGCCATCTCGGGCGAGATCATCCTCGACAAGCTCCTGCGCACGCTGCTCGAGGTCGTGCTCGAGCAGGGCGGCGCGCAGAGGGCCTGCATCCTCCTGAGTCAGGACGGCAAGCTCTCGATCGAGGCGGAGGCCGCGCTCAAGGAAGGAGGGGCGGTTGTGAGCACCCTCGAGTCGGGGCCGGTGGATTCCTCGCAGCGCCTCCCCTCGTCGCTCGTCGACTACGTGTGGCGGACCAAGGAGCGCGTCATCCTGCACGACGCGGCCGCCGATGCGGGCACATTCTCCGGCGACGTCTACTTCGCGCAGAATCGGCCCAAATCGCTCCTCTGCGTGCCCATCCTGAGGCGGGCCGAGGCGGTGGGCCTGCTCTTCCTCGAGAACAACCTCCTCGCCGGCGCGTTCACGCAGGACCGGCTCACCGCCCTCTCGCTCCTCGCCTCGCAGGCGGCGATCTCCCTGGAGAACGCGCGGCTCCTCGCCAAGGAGCAGTCCGCGCGGACCGCGGCAGAGACGGCCGTGCGGCGCGCGGCATGCCTGGCCGAGGCGGGGGAGATACTCTCTGGATCGCTCGATTGCAGCGAGACGCTGTCGCGGCTCGCGCGGCTGTCGGTGCGATCGTTCTGCGACTGGTGCATCATCGACGTCGTGGAAGGTGGAGAGACCCGGCCCGCGGCCTGGGCCCACAGAGATCCCGCGAAGGAGCCTTTGCTCGCGGAGTTACGGCGGCGATACCCTCCTGGCCGGGATTCGCCCCACCCGGCGGCCGGCGTCCTCAGGGACCGTGAGCCGCTCCTGCTCCCCGAGATCTCCGACGAAGTCATCCGGGGATACGCCGAGGACGACGGGCACGCGAGGCTCCTCCGCGAGCTCGGCGCACAGAGCTCCATCACCGTGCCGCTCGTGGCGCGGGGACAACCGCTCGGGGCGCTGAACGTCGTCTCGTCCGTGCCGGGGCGCCGCTACGAGGACGCCGATCTCGAGTTCGTGCAGGAAGTGGCGCGCCGGGCGGCGATGGCGATCGACAATTCGCGGCTCTACCGTGCTGCTCAGGAGGCCGTCCGGATGCGGGACGAGTTCCTGACCGTGGCGACGCACGAGCTCAACACGCCGATGACGTCGCTCACGCTCACGCTCGAGGCGATGGAGCGGGCCATCCGGTCGGGTCGGATCTGGGACCCGCAGGCCATGGGTAGGCAGGTCGACCGCGCGCTGCGGCAGGGAGCGCGCCTGACCCGCCTGAACAGCGAGCTCCTCGATGTCTCGCAGATCGACGCGGCTCGGCTGAGGCTCAGCGTCGCGGAGGTCGACCTCAGGGAGGTCGCCCGCGACGTGCTCGCGCGATTCAGGCACGATCTGGAGCGCGCCGGGTGCTCGGTCTCGCTCCGGGACGGCGGCCGGATCGTGGGCCGGTGGGATCGCTCCCGCGTCGATCAGATCGTGACGAACCTCCTCGCCAATGCGATCAAGTTCGGCGCGGGCAAGCCCATCGAGGTCGTCCTCGGCGAGGAGGCCGGGATGGCGCGGCTCTCGGTCAGGGATCACGGGATCGGCGTCGATCCGGCGCGCCAGGAGCGGATCTTCGAGCGCTTCGAGCGCGCCGTGTCCAACCGGCACTACGGCGGGCTGGGGCTCGGGCTGTACATCAGCCGCAGGATCGCGGAGGCGCACGGCGGCTCGATCCGTGTCCAGAGCGCGCCCGGCGCCGGGGCGACGTTCATCGTCGAACTGCCGCGCGCTGGGCCGCCGCGCTCGGTCGATCCGAGCGCTCTGCCGAGCTGAGCGGGGCGGGCGAGCGGCATCGCGTGAGGAGGCTAATGCCGAGGCGGCGCGGAGGACAAGCGGGAGCTCGCCCGCCGCGACGGCGGGGGCGATTGGCTGCCGGAGAGCTCGCGGAGGGGAGCGCCTCGGGTCGACTCCGCCTGTTCAGTCCGCCTATTCGGGAAACCGAAGCGTCTTGACGGCCACGCCGTCCTCTCCCGTGATCATGTTCCCCTCCTGGTCCCAGCTGATGCCGCCCTCGCCCGGCGGTCCCAGCGTGAAGGCGACGCCCTCCACCGTGAGCTGGTCCTCATCGAGGTAGGCGATGCCGATCGAGTCGGCGCCGCGCCCGGGGCCGCCGTAGCCGCCGGGGCCCCCGTCGCCGCCGTTGCCCCCGTTACAGCCGTACGTGCCATCCCCCAGCGCGCCGCCCGGCGCGCCTCGGCCGGGTCTGCCGCCCTTCTCGGGCGGCCCTCCGTCGCCGCCCGTGCCGGCCTGGAGCGTCTCGATCTCGCTGTCGCGCACGGTCACCCGGGCATGGAGCGCGACGATGCCGATGCTCGGATGGCCGTTTTCGCCCCCTCGGCCGCCTCGACCGCCGCAGCCGCCGGCCCCGCCCGAGCCGCCCCCCGCGCCGCCCTTCGACGCTGCGCCGCACACGCTGAGCCCGCCCCGGCGGCCGCCGCCCCCGCCGCCGCCCTGGCCCGGCATGCCCCGGTCGCCGTCGCCGGCCTTGTCGCCTTCCCACCCTGTCTCGCTGATGCGCCCGATGCCTTCGCCCGCGGCACCGGCGGCGCCTTGCAGGCCGGAGAGGCCGACTCTCCCGTCCGCGCAGCCGGTGCCCGGCGGGTCCCCGTCTCCTCCGCTTCCGTAGCCCGGGGGACCCCACATCGGATCCGGCGCGCCGTCGGCTCCGTCCTCGGCGCCGCCGGGCAGCCCGTCCCCGCCCTTGCCGCCGGCGCTCGGGATCCCGCCGTCACAAGGGTTCATCACGGCAGGCCCGCCGGCCACGGTCTCCGCCGAGCACGCGTCGCCGCCATACTTCCCGTGCGCGCCGCCAGGGGCGCGGTTCAGCCCCGACCGCTCCTCGCCATCGCGGCCCCCGAATCCGTAGTAGGCGCGAATCGTGCTCCGGGTGATCTCCACCGCGGTGTTGGATCGAGCCAGGATCGCGATGGGGCTGTTCGCAAAGAAGTCCACGTCGACGATCGTCGAGATCCCGTCCGCTGCGCCTGTGTCCCCGGCGCTCGCCGGTTCGACGGTGAGGAGAAACTCATCGCGCTCGCGGATCTCGTCGTGCTGAACGATGGTGTGCGAATCGCGCTGGCGCGTCCAATCCAAGCAATTGTACCCCCCGATGAGATCCACGCCCGAGGGCAAGGTGAGGGGACCGTAGAAGCCGTCGTGGCACGAGAACACGCGCCCTCGCCCCGTGCGAGCTAGCTCGATGCCGCGCTGGAGCGTGCGCACCGGCTTCTCCCGCGTGCCGGGGTTCGCGTCATCGCCGCCGCCGAAGACGAAGTTGGCCACGAACACGCCGCACCCGTCCTCAAGCACGTCGGCGGCGAGACGCTCGAGGCAGAACGACTCCGGCGGCGCCTCATCGTGGCACGACGAGGTGCCGTCGCACGAGGCTCCGCCAGGGTCGACTGCGACGGGTGCGGTGCCGCACCCGGCCACGAGGAGCGGGAAGACGAGAGACAGATAGGTCGCTCGGGGCATGCTCATGGTTCTCCCTCGTTCCGTGTGGCGAGCCCGATCGCGCGTTGCAAGGTCTTCACCGGCGCGTCCTTCGTGCCAGGACTCCCGTCGTCGCCTGACGACGCGCTGACGAACACCCCACATTCATCCAGGGCCGGCGCGCTGCCGGGCTCTCCCTCGCACGGGTCGGGCGGAGGCTCCGGATCCGGGGCGCACGCCAGCGCTTCCCAGCAAGAGTCGGAGTAAGCACCGCATGCGCTCAGCATGCTCGCCATCCATGCGCAGAGCGCGACAGCGACGACGGACGTCACGGCGCGCCGACCTCCCTGCGAACGCAACCCCTCGTCTCCGCGGGTGTTCACATCGCAGCCCCCACCGACGGCGACTTCGGGCGGGACTGATCGGGCGCGTAGCGTGCTCCGCGCGTGACGTCGTCCACCTTGTCGATGCCGGCGGGCACGGACGCACCTGCTCCATGGCCTGCCGCACAGCCCCATCCGGGCTGCGGTTCGCCTCCGCCGGCCAACGCGTCCTGGTCCCCCTGCGAGCGCGCTCGCCCGCGACTACAAATCGTCCTGGTCCCCTCGCGAGCTCGGTCGCCCGTGACCACAACGCGTCCTGGTCCCCTCGCGAGCGCGCTCGCCCGCGACCACAACGCGCCCTGGTCCCCTCGCGAGCGCGCTCGCCCGCGACCACAATGCATCCTGGTCCCCTCGCGAGCGCGCTCGCCCGCGACCACAATGCATCCTGGTCCCCTCGCGAGCGCGCTCGCCCGCGACCACAACGCGACCTGGTCCCCCCGCGACCGCGCTCGCCCGCGACCACAACGCGTTGTGGTCGGCGGAGACGTATCTCATGAAGAACGCTCGACTATTTTCGAGAACGTGAACCGCATCACAACCGCAGGCGCCTCTCGCATCGGATCGGCCGGGATCTGCTCGTCCGCTTCCGGCGGCGCCTCGATGGGCGGCGCGACGGGCGCCGCGGGCCGGGCTGCTCCGAAGGTGCGGCCACGAAGCCCGTTCAGGCGGCGCTTTTGGACGCGAGCAGAATCACGATGGCCACGGCGCAGGGCCTGTCCAGCGAGCTATGACCACTTGTCCGGCGGAACATCACCGGACAGCCCCTTTCGTCGCGCTGCGCGGACCGCCGCGAGCCAGTGCATCTTCGCTGGGTCGCTGTCCCACGGCGGGGCCTCCCGGTAGAGCGAGTCCCAGAATTCGCGCGCTGCCGCCTCGGCGGTCGCGAGCTCGCTCTCGCCTTCGGGCGCGTCCTCGACGGCATCCACGAGAGCACGCCATGGGTCCGAGTCGTAGCCTCTCAGGTTCGGCCACGGCCTTGCGGGTTGTCCGTCGAAGAGCCCATCGCTGCTCTGGAGAAAGCCTCTGGGGGATGGGCCTCGTCATGGAGCTCGGGAGCCCGCGGCGACCGCGCCGAAACCCCCGCTGAAAGGCGCGGAGCGCCGAGGGCCGGTCCACCTCGGGGGCGCCGTCGGCTCAGCTCTTGGAGAGAAAGCGAGCCGCCGCGCGGATGCGCGCTCGGCTCACGCCGGATCGGCCAGCGGCTCCTCTTCCGCCTCCACCGGCGGCGCGGCGGGCGCCTCGGCGGCGTCGCTGGCCTCGCCGCTCGATCCAACCGGCCGCGAGTCCCACGCCGCGAGCGGCGCGAGCAGCGCCGCGCTGACCTCCTCGCTGCCGGGCACGTCCGGGTCCGCGTGCGCGGCGACCCGGGTCGCATAGTCGCGAAGGGCTGCGAGCGTCGCCAGAAACGCGGCGCGCACGTCGCCCGTCGGAGCGCTCTCGGGCTTCGGCGTGGTGATGTGCAGCGCCCTGCCGTAAGCCTCGTGCGCCTCCTCCAGGTGGGCCAGGAAGCCCTCGCCGCCGAGCTTCTTGAACGTCCTGTCGTGCCGCGCGCCGCGGATCGCGTCGAGGCGCGCCTTCGACTCCTTCCATTCGAGCTTGTACGGGAGCCGGGTGAAGGAGAGGCCGTCCGGATAGAGGATCTTGAAAAGCTCCTTCGCGTCGTCGATGCTCGGGTTCTGCTCCGGCGGGAGCTTGCACCAGCCTCCGAGCCAGTCGAACGTCGCGCTCCACGCGTTGTCGAGGATGCGATCGGCCTTCGGCTTGGTCTTCGTCTCCACCGGATCGCCCCCTTGCGGCCGGGTGAGCGTCTCGAGCGTGGCGACCGCCGCGGCGAGGCGTCCTTTCGATCGACCGATCGCCTCCGGGAGCTTCTTCGGCTTGAGCTGCCGCTCCCTGGCGTCAGCCACCGTGATGAGCTCCGTGGCAAGCACGACCGACTCGGCGGCGTTGAGGCGCGGGAGAGCGACGAGATCCTGGGAGGTGAATGAACGAGCCATGGTGAACTCCTTCCCTGAAACGGCGCAGTCGACTGCGCCGGGGAGGAACGTCCTGGCAAGAACGGAGCCGCGCACGGCACCTCGGATTTTCGCGCTCTCCAACGCCCGGTGCACGCTCCTGGCCTGGTTTGGCCGGCCTGGCCTGGCCGGCCTGGGCGCCCGCAGGCCAGCGCGCAGGTCGTCGTCAGCGCGCCGCGCCGAGCGCCCCGGCCCCGGAGAGCGCGCTCTCCGGGACCGTCCTTCCCCTTCAGACTTCAGAACGTGGCATCGAGCTGGAGGCGACCGACGTGGCGGCCTTCAGAGGCATCCTTGCCGAAGATGTAGGAATAATCGCCCTGGATCTTCAAGGCATAGCCGTTCAGATAATCATTGAGCCCGCCGCCGACCTGCTCGCCCTGCGCGCCGATGGGATCGACGAGCTTCGGATCGGTGCCTCGTCTCGAACCTGCTCGCCAACGCGATCAAGTTCGGGGCGGGCAAGCCCGTGGAGATCTCAGTCGGGGAGGCGGCAGGGACGGCGCGGCTCTCGGTCCAGGATCACGGGATCGGGATCGACCCGGCGCGCCAGGGGCAGATCATCGAGCGCTTCGAGCGGGCGGTGTCCGACAGGCACTACGGCGGGCTGGGGCTCGGCCTGTACCTCAGCCGCAGGATCGCGGAGGCGCACGGCGGCTCGATCCGTGTCGAGAGCGCGCTCGGCGCCGGGGCGACGTTCATCGTCGAGCTCCCGCGTGCGGGGCCCCCGCGCGCGTTCGAGCCGAGCTCCCTGTCGGGCTGAGCGCCGCCGCCCAGGCGCTCGCGTTGGCCGGGCATCCTTCATACTATAGTCCGATAGAGATGGAGGTACGACTGAGGGAGAACTTGGCTGGAAGCGTGCTGCCGGGCGGGAGCCAGGCGCTCAGTCCGGTCGTATGGTTGGGCCGTGTCGGAGAGGTGCGCGGACTCGACCGCTCCGGCGTCGACGACAGCCGCCATGTCCCGCCAAGCCGCCGGACGCCGGCGCTTCACGGTGTGTCTTCCCCATGAAGACTGCCTCCCCCTACACGGTCACCGAGACCCTCCACGAGGGCCAAAGGACCAGCCTGCTTCGTGCGGTCCGGAACGCCGATGGCCGCTCGGTGATCTTGAAGGTCCTCGACCCGCGGCGCAGCCGCCCGAAGGACATCGAGCGCCTGAAGCACGAGTACGCGATTGGCACGATGCTGAACCACGAGGCCATCGTGGCGCCGCTCGCCCTCGAGATGTACGACGGGCTGCCGGCGCTCGTCCTTGAGGATTTCGGCGGCGCGTTCCTCGACCACTTCATGGATGTGCCCGTGGAGGTCGAGCGGTTCCTCGACCTCGCGGTTCGTATCGTGGCCGCCGTGGCGGAGCTCCACCAGCGGGACATCATCCACAAGGATCTCAAGCCCCAGAACATCCTCGTCAACGCAGCCACCGGCCAGGTCAAGCTCACCGACCTCGGCCTCGCGTCCCGCCTCCCCCGCGAGCAGCCGCCGGCAGGGCCTCCCCGGCTCATCGAGGGCTCCTTGCCGTACCTGTCTCCGGAGCAGACGGGGCGGATGAACCGGGCGATCGACAGCCGCACCGACCTCTATGCTCTCGGCGTCACGTTCTACGAGATGCTCACCGGGCGCCTGCCGTTCGAGGCGCGCGACCCGCTCGAGTGGGTGCACTGCCACGTCGCCCGCGCCCCGCCGCCGCTCTCCACGCTCGTCCCGCAGCTGCCCGAGGTCGTCTCGGCGCTCGTCCTGAAGCTCCTGGCCAAGATGGCGGAGGATCGTTACCAGACCGCCCGCGGCCTCAAGCACGACCTCGATCGGTGCCTTTCGCAGTGGCGAGCCACCGGCGGCATCGAGCCCTTTCCCCTGGCCGAGCGCGATGTCTCCAGCCGCTTGCAGATCCCTCAGAAGCTCTACAATCGCGACCACGACGTCGCTGCGCTGCTGCGCGCGTTCGAGCGCGTGGTGGGCACGGGATCCCCCGAGCTCGTCCTGGTCTCCGGCTATTCCGGCATCGGCAAGTCGGCGCTGGTCTACGAGCTCTACAGGCCGGTCATCCGGGAGCGAGCCCTCTTCCTTTCGGGCAAGTTCGATCCATACAAGCGCGATATCCCATACTCGACGCTCGTCCAGGCCTTCCGGGAGGCCGTGCTCGAGATCCTCGCCGAGAACGAGGACCAGATGGCGGCCTGGAGGCAGCGGCTGCTCGACGCCCTCGGGATCAACGGACAGCTCATGGTGGAGGTCATCCCCCAGGTCGAGCTCGTCATCGGCCGGCAACCGCCGGTTCCAGAGCTCCCGTTGACCGAGGCGCAGAACCGGTTCCGCGTCGTCTTCCGGCGCTTCATCGGGGTGTTCGCCCGGAAGGAGCACCCCCTCGCGCTCTTTCTCGACGACCTCCAGTGGCCCGATTCGGCGAGCCTCGGCCTCCTTCATGATCTGGTGACGCACCCCGAGACGCGCCATCTGCTCGTCATCGGCGCGTACCGCGACAACGAGGTGCCTCCCTCGCACCCGCTCACGCTGGCGCTCGACCAGCTGCGGAAGGAGGGCGCGCGCATCTCGGACATCGTGCTCGGCCCGCTCTCCCGAGAGCACCTCGCCGCGCTCGTCAGCGACGCGCTCCACTGCTCCCGCGAAGACGCCGCGCCGCTGTCGAACCTGGTCCACGAGAAGACGGCCGGCAACCCCTTCTTCGCGATCCAGTTCCTCACGGCGCTGCACGAAGAGCGGCTGATCGAATTCGACGAGCGGGCCGAGGCCTTCCGGTGGGACGTTGCGAGGATCCGCGAAAAGGGCTTCACCGACAACGTGGCGGCCCTGATGGTCGGCAAGCTCGCGCGGCTGCCGGAGGGCGCCCAGGGAGCGCTGACGCAGCTCGCCTGCCTGGGAAACACCGCAGACGTCGCCCTGCTGGCGCTGGTTCATGGCGGCTCGGAGGAGGACATGCACGCGCAGCTCTGGGAGGCCGTCCGCGCGGGGCTGGTCCTGCGCCTGGACGACACGTACAAGTTCCTCCACGACTGGGTCCAGGACGCCGCCTATTCGCTCATCCCCGAAGACGAGCGGGCGGCGATGCACCTCGAGTTAGGCAGGCTTCTCGCGTCGCGCACGGCGCCGGAGGACCTCGAGGAGAAGATCTTCGAGGTCGTGAACCAGCTCAACCGCGGCGTCGGGCTCATCACGTCGTGGGAGGAGCGAGAACGGGTCGCCGAGCTCAACCTCGTCGCGGGCAAGCGCGCCAAGGCGTCGACCGCCTATGCGTCGGCGCTGGCGTACCTCACCGCTGGCGCGGCGCTCCTGGCCGAGGACGGCTGGTCCCTCCGCTACGAGCTCATCTTCGCGCTCGAGCTCCACCGGGCCGAGTGTGAGTTCCTGACCGGCGAGCTCTCGGCGGCGGAGGAGCGGCTCTCTGTGCTCTCGCGCCGCGCCCGGAACCTCGTCGACTTCGGCGCCGTCACGTGCGCGCGCATGGCCGTTTACACGACCCTGGATCAGATCGACCGCAGCGTGGAGGCATGCCTCGAATACCTCCGGCGCGTCGGCGTCGAGTGGTCGCCGCACCCGTCGGACGCGGAGGTCCGGCAGGAGTACGAGCGGATTTTGAAAAAGCTCGAGGGCCGCCCGATCGAGGAGCTCTTCGACTTACCCCCGATGACCGATCCGGACTGCCGCACGACCATCGACGTCCTCTCGTGGTGCGAGGGGCCGGCCTGCTTCTCCGACCAGAACCTGCTGATCCTCGTGGTCGCTCGCATGGTGAACCTCAGCCTCGAGCATGGCAACAGCGACGCATCGTGCCTCGCGTACGTCCGGCTCGGCTCGCTCCTCGGGCCACGCTTCGGCGACTACCGGGCGGGGTTCCGCTTCGGCAGGCTCGGCCTCGACCTGGTGGAGAAGCGCGCGATGCTCCGCTTCAAGGCCCGCGTCTATCTGGCCTTCTGGTACGCCGTCAACCCCTGGACGAGGCACGTGCGCACCAGCCTCGATCCATTGCGGCGCGCCTTTCACGCGGCGCAGGAGGCCGGCGATCTCACGTATTCGTCCTATCTGTGCGACGCCTTGATCAGTCTCCTCCTCATCGAAGGAGATTTGCTCGGCGAGGTGCAGCGAGAGGCCGAGCGCGCGCTCGAGTTCACGCGGAAGGCCAAGTTCGGCCTCATTGTCGACTCCATCACCGGAAAGCTCAGGCTCATCCGGACGCTCCGGGGGCTCTTGCCGGATTTCGCCTCCTTCAACGATGACCACTTCGACGAGGGCCGGTTCGAGCGGCACCTCGAGGGCGATCCGCGCCTCTCGATCGCCGCGTGCTGGTACTGGATCTGCAAGCTGCGAGCGCGTTTTTACGCAGGTGACTACGCCTCTGCCCTCGAGGCCACCGCGAAGGCGCAGCGGCTCCTCTGGACGTCGCCGTCGTTCCCCGAGGTCGCCGAGCACCACTTTTTCAGCGCGCTCGCGCGGGCAGCGCGCCACGACGCGGCACCTCCATTTGCCGGCGAGCGGCCCCAGGATGTCATGGAGCTCCTCGCGCACCACGAGCAGCTCAAGGTCTGGGCTTCGAGCTGCCCCGAGAACTTCCTCCATCGCGCGGCGCTGGTCGGCGCCGAGGTCGCGCGCGTCGACAGCGAATGGGAGAAGGCGGCGCAGCTGTACGAGCAGGCGATCCGCGCCGCGCGCGAGAGCGGCTTCGTCCACAACGAGGCGCTCGCCTACGAGATCGCGTCGAGGTTTTACCGGGCGCGAGGGTTCGACCTGATCGCCGCCACGTACCTCCGCGAGGCGCGCGCCTGTTACGCCCGCTGGGGGGCGGACGGCAAGGTCCAGCAGATCGACCAGCAGAATCCGCACCTCTGGGATACGAGGCCGCTCGCCCAGGCCGCCACCTTCGCGGCGCGGTCCGAGCAGCTCGACCTGCTCTCGGTGACCAAGGCATCGCAGAGCCTGTCGAGCGAGATCGTCCTCGACAAGCTGCTCCGCACGCTGCTCACGGTCGTCCTCGAGCAGGGCGGCGCACAGAGGGCTTGCATCCTCCTGTGCCAGGACGAGCGCCTCTCCATCGGAGCGGAGGCCACCCTCGAAGAGAACGGGGCGGCGACGACCCTCCTCCCGCCGAAGGCGGAGGAGCTCTCGCGGCGCGTCCCCATGTCGCTCGTCCGCTATGTGCAGCGGACGAAGGAGCGCGTCATCCTGAGCGACGCCGCCGCCGACGCGGGCAAGTTCTCCGGCGACGAGTACTTCACGCAGGTTAGGCCCAAGTCGCTTCTCTGCGTGCCCATCCTGAGGCAGGCCGAGGTGGTGGGTCTGCTCTATCTCGAGAACAACCTCCTCGCCGGCGCGTTCACGCAGGATCGGCTCACCGCCCTCTCGCTCCTCGCCACGCAAGCAGCGATCTCCCTGGAGAACGCGCGGCTGCTCTCCACGGAGCAGGCCGCGCGGACCGCGGCCGAGGCGTCGGAGCGGCGCGCGGCCTTCCTGGCCGAGGCCGGGGAGATCCTCGCCGGGTCGCTCGATTACGCCGAGACGCTCTCGCGCCTCGCACGGCTATCGGTGCGATCGCTCTGCGACTGGTGCATGATCGACCTGGTGGAAGACGGAGAGATCCGGCGGATCTCATGGGCACACAGAGACCCTGCGAAGGAGTCGTTGTTCGAGGAGCTAGAGCGGCGATATCCTCCTCGCCGGGATTCGCCCCGCCCGGCGGCCAGGGTCCTGCGGAGCGGCGAGCCACTCCTGGTCCCCGAAGTCTCCGAGGCAGTCCTCCGGGACTACTGCGAGGACGACGGGAAGGCGAGGCTCATTCGCGAGCTCGGGACCCACAGCTTCATCACCGTACCGCTCGTGGCGCGGGGACAGGCGATCGGGGTGCTGAGCGTCGCCTCGTCCGCGCCGGGGCGCCGCTACGGGGGCGCCGACCTCGAGCTCATCCAGGAAGTGGCGCGCCGGGCCGCCATCGCGATCGACAATGCGCGGCTCTACCACACTGCCCAGGAGGCCATCCGTGCGCGGGACGAGTTCCTGACCGTGGCGACGCACGAGCTCAACACGCCGTTGACGTCGCTCACGCTGACGCTCGAGTCCGTGGATAGGGCGCTGCGAGCGGGCCGCTCCTGGGACCCCCAGGCCTTGGGCCGGCAGGTCGACCGCGCGCTGCGGCAGGCGGCGCGCTTGACCCGCCTGAACAGGGAGCTGCTCGACGTCTCGCGGATCCACGGGGATCGGCTCTCGCTCGAGGTCGAGGAGGTGGACCTCGGGGCGGTCGTCCGCGACGTGCTCGCGCGATTCAAGCTGGATCTGGCGCGCGCCGGGTGCTCGGTCTCGCTGCGGGAGTGCGGCCGGATCGTGGGCCTCTGGGATGGTTCCCGCGTGGACCAGATCGTCTCGAACCTGCTCGCAAACGCGATCAAGTTCGGGGCGGGCAAGCCCGTGGAGATCTCCGTCGACGAGGAGGCGGGGACGGCGCGGCTCTCGGTCCGGGACCACGGGATCGGGATCGACCCGGCGCGCCAGGGGCAGATCTTCGAGCGGTTCGAGCGCGCGGTGTCGGACAGGCACTACGGCGGGCTGGGGCTCGGGCTGTACATCAGCCGCAGGATCGCGGAGGCGCACGGCGGGTCGATCCGCGTCGAGAGCGCGCTCGGCGCCGGGGCGACGTTCATCGTCGAGCTCCCGCGTGCGGGACCCCCGCGCACGGAGATGGAGAGACGCGCAGCGTCGAGCGGGTAGCCCAGCTGCAGGCGGCGGCGGATGCGGGTGCCGAAGGATGCGGGCGGGCGTTCACGAGAGCATGGAGCTCCCTGCTCGTCGGGGCCCGCGACGTGCACCGCGGAACTGCCGGGCCTGACCCGTGGTACCTATCGATCGAGGGGGTGCTGAGGTGACACGATCGTGGGAGGCCGTGACAGAGAATGCGGTCCCCGGCGGGCGCCATGCGCTCACGCCGATCGTGTGGTTACGTCGTCTCGGCAAGGCGCGCGGACTCGAGCGCTCCGGCGCTGACGGCAGCCCCCAGGGGCCGCCAGGCCGCCGGGCGCCAGCGCTCCACGGAGTGCCTTCCCCATGGGGGTGAGCACCGCCTCGCCATACACGATCGTCGAGACCCTCCACGAGGGCCTGAGGACCCGCCTGCTCCGAGCGGTCCGGAGCGCCGATGGCCGCTCGGTGATCTTGAAGATCATCGACCCGAGGCGCAGCCGCCCGCAGGACGTCGAGCACCTGAAGAACGAGTACGCGATCGGCAAGATGCTGAACCACGAGGCCATCGTGAAGCCGCTGGCCCTCGAGACGTACGAGGGGGTGCCGGCGCTCGTCATGGAGGATTTCGGCGGCGAGTCGCTCGATCACTTCATCGGCGCGCCGATGCAAACCGAGCGGTTCCTCGACCTCGCGGTCCGCATCGTGGCCGGCGTGGCGGCGCTCCACGAGCGGGGCATCCTTCACAAGGATCTCAAACCGCAGAACATCCTCGTCAACGCGGCCACCGGCCAGGTCAAGCTCACCGACTTCGGCCTGGCGTCCTGCCTCTCCCGCGAGCAGGCGCCGGCGGGGCCTGCGCGGCTCATCGAGGGCTCCTTGCCGTACCTGTCCCCGGAGCAGACAGGGCGAATGAACCGGGCGATCGACAGCCGCGCCGATCTCTACGCCCTTGGCGTCACCTTCTACGAGATGCTCACCGGGCGCCTGCCGTTCGAGGCGCGGGACCCACCCGAGTGGGTGCACTGCCATGTCGCCCGCGCCCCGCATCCGCCCTCCGCGCACGTCCCGGAGCTGCCCGAGATCCTCTCCGCGATCGTCCTGAAGCTCCTCGCCAAGATGGCGGAGGATCGCTACCAGACCGCCAGCAGCCTCCAGCACGACCTGGAGCGGTGCCTGGTCGAGCTCCGGGCCACCGGCAAGCTCGAGCCGTTCCCCCTGGCGGCGCACGATGTCTCGGGCCGCTTCCAGATCCCTCAGAAGCTCTATGGTCGCGAGGACGAGGTCGTCGCGCTGCTCTCCGCCTTCGAGCGCGTGGTCGGCACGGGATCCCCCGAGACCGTCCTCGTCTCGGGCTATTCCGGGATCGGCAAGTCTGCGCTGGTGAGCGAGCTGCACAAGCCGATCGTCCGCGAGCGGGGATTCTTCATCTCGGGGAAGTTCGACCAGCAGAGGCGCGATATCCCGTACTCGACGATCGTCCAGGCCTTCCGGGAGCTGGTGCTCGAGCTCCTCGCCGAGAGCGAGGAGCGGCTCGCGGCCGTCCGGGATCGGCTGCGCGCCGCCCTCGGGATCAACGGACAGCTCATCGTGGACGTGATCCCGCAGGTCGAGCTCGTCATCGGGCGGCAACCGCCGGTCGCCGCGCTGCCGCTGGCCGAGGCGCAGAGCCGGTTCCGCGTCGTGTTCCGGCGTTTCATCGGGGTGTTCACCCGGAAGGCGCGCCCCCTCGCGCTCTTTCTCGACGATCTCCAGTGGGCCGATCCGGCGAGCCTCGGGCTCCTCGAGGATCTGATGACGGATCCCGAGACGCGCTGTCTGCTCGTCATCGGCGCGTACCGCGACAACGAGGTGACCCGTTTCCACCCGCTGATGCTGGCGCTCGATCAGATGCGGAAGGGGGGCGCGAGCGTCTCGGAGATCGTGCTCGGCCCGCTCTCCCGCGAGCACCTCGCCACGCTCGTCAGCGACACGCTCCACTGCCGCCGCGAGGACGCCGCGCCGCTCTCGGACCTCGTCCACGAGAAGACGGCTGGCAATCCCTTCTTCGCGATCCAGTTTTTCATGGCGCTCCACGAGGAGCGCCTGATCGAGTTCGACGTCTACGCAGAGGTCTGGCGGTG
The DNA here is from genome assembly GCF_051530145.1 of Sorangium sp. So ce302. Taxonomy (GTDB): domain Bacteria; phylum Myxococcota_A; class Polyangia; order Polyangiales; family Polyangiaceae; genus Sorangium; species Sorangium cellulosum_B. Next base: position 6,210,655 of record NZ_CP150326.1, on the reverse strand, counting down.
GGACCTCACGAAGATCCGTGCCAAGGGCTTCACCGACAACGTGGTGGCCCTGATGGTCGGGAAGCTCATGCGGCTCCCTGCCAGCACCCAGGACGCATTGAAGCAGCTCGCTTGTCTGGGAAACTCCGCCGAGATCGCGCCCCTGGCGATGGTTCATGGCCGCTCGGAGGGGGCGTTGCACGCGGTCCTCTGGGAGGCCGTCCGCGCAGGGCTCGTCCTCCGCACGGATGGCACGTACAGGTTTCTCCATGACCGCATCCAGGAGGCGGCCTATTCGCTCATCCCCGAGGGCGAGCGGGCGGCGATGCACCTCGAGATCGGCCGCCTGCTCTCGTCGCGGACGCCGCCCGAGGAGCTCGAGGAAAAGATCTTCGAGATCGTGAGCCAGCTCAACCGCGGCGCCGCGCTGATCACGGCGCGAGAGGAGCGCGAGCGTGTGGCCGAGCTCAACCTCGTCGCGGGCGAGCGCGCCAGGAGAGCCACGGCCTACGCCTCGGCGCTGAGCTATCTCACCGTCGGCGCCGAGCTCCTGGGCGGGGAGAGCTGGGACACGCGGTACGAGCTCGCCTTCGCGATCGAGCTCCACCTGGCCGAGTGCGAGATCGTCACCGGCGCCCCGGCGGCGGAGGAGCGGCTCTCCTCGCTCTGGCGCCGCGCGCGGGACCTCGTCGAGGCGGCCTCCGTCGCGCGCACGCGCGTCGAGCTCTTCACGACCCTCACCTGGAGCGACCGCGCCGTCGGGGCCTGCCTTGAATACCTCCGGCGCGTCGGCGTCTCGTGGTCGCCGCACCCGACGGACGAGGAGGTCCAGAGGGAATACGAGGGGGTATGGGAGCGGCTCGGGAGCCGCTCGATCGAGGAGCTCATCAACCTGCCCCCGATGACCGATCCGGTCTCGCGGGCGACCGTGGACGTCCTCACGTCGACCATAGCGCCAGCGCACTTCACCGATGCCAACCTGCTCGCCCTCATCCTGGGTCGCGCCGTGAACCTCAGCATCACGCAGGGCAACAGCGACGCCTCGTGCTGCGCCTACGCCTACCTCAGCACGTGCCTCGGCCCTCGCTTCGGCGACTACCAGGCGGCGTACCGCTTTGGCAAGCTGGGCTTCGATCTGGTGGAGAAGCACGGGCTGCTCCGCTTCAAGGCCCGCGTCTACTCGACCTTCGCGTTCATGGTCCTGCCCTGGACGAGGCACCTGCGCGCCAGCGTCGAGCTCATGCGACGCGCCCGCGACGCGGCGCAGGAGACCGGCGATCTCGCGTATGTTGCCTATGCCGGCAGCTCCCTGGTCTCGCTCCTGCTCTCGGACGGCGATGTGCTCGATGAAGTGCAGCGCGAGGCCAAGAGAGAGCTCGAGTTCGCGCGGAGGGCGAGGTTCGATCTCATCGTCGACCTCTTCACCGGAAACCGCCGGCTCATCCGGACACTCCGGGGCCTCTCGCCGGACTTCTCCACCTTCAACGACGCGGAGTTCGACGAGGGCCGGTTCGAGCAGCACGTCATGAGCGATCCCACCCTGACGGTCGCCGCCTGCTGGTACTGGATCCGCAAGCTGCAAGGGCGCTTCTTCGCGGGCGACCACGCGTCCGCCATCGAGGCGGCGTCGAAGGCAGCGCCGCTCCTCGGGTCGTCGGCGTCGTTCTTCGAGGCGGCGGAGTACCATTTCTACGGCGCGCTCGCGCGGGCAGCGCACCACGACGCGGCGACCGCCGACGAGCGGCCCCGGCACCTGGATGCCATCGTCGCCCACCACGAGCGGCTCGCGAACTGGGCGACGAACTGTCCCGAGAACTTCGGGAACCGCGCGGCGCTGGTCGCCGCCGAGATCGCGCGCATCGAAGGCCGGTATCTCGACGCCGAGCGCCTCTACGAAGAAGCCATCCGCTCGGCCCACGATGGCGGCTTCGTCCACAACGAGGCGGTCGCTTGCGAGGTCGCGTCTCGGTTCTACCGAGCGCGGGGGCTCGACAGGTTCGCCGACACAACCCTCGGCGACGCGCGGACCTGCTACGCCCGCTGGGGCGCTGACGGCAAGGTGGCGCAGATCGACAGGGAGAATCCGCGCCTCCGCGAGCCGAGGCCCACCCCGTTCACCGCCACCTTCGCGGCTCGGCCCGAGCAGTTCGACCTGCTCTCGGTGACCAAGGCCTCGCAGGCCATCTCGGGCGAGATCATCCTCGACAGGCTCCTGCGCACGCTGCTCGAGGTCGTGCTCGAGCAGGGCGGCGCGCAGAGGGCCTGCATCCTCCTGAGTCAGGACGGCAGGCTCTCGATCGAAGCGGAGGCCGCGCTCAAGGAAGGAGGGGCGGTGGTGAGCACCCTCGAGTCGGCGCCGGTGGATTCCTCGCAGCGCCTCCCCTCGTCGCTCGTCGACTACGTGTGGCGGACCGGGGAGCGCGTCATCCTGCACGACGCGGCCGCCGATGCGGGCACATTCTCCGGCGACGGCTACTTCGCGCGGAGTCGGCCCAAATCGCTCCTCTGCATGCCCATCCTGAGGCGGGCCGAGGTGGTGGGCATGCTCTTCCTCGAGAACAACCTCCTCGCCGGCGCGTTCACGCGGGATCGGCTCACCGCGCTCTCGCTCCTCGCCTCGCAGGCGGCGATCTCCCTGGAGAACGCGCGGCTCCTCGCCAAGGAGCAGTCCGCGCGGACCGCCGCAGAGACGGCCGAGCGGCGCGCGGCCTTCCTGGCCGAGGCCGGGGCGATCCTCTCCGGATCGCTCGATTACGGGGAGACGCTGTCGCGGCTCGCGCGGCAGTCCGTGCGATCGTTCTGCGACTGGTGCATCATCGATGTCGTCGATGGTGGAGAGACCCGACCCGCGGCCTCGGCCCACAGAGATCCTGCGAAGCAGCCTTTGCTCGCGGAGTTACGGCGGCGATACCCTCCTGGCCGGGATTCGCCCCACCCGGCGGCCCGCGCCGTCAGGGACTGTGAGCCGCTCCTGCTCCCCGAGATCTCGGACGAGGTCCTCCGGCGATACGCCGAGGACGACGGGCACGCGAGGCTCCTCCGCGAGCTCGGGACACAGAGCTCCATCACCGTGCCGCTCGTGACGCGGGGACAACCGCTCGGGGCGCTGAACGTCGTCTCGTGCGTGCCGGGGCGCCGCTACGGGGACGCCGATCTCGAGCTCGTGCAGGAAGTGGCGCGCCGGGCGGCGATGGCGATCGACAATTCGCGGCTCTACCGTGCTGCTCAGGAGGCCGTCCGGATGCGGGACGAGTTCCTGACCGTCGCGACGCACGAGCTCAACACGCCGATGACGTCGCTCACGCTCACGCTCGAGGCGATGGAGCGGGCCATCCGGTCGGGTCGGATCTGGGACCCGCAGGCCATGGGCAGGCAGGTCGACCGCGCGCTGCGGCAGGGAGCGCGCCTGACCCGCCTGAACAGCGAGCTCCTCGATGTCTCGCAGATCGACGCGGCTCGGCTGAGGCTCAGCGTCGCCGAGGTCGACCTCGGGGAGGTCGCCCGCGACGTGGTCGCGCGGTTCAGGCACGATCTGGAGCGCGCCGGGTGCTCGGTCTCGCTCCGGGACGGCGGCCGGATCGTGGGCCGGTGGGATCGCTCCCGCGTCGATCAGATCGTGACGAACCTCCTCGCCAATGCGATCAAGTTCGGCGCGGGCAAGCCCATCGAGGTCGTCCTCGGCGAGGAGGCCGGGATAGCGTGGCTCTCGGTCAGGGATCACGGGATCGGCGTCGATCCGGCGCGCCAGGAGCGGATCTTCGAGCGCTTCGAGCGCGCCGTGTCCAACCGGCACTACGGCGGGCTGGGGCTCGGGCTGTACATCAGCCGCAGGATCGCGGAGGCGCACGGCGGCTCGATCCGTGTCCAGAGCGCGCCCGGCGCCGGGGCGACGTTCATCGTCGAGCTGCCGCGCGCCGGGCCGCCGCGCACCGTCGAGCCGAGCGCTCTGCCGAGCTGAGCGCCGCTTTCAGGGGGGTGGGCGCGGCGCCGCCTTGAGCAGGCGGCGCCGCGCTATGCGACGGCGCGGTCCAGGTGGGCAGGCGCCCCCGCCCGCGACGGGCGGAGCTCGACCTTCACCCACCCGGCGTCTCGCCGATCGAAGGCCTTGTAGGCGTCGACAGCCGACTCCAGGGGCGCTTTCTTGGTGAGGATCGTGGTGGGATCCACCTGGCCGGTCTGCACGAGGTCCACGAGCTTCGGGATGTACTTCCTGTGATTGCAGTTGCCCATCTGGAGGGTGAGGTTCTTGTTCATGGCCTCTCCGATGGGGAACGTGCGCGACGTCTGCGGATAGACGCCGATGACCGCGATGGTCCCCGCCTTGGCCACGCACCGGACGGCCCACTGCAGCACCTGCGACGGCCCGTCGCCGGCGCGGAAGGCGTCGCCCGTGGTCCGCGCGTTGGGGGCGATCTGCTTGACCTCGAGGTCGAACGCCTTGGCCTGCTGCTTCGCCTCCTTGTGGGCGGGGCCTTCGTGCGGGCGCTCGGCGTCGACGCCCACGGCGTCGATCGCCCGGTCCACGCCGATGCCGCCGGTGAGGCGCAGGATGGCCTCGATCGGGTCCTCGGCGGAGAAGTCGACGGTCTCGGCGCCCTGCTCGCGCGCCATCTCGAGCCGGTCGGGCACGCGATCGACGGCGAGGATGCGCCCCGCGCCCATGAGCTTGGCGCTCGCGATCGTGAACAGGCCGACGGGGCCGCAGCCGAAGATCGCGACCGTGTCGCCGGGCTTGATCTCGGCGAGCTCGGCGCCGAAGTACGCCGTCGGGAAGATGTCGGAGAGCAGGATGGCCTGGTCGTCGCTGACGCCGTTCGGCAGCTTGACGAGGCCGACGCCCGCGAAGGGGATGCGCGCGAGCTCGGCCTGCAGCCCGTCGAACGGGCCCGACATGGCGGGGCCGCCGAAGAACGCCGTGCCCGCGTGCTTGCCGTTCGGGTTCGTGTTGTCGCACTGCGCGTAGTACGCGGCGCGACAGTACGAGCAGTAGCCGCACGCGATCGTCGAGGGCACGACGACGCGATCGCCCTTCTTCAGGTTCCGCACGTCGGCGCCGAGCTCCTCGACGACGCCGACCGCCTCGTGACCGAGGACCGTGCCCGGCACCATCCCCGGCATCGTGCCGCGGACGAAGTGGAGATCGGTCCCGCAGATGGCGCTCGCCGTGATCCGGAGGATCGCGTCGGTCGGCTCCTTGATCTTCGGCTCCTTGACGTCGTCCATCCGGATGTCGCCGACGCCGTGAAACACTACCGCCTTCATGGGTTCTCGCTTTCTCCCTCGGGGGGCGGCGCGCCGGCCGGCCGAGAGGCGCAGGCCGCCGCGCTCTGCAGAGATGGCCGAGGTCCTGGACGCCGCGTGTCCGTGCCGATCCCGTGCCAGCCTGCGCGTGCAACCGCGGCGCGGAGGGTGGAGCAACCGAGGTGCCAGCGGGACATCGCCGGGAGATCCGGCTCCGGCGCGCTGCTCGCATCCGCGGCGCGCTGCTCCTCGGGCGGCGGGGCGATCGTGACAATCTGCCCCGTCCGGGGCCGCCCGCCGCAGGGGAGCCCGGTTATCCGGGCTCCCCGGACCGGACGCGGACGACCTTACCGTCGAACGCGACGGCCATCGCGAAGATGGGCGCGGCGCCGCTCGCGCGGAGCTCGGCGGCGTAGTCGCGCGCCCGGATCTGCGCCACGGCCTCGTCGAGCGCCTGCTCAAGGCTGACCCGCGACGCGCGGGCGACCTTGAGCTCGAGCACGACGCCAGGCCGGCCCGGCTGCACCGGCCGGATCATCACGTCGGGCCGCCCTTGCCCGGATTCGCGGTTGGAGCGCACCTGATGGCCCGGCTCGAGCGCCGCGAGCAGGCCGGCGACGAAGCCGTGATAGACCGCCTCCGGATCGACCCTCGTCGCGTCGTGGTACGAGAGCACGCCGGCCACGAAAGCCTGGAGCTCCGCTTCGAACCCCGCCGCGTCGCCCGAGAGAAGCGCGGCGAGGAGTCGTTGCATGCTGCTGCCCTGCCGCCTGAGCCGCGCCTCCGCCCAGCGGCGGAACGTGCCCGTGTAGAGCAGCCGCACCTCGCGGTTCGGGATCTTCAGGGCGTGCGCGGGCTGCTCCCCGTGGCCGCGCGAGCGCTTCTCGGCGCGCAGGTATCCCGAGAAGACCAGCAGCCCGAACAGCGCATCTTCGTTCTGCGCGAGGTCGCCGATGGCCACGTTCTCCTCGAGCACGCGCTCGATCTCGCCTCCCTCCATCAGCACCTCCAGCGCGGGCTGCAGCGTCACGGCGTGCTCCTCGATCACCTTCTGGATGAGATCGTTGGAGCTCGTGCCGAGCCAGAACGGGAGCGGATCCTGGTCTTGCCCTTCGAGGAAGCTGAGGATCGACCAGGGGTTGTAGATGACGGCGCCGCCGAAGTCGTACCCGTTGTACCAGGCGCGGATCACCTCCAGCAGGCCGCGCCGCCCCGCCTTCTCGAGCAGCGCCTCCACCTCGGCCTCCGTGAACCCGAAGCAGGTGTTGAAGTCCGATCGGAGGAGCGAATAGGCGACCACGTTGTTGAGCCCGGAGAAGATGCTCTCGCGCGCCACCCGGAGGATGCCGGTGAGGACGGCCCTGTGGAGGTGCGGATTGCCCTTCAGCCCCTCGGTGAGGAACGTGCGCACGAAGTCGAGGATCCTCGGCGCATAACCGTGCAGATACCCGGCGTGGATGGGCTCGTCGTACTCGTCGATGAGCATCACGACGCGCTCGCCATGGAGGCGGTGGAGGTGGCTCGACAGATCCAGGAGCGCCCGACCATACACGGCCTCGGATGCCGTGCCGTCCAGCACGTCCTTATAGCGGCGCTGCTCCACCTCCCCGAGCTGGCCGCTGTCGAGCACGTGGCGGTGCTGGTTGTAGAGCTCGACGATCTTCTCTCGCAGGGCAGCCCAGCAGCGCTCGAACGTCTCCTGCTTCGCTCCCTTCAGCGTCAGGTAGATGACGGGATACCGCTGGAAGTGCTCGCGATAGCGCTCTCCGGCCCGCCATACCGAGAGATCTTCGAACAGGTGGGACAGGTCCTCCTGCCGCTTCTCGAAGAACCAGCGCAGCATCGACAGGTTCAGGGTCTTGCCGAACCGCCGGGGGCGGGGGAGGAGAACGACCTGGACGCCCCCTTTGTCGACGAGCTCCAGGATGAGGTGGGACTTGTCGACGTACTCCAGCCCGGACTCGCGGAGCTGGCGGAAATCGTCGATGCCGAGCGCGACGCGGAGGGACATGGGATTCCAGCCGTATGCGGCCCGCCCGACAGGAGGTCAAGCGAGCCGCGCCGCTGGTCGCGCCCGCGGCCCGATACGGCCGCCGGGCCGGCGTCGTGGCATCACCGCCCTTCGCGCCGCCGATCCGCCGCGCTCCCCCGCGAAGGCGCCGCGGCGTGCCGCGCGAGCGCGCGCCGGACCGGGCCGCGATCGGCGCCGCCGGCGCGCACGGGATCGGCCTCGCCGACCAGCACCGACAGCGCGCGCGCCTGCGTCGTCGCCGTGGCCGCGAGGGCGCGATCGCCGTTCCGCGCGGCGAGCGCCGAGAGCCGCCGCGCGACGCCGAGCGCAGCCGGCAGCGCGCCCGCCGCCACGTACGCGGCCGCGAGCTCCTGGAGCAGCCTGCCGTCGTCGCCGCGGAGCGCCGCCGCCGCTTCCAGGTCGGCGATCGCCTCCTCGCGCCGCCCCTCGCGCGACCGCAGCGCCGCCCGGGCGCGGTGGCCCTCGACGAAGCCGCTCACGTGGTCCAGCCCCACGGTGTACGCGCGCTCCGCCTCGCGCGGATCGCCCGCCCGCTCGTACAGCGCGCCCAGCCCGAGGTACGCCGGGCCGTAGGTCGCGTCGAAGCGGACCGCCTCCAGGTACCGCTGCAGCGCCACGTCGGCCTCGCCGGCCGCGGCGCGAGCCTCGGCCTGGCGCGTCATCTCGGCGGCCTGCGCCGTCGCCCAGCCGACCCCGTCCGCCCGGGCCGGCGCGGCCCCGTGCAGCAGCGCCGCGGCGAGCGAGGCGGCGGCGAGGGCGCGCGCTCGCCGCCGCGCGCCCCCCGCATCTACGCACCGCGCCGCGCACACGGGGCCGAGCGTACCGGCGCCCGGCCCCTGGAGCAATCGGACGGCTGCTCCGGAAGGCAGCCGCCCGGCGCGAGTTCGCGTAGGATGCGCGCTCATGGGTGAGGATCTGCGCTTCCCGGACGGGTTCCTGTTCGGCACTGCCGCCTCCGCCACACAGGTCGAGGGGCACTGCGCGCAGAGCGACTGGGCCGCGTTCGCGCGCGAGCCGGGGCGCGTCCGCGGCGGCGACACGCCGGACGACGCGTGCGACCAGCTGCATCGCTTCCGCGAGGACGTCGCGCTCCAGGCGCGGCTCTGTATGGGGGCGCACCGGCTCTCAATCGAGTGGGCCCGCGTCGAGCGGGAGCCGGGCGAGTTCGATCCGGCCACGTGGGACCACTACCGGGACGTGCTCGGCGCGCACCGGGACGCCGGGATCACCCCGATGGTCACCGTCCATCACGTCACCCTGCCGCGCTGGGTCGCGCAGCGGGGCGGCCTGCTCTCGCAGGATCTGCCTTCGCTCCTCTCGCGCTTCGCCGAGCGCGCCGTCGAGGCGCTCGGCGACCTGTGCCAGCTCTGGGTCACCATCAACGAGCCCAACATGCTCGCCCTGCAGGCCCACCTGCTCGGCGTCTGGCCGCCGGCGCGGAGCTCGCCCGTCGAGGCGGTGCGCGCCCACCAGAACCTCTTCCGCGCCCACGCCGCCATGTACCGCGCCATGCACGAGGCCGCGGGCCGGCGCGGGCATTCCATCTCGGTCGGCGTCGCGCACCACCTGCGCGTCATCGAGCCGGAGCGGTTCGGGCGGCTCGCCGACCGCATGTGGGCGGCCCTCTTCGAGCGGCTGTTCAACGACGCGTTCGCGCGCGCCGTCTGCGACAGCGGCCTGCACGACTTCTTCGGCGTGAACTACTACAGCCGTGACCTGGTCCGCTTCTCGGCGGCGCACGCGCGCGCGGGGTTCCTCCGGCGGCTCGTCCCCGAGGGGGCGGAGGTCAGCGATCTCGGCTGGGAGATCTACCCGGAGGGGCTCGGCTACGTGCTCGACGCCTGGTGGCCCCGCGCCCGGGTCCCGATCTACATCACGGAGAACGGCATCGCCGACGCCGACGACGACCAGCGCCCGCGGTTCCTCGTGCGGCACCTCGCGGAGGTCGCGCGGGCCATCGAGCGCGGCGTCGACGTGCGCGGGTACATGCACTGGTCGCTGCTCGACGGCTTCGAGTGGGCCGAGGGGTACGCCCCGCGCTTCGGGCTGGTCGAGGTCGACCGCGTGACCCAGGAGCGCAGCCCGCGGCCGAGCGCCGAGCTCTACGCCCGGATCGCGCGCGCGCGCCGCATCGAGGCAGACGGCCCGGGCGGCGCGCGGAGCGAGCGCGGCGCCGCGCCCGCGTGACGGACGGCACCGGAAAGGCAGGATCGATGCGCATCGCGCTGCTCTACCCACCGCCCTGGAAGATCCCCGCGCCCGGGGAGGCGCCCGACACGAGCGGCGACGGCCCGCCGGCCGAGTACCGCGAGGGCGACCTCGACCCGGACTTCCACCAGACCCCGTACGGGCTCTTCTCGCTGGGCGCGCAGGCCCTCCGCGCGGGCCATCAGGTGAAGGTGCTGAACCTCTCATCGTACCCGTTCTCGCAGGTCGAGCGGGTCGTGCGCGAGCTCGGCGCGGACGTGTTCGGCCTGTCGTGCTGGACCGCCAACCGGCGCGGCGTGGCGCTCACCGCCCGGTGCATCCGGCGGCTCCACCCCGGGGCGCACATCGTCGTCGGCGGGCCGCACGCGACCCCGCTCGCGGCCGAGATGCTGCGGCACCACCCCGAGATCGACACGGTGACGCTCGGCGAGAGCGAGCACTCGTTCCTCGAGCTCCTCGAGCGCCTCGAGGCCGGCCGGCCCGCGCTCGGCGTCGCCGGCACGGCGTACCGCGTCGACGGCCGGGTCGAGCTCGGCCCGCCCCGGCCCGCGATCGAGGAGCTCGACGCGCTCGCGTCGCCGCACGATCACTTCGCCACGCACATCGTGATGACCTCGCGCGGCTGCGCCTGGGCGTGCACGTTCTGCGGGGCCGAGGCGACCTGGGGCCGCGGCTTCCGGGGCCAGTCGGTGCCCTACGTGCTCGACTCCATCGAGGCCGCCGTGGCGAAGCTGCCGGTGAAGATGGTCCAGATCAAGGACGACACCTTCACGACGAACCGCAAGCGCGTCATCGAGATCTGCCGCGGCATCCGCGATCGGAAGATCTCTTTCCTGTGGAGCTGCGACACGCGCGTCGACGTGCTCGGCGAGGAGCTGCTCCGCGAGATGCGCCTCGCCGGCTGCCAGCGCCTGAGCCTCGGCGTCGAGTCGGGCTCGCCGTCCATCCTGAAGAACATCGACAAGAAGATCACGGTCAAGAAGATCATCGAGTCGACAGAGCTCGCGAAGAAGTACGGGATCCAGGTCCGCTACTACATGATGCTGGGCAACCGCGGCGAGACGGCGGAGACGTTCCGGGAGACGCTCGCGTTCCTGGAGGCGGCGAGGCCGCACCAGTACATCTTCTCGTGCCTGTCCATCTACCCCGGCACGCGCGACTTCGACGACGCGGAGGCGGCCGGCTGGCTTCAGCGCGACGTCTATTTCCGCGGCGACTTCCAGGAGCTCAAGACGCCGTTCGACGCCTCGGAGGAGGACACGGCGCTGATGAGCGCCTGGTTCGAGCGGAACAAGGGGCTGCGCGAGGTCTACCGCGAGGGGGTGGGGGAGCGCCTGGCGATCCTCGAGCGGCTCGGCGATCACCACGCGGCGCACCTCGAGCTCGGCGTCGCCTACCTCGACGCGGGGCAGCTCGACCTCGCGGAGCGGCACGCCGCGCGCGCGCTGGAGCTCGGCCATCCGCTGCCGGGGCTCGTGCTCAACGCGCTCGCGTGCGTCGCGGCGGGCCGGCGCGACTGGCAGGCGATGCAGGACCACTTCACGGCGGCCGCGAAGCGCGACCCGCAGCACGCGGTGCTCATCCGCAACGTGCAGGCGGCGCGCGCGTGGTTCGCGAAGGGCGGGCCGGGCAAGGGGCTCCCGCTCGATCTCGTCGCGCGCTGCGACTTCCAGCTCCTGGAGCGGACGGCGCAGCCGGCGCTCCCCGGGCCGCTCCCGGAGGACTTCGCCGTGTGGCCGCAGGCCGTGGCGCGGCCCGCGCCGCCGCGCGCGGCCGAGGCCGCCGGCCGCGACGCAGCGGCGCAGCGCGGGCGGCTCCGGGTGCTGCCGTCGTAGCGCCGGGCGGCGCGGCGCCCCGGTTCCTCCGGCCCTCCCGGCGTGCTACCCGCCCTTCCATGTCGACGAGCACAGACCACGGCCGCCCCGGCGCCGGCCCGGAGCCGGCGGCGGATCCACCTCTCCAGGGCGCGAAGGCGCCGAGCCACGCCGAGCGCTGCCGCACGCTGGCGCAGCGGGCCCGCGCTGCCACGCTGTGCACGCTCGCGCGGGATCCCGCCGGTTATCCGTACGGCTCGCTCGTCGCCGTCACCGTGGACGCGCACGGGCGCCCGCTGCTGCTGCTCTCGGCGCTCGCCGAGCACACTGGCAACCTCAAGGTCCGCGCCGAGGCGTCACTGCTCCTCGCCGAGCCCGCCGAGGGCCTGGCCGACCCGCTCGCGCTCGGCCGGATGACCCTGATCGGCCCGTGCCGCCCCCTCGAAGGCGCGGAGGCGGCCGCCGCCCGGACGAGCTTCCTCGCGACGCACCCGCGTGCGTCGTACTACGTGGATTTCACGGACTTTTCTTTCTACCGGCTCGACCCGGTGTCGATCCGGTACGTCGGCGGCTTCGGCCGCATGTCCTGGGTCGAGGCCGACGCGTACGCGGCCGCCGAGCCCGATCCGCTCGCCGCCGACACCGCGGGCATCCTCGAGCACATGAACACCGATCACGCCGACGCGGTCCTCGCGTACGCGAAGGTCCTCGCCGGGATCAAGGACGCCACCGGCGCCACGATGACCTCGGTCGATCGTTACGGCTTCGAGCTGGATATCATCACGCCGGCGGGGCCGAAGGCGGCACGCCTCCCGTTCGACGCGCCCGTATCGAGGACGGACGAGGTGCGGAAGGCGATGGTGGCGCTGGTGCGCGAGGCCCGCGGCCGCACCGCCTAGCGGCGCGCCGCGCGGGCGCCCTCCTGCCGCCGGCGTGGGTGAGGCCGCCGTCCGCCATGGCGGCGCCAGCCCCGGAGCGCGCTCCTCTCTGCCAACACGACGCTGATTCTGGCGCTCCGGCCCATGGCACGCGATCTGCCGAGATCGCGCCGCATGGGAGACGCCGACATCACCTTGCGCCACATCGCCCGACGGTTTCCTGACGACCTGGCGTGCGTCTTTGTCCCCGAGCACAGGTCGGTCGAGGTCCTCGGCTGGATCGACACCCAGGTCACGAAGCTCGAGCGACGCCTCGACAAGGCGCTGCGCCTGCGCATCGGCGCCGAGCTGCGCGTGCTGCACGTCGAGTTCTGCTTCGCGTTGCGCGACGACGTGCCCGACCAGATGTTCGAGTACCTCGGCTTCCTCTTCTCCGCGCTCCGGCGCGAGGCTCCCGGAGCGCCGGTACCGCCGATCGAGAGCGTCGCCGTGGTCCTCTCGGGTCGCCGGCGGCGTTTGCCCGCGACAGGGAAGCGCCGTACGTCCTGGCGGGGGCGGCGGTTCAGCGGCACGCACTTTCGTGTCGACGCGGTCTACCAGCGCACGATGGCCGAGCTCCGGGCGCGAGGCAGCGTGTTCTGGCTCGTGTTCGCCCCGCTTACCAGGGACGCCACCGCCGCGGCGATGCGTGAGGTCGTCGCGGAGATCTCCGCGCGGGCGGCGACCGTCGAGGAACGGATCGAGCTATATACAGCGCTCCTGGTCATGGCCGCCATCGACCCCTGGGGGCACAACTTGCGGAAGGAGCTCGTCATGCTGATGGAGGACAGGGAGACGGAGAAGAAGCTGCTCCGGACCATACCGATCATCGAAGAAATGCTCGCCGAGGCCGAACAGGAGGGCGCGAAGGTGGCCGCGCAGGAGGCCGCGCGGGCGGGGGCGCAGGCGGGGGCGCAGAAGGCCATCGCCGAGCTCCTCGGCCGCCTCTTCGCGCGGCGGGTCGGGCGCCAGCCGACCGCCGAGGAGGAGCGCTCGATCGTCGAGCGCGCACAGGCCATCGGGGCGGGCGAGGTCGAGGATGCCCTGCTGGATCTCGACAGCGACGCGCTGGTCCGCTGGCTCGCCGAGCCGATGCACCGCTGACGAGATCCGAGCAGGAGCTCCGTCACCCGTCGCGGCGCCGCGGGCTGCTCGACCTCCTCCCGCCGCGGCGCGAGCGCCCCAGCGCGTGGTGGAGCCCGCTCTGGAGCGAGCTCAGCGTGACGATCTCCCGGAGGTCGATGCCGATACCCACCATCGTCTGCGCCACCTCGGGGCCGACGCCGGTGAGGATGACCTCCGCGCCGAGCAGCTTGACCGCCTGGGCCGCTCTGATCAGCGAGTCCGCGATCTCGGCGTCCACCACCGGCACGCCGGTGACGTCGAGGATGACCGTGGCCGCGCGCTGCGCCACCACCCCCTGCAGCAAGCGCTCCAGCAGCTGCTCGATGCGCACCCGGTCGAGCCGCCCGACGAGGGGCATCACCAGGATCCCCGCGTCGAGCGGGATGAGCGGCGTCGAGAGCTCCCGGATGGTCGCCTCCTGCGCGTCGATCATCTGCGCTTGAAGCGCCGCGCGCTCCGCCTCGGCCCGCCGGAGCTCGGTCACGTCGTAGCCCTCGGCGATCAGGAGGACGCTCTGGCCCAGCGTGTCGAGGATCGGCTTCATCTTGAGGTCGAGCGTCGCCACGCGCCCGCCGGGCCCGTGGAGCTTCACCTCGCACGACGACGGCTCGCCCGCCGCCGCCCGGCGGACGCACTCCCTGATCCGCTCCCCTGCGCTCGCTCCGCCGACCCAGAACGGCGCCTGCCAGAGCGGCCCGCCGCGCGCTTCGCCCGGCCGCGCCCCGGTGAAATCGGCCATCGTCCGGTTGCACTCGATCAGGTCCCCGTGCGGGGTGAGCAGGCCGATGAACATCGAGGTCTCGTCGAAGATCGCCCGGAACTTCTGCTCGCTCTCGCGCAGCGCCTGCTCGCGCTTCAGCTGCTCCGTGAGGGGGCGCGAGAAGGCCGAGAAGAACTGCTCGTCACCGCTCTGGACGAGGTGAGAGCTCACCTCGACGTCGATCAGGTGGCCGTCCTTGTGGCGGTGCCTCGCGAGGAAGCGGAGCGACCCCCTGGCCTTGATCTCCTCGATGACCATCGCGATCTCGCGCGGCGGCCGCGGGTCGATCTGGCCGATGTTCATCGTCAGGAGCTCGCTCCGGTCGTAACCCACGATGCCGGCGAAGGATGGATTGCAGTCGAGGATCTCGCCGTTCATCCCGACGACGTGGAACCCCTCGCCGGCCGCCTGCAGGATCAGCCGTGTCCGCTCCTCCCGGCGCCCCAGCTGCTCATGGAGCCTGTCGATCTCCTTGCGCAATCCAGCGTTCTCCACCCGGAGCCGCTCGATGCTTTCCTGATCTGTCTCCACGTTCGCTCTTCCTTCCATCCTTCTGGCCGCCCCCCTCCCACCCCGCCGAGGAGCCGCTCTCCCCTCCCGCGCGTCTCCAACGAACCAGGACGATAGCCGATCCCGGCGTCAAGCCGCGCGCTCGTCGGCTGCCCGGGCGCGTCGGGCGCGCTCGACCGGAGCGGACGAGCTCGACGCACCGCCGCGCTTGTCGCGGCGTGCCGCGACGTGTCGCCGCGGCGTTGCGCCCATGACATCAGCGCGCGACGCGCCTGCGCGATACGAGCACTCGCCCTCAACCTCAGGCCCTCGGCCGGCGCCGGAGCGCGAACGTGCGATGACCTTCCTTGCCCGTGACGCCCACGATGAGCCTCTCCCCGGGGCGCGAGCCCGCCCGGGCGCGGGCGCCGTCGCGCTGAGGTGGCTCGGGGTCGCCGTCGCGGGGGCGGCGCTCTGGAGCACGCTGCGCGGCGCGGATCTCCCGAGCGTCGCGGCGCTCATCGCCTCAGTGGGAGCGCCGATGATGGCGCTCGCCCTCGTCCCCAACCTCGTCGCGCGGCTCTTCCAGGCCGAAGCGAGCCGGCGCGTCTTCGACACGCGCACGCGCAACCCCGCGTCCGGCCGCCACGCGCCGTTCTCCCGGTATCTCGCGCTCACGCTGTCGACCGAGGCGCTCAACATGAGCGTCCCCGCCGGCGCTGCCCTCTCCGAGTCGGTCACGTTCTATCTGCTGCACCGGTGGTGCGGGATCCCGGGGCCGCAGGGCGTCGCCGGCATCGCGGCGCGCAGGGCGCTGATCGTCCTCGCGAACGCGGCGTATGTGGCGATCGCCCTCGCGCTCGGCTTCAACCACCTGGAGCGTGCCTCGCGCCCCCTGATCGGCGGGCCGTGGCTCCCGTGGCTCGTGGTCCTCTCGGGGCTCGGCCTGCTCGCCGTGGCGCTCGCGCTCGGGGGCGCGCTCCTCTCGGGCACGGTCGCATCGCGGGTCTTCGCGTGGCTGAAGCGCCTGCCCGGCCAGCGCGTGAAGGCCTATATCGACGCGAGGGCCGCGGCCTTCTCCGCGACCGACAGGCACGCGGCCGCGCTCGGGGAGCGTCGCGCTGCGCTCGCCGCGGCGGCGCTGCTGCTGCTCGGGATGTGGCTCGCCGAGGGGGCGGAGACGTACTTCTTCCTCCGGCTCCTCGGGGTCGACGTCTCGCTCTCCGAGGTCCTCTCGTTCGAGGTCGTCCTCGCGCTCCTCCGCGCCGCCGCCTTCATGGTGCCTGCCGGGCTCGGCGTGCAGGACGCCGGCTATGTCGCCTTCCTGACCGCGCTCGGCGTGCCCGCCGCCGCCACGGTGGGCGCCGCCTTCGTCCTCGTCAAGCGCGCCAAGGAGCTCGTGTGGATAGCGCTCGGCCTGCTCGTGTTCTTCGGCGGCCGGGCGGCCTTCCGCCCGGCGCCCGCACCCACGGCGGGAAGCGAGGCGACGAGAGGATGAGACGGTGTGGTGATGAGATGACGAGGCCGTCGCGACGCCGCAAGACCACCACATGTGGCGCGCAGCGAGGCAATTTGTCACACGTCCGACGTCCGCCCTCCGCCTGAATTCCGGGGATTTTGGCCCAGGTGAAGGCGCTCGCCAGCGGCCACAGCCTGGGCATGCTTGCTGCCGTCGAGGTCGGTCATGTCGACCGAACGCGAGCTGCGCGATGCCACAAAGACAAGAACCCGCGCAGCCCGGCCAGCCGTGGCGCCTTACGTGGTGGGGATCGGCGCTTCGGCGGGGGGGCTCGAGGCGCTCGAGCACTTCTTCGAGAACATCCCGAAGGAGAGCGGGATGGCCTTCGTCGTGGTCCAGCACCTGTCGCCAGACTTCAAGAGCCTGATGGACGAGATCCTCGGGCGCCGCACCGAGCTGCCCATCCACCTCGTCGAGAACGGCATGCCGGTCGAGCCCGACCACATCTATCTGATCCCGCCGAAGAAGGAGATGATCATCTCCGGCGACCGCCTCCTCCTCAGCGAGAGGGACCGCGACCAGGAGCTCGCGCTGCCGATCGACGTGTTCTTTCGGTCCCTCGCGCAGGACTGCGGCCCGCGGGCGATCGCCGTGATCCTCTCCGGGGGTGGGAGCGATGGCTCACGGGGGATCCGCGCGGTCCACGAGGCCGGCGGGCTGGTCGTCGTGCAGGACGTCGACAGCGCGCAGTTCGATGGAATGCCGAAGACCGCGCGTGACGCCGGCGTGGCCGACTGCGTCCTGCCTCCCCAGGACATGCCGCGCGTCCTCCTCGAGCACGTGAGGTCCCAGGGGCGCCGGCCGGAGCGGGACGCGGCCAGCGTCGATCAGGGGATGAGCGCGGTCTACAGGATGCTCGAGGAGCAGTTCGGCATCGACTTCACGCACTACAAACCGAGCACGGTCACCCGGCGCATCGAGCGACGGATCCAGCTCGCGCATACGGACGATATCGAACAGTACGTCGAGCGCTTGAAGAGCAAGTCGAGCGAGCTCGACGTGCTCTACCGTGACCTCCTCATCGGCGTGACGCGCTTCTTCCGGAACGAGGAAGCGTTCGGCATCCTCGAGCGCTCGGTGCTCCCCGAGCTCCTGCGAGCGGGACCGCGCGACGCCCCGTTCCGCGTGTGGGTCGCCGGGTGCGCGACGGGCGAAGAGGTCTATTCGCTCGCCATCCTCCTCCACGAGCTCACGTCCCGGAGTGGCCACCGCCCGTTCAAGATCTTCGCGACCGACGTGCACCACGGATCGCTCGAGGTCGCGACGCGCGGGATCTACGAGGAAGAGGCGGTGGTGAACGTCTCGCCCGAGCGTCTCGAGCGGCATTTCATCCGGCGCGGACGCAGCTACCAGATTGTCCCCGATCTCCGCCAGGCGGTCGTCTTCGCGCACCACAACGTGATCAAGGACGCGCCGTTCACGCGCGTCGACTTCATCAGCTGCCGTAACATGCTCATCTACCTCCAGCCGGCGGTGCAGCAGAAGGTCCTGAGCCTCTTTCACTTCGCGCTCAAACGCGGGGGCGTGGTGCTCCTCGGGCCCAGCGAGACCCCGGGGCACCTTGCGCACGACTTCGAGATCGTCGACAAGCAATGGCGGATCTACCGGAAGTACAGCGACCGGCGGATGCAGGTCGAGCCCCGCTTTCAGCCGGCATCGCCGAAGGGCCAGAGCGCCCCGCGCTCGGGCATCACCGCGCCCGTCGCGCGCCACCCGGCGTCGCACTTGCTCGGGACCTACGACGCGCTGCTCGACGAGTTCATGCCTCCGAGCCTCCTCGTCAATGACGCAGGGGAGCTCGTCCACGCGTTCGGCGGCGCGAGCCGATTCCTGAAGGTCAAGGATGGCAGACAGGGGCTCGACGCCTTCGAGATGCTGGACTGCGACCTCAAGATGGTGCTGATGGGGGGCCTGCAGCGCGTCATCAAGGAGCGCACGGCGATCGTGTTCAAGGGGGTGCACGCGGAGGGCGGCGTCTACAAGATCACGATGCGCCGGGTCGAGAGCCGGCGAGGCACCTTGCCCCACGTCCTCATCACCTTCGACGCGATCGAGGGGGCGCCGCGGCGGGCGGCGATGCCGGAGAAGGAGATCGACCTGGACGACGTCTCGCGCGAGCAGCTCGGCGCGCTCGAGGCGGAGCTCGGTTACACGAAGCAGACCTTGCAGGCGATGACCGAGCAGCTCGAGGCGAGCAACGAGGAGCTGCAGGCGGCGAACGAAGAGCTCCTCGCTTCCAACGAGGAGCTGCAGAGCACGAACGAGGAGCTCCAGAGCGTCAACGAGGAGCTCTACTCGGTGAACGCGGAGTACCAGCGGAAGATCGCCGATCTCACCGAGCTCGGAAACGACATGGAGAACCTCCTGTCGAGCACGGACATTGGCACGATCTTCCTCGACAGGGAGCTCAAGATCAGGAAATTCACGCCGCAGATGGCGGAGAGCTTCAACCTGCTCTTGCAGGACGTCGGCAGGCCGATCGAGACGTTCACGTATGCGGTCGACCACCCGGAGCTCACCGCGGATCTCAAGCGCGTGCTCGCGACGGGGGAGCGCGTGGAGCGCGAGCTGCGCGACCGGCATGGTCGCTCGTTCTTTCTTCGCATCCTCCCCTACCGTGCCAAGGGCACCATCGCGGGGGTCGTGCTCACGCTCATCGACGTGAGCGGCCTGAAGGCGGCGGAGGACGCGCTCTTCCACGAGCGCTATCTCCTGAATAGCCTGCTCCGCAGCGTGCCCGACGCGATCTACTTCAAGGACGCGCGCGGCCGGTTCATTCGCACGAACCACGCCATGGCGGAGCGCCTCGGCCTCTCCGATCCGCGCGAAGCGGCGGGCAAGACCGGCTTCGAGCTGCCTGGGTACGAGGCGGCGCTCGCCGTTCATCAGCAGGACGAGGTGGTGCTGCGGACCGGCGAGGCGCAGCATTACAAGCTGGAGAAGCGCGTGCGGCAGGACGGCGCCGTGGAGTGGGACCTCGTCACGCGGCTCCCGCTCATCGATGCGGCGCGCCACATCGTGGGTATCATCGGGATCTTCCGGAGCGTCACCGCGCAAAAGCGATCCGAGGAACAGATCAAGGACGCCGTGCGCAGGCGCGACGAGTTCCTCGCCATGCTGTCGCACGAGCTCCGCAACCCTCTCGGCGCGATCGTCCACGCCACGGCGCTGCTCAAGGAAGACTGCTCCGCGTCGGACGGCGCGTCCGGGCTCGACGAGAAGGTCGTCCAGATCCTCGAGCGTCAGTCCGCGCAGATGGCGCGCCTGCTCGACGATCTGCTGGAGGCGAGCCGCGTCACGCAGAACAAGATCGAGCTTCGAAAGCGCGTGCTCGACCTCGGCTCGGTGGTGAAGGACGCCGCCGACGCGGTCAGGAACCTCATGGACACGCGCGGCGTCGATTTCTCGGTCGTGGTCGATCCAGAGCCGATCTGGGTCGAGGGCGACCCCGCGCGGCTCCAGCAGGTTCACGTGAACCTGCTCAACAACGCCGCGAAGTACACGTCGCGAGGGGGGCATGTCGCCCTGGAGGCCAAGCGCCTTGACGGACACGCGGTGGTCCGCGTGAAGGACGACGGCCTCGGGATCCCGAAGGAGATGCTCGACACGGTGTTCGAGCTCTTCGTGCAATCGAGCCGCACCCTGGACCGATCGGCGGGAGGGCTCGGCGTGGGGCTCACCCTCGTCCGGGGCCTCGTCGAAAAGCACGGCGGCACCGTGAGCGCGCGGAGCGACGGGGAGGGCAAAGGGTGCGAGTTCGAGGTGCGGCTGCCGATCTCCGAGCCGTCATCCGAGCAGGAGGCGACGCGCGGCTCGCTCCTCGCGGAGTTCCCCAGGAGATCGCGGATCGTCGTCGTGGAGGACAACGACGACGGCCGCGAGGCGCTCTGCGCGCTCCTGGCGCGCGCCGGGTTCGAGTGTCATTCGGCGTCTCACGGGATCTCGGGGATCGAGCTCATGGACGAGGTGCTCCCGCACGTGGCCATCGTGGACATCGGGCTGCCGGGGATCGACGGCCTCGAGTTCGCGCGCCGCGTCCGAGAGAAACCCCAGCACAAGAACGTCTATCTGATCGCGCTCACCGGCTACGGGCAGCAGGGCGACCGCCAGAGGGCGCGTGAAGCCGGGTTTAACGAGCACCTCGTGAAGCCCGTCGATCTCGCCACGCTCAAGCGGCTGCTCGCCGAAGGCGAGCCGGTGACGGGCGAGAGCGGCGCCGGAAGCGCTCGCCCGACGGGCCCTTCCTGAGCGCCACGCCTCCGCGCCCAGCGAACCAGCTCGTTTCGTCTGCGCGCTTCGGTCTGCGCTGGGCGTCAGGCGGCGCCAGCGCGGCTCGACGACCGAGCTGGCCGGCGCCGGCGGGCCGTCAGAGGCATTCGACGAGGCCGTCGTAGAGCGAGCGGTCCGTTCCGGGGAGCTCCGCGTCGATCGCCCGACCTGCCGCCGCCGAGAGCGCCTCGACGAGGTCGGTCACGGCCGTGTCCGGGGCGATGGGCATCTCGCAGAGGAAGATCCTCGCGTCGACCTCGACATCGCCCGTGGGAGCCACGATCTCCTCGTTGCTCGCGGCGAGGACCCACACACAGCGGCCTATCGTCCCGGCGTGCTCCTCGACGGAGCAACGGAATCGAAGCGGCTCGTAGTTGCTGAAATCGCCCTCGCAGAAGGTGTCGCCGCACACGACGTCGAAGTCGTCGTTCAGCTCGTGAAGCAGCCCGTACCAGGCGTCGATCTCCTCCGAGCTGGTGAAGTACGACGCGGCGTCGACGAAGCTCTTCGCGCTCGTCGAGCCGGCCGGCGCCGCTGCGTCGTCGTGCTGCGGAGGGGGGCTCTCCGGTGGCTCCGGGGTGGCGCCTTGCGCGGTGGAGCAGGCGAGCGCGAGGACAGGGAGAAGCATGGACATGGCATGACGAACCGACATGGGTACCTCCATCCGAGCGCGGCGCGTGGCGCCGGCTCGGGCCAGCACGCCGCTTCCGGGCTTCGCGCTGTCCCGCAACGGCGGGGACCAGCGCGAGGTCGGACCTCGCGGCGTTCTGGTGGGCACGTAGTGCGAGCGGTGTGCCGCGCCTTTTTGCCGGATCTTTTGACCCTCTCCGCGCTCCGGGACCTGGCGGCCGCCACCCGCGCCGCCAGTTTCGCCAGCTCGGGGGCATCGCGCGCGCGGCGCTCAGATCAGGGGAAGCTCAGGATCTCCACCCAGTGGGGACCTCGGCCCACCGGGTACGACGTCGAGGAGGTGAGCCGGCCGCTCTCGCGGTCGATCGCGTGCACACGCACCGCATGCGAGAGCTGCCCGGCGGCGACGAGCCAGCGGCCGCCGGGGTCGATCTGGAAGCCGCGCGGCTGCTGTTCCGTGGGCGCGTGTGAGACCAGGCTCAGGCGGCCGGTCTGCGCATCGACGCTGAACCCGGCCAGCGTGCTGGAGGTGCGCTCCGATGTGTAGAGGAAGCGGCCGTCGGGCGTGAGGTGCAGGTCCGCCGCCCAGGGCTTGCCAGAGAAGCCCTCGGGCAGCGTGGAGAGGCTCTGCACCGGCGCCAGCGTCCCGCGCTCGGCGTCGAAGGCCAGGACGTCGACGCGCGCGTCCAGCTCGTTGAGCAGGTAGACGATGCGCCCGTCGGGAGCGAACGCGAGGTGGCGAGGGCCGGCCTGCGGACGCACAGGCAGCGCCGGCGGATCGTTCGGTGTGAGCTGGCCAGTGGCCGCGTCGAAGCGCCACTGCACCACCACATCCGAGCCGAGGGCGCTGACGAAGACGTAGCGGTTCGACGGATCCACCAGCGTGGCATGCGCATGGCGGCCGGTGAGCAACACCGCGGCAGGCTCGCCCACCGTGCCGTCGCTGCCGATCGGGCTGATGCTGGTCTTGTGGCCGCCGTAGGAGGCGCCGAAGAGATGGCGCCCGCTGCGATCGGTGATGAGGTGCGACATCCTGTCGGGCAGCGGCGCCGCCGACAGCGGCGCGAGCCGCCCGCTCGCCGCGTCGAGCGCGAAGCTCTGCACCGCGTGGGGCTCGGTGCGCAGCGCGACGTAGAGGAAGCGTCGGTCCGGCGACACCGCCAGCGGGCCGGCCTGGCCTTCGATGCCGACGGCCTGTACCAGCGCCAGCGACCCGTCGGCGGGGTCCAGGCGCAGCACCGAGATCTCGCAGCTCTCGGCGTTGGAGACGTAGACGTAGGTGGCGGCTTGGATCATCGCGGCGAAGAGGCTGGAGGCCAGCGCCAGTATCCACCATCCGGCCGGCCTCGCGCCACAGATCCCGCGCCGGGCGGCGCGTCTCCCGGCGTCGCGGCAACGCGCGCCATCGGGCAGGCCCCCGACCTCACAGCGGAAACCCCATGGACGAATCGTGCGAGGACCCGCACGATGACTCGCCATGGGACGAAAGAAGGCGCATGCTGCGGCGATGAGCCGCTCCCCGCGGGCGTGATGGTCTGTCTCGGCGCATGGGCGCGGAGGTGCAAGGTCCGATGCTGAAATGGCTGCTCGTCGGGCTCGTTGTGTTCCTGGTCTACCGGTTCGCGATGAAGCGGCCGCGTTACGATCGGCTGTTCTCGCCGGACCACCTGATCGAGCTCTCGCGCGGGCTCGGCCGCGCCAAGGACACCGCGCTCAAGCGCCCCGGGGGGGGCCCGCCCGCGGACCCGTTCGCCGAGGGCAATGCGTTCATCACGTCCGCCGACATCGCCGTGGTGTATACCGTCGCCGAGGCCGGCGAGGCCGGACGAGAGCACCACGTCTCGCTCTCGTTCCGCGGCGGCGCTCTCGCTCGCGCCGCCGCGGGATTCCTTGCCGCGGCGCTCTGTCGATTGCTCGGCCTGGGGGAGACGCAGCGCGTGCTCGCGGTCTCGAACAGCGGCGTCTACCATCTGATCTTCCAGGTCCCCGCCGCGGACGAGGCACGATTCGCAGCGCGATCCGTCCCGAAGCTCGATGACGCGTCTGCGCGGAGGCTCGTCGGCGTGGCCATGGAGGATCGGGGTCCGCTGCTCGCGCGCCTCGGCAAGCTCGACCTCAAGGTCCCGAAATGATGTTCTTGCCGGAGCTGAAGGGGAACGAGAATCCTCTATTCGCAGTCGACGAACACGACATCGTAGGCGATGCTCGCCGAGATTCCGGAGACGCTCACGGAGTAGGTGTTACCGGCTTCAGGGTCCCAGCCGTTCGGCACGATGCGGATGGCGTTCGTGGAGCCGTAGCGTCCCTGGAGCGGCTCCACGTCGACGGCCAGCGGGGCTCCGCCGCTCGTGATCGTGACCTCGGCGTTCTCGAGCTCGATGTCCTCGCTCTGAATCGACCAGCCGGTGTCGCTGAGTGAGCTCCAGCGGTCGCCGTACGCCTGCATCGGGAACACCCCGGGCGGAGGCCAGGCCGTCCACTCCTTGCCGGCGCGCCCCGTCCCTCCGATGTTCTGCATGCAGGAGGCGCCGTTCTTGCCGGTCGAGCCGAGGCCGATCGGGCCGAGATCGTTCGCAAGGATGATGCGCCGGTGGCCGAAGGTCGTCTCGTTCCCGGGGTCGATCAAATAGCCCTGAACGCTCGCGACGCCGGGGCCGCTCGAGATGTTGCTCGTCCTCGCGCCGTCCGCGCCTGCTTTCGAGTAGCACTTCCAGCTCTCCGGCGGCTCGTGCGAAAGGTCATTGTTCGCGTCCATCATGAGCGCGCAGGCCTGGGCCTGCACGTCGCGGGTGGGCTCGGTCACGACCGGGGGCAGGTCCGCCAGCCAGCGGTACAGGTTGAAGAGCCGGAGCGCGTTCGCTCGACCATCGGCAGAGATGTCTCCCGGGTCGCACTCGGGATCCAGCGAGCCGCTCCACGTGCCCTCGCTCATGTCGGCGGTGTCGGCGTTGAAGCGCGCGCAGGTGCCTTCCGGCGAGCGATCGCCCGTCTCGGGTGTCGACCCTCCCGAACCCCCCGATGCCGTGCCTGCCGAGCCGCCGCCTGCTCCTGTGCCGACCGCGGACGAACCTCCCGTGGAGCTGCCGCCGGTTCCTCCGGCGCTCGAGGCGTCCGAGCCTGAACCCGCGCCACCGCTGCTCGCGGTCGTGCCACCCGTCCCGCCCGACCCGGCGGCTGGCGGTGAGCCGCCCGACGAACCTGACGTGCCAGGATCGGCATCTTCGCTGCTGCAGGACGCGGCGGCTGCGACGACGAGCACCGTCGATGCGGCGAGTCGAAAGCGAGGGAAAGCCGTCTTCATGATGGAAGGAAATCCAAACGTCTCGGAAACGTCAAGCGCCAATTGCGGGACCTGCCCCGGGTTGACTGAACATTTTTACGCGAGCCGCCTTCCTCCCGAGAAATGATGCTGTATCGAACGACTCGTTCCTGCATCGAAGGGGCCGCGTTGACTCCAAAGCCTGCTGCTCCTGCCGGTCGCGGGGAGCGCGGCAAGAGATGTCACGGTGAGGGCGTGACGTGTCACGGAGCGAGCGTGACATGTCACGGAGCGAGCGTGACATGTCACGCCCGGCGGCAAGCCCCTCGACCGGCGCCGTCGCGTGAACGGGCCTGAATGCCCTCTTGCAGGTCCTGGCCCGAGGGTTGCTGTTCGATCGCCCGGGTGCCTCGCCGTCACCGGCGAGGCATCGCGGAGAGCCCTGGCGGGAAGCGCGGGAGCGCTCAGCAGAACGCCGCAGCGCGGAAAAGCAGTCTCGATCGGTGTGCGGAGCCTGCTCTTGAAGCGTTTGCTTTCTTGAAACTCGAACAGAGAGCCATCGAGGACCTATGTCGACCTATGTGCCTGGAAGACGACTGACTTCGCGAGCGAGCGAGCCCGGCGGCCAGCGGCTTGGAGCCCTGGTCGCGCTGAAGGTCATCACAATCTCTCTTCTCGGGTGCCTCGGCGAATTGCCGCGAGAGCCCGACGTGGACGGCAGCGAGCTCGACGAGGCCGCGCAGGGCCTCCGCGCCGACGACACGCGGATCCATGCGGCGTCCGAGGAGCCCATCGTGAGCACGGGCGACGGGCACGCCTGCGCCCTGAAGCCGAACGGCGCGGTCGACTGCTGGGGGAACAACACCCACGGCCAGGCCACCGACCCCGGGATGGACGACACCTATCTCCAGGTCAGCGCGGGCGCATGGCACACGTGTGGGGTGAGGACGAACGGCACGGTCCACTGCTGGGGTTACAACGCCGATGGGCAGGCCACGGATCCGCCTGTCACCTGGCCCGAGCACGTCTGGGAGCCGCTGTCTCCCGAGGATACCTACACGCAGGTCAGCGCTGGCCGCTTTCATACCTGCGGCGTGAGGACGGACGGCTCGGTCCACTGCTGGGGGAGCAACCCGGACGGCAGGGCCACGCCTCCAGCGACCGGCCGCTATGTGCAGGTCAGCACGGGCGGATGGCACACGTGCGGGGTAACGGTGTCCGGCACGGTCCACTGCTGGGGGAGCAACGCCCAGGGCCAGGCGGCGGATCCCCCGGTCAGCGACACCTACACCCAGGTCAGCGCGGGCAGCGCGCACACCTGTGGTGTGAGGACGGACGGCACGATCCACTGCTGGGGGCGCAACGTGGAGCTCCAGGCGGCAGATCCCCCACAGAGCGAGACCTATATCCAGGTCAGCGCGGGCGAAGTCCACACCTGCGGGACGAGGAGGGACGGCTCGGTGAACTGCTGGGGGAGCAACGACGACGGCGGCGGGACGGATCCGACCGGGAGCTTCTCCCAGATCAGCACGAACGGCAGAATCACCTGCGGTCTGAAATTGAGCGGCGCAGTGGACTGCTGGGGGGACGATGAGGCTGACCCTGCCGTCGGCTCGATCTTCGGGCGACGCACCGTCACGGTGGGCCTCCACCATTCCTGCGCGCTGACCCCGTCCGGCGCGGTGATCTGCTGGGGGAGCGACAACTTTCTCCAGTCCACGGAGCCGTCCGGTACCTACAAGCAGCTCAGCGCAGGCAACAGCCACACGTGCGGGCTTCGGTACAACGGCACGGTGAACTGCTGGGGCAACAACAGCCACGGCCAGAGCTCGGATCCCACGGGCACCTACAACCAGATCAGCGCAGGCAGCATTCACACCTGCGGTGTCAAGACGGACGGCACGGTCCACTGCTGGGGCGACAACGGCTCGGGCAAGGCGGACGATCCCCCGACCAGCGATACCTACACCCAGGTCAGCGCGGGTGACTTTCACACGTGCGGCGTGAGGACCGACGGCAGGGTGCACTGCTGGGGGCGCAACGACGAAGGCCAGGCCACCGACCCCACGTTCCTGGTCCGCTACACTCAGGTCAGCGCGGGCTACATGCACACCTGCGGGCTGACGACCCATGGCGCCGCGCACTGCTGGGGGAGCGACGCAGAGGACAAGTCCGACAGCCCCGACGGCCCCTTCACTCACGTCACCGCGGGTTTGAGCCACAGCTGCGGGCTGAGGACCGATGGCAGGGTCGAGTGCTGGGGGAGCAACAACCTCGGCCAGACCTCGGCTCCCGAGGGCACCTTCGTCCAGATCGACACGAGAAGGAATCACACCTGCGGCGTGACGGAGAACGGCCTCGTGGCCTGCTGGGGCGACAAGGATGCGGAGAAAACCGCGCCGCCGTCGGAGACGTTCTCTCAGATCAGCACGGGCACCGAGCATGGTTGCGGCGTGAACGCGAGCGGCCTGGCGAGGTGCTGGGGGGACCGCTCGGAGGGCCGGGCCCCGGAGCCTACCGGCACGTTCACTCAGGCCAGCGCAGGCCAGGACCACACCTGCTGGCTGAGGTCGACCGGAGCTGTGGATTGCTTCGGGGACAACGCCTACGGGCAGGTCACCAAGCCCTCCGGCAATTACATCCAGATCGATTCGGGGTCGTTTCACAACTGCGGTGTGAAGACGGACGGCACAGTGAACTGCTGGGGGGACAACACCGCCGATAAAGCCACGGATCCGGGGAGCTCCCTCCACTTCCTCCAGGTCAGCACGGGCGGCGCACACAACTGCGGCGTGAAGACGGACCACAAGGTGCACTGCTGGGGACACAATGGACATGGTCAGTCCACGAACCCCATGGGTGACTTCGTCCAGGTCAGCGCGGGCGGCCTTCACAGCTGCGGTGTGAGGACGGGCGGTACGGTCGACTGCTGGGGGCTCAACGACCAGGGCCAGGCGACGGATCCCCCGTCCTCCGACACCTACACCCAGATCGCCGCGGGCCACCTTCACACCTGCGGCGTGCGGACGAACGGCACGGTGCACTGCTGGGGATACAATGAGGACGGGCAGACCGAGGATCCCGAAGGCACCTTCGTCAGCCTGAGCGCCGGTTACCTGCACACCTGCGGGATGAAGACCGACGGCCGGGTGCACTGCTGGGGGAAGTCCAGCAACGGACGACTCTGGCTCCCGCTCGCGTTCTGAGCACGAGCTGCTGCGTCAATTCCCCCGAACTTGCGCGAGGGCGGCGGCCGGAGCCTCGGCTCCTGGCTCGCGCTGACGATGGTGACGAGTCCCTCGCCGGCGCTGCACGCTCACGCAGCAGATTGGCGACGGCGGCGGACCACCGCGCCGAGCCCTGCCACGAGCAATCCGACGAGCGCGCCGCCGGGCAGCTGACCACTGGAGGCCACGCTGAAGCTGCACCCACCGTCGTCCGACGCGCTGTCGCCGCCTGTCGTGGTCGGATCGCTGTCTCCGGAAGCGGTGCTTCCACTCGCGTTGCTCGTCGAGCCGCCCGTGGTGGCTCCGCCGGTGCCTTGCGCCGCGCCTCCGGTGGTCGCTCCGCTACCCGTGCTGCCGCTCGCGTCGCCACCTGTGCCTGAAGTGGCGCCGTTTGCGCTGCCACCTTGGCCACCTGCGCCGGAGGCGCTGCCACCTTGGCCACCTGCGCCGGAGGCGCTGCTGCCTCCGCCTGACGCGTCGCTGCCTCCGGTTCCATCAGCGCCGCCCGCGCCTTCTCCGGTGGACGGAGCGTCCATGTCCAGCCCGAAGAAGCGCACGGCGTCGGCCCACAAGCCTCGCCCGGAGAGATCGTGCGGGGCGCCTTGCGCGTAGTTCGACTCGAGGACGAGCGTCCCCGCAGCATTCGTGAAGGAGGCCCGATTCCAGGTATCCGGGGAACCCTTGAAGGTGCTCGTCTTGCTGTCGGAGTGACTCAGACCCAAGACGTCCGACCACTGGCTGACCTCGGCAGCGAAGTTCGGCTCGTAGTTGAGGGTGGTGTCAGCCGTTCCGTGCCAGAGCTGCACCCGAGGCCGTGCGCCGGTGAAGTTCGGGCTCGCCTTGCGCACGATGTCACCCCACTGGGCAGCGGTCCTGTTGGCAGGGGTCGTCCAGCCATAGGCGTTGCCTCCCGTCCAGGCGCCAGCGGGAACACCAGCCAGCACCGAACCCCCGGCGAACACGTCGGGGTAGGCGGCGAGGAGCGCATTCGTCATGCAAGCGCCGGAGGACGCCCCCGCAGCGAAGACGCGGGTCGGATCGGCGTGGTGCTGCGTGATGGCGTACTGGACCATCTTGGTGATGGCCTCTCGCTCACCGCTGCGCGCGGGCGTCGCGTCAAAGCAGTTGCCGCCTGCCTGCGGAGTGATGATGAGGAAGCCGTGCTGATCCGCCAGACCCTGGAACCAGCCGTGAGCGTTTCCTGCGTTCCCGCTGCAGTAGTGCAGCGAGACCACGACCCCCGGCGAAGCGTCGACCTTGTCCGGGACGTAGAGGTCCATGGGCGTGTTCCCGCCGTAGTTGACCCGGGTCTGCCACGAAGCCGCCAATGACGGCGAAATCGTGAGCAACACGGTTGCGAGGGAAGCAGCGGCGGGAGCGACGAATCGAAGGGTGGTGGTCATTGGCTACCTCGCTGTCGCTATATCAATAACAGTCGAGGGGTAGAACAGAAATCGAGGCGCGTAGTCGAGACAAGCTTGATCGCTGGGCGAGGAGGTGTGTCGTTTCGTAACAATCGGTGGGAGTGTGTCATTTCGTAACAATCGGTGGAAGGAATGGAAGGGCCCGTCAGCGCCGCGGCCATCGCTGAAGATTCGGTCGTCGTCGCGCTGCTCCCGACGGGTCGCGACCCGTCGGGTAGGAGCGGTCGCGACAGGACACGAAAGGCCAATCCATGGCAGCGCTGCCCGGCTGAGGCCGGCGCAGCGGAAAATTGCATGAGCCTCTGACCGTGACGTGGCATAGTGGATGCCCTTCTTCCGCCCTGGCCTGCCATGTCGAGCCCTGACGAGACCACGATTGCCCCCGGGGATGTCCTCCTCGGCAAGTATCGCGTGGAGAGCGTCCTCGGACGGGGCGCCATGGGGCTCGTCGTCGCCGCGCGCCACCTCGCCCTCGACGAGCGCGTCGCGATCAAGGTGCTGTTGCCGAAGTACGTGCGGGATCCGGAGATCCTCCAGCGCTTTCTGAGGGAGGGGCGCGCCGCCGTGCGCGTCCGCAGCCAGCACGTCGTGCGCGTCGCCGACGTCGGCACGCTCGAGAGCGGCGCGCCGTACATGGTGATGGATCACCTCGAGGGGAGGGACCTCGCCGCCGTGCTCGCGGAGAGCGGGCGCCTCGCGGTGCCCGTGGCCGTCGAGCTGGTGCTCCAGGTCTGCGAGGCGCTCGCGGAGGCGCACGCGCAAGGCATCGTCCACAGGGACGTGAAGCCGAGCAACCTGTTCGTCACGCGGAACGCGGACGGCTCGCCGTGCGTCAAGGTGCTCGACTTCGGGATCTCCAAGATGACGCACGCGGAGGACCACGCGTTGACGCGGGTGGGGGGAGTGCTCGGCTCGCCCCTCTACATGTCCCCCGAGCAGCTCCGCTCCTCGAGCGACGTCGACGGCCGCGCGGACATCTATTCGCTGGGCGTCGTCCTCTTCGAGCTGCTCACGGGGCGAACGCCGTTCTTCGCGCACGAGCTCGCGCAGCTCGTCTACCTGGTCACGCAGGGGGAGCCGCAGCGGCCGCGCGCCCTCCGCCCGGACCTCCCGGAGCCGCTGGAGCAGGTGATCCTCGCGGCGATCGCGCGTGATCGCGATCGCCGGTTCCCGACCGTCGCGGATCTCGCGCTCGCGCTGGTGCCGTTCGCTCCGCCGCACGCGCGCGCGGCGGCCGAGCGCCTGTTCGGCGCGCTGCGCGGCGCGCTCCCGGCCGGGGCCCTGCCGCCCGGCGCTGCTCGCACCGCCGCGGCGGTCACCGCGGCCGGGGCGACGCTCCCCGCGTCGACCGTGCCCCTCGGCGGGGGAGCGCTCACCATGGCGCCGCTCGGTACGACGAACCGCAAGCCAGCGTCGCGCGAGAAGCGCGCCGCCGCGATCGGGCTCGGCCTTGCGCTCGTGAGCGGCGGCCTGCTCCTCTGGCGCCTGTCGGACCGAGCCCCGCGCGACATCGAGCGCGAGACGGCGTCGTCGGCGGGCCCTCAGGGCGCGGTCCCGGAGCCGCGCCCCGCGCAGCCGAGCGCCGGGCCGGAGCCGCGCCCCGCGCAGCCGAGCGCCGGGCCGGACGCGGCCGTCGAGCCGGCCGCCAGCGCCGTGCCGCCGCCCAGCGCCGCTCCCGGCGCGTCGGCCGAGGGGCCGCCGCCCGAGGCGCGCGCCGCCGCCCCCGGCGCCCCCGCCGCGCAGAGGCCCGCGAGGCCGGGCGGCTCGGCGCCGCCGGCGAAGCGCGGCGCGCCGCAGGGGAAGCGGCCCTCCAGCGCCGACCCGTTCTCGCGCGATGTCTTCTGATACCTTCGCCGACACGATGACGCCGCCGCAGACGAAAGGCCGACCGAAGCGCGGGCGCGCCGCGCGTCTCTGCGCGATCGGCATCGGCCTGGCCGCGGCGATCGCGGGCGGGCGCGCGGCGAGGGCCGAGGACAAGGCAGGCGCCGTGGCGCTGTTCCGGGAGGCGGGAGCGCTCGTCGACGCTGGCCAGGCGTCGCGCGCCTGCCCCAAGTACGAGGAGAGCCTGCGCCTCTACGACAGCGTCAACACCCGCTATTTCCTCGCCGATTGCTACGAGCGCATCGGCAAGATGGCCTCGGCGTGGGCGCACTTCCTCGAGGTCGCCGCGCGGGTGCACGCGAGCGGCGACCGGGAGAAGGAGGCGAAGGCGCGCGAGCGCGCGGCGGCCGTCCAGCCGAAGGTCTCGCGCCTCTCGGTGGTCGTCGAGGCCGCGAGCACGCCGGGCCTCGAGGTGAAGCGCGACGGCACGCCGGTCGGCCCCGGCCAGTGGGGCGTGCCCATGCCGGTCGACGCGGGGACCCACGTGATCCAGGCGAGCGCGCCGGGCAAGCGGGCGTGGACGGCGCAGGTCGAGGTGAAGCCGGGCGGCGTGACCTCGACCCTCGTCGTGCGCGCGCTGGAGGACGATCCCGCGTCGAGCGACGCGGGCGGCGCGGGGGATGGCCGCCGCACGATCGCGCTCGTCACGGCAGGCGCGGGGGTCGTCGCCGTCGGCGTCGGGGCGGGGCTCGGCTTCGCGGCGAAGTCGAGGTTCGACGAGTCGCGCCCGTTCTGCAACGGCGACCGCTGCGATCGGCGCGGCATGGACATCCGCGGCAGCGCCGTGGCGCGCGCGAACGTCGCGACCGTGGTCTTCGGCGTCGGCCTCGCGGCCATCGCCGGCGGCGGCGTGCTGTGGCTCACCGCGAAGGGCTCGACCCAGGGCGCGTCGCTCGGGCTTTCGCCCGCGCTGGGCGGCGCGCTCGTGCAAGGCAGCTTCTGATGCGCTTCCAGGTGCTCACGGTCGCCCTCTGCGCGTCGGTGTCGCTGAGCGGATGCGGCCTCGTCCTTGGCATCTCGCCCGGCGAATACGACCCGGATCCGTTCGGCATCGATGACGGCGCCGGGGGAGCCGGCGGCTCGGACGAGGGGGCGGGCGGCGCCGGCGGATCGGGCGGCTCGGACGCGGAGCCCGAGCTCCCTGCCTGCACCGCGCTCCTCGACGACCTGGAGGACGGCGACGGCGCGATCCTCCGGTGCAAGGACCGTGTCGGCAGCTGGTACACGTACAACGACGGCACCCGGGGCGGCGCGCAGACCCCTCTGCCCGGCCGCCCGTTCGTACCGGTCTCGCCCGGGCACGACCCGAGCGAGTACGCCGCTCACGTCGCGGGGAGCGGCTTCCTCTCGAGGGGGGCCGGCATGGGGTTCGACCTGAACTTCGCCCCAGGGGGCGCGAAGCTCACCTACGACGCTTCTGCCTACTCGGGCCTGACCTTCTGGGCCAAGGCGGCGGCGCCGACGCACATCTACGTGAACTTCCCGGACCGCAACACCGATCGCGAGGGCGGCGTGTGTGAAGGCTCCGGCTGCGGCGACCACTTCGGCGAGGGGATCGACATCACGACCGAGTGGGCGCAGTACACGGTCATGTTCGATATCCTCAGCACGGACGGCTGGGGCGTGCCTGCGCCCCCGGCGTTCGACGCTGCGCACGCTTACTCGATCGAGTTCCACACGGCGAAGTCGACCGTGTTCGACATGCTCGTGGACGACATCGCGTTCGTCCCGTGACGAAGCCCGCCCCCCACCTCGGTCACGATCACGTTCGTGAGCCATGGTGGGGGCGTGGTCTGAGCGCGACCGAACGAGCTCGGTGAACCCCGATGCCCTCGAGCAGGCGGCTGCCTATTCGTCGGTGACGTGCATGACGCGGTTGCTGTTCATGTGGATGAGGATGGCGGTGTCGGTCGCGGGATGGGTGTCCAGTTGAAGTGACGGGTTATAGCCCGCGGCGGTGGGCGTGACCGTGCCGGTGGTGCTCCACCCGCTCGTCCCCCGCCTGGCCAGCCAGGGCGCTGAGCCCTTTCTGTAGGCGATCTGCGGGTTGAAGGCGTCATCGATCACCAGGGATAGATAGGAACCCTGAACCGCCGTGTCGACGGTGCTCACCGTCCAGTTCCCGGTCAAGAAGCTCCACGAGGCGGACTTCAAATCATCGTTGCTCGTGTACACGATCTCGCGACGGAGCGACCTGGCGTCCATCGACGCGTAGCCCCCGCCGTTCGCGTCGATCAGGGTGGTCGTCCAGGTGCCGAGAGAGGGCCCGACGAACCGGCTCACCTGCACCCCGACCGAGCTCTCGGCGAAGGCGACGAGCGGCGTCCCGCCATCGAGGGCGATCGCGTCGGAGGCCAGCCTGATCTGGTTCGTGTTCGCCTTGATCGTCCCGGTGAACCACGGATTTCCGCCGGTCTTCCGCGCGTGTTTCAGGCTCCGGACGCCAGCGCTCGTCTCCGTGGTGTAGACGACATAGACGATGTAATCCTGGATCCCCGAGTCGTACCTGACCTCGATCGAGGGGGTACGAACCACATCGACGGAGTCGACCGTCTCGCAGTCCCACTGGCTGAGGACGCCGCAGTTGCCGGCGTTTCCGCCGACCCGCCTTGCGACCTTCAGACGATACGTGTCGACGTCGACGTACGCGATGAACTCGGTGCCGTCCTCCTTGCCGATGGTCATCGAGAGGCCGTTGAGGAAGTTCACGGATTCATCGACCGTCTCTATCACCCAGGGCAGCCATCCGAAGGGGAAGCCGACGTTGGCCTCCCGGCGGGCGACCATGACGACGTCGCCGGTGGTATCGCTGTAGGCGACGCTGTGCCACTTGCTCCAGGCGCCCCCTCCCCAGTCCCTCCACGCATAACCCTGCGCCGTGTGTCCGACCGCGCTGGTGCCGGGGATCGGCGACGTGGACCACGCCATCGCCTCGGAGCCCACCAGCAAGACGGCCGCCGCCATCGTGAACCGAATTCCTCTGAGCATGACCCGTCAACCTCCCATTGCATCACGGTGCAAGAAAGCCAGACGGAGCGCCGCCCCGTCGACACGGGGCATTGGCAAGCTGCATGCCAGAGAAGCGAACCTCTCTCGACATCCAAGCACGAAGGGGGCCTCCCGACGGGCCGCGAGCGCATCGTCCTCGCGTTCGCGGCTCTGGCATCCATGCGCATCGAGAGCGCCTGCCGGATCCGTGACATGTCACGTGACATGTCACATGACATGTCACGATATCGAACGCTCGAGATGGCGCCGTGGTGCCTGATGCCCGACCGCGTGCGCGTCCGCGCCGCGCTCGGCGCTGCGCTGGCAGCGCCGGAGCTCGACGCACCCGCCCCGCTCGCGGACGTCCAGGGGCCGTCCATCGTGCCGGCGGCTCGCCCCGGGAAACGCGCGCCGAGGAGGTGCAGGCGGGCGGCGCGACGGCGCCGGCTCACATCGCGGTGATCGCGATGTTGTCGACGAGGACCGGATCGCCGGTCGAGACGCGGATCTGCAGGTTGTTGTCGTCCGACGGCGGGGTGAACATCGCCGAGCAGGTGGTGCTCCACGCGCTCGAGGGCGAGAAGCTCGTCCACATCACCTGGGCGCCGCCGCTCACGACGCGGAGCTCGGCCTGGGAAGACCCGCTCGCGGTGGTCCTGCGCGCGTCGAAGCAGATCTGGTAGGGCCGCCCCGCGGCCAGCGCGAGCTGGCGGTTGCGCACCGGGTAGCCCGTCGCGCTCTGCGTCACGCGGACCGCCCAGTTGGGCGTGCCCGTCACTCGCCCGTCAGGGACCACCTGCGCCCGGCTCCCGTCGACGTCGTTGCGCCAGTTCGTGCGCTTGTCGAAGGTGTCGAAGTTCATGACGGCGGTGCTCTTCACGACGCTCGGCGCGGACACGAGGATGTCCGCGGTCCCGAACACGCCGAGCCCGAGCGTGAGCCCGTCGGACGGGGCGTTCACCTCGAACGTGTGCATCTGCCAGCCCGATCCCACGGTGTTCGCCACATACTCGCCCCCGACCCACGTCGTGCCGCTCTTCAGCCCCACCCACAGCGAGCTCGCGTACTGGCTCGCCTGCGTGTAGGTCATGAGCGTGATCCGGTAGCTGCCCGCGGCCAGGTTCAGCTTGCCGTGCGAGAGCGCGTCGGCGTAGCCCGCGCCGGTCGTGCGGTTGATGCGCGCCCACCGGTTCGCCACGTCGAGGGTCGCGAGCGCGGTGAGGTCCCAGAGCGCGTTGCGGCGCACGCTGTCGAAGCCGAGGTTATACCAGTCGCGCCGCGCCTCGCCGCGCAGCCGCTCGAGGTCGCGCTGGATGTCGAACTCCCAGTCGAGCTCCTTGTCCGCCCAGCCGTAGTAGTTGGCCGGGGTGAGGCCGAGGCTCGTGACGAGCGAGACGTTGACCGTGGGGCCCTGGGCCGCGGGGTCGAAGCTCGGGTTGACGTAACCCCAGAAGAGCAGATCGCGCATCGAGAGGGCGTTGCGGCCCCAGCACCCGCCGGAGCACGCCGTGGACAGCGGGGCGATGATCATCTTGCCGTTCGCCGCGTTGAAATGGGGCGAGCCGCTCATGCCACCTTCCCCCCAGACGTTCATCTCGACGCCGGTGTTCGGCGCCGAGGCCGGGGTGAACCAGTGCCCCGCGCCGGTGACGCTCGTGACCTGGCCGTTCGCGTACATGCGCGTGTCGAAGGGGAGGCTGCCGTTCTGCTGGTTGTTCGCCGAGATGCTGTAGATCTGCTGTCCGACGACGGGCGGCGACACGTCGAAATCGACGTAGCCGTACTTGTCGCCCGGGTTCTCGCCGGCGGCGTTCGGCCAGCAGAAGAAGAGCACGCCGTCCGTGTCGTTGAACGTCTGCTCCATCGCGTCGCACGTGAAGGCCTCCGTGTCCGACGCGGCCGTGCTGCCGCTCCGGTACGTGCGGAAGGTGATGGTCGTCGGCCCACCCCCGCAGTGGGCCGCGCTGAAGAAGACGTTCGGGCCGATCATCACGCCGTTGCAGTAGCCGCCCAGCGACGCCTCCGCGAACTGGCTCACCGCGACGTCCGGGTTCGTGGTGTAAAGGCTGGCGGCGTTGACGATCCGCTGGTTCGGGCCGAGCGTCATCTCGGCGGCGAGCGCGCTCTCGGCCTCTCCGACCGGCTCGTCGTCGAGCTCATCGACGCCGGCGGTCGCGGCGCAGCCGGTGGTGACAAGGATTCCGAGGAACGGTGCGGTGCGGAAGAAGTGCTTCGACATGGTCGTCTCCGTGGGCTCCTGCGCGCTCGCGCGGCGCCGCGGCGCTGGCTGGCTGACACGCAGCGACGCGCCTGGATCGCTGTGCGTTCGACGCCCGGCCAAAGCAATCGACATACCGTCCGCGAACCGAGGAATCCGCGCTGCTGTCGGCTAGTTTGTCGCGCGGCCGTCACACCGCGCCGCGCGGGTGTGGCGTGCGCGACCACAGGTCGGCGGCGCCCCGCCTCGAGGTTGGATTTCCAACCCCCGAGGGGCCCAATTACTTGACACCCAGCACGCGGCGTAGTGTCTTCTCACTCCGAGAGGAGTGTTCATGCGCAACATGCTTCGAAGAATGGGCGCCGTTATCGCGATTGCTCTGTCGGCTGGCTGTATGGTGAGCATCGACCAGAACAGCAGCGACGAGGGGCTCGGCGAGAGCGCTCAGGCGCTTACCAGTTGTTCTGTGGACTGTGATTGCCCGCTCGGATTTTACTGTAGCGGCGGACAGTGCATCGACGTCGACTTCAGCCCGCTGCCTGAATACACCCCGTGCTACGGCAGCTGCCAGTGTCAGAGCAACGAACGCTGCCAGGTTGGCCCTTATGGCGGGTCCTACGGACAGTGTGTTCCGCTCGTCGTCAAGAGCTGTGGACCCTGCCCGGCATCGAAAGACTGTCATTGCGGCGCCTTCTGCTGGCCCAAGGGCATGGCCTGCCCCTGACGGCTGACCGGCCGCCGCTCGCCTCCCATTCCCTCGGGAAACGCCTTGACCCAACCGTCCTCTGAGGACCCGGCAGGGTTGGATTTTAGCCCGACGTTTGCAGTCTGGAATGGATCAGTCGCAGGTGCCGCCCGCGTAGTTGCCGGTCACCTCGATGGTGGGCGTGCCGGGTTCGATCTGATCGGCGATGGCCTGGGCCTGGCAAGTCGGAAGCGACTCATTGTCCCTGATCGAGAGCTCTTGCACCACGGTCTCAAGGGAGCCGAGCGCAGCGATGTTCGTGAGTCTCGGGTTTTGCCTGATCAAGAGCGAGGGGACCGAGGTCAGATTGTCGAGCCCCGAAGGGGAGACGAGTCGATCGTTGTCAAGGATGTAGATGTAGCTGGTCGCGGCTTCGAGCATCTCGAGTCCGGTGAGGTCGCTCAGCCTCCGATTTCCGGTGACCCACAGCGCCCTGAGGACGTGATTGTTGGGGTTGAGACCGGTGAGGCTCTGGAGATTGGCGTTGTCGGCGACGGAGAGCTCCTCGTCGATCTTGGCGTTCTCGAGGCCCTCGAGGTTCGTTACGCCCGTTGCATGGATCGCAACGAGGTCTGTGCCGGGCTGAGAGCCGCCGCTCGCCGCAGCAGCAGCGGTCGTGGTCGCGCCCGACCTCTCCGCCATGGCGCCGCCAGGTCCCGCCGGCTTTTGTCTCGTGTCTCGCTGAATTCCCCGCGGAGCACGAGCGGCCCGCGTTTCGCTCGCAGCCGCCGGGATGCTCACCCAAGCGGAGTCTCGGCGACGTGGTCGTGCCATCCAGAATACCCTAGTAATTTTAGCGGGTAAGCGTGTCCCGTTGGGCTCAGCGGTTACCGCTCTACTGTACGCGCCTCCGGAGTGAGCACGCGGGCAGCGGACGCTTGATGCCCTCGGGTGTCGGCGGAGCCGACGTTGCCAGCGCCAGCGTGAGCGAGGTCGCAGCCCAGATTGAAGGTCGGACCGGGAGCGGGCCGGGAGCGCGGAGGGGAGCGGGAGCGGGCGCTCCAGCACCCTCGACGCGAGGTTATTCCCAGTTCTTGCGCTGGGGATTCTCCCAAGGCGCCTTGCACAACACGCAATCATCGCCGAAGAAATGGTCCCGCGCGCCCATGTCGTTGTAGATCCAGTAGCGCATCCATGCGACGATCGCGGGCCGCTCTTCGCCGCCGCCGTCGCTCTCGATGTATGCATGAGGCGCGCCCGTCAGCGTTGCCAGGAATGTGGGCACTTCGGACATGTCGTAGGTGTCCTGCTGGAGGGGCATGCCGACGGTATCCCGGGTGCCAGTCGTCTGCAGCATGGTGCCGTGGAGGTCGGCCGAGGCCCTGTGGCCGTGGATCGAGACGACAGTGGCCACCGCCTCGTGACCGCCGAGTTGCACGGCCGAGGTGCCGCCGACCGAGAAGCCCATCGAGACCGCGTGATCGACGTAGAGCTTGCCCTGGTATTTGCCTGGCGCGTCGTTCTGCTCCAGGATCCAATTGAGACCATCCTCCATCTTCATGAGATTGCCTGCGTCGCCGGGGCCGCCACTGAGGACGGGGCACCCGACGACCACGAAACCGTGAGAAGCAAAGTTCGTCAGCATGGTCGTGTGCACCGCCACCTGCTGGCCGATGCCGGGGCCGAAAACGATCGGAGCGTGCAAGAAGCCGTCCACACCCAAGGGTTCGGGCCTAAACACCGTATAGGCTCCGTTCGGCCCCACGTTCCGCTCCACGGTCGTCGCGAACGGACCCTCGGCAGAGTAATCCGTGATGGGCGGGAGCGCCGAACCACCGGCTCCGCCGGCTCCAGCGCCGCCGTCACCTGCTCCGCCCGCGCCTGCTCCGCCCGCGCCTGCTCCGCCCGCGCCCGCGCCTGCTCCGCCCATTCCACCGGCGCTGGTGTCGGCACCGCTACTGGCCGCGCCACCCGACCCAGCGGTTCCGCCGGTCGACGCCCCGCTGGTGGTGGCTGACACGCTCGAACTGCCCGCACCGGCAGCTTGTGCCGCGCCGCCGTTGTCTTCGCCGCACGCCAGCAGCGCGACGCTCGAGAGCAAGCAGAAGACATTGAAGCGCCTGACGGCTTTCTTTTTGTTGTACATGAGGCCTCTCTGGTTACGTCACGCCAGCGCCAAGCGCCTGCTTCAGGCCGACGATGACGAAGTTGGCAGACAGGTGGTTGCCAGGCGTTCCGCCTTGGAACCGTTGCAACGCTCCCCTGCATGCTGCTCATCTGAAGCGAGAGCCGACCGTCAGGGTTAACGCGCATGAATGAAGAAGGGCTCGATGCGCATGACGGTCTATCCAGGGTTAAGCGGAAGACTATCCAGAAAGCCAATGTGAGCGCTCACATTGCCGACGTCAATCAAAAACCGCCGCGCGGCGATCCTCGATGATCCGATGGGTGCGCAGCGGCGGCCGGCCTCGTGAGATGCAGCGGCGCTCCGGGCCGTACGGCGGACGTGGCTTCGGTGGGTAGGGGGTCCAAACGCCTTTGCGAAGGCAAGTGCCCACTCGCTCCAACGTTCGGTTGACATCATCGCACAACCACGACGCGGTCGTGCCATCCAGAAAACCCTAGTAATTTTAGCAGGTAAGCGTGTCCCGTTGGGCTCAGCGGTTACCGCTCTACTGTACGTGTACGCGCCTCCGGAGTGAGCTCGTCCAAACGGGGCGGCGGCGTGCCACGCGCCCACACGTTCGCCTCGTCCCGGCGTCTGCTCGGGTGACCGTCGGGGGTCTCGTGGCGGCTCGCTACTCTGCGGCGCCGCCCATCCAGGAGGCCGGGTCGTCCGGGTCGCGGGTCCGGGATCGCGGCGAGGTCGGATCGGCGGGCAGGCCGAGGTGTTCCAGGATCTTCCTGGCGGTCGCCTTCTCGGTGATGGCGGCGAGCAGGCGCAGGCGGCCGGCGCAGTGCGCGCAACGGAGGGCGTCGAGCCCGAACGTTCGACGGATGAGCTTGGTCCAGTCGATGCGCGGCGAGGTCGCGAGCAACAGGCCGCCGAGCAGCCTGTCGAGGTGGCGGACGGAGATGCCGAAGTCCGTGATCGCGACGCCGCCGGCAGCAGCGGCCACCGCGCAGCAAGCCGCGGGCATCACGGCGGGCCCGGCAGGTGCTGCTGCGAGCGGCGGTGAGGAGAACGTTTGCGGGCTGAAGGGTGCGGCGGCGCCCCCCGGCGCGGAGATCGCGCGCGGCCGGCCTTCGCGGGCGGCGGCGAGCAGGGACATGCGCTGGGGTGAGTGGACGCGCGGCGGACGCGTTTTGAAAGAATCGACGCGGCCCGGTCACGGCAGCTCGAGGCCGAGGTCCAGGAACGCCGATACCGGCGACCCCTGGAAGGTATCGTGCCGTGCCCCTGCCGCGTCAACGCACGCCTCGGCCCCAGGCATCCGCACCCACGCGAGCGATGTGGTGCGCGGTCCCGCGTCGACCGGACGATCGAAGGTGCCCAGCGCGGCCCCGACGAGGAGCGCGAGCGCCGCGGATCTCAGGTCAGGATCTCGACATACCCGTCCGTTCCATGCACACGGATGCGTTGCCCATCCCGGATCCGCCTTGTCGCGTTGTCCACGCCGACGACCGCCGGCAAGCCGTATTCCCGGGCGATCACCGCGCCATGGGTCATCAGGCCCCCCACCTCGGTCACAAGGCCCTTGATGGACACGAACAAGGGCGTCCAGCTGGGATCGGTGAAGGTGGTGACCAGGATGTCCCCCGCCTCCAGCTCCGCGTCGGCCATGTCCAGGAGGACGCGGGCTCGTCCCTCGACGACGCCGGAAGAGACCGCCAGGCCGACGAGGGCTCCGGCGGGGAGATCGGCTCGTCTGTGCGCGCCTGCCACGATTTCCCCGTCGGACGTGATGACGAGCGGCGGCGACAGCTTCTTGTGGAGCTCGTGCTCCGCTCTCCGTTGGCCGACGATCCGGTCGTCCAGCCGATGCGTGCGCACGACCTCGCGGAGCTCGTCGAACGTGAGGTAGTAGATGTCTTCGGCGTCGTGGATCACGCCGGCCTGCACGAGCCGCTCGGCTTCTTGCAGCAAGGCCTGCTTGTAAATGAAGTAGCGATTGACGAGGCCGTACTTCGGATACTCGCGATAGCCGATGAAGCTCCGGAGCCGGTCGATCATCCGCTGGGCCTCGCTGGCCTTCTGCTCCCCGTCCGGCAGCTGCCTCAACCGGTCGAGCAGCGCTCGCGCCCGCTGCGAGGCCTCCTGCCGCCCCTGCTCGAACCTCCGCTCTCCGGCGCGAGGCTCGAAATTCTTGATGTTGCTCAGGATCAAGGGGACCAGGGTCGCTGGCTTCTCGCTCCAGCGGGCCCTCGTGATGTCGATCTCCCCCGCACATCGCATACCGTATTTGTCGAGGTAAGCCCGGATGGCGTCCCGGGCTTCCTTGCCACCGTCGAGCGCGACCAGCTCATCCAGGAAGCCATCGTGCTTCACGCTCTGCAAATGAGCGACCACGTCCGGATAAGGACGGATCACGTCGGCGACGTCCAGCAGCTCCAGGCCCATCTCCGACGTGATGTTGTTCGACACGGACTGGGAGAGCGTATCCGCGACGCTCTTCTCGCCG
This sequence comes from Sorangium sp. So ce302, assembly GCF_051530145.1. Lineage (GTDB taxonomy): Bacteria > Myxococcota_A > Polyangia > Polyangiales > Polyangiaceae > Sorangium > Sorangium cellulosum_B. The sequence goes on along the minus strand of NZ_CP150326.1, from coordinate 6,169,365 downwards.
AGCCACGCCATCATCTTCTCGTTGATCCACGAGGAAGCGTTCATGCCCGCCATGATCACGCCCATGCTCCGCGGACCGAACATGGACTTGCTCAGTCCCTGGATGTCCTCCTGGATGAAGTCGAGCAACGCCGTTCCGGTCCTGGTCCGGATGTCGCGCTTCAACTCCGCGAGCGAGGCCTGGGTGCGCTCGATCAGCTCCGCGACGATCGCCGGGTCGTCCTCGACCTGCGCGTCGAAGCGCCCGGGCGCCTGCTTGCCCTGGCCGGGGCGCGAGGCCGTCGGATCGTCGGGCAACGGCTCGATGAAGTCTCCCCGCTCGATGATCGTCGAGAGGGCGTCCTTGAAGAGCGGATGGGAGCGCCCAAGGAGTTCCAGGAGGGCGTCCCGGCTGGCCGGTGAGGCCAGCTGCTTCGTGGGATCGACGAACAACCTGCCGCCCGCCGCGAGCATGCGGCCGCCAGAGGTCAGCTGGAACAAGGACAGCCCCAGGGGCTTCATCGCGTCGGTCATCATCTGTTGATGGCCGACGGAGATGTAGACGTGGTTGCCTCGATCACCGGCTTCGGGGATGGGGTACAGGGTCGTGATCGGCCGGCTCTGGACGACGTGGAGCTCCTCCCCGACAAGGCACCATTCGATGTCCTGGGGGTGGCCGAAGTGCCCTTCGATCTGCCGGCCCAGGCGCTCGAGCCGCAGGATCTGCGCGTCGGTCAGCACCTGCTCGTCCTGCCGCTCGGGCTCGATCGCCCGCTCTTCGGTGCCGCCCTCCTCCAGGGCACGAGTGGCCAGCGTCTTCCTGGCGATCGCCTTCTCGATGAGCTGGCCGTTCCGCACCTTGTAGCGATCGGCGCTCGCCAGGCCGGCGACAAGGGCCTCCCCCAGGCCGAAGCCAGCCTCGATCGACGACACCTTCCGGTTCGACGTGACGGGATCGGCCGTGAAGACGATCCCGGCGGCCTGCGGGAAGACCATCTTCTGCACCACCACCGCCATGTGGACCTTGCGGTGATCGAAGCCGTGCTGGATCCGGTAGGTCACCGCCCGCTCGGTGAAGAGCGATGCCCAGCACCGGCGGACGTGCTGCAGGATCGCCTGCGTCCCGAGGACGTTCAGGTACGTATCCTGCTGGCCCGCGAAGGAAGCCCCCGGCAGATCCTCCGCCGTCGCGCTGGACCGTACGGCGTAGGCGTCGCCCGCGCCAAGCCTGGAAAGAACCTGGGTGAGCGCCCCTTGTACGTCCTCGGGGATGGCCGTCCCTTCGATGATCCGGCGCAGCTCGGCGCTGAGCTCCCGGATCCCGTCCCGGTCCTCCACCGCGAGCAACGACAACCGATCGAGCAACCCGCCGATCGACGGCGCTTCTCCCATGATCCGCTGGAAGGCCTCGGTCGTGACGCAGAAGCCAGCGGGCACGCGGATCCCCTCGATCCTGGAGAGCTCCCCCAGGTTCGCGCCCTTCCCCCCGACCACGTTGGCCTTCGTTCGATCGACCTCCTGGAGCGCAAGCACATAGGTCCGCATCCGTTCACCTCCATCAGGGCGTCGGCAGCTCGTTCGCGTCGACGGAACGTCACTCCCCCCGTCGAAGCGCGCCACTATACCGTGAACCAGGGTGGGCTCTACCGAACGAAACCCCAGGATGGCGACCTCGTCAGGTCGACGGGAGGCATCCATGCTTCCGGTGGCTCGACGCGCGCAGTAGCATCGCCCCGGAGGCGAGCCCCGCAGATGCGCTGCACCCTCTGTCACCGCAGGATCGGTGTCGTCACGGGTTGCCCGCTGCACGGCGGCACGGCCGCGAGCGCCGCGAAGGAAGAGGCCGGGGCGGTGGAGGTCGCGCCCCGGGTCCCAGGGTTCGATGGGCTCCGCCTCCTCGACGAGGGCGGCTTCGCCCGCGTGTTCGCGGCCTCGCGGCGCGAGGACGGCCTCGCGGTGGCGCTCAAGATCGCGCGCCACCGAGGCGATCGGCGGTTCTCGCGCGAGGCGGCGGCGCTTCGCCGGATCGGTCCGCCCGCGGTGCCGCGGCTGCTCGGCGAAGGCGAGATGGAAGGACGCTTTCCTTACCTCGTCCTCGAGCTCCTCGACGGCGAGACGCTGGCGCGATGGATGGAGGCGCTCCCCGGGGCTGGCGCCGCGGCGCCGGCGGAAGCCATGCGGCTCGTCGACGCGATGGGCGCCGCGGTCGACAGGGTGCACGCGGCCGGCGTCGTGCATCGGGATCTGAAGCCGGAGAACGTGATGCTGCGGCGGATGGGGGGCCCGGCGCCGGAGGTCGCCCTCCTCGATCTCGGGCTCGCGCGGCCGGGGGAGGGGAGCGGCGTGGCGGAGGAGGGGAGCGAGGTCACGCACACGGGGCTCCGGCTCGGCAGCGCGCTGTACATGGCCCCGGAGCAGTGCCTCGACGCGCGCGACGTCGACGGCCGCGCGGACCTGTATGCGCTCGGGGTCGTCGCCTTCGAGCTGCTCACCGGGCGGCCACCCTTCGTGGGAGAGCCCTCGGCCGTCGTCCGCGCGCACGTCTCCCGGCGCCCTCCGCGGCCGTCGGAGATCGCGCCGGTCCCCCGCGGCGCGGACGAGGTCCTGCTGCGCGCCCTGGCCAAGGCGCGGGAGGAGCGATTCGGATCAGCGCGCGCCTTCTCCGAGGCGCTGCGGGCGGCGCTCCAAGGCGATGAACCAGCCCACGATGTCACTGAATCACATCAATTACGCGATCGGCGATCCAGGGTAACTGGCGAACCAGCCAAGGCGGCCGGCGAACCGCCTCAGCGGGCCGGCCAGGTGCCCCCGTTGGCCGGCCGGCCGACCCTGGACGCCGCGCCGGGTAGGCCCGGCCCGCCCCGGCGAAGCCCCGTGGCGCTCCTCGCGGTCCGCGGCGGCGCGCCGGTGGACCAGGTCGCCGGCATCGCGGCCTCGCTCGGCGGGTGGCTCGCCAGGGTGCAGGACGGGCTCTACGTCATCGCCTTTCCCGGCGCGTCCCGCCAGGGCGCTCGCGCGGCCCTCCAGGCGGCCCGGCGGCTCGTGCGCGCGCCGGGCCACGCCACCTCGGCGGCCGTGCACGTCGCCGAGCTCCAGGTGCGCGAGGGCGCCGCCGGGATGGCCTTCGCAGGGCCCGCGCTCGCGCAGCCCGCGAGCTTCTGGCGCCCCGGCGCGCCCGAGCCGGTCGCGATCACCCCGGAGGCGGCTGCCTTCCTCGAGGAGCCGACCGGACCGGCCGCGCTCATCGAGGAGCCGAGCGGACCGGCAGGCGATGACGGCGCGAGCGCAGGCGCCGCCCCGGCGGCGACCCCGTCGTCCGAGCTGCCGCTCCGCGGGCGAGACGAGCTGCTCGGCGAGATCGTCGCGCAGGTGCGCGCCGCGTGGCGCGACAGCACGCCGCTCCTGCTCACGCTGCTCGGCGAGGTGGGGTACGGCAAGACGCGCCTCTGGGAGGCGGTCGCCGCGGCGCTCTCGGCCGAGCCCGGCGCGCGGGTGATCGCGCTCGCGGCGAGGCCGCCCGACGTCGCAGAGCCGGCCGGGCTCGTCCGCGCGCTGCTCCGCGCCGCCCTGGCCCTCGGCGACGGAGCGCGCGCCGACGCGATCCGCGCGGCGTGCGTCGCCCGGCTCGGCCCCGAGCTCGGCCTCGCGTCGTGGCCGGCGGTCGCGTTCGCGCTCGATGCCCTGCCGGAGACCGAGCCCGCGGTCGCCGCGGTGCTCGCCGCGCCCGGCGCGCTCCGCCAGACGCTGGCCCGGGCCGCCGGAGAGGCGCTCCGGCGCGCGTGCGCGCTGGAGGGACGCCCGCTCGCGCTGGTCGTCGACGACGCGCAGTGGGGCGATCAGGCCGGCCTCGACGCGATCGAGAGCGCGACCCTCTCGGGGGCCCGCGCGCCGCTCGCCATCCTCGTGGCGGCGCACCCCACGCTGGCCGCGGTGCGCCCGCTCCACGGCGAGCGGGCGGCGCGCTCCGCCCAGCGGGCGCTCCCGCCGCTCGACCCGGGCGCCGCGCGCGCGGCGCTCCTCGATCGGCTGCGCCCGGTCGAGTTCGTGCCCGAGCCGGTCGTCGCGGGCCTGCTCGAGGCGGCGCAGGGGGTCCCGCTCTTCCTTGTCGAGCTCGCGGCCGCGCTCTGGCAGGCGGGCGCCATCCGGAAGGTCCGCGGCGGGCCAGGGTGGTACCTCGCCGCCGACGAGAGCGCGCGGGGCGAGGCGGCACAGGTCATGGACCGGCTCGCGCGCCGCGCCCTCGCCGGCCTGCCGCCGCCGCTCGCCGAGCTCGCGCAGGTGTGCGCCGTGGCGGGCGACGAGCTCGCGATCGACGACCTCGGCAGCCTGCTCGACGAGGCGGCGCGCGCGCAGGCCGTCAGCGCGTGCCGGGACCTGGATCCCGGCGTCGGCCTGTCGCGCCTCGTGCGCCGGGGCCTGCTGCGCGTCGTGGACGCCGCCGGCGCGGGCCGCGTCGCGTTCGCGCACCCGCTCCTTCGCGCGGCGATCGAGGCGGAGGCGCCGCCGGCGCTGCTGCGGCGGCTGCACGGGATCGAGCTCCGCCGCCTGCTCGCGGCGCCCGCGGAGCGGGGCGCCCACCTCGGGCGGATCGCGCGCCACGCGGCCGCGGCGGGCGCGCACGCCGAGGCGGCCGCGGCCTGCTTCGAGCTCGCGGAGGAGGCGCGGCGGCGGCACCTCTACGTCGATGCGGAGCGGCACTACTCCGCGGCGCTTGAGGCGCTGGCGGCGGCTGCGCCCGCGGCGGCGGCCCCCGCGACGGGCATCGCGGTGAGCCGCCGCGCCGTGCTGGCGGGCCGCGGCAAGGTCCGCTACCGGATCCAGCGCTTCGACGACGCCGCCGCCGACCTCCGGGCTGCGCGGGCGATCGCCGAGGCGGAGGGGGATCTCCCGGCCGTCGCGGACCTGCTCCTCGAGGAGGCCACGGTCCTCGACTGGTGCGACGACTACGCGGGCTCGCAGGCGCTCGTCGACCGGGCGGCGCCGCTCGTGGAGCGGCTCGGGGACGCCGCGCAGCGGGCGCGCTGCGAGGTCGCGGTGGGGCGCGCGCACTTCCGTTGCCAGCGGCTCGAGGACGCCATCGCGCGCCTCGGGCCCGCGGCCCGGGACGCCGGCGCGCTGGGGGATCACGAGGGCCACGTCATCGCCCTGCTCCTGCTCGCCCCCGCGCTTGTCTACGCCGGCCGCCTCGACGAGGCGGAGGCGCGGTTCCACGAGGTCGTCTCGCGCTGCGAGCGCGTGGGCGACCGGCTGCACCTCGGCATCGCCCTCATGAACCGCGTGACGCTCGGCCTGGCGCGCGAGGATCCGGAGGGCGCGCAGAGCGACCTGCGGACCGCCGTCGCCCTGGCCCGCGAGGTCGGCAACGCCTACCTGGAGCGCGGTCCGGCCCACAACCTGGCCGAGATGCTCTACTGGAGCGGCGAGCTCTCCGAGGCGCTGCCGCTCGCGGTCCGCGCCTTCGAGCTCCAGCGGCGGTTCTTCCAGGCGACCCCGGTGTCCGACTACGCGCTGCTCGTGGCGCGGATCCACGCCGCCCGCGGCGAGCTCGCGGAGGCCGCGCGCCACCTCGGCTGGGCGCGGGCGCAGTGCGATCTCGGCGCGGCGCCGCCGGTCACGCGGGTGCTGCTCCGGCTCTGCGCGCAGCTGACGCAGGGCGGGGGAGCGGAGGGCGAGGCGTGGGAGGCGCTCGTCGCCGAGGCGCGGAGCGCGGCGCTGAACAGCGAGCTCATCGAGATCCTCTGCTTCGCGGCGGCCGACGCGCTCCAGCGAGGCAGGCGCGAGGAGGCCCGCCGGTGGCTCGCCGAGGCGGCGCAGATCCCCTGGGGCAAGCGCTTCTGGAAGGGCCGCCTCGCCCACCTCTCGGCGCAGGTCGACGCCGCGCCGCCCTGAGCGCCGCGCCGTGGGCCGGGCGCCCTGAGGTCTCCGGAGCGACAGCGCCCCTCCCGCTGTCGCCGCCGAGGTGACAGCGCGCCGCGGCGGGGCCCGGGATGGCGCGCGATCGCGGCCGGATGAGGCTGGCGCGACGCGTGCAACTCACCGCCAGCAGCCAAGCACCGACGGCCAACTGCCGACCGCCAACTCCGGGACGCGTGCACCGCCCCCAGCTCCTCCTTGTGAAAGGCCCATCATGAACCGACGAACTGCTGGTCTCGCCCTCTCCGCCTTCTCCGCCCTGTCCCTCGCGGCGAGCCTCGCGAACGCGGGCTACGACGCCAGCGCCTCCGACCTCGGCCTCGCCGGCGGGTCGCTCGTGAGCAGCCCGGCGACGCGGCGGACCATCGTGATCGGCAACCACTTTCAGCTCGAGGTCCTGGGCAGCAACCTGCTCACCACGAACCGGGAGAGCCTCAGGGCGCTCACCACGAGCCCGCTGTCGACCAAGGCGTTCGCGTACGGCACGCTCCACGAGGCGCTGCTCGATCCGAACGCGCAGGAGGTGATGCAGGCCCTGGTGGAGTGCGCGCTCGCGAGCGACCAGAGCGTCTCGTGGACTCCGACGCCGGAGGAGCGCGCGGCCCTCGCCGGCGGAAGCGGCGCCTCGGCGGTCTTCAAGGACGGATTCTCGTGGACGCCGCTCGAGGGGTTGGTCAAGCCGAGCAAGGACGTCTCCGTGTGGCACGGGCGCGCGGGGCTCTGCCCCGACTGGCACACCGGCGCGCCGTCCGCGGCGTGCCAGGAGCTCGTCTCTGCCTGCCTGTTCGCGAGGAACAACGCGTTCGGCGTGACCGTCGACATCTCGATGGAATGGGGGGACCTCACGCCGGCTGAGCCCTCGGACGCCGCCGCGCCGAGCCCGGAGGCGCTGTCGGCGGCGCTGGCCGACGTCGAGCGCTTTCCGGTGCGGGAGGGGGCGTTCTTCGGCAACCTGCTGGACCCCGATGCGCTGAATGAGCTGGCGGAGGTGGTTCTCAAGAAGAGCAAGTCTGCGTTCTCGATCGTGCGGCCGTCGCTCGGCGAAGGGGAGCTGATCTACGAGAGCGCCTTTGTCTGCCACCCCGAAGAACGCTCCGTGCTGTCCGCCCTTCTGGCGAGCGACCGCGTCTGTGTCCCGCCCAAGGGCACGACCGTGAGCGGCTGCCTGGCCCAGCACGTCGGCGCGTGCCGTGGATACGCGCGGGGCGAGGAAGCCCTCATGGGGGCGTCGTACTTGTGCGGGCCGGAGACGAGCAACCCTGTGACGGGCCGGCCGGTCTACGACTACTGCTTCGCTGGCGGCCGCATCTGGGAGAACCCCATCACCGTGTTCCTGGCGGAGGAGTGCGTGCTCACCCCGGCCGCCTGTGAGTACGTGGAAGATTGGGTCCCGGAGGTGGGGGACCTGCCCCTCTCTGGCCTGTCCAGCCAGGACCAATGCGCCCTCTTTCCGGCGTCGTGCTCGATCGTGAACAGGCCGTTCTCGAAGCTCTCCCCGTTCACGCAGCCGATCACCGCCGACGTCTCGTCTGCCCCCGGCTCCTTCTAGCCGGCCTGGCCCGGCGCCTGCCCGGGGCTGAAGCGTTCGAGGCGCCGGATCGCGGGGCCCTCCCGCTCCATGGCGCGCTTGCATTCCGGCGCCCGCTCGGGCGATCTCACTGCATCATGGCGGCGACCACGAGGCCTCACGACCCGACTGGCACCCTGGTCGACGACGCGCTGGACGCCGCCGACGACCTCGCCCCCGGCACCCTGGCCGGGGAGTACCTGGTCGAGGAGGCGCGCAGCCACGGCGGCTTCGCCGTTGTCTACCTGGCCACGCAGCTCGGGACGGGGCGCGCGGCGGCGCTCAAGGTCCTCCGGCGCAGGCTGGCTGCAAGTACGCGGATCCTAGAGAGATTCCAGCAGGAGGCCGCGGCCCTCCGGCGCCTCGCCCACCCGCACATCGTCGAGATCCTCGGCGCGGGGGACCTGCCCGACGGCCGGCCCTACCTCGTCATGGAGTGGATCGAGGGCCGGACGCTCCGGCAAGAGCTCCGCGCCCGCGGCGCGCTCTCGGCCGCGGAGGCGCTCGCCGTCGTCGAGGAGGTCGGCGGCGCGCTCTCCGCCGCGCACGCGCTCGGGATCGTCCATCGCGACGTCAAGGCGCAGAACATCATGGCGATCCCGCGCGGCGGGTGGTTCACGACGCGCCTGCTCGACTTCGGGATCGCCAAGCTGCTCGAGCCCGAGCGGCTCGGCCGCGGGCCCATCTTCACGCAGGCCAGCGTGCTCGGGACGCCGGGCAGCATGGCGCCCGAGCAGATCGCCGGCCGCCCCGTCGACGCGCGCACCGACGTGTACGCGCTCGGCCTCCTCCTGTACGAGCTGCTCACGGGGCAGCCCGCCTTCCACGCCGACAACCTCGTCGAGCTAGAGGAGCTCCAGCTCTTCGCGCCGCCGCCGCGGGCGGGCGATCTCGTGGCCGTGCCGCCGGCCTTCGACGCCGCGATCGCGCGCTGCCTCGAGAAGTCGCCGGACGCGCGCTACCCGAGCGTCTCCGAGCTGCTCGCGGATCTCCGCGCGGCGCCGCTCGCGTCGAGGGACGAGGCGCGCGTCCGCCCGGCGGCGGCGCTGCACGCCAGCGTGCAGATCGAGGGGGAGGGCGAGATCGACGAGGCGGCGTTCGACGATGCCGAGGAGGTCCTCGCGACGGTCCGGCGCGCCGCCGCGGAGGCGGGCCTCGTCACGGTCGTCGACGGCGGCGGGGTGCTGGTCGGGGCGACGGCGCTCCCGGCCGATCCGGAGGGCAGCCGCGCCGCCCGGGCCCGGCTTGTCGACGTCGTGCGCGGGCTGGAGACGACGATCGCGGCGAGGCCGGGGCCGAGCCCCGCGGTCCAGGTCGTGCTGGTGCTGCACGCCGCGCCCGCGCGGGTCGAGGGCGCGCCGGGCCAGCAGCGGTTCGCGGGCGGCGCGCTCCTGCGCCTCGACGAGTGGACGACGGGGCATTCCCGGGGCGGCCTCGTGATCACGCCCGCGGCGCGCGCGGGGATCGACGAGGGCTAGCCGTTCAGGCTCTCCGCTGCCGCTCGATCTCGGCGCGCAGGCGTTCGTCCTGCTCGCGCAGCGCCGGCGTGAACTCCTCGCCGAAGTCCTCCGCCTCGAAGATCGGTCGAATCTCGAGCTCCCATTCCCCGCTGGGCATGTAGTCGGCGCAGCGCCTGGCCCAGGCTACCGCGTCGTCCAGCGACTTCACCTGCCAGAGCCAGTATCCGCCGACGAGCTCCTTGGCTTCGGCGAAGGGGCCGTCGATGAGCGTCGTCTTGCCGTCCGAGATGCGCAGGCGCTTGCCTTTGCTGCTCGGGTGCAGCCCCTCTCCGCCGAGCATGACGCCGGCTTTGACGAGCTCCTCTTTGAACCTGCCCATCTCGGCGATGACCTTCTCGTCCGGCATCATCCCCGCCTCGGACTCCTTCGTGGCCTTGACGAACACCATGACTTTCACGGAGCTCTTCTCCCTGGTATCGAGCTACTTCGTCAGGACGACGTGGGTGGCGTGGTCCGTGGAGGCGCGCTCCGTGCAGCGGTAGCCGAGGCTCACCGTATCGATGCCGGTGAGGAGGTGCTCGCCCCGGCCGAGGAGCACGGGGGAGATCACGAGGTGGAGCTCGTCGATGAGCCCCGCGGTGAGGTACTGCCGAACGGCGGCGACGCCGCCGCCGAGCCGGATATCCTTGCCCTGGGCCGCCTCCTTCGCGCGCTCCAGCGCGGCGTGGATGCCGTCGGTCACGAAGTGGAAGGTCGTTCCGCCCTCCATGGTGAAGGACTCACGAGCGTGGTGCGTGAGCACGAAGACGGGCACGTGGTAGGGCGGGTTCTTGCCCCACCATCCCTGCCAACCGTCGTCGGGCCAGGGGCCCCGCTGCGGCCCGAACATGTTGCGGCCCATGATCCAGGCGCCGAGGTTCTCGAAGCCGCGCGCGGCGAAGTCGTCGTCGACGCCCGCTCGGCCGACCGTGTCGCCGATCAGCGAGGCAGCGTAGTCGGCCGACATTCTCTGGAACGTCTTCGTGCCGAGGACCCACTGGTGCAGCGCCATCCCTCCGACGCCCATCGGATTGGCCAGATCTTGGCCGGGACCGGCGCCATGACCGTCGATCGAGATCCCAAACGCGTTTACCCGAAGCCTCGACATGCGCGCAACTCCTTCCGGCGCAGGCATCGCCTGCGACCCTTCTTCTGAAGTGACGACGAACGAGCCGGGGCCGGATCGACACGCCGGCGAATTTTTTTTACTTCGCTGGCCGGTTGTCACATGAAAACGCTGTTAATTCAACGATTTAGGAGGTCCCGGGCGGGCGGGCCGCCGCTCGCACGACCGCGAGCGTCGAGGTCCGGCGGAGGCCGTGGTACCGCCGCGGGGACCTGACGCCGGCCTCCCGGAGCGGGTAGTGCTCAAAGTTGCCCAGAGAGAGTTCACATGAAGGCGGGAAGATCATTGATCATTTCTTCCCGCCTTCCCGCCTTCATGTTCAATTTTGAGCACTACCGGAACGTGAGGGTGTCAGTGTTGACACATTCAAAATCGAACAGAGGTGAAGCTCGACGCCGAACGAAAGCGCTCGATCTCTCCGGCGGGGGATGCGACGGCTTCGTGCCGCTCGATGCTTCGATCAAGCTCGTGACAAACTCCCCCTGGCGCTCGTTCTGCTAGGTTCAACGCACATGAGACGCAGGATCAAGCTCGTCGCGATCGAGGTCGTCGGTGCGGTCGCGTTCCTGGTGCCGGCGCAGGCCCTGGCGCGGTCCGAGGGGTCGTTCAATCCCGGCTTCTTGCTGTCCGCCGGCAGCGGCGAATGCCCGGTGGGGGTCGGCACGGAAATCAGCGGCATGGTTTTCCCGAAGGGAGACCCGGGCTCGATCGGTTACGGTGGTTTCTTCCAGGCGCAGACCTATGCCGGCGACTATGCGCGCCTGGCGTTCGGGTTTCAGCTCGGAAACGTCGTCGGTGGAGAGCTCGGCATCGCGGGTCTGACCCGCAGCGATCTCCACACGTCGACGTTCGCATTGCACACGGGCGTCTTCGCCTCGGCCGCCGTGCTGGGGACGGGGCTGCGCGTGACGATCCCGATGAGCGGCGCCGATCACGGCCTCCCGGCCCACGGCGTCGAAGTGTCGTGGGTCCTGACCCTCAAGGTTCCGATCTACAGCGGCAGGGTCTTCAACTCGTTCGGCCGGCCGCTGCGAGACGAACAGGGCCCCATCACGGCCGCCGCGCGGGAAGCGAGCGGCTGGGCGGACATCGGCGATCCCGCGCTGGTCGCTCACCTTTCGCCCCGGGAGCGTGAAGAGATCGCCGCCCTCTGGCTCGAGGCCGCGCTCGCCGAGCACGCCTCGATCGCGACGTTTTTCGCGCTCGCGCTGGAGCTCCTGGCGCTCGGAGCACCCGCGGACTTGCTCGCGGCTTGCCAGCAGGCGGCGCAGGACGAGATCGAACACGCACGCCTCTCGTTCGGTCTCGCGAGCACGTACGCGGGGCTACCGCTCGGGCCGGGCACGTTGCCGTTGCCGGCCACCGCGCTCTCGGGCGACGCCGCCGCCGTCGCGTACCTGAGCTTCACGGACGGCTGCATCGGCGAGACGTTCGCCGCGGCGCTCGCACGACGAGCGCAGCGCCACGCGACCGATCCGGCCGTCGCGCGGGCGCTCGCGCGCATCGCGACGGACGAAGCGCGGCATGCCGCGCTCGCCTGGAGCATCGTCGCGTGGTGCCTGACGCTCGACCCCGCGCGCGTCCGCGCCGCGCTCGGCGCTGCGCTGGCGGAGCCGGAGCTCGATGCGCCAGCCGCCCCGCTCACGGATGTTCTGGGGCTGCCGATCGTGCCGGCGGCTCGCCATGGAGCGGTGCCGGTCGACGAGCAGAAGCCCCTGCGGCGCCGCGCCGAGCGGACCGCGCGGGCGCGCCTGAAGCGCATGCTGCGGGCGCCGCGCGAAGCGCGGGTCGAGGGAGGCATCGTGCCCTGATCGGGGCGCCCTGCGCGAGCCCTCGCGCCCGACACACAGGTGAGCCGCCGCGGAGCTGCGCCGCGCTGAGCCGCGCTCCACGCGGGCCGGCAAGGTCCGGCCGCGCGTGCAGCCCCGCGTGCCATGGCGCTTGACCGACGTATGCACCGTGGTGTATATGTATCGTCATGCAGCTGGACGTCTTCGAGGTCCTGGCCGATCCCACGCGCCGCCGCATCGTCGAGGCTCTCCTTTCTGGCGAGCAACAGGTGGCCGAGGTCGTGGAGAAGGCCGGCATCCACCAGTCGGGCGTGTCGCGGCACCTGCGCATCCTCTCGGAGTCAGGTTTCGTCTCGATGCGACCCGATGGACAGCGGCGCCTCTACTCCCTTCGTCCCGAGCCTTTCCGCGAGCTCGAGGACTGGCTCGGCCGCTACCGGCAGCTCTGGGAGGAGCGCCTCGATCGTTTCGGTGCCGCGCTCGAGAAGAAGCGCGCGTTAGCTCAGAACAAGCCGGCCGTTCAAGGCGGCCCAACCACGAGGAAGCGATCATGAACACCGCAGTCAAAGCCCAGGCCCGATCCAAGGTCAGAGTCGAGCGCACCTATCGCGCCACGTTGCAGGAGGTCTGGGACCTCTGGACCACGCGAGAGGGATTCGAGTCCTGGTGGGGGCCGCGAAACTTCCGGGCCGCCGTGGCGGAGCTCGACGCGAGGCCGGGCGGCGCCCTGCGTTACGAGATGATCGCCGCCACGCCCGAGATGGTCCGCGCCATGGCGGAGGTCGGCCAGCCGCCCTCGCACGCCGTCACCTCCACCTTCGCCGAGCTCAGGCCCATGACTCGGCTCGTGCTCCGCAACGTGATCGACTTCTTGCCCGGCGTGCCGCCCTACGAGGCCGACATCGAGGTCGAGCTCACGGAGCTCGGCGACCGCGTGAAGATGGTGGTGCTGCTCGACACCATGCATAGCCCCGAATTCACCGAGATGCAGAAGGAAGGCTTCACCAGCCAGCTCAGCAAGCTGGACGAGAAGTTCGGGGCGGGGTGAGGGCTGCCGCGCCTGGGCGAGCGGCGTCGCGCGTCAGTAGGCGAAGGCCTGGTAGACCTCGGTCTCCTCCGTCTCCTCGCGCGCGTCGAGCGATTCGACGATGGGATTGAAGCGGAGCATGCGCTTCGCCCGCTCCGACAGGTGGGAGAGGCTCTCGCGGGGCACCCGGATCGAGACCTCCGGGCGGAACAGCCAGCGGCGGCTGTAGCCGATGACGACCATGGGCCGCGGCTCGCGCGAGCGGTTCGGGGTCCCGCGGTGGAGGCCGCGAACGTCGCGGACCATGACGTCGCCGAGCTCCATGGCGATCGGCTCGAGCGCGACCTCGCCCTGCTCGAGGCGCCGCATCCCCTCGGCCTTGGAGAGCATGTGCGTGCCGCGGGCGATCTCGATCGGGCCGTTCTCGGCGGTGACGTCGACCAGGGGGAAGTTGACGGCGAGCTGGAACGCGGGTGTCTCTCTCCCGGTCTCGGGGAAGAGCGGCGGCGTGTCGCGGTGGACGTCCTGGTAGTCGGACCCGAGGAGCGGGGTGTCGGTCGCGAGCTGGACTATGGTCATGTCGGCCCCGACGAGGCGCTCCACCACGCCCAGGATCGTCTCGTCCTCGTAGATGCGCGGCTCCGCGAAGGGGGCCTTGAACGGGAGCGTCACGTAATAACGACCCGGCCCCCGGTTCTTGAGGTGCCCCTCACGCGCGATGTGGGCGTCGAGGAGCGGCGCGAAGGCCTCACGCCACGAGCGCAGCAGGCTCTTCGGAATGAGGTTCTTTATCAGGCAGAACCCATCGCGCTGCGCTGCGCGGGCAAGCTCATCCATCTCGGCGCTGGTGTGGCGGGCGTGGCTCATGGCTCGGGCCGAGCTTGGTGGATCGAGCGGAGTCGTCAAGCTCAGCGCTCGCTCTCCGCCGGTTCATCCCCATCCCACCACTGCCGGAATCACCGTCGTCGGAGGAGAATGCGGCGCTCCAGGCGCCCGGCCCACGCGCGCGGGACGGGCAAGTGATCTCAGCCTCACGAGGCCGACGCCCGCGCGGCCCCGCTCTGCATCAGCTCAGGCTGGTCGCTCTCCTGCCTGACACAGAGCGGCCTCGACGCCGCCTTCACGGGAGCGCGCGGGTCACAGCTTCGAGGCGGCGTGGTCCCAGTTCACCAGGTTCCACCACGCCTCGACGTACTTCGCCCGGGCATTGCGGTAGTCGATGTAATACGCGTGCTCCCACACGTCGCACGTGAGCAGCGGCGTCTTGCCCTCCGTGAGCGGGCTCCCGGCGTTGCTCGTCTGCACGATTTCCAGCTTGCCTGAGCCATTCTTCACCAGCCAAGCCCAGCCCGAGCCGAACTGACCGATGGCCGCGGCGCTGAACTTCTCCTTGAACGACGACACGCTTCCGAACGCCTCGTCGATCGCCGCGCGGAGCGCGGCGGGAGGCTCACCGCCGCCCTGCGGCTTCATGCTGTGCCAGTAGAACGTGTGATTCCACACCTGAGCTGCCTGGTTGAAGACCGCGCCGGACGTCGTGCGGACGAGATCCTCGAGGCTCTTGCCCGCGAGCGCCGCGTCCGCTGCCACGAGCTCGTTCAGCTTCGTGACGTACGCGTTGTGGTGCTTGCCGTGGTGGAAGTCGAGCGTCTCGGCCGAGATGTGGGGGACCAGCGCGTCTCTGGAGTAGGGGAGCTCGGGAAGAGTGAAGGTCATGGTTCTGTTCCTCGTGTTGCGTCGACGGCTACGCGCTCGTCGCAGCCCGTTGTGAGTAGCTAGGCGAAGACCTTCGGATGGCGCTCGAGCCACGGCTCGAACGTCCGCGCTTCGCGGCCAGACAGCCGCTCCACGTCGCCGGGTCCGGCGGCAGCGTAGCAAACTCGGTGGGCGCGCGTGGCGCCTTGCCAATGAGTTGGCAGTTTTCCATCCATTTGGAGAGACGGCCTCCCGGCCAGCGGTTCAGCGGCTCCGCAAACCTGCCAGAGCGGACGGCGCGCGGCGCGGCCGGCGCGTCTCCGAGAGCACCAGCGCGAGCGACCCGAGCTCGAGGGCGCGGGCGACGTCGCTGTCAGTAGGCCCCCTTCGGCTCGAGGCCCAGCATGTGCTGGCCGACCATCGTGGACACGGCGTCCCAGTTGAGGCTGATGTGCTGGGCGATCGCGTTGCCGTCCCGCCACATGCGCTGGATCGGTTGTCCGAGCGCCAAGCTGCTGCCACCGACGCACGAGAACAGCGCCTCGATGGCGGAGTGCGACAGCTTCGCCGCGTAGGCGTGGCCTCGCCGGTTGCGGATACGCTTCTCGACGCTCACGGACCTCCCCTGGGCTGCTGTCAGCTCCACCTCGGTGATGTCGCGGTCGAGGACGAGCCTCGCCGCGTCCACGGCGGCCGCCGCGTCGGCCAGGCGCGACTGCACGTGAGCGAACTGGCAGAGGCGCGCTCCCGCGCCGCCGATGCCGCCGCGCGTGACGCGGCTCTCACAGAGATCGAGGAAGGCATCGATGGCGCCCTGGGCGGTGCCCAGGAGCGGGGCCACGAGGCAGACGGGGATCGCCGAGAGGAAGGAGATGCTGTAGATGCGGTTGGGGTTCACCGTGGCCCCGGGAGGCGCACCGGACGCGGCCTCCGCGAAGGTGAGCTTCCGGTGACCCGGGACGAAGGTCGGTTTGTTGAGCACCACGGTCTTGGACCCGGTGCCAGCTTGGCCCGCGACGTGCCAGTCGTCCTCGATCGACCAGTCGGAGCGGGGCACGAGCAAGAAGCCAGCGTTGGAGGTGGCGTCGTTCTCCTTCGGAAACTGGACGCCCAGCACGGCCCATTGCGAGTTGTCGACGTTGGACGCGAAGCGCCACTTGCCCTGGATCAGGTACCCGCCATCCACCGCATGCGCTGCGGTGATGGGCGAGTAGGAGCCGCACAGGATGGCCCGGGGATTTTCCCTCCACACGTCGTCCTGCGCCTGCGCCGGGAACAATCCGAGCAGCCACTGGTGGATCGCCCCGAGCGAGCATGCCCAGGCGGATGAGGTGCAGCCTCGCCCGATCTCGCTGATCACGTCGAGGAGCGCGGTGAAGCCGTACTCATAGCCGCCGTAGCGGGCCGGCTGCATCAGCCGGAAGAAGCCTGCGCGATGGAAGAGCTGGTTCGTTTCCTCCGAGACGCGGCGCTCGATCTCCGTTTGCTGGGCTTGCTCGCGGAGGCGAGGGATGAGCTCGCGCGCAGTGGAGACCAGACTCTCGAGCGACGGCGCGTCGGCGGCGGGGCTGATCCGACCGGGGGCCTTCATGACCACAGCTCTGATCGACGAACGTTCGAGACTCATAGACCATCCCTCGCGTGGCGAAAATTCGCTGGCTGGCCCGACCCGATCGGCGCGGCCGGCGGTACGCGCGTCGGTCCAGCGAATTGCGCCGACATGGAAGCGAATGCGAAGAGCGCGGACGACCTTGTCCCTGCAGCCACGCAAGCGGCTGCAGGGATGGCTGCCTGCTGCTCCCTACCGCGCGGACCGCTGCTCGCTCGACACCATCTTCCGGATGGCGTCCAGCGTGGCATCCACCGCCTTCACATAATCCCGCTCCACCACCTCACGGAATTCCCGCTCCCTGGCGCTGTCGGACGGCGCGCCCAGGAGCTGCAGAGCGAAGCTGAACCGCAGGCGCAGGTCGCCGTCTTCGCCGAGGATCTCGTTGACGATGAAGCCATCCATATTTCCCGACAGGCGAACGAACACGACCTTCTCCTCCGGGTGGAAGGTGACCTTCTCTCTCGCCTCCTCGCCTCGGAAGACGATATCGCGAACAAGGCTCCCGGGCGAGCGCTCGACGACCTCACACTTCGCCAGGCCGGGGACGAAGGGCAAGGCGTTCTCGGCCTTCATGACGAGGCCTCTCCAGATTTCGCCTCTGCTGAGCGTCGGCTGGCTCGGGGCGAGATCCAGGTTCACGGCGACCTCTCTGAACACGTAGATCATGCTGTCTCCTGATCGATCTTCCCCCAGGTGGCCATGCGCCGGGGGCCGCGAGGCACCTCTGTACTATTACAGCCGCGCTTGGTCCGAGGTGCGGCGGGGCCGATGGCGTGCGCTGCGCCTTCAGGGGCCTCGGGGAGACCGGCATCGCCGGTGGCGGCCGCGCCTCGGCGCGGATCGCCGCGAGGCGGGACGCCGCGCCGGCGCCGCCACGCTTAGGATCACGTCCGGAGTATGCGAAGATGCCCGGGACGGCGCCAGAGGGCGCCCTGGAACGGCCGCGTTCGAGGAGTGGAACGTTGAGGGAGCCCGATGATCTGACCGGTCTGTCGATGTTCGTGCGCATCGTCGAGGAAGGCTCGCTCAGCGCGGCCGGCCGTGCGCTCGGCCTGCCCAAGGCGACCCTCAGCCGCAACCTCGCGCTGCTGGAGCAGCGGCTCGGCGCGCCGCTGCTGATCCGCTCCACGCGCGCGCTCAGCCTGACGGATACGGGCAGGCGCTTCTTCGACAAGGTCCAGCCCATCGTCCGAGAGGCGCAGCAGGCGACCGCCGAGGTCAAGAGCCTCCACGCGGCTCCCTCCGGGCTGCTGCGCATCACCGCGCCCGTCGCCTATGGCCACGCGGCGATCGCGCCCCGCTTGCTCTCGTTCATGAGGCGTTATCCGGCGGTTCGCATCGACCTGCATCTCCATGACGGGCGCGTCAACCTGGTCAACGGCGGCTACGACCTGGCCATCCGGATGGGGGCGATCGAGGACAGCGAGCTGATCAGCCACAAGCTGGCCGACGTCAGCATGGTCATCGTCGCCTCGCCGGCCTGGCTGGAGCTGCACGGTATGCCCCAAAGGCCCGCCGAGCTCGCCCAGCATGACGCCGTCGTCACGCGGCCCGATATCGTCCAGTGGAGGGTCGGCGGGGAGACCGTGCGCGTCCCCTGGCGCATGAGCACGGGCAACATGATCGTCACGCGGGACGCCGCGAGGGCCGGGCTGGGCATCGCTTTCGTGCCCGAATTCCTTGTGTTGCGTGACCTGGAACGAGGAACGCTGGTACGCCTGCTCCCCGACGTCGAGCTGCCGGTGATTCAAGCGACCGCGCTGTATACCCGCGCCGCCAGCCAATCGGTGGCGCTGCGCACCTTGCTCGACGACCTCCTGGCCAGCCGACCCATCGAGGTCGACGCCGCGCCGTCGTGACCCTGCCCGGGCGCGCGTGTCATCCCCCTCTGCTGCGACATGCGATGTCGGTACACCGGCCTTGTATCAGGCGGGGTGAAGATGAACGAGCCGGCGGCCTCAGAACCTATCTGCCAGCGTGAGCTGCGGGTGCTGCGCCGGGAAGAGCACCGGGACGAGCCGGGCGGCGTCTCCGGCAAGCCGGAGCTTCCCCGCGTCGCACACCTCCAGCGGCGCGTCCGAGCCGAGGAGGAGCCGCGCCACCGCCCAGCCGCCGCCGATCGCGCTGCGCGCCCCTGCGGCGCTCCGCCCGCGGACGACCTCGACGCGGCCGCGATCGAGGCGGAGCGTCGCCGTCTCCTCGGGGCTGGCGAGGGTGAGCGCGCCGCGGTAGCCCGCGAGCTCGGACGCGGCGAGCCGGGCCGAGAGCTCCGGCGCCATCGCCGCGAGGCATCCCGGGAGGTCGACGACCCGGACCATCGCGGCGCCATTGGCGGCATACCGCTGCTCGTAACGGCTGTTCAGCGTCCGTAGCCGCGCGGCGAGCGCCGAGCGGTAGGGGAGCGTGTCGAAGCGGAGCTCGGGGAGCGCCTTCCGCCGGCAGAGGGCCCCGAGCGCCGAGAGCGCCGCGTCCGGTGCGCCGGTCGCCTCGGCGCACACGAGCCGGCTCCCGCTCGCCTGGACGACGACATGCCCGTCGGGGCGCTCTCGATCGGCGCCCCAGCACCAGGCCTCGACGTCCTTGCGCATGCCGCTCCACGAGCGCAGAAAGGTCGGCCGCACCGCCGTGCCGGTGAGGCCGGCGTTCCACCGGTTGTGCAGCCGCACCAGCGCCTGCGTGGGCGCCGCCGGGATCCGGCGCAGGCCGCGCAGCCGAGGCAGCGTGGCCGGGAGGTCGGCGAGCTTCACGCGCCACCGCGACTCGGGCCAGGCCGGCACATAGCCGAACCGGTGGTAGAAGTCGTCGATCCCGAACAGGATCGAGAGGTGATAGCCGCGGGCGCGCATGCGGTCGAGGCTGTGCGGCGCCGTGCGGGCCATGAGCCCTTTCCCGCGGTGGGCCGCCTCGGTGGCCACCGCGCCGATGCCGCCGCAGCGCACCTCCGCCCGACCGATCCGCATCCGGTAACCCCACACGCCCCAGTGGGTGACCATCGCATCACCGAGGAATCCGATGACCGAGGCGTCCCAGTCGTAGTGGCTGTGGTTCACGTACCAGGCGGCGCAGTCGGCGCGGAAGCTCGCGTAACTGCCAAAGGTGCGCGCCGCGATCTCGATCACCGCCGTCGCGTCGGCGACCGGAGCGGGGGAGCGGACGGTGAGGGACGGAGTCTTCAGGAGCGTACCCGCCATCGGTAGGAGCGGTTCGCCCGCGGCGTGCGATCGAGCATGGTCCCTCCTATCCGGACCCCGCCGACCCTGTCCAAGTTTCTGACGCCGCGGCGCTACCCCTCCGGCTCGCGCTCCGGCCCCAGCCCGTGCCGGTGGAGCAGGCGGTACAGGTACCGCCGATCCAGCCCCGCGGCGGCCGCGGCCCGCGAGACCTTGCCGTCGTGGGCGCGGAGCAGCGCCTCGAAGTAGCGGCGCTCGAAGTCCGAGAGGACCCGGTCGCGCGCCTCGGCGTACGGCACGCTCGCGTCGACCGGCGGTGGCGCGCTCACCGGCGCGAGCTCGCTCACGGGCGGCGGCGCGCGGAACACGAGGTACTGCTCCACGTAGTTCCTGAGCTCGCGCACGTTGCCCGGCCACGCGGCGCGCGTCATGCGGGCGATCACCCTCGGGTCCCGCAGCGTCGCCGCCTCGTCCGGCGTCGCGTGGAGCGAGGCGAGGAGATCGTCGAGCAGCGCCGGGATGTCCTCGGGGCGCTGCCGGAGGGGCGGCATCGGGATCCGCACGACCGCGATCCGGAAATAGAGATCGGCGCGGAAGCGGCCCGCGTTCACCTCGGCGCGCAGGTCCCGGTGCGTGGCCGCGATGACGCGCACGTCGACCGACCTCGGCGTGTTCGTCCCGAGGCGGCGGATCTCGCGCGCCTCGAGCGCCCGCAGGAGCTTCGGCTGGAGGTCGAGCGGCAGCTCGCCGATCTCGTCGAGGAAGATGGTCCCGCCCGACGCCTCCTCGAAGGCGCCGATCCGCTGCTCGCCCGCGCCGGTGAACGCGCCCTTCGCGTGGCCGAAGAGCTCGCTCTCGATGAGGTTCCCATGGATCGCGCCGCAGTCGACGACCACGAACGGCCTGTCCCGCCGCGCGCTCCGCTCGTGGATCGAGCGGGCCGCCTGGCTCTTGCCGGTGCCGGTCTCGCCCTCGAGCAGCACGGTGACATCGCGCTCGGCGGACCGCGCGAGGAGCGCGAACACCGCCCGCATCGCCGCCGACGCGCCCGAGAGCGCGCCGAACCGCGCCTCCTCCCAGAGCGGCAGGCGGTTGTGCTCCGTGCCGAACTCGAAGCGGGCGACCGTCTTTCCGAGCCGGATGAGGCTGCCGGTGCGCAGCAACGCCTCGATCACGTGCACCCCGTCGACGACCGTGCCGTTGTGGCTGCGGAGATCGCGGACGCGCGCCCCCGCGTCGTCGATGCGGATCTCGCAGTGAAACCGGGAGACCGTGGCGTCGGCGACCACGAGGTCGTTGCCCTCGCTCGACCCGATAGAGCACCGATCGGCGGAGGAGTCCCAGACAGCACCCTTGGCCGGGCCCTCCACGAGCTCGATGCGGAACCGGCGGACCATGCCCGCGCTGTCGTCCGGGCGGGCGCCCGGGTGGGTCAGCGTATCGCCGCCGCTCTGGGCTGCTCTCTTCGGGGGTCCGCTCGCCATGGCGCCACGATACCACGGCGGCGTCGCGCCCCGCGCGGTGGCGCTGTCGCCGCCCAGGCCACGCCGGCGCAGGGGAGTGCGACGGGCGCGCGACAAGGGCGCTCCGCCACCGGGCGATCCGCGCGGGACGCGGCTGGCACGCTCGATGCTCAACGGTGAAACGTCAGCGGCCAGCGACCCGCGGATAACGGTCCACGGTCAACGGGCCATGGACGACAACACCTCGAACGCGCGGCGATGGGGCGCATCGCCGGCAGCGCGTCTACCAACAAGCGCCCGAATGGAGAATCCCATGAAGCCCATCCTCAAGCTCTCGATGCTCGCCGTCGCCTCCGCCCTCGCCACGGTCGGCGTGGCGCCGGACGCCTCGGCCAGGAACACCGCCGCATTCATCGGCCGCACCAGGGACGCCGCCGAGGCCAGCTGCTTCAGCGAGAGCTTCGGGAGCCTCATCAACGACGGCTTCGTCGGCGGGCACCGCTGCGGCAACTCGGTCATCATCCTCCCCCTCGTGATGGATCCCGGCCCCTTCAACAACTGGGCGAGGGTCACCGTGACCGCGAAGAAGCCGACTTGGACCACCACGATGAACTGCGCCACGTTCGTCTTCGACAAGGCCACGGGGGGCGGCTGGTCCGGCGGCGGGGTCGACCTTGCGACGACGGGGTGGTTCGAGAACATCAAGCTGCCGGACACCCCTTATTATCCCGACACCTCGCCGTTTGCCGCCTGCGCGGTCGGTCCGGGCGCGCAGGTGGTCCAGCTCGTTTACTGAGAGGGGCCGCGGCCGCCGTGGGAGCGCGGCGCGCGCTCTCACGGCTCCGGCCCGGCGCGCCATTCGACGGAGGGAGTCATGAAGAGGATCTGGCAGGTTCTGATCGTGCTCGCGGCGGCCGGCGCCGTCGCGACGCTCGCCGTCGACAGGCGGCGCGACGAGGCGGAGATGGCGCGCATGCGCGAGGACATGGGCGCGCTCTCGCGCGCCATCGAGGCGACGAAGAGCGGCCCGGCCCTCGCCGGCGCCGCGCCCCGGCCCGAGCGGCGGATCGAGGCCGCCGCGCCGGCTCCCGTGGCTCCGCCGGCGGAAGCGCCCGCGGCACCCGCGCCGGAGCCCCCGGGCGACGCGAGCGAGAGCGCCCCGACAGTCGAGCAGCGCGCGGCCGCGCTGGCCGCGGTGCGCGAGCGCCTGGAGGACACGTTCACGCAGCAGGGGACCGACACCCGGTGGAGCGCCGAGGCGCGCGAGGCGGCCCGGGAAAAGCTGAGCGCGGCGCTCCCGGACACCTCGTCGCTCCGCTCGATCGAGTGCCGGAGCTCGATGTGCCGTGTCGAGACGGTGCACCAGGACTTCGAGCAATACGAGCAGTTCGTCCGGAGCGCCTTCATGAGCCCGCAGGAGACGCTCTGGAGAGGGGGATTCTTCACCCTGCCTGTCAACGACCCACGGGAAGGCGAGCTCGTGACCGTGGCCTACGTCGGTCGCGAGGGCGCGCCGCTGCCGATGGCCCTCTAGAGCGGCGGTCACCCGCTTCGGATACGGGCCCACCTCGGCGTTTTCGGTGCTCAGCGCACCGGAGTGCGCTTCCGCGCCGAAAACGCCGATCTGGGCCCGTCTCCTGTGCGGGTGACCGCCGCTCTGCTGCGGCTCTGCTCTGGATGGTGCAGAGGGGGGCGGAAACTGCTGTTCCTGGCGTCCTTGGCGGCCCCCGGAAGAGCTCAGAAGAACCCGATCGGCCCCGGCGACCACGGGAACTCCACCGCCTCGCCGACCGCGGGCGGCGCGACGCGGCGGAGCCTCCCGTCGCGCCACGCCAGGATGACGAGCCCCGGATCCTCGAGCGGCGCGCCCAGGTCGACCTCGAGCCGCACGGGCCTCCCGTCCGCGACCTCGGCGACCCGGATCGTGGCGCCGCACTGGCCGACCTCGTAGCCCGCCGCGATCGGCGAGGACGGCGCGCGATAGAGGGTCTCGAACGCCCCGGTCAGCATCGTCCCGTCGATGCGCCCCAGGGAGAACGAGGACGGGCCTGTGCGCGTGAGGCGGTGCGTGCCCTTGTTCATCGAGAGGATCGACCAGCAGGAGAACGAATCGGGCGACTCCAGGGCGCGGATCGCCTGCGGGTACATGGCTGCCATGGGATCCGAGGCGGCCGCGATGAAGACCCGCTTGCGGGGCGGCGCGTCGATCTCCGCGGTGCGGGCGATGTCCTCGAGCTTGCGCGCGATATCGATGCTCGATGCGGTGGCGGCGAGGAAAAGGAGCGGCGCGATCCCGAGGTGCACGGCGGCGAGGAACCCGGCGCCGGCGCGGCGGGGCCATGACGCGACCCCGGGCGAGGGGGCGCGGCGCAGCCCGCGCAGGACGACGACGGCGAGGAGCGGCGCGATCCCGAGGCCCGGCATCAGCAGCAGGCGCGACCCGGGGAAGCCCCCGAGGCTCGTGAAGAACGCGAGGAGCGCCCCGGGGACGAGCCAGCGCAAGGCGGCCCGCTCGCGCTCGGGGACCGCGGGGAGGCAAGCGCGATAGAGGAGGGCGACGCCCGCGGCCGCCGCGAGCCCGACCGCGATGAAGGGGAGCTTGGGGAGCGGGACGGAGAGATCCGCGGGCACGGCCACGAGGGCGCCGCCGATCAGGATGGGCAGCCGCTCCGCCGCGGCGGCCACGAAGGCGAGCGGGCTGTTGAGCGGGTCGATATACCCGCCGGTGTGCGCGGCGCCGCCGCCGAACGCCTTGTACGCGGCGAAGTACCCGAGGAGGCCGAGCACCGGGAGCACGCCGGCCGCCCGGGCGCGCCAGCCGTCCGCGCGGCCCGGCGGCACGGGACCGGCGAGCTGATAGGCGATCCAGTACGCAGCCCCGCCGAGCGCCGCCTCGCCGCCGAGGAGCCCGATCCCGAGCCCGAGCGGGCCCAGGTACCGCCCGGGGCGCCACCCATCCTCGCGGTAGCGGAGGTACGCCAGGAGTCCGAGCACCACCGGGAGCGCCGCGAGCAGCATGTGCTGGCACGCGATCCACCCGACCGGGTGAACGTGGTTCCCGCTGACCGCGAAGATCAGCAGCGCGAGCGCCGCGGTCGCGCCCGGGAGAACCCGCAGGAACAGCCTGCCGGCGGCGGCGACCAGGGCGACATAGAGCGCGATCGAGACAAGGTGGTACCCGAGCGGGGTGTCGCCGAAGACCGCGCGCTCCAGCGTGAACAGCGCGCTCGCCAGGGGGCGGACAAGGTGGATCCTGAGCTCCGGATCGGTCCACCACGGCAGCCCGGAGATGGAGACGGCAGCCCGTGTCTCCTCCGGAACGCCGGGGAAGAAGTCGTAGAGATCGTACCAGGGAGGCGAGCCAGGGATCAGCTTCGCGAGGTAGCAGAACAGGATGTAGTCATCGGCATAGAAGGCGATCGCCACCGTGGGCAGCGCCAGGGCGAGCGCGAGGAGCAAGACGGCCTGGACGAAGCGAGGGTGGTTGAGCCACCGCGCGAAGCGATCGAAAGGATCCGGTTTCATTCGTGACCACAACGTAGGGCAGCTCGCGCGCGCCGTGTAGATGGACCGGAGCGCCTCGCGCGGCGCCGCCCTACCTGCGGCTCACCCCGCCCTGGGGCAGGGGTCGCGGGAAAAATGTGAGATCAATCACGTTTGTGCGATTGGCGAGGTCTCCCGGGGAGTTGCGCTGTTCGAGCCCTGTCGCCGAGGAGCGCGGGGTGACCCGGACACGTGCTCTATCCGCTACGCGCGCAAGACGTTCAGATCGCGCAGGTCGGTGACATACACGCTGCGCTCGCGGCGAGCGCGATAGCTCGAGCGTGCGTCTCTGCCGATGTTCCGGCTAAACTCGAACCGACCCAATGAGGCTCGGAATCATGGGTCAGCCCGTCCCAACTCCTGTTCGACGGCGTCACCACCGGCGCGAGGGCGATGAGGACGGGTCGAGGGGGGCGGCGGGGGCGCGTGCCGGTCAGCACCTGCCGGTCAAGAACCGCCGCTCCGGTCCGTCCTATCCCTCTGGCCCACGTCGCGGGAGATAGCGTGTCTGCTCATGTGACCTCCTTATGAAGGTCGAAAGGAACTGCACAAGTTCGCCTGTGACACACCGCCTTGCCCGCGCTGGCGCCGGGGGCTCCGCCCGGGGCACCACCCTCGGGCTCGGGACATGTCTCCGTGTGAACCGGTGCATTTTCTTGAGCCGCGCTGGGCTTCTCGGACGACTGCTTGCTGTCCCGCCGCCCACTGACGGAGAGCTCTGCGATTCGCCAGAGGAACGATGGTCATGGGCCGGCGGCCCTCGAGACGTGCGAGATCGGACGACGGACTTGGCAGAAAGACAAAATCCGGAAAGGGAGAGCAAGTGAAGAGGTTCGCGCTCTTGAACATGGTTTCTCTTATTTGGCGAGACCTTTCCACAGGGGACCGGCTTCGGTGAGCACATTTGACATCGGCGTGTGACGCGGCAGCCGCCGGCAGATGGAGCAGCACGAGGACGACGGCTGGAGGATCCCCGACGCCATCTGGGCAGAGGTGGAACCACGGCTGGATGAATCGATTTCGGGCGAACCTCGTCCGCTGGTCGAAGCGCGCGGACACCTACCTCGCCCTTCTGCACTTCGCTTGCGGGATCATCACCTGGCGCGCGGCTGGCCTATTGGGTTAGGCTCCAAGCGGATCAGCCAGCGCGACAACCTCTCTGACACGGGGGGTAGGACGGCGTCCATCGCAGATCCGGGCGGTGAACGCTTACGTTCTGTCAACCCAGGGCAGGTCCCGCAGTCGGGGCTTGACGTCTCTTAAACGCTCCGACTTCCTTCCCATGATCTTCGGATGGCGTTTGCGATTCCTACCCGCGCAGGGCGTTCTCGGCGACGAGCTGGGCTCGCGATGTACGATGCCACGAAGCTGGCGGAGCGAGTCGCGGCCAACGAGCACGTTGACGACGGTGAGCACCATCGTCAGCGCGGCTCGGAGCCGACTGTGCGACCGAGGTGTGCGGGGCATGCAGGGTTCGTCCAGCGGGAGAACACCGTCGTCAACGTCCCGCGGCGCCAACGCCATCCTCCTCTGCCGCAGGACTCCCGCGCATCGGCGCGGACGAGCTCCGTAGCCAAGAGGGGTGTTGCGAGGAAGCTCCGAGATGCTCGCTCCGGAGGCGGCTTTGCGCAGGTGCTATGGCCGCCTAGGGCAGACTGGCTTCGGACAGCATGGTAGCTGAGCCCCGAGCGACGGGGACATCTGCTAGCATTGTACTCGCATCCCGATATGCATCGGATTGCGGCGGCGCTACTATTCTCTAGACTATCGCGATGCGATATCGTAGATCCGATTGTAGCGACAATCCCCCCCCCCGGTCGCCTTCGATAGCTGAAGCTCTTGCACCTCGAACGTCCGTTCTGTTGGAGTAACGGCGGAACCTGGGTGACATCAAAGCCAGCGGTTTTGCCGGGGGCGAGCCGAAGCTCGCCAATCCCTTGAGTCCAAAGGCGAAACCCCTTCCATGGCCCGCAAGCCACACGGAAGAGGTCCAAGGTAAATGATTTTCGAATGTGTGACATGCGCGTTAGGCACGCAATCCATCACCTCGTGTCTCGCTCCAAACTACAGGTGAAACATGCTCTCTTGTCGAGTCTTTGATAAGAAACAGGTGGGCGCTGCTTCGATAAAGACCACGTCCTATGTGCTCGGAATGGTCTTGGTTCTGGTCTTTCAATCCAGCTGCAGCGCTGAGTCGGGCGAGGAGGACGAAAGATCGTCGGAGAGTCGAGAGAACGTCGGGAAATCCATTGCCGCGATTGGGGATCCTGGATCGGTCGTGGTGTCGTTGACGTTCGACGATACCATTGCGGACCAGTATGTGGCCCGCGACATTCTCAAAGAGTACGGCATGCACGGCACCTTCTACCTCAACAGTCCGCGCATCGGCCGGAGTGGTTACATGACCCAGCAGCAGATCCAAGATCTGCTGAATGATGGTAATGAGATTGCCAGCCACACGCTGACCCATCCGCACCTCACTACGCTCAGCGAAAGCGAGCAGGTGCGGCAGATGTGCGACGACCGCAGGGCGTTGATAAATCTATTTGCTCCGGAGAATCCCGGATTCTCGGTGACATCGTTCGCCTACCCATTCGGAGAGTCGAACGTAGCGCTTCAGGGCATCTCCCGCGACTGCGGCTTCACCAGCGCGCGCGGTGTCAGTGGTCTTTGTGGAAGCTGCTCGACGAATGCCGCCGAGACGATTCCTCCGCAAAACGCTCAGCTAATTCGCGGCTATGGCTCTATCCAGTCAACGACGTCGGTGGGCGCGGTTACAGGCTGGATCGAGAATGCGCACCGCAACGGTGGCGGGTGGGTGCCGTTGATTTTTCATCACATCTGTACGGATTGCAATGAACAATACGGTTTCGCGGTCGCCGACTTTGACGCCGTTCTGAACTGGATTCAGCGCAATAGATCGACCATGAACATTCAAGTCAAGACGGTCGATCAAGTCATTAACGGGGGCGGCGGCGGCGGCGGCGGCGGAGACGGGGGAGGTGGCGGAGACGGGGGAGGTGGCGGAGACGGGGGAGGTGGCGGAGACGGGGGAGGTGGCGGAGACGGGGGAGGTGGCGGAGACGGGGGAGGTGGCGGTGGCGGAGACGGAGACGGAGACGGGGGAGGTGGCGGAGACGGTGGCGGCGGCGGAGACGGTGGCGGCGGCGGAGACGGGGGCAATGGCGGAGACGGGGGCGGGAGCACGCCGCCCACGGATTCTATTCCTATCTCCAATGCCTCACTGGAGGATGATGTTAACCCTGAGAACGGCGTGGCGGACTGCTGGGAGCGCGGGCGCTACGGCGCAAACACCGCGACATGGGCGCGCACGAGCGACGCCCATACGGGGGCAAGCGCCGAGAACGTAACCATCTCGCGCTACAAGAACGGCGACCGCAAGCTGGTCACGAGGCAAGACTCGGGCCCTTGCGCTCCTCCGGCGCAACCGGGGCGCACCTACACCGTTTCAGGTTGGTACAAGGGTTCGGGTACAGCCCGCATGGTGGTGTTTTATCAGGATACGGCGGGTGAGTGGAACTACTGGACCGAAGGCTCTGCGCTCGCTGCAACCTCCACCTGGACGCAGGCTTCGTTCACGACACCGGTAGCGCCGGCGGCAGCCCGTCGCTTGAGCTTCGGCTTGGCGCTTGAGTCCATCGGCTCGCTCACGGTGGATGATTTTGCCGCCGTCGGGAACTAGAAGCTATCTCATGACAAGAATGATTGTTGTCGCGACTAAGTATATTAGCCGCACGACTCCCATTGTTTGCTTCGTTCTATGCCTACTCGGAATACTCGGAGGAGCGTCATGGTTCATGGTATGAGCGCGCAAAAGAAGCCCGAGCTGGATGCAGGTGCCGCTCCGGAGCCCAACGCTGGTCCATGCAAGTCGAAGTCAGGCGTCCATACGCGTATTCTTGCGTTTATCACGCTGTGCGGCGTCGTGGGAGGCATTGGGTCGATCGGTCGCGCTGTCTACCAAGCAGCGCGCGATTCGGTTATTGCGCCGCTCATCTTGTCGCCCGATAATGACATCGTCCTCGCCAACAAGCTCAAGATGAACGAGCTGCATGTCGAGCGCACCCGTGCGGTCGCTGAGCTCGAGAGCTGCAGCGAGGACCTCCTGGCCGCTGAGACAGCGATCGAACGCCTGGAGCAACTCCGACCGACCGTAGCCAGCGGGCGCGATTGGATTACGAAGCTGAATTCCCGCCAAGCACAGATGGTTGAAGGTGAGATCAAGGCACTGCAAAACCAGAAGCGCTTCCTCGCCGCGATGATAGAAAAGCAAACGGCGCTTACAGGCAAGGCAAAGGCCGACATGGAGGCCGGCATCATCTCGCGGACAGACTACGCAAAAGAAATGCAGACCCTCAATCAGATGAACCTCGCGCTCTTCGGGAACGAGCGCGAGAGGATACAGAGCGACGGCCTGATGTACGAGAAGCTTCTGGTGCAGAAGGCGCTCTCGGGGCACGATGGAGCGCCGGCCACGCCCGAGGCCATCCTCCGCGACGAGCAATTGGCCCGTATCGAAATGGAGCTGCTGCGGCTCGAGTCCGAGAAGCGCGCCAAGCAGGCATACGAGCGCGCCCTTACCGAACGTGTCGCGAACATCGACCAGATCGCAGCAGATCTGCGGAACCGGCCGACATTTCGGGCAACCGAGCAGAGCCTGGACGTAGCGTTCGTTCCCTATACCCAAATCGAGGGGGTCGAGCGAGGCGCGAAAATCTACTCGTGCGTCTGGGGCCTGTTCTTCTGCGAGGCGGTGGGCACGGTCGCCGAGATCGTTCCTGGTGAGGTCACGCTCCCGGATCCCTGGGGACATCAGGCGCGTGGGCAATACGCGGTGCTCAACCTGCGGGACCGTGATTCTGCCAAGGCGAAGAGCTTGCGAGTTCGTCTTGAAGGCAACGTTGGCCGCGGCCAGCATTACAATGCGACGGACACGCAGCCGCCGGATGTCGCATCCGAAGACGAGACGCCACCCGCCTCGCTACAAGTGGAGGCAAGCCAGGACGAGTCTGCGATGCCGGCAGCGCACCTGGAAGACCACTCCCGGTCGAACAATTGAACGATCCGGACCAAGGGAGGTTCAGTTATGGAATCGCTGCTGTGGAGCCTCCACGCGTGGGACGGGCTCCTCCTATCCGCGCCGCTCGTGCACTGTCTTCTTCTGTTCTCGATATTCGCCTGGGATCACTTCTACCTTCTACCCCGCCACATGTGGACTCTGGCGTTTGGCCGGATGGATCGCTGCGAACAACAGGACACGCTTCCTTCCGCGGTCCTCGTGATCCCGTCGTTGCTCCGCAAATGGGACGAGCTCGCCAGCATGCTCTGCACCGTCGAGAGCGCGCTGATGAACAGTTATCCGTCCGAATTGTTCATCGTGATCAGCATCGATGGCTATGATGACGCACCCGAGCTCTACGCCGAGCTTCGCAGCTGGGCAGAATCCCGAGAGCGCCGACCCGGCATCTGGTTGTATGTGACCGGAACCCCCGGGAGGCGTGGAAAGCCAATGGCGATCGAGCATGGGGTGAAGTTTTTGCGCGAAAGGGTCTCGAAGGGGTACCACCCGCGCTTTCCCGAGGTCTACATCAGCACTGATGCCGATGCTGATCTTGGCCCCGACGCTCTCCGGAAGCTGGTCCAGCGTTTGGTGAGGCGGCATCCTTTGACCGGCTGGCCTGCTCGTGCTGTGGCTGGCAATTTTTACCTTCGTGGCAATCGCTTCTGGCAAGGATGGAGGCACTTTTTCACGGTCGAGGGCCAGCTCACGATTCAGATTGCGCGCGAGTACATGATCGCCAACGTGGCACGACACAACCTGCGGCCGATTCCACTCTGCGGCGTGCCGGGGGTCTTCTACTGCACATGGTATGACATTTTCGCAGCCGCTCCGAAGTTTCTGGCGTATATCCGCACGTTGCGATTGCGGCATTGGGTCCTCTGGTGGCTCGGCTTCCCGCTCCCAAGCTTCTCCGCGAGCACGGTGTCCGAGATTCCAGAGCTGATCGCCGGCGACACCGATGATACGGTGATGGCGTTCATGGCCATCCTTGCGACGTTCAAGAACGGCCGGTTTCACTTCGAGCCCCCTAGAACTCCGCTTCATGCCTTGTGGGCCATGCTTCGCGCTCTGTGGATCGACCGGGCATTGAAGTATGAGCCCGAGGCTCGCGTGTATACCTCTTCGCCGACCACGATCAAGAGCCTGTTCCGGCAGCGCCGCCGGTGGAACACCGCACGCATCGAGGTAACGGGGCGATTCTGGCGCGCGTTGCCGTTTTACTGGACCTTGGGCCTCCCCGCGATTGTGATTCTGTTCTTGCGATTCAGATACTGGTTCTTGACCGGGTTGTTCTACCTGTATCTTCCGGCATCTTTCTTCAGTCCGAGTGGACTGACGATCTTCGTCATCGGACTTTGTACATGCCAGATCGTCCTCAATGGTCTGCTCATCGCCTTTGCTCTCATCATCAATGGTGATCTTCGTTACTGGAGATTGTTGCTGGCGATTCCGTTTTCGCCATTGCATGCATTCGTCTTCGCTTTCGTTTCCTCATTCGTGGGGGCGGTCCACGATGTGTTGTTGTTCGGCAATGTCACCGGGTTTGCGCCGGAGGCGACGCTCATCCGTGGCGGCTCGTCGCGCATAGCCCTGCTGTTCCGTGTCCGGCGTGCCTTGCAACTCTCGTTGCGTGCGATCCTTCGTGGAGATGTCCCGTTTGGAGCATTCTGGTTCGGGTGGCGAGAGACTCCCTGGACTCCCAACGGTTACGAGGGCTGGACCACGGGCAAGAAGCCGGGCTTTTTTTCAGTTTGGCACCAACCTCGACCCGGTTTTGACCCGTCGAGACCGTCATCAGGACGCGGAGCGGGGATAGGCTCGTGAAAGCCAGAGCCAGCGCCTCGGTGTTGATCTTGGCAGCCGCCTCCATATCGCTCGGTATGGTGACCGTGGTGGCTGCCGGTCGTAGGGGGCAAGGCAGCGCGCCGATCTATGGTGGTTGGATGGACAGTGCTTCACTCGAATCGATCAGCGTGGCTCAACTGCGAGCTACGAGCGGCACGATCGAAGCCCTTGACAGCTCTCACTCGGCGCTGCGCTCGCCCGCGCTGCGCGCGCTCATCGGTGGTGATTTTCGGTCCACGATCCAGATGAACTTCGCCTATCTCGGCCCCACTCTTTACAGTGCGCCGCTCGCTTCGGGCGAAATGCGACGGCAGGTCGGCATAAAGCTCCTTGCCCAGGATACATGCAACGTGCTCTACGTGATGTGGCACATCGAGCCCGGCGATGGCATCCAGGTCTCTTTGAAGGTGAATCCTGGACAGAATGCGCATGCGCAGTGCCGTGACCGAGGCTACACGAGGCTTTTGCCGACCTGGTCGCGCGCGGATATCCCTGTGATCCGCGCCGGTACGAGCCATACGTTGCTCGCTCGGCTCGATCTCGACGCGAACACACTTCACGTGGAAGTAGACCATGCGGTCGTATGGATAGGGAAATTGCCAGACTCGGCACTGAAGCTAAGGGGGCCGGCTGGGATTCGGGCTGACAATGCGAGCCTCGAGGTCGAGCTGCGAGCGTCGCGTCCAGTCTTGCCGGATCAGAAGCCCTGATGGCAGGCGTGTCTCGAAGACCTCTCCGTGTCCGGCGGGGTTGCCGGACTGCGTGATTTATCGTGCGCCGCGTCGCACGCGGACGGAGCGCGCATACCCATGACGGCGCCTTGTCGGAGATATCGAGCCCCAGCAGAGCGCTGGGTCGGGAACACGTTTTGGTAACAAACCATGGATGGTATATGAGGCAACCTGCAATGCGACAATTGTTCCGTGTCCCTGTGACCGCCGTTGCTGCCTTCCTGTTGCTTGGGCGAGCCGACGCATTGGCAGAGCAGCCGGCCTACTGCCGTAAAGTGCACGCGCTGGCTGCGAGCGATGCGGCCTTGCTGATGGCACCCCAGGTTGTTGTTCAAGGGATCCGACATCCCTCGAGCAACGCGATCGACATCGGCGCGACGGCAGGAGACGGCTACCAGGTGCGGACGGCGTTGTCGTTCTCTCCGCTCGATTTCTACAAGGGGCTACGCGTGATGCGCCTCGGCGACGCGGAGTGCGACCTGCACGAATCGTCTATGAGCATTGAGGAGATCCTCGATCACGGGGCTGGCGCCGCCCGCCTCGTCGCGCTGCGCGAGCAAGAGGCCTATCTGGACGCACACGATCAGGAGTGGCGCGCGCTCATGAAGAAGGCCGAGGAGCGGTTCTCCGAGCGAGTCATCACGCTCATCGATCTCAATGAGGTGCGGAATCACGCTGACGCGCTCGAGCGCAAGCTGGCTCACGTGCGCGGCGAAGTGGCTCAGCTTGCCGCGCAGAGGCTCGGCAAGCCGCGCGGATCGCTCAGTGCGCAGGCGGCAGCGTACGCACGGAGCGCCAACCGAGTCGCACGGGAAGCGTCGTACGTTCGGTCGCTCGACGCGTGGCGCGTCCGCGTCGTCAGTGGAGTCATACCGTTCCCCAGGTCTGACTGGTATGGGCTCGCGGAGGTGAGCTTCAATATCGGCGGGATCGCGCAATCCATTCACGAGGACCGGCACCTCGGGTCGAGGGCCGATGAGCTGCAGCATGCCTCCTACGAGGTCAACCAGCGACTGCGGCGGTTCCGTGATCAGACCCGCGCGGCGATCGAGCAGGCGCGCAACGAAGTTGAAGCCGTCGAGCGCGAGATTTCTTTCATCGTGAAGGTGCGGAGCGTTCTCGAAAGCTCGGACGCTCAAGGCATCGCGCACACCCGCGACACGCTCGCACTCCAGCAGCTGTCGGTGGATGCCGAGCGCGTGTTTCTACGCGCGCTGATAGCGGCGCTCTCGACTTACACCGAGGACCGCCCGCAGGCTGTGGAGTGAAGGCGGCCTCTTCGATGCATGGAAGAGGTGTTGTTATTGCGTCGTTCTTCCGGAGGGCCGGATCGCATTGAACAATGTTCTGTCGACCCAGGGCAGGTCCCGCGGCTGGGGGTTGACGTCTCCGAAACGTTTGGACTTCCGTCTCTGGAACGTAGCGTCAAGACAGATCCCTCCCCTCCATCCTCTCGCCGCTCTTGCACTCCCGGTCGCCGAGCCGCTCCGGCTCGGCGCGGCAACTCCTGGAGCCCCGCTCCTCGCGGCCGGCGGCGCGGCCGCGCTCCTGCCGGTGCGGGCGGCACGCTCGCCCCTGGAGAACAGCGCACCCGGGCGGGCGAGGGCGAGGTCCGCGGCTGTGTCCGGGCGGTCGTCAGCGCACCTCGGCGGCGGCGCCGCGGATGAGCTGCAGGAGGTCGCGCCGCATCTCGCCGCTCACCGTGTGGCCGACGCCAGGGTAGCTCGCCAGCCTCACCTTGACGCCGCGCCCCTCGAGCGCCGCGATCGCGTCGCGCGTCGGGCCGATCGGGACGCGCCGGTCGTCCTCGCCGTGCAGCGCGACGAGCGTCGGAGGCGCCGGAGCCGCCGCGCCTGCGCCGTGCAGCACCGCCGGGGGGACCCAGCCGCCCATGGGGAAGGCGGCGCCGACAACGCGCGGGTGGTGAAGAGCGAGCGCAAACGTGAGCGCGCCGCCCTGGGAAAAGCCGGTCACGATGGCCATTCCCCGCGTCGGCCGCTCGGCGGCGATCCGCTCGATCGTCGCCGCGAGCGCGGCGGCCGCGCGCAAGATGCCCTGTCCCACCTCATCGCTCGCGAGCGCCTGCTGGAGCGGAAACCACGAGTAGCCGCCCCCGTACGGCGTGAGCCCGCGCGGCACGATGAGGCGCACCTTGACGTCGGCGCCCGACAGCAGACCCGCGAACGACTCGGGCCTGTCGCCGAGCCCGTGAATCGCGACGACGAGGGGGAGCGCCTCGTTCCGGTCCGCGCCGCCCGTGATCTCTTCGAGGTACTCGACCGCGGCGGCGGGGACCGCCGCGCTCGCGGCTGGCGCGGCGGGAGGCGCCTGCTGCTCGGTGCCCGCAGCGCCGCCCCCGGGCGGGGCTGCCCGTCGCTCGCACGCGGCGAGCGAGACGAGCGACGCGAGCGCCAGCGCAGACCAAGCGTAGCAGCAGCGGAGGCGAGAGGGGCGCATCGAGCAGATGCTTGCTGAACCCGCTGCTCGGCGGCAACAGCGAACTTCCCGCGGCGGCGACACCGCACCGCCTCGTCAGGAGTGGCCAGCCATCGAGATCTCCTGCCATGGCCGGCATGCATGGGAGATCACACACACACGAGCGAGGGTTTGGGTGCCGTTGTATTTGTCTGCTCCAGGACGATCGCCGCGCGTCTGCCCACCGACCAAGATTTTTTTGGGTTGTTAGTAAAGTGTATTTCCTACATAACTGGATCTAGCTGCTTGGCTTAGAGCGACGAAACCTCTTGTCGCCAGGCAGCCGATGGTCGGCGCGTCGCGTCGTTGCTCCGTGTCGCCCTGCTTCCGCAGGGCGCCTCGTCGCACCTGTCGCTGCGCCCACCCTCGGCTGCCTGGCGAGGTCCGGATTGGTTCGGAGCCTTGCTTCAGGAGAGCTCGGCCACCTCACTGGCTTATCGATTGACCACCTCCTCGCGGTGGCGGCGGCCAAGGTGTGTCTCCTGCGTACACAGTCGATCTGCTTGTCAGGAGAGCTCGATGATCTCACCGGCCTATCGATTGACTACCTCCTCGCGATGGCGGCGGCTGCTCGGCGCCCAGCTGAGCGTCGCCGCGCTCCTGATCTCGGGGTGTACGGGCGCCGCGGGCGATCCGGGAGGGGGCGACGGGGATGGTGTCATTCCCGGCGGGCCGACTGGGCCAGAGGTCGCCGAGCGCAGCATGTTTCCGCGGCTGACCCACGCGCAGTGGGAGAACACGGTGCGCGACCTCCTGCGCCTCGACGACCGGCCTGGCCTCTCGGCGTCGTTCACGAGCGACCCGCTCGGCGGCGTGTTCGACAACAACGAGGCTGCGCTCCTGGTGACGCCGGGCCTCTGGGGCGATTACCAGCGCGCCGCCGAGGAGCTCGCGGCGATGGTGACCGCCGACCAGGGCAAGCTCGGTCGGATCGCGCCCGCGGACCTGCCGGACGCGCCGGAGGCGCGGGCGCAGGCGTTCGTCGAGCGGTTCGGCGAGCGGGCGTTCCGGCGCCCGCTCACGGACGAGGAGCGGGACGCATACGTCGCGCTGTTCCACCGCGGCGAGGAGCTCTTCGAGGGCGAAGACCCGTTCGCCGCGGGCGTCCGCGCGGCGCTCGAGGCGTTTCTGCAGTCCCCTCATTTCATCTACCGCGTCGAGATCGGCGCCGGGCCGGCGGAGGGCGGGCTCATCCCGCTCGGCGGACACGAGATCGCGACCAGGCTCGCCTATACCCTGTGGAACACGATGCCCTCCGACGCGCTCCTCGAGGCGGCGAAGGCGGGCGAGCTCTCGACCCGCGAGGCCGTCCGCGCCTACGCCGGGGGGATGCTCGACGACCTGCGCGCCCGCGAGGTCGTCGGCGCGTTCCACCGGCAGCTCTACGATTACGAGCAGTACCACGACCTCAACAAGGATCAGGCGCTCTACCCCGAGTTCGTCCCCGAGATGGGCGACGACATGCAGCGCGAGGCGGAGCTCTTCGTGGATCACGTCGTCTTCGACGAGGAGGGCGGGCTCACCGACCTGCTCACCGCGCGCACCGCGTTCGTGAACGATCACCTCGCCGCGGTCTACGGCGTCGAGGGTGACTTCTCGGGCGAGTTCAAGCGGGTGGAGCTCGACGAAGGGGAGCGCTCGGGGCTGCTCACGCGCCTCGGCTTCCTCGCGGCCAAGGCGACGGCGCGGCAGCCGGACTCGATCCACCGCGGCGTCTTCGTGAACCTCAGGATCCTCTGCGCCACGCTGCCGCCGCCGCCCGACGACGCGACCTCGCTGCCGCCGGGCGAGCTCGCGACCAACCGCGAGCGCGTCGAGGCGCACACGGGCAAGGGGACGTGCGGCGCGTCGTGCCACGGGCTGCTCATCAACCCCGCCGGGTTCGCCTTCGAGCACTACGACGCGATCGGCAAGTACCGCGCGACCGACAACGGCGCGCCCGTCAACTCCGCGGACGCCTACACGCTCGGCGGCCAGCCGAGGAGCTACGCGGATGCGGTCGAGTTCAGCCAGCTCCTCGCCGAGAGCAGCGAGGCGCACGGGTGCTACGCGGAGCGCTGGCTCGAGTTCGCCCACGGCCGCGGCGCGCGCGCGGAGGACCGGGCGCTCGTCGAGGAGCTCGGCGAAGCGTCGCGCGGCGGCGCCTCGACCAAGGAGCTCATCGTCCGGATCGTCTCCTCCACTCCCTTCCTCGCTCGCGTTCCCGCGGAGGCGCCATGATCACCCGACGACGTGTGCTTCGAGGCCTGTTCGGCGTCACGGTGGCGCTCCCGTTCCTGGAGACGTTCGCGCCGCGCCGCGCCGCGGCCGGCACGGGGGACGTGCCGCCCTTCGCGATCTTCATGCGCCAGGCCAACGGCGTCGCGCAGCAGGTAGGCGATGAGCCGGAGATGTTCTGGCCCAGCGCGCCGGGCCCGCTGACCGCCGAGTCGATGGCCGCGGACGCCGATCGGGCGGTCAGCGAGCTCAAGGACTACGCGAGCCAGCTGATCCTGGTGCGCGGCGTCCGCTTCGCGTTCCCGGGCAACGGGTGCGGCCACTCCGGCGGCGGCAACCAGTGCCTGACGGCCGCGCAGGTGTCGGAGGATCCGGCGGGCAACGAGTCGCTGGCGATGGGCGAGTCGATCGACAACCGCATCGCGACCGAGCTCAACCCGGCGGGCGTCGAGCCGCTGACGCTCTACGCGGGCAGGAAGGCCGGTTACATCAACGAGGTGCTCTCGTACCGCGGGCCGAAGCAGCTGCGCGCCGCCGAGCGCGACCCGTACAAGGCGTACCAGAAGCTCTTCGGGCTCGCCGAGGTGGACGCCGCTGCCGCGAAGGCGCTGGCCGCGCGCCGCGCCAGCGTGAACGACCTGGTCCGGGAGCAGATGCAGGCGCTCATGCGCCGGAAGGACCTCAGCCAGGGCGATCGCGAGCGGCTGGAGCTCCACTTCGACAGCATCCGCGACCTCGAGGTCGGGCTCGCCTGCGCGCTCCCGCCGGAGCGGGTCGCGGAGATGGAGGCGATCTCTCCGGACGTCGGCAGCTACGACAACGTGGAGACCGTCGCCCGCATGCAGATGGACATCATCGCGCTCGCGATGGCGTGCGGCGCGACGCGCGCGGCGACCCTGCAGGTCGGCGACGGCAACGACTCGACCGAGTACACGATCCACGGCGTGCGGCAGAAGAGCTACCACAAGATCTCTCACCGCATCGACGGCGACGGCGAGGTCGGCCCGCCGATCGAGGGCGCGCAGGAGCTGCACCACCAGATCGACCGCATCCACGCGCGGATCTTCAAGCACCTGCTCGACAGGCTCGCGTCGTACGAGATCGGCTCGGGGACGCTCCTCGACCGCGGCGTGGCCGTGTGGCTCAACGACAATGCCGACAAGTACCACTCCTACTCCAGGGTCCCGTACCTCCTCGCCGGCGGCGCCGCGGGTTACCTGAAGACCGGCCAGTTCATCGACCAGCGGGTCACCAACAACAAGCTGCTCAACACGATCGGCGCGGCCGTCGGCTGCACGAACGGCCAGGGCGGTCCGCTCGACGACTTCGGCGACGAGAGCCTCGAAGGCGGGCTGATGGATTCGATCGTTGCCTGAGATGAGGAGCTCGCCCGCTGCGGAGACGGGCCCACCTCGACGTTTTCGGTGCTCAGCGTACATGAGTACGCCTCCGCGCCGAAAACGCCGATCTGGGCCCGTCTCCTGTGCGGGCGAGCTCCGCCAACGCTCGGGTGTGTCGGGTCGGGGACGGGGCGGGGAGGGGCGGGTCAGCCGAGGAGCTCTACCGCGACCTCGATGGTGGCCTTCTCGCCGCTCGGGCCGCGGAGCACGTCGACCTTCACCTTGTCGCCCGGCTTCTTGCCGTCGAGCGCCTGGTACAGCCCGTCGTAGTCCGTGACGGGCGTGCCGTCGATCCCGACGATCACGTCGCCCAGGACGAGCCCGCGGTCGCCCTCGGAGAGGCCGCGCATGCCCGCCTTGTCGGCCGGGCCGCCCGGGACGACGGTCATGATGATGAGGCCGCGGATGCCGTTGCGCCGCTCGAGGCGGCGGGACTGATCGAGCTGGATGCCGAGGCCGACCTGCTCGGCCTTCCCGGTCCGGATGATCTGCGGGACGATCCGCGCGATCGTCGTCGACGGCACGGCGAAGCCGATACCGGCGGAGCTGCCGCTCTTCGAGAAGATCATCGTGTTCATCCCGATGAGGTGCCCGCTCGAGTCGAGCAGCGGGCCGCCGGAGTTGCCGGGGTTGATCGCGGCGTCCGTCTGGATCATGTCGCGGATGGTCACCTCGCCCACGCCCTGGACCTGGCGGCCGAGCGCGCTGATGATGCCGGTCGTCAGCGTGTGATCGAGGCCGAACGGGTTGCCGATCGCGATCGCCTTCTGCCCGACCTCGAGCGGCTCGCGCAGGGGCGCGACCTGGATCGGCTTCAGCATGTCCTTGGGGGCGTCGATCTTGATGACCGCGATGTCCTTGCGCGGCTCGACGCCGACGAGCTTCGCCGGGAACGTCTTCTCCCCCTGAAGCCGGACGACGAGCGACTGCGCGCCGGCCACGACGTGGTAGTTCGTGACGATGTGCCCGTCGGCGTCCCAGACGAAGCCCGAGCCCGAGCCCGCGGGCACCTCGACGGCCGTCCCCCAGAAGCGGTCCACCACGAGCCGCTGCTGCGTCACGAACACCGTCGAGGGCGCGACGTCGCGGAACACGGCGATCGAGTTGCGCTCGTCCTCGATGAGCGCGCCCTTCGAGGGCGGGACGGGCGGCGGCGTCGTGTCGATCGTCGCCGACGTCGCCGGCGCGTCGGGGACCTTCGTCGCGTCGGGCGACGGGCCGCTGGGGCTGGGCTTCCCCTTGCATCCGGCGGAGGCGGCGAGCGCGGCGACGACGAGGACGGCAGGGAGTCGAGCGTGGCTGCGGTGGCGCATGCGGCGCAATCTAGCTTGCTATCGGCAAGGCGTCTCCCCTGCGGCGCGCGGCGGGGTGGCGTGGCGGCGCGGCAGTCTGCCGCGCGCAACGAATGCGCGGAACCCATGCGCGGAACCGACGCGCAGGACGGTCGCGCTCCGGCATCGGCGCGCGTCCGCGTCGGATCGGATCCTGGGATGCAAAAGGGCGAAGTTGCGGTAGAGGTGGCCTTGACGGATGAAGCCCATGACGCCCTCAGCAACGAAATTTCAGACGACCCCCCCTGTCGCGAAGGAGCCCGTCAAGGTGCTCCTGCTCGAGAACATCCACCAGAGCGCGCACGAGCTGTTCCGGTCGCGATCGTTCGAGATCGAGACGCGGAGCTCCGCGCTGAAGGAAGACGAGCTCATCGCCGCGCTCGCGGGCGTGGACATGCTCGGCATCCGGAGCAAGACGCACGTCACCGCGCGCGTGCTGGAGAAGGCGGACAAGCTGCTCTCCATCGGGTGCTTCTGCATCGGCACGAACCAGGTCGACCTCGATGCGGCGAACCGGCGCGGGGTGCCGGTGTTCAACGCGCCGTTCAGCAACACGCGCAGCGTCGCCGAGATGATCATCGGCGAGTCCATCATGCTGGCCCGGCAGCTCGGGGACAGGTCGCGCGAGGTGCACGCGGGCACCTGGAAGAAGGTCTCGAAGGCCTGCTACGAGATCCGCGGCAAGACCATCGGCCTCATCGGCTACGGCCACATCGGCCAGCAGCTCGGGGTGCTCGCCGAGGCGATGGGGATGCGCGTGGTCTACTACGACATCGCCCAGAAGCTGCCGATGGGCAACAACCGCGCGCTGCCGACGCTGGAGGCGCTGCTCGCCGAGTCGGATTTCGTCTCGCTCCACGTGCCGGCCACGCCGGAGACGCACAACATGATCGGCGCCGCCGAGCTCGCGCACATGCGCAAGGGCGCGTACCTGCTCAACGCGAGCCGCGGCTCGGTCGTCGTGATCCCGGCGCTGGCCGAGGCGCTGAAGAGCGGCCACCTCGCGGGTGCGGCGATCGACGTCTACCCGGAGGAACCGGAGTCGAACTCTGACGGCTTCCTGACCGAGCTGCAGAAGCTCCCGAACGTGATCCTGACGCCGCACATCGGCGGCTCGACCGAGGAGGCGCAGGAGGCGATCGGCCGCGAGGTGTCGCGCGCGCTGACGCAGCTCGTGACCACCGGGGCGACGACGGGCGCGGTGAACTTCCCGAACGTCGAGCTCCCGCCGCTCAAGGCCACGCACCGCATCCTCAACGTCCACCGCAACGTGCCTGGCGTGCTCCGCGACGTGAACCGCATCGTGTCGGACGTGAACGCCAACATCGACAGCCAGGTCCTGTCGACGGACGCCAACATCGGTTACCTGATCATGGACCTGTCGCAGGACGTGTCCGCCGAGGTGAGCCGGCGCATCGGGGCGCTGGAGACGAGCCTCCGCACCCGCGTGCTCTACTGAACGTGCGCCGAGCCGGGGCGCCGCCGCGCCCCGGCCCGAGTCCCCGGCCCCGAGAGGTGCCCCGCCTTGTCGCCACCGTTCACGATCCAGCCGGGGCCGCGGCCGCAGATCCGGATCGAGGAGGTCGCCAAGCGCGCTCGCGTCTCGCCCGCGACCGTCAGCCGCGTGGTGAACGGCAGGGGCAAGTACAGCGCGGAGACCCGGGAGCGCGTGCTGGCCGTGATCGACGAGCTCGGCTACGTGCCGAACACCGCCGCCAGGAGCCTCGCGCAGGGGAAGACGGGCGTCCTCGGCCTGCTCCTGCCGAACATCAGCACCGAGTTCATCTCCAGCCTCGTGCGGGCCATCGCCGCCTCGGCGGCCGAGGCCGGCTACGACGTGCTGCTCTCCGTGAGGCCGGAGGCGCCGGCGCGGCGCCTCGTCGGGCGGCACAACACGGACGGGGTGCTGATCTTCGGCCACTACGTCCACGAGGCCGATCTCCAGCAGCTGGTCCACCAGAAGTGCCCGGCGGTGCTCATGTACCAGTCGTCGCCCGCGGACGTCCCGCTGCCCAGCGTGATCATCAAGAACGCCTCCGGCGCGCGCGCCATCGTGGGGCACCTGATCGAGGCGCACGCCCGGCGCCGGATCGCCTTCCTCCACGGTGTCTCCGAGAGCGAGGACTCGACGACGCGCGCGGAGGGGTACCGGGAGGCGCTGGCCGAGCACGGCATCGCCGTGGATCCGCGCCTGATGCGCCGCGGCTTCGACGCGCGGGAGGCGCGGGCTGCGACGCTCGCGTGGGTGCGCGAGGGGTTCGACTTCGACGCGATCTTCGCGTGGTGCGACCACGCCGCGGCGGGCGCGATGGAGGCGCTGCGCGCCGCGGGCAAGCGCGTGCCCGTGGAGGTCTCCGTCGTCGGCTTCGACGACGCGCCGTCGGCGCGCCACCTCGAGCCCGCGCTCACGACGGTGCGCGCGCCGACGGACGGGGTGGGCTACCGCGCGGTGCAGGCGCTGGTGGACCTCATCCAGACGGGCAAGGCCGAGCGGAGGATCGAGCTGCCGACGGAGCTGATCGTCCGGCGGTCGTGCGGCTGCGATCTCTGAACCCGGCGAGGATCCGCGATCGGGCGCCTCCTCGTATGCCGCCGCGAGCTGGCGAGTCTGCGCGGCGAGCGGGGCTGTTTCTACGTCGATCGCCGCGCGACGGGGAGAGCTCTATTCATTCCAGACCGGGACGCTGACGCGCTCTCCGGCGCTGCGCCGCGCGGCCGGGTCGTCGCCCGCGAAGACGACGGTGAACACGACGAACGCGGCCCACAGCGCCGCGAGGTGGTAGATCATCGCGATGCCGCCCGCGGCCTGGTAAATGGCGCTCGACGCCGGAGGGCCGAGGAGCATCCCGGCGGCGTAGAAGACGTTGTAGAGCGAGTTCGCGCGGCTGTAGTCGCGCGGCGCGGTGACGACGCCCTGGAGCGCCAGGCTGAGCGGCGATATCGACGCGAGCGTCGCCCCCGCGACGAACACGGCCACGCACATCGCGTCGTAACGATCGAGGTACACGAAGCCGAGGATCATCAGCGTGCCGATCGTGCCGAGCGCGCGCATGAGCAGGAGGTGGCCGCGGCGGTCGCCGATCCGGCCAAAGACGTTGGTGAAGAGGAGCATGCCCACCGCGAAGTAGGCGGGGATCTGGATCGTCTGATCGCGCGTGACCCCCTTTTCCGCCATCAGGTAGAGCGGGAGGAACAGCACGACCGACGCCTGGAAATAGCCGTAGGCGAAGGTCGCGAAGCACGCGGTCTTGATGCGCGAGAGGATCGAGGCGGAGGACGCCGAGGGCTCCGCACCGCTCGCCGCGCCGGCCTTCCCGTGGGCCTCGGACATGCCCGGCAGGTGGCGGTCGAGGCGCGCGAGCACGAGGACGGCCGAGAGCAGCGAGATCACGCACGAGAGGAGGAACGCCGCGGGCATCGAGGAGAGCGCGACGATGTGCGGCGCGCAGAGCGGCCCGAGGACGTAGCCGAGCGCCATCGAGACGGCGTAGAGGCTCGTGACGAACGCCTTGTTGTCCTTGTCCGACCGGGCGAGCAGGATCGTCTCGCAGCTCACCCAGATGCCGACCGAGCAGGCCCCGTCGAGGAAACGCACCGCGGCGATGGCGGCGAAGCTCGGCAGGAAGGGGAAGGCGCCGACCGCCGCCGCGTACCCGACCAGCGCGAGCACCAGCGTGGCCTTCGCCGAGAACCGGCGGATGAGCGTGTCCATCGGCAGCGAGAGCAGGACGATGCCGAGCGCGAAGCACGACGCGAGCAGGCCGATGTCGGTCTTGGTGAACCCGCGCGCATCGAGGAAGACCGCCGTGAGCGAGATGGCGATGCCGTACGCGAGACCGAGGAGGAAGATCGCGCCAAAGACGAGCCAGATGTTGCGATCAGGGATGCGGCGGAGCATGAGCGCCCGCCAGGTTCGATCGGTCGCTCCGCCGTGTCAAACGGGTACGTGCGTCAGGAAACGCGCCTCGCCGGCGGTCGCGCCGCGCACGCCCGCGCGCGCCTCGCGGCCGCGCTGCAGCGAGGGCGTCAGCGCAGGAACTCGAGGAGGAGCTGATTGACCTTCTCCGGCCTGTCGTAATGCACGAAGTGGCTCGCGTCGGGGATGCGGGCGACTCGGGCGTTCGGGACCAGCGCCGGATCCGGCGCGGCGAGCTCGGAGCCGAGATAGCGATCGTGCTCGCCCCAGATCACCTGCACCGGGAGGTCGATGCGGGGCGGCCTGCCGAGCTCGCCAAGGCTGCCCGGGCGGAAGAGGGCCCGGTAGTAGTTGATCATCGCCGTGAGCGCGCCCGGCTGCGACCACGCCTGGATGTAATGGGCGAGATCCTCGTCGCTCACCGCGCCCGGGCGCCGCGGGTCGTCCTTCACCGACGCGCGGAGC
This sequence comes from Sorangium sp. So ce302, assembly GCF_051530145.1. GTDB lineage: Bacteria > Myxococcota_A > Polyangia > Polyangiales > Polyangiaceae > Sorangium > Sorangium cellulosum_B. Next base: position 6,125,519 of record NZ_CP150326.1, on the reverse strand, counting down.
CACGCAAAATCGTCCTTCCGCGCGGCGAGCTCCGGGAGCTTCGGGAGCTGGAAGAAGAACATGTACCAGCTCCTGCGGAGCTGCCGCGCGGTGCGGAACCCGGCGAACAGCCGCTCGGGGTGCGGGCAGTTGAGGACGACCAGCCGCTCGAGGAGCGCCGGATACCGCGCCGCGAACCCCCAGGCGACGCCGCCGCCCCAGTCGTGGCCGACCACCGCGGCGGCGCGCTCCGCGCCAGAAGCCTGGATCAGCGCGGCCACGTCCGCGGTGAGCTCGGCGATCGCGTACGCGGCGACGCCCTCGGGCTTGTCCGAGAGGTTGTAGCCGCGCATGTCGGGCGCGATCACGCGGTAACCCGCCTCGACCAGCGCGGGTATCTGGTGGCGCCACGAGTACCAGATCTCGGGAAAGCCGTGGAGGAGCACGACGAGCGGCCCGTCGCCCGCCTCGACGTAGTGGAGGCGCACGCCGCCGTGCTCGGTGAACCGGTGCGAGAGCTTGGATTCGTCGAGGGTCATCGTCTCTCCTTGCGCTGATTCCGTCGAATGGCCGCCGGCGCTCTGCCGCGCGGTCACGGGTTGAATCGCTGGTTGCTACATGGGGGTCCGGGGGCGCGGCGAGCGAAGCGAGGGGGCGAGCGGAAGGCGCTCAAACGTCGATGATCTTGCCCGGGTTCATGAGGTTCAGCGGATCGAGCGCCCGCTTGATCGACCGCATGATCGCGAGCTCCTCGGCCGAGCGCGAATAGGGCAGGTAATCCTTCTTGAGAAGGCCGATGCCGTGCTCGGCGGAGATGCTGCCGTGGTACTTCTTCACGAGCGAGAAGATGGCGTGATCCGCCTCGTGGGTGCGCTTCAGGAACTCCTCGCGCGTGAGGTCGTCGGGCTTCATCACGTTGATGTGGAGGTTGCCGTCGCCGATGTGGCCGAAGAGCGCGATCTCCCACCCTGGATAGCGGGCCTCGAAGAGGCTCTCGAGCTCGGAGCAGAAGCCCTCGAGCTCCTGGATGGGGAGGGACACGTCGTTCTTGTGCGGCAGCCCGGTCGCCGACAGGCTCTCGCTGATCCCTTCGCGGAGCGCCCAGAGCTCGGCGGCCTGCGCGCCGTGCTGCGCGAGCGTGCCGTCGGTGACCAGCCCGCGCTCGAACAGCGAGGTGATCCACGCCTCGAGCGCCTCGGGCTCGCCGCGCTCGACCTCGATGAGCACGTAGTAGTCCGACGGCGCGGAGAGCGGCACGCGCACGTTCCGGTGGCGGCGCAGGCGCGCCTGGCACTTCTCGGTGAAGAACTCGTAGGCCATCACCACGAACGGCCCCGTCCGGGCCTCGCGGAACAGCGCGAGCACGCCGGCGAGGTCGGGCACCGCGAACAGGAACACGTTGAGCGCCTCGGGCACCCGCGTGAGCTTGAGCGTCGCCTCGGTGATGATGCCGAGCGTGCCCTCGCTGCCGATGAACAGCTGGCGCAGGTCGATCCCCGTGTTGTTCTTCTCGAGCGCGCCGTTCAGTTCGAGCACGGCGCCGCTCGCGGTGACGACGGTGAGCCCGAGGACCCACTGGCGCGTCAGGCCATAGCGGATGACCTTCACGCCGCCGGCGTTCGTCGCGATGTTGCCGCCGACCTGGCTCGACCCCTTCGAGGCGAAGTCGACAGGCCAGGTGAGGCCGTGCGGCGCGACGTGCTGGTGCACCGCCTCGGTGACCGCGCCCGCCTCGACCCGCACGGTCGCGCCGAGGACGTCGACCGGGCCCATCTTGCGCATCCGATCGAGCGACACGACGAGCTCGCCCCTGGCCGCCACGGCGCCGGCGGCGAGCCCCGTGCGGCCGCCGGAGGGCACGATCGGGACGCGGTGCTCGGAGCAGAGGCGGAGCAGCCGCGAGACCTCGTCGGTCGACCGCGGCAGCGCGAGCGCCGAGGGCCTGGGCTCGTGGACCTTGGTCCAGTCGCGGCCGAACGTCGCGAGATCGGCGGCGTCCGTCGAGAGGAAATCCGCGGGGAACTCGCGCTGGACGGCCTCGAGGAAGGGGCCGGGGAGGCCGGTAAGTGGGGTCATGTTCGGCTCGGTACTGCGGAGCGGTGGCGAGGGCAAGGGCAGGCGGTCTTCGCACCCACCCCGAGGCCGGCGCGCCGAGCGGGTCGCTTCGCCGGCGGGAGTCCTCGCGGCGCAGCGCCGCGCGAGCGTTGCGGCGCCACGACCGACAGGGCATCTTGATCGAGGAGCGCGCATGGACAGGGCGGACCGCGCGGCAATCGTGGCGAGCATGGCGGCGCTGGCGCTGGCCGCGTGCGAGCGCGCCAGCGAGGCGCCGCCTGGCGCCGGCTCCGCGGGCGCCGCCGAGGGCGGTGGGGTCGGCGCGGCCGAGGGCGGCGGGGGCGGCGCTGCCCCGGATCCGCTCGCGGCGAGCAGCGGCGCGTCGGGCGCGAGCGCGCAAGGGAACGCGGGCGGGCAGGGCGGCGGCGGCGGCGCGAGCGGCGCGCTGAGCTGGGAGCCGGTCGAGACGGACTGGTGCTCGGCAGGGTGGACCGGCCTGGACGACCACACCTGCTTCCATGTGCCGGAGACCGCGCTCCGCGGCGCGCCGATCCTTTATGTGCTGCACGGGGCCATGGCGCCCGACTCGCTGCCCGTAGACCTCCAGGCGACCGCCGCGGAGGCCGCCGAGGCGCTCGGCGCCGTCGCCGTGTTCCCGCGCGGGAGACCAGGACTCTGCACCTGGGATCCGTCCGTGGAGACCTACTCCTGCTGGCCGACGCGCCGCGAGACCGTCGACGCCGCGGCGCCCGCCCTGCTCGACGAGTGGATGCGCGCAGAGGCGCTGATGGCGCGGATCCTCGGCGGGACGTTCGGCGGGCGTTATGTCATGGGCTTCTCCAACGGCGGTTATTTCGCGAGCTACGTGGCGCTCGAAGGCCTCGTCGCCGTCGACGGCGCAGCGCTCGTCGGCGCGGGGCGCATGGTCATCGAGGAGCACCTGTTCTCCGAGGAGAGGCCGCCGATCTTCATCGCCGTCGGCGAGCTCGAGCTCGCCTCCACCATCGCGAGCGCCGAGAACCTCGCCGACGTGCTGACCCAGCACGGCTGGGAGCACGAGCTCGTGGTGCACCCCGGGCGCGGCCACGAGATCCACGCCGACGACTTCTCGCGAGCCTGGGAGACCTGGATCGCCGCGCCCTGAGCGGCCCCGCGCCGCCGCCGCGCTCGCCCGGCGGAGGATGGGGCCGACTCGACAAGGACCCCTGACGCTCGCAACGAGGGATGCCCGGAGCGTCCTTTTTGAGCACCCTTGCGTACACGAGCGCAGAGGAGATGGGCTGAGCGCGCCGAGCGGGGCGGCGCTGATCGCCTGAGGACGGCGAATGCATCTGCGGTGTTATCGCTCCTTGTCTCACGTTGTCGGCGCGGAGGCTCGACATCGTCGGAGACGCCTCGTCGACGCGCGCTGCGCCGAGAAATCCGCAGCGCGCGAAAGGCGGGTTATTGCCGGAGCCGCCGCGTTGCGCGAGGCGCTCCCGGCGGGCGCCGAGCGCGCCTGGAAGCGCCTTCTCTGCGCAGTGATCCGGCGCCGAGGGACGCGCAGGATCACCGCGGGGTCGTGCGCTGTTTAGGAATGTCGGTTTGTCGCTGCCTCGCGCCCGCAGCGCGCGCCTTCGGGCGGCAGGCTCTGCACACCAGCTCTCGGGCATGAGCGCTGCTCTCTCCGCAACCCGACTGGCGCGACGGTCTTGCAGACGTCGCGGGCCGGGCAAGGAGGAGAAATGGTTGAGCTGTTGAATACCAGGTTGATGTGCGTCGCGATGGCAATGGCGGCGCTGACCACCGGGTGCGCGGTGGGCGCGGGCGAGGCGGACGTCGACGAGAGCGATGCGGACGAGGCCGTGATGGTGGAGGAGGCCTCCCAGGCGCTGTGCGGCAACGCCGGCTGGCGGAGCTGCGGCGGGGTCCCCGGGGGCTTCACGGGGGGGAGCCCGGGCTGGAGCGGCTTGAACTGGGGCGGCGCGAACTTCGGCGTCCCGAACTGCGGCAACGGGGGCTTCACAGGCGGCTGGAGCCCCTGGGGCAACCAGGGCTGGAACAACTGGGGCAACTTCGGCTCTCCCGGCTGGAACAACGTCGGGAACTTCAGGCCTTGCGGCGGGAACCCTTGGGGCGGCTGGAAGCCGCCGTGCGGCGGCTCCGGCTGGGGCGGCGGCTGCGGCAGGTTCTAGCCCGCTGGCCCGGAGTCCATCCGCGGCGACGACGGCGAGCGCGGGCCTTGGACCGGCGCGCGACAGGCCCTCGGAACACGAGGGAACCCCTGCGCGCCCGGCGCCCGAGCCGCGGGTCGTCTGACGGGTCGCCCGGGGAGAGTCACCGGGACCCAGGCCTCCGGAGCTCGCGGCAAGCGCGAAGCTCCTGGAGGCCAGGCGCCCCGGGGGGCTCCGGATCGGCGACGGCCGTGCAGCTGACGGCCACGTTCCGGGGCCCCCCACCTGTCGCATTTTAGGACATCGCCGCCTGGCAGGCGCACCTGGGTCTGGCGGCTCAGCCGCTGCCCAGCCCGTTACACACCTCGGCGCAGATCGCGCGCCGAGGCGCGGTGCCTGCGCTTGTGCCAGGCCCGGCAGCCCTCGTCCCATGGCGGATCGCTTCTTGCTCCCTCCGGAGCGCGCCGATGCGCCGGCGTCCTCGAGGAATGCTCGCCATGATGTCTTTTGCGACACCCGTCTCGCGTTACATGACCTGTGAAGTCATCGCGGCGTCCGACATGACGCCGCTGCCAGAGGTGCACCGCACGCTGGGCGAGCGCGCGATCTCCTGCGTTCCGATCCTGGATGCGGCGTCGCGCGCGATCGGCGTGCTGTCGCGCACCGACCTGCTCCGGCTCGGCAGGTTCGAGACGAAGACGAACAGCCGAGGAATGCTGCTCACCTTGCCCGATGTCCCCGCGCGGGCCGTGCTGCGCCCGGGCATCATCACCGTCGGGCGCGCGACGCTGGTCGTGCAGGCGGCGAGCGTGCTGCTGAAGCACCGTATCCATCGCGTGTTCGTCCGCGAGGACGAAGCCTTGACCGGCGTGTTCAGCACCAAGGATCTCCTGCTCTCCCTGGTCGAGGCGCGGGACCCGGCGCCGATCGCCGGGCTCATGTCGGCGCCCGCGTACACGATTCCGCTCGACGCGCCGCTCGCGCTCGCCGCCGACCGGCTGACGACGGCGCAGGTGAGCGGGCTCGTGGTGGTGGATCCCGGCGGGTGGCCGGTGGGAATGTTCACCCAGACCGAGGCGCTGCTCGCGCACGGCGTGCTGTCCGATTCACCGGTCGAGGACGTGATGAGCCCGGCCATGGTCTGCCTCGACGTCCGGACGCCGCTCCACCGCGCCGCGGCCGCCGCGCACGCAGCGCAGGCGCGGCGCGTGCTCGTGGTGCAGGGGCGGCGGCTCCGCGGCGTGCTGACGGGGCTGGACTTCGCGCGCGCCGTCGCAGGGACGGGCGTGATCTCCATGGCCGCGAGGTCCAGGGCGGGATAACGCCGGCCGCGGCGAACGCGGCCTCACCGCGCGGCGGCGCGGGCCGCCATCCGCTCGACGACCCCGTCGGCGTCGGCGGTCAGGCGCGCGGCGAGCGCGCGGGCGGCGGCGGGCGAGGCGGACGCGACCCCCTCGACAGCGCCGAGCCGCGCGCGGCGCGGGAGGCGCGGGTCCGCGGCGAGGGCCTGGAGCTCCGTGATCACGCGCGCCGAGGCGGAGGAACGCGTGGCGGCGCGGCCCGCCGCGGTGAGGGCGCGCGCCCTCACGTACGCCGGCGCGCCGGGATCGCGGCCGACCGCGAGCAGCCGATCGACGTCGGCGCCGCCGGCCGCGCGGAGCAGCTCGTAGAAATCCGCGCCTCGGGCAGCGCTCTGGCCGCAGAAGTGCCCCGCGAGCAGCGCCGCGGCGTACGGCGGAAGCGCGGCGGTGGACGCGAGGCGGTCCGGCGCAAACGAGCGAGCCCCCTCGCCCGGAGCCGGCGGCGCGATGGGCGCGCCGCTCGCCGGCGTGTCCGCGTCGGCCGGGAGCGGGACGGCCGCCCCGCCGCCCTGCTCGACGATCCCGCGGTAGAGCGCGCTCGCCCGCACGATCGCCGTCTGTTGCGGCGTCATCGTGCCCGAGAAGTCGCCCCCCGTCGGGAACATGAGATTCCCGAAATCCGGGCAGCGCTCCGCCAGCGGCCTCACGTTGCTGCACTTCGAGGTGTCGTCCAGCGGGTCGCCGAAGTCAGCATCGAACTCGGTGGTGTGGAACAGCCCGGCGAGATGGCCGAGCTCATGGCGCAGGATGATGGTGTCGACAGATGGCTCCTCGTAGAGCGTGACCACGATGCCGCTCAGGTGGGTGCCGTGCTCGACCGCGACCGAGGGCACGGCGGGCGTCACGCCGGACGCATCCTCGATGCGCCCCTCGAACGCCGTCACCGCGATCACGTTGAGGGCCGGACGGCCGGGCGCGCCGGCCGTCTGCTCGAGCACGCCGGGGAGGACCTCTTCGTCGACGAACTCCCACTCCGAGCCGATGTGGTGGACATTGATGCTGCCCACGCCGAGGCCCACGTATCCCTCGTACGCAGAGAGCAGCGCGCGCCGCATGTACTGCTCGGAGACCGCGTCGCCGGCGATGAAGGCATTGATGTCGATCTTCCCGCCGTGAAAGCGCCCGTCGAGCGTCCGGCGGTGCCACACCGAGAGGCGCACCGGCTCTTCCAGGGGGCCGACTCCGCCGTTGCCGAGCTTGATCCAGTAGACGCCCGGCGCGAGCGGCGCGGATGCGTCCGCGCCAGTCTGGGGGACGGCCGCCGCGCCGATGCCCTGGTTGAAGAAGGCGGCCATCGTGCCTGGGATGGTGTAGTCGGCCGCCAGCAGCCTGCCGTCGGGGCCGAGGATGCTCTCGATCCCGATCGGATCGAAGCTCGGCGATGACGCCATGATCTCGGCGACGGCCGTGAAGCCCAGGGTGCCCGGCTGGACGGTCACCGGGATGGCCCCGTCGATGCCGACGTTGTCGTGCTCTTCCTTGACGAGGGGCGGAATCGGTGGCGCCCCCCCCTCGCCGATGCTCCCGCCTTGACCGGCCCCGGAGGAGCCTTGCGGCACGGAGCTCGCGGTGTCTCCGGAGCTCCAGGAGCCGCCGGAGCCGTCGGGTGGCGGCTCGAACCCGTCGACCACCACCCTGCCGCCGCAGGCGCCCGCGACGAGGGCCGCGAGCGCGCCCGCGGCGAGGAGAGCGCCTCCGCGAACCTGCGTTGCCCGGCGCTCACCGCCCGGCTTCCCGTCCACGCGAGACGGATCGATGGCGCTCGATGCCGGTGCAAGCGACGTTGACATAAGCATGCTCCTGCGTCGGTAAGGGCCCTCCCTCACCGCGCGCGCAGTATGCGCGGGCCCTCGCGCGGTGTCACGCGCTGCGCACGCTCGTGACCTCGGCGGGGTGTGCGATGGCGTGAGCGGCGCTCATTCCACTTGCTTGACGCGCATTCTCACCCGACCTGGAGATGCTTCCGTCGCGCCCTCGAAGCGCTCGATGACGATCACGAAGCGCGATACGCCGTCCGCGCCCTGCACGAGCCACGCGGCGTCGTTGGCCGGCGCGGGGGGCGTCGCGCCGGGCTCGAGCCACCGCCCCGTGAAGGCGGTCGCGATGTGGTCGCCGCGGTACGGGAGGGCGGGATCGGAGAGGGCCGCGTGGTCGGCCGCGTCGAACCGCGCCTGCTCCGACGCGGCGGTGCGCGCCTTGACCTCGGCGAGCTCCTCGGAGTCCGACGCATCTGCCTGGAGGTCGACGGCGCGCGTGGTCCCGGGGCCGCCGAGCTCGCCGTTGACGCTGACGAGCGACCTTCGGAAGCAGAGGTTCCACTCCGTCGACGCGCGCGCCTCTTCGGGCGTGAGCATCAGCTGCCGGTTGCCCGCGAGGTCGAGGCAAGCGCTCGGCTCGGTCTCGAGCGCGTCGATGCCGCCCGCGGTCGCGTCGAGATCCTGGATGTCGACGGTCGGGCCGGAGCCGTCGGGGAGCACCTCGGCGTAGCGGAGCTGATAGAGCGCGGTGATCGGCGCCCCGTCCACTTCCCCGTAAAAGGAGAAGATCTGGAGCTTCCAGTACCTGCCCTCGTGCTCGATCGCGTGGACGTGGTAGCGGCTGAAGGCGACGTGCTCCTCGCCGTCGTAGGCGTACCAGCGCGAGAAGGCGCCGCCGGAGTCGTCCGTGAGCAGGAAGGGGGTGCTCGGCAGCTCACCCGCTCTGTAGTCCTCGAGGCCGATCGGCAGCGCCCCGCCTTCGCCGGGACCGCTGAGGCCGCTGTTGGTGAAGACGTCGTAGCCCGAAAGCGCGAGATCCCAGTCGGTGGACGCCGCGCCGTCGCCTTCCACGAGCGCGATCTCCGGCGTGGCGAGGCGGAGGAAGACGCGGCCGGTGGCCGGCACGTCGACCTCGAGGAGCGCGCCGTCGTCCGTGGTCCCGGGGTCGTCACCGCAGGCCGGGGTGAGCAGGAGAAGCGCTGCCGCAACCGATCCTCTTTTCATGAGTCCTCCCACGGTAGATCGGCGCGGACGCCGACGTAAAACGTGCGCCCCTCGAGGGGCCGGTGATCGCCGCGGCGATCGGGGTCCTTTTGCGCGCCAAGCAGGTTCCTGACGCCGAGATACGCTTGCGATGAAGGCCAGAGCGGCCGCGCGAGCCGCGCGTCGAGCGTCGTGAACCCGGGGGCGTACACGTCTTCCTCGGCGCGCGGGTCTCTCTCGACGAACGCGCCGCTGAGGGTCCGGAGGCGGGTGACGAGCTCGATCCGGAGCGGCAGATCGGCGCGGAGCGACGCCTGCGCCGTGTGCGGCGGTTTGCCGGAGAGCGGCTGTCCGGGATCGGCGGTGTCGTCGCGTGTCCAGAGGTAGGCGTAGCCGGCCTCGACGCGGAGCCACGGTGTGGCCTGGAGCGTGGCCGAGAGATCGATGCCAGCGGTGCGGGCCTCGGCGATGTTCGTGTAGGTGTACGTATCGACGCCGTCGGAGGAGCTGACGGGCTTCGGGTCGACGTCGATCAGGTTGTCGACCCAGTTCGAGAAGGCGCCCGCCCGCGCCGTGATCCCCTCTCGGGGGATCCATGTGACATCGCCGTTCACGCCCCAGGACGTCTCGGGGGCGAGCTCCGGGTTGCCCTCGAGGATGTAGCCGAGGCTCGAGTGGTCGAACGAGAAGCCGAGCTCCTTCGCGCTGGGGGCGCGGAATCCCCGCCCGCCGGAGACGCGCAGCGTGAGCGACGGCGAGGGCCGGTACGCGAGGGCGAGGCGTGGGGCGACGACGCCGCCGTAGCGGACGCGGAGCTCGCCGCGAATGCCGGGCATGAGGGTGAGCTCGTCGGTGAGCTTCCATCCGAGCTGGCCGTAGAGCGCGGCGCTGCCGAGCCGGGTGCTGGGCACCTCGTCGTTCGGCGGGATCTCCTCGGTGCCGGAGGTGGTCACGGTCGTGATCTTGAGCACCTGGTCGAGCGTCTCCACCTCGGCGCGCGCCCCGGCGACCCAGGTGCGCTGCCCGTCGGCGACGGTGGCGATCGCCTCGTAGCTCTGGAGCGTGCCCGCGCGCTCGCGCAGCTCCTCGTAGGGCGAGCCGCGCTGGTCGCGGCCGCTCGACCGGAACGCCCATTGTTGGCCTGCGGCGAGGCGCAGGCTGGAGCCGCCGCCGAGGTCGAGCGTCTCGGCGAGGTGCAGGGTGATGCGGTCGGTCACCTCGGGGAGATCGTAGAGGTAGACCCCCAGGACGGGCCGCTCCTTCTGCTCGACGCCGTCCTGCTCGTCGTGGATCCAGCGCGCGCGGAGCCGCAGGTCGATGCCCCTGCCGAGCGCGGCGCCGGCGCGCAGGCCGAGGAGGGTCTGGGAGCGCTCGGGCAGGGCGGTGGGGGCGTCAGCGCCGGCCTCGGGATGGGCGAGGTTCTCGGCGGGCTCGACGAGGGAGAGGCTGTCCTCCCGCTGGAACGAGGCGTCGGCGCTGACCCAGGCGCGCTCGCCCCGGTAGGCGCCCGATCCCTGGAGGACGAGCCCGGCGCGGCTCCGGCCTTCGAGGCGGGCGCGGCCGCTGAAGCCCGGGTGCTCGGGGGGCGCGGAGAGCACGTTGACGACGCCGCCGATGGCGCTGGTGCCGTAGAGCGAGCTGGTCGGCCCGGTGACGAGCTCGATGCGGGAGACGTCGCCGAGCGGGAGGGACGAGAGGTCGATGGCGCCGCCGGCGTCGCCGATGACGCGCTCGCCGTCCTCGAGGACGAGGACGCGGTCGAGGTCGAAGCCCTGGATCTGGATGGCGCTCGGGTTGCCGAGCGCGCCGTAGGCGCTCGGGTTGACCTGGACGCCGAGCTCGCCGTCGAGCGCCTCACCGACGTTGGTGGCGCCGCGGCGCTCGGCCTCGTCGCGGGTGACGACGCGTGTGCGCACGGTGGCGCGCTGGCTGCTCTCGGGGGTGCGGGTGCCGGTGACGACGACCTCGAGGGGAGGCGGCGCGGCGGGCGAGGGGGGAGGCGCTGGAGAGGGAGGAGGCGAAGCGGGAGAGGAAGGCGAAGAAGCGGGAGCGGGAAGAGGCGAAGGGGAAGGAGGCGCGGCGGAGGGCCGTGCGGAAGGGAGCTGCGCGAGCGCAGGGCGCGAGAACGCGGCTGGGACGAGCGCCGGGAGCGGGCAGAAGGCGAGCAACGCGGCGCGCGTCAGGCGCCGACGCCGGGGCACGGTCCTCCCTGGGACATCGGAACGGCAGGCTCGAGGCGCGGGGACGGCGGCATGGGGAGAGCTCGGCCTGTGCGGCGTTCGGTCGATGGGGTGAGGTGGGGTGGGGGATGGTCGCCCGATTCAGGGCGGTCGTCCAGCGGTTCGGGGGCGGCGGGCGCCGTGGGCGGGGTAGATGGCGTGCAGCGGAGCGGGGGAGCAGGGGAGGAGCTCGCGTCGGGACGGAGGTCCGTGGCGGGTGAGCGGCGAGCGCCGACGCCGAGCGACCGACGCCTCGGCGGGTGGCCTGCGGCGCGCCACGAGAGGCCGCGCGGTCGGCGCCCGCCGCGGCCGCGGTCGCGGGGCGGGAGCGGGCCCGACGGCGGAAACCCCAACGAGCGACGCGAGTTGGGCTTGCATTGCTCGACGACGGACGGTAGGGTCCCGCGCCGAATCGCCGGTCCCCATCGTCTAGCCCGGCCCAGGACTCAGCCCTTTCAAGGCTGCTACGCGGGTTCGAATCCCGCTGGGGACGCAATTCATTAATAATTTCAAGAGCTTGGCGACGCGTTGAGCGTCGGCTGGAGGTTCAGGTAGATGCCGCACGAAGTGCGGCAACGCTACTGGGCCTCCGGGTCTCCGAGCGCTCCTTCTCCGGATTCAGGACCGAGCAGCTCTACCTCGCTCCAGAGCGCGTCGAGATCGAGCGAGGGTCCCTCCAGGCCGGGAATACTGCCGACGATCCCGTCGGCCGCCGAGCGCGCGTGCACGTAGCGGCGGTCGGTTCCTAGCTCGAACGTCCTTTCCTGCGGGTCGATGATCCAATACCACCGCACCCCGAAAGACGCGTACTCGTGGAGCTTCTCGACACGGTCGCGTCGCGCGTCCCGCGGGGTAGGAGAGACCACCTCGACAGCGTTCCGCGTGCCGTCGTGTCGGCGTCGGAGCAGGGCGCCCCGACGTCGAGCTCGGGGGAGCTCGGCGCCCCAGTCCCCAGCGCTGGAACCCCTCGGGCCTGTCTGCTGAAGGGAAGCGGATGGGCGAGGGCTTGTCCTGGGCCGCGCGGTTCCTTGGCCCGTCAAAGGGCTCAAGTAAACAACGGACATGTAGGACCTTGTTGCGGCTGGGTTCGTCCACGGCGCACGGGGTACTACCAGCCCCGGCGGGCGACACATCGCTTGTCCGGCGAGTTTACGAGGCCAGCACGAGAACGGCAATCGATACCCAGGCTCGGCCACGGTCGAAACGTGGCGTCCGTGTTTTTGACAACGAGACGGTCGTCTCGTTGTCAGGCATCGGACGCGATGCTGCGAGCGGAGGCCGCCCGAGTCGACTCCGAGTGTCAGCGGTACCGCGCCATGAAGCCGGCGGAGCGAGAGAGCGCGCTACGCGCGGCGTGTACGGGCGAGGCATGCCAAGCGGAGCCGGCGAAGCTGCTCATCGACGCGTCGGCGACGCCAGCGGAAGGAGCAAAATGCTCGAACGTGGCAACCGAGCGACCAGGGCCGTGTCGATCCTAAAAAAAGAATGAGATGGCCTCGGTGCTCCTCCTAATAAGCCCATTCCACCAGTCCGGTGGAAAGCAGGCGGCGGCGAGGCGCCGCTACCGCCGCCGTCGGATGGGCGCTATTTTTCTCTGGCGATGCGCGCTCGTACACGAGCGGAACAGGCTCGGTGATGCGGGGCGCGGAGAAACGGCATTCCGTCAGGCCTGCCGAAGGAGCGACAGCACCCACGGAACTTTCGCCCTCGTCTCGTCGATGCAGGCGAGTATGGCCCCCTCTGCCTCGACAGGAAGAGGTTCCGGGCTCGATTCAACGCGCCGCGACGATCTCGTGCGTGAGTGGAATCTTCTACTTCACGAGCGCGGCGTCGGCGGTCCGTTCCATCTCCGCAGGGCTGGTGGGCCTCGCAGCTTTCACGCGCTTGAAGGGCCGGATCCCGCCGGACGAGACGAGGCTGTACTCGGCGCCCCTCGCTGTCCCGGCTCTCGCCACGCGGCCGCGAGCCACGAGCGCGCGAAGCGTGACGTACACGCTCCCGTTCGGTAGCCCGCTGCGCGCGGCGATCTCCGTCGCCGTTCCTCGCACGAGGGATCGAACGGTTTCGAGCACCACAGCCTCCCGATCGCTCGTGGAGGCTCCCGTCGCGGTCATCGTGCCAGCCGCGGTTCGGTCCGCGCCGGATGCCGGAGCCGAGGTCCTCCTCGTGGACGGTGCGGTCCTCGTGGACGGTGCGGTCCTCGTGGACGGTGCGGTCCTCGTGGACGGTGCGGTCCTCGTGGACGGTGCGGTCCTCGTGGACGGTGCGGTCCTCGTGGACGGTGTGGTCCTCGTGGACGGTGCGGTCCTCGTGGACGGTGCGGTCCTCGTGGAGCTTGACGCTCCCGAGAGCGCGCCCTGCTTCCCGCTCCTCGTAGGCCTCGCCACGCTCCTTTGGGCGTGCGCGGGCCCCTTCCGGGGCTTCGGACGGCGCTCCGAGGAGGCGTTCGCCGCTGGCCGTCCCAGATCGGCCAGCATCGTCGTCACAGTCCGGTGCGCTGCGGCGCGGTGCTCGTCCTGAACTCGTTCGACCAGGCTCAGGATGTCCTTTACAAAGCGGTCCACCCGCTCCTTGATCGCGTCCGAGGCGTTCATGGGGAGCGCCGTAGTAGCACGAACGCTCCGACAGTCGAGAGCTTGCAAGCAAGCTGGGTCGGTCTGGGCAACCGGGTGGCGTCGACTACATGCGCGAGGAGCCGGATCCCGAAGACCATCCGCGCACGCCGCGCCGGCATGTCTTCGGCAACGTCGAGCGCGCTCTCGGGTCAGGCCCCGCCGAGCGGACTCGCCAGGCGCGCGGGAACAAGCGTCCGGTCGAATGCCGCTGCCGCGCGCCTCCCGGCGCCCGCTCACGCCATGCAGGCGAAGGGAGCGGGGAGGGCCTTCCGGGCATCCTCGGGGTGGCGGTCAGCATCGAGCGCAGGCCACCGATGCGCCTCTTCGCCTCGGCCGCCGTTCAGCGGACCTGGTGTCTTCTCCCCGGAGGCTCGCTCCCCGCTGCGGCGATCCAGCGAGGCGACGTCACTGACACGCGTTCGGGGCGGCGGTGCAGTTGCCGAGTGCCGCGCACACATAGGAGCGCGCGCACGTCTTGGCGTCATCCTGAGAGTACGCCACGACGTGCTGGGTCGACCTCCCGAAGGGACTGGTGACGCATATCGCGTGCGTTCGCGCCACCCCCGCCGGGGCGAGCTGAATCCCCTGGAGCGCGGCCCTCGCGGCGGCGCATCCCAGCGCCTCCACTTCCGAGTCCGCGAAGATCACGAGCCCCGGGCCCGCGCAGCGCGTGTCCGACAATGCGGTGTTGAACGTATAGGTGTTTGCCCCACGGCAATCGGTGAAGCTCGGTTCGCGCGTCCGGGTAGCGCCGTCGCGAACCCCGCTGGCATCGCTCCGTCCGTCCTCGGCAGACCTGTCGCCGGCCGAAGGCGATCCGCTCGCGGGGGTGATGGTGAACAGCAAGAAGGCGCTCCAGGCATGTAGCGCCGTTTCGAGCGATCTCATGGACCGTCTCTTATCATAACCGCCCGACCGAGCTCGTTCAGAAGTTGAGTGCTGGCAGGTAGCACGTTGGTTAGGGCTCGTCGGCGCGGATCGCGGGTTGCCTGGGCAATGACAGAGCCTTGAGCGTCGCCGTGGGGGCTCGTGGCGCGACACCGGCGTCTGGCGCGGTCAGGGAGCTACCCTGCAGGACGCCGCAGGCGATCGACCTCTGCCGTTGACACCGCATGCGCAGTGCGGGAGGATGAGCTGAAGCAGCGACCATGAGGCATCACACAAGCCCAGTCGCTGCCTCACCGTCTCGCCCTGTTCGAACGTTGACGGCGGATAAATCGGAAGAAGACAGACGCGGTGCCGTGCGGGGGGCGGGCGGCACGACATGGTGGAGGACCACCAAGGGGCAGCATGCAGATGGTGCCCGTCGGTGAGCGTGGCATTCGGCTCTTCCCTTGACAGCGGTCGTAACGCTCTCTCCTGTGCGAGCGTTGGAGTCACCATCCCATGCAAAATACATCTCGATCGCAGGTGGATAGCAGCGCTCCCCAGCCGCTCACCGGCAGCACGCGGCGGAGGATCGTGCGGGCGCTCGTCCGTGCGGAGTCCCGGTCCAACGGGGCGGGGCCGCCGCGGCTTGGGGCGATCGTGCCCGGCATCGGTACGGCGATCGCGCTGCTGGCCGACCCGACCGAGCTCCAGCGCGCAGGCCACGAGGCGCTTGGTGATGTATTTACCCTATCGCTGTTCGGGCTGCCGCTCACGTTCGTCGGCGGCAAGGACGCCACACAGCGCTTCATCGACGCGGGTGAAGAGCTGAACCTCGTGGACGCGTACCGGCGGCTCGCCGGCAGGATGCTCGGCGAAGACCTCTTCGTCGAGGTCCAGGCCCACGTGCTCCGCGCGCTCTCCGGCGCGTCCGTGCGTCGCCAGAGCGGCCCTCTCGCGGATTTCACGGCGCGGTTCCTGCGCGCGCGGCTCGCCGGCGGCGAGATCGACGCGCTCGCGCTCGCCAACGACCTCGTGCTGCACATGGCTTGCCGGTTCGTGTGCGGCGACACCATCTCCGAGCCGCTGTGCGACGAGCTCGCGCGCCAGTTTCACATCCTCGAGAGCGAGCTGAACCTCACGGGCTTCTTCCTGCCCATCGAGACGCCCTCGGCGAAGCGCCGCAAGCAGGCGCGGGAGCGCATCATCTCGATCTTCATGAGCGAGGTGCGGCGCGTGGCGGCCGAGGGCAGCGCCGACCCGGAAGGTTATCTCCATGCGGTGATCAAGAGTTCCCTCGGGGACGAGCCCACGGCCGCGACGCCCGAGCAGCTCCGCAATGCCGCGCTCGCCGTGATGGGCGCGGTGTTCGGCGCGCACACGAACACGGCCATGAGCCTCGCCGCGAGCCTGTCGGAGCTGCTGGAGCACCCGCGGGCGCTCGCCGCGGTGCTCGAGGAGCAATCTCGCGTCCTCCAGGATGGGCAAGCCCTCGATCTCGGCGCGCTCTGCCGCATGCCGGTGTTGCTCCGCTCCATCAACGAGTCGCTGCGCCTCCATGGCAACGGTGGCCTCTGGCGGGTTTCGCGGAGCCCGGTGGAGCTGGGCGGCCACCTGATCCCGGCCGGCAGCCTCATCGGGATGTCGATGGGGCTCGTCAACGGCGATTCGTCGTTCTACCACGATCCGTCTCGCTACGAGCCCGATCGGTATTGCGACATGAAGACGGACGCCTTCCAGAGCCCGGCAGTCAAGGAGCGGCGGTTTGGCGCGTTCGGGCTCGGCCATCACCTCTGCCCTGGCCGGACGCTCGCCTACACGATGTTGGGAATTGCGCTCACCGTGCTCCTGCGCGACTTCCGGATCGAGGTGCTTCGCCGGCCGCGCGCGTGGCTCGACCTCATGATGGGCGGCATGGCACGCCCGGTCGGTCAGCTCCGTCTCCGTGTGACGCCTGCGCGCCGCGCGCCCGCAGGCGTGATTCCACTTTCGATATCGGACGAGCGGTATTGCCGCTCCGGCGACAAGGCCGAAGCGCCGCTGCCGCTGTGAGCTCGGCCTGAACGGGCCGCAAGGCCCGCCGAGCGCTGCGGAGCGGAACTCGACCTCGTCGATCACGACGTACCGCGAGTCGGGCACGCCCCCGTGGAGGAAGCCTCTCTTGTCGCGGGCCTTCAAGCAGTCGAGGCGCTGTACAGCGGACCAAGCTCGCCCACCTCTTCGCACCGGTGCGCGAGATGCGATGACGCACGGCGTTGGCTCATGCGTTACCCTGGATGGTGCGTAGAGGTAGGGAGAACTCTGCCCAGGAGGAAACGCTTTCGTTGCGATGACACACCCGGTACCTTGATGGTAGCGAGGGCGCCTACGATCGTGCCTGGCAGGTCTCGCCCTCGAAGGAGTGTGCTCGACCATGGAACTACTGCTGGGAGCCCTGCTCGGTCTCACGCTCATCGTGATCGCCGTGCTCGTCGTATGGCTGACGAGGCTGAGGGCCGAGAAGAAAAAGCTCGCCGGAGCCCGCGAAGCTGCCGAGCGGATGAAGGCCGAGCGAGAGCAGGCTCTCTTGGGTCTCCAGGAGCAGCATGATCGCGTCTTCTCGGAACTCGCGCGACTCCAGCAGACGCATGCGGCCATGATCAACCGCTTCCAAGGCATCGTCGATGTCGAGTCAGAGCGACAGCGTGTGCTTGCTCAGCTCGAGGCAGATCGGTCACGCCTGCAAAGGGAGATCGAGCGCAGCACAGCCGAGTGGGGGCAAGCTCTGCGAGATCTGCAGGGGCAACATCTGACCGCAGGCACAGAGCTGGAAAAGCTCCGCCAGGGCCACGCTGTCCTCAACCATGCTTATGCCGCCCTCGCCACCGCCGAGAGGGAGAAGCGGAACGCCGTCGAGCATCTCGCCTCTCAACAGGTGCAGCTACAGAACGAGCTTCAAACCATGAGCGAGCGCCTCGGCCGCATCGCTGCGACGGAGCAGGAGAAGCAGCGCGCCGTCGCTCAGCTCGATACCGAGCGGGCGCGTCTGCACGGTGACGTCACGCAGGCCAGGGCGCAGTGGGATCAGACATTGCAGGGACTCCAGGGCCAGTTCCATCAGGGCACGGCGGACCTGACGTCGCTGCAGGCCAGCGTCGCGAAGCTCCGTGCCGAACACAGCGCGCTCGACGAGGAATCGACCCTCCGGTCCTTCGGCTTCTACCGGCCGCGGTACGATTTCTCGTCGTCGGAGCACTATCAGCGCAAGCTCGAGCACATTCGGGATCGTCAGAAGCAGATGCTCAAGGACAAGTCAGCCGCCACGTGCAGCACCGTGTGGACGGTCGACGGGAGCGTCACGGAAGGGCGGAGGCAGATCAACCAGACCCTCAAGCTCATCGTGCGCGCGTTCAATGGCGAGTCCGACGCCGCCATCGCGAGGGTGAGCTACAAGAACGTGAACGTGATGGAGTCTCGCATCAAGAAGTCGTGGGAGGCCATCAATGGGCTCGTCGAGGTGCAGCAGTGCGAGATCGCGACGGCATACCTCGATCTCAAGCTTCAAGAGCTGTATCTTGCATTTGAGTACCAGGAGAAGATTCAGGCCGAGAAGGAGGAGCAGCGGCGTATCCGTGAACAGATGCGCGAGGAGGAGGTCGCGCAGCGCGAGCTCGAAAAGGCGAGGCTGGAGGCGGAGCGAGAAGAGCAGCGCTACGAGGAGGCGCTGCGAAAAGCTCAAGAGGAGGTAGCGAAGGCCGCCGGCGCGAAGCAGCAGAAGCTCCAAGCCCAGATCGAGGCGCTGCAGAAGAAGCTCGAAGAAGCGCACGTCAACAAGGAGCGTGCGATCTCCCGAGCGCAGATGACGCGCTCGGGGCATGTCTATGTGATCTCCAACATCGGCTCGTTCGGGGAGCACATCTACAAGATAGGCATGACGCGCCGTCTGGATCCCTTGGATCGCGTGCAGGAGCTCGGTGATGCGTCGGTGCCGTTCGCGTTCGATGTTCATGCGATGATTTACTCGGATGATGCTCCGGCGTTGGAAACTGCCCTGCATCGAGCGTTTCACGAGCGACGTATCAACCTGGTCAACGAAAAGAAGGAGTTCTTTCAGGTCGAGATCGACGAGATCGCCAGGACCGTTCGGAGGATGCACGGCGAAATCGAGATCACCCGCGTTGCAGAGGCCGAGCAGTACCGCAAGACGATTGCAATGAGGCAAGAGAAAGAGGCGGCACAGCAGGCCTCGGCGCCGGCTCGCCTCGCGCCCCAGGGGCAGCCGATCGCGGCGTATGCGCCTGCCTAGCACGTTGTCGCCCAAGGTCGCGTTGGCGGTGGCGACCTGTCGAGATCGGTGATTCCGTTTGGGCCGGACGCGTCGTGACGACGGATCGCATCCCAGCGTGCGTATTCCGGCAGACGTGAGGGCTCGCCCCATTGGGACGAGCTTCTACGTGCTCGCCCGTGAGCGCTTCGCCATCAGCGGGGATGATAAGGAACCTCGGAGCGCCGACGTCGATGAAATCTGATATGCTCATTAACCGCGAGGTCGGTTTACCATGACCCATCAAGTAGACGACCCCCTGGACGTTGGCTTCATGCAGCTCGCCGTGGACGCCTCGAGCGACGCCCTGCGCGCCGGCAACATGCCGTTCGGCGCCGTGCTCGTGCAAGGCGGCCAGGTGCTCCAGGTGAGCTTCAACCAGCGGCGAACGGCCAACGCAGGGCAGGGCGACTGCACCGCTCACGCCGAGGTGGTGTTGATCCGCGCAGCGACGGCGGCGCACGGCCCGGAAGCGCTCGCGGGCGGCACCGTGTACGCCAGCGGGGAGCCTTGCGCCATGTGCTCGGGGGCGTTGTTCTGGGCGGGGGTGAGCCGCATCGTCTACGCCGCCAACACGCCGGACATCATCGCGGTGCTCGGCGGGCGAGCTCTGCCGGTGCGCTCCCACGAGGTGCTGGCGAACGCCTCGCCCGCCGTGCGCGTGGACGGGCCGATCCCGCGAGAGGCCGTCGTGGCGCTGCTGCGGAGCGCTGTGGAGCGGTCGTAGCCCGCTCCGCGCCCGACAGGCCATCACCCGGCCCGCGCGGCGCCCTTGCCGATCTCCACGATCCGCGCCGCCAGCCGTTCGGCCGCTCGGCGCCGCGGCGGGTGACGAGCCGGTAACACACGGTGCCCAGCTCGGGCACGGGCCGCAGGATCACCCCGCGCGGGGGCGCGCAGATGCCGTTCACCACGGCGACGCCGAGGCCGAGCGCCGCGAACTGGAGCATGAGCGGCCAGCCGTCGGCCTCGATGGGCGGAGCGACCTCGTGGCCGAGGCGCGCGATGGCGCGGCCGATCAAATCGCGGTGCGATCGGCCCGCGGGGGGCAGCACGAGGCGCTCGCCCGTGAGGTCCATGAGGCGCAGCGAGCGGCGGCGCGCGAGGCGGTGGCGGCGCGGCATGGCCACGCAGAGCGGCGTGCGCAGCACGTCGCGCGCAACGAGCTCGGGCGGCACGAGATCGAGCACGCCGACCGCGAGGTGCGCGTCGCCCGCGCGCACCGCCGCGCAGGCCGACGGCGCGCCCAGCGTGAGCAGGCGGAGGCTCGCCCCCTCGGCGGCGAAGCGCGTCAGGGCCGGGCCGAGCAAGTAGAGGAACGCGCCCTCGCCGGCGGCGAGCGTGACCGACTCGCGCTGCGGCTCGCCGCGCAGATCCCGCGCGAACGCCTCGGCCCGCGCGACCGCGTCGCGGGCGTGCGCGGCCACGCGCAGGCCGCGTTCGGTGAGGCGGAGCTGCTTGCCCGAGCGCTCGTAGAGCGGCGCCCCGAGCTCGTCGCCGAGCCGGCGCACCCGCTCGAAGAGCGCCGGCTGCGAGAGCCCCACGCGCCGCGCGGCGTGCGTGAAATTGAGGGTGTCGGCGAAGGCCACGAAGGCGCGGAGGAGGTCGCCGTCGAGTATCGGTCCAGCCGATGGCATATCCGATCATTCTAGTCGACGCCGATGGTCCGGTCCCCAAGATCGAACGTCAAAGGAGGCCGCCATGAACGCTTCGAATCCCGTCGTTCTCCGAGACAGCCACGCCTGGTGGGAGGCCGTGAAGAAGGATCCGGAGGCGCTCGTCGCCTGGCTCCTGGATCAATACCGCGGCGAGGCCACCGCGGCCGGCCGCATCGAGATGCTGCGCGACGCGTTCGCGGAGCCCGGGACGCGCGCGCACCGGATCCTCGGCGTCATCGCCGGGCAGGAGCGGCGTCACGCCGTCTGGGTGGGCGACCTGCTCACCGCCCGCGGGAATCGAGCCGAAGATCGGCGCGAAGCGCGAGCGTTACTGGAAGGAGCCCCTCGATGTCGTCCGCGATCTCGAGACCGGGTGCGCGGTGGGCGCGCACTCCGAGCGCATGCGCCTCGAGCGCATCGAGGTCATCGCCGCCGACCCGGCGGCGCCCCCCGACGTGCGCGCGGTGTTCGAGCGCATCGTGCCCGAGGAGCGCTTCCACACGCGCGCCTTCGCGGAGCTCGCGGGCGCCGAGGCGCTGGCGGCGACGCAGGGCGCGCACGATCTCGGCCGCCGCGCGCTCGGTCTCGCGCCATGAGCCGCGCCGCGGCTCGTTCACGGCGGCCCCCGCCGGCTCGGCCGTCACGCGGCGCGCGGGTCCTCGCGGGGTGAGCGCGACGTATCCGCTCAGAATACGATCGTGGAGTACGGGCAGCGCTTCTTGATCTCGTCCACATCGCACGCCTGAGGTGGCATGCAGTTGAACGAGGGCGAGCAGCTCGGGTCCTGCTCGCAGCCGCAGCCGCACTCGTTGGAGACGTGGGTCAGGCCTCCGGTGCAGGCGAAGTCGATGAGCGCGCACTCCTCCGGGCTGGTGCTCACGTACTGGCGCCACCACTCGCTCGACGCGTCGCATCCGCAGTAACGCTCGGTGCAGGCCACGCCGCCGCCGGCGGTGCAGGTGCAGGTGTTGCAGCCGTCGAGGGAGGGGAAGCTGTCGCCCTGCCCGTATCCCACTCCTCCGTAGGTGCAGGCCTCCAGACAGCCCTTCTCCGTGCATGCGACGCTGCCATCCTCGCCGCACGAGCAGGTGTTGCAGCCGTCGAGGGCAGGGAAGCTGTCGCCCGGCCTGTACTCCACGCCTCCATACGTGCAGCCCTCCGGGCAAGCCAGGTCCGTGCACACGATTTCGCCGTCCGCGTTGCACGTGCAGCTGTTGCAGCCGTCGCCCGGTGGGACCGGCGCCCCCGCCGCGTAACCGATGCCGTCTCGCTCACAGCCGTGACACGCGATCTTGGTACAGCCGACGCTCCCGGAGCCCGAGGGATCGCAGGTGCAGGTGTTGCACCCGTCGGACGCCGGGAAGGACTCACCGGGCGGGTAGGCGAGCCCCTCGTAGATGCAGCCGTCGGTGCACTCGATCAGCGTGCAGGCGACGTTCCCGTCCTCCATGCAGAAGCAGCTGTTGCACCCGTCCCCGGCAGGGAACGACTCGCCGGGCGCGTGCGTGACCCCTCCCCACGTGCAGTCGGAGGTGCACGCCATATCGGTGCAGGCGACGTTCCCGTCCTCCGCGCAGGAGCAGCTGTTGCACCCGTCCTTGTCACGAAATTCGTCGCCGGGGCTGTAGTCGACGCCGTCGTACTCACAGGTCGTCCACCCGAGCGGCCCGCAGCCCGCGAGCGCGCCGGAAAGGGCGAGCGCGAGCGAGAACACGGGGCCGAAATGAAGCCAGGTAGGTCGAAGGTCTGTCATTGGATTCGCTCCTGTGCCAAAGAGTGCCAGGGCCGCGCGTGGAAAAATCCCGAGAAAGACGCGCGGTTTGATGCAAGACGGCGTTCAAGAAAAACCTGTGCCAGCCACGTCGAGGACCACGCGTTCTGACGCATGCGCGAGTTCTTCGGCAAGATGGAGAGGCTTGTACTTTAGCGGATGATCGTCTAATATAACGGATATGACTGCTCCGCGTCCCATCCCTGCTCAGCTGCTCCGCGCAGCGCTGCGTGCCGTCCTCCTTTTCGCCCTGCTGGTGTCGTGCGGCGCGGCGGGCTGCTCGCGCGACGACGCTTCGCGTGCCTCCGCAGCCGGAGCGGAGGGCGAGTTCGAGACGCTCGAGCTCCGCTATCAGGGCAACAACGGCACGGTGTCGCCGATCGAGCTCGCGGAAGATCTCGGTTACCTCGCGCCGATCCGCCTGAATTTCATCGGCAGCACGGTGAGCGGCCCCCAGAGCGTACAGGCCGTGGTCACCGGCGACACCGACTTCGGCGGCGCCTTCAACGGCGCCATCGTCAAGCTGATCGCGGCCAAGGCGCCCATCATCGCCGTCGCGGGCTACTACGGTGTCGACGAGCAACGCCAGAGCGGCTTCTACGTGCTGAACGACAGCCCGCTGCGCACCGCGCGCGATCTGCTGGACAAGACGATCTCCATGAACACGCTCGGCGCCCACAGCGAGTTCATGGTCAAGGAGTTTCTGTCGCGAGGCCAGCTCGCGCCGGAGGAGGCCCGGCGCGTCACGCTGCTCGTCGTTCCCCCGGTGAACGGCGAGCAGCTGCTCCGCGAGAAGCAGGTCGACGTGGCGGCGCTCGGCGACATCTACCGCGATCGCGCGCTCGAGCGCGGCGGCATTCGTTCGCTGTTCTCGGACCATGAGCTCTACGGCAAGTTCACCGCCGGCAGCTACGTGATGAAGACGAGCTTCATCAAGCAAAACCCCAAGACCGCGCGGCGCTTCGTCGAGGCGACGGCCAAGGCCATCGAGTGGGCCCGGGACACGCCGCGCGAGACGGTGGTGGCGCGCTGCATCGCGCTGATGAAGAAGCGCGGCCGGAACGAGGAGGACTCGGCCATCAAGTTCTGGCGCAGCTACGGCGTCGCCGGCAAGGGGGGCCTGATCACGGAGCGCGATTTCCAGGTCTGGATCGACTGGATGGTCAAGAGCGGGGAGCTCAAGCCGGGCGAGATCTCTCTGAGCCGCGTCTACACGAACGAGCTCAACCCCTACGTGAACGAGCAGGCCGCGAAATAGTCGGGGTCGGTCGCCCCCCTGGATGCGTCAGGGCAGCGTGCGGGGCTTCCAGAAACCTTCAAGCTTCTCCTCTCTCAGGACTTGATCGAGGAAGCTGCGATCGACCCAGGGCTCGAAGTCGAACGTCGTGCGGATCAGGCCCAGGCGCTTGGCGTCGGCGATGCTCGTCTTGTAACGAGCGACCACGTACGCGTCCACGAGCGGGCTGTCCCTGTCGCGCACCGACTCGCCGGCCCAGTCCTCCTTTCGACGGCAGATCGCCGAGCAGCGAGAAATCGGTCAGCCCGTTGGCGTACGTCTCGTTCACGGCCGGCCCGGCGCCGCGCAGGAAGTTCCAGCGCACCGGCACGCCATCGCTCTTGAATTCACTCTCGAGCGCGCTGTTCAGGTTGAGCAGCGACCAGGCCGAGCCCCCCACCACCGGGCGATTGCCGACGCCCACGCCCGGGTTGGCGACGCGGATCTCGCTCGGTTTTTCTGCCGCCTGGGCGCTCAGCGCGATGGCGAGCGGCGCGAGCACCAGGGCGAGCAGCTTGAACAGCTGTTTCATGCAAAGCTTCCTTCCGTTGGGCGTCCGTCGCAAACTATCGAACGGACGATGTGTCCACTATAACGGATGAGCTGGTCGAGCGAAAGTGGGCATCGCGCGACGACGCTCTGATCTGGGGAGAGTGATGGCCGGCGGCGACGAGCTTGCTGATCAAGCCGCGGAGGAGCTGCTGCTGGAGCAGCAGGGGTGGTGAGGAGCTGCTCGAATCCGTGCAGCGGCGCAACAAAAGAAGGCAGCTCCAGCGGCCCCAGGAGCACGCTCCACGGCGGAAGACAGGCGATCCGCGCGCGGCACCTGGATTGCTCTCACGGCCATGCCCGGACAAGCCGCCTCCTGTCCTGTCGATCCAGGAACTCCCGCCACAACCTCCCTCTTTGCCGCGCGAGCACGTTATGCAAGCCGCTCCAGGTTGAGCCCGATACGCGGCTCTCCGCTTCATGGCGCTCTTCCTTCCTTCCCGCGCGCGATAGCGGCAACCGGCCTGCCTCGCGGCGGCGCGCGCGGGCGGGATGGCGGAACGCGCACAGGCCGCCTAGCGAGGCACCTCGCCGCGGATCACCTGCCGCACGGTCAGGACGGCGACGCGGCCCGCGTCGCGCTCCTCCGCGAGCCAGTCCAGGAGGGTGGAGAAGTCCTGTCTGGAGATGCTGTACTTGCCGCAGGCGTCACAGACGTGGTGGAAGATGAGCTGGATCCATCCGCCGTCCCGCTGCGCGCGGCGGATGAGAGCCTGGATCGTGGGGACGCCCTGGCTGCGGGTGAGGGAGCCGGGCGCGCGGGTGGCGGTGGGGTCGCGCGGAGGGATGGACTCCGTCCATGGGCACGAGATGCATGAGGCGAACGCGAGCCCTCCCGCGCGCCTGCCGCTGTCGTAACCGCAGGAGCGCACCAGCTCGACGCTGACACTGTCGTGAGCGCCCCAGGGATAGGCGAAGTCACTCACGGCAAAGCCCAGCGCGAGGAGGGCGCGGCGATCATCGCAGATCTGCCGGCGCTGCTCGCTGGCGCTGAGCCCGGGCAGCCGCACGTGATTGACGGTGTGGCCGCCGACCTCATGGCCGTCGGACGCGAGCGCGCGGAGCTCTGCGACCGTCAGGTAGCCGGGGCGGTCGAGTGCACCGCTGTTCACGAAGAACGTGGCATGCATCCCGTGCTCGGCGAGGATGGAGCGCACGGAGAGCTGATCCGCCAGCGTGTCGTCGAATTCGATGGACACGACAAGGGCGCCCGGGTGACGCCGCGTCACGTGGACCGGGGAGAGGAGGACGGCGGCGAGGCACGCCACGACGAACGCCAGCGCCGCCTGCTGTCGGCGCGTCGCGGGGCGCCGCGCACAGCCGCTCTCCGTGGGCACGATCTCCACGGAACACGTCGCCGTATCATCGACCGTGCCCGGGCCTCCGGCGCCCTTCCGGGGAGACCAGCGCGCTCTGCGCCTTCCAGGAACGCCTGGAGATGCTCCCGGGACCGCGAGCGGCGGCGAGCGGCGGCGGCGTCGAGGCATAGGCCAGTATGCCCATGCCTCGAGCCAGCGACCTCGGATATGACAGCCACGTGCATCGGGTGATGTGACGACGGACGGCGAGCCGGGAAGACGAGGGGCGGCGCTGTCTCGCGCTTCCGAGGACGTGGCCCGAGCACCGGATGGCGGTCTTGAACCCACCGGACAGAGGTGCTGACCAATGACGTACGGACGAACGAGTTTACCGAAGCTGATTCTGGTCCTGGGAGCGCTCGGCATCTCCCTCTGGGGCTGCGGTGGTGACAGCGATGGGACCACCAGCGCCGGCGGCGACGGCGGCGGCCCCGCCGCCGGCGCCAGCACGAGCAGCACCTCGGGCAGCGGCAGCGGGAGCGTGTCGGCGAGCACGACGGGCTCGGCCAGCGGCAGCAGCACCGGCAGCGATGGCGCCAGCACGAGCGGCGCGGGTGGCGACGCCAGCGCGAGCGGCGCGGGTGGCGGCGCCAGCACGAGCGGCGCTGGGGGCGGCGCCAGCACGAGCGGCGCTGGGGGCGGCGCCAGCACGAGCGGCGCTGGGGGCGGCGAGCCCATCACCTGCCCGTCGCCCGCGCTGAGGGCCGGCGACACGAACAAGACGATCACGATCGGCTCCTCGAACCGCAGCTATGTCTTGCATGTCCCCGCGGCGTACGACGGCAGCAAGCCGGTGCCTCTCGTGGTGGACCTCCACCCCCTCGGCGGCTCTGGCCCGTCGGAGCGATCGGGCTCGCCGTATCCGGCGCAGACCGACCCGGAGGGGGTCATCATGGCCTTCCCGTCAGGGCTGGCCGGCCCGTCGGGCGGCGCCTGGAACGTGGGGCCCTGCTGCGTGAAGAACACCGACGACGTGGCGTTCGTCAAGGCGATGGTGGCCGAGATCCAGGAGACCGCCTGCATCGACCCGAAGCGCATCTACGCGGTCGGCTTCTCGATGGGAGGCGGCATGTCCCACTACCTCGCTTGCCACGCGGCCGACGTGTTTGCCGCCGTGGCGCCCGCCGCCTTCGATCTCCTGCAGGAGAACGTCGGCGATTGCAACCCAGCGCGCCCCATCACCGTGATCTCGTTCCGCAGCACCTCGGATCCGATCGTGCCTTACGCCGGTGGACACTCCGCGGTGGTGAGTGGCATGCCCATCACGTTCCTCGGGGCGAAATCGACCCTCGAGAAGTGGGGCGAGATCAACGGGTGCACGGGCTCGCCATCGGCCGAAGACAGCAAGGGCTGCTCGACCTTCTCGAACTGCGAGGGCGGCGTCGAAGTGGCCCTCTGCACGAAGCAGGGAGGGAGTCACGAGCCCGGCAACGCCGCGGTCGGCTGGCCCGTCCTGAAGCGGCACACCCTGCCGTGACCGCCTCCTGACGCGCGCTCCGCGTGCTCGACGCGGCGCGTCCCCCCATTCCCGTGCACGGCGTCCCTCGATCGTCGCCGTCCTGCCCACACCCGCCTCCACGTTCGAGCGACTCCGCTGACATCGAGATACGACCCGCTGTGGGATGCAATGACGCCACGCATCCACAGCGCGGTCTGCGGGCCTGCAGCGCCATCAGAAGAATCTGCTGCTGGTGTGTGAATACCGCGTGATCGTAGCTGCGGCGTGACACGCGAACTCGCGCGCTGGTGGCCGACGCCTTGATCGTTCGACGTGGCGAGTGATACTTTGGGAGCCTGCCTCCCGAGCGGCTTCGTCGTCCAGCGGGAGGCTTCAACGAGCTTCCCATGAAGGTCAGCGGAACCACAATTCTGACGCGGAAAACCTTGGTGAGCCGGAGATTCGGCTCGGAAGCGTGGCGCGGCCTCTTTCGAGACATGGCGCTGAGCCACCCGTGGTTCAGGCAGCCGATCACGGCCAGCAGCCTGGTTCCGCTGCCCGAGTTCCTCACGTTCCACGACGAGCTCGTTCGGCGCTTTTATCCGGACCGCAAGGACGCCCTCTTCGAGCTCGGGGCCGAGTCGGCGCGCTGGGCGCTCGTCGATGGCCCGCTGAAGCGCTTCGTCCGAGATCCGGGGATGTCCTCGCTGGTCACGGCCATTCCCACCCTCTGGCATCGTTATTTTTCCGAGACCGACAGCCGCTCCGAAGCGGCGCTGCGGGACGCCGGCGTCGAATTTCGAGTTCACGACCTCCCGGCCTGGCACCCGTATTTCGAGCACTTCGTGATCGGGTACACGAAGGAGATGCTGGAGCTCTATTGCGCCAACCCGATCTGGACCCATCGCCTCGCCGGGGGGCGCGGGACGACGTACAACTATCTGCTCGCCACCGATCCCGTTCCGAGCGCTCCTCCGAGCGGAGAGCGCGGAAGCGGCGGGCGCGCTCGGCTCGTCCGGTCACGAAGGGCGCTCACGGCGCGCGAGCTGGAGGTGCTGCGGCTCGTCGGGGTCGGCAAGACCAACCGCGAGATCGCGGTCGTCCTTCACATCTCCCAGAAGACCGTGCAGCATCACATCGCCCACGCCTACGACAAGCTCGGCATCTATAGCCGCGCCGGCGCGACGCTGTGGCTGGGCGAGCGGGGGCTCCTGGGCTGAGGGGCGACGCGAGCGCGCGCCGCTGGCCGGCCCGCAGAGCGACGAGCGCTCGCCGGGAGAGCACGAGCCTCACGGTCGCCTGGCATACGGCGGCGCGACGGTCACATCGGCGATGGACGCGCTCTCCGTCAGCACTGGATTGGCTCGTGGCTCGCCTCGCCGTCGGTGATCGTGAGAGGGCCGCGCGGGCCACGCTGCGGGGGCCGGTTGTGCAGGCCCTCGCTCACGTTGCGCAGCTTTCGCCCGATCCGGGCGGTTCTGACGCCGCAGCCGGGCGCGCACGCCGTGGAAACCGCGCCGCGCTTCGCGTGGCCTGACTCCTGCCAAGGAGACCGTGCCCCCGCGGCGCTGCGACCGTCGGATCGAGGTCTCATCGCACGTAGGTCGCGTCGAGTTGACTCTCATGCTCGCCGACCGATCGGCAGGGGGATGACATGGATCACGCGCCGCGCTCGCGCCCGGCGCAAGGTGCCCTTTCTCGCCAGGAGAGGGGCTCACGCACGGTCATCGCTTTGCCGGGAGCGGCGAGGCGACATTGGAGGAAACATCATGAATGTTCAGGCTTGGTTCAAGGGCAGTCGCATGGCATCCGTCGTCTGGCTCGCGCTCGCCATGGCCCCGCTCGCCGCGGGCTGTCAGGTGGAGGCGGCCGACGATGCGCCCGAATCGATCGTCTCCGAGTCGAGTGAGGTGAGGGGAGGCGGCGGGCACGAGGGCCTCGTCTGCGGCGGCCTCGCCGGGATCGCGTGCGAGCGCGGCTTCTTCTGTGACTACGACATCAAGGCGCAGTGCGGCGCGGCCGATCAGACGGGCGTCTGCGCGCCCATCCCGCAGGCGTGCACCCAGCAGTACGATCCCGTTTGCGGCTGCGACGGCAGGACGTACAGCAATGCATGCGCCGCGAACGCGGCGGGCGTGTCGGTCGCGTCGCGCGGCAAGTGCGGCGCGCCCTCGTGAGCGCGCGCCGCGGGGGGCCCGCTGCCCCGCGTCCCCCCGCGGCGTCGACTCGATAGCTCTCGCCGCCCTCCCGCGTCGATGTCGACCTGCCTTGCTCTCCTCGGGGAGCGGAGAGGCATGCGCGGTCGTCGCGGGAGGGCGCGCGGCGCGCCTGCGCCGCCCTCCTTCCATGTGGAGATCTCCACTGCCTTCTGATCTCCACGGCCTCATGAATGGAAAATTCTTCTGTGATTGATGTGGAAAATTCCACCGCACCCCGGCCCTGCGCCTAGGGCCGATCTGGCCGATGACGGCACGCCGCACGCTTCTGGCGCGTGGTTTCGTCACGCAATCGATGCATGATTGACATAAGATTGCCCCGAAACGCGAGCTGAGGAGCGATCGATGAACTTAAGAATTCTGCGTTGCCTGTTGCCTTTCGCCACGCTGGCGGCCGCGCCTCTCGTGGGCTGCGGCTCGTCCGACGACCCCGGCGCGACCGGGGCGGGCCCCGGCGCGAGCAGCAGCACCGGAGGGCAGGGCGCGGGCGGCGACGGCGCAGGCGGCGACGGCGCAGGCGGCGACGGCGAGGCGGGCGGCGTCCCCACGGAGCCACCGGATTACGCCGCCGCGTTCCCGCAGGACCGGGTTCCCCGCGTCGACATCACCATCACGCCCGAGCAGTGGCAGCAGATGATGGACGACATGACGGACATGGCCGGCGAGTTCGGCTCGCAGGCCGGTCCATTCGCGCCGCCTCCGGAGTGGGTCGCGGCCTGCGATGCTCTCGTGGCCGGCGACGCCTGCACCATCGACCTCTTCGGGACCGACGCCGCGGGGACGTGCACGGAGCTCCCCGGCGGCCTGACCTGCCAGCCGAACCCGCAGGACCCCGACGAATTCACGCCGCCGCAGGACTGGATCGACGCCTGCGAGGGGCTCGCGGCGGACGCCGACTGCACGATCGACATCTTCGGAACCGAGACCGAGGGGACGTGCACCGACGTCGAGGGCGAGCTGGCCTGCATGCCGCCCGGCCCTGGGGGCGGCGATCCGGGGCTCATCAGCAGCGTCGAGCTGCTCCCGCGCACGCCTGTCTACGTCGAGTGCGACGTCGCCACCGAGGATCGGCAGTGGAAGCACGTCGGCATCCGCTTCAAGGGCAACTCGAGCCTGCTCTTGCCCTGGAACGCGGGCAACTGGAAGCTGCCGCTGCGCCTCAACTTCGACCGATACGAGGACGAGTATCCCGAGACCAAGAATCAGCGCTTCTACGGGTTCGACTCGATGTCGTTCGCGAGCGGGTACCTGGATCCCTCGCTCCTGCGCGAGAAGATCGGCACCGACATCTTCGCCAAGGCGGGGATCCCCGCGCCCGCGACCGCGTTCTACCGGGTCTTCATCGATCACGGGGAAGGGCCCGTCTATTTCGGGCTGTACACCGGCATCGAGCTCCCGTCGGACGAGTCGTTCCTCGACACCCATTTCGGCGGCCACAAGGGCAACCTTTACAAGCCCGATGGCACGGGCGCGCGGTGGGAGAGGTGGGACCCCGACACCATCGTCAAGGAGAACAACGAGGACGACACCGATCTCTCGGACGCGCGGGCGCTGTTCGACGCGCTGCACGCCGACAGGACCGACGCCGCCGCCTGGCGCGCGGGGCTCGAGGCGCGCCTCGACGTCGACGGCTTCCTGCACTGGTTCGCGCTGAACGCGGTGGTCGAGGACTGGGACGTGTACGGCCGCCTGCCGCACAACTACTATCTCTACGCGGACCCGAACAAGGGCGGGCAGTTCACGTGGATCCCCTGGGATCACACCTTCGCTTTCTCGGACGCCGACGCGGGCGTGAACATCGGGCTGACGGCGCTGCCCCTCTCGATGGCCGACGTGACCGAGCAATGGCCGCTCGTCCGGTTCCTGCTCGACGATCCGGTCTATCTCGAGGTCTACCGCGGCTACGTGGCGCAGGCCGCCGCCAAGGAGTACGAGGCGGCCGCTTCCGAGGCGTGGTTCAAGGCGGCGCACGACCTGATCGCGCCGTACGTCGTCGGGCCGGAGGGCGAGATCGAGGGGCACACGCACCTCACGACGCCCGAGGACTTCGACAACGGACTCGCCACGCTGATCGCCCACGCCAAGGGACGGACAGCGGAGGTGGCCCTCTACCTCGAGCAGTGAGGGTTGTGTCGTCTCCGCACAGGACGAAAGCGTCCTGTGCCACAGTGGGCCAACCCTGTCCCTGCGATCGCGGGCGCTGCGCCGGTGGGGGTCACCTCCGCGAGAGCGGCCATCTCCGCGGGGGTCGATGAGGCGGGGGCCCTTGGCACAAGCGCTGCTGTGCCGGGGCCCATGCGCTATCACCAAATTTCTTCAATCCTCATCCCTCTGTCCGTGCTCCTCGCGGGCTGCTCCTCGGACCCGGGGCCGGAGCCGTTTCCGTCTGGGTGCAGCGATCCGGATACGCCGGGGTGCGTCGTCTCCTCCGAGAAGCAGCGGATCCTCGCCCCCTCGGTGTCCGACGCAGATCACGAGGCGCTCGCCGACGGCAACACGGCGTTCGCGCTCGATCTCTACGCGAGGCTCGGCAGCGGGCCGGGGCGCAACGTCTTCTACTCGCCGTACAGCGTGTCGAGCGCGCTGGCGATGACGTACGCGGGCGCGCGCACGGAGACGGCGGCGGAGATGGCGAGCGCGCTGCATTTCACGCTGCCCCAGGAGCGGCTGCACCCGGCGTTCAACGCGCTGGATCTGGCGCTCGAGAGCCGCGGCGAGGTCGCCGACGGGCAGGACGGCGAGGGCTTCCGGCTCAACATCGCCAACGCGCTCTGGGGGCAAGCCGGCCATCCGTTCCTGCCCTCGTTCCTCGACGTGCTTGCGGAGAACTACGGGGCCGGGATCAACCTTGTCGACTTCGCCCGGTCGAACGAGGCCCGGGAGATGATCAACGGATGGGTGGCCGAGCGCACCTGGGGCCGGATCAAGGACCTCGTGCCGGAAGGCGCCGTCAGCGCCTCGACCCAGCTCGTGCTGACGAACACCATCTATTTCAACGCGGCGTGGAAGTTCCCCTTCAAGGAGGGCGCGACGGACATCGCCGACTTCACGCTGGTGGACGGCTCCCCGATCTCCGTGTCGATGATGACCGGCACGGCCGAGGTCCGTTATGGCGAGGGCGACGGCTACGCGGCGGTTGAGATGCCCTATGACGGCGACGAGCTGTCGATGGTGCTCGTGCTGCCGTCCGACATCGAGGCATTCGATGAGGGTCTCGACAGCGCGCGCCTCGATGGCGTCCTGGGCTCGCTGGAGCCCCGGAATGTGACGATCGAGCTGCCGATATTCAGGGTGGAGTCGACGTTCGACTTGATCCCGCCCCTCAAGGACATGGGGATGACCGCCGCCTTCGGCGACGCGGACTTCTCGGGGATCGACGGGCAGGGGGGCCTGTTCATCTCCGGCGTCGTCCACAAGGCGTTCGTCTCCGTGGACGAGGTGGGCACGGAGGCCGCCGCGGCGACGGCGGTGATCCTCGACGAGAGCGGGCCGCCCGAGCCCGCGGCCATCCGCTTCGATCGCCCGTTCTTCTTCTTCATCCGGGACAACGCGACGAGCGCGATCCTGTTCGTGGGCCGCGTGGCCGACCCGTCGGCGTAGCGCCGCGAGGCCGTGCGTCCGGCGCGCGGGCGCGGCTCAGCCGGCGGTCGCCTCGCGCAGCGGGGCGCCCGCCTCCGCGCCGCGCCCGTCGAGCCTCCGGAACTCCCGGCCGACCAGGGGGATCACGAGCACGAAGATCGCGATGTCGATCGCGGCGTTCGCCCAGAACACCCCGCTCACCCCGGCGATCTTGGGCAAGAGCCACATCAGGGGGAGATAGAACACCAGCTGCCTCAGCAGGGCGAGCGCGCTCGCGAGCTTCGCCCGCTCCACGGAGGGGAAGAACGCCAGCGCCATGAAGACCCACGGCATGACGGGCAGGGCGAGGACGGAGATCCGGAAGTCGAGCAGCTGCTGCGCGGCGAAGTCGAACCCCGGCAGCATGGAGCCGAGGACGGCCTCCGGGGCCAGCATCATCGAGAACCAGAACGGCAGGAGCAGCACGAGCCCGGCGATCGAGAACTGGCTGAAGGCCTGCTTCACCCTGCCGTAGCGCCCCGCCCCGTAGCTGATCCCCTCCACGGGCTGCAGGGCCCGCATCAGGCCGAACAGCGGCGTCATCAGGAACAGGGAGATGCGGTTGCAGGCGGCGAAGAAGGCGACGTCGTGCTCCGTGCCATGGGTCGACACCGCCCCGTAGACCACGAGGTTCTGGACGACGCCCATGATGCACACGATCATCGCCGGCATGCCCAGAGAGACGATCTGCCGCCGGATCGACGGGTCGATGCGGATCGTGCGCCAGGCGGTGTCGAACGAGGCGCGGCCCCTCGCGTAGTACAGGAGCCCGATGGCCGAGTAGACGAGCATGGCCGCGTTGGTGGCCCAGGCCGCGCCCTGCACGCCCCAGCCGAACGTGTGGATGAACAGCGGCTTCAAGGCGACGTCCACCCCCAGTCCGAGGGAGATCATCCAGGCCGCCGTCTTCATCTTGCCTTCGCCGCGAACGGTCATGTTCACCGCGAGGCCGTGCACCCAGAACAGCGCGCCGAGGGCCGTCGCCTGGAAGTACGCGGTGCCGTGCGCGAGGATCTCCCCGCTGCCGCCCATCGCGCGCACGAGCGGCTCTGCAAACCAATAAGCGAGCACGGTGTACGGCAAGCTGACGAGGAGCGACAGACCGTTCACGCTCCCCAGGAGGCCGTGGAGCTTGCCCCGGTCGTCCGCGCCCAGGTAGATGCTCAGCGCCGTGCCGGCGCCGGTCCCGATCAGGCTGCCCAGCCCCAGCGTGATCTGCGACAGGGGATAGGCGATCCCCACGCCGGCCAGGGCGCTCTCGTTCATCAGCTGGCCCACGAACACGGCGTCCAGGAACGAGTTGAGCCCGTACAGGACCATGGCCAGCACGGCCGGCCACGAGAGCCGCCACATCACGGCCTTCAGGTCGCCTTCGAGGATGAACTGCTTGTGGGCGTCTCTATCGCTCATGGCACAGTCGGCGCCTGGTCGGAAAGAACGAGCCACGCCTCGGCTGTCGTCGATTCCGGCGTCGAGGCGTCATCTCGAAGGGCTGCGCGGCTTTCGCCGACGCGCCGGCCGCCGTGAGGCCGCCCCGAGGCGCTTTTGGATCGCCGCCTGCGTCTCGCGAGGCAGCGTCGCGATGTACTCCGCGGACAACGCGCGGAGCATCGCGTCCGGCAGGGCGAGCACCGCCTGCGCCTCGGTGAGCCCGGCGAGCCGCTGCTCGGGGGCGAGCCCGGCGAGCCGCTGCTCGGGGGCGAGCCCGGCAAGCCGCTGCTCGGGGGCGAGCCCGGCGAGCCGCTGCTCGGGGGCGAGCCCGGCGAGCCGCTGCTCGGGGGCGAGCCCAGCGAGCCGCTGCTCGGGGGCGAGCCCGGCGAGCCGCTGCTCGGGGGCGAGCCCAGCGAGCCGCTGCTCGGGGGCGAGCCCGGCGAGCCGCTGCTTGGGCGGCACCCGCGCGACGAGGCGCGTGAGCACCTTCTCGAAGCTCTCGACCACCCGCTTTTCGTCCTTCATGTGCCGCTTCCTCTGCCCCGGGAGCGGACGTCGAAGCTGCTCGACATGCTCCAGGAGCGCCCAGAACACCGCGATCTCCGCCGGGGAGAGCGCCGGGATCCCGCCGGGGTCGGCGACCATCCCAGGCGTCACAGTGTATAGCAGATGGTCGCCCTCGCGAGCGTTCGCCGGCACCGTCTCCACCACCCGCAGCGGAAAGACGCAGAGCCGACCCTCGTGCGTGCCCGGTCCCGTGGGCGTGAGCGCGCAGTCGAGCGATCTCAGCGCCTCGACGAAGCGCGGGGTCAGGCGGGGCGCGAGCACGCGGAGGGCGACGGAGGCGGGGTCCTCAATCTCTGCAACGACGAGGTACTGCAGCGCGTAAGCGAGGAGCATGCGGGCGTCGTCGCGTTCGAGTTCGTCGGTCGGCCCCTTGAAATGCACGAGGGTGTGCTCCGCCAGCTCGCCCACGACGCTGGTGAGAAGGCTCGGCCTGGGCGGAGCGCCGCGCCGCCGGCGCCGAAGGATGACGAGGTCGACGCGGAGCGGCTCGCGCGCGAGCTGAAACTCGGAGATGCACTGATACCAGCCCGCGGGCAGGACGTGCTCGAGGAGCGCGACGAGCACCGGGTGCCATGCCGTGTACACGCGGACGCGACGGCGCCCCTGCGGGGAGCGCGTCCCGCTCTTCGTCGTCGTGCGCGCGGCCTTCGGCATGAGGAGCAGCGCTACCACGACCGACGCCGACAGGCGAGCTCGTGGTGTGAAGCGGTGACGCTGGCGGCGCAGCGCGGTGCCCCGCCATTCATGGCCACCAGCACGATTACGTGACGCCCGGAGTCGTCGTTCCAGTGAATGCATCCCAGGCCCGAATGTAAGCGCGCGCATCGGGTCCCAGATGAGAGACGACGCGCGCAACGGCGGCAGGGGCAGCAACGCTGCGGGCGCAGATGGCCTCCAGGAGCCCCGTCGCGACCGCATCTGCCTCTGGGCCACTTCCTGACAGCGAACGCTCCACGAGCCGCGAAACCTCATCAAGCGTGGTGTCATCGAGGTCGGACTCAAGCTGGACAAGCGCACGACCGATGTGGCCGAAGACGACCGTCGCGGGCGCCGAATCGGGCTCCCAGTCGGCGACGACCTCAGACACCGCTTTCCGCAGGTTCGGGTGGCAGGCGGCAAAATCCTGGTACGGGTTGAACGAGTCTGCCATCAACGTTCCCTTCCTGGGAGAGGGCTCCCCCTCGACGTTCAGGCGGTACGGGGCCGGGGAGAGCCTCGGTGACGAGGTCGTTGAGATTCCGATGGAGATGTGTGCGGTGGGTCTTGGGCCGTGGAGAGACATGAGCCCGTCGCCCAATGAAATGGCGTTCAGGGTGGCCCCGTCCAGCACCGTCGCCGCTGGGCTGTCGAGTGCGCCGCCCGCGCGCCGCGCCCCAGCCCCATGAGCTGCCCCCATGTGGACGATACTACAGGGCGATGCGACTTCTGTAAGGGCGATCTTCGTGTCGGCCGGGCGCAGCCGAGGCCGGTCCGACTGGCGCCGAGGCGGCCTATAGCGGCTGCGTACGACGGTCTGATCGACGCTGGCGCGCAGGAGCAAAACATTGGCTTCTGGAAGGAAGCGCGCCAGCGCCGATCTCCGCATCTTCTCCCCCGTCTCCGGGGCAGGACGCCCCGCGATGCCATCGAGAGAGGAACCCCCCATGTCGAAGCTCATCCGCGCCGCCGCTTTCGCCTCGTTCACCGCCCTCGCCGCCTGCGCCTCGGAGGCCGCGGGCCCGGGCGCGCCCGCGGAGGGCCCCACCGGCGCGCCGGCCGCGCGGCTCGCCGCGTTCACGTCGGACGCCGCCGGCTTCGATACGCGCTCGTATTACTACGACACCGGGCGCGAGGTCGTCGTGTTCGACGCCCAGTTCACCGGAGCGCACGCCCGGAGCGCCATCGAGCAGATCCGCCGGGAGACGCAGAGCCCGATCACGTACGTCGTGGTGACGCACCCGAATCCGGACAAGTTCAACGGCACCTCCGAGTTCCAGAAGATCGGCGCGAAGGTCGTCGCGAGCCGCGCCACCGCGGGCGCGATCGACGAGGTCCACGCCTATAAAAAGGCGTACTTCATCGGCGCAGGCATGTTCACCGAGGAGACGTACCCGCCGAAGGCCGTCGTCGACGTGACGTTCGAGGGCACGACCTCGCTCCCGCTGCAGGCCGGCGCGGTCGAGCTGCGCGAGCTCGAGCACGCCGGCATCTCGACGACGCAGACCGTCGCGATCGTCCCCTCGGCCAGGGCGCTCGTCGTCGGCGATCTCGTGCACCACAAGGCGCACGCGTGGCTCGAGGGCGGCATCCGCAACGGCAAGCCGTCGCCGGACCTCGCCTCGTGGCGCGCGGCGCTCGACGAGCTGCTGGAGTTCGACGGGCTAACGGTTTACGGCGGCCGGGGGCAGACCGCCCCGGTGCGCGCCGCGGTGGATGAGCAGAAGGCGTACCTCACCGGGATGGAGTCCCTCGTCGAGCGCTACGTTGCCTCGCTCGGCGCGAAGAAGAGCGAGCTCTCGGGGGCCGAGGCGTCGAGCCACCACAAGAAGATTGCGGCCCTCGCGAGCGCCGAGTTCCCTGACTACGATCTCGCCTACATGATCGAGTACGGCGTCTACGGGCTGGTGAACGCGATCGCGAGCAAGTGAGGGCCTCGGCGCGGCCGCCCCGGCGCGCTGCTCGCTCGCGCGCGCCGCGCCGCTTCACCCCGTGGGCGCTTCGTTCGCCTGTGCGCGGGCCCGGAAATCTTTCGGCCGCTCGCCCGTGAAGGCGGCGAACGCGCGGGTGAACGCCCCCAGGCTGTCGAACCCGACCGCGATCGCGACGTCGGTCACGCGGGCGCCGCTCACGGCCAGCAGATCCATCGCGCGCAGCATCCGGGCGGTGCTCAGGTACTCGGTCCACGTCGTCCGCGCCTCCTCGACGAACCGCCGCGACAGCGTGCGCGTCGAGGTGCGCGCCGCGCGCGCCGCGTCGTCGAGGGTCGGGCGCTCGCCGAGGTGCTCGCGCGCGAACCGCATCGCCCGAGCGAGCTCGGGCGAGCGGGCGACCGGCAGCTTGAACGGGAGCGGCTCGGCGACCCACTCCCGGCACAGCGCGCCGAGCGTCTTGAAGAAGAGCGAGGCGGTCGCGTCGCGCCCGCCGTGGTCTGGCCCCCAGCGCATCGCGTGGAGGACCATCTCTCGCGCGAGCGGCGTCACCGCGAAGACGCGGCAGTCGACGCGCTCCTCGCCTGGCGGGTCGCCGGAAGCCAGCGGCACCTGGGTGAGCCGCGGCGACAGGTACACCGTCCGCAGCGCTACCGGCCCCGCGGCGTGCGCGCGGTGCATGACGTGGGCCGCGATGAACGCCGCGCGCTGCGGCGGCAGGATCCAGTGGGCGCTGCCGACCTCGAGGTGCAGGACACCCGCGCTCGCGTAGAGCAGCTGGTGCTTGCGGTGCGCGTGCACGTCGCCGCTGAACGGCAGCACATCGTCGGCGAGGCCGAACGCGGGCAGGTCGACCGCATCGACGTCGACCTGCGCGCGCGACGCTTCCGGCGCAGGCGAGCCGGCGAGGAGCGGGGCGGACGCCTTCAAGACGCTCCCGGCCGGAGGGGGCGTCGCGCTCACCCGGCGCGCGGCCAGCCCCTCGGCACGGCGGGTCGCACTCCTCGGTCCCATGCTCGCCGAGATGATAGGGCGAAATTCGCCGCGAGGACGCTCGACGAGGCGGTCGCCCCACAGAGCGGGATGGTTCGGCGGGCGGGTGCTGCGCCGGGAGGGACAGGCGGGGTGTGTGTACGTCCGGATGTTCCCGCTCCGCGCGCTTCGAGGGTAGGATGGCGGAATGACGCGTGTGATCGTCGCCGGCGCTGTGGCGTGGACCGACGTGGGCGCGATCCGGCGCGAGCTGGCGAAGCTTCCGGCGGGGGCGACCGTGATCCACGGCGACTCGCCGGGCGCGGACGCACTCGCCGGGCGCGTCGCAGCCGAGCTCGGTCTCGCCGTGGAGCCGATGGCGAAGAACAAGGCGGACTATGCCAAGTACAAGCGTGGTGCCTGGAAGGGGCTCAACGAGCGGATGCTGGCGAGCGGGGTAGCGCGGGTGCTGGTGTTTCATCCGGCGTTCGAAAAGAGCCGCGGGTCGGGACACCTCGCCGGGCTGGCGAAGGCCGCTGGTGTCGAGGTGAGCGTGTTCGTGGAGTGAGGGGCACGGAAGGCGCGCATGGCACGAGCGCAACTGACGCGAGGTTATGGGACATGACGGCAGCTTGGCGCCAGCACCCGAGGCTCGAGGGCCGCTTCCACGTCGACCACCCGGACGACCTGCAAGTCCTGGTTCACGACGGTGGGCCGCGGCTCACCGATCGCCGTCCGGAGCTCGTCTGGGTGCGCGTCACCGCATGCCACGGCGATGTCTTCACCGCCCGGGTCCTGAACCAACCGCACCAGTTGAAGACCGTCAGCGAAGGCGCAGAGGTTCGGTTCATCGCGCCGACCGGCGGCGAGAACCTGCTGCAGGTCCGCGAGCAGTACCTGCGAGAGCGC
Organism: Sorangium sp. So ce302; assembly: GCF_051530145.1. GTDB lineage: Bacteria > Myxococcota_A > Polyangia > Polyangiales > Polyangiaceae > Sorangium > Sorangium cellulosum_B. The sequence continues at coordinate 6,086,617 of NZ_CP150326.1, read as the reverse complement.
GCAGACTGGACCATTGGCCCGTGTAGCAAGTGCGGCCTGGACGAGCTGTTCGACGCGCCTTCCCAGCTGATCTCGAAAGTCTTCCCGAATATTCCTGCTGGCGCAACCATGGACGCGTTCAGCGCCTTCTGCGGTGCCTGTGGCGGTGTCCAGGTGGTCCAGCACAAGGACTTCAGAGAGGACGAGGGGCCGGGCGAGCAAACGGAACAGCCGTCTCCGGGCAAAAAGTGGTGGCAATTCTGGAAGTGAACCATTGGATGAATGGCCATCGCGAGAGGTCATCCAGACGCGTGAAGGGCAAGATGTCTCATGTTTCCCGCCTCCCGCGATGACGCCAGATCGCTGCTCGCTACCCTGGGCGCTCCGCCTCACTTGCTGCGGCACGTCGAGCTCGTCGGGGAAGCGGCCGATCTGCTCATCGTCCTCTTCCGCGAGCAGGGCATTCCGATTGACGAGGATTTGGTCCGGGTTGGCGTGGTGCTCCATGACGCCGGCAAGATCGAGCACCCTCGAGAGCTCACGGGGCCGGGCAGCGAGCACGAACCCGCAGGCGAGCGAATGCTCCTCGCGGCTTCGGTCACGCCGGCGCTCGCGAGAGTGTGCTTGTCGCACGCGCGTTGGCAGCAGATGGCATGTACACTGGAGGAGCTCATCATCGCCCTGGCCGACAAGCTCTGGAAGGGAGTGCGCGTGCCGGACCTGGAGGAGCGAGTGCTTCTGGAAGCCGCGGCGCGCGGCGGCCGTGACCGCTGGGGCCTGTTCATCCCCTTCGACTCTTGCTTCGAGAGGATCGCTGAACGAGGGCACGTGCGACTGGAACGTAGCCGACACACGCGCTAACTCCAGGATAGATCCGCCGGCGCCTCTCGCCGCGGCTCAGCCAAGCGTTCGGAGGGCACCGCGACCTGGGGAGACCATGACGGCAGACATCAGAGATGCCGCTGGCGATTCAGGAGGAAGAAGGATGACGTCATGATCACATTTGCTGTCTCGGACGTAAAGCGTTGCGAAAGCGGACGACCCTCCATCACGCTCGAAGAGTCGCTTCAGGTCCGGTCGGAGCGGGGTTTCGAAGCCGCCGCGTGCAACCTGCCCGGTCTGATTCAGTCGAGAGCTCACGGGTTCGTCGAGGCAGTTTACCTGGCCTTCTATTGGCACTACCCGCTCGCCTTGTCGCCGGACGATGTCTGGCTCTGTCTCGCGCAGGGATTCGCGACGCATGTCAAGCTCCACGCCGAGGCGCTGCGCCGCCGGTTCGTGAGCCACGACGACAGGCTCACCATCTCCGTACGTCGCGACGATTTCGTCAAGGGCTCTCCCTCGAATGACTGGCCGGCAATGTTCTCCGAGCTGTCTGGTCGCATCGGGGAGCATGTCGGCAAGAAGAGGGATCTCGTCGTGGCGGACTTCTCGACGACCGGTGCCATCGAACGAGCCGCGTCCGAGGTCGTGCTCTTCGACGCCATGCAGCGGTATTTCGATTACTTGCTCGTCTCGCTCAGCGGCATCCCAGAGATCACGCTCCTCGGGACGGTGGACGACTGGCTGTCGATCCGGAGAAGAGCCGACATGTTCAGCGAGTTCGATCTGACCGGCTGGACGGCGACGCTGTTGCCCGTGCTGGACCGGATCGTGCGGACCGCGCGCGGCGACGTGGATCGCGCCTTCTGGCAGTCCTTCTACAAGCAAAAAAACCAGTCTGGTGGACCCTATGTGAACGGTTGGATCAACGTTCTCTTCCCCTATGTTGAGGGGCAGGGTGCTGTGACAAGTAGGCGCGAACCGTCTCCGAACCTGTATGCCATGCGCTGGGAAGAAGGTCTGAGCGCCGAGTTCGGCGGTGGCCCGGCCATGCACGACTTTCCGAAGGGGCTTTCTTCCGCCCCTTTCACGTGGGAATACCTGGGAGCCAAGGTTCCCATGGTCTTCATGGGCGGCTTCACGGGCGTCTCGCAGGACGCGACCACGGGGGCCGTCAGGCCGGCGATCGGCTGGGCGATCGGCGAGCGTTGACGATGGGTGATGGCCTGGCACCATGAGCATCTACGTCACACGCTGGATCCTGCGGTTCCCTCGCCACGGTGACGTTCATGCCGGATGCGGTTGGATCGATGTTTATGGGCAAGCCGTTCCTGAGCATTGCGGCCCTGTCGCTCCGGGCGGCGCCGACCCGTACGATTTTCTGCCCGAGTTCGCATCCAGCGTACACAGCGGTATCCGCGCGCTCGTCGTCGTCCGTCAGGACTCCCCGAAAGACGGCCAGCGCTACCGCGACCCTCTGCTCGTCCTGTCCGCACGGGAGTACCTCTCGACGTCCTTCGACGTGCTGCATGAGCGCATCTGCGATGCTCTTCGGGGACATCGGCCGCGGTGGGTAGCCGAGAGCATCCTCCATGACGGCACGGTGCGTGTCACGTTCGAAGACGGATCGACAATGCTTGCGCCGGGAGAACCGGCGGAATGACTTCGTTCGTTGACCGCCCAACTCGTGGGCGGGCCGTTTGCCCTCATCACGTGCAAGATTGCGACGCCGCGCAAGGCGTGCGTGGTTCGCTGACGCGATCGGCGGGACGACGCGGAGCGCGCCGCTGGCCGTGCACTCGTCAGCGGATCCGGTGCGTCGGAGAGGCGCGCGCGTCAGCGCGCAGCCATGCCGGGAAAGCCCGCCGAATGCACGGTGCGGGTCCCCTCGATCCCCTTCAGATCGACGTGCGAGGTCCGCGGCGGCGTCCAGCCCTCATCGGTGAGCAGGCCGACGAGCTCGGCGTCGGCGGCGAGCGGCGCAGAGACGGTGAGCTCGCCGCCTGACGAGACGCCGAGCAGGCGCGCCGCCGTGTTCACGGTGCGGCCGAAGTAGTCGAGTCGCTGGTTCAGGTTGACGAGCAACGCCGGGCCGCGGTGCATGCCCGCCCGGAGCACGAGGCGCTCGCCCTCGGGCCGGCCGGCGTTGCGGCCGAGCATGCCGCGCATGGCTGCGCTCAGCGCCGTCACCGCGGACCGCTCGTCCAGGAAAGTGGCCATGACCGCATCGCCGATCGTCTTGACCACCGCGCCGCCCTGAGCTTCGACGGCGCCAATCACGATGTCGAAGTGATCGCGCACCAGGTTGTACGCGGGGGCGTCGCCGATCCGCTCGTACAGCCGCGTGGAGCCGCACAGATCCGTGAAGACGACGAGGACCGATCGGACCGTCAGCCGCTCCCGCGCCGACAGCACCATGCCGCCGAAGTAGCGCCGGTACTCCGGCACGTGGAGCAGCTCGAGCCCGCTGAGCCGCCGCGGCAGGCTGGCCGGATCGAGCTCGTCCTTCAGGACATCGTGATGAACGATGAAGCCGCACTGCGGCCAGCCGACGTTGGTGAGCGCGATCTTGAGCGGGCCGGGCCGCACCACGAGCTCCGTCACGTCGTAGTGGGGTCCCGCGAGCTGCGAGATCGCGGCGGCCTGCACCTCGTCCGTGGGCTCACCCTCGACGCGAAGGATGCCCTTGGCGCGGGTCAACGGGCAGAAGTAGCGGTAGCGGCCCGCGGTGAGCACCTCGGTCGCCGCCGCGGTCTCGCCGAGCGCGGCGGTCATGCCATAGCGGGGGTGGAGCGCCGACGGCGGCTGGCAAACCGGAGGGAAGCCGAGGTCCTCGATGGACCGGCCGAGCGAGAACGTCACCTCGACGCGCGCCGAGATATCGACGTCGAAGGAGTACTCGCACATCGGGCAGAACGAGACGGCGGCGGCCGTGGCGAGGTCATCGATCGCCTCGGCCAGCATGTTGCAATGGCCGCAGTGGACGTCCCATTGCATGTCGAAGAGGCCAGTCTGGGTGCCGTGCAGCAGGACGCGGATGACCGCGTGCGCGTCGAGCGCGGTGTCCGCCGCGACCACGTGGGGGTTGATACGGTAGCGACGGATGAGCGGCGCGTCGTGGAGCCATCGCTCGACCGCATCGATCTCGCCTGCGTTCGCGGGGTGCTGCTGCCTGAGCCGCTCGAACAGGGTCTTCAGACGGTGGGTATCCATGGCTGCTCCCCGAGCATGCGCATGTCTCGCAGGCGGCGGGAAGCGCCACGTGCGTGCCCGGCCGCGCCGCCCCCCAACGTTCCCACGGGTGCTCCAGCAGCGCGGCTGTCGCACAGGACCTATCGCGCCTACAGCGTCAGCTCCGCCCTCGCGGTCGAGTCCCCGATCTCGCGCGTCACCCGGAAGCCGAGCTTCTGCGCCACGCGTTGCATCTCCACGTTCTCGGCCAGGATGTCCGCGCTGATGCGGGAGAGCCCCTCGTCGCGGCCGATCTGGACGAGGAGGCCCAGCAGCCTGGAACCGAGCCCCTGCCGCTGGTGCTCGTCGCTGATCAGCAGGGCGAACTCCGCGTCGCGCGTGCCTGGCAGCTTGCTCAGCCGGCCGACGCCGATGATCTTCCTCTGCGCGCCGCCCGCGGGCGGCTTCTCGACGACGAGCGCCATCTCGCGGTCGTAGTCCGCGAAGCAGACGCGCGTCAGCCGCTCGTGCGCGGTGCGCAGATCGAGCTGCATCGGGTAGAAATACCGGAGCCGCACGGTCCGCTCGGACAGCTTCTGGTGAAACTCGACCATCTGCGGCTCGTCCTCGGGGCGGATGGGCCGGATCGTGAACGCCTGCCCGTCCTTGCTCTCGAGCTCCGTCACATACTGCGTGGGATACTCGCGGATCGCCGACCTGGGGAGCGCGGACTCCGGCGTGTCCGGCGGGTGCAGGACGACGCGGGCGTCGAGGGCGATGGCCCCCTCCGCGCTCACGGAGAGCGGGTTGATGTCGATCTCGCTTATCCATCGCTGCTCGATCACGAGCTGCGAGAACCTCACGAGCAGGTGCTCGAGCATCGTGAGGTCCACCGGCTTGCGGCCGCGCACGCCCTCGAGCGCGCGGTAGATCCTCGTCTGCTCCATCATGCGCCGCGCCAGCGTCGCGTTGAGCGGCGGCAGGCCGAGCGAGCGGTCCTTGAAGATCTCGACGAGCTGCCCGCCGGCCCCGAACAGGAGCACCGGGCCGAACTGCGGATCGATCGAGCTGCCGAGGATGATCTCGTACGCGTCCTTCAGCGAGATCATCGGCTGGACCGTCACGCCCTGGAAGTGCTGCGCGCCGGCCCGGCGCGAGACGCTCTCCTGGATCTCCTCGAACGCCCTGCGCACGGCGTCGTCGTCGCGCAGGTCGAGCTTCACGCCGCCCACGTCGGTCTTGTGGGTGATCGTCGCGCTGTACAGCTTGAGGACGGCCGGATATCCCATCTCCCCGGCCGTGGCCACGGCCTCGTCCGCGCTCCTCGCGACGGCGGTCGGCACCGTCGGGATGCCGTACGCCGCCATGAGCTGCTTCGACTCCACCTCATCCAGGAGCGTCCGCCCCGACGCGCGGACGCCGGCGATGAGCTCCCTGGCCCTCTCGCGATCGACGTTCAACGCCCGCTCGTCCGTGCTGGGCGTCTCGTACAGGGCGCGGAGGGCGTACGCGTAACGGAACATCGAGCAGAACGCGCGAGCGGCGGTGTCGGGGTACTCGAACGTCGGGACCCCGGCGCGGTTCAAGATGGCTTTGCCCGCCTCCACCTCCACGCCGCCCATCCAGCTGGCGAGGACCGGCTTGCCCTCGACGTGCGCGTGCTTGCGCAGCGCCTCGGCGGTCTGGGTCGGCTCGGTCATGTCCTGCGGCGTGAGGATGACGAGCACGCCGTCGTTGTTCGGGTCCTTCGCGCAGATCTCCAGGGCCTTCGCGTAGCGGCCTTCGCCGGCGTCGCCGAGCACGTCGACCGGGTTGTTGCGGCTCCACGCGGCGGGGAGGAAGCCGCTCAGCTCGCCAAGGATCTCCGGCGAGAGCGGCGCCAGCTCGCCGCCGTTCGCGACGAGCGCGTCCGCCGCCAGCACGCCCGGGCCGCCGGCGTTGGTGACGATGCACAGCCGGTTGCCGCGGGGCCGGGGCTGCTTGGCCAGCGTCTCGGCCATGGAGAACAGGTCCGCGATGTCGTTCACGCGCAGCACGCCCACGCGCCGGAACGCCGCGTCGAGCACCTCGTCCGAGCCGGTGAGCGAGCCGGTGTGCGAGGCGGCCGCCTTCGCCGCCGCCTCGCTGCGGCCTGGCTTGATCACGATGATCGGCTTGGTGAGCGCCACCTCGCGGGCGGCCGACAGGAACGCTCGCGCGTCGCGCGGGTCGCCGATCGACTCCATGTAGATGAGGATGCTGCTCGTCTTGGGGTCGTTGCCGAGGTGGTCGATCAGGTCGCCCCAGCCGACGTCGAGCATCGAGCCGACGCTGACGAACGCGCTGAAGCCGACCTGCTCCTTGAGGCTCCAGTCGAGCACCGCCGTGCAGAGCGCGCCGGACTGGCTGATGAACGCGACCTTGCCCGGCCGCGCCTGCCCCTTCGCGAACGTCGCGTTGAGCCCGCCGATCGGGTTCATGACGCCCAGGCAGTTCGGGCCGATGATGCGCATCTTCCCGCGGGCGCGCTCCATGATCTGCCGCTCGAGCTGGGCGCCCGGGGGGCCCATCTCCTTGAATCCCGCCGAGATGATGATCGCGCCGGGGACGCCGGCGTCCACGCACTCGCCGATGAGGCCCGGCACGCTCGCGGCGGGCGTGACGAGGACCGCGAGATCCACCTTCGCCGGCACGGCCGCGATGCTCGGATAGGCCTTGATGCCGAGGACGCTCTGCCGCTTCGGGTTCACCGGAAAGACGGTGCCGCCGAACGGGTTGCTGATCAGGTTCCAGAGGAGCGTGCGGCCGACGGCGCCGCTGTTCTCGGTCGCGCCGATGACCGCCACGTTCCGCGGCCTGAAGATGGGGTCGAGGCTCTGAGGCTCCTGACGAAGGACGTCGTGGGCACGGTCGGTCATGGGTACGGAGTCAGCCATGAAGCTCCTCGAGGGGGATGGGGCGGACGCACCGGGGGCCATTGCGCGGGAACGACGATGGCCTTCGTGCCACGCGAACGGGCCGGGAGCATGGGGCGTCTCTGGAATCAGAGCACAAGCACGTTTCGTGCCCTGAGCGCAGATTGCCAGGCCGCGCAGCGCCTTGATACCCTGCGCCGGCGCCATGATCCGCTCTCGACTTTTTCTCTTCGGGCTCCTCGGTCTGTGTTCGATCGCCTGCGAGGGCGCCGGGACGGCGGACGACACAAGCACCGAGGCGTCCAGCGGCGCCTCGACCGCCGGCGCATCGACGGCCGGCGCTTCGACCAGCGGCGGATCGACCGGCGGCGGGTCGACCAGCAGCGCGGCGTCGGGCGGCGGCGGGTCGACCAGCAGCGCCGCATCGGGCGGCGCGGGAGCGGGCGGCGCCGGTGCGGCCGGCGGCGGTGAGGGCACGGGCGCGAGCCAAGGCGACGGCGGCGCGGATCCGGTCGACCTCCCTGCCGGCGTGAGCGCGCTGTTCCCCGCGCCGGGCGCCCGGGGGTTATGCCCGGATCCGCCGCTCCGCATCACGTTCCCCGGCGCGCCGACGCTGGGCAGCGCGGGCGCCGTTCGCGTGTTCAACGCCGCCCGGCCTGGCGCGGCGGTCGCGACGGTCGACATGGCCTCGATGACCGTGAGCGCCACGATCGGCGGCCGGACGTTCAACGTACCTCGCCCGGTGTACGTGGACGGCAACGATGCTGTCGTGTCCTTGCCGTCGCGCGCGCTCGACTACGGCCAGTCCTATTACGTCACGGTCGACCGCGGCGCCATCGTCCCCCCGGGGGGCGGCTCGTTCGCGATCGCGGACGCGACGGCGTGGCGCTTCGACACGGCGGGCGCAGGCCCATCGAGCGTCTCGTCGCTCGATGTTGCGCTCGACGGCTCCGGCGACTTCTGCTCCGTGCAAGGCGCGCTCGACGCGGTCCCGGCGAACAACAGGGACAGCGTGCTCATCACCGTTCAGCGCGGGACCCACCACGGGGTCGTCTACTTCGAGGGCAAACACAAGATCACGCTGCGCGGGGCCGATCGCAAAGGCACGGTCCTCTCGGGTACGAACAACAACAACCTGAACCCGAGCACCAGGGGGCGCGCGCTCGTCGGCGCCGACAAGGTGAGCGACCTCATCATCGAGAACCTCACCATCCACAACCTCACGCCGCAGGGCGGCTCCCAGGCGGAGGCGCTGCGGCTCCAGGACTGCGACAGGTGCGTCGTGCGCGACGCCGACATCCTGAGCCTCCAGGACACGCTGCTCTGGTCCGGGCGCCTCTACGCGGACAACTGCACGATCGCGGGGAACGTGGACTTCGTGTGGGGCACGGGCGCGGCGTATTTCAACCGGTGCGAGATCAAGACGGTCGGTCGATCCGGCTACATCGTGCAGGCGCGCAACGGCGACTCTGGCTACGGCTATGTCTTCGTCGACTCGCGCATCACCAGCGACGCCGGCATCACGGGGAACACGCTGGCGAGGATCGACGTGAGCCAGTATCCGGCGAGCCACGTCGCGTACGTCAACTGCACGCTCGGCAGCCACATCTCGCGGGCGGGGTGGACGATCACGGGCGGGTCTCCTCCGCGCTCCCTCCGCTTCTGGGAGTACCAGAGCCGGGACGCGGATGGACGCCTCATCGACACCAGCGGGCGTGCCGCCGGATCGGCGCAGATCTCCGCCGAGCAAGCGGCGATGATGCGCGATCCGGCGATCGTGCTCGGCGGCTGGGCCCCTCCACGCTGAGGCGGCCGCGAGGCGCCTCGAACCCTGAGCTCTGCACGGGATGACCCGTGACGCTGGAAGGACCGAAACGATGAAGATGACCTTTCGCTGGTACGGCGAGAACGACCCTGTGAAGCTCGAGTACATCCGTCAGATCCCGGGCATCTACGGCATCGTCTCGGCTATTTACGATGTGCCGGTGGGCGAGGTGTGGCCGGTCGAGCGGCTGCAGGCGCTCAGGGCGCGCATCGAGGGCGCCGGGCTCCGGTTCGAGGTGGTGGAGAGCGTGCCGGTGCACGAGGACATCAAGCTCGGCAAGCCGGCCCGCGAGCGGCTGATCGACAATTTCTGCCAGAACATCCGCAACTGCGCGGCCGCCGGCGTGAAGGTGATCTGCTACAACTTCATGCCGGTCTTCGACTGGACCCGCACCGAGATGGCAAGGGAGCTACCCGACGGCTCGCTGACCCTGGCCTTCGACGCCGCGGCGGTGGCCGAGATCGACCCGGAACAAGGCATCTCGCTGCCCGGCTGGGACTCGAGCTACAAGCCGGAGCAGCTCCGCGCCGTCCTCGACGAGTACAGGAACGTCGGCGAAGACGCGCTGTGGGAGCACCTCACGCACTTCCTCCGGCGCATCATCCCGGTCGCCGAGGAGGTCGGCGTCCGCATGGCCATGCACCCGGACGACCCGCCCCGGCCGATCTTCGGCCTGCCGCGCATCGTCAAGAACCGCGACGACCTGATGCGCCTCGTGAAGACAGTCGACTCTCCGGCCAACGGCATCACGCTGTGCTCCGGCTCGCTGGGCGCCGATCTGTGCAACAACATCGTGTCGCTGGTGCGCGAGTTCGGCGGCATGGGCCGCATTCCCTTCGGGCACCTGCGCAACGTGGCGGTCCAGGAGGACGGCACCTTCTTCGAATCCGCCCACCTGTCCTGTGAAGGGTCGCTCGACATGGCCGCCATCGTGAAGGCGTACCATGACGTCGGCTTCGACGGCTACGTGCGCCCGGATCACGGCCGCATGATCTGGGGTGAGACGGGCAAGCCGGGATATGGCCTGTACGACCGCGCGCTGGGCCTCGTGTACCTCAATGGGCTGTGGGAGGCCACGTGCAAGCTTTCGCCCGGACCCGCTGCCAAGGCGCCGACTCCTGGATGAGCGGGCGAGCGGGTAGGGGAGCAGGACGCCTGCTATATCAGCGGAACGCGCCTGACAGATCCCCTCATTCTATTGGCATTTTTAACTGGGAAGATTCACGGGAAGATCGTGGGATTTTACTCCCCGTCTCCCCGCCTCCCTGTGAATCTTCCCGAAAAATTCGAGGGGATGCTTCAGGAACGCGCCCTCACGCGGGCACCGGCGCTCCGTATCCGCCGCCCCCCGGCGTCTCGATCACGAACACATCGCCGCTCCCCATCTGGACCGATCCGATGTGCCCGAGCACCTCGACCGAGCCGTCCGCGCGCACGACCAGGTTGCGCCCGGGCGCGCCCGCCTGCCCGCCCGCCAGGCCGAACGCGGTCGTCGAGCGCCCGTTCGACAGGATCGACGCCGTCATCGGCTCCAGGAAGCGCACGGCGCGCGTGCCGCCGTTCCCGCCCGGAAAGCGCCCGGCCCCGCCGGAGCCCTCGCGGATCTCGTAGCGATCCAGCCGCACCGGGAAGCGGTGCTCCAGCACCTCCGGATCCGTCAGGCGCGAGTTCGTCATGTGCGTCTGCACGACGCTCGTGCCTGCGAAGCCGCGCTCGGCGCGCGTGCCACCCGCGCCGCCCGCGCCGCTCCCCCCGAGCTCGATGCCCGCCCCCGAGCCGCCCGAGATCGTCTCGTAGTACTGGAGCCGCTCGTTGCCGAACGTGAAGTTGTTCATCGTCGGCTGGCTGCTCGCGAGCACGCCGAGCGCCCCGTACAGCGCGTTCGTGACGCAGGTCGACACCTCGACGTTGCCCGCCACCACCGCGGCCGGCGGGCGCGGGCTCAGCATCGAGCCCTCGGGGATGACGACCTCGATCGGCTTCAGGCAGCCCGCGTTGAGCGGGATGTCGTCGTCCACGAGCGTGCGGAAGACGTAGAGCACCGCGGCCATCGTCACAGCGCGGGGCGCGTTGAAGTTGTTCTCCATCTGCCCGGACGTGCCGGTGAAGTCCACGACCGCGGCGCGGCGCTCGCGGTCGATCCGGATGGCCACCTCGATCGTCGCGCCGTTGTCGAGCGGCAGCGAGAAGCGCCCGTCGTGGAGGAGCGCCGGGTCGAGCCGCGCGATCGCGAGGCGCACGCTCTCCTCGGCGTTGTCCTGCACGTGCTTCATGTAGGCCTGCACCGTCGGGAGGCCGAACTGCGCCACCATCGCGGCGAGCTCCTGCGCGCCCTTCTCGTTCGCCGCGATCTGCGCGCGCAGGTCGGCCAGGTTCTGCTGCACGTTGCGCGCCGGGTACGGCCCCAGGCCGAGCAACGCAAGGATCTCCGCCTCGCGGAGCCGCCCGGCCTCGACCAGCTTCACGTTGTCGAGGAGGACGCCCTCCTCCTCGATCGTCCTGGAGAACGGCGGCATCGAGCCCGGCGTGATGCCGCCGATGTCCGCGTGATGGCCGCGCGACGCCACGTAGAACAGCACGCGAGCGCCCGCCTCGTCCCACACCGGCGTGACCACCGTCACGTCCGGCAGGTGGGTGCCGCCGCGGTACGGATCGTTGAGCGCGTAGACGTCCCCCGGCTTCATCCCCGGGTTCCGCGCGATCACGGTCTTGATCGACTCACCCATCGAGCCGAGGTGCACCGGCATGTGCGGCGCGTTCGCGATCAGGCTGCCCTCCGCGTCGAACAGCGCGCACGAGAAGTCGAGCCGCTCCTTGATGTTGACCGAGTGGGCGGTGTTCTGGAGCCGCAGGCCCATCTGCTCGGCGATGTTCATGAACAGGTTGTTGAACACCTCGAGCATCACCGGGTCGACCTCGGTGCCCACCGCGCGCCGCTCCGGGCGCGGCGCCACCCGGGTGAGCACCATGTGGCCGAGCGCGGTGATCTCGGCACGCCAGCCCGGCTCGACCACGGTCGTCGCGTTGGCCTCGGCCACGATGGCCGGCCCGTCGATCACCGCGCCGCGCCCGAGCCGCTCGCGCCGGTACAGCGCCGCGTCGTGGAACGCCCCCTCGGCGTACATCCGCGCCCGGGCGTCGGCCTCGGGGCGGTGCGGGCGCGCCTCCGCGGGCCGCTCCTCGGCGGCCTCGCCCGGCCCGATCGCCTCCACGGAGACGCTCTCCAGGACGAGCGCCTTGTCCGGCATCAGGAAGGCGAACCGCCTGCGGTAGGCCGCGTCGAAGGCGGCGCGGATCGCCTCCGCGCTGCCGTCGGGCACGACGAGGGCGGTGTCGGTGCCCTCGTAGCGCACGTGGACGCGCCGGACGAGCCGCACCCGCTCCGGCGAGAACCCTTGCGCCACGAGCTCGGCCTCCGCGTCGCTGCCGATGCGCGCGAGCGCCTCGCGCGCCGCGGAGAGCCCCGCCTCGTCGAGCCGCCGCTCCACGGCCGCCTCGCGGATCGCGCTCTGGTCCGAGAGGCCCATGCCGTAGGCAGACAGGACCCCCGCGAGCGGGTGGACGAAGACGCGGCGCATGCCGAGCGCGTCGGCCACGGCGCACGCGTGCTGGCCGCCGGCGCCGCCGAAGCATTGCAGGGTGTACTGGGTGACGTCGTGCCCGCGCGCCACCGAGATCTTCTTCACCGCGTTGGCCATGTTCGCGACGGCGATCTGCAGGAAGCCCTCGGCCAGCTGCTCGGGCGTGATCGGGCGCGACGTGTCGCGCTGCACGTCGGCCGCCATGGCCCGGAAGCGCTGCTCGACGACCTCGCGGTCGAGGGGCGCGTCGGCGCCCGGGCCGAACACGTGCGGGAAGAACTCCGGCTGGATCTTGCCGAGCATCACGTTCGCGTCGGTGACGGCCAGCCGCCCGCCGCGGCGGTAGCACGCCGGCCCCGGGTTCGCGCCGGCCGACTCCGGCCCCACGCGCAGCCGCGCGCCGTCGAAGCCGAGGAGCGAGCCGCCCCCCGCGGCCACGGTGTGGATGCTCATCATCGGCGCGCGCATCCGGACGCCGGCCACCTGCGTCTCGAAGGCGCGCTCGAGCTCGCCGGCGTAGTGCGACACGTCGGTCGAGGTGCCGCCCATGTCGAAGCCGATCACCTTCTCGTGCCCGCCCGCGAGCGCGGTGCGCACCATGCCGACGATGCCGCCTGCCGGGCCGCTCAGGATCGCGTCCTTGCCCTGGAAGCGGCCGGCCAGCGTCAGCCCGCCGCTCGACTGCATGAAGTAGAGCGGCACGCCGGGCATCTGGCTGGCCACCTGCTCGACGTAGCGGCGCAGGATGGGCGACAGGTACGCGTCGACCACCGTGGTGTCGCCGCGCGAGACGAGCTTCATCAGCGGGCTCACCTCGTGCGACGCGGAGACCTGGGTGAACCCGACCTCGCGCGCGATCTCGGCCGCCCGCCGCTCGTGCGCGGTGAACCTGTAGCCGTGCATGAAGACGATCGCGCAGGCGCGGATCCCGGCCTCGAACGCCCTCGAGAGCGGGCCGCGCAGCGCCTCGCCGTCGAGCGGCTCGGCCACCTCGCCGCGCGCGCCGACGCGCTCGCGCGCTTCGACCACGCGCTCGTAGAGCAGATCGTGCAGCGCGATATGGCGATCGAACAGGCGAGGGCGGTTCTGGTAGCCGATGCGCAGCGCGTCGCGGAAGCCGCGCGTGGTGACCAGCACGGTGCGGTCCCCCTTGCGCTCGAGCAGCGCGTTCGTGGCGACCGTGGTGCCCATCTTCACGCACTCGACCTCGGCGGCAGAGATGACCTGACCGGGCGCGAGGCCGAGCAGGCGGCGGATCCCCTCGACCGCCGCGTCGGCGTACTGCTCGGGGTTCTCCGACAGGAGCTTGGCGGTGGTGAGCGAGCCGTCGGGCCGCCGGGCCACGACGTCCGTGAACGTGCCTCCGCGATCGATCCAGAACTGCCACTTGTGCGAGGTCGAGGTCATGGAACCCACTCCTTGCCGGCCGCCTCCTCCGCCGCGCTCCGGGTGGTGGCCCGATGGAACATGAAGGCGGGAAGGCTGGAAGAAAAGCTCAATGATTTTACAGTCTTCTCGCCTTCATGGGATTCACTCCGGTGCAAATCAGGCCACCACCCATGGCCCCGTGCGCCCGTCCGGAACCGGCGTTCAGCGCTGTACAACCGTTCGTGCGGCGTGATAAGCGCTCGACCAGCCCTCGAACGAGACAATCTGCTCGAATGTCCAGCAAGCAACCTCCTCCGCACGTCACCGCCGCCCACGCGGCGGGGCTGGCCGCGCTGCTCGGCGCGACGGATGCTGCCGCGGAGAACGAGCGCGCGGGGAGGGCGGAGCGGCACTTTGAGCGGGCACGGCGAGGGCGCTCGGCGCAGCCCGGGCCGCGCGCGAAGCCTGCCGCTGGCCCGCTCCCGTCGCGGCCGGGCGGGAGGTCGAACGCGGGCGGCGCGCGGGAGTACGTGAACGCCGCGCCGACGCGCTCGCCGGTGCTGAACGCGTTCCTGAGCGAGCTCGGCACGGAAGGCCAAGCGCTCGTGCCGGCGAACGTCCACGTCTTCGACGAGCACACCCTCGCGCCGAGGCTCGTCGAGCTCGCGCGCCAGCGGGTGGTCTCCATGCTGCTCGCCGTGGGCAGGACCGAGGTGGCCCTGACCCTGGTGCAGATGCCGTCGATCACCAACGAGCGCGCGGCGCGGCTCTTCATGCGGCAGGCGGTCCACGTCGGCGGCGATCTCGGGGCGATCACGGGCGACTACGCGCGGCACTACCGGCGCTCGGGGGCCCCGGAGCGCGACGACCAGCGCGCGGGCTGCATCATGGCCGCGTTCGCGGGACGCCTGAGCGCCATGGCGGAGAAGCTCCTCGGCCCGCACGTGCGCGGCGAGCTGCGCACCGCCCTGGAGGCGCTGACGTCGCAGGGCAGCCCTCCCGCGCGGCGGGCGCGCGCGAGCGATCTCCGCGCGCCGCAGGCCGCCGGGCGAGGCGCCCCCGCGGCGGCGGCGCGCGACGCCGCGAGCTCGGCGGCACGGCCGAGGCGCAAGTAGGCGGCGCGCGGCGCCGCGAGCGCGGCGATCCGGTCGAGGCGCGAGGACGCGGCGCGCGGTCCGGGTCGGATCCTGTTGCGGTGGGCTCGTTCGTTTGCTTCGTTGGGCGCGAGGCGCCCCGGCTGCTCGACCCTGAGCCTCTCGGGTGCGCGTTCCCAGCGAGAGGCCGAGGCTCATGAATTCGCTCGCAGAAGGCAGCGTCGTCGCCGGAAGATACCGCCTCGAGCGCATGCTCGCGCGGGGCGGGATGGGGTCGATCTGGGTGGCCCGGCACCTCCAGCTCGACGCCACGGTCGCGGTCAAGCTCATGGCGCCCGAGTACGCTGCCTCGTCCACCGCGCGGGCGCGCTTCGAGCGCGAGGCGAGGGCCGCGGCGCAGCTCAAGCTACCGAACGTCGTGCACGTGCACGATTACGGGCTCGAGGGCGATACGCCTTTCCTCGTGATGGAGCTCCTCGACGGCGAGGATCTCGAGACGCGGCTCGCGCGGGAGGGGCGCCTCTCCACGGCGGCCACGCTCGGCATCGTCACGCAGGTGTGCAAGGCCCTGCGCCGCGCGCACGAGATGGGGATCGTCCACCGCGACCTCAAGCCCGCGAACCTCTTTCTCTCGCGGCAGGACGAGGACGAGCTCGTGAAGGTCCTCGACTTCGGGATCGCCAAGGCCCAGGGCACGCTGCTGGCCGGCAACGAGACGAAGACAGGCACGCTCGTCGGCTCGCCCTACTACATGAGCCCCGAGCAGGTGCGCCGCAGCAAGACCCTCGACTGGCGCAGCGATCTCTGGTCCGTCGGCGTGATCGCGTATCGATGCCTCACCGGCCGTCTCCCGTTCCCGGGTGAGGAGATCGGCGAGGTGTTCGTGGCGATCTGCACGGAGGACGTCCCCCTCGCATCCAGCGTCGTGCCGGAGCTCGGGCCCGCAGTGGATGGGTTCTTCTCGCGGGCGCTCGCGCGCGACCCGGCGCATCGGTTCCAGGGCGCGAGCGAGCTCGCCGAGGCGTTCGGCGCGGCGGCCTCCGCGGCGGGGTCGGAGCCCCGACCTCTCCAGCCGTCGGTTCCCGCGGAGGGGGCGTCGCCGCTGCTCGTCGTCCGCGGCGGCACGATGGCCGCGAGCCCAGATGCGATAGGGGGGCATCCAGATGCGATAGGGGGGCGTCCAGATGCGATAGGGGGGCGTCCAGATGCGATAGGGGGGCGTCCAGATGCGATAGGGGCGCGTCCAGATGCGGCGAGCCCTGGAATGATGGGACCGAGCCCCGGCACGATGGGCGCCGTCTCCAGCGCGTCCTTGCCCACGTTGCGAAACGAAGCAGGGGCCCCCTTCCACGGCGCTCCGAGCGGTGGCGCCTCGGAGGGCGCTGCGCCGGCGTTTCAGGGGTCCATCAGTACGTTGACGTCGGCCGGAAATACCCTCGCCCCGACGAACGCCGACGGTCGCCGCGCCAGGATCTCGCTGGCCCTGGGCGCTGGCGCGCTCGCCCTGGGGCTCGTCACCTATGCGGTCCTTCGCACCCCCGCGCCGGGCGGCGAACCGACGTCGCAGCCCGACCCGGCGGCCTCGCCTGCCGCCGCGTCCGCGCTGTCCGCCGCCGCGCCGTCTACCGCGTCAACGGAGCCTCCGCCGCCGCCCTCCCACAGCGCGCCGGCCGCGCCGGGCGCGCCTTCGGCCTCCGAGGCGCAGACCAGCGCGCCCGCGCCCGTGCGCGCGCCGCCGGCGCCGTCGTCGTCCGCCAGAAAACGGGCGCCGCTGCCCCCGAGGCCCCGGACCCCTCGGGACGATCCCACCGACCACATGTGACAGCCGCCGCGCAGCGAGGAGCCCGTGCGCGCGCGCCGCTGCGAGCGAGCTCACCCGCCCGGGTGGGTGTTCTTGTAGAGCCGCAGGCTGTTTCGGATCGCCATCGTCACCGTCATGGGGCCGACGCGGGGCACGAACACGCTCGCCTTGCTCTGGATATCGTCGCTGAAGTTCTTGAAGGTGGAGAAGTTGATGCAGAGGGCGCCCGCGCGGATCTCGGCGCCCTGCACGACCGGGAAGCTCCGCGAAGGCACGCCGGTGACCACGATGTCGGCCTGCCGCAGCGCGGTCGCCCGGTCCACGGTCGTCTCGCGCACCTCGTGCATGTCGCCCGAGGAGCTGGGCACGAAGAGCAACGGACCATCGATGTCGAACGAGGTCACGTGGGCTCCGTCGTGCGCCATCATGCTCGCGAGCGGCCTCCCGACGACCTCGCTCCGGTTGAAGATGCACACGCGCCTGCCCTCGAGCGGCCGCTCCCCCTCGCCGAAGAAGCCGGCCGCCTCGACCAGCTTGAGGATGGCCAGCGGCGTGCACGGCAGGATCGCCTTCCTTGTCTTCGCCTCGTCCAGGAAGCGCTGGTTCTGGTACAGGCAACGTGCCCAGAACGTGTGGAGCCCCTCGATGTCCTTCGCGGGATCGACGCTGTCCCGCAAGTACACGTCCTGCTCCGTGCCGAAGATCGGGTAATACACCATCATCCCATGCACGCGCGCGTCCTCGTTCGCCGCGCGGATGGCATCCTCGGCGTCGAGCCGCGTCGCGTGGCGGATCTCGAAGCGGACCCCCACGTCCTCGCACGCCTTGCGCGTGTACTCCGCGTACGTGTACGACGGCCCGTGATCCGCCGCGAGCACACCGACCAGGACCAGCGGCTCGGGCAGCGCCGCGAGCTCCGCCCGGATCTCGCTGCGGAACGTCTCCGCCACCGCGGTCGGATCGAGGACGCTGGCCGTGCGCGTGCCCGGGCTCGGCGGAATGTGGTGAGGGTCCATCCTGGGGGCGGAGACGAGCACGCGCGAGCATCGGTGTCAAGTTTCCGGCGGGGCAACACGCTCGACTCTGCCTGCTCCTACTCCCGCTCTGGTTCCTTCTGATTCCTTCTGTTCCCTTCTGGTTCCTTCTGCTTCCCGCTTCCCGCCGGCGCGATGCGCGATCGGTGACTCGGGCGCTTCGTGGCATGGAGTTCCCGGCAGGGCGGTATCGCGCCGCGCTGGACGCGCGATGTGCCCCATCCTAACCATGGTTCCTACGGGGCCTGAGGAGGAGAGCGGGCAGGGGGCGGAGACTCCAGCCCTCCGGAGAGCGGCCGTGCCTGGCTCACGAGCTCATCGCGAGGAGGACCGCCGCTCCGGGCCCGCCTCCACCACGGGCGCCGCCACGCGGTTGCTCTCGGCCTCGGCGGGGCTGCCGGCGCCGGGCACGCGGAGGAGCATACCGCCCTTGCCGCGCAGCTCATCGACGAAATTCGCTCCGAACACCTCCTCGGGCGTGTCGCCGTCGCGTCCGCCCATGCCCGAGAGCCCCTCGAGGCTCGCGAGGTTTCCGTCCCGGCGTCTGGGCGCCGGACGAGAGCGCAAGATATCGTCCCGGGTCACCTTCAGCGCCACCACGTCCTCGCGCATCACGTCGATCCAGGATGCGGGGAAGTCGGCCTCGGCGCCCGCGGGGCCGCGCACGCGGATCCGCGAGATGTCGTTTCCGGGATCGTTCGCGCCGATGCCCACGAGCTGCGCCTCGGCCTCGTCGGCGGTCATCACCCGCGTGTCGGGGCCGAGCTCGACCGTATCGTCCGTGACCCCGAGCGCCTCCTCCAGCTCCTGCCTCCGCTCGGGCGGCTGCGGCACGAGTGAGGTGTCAACGCGCCCCGGCGGCTGCGCCGTCGTCCGCCCTTCGTAGTACCGAGGCAGCGCCAGGAGCTCGTCCCGGCCGGGCCGTAAGCGGAGCTGCCCGTCCGCCGTGCCCTGCACGAGATCCATCGAGATCAGCAGCTCCTCGCTCGCCAGCGGAGAACGGAGCACCACGTGGGTCAGCACGCCCCGCTCCCGGTCGACCAGGACGCGGTCGAGCACGCCCGCATCGAGGCCGCCGTCGGCCATCACGGGCATCTCGAAGTCGATCTGCATGATCCCCTCCTCGGCGGCGAAACGCCTTGCGCTCGGGCGAGAACCTGAGACGGTCGGATCCCGATGTCCAGGGGAGCACGGCGCGGACCCTCGTGACCGGTCGACCCCATCCCATGGGCCGGGCACGCCGCGCGGCCTCGCCATCGCGGGGGGGTCGGCGGTCCTCGGCTCATCGAGCCATCGAGCCATCGAGCCATCGAGCCATCGAGTCACAGAGGCGTCGCGATTCCCCATGTGAACGGATACCCGCACGCGGTGGAGGCGCGGATGGGCCAGAACCTTGGCACAAGGTGGCGCATATTCCGCGCGCGGTCCGCGCCTATTCCCGCGGATTTGCTGCTCGATGGCGGTGGTTCATCTTGGTACGGCGGATGCAGCCTACGCGCCGGCCGCTGGGGATGTGCCAGCGCCGCTCGGGAGGATTTGGACTTATGCGTGTACGCTTCGATGCTCTCCGCCGACGCTGGAGCTCTCCCCACCTGCTCGCCGCGCTGGCGCTGGCGAGCGCGTTCGCGGCGGGGTGCTCCTCCGATGAGGCCCCGCCAACGACGCTTGGTCGCCCGGATCAACCGCGGAACGGCACGCTCGAGGTCGACGAAGCGAGGCTGCTGGGCGTGATCGACGGGAGCGATCTGCGCCTCCAGATCCCGGTGCGCAACCTGACCGCCGGCGCGACGAGCGGCCACCTGCGCGTCACGCTCGTCGATCTCGACGCGGACAGGGAACAAGGCACGACCGAGGTCGACCTGGAGATCGCGGGCGGGACGGCGACGACCGCGGAGGCGCGCCTTCCGGCGCCGGCCGTGAGCGCGCAGCCGCGCCTCGCGCGGTACCTCGTCCGCGTCGACGACGGGTCGGAGGAGGGGCTGCTCGTCACGCGGAGCCTCCTGCGCGTCATCCCGCCCTACGACGTGCAGCTCGAGGGGCCTGCGCGCGTGGTGCGCGGGCGCACCGCGAGCTACCGCGTGCGCGCGACCGACGCGTTCTCCCATCAGCCGGTGCCCAACGTGGACGTCGAGCTGGCGGTGGGCGAGGGGGCGCGACCGCTCCGCGGGACGACCGACGCGCTCGGCGCCGCGGTGTTCGAGGTGGAGCCCGGCGCGCTCGGCGCGCACCCCGTCTCCGCGCAGGCGCTCGGCTTCGGCGTCAACGCGGCCCTCACCGCGAACATCACCGTCGAGGGCCCCGGCCCGAAGCTGCTCCTCACCACCGACAAGCCGCTCTACAAGCCCGGCCAGACGATCCACCTGCGCGCGCTCGCGCTCGAGCGGGGGAACAACGCGCCGCTCGTCCGCGAGGCGATCACGTTCGAGGTGGAGGACGGCAAGGGCAACAAGATCTTCAAGAAGCCCATCGAGACCGACGCCTACGGCGTCGCCGCGACGACGTTCCGGATCGGCTCCATCGTGAACACCGGCGAGTTCAAGGTGCGCCTCGTGAGCGGCGAGACCACGACGGAGAAGGTCGTGACCGTGGGGCAGTACGCGCTGCCCAAGTTCGAGGTCGCCGTGAGGACCGACAGGCCGTGGTACACCGCCGGCGACACGCTGACCGGCACCATCGACGCGCGCTATTTCTTCGGCAAGAACGTCGCCGGCGGCAGCGTGACCATCGAGGCGGCGTCGCTGGACGTCGGTCAGACGACGTTCCAGCGCATCGTCGGCGAGCTCGACGCCGAGGGCCATTACGGGTTCAGCCTGACGCTTCCGCCGAGCCTCGCGGGCCTGCCGCTGGAGCAGGGCGACGCGGCCGTGACGCTCACCGTCACGGTCGCGGACACGGCGGGGCAGGAGGTCACGAAGGCGATCCCGGTCAAGGTCGCCGCCGACGCGGCCTCGATCGTGCTCGTGCCCGAGGCGCGCGAGCTCGTCCCGGGGATCCCCAACACCCTTCTTCTCTTCGTCACCGACCCGCTCGGGGCGCCGCTCCCCGACACGGAGGCGGTCATCACAGCGCCGGACCGCACGCAGCTCACCGCGCGCACCGACGCCTTCGGCCAGGCCGTGGTGAGCTTCACCCCGCCGGTCGCCACGGCGGACGGCGCGTTCGAGGTGCGGGCGACGGTGGGGGAGCGGGCGGTCACGCGGAAGTTCTCGTTCGGCACGCAGACGGGCGGCGAGCACCTGCTCGTGCGCACCGATCGGGCCGTCTACGAGACCGGCGAGACGGTCGAGGTCACCATCGAGTCCAGCGAGGAGGCCGGCAGCGTCTACGTCGACTGGCTGAACGACGGTCAGGCCGTCGACATGCGCTCTCTCGAGCTCGAGGGCGGGCGCGCCCATTTCAGCATGCCCGTCGACGCCGGCCTGCTCGGCAGCAACCGGGTCGAGGCCTACCTGGTCGACGACGATGGCAATCTGGTCCGCTCCGGCCGCACCGTGTTCGCGCGGGGCGACTCCGCGCTGAGCGTCGAGGTCGAGGCCGACAAGCCCCTGTATGCGCCGGGGGAGACGGCGACGCTGCGGCTGTCGGTCAAGGACGACGCGGGGAACCCGAAGGTCGCCGCGCTCGGCGTCCAGGTGGTCGATCAGGCCGTCTTCGCGCTGGTCGACGCCCAGCCCGGGCTGCTCCGCACCTACTTCGAGCTGGAGGACGAGTTCGCGAAGCCGAGCTACGAGATCCACGGCCCCGCGGCGAACCTCCAGGACCTGCTGTTCAACGCGACCGCGAGCGAGGACCCCGAGCAGGCCGAGGCCGCGCAGGTGAAGACCCAGGCCTCGCTCGCCGCGCTCGCGGGCACGTCGCTCACCGGCCTCCAGGCGCGCACGTGGCCCGCCGTGCTGGCGAAGGTGCCGGAGGAGCTCGCTCAGTTCAACGAGCGCCAGAAGGGCGTGCTGAAGCCCTGGCTCGCGGACGCGACCGCGGCCGCCGCGCAGGAGCTGAAGGCGCTCGGCTGCGACAGCACCCAGTTCAGCTGCAACGGGCAGGGCGTGTACGTCGAGCTGCTCGGGAGCCGGGTCGCCGAGCGCCTGCGCGGCTTCGACGTGTGGGGCAACGCGTACCGGGTGGCCTCCAGCTGGAGCGGGCTCACGCTGCAATCGTCGGGGCCCGACGAGGTGGCGCAGAGCCAGGACGACGCGACGTTCGCGTTCACGTTCGGCGATCTCGGGATCCCGGTGCCCCCGCAAGAGTGGAATGAAGGGGGCATCCCCGACGCGGACGGCGGCTGGGCCAACGGCGCCGCGACCGGAGGGACCGGCGCGGGCGGCGGCTCGGCCGGGGATCCCACCGCGGAGCCCGGCGGCGACAACGGGGGCGGGCCGCGCGTCCGGCGCGAGTTCCCGGAGACCCTCTACGTCAACCCGAGCGTGATCACGAGCCCCGACGGCACGGCCACCCTGAGCATCCCGCTCGCGGACAGCATCACCGAGTGGCGGCTCTCGGCGCTGGCGAACTCCACGGACGGCAAGCTCGGCGGCATCCAGAGCGGCTTCAAGGTGTTCCAGGACTTCTTCGTCGACGTGAGCTTCCCGGCGACGCTCACGCGCGGTGACGAGGTCGAGTTCCCGATCGCCGTCTACAACTACCTGGAGACGCCGCAGACGGTCGATCTCAGCCTCGATCCGGGGAGCTGGTACACGCCGCTCGGCGCGACGTCGACGACGGTGTCCCTCGCGGCGGGCGAGGTGCGCGGCGTCCGGTTCCCGGTGAAGGTGAACACGGTGGGCGTCAACTCGCTCACCGTCACCGCGCGGGGCAGCGCGGGCGCCGACGCCGTGGCCCGCACCGTGCGCGTGGTCCCGGACGGGAAGCCCTTCGCGGAGAGCGAGTCTGGCATGCTCGCGTCGGGCAGCGCCGAACACGCGCTGTCGTTCCCCGCGGACGCTGTCCCCGGCTCGAACCAGCTCTATCTCGAGATCTACCCCGCGTTCCTGTCGCAGGTCGTGAGCGGCATGGACAGCATGCTCCAGGTCCCGAATGGCTGCTTCGAGCAGACCACCTCGACGACCTGGCCCAACGTGCTCGTCACGCAGTACATGAAGCAGACAGGCCAGATCACCCCGGAGATCCAGATGAAGGCCGAGTCGCTGATCTCGGCCGGGTACCAGCGATTGCTCACGTTCGAGCACTCGGGCGGCGGCTTCTCGTGGTTCGGCGAGCAGGACGGGCATCCGTACCTGTCGGTCACCGCGTTCGGCGTCATGGAGTTCGCCGACATGATCAAGGTCCACACCGTGGACGAGGCGATGCTCGCCCGGACCGTCAACTGGCTCGCCGGGCAGCAGAAGGCGGACGGCACGTGGGAAGGCGACCAGACCGAGTTCTTCAGCTTCCACACGGGCACGCTCCGCAACAGCGCCTTCGTGCTCTGGGCGCTCGCGAGCGCGGGGTACACGGGGCCCGAGATCGGGACGGGGCTCGCCTACCTGGGCCGCTCGCTGAAGCCGGCGACCGACGACCTGTACACGCTGGCGATCGCGGCCAACGCGCTCGCCGTGGCCGATCCCTCCGGCGCGCTGACCGACAGCGTGCTCGACGCGCTGGACCAGCGCAAGACCGCGGAAGGAGACGCATTTTACTGGGATGACGGCGGCACGCAGACCTCGTTCTACGAGTCCGGGAACGACGCCAGGGTCACGACCACCGCGCTCGCGGCCCACGCGCTGCTCTCCGCGGGCGCCCACCGGCCGAGCGCCGACGGCGGCGTGAAGTTCCTGACCCAGTCGAAGGACCCGAACGGCAACTTCGGCTCCACCCAGGCGACGATCTGGAGCCTGCGCACGCTGCTCCTCGCCGCGAGCAAGGGGACGGAGGGCGCCACGGGGACGGTGACCGTCGCGGTCGACGGCGCGGCGGCGGGCACGGTCCCCCTGCGCGCGGACCAGGCCGACGTCATGACGACGGTCGATCTCACGCACCTCGCGACCGCGGGCGCGCACGACGTCACGCTCTCGTTCTCGGGGGAGGGGAAGCTCAGCTACAACCTGGTGAGCCGCCACAACCTGCCGTGGAGCGCGGTCCCGAACGACGCGGGAGGCCCGCTCGTGGTCAGCGTGACGTACGACAAGACTCAGCTGTACGTGGACGACATCGTGACGGCGTCGCTGAGCGTCCAGAACAAGACGGACTCGGTGCAGAGCATGGTCCTCGTGACCGTGGGGCTGCCGCCCGGCTTCCAGCTCCTGACCGAGGATCTCCAGGAGTACATCTTGGCGGGCCAGCTCTCGAAGTTCGAGATCACGGGCAAGCAGCTGATCCTCTATGTGAAGGAGATCCCTGCGGGCCGCGCGGCCACCTTCGCTTACCGGCTGCAAGCGACCATGCCTGTCAGGGCGGAGGACGGCGGCGCCGAGGCGCACCCGTACTACCAGCCGGAACAGCAGAGCTTCTCCGGAGCGCAGACCTTCGAGGTGGCGGGGGAGTGAAGGGCCGAGCGGGCGAGGGCGCTGACCGCGGATGCGCGGCCAGCGCCCCTGCGCCGGCGGGGCGCTGGCGGGGCGCTGGCGCGTGGATCAGGGGCAGGCGACGCGCCAGGCGTCGAGGTCGAGCTTCTTGATCAAGGTCGAGAGCCCGAGCGGCTTCGTGGCGGCGCAGACGGCGTTCGCCTTCGAGGCGTCGACGTACTCCGCGTGGAACACCGCCTTGCCGGCGCGGATGAACGGGGTGAGCATGTCGCACTCGTCGTATTCGTGGCACTCCTCGTTCAGGGCCCAGTCGAAGCTCCCCACCAGGTCTTTCACCTGATCGAGGTCGTTCTTCAGCCCGATGGACAGCCCACGCGCGTGCGCCTCGGCGGCGAGGAAGCGGTTGTAATCGAGCTGCGTCGCCGCCGTCAGCGGGAAGCCGGGGCTGTTGGTGTAGCCGTCGACGTTGTCGGGCTCCACGCCGTCGCAGCGCCTCTGCACCGCCAGATCCAGCCGAGCCTTCATGACGTCGCGCACGCCGGCGTTGCGGGTGTCGAGCCACCGCTCGCCCGGCCAGCCGTCGAGCGGGTTGCCGAGCGCCGCGGCGGGGAACTTCGACGCGTCGTCGCGCCAGTCCTCGCTGCTCCCTGCGCTGAAGTAGCAGATCACCTTCTTCCCGGCCGCGCGCAGCGTGTCGATCTTCGCCTGCGGGGCGTCGAAGAGATCGATATCGTACATGGCGACATCGAGGCTGGTGTCGATGGTGCCCGTGAGCTGCCATTGCCACGTCGTCCCCGGCGCGGGGACCCAGACGCCAGTGCCGGTGGAGCCGCCGGTACCGGTGGAGCCGCCGGTGCCGGTGGAGCCTCCGGCGCCTGAGCCGCCGGTGCCGGTGGAGCCGCCGGTGCCGCCGGTGCCGCCAGCGCCGCCGGTGCCGCCGGTGCCGCCGGTGCCGCCGGCGCCATTGGAGCCGTCGCTGGTCGTGCCCGTGAGGACGAGCTTGTCGAGCATCGAGCTGTCGGCGGAGCTGCTCGTCGCGTACCGGATCTTGAGGGTACCGCCCGCCACGAACCGCCCGAGCGATCCCGGCAGGCTCAGGCTCGCGCTCGTCCAGGACCAGTTGCGCGCGAACGTGTTGTCGCCGACAGGGACCCAGGCGCGGGCGGCCGCGTCCCACGCCTCGAAGGTCCAGCGCATGGCCGATCTCGCGGGGCCGCGGTAATTCACGCCCAGCGCGAGGGACGCGAGCCGCGCCGCCGAGGTGCCCGAGGGGAGCGCGTACTCGCACGTCGCGCTGGTGCCGGGCGCGAACTCCACGTACTTCTTCCACACGTCCTGCTCGCCCGTGAGATCCGCCGTCGCGAGCGCGGCGGCCGTCTGTCCGGCGCCGATGCTGCCCCGGCTCACCGTCAGCCTGGAGCAGGTCATCGTGAGGGCGCCGGTGACCGCGTCGCCGCTCGCCGCCGAGGCGATCTCCGCGTCGGAGCCCGGATCCGCGCCGCACCCGACGGCGGCGAGCGTCGCGGCCAGGCTCACGAGGGCATGGCGCAGGGCGCCGCAGATCGCGAGAGAGGACGCCGGTCGAATGGGATAAGTCATGCTCGTCTCCTGTCGTGTTGGTCGTTCGTGAAGCCAGGCGCACGTCGGCGCGACGCGCCTCCAGGCGCTCCGGTCCCCGCGATGGCTCCCGGCGATCGCGGCTCCCGCAGCGTCTCCGCGCGCCAGAGAGGCGCTGGTCCGTGCGCGCCGCAGAGGCACTGCAAGGCGGGGACCAGCGCGCGTTCCGCGTCTTCCGCGCGGCGGCGCGCGCTGCCGTTGCCGAGGGTTGCGCAAGCGTCGTACACTTGCGCAACCCTCGAACGGCATGGCGGAGCGAGACCCTCGTCGACAGGCAGCTTCTCCGCCGAGCGCGGAGCCGTCGCCTACCGCGGCCGAGGTCGCGACCGAGCTCGACGCCGCGGAGAGCCCGCCCAGCGAGCGGACGCCTCAGGGGCAGGCCTCCCTGATCGTCCGCGCCGGTGATGGCGCGGCGCGGGTGATCGATCTCACCGATGGTGATGTGGTCGCGGTCGGCCGCGCGCCGGAGTCCACGGTCTGCGTCGACGACGCCCGCGTCTCGCGCAACCATGCGCGCGTCGCGCGGCGGGGCCAGACCGTCGCGCTCGTCGACCTCGGGAGCCGCAATGGCACGTCGGTGAACGGCGCCGTCGTGCGCGGGGCGGAGCGGGCCCTCGCCGGCGGCGACGTGATCCGCATCGGCCCGGCCGAGATCGTCGTCGCGATCGCGGCGCCGGCGCCCGTCGAGGCGGCGCCGCCGGGGGCCGCGCCGGAGGCGCTGGAGGGCCCGCCCTCCGGCGCCGGCGCCGGGTTCGTCGTCGCGGACGAGGCCATGGTGAAGGTCTTCCAGGTGGTGCAGCGCCTCGCGCGCGCGCAGACGACGGTGCTCGTGCTCGGCGAGACGGGTTCGGGGAAAGAGGTGGTCTCCGAGCAGCTCCACCGCGCCAGCCCGCGCGCCGGGGGCCCGTTCGTGAGGCTCAGCTGCGCGGCGCTGCCCGAGGCGCTGCTCGAGAGCGAGCTCTTCGGGCACGAGAAGGCCGCCTTCACCGGGGCGGATCGCCGCAAGATCGGCTACTTCGAGGCGGCGCAGGGCGGGACGCTGCTGCTCGACGAGATCGGCGAGCTGCCCCTCGCCATGCAGGCCAAGCTGCTGCGCGTGCTCGAGAGCCGGCGCGTGGCCCGGATCGGCGGCACGCAGGAGATCGAGCTCGACGTGCGCGTCGTGTGCGCGACGCACAGGGACCTCCAGGCCGAGGTGGCGGCCGGGAGGTTCCGGCAGGATCTCTACTATCGCATCAGCACGTTCGTCCTCCGCGTCCCGCCGCTGCGCGAGCGGCGCGCCGAGATCGCGCTGCTCGCGCACCGCTTCGCGCAGCAGGTCGCCGGGCGCATGGGGGAGCGGGCGCCGCGCTTCGCGCCCGCGGCGATGCAGGCGCTCGAGGCGCACGCGTGGCCCGGCAACCTGCGCGAGCTGCGCAACGCGGTGGAGCACGCCGTCGTGCTGGCCGAGGGCGGCGTCATCGAGGTCGAGCACCTTCCGGCCTCCGTGGCGGAGGGCGCCGAGGGCGCCGCGCCCCCCGCGAGCGCGGGCGCGGGCGCACCCCCGGCGAGCACGGGGGCGCCCCCGCCGTCCGCCGACGGGACGATGCCGGCGCGCCTCGCCGAGCTGGAGAAGCGGAGCATCGAAGACGCCCTCGCCGCCGAGGGGAACAACCAGACGCGCGCGGCGAAGCGGCTCGGCATCTCGCGGCGCGCGCTGCTCTACAAGCTGGACAAGTACGACATCAGGCGATGAGCCGCGGGGAGCGCGCATGGGCGCCGCGCCCGGGAGCCGGCGCGCTTCGGCGAGGGGGGCTGCTGGTGGAGTCGCCGGTCGCGAGCCGGCGCGCGAACTCGGCCAGGTCTCGCTCGAACGCCTCGGCGTGCTCCTTCCGGACACGCCGGGTGATGGCGACGTGGATCGTCCGGCTCATGCGCGGGCTGCCTGGTTCCGCGTGTCAGAAATCCCGCCAGGGATTTCTGCGACAGCGAGAAGGGGCCGGAAGATAGCTCGGCATTTCCAACACTTTCCGTCTGTCTTTCCGCCGAGCGGGGCTCGGCCGTGGCCCAACGCGGCGGTCGCGGCGGTCGCGGTGGAGCGCGCCGATCTCCCGCTGTTCTGCGCGGCGGTCTGCGGCGTCGGTCTGCAAGGCGCGTTCGTGCAGCAGTATCGCTTCGCGATCCTCGAGGGGCAGCCGAGCAGCAAGGGCGCCGGGCCTGCTGACCATGATCCAGCTCGCCAGCGCCGCTGGCATCGTCCCCGGCATCTCGCTCTTCGGCCTGCTGGAGGGGCGGACGTCCAGGTACATGCCCGCTGCCCTGCTGATGCTCGCGGCGCTCCAGCTCATGGCGGCGCTCTCGTTCGCGGCGTACGGGCCGCAGGAGGCGCGCGCCGCCGAGGCCTCCGCCGCGCCGGACGCGCGCGCCCGCGCGCTGTACTGGCCCATGGTGGCCATGGGCGCGGGCGCCTTCCTGGTGATGAGCCTCCTCATGGTGCCGACGCCGCTCCAGATGTGCGGCGTCGAGCAGCGCTCGGTCCAGCAGGCGAGCTGGGTGATCCAGGTGCACCTCCTGAGCATGTACCTGCCCTCGCTCTCGGTCGGCGCCCTCCTGAAGCGGATGTCGATCGCGCAGCTGCAGGGCGTGGGGCTGCTGTTCCTGCTCGTGGGGTTTCTGGTCAGCTGGGTTCCGGGGTTCGAGGGGGCACCTGGTCGGCTGGCGCTGGTCGGGGTCGTGTGGTGTTACGTGTTCGTGACCGCGACGACCCTTGTCGCGCGCAGCCGCCCGGGCTCCGAGCGCTTTCGCGCGCAGGGCGTCGCGCGTCGCCTCCGGGGTGCTGTATGCTCGGCCGAGATCAGGCTCGGATCGGTACGGGAGCAGCGGAGCGCATGGAGTCCTCGGAGAGAAAGCCGGCAAGTCCAGAAGATTCGGTTCGCCAGATGCTCGTCGAGTTCGCGCGCGCCTTCGAGCGAGGCGACGTGGACGCGTTATGCGACATGTTCGTACGTGACGATGCCCTGATCTTCTACGGCACACACGACAAGCTGCACTTCACGCGCTGGGCCGAGATCGAGGCCTCGTTCCGGCGGCAGAGCGAGATCCTGAAGGACCTCGTGTGCAGGATCACCGGCGATGTCCAGGTGCGTCTGCTGGCCGGGGGAGCGGCCGCCTGCGCCGGGACGGCCGGCTTCGGTATCCACGCCACCATGGGCGGCGTGCGCTTCGACCTGCCCGCGCTCCGACTGACCTGCACGGTGGAGCGCCACGGGGATCACTGGCGGTTCGTGCAGCTCCACCTCTCCGTGTCGGACAGGCCGTTCCTCGACAGCGTGGGCCACGTGCTCGAGAGCGCCTGAGAGCGCCTGAACGCCGCGCCGCCACACCACGCCGGTGCGGCGGCGCGGCCCGCGCCTCACGTGGGGACGTCGCTCGACTCCGCCAGATCCCGGAGCGCCCTCTCGCTCCGGCGCAGCGCCTCCTCGGTCCGCTGGACCTTCAGCGCCTCCTGCTCCAGCTCGCCGCGGAGCACGGTGTTCTGCAGCGACAGCGCGGCCAGGAACTCGAGGAGCGGCAGCCGGCGCAGGATGAACGCGCCGTGGACCAGCCGGTTCTCCAGGTAGAGGAGGCCGCCCACCTCGCCGGGGTTCTTCATGAGCGGCATGCACAGCACCGACTTCGGCCGCTCGCGCACGAGGTACTCGTCCCCGGCGAAGGCGCCGCTCGCCCCGACGTCGCTGAGCACCACCCGCTCCCGCGTCCGCTCGACATAGTTGACGATCGACGCCGGGACGCGGGTCGCGAGCGGCGCCGTGCTCCGCTCGTACACGCGGATGCTGATGCCGTCGCGGTCCACCACGGCCTCGGCGGCGAGCCGCAGGCCGTCCCCGGTGAGCAGGAGACAGCACCGCTCCGCCCCCTCGTGCTCGACGACGAGCCGCATGAGCGACTCCATCATCTCCTTCGGCGTCATGTCGCTCGAGAGCGACCGCGAGACCTTCACCGCGGTCTGCGCGTCGATGGCCTCCGCCGCCATCGTCATGACGCCGCTGCTCGTCGCGCGGCGCTGCTCCTGGTTCAGGACGAGCGCATGCCGCTGCTCGAGCTGCCTCACCTTCTCGCTCGCGCCCCAGCGCGAGTACGACGCCACCGCCTCCCGCAGGTAGAGCCCCGGCAGGCCGCTGTAGCCGCGATCCAGGTAGAACCGGGCGGCGAGCTCGCTCGCGAGCGCCTCCTGGTGGATGAACCGGGACTCGCGGAAGGCCACGATCGCCTTATCGTAGAGCGCCGCGGCCTCGTCGTGCCTGCCGTCGACGCGCGCGCGCTCCGCCGCTACGAGCGCGTGTTTGCCGGCGAAGTTGTCGGGGCAACTCTCGGCCCAGACGCGCAGCTGCTCCTCGTGGCCGGCGAGCGACCGCCGGAGCCCGGCCTGCTCCTCGGCCGGGGCCCCGGAGAAGCGGGCCGCCCGGGCGAGGGCGCCGAAGTAGTGGTACTCGGCCGAGAACAACATCCCGTTGCCCCCCGAGATGTTGCGCTCCGCCTTCTCCGCGGCCAGGGCCGCCTCGTCGGGGTTGGAGGCCAGGAGGTGCTGCGCGGTCTTCATCACGTAATGGACGAGCCGCACGCTCGGGAAGCTCTCCTTCTCGAGGCGGTCCTCGAACGCCTGCTCGTCGAAGTCGTCCGCGCTCATCGTGCCGAGGTGGCGCGTGGCGCCCCTCATCGCCTGGACCAGGCGCAGCATGCTCGTCACGGCGTCCGCGGCGAACGTGATCTTCGCCTTCGTCGCGTAGTCGAGCGCGCTCACCGCGCCCTTGTACGCCTCCTCGATCGGGTCGCCCCGCACGATCACGTTCAGGGTGAGCTGGATGTTGCTGAAGCTCCCCCACGTCAGGTTCCCGACCTCGTTCGCGGCCTGGATGCTCACGCGCTGGCAGGCGATCCCGGTGTCGATGTGGCGCGTCCAGACCGAGATCAGACAGCCATAGAGGTTGGCCACCTCGGGCTTGTAGACGAGCGCGTTCATCTTCTCGGTCAGCTCGTAGCCCACCCTGCCGATCCGGTCGCCGTCCTGGTACGCGCCGAGCTTCTGGCAGAGCGCCTTGCCGAGGCACGTGTACCCGATGCCGGTCGGCTCCGCGTTGCCGTGGAGCAGGCTGAGCCGGACCATCTGGCAGACCAGGAGGTCGTTGAGGTTCGGATCGGTGTAGAAGGTCGAGGCGTACATCACGGCCATCACGCCCATCGCCGCGAGCATCGGCGGCGCCGTCATCCTTGGCTGGCCGAGGATCTCGTCGGCCGTGCGATCGCGGAGCGCGTCGCGCAGCGCCGTGATCTCCGCGACAACCTCCTCGTCGGCCGGCTGCCTCCCGAGCTTGATGCCGAGCAGCGCGAGGCACTCCAGCCCGACGCCGATGCACGCGTCGTGCTCGGACCGGGCCATGTGGTTCTGCATCAGGACGCGGTAGGCCGCCGCCTTGTCGAGCTGCGTGCGCGCGCGCTCGAGGAGCACCGAGCAGAGGTCGATGGACCGATCGAACTCCCCGTTCACGCACGCGCTCTCGGCGAGATCGAGGTGCAGCGCGAAGGCGAGCAGATCGTCGGCTCCCGCCCAGTCGTCCTCCCCGATCAGCGCGCAGCCCGCGGCGAAGTAGGCCACCGCGGAGCCGTAGGCCCCGGAGGCCCTCGCCTTCCTGCCGGCGCGGAGGTTCAGCTCGGCCGTCCTGCGCCGCTCGCCCGGATCGGTGATGAAGGAGGCGCCGATGTTCAGCTGGTTCGTGATCTCGAACAGCCGGTCCTCCAGCGCCTCCTCCGGCGTCTGGACGAGCAGCAGGCGCCCGATGCGCAGATGCGTCGAGGCGTGGTTGCCCTCGCGGATGAGCAGGTACGCGGCCTGCTGCACGCGGTCGTGGAGGAACTTGTACGTGCTGCCTCGGCGCGCCACGAGCCCCTCGCGGATGGCCGGGGAGATGGCGGCGTGCGTCGTCTCGGTCGACTCGCCGTACATGGCCGAGAGGACCTCGGCGTCGAAGCGGGCGCCGAGGCACGCGGCGAGGGAGAGGACCCGCTGCGTCTCGCCGTCCAGCCGCCTGAGGCGGCCCAGCACCAGGTCGACGACGTTGTCGGTCAGGTTCTGCGCGGCGATGGCCTCGATGTTCCAGCACCAGACGGCGCTCATGGGATCGACCCAGACCAGCTTCTGGCGATAGAGCTCCGTCAGGAACTGGCCCACGAAGAACGGGTTGCCGCCAGTCCTCTGGACGAGGAGCCTGGTGAGCTGAGCCCCCAGCTCGTCCTCGCAGCGGAAGGTGTCCATGACGAGCTCGAGGACGTTCTCGTGCGGGAGCGGGTCGAGGCTGAGCGTCGAGACGCGCGCGCCCGTGGCGTGGATCTGCCGGAGCACCTCCATGAGCGGGTGCGACGGGGTCACCTCGTTGTCGCGGTACGCCCCGATCACGAGCAGGTGCCGCTTCTCGGGCGCCGCGACGACGTCGCGGATGAGCCTCAGGCTGGCGGGATCTGCCCACTGCAGGTCGTCCACGAACAGCACGAGCGGGTGCCGCTTGCGCGCGACCACGCCGAGGAACGCATGGAACACGCGGACGAAGCGGCTGCGCGCCTCGTTCGGCGTGAGCGGCGGCACCGGCGGCTGCTCGCCGAGGATCAGCGAGAGCTGCGGGATGATGTCGATGATGACCCGCCCCTCCTCGCCGAACGCGTCGCTCAACCGGTGCTTCCACCCCGCGAGCGACTGCGGGCTCTCCGTCAGGATCTGCCGGACGAGCTCCCCGAACGCCTGGGCGATCGTGCGGTAGGGGATGTCGCGCTGGAGCTGATCGAACTTCCCGGAGATGAACGCCCCGCGCTCGCGGACGATGGGCGCCTGCACCTCCTTCACGAGCGAGGTCTTCCCGACGCCCGAGTACCCGGCGACGAGCACGAGCTCGGCCGTGCCCGTGGCGACCACACGCTCGAACGCCTCGAGCAGGATCGCGCGCTCGCGCCTCCTGCCGTAGATCTTCGTCGGGAGCTGCAGCCGGTCCGGGATGTCGGCCGTCCCGAGCGGGAACGAGTCGATCATCCCGAGCTCCTCCAGCTCGGTCTGGCACATGAGGAGATCCGACCAGAGCCCGCGGGCGGTCTGATAACGCTCCTCCGGAGACTTCGCGAGGAGCTTCATCACGATCTCGGAGACGATCCGGGGCACGTCATGCACCAGCTCCGCGAGCGGCACAGGGGCCCTCGCGATGTGGGCGTGCGCCCACGCGGGCGCGTCCTCGGCGTCGAGCGGCAGCTTGCCGGAGAGCAGCTCGTACAGCGTGACGCCGAGCGAGTAGAAATCGGCGCGCTCGTCGATCGGCCAGTCGACGCGGCCCGTCCGCTCCGGCGCGATGTAGGGCAGCGACTCCGGGTTGATCTTCGTCTCGTCGGAGAGGCCGAGATCGCCGCGCACCACGGCCAGCCCACCGTCGAGCGACACCTCCCCGCTCTCCGGGTGCACGGAGAGGTTCGCGGGGCGGATGTCCAGGTGAAGGGTGCCTGACTTATGAAGTTTCGACAGCGCAGATGCGATCTGCACCGCGTGCGTGAGGAACCGGCGAAGATCCATGAGAGCCCTGGTGATCGTCGATAGGACGATCCTGAGTGTACGGTACTCGAAGCAGGATCCCTGTCAACGTTTCCTCCGGCCTCGCCGGCGAGGCGCCGGCCGCCGGAGCGCTTCGACCCGCTCGGCGCGGACGTCGATCACGACGCGTCAGGGATCCTCGTCGTGTGGTGCACGAGGGCTTTCCATTCACCGCCCTTGAGCTCCCAGACCGCGGTGAAGGCGATGGTGTTATCGAGCTTGACACCGCCCTTGAGCTCGGCGCGCGAGCGGTAGACGCCGCTCACGATAGCGACGTCCCCGCCGACGATACGCACGTCGCACTGCCGGAGCTCCTGCGTGTACGTCAACATGCTGTCGACGAGCTTCAGGTACTCGTCCTTGCCGCGCTGCACTCCGTTGTAATCGACGTACCGCCAGCCTTCGGCCAGGTGGCGATCGAGGAAGCCGTAGTCCTTGACGGCCCCCACCGCCTTCGTCCACGCCTTGAGGAGCGCGACGTGCTCCTCTCTCGCCTGCTCCGCGGTGATCTTCGACATTCTCCACCTCCGCCGCGCGCCCTGGCCGCACTCGAGCCCGCGCGACCGCGCGGGGGCGTCGCCGTCGCCGTCGCCGCTCCACACCCATGGTAAAGAGCCCGCCGGCCGGGCGTCAACATCAGCCCTGATGTCCCGCCGCCTCGAGGGCCGCGCGCAGATGATCGGCCATGACTTGCACGTTCGGCGGCAAATTCATGGTGATGTGATTGCCAGGGACCTCGTGGACAGTGAGCTGGCCCTGGATCAAATCGAGCCATCCCCGCGCCGGGTTGTTCACGGTCATGGCGTCGCGCTCGCTCGCCTCGAAGAAGAGCACGTCACCCGGGTAGGGGCGGGGGACATAGCGCAGCATCGCCTGCAGGTTGGCGGTGACGATCTTGCGGAACGTGGCGAGCTCCTGGAGCGCCAGCTTCGGGAACATCCGGGAGACACCCTTCTTGCGCTGGAGCACGTGGAGCAGCTGCTCGTCCGGGGAGAGGTGCCGGATCTCCTCCGCGGGGACGGGGAGACTCGCATCGCCGCTGATCAGGTAGGCGAGGCGCTCGGGGGTGTCGAGATCCTCGGGGAACACCGCCGAGGGCGCGGGCGTGTCGATCATCATGAGAAGCGCGACGCGCTCGCCCCCGGAGATGAGCTGGTGCGCCATCTCGAAGGCGACGACCCCGCCGAAGGACGACCCGCCGAGCACGTAGGGGCCCTCCGGCTGGATGTGCCGCCGTACCGCCTCGAGGTAGCGCGCGGCCATCTCCTCGACGCGGGTCAAGGGCGGCGCCTTGCCTTCGATGCCCTGCGCCTGCAGCCCGTACACGGGCTGCGCCGGGTCCAGGCAGGTGGCGAGATCGTGGTAGAAGTAAACGTGCCCTCCGACCGGGTGCATCAGGAAGAGCGGCCGCTCGGTGCCGGGCTTGATCCGCACGAGCGACGCGGGCAAGAGGCGCGCGGGAGAGCGCCTCGACAGCGAGGTGGATGAGGGCGAGTCGGACTGCGCGATGAGCTCGGCCAGGGCCGCCACGGTCGGCGCGTTGAGCAGGCTGTGGCCGGGGAGATCCATGTTCACGACGCTGCGCAGCCGGGAGATGAGCTGGACGGCGAGCAGCGAGTCGCCGCCGAGCGCGAAGAAGTCGTCGTGGACGCCGATCCGCTCGATGCCGAACAGCTTCTCCCACGTCTCGGCGACGGCGCGCTCCAGCGGATCGCGCGGCGCCACGTAGGCCGTGCCGAGGTCGGGCCGCGGGTGGACCGATCTCGGGATGCCCTCGGACTCGACGTCCCGCGAGGGCGGCGCGATCGAGCTGGCCGAGGGGCGCTGCTTAGCCTGCGCTTCCCGCTTCAGGACCAGGACGTGGGGCGTGGGGCTCGTGAGGACGCGCATCCAGGCGTCGAGCGCCTCGTCGCGCGAGATCCCCTCCTCCGCGGCGGCCGCGCCGCCCTCGCTCGAGTCGGCCGCGGGCTCGGGATCCTTGCCGCGCGAGGCGTCCTGCCGCTGCCACGGGTCCCACTCGATCGCGATCGTGAGCGGGCCGTCACCGGCGGCCCGCCGCTGCGCGAAGGCGCCGAGGAAGGCGGTCGCGGCGCACTGGCCCGCGAGGCCCGCCCCGCGGGCGCCCGCGGTCCGCGCGGCGCACAGCGCGACGAAATCGGGCCGGAGGCCCCGGAGCGACTCGTCGAGGACGAGCGCGCCGTCGAGCTTCGGGGCGAGGAGCGCCTCGCCCTCCTCGCGCGTCATGCGCTGGAGGGGCACGGCGCGGCGGGCGCCCGCCGCGTGGATCACGCCGTCGATCCGCCCGAAGCGCTGGAGCCCCTCGGCCACCGCGCGCTGCATGTCGTCGAGCCGCGTGACGTCGGCCGTCACGAGCAGCACCTCGGCGCCCAGCCGCTCCATCTCGAGCACCGCGCCGATCTTGCGGCGTAGCGCGTCGAAGGCGCCCGCGCCGGCGAGGCCGTCCCAGGCCTCCCGGGGCGGGAGCGCCGTCCGGCCCGCGAGCACGAGCTTCGCGCGCGCGACCTTCGCGAGGTGCTCCGCGAGGGCGGAGCCGACGGCCCCGAGCCCGCCGGCGATCAGGTAGACGCCGCCCTCCCGGAGGCGCGGCGGCAGGCCCTCGGCGCGGTCCATGCGCGCGGGCTCGAAGATCCGGACCCAGCGCTCCCCGTTCCGGTAGGCGATGACGGGCTCGGTCTGCTCCAGCGTGACCTCGGCGAGGAGCTGGTCGATGAGCCTCGCCTCCTGCAGCGTCCGCGGCTCCGGCAGGTCGATGTCGACGCTGATGCACGAGACGTTCGGGTACGCCCTGGGGATGGCCTCGCACGGGCCGAGCAGCGTGGCCTTCTCGGGGCAGAGCACGGCCGCGTCGGTCACCTTCTGCATGTGGCTCGTCACGACGCCGAGCCGCACCTCGTCGCGAATCCCCGCGTCGCCGATCCCCTGGGCCAGCGCGACGAGGCTGGCGAACCCGAGCCGCTGGGCCTCCGCGAGGCGGCCGGCGTCGAGCGGCGCGCGCGCGGGCTTGGTCACGCCCCACAGGAACATGATGCGCGAGGGGGACACGCCCGCCGCGCGCAGCGCGCCGAAGAGGGACGCGTGGTCCGCGCGGCTCGCGGGGGCGACGGTGAACTCGCCCTCGCCCGTCTCGGCGAAGCCCTCGCCCGGCCGCACGGTGATGACCTTGTAGCCGTCCCGGCGGAGCCGCATCTCCATCCGGGCGCCCAGCCCGTAGCTGTCGGCGAAGACGACGCAGCACTGCGCCCTGGCCGGCCGGGCCGACGCCTTCATCGACCCCGACAGCACCGAGCGCTTCCAGGCCAGGAGGTGGATCAGGCCGGCCGGCTCCGGCGCGCTGCGCGCCGGCCGGCGCGCGGCGCTCGAGGGCGGGTCGATCCAGTACCGCTTCCGCTCGAACGGGTAGGTCGGCAGGGGCACGCGCCGGCGGGGCTCGTGGGTGTAGAAGCCCGACCAGTCGACGCGGACGCCGGAGAGCCAGAGCTGGCCCAGCGTCTCCAGCAGGAACCCGATGTCGGACTGGCGGTGGTGGACGTGCCGGATCGACGAGAGCATCACCCGGCGGGCGCCCCGCGCGGGGTGCTGCTTGGCCAGGGTCGCGAGCACCCGGCCCGGGCCGACCTCGAGCAGGGCGCGCGTCGGATCGGCGAGCACCTCGCCGAGCCCCGCCATGAAGCGCACCGGCTCGCGCACGTGCCTCGCCCAGTACCCGGGGTCCTGCGCGTCGGCCGCGGACAGCCAGGTGCCGGTGACGTTCGACGCGATCGGGATCTTCGGGGCGCTCGGGCGCGCGCGGGCCACGATCGCGGTGAACGACGCGAGCATCGGCTCCATCATCCGGGAGTGGAACGCGTGCGACGTCTGGAGGCGCGTGCACTCCAGCTCGCGCTCGGCGAAGAGCCGGTCGGAGAGCGCCTCGACGGCGTCCTCGGGCCCGGCCACGACGCAGGCGGCCGGCCCGTTGACGGCCGCGAGCGAGAGCGCGCCGCCCCCCTCGTCGAGCAGCGGCTGCACCTCGGCCTCGGGCAGCGGGACCGCGAGCATCGCGCCCGGCGGCATCTCCTGCATCAGCTTGCCCCGCCGGGCGACGATCTTCAGCGCGTCCTCCAGCGAGAAGACGCCCGCGAGGCAGGCCGCGACGTACTCGCCGAGGCTGTGGCCGATCATCGCCGCGGGCCGGATGCCCCACTCCATCCAGAGCGTGGCGAGCGCGTACTCGATCACGAAGAGCGCGGGCTGGGCGAAGCGCGTCTGCTTGAGCAGCTCCGCGGCCGCCGCCTCCCGCCCCGGGGGCGGGTAGATCACCTCGCGGAGATCGAACCCGAGCTCGGGCTGGAGCATGGCCGCGCAGAGATCGACGCCGGCGCAGAACGTGGGCTCCCGCTCGTACAGCTCCCGCGCCATGCCGGCGTACTGCGTGCCCTGCCCCGGGAACATGAGGACGACCGGGCGATCGATGGCCTCCTCGACGTGCGCGAGGACCCGCCGCTCCCCGAGCGTCGACAGCAGGCTCACCGCCTCGTCTGCGTCGTTGCAGACGAGCATGCGCCGGTGCGGGAACGTCTTGCGGCCGACCTGGAGCGTGAACGCGACGTCCGGCAGGCTGACGTCCGGGTGCGCCTTGAGGTACCCGACGAGGTTCTCGGTGATCGTGTCGAGCGCGGTCCTCGTGCGGGCGGAGAGCAGGAGGAGCTGCCAGGACCGCCCGCCGGGCGCCGCCGCCGCGTGGGGCGCCTCCTCGAGGATGGCGTGGGCGTTGGTGCCGCCGATGCCGAACGAGCTCACGCCGGCGCGGCGGGGCCCGTCGCCGGGCTCCCAGTCCGCGAGCGCCGCGTTGACGTAGAACGGGCTGTTCGCGAAGTCGATCTCCGGGTTCGGCGTCTTGAAGTGCAGGCTGGCCGGGATCTGCCGGTGGCGGAGCGCCTGCACGACCTTGATCACGCCGGTGATGCCGGCGGCGACGTCGAGGTGCCCGACGTTCGGCTTGACCGAGCCGAGCGCGCACCAGCCCTTGCGCTGGCCGCGGGACCGGGCGCGGAACGCCCGGGTGAGCGCCGCGACCTCGATGGGATCCCCGAGGCGCGTGCCGGTGCCGTGGGCCTCCACGTAGCTGATCGTCTCGGGATCGGTGTTCGCCATCGCCAGGGCCTGCGCGATGACCTGCGCCTGCCCCTCCACGCCCGGCGCGGTGAACCCGATCTTGCCCGAGCCGTCGTTGTTGACGGCCGAGCCCCGGATCACCGCCTCGATGTGATCGCCGCTGTCGAGGGCGTCCTCGAGCCGGCGCAGCACGATGACGCCCGCGCCGTTGCCGACCACCGTCCCCTGCGCCTCGGCGTCGAACGCGCGGCAGCGCCCGTCGGGCGAGAGGATCATGCCGTGCCGGTACAGGTAACCCGACCGCGTGGGGACGTTGATGGCCACGCCGCCGGCCAGCGCCATGTCGCACTGGTAGGTGAGCAGCGCCTGGCAGGCCATGTGGACGGCCACGAGCGAGGTGGAACAGGCGGTCTGGACCGCGACGCTCGGCCCGCGGAGGTTCAGCTTGTACGAGGTCCGCGTGGGCAGGAAGTCCTTGTCGTTGGCGACGTAGACTTGATAGTCCATCGCCTTCCTGAGCTCGTGGTTCGGGTAAAGGTTGCTCAGGAAATACGTGTCGTGGCCGCTCGCGCCCGCGTAGACGCCGATGGTCCCCTTGAACGCCTCGGGGTTGTACCCGGCGTGCTCGAGCGCCTCCCACGCGCACTCCAGGAAGATGCGGTGCTGCGGATCCAGGATCTCGGCCTCTCGCGGGGTCATCCCGAAGAAGGCCGCGTCGAACCACTCCACCTCGTCGAGCACGGCCCGCGCGCGGACGTAGCTCGGGTCCGAGGCCACCTCCGGGGGCACGCCCGCCGCGGCGAGATCCTGATCCGAGAGCGCCGCGATCGACTCGACCCCATCGCGCAGGTTCTGCCAGAAGGCGTCGACGCTCCTCGCGCCCGGGAAGCGGCCGGCCATCCCGATGATCGCGATTTGGTCCTCCGGGACGGGTTGATCAAGCGGATCCATTCTGTCTGCTCTTGGCTGCCTGCTTCTTTCGTTTCAGGATCTCTCGCTGCTTCAGCGCCCGGGCGTCGGCCTCCGAGAGGTCGCTCCCGCCGCCGCTGCCGCTCGCGAGGAACGCGGCGAGATCGGTGACCGTCGGGCGCGCGAACAGATCGACGATGGAGAGATCGCTGCCGAACGACTCCCGGACGCGCTCGTGGAGGCGCATCAGGAGCAGCGAGTGGCCGCCCAGATCGAAGAAGTTGTCCTGCACGCTCACGCGCTCGATGCCGAGGACGTCCTGCCATATCGCGGTGAGCCGCTCCTCGAGCGAGCTCCGCGGCGCCACCATGGGCGCGCTCTCGGGGCGGAGCTCGACGGGGGCCGGCAGGGCGCGGCGGTCCACCTTGCCGTTGCCCGTGAGGGGCAGCGCGTCGAGCAGCACGATGGCCGAGGGGTGCATGTAGTCGGGCAGCCGCCGCTGCGCGTGATCGCGGATCGCACGCTCGAGCCCGCCGGTCGGATCCGCCATGAACGGGCGCGCGCGGGCCCCGGCTTGCGCGGGCGGCGCTGCGGCCCTGCCGCCGTGCGGGACGACGTACGCCACGAGGCGCCGGTCGCCCGAGCGCGCCGGCTGCGCCACCACGACCACCTCGCGCACGGCCGGGTGCTCGCCGAGGACCACCTCGATCTCGCCGAGCTCGATCCGGTAACCGCGGACCTTGACCTGCTGATCCATGCGGCCGAGGAACTCGAGCTGCCCGTCCGGCATCAGGCGGACGCGATCGCCGGTCCGGTACAGCCGCCCTCCCGGCTCGCCGCCGATGGGATCGTGGATGAACCGCTCCGCGGTGAGCTCCGGCAGATCGAGGTAGCCGCGCGCGAGGCCCTCTCCGCCGATGCAGAGCTCCCCGGGGACGCCGGCCGGGACCTCGTTGAGATCCCGGTCGAGCACGTGCACCCTCGTGCCGGGGATCGGGCTTCCGATGGGCACCGTGTGGCCGACCGGGCGCTCCACCGCGGCGCAGCAGGCGAACGTCGCGGCCTCCGTGGGCCCGTAGCCGTTGATCATCCGGCACCCCGGGAGCTCGGCGAGGACCCGGTTGACGTGCTGCGGGGACAGGACGTCCCCCCCGGCCACGATCTGGCGCAGGCCGCGCAGCGCCGTGATCCGCTCGTCCACGAGGAGGTGGAAGACGCCGGCGGTGAGCCACACCGTGGTCACCCCGTGCTGCCGGATCACGCGATCCAGGTCGTCGAGCGACGCGGGCGCGGGGGGCATGACGACCAGCCGGCCGCCGTTGAGGAGCGCGCCCCAGATCTCGAACTGCGACGTGTCGAAGGAGATCGACGCGAGCTGCAGGAAGACCTCGTCCGGCGCGAAGCGCGCGTACGTCGTGCCCTTGACGAGCCGGGCCACGCCCCGGTGCGGCACGGCCACGCCCTTGGGCCGGCCGGTGGAGCCCGACGTGTACATGACATAGGCGAGTTGGTCCGGCGTCGCCAGCTCCGTCGGGTTGTCGTCGCGCGCCCGGCCGATCTCCTCGGGATCCGCGTCCAGGCAGAGGACGCGCGCGCGGCACCCCGGCAGCACCGCGCCGACGCGCACCTGGGTGAGCATCACGCGGACCCGGGCCTGCTCCAGCATGAACGCGAGGCGCTCGGTGGGGTAGGTCGGATCCAGGGGCACGAAGGCGAGGCCCGCCTTCAGCACGCCGAGGAGCGCGACGATCATCTCGATCGACCGGTACATGCACACGGCCACGCGGTCTTCGGGCGCGAGGGCGCCCTCGTCGGTGCGCGCGAGGGCCCCCTCGTCGGGGCCGGGCGCGGCCCCGGGCCCCGGCGCCCCCGGCGCGCGGAGGCCGAGCAGGGTGTGCGCGAGCTGGTTGGCCCGCCGGTTCAGCTCCCGGTAGGTGAGCGACGTGACGTTGCCCGCGCCGTCGTCGAAGACGACCGCGACGGCCTCGGGAGAGCGCTCGACCTGGGCCTCGAAGAGGCGGTGAATGCACGCGTCCGACCCGGGGCCGGCCGGGGCGGTGCCCCACGCGCGGAGCGCGCTCCGCTCCTCGGGCGTGAGCAGCGGCAGCGCCGAGAGGCGCAGATCGACGTCGCGCGACGCGCCCTCGAGCAGGGCCTCGTAGTGGCCCGCCATCCGCTCGATGGTGCGGGCGTCGAACAGCGCGGTGCTGTACTCGATGCGCCCGATGATGCCGTCCTCGCGCTCGTCGAGCTCCAGCATCAGGTCGAACTTGGACGCGCCCGTGTCCACGTCGAGCTGGCTCAGGGTCCAGCCCGGATCGAGCGCCGGCACGGGCGGCTCCAGCACGAAGGCGACCTGGAACAGCGGGTTCTGGCCGGGGACCCGCTTCGGCTGGAGCGCCTGCACGACGCTGGCGAACGGCACGTCCTGGTGCGAGAGCGCGGCCTGGCTCACCGCCCGCACGCGCCCGAGCAGCTGCCGGAACGTCGGGTCGCCGCGCAGGTCGGTGCGCAGCACGAGCGTGTTCAGGAAGAAGCCGAGGAGGTCCTCGGTCTCCGGCGGGTGGCGGCACGACGCGGACGTGCCCACGACGACCTCGTCCTGCCGCGCGTACCGGTAGAGCATCGCCTTGAAGGCCGAGAGCAGGACCACGAAGAGCGTGACGCCCTGCTCCCTGGCCAGCGCCTTCAGCCGGAGCGTGAGCTCCCGCGACAGGGCGACGCAGTGGCGGGCCCCCGCGAGGCTCGGGGCGGCCGGGCGCGGCCTGTCGGTCGGCAGCTCCAGGGTGGGCAGGTCGGCGAGCTGTCGCCTCCAGTAATCGAGCTGCGGCTGGAGGGCGCCGCTCAGCTGCTGCTCCCGCTGCCAGACCGCGTAATCGGCGTAGTGGATCGCGCGCTCGGGCAGCGGCGACGGCCTGCCCGCGGCGAACGCCTGGTAGAGCGCGTGGAGCTCCCTCGGGAGCGCGTCGAAGATGGAGACTCCATCCATCAGGATGTGGTGCACCACCACGAACAGCACGTGGTCGGCCTCGTCGAGCCGGACCAGCGTGGCCCGGAGCAGCGGGCCGCGGGCGAGATCGAACGGGCGCCGGGCCTCGTCTGTGGCGAGCGCGACGGCGCGCCCCCACCGCGCCTCGGCCGGCAGCGCGGTCAGCTCGACGACCGGCAGATCGAGCGGCGCCGGGGGCAGGATCTGCTGCACGGGCTCGCCGCCGACGACCGCGACGACGCTCCTCAGGATCTCGTGGCGCCTGAGGAACTCGTCGAGGGCGCGCCCCAGGACCGGGACGTCGAGGGGCCCGCGGAGGCGCAGGGAGAACGGCTCGTTGTAGAACAGCGCGCCCGGGTGGAGCGAGGCGTGGAGCCAGATCTGCCGCTGCCCGTGCGAGAGGGGGATGGGCCGGTCGCGCGGCGCAGGCCGGATGGCCGCGGCGGCCGGGCGCTGCTTCGGCCGGGGGAGCGACTCCACGAGCTCGGCCAGCGCGGCGACCGTGGGGGCGTCGCACAGGCTCTGCAGGGAGAGCTCGACGCCGAGCGCGCGGCGCAGCCGCGACAGCACCCGCGCGGCGAGCAGCGAGTGCGCCCCGAGGTCGAAGACGTCGTCGTGGACGCCGAGGTGCTCGATCCCGAGCGCCTCGGCCCACGCCGCGGCGATCGCCGCCTCGATCTGGTTGCGCGGCGCGAGGGGCTCGCCGTCGCCGCGATCGGGCCGGGCGGCGTCCGGCGGCGGCAGGGCCGCGCGGTCCACCTTCCCGCTGGGGCCGAGCGGCAGCGCGTCGAGCAGCACGAACGTCGACGGGATCATGACCTCGGGGAGGCTCTCGCGGAGGAAGCTGCGCAGCGCGGGCACGACGGCCCGGGGGGCGGCCGGGGGCGCGTCCGGCGCGTCCGGGCGCGCGACGACGTAGGCGACGAGGCGGCCCTCGCTGGCGACGGCCACCGCCGCGCGGACGGCGGGGTGGCGCCCAAGCGCGGCCTCGACCTCGCCGAGCTCGACGCGGTGGCCGCGGATCTTCACCTGCTGGTCGACGCGCCCGAGGAAGGCGAGATCGCCGCCGGGCAGGCGGCGCACCACGTCCCCCGTGCGGTAGAGCCGGGCCTCCGGGGTGGAGCTGAACGGATCGGGGACGAACCGCGCCGCCGTGAGCTCGGGCCGTCCCAGGTAGCTCCGGGCCAGCCCGGGTCCACCGAGGTAGAGCTCGCCGGCCTCGCCGTCCGGGACCGGGCGCATGGCATGGTCGAGCACGTAGCAGCGCGCGTTCCTGATCGGCCGGCCGATGGAGAGGGGCTCGCCGGGGTCCCGAACCGGGTCGAGCCCGTCGGCCATCGTGGCGCACACGGTGAACTCGGTGGGACCGTAGGCGTTGATGAACCTGCGCCCCTGCGCCCAGCGCGCGGCGAGGTCGGCCGGGCAGGTCTCGCCGGCGACGATGAGGGTCCGGAGCGCGGGCAGCGAGCGCTCCGCGCCCTCGGGGAAGGCGGCGAGCGCGGAGGGGGGGAAGGTCGCGATCGACACCTCCTCCGCGCGCATCCGATCGAGCAGCGCGGGCCCGGGGATCATCTCGGCCTGCGCCCCCATCACCAGGGTGCCTCCCCGGGCGAGCGTCATCGCGATCTCCCAGACCGACGCATCGAAGCTGAGGGACGCGAACTGGAGCACGCGGCAGCCCGGCGCCACGTCGAATCGCTCGGCCAGCGCGCGGGTGAGGTTGGTGAGGCCGCGGTGCGTCAGCAGCGTGCCCTTGGGCCTGCCGGTCGAGCCCGACGTGTAGATGACGTAGGCGAGGTCGTCGGGGCCCGTGGTGTCCGGCGGGTCCTCGCCGCTGAAGCCCGCGGTCAGATCGCGATCGCCGTCCAGGAGGACCACGCGCGCCCCGTGGCGCGGCAGCGACGGGAGCAGCCGCGCCTGGGTGAGCAGGACGGGCGCCCCGGCGTCCTCGAGCATGAAGGCGACCCGCTCCCGCGGGTACGCGGGGTCGACAGGGACATAGGCGCCGCCGGCCTTGAGCGCCGCGAGCAGCCCGATGAGCGCCTCCAGGGAGCGCTCGGCGCAGAGCGCGACGAGGACGTCGCGGCCGACGCCCAGGCTCCTCAGGTGGTGCGCGAGCTGGTTCGCGCGGCGATTCAGCTCCTGATAGGTGAGCCGGTCAGGGCCGAAGGATGCGGCCACGACGCCGGGCGTGCGCCCGGCCTGGAGCTCGAACGAGCGGTGAATGCTGGCGTCCTCGGAGCTGAAGTCGTGATAGGTCATGTCGTGTGTGGTGGTAGGAGTCTCTCCAGGGGCAGAACATCAGCCGCCGTGTGCGAGCCCGAGCAGCGACGCGAGGGCGTCACGCATCTCGTTCAGAACCGTCCCAGGAGCACCGGAGTGAGCTCCAGGGCGGCAGCCGGTGACACGGGCGCGCCCCCGACGTTTCAGGGGCGCGGTCGGCACGGATACCATGCTGCATCACGCTGGTACTCACGCTTCGATGGGCGAGTCCATCGACGCCGTGGCAGGGTGAC
Organism: Sorangium sp. So ce302; assembly: GCF_051530145.1. Classification (GTDB taxonomy): domain Bacteria; phylum Myxococcota_A; class Polyangia; order Polyangiales; family Polyangiaceae; genus Sorangium; species Sorangium cellulosum_B. Next base: position 6,041,844 of record NZ_CP150326.1, on the reverse strand, counting down.
GGTCCACAATCCAAGGCTATTCGCAGCGCAGCCGATTACACACAACCGCGGAATGAAGGTCAAGCGGGACGTACGGCTTTTTTCGGCGTGGAGGGGCATGTGGTCGCGGCGCTGCGTCATGAGGCGATCGCTCCCGGCCGGCAGTCCTGGCCCGCGTGGCCCGCGACGACCGCGCCGGGCTCGCACACCGCGACGGAGCCCGCCGCGAACGAGGCGTCGGGAGCACTCGTAATCAGGTGGTGATCGACGATGTCCCGATTGCCGATCGTACGGGTTTCATGAATCGAACATCGCCGATCTTCAGAGGTCGCCGAGAGGGGCTGTCGAGCGTCCGCCCCGGCCCCGACCGCACCGAGACATCCCTCGCGCGGAGCCCTGCCGCGGGGCGGGCCCGCGGCGCGTCCATCGCCGGCGCCGCCTCACCGCGCCTCCGCGGCGGACGCGCCGCGACCCGGACCGGCGCCGCGCTCACCCGATACCCACGCGCTCCTCGTTGAAGCCCTCCGTCCGCGTCATCGCCGACTGGAAGAGGCTCGCCAGCACTTTGACCGGCCACGACAGGCTGTCCATCGACCGGCACCACTCGAGCGCCAGGAAGCCCGCGGCCCCGACCGCGAGCAGCAGCGCGGTCGTGATCAGCACGACCCGGCTGTGCAGCGACAGCCGCGGCGGGCGCTCGCCCCGGAGCCGCAGCCTGGCCCGGCGCAGGAGCTCGTCGTGCACCGGGAAGCCGAGGCCGCCGAGGATCACGAGCGTCATCACGACGATGCAGGCCGCGGGCGTCGCGGTGGACTATGGAATACATCATGGACGCCGCTGCGGAGGAGCGGCTTCAGCAGTACATTGACGGCATTGGCACGGTCCTCGGTCATCCCAAGCGCCGGGAGGCATTTGCGAGCTACACGCTGGGGCTTCTCAGCGATCTGGAACGCAAGAGCGTTGAGCCGATCGCCGCGTTGGGAGTGTGCCAACGATCCAAGTCGCCGGCGCGAAGCGCAGATCCCTGACGGCATTCAGTTCAAGAGCAAGGTGGATCTGGCACTCGACGCGATCGAGCGCGCTGCGGCCGACAACGTGCCGGGTCAGCTCGTGCTTGCGGACGCCGTCTACGGTCGCTCGGCAAAGTTTCGCGACACCGTGCGCCTGCTCGGCTTCGACTACCCCGTCGGTGTGGACTCGACGACGATGGTCGTCGCCCTCGGTCCCGGCGGGCGCTGGAACAAGACGCCCATGACAGCCGACGAGCTCGCGCGCAAGCTTGGCAAAAAGGCGTTTCGTCGGATCACATGGCGCGAAGGTACGGGCAAGAAGCTCGCGTCGCGGTTCGCCTTGCGCCGCGTTCGGCTCGCCAATCACGATTGACGATGGCATCCCGGTCGAGGAGCACGAACCGCTGTGGCTGCTCATCGAGTGGCCGTTCGGCGAAAGCGATCCCTCGAAGTTCGCGGTCACGACGCTGGGGACCAAGATGTCCAAGAAGCAGATCGTACGCCAGTACAAGGAGCGCTACCGAACTGAGCAGGCCTACGAAGAGATGAAGGGCGAGCTGGGGCTCGATCACTTCGAAGGGCGGCGATTCCGAGGCTGGCACCACCATGTTTCCGTCGTCCTGTGCTGTTACGCCTTCATCGTGGCCGAGCGTGATCGGTCTTTTTTCCCTCGGCAGACGCCGAAGGTCACGCCCACCCGCTCCGCTTCGCGGCCTGAGCGTCACTTCGCCGACTCGCTCGCGACCGTTCGCCGCGCGATCGCTCGCGCCTTGATCGCGTGGCTGCCTCGTTGCCCTGCGTGCCACCGCCCGCCGTTACGCCGCAGCGCGCATTGGTTCGTGTCCGCGCCGCGCTGACACAGTAGTGGTAGGCTCTTCTGGCTTCGCAGGGCGCGGTCCGATGCGCTTGCGCGCCAACGTGGGCGACTTGCCGAGGCGAGCACGCCAGCGTACTTGACGGTGTGAAAGCGCGGCGGCGGGACGCTGGCCGCGAGGCGGCACACGAGCGAGAGCGGATCCATGTCCACCGCGACAGTCCCGTCAGCGAAGGCGCGCCTCCGCGACAGCCGCACCAGGCCGTCCTGCTGCGGCTCGACGCGCTCCTTTGCGATCGGGGGTCGCAGCACGTAACGCAGCAGCGCCTCCCTCGCCGCGGCATGGTGCGCACCGGCGCGCGTCGCTGCGTGCGAGGTGAAGCCATCGAGCGCAGCGCACAGCGGCTTGTCGTACGCGAGCGCGCTCGGAGAAGACGGCGAGAGCCCGCGGAGCCACTGCGGGGCGACGACGTATGGCGCGGCTCTCGTCCCGAGACGGCGGAGGCACAGAGCGCTGCCTCGGGCTCGTCGTCCTCCTCGACGTCGTGCTCGAGCTCGAGATGCCCGTGCCGCCGGAGGTAACGGAGCATCCGCCCGACGGCGTGCTCTATGACCTGACCGACCTCGCGCTCGCAGGTGACCGAGTTCGTTCCACACGAGCTCGGTGCCGTCTTCGTGATAAGCCCCGTCGAGGAAGACCACGTGCAGATGCGGATTGAGCCGCATGTCGCCGGACGTGCGTTGCACGTCGGTCACCGCGCCGCTCTTGACCGCGCCGCACGCGCCTCGGCGCGCGGCGCGCTCTTCGTAGAACCGCTCCACGCTCTCGACGAAGATGCGGGTCAGCACGCCGAACAACGCCCGTCCTGGGCGAGCCTGCGCCGCCACGGAAACGGAGACGTCACCCCCCACGGACGGTGCGCCACCTCGGGCAGGACGTCCTCGATCAGGTTCGCCGCCGTGGCACACATGCGTCGGCCCAGACACGACGGGCAGAAACCGCGTCCTTTACAGCTGAAGGTCACCAGCCGACTCTCTTCGCAGCGCTCGCACCGGAGCCGCGCGAACCCGCGGCAGAGCAGCCCGCAGTCGAGGTAGGCTTCGAGCTCCTTCTTCGCGTGCTTGGGTATCCGGACGGCGATGGCGCCGTCGTCGATGGCCCCGTACAGCGTCTCCACGTTGTCGCGCACGATCTCGTAGAGCGTCGTCTTCTCGGGGCGACGGCGCTCGTAGACGACGCCCGTGGTGCGAGCCGCGCTGGCCACACGGCGCCGACACCGCACGCCGCACGCCACGCGGTGACGGCGCGTTTTCGCCGCGAATTTCGACAACCCGCCGGGCTATCGCCCATGGCGGAGCGGCGGGCCGGGGGGCGGCGGGCCGCGACGCGCGCTGCCGCGGCGGCGGAGGCGCTCGCCGAGCACCCGGCTCGCGCTCGATATGTCGGCGCGCGAGAACGCAGAGCGCGAGCGGGCAGCGTTGCAGGAGGAGATCATCCGGGTGCAGCAGAGCCGGCTAGCGGAGCTGTCCACGCGATGATCCCGATCACCGAGCAGGTGATGGTCATGCCTCTCATTGGGACCATGGATGAGCAGCGTGCCAGGCACGTGCTTGAATCTGCGCTCTCTAGCGCCGAGGCGTGGTGCGCGTGCCGCCTTCGTGCCAGCATGCAGGAGCCGCTTCGCCACTCGTTTTCCCACCGCTCCCCGCGGCGTCCGCAGTTCCGCCATGGCGTCGCCATGCAGCATCGCGGCGAGAGAGGGTCGTCGCCTGCGCACGCCGCCGCGCTTGCCTCCCGGCACAGGCCTGGTGCTTGCCGGCATCACTTTCCGGATGCCTCCGGGGCGCTTCGGCACGCAACCGCCGCGCGTGGGCGATCCCAGTAGAGCCTGCGGGCACTGGCGAGCGGCAAGGCTCCGCCAGCGAGTCGACGCGAGCGGCGGGCTCGACGTTCGGCCCAAGCTTGCTCACCGCTCCGGTGCCACCGGCAGCCCGAGCAGCCGACCGATCGCCTCGTGCACGACCCAGGCTGCCTCCGCGTCCCCGAGGGCGACGGCTCGGCTCAGCGTGCCGGCGAGCGACGCAACCACGGCGGATCGAGGCGATAGATCGACCGTCGCGAGCTCTCCGGGCCCAGGGCTCGGCGGTTGGGCCGGGGTTGGGTCCATGCCTCCTGAGGGGGTGCGATCCGTCGTCACGCCCTCCCAGAATCCCTGGCGATGCGACGGATCGCGACGGTTCGCCCCCACGGATTCGTCCCGCCAGAAAAACCGGTCAATAACGAGCCGTCGCCGGAAACGGCAGCGATTTTCATGGTTTCCGCCTGTCTCCCCGCCGAGGGCGGCTCCGGTGTGGCCCAACGGGGCGCCCTCCGCCGTCGCGTCGCCCGCGGTGAAGGGCCCGCGGCATCACCGGTCCCACCGTACGGCCACGCTGCGCGCGCTGGTTGACATAGAGAACCTTACGCGAGCCGCATCCCTCCTGGAAAAGCGATGCTGTATCAGCAACTTATCCATGCATCTAGGGAGCCGCTTTCACGCCACAGCCTGCGGGGCACCGTGGTACATCCGAGCGCATGCCCACGCTCGTCCTCTCCTACCGCTACAGCCCTGACTCGAACGCCCTGTTCGCCGCAGCGCTCGCCGTCGGCTGGGACGCGGAGCGCCTACGTGCATCCCCGGGAGCGGGGCGTCACGGGCAGTCCGAAAGGACGCGTGCTCCGCGCGCCCTGAGCGCTGCAAGGTTGCTCGCCTGAGCTGCGCAGTCGATCGGGTTTTTGACCAGGCCCACCATGCCGCTTTGGCCGAAATCCGGGTTGGCCACGAGGGGTGTCAGATCGGACACCAAGTTCTCCGAGATGTCAAAGATGGACAGGGAAGGAAGGCTCGCGAGCGGAGAGAGGTCGGAGATGCGGTTGCGCCCGAGGAACAGCAGCCTCAGCTCGGTCAGGGTCGACAGGGGCGAGGCGTCGCTGATCTCGGCGTCGTACACCGTGAGCTCGACCAGCGCCCGGAGGCCTGACAGCGGCGCGAGCGTTGCGATGGGGCAACGGTCGAGCGTGAGCGTATTGAGCCGGATCAGCGAGCGGAGCGGTTCGATGTCGCTGACCGGGTTGTCGTGGAGTGACAGGGTCGACAGGTTCGTCAGCGAGCCGAGGGCCGTGACGTCCGAGAGGGAGCTGTCGCTCAAGTCCAGGTTCTCCAGCCGGATGAGCGAGCGCAGCGGCGCGACATTCGTGATCGGGTTGCGCGCTGCGGTCAGGGAGCGCAGCTCCGTGAGCGAGCGCAGCGGCGAGAGATCTGCCAGACGATTGCTGCTGATGTTGAGCTGCGTGAGAGAGCGGATGCACTCGATGCCGGAGAGGGAATGGATCTCGCGATCGGCGGCGTAGAGGTCGTCGAGCGACGCAACGTCGGTCGGAAGGAGCGGGCCCTCCGGCTTCGCCACTTTACTGCGCACCACCGCCTCGAGCGCCGGGTCGATGAACTCGAGGGGGCCGGAGCACGCCGCGGTGGCACTGCCGCCTGTGCCACCGCCACCGGCGGCACCGCTGCCGCTGCCACCGCCGCCGGTGCCGCCCGCCCGCGGATCCTCCCCGGGGTCCGTCCACCCGCCCACGCCGTCCCCGGGCATGGTGCCAGGGGGATCCACGGCGCCTGAGGCGCCGCTCGAAGCCATGGCGGGCTCGATCTCACGGATCTCACCGCATCCGGCGAGGGTGATGGCAGGGGCGAGGATCAGCAGAGCAGAAGCGATGTTGCGCATGACGTGACCTCCGCCGAACAGGTTACGTTCCCGCCGCGGAGCCGCTTCTTAATCTTCTCTTAAAGCGATTCGCGCGCTCCCTCCCGCGGCCGGAGGAGAGGAGGCGGAGGGGGCGGATGACGCTCGGGGAGAGCCGCCCGTTTCAGAGCGGCAGGCGCACGAGGAGGATGCTATTCAAGCCTAGAGCGACAAACGGGTTCCCATGAAAGCACCCGGCCGTCCAAGGTCTGGACGATCTGCGCGCCGCCGCTTTCCGTCCATTGGATAACACCCTTCGGTGTGGAGCCGGGGACTTCGGTGGTAGGCGTGACGTCACGAAAGCCCTTGAAAGTCGCGGCCGGGGATTGCTCCTGTGCCGCCATCGACTCGCCTCCTGTGCCGCTTGAACCCATATCGTCCTCCAGCGTGATTTCCGCCCAACCATCAGTCGATTGGTACACCGGAGCCGCCGGATCAGGTCTGTCTAGCCCGTCGCCTTTTGTGACCTCCCCCCACCGAGAGTCTCATGGATCGGCTCTGCGGCGCAAGGCCCCAATGCTGTCCAGCGCAACATGGCCCAAGGACGCTCCTGTTTCTCACCGAGGTGGTGCACGAGCAAGCGGACCAGCGCGAAGGTGGTGGACATCGTGACCGCCTGCGCGAGGAGAGACGCGACGCGCGCGTTCGTCTAGAATCCCTTCTTCCGAAGGACGAACTGTCCGCCATCGGTCGGCGGAGCGTAGCTCTTTCCTGAAAAATCGAAGACCGTTTCCCACGCCCCGCTGACCCAAACGCCGCCTTTCGTATCGACGGCGACGTGCGTCAGACCGTTCGGGTTGCCGGTCGCGAACTCGACACTCTCGCCCTTCGTTCCGTCTGCCGCAAAGCGCGTGAGGCGCCCTCCTTTTGCATCTTCTTCCGTGCCGAGCCAGCCGAGGCGACCGGCCACGTAGCTTTGACCATCGCCGCCGAGGGCCAGCGCGTTGCCGAAATAGTCTGGTCCGCCGAGCCGGCTCGCCCAATGCACTGTCTCACCGTCCTCGAAATCATAGAGGACCGACTCCGATCTTTCCTCGTCGAAGGTGTCTGTGTGATCGAGGAAGGTCGATGTCGACGTTTGTGAGGCGAGGAGGAGGAGGCGTCCAGAGGCGGTCGACTTCAGGTCTTTCACATAGTCGAAGCTCGCCCCGCCAAAGCGGAGCGCGCGCAGAGGATCGCCGCTCTCCGGGGCGAGCCAGGCGAGCCAGCCGTTGTAGACGGCTGGGTCGTCCTGCCCTCCAGCCTTTTCGAGCTCTGTCTCTCCGATCGTGAGTGTTCCAGCGAACGCGCCACCGGCGAGGATCTCACCGCCGCTATTGAACGTGAGGGCAATCGTGTATCCCTGGCTGATGTCGTGCTCGAACGTCGTGCTCCAGATCTCTTCGAGGGTCGACCCAGAGAACTTCATGATCTGAGGTTTTTGTACGGACGCGTCGTCGTTGTACACGCCGAGGCCAACGACGACGTCGCCATCCGCGTCGACCGCCATCGTGCTCAGAGGAGAGCTGCCTTCGAGAGTGACTCCGGCCGCAAGGGCGATCGTAAAGTCGGGGTTCACCTTGACCAGATAAAACCCTTCCTCGACGGTCGTGAGGGTGAACTCACCGAAGGTCATGTCCATGTAGAGCTGACCGACGAGGAAGATCGAGCCTTCCGCGTCGATCGCCATCAACTCTGGCTCAGCGGCTCCGGGCAGCGCGAGCGCGTGGAGAGCTTCTCCGGTCGCCGAGTACTCCGCAAGAAAGGGTTCGCCGATCGAATCGGGGAGGAGCTCCGCGGGAGCTCGAGCTCCAACCGTGATGACCGAGCCATTTGGGGTCGCTGCGAGCGGTTGACCGAGGCCAAAGACGTCGCGCCGCGGGAAGCTCAGGAGAAATTCCTCGCCGGCCCCATCGGGGTCGGGCTGCGCTCCGCCGCTCCCGTTCGCGCCGCCACTCGCAGCGCCGCCGCCTCGCCTCCAGCAGGTGGATATCGCTTTCCCTTGCGGCGCCTCCGTCGCCTGTCCGCCCGGCTGGTACGTCAGCGGCTCGCAGAGCGGGCCGAGCTACTGCGCCGGGATCTACGATCGGATCTCGTGCGGTGCGGTGCCGTACCCGAGCGGGGCTTACGCGACGTGCGACCCGATCTGCTACCCTGGCTTTACCGAGACGGTGGTGAATGCCGGCGTGCCGAGCTGTGATTACCAGGACAAGCGCACCTGCGTGAAGTGAGCGGCGGCGCCACCTCCCGTCGCGAAGCCTGCTGCCTGCCAACAGCGCTTTGCCGGAGGCCCTCCGGGGCGCTTCGGTATGCAACCACCGCGCGCGAGCGATCTCGGCAGAGCCCACGGGCGCCGGCGTCGTCGCGGCGCTATCCGCTGCAGCAGCGGAACCCGATCGTATGATCGGTGTCGGCGCGCTCGCGCTCGTCGCGCGCGTCGCACCGGAGCTCTTCGAGCGTGCCCTCGCTGTCGAACGCCCCGCCCCGGGTCCTGCAGAGGTCGCCGGAGCCGACGTCGTCGGAGCACGCGTCTTCCCACTCGCGGACGTTTCCGCTCATGTGCTGCAGGCCGAGATAGCCGCCCTCGCACGCCAGGCTGGTGTCGTCGCCGACCGGCACCGTCTCGGTGCTGTCGCCGTTGCACTGGAGAGCGTCGAACTCGCCGGTGGAGTGAGCGAGCGCGCCGTGCTTGCTGCACGCGTCGAACCACTCGCCCTGCGCCATGTCACCGCGGAACGGCAGCGGGCCGCCGTGGCGCTCGCCGCAGAGGCGCTTGCCGTGGCTCTTGCAGAAGGCGCGCGCGTCGCACCAGTCGACGCAGGTGGCGGGGTGCTCGTCCTCCTTGCGGCGCGCCGTGCACACGAGGGGCGCGTCGGGTCCGGTGTCGTCGAAATCGAAGGTGCTGTTGAACGAGCAGAACGGCTCCTGCGCCGCGACGTCCGGCTGCGTGGCGAGGAAGGCGCGGTAGGCGGCGTTCGACACCTCGGTCTGATCGATGCAGAACGAGCTCTCGATCGTCACCATGCCGGCGGGGCACTGGCAGACGCCCTCGGTGCATGCGGCCGTCGTGCAGTCGGCGCTGGCGTCGCAGGGCTGGCCGTACAGGCACGAGGCGTTGCCGGCCCCGGGCTCGCAGGTGAGGCCGTGCAGCGGGCGCACGAGCGAGCACGCCGAGAGGAGGGCCGCCGCCAGGGCGGCGGCGCCGCCGCGGGCGCGGGCCGACGGGCGCATCAGAAGGCCCCCGCGACGCCCGCGGCGTTGCCGGCGATGAACGGCCAGAGCGCCGTCGCGCCGGCCTTCGGGGGCTGCGCCGCGGCCGGCCGGGTCATGTAGAGCCACGCCGCGGCGCCCAGCACGACGACGCCCACGCCGAGGCCGACGTCGGCGATGGCGTGCTGGACCCGGATGGCGCGCACCTCGCCCTCCGCGCAGCGCGGGGCGCACGTGGCGCGCAGGTCGGCCTCGGCGCTCAGCGAGAGGGCGCCGGCGACGGCGAACACCGCGAGCCCAGCGACGCCGACGGCGCCGGAGGCCCACACGAGCCCCGGGACCGAGGGCTCCGCGGGCGGCGCGGCGCGCGGGGCGAGCGGGTGAGGCGAGGCTGGCGCGCCGGCCGAAGGTGCGCCGAGGGTCACGGTGAGCAGGCGGTTCTTCTCGCCCTCGCGGATCAGCACGCGCTCCTCGACGGCGGGGCCCGTCGCGGGCTCGAAGCGGAAGGTGTGCGGACCCGGGTCGACCGGCCGCGCCTTGCCGTCGAGCGCCGCGGCGAGGGGGCGCCCGTCCACGAGCACGCGCACGTCGAGGCGCTCTCGCCCGTGCGCGTCCCTCGCGGCGACGACCACGGAGGGCAGGCTCTGCTCGACCTCGGCGAGCCACGGCCCGCAGTCGGCCACGGCGGCCGCCGGACAACTCGGCTGCGAGCAGACGACCAGCGCGGCGCGCGCCTCGATCAGCCGGCCGTCGTGGCGGAGACCCTGCGCGCGCTCGTAGGCGTCGGCGCACGCCTGCTTGTGCGGCGCGGCATCGGCGCGCGCGCCGGTGAGCGAGAGCGCCGCGGCGGCGGCGAGGGAGAGCGCGAGCCGGGCGCGGGCGGGACACGGAGGGTTCATCGGTTCACAGGCACTCAGGCTTGAGCCGGCGTATGCCGGCCTTGTCCACGGTATACGGCGGGGAGCAGCGCTGGGCGTCGGCGCGGGTCGTGCGTGCCGCGGGGGCCGGCGCGCGCGCGCCGGCTGCAGGGCGCGCCGGGCGCTGTGCGGGCGCTGGCGCGACGGCGTTCGCCGGGTCGGCCGCGGCGGCGCTCGCCGGATCAGCCGCGGCGGCGCTCGCCGGGCCGGCCGCGGCGGCGCTCGCCGGGCCGGCCGCGACGGCGCTCGTCGGGCCGGCCGCGACGGTGCTCGCCGGGGCAGCCGCGGCGGTGCTCGATGGGCTCACTGCGACGGCGCTCGCCGTGCTCGCCGCCGAGGCGCCGGCCGGCTGCGCCGCGGGCGCGTGGACCGGGCGCGCGGCGTCCTCCGGGCCGGGAGGGGCGCGGCGCCACGACTGCGCCGCGAGCGCGGCCGCGCCGCCGAGGAGCAGCGCGCCGAGCAGCGCGAGCAGCGGGCGCGCGCGCTTCCTCGCCGTGGGGGGCGGACCATCGCGCCGCGCGCCGTCGGTCGCAGGCAGTCCCAGCGAGATCCCGCTGGACGTCACCGATCCGGGCGGGGGCTCAGCCGCCGGCGTCCCCTGATCGAGGGCCCTCGACGGGATCGAGGGCGCGGTCTCTGCCAGCCCCCGCGCCGGGCCGCCCGGCGGCGCGGGCTCGCCTTCGTCTTCTGCCCCGTCGCTGGGCGCGCCCGACGGACCCAGCGCGGCCGCGCCCGAGCTGGCCGTCGCCGGGCCGCTCGGGATCCCCGCCGACGCGCTCTCGATGGCGGCGACGCGCGCCGCCCGCCGCGCGAGCGCGTCGCCGGCGAGCGCCTCCACCCACTCGCCCACGACGCGCGGCGACGCGAGCGGGACGGCGTCCTCGATGGCGACCGCGAGCTCGCGGGCGGTCGGGTAGCGGCCCTCCGGGTTCCGCTCGAGGGCACGGAGGACGATGGCGTCGAGCGCAGGCGGCACGTGCGCCGCGAGCGAGCTCGGGGGCAGGATCGGCTCTTCAAGCACGGCCCGGATGAGGTCGCCCTCGTCGCCGCCGTCGAAGAGCCGGCGGCCTGCGAGCGCCTCCCAGAGGACCGCGCCCGCCGCGAACACGTCGGTCCGCCGGGTCACGTCGGCGCAGAGGAGCTGCTCGGGCGCCATGTACGCGAGCTTGCCCTTGATCTGCCCGCCGCGGGTGGTGCTGAGCCGCCCGCGCGCCTTGGCGATGCCGAAGTCGAGCAGCCGCGCCGTCCCGTCGACGCCGACGAGCACGTTCTCGGGCGAGACGTCCCGGTGCACGATGCCGAGCGGCTCGCCCGACTCGCTGCGCGCCTCGTGGGCCGCGTGCAGGCCGTGGAGCGCGCCGCACGCGATGCTCGCGACGATGGGCACCGGCGCCGGCGCGTCGCCCGCGCGCGCCGCCCGGAGCAGCCGCGCCAGCGACTCGCCCCGCACGTACTCCATGACCAGGAACGCCTCGTCCTCGGCGAGGAGGAGGTCGACCATGGCGACGACGTTGGGGTGCTGGATGCGCGCGACGATGCGGGCCTCGTCGCGCAGGCTCTCGGCGATCTCGGGCGCCTCGGCGAGCGCGGGGTGCAGCCGCTTGATGGCCACGGTGCGCGAGAAGCCCGCGTCGCCGACGAGCCGGCCGAGGTGCACGGACGCCATCCCGCCGGATGCGATCGCGCCGTACAGCAGATACCGCCCGATGGGCCTGGGCTGCGACGGCTCCGGCGACATGCCGGTGGGATGATACACGAGCGCGCCCGGCGCCGCCTGGGAGGCGCCGGCGCGGGCAGTGGGCCTCAGCTCGGGAGGGGCGTGCTCGGCTCGACGAAGCAGAGGCGGTAGCCGTCGGGGTCGGTGACGACGACCTCCCGTGTGTGCCACGGCTGGTCGCGCGGCCCGTCGACGGCGGCGCCGGCCGCCGCGGCGCGCGCGGCGATGGTCTCGATGCCGCGGTCGCCGGCGGCGCTGAAGCAGACGATGACGCCGAGGCCGTGCTGCCCGGCGAGCGAGACCCCCGGCGGCGTCGCGACGAGGAAGAGATCGGCATAACGTGCCCAGCGCAGGTGGACGAACACCGGATCCTGGTGGACGCGGGTGAAGCCGAGGAGCTCGTAGAACGAGGCGGAGCGCTCCGCGTCGGTGACGAGGAGCTTGACGTAAGCAGGCATCACGTAGGGGTCGTCGCTGGGCATGGTCGCTGGGCGCGAAGGTGCGCTGCGCCGGGCCCGAAGGCAAGGCGCGAGCGCCGGGCGGCGCAGCGGCCGCCCGCGAGCCCGGCGGTCCGCCGGCTGCGCGCGAGGATCGAGAGCGCGGAACGGGCTCTGGGGCGGATAGGTGATGCCGCGCTCCGGGTAGATCTTGTGCTGGCTTCTCGACGCACAAGGATAGTGCGCAATTCACCAATCGCCCGTGACGATAAGCGGATCGGGCGGCTGCTGCTGGTGCCGCCCCTCAGTTTTGACGATCCGTTTCGCCCGGCTCGTGCGTCTGGGCGGGCTCGGGCGACGTCCGCGTGACCGGCGCGCCGCCCGAGCGCCTGGCCCACGCCTCGGGCAGCGCCGATATCGTGTTCGAGTGAGGCGATCTCGGTTCTGTCTCCGAGGTCGACCACGTACTTCTTCCGCGCACGCCGTTCGCCGAGGACGAGCCCCCGCTCACGCGCGAGGAGATCCGCGGGCCTCGGCCGACAAGACGCTCTCTCTCGAGGCGGTGCGCTCGCGCAAGCTCCGCGACGCCGCGTACACGCTCGTCGTGAACGCCGAGCGGAGGCTGCGCGCCGCCGAGGAGTACTGGTACGCGGGCACCGACAAGATGTCTTTGGCTCCACCGCTCGCGATCCTCGGCGCAGATCTCGAGGAGCTGCTCGACATCGTACTTTGCAGCGCGATCGTCGCCCTTGGCGGGCGGCGCACCCGATCAGCTTGAAAGCCCAAGGGCTTTCTTATGAAGGCACAGATCAGGGCGAGAGCTTCAGAAGGAAGACATCTCGCATTTGGGCGGAGATCGGGCCGTTTCCGAGATCGACCGTGCCCTCGAATCCGCCGAGAACGAAGACGTTGCCCCCGGGGTCTGTGTCGATATCCCATCCGAACTGCGCTCCGGCGCCGCTGAAGCATCGGCTCCAGACCGCGTCCCCGTGGAGGTCGAGCTTGGCGACGAAAGCCTCTTCCACCGCGCCGTCGCCGCTGCCGATAGGCCCGTTGCCGAAGTCGATCGTGCCGTCGAAGCAGCCCGTCAGCACGGTGTTGCCCTGATCGTCCACCGCGATCTGGTGATGGACCACGCTCATGCCGTCGCCGAATTGCCTGCTCCAGATGTGCTGTCCGTCGGAATCGAGCTTCGCGACAGCGATACCAGAGCTCGTGGCGAGGGCGCCTCCGCCGAAGTCCACCGTGCCGCTGAGCGCCGCGAGGACGTGCAGATCCCCATTTTCATCGGTATCGATGTCGAGGCCGGTCTGATTGAGCGCACCGCCGAAGCGCTTGCTCCAGCTCGGGGTGCCGTCGGGGTCGAGCTTTGCCACGAAGATGTCTCGGTCCCCCGCGCTGACGAGGGGGCCACCGCCGAAATCAATGGTTCCGCCGAAATCGCCCATGACGAGCACATTGCCCTGCCTGTCCAATGCGACGCCCCTGCAGGCCTGGTAGTCGTGATCTCCGAAGAGCTTCCCCCAGAGCACCTCGCCGGCGGGATTGAGCTTCAGCACGAAGGCATCGACGCCGCCGGCGCCCACGATCGGCTCGTCGCCGATGGGAATGGATCCCCTCGCGCCGCCGGTGACGACCGCGTTCCCGGCTCGGTCGACCGCGATGTGGGGCGCGAGCTGAACGGCATCGTTACCGAAGCGCTTCGCCCAGAGGAGGCGGCCATCGGGGTCAACCTTTGCGACCAGGATATCCTGGCCCTCCGTCGCGCCTGCCATGGGACCCGCGCCGAGGTCGAAGGTGCCACGGGCCAGGCCTGCGGCGAGCAGATTGCCCTGCGCGTCGGCGGCGAGGGTCGAGTACTTTGCGATGCCGCTCGCCGTGTTCGGCAAGGCGACGTTCCAGAGGCAGGTGCCCGACGCGTCGAGCTTGGCGACGAAGGCGCCGATATCCAGGGCGTCGAGGGGCCCTGACGCTGCGCTCAAGGGGCCGCAGCCGAGATCGGTCGACTCGTAGATCTCGGCCGACAAGAAGACGTTCCCTTTTGAATCTGCCGCCACGGCGCGGGGACTCTCCGCTCCGGAACCCGCGATCGTCTTGCTCCAGGGTAGATCGTCCGGCGTGACTGTTCCTCCGGTGCCCGTGGTCGTTCCCGCGCCTCCGGTGCCCGTGGTCGTTCCCGCGCCTCCGGTGCCTGTGGTCGTCTCCGCGCCTCCGGTGCCTGTGGCCGTCTCCGCGCCTCCGGTGCTGGTCGCGCCGCCGTCGCCGCCTGTGCCTCCGCTGCGCTGATCCGGAATGACGACCGAGGAGCATGCCGCGAGGCATGCTGCGGGGAGCAGCGCAGCACCGCGTCCGCGCGATCCGCCGTTCTGAAAAAACACCCATCGAGTGCTGTTCATCCAATGCCTCCGTTGTGAATCCGTGTCGATCGCCCGAACGCTCGACGGCAACATCAGCATGACCGTAGCGCACGCGCCACCGCCGCGACGTAGGCCCTGCGCCTCAGGCCGACCGCGGTCAACAGCGTCCTGGCGCGCATTGCCTTCGCCCGGAGGTGGTCGATCGCAGATAAAGAACGTCCCGTCAGCGGCGCGGGCGGCGCAGCGGGAGCTGGCGGCGCCGGCACGGCGGGCGCGGCGCCGACCGGTGGCACGGGCGGCGCGTTCCCGGCCGGCGACGAGTTCGAAGGCAGCGCGCTCTCGCCGGACTGGACCGTGCTGCGGCCCGACCTCGCGGACGTGGTGGTGGGCGGCGGCGCGCTCTCGCTCACGCCGCACGGCGGGGCGCTGTGGTACCAGGCGAGCCAGGGCGTGCTTGTCTACAAGCTCGTGACCGGCGACTTCAAGGTCACCGCCACCGTCCACGCCCGGCGGGCGTCGAACCGCGACCAGACGCCGAACCAGTTCGCCGACGTCGGCGGCCTCATGGGCCGGAACCCGAGCGGGAGCTCCGAGAACTACGTGCTGGGCGTGGTCGGATACGCCGAGATGAACCAGCTCGCCGTCGAGCACAAGAGCACCACCAACAGCAAGAGCACGTACGGCGAGACGGCCTTCACCGCCGACGCCGAGCTGCGGCTCTGCCGGACGGGCGCGACCTTCACGATCTACTATCGCCACCCGGGCGACACGGGGTGGCCGACGTCGGTCGCGCCCATCACCCGCGCCGATCTGCCGGCGACGCTTCAGGTCGGCATGATCGCCTACACGGGCGTGCCGTCCCCCGACTACGTCTCCATCTTCGATCGCATCACCTTCGAGCCGGTCGGCGCAGGTTGCGATCGCTGACATGACGTGGCCGGCGCGCCTCCACAGTCGTTCGGCCAGCGAACCTTCCCGTGACCGAGGCAGCTTTTCCTCCTCCAGCGCCGCGTATCTGTCGCCAGGGATCGTCGTGAGGCGCTCCATGAGAGCTTGTCCGTTGGTCTCCACGATGTACGGCCCTTGCCGCTTGCCCCTCTCGCTGCGCACGGCAAACGTCGTGCTGGTCCTCGGCGCTCTTCTCGAAAACGCCGCCCCGCGCGAGCCGTAAGCCCCGTGTCCGTTGTCACCGGGTCGGGTCAGCGTAGCATTGCCGTCGCAGCGCGCCGCCTCGGCCCGCTGCGTTCGAAAAGGGGAACATCCTATGCACATGCAACTAGCTCGCGCTTGTCTTCGCGTGCTGTCGGTCGCTTCGGTCGTCGCCCTCCTGGGGTGCAACGTCGAGGTCGAGAGCCCGGATCAGGGCAACGGCGACGTCGACGGGGGCGAGGACGAGGCGATCGGCACCGCCGAGCAGGCGTTTGCCGCGTTCGGGTACAGCAGCGCCACCGCGACGTCGGGCAACGCCTTCCAGAACCTCGGCACCTGGAGCGGGAACGCGGCCTACATCATGGGCGTGACCGGCAACCTCCGGGACGGTGGCAACGTCGCGATGTACAGCTGGCTCGGCACGGCGCGCGTGTTCGCGCACGCCGACTCGGGTGTGTCGGTTCGTGCCTACGGTGGGCTCGCCAACCCCGGCACCATGATCACGCAAGTCGGTTACTCCAACAACAGCTATACCACGACCAGCCCCAGGGTGTACCTCGCGTCCACCAGCAACAACCGACGCTGCTTCCTGACGCAGGTCATCAACTACGAGGGCGGCGACAACTTCGCCAGCGCGTCGGACTACATCGGCGTGGAGAAAGACGGCGGCTCTTGGTACCTTCACGGGCAGGGGAAGGTCGCCGGCTACGCGAGCTGCGTACAGGTGACGGACTACCTCGGCGAGGCTTACCACGGCATCCAGGCAGGGTCGGTGAACCTCGGCCCCGCGGTGGACGGCAAGACGTGCTGGCTCAAGGGGATCGGCGGCATTCTCCGCGGCGGCGTCTCCACCGGCGTGGTCGTCCAGTACGACGCCACCCAGTCCAGGTGGGAGATGAACGTCTCCACGAACACGCAGGGCTTCGTGGAGTGCAGCATCTGATCGGCCGAGGTCCGGCGCCGGCGATCCTCTCGAGGACCGTCGCGCGCTCGGCTTCGTTGGCCGCTCGCGCTCAGGCGGTCGCGTTCTTGCGCTTCCGCGCCGGGAGCGCGCGGCCGCTGCGAGGAGCCTGAATTTCAGATAGCGTTTGGACTTCTCGCTCCTGGACTGCGGCCTGCGGTCACGACCCGACGCCTCGCGCGTTGGGGCGAATGGACAGGAGGTACCGATGGACGAGCCCTGTGGGCGCGATCTGGCGAGCAACGCGGTGGTTCCCGAGCGACTGGCGGAGCTGTTCCGACACGTGGCCGACAACCTGGAAGCCCACGCGCGCTGGGTGGGCAGCGCAACGCCCGAGGCCCGCCTCGAACACGACGCGATGCGTCGGGTGGCCGCCGGCTACCGCGAGATCGGCGAGGCGGCGTGCCGCGCCGCGGAGACCATGCGGGCTGCGGGCGATTTGCCCGCCGCCCCCCACGATCTCGCGCGCTTCGACCACGGCGCCTTCGAGGCGTGGATGCGCCGCAAGATCGAGCTTCAGCGCCGTTTTGCGGCGCTGCTGCTCGAGCACGCCGAAGCCTCCGAGCGCGTCCTGCGCTCCATGGCGGTCGACGATCGCGGGTGACGGCCGCGCGCTGCGTCAGACCCTCAGCGCATCGAGCTGCCAGCAGCGCTCGCGTGGGGCGCGCTGGCAGCAGAATTCGAGGCATTTGAATGCGGATCGTCGATCGAGCCACGGCTCGCTCCTGCGGATGCGACGAGGCGCTCAGACGCAAGCGGAACGACGCCCCACCAGGGCCAAGGGAGACGTCCATGCCGAGACGACGTGCACTGACGACGCCGAGCGCCGCCGCTGCCGAGCTGAAGCCGACCAGCTGCGCAAAGAGAGCGCTCAAGCCCTTGATCTCAGGGCTGCCTCATCGTCGATGTAGGGATGATTCTTTCTGATACGGCGCCACTTTTCAGGAGGAAGGTCGATCGTGTAAGGGATTTCTAGATTAACCAACGTGTGTAACGTGGCTGTACGGTGGACGGCCGCTACGACGAACTTGACTCCCGGATCGCTCTTGTATTCTCTAGATCCCACCATGCGCCCATCTTTTCGCTGCCTTGGGATCCCTGCGTCGTCGATACGTCCTGCATCTACTCGGCAGACCTCGGGGGCGGTGTCACGCAAACTGCGGCGGCTGGTTATATCATCAACTGCGGCGCAGGCACCGGGGACAGCGCGTGGGGATGCAGGTGTTGGGACGACTGGAGCGACGTGTATTTCGACATTCCCAGCAATGCGTCCGGCTCGGAGATCTGCACGAACCTGGCAGAGCCATGCAAGTCGCTTCATCCCGAGACGGTGCTTCGCGATGCCACCTGCAGCCGGGTTCACCGAACTGCGAGCCGTGGCGTCTGCTATTCCGAGCTCGATTGCCAACAGCCGTCCAGCTTGGGAGGGCTGGATGTCGTGTTGCACACGTCGTTGAACATCAGCTGTAAGCAGGAAGATCCGGCATTGGGGTGGCAGTGCGGGTGCAGCGCAGCGGACCATCAAGTCATCACCGTCGACGCCGAAGACGCGCTGGGCGCCTGTGACGCCGCCGCCGCACCGTGCCAGGAACTGGCAAAAGGGGGCGCGACCGCTGCAACCTCTGCAACCGCTGAGTGACGCGTCCGGTGTCAGGGATGGCATTCCCAGCCGATGGCCGTCTGGCGCTCGGCTGACGCGGCGTCGCCTACTTCGTCGCCTGGGCCGCCGGCTCGACGACGCAGCGGATGCCGAGGAACCCGCAGCGGTACGTCGCCTCGAAGCCGCCCGGCCGCGCGGTCCTGACGAGCGGCGCGATGCCGTCGCGCCAGCTGCCGCCGCGGGCGATGCGCATCTTGCCCTTGCCGTCGTTGGCGCTGGTCGTCCACTCGAAGACGTTGCCCGCCAGGTCCTGGATGCCCTGCGGGGTCGCGCCGGCCGGGAAGCTCCCCACGTCGCACGCGGTCTTGCGCGCGGCGCCGCCGCCGGACCAGCAGAGCTGATCCTTCGGGGCCTCCTCGCCCCACGGATACGGCCGCGCCTCCTCGCCGCCGCGGGCCGCCCACTCCCACTCGTCGTCGCGCGGCAACCGCTTGTCCTGCGCCGCGCAGTAGGCCTGGGCCTGCGAGAAGTCGACGCAGACCATCGGCTGCTTCTCCTTGCCGGCCACGCCGTAGGTCGACGCCTCCTTGGCGCAATCCGCGAATGTATCCGTGCACTTGCCATCCTTGACACACGCCGCGAAGGCCTCCGCGGTGACCTCGGTCCTGTCGACGCAGAGGTCACCCACCGTGGCCTTCACCTTGAGCGGGCCCATCACGAAGCTGCCGCCCGGGACCCGGGCCATGCCGTCGGGGCAGCCGTCCGATGGCTTCGCCGCATCGGCGGGCGCGGCGGTCGGCTCGGCGCCGGCCTGCCCGGCGCTCGCGGGCGCCGAGGCCACCGCCGGGTCGGGCTGGGGCGGCGCCGGGGCGAGCGCCGTCCCAGCAGTCGAGGCGGGGCTCGTGGCCGTGGGCCGCGCAGCGGGCGCCTGACCGGCGGGCAGGCCGCCGGGAGCCGCGGGGCCGGCGCCGCACGCGACGGCGAGGACGCCGGTCGCAGCGGCAAGGAGGAACAGCGAGGAGACGGTGGGGAGCGTGGTGTGGGATCGCATGGTGTCTCAGGAGGCGGTCACGGTCGGCGCCGGCTCGTCTTCCAGCCATTGCTCCTGGATGACGATCGCCGGCAACAAGGTGAACGGCCCGTCGTAGCCCGGGCCGAACGTCAGGATCTGGATCACCCGCCGATCGCCGCGGCGGATCGGGAACATCACCTCGCCCCCGCGCGGGAGCTCGCTGCCGCCGCGGGGCGGATCGATCCAGAAGGCCACGCCCTCGGACTTCCCGCCGAGCAGCGAGATGGCCGAGACGGTGAGCTCCGGGCAGCGGATGCGCAGCCACTCCCTCGCCCTGTACGCGCGGCAGCCCGCGGCCGCGGGGCCGGCGCGGGAGAGGCGGACGCGGGGCGCCGCCTTCCACTCGGCGGCCGTGGGCTGCTTGGACGGCTCGGGCGGGAAGGGCGCGGCGTCGAGGGGCAGCTCGTCGCCGGCATCGGTCGCGCCGGCGTCGGTCGCGGAGGCGTTCCTCGCGCTGGCGTCGGCCGTGGCGCCCGCCGCGGCCTTCGCGGCGCTGGCGCCCGCCGCGGCCTTCGCGGCGCTGGCGTCGGTCGCGGCGCTGGCCGCGGCCTTGGGCGCGCCGTCTGGCTGCGCTCCGGGCGCGCCGGACGCCGCGGCCAGGACGGAGGCCACGCCAGCGCCCATCAAGGCGAGCAGCACGGAGCGCGGCCTCATAACGTCTCCAGGAACGCCACGAGCGCCGCCCTGTCCTCGGGCGACAGGTGGCTGGTCTTGCCCATCCAGTCGGCGTTCTGCTCGATGAGCTCTGCCAGCGTGCCGGCGCGCCCGTCGTGAAGGTAGGGCGGCCGGCCTCCGACGAAGCGCAGCGACGGCGTCTTGTACTCGGGGCGCGGATCCTCGTCGTAGCCCGGCGGCGGCGGTCGCTTCGGCATCGGGTACGCCGTGCGATCGGTGTAATCGCTCGTGGGGACGTGGCAGCGGGAGCACTTCGCCTCGTCGCTGTGGAAGATCTCCCGGCCGCGCTTCACGCGCTCGTCCGGCGCCCTTTCGGCGCTTGGCGGCGTGACGAGGCCCCGGCGGAGGAACATCGCGAGATAGGTCGCCCGCGCCGCGAGGCTGGTCGGCGTATGGTCGATCGGCAGCCCGCCCCAGCGGTGCAGCCGCATGCCCGTCCGGAGCCTGCTCACGAGGTCCTCGCTCTCGCCGTGCCAGCCGTACGGCCCGGCCGCGCCCACGTTGCCGGCGAGCATCGGGGTGCGCCGCGGAACCCCTCGCTTCTTGGCGACCTCGGGGATGTTCTCCGGCCGCCCGACGAAGTTCGCGTGCTCGCCGTCGGCCGTGCTGAAGGTGGCCTCGCGCCAGACGTACCCGTCGTCGCGCCCGTCGGGGTGGCATCCCGCGCAGCCGAGGTTGCCGCTCACCGTGGCGTCGAGCGCGTTGTAGAAGAGCCGGCGGCCCTTCGCGACCTCCGGCCCGAGCGGATCATCGGCGAGGTGCACGAGCGCCGATGGCCCTTCCGCCGCGCCCGCGGCGGCTGGCGCCGGCGCGGGGCTGGCCGAGCCCGCCGGGCCCGCCGCTCCCGCGGGCGCGACGGTCGAGCCCGGCGCCGCATCGTGCAGCCGGAGCGCCGCCACGTCACTGGTCGATCGGCAGAAGACCCACGCCGTCGCCTCGTCCGCGGAGAGCGCGAGGCCGGTCGGCGCGCCGCACGTGCCGGCCACGCGGATGTGCGGATCGTAGCGGCCGCCGACCGGGTAGCTCCTTACGATCGCGAGCGTCGGATCCACCGCGGTCGCGTCCACCTCGAGCACGAGATCGTCGCCCTCGCCCGCGACGAGCAGCGTGCGCGCGCGCTTGCGGTACGCCATGGCGCGCGGCTGGGTGACGGGCGTGACGCCCGCGCCGGGCAGGGTGATCACGCTCTCCGGGGTGATCACCTGCTCCGCGAACGCCGACCGGAGCACCGGCAGGTTGCCGTGGTGCGGCGGGGCGAGCGGCTCGTCCCGGCCGGTGATCAGCACGTCCACGGTCGCGGCGCCGAACCACGCGGCGTGGCCCATGGCGCCGAGCGCGTGCCGCGCCGCGAACAGGCGCCGCCCGTCCTCGGAGAGCGAGAGCGCATAACCCAGCGACGCGGCGAGCCGCTCGCCCGACGGCGCGCGCAGCGGCGAGGCGGGCAGGGCGACGCGCCGGACCTTCGGCGCCCCGCCGAGATCGTCGATCCTCGTGAGATCGGCGCCGACGAGGTGGCTCACGTACGCGGCGCTGCCGTCGGGCAGCACCGCCACGCCCCGCGGCTCGCGCGCCACGTCGACGGTCCACCGCGTCTGCCTGGCCTCGAGGTCGACGGCCGAGACCTTGTGGGTCCACGCCGAGGTCACGATCGCGGTCTTCTCGTCGGGCGTGACCGCGATGCCCCACGCGTCGGCGGGCAGCGGCACGCGGCCCACCTCGACGAGGCCGGCCGCAGGATCCGGCCGGAAGATCAGCAGCAGCCCCGGGTCGCGGACGGTGGCGAGCACGCGTGCGTCGTGCTCGCCGCGCCCGCCGAGCGCGAGCACCTGCGCGGGCCTGCCTGGCGCGGGGACGCCTGCGCCGGGCCGGGCGGGGTCGAGCGGCAGCGGCACGACGCGCACGACGCCGTGGTCCTCGTCGGCCACATAGAGCGCGTCCCCGCGCGCGGCGCGGGACAGAGCGCCGCCCTCGCGGACCGGCGCGCGCAGCGGCGTGGCCGTGGACGGAGGCAGGGGAGCGGCCGGAGCGCCCGCGCCGCTGGCCGAGGAGCTCGCGCTGCCGGCCGGGCCAGGCCCCGCGTCCGCGCCGGGCGCAGGGCCGCGGGAGCAGGCGCTCGCGGCGAGCGCGAGGAGCGCGGCGAGGTGGCGTGTCGCGGGGAGGGTCGGCAAGGGGTCGCCGGATGTTCGCGCGCCCTCGCGCCCCGGGTCAACGGCCGCGCTGCGGGAGGGCGCGACGGCGCTGCTCCCTCATGCTCCTCCTCCGGTTCCGGTCATGGAGTCATGCGGTCATGCGGTCGTCCGGGTGAGCCCGCCGCGCCGAGATCATGTCGCGGCTCGGCCATCGGCGCGCGGCTCGGCGTCGCGCCACACGAGCGCGCGCCACGCGCCCCGCTCGAAGATCTCCGGTCGACGGTCGGCCAGGAGCGGCGCATAACGCGCCACGATCTCCGGAACGTCGGTGGACACGAGCCCCGAGAGGATCAACGTCCCGCGGGGAGCCAGGCGCGCCACGATCCGAGGGGCGAGCGCCGTGAGGACGTCCCGAAGGATGTTGGCCACGACGATGTCGAACCTCCCGTCCGGCCACGTCGCCGAGAAGCTCACGCGCGCTTCCACCGCGCTCCGCCGCGCGTTGTCCGCCGCGATCGCGTTCGCGGCGGCGTCGATGTCGACGCCGATCGCCTCGCCGCCGAGCTTCGCGGCGCCGATCGAGAGGATCCCCGTCCCGCTCCCCACGTCGAAGAGGCGAAAGCCGCTGCGTGGCGCGAACGACGCGAGCGCCTGGAGGCACATCCGCGTGCTCTCGTGCCGGCCGTCGCCGAACGCGTGGCTCGGGCCGAGGACGATGGTGCGGTCGTCGACCTCCTCGCCCCGCGGATCGGTGATCACGCGAAAGCGAGGCGGCACGTCAACGGGGGTCGAACGGTCGCTCATGCGTCGTCGAAGTCTGCCACCGCGGCAGCCCGGGTGTCAGCCGCGCGATGGCCCTCGGGGGCGCCGAGCGGCGGGGGTTGGCGACGCCCCGGCCCGGCCCAGCGGCGAGCGATCTGGCCCGGGCGGGGCGCGATCACCAGCGGGTCCAGCGGGAGATCCGCTGCAAGCGCGTATACCCGCTCCCGTCGTCGGAGAGCCCGTACGACGTCGCGTCCGGAGTGCTCATGTGCGGGCCCCAGCCCTCGTCCTCGATCGGCTCATCGTCGTCCGCGCCGAGGTTGTAGACGAAGCAGTGCCCGTAGTGCTGTGTGACGCCCGCATAGGCGCTCGCGCAATTGCCGTCGTCCTTGGTGTCTGCGTCGAAATCCGGCGACGACCACCCCGTGGCGAATTGCCACGAAAAGAGGTGCTCATCCCCGCCGACCCGTATCGGCGTGAGGAGGTGCATGTCCTCGGTGTCGATGCCCTCGGCGGTCGCGCGCATCACCTCGGCGACGGTCCCTGCGATGTCCTCGATCTCGTCGCGGTATTCCCGGCCGGCGATGTACAGCGACGGCTGGTAAAGGTTGTCGCCGAGCGACGGCGTCCCCTTGGTGGCGAGCCGATCGGCATACAGGATCTTCCAGAACGGGAGCGTCGCGCCGTCCGCTGACCCGACGCTGTTGTAGACGAGCGCCCAGCGATCGCCGTCCACAGGCTCACCGCAGTAGACCTCGGCCTGCTCCTCTGGGCCGGGCCCGTCGGGATCGAGCGCGTAGACGCCGCTCGGGGCGCTCTCGGGGACGGCGCCGCACCGGTCATAGACGCACCCTTCGCTCGCCTCCTCGGCGCAGTCTTGCCCGCCGGCGCCACCGCCACCCCCACCCCCACCGCCGGCGCCCCCGCCCGCCTCCAGGTGATAGGGCCCATCGAGCCCGGCGAGGGACGTACACCGGCACGCCAGAAGGCACGCCGCCGCCCCCACCCACGTCGCGGACCCGCTCGTGATCGTCGCTCCCATGACCTGCTGCCTGCCGCATCACACCCGCCGGATCGGCGTGGCGCTCCTCCTGCGCCGCGCGGACGCTACAGCCTCACCCCAGGCCTGGCAAGCAACCGGTCCGTTCGCGACGCTCCCCGACCGCTCGCTCGGGCGCGCCGCTGCCCCGCAGTCATTGAAACTGAAGACGAAGGCGGCGTGGCGAACGCAACGAACATGACCGACATGACCGACATGACGAACGCAACGAACATGACGAACGCAACGAACGTGAAGTGAATGAAGAAAAAATATCCTACAGAAACTTCATAGAAACAGGCGCCCATGCATCGTCCTTGGCAAATCCTGGGCCCGTGTATGGCTGAGGCCATCCAGGGCGCACACCCGCGGCGAGAGCGAGCTCACCCTGCCGATCTCGCCGCGGAGCTGGCCTAGCTCATCCTCGAACGAACAGGCGATTTCACGGACGGCGCCACGGAGCGCAGCCCGTCCAGTCTGCCCCGACCGGCGGGCGTGTCCATCTCCATGCGCCCGAGGCTCCACGGTCATCCCAGCAAAGGATCTTTGGAATGAAGAGACGAGAACCTGCGAGTGAGGCCCCGAGCGCCACGCCCCTCCACCGCCGGCGTTTCCTCGGCGGTGCGCTCGCGCTCGGGGGAGCCGCGCTCCTCCCCGCTTGCGAATCGCGGTCCGAAGCGTCGGCGAAGCCCGCGGCGAACGCCGCGCCCCTCATCCCGGACGCCGCCAGGCCCGAGGTGTCCGATCTGCGCTTCGGCATCATCGCGCTGACCGACTGCTCTCCTCTCGTGATCGCCCACGAGAAGGGGTTCTTCAAGAAGTACGGCATCAACGCGACCATCGTGAAGGGCGCGAGCTGGGCCGCGATCCGCGACTCGCTCACGAACGGGGATCTCCAGGCGACGCACATGCTCTTCGGCATGCCCCTCGCCTCGACGATGGGGCTCCTCGGATCGCCGAAGATGCCCATGGTCATCCCGTGGCTGCTCAACCGCAACGGCCAGGCGATCACGATGAAGAGCGACCTCCGGGGCAAGGTGGCCGGAGATCCCAGGGCGCTCAAGCCGTTCGTCGAGGAGGCGAAGGAGAAGGGGGCGCCCATGACCTTCGCGATGACGTTCCCGCCTGGAACGCACGCCATGTGGACCCGTTATTACCTGGGCGCGGGCGGCGTCCACCCGGACAAGGACGTCGCGCTCGTGACCATCCCGCCCGCCCAGATGGTCGCCAACATGAAGGTGGGCAAGATGGACGGCTTCTGCGTCGGCGAGCCGTGGAACGCCAGGGCGATCGCCGACCAGATCGGCTACACGGCCGTCACCACGCAGGAGCTCTGGAGGGACCACCCCGAGAAGGTGTGCGCGTTCACCGCCGAGTTCGCCGACAAGAACCCGAAGACGGTGAAGGCGGTGATCAAGGCGCTCCACGAGGCGAGCGTCTGGCTGGACAAGCTCGACAACCGCCCCGAGCAGGCGGACGTCGTGTCGAGGCCCACGTACATCAACTGTCCGCCGGAGCTCATCCTCGGCCGGCTGCAGGGGCGCTACGACTACGGCGACGGGCGCACGAAAGAGGACAAGGACTACATGATCTTCAGCGAGCGGGGCTGCAACTACCCGCAGCCGAAGTACGCGCTCTGGTGGATCAGCCAGTTCCGCCGGTGGGGCATGGTGGAGGGGAAGCCGGACTACGAGGGCGTCGTCAAGCAGGTCATGCGCCCCGATCTCTACGAGGAGGCGATGAAGGAGCTCGGGGTCGCGCACGGCGGCTGGAGCGACGCGCCCGAGACGCTGTTCGACGGCGTGACGTTCGATCCGAAGGACCCGGAGAAGTACGCGACGTCGTTCCCGGTCCACGCCCTGAAGGGATGAACCCACATCGCCATCGCCGCGCCGGCGGGAGGCGCGGCGGCGGAAGCGGAAGCGGAATCGGAAGTAGAAGAGGAGTGCTGCATGAGCGAGGCGAAGGCGATCTCTCCGAGGATTCGAGTCGACCACATGATCCTGCCCCTCTTCGGGGTGGCGTGCGTGATCGGGCTGTGGGCCGCCGCGAGCAGCCTGTGGACCCAGGCGTTGCCCTCTCCGCTCAAGACATGGGAGGTGAGCAGGCCTTACATCTTCGAGCCGTTCGAGAAGCGGGGAGAGCTCGACCAGGGCATCCTCCGCTTCACCTGGTACTCGCTCCAGCGGGTCGCCAAGGGCTACACGCTGGCGATCCTCCTCGGGACACCTATCGGCTTCTTCCTGGGCGCGTCGAGGCTGTTCAGGTCGAGCTTCGATCCCATCATCCAGATCCTCCGCCCGGTCTCGCCGCTCGCGTGGCTCCCGCTCGGCCTCGTGCTCTTCCAGAAGCCCGACCCCGCCGGCGTCTTCACCATCGCGATGTGCTCGATGTGGCCGACGGTCCTGAACACCGCGCTCGGGGTGCGATCGATCCCGCAGGACTACATGAACGTCGCCCGGGTGCTCCGGCTGTCGCGCATGAAGACGCTGTTCAAGGTGCAGCTCCCCGCGGCGCTCCCCTACATGTTCACGGGCTTCCGGCTCAGCCTGGGCATCGCCTGGCTGGTCATCGTCGCCGTGGAGATGCTGACCGGCTCGCCCGGGGTCGGCGGCTTCCTCTGGCAGGAGTACAACAGCCTCATCTACGAGCACATCATCCTGTGCATCATCACCATCGGCGTCGTCGGCTTCCTCCTGGACGCCCTGATGAGCCTCGTCGAGCGCCGGCTCAAGCTGGCGGGAGCGTGACGTCCATGCCGCTGGTCGAGCTCTGCAACGTCGGGAAGAGCTATGGTGGCGGGGCCACCCGCACCGAGGTGCTCAGGGACATCCACCTGGAGATCGAGAAGGGCGAGTTCGTCGCCGTCGTCGGCTATTCTGGCGCCGGCAAGACGACGCTCATGTCCCTCATCGCCGGGCTCCTCAGGCCGGACACCGGGGAGGTCAAGCTGAACGGGAAGGTCGTCCTGGGTCCGGGCCCCGACCGCGGCGTCATCTTCCAGAACTATTCTCTCCTGCCCTGGCTCACGGTCTACGAGAACGTCTATCTGGCCGTGGACCAGATCTTCGGCTCCTGGTCCACGGAGAGGAAGCGGGAGCACACCGAGCGCTACATCGCCATGGTGAAGCTCACCGAGGCCCGCGAGAAGAAGCCGGCGCAGCTCTCCGGCGGCATGCGCCAGCGGGTCTCGGTGGCGCGGGCGCTCGCCATGGATCCGGAGGTCCTCTTGATGGACGAGCCGTTCGGCGCGCTGGACGCGCTCACGCGCGCGACGCTCCAGGACGAGCTCGCGCGGATCTGGCGCGCCACCCGGAAGACCGTGCTCCTCATCACGAACGACGTCGACGAGGGCATCCTCCTCGCCGACCGGATCCTCCCGCTCAGCAAGGGCCCTCGGGCCACGCTGGGGCCAGGGATCACCGTCGATCTCGAGCGCCCTCGGGATCGCAAGGCCCTCAACCACGACCCGCGCTTCAAGGAGATCCGCGGCGCGGTGATCAGCTACCTGCTCGGCCCGGGCGCCGGGCCCAAGGCGGGCGAGAGCGCGCCCGATGCAGCGCGGAGCGCGGAGGCGGTCGCATGAAGAAGTACCTCGAGATCTGGAATGTCACGAAGACCTTTCCCTCGCCGAAGGGCCCCTCGGTCGTCGTCCGGAACTTCGATCTGAACCTGAGGAAGGGAGAGTTCCTGTCCCTCATCGGCCACTCCGGGTGCGGGAAGTCCACCGTGCTGTCGATGGTCGCGGGCCTCTCCGAGATCACGAGCGGCGGTATCGTCCTCGCGGGCAGGCAGATCCACGGTCCTGGCCCGGACCGCGGGGTCGTGTTCCAGTCACCGTGCCTCCTGCACTGGATGACGGCGCTCGAGAACGTCCTGCTCGGGGTCGAGCAGGTCCACCGGCAGAAGAGCAGGAAGGACTGCATCGAGATCGCGACGCACTACCTCGAGCTCGTGGGGCTCGAGGAGTCCATGCACAAGAAGCCGCGCGAGCTGTCGTCGGGGATGCAGCAGCGGGTCGGGCTGGCGCGCGCCTTCGCCCTGTCGCCCAAGATGCTCCTCCTGGACGAGCCCTTCGGCATGCTCGACTCGCTCACCCGGTTCGAGCTCCAGGAGGTGCTCATGAACCTGTGGGCAGAGGACCAGAAGACGGCGCTGATGGTCACGCACGACGTCGACGAGGCCCTGTTCCTGTCGGACCGCATCGCGATGATGACGAACGGCCCGGGGGCGCGGGTCGGCGAGATCCTGGAGGTCCCGTTCCCGCACCCGCGGGACCGTCAGGAGGTGCTGGAGGACCCGATGTACTATCCTCTCCGAGAGCGGCTGATCACCTTCCTCGAGGGCCAGGCCCACAAGGAGAAGCCCACCGAGGAGAGCGCCCGAGAGTTCGTCCCGGAAGGCGCTGTGAAGACGGGGCGGTTCTGGAGCGCGCTCTGGAAGGGGACGAGGACATCAGCGTAGAGCGGGGGAGAAGGGAGCGGACGGCCGTCGCCGGGCTGCCCCCATGAACGTGCCTCTCCAAACAGCCTGCATGTCCTCTCCTCTCGAGGATTGTACAGCGTCGCTTCCTCCGTCGAGGGCTCTTTGCGACGAACCTCACCAAAGCGCGGATTGCGGTCTCGCTGACCGTTCTGGGCAGAGCTCATCACGGCCAGGCGAGCGCGAGCTCTGCGCTGCGCGCACAGGTGCGCGCAGCGCTCACGAGGCTCACCACCTCCGACAAAAATGGAGGGAGAGGGGCATGCACTGAAACAAAAGCCATACGGACAAGCTGGAATTGCGCGAATGTATCCTTTCTCCGACTGCGTCGGTTGCGGCAAGCGATCAAGCGAGGAAAGTATATGCGCGTATCTCGAATCTTCGCGGCTGTCGGCATGGTATGGCTCTCTGGCGCCTGCGGCTCGTCCGACGGCACCGGTTCGGGAGGCGAAGGTGGCGTCGCCACCACGTCAGGGCCCTCCAGCGGCGCGGCCGGGGGCAGCTCCTCCGCCGGTGGCTCCGGAGGGGCCAACGCTGGCGGCGGCGGGATGACCGGAACGGGCGGCGGCGGCGGGATGACCGGAACGGGCGGCGGCGGCGGGACGACCGGAACGGGCGGCGCTGGCGCGACGGCCGGCTCTGGAGAAGGCGGGGCGGGCGCGGGCACAGGCGTTGGTGGCGCAGGCACCGGCGGCGGTGCGGGCGGCGCGGGCGGTGCGCTCGCCAGCGGTACGGGCGTCGGCGGTACGGGCGGCGTCGGCGGCGCGGGCGGCCCTGACACGGGGGTCGAGGTGCCGACGTGCGAGCCTTACGGGTCCACGTGCGCGCGCTCCGGAGATTGCTGTTCCGGCATCTGCGACACCGCGACGAGCACCTGCGCCTCGCCGCTCAGCGTCTGCCTTGGGACAGGCGCCGCTTGCGACGAATCCTCGGAGTGCTGTACCCTCAACTGCGCTTCGGGCAGGTGCAGCGCGACCGCCTGCCTCCCCGACGGATCCGACTGCACGGCAGGCGGCGCCGCGTGCTGCAGCGGCATGTGCATCGGCGGGACGTGCAGCGACGTCAACGGCGCCACCGCATGTCAGACGGGCGGCAACCCGTGCACCGAGGACAGCCAGTGTTGCTCCCAGCTCTGCGGGCGAGACAACCGCTGCGTCCTCTACTCCTCGTTCTGCGTTCAGCGCAACGACGTCTGCACCGGCGACAGCGACTGCTGTACCGGCGTGTGCGTGAAGCGGAACGCATCCGACCCCGCGGGCTACTGCGGCGCGGAGCCGGCGACGTCGAGCCGCTGCAACAGCGGCGGCATCGACGGCGCGGTCTGCGACAGCTGCGGCTTCTGCTGCAGCCGCGTCTGCGCGCCGTACGGGCCCACCGGGATCGCTGTCTGCCAGCCGCCGAGCGGCTGCCGCGTGAACGGCGCCCTGTGCCAGCGCAACGAGGACTGCTGCGGCGGCGATCCCACCGCCGATCTGCCGGGCGCGGGCAATGTCGTCTGCGATAAGTCGGGGGATCCGGACGGGGAGATCGGCCGCTGCCGCAACCCGAACGGCTGCACGCCCCAGGGCGGCGTCTGTCACTTCAAGGACAGCTATTGCGCGGATACGTCCACCAGCGCCCCCAACAACTGCTGCAACTACCTGGGGAACGCCAGCAACTGCCGCCTCGACGCCCTCGGCGTGCCTCGGTGCAACGCGCTCACGGCCTGCCGCCAGTCAGGCGAGGACTGCGCCTCCGCCGACGATTGCTGCGACGGCGCTCCCTGCGTGTGGAACAGCGGTGCTGGGAAGCTCCAGTGTTATGACACGCCCGGAGAGACGACGCCCCAGTGTGTCACGGCAGGCGGACCCTGCACGAACAACGGCGACTGCTGCGTCGGAACGACGTGCGAGTACGAGCCGGGCTCCCTGTCGGGCACGTGCACGACAGACTCCCCGACAGGCGCGACCGGGAGCTCGAGCGCGACCGGGAGCTCGAGCGCGACCGGCGGAACGGGCGGCGCAGGCGGCGCAGGCGGCGGCGGTGGCTCGGACGGGGCGGGCGGCTCCACCACGCCGCGATGCGCCGAGTACGGGCAGCTCTGCGACGCGACGTCCGACTGCTGCAACGCCGGAACCGTGCAGTGTTACAACGGCATCTGCCGCATTCCTCCGGGCTGACGCCGCGCGCTGGCGCGTTGACTCGTGTCGATTCACTCGTGTCGAGGAGAATGGCTATGATCGGCAAGAACCGCGGGAACTACGCCCGCTCCTTGTTCCTGACATCGCTCTGGTGCCTGGGCTGGGCGCTCGCGTCGGGATGTTCGGTATCGGATGGCGGAACGGGCGCGGGCGGCGATGGCTCCGGCAGCGGCAGCTCCGCAAACGGCGGCGCCGGTGGAACGGACTCCGGTGGAACGGGCGGGGAGCCCTCCCTCGGAGGCGGTCTCATCGCGTCCGGGTCGGGCGCCAGCTCGGGCGGGGGGGAGGGCGGCGGCGATTGCGGCGGCCAGCAGGTCGAAGCTCAGCCGCGGCAGGTTCACCTCGTGATCGTGCTCGATCGCTCCGACAGCATGACCAAGGACTGGGAAGGGAGCGACCGCTGGACGATGATGAAGGGCGCCCTCGGCACCGCGCTCGACGTGATCCAGGACAGGATGTCCGTCGGACTTCAGCTCTTTCCCTCCGACGAGCACTGCGGCATGCCGGCGGGGGAGGACCTGAGCGTGGCCGTGGCGCCGGGCGCGACCTCCGTCCCCGCCATCAAGACCCTCCTGGATGGCACTGACCCCGGCGGCGCGACGCCGACCGCGGACGCCCTCGCGCGCGCCCTCGGGTACCTCACCGTGGGAGCTGGCGGCACCCTCGAAGGCGACAAGTACGTCCTCCTGGCGACCGACGGCGGTCCCAACTGCAACCAGGATCCGGCCATGACCTGCGAGGCCGCGACCTGCACCACGAACATGGATGGGGACTGCCCTTCGGGCGTGCCGAACTGCTGCGTCGCCGGCTTGACGGACGTGTGCCTGGACGACGTGCGCACGGTGCAGCGGGTGAAGGACCTGCGCGCGGCCGGTATCAAGACCTTCGTCGTCGGCATCCCCGGCGCGACGGCCTATGCCGCTGTGCTCGACCAGCTCGCCGTCGAGGGCGACACGGCCACGTCGGAGACCTCGCCCCGTTATTTCGAGGTGGTGGACGCGGCGAGCCTCGGCGATACGTTGACCAGCATCACGAGGGATCTCGTGAGGACCTGCGAGCTCTCGCTGGAGACCGAGCCGCCGGACCGCGCGAAGGTGAACGTCTTCATCGACGATGAGGTGCTGCCGAAGCCGGGCGACGACGGCTGGGACTACGACGATTCGACGACCCCGCCCACCATCGTGATCAAGGGCGCCACGTGTGAGCACGTGAAGTCCATGGGGGCGGAGAGCGTCCGGGTCGAGTTCGGTTGTCCCACCGTCGAGGTGCCGCAATGACCTGCGCCTGTGACGCGCCCTCCCGGCGCGCCGCGTGATCGACCTCCTCCAGCCCTCCGAGAGCCAGCCCACATCGCATGAAGCGCCGCGCTAGCGCGCCGCACCGCCGCGCTCGGTGACGGGCGCGAACGCCAGACTCCGTCCGAGTTGGATATTAGCGCACAAATACTGAAAAATATCACCACGGACGAATCGATGTTCCGATTTCGGTGGTGACTCGGGGGCAGCGATCTAGACATAATCCGCCCATGGTGCGCTTGTGCGAGAACACCGTCCGTCCTGTCTGCTCGACGCGAGCAGCAGCGGCGGCGGGCCGGCCGAGCGCCCCGGCGAGGTGAGATGCTCTCCGCGACCTGTTCCGTGAGCCAGCCGATCTACGTCGACTCGAGCATCGAGGTGTTCGAAGGAACCTGGGGTGACGAGCGCAAGCCTGCTGTCTTCAAGGTCCTGAAGAGCGAGTTCCCGAGCGCGCGTGAGCTCGCGGCGCTCCGGCACGAGTACAACGTGCTCTGCGCGCTCGACGTCGAGGGCGTCGTCAAGGCCTACGGGCTCGAGAAGCACAGGAACGGCCTCGCGCTCGTGCTCGAGCGGCCGAGCAGGACGACGCTGCACGACATCCTGCGCGCCGGCCGGCTGGAGCTCAAGGCGGCGTTGACGATCGCCCGCTCGGCGGCCCGGGTCCTCGACGAGTTCCACCGCCGCAAGGTGATTCACAAGGACATCAAGCCGCACAACCTCCTCGTCGACCCGGACACGCTCGAGGTCCATTTCGTCGGCTTCGGCATCGCGACGCTCCTCCCGCAGGAGACGCAGCAGGCGATAAGCCCCGAGGCGCTCGAGGGGACGCTCGCGTACATGTCGCCGGAGCAGACCGGCCGGATGAACCGCGTGATCGACCGCCGCACCGACCTCTACTCGTTCGGCGTGACCCTCTATCAGATGCTCACCGGCGTCCTGCCGTTCACCGGCAGCGACCCGCTCGATCTCATCCATGGCCACATCGCGCGGACGCCGGTGCCGCCGCCCGAGCGAGTCCCGGGCGTGCCCGACGCGGTGTCCCGGATCGTGATGAAGCTCCTCGAGAAGAACGCGGAGGACCGGTACCAGAGCGCCTTCGGGCTCTTCGCCGATCTCGACGCGTGCCTCCGCCAGCTCTCGACCTCGGGCGCCGTGGCGCCCTTCGCGCTCGGCCTGCGCGACATCCCCGATACGCTGCGCATCCCGCAGAAGCTCTACGGCCGCGCCGAGGAGGAGCGCGCGCTGCTCGCCGCCTTCGAGCGCGCCGCCGGCGGGGAGGGCGAGCTCCTGCTCGTGTCGGGGTACTCGGGCATGGGCAAGTCGGCCCTGGTGAACGAGATGCACAGGGCCATCACCCAGCGAGGCGGCTACTTCACCGCAGGCAAGTTCGAGCAGCTGAACCGCGGTGCGCCGTACGCCTCGCTCGCGCGCGCCTTCCGGGAGCTCCTCCGGCACATCCTCACCGAGCGACCGGAGCAGCTCGCGCGCTGGAGCGCGGCGCTCGGCCGCGCGGTCGGGAGCACCGGCCAGCTCCTCGTCGACCTCATCCCGGAGCTCGAGTGGATCATCGGCCAGCAGCCCCCGGTCCAGCAGCTGCCGCCGGCGGAGGCGCAGGGCCGCTTTCACGCGATCTTCAAGGCGTTCGTCCGCGTCTTCGCGACCGCCGAGCACCCCCTCGTCCTCTTCCTGGACGATCTGCAATGGGCCGATCCGGCCTCGCTCAAGCTGCTCCAGGTCCTGGCCGCCGATCCAGAGCGCGGCCACCTGCTCCTCCTCGGCGCCTTCCGCGACAACGAGGTGTACGCGGCCCACCCGCTCCGCGTCGCGCTCGACGAGATCGAGAAGGCGGGCGCGCCGCTCCGCGAGCTCAAGCTGAGGCCGCTCGCCCTCGCCGACGTGATCGCGCTGCTCTCGGACGCGCTCTCCGCCGCCCGCGCAGACGTCGAGCCGCTCGCCCGCGTGGTGTTCGACCGGACCCAGAGCAACCCGTTCTTCGTGCGGCAGTTCCTGGGCTCGCTCCACGCGGAGGGCCTGCTCCGCTTCGAGAAGGGCGCCTGGACGTGGGATCTCGACGGCATCCGGCGGCGCACGGTCACCGACAACGTCGTCGACTTCATGGCGCGCAAGATCGAGGAGCTCGAGCCCGAGCTCGTCCGCGTCCTCCGCCTCGCGGCCTGCATCGGGCACGAGTTCGACCTGCGCACCCTCGCGGTCATCAGCGAGCGGCCGGCGCACGAGACCGTGTCCGCGCTGTGGATGATCCTGCAAGAGGGCCTGATCGCGCCCGTGGACGCCGACTACCGCCTCGCGCACGCGACCGACGACGAGGCGCAGACCGGCGTCGACTGGCGCGTCACCTACCGCTTCCTGCACGACCGCGTCCAGCAGGCGGCGTACTCGCTCATGAGCGAGGATCGCAAGCGCGAGATCCACCTCAGGATCGCGCGGCTCATGCTCGCCAGCTGCGAGGGCGCCGCGCGGGACGAGGCGCTCTTCGACATCGTCAACCACGTCAACATCGCGGCGTCCATCGTGACCTCGCCCGCGGAGCAGGCCACGGCCGCCGAGCTGAACCTCGCCGCCGGCAGGAGGGCCAAGGCCGCCACCGCCTACGAGGCGGCGGCCGGCTATTTGCGCGCGGGGCTCGGGTTTCTGCCCCACGGCGGCTTCGACGACCACTACGAGCTCGCCCTCGCGCTCCACAGGGAGCGCGCCGAGGTCGAGTCGCTGTGCGGCGCCTTCGAGGAGGCCGAGCGGCTCTGTACCGCGGCGCTCGCGCGCGCCCGGACGGCCATGGACAAGGTCGCTGTCCTCCTCGTCCAGGCGAACCAGTACCTGCTCCAGTGGCGCAATCACGAGGCGACCCTGGTCCAGAAGGCCGGCCTCCGGCTCCTCGGCTGTCCGATCCCCGAGGCCCGGGAGGAGGTCGCCGCGCTGCTCGAGCAGGAGCTCCAGGCGGTGCCCGTCCTCCTCGGCGCGCGCAGCATCGAGGAGCTCGCCCGCGCCCCGAGGACGACGAGCCCCGAGCACCCCGTGACGCTGGAGCTGCTCGTGAACCTGTTCTTCGGGGCCTACAACTCGAGCGACCAGACGCTCGCGAACCTCGCCATCGTGAAGATGGTGACGCTCTCGCTGCAGCACGGAAACAGCGATATGTCCGCGTTCGGATACGTCGCGTACGGCATGGTGGTCGGGCCGTTGCTCGGCGAGTACGAGACGGCGTATCGGTTCGGCAAGATGGCCGTCGAGCTCGCAGACCAGCTCGACAACCTCGTGCTCCGGGCCAAGACCTACCACATCTTCTCCGCGGACGTGCACAGCTGGACGCAGCCCCTGCGGAAGGCAGATCCCTATTACGACCGGGTCTACGACCTCGGGCTCCAGGCCGGCGACTGGACGGCCATGGGGTACATGATCAGCCAGAGCGGCTCGGACCGGCTCACCTACGGGATGAACCTCGCGGAGCTCTCGCAGCTCACCGAGACGCACCTCGCGTTCCTGCAGCGCGCCCGCAGCCATGACATCATCGATATCCTCCTCGCGGGCGTGATCCAGCCCCTCAGGTGCCTGCAAGGGCTGACGAGGGGCCGGTTCAGCTTCGACGACGACGGGTTCGACGAGGCGTCCTACGCGGCGAAGCACGGCGGCTCGCCCTACCACATGGGGTGGTTGTATTACGCCAAGATCCGGAATGCCTACCTGTTCGGCGACAGGGCGAGCTTTGCCGATCTGATGCCGAAGCTCGCCGTGATCGAGGGCGCCTTGCCGACGCACGCCAAGGTGCCCGAGGCGACGTTCTACGCGGGCCTCATGCGGATCGCCGCGTGGGAGAGCGCCGAGGGCGCGGGGCGGCGGGAGCACGAAGCGCACCTGCTGCGGCTCCTCGGGCGGATGAAGCGCTGGGCCGACGCCGGGCCGGACAACGTGCTTCACAAGCACCTGCTCCTGCTCGCCGAGCAGGCCCGCGTCGAGGGGCGCAGGGCCGAGGCGATGGACCTGTACGAGCGGGGCATCGAGGCCGCGCGGCAGGCCGACTACATCAACAACCAGGCGCTCGGCAACGAGCTTTACGGCAGGTTCTGGCTCGCCCAGGGCAGGGTCGAGTTCGCGCACATCTTCCTGCGCAAGGCGGTTTACCTGTACGAGCGCTGGGGGGCGACCGAGAAGGCCAAGGCGCTGCGCGAGGAGCTCGCGCCGGCCGACCCCTCGGCCCTGGGCCAGCCTCTTCCGCTCTCGCCGACCGGCACCGCGGTCCAGGGCCTCGTCGCGGGGGAGAGCTTCGATCTCGCCACGGTCCTCAGCACCGCCCAGGCCATCTCGAGCGCGATCGTGCTCGACAAGGTGATCGAGCAGGTCTTGCGCAGCGTGATCAAGAGCGCCGGGGCGAGCCGGGGGTTCCTCATCCTCGCGCGCGGCGAGGTGCTGACGATCGAGGCGATGATCGCGGTCGGCCCCGACACGGTGAGCCTGGGCCTCTCGATGCCCCTGGAGGCGCGCCTCGATCTGGCCCGCTCGGTCGTGCATTACGTGGCGCGCTCGCGCGAGGCGCTCGTGATCGGGCGCGCGGACGACGACCCGCGCCTCGCCGGCGATCCGCACGTGATCGCGCGCCGGCCGAAATCGATCCTGGGCTTGCCGCTCCTGCACCAGGGCCGGCTGAGCGGGGTGCTGTACCTGGAGAACCACCTCGCGGAGCACGCGTTCACCGCCGATCGCATCGAGCTCTTGCGGCTCCTGTCCTCGCAGGCGGCGGTGGCGGTCGAGAACGCGCTGCTCTACGCGGACCTCTCGGCCGTGAGCGCCGAGCTCCGTGAGGCCAACGAGCGGCTGGAGCAGGAGGTGAAGGAGCGGACGGAGGAGCTCTCTCTGGCCAACGTGCGCCTCTCCGCACAGAGCGCCGAGCTCCGGGACGCCAACGTGCGCCTGTTGCACGAGCTCGGCGAGCGCGAGCGCGCCGAGGCGGCCCGGGCCGAGCTGCAAGAGGAGGTGATCCGGTTCCAGCGGGCGAAGATCTCCGAGCTGTCGACCCCGCTCGTGCCCATCACGAGCGACGTGATGGTCATGCCGCTCATCGGCACGCTGGACGAGGAGCGCGCGCACGACGTGCTCGAGACCCTGCTCGACGGCGCGACGAGGAGCGGCACCCGCACCGTCATCATCGATGTCACGGGGATCAAGGGGGTCGATCAGCGCGTGGCGAACGCCCTGCTCAAGGCGGCGAACGCCCTCCGGCTGCTCGGGGTCCAGGCGGTGCTGACGGGCATCCGCGGCGAGGTCGCGCAGGCGCTCCTCCGGCTCGACATCGACATGTCCCGCATCGTGATCCGCGGGACGCTGCAGGGCGGGATCGCCTACGCCGTCGGCCGATCGGGCGGCATGAGCGCGCTGGGCACGCGGCGCTAGGGGGGGCGAGAGGCGCGTGGCGATCTGCGCGTCGAATCGTGTAGACACGTCTGGAGCGGATCGCGCATCATGAGCTGGCCAGTTGACCGGGGATTCCAGCTGTGTCGTGGCCCGTGCGGCGGCACGAGGCGTATGGGCCCGTCGCGCGAGGCGGCTCGTGCCGGGTGGACGGGTGGAGGGGAGAGCGCATGTTGAAGAGCATCGGTCGGTTCATCGTCGGGGTGTGCGTGGCGGCGGGGCTCGCGACCCTGGGCTGCGACAACGGCGGCGCGCCGGCGGCGGGGGGCAAGCCGAAGCTCGCCTACATCACGAACGGCGTCGCCCCGTTCTGGACCATCGCCGAGAAGGGCGTCATCGACGGCGCGAAGGAGCACAACGTCGAGGTGAGCGTCGTGATGCCGAGCGACGTGAACGACCAGCTGCACCGGGTCGAGGATCTCCTGATCCGCGGCGTCGACGGCATCGCGATCAGCCCGATCGACGCGGAGAACCAGGTCCCGCTGCTCAACAAGGCGGCCGCGAAGACGAAGCTCATCACGCAGGACTCGGACGCTCCGAAGAGCGATCGCATCGTGTACATCGGCATCGACAACTACGTCGCTGGCCGGATGGCGGGGCAGCTCGTGAAGGAGGCGATCCCCGGCGGCGGCAAGGTGGCCATCCTGGTCGGGCGGCTCGAGGGCGACAACGCCCGCAAGCGCCGTCAAGGCGTGCTCGACGAGCTGCTCGATCGCCAGGACAATAGCGCTGGGAACGACCCGCTCAACCAGGAGCTGAAGGGGGCGAAATACACCATCGTCGCGACCCTGACCGACCAGATCGACGCCGCCAAGGCGAAGAGCAACGCCGAAGACATGATGTCGGCGCACCCGGACCTCGTGGGCCTGATCGGCCTGAACGCGTACCACACGCCCGCCCTGCTCGAGGCGGTGAAGCAGGCGGGGAAGATGAGCTCGATCCAGGTCGTCGGCTTCGACGAGCAGGACGCGACGCTGCGCGCGATCCAGGACGGCGAGGTGGTCGGCACGGTGGTGCAGAATCCGTACATGTACGGCAAGGAGTCGGTGCGCGTGCTCGCGGCGCTCGTGCGGGGGGATAACTCCGTCGTGCCCCAGGACAAGTTCATCTCCCTGCCGGCCCGGCAGATCCGCAAGGGCAACCTGGACGAGTTCTGGGCCGATCTGAAGCAGAAGGCGGGCAAACAACAGTGAGCCCGGCGTCGGGCAGCGCGGCGCCCGCGCGGCGCGCGCCCCGGGCTGGCGACGCTCGACGCGCTGACGCGAATGACAGCCTCCTCGCCTGAACCGGACGCGACGCCGCTGCTCGAGGCGCGCGGCCTGACCAAGCGCTTCCCCGGCGTGCTCGCGCTCAGCGGCGTGCACCTCGCGCTCGGCCGAGGCGAGGTGCTCGGCATCGTCGGCGAGAACGGCGCTGGCAAGAGCACCCTCATGAAGATCCTCGCCGGCGTCGAGGCGCCCGACGCCGGCGAGATGCTCTTCGACGGGCGGCCTGTCGCGCTCGGCTCCGTCAGGGAGGCGCTCTCCCGCGGCATCGCGCTCATCCACCAGGAGCTCAACCTGGCGGACAACCTCGATGTCGCGGCCAACATCTATCTCGGCCGGGAGCCGCGGCGGGGCGGCTTCATCGACGAGGGCAGGATGGAGCGGGAGGCGCGGGCGATCATGGCGCGCGTCGGCCTCGCGTGCTCGCCGCGCGCGCTCGTCGGCGGCCTGTCGCTCGGGCAGCGGCACCTTGTCGAGATCGCGAAGGCGCTCTCCGCGAACGCGCGGGTGCTCATCATGGATGAGCCCACGTCGTGCCTGTGCCCGCACGAGGCCGAGGCGCTCTTCCAGGTGGTGAGGGAGCTCCGCGCGGGCGGGATCAGCGTCGTGTACATCTCTCACCGCCTCGGCGAGGTGAGGGCGCTCTGCGATCGCGTGCTCGTGCTGCGCGACGGCGAGAACGCGGGCGAGCTCGCGCGCGGGGAGGAAATGAGCCACGAGCGCATCGTGAGGCTGATGGTGGGCCGCGATCTCTCGCAGTTCTATCCGCACGTGCCGAACCCGCCCGGCGAGCCGGTGCTCGAGGTCTCCGGCCTCCGGACGCCGAGGCACCCCGAGCGAGCGCTCTCCTTCACGGTGCGCGGCGGGGAGATCGTCGGCGTGGCCGGGCTCCTCGGCGCGGGGCGCACGTCGCTGCTCCGGACGCTGTTCGGCGTCACGCCGGCGGCCGGAGGCGCCGTCCGCGTGGCCGGGCGGGCGATCACGCCGCGCGCCCCGCGAGACGCCATCGCCGCCGGGATAGGCCTGGTCCCGGAGGACCGCCAGCAACAGGGCATCATCCTGGAGATGGCGATCCGGGCGAACGTGAGCCTCCCGAGCCTCCGCGCGGCGCAGCGCTACGGCGTCCTCGACCGCGCGGGCGAGCGCCGGATGTCGGCGCAGACGATCCGGGAGCTCGGCGTGCGGACGCCGAGCGACGTGCAGCCGGTGCAGCACCTGTCCGGCGGCAACCAGCAGAAGGTCGTCATCGGAAAGTGGCTCTCGATGTCGCCGCGCGTGCTGCTCCTGGACGAGCCGACCCGCGGCATTGACGTCGGCGCCAAGCACGAGATATACCAGCTGATGGAGCGATTGGCAGCGAGCGGCATGGCCACCCTGTTCGTCTCCAGCGACATGGAAGAGGTGATAGGCATGTCCGACCGTGCGCTGGTGATGCACGAGGGGCGCATCGCCGGCGAGCTCGGCCGCGCCGAGCTGAGCGAGGAGGCGATCATGCAGCTCGCGACCGGCAGCGACGCCGCGGCGTGACGCGGCGTGACCAGGAGCCATCGAGGCCAGAGAGCATGTCTGTGACGACGACACATGACCTCGGGGCGCGCGGCGCCGCGCCGGCTGCGCTGCTCGTGCCCACCACGCGGCGGAAGGTGCTCGGCGTCTTCTGGCTCCTCCTCGCTGTGTCGCTCGGCACCGCGCTCCTGAACGGGAGGTTCCTCCTCGCGGAGAACCTCGAGAACCTGATCCGGAGGACGGCGCTGTTCGGCATCCTCAGCATCGGCGCGGGCTTCGTGATCATCACGGGCGGCATCGACCTGTCGATCGGCTCGGTCGTGGCGCTCGCCGGCTGCATGCTGCCGTGGCTCCTCTCGGTGCAGCACTGGCCGGCCTCGCTGGCGGTGCCCGTGCTGCTCGGCATCTCCCTCTGCATCGGGCTCGCGCACGGGCTGCTCATCACGAAGCTCCGGCTCCAGCCGTTCGTGGTGACGCTCTGCGGGCTCCTGCTCTACCGGGGCACCGCGCGCGGGATCTCCGGCGATCAGACGCAGGGGTTCGGCGTCGGGTTCGAGTCGCTGCGCTACCTGTCGGTTGGCACCCCGCTCTCGGTCCCCGTGCCGTTCCTCTCGTGGATCTCCGAGGGGCGCTTCAGCCCCTACGCGGTGCACCCGTTCACCGGCGTGAAGACGCAGCTCGCGCCGATCACGTGGATCGACATCCCGATGCCGTTCCTCTTGTTCCTCGCGATCGCGGTGGCGGCGTCGATCTTCCTGAACCGCACCGTCTACGGCCGCTATCTGATGGCGCTGGGCCGCAACGAGCAGGCGGCCCGCTACAGCGGGGTCGATACCGACAGGATGACGATCCTCGCGTATGTCCTCTGCTCGGTGCTCGCCTGCTTCGGGGGCATGCTGTTCGCGCTGGAGGTCAACTCGGCCCAGCCGGTCGATTTCGGCAATTTCTACGAGCTGTACGCGATCGCCGCGGCCGTGCTGGGCGGCTTCAGCTTGCGCGGCGGCGAGGGCGCGGTGCTGGGCGTCATCCTGGGCACCGCCCTCATGCAGGTGCTGCGCAACGCCATCAACATGCTGGGCGTCCCGACCCAGATCGAGTTCGCGGTCATCGGCGCCGTCATCCTGATCGGCGTCATCGCGGACGAGGTGGTCAAGCGCTACGCGGCGGCGAGGCGCAAGCTGGTTGGCGCGTGAGCTGATGAGCTCGCGGCGGCGAGGTCGACGCCGCGCTCCGTCGAGCCCGCGACGCGAGCTGCGCTGTTTGCGTCGATCGCCCTGCCGCGTGATGGTCTCGGTGCTGGTGGATCCGCGTCGACACGGCGCATAGAGCGCAGCGTCGCTGTCCTTGCCAGGAGCTCGGCATGGCGGCGCGCAGGTGC
The DNA here is from genome assembly GCF_051530145.1 of Sorangium sp. So ce302. Taxonomy (GTDB): domain Bacteria; phylum Myxococcota_A; class Polyangia; order Polyangiales; family Polyangiaceae; genus Sorangium; species Sorangium cellulosum_B. The sequence goes on along the minus strand of NZ_CP150326.1, from coordinate 6,000,727 downwards.
GCGCAAGCGCGCGAAGATCGCGTGCTACGCTACAGCATTGCTGGCGTCCCACGCGGAGCCGGAGCGAAGTGAGCGCAGGGGGCCCGGGCCGCGATCCGCCAGTTCCACGTAAAAACATCAACCAACTCGCTGGCTTACGGTAGCCGTGGAGCGGTCTTCACGCGACGGCCACCCGATGGAAGGGGAATGGCGTGATGCTGAAGCGCATTTCTTGTGACACTGCAATTATTTGCCTGGCACTCGGGCTCGCGGGCTGCGCGCTCGACACGGATGCAGAGGAGCCGATGGCCGGGGAGTCCGCTGTCCCGTTCCCGTTCGGCACCGTCGGCAGGGCCCCGTCGAAGGCAGAGGCCCTGAAGGCGCTCGGCGCAGGCATTGCCGCCAAGGGGGTCGGGGTACCCTCTGTGTGGGGACCTGCTGGGAAGTCCTTCCTCGGCACCTCGACGACCGCGGCCTCGAGGGTCTACTTCACCGGTCATCGCGGCGTCGTGTCCGAGGTGTTCTATCCGGTGCTCGACACCGTGAACACCGTCGATCTGCAGTTCCTGGTGGGGGACACGGCGAAGACCTTCGTCGACGAGGAGAAGCAGCAGAGCTTCACCGTGACCCAGCCGGACAAGCGGTCCATGCGCTGGCAGGCGACGACGACGAACAGCGCCCACAACTGGCGGATCACCAAGACCGTCTTCACCGATCCGGGGCGCCACGCGTTGATCCAGCGCGTCCGGTTCGACGCCCTGGGCGGCAGGAACGTCACCCAGTTCAACCTCTACGTGCTCCACAACCCGGCGATGGACAACTCCGGGGCCGGCGACACGTCGAGGACCGTCGAGGCAGGGGGGCGCACGCTGCTCGTCGCCTCGGAGAACAGCCGCGCCTCGGCGCTCGCCGCGTCGCGCCCATGGAAGGTGGTGAGCGGCGCGCCGATGGTGTCGAGCGGCTTCGTCGGCGAGTCGGACGGCTGGACCGACCTCCTCGGCGGGAACGTCGACAGGACGATGACCTGGCGAAACGATCTGGCGAGCGGCGGCAATGTGGCGCAGATGGGCTGGATCGACCTCGGCGCGAGCGCCGTCACCAGCGTCTCGTTCGACGTCGTGCTCGGCTTCGGCGCGACCGAGACCGAGGCGGCCTCCACCGCGAACGCGACGCTCGGCAGCAGCCTGAGCACGCTGCAAACCACCTACGACAACGGGTGGAAGACCTACGCGGCCGGGCTCAGCAGCCAGAGCGCCACCGCCGACGACCAGTATTACCTCGCGGCGATGTCGCTCAAGGCGATCCAGGACAAATCGAACGGCGCCATGATCGCGGGGATGGGCACGCCCTGGGGCGAGACCAACGGCGACGGCAACAACGGCGGCTACCACCTGGTCTGGGCGCGCGATCTGTTCAAGTTCGCCAGCGCGCTGGTGACGGCCGGCGACACCGCGACCGGGACCTCGGTTGTCAACTACCTGTTCAACACCCTGCAGCAGTCGAGCGACTGCGGCGCCGCCGAGTACGACGCGCCGGGCTGCCCGCAGGGCTACAGCCGCGTCGGCCGCTTCCCGCAGAACGCCTGGGTCAGCGGCTGGCAGTACTGGCAAGGCACGCAGATGGATGAGCAGGCGATGCCGATCATCCTCGCGTGGCGGCTCGGACCTTCCGTCTACAACCCGCTGTGGAAGAAGATCAAGAGGACCGCCGACTACATCGTCAACACCGGCCCATGGACCCAGCAGGAGCGCTGGGAGGAGAACGCCGGGTACTCGCCGTCGACCATCGCGGCGGAGATCGCGGGCCTCGTCTGCGCCGCGACGATCGCCCGCGCGAACGGCGACACCACCAGCGCGGCGCGCTACATGGCCGCCGCCGACGCCTGGCAGCAGGGCGTCGACCGCTGGACGTTCACGACCACGGGGTACCACGGCGACGGCCGGTATTACCTCCGCATCAACCCCTCTGCGCGGGGCAACACGGGCAGCGGGCCGCAGGTGTACAACCCGGTGTCCGGGCCGGACGCGGCGGTCACCTTCACGATCGGCAACGGCGGCGGCACGCACGACCAGCGGTACATCGTCGACGGCGGGTTCCTCGAGCTCGTGCGGATGGGGGTGAAGCGGGCCGACGATCCCTCGATCGTCGCGACGCTGCCCGAGTACGACGCCATCCTGAAGCGGACCATCGCCGGCAAGGGGGACGCGTGGTTCCGCTACAACTACGATGGATACGGCGAGAAGAACGACGGCGGCAACTTCGACGGAAACGGCGGCCGGGGCCGGCTGTGGCCCATCTTCACGGCCGAGCGCGGCATGTTCAAGATCGCCAGCACGGGTGTCGGCGCCGACGGCAACCCTTACCTGACCGCGGTGAAGGCGTTCTCGACGCCCCAGGGCTTCATCCCAGAGCAGGTATGGAGCGAGACGACGGACGTCACCGGTTGGTCCGTCCAGAAGCCGGCGAACGTCGCGGCGGGCACCCCGACGAGGTCGATGAGCCCCCTGAACTGGGCGATGGGCGAGTACATCAGCCTGGTGGCGTCGATCCGGGCGGGCAGGGTCGTCGATGTCCCCTCGGTGGTCTGCGGCCGCTACAACGCGTGTGTGGTGCCGCCCGGCTCCGGCGAGGCAGGCGTCACGGTCAACGTCACCGCGACCACCTTGGTTGGCCAGCACATGTACGTCACTGGCAACACCGCGGCGCTCGGCAGCTGGAACACCGATCTCGGCGTCCCGATCGATCCGCGCAGTTACCCCGTGTGGACGAACCGCGTCAACCTGCCGGCCAGCAGCGCGTTCCAGTACAAGTACTATCGCAAGAACGCCGACGGCACCGTGACCTGGGAGAACCTCCCGGGCGGCGGCAATCGCACGATGAGCACGCCCGCGTCCGGCGGGACGCTCACGCTCGACGACACCGTGAGCTGGTGAGCCAGGCGCGGCGCGCGGGCGAGCCTACGCCGCGGGGCGCTCGGGCTCGCAGGCGCGCCCGGCCTTCATCGGGAGCGTGAAGAACACCCGCGTTCCCCGGCCGAGCTCGCTCTCCACGCGGATCGTGCCGCCGTGGCGCTCGATGAGGTCCTTGCAGATCGACAGGCCGAGCCCCGTGCTCTTCTCGCCGCCGGTCGACCGCGTGCTCGTCCTCCGGAACTTGCGGAACAGGCCGCTGATCTCGTCCGGGCGAATTCCCAGGCCCTGATCCTCGATCATCACCTCGATCGCCTGACCGAGCCTCCGCGCGCGCACCGTCACCGTCGTGCCCGGATGAGAGAACTTGAACGCGTTGCTGAGCAGGTTGCTCAGGACCTGCTCGATCCGCCCGACGTCACAGCAGACGAGCGGGAGATCCGCGGGCACGTCGACGTCCACCGAGATCCCCTTCCGGCCGGCGCCGTGCTCGTTCAGGGAGACCGCCGCCGCGACGATGCCTCGCAGGTCGGCCTCCTGCAGGCGAAGCGCGACGTTCCCGTGCTCCAGCGTCGTGATGTCGAGCAGGTCCTCGAGCAGCTGCAGCGCGAACTCGGCGTTGTCCTGGATCTTCAGGGCGTAGCGCCGCGTGTCCTCGGGCCCCGCGCCGGCGCCGGCCAGCTGCATCTTCGAGAACCACTGGATCGCCGCGATCGGATTGCGCAGATCGTGCGCGGCGACGCCCATGAGCTCATGGGTCCTCTGGGTCACCTCGGCGAGCTGCTGGTTCTCGAGGTGGAGCGCGTCGGCGCTCGTCTTGAGGCTCGAGAGGAGCCGCTGGAAGCGGCTGATGCGCTCGTGCTGCGCGAACGCGTCGCTCACGACGCCGGCGAGCTCCGGCGGATCCCATGGCTTGGAGATGAACCGGTACACGCCGCCCTCGTTGATGGCCTGGATGGCGGCGCTCGTGTCCGCATAGGCGGTCATGAGGAGGCGGACGGTCTCCGGGAATTCGGCCTTGAGCCTCGCGTAGAACTCCGTGCCCGTCGTGCCCGGCATCCGCTGGTCGCTGAGGACGACAGGGATGGGCCGCTCGCGCAAGATCGCGTGGCCCTGCTCGGCGCTCTCCGCGATGAGGACATCGTAATCGCGCCGGAGCTCGCGGCGGAGCGCCTTCAAGGTCTCGCGCTCGTCGTCGACGATGAGCAGCGCGGGCCGCTCGCCGGAGGCGCGCGTCATCGGTCGACCTCCTTCGGCAGCGTGATCGTGAAGGTGCTGCCCATCCCGGGGGTCGATCGGACGGTGATCGTGCCGCCGTGCTGATCGACGATGATCTTGTGCGAGATGGTGAGGCCGAGCCCCGTGCCCTGCCCGACAGGCTTGGTCGTGAAGAACGGATCGAAGATCCGGCCGAGGACGTCAGGGGGTATCCCGGCGCCGTTGTCCTCGAACTGCAGGACGACCCGGCGCGCTTCGTCGCGCCCGCGGATCACGATGCGACCGTTCCCCCGGCCCCGGCACTCGACCGCCTGGGCCGCGTTGATGAGGAGGTTCAGGAACACCTGGCTGAGCTCCGCCGGCTTGCAGCGCAGCATCGGCAGCTCGGCCCACTCGACCGTCACCTGGACGCCGCCGTTCTTCAGCGTCGGGCCCGCGATCGCGAGGGTGCTCTCCAGGCACTCCCTCAGGTCGCAGCGCTCCTCCTCCGCCCGGTCGATCCGCGTGAAGGTCCTGAGATCCTCGACGATCTTCTGCACGCGCGCGAGGCCGCCCAGCGTGCCTTTCACGAGATCCCCCGTATCCTCGCGCAGAAAGTCGGGCTCGACCTCCGCGCGGAGCGCCTCGGCGAGGCCCTTCACATCGTCCGAGCCTGCGCCGACGGCGGCCCGATCGAGCGCCTCGTAGGCGGCGAACAGCCGATCGAGCGACTCTCCCAGGGTGTGCACGTTGCTGCGGACGAAGGCGAGCGGATTGTTGATCTCGTGGGCCACGCCGGCGGCGAGCTTGCCGAGCGCGTTCATCTTCTCCGAGTGGACGAGCATCGATTGCGTGGCGCGCAGCTGCTCGAGCGACCGCTCGAGCTGCTTCTGCTCGGAGACGAGCCGCCGCTGGAGGCTCGTGATCCGCGAGTTGAGCGCGGACACCTCGGCGACGACGCGCTCGAGCTCGATGACGTCGAACTCGGCGAGGAGCAGCAGGTCGTGGCCGAGCCGCCAGACCTCTCCCCGGAGGCTGTGCGCGATCGACCGGAGATCCCCGAAGTGCAGCATGCCGCGGTAGATCGGCTCCTCGCCGCCGCGCCCGGCCGCGGCGAGCTCCGCGAAGCTCGGGCTGACGAGGCGAGCCTCGGCGCGACCCGGCTCGCCCGCCCCCCCGAGCAGCCGGCGCATGCCGTGGTTGGTGAGCCTCGGCGCGCCATCCGGCGTGAACACGCCGATCGCGAGCGCAGTCGAGGCCATGAGGAAAGCGGCGGCGCGCTCTGCGACTGGACCACTGAGCTCGTGTCCCGGCGGAGGGGTCACGAGCGGCGCTCCTTCATCTTCTCCTGCGCTTTGCGCCCTGCGCGGTTCCATCGGAATCATCGGAATCCGAGCCTCTCCCTCGCTCGCGGCGGAGACGATCTGTCTTTGGCAGGCCGGCGCGGAGCTCGCTATGCGAAACGCACCCCGCGTGGCCGGCGGTTGAAGGCGCGGAGCGGGGTCATGCGCTCCGCGCCGCGAGGAGCTGCTCCGCCGTGCGGACGGCCCGCTCTGCGCTCGGCGCCGAGCCGTCGGCCCCGAGCTGCCTCCAGAGGTCGTCGACGACGCGGAACGGCTGGCCGCCGACCAGGACGACGACGCCCCTGCACCGATCGTCGCCGCGCACTGCGGTGATCACCTGGCGGACGCTCGAGAGCTGATCGCTGAGCGCGGCCGAGATCGCGAGGACGTCGGCCTTCCGGTCGACGACCTCCTGGATGACGTGCTCGGCCGGCGTGCTGGCCCCGAGATAGAAGGTGTCCCACCCCGCCATCTCGAAGTAATCGGCGACGAAGCGCGCGCCGATCTCGTGGAGGTTCCCGTCCACGGCGGTGGCCACGAGGCGACGGCCGGCGCGATCGGCGCTGACGATGTGCGGATAGAGCTGGCTCAGGATCATCTGCGTGACCGCTGTGCAGTAGTGCTCGCCGGCGATGCTGAGCTGACGGAGCTGCCAGCGCCGGCCCACCTCGTACTGGCACGGCTCCAGCACGTGAACATAGATGTCCTTGATCGGCGCGCCAGCGTCGAGCGCCTCCCGGATGGCCCGCACCGCTCGCCTCCGGTCCCGCGCGATCAGCGCGTCGAGGTAGCTGCACGCGACGGCGCCGAGCGGCGCCTCCGGGCGGACGAAGCTGGGATTCTCGGCGTGCGTCGAGGTGAGCCGCTCGAGCGCCGCCGCCAGGTACCGCCGCGGCGCCTCGGCGAGGCGCTCCGGCAGCGTGAGCGCGAGGACGTCGCCGAGCGCGCGGAGGTAGCCCACGAGCTCGGCGGGGTCGAGGCCGTGCTGCACCAGCAGCGTCTGTGCCCACTCCGCATAGGCGCTGAACAGCTCCGGCGACCCGTTGTCGACCGCCGCGGCGAGCTGCGCGACGTGGCGCCTGGCGTCGTCGAGGCAGAGGGCGCGCTTCGCGCCGGCGGCGAGCGCGTCCGCCGGGCGCCGCATGAAGCTGAGCGCGACGCTCATCGGCGCGATGCGCGCCGCCGAGCGCTCGATGGCCTCCGCCGGCGAGCCGGCCTCGCCGGCGGCGCACGGGGCCTCGGGGATGGCCGCCAGCGCGGCCGGCGTCACGAGGGGCGAGGCGCAGAGGCGCTCCCGGCCCGCGGCCAGCGCGTCCTGCGCCAGCGAAGAGAGCGCCGGTTCGAGCTGCTCGCCGATGCTCTCGCTCAGCGCGTCGAGCGCGGCGCCGAGCGCGCGCCGGGGCACCCCGAGCGCCTCGAGGAACACCGCCGTGAACGCGCAGTACTCGCAGAGCTGCCGGGCGCCCGCCGCGCGGAGCGCCGCCGCGAGGGCGTCGATGTGCGCCGCGAGGTCCACGTGGCAGCGCGAGAGCGCCTCGCGCTCGCCGCGCGCTCCGAAGGCGCGCGGCGCGACGGACGCGGCCTCGAGGCGGGCGAGCGCGGCGTCCCTCAACGATTCACGGCGAGCGACGAGCTCATCGGCCGCCCTGTCACGCTCTGTGGTCACCATGCCCGCGTATGTGGTGACGCGCCCTCGTCGCCGCACGCGCCATATCGCACGGGCCCGCCCGACGACGCTCCGGCGGGCGGCCGCCGCCGGAGCGTCGTCGGGCGCCGCGGGTCGAGGGCGAGGGGACCCGCCAGGCTTGAGCCGGCGTCGCGCTTCAAGCTACCGTCTCTCCCGCGTCTCAAAAGAGCGTCGTCGCCCGGCGCGGGAGCTGAAGAACGATGTCAATCTCGTTGGTGCGGAACGCCTATGGCAAATCGAGGGTGCGGCTCGTGAAGGTCCGCCGCGCGGGCGCGCGGCACGAGCTCACCGACGTCCAGGTCGATGTCCAGCTGGAGGGCGAGTTCGACGACGCTTACACGAAGGGTGACAACAGCAAGGTGCTGCCCACGGACACGATGAAGAACACCGTGTACGCGCTCGCCAAGGGCCACCCGGTCGAGCCGATCGAGGACTTCGGCGTCCTGCTCGCCGAGCACTTCCTCGGTAAGCCGCACACCCGGCGGGCGAGGGTCGCTATCGCGGAGAACGTCTGGTCTCGCATCGACGCGGGCGGCGCGCCGCACCCTCACGCCTTCCTCCGCGCGGCTGGGGAGCGGCGGACCGCGGAGATCTCCGCGGCTCCCGGCGCGGTCGAGATCACGTCCGGCATCGCGGACCTCCTCGTCCTCAAGACCGCCGGCTCGGCGTTCTCGGGCTTCCCGCGCGACGAGTACACGACGCTCAAGGAGACCGGGGACCGCATCCTCTCGACGCTCATGGTGGCTCGCTGGCGCGCGGCCGGCCGCGACCCGGCGCCGACGGCGACGTGGGAGCGCGCCCGCCGCGCCCTGATCGAGACGTTCGCAGAGCGACACAGCCTCTCGGTGCAGCACACCATTCATGACCTGGGGGAGGCGGTGCTCGCCGCCTGTCCTGCCATCGACGAGGTGAGCCTCTCGCTCCCCAACAAGCACTGCCTGCTCGTCGATCTCGCACCCTTCGGGCTCACCAACGACAACGAGATCTTCGTGCCGGTCGACGAGCCGCACGGGCTCATCGATGCCACGATGAAGCGAGGGAGCTGACCGTCGGGCGCGGCCGTTTTTCTCGACATGCCGAGGACGTGCCCGGTACAGTGCGGCGCATGGACCAGGTGGCCGGGCCGGACGAGCTCGAGATCGCGACGAGCTACATGAACGCGGTCCTCAACGGACCGTTCATCGCCGTGGAGTGCAACGGCGACGTCGGGTCTCTCGAGATCGCCGCGTGGAGCGCCGGGGCGGAGCGGCTGCTGGGTTATACCGGGGAAGAGGTGATTGGCCGCCGCCTCACGGACACGGCGTTAAGCGGCGCCGACGCCGACCTCTGGCGACGCCTCTGCGACGGGCAGGGCGGCGCGCCGCTCTCCGCCGAACACCGGCGGAAGGACGGGCGGGTCGTCGCGTGTGCGTGGGTGCACGAGCCGATGCGCGGCGCCGACGGCCAGGTGGTGCGCAGGCTCTTCCTCGGGCAGGACGTGACCCACCGCGGCCGCCTGGCGGACGCCTCGCGGGACGACTCGATCATCCTGCGCTCCATCCTCGATTACGTTCCGATCGCCGCGTGCAAGTATGATCGCGATGGGGTCTTCACCCATCATGACGGCAAGGGGCTCGAGAACTCGGGCGTGAAGCCTGGGGCGCTCATCGGCAAGAACGTCTTCGACCTCTACGGGTCCAGCCCGGAGGCCGCGGACGGGATGCGGCGCGTGCTGGCGGGAGAGGTGGTGGAGAACCAGGTCGAGACCCACGGCGTCACCTGGCGGTCCTGGCTGCTCCCCGTCCTCGACGAGCGCGGCGCGCCGAACGGCGCGGTCTCCGTGACGTTCGACATCACGGACATGAAGCGCAAGGAGGTCGAGCTCCAGGCGAGGCTCGACATGATCCAGGCCCAGCAGCAGGTGATTCGCGCGCTGTCGACGCCCATCATCGAGGTCTGGGATCGCGTGCTGACGCTCCCGATGGTCGGCGTCGTCGACAGCGTGAGGACCTCCGAGGTGATGGACAGCCTCCTCGACGCGATCTCGACCAAGAGGGCGCGCTTCGCGATACTCGATCTGACCGGGGTCGACGCCGTCGACACGAAGACGGCGAGCTACCTCATCGAGATGGTCCGCGCGATACGGCTCCTCGGCGCGGAGGGCGTGATCACGGGTATCCGCTCGAACGTGGCGCAGACGATGATCGCGCTCGGGGTCGATCTCTCGGGGATCATCACGATGGGCAACCTCCGCGCCGGTCTCAAGCTCTGCATCCAGCGGATGAACCGCGCCGACGCCGCCGCGGCCGACGGCGCGCGGCGGGCCGAGCCACGTTGATCGGAGCTTCGAGGGCACGATCGATATCGGCGCCTGACCGGTCACGAGCCCCGAAGCGGAGGGGTCGATGCGGGCATGGCGTCGCGCTCGGATCGGGCTATGGCGCCTTCGTCCGCGGCGGCGAGACGTCGAGATCCGCCATCTTTCCCTCTCGCTCCAGCCGCCAGATGTCCTCGTCGGTGACGAACTCCTGCGCGAGGAGCTCTCGCGCCCGCTTGATCTTCGCGAGGAGGACGGGCTCCATGACCGGTGTGCTCGACTCCTTGGTCGGCGCGGGCGGCGGCTTCATCAGCGAGAACGTCCCGCGCGCAGCGTTCCCTTCGGCCGTCTCCCCCTCGATAAAGTACGTGATGGTGAAGACATCCGGTTCACGCACCGTGTCGAGCCTCACCTCCACATCGACCCCTTGCCCCGGTGGGATCTCGACCAGGCCGAGCGACGCGTTCTCGCGCGGTGAGGCGTCCGAGGCTCCCGCGTAGTACCGCACCGCCGTGACGGTATCGATCCGGACCGGCGCGTCGCGGTGATGCCACAAGCGGAAGGCCTGCCGGACCACGCCGTCGCCGTCCTGCTCGGGAAATCGGGGCGTCGGCGTCGCCGCGAGGGTCACGATGCCTCGCTCGGCGAGGTCCTGAAACATCATGTTCGGGATCTGGAGCAGGGTACGGCCGGCGAGCTTCTCGCCCGCTTCGCTCTGGACCTCCACCCGGATCAAAAACTCGGAGACGAGCGCGGTTTGCGGCCGGCGCTCGTAGCTGTGGGTCACGAACGGCGCCTTCGTCTTCTCCGAGCCGCCGTCGTCGAACACCCAGGCATAACTCGCGGGCTTGAACGGCCTCGCGTCGGGGTTGTCCTTGACCCCGACGTCGACGATCCGCGCCGTGAGCTCGTAGTCACCGGGGGTGCTCGGCAGGAGCCTGTGGGTGATGACGACGATCCGCTCCGGCTTGCAGGCCTTGACCTTGTATCTCGGGACCTCGCTCTGACTCACCACGTTGTTCCGCCCGAACACGGCGATGGTCGGCATCTCGTATGAACCGTCCGTGTCGGGCCAGATGCGGAGCGGCACCCGCGATCCGGTTCGCGTGCCAATGACGCTGTGGAGGTATTCATCCGTACCGTTCGAGGTATGGGCGCGCACGGTGATGAGGTTCTCCTCGCCGGCGCACACCTCCGGCTTCTCGACCTCGATCTCGTCGATGCGGGGCGCCGGGTCTTCCGCGGGCGCCCTCGTGCTCGCCGCGGCGACGCTCGCCGCGCGTCTCGCGCTCGGCGGGGCCTCCGGCGCGCTCGCCTTCGGCGCTGCCCGGGCGGGCTCGGGCACCTCGGGAGGGCGGACCGACCAGACCCAGAGCCAGAGCGCGGCGGCGAGCGCCGCCACGCCGACCCACTGCGCCTTTGACCGACGCGCACCGATCCTGGTCCTCATGGCCTGAGCTCCTCATGTCAGCGTGCTCGAGCGATCGTCAGTACCAGCACCCGTACACATTGCCTCCGGAGTTCCACTGGACGTTGTGGTTCGTATCGGCGGACCAGACGGTCGCGCCGGCCTGGGTCCCCCAGGGGTGCCCGCTCCAGCCGCCGATGCGGTCGGGGCTGATGGACACGGCGACGGTCTTCGGGTCGTCTCGGACTCCTCTCCACAAGCTGCCGCTGCCGGTGTCGCAGGCGTGCGAGGCCATGCAGTTCGCGACCTGATTGGCGGCCTTCTCGCAGACGTCCGAGAGGCAGGCGATCGATGTGCCGATCGAGCCCCAGAACCCCAGGCTGTTCTCGCAGCTGTCCATCACCCCGCCGTGAAGGGCGTTGGCCGCGCTCGCGAGCTTGGCGTGGCTGTACGTGTACGGGGGGATGGCGCCCTGGCCGTCGAGATGGTGCGCGTAGGCCAGGAATGACGAGCAGACCATACCGTTGTTCCACGCCGGCCCGCCGGTGGGCGTGCCCTCGGTGTTGCGGTACTGGAAGAACGAGTAGTGCACCCGGTCCCCGCGGACGCTCAGCCGAGGGATCTCGACCCCTCCGTCGATGATCGAGCGCTCGGCGTAGTAAGGCACCTCCCACCAGATGGTTTCGCCGATCGACGCGGCCCGCTTGGGATCGCCGACCTGATACGTCAGCGCGGCCGGGCCGATCCCGCCGCTCCCGTAGAGGAAGCGGTAGATCCCCCCCTGGTTGACCTGCGCGAGCCCGGGATAACCATCGAGCAGATCGTTCGATACGATGGGCGTGCTGCACACCTCGGGCCAGGAGTTCTCGCGCGGCTGCTTCATGGTGGCATGCGTCACCCACCGTCCGGGGCCATGCGACAGCATCGAGTGCGTCCGGAACTCGCCGACTGCGTTAAGGACGTCTCCGATCGGCCCCGAGCCGGCGCTGAACACGGCCGCGCCGTTCGGCGCGTTCCAGCCGGCGCTGGAGTACCCGCACGCCTGCTCGGCTGCGGCAGCGGCGGAGGCGAGGCACGACGATACGATGACGAGCGGTAGGACGATCGCTGGTTTCAAGGGCGCACCTCCGATCGAGAGCTTGGCCGTCGGGACACGGGGCAGTGAAGCGGGCGCGTGGAGCGTCCCGGGCTCTGACGGACGAACGCCGCGAGCGGCCCGAGCCGGAGGGGGCGCTCGCTCGAGATACGAAAGAATGACGCTCCGAGGGGCGGCGCGTGCGGCTGCCCCACCCCCGGCAGATAGTGTGGTCCGAGGAAACCGTGGGCAAGCAGAAAATGGAGGCGCGATTGCCTTCGACCGCCGTGGTCGAGCCCGTCAGGCGGTCGGGCCTGGCTGATGCACAGGATGATGCACAGGATGATGCACAGGATGATGCACAGGATGATGCACAGGACGGACCGGCGGGACCCGGGGACGCCTCATCGGTCGACAGGAGGCGGCGATCCCCCTCCCGGGGCTCCGAGCACCTCGACCGCCCCCTCCGACGACAGCAAGATCTGCGGATTGGCCTGCGCCGGCGAGATCACGTTGAGCACGCCCCTCGCGCGCACGCGCAGGCCTGGTTTGATGAACTTGTTGCGCGCGTCCACCGGGGCGCCGGGGTGCGCCGCCCAGCCCCGCGCGAGCTTGTCGCGGATCGCCTTGAAGAGCTCCGGATCGCTGAAATTGACGAGCGTATACTCGCGCTCCACCCGATCCCTGTCGACGACGCGCAGCGCCCAGATGTCGAATTTTATCTGCGGGCTCCTCGGGAAGAGCACGAGATCGCCCTCCAGCTCGACCGGCCGGCCATGACCGGCCTGCATGCGCTCCAGCACCTCGATTGGCCTCGAGACGGCCGGATCGAGCCGCAGGTGGATCGGGCGATCGGGGTGCTCGGCGATCACGTAATGCAACCGGATCTTGTCATTGCGCCACAGGTCTCGGACGTGCTCCGGGCGGGTCACGAAGACCGGCACCACCTTGTCTGCGAGCTCGACAACGAGGATCTTGCCCTCGGCGTCGACGCCGTGCACACGACCCACGAGCTCGCGCCCCCCGAGCAGCGCCGCGCGCGTGGTCGTGTCGTGTGCATACGGCGGCGCGTCCACGCCGGAGGAGAACCGCGTGATCACCTCGATGCGGCGCACGCGGACATGGCGCTGAGGGCCCTTCTTCTCGAGGCTGCCGAACACGCGCAGCCGGTCGTGCCGCTGGAGCCCGGCGAGCTCCCGCGCGACCTCCGGCGACCCCGGGATCATCGGAAAGTCAGCGTAACGGAAGAAATCGTGCGGGAGCCGGTAGGTGAATACGAAGAGACCGGACGCAGGCGCCGCGCCGTGCATCCATCCATCGAGCCCGTGGCCGGCGAGCGCCGCGGCGATACCGGCATCATCGTCCGGGTCAATCACGGCCGACGGATCGCGCGGGGTCGGAGTCGCGTGATGGCTCGGAGTCGCGCGCGCGGGCAGCGCGGCCGGCGCCTGTGTTGGCGGGGGATGGCAGCCGGACGGAACGACCAGGAGGGCGAGAAGCCAGCCGAACACCGCGACCCAGCGTTGACCCATGCGCCAGCATAGCAGTATCGGAGTCGAACCTGCACGGAGGCCGTGGAGTGCCTGAGCGGCGCTATCGCGTGCTCCGGTCGAATCGCACCCGCAACGCGATCCACACGAACGTTGGAGGCTCATGGGGACGCCCTGGAGCGCCCTCTCGCGGTGGAGCTGGAGATCAGGCTCTCCCGGATGCTGCGATGGCGCGGGTCGGTCGTCCAGCGTGGATGAAACACGATGTGGAGCGTGAAGGGCTCGACCTCGAAGGGGACCGGTCGGGTCGTGAGCGGGAGCCCCGAGGCGCGGACGATGCGCGCGGGCAGGGTAGCGACGAGATCGGTCTCCGCTGCCAGCGAGAGCGCGAGCAGCAGCGACGGCACGCGCGCCTGCACGTCCCGCGATCGTTCGAGCCGCGCGATCGCCCGCTGCACCGACGAGAGCCCCGGCAGCGAGGTGCCCACGACGACGTGCCCGCACGCGAGGTACCGCTCGAGCGTCGCGCGCCCGCGCGTGAGCGGGTGCCCACGCCGCGTCACGATCACGTGTTCGTCGTCGACGATGGGGCGGAACACGAACTGCTCCAGCCCGTCGATGTCCACCCGCGGGACGAGCGCCAGGTCGACCTCCCCGCGCTCGAGGGCGCCGATCGTCTCCAGCGAGGGCTGGACGATGCGCAGCGTCGTCATCCGCCGCGCCTCGGCCTGCTGCGCGAGCCACGGCCTCAGCACGACCAGGGTGCCGTAGTCGGACGTCGCCACGCGCAGCGGAAACGGCTCGTCCTCGCGCTTCTGGCGGACCATGGGATCGAAGACCGTGCGCAGCGCCGACAGGGCGCGCTCCACGTCGGGCTGGAGCGTGAGCGCCATGGGCGTCGGTTCGAGGGCGCGGCCGGTGGACACGAACAAGGGATCGCCGAAGACCTCTCGGAGCCGCGCGAGCGAGCGGCTCATGTTGGGCTGCGTCGTGCCGAGGCGCCGCGCCGCCTGGGTCACGCTCCGCGTCTCGAGCAGGTGGTGGAGCGCGCGAAGCCCGTTGAAGTCGACGTCCTCGATCCGCATCGCCGGATCATATCCTGCACGACATACCAGGCATCACGCCGAAGCATGACCCGTGTGCGACCACGCGCCGTAGAACCGAGGCATGCGTGATGTCCCGCTCGATGAAGCTCCTTCGCTGACGCCGCCCGAGCCGCCGATCGTGCCTCGCCGGCCCTCCACGTCCATCCGCCCGTGGCTTCGCCGGATCGGCGCCGGGCTCGGCGCCGTCGTCGCGCTCGCGGCGGCGCTCGTGATCTGGGCCGGCGTTGGCAGCCCATCGAAGCTCCCGCGCGTGGAGCTCGCCGTGCCCCCGCAGCGCGCCTCCGCGTGGGAGGACGTGTTCGCGCGCGGCCAGCGCGTGCGCCTGTGCACCCTGGAGACGGGCGAGGTCGGCGGAGCGCGCTCGATGTTGCTCCGCAGCGACCACGTCGCGTTCGATCGCGCCCGCGAGCACGAGCCGCTGCCGATCTACGCGCACCTCGTCCGCCATCCCGCGCGCGGCGACGTGCTGATCGACGCCGGCCTCTCCGCCCCGTTCGAGCGCGAGCCGTTCGGCGACATCCGCGCGCCGGTGAGCTGGCTGCACCGGGCGATGGGCACGCGGTTCACGCTCCCCGCGGGGCGCTCGCTCGGTGCTCAGCTCGCGCGCTTCGGCTCGCGCCCGCGTCAGGTCTACCTGACCCACGTTCATGGCGATCACACCGCCGGCCTCGGCGAGCTCCCCCGCGACGTCGAGATCGTGACCGGCGAGGGCGAGGCCGACGATCTCGCGGGGCACCTGGGCTACGGGCACTTCGCCGAGGGGGCGACGCTCTCGGAGCTCTCGTTCGCGCGCGGCGTCCCCATGCCGCCGTTCGACCGGGCCATCGATGTGTGGGGCGACGGCGCGCTCTGGGCGCTCCCGACGCCTGGCCACTCGCGCGGTCACCTCTCGTTCGTGGTCAACGCAGAGTCCGGTCCGGTGCTGCTCATCGGCGATGCGTCGCATTATGCCTGGGCGTTCGAGCACGGCATCGGCCCGCGCGGTCCCTCGGCGAGCGACGAGGCCGTGGGACAGCGGAGCCTGGAGCGCCTGCGCGAGCTCGTCCGCGCCCACCCGAGCCTGCGCGTCGTCTACGGGCACGAGGCGCCCCAGGTGATCTGCGATGTCTCCCCCGCGCCGTGACGCCTCTAGGCGAGGCGCGCGTGACGTCGCTGGTCGAAATTGGAGAGCTTTCGGCGGTTCGTGATCAATACGCGCCGGAGCGGGAATTCTTCCAATGACTACTCGTGTGCGCGGCGTGTTTGGCCTGGAGAGGTGCGACGGAGTCGCGCTCTCGCCTCGCTGCCCAGGCCGTAGTGCGCCCGGTTCTGCTGGGCTGACGCGGCGCGTGCCGCGTCAAGTGACGGCCAGTCGATCCATAATATGACGGGAGTGGAGTCTTCGGGCAGTATCAGACTTCGCCAGCCGATGGTCCGTTGTTGACCGCTGTCCGGCCATTCAACGCTGGCGTCTTGCGCCGTGGATTGATGGGAGCAGTGCTTGACGTCTGCCGAGGCTTCACCGTAGGTTGTGACCGACGGTAGGAGGTCACGGTATGGCTGACTTAGGATATCGTCGCTGGCGAGCCGGTCACGCGCTCATAGCGACGCTCGCGCTGACGGCCGTAGCCGGGTGCGGTAACGGGCAGATCGGAGCGGCGGGCTCCGGCTCTGGCTCCGGCTCCAGCTCCGGGGAGGACGGCTCGACGTCCGGACAAGGAGATCCCCCGGTGTGCGGCGCCGAGCGGATCCTCGCACCGCAGCGGCGTTTGACGCGATTCGAATACAACAACACGGTCCGAGATCTCCTCGGAACGTCCCTCACCCCTGCCGATCAATTCCCCCCGGATGAGATCGCCGGCGGCTTCAACAACAACGCGACGGTGCTGACCGTGTCTGCGCTGCACGCGGAGAAATACCTCCTGGCTGCCGAGGCGCTCGCGACCGAGGCCGTCGCGGGCGATCTGTCGAAGCTCGTGCCGTGTGATCCGGCCGCGGTCGAGGGGCAAGTCGCCCAGGAGGAGGCGTGCGCGCGGCAATTCGTCCAGGACTTCGGCCGTCGCGCGTACCGTCGGCCGCTCGAGACGTCGGACGTCGACCGGCTGATGCGCGCCTACGCCGCGGGACGCACGGACGGGTCGTTCCGTGAGGGCATCGAGGTCGTCATCCGGGCCGCGCTGCAATCGCCGAAATTCCTGTTCCGCCTGGAGCTGCGTCACGATCTCGATGCCTCCTCGTCGCGGGTGCGCCTCGACCCGTACGAGATGGCGTCGCGCCTGTCGTACCTCGTCTGGGCGTCGGGCCCCGACGACGAGCTGCTCGATGCCGCCGAGGCGGGCCTGCTCGATACCCGCGAGCAGCTCGCCGAGCGAACCCGCCAGATGCTGGAGCACCCGCGGGCGCGCCGGGCCATCACGGAGTTCTACAAGCAATGGCTCAACCTCGGGAAGCTCGAGACCATCGTCAAGGAGGAGAGCCTGTTCCCCGGGTACGACGACGAGCTCGTCGCGGGGATTCGCGCCGAGACTCCTGCGTTCGTCGAGCACGTGCTCTGGTCCGGGGACCACAAGCTCTCGAGCCTGCTCACGCTGCCCGTCGGCTTTGCCACCGAGTCCGTCGCCGAGCTCTACGGCGTGACGGTCCCGCCCGGCTCGACCACACCCCAGCTCGTGGAGCTCCCGCCGGACCAGCGCGCTGGGGTGCTCACGCAGCCCGCGTTCCTGGCCGTCCACGCGCACCCCGATCAGACCTCTCCGGTGCTGCGCGGCAAGGCCATCCGCGCGAAGTTCATGTGCCAGGATCCGCCGCCTCCTCCTGACGACGTCGACCTCACGCCGCCCACCGGCGAGGAGGGCGTTACAGCGCGTGAACGGTTCAACCAGCACGCCTCCGATGCCAGGTGCGCCGGCTGCCATCAGCTGATGGATCCGATCGGCTTCGCGTTCGAGAACTTCGACGCCGTGGGCGCGTACCGCACCGAGGAGGGCGGGCAGGTCATCGACGTCTCCGGGGAGATGGTCCTGTCCGATGACATGGACGGCCCGTTCGTCGGCGTTCGCCAGCTGGCGGAGAAGCTCGCCGGGAGCGTGCAGGTCCGCGAGTGCCTCGCGACGCAATGGTTCCGCTACACGGCGGGCCGCTTCGAGAACATCGACGACGAGTGCTCGCTCGACGGGCTGCGCGCAGGGTTCCACGGCTCCGAGGGTGATCTCGTGGAGCTCATCGTGGCGACGACGCAGACCGACGCGTTCCTGTACCGCAGCGCGATCGCAGAGGAGGAGTGACATGAAACCGCGAATGATCTCTCGACGGCGGATGCTCCAGGGCGCGCTGGCGGCGACGGCGACGATTCCGCTGCTGAACTCCGAGCTGGCCCGCGGGCAAGAGGCCACCGCGCCCAAGCGCTTCGTGGTGTTCTATACGCCCAACGGCACCATGGAGTCGAAATGGATGCCCACGGGCACCGAGACCAACTTCACGCTGAGCCCGCTGCTCCAGCCGCTCTCGCCGTTCAAGTCGAAGATTATCCCGCTGCGCGGGGTCAACATGAACGTCGTGGTCAACTCCAACATCGGCTCCGAGCACGCTCGGGGCATCGGGGGGCTGCTGACGGGGCGGGCGCTGCTCAAGGGCAACTTCAAGAGCTTCATGTCCACCAACGCAGGCTGGTCGTCGGGGATCTCGCTCGATCAGCACATCGCGAACAAGCTGCAGCCGAGCACGCTGTTCCGGACCCTGGAGCTCGGCGTCCAGGTCCGTGACGCGGAGGTGCGCGGTCGGCTCAGCTACGCCGGGCCGGACCAGCCCATCCCCCCCCGCGAGGACCCTTACGACACGTTCCAGCAGCTCTTCGGGGCCACGGTGCCTGGCCAGGGCCAGGACCCTGGCGGGTCCACCGCGCTGGATCGGCTCCGCGCGCAGCGGCGGACCGTGTTCGATATCCTCCGCGAGGACATCGCCGACGTGCGGCCTCGCATCGGCAAGGAAGATCGCCTCAAGCTCGACTCGCACCTGCAGTCGATCCGGGACATCGAGGCGCGCCTGGCCGGCGGCGGCTCCTCGACCGGCGGCGGCGGCACCCCGACGACGAGCTGCCAGGCCCCGGCGCTCGGCGACCGCATCGACCTCTCGAAGGACGACAACATGCCGGCCATCGGCAAGCTCCAGATGGATATGATGGCCGCGGCGCTCGCGTGCGACCTCACGCGGGTCGCCACGATCCAGTGGTCGTACGCCGAGAGCGAGCACCTCTACCCGTTCCTCGGTCTCACGCAGAATCACCATGCCATCTCCCACGAGTGGAACGCGGCGGGCGACGAGAAGTACATGAAGATCCACACGTGGTTCGCGGAGCAGCTCGCCTACCTGCTCGGTAAGCTCGACTCGTACGCGGAAGGGGATCGCACGCTCCTCGACAACACCGTCGTCCTGTGGGTCACCGAGATCGGCGAGTCGAGGCAGCACGCGCTCACGAACATCCCGTTCTTGCTCGCCGGCAGCGCGGGCGGGGTCTTCCGCACCGGCCGCTTCGTGGACTATCTGGCGAACGGCGGCTCTGCCCGCCAGCACAACGATCTTCTCGTCACGATCGCGAACGCGATGGGGACCGACGACAAGACCTTCGGCGACCCGCAGTACAGCACCGGCGCGCTTCCCAGCCTGACGTAGCCAGCTCGGCTCGGCACACACGGGCTCCCTGAGGACCCTCCTCCAGGGAGCCCCCGGGTCGCGCACAACGCGCGGCCCGCGTCCCGGGTAGGTCTTGCATTTTTGCCGTGAAGTGTTGCGTTTCTGGGCGTTGTCTTGCGTGGTTGCAAGGGCCATCTTGGCCCCCATGAACAACCCATCGCTCGCCCCCAGCCCCTCGTCTCGCCTCCACGTCGTGCTCGGCGCCGGCCAGATCGGCCCGCGGGTCGCGGCTCTCTTGCTGGCGCAGGGCCATCGCGTGCGCCTGGTGCAGCGCACCCGCCGGGCCCCGGAGCGGCCGGGGCTCACGTCGGTGTGCGGCGACATCACCGATCTCGCCTTTGCCGAGGAGGCCACGCGCGGCGCGAGCGTGGTCTACGATTGCATGAACCCGCCCTACCACCTCTGGGCCACGCAGCTCCTGCCCATCGCGCGCGGCGCGGTGCACGGCGCGAGCAAGGCGGGCGCGAAGCTCGTGGCCCTCGACTGCCTGTACATGTACGGCGCGCCCGACGGGGCCATGCGAGAGGACTCGCCGCGTCGCCCTTGCAGCAGGAAGGGCGCGCTGCGCGTCGAGCTCGAGGAGCTGCGCCTCGCGGCCCAGCGCCGCGGCGACGTGCGCGTGGCCATCGGGCGCGCCAGCGACTTCTTCGGCGCCGACGTGCCGCTGTCCGCGTGGGGCGACCGTTTCTACGCGCGCGCGCTCGCCGGAAAAGCCGTGGAGTGCATGGGTGATCCCGAGATGCCTCACTCGTATACCTACGTGGAGGACGTGGCGCGGGGCCTCGTGACGCTGGGCGAGCGGGAGGAGGCCATGGGCCATGTCTGGCACCTGCCGACGGCGCCTGCCGAGAGCACGCGGGCGCTCGCGCAGCGCCTCGGGCGCGCCCTTGGCGTCGAGGTCGAGGTGGCGCGACTCCCGCGCGTCCTGCTGCGCGCGGTCGGCCTGTTCTCGCCCTTCATGCGGGAGGTGGCCGAGATGGCGTACCAGTGGGACGTGCCCTATGTCATCGACGACGCGCGCTTCCGCGAGGCCTTCGGCTGGTCGGCGACCCCCGTCGAGCGGCAGGTCGCCGAGATCGCCGCCTGGGCCCGCGACAGGTACAAGATCGCCGCCCCGCGCGGAGCGGCGGCGATCCCCGCGGCGCGGGCCTGATCGGGCCACGAGCGCGCGGCCGAGATCTCCCCGGCGCGCAGGCTGGCAGATCGCACGGGAGCGGATCAAATCACCCAGGCCGCTGCGCGCGAGAAGGACTTGACTCGTCCGGTTGAAGGCACCGAGATCTCGCTCTTTCTGGAGGGCGTCATGCGTCTCGGTTCCTTGTCTCCGGTGATGGGCCTGCTGGTCGTGGGGCTCGGCGTCGCGTCTTGCGCTTCCGGCTCGGAAGAGCTCCCTGGGGGCTCATCGGAGGGCGGCGGCGGCGCTTCCGGGGTCGGCGCGTCGGTGGGCTCGTCGTCCGGCGGCGGCGGGGCGCCCGGCACGTCGGTGGGCTCGTCGTCCGGCGGCGGCGGGGCGCCCGGCACCTCCAGCGCTTCGGGGGGCGGGGCGCCAGGCACCTCCGGCGTGTCTGTCGGCTCGGCGTCCGGCGGCGGCGGGGCGCCTGGCGAGGGTGGGGGACCGGAGCTGCCGCCGGCGGTCGGCCCCCTGGTCAATGGGATCCAGTGGGCCGACACCTCGGGCAAACCCATCCAGGCGCACGGGGGAGGGGTGATCCGGGTGGGCGACCATTATTACTGGTTCGGAGAGAACCGGAACCCGGACGGGACGTTCTATGCCGTCTCCTGCTATCGCTCGACCGATCTGCGGCGCTGGGAGTTCAGGAACCATGTCTTGACGATGGACTCGGACAAGGACCTCGATCCGGCCAACATCGAGCGCCCGAAGGTGGTCTACAACGCGTCCACGGACAGATTCGTGATGTGGATGCACTGGGAGAACGGGGTGAACTACGGCGAGGCCCGCGCCGCGGTCGCGAGCTCGAGCACCGTGGACGGCGACTACACATATCACGGCAGCTTCCGGCCGCTCGCCGGCAGCGGGGTGACCGATCACGGCAAGCCCGGGTACATGTCCCGCGACTGCGGGCTCTTCGTCGATGACGACGCCAAGGCCTATTTCATCTCCGCCACGAACGAGAACTACGATCTCAACCTCTACGAGCTGGCTCCCGACTACCTGTCCATCGCCCGCCTCTCCGCCACGCTCTTCCCCGGCGGGCACCGGGAGGCGCCGGCGCTGTTCAAGCGGAACGGCACCTATTTCCTGCTGACCTCAGGCGCCACGGGCTGGTCGCCCAACCAGGCGAAATACGCGACGTCCCGCTCTCTCGACAGGGGCTGGTCGGCGATGACCAACGTCGGTGACGGCACGACCTACCACTCCCAGTCGACTTACGTGCTGCCGGTCCAGGGCAGCTCCGGGACGGCCTACCTGTACATGGGAGACCGGTGGGCAGGGGCCTGGAGCGGACCGGTCAACAACTCGACGTACGTCTGGCAGCCGATCTCCTTCCCGTCGGACACCACCATGAGCATGCGCTGGAACAACACGCTGACCATCGACACGTCGGCCGGCGCCGTCGCCGGAGCGACGAACAATTTCAAGCTCGTCAACAAGAAGAGCGGCAAGGTGATGGATGTCGTCGGCGCGTCGGGCGAGGACGGGGTGGACGTCGTCCAGAACGCGGACACGGGCGGAGACAGCCAGAAGTGGAGCTTCAACTACAATGGATCGGGCTACTTCCGGCTGACCAACGTCAAGAGCGGCAAGGTGCTCGATGTCCCTGACGAGTCGACGAGCGACGGGGTCGCGCTGGTGCAATGGGAGAACCATGACGGCGACAACCAGGCGTGGCTGTTCATCGATCTGGGCGGCGGTGATTTCCAGATCAGGAACAAGAAGAGCGGCAAGCTGATCGGGGTCTACCAGGGCTCCACCGAGGACGCCGCCGCGATCGAGCAGCGGGGGGGCGGCGGCGAGGAGCAGCGA
The DNA here is from genome assembly GCF_051530145.1 of Sorangium sp. So ce302. Classification (GTDB taxonomy): domain Bacteria; phylum Myxococcota_A; class Polyangia; order Polyangiales; family Polyangiaceae; genus Sorangium; species Sorangium cellulosum_B. The sequence continues at coordinate 5,978,583 of NZ_CP150326.1, read as the reverse complement.
TGGCAGATCGTCGTCGCCGAGTGACGGGTGGATGACGGGCGGGGCGGCCGCGAGGGCAGGGCCGCGACGAGGCCGGCCAGAGAGAAGCGCGGCGCCCCGGCCCGATCGATGTCGACCGGGCCGGGTGGAGGAGCGCGGCGCCGCTACGACCGCGCGCGCCGCCGCCGCCCGAGCACGAGGCCCGCGACCGCCGCCGCGAGCGCGGCGGCGCTGCCCGCGGAGCCCGCCGGGCCAGAGGCGCTGCACCCGGCCGCGGCCGGCGCGATGTTGCCGTCCGTGTCCGCGTCGGCCGACGCCGGCAGCGCGTCCGGCTCGTGCAGATCCCGAGCCCACATCGGCTCATCGAGCACCTCGTCCACGGCGAAGGAGGTGGACAGCACCTCGCGCTCGCCGCCCAGGCCCTCTTCCGGCGCGAACTCCGCGTTCCCCGGCGCGGCGAGGCGCGCGACGGCGCCTTGTGCGCTCGAGACCTGGAGGATCGTGTTCCCGATGGTCACATACCAGCTCCCGTCGAGCCAGCGACCGTGCCCGAGGGACGAGCCGATGTTCTCGGGCGCGCCCCCCGCCCGGCCGAGATAGCGCTTGCCGCCGTTCAGGAAGAGGACCTCGCCCGTGTCGCTGATGCCGTCGTGGCCGACCCGGAGCTTCACCTGATCGAACTGGCTCGACGTCGTGAAATCGCTGATCTGATGCTGCTCGCCGTCGGGGGTCCGCAGCCAGACCTGGTTGACGGCGCCGTCGCTCTTCAGGAAGGCGGCGTGGCCCGCGTGAACCAGCAGCCCGGCCGAGGTGCCGGTGATCGAGTCGCCCAGGAACACCTCCTCTCCCTCCGCCGTGTACAGGTAGCTCGAGCTCGTCATGCCGTCCCACCACCGGCCGGCGACGTTCGTTCCGTCGGTGATCGGCCGCTGCAGGTTGCCCGCATGATCGCCGAGGCGCACCCTGCTCGGCCCGACGATGGCGGCATCCTCGTAGGTGCCGAAATAGACGCCGCCGGAAGGCGTGATGTCGGCCTGGAACGGCGACCTGCTCCCGTCGACGCGCCAGAGGGTCCTGTTCGTCCCCGCCGACAGCGAGGTAGCGACGGCCCAGTCGTCGCTGTTCGTCGTCCACACGATGTTGTCGCCGTTCACCGCGTCGAGGCGCGCCGCGCTCGTGACGGTGCGCCGGGCGCCGTTGACCCAGGCGAGGATGTGGCCCGTCGTCGACTGGTGCACGGACCCGGACGGCGTGAGCGCCCCGTAGACCTCGCTGATCGGCAGATCTCCTTGCGGGATGGTCGCGACCCACGTCACCTGCTGCGTGGCGCGGTCGAAGATCCCGAGGCGCTGGTACGGGTCCCGGAAGAGGATCCGCGCGGCGTCGAAATCGAGGATGGTGCCTGGCGCGCGCTGGACGGCGGTGAGCCTCGGGCTCCGCTCGACGTAGATGGGGCCGATGGTCTTCGTGACGGTGGGGCCCACGCCGTCGCTGGCCTCGAGGGTCAGCGTGTACGCTCTGCCCGACGGGATCTGGTAGCCATACCAGGCCTGCTCTTCCTTGAGGTAGAGGTGCCCCGGCACGGGCTGCGGGTTCTGCGCCGAAAGGGTGACCTGTCCTTCGGCGCTGCGGAACGTCGCCTGGAGGCTCTGGCACGTGTACGGCGGCGTGGGGACGCACTTCGCGGCGAAGCGCCAGCCGTCCGTGAGGGTGTCGTGCGCGAGCGCGTTCCATCCGAGCGTCAGAGGCGCGTACCGGTGCACGGTGCCCTGCGCGCTCGCCACCTCGCCCAACGTGCTGTACGCGTGGACCGTCACGACGTGGGGCCCATAGGCGAGCTCGCCCGCGAGCTCGCCGAGATCGAACGCTCCCTGGAAATGACCCCCTTCCGTCGGCGTGAGCTCGATGGTGAGCCCTTCGAGCTCCGCCTCGACATAGTAGATGTCCTCGGGGGACGACGCCGTTGCGTGCACCGGGATCGTGCTGCCCGCGATGATCGCATTGGTCGGCTCGATGAGCCCGACAGTGACCGCGGCATCGGCCGCGTGGGCCGAGAGGGACAGGGCAAGAGCAATGGCTGTGCCAATATGATGGCGGTAAGCTCGCATGGATCCTCCGTATTTTTGAATGCTTCGGTGCATCCGTGGCTCCGATCATTCACTCGCCGGGCGCCGGGTAGCCGCCCTGCGAGCGGCCGTGACGTGGAGCGATGCACCGGGGCCGAGCGCCTCGCTGGCGCGAAGAGCCGGCTGCTCGGGATATCAGCGCGATGAGCGCGCTGCTCGTCGGCTTCTTGCTTACCGCGCTGGGCTGCAAAGGTGACAGCGACGCGCCGCTCCTGCTGTGCCCGCCAGCGCCCGCGCGTGCCGGTCTACGTCCGGCCGAACGCGCGTAGCCGGAGGGAGTTGGCGAGCACCGACACGCTCGACAGCGACATCGCCGCGCTCGCGAGGACGGGCGACAGGAGCCATCCGGTGAGCGGGTAGAGGAGGCCCGCCGCGATCGGAACGCCGATCACGTTGTAGATGAACGCCCAGAACAGGTTTTGCCGGATCGTCCGGAGGGTGGCGCGGGCGAGCCCGAGCGCCACGGGCAGGCCCGCGATCCCGCCGCGGATCAGCGCCACGTCCGCGGACGCGACGGCGATGTCCGTGCCGCTGCCCAGCGCGATCCCCACGTCTGCGCCGGCGAGCGCGGGCGCGTCGTTGATGCCGTCGCCGACCATGGCCACCCTGCGGCCGGCGGCCCGCTGCTCGCGGACGATCCTCGCCTTGTCCTCGGGTCTCACCTCCGCGAACACGGCGCGGATGCCGAGCTCCTCGGCGACGGCGCGCGCGGCGCCCGCCCGATCGCCCGTCACCATCGCCACCTCGACGCCGAGCTCGGCCATGGCCGCGACGGCGCGGCGCGCCTCCTCGGTGGGCCGGTCGGCGACCGCCACGAGCCCTGCGAGCCGCCCGTCGACGGCCACGAACGACGGCGTGCGGCCCAGCGCGGCCAGGCGATCGGCATCGGCCTCCAGCGCGACCGTGTCGACGCCCGCCCGCTGGAGCCACGCCGCGGTCCCGATGCGGACGAGGCGCCCCGAGACGCGCGCCTCGATGCCGTGGCCGATCTCCGCGCGGAACGCCGAGGCCGGCGCCATGCCGACCCCGCGGCCGCGGGCGCCCTCGACGATCGCCCGCGCGACCGGGTGCTCGCTCTCGCGCTCGGCGGCCGCCACGAGGCCGAGGAGCGCCGCCTCGCCGTCGCCCGCGAGGTCCACGACGTCCGTGAGCTCGGGCCGACCCGAGGTCAGGGTCCCGGTCTTGTCGAGCAGCACCGTGTCGATGCGGCTCGCGGCCTCGAGCGCCGCGCCGCCCTTGACGAGGACGCCGAGCTCCGCGCCGCGCCCTGTCCCGACGGCCACGGCGGCCGGCGTGGCCAGCCCGAGCGCGCACGGGCAGGCGATCACGAGCACGGCGACGAACCGCTCGACCGCCGTGGCGAGCCCCGCGGCGGTCGGGTCGATCGCGAGCCACGCGGCGAAGGCGAGCGACGCGACGCCGAGGACGACGGGCACGAAGACGCCGCTCACCATGTCGGCGAGGCGCGCGATCGGCGCGCGCGACCCCTGCGCCTGCTCGACGGCCTCGACGATGCGCGCGAGCGCGGTGTCCGCGCCGGTCTTCGTGACGCGGAAGACGAGGGCGCCGCTCTGGTTGAGCGTCCCGCCGAGCACGGCCGAGCCCGCCGTCTTGTCGACGGGCATGCTCTCGCCGGTGAGCATCGCCTCGTCGACCGCGGACGCGCCGTCGACCACCTCGCCGTCGGTCGCGATGCGCTCGCCGGGCCGCACCCGCACGAGGTCGCCCGGGGCGAGCGACGAGGCGGGCACCTCGTCCTCGGCGTCGCCGCGGACGCGCCGCGCGGTCTTCGGCTGGAGCGCCACGAGCCCGCGCACCGCGTCGGCGAGCCGCTTCCGTGCGCGCGTCTCGAGGAGCTTGCCGAGCAGCACGAAGGTGACGATCGCGGCCGCGGCCTCGAAGTAGACGGGCGGCGCGTGGCCGTGCTCGGCGTGCGGGAAGAGGCCGGGGGCCGCGACCGCGGCGGTCGAGTAGAGCCAGGCGGCGCCGGTCCCGAGGCTCACGAGGGTGTTCATGTCCGCGGCGCGGTGCCGGAGCGCGCTCCAGGCGAGGCGAAAGAACCGGCGCCCCGGCCCGAAGACCACGATCGTCGCGAGCGCGAGCGAGAGCCAGCGCGCGGAGGCGCCTTCGAGCGCCGGGATCGCGCCGTGGGACATGGCCACGGCGAGCAGCGGCGCGGTGAGCAGCGCGGCGATCGCGACGTCGCGCCGGAGCGTTCGCTGCTCCTTCTGTTCGGCCGCGTCCATGGCGGCGGCGCGCTCGGCCGCGCTCGACTGCGGGCGCTGCGGTGGGGCGTCCGCCGTCGCCGCCGGGCGCTCGGGCGCCGTGGAGGCCGCGTGGACGCCGGCGCTCGTCGGGCTTGCGGGGACGCCGTCGGCCTGCGGGGCTGCGGAAAGGCCCGTGATCGGCGCGGCTTCGGGGACGTTGGCCGCCGGGGGGACCTCGGGCACCTCGTACCCCGCCTCCACGATGGCGCTGGCGAGCGCGGCCGGCGTTGTCGCCTGCGCGTCGTAGGTGATCGTCGCGCGCCGGGTCACCAGGTTCACGGCCGCATCCTGGACGCCGGGCGCGGCGCGCAGCGCCTTCTCGACGCGGCGCACGCACGCCGCGCAGGTCATGCCCTGCACCGGAAGCTCCGTCCGGGCGCCCTGCGCGGCGGGCGCGGCCTTCGCGCTGGTCGGCTGCACGGGCTGGGGAATCGTCGCCATGGCTTCTCCTTACACGAGCTCGTGGCTCGTCTCCTGTCGCCTGCGCAGACGCGCCGTCGCTCCGCTGATTACGGTCTACCCCGGCAGGCCCGGGTGAGCTCCGGCGTCGGCCGGTTCGGAGCGGCGCCCGCGGCGCCTGCGCCCCGCCGAGCGGACGTGAGCCGCGGGAGGTGGTACGTCCGCGGGCGCGCCATGGAGCAGATCCTTCCGATTCTCGGGGTGAGCGTGGTCGTGTTCGTGTCCACGAACATCGATGACATCCTCCTTCTCTCGGCCTTCTTCGCGGATCCAGGCTTCACTCCCGCTCAGGTGGTGGCCGGCCAGTTCCTCGGCAACGCGGCGCTCGTGATCGCGAGCGTCGCGTGTGCGCTGCTCGCGGTCCGCGTGCCGGACGGATGGATCGGCCTGCTCGGCCTGGCTCCCCTCGCGCTCGGCCTGAGAGGCCTCTGGGCGCTTCGGCGGGGCTCCAGGGCCAGGGAAGCAGGCGTGGCGGACAGAGCGGATCCAGCAGACAGCGCGCGCGAGCCCCATGGCAGCGCGTCGCGCTTCAAGGTGATCGCCGTGGCGAGCGTGACCCTCGCGAACGGCGGGGACAACCTCGGCGTTTATATCCCGCTGTTCTCCAGCTCCCCTGCGCACATCCCGTTCCATGCGGCCGTGTTCGCGGTCATGACCGGCGCCTGGTGCGCGCTCGGGCACCGCCTTGTCAACCACCCGATCCTGGGCACGCGCATCCGGCGTTCCGGCCGTGCGGCGCTGCCGTTCGTCTTGATCGGCCTCGGGCTCTGGATCCTGTCCGACGCCCTCGTGCTTGTCCGTGCGGGGTAGCGCCCTCGAGCGCCATGTCGCCGTCTGCCTTCAGCTGGTCGACGGCAACATCGAAGTTGACCGCGCCGCGCGGCTCGACGGTGCACCCGGACTTATGACAATCGCAAACGAGCCTTGTACACAGCTCCACGCAGCGATCACCTAGTATCCCGGGCGTGGCGTGCTGGGCGGCTCATGGGCTCGCGGCGGCGCGCGCGAGCCGCGTCACCAGCGGCTACGCACCACGACGCCGCCACCGGCCTGGCCCGCCGTCAGCTCCCAGCTCACCTCGGACGCCGCCTGGCGGCGCGGGGACGGCTCCAGCAGGAAGACCAGCGCCGACGCGCCGGCGAGCGCCACGCCGGCGCCGAAGCCGACCGTGCTCACCAGCCCAAGCTGCTTCGCGCGGTTGCCAGCGTCGAGCCCGTCGGGCTTGCATCGCGCCCGGTCGGGGCTCACGTCCCTGCAGTTCTCGGCCGCGACGCCGCTCGCGTCGAGCGCCATCCACCCGGTCACCGATCCGACGATCAGCCCGGCCACGCCGAGCCCGCCCGCCACATAGGTGACCACCCGCAGGCCGCTGGGCCCCCGATCCGGCGCCGGCGCCGGTGCTGGCGCCGGCGGTTCGGCGCGCGGCGGCTTGGCGCCCGCCGGGGGCTTCACCTCGAGCACGATCGCCCTCGACTCCGACCGGTCGATCGTGAATCGCGTCTCGGTCACGGCCCCTCCCGGCGCCTGCGTCGTCACGACGTGCTCTCCGGGATCGACGGGGAGCGCGACGCCGAGCGAGGGTTGCTCCAGCGCCATGCCGTCGCACTGCACGCGCGTCCCCGCCGGCGCGCCCGGCGGCAGCGACAGCGTGAGCTGCGGCACGAGCGGCGCGAGCGCGCTGCGCTGCCCGAGCGCGATCTTGTGTCGCACCGACTGCTTGACCCGCTCGGCCTCACTCATGCGCTCAACCATCGCGAGATAGTCGTTGTAGCGCGCGACCGCGGTCGCGATACGCCCCCATTTGGCCTCGCACTCGGCGAGCGTGAATAACCGCCCCGGGCGAGGATCGAGGCGCTGGCTTTCGGCGAGGGCAGGGCAGCCGGTCTCGTACCGGCCTGCCAGCATGTCGGCGAGCCCGCGGTCGAAGTGCGATTCCGCGACGGCGAGCGCCTGCGCGCTGGCCGGCGCCGCGACGGCGACGCCCAGCACGCCGAGGCAGGTGGACCGGAACCAGGAGAAGCGCATGCGTGAGCCGCCAAATACCATCGTTCCCGCTCGCTCCTGGCAAAGAAGTGTCCGCCCTGCCATCGTGCTCAGTCCGGCTTGTACAGCAACTCAGGGCTCGGCTCTGCGGCCGACGGGGCTGGCGCGAGCCTGCGCCGTGAGCCGAGCGCTGGCGGCGGCGACGCGCTCGCCGCCCCCGTCGCGGGGGCGAGCGCGCGGCTGCCCTTGCCCAGCGGCACGGAGGCCGCGGGAGCGGGCGTCGCGACGCCCGGCGCTGTGGCTGTCGCCGAGGCGTCGGGGAGAGGCGGCGTCGGATGGACTTCAGGGGGCGCGGAGGCGGGCGAGCGCGCGTCCCCCGCGGTCTGCGCGGGCTCCGCGGTCTGCGCGGGCTCCGCGCTCCCGCCGGCGGGGAGCGCGCCGCGGCTCAGTGAGGCGAAGGCGCCAACGCCGCCGCCGAGGAGGACGAGCACCGCGACGGTGATCGCGGCTCGGCTCCGTTGCTTCGTGGGGGGCAGCGCGGTCACCACGGCCGCGGTCGGGAGCTGGACATCGCTCTGCAGCGACAAGGAGCGGGAGCTCAGGGGTCCATGTCCACTCGGCGCCTCCGGGGGGAGCAGGCGCGACGATCGCACCGGCGCGGCGGGCAGGTCGAAGACCTCGGCGAGCGCCTCGACCGCGGCCGAAGCGGCGGCGAAGCGCGCCTCGGGGGCGCGGGCCGTCACCTTGGCGAACCAGGCGTCGAAGCCCGGAGGCAGCTTCACCCCCTCGGCGTCCGCGCGCGCGGACGCGGGCTCCTGCGGGCCGTTCACGGCGAGCGCCGCGAAAGCGAGCGCACTGTCGTACTTCCGCCTGTCGTTCAGCCAGTACGCCTTGCCGACGAGGAGCGTGTACGCGATCATGCCGAGGGCGAAGATGTCGGCAGCCCGCGAGACCGACTCGCCGCTGAATTGCTCGGGCGCCATGTAGAGCGGCGTGCCGAGGATCGCGGTCGCCGCCGAGTCCGTCGCCGTTTCGACGACGAGCTTGGCAATGCCGAAGTCGAGCACCTTGATCCGGGGCGCGCCGTCGTCGGTCTCGGCCAGGAAGAGGTTGGCGGGCTTGAGGTCGCGGTGGACGACCCCGGCGGCGTGTGTCTTGTCGAGGGCGATGGCGGTCTGGCGCAGGAAGGCGACGGCCTCTTCCGGCGGCAGGCGCCCGGCGTGGCGGAGGCGCTCGTCGAGCAGCGTGCCGCGGAGCAGCTCCATCACGAGGAACGGCTTGCCGGTCTCGGCGTCGATCCCGGCGTCGAACACCTCCACGATGTGGTCGCTCTCGATGCGCGCGGCGACCCGCGCCTCCAGCTTGAACCGGGCCTGGAAATCGGGGTTGCCGGCGAGGTGCGAGTGCATCACTTTGAGCGCCCGCCGGCGCTCCGTCTCGATGTGCAGAACCTCGTAGACCGCGCCCATCGCGCCGCTGGCGATTCCGCGCACCACGCGGTACCTGCCAGCAAACAGCATCCCGTCGTCCAGACTCAGCGACATGGGTTCCACCAGCAGGCGAACTTATACACCAGCGTACGCGACGCCTGCACTCAGGAACTGACGGATCGAAGCGCGATTTACAGTGTTCCAGTAAAGATCCAGAGCGGTTCCCACCCGCCCTGGTACGAGCGTCGCAGAGCGGCGGTCACCCGCACAGGAGACGGGTCCAGATCGGCGTTTTCGGCGCGCAAGCGCACTCCGGTGCGCTGAGCACCGAAAACGTCGAGATGGGCCCGTCTCCGAAGCGGGTGACCGCCGCTCTGGTCGCTCGCTGACTGATCGGTGACAGCCGTATGACTTGATGGGGGCATCATTCCGTTTCGGCGGCCAACCTGATATCCTCCGCGACCAAAACCTCTCGAAATTTCACATGAAAATGAAGACGATGCTGGCTTTCGTTCGGTGCGCCGGCGGATGTGCCATGGCGCTGCTCGGGCTCGGATGTGCGCAGCTCTTCGGCTTCGACAAGGTCTACGAGCCCGAGGACCAGATCTCCGGAGGCGGTGGCGCAGCGGGCTCAGCGGCCGAGAGCGGTGGCGGCGGTGCGGGGGATCCATGCGAGATCCTCGCGGTGCTGCCCGGGGAGACCCTCGCCCTGTCGATGATCGACGACATGGAAGACGGAGATACCCGGATCTCCGGAGGGAACGGGGCGAACCCTTGGGCAGGGTTTTGGTTCGAGGACAACGACGAATCACCGGAAGGGAGGCAGGAGCCTGCGAACCCCGCGGACCTCGTGAGCACCCTTGACCCTCCGCGCGGCGCCAGCATCAAGGCCGTGCACACGAGCGCCGATGACGGCTTCCTCCTCTGGGGAGCCGGCGTTGGCTTCCATCTGGACGACGAGGCCTACTACGACGCATCCGAGTACCGTGGCCTCACGTTCTGGGCCCGCGCCGAGGAGGGCTCCACCAGGAGAATGAAAGTGATGTTCATCGATCAGCAGACCTATCACCTGGGGGGCATCTGCAACGAAGCCGAGGGGGGATGCAACAATCACTTCCACAAGCCCGTCGTGCTGGAGAGCGACTGGAAGCACTTCAAGATTCCGGTGGAGTGCCTCAAGCAGGAGCCCTACGGTAACCAGCTGTTGGCGCCCGCCCTGGAGCGGCTCTGGGCCATCGAGTTCTTCTTCGACAAGGAGCAGGCGTTCGATATCTGGATCGACGACGTCGCCTTCTACCGATAGGCGCAGACCTCCTTCGAACAAGGGGAGCGCGCGCTGTCCGCGATCGGCGGGCGGAGTCGCCGCGCGCTCCGCCCGATCCCGCTTCAGTCCGTGACGAGAGGTCCCACGCCGTCGGCGAACTGCCACCCGAGGCTCTCGTCGATGTGGATCTGCCAGTCGAACACCCCGCGGAGCGTCGGGTGGTTGCTCTCGACTTGATTCCACGTGGGGATCGCCTCGTCGATCGACATGTAGTATTGCTGGTCCCAGATCCCGAACCCCACGGCGACGTGCGTCGGACCGAGCAGCGAGACCCACTCGTTCACGCTGTTCACGATGTACGACTGCTGGTCCAAGTCGCGGCCATCGTAGTACTGCGGGGCCGCGTAGTCCATGGCGCCGGCGTCCACCATCTCTTTGCAAAACGTCTTGTCGCGGTCGTTCCAGGGGGCCGGAGGCGCGGTGATGATGAAGCCGGGGAAGCGCTGCTTCAGCTCCTTGCTGATCCAGATCATCTCGGAGGTGTCGGGGGCCTGGTCGGCCTCGAAGGTGTTCCAGTCGATGCCGTCGAACCCACCCAGGCTGTCGTAGATCCCGACCACGCTCTCGACGAACGTCTGCGACTTCGCGCGCGTCGGGAAGCTCATGCCATTGTGGGCGCCGCCGACGGAGAGGATGATCTTGCGACCTTGGTTCGTCCGTGCGTACTGGATGTCGGCGTTCAGGTTCGTCGCCGCTCCCCTGCCATCACCCGGCGGCGTCCAGTAGACGGCGCCCGTCGTGCCGGGCGATCCTCCCACGGGCTGCGCGGCGAAGAGATAGATCACGTTGTAATTGCTGTTGATGTCCCGGATGCGGATGGGCGCTTCCGTCCAGTTGGGGTAATAGCCAGCGACGACCTTCGCGGGGAGCCCACCGCCCGCGCTGGGGCTGCCGCCCTCGCTGGGGTTGCCGCCCTCGCCGGGGTTGCCGCCCTCGCCGGTGCTGCCGCTGCAGCCGGAGTACGGCTCCCAGTAGTACGTGCTGACCGTCGGGATGTAGCCGGGATTGCCGTACTCGGCGATGTAGGCCGACCCCTGGTAATTCACGATGGCGCCCGCGTCATACCACTGATCCTCCTGCCATTGCGGATAGCCGCACGAGCCCTCGGTGGGCTCGGTGGGCTCGGTGGGCTCGGTGGGCTCGGTGCTGCCGCTGCAGTCGGAGTACGGCTCCCAGTAGTACGTGCTGACCGTCGGGATAAAGCCGGGATTGTCGTACTCGGCGATGTAGGCCGACCCCTGGTAATTCACGATGGCCCCCGCGTCATACCACTGACCCTCCTGCCACTCCGGAATGTCTGCGCACACGGAAGATCCGTTCTGAGCCGCGTCGATCTCGCCCTCCGGCGATACGGAAGCAAGGCATCCGAGCCCGCTCATGGTGATGGCGACGAGGAGAAGCGACAGCTCAGGAGCAATGGCAGTAAGATGAAGAGACATGGTAACCTTCCTTTGACTAGAGACGAACGATCGCCGACCGTTGCCTCGCCCGATGCAGCATTCGCCATGCTGCACTCCGGCGCCGCGGGGCCGTGACTCACCGCTGGGGCTCGACCGCGATCACCCTCCGTGGATGAGGCCCATCGTGGTTCCGAGCGAGGCCAGGTCGTCGTAGCTCGCTGCTGCAGGCCGGAAGAGCAAACGACGTACCAGTCGTGGCGATGGCCCCCACGATCGGCGCACGGAGCCGCGGCAGCCCATCCTGCGCTCTTCCTGGAGCGAACCCAGGGTCGACGCGCCGTGATCGTGTCCGGCGATCCGGGCGCGCGGGGGGTGATCGGAGCGATCGCGGCGCGATCGCCGGGATCGCATGCAAGGGAATTCTCGGATCGCCCCCGGCGATCCGGAGCTCTCGGGCCGCCCGGAGCTCACCCGCGACCTGCCGCGTGCCTGTCGCCAGCTGGACGCCGGCGCCGCAGGACGTCAGGTGGATCGCCGGGCGCGCAGGATCTGGAAGTACCGCCGCGCGATGCCCGACGCGGCCGCCGCGCTCCGGACATTGCCCCCGTGCTGGGCGAGGACGCGCTGCACGTAGCGCCGCTCGAAGTGCTCGACGATCCGCTCCCGCGCGCGCGGGAGGGGCAGGTTGAGCGCGAGGATCTCCTCGATGACGTCGCCGGACGTCCCGGGCTCTGTGCCTCCGCTCGCGCCTGCAGGTGTGGAGGCCGGGGCCGGCGCGCCCGGGGAGGCCAGTCCGGCCCGGGTGGTCTCGATCGGCGCGGCCTCTCCGAGCGCCACGCGCCGCGCCACGGCGTTGTAGAGCTCGCGCACGTTGCCCGGCCAGTCGTAGTCTTCCAGCCGCTCGCCGAACCCCTGTGGGAAGAGCGCGCCGCGGCCCGCGAGCTGCCGAAAGAAGTGGTGCGCGAGCACCGTGACGTCGCCCCGCCGCTTGCGCAGCGGCGGCAGCTCGATCCGGGCCACCGCGAGCCGGAAAAACAGATCGTCCCGGAACCGACCCGCCTGGATCTCACGCTCGAGATCGCGCCGCGTCGCCGCGAGCACCCGGATGTCCACGCGGATCCAGCGGTTCGAGCCGACGCGCTGCACCTCCGATCGCTGGATCGCGCGCAGCAGCTTGGCCTGCAGGCTGAGGTCGAGATCGCCGATCTCGTCGAGCAGCAGCGTGCCGCCGTGCGCCTCCTCGAAGACGCCGCGGCGTGCCTCGCTCGCGCCGGTGAAGGCGCCGCGCTCGTGCCCGAAGAGCGCCGACTCCACGAGCGTCGGCGGCACCGCGGTGCAGTCGAAGACCACGAACGGCCCGGCCGCCCGCGGCCCCTGCTCGTGGAGCGCCTCCGCGAGCACCTCCTTGCCGGTCCCCGTCTCGCCCTCGATGACGACGGGGACGCTCGAGGCCGCGAGGCGCTCGCACAGCGGATAGAGCCGCCGCATCTCCTCGCTGGCGCCGAGGAGTCCGCCGAACTGCACGGCGGGCGACAGCTCGGCCGCCTGCGTGACGCCGAGCGCCTCGACGCGGAGCACTGTCTCGCCGATCCGGACGAGCTCGCTGCCCTGGAGGTACGCGTCGCCGACGCGGATCCCCTGGACGAAGGTGCCGTTCGTCGATCCGAGGTCGGTGACGCGGAGCCGGGCGCCGGCGAGCTCGAAGGCGGCGTGGCGGCGCGAAACGAGCCGGTCCGTGAGGGGGATGTCGCAGGCGGGGCTCGTGCCGGCGAGCACGCGCGAGGGCAGCCCCGGCGCCACCGTGAACCGGCGGCCCTCGTCCGGGCCCGCCATGACGGAGAGGGCGAAGCTCTCGGCCGCGGCCGCAGCGGGGCGCACCGGCCCGGGCAGGAGTTCGGTGGAGGCGGCATCATCGTCGCTCAACGGAGGCATGCCTGCCATCTCAGCAGGCCTCCGCGCCGACGTCACGTGAGGCCGATCGCACCCAAAGGATCGCCGGGATCGCCCTCGTACGCACTCCCGGCAATGATCCGTTGAGCTTGTCGCTTCGAAGCCCAATTCGGCGCTGCTCAGCGCTGGCACGCGCCGTGCTCGAAGGCGGCTCGGCGATGTCGCGCGGTGTGGGCGTGAAAGGAGCACGATTGACAATCATGAACTCGAACTATCTACATGCTGTCGAGCGGGTGAGATGGACTGGCCGGCGCACACGTGTGACGCTCCTCGAAAGGATGGCCGAACTCCTGCGGGCTCGTGCCCTCCGCCTTGCGTGCTTGAGCATCTTCGTCGCGCTCTCGACTTGCGGTCACTCGATCGGTAGTTTCGCCGGGACGACCGACTTTACCGTCCAGTACTGCAACTATGACGCCGCCGCGCCGAACGACACCATCGTCGAGGCCGGGATAAAAATTCGCAACAACACCGCTGCCCCGATACCGCTGAGCAGCATCGTCATACGCTACTGGTTCACGAAGAACGGCGCGACGACGGTGGCCCCGGCGTGCTGGTGGTGGAGCTCGGGCTGCAGCCGAATCACGCTGACAACCGGGACAGTGTCCTCTACGGGCGCCGATCGTTACGTGCAGATCGGCTTCACCAGCGCCGCCGGGAGCTTGGCTGCGGGGGCGACGACCCAGCCGATCGACCTCGGGATCGAGTTCAATACGAACGTCGTCGAGACCGACGATTACTCGTATGGAAACCAGACAACCTTCTCCGACTCCAGCCGTATCACCGTGCACGACGCCGGCTCCGCGCCCACGGGCGGCCTGCGCAGCGGTACGCCGCCGAGCGGCAGTGTGTCGCCGCCTCCGGCGCCGATCTCCCTGACGGCTACGGCGTCGAGCGCAAGCGCGATCTCCCTGAGCTGGGCGGCGAGCAGCGGTGCGACAAGCTATGATGTCTACCGATCGACAACGTCGGGTTTCACGCCTGGCACGGGAAGCCACATCGCCAGCGGCGTGACCTCTACCAGCTATGACAGCACCGGCCTGGCTGCGTCGACCACCTACTATTACAAAGTCACGGCCCTGAATGCGGGCGGCGCGTCTGCCGCCTCCAATCAGGCGAGCGCGACGACCCGGGCCGGCAGCGCGGTCACGGCCGAGTTCTTCGACGATTTCAGCTACAACGGGACCAGCGACGCCAACTTCACGAGCTGGTGGTCGCTGCGGAGCTGGTCGGGGGCGCCCGGGGTGAGCGGCGCGGCGTGGCTGGAGTCCAACGTTTCGCTGGTCGCTGACCCGCAGAGCTCCACGAACAAGCTGATGCGTCTCGAGGCGAGCACGAGCGGCACCGGGGCGACCACCTCGCAGGCCGAGGTGATCACCAATGCCCAGAAGTTCCGCTTCGGCACCTACGCTGCCAGGGTCAAGTTCAACGACACCCCGCTGTCCGGCACGCGTTTTTACGCCGACAAGCCCGTCGAGACCTTCTTCACCTTGACCGAATGGGCCGTCGGCGACCCGGACTACTCGGAGCAGGATTTCGAGTACATGCCCAACGGCGGTTGGGGCCAGGGCAACACGAGCACGATGTGGCTGACTTCGTGGGAGACGTCGGACGTGAACGTCTCGAGCTTGGTCTCCGCGAACTTCAACGGATTTCACACGCTCGTTCTCCACGTTACCAGCACGTCCATCAGCTATTACATCGATGGGGTGCATCGCGCGACGCACGGTTCCATGTACGTTCCAGAGGTGGATCAATTCATCTTCTTCAACCTCTGGTACGATGAGCTCGATGCCGCGAAGGGCAGCTCGCGGACATACCACGAGGATGTCGACTGGGTCTACTTCGCCGAGGACGCGATCCTGTCGTCCACCGAGGTCGACGCGAAGGTAGCTAACTTCCGCTCTTCGTCGATTTTCCGTCGAGACACGGTGCCTTAGACCGGAGATCACGTTCTTCGGATACAGGCCCACCTCGGCGTTTTCGGTGCTCGGCGTACAGGAGTCTCAGGACCCTGGTTGTCTCACGTGGATGGCCGAACGGGTTCTGCGGATCGCGGGAGGGCCTGTCGAGCCGGCGCTCGTCACCGCGCCGGTGAGCCTGTCGAGCAGCCCATGGAACGGGATGTTTGCGCGGGTCTGGAAACTTCTGCCCGATGCGGCGAGCCGACGACGAGCTCTCCTTCCGGCGGTTCGCCTCCCTTGATCCCCGTGTGCAACCCCTGGCATGCTCCAACCATGAAGGTTCTCGCTCCGTCCCGTTGGTCGTTGGGTACCCTGGCCGCTTGCCTCGCTGCCGCGGCTTTCACGGGCTGTTCCGGCTCCGGGGAAGGGAAGGACGACGGCGGGAGCGGCGGATCGATCGCGGGGTCCACCGGCGCGAGCGGAGGCGGTGGTCAACCGGGCGCCGGGGGCGCGGGCGCTACCTCCGGAGGCGTCACGGGGAGCGGCGGCGCGAGCAGCAGCAGCAGCGGGCTCCCTGGTGCGGGCGGAGCGACGGGTGGAGGTGGCTCCCCCGGCGACGGCGGCGGGTCCACCGGCGAAGGCGGGTCCACGGGCAGCGGCGCGAACACCTGCCCGCCGGCGACACCCCTGACCGGAGGCAAGGAGTATTGCTCGAACAGCAAAGGCAATGCGGGCAATGGGTACGGTTATGAGCTCTGGGCGGAGGGAAGCGGGACGGGCTGCATGACCGTGCACGGCGTCGACGCCGCGTTCAGCGCGGAATGGAACAACGTCGAGGATTTCCTTGCGCGCGTCGGCCTCGACTTCAACCAGACCCGGAAGCATGCCCAGATCGGCACCTTCTCGGCGGAGTTCGCGCATACCAAGACGGAGGAGGACGGTGGCTTGACGTACATCGGTATCTACGGCTGGACCGTCAACCCGCTGCGCGAGTTCTACATCCTCGACGACTGGGGGAGCGTAAAGCCGGCAGGGTTTTCTTCCGACGGGACGCCGCGGGACGAGGTCGGCACGCTCACCGCCGACGGCGAGACCTACGACGTGTGGAAGAAGACCCGCGTGAACAAGCCGGCCATCACGGGTTCAAGCGAGACGTTCGATCAGTATTTCAGCATCCGGCGGACAGCTCGCACGTGCGGCACCATCTCCGTTTCCGAACACTTCACCAAGTGGGAAGCGCTCGGCCTTCCCCTGGGGAACCTGCACGAGGTCAAGCTGCTGGTCGAGTCCCAGAACAACAGCGGGACGGTCAAGTTCACGACGGCGAAGGTCGTCGTGAAGTGAGCGGAGGCGTCCAGGCACATCGAGCTCGGCATGGCCAGCGCGAGCCTGCGCCTCCTGGAGTCGTGGCAGGCTCTCTGACCCGCTGGTTCAGGCCGGCTCCGCCTCGAGGTCCTGCGTGACGGTGACGCCCGCGGCCCGGTAGGGCGCGAGCGCCTCCTTCGACACGCCGCGCTCGGTGAAGAGCCACGTGAGCTCGCTCAGCGGCGCGACCACGTACGGCGACACGGTGCCCAGCTTGTCCGCGGTCACCAGCGCGACGACCTCGGCCGAGGCCTCCACCATCGCCCGCTTCACGTACGACTCGTCCAGATCCAGCGTGGTGACGCCGAACGTTGGATCGAGCGTGCACACCCCCAGGTAGCAGAGGTCCGCCCGGATCTGGCGCACCCCCGCGATGGTCACCCCGTCGGCGGCGGCCAGCGGATCCTTGCGCATGCGCCCGCCCAGCAGGACCACCTCCACCCGCGGGTGCTCCGAGAGCGCGATGGCGACAGGAGGGCTGTTGGTCACGACCGTCGCCTCGAGATCGCGCGGGAGGTGGCGCGCCACAGCCACGTTGGTCGTCCCGCTGTCGATGAACACGACCTGACCCCGCTTGATCAAGGTCGCCGCGGCCCGCGCGAGCTCTTCCTTGGCCTTCGGCCGCTGCCGCTCGCGCGCAGGGAAGCTCGGGTTCACCCGCGAGACGGGCAGGCCGCCGCCGTGAACCCGCTGCAAGAGCCCCTCGTTCGCCATCTCGCGCAGATCGCGCCGGATCGTGTCCTCCGAGACGCCGAAGGCACGGCTCAGCTCTGCCGCCACCACCTTCCCATCACGTTCCAGTACCGCGAGAATATGCTGGCGCCGCTCGGCCACCATCAGGCCGGAGGTGTCTGCGTTGTTTTGCACGGTTGTTCCTGTTTGTGCACGAAGTTGCTTGCTCCGGTCCCTTCCGGCCCCATGATCTTTCCCTGATGTTCACGAAAATGCACGAACCTTCCGGGGAGCCTCCAACTCTCACCGCCGTCCTCCGGACGGCCTTCCCCTGGCCGCGGCTGTGCGCCAGCGGCTCGCCTTGTCCTGCGCGGGGGGTGCCGTGATGGGCGTCCCGCTCTCGCTCGTCGATGACGTCGCGCGCGCTCGGCGCGCCGTCTCGGTCATGTTCGTGGCGAACGGCATCGCCTTCGCGTCCTGGGCCGCGCGGGTCCCTGCGGTCCGCGAGCGGCTCGGGCTGCGCGACGGCCTGCTCGGCCTCGCCCTCCTCGGCCTCGCCTGCGGGGCGATGCTCGCCTTCCGCGCCGCCGGGCCGCTCGTCGCCCGCTTCGGGAGCCGGCGCGTCACCCGGGTCTCGGCCTTGCTCCTGTGCGCGGCGCTGCCCCTGCCCGCGCTCGCCCCTTCCTTCGCCGCGCTCGTCGCGGCCCTCCTGCTGCTCGGCGTGTGCAACGGCCTCATGGACGTCGCGATGAACGCGCAGGCGGTCGAGGTCGAGCGGCGCTCCGGTCGGCCCATCCTCGCCTCGGTCCACGGCATGTTCAGCCTCGGCGGGCTGATCGGGGCGGCCCTTGGCGCGCTCGCGGCCGACCGGGCGCTGTCGCCCGCGGCGCACCTCGTCGCCGTCGCCGCCGTCCTCGCCGCGGCCGTCGCGCGCGAGGGCAGGGCGCTCTCGGCCGACGCGCGCCCCGAGCCCGCGACCGCGGCCGGCCCCGGGACCGCCCGCTCGACAGCGCTCCTCCTGCTCGGCCTCGTCGCGTTCTGCTCGTCCGTGGGTGAGGGCGCGATGGCCAACTGGTCGGCCGTCTACCTCCGCGACGAGCTCCACACCACCGCGGCCTTCGCGGCGACCGGCTACGCCGCGTTCTCGCTGGCGATGCTCCTCGGGCGGTTCTCCGGGGACGGGCTGACGCAGCGCTTCGGCGCCGATCGGGTCGTGCGCGCGGCCGGGGTCGTGGTCGCAGGCGGGCTCGGCGCGGCGCTGCTCGCCAACGCTCCCGTCGCCATGCTGCTGGGGTTCGGGTGTGTGGGCGCCGGCCTGTCCGTCGTGGTGCCGCTGGTCTTCCGCGCCGGGGCGAGCGCCCCCGGCGTCGCGCCCGGCAAGGCGCTGGCGACGCTCGCCACCCTGTCGTACGGCGGCTTTCTCGTCGGCCCTCCGGCCATCGGCCTGGTCTCCGACCACCTCACCTTGCGCGGCGGCCTCGCCCTCGTCGTGGCGCTGGCCCTCGTGATCGTCGCGCTGGGCCCGGCGGTCATCCGCGGGCCCGCGTCCCGCGCCCCCGCCGCCCGCACGCCCGCGCGCCCGCAGGTGATCAGGGCGCACTGACCGCGGGTACCCGCGCGTCTCCGCCTGCTTCGGGGCGACGGATTGCAGGCTGCTCGCGCCGAGGGCTCAGCGCTTGCGCCACACCGTCGCCAGCCACGGCTGCTGCTCGCGCGGCCGGCCTGCCGGTCGATAGTAGTGCTCGATCTCCTCGAACCCGGCGGCGGTCACGAGCTCCCGCCACCGCTCGAGCGACCAGGTACAACCGTACCGGTCGCCCGACCACCCCTCCCGATCGTCGCCGCGCGGGTTCGAGCTGAAGAGGACGCCGCGCGGGCGGAGCGCGGCGTGGAGCTCGCGGAGCACGCGCGGCAGCTCCTTGCTCGGCACGTGGAACAGCGAGGCGTTGGCGAATATCCCGTCGAAGCGCCCGGCCTCGAGGTCGAGGCGCAGGAAGTCCTGGTGGAGCACCTCGCAGCCCGCGTGCCGCCGCGCCATGTCGACGAACCGCGCGGATCCGTCGAGGCCGACCGGGTTGTGCCCCGCGGCCCGGAACGCCGCGAGATCGCGCCCGGGGCCACAGCCGAGATCGAGGATCGTGAACGGGCCTGCCCCCTCCAGGGCCGCGAGCAGCGCGGCGCGGTTCTGCGAGACGTCGTGATCGCGCGTGCCCTCCCAGAACGACAGGGCGTGATCGTCGTAGTGAGCCAGGGTCCTCTCGGTGAGCGCGGAGTGCCGGGGGGCGCTGTCGTCGTGCATGGCGGCAGTGTGGGCCGGGAGCGCCCCGCCGAAAAGGACGGCGAGGCGCTCGTGGCGCGGCCGCCGCCCGGCCCGCGTGCGCCCGTTCGGCGCTACCCCTCCGTGCGGCGCGCGCCTACCCTGAGGCCGGCGCATGCACGGACCCACGAGATCGACCTCCCATCCGTACCGCGTGTCGATGCCGTTCCGCGCGCTCAACGCGGTCGGGGCGCGGATGGGGCGCTCGGCCCTGCGTGCGCTCGCCCCCCTGGACGTCGACGTCCTGTCCGAGCGCGCCCGGCGGCGCACGGGGCTGACCGATCCCGGCGAGGGCTGGTTCTGGGAGGGGCTGCGGGTCCTCTCCGCCTCGCTCGAGGACGAGGCCGATCTGGCCCTGCTCGGGAGGCTCGGCTTCGGCGACGAGATCGAGCGGCAGATCGCGAATCGCCTGCTGCTGCGCGAGGACGTGCGGCGCGAGCCACGGATCGTCGAGCAGCGCACGCCGCGCCCGGTCTTCATCGTCGGCTATCCGCGGACCGGCACGACGCTGCTGCACAACCTGATGATCCTGCACCCGGACGCGCACGCGCCGCGCCTCTGGCGGCTCCAGGCGCCGTCGCCGCCGGTCCGTCCCGAGGACGAGGCCCGCGACCCCCGGCGCGCGGCGGCGAGGCGCCGCGTCCGCCTCGCGCACACCGTCTGTCCGATCTTTGCCACCATCCACGAGCTTTCCGCGGACGGCCCGGAAGAGTGCGTGTTCCTGCTGCAGAACACCCTTCTCCCCTGTGTCCGCGCCGAGACGCCGTCGTACGGGAGGTGGGCGCTCGCGCAGGACCTCGTCCCGGACTACCAGCATCACCGCCGCCAGCTGCAGGTCTTGCAATGGGGGCGCCCCGAGGGGCGCTGGGTGCTCAAGTCTCCCTTCCACCTGCCGGCGATCGCCGCGCTCCTGCAGGTGTATCCGGACGCGTGCATCGTGATGACGCACCGCGATCCGCTCCGGGTCGTCCCGTCGTTCTGCAGCCTCGTCGCGGCCGCGCGCGCGATACACCAGCGGCGGGTCGAGCCGCGCGCGGTCGGCCCGGGGGCCCTCGAGCTGCTCGGCGCCATGATGGACCGCTTCCTCGAGGCCCGCGCGCGGCTCGACCCGGCGCGGTTCCTCGACGCGAGCTACGAGGAGCTGACCGCGGATCCCGCCGGGCTGGTGCGGCGCATCCACGAGCGCTTCGGGCTCGGGTTCGACGGCGCTGTCGCCGCGCGGATCGAGGGGTGGATGCGCGAGCACCCGCAGCACCGGTGCGGGGTCCATCGCTATGCCCTCGACGAGTTCGGGCTCACCGAGCGGGAGGTGCTGGACCGGTTCGGGGGCTACCTGGAGCGGTTCGGCGAGCTCGCCGCGGGGAAGCGAGGGCGGAGCTGAGCCGGAGAGCGGGAGTGCCGTATTCCGGGCTCAGGCCGCGTCGAGCCAGGCCTCGAGCTCGGCGGCGAACGCCGCCGGCGCGTCGAGCATCAGCCAGTGGCTGGTCTCCGGCAGCACCACCGCCGTGAGCGCGGGCCTCAGCATGTGCAGGCTTTGCGGCCATGCGTTCGAGGGGGCGACGATGGCGTGGGCGCGGGCGCCCGGGGCGGCGAGGTAGCGGTCCAGCGCGTTCACCGCCTCGAACTCCAGCAAATGCCGGGACATGCCGAGCATCCGGTCGTGCGGCGTGGCGGCGACGCGCGCCAGCACCGTCTCCCGGGTGGCGGGCGTGCTGCCCGCGAGCGCCTCGTTGAAGGTGGCCAAGGCGGTGTCACGCCAGCCGTCCGCCGCGAGGGCGGCGAGGTAGGGCGGGAAGTGCTGCGCCTGGACCTCCGCCGGGATCTGCGTGAAATCCCGGGGCGGGTCTGCGAGCAGGAGGCGCGCGATCCGCTCCGGATGGTCGGCCGCGGCGGCGAGCGCCACGAGCGCGCCGTAGCTGTGGCCGACGAGCGCCACGCGGGGGAGCGCCAGGGCGTCGAGGACCGCGAGCACGTCGGCCGCGCACGCGGACGGAGCGTAGTCCGCGTCGGGCGGGGGCTCCGACGCGCCGTGCCCCCGGAGGTCGATGGCGACCGCGCGCCGCCGGCCGGAGGCGTGCGCGAGCGGCGCCTCCCAGAAGCCGGCGTGGCCGACCATGCCGTGCACGAGCACGACCGGCAGCGCCTCGCTCGAGGGACCCGCGCCCGCGGCGGTAGGAGCGCCTGTGGCCGGATGATCGACGACGTGGAGCGCGCCCGCAGGGCCCGCGACGGTCAGGGAACGCATGTGCGTCTGCTACCTCGGTGTGTGTGGCCGCGTGAAGGGGCCGTGTTGCGCTGCGAGCGCGGAGCGTAGGCGAGGCGCCTGTTCGAAGCAAAGGTGCTCTCCCAGGAGCGCGTCGCCGTGGGTTACACGCAGGTCGATGTCCTCGGAGCCGAGGAGAACCGGTCGCTGAGCCGATACGGCTCCTTCAGGAGCACGGGTTCGCGGTGAACATGCCTGTTGACGACCAGGCTCCCGCAGAGCGCCCCGGAGAGCGTCGTCTCGCTCTTTTCCACGAGACCCTGAGTTGGCCCGTCGTCCGCTCCCCGGCACCAGGGGAGGGCTCGAGTTCGTCCCAGGTCCCACGCGACGAGCTCCCTTCCCGGGGGCCGGGCGGCTCGGCAGCCCTCCCGCACACCCAGACGCGAGCCTGCCTGTACGGCGGCGAGCCGCTACGCCTCGGCGCGGTGCAGCTTCTGGACGAACGCCGCGAGCCCCGGCGGCGACGACGTGAAGTGGATGCGCACGACGTCCTCGGCGCGCGCGTCGAGCTCGATCACCTTCGCGTGCAGCTCGCCGCCGAGCTGCTCGGCGAGCGGGCCGGACGGGTGGATCTGGAGGTTCGTGAAGGGCGCGGGCCGCGGATGCAGCCGCAGCACGGCGCCGAAGGGCGAGAGCCCGAGGATGAACGCGGACTGCGGCTCGCCCTCCACCCGCTTGCCCGCGAGGCGCGCGCAGACGACCGGCAGCGGCGACGAGAGCGAGAGGATCTCGACCCGCCGCTCGGGCAGGTAGAGCCGCTCGGGGTTGTCGAGACCCAAAACCTCGTGGACCAGCACGCGGTTCGAGAACCCCTTGACGGCCAGCGCGTGGCTCTGGCCGAGCAGGAGGCCCGCACCGGCGGCGCGGCGCGTGGCGTCCGCGATCAGGATCTGGCGGCCCACCGTGCACGACTCGATGCGGGACGTCAGGTTCACCTGGGCGCCGACAACGCCGTATTTCGTGCGCGCCTCGGAGCCGATGTTGCCGACGACGACCGGTCCGGTGTTGAGCGCGATGCCCATCTGCAGCGTCGGCAGGCCCTCGGCGCTGTTCTTCTCGTTCACCGCGTCCATCGCGATCTGCATCTCCAGCGCGCACGCGACCGCGCGGCGGGTGTCGTCGCCCGCGGGGAACGGCGCGCCGAAGAGCGCGAGGATCGCGTCGCCGATGAACTCGATGATCGTGCCGCCGCGCGCGACGATGATGCGCGCCATCTCGCCGAGATAGCCGTTCAGGAGCCGCATGACGACGTCGGGCGGCATGCTCTCGGTCATCGTCGTGAAGCTGCGGAGGTCCGTCATCATGATGGTCACCTCGCGCTCCTCGCCGCCGAGGAGCTGGGCCTCGGGCGAGGAGAGCAGGCGGTTCACCACGTCGTCGCTCAGGTAGCGGCCGAACGTCTTGCGGATGAACTCGCTCTTGACCGACAGCTCCGCCGCGAGCTGCGAGAGCTGCTCGCGCGAGCGCTTCAGCGTGAGCTGCGTGTCGAGCCGCCCGAGCAGGATGTCGAAGTCGATCGGCTTCGTCACGTGGTCGTTGGCGCCGAGCTTGAGCGACTCGACGACGTCCTCGCTCGCGCCGCGCGTGGTCACCATGATCACGGGGAGCTCGGCCTGCGACCGGCTCTGGCGCAGGGCGGAGAGCACGCCGAGGCCGCTGATGCCGGGCATGTTCACGTCGAGCAGCACGGCGTCGAAGCGCTCGCGCGCGGCGAGCCCGAGCGCGCGGGGTCCGTCCTCGGCGGAGGCGGTGCGGTAGCCGTTGTCCCGCAGCACCCGGCAGAGGACGTCGCGGTTGCCTCGGCTGTCGTCGACCACGAGGATGGTGCCGCGCCCGCTGCCCTCGATCTCGGCGTGGACCGCGGGCTCCTCGTGCGGGGAGGGGATGCTGACCTTCACGCTCGAGGGCGCGTCCTCGTCGCCGTTCTCCATCGCCTGGACGATGGTGAGCAGCTTGCGCGACGCGAGCTCGATGTTGCGGATGTCCTCGATGTGCTGCGGCGCGACCTTGCCCTGCAGCGACGCCACGAGCAGGCGCGTGTAGCCGAGGATCTGGTTGATGGGCGTGTACGGGTCGTGGCCCCCGCCGTGCGGCTCGTGGAGCCGCTGCGGCTCGCGCCCCGCGGTCGGCCGGGCCGACGGCGCGGGCTGATGCGCGGCGGGCAGCCCGCCGGTCGCCGTGCGCCTGGCCGGCGACGACGCCGGCGCGTGGCCACGGCCGGCGTCGTCGTGGCGCGACCCCTCCGGGACGCGCGAGCTCGGCGGCTCGGGCGGCTGGGTCGCGGGCGCCGCGGGGGCGCCCTCGGGCGGGTCCCACCGGTCGAACGGATCCTGCAAGGTGTAGCCGCTGCGCGCCGCGGCCGCGGCCGCGGCGGTCGGCCGCTCTCGCCAGCCGCGCGCCTCCTGCGACGCATAGGCGCCGTGCGGAGAGAGCGGGACGCTCGGCCGATCTCGCCGCACGCGCGCGTCGGCCGGGAAGTGGCTGCCGCGCGCCGGGGGCGGCGCGTGCTGCTGAGGAGGCGGGAGGGTGCTGCCCCCGCGGTTCGATGCGGGCGCCGGCGGCAGGGCGCTGCCGTTGCCGGCGCTGTTGCGTGTCGGAGGCGGCGCTGACGGCAGGGCGCTGCTGGCGCCGGCGCTGGCGCGCGACGGGATCGTCTCCGGCGGAGTCCCTCGCGACGGCACGGGGCTGACCGTTGCCTTTTTGTGCGCGTCCTTGTCGGAGGGGGATCGGCTCATGGTTCCGGCGATTCTACGCCTGCGCGCGTAGACGCAACCATGGATGACACCCGCGCTTCATTTTTTATCGCACCCCTACGCCTCAGCTTCAGCCTCGGCGCGGGTGGATTTCCTCCGCCGGCGTACGCGCGAGCTCCGCGGGTGTCCAGGCCGTCCTCGGCAGGGTGAACTCTTTCAGTGAGCCGGCATCCAGAAGACGAGAGGCTTCAATCCTCCTCCAGAAGACAACCCGCCTGTCGCGGCGCGTGATCCGAGGAAGCGCGAGCGCGCCGCGCGGGTGGAGCTCTGGACAGGCCCGCCCTCCGATGTCGGACGATGCCGACACCCCAATGGATCTCGCCCCGTCCTCGTGATTCCCGCGCTGGATGAAGACGCGAGCGCCGTCCTCCGCGCTGCCCGGACGGTGGTTGTGGAGGTAAAATGAAAGACTTTTTTCGAAGTCAAGAGGCGATGAGCCCTCGCGCGCCCTCGGGGGCTCCTCTGGCGCCGCGAGGTGAGCCCATGGATGAAGCCGCAGCGGATCGCGAGCCATGGCCGCACGACAGGCACGCTTGTTCCCGGGCTCCCCACCTGATCATCAGGTGGCCTACCTTCAACTCCGTTGTTCTGCGTCACCGCTCGCGACGACAGGTGCTTTCGGCCGGCCGGACGAACCTGGCGCTCGGCATGCGCTCATGCGCCGACACCGGCGCACGGTGGATGTCCGTCCACGTGGCCGTATCGCACATGAGTGCTCCGTGGCCCGTGCGCTCCTGGGGGATGTAAGAGACGGGTTGGCTTCAATGTGCGCGGATACGCGACACGCGCTCTGACGTGACTGACGTGACTGACGTGACTGACGTGACTGACGCGACCGACGTGGCGGAGAGCACTTTGTTTCTCTTGCAGAGGTAATGAAGGCGTCGTAGTGATCTATTTACGCCATTCGGGCGAGTTTTCGGCTGGAGCTGACGGAACCACCGGCTCGGGCCTGTGCGAGAAGGAGTAGCAGAGGTATGCCCCTGCACACCGGACAGATGGTGACGCCTTCGCTGAGGCTCGTGCGCATCCTCCGGCGCGGCGGGATGGGGAGCATCTGGGTTGCCGATCGGCTTCCACTGAAGGCTCAGGTCGCCGTGAAGTTCATGTCGCCCGAGTACGCGGATGATCCGGGCTACGTCGAGCGGTTCCGGCGAGAGGCGGTCGCTGCGGCGCAGATCACGAGCCCGCACGTCGCGCAGGTCCTCGATCACGGCTTGACGGCGGAGGGCATGCCGTACATCGCGATGGAGCTCCTCCGCGGCGACGACCTGAGGACCCGCATCAGCCGCCAGGGCCGGCTGCCGCTCGGCGAGGTGGCCCGTATCGTGGCGCAGGCGGCCAAGGCGCTCGGGCAGGCGCACCGCCTCGGCATCGTCCACCGCGACATCAAGCCGGACAACCTGTTCCTGACCCAGGTGGACGGGGAGACCTTCGTCAAGGTGCTTGACTTCGGTATCGCCAAGCGGGTCCGGGACCTGCGGGTCACCTCGACGGGGAACGTGGTTGGGACGCCGCTGTACATGAGCCCGGAGCAGCTCGTCAGCCCGAGGGATCTCGATTTCCGTGCGGATCTCTGGTCGCTTGGCGTCGTCGCCTACCATGCGATCACGGGGCGGACCCCGTTCTCCGGAGAGACGCTCGCGGCGCTCACGCTCGCCGTGCACAGGGGGCGGTTCACGCCCCCCAGCGGGCACCGGATCGACGTGCCGGCCGCCGTCGACGAATGGATGGCGAAGGCCCTGCAGCAGGATCCGAGCGCGCGCTTCGGGTCGGCGAAGGAGATGGCAGAGGCGCTGGAGCGTGCGCTGTCGTCACGCAAGTGGGGCACCGAGACGCCGGCTCCGGCGGTCGGGGACGCGGCTGCGGAGAGCGTTGTCGAGGCGCCGCCCGTGAGCTCGCAGGACGGCGTTGTCACCCGGCGCAACCCGGTCATGACGTCCCCGTCGATACCGGTCGTGGAGGCGGATCTCTGCGAGGACGAGGGCGGCGATGGCACGACGGCGGTCCTGGGCGCGGGGTCGAGCCGAAAGAAGCGCAAGAGGCCATCCGCGCGGATGGCAGCGGCCGCCGCGATCGGCGCTGTGCTGGCCGGCGCCAGCCTGTTCTTCGGCGTCCGGCTCGCCGCGCCCGCCGCCGACAGCGCCGCGCTCGCCGCCGTCGCCCCCCGCGCCGGGCTGGCGAGCTCGCCCGAGGCGACGCTCCTCGCCAGCGTCGTGGAGGCACCCCGGCCGCTGCTCGCGCCGGAGCTCCAGGAGCCCGTCCAGGCCGCTGCGGCGCAGCCCGAGAGCGCGCCCACCAGCGAGGCCTCACGGTCGACAACGAAGAAGAAGCCCTCCGTGCGCCCCGCGCGATCCCCCGGGCGGACCAAGACCATCCCGTCCACTGGGCGGCACACCCGACGCATCAAGCCTTTTCCCCGCAACGACATCGCGATGCACCGGTAGCGCTCCCGGCGCTGCTCTCATCGCGATGCACGGGCAGCGCTCTCGGCGCTGCTCAGGGGAGCGCGGGCCGTGCACGGCTCGTCGACGCGCGCGCGGCGCGCGCCCTCAGAGCGGGATCCGAGGGGATTCCTCGGCGGAGGACCCTTGTCCCCGGCGTCGCGCCGTCGCGCGCAGCGCCTCCGCGGTCGCCTGGTCTGCGGGAAAGAACGACTCGACCGCGAGCTCGGACAGGGTGACGTCGATCGGCGTGCCAAAGACCATCGTCGTGCTGAGGAAGCTCAGGATACCGTCCTCCGTCCTGAGCCTGAGCGGCACCGCGACGGCGACCGGGTCGGGCTCGCGGGCGGGTTCGGGGCGCATCGATCCTTCCTGCGATGGATAGCGGATGAGCTCCTCGAAGAGCGTCACGAGGGCGGGATCGGAGCTCACGTCGATCTGACGGCGCAGGCGGGCGAGGAGGTGCGCGCGCCACTCGGGTGAGTTCTCGATGCGCGGCGCGAGGCCGCCTGGGTGCAGGCTCAGGCGCAGCACGTTGATCGGGGGCTGGAGGAGGGCGGCGTCGGCGCCAGCCAGGAATGGGCCGATCGCGCCGTTCGCGGCGACGAGGGTCCAGTGCCGATCGATGGCGACCGCCGGATACGGCTCGTGGCCGGCGAGCACCAGATCGACCGCCCTGCGCGCCGCCGCGAGCGCCGGATCGCCCAGGCTGCGCTCCGGATAGAGCGGCGCGTACCCCGCCGCCACGAGGAGCTGGTTGCGGTCGCGCAAGGGCACATCGAGGCGCTCGGCCAGGTGGATCACCATCTCGCGGCTCGGCTGCGCGCGGCCGGTCTCGAGGAAGCTCAGGTGGCGTGTCGAGATGTCGGCCTCGCACGTCGCGGCGCAGGCGCTCGCCGTCGCGCTCTTCGCGGAGGCGCAGGTCATCGGGCTGCGCCGCGCGCAGGCGGCCGCCTGAGAGCCCTCATCTCGCCGGCAGGAGCCGGCCAGCCCCGGCGCCGATCCACGCGAGCGCGCGGCGCGTCCGGTCCTTCGCCTCGCCTTCGATGACGTCTCCGTGGGCGACGACGACGCGCTCGAACTCCCACGCGAGGACGTCGGCGACGCTGCGCGCCGCTGCGGCGCGGTCCCTCATGAGCACGCGCCACACGTGGTCCTGGGCGGTCTTCCTCCACACGCCGCCCACCCAGAGGAAGACCTTCATGGCGAAGCTGCGGGCCTCATGCACGTTGAACAGGAGATCCGTCACGATGAGCGTCCGCGACCGCGCGTGCAGGAACACGTGCTCCGCGATGTACGGCACGCCCTCGACGAGGCGTACGCCGAGATCGTCGCCGATCTCCGGCGCCACGCCGGATCGGGGCAGCGGGGTGAAGCGGAGGCCGGAGAGCTTCTTCTCGAGCCCGGGCGCCCCGAGCACGCTCGCGCGCGGCCAGCGCTCGGTCGCGGCCCTCAAGAAGACGTGGTGGAGGCAGCTCGGGGCGACGAGGGCGCGCACCTCGCCGAGCGCGTCGATCTCCCGGGCGGTGTCGTCATCGAACGCCAGCGGCGAGTGGATGACGATCCTGCCGTCGGCCCGCCTCACGACGGTCGCGCGCGCCGGCAGATCACCGAACGGCAGCCGGAAGTCCCTCTCGTACGCCCACACCTCCTCGGCGATCGCCCGCAGCATGCCGTCATGCAAAGTCGCGCGTGATCGAGGCGTCAAGGCGTGTACCCACCAGGGATACGAAGGAGGCCTACCGCCGCCGCTCGGCCTCGATGGCGGCCTGCACCGCAGGGCGGGCGCCGACGCGCTCCCTGTAGCGGCCGAGGACGGGCCATCCGCCGAGATCGACGCCCGCGAACCTCGTCCACGTCGTCACGGTATAGAGGTACGCGTCCGCCACCGTGAACCGCTCGCCGAGGAGGTACGTCGTGCCCTCGAGGCGGTGCGCCACGTAGGCGAAGCGCCGGCCGAGGAGCGTCCTCGCCGCGTTCTTCTGCTCGTCCGGCGCCCGCGGCTTGAAGAGCGGCGAGAACTGCTTGTGCAGCTCGGTGCTGATGAAGCTCAGCCACTCCTGCAGCCGGTAGCGGTCCAGGGTGCCGGCCGGGGGCGCGAGCCCGGACTCGGGCCTCCGATCGGCGATGTACTGGACGATCACCGGTCCCTCGGTGAGCACCTCGCCGCCCTCGATCTCGAGCGCGGGCACGTAGCCCTTGGGGTTGATCAAGGTGAAGTCGGCGCCCGACCGGGTCTTCTTCGTGCCGAGGTGGACCTGCTCGAGCTCGAACTGGAGGCCGGCCTCGCGCAGCGCGATGTGCGGAGAGAGCGAGCAGGCGCCAGGGCTGAAATAGAGCTTCATCATGCGCTTCACAGGAGGAGCGAGAGGAGCGCGGGCGCCGATCGCTACTTCAGCGTGTCGGGATCGACGCCGAGCTCCCGGAGCCTCGCTGCCAGCCGCATTGCCTGCTGCTCGGCGGACTCGGCGCGCTGCTCGGCGGACTCGGCGCGCTGCTCGGCGGACTCGGCGCGCTGCTCGGCGGACTCGGCCCGTTTCGCGAGCTCCTTCCCAGCAGGCACGAGCTCTCCCTCGGGGGTGAAGAAGCGGAGCTGTCCCTTCTGGACGCCAAGGAAGAGCTCGAGCTGAGCGCTCCAGAGGCGCCCGGAAGCATCGGGGGAGAGCGGCTCGTACTGCCCGTCGACGAGGTGGAAGCCCGAGAACTCGAGGGTCTCCGGATGGAACCAGAAGTAGTCCGGCGTCCGGAAGACGTCCTGGTAAATCTGCTTCTTGAGGCCGCGATCGGCGCCTTCGGTGCTCTCCGAGAGCACCTCCACGATCACGTTCGGGTACCGGCCGTCTTCTTCCCAGACGACCCAGCTCTTGCGCGCCCTCCGATCGGTGCCGAGCACGACGAAGAAATCCGGACCCCGGAAGTGCTCGGTCTTGAGCTGCCTGGGGCTGAAGTAGATGGTCAGGTTCCCCGCGGCGAAGAAGTCGGCCCGGTCCTTCCAGAAGAGCTCCAGGCTCTCGAGCAGCAGGATCATCTGGACGAGGTGCTGGTAGGTCTCCATCGGAGGCTCGTTGCTGTACAGATCGCCCGGCGGAGCGACGACGCTGGGGTCGACGATCTCCGCCGGCATCGCGAAGGCGAGGGACGTCATGTCGGAAGCCTGCCGGAGGATCCACCTCGCAGCAAGGTCCGCGGCGCACCTCGCCGTGTCCGCGTAGCCGCTCGACAGCTTGCGGATCCCGGGTGCGCTCATTTCGAAATCCACCCTTCTGTGGCGTCCCCGCCACAGGGTGCCTCGTGTTCGTCCTGCCCGGCCAGCGCAGCGTCCGTCGCTGCCGCACGCCGGCGCGTGGTGGCACCGCGCGCTCGAGCTCAGCTCGCCCGCGTCCGGTCGCGCGAGGGCCGCCCTCGGCGACGGCTCGGCGCTACGGCGTGCGCGCGCAGCGCACGCCGACGCCGTAGTCGCCACGATAGTTCGCCGGATCGTAGGAGACCGCCGAGCGATTCGACGACAGGAGGTACGGCATCAACCCCGTGTGGAAGCCGCCGCCAGGCAGCACCCGGTTCGTGGCGCCGGTGAGGTTTGCGCAGTCCTCGCTGGGGCTCACGTAGTTCGCGTAGACGTCGAGGTT
Source organism: Sorangium sp. So ce302 (assembly GCF_051530145.1). Classification (GTDB taxonomy): domain Bacteria; phylum Myxococcota_A; class Polyangia; order Polyangiales; family Polyangiaceae; genus Sorangium; species Sorangium cellulosum_B. The sequence continues at coordinate 5,948,324 of NZ_CP150326.1, read as the reverse complement.
CCACTCCCACACGCTTCCCGAGAGATCCCACTGTCCAAAGCGCCCGACGCCGAGCGGCGTGCTCCCGACGTCCGGCACATTCACGACCCCCGTACAAGTGCCTCGCCTGCCGCTCGGATAGTAGCAATCATAGATCGCGTACTGGTTGCCAGAGCCGGGATCCATCGAGCCCCAGGGGTACATGCGCTGCTCGTCTCCACCGGCGGTCGCGTATTTCCATTCGGCCTCGGTCGGCAAAAAGCCGCCGTCCCAGATGCAGAAGGCGTGGGCCTCGTACCAGTTCATGAACGTGAGCGGCAGCATCTCGTTGTCGCCGGCGTTCGCCGTCCAGGTGCCGTAGTCCGGGCGGCGGCGATCCGGGCGAGGAAGGCAGGACAGCGGCGGTAGCGCGGGCGGGAGCAGGGCGCGGGAGGGGCTGCATCGCGTCCCGTGAGGGAGGACGCTCGCAAGCCTCGGCCGTCGGGCGAGCGAGCTCCCCAGGAGAGCTGAAAGTCGAACCGGAGGGTGCCGAGACCCGCCGGAGGAACCTTCGGCTCGCGCGCTGACGTCGGCGCCGAGCAGACACCGGACGTCCGGCAGAGCGCAGTCGATCGAGCAGGTGGTTGAGCCCGAGCCGCGGCTGATCGGCGGCTCGCTCCTGCCGCATGACAGGCTGTTGCTCGACCACGCAATGTGTTGCCTATCTCCCGCGGCGCGCCTCGAGGCGCGCCCTGAACCCCTGGTTGGACGAGGTGCGCTTCTGGCCCTCGTGACGGTCTTTCTCGCCGGAACCGGACGAGGATCGCCGCTGGTCCGACGCTTGCCCCACAGCCTCGGCACAGCGCGCGTCGCGTCGCTGCGGCCCCGGACGGCTGGGCGCCGGAAACGCGGAGTTATCACCCACCCACCAGCACAGCAGGAGGCTCGATGCTGCTGCATAGCAGGTTTGACCACGTCGCCAGGAACACCATCGACTACTGGATGAAGCCCGATAGCGCCAACCTGTCGGCGGCCGAGCTCCTCGACGCATGGACCCTGGCGCCCTGGCTCGACCGCGCCACCGTGCAGCTCTATCTGCACGTCCCGTACTGCGCCCAGAAATGCAGCTTCTGCGCGTTCTCCGGCGGAAATTCCCTGAGCTTCAAGATGGCCGACCGCTACGCGGATCTGCTGATCTGGCAGATGCGCGACCTGCTCGGCCGCAGCCAGGCCAAGGGCAAGCCGATCGCCTCGGTGAACATCGGCGGTGGCAGCCCGGATCTCTTGCGCGCTCACATCGGCAAGGTGCTCCGAGCCGTCCGCGACCTGCCGGGATGCACGAACAGCACGGAGATCTCGGTCGAGTTCACCCTCTCCACGGTGACCGACGAGTTCATCGACGCGTTGATAGAGCACCAGGTCACGAAGGCCAGCTTCGGCGTACAGGTCCTCGATCCCGCCATCCGGCGCCACCTGCACATGCCATCGGCGCTCCGGAACATGGATGAGACATGCGAGAAGCTCGCGCGCGGCGTGCCGATCATCAACGCCGACTTGATGACGGGCTTCCCGGGTCAGACCGTCGAGTCGGTGCTGTCCGATCTGGAGTGCATCGTCGACCATCCGCACATCAACGCCGTCAGCAGCTATCTCCTCACGCCCGGCGCGGCGCCGAAGCTCGTCGGGGACATCCAGGCGGGCAAGGTCCCGGCGCAGCCCCGCCACGAGCACCAGGCGCTGTTCAGGCTGCATACCTACGCGACATTGCTGCGTCGGGGATGGATACGGAAGGGGACCAACACGTACATGAACCCGGACAAGATCCCGGAGCGCGCCCTCTCCATCGTGGCAGGCAACGAGTGCATCGGCGCCCGGCGATACGAGGATTTCCTGATCGGCGCAGGGGCCCAGGCGATCTCGTCGATCCCTGGCGCGCGTGCCGAGAACATCGTCGACATCGACGCGTGGAGCGCATTCGCCGAGCGGGGCGAGCACGGGTTCTCCCTCGACAAGTCGTCCCTGTCGCACCAGCGCGACATGGCGCTGTGGGTCTTTCCGCTCATGGGAAACGGGCTCGCCGTCAGCGAGTACGAGGCGCTGCGAGAGTCCGGCGCGCTCGACGAGGCGCAGATGAGCAACTTTCGTTCGTTCATCGAGGAGGGGCTGATCTTCCGGTCGGGGGACCGCTACCAGCTCACCATCACGGGCGAGGTGTTCATGGGGCACCTCGTGCGCAACCTCAAGAAGGAGGCGGATCGAGGCGTCCTCGATGACTACATCGATGAGGGATACACCCTCGGGCAGCTCGTGGCGACGGACAAGATCGTGCCGAAGAACGCCACCAACAACCGACAGCTGTTCCGCCAGATCGTCCGGGGAGCCGACAGTGAGCACTGAGGTGCTGCTGGCCTACTGCATGGCCATCTTCGTCGCGTCCATCATCCCGGGCCCATCGATGCTGCTCGCGCTCGCCAAGGGCGCCAACCACGGCTGGGGGGCAGGGGCGCTCTCCGGGGCGGGAAACATCGCGGCGACGATCGTGCAGGCGGTCGCCTCCTACCTCGTCATCCTGAAGGTCGGCAGCCTGTCGAGCACCCTCCTGCTCGGCATGAAGCTCGTGGGGGCGCTGTACATCTTTTACATCGGCTGGACGCTGATGGGCGTCGCCAATTTTGGGAGCGACCGTGAGGTCGCGGCGCGGGCCGGGTCGTCGTGGCAGCACGTCCGCGACGGCTTCATGTTCGCCATCGTCAACCCCAAGGCGATCGTGTTCTTCGCCGCCCTCTTTCCCCAGTTCGTGGGGCGGAGCGTGGCGGGCAGCGTGATCGCGATAGGCGTCCCGATCGTCACCATCGGCTTCGCCTGCTTCATGATCTATGTCGTGGCGGGCCGCGTGATGGTGGAGATCCTCGGGCAAGGGCGGCACGTCGGGAAGATCTTCGGCATCTGCATCATGCTGTGCGCGCTCGCGCTCCTCTTCGCCTGATTCGCCTGATTCGCCTGATTCGCCCGATGAACACCTCAGGGACGCGCGGTCTGCCTCGACCCTGGTGCGCCGCCTCGGCGCCGCTGCGAGGAGGCTGCAGCGTCCAGCAGGTGGGGGGGCACGTGCCTCGGCCGCGATGCGCCAATCTCCTGGGTCGCGTCGCTGCCGCGGCATACACTCCCCTCGCATGTCCGCCGGATCACCCACGCCGCCGGCCACGGCCGGCTCCACCGCGCTGATCGAGCGCGCCCGCCGGCTCGCGACGCTCGTGCTCGCCCCCTCGGCGAACGCCACGGATCAGGCCGCGGCGGTTCCCCGAGAGCACATCCGCGCCCTCGCGGACGCAGGTCTCCTCGGGATCGCGACGCCTGCGTGCCACGGCGGCCATGGCGCCCCGCCGCAGGTCGCGCGCGAGGTCCTGGAGATCCTCGCCGGCGCCTGCGGCGTGACGGCGTTCGTCCACATGCAGCACGCCGCCGCGTGCCCGCTCATCGCGCGCGGCGACAACGAGGCGCTCAAGGAGCGCGTCCTGCCTCGTTTCGCCTCTGGAGAGCGCTTTTGCACCGTGGGCTTCTCGCACGTCCGCCGCCCGGGTCCGCCGATGGTCAGGGTGGAGCCCGACGGTGATCGGTTTCGCTTCGAGGGCACCGTGCCCTGGTTGACCGGCCATGGGATCGCCGACGATGCGGTCATCGCCGGCGCGCTCCCCGATGGCCGCCTGGTGTACGTCCTGACGTCGCTGGAGGCGGGGGATTCCATCGAGGCATCGCCGCCGCTCCGCCTGAGCGCGATGAACGCCTCGGCCACGGTGTCGCTGACGCTGCGCGATCTGCGCGTCGGGCCCGAGCAGGTGATCGCCATCCTGACGCGCGAGCAGCAGGCTGCCCGCGACGTGGCGGGCCTGCTCACGCCGTCGGCGCTCTCCCTGGGCGCGGCCTGCTCCGCCGCGGCCCTGCTCGCGGAGCTTTCGGAGCGCCGCGGCAGCGCGCGCCTGGCGGACGCCGCGCGGGCGTTCGAGGACGAGAGGGAGGCCGCCCGCGCCGAGGTCGATGCATGGGCGGACTGGCCGGAGGCGGAGGGCCATGCAGAGCACGCGGTCCGCGTTCGTGCCTGGTGCATCGATCTGGGCGTCAGGGCCGCGCACGCTGCGGTCGCTGCGACCGGCGGTAGCGCCAACCTCGTCGACCACGCCGCGCAGCGCCTCTTCCGCGAGGCGATGCTCTATTCGCTCACGGCCCAGACACGCGACCTGCAGACAGCGACGGTGGAGCGGCTGCTCGAACGGGCGACCCGCCCCAGATCGGGGTAACGACCGCGACCCGGCGGCTCTCTCCCGCCATCCCTGGCATCGTCCCCCCGACCTGGGCCACTCGCTACATCGATTCCTGCGGATCCGCGCGGCCGTCGACGCCGTCCGCGCCGCCTGGGTCGTACACGCCGACAAAGTCCCGCAGCTTCCGGGTCTGGTAGCTGCGTGCCAGCGTAGTGAGCTGCTCGATCCAAGGTCTGAGCCGCGGATCGTGCTGCGCCATCCGCTCCGCCTCCTCCAGGATCTTGTGGACGAGCCCCTTCTTCGCGAGCGCCGACAGGATCGCCAGCTCTTCGGCCGGAGGCGGCGCGAGGTGTCCGCCGCCTTCGGGCTCCTTCGCCGGCGCGTCCCGAGCGGGGGCTCCATCGCGGCGAAGCCACTCGATGCTCAGCAAGCGCGATATCTTGTCGAGGAGCGCGCTCGCCACGATCGGCTTGGGCAAGAAGTCATCGCAGCCGGCGCTGGCGCACTGCTGCCGCTCGGCCTCGGATACGCTCGCCGACGAGGCCAGGATGACGACGTGCCGGAGCTCTGGCATGAGCCTGAGGCGACGCGCGGTCTCGTAGCCGTCCATGTCCTTCATGTACAGGTCCAGCAGGATGAGCGCCGGCGCGCGCAGCGCCGCCATGCGCAGCGCCTCCTTACCGCCGTCCGCCTCGCACAGATCGAAGCCGAGCGGGCCGAGGAGCCCGCGTACCACCGCGCGATTGTCGGAACTGTCGTCCACGATGAGTATCGTGCGGCGCTCCCCCGGATAGCCGACGATCGTGTCCCACCCCCTGGCTTCGCCTGGGCTCGTCGCGAGCTGCGCCTCGGCGAGCGGGAGCGTCACGGTAAAGACACTGCCCTCGCCGACCTCGCTTTGCACCTCGATCGCACCACCCATCTGTTGCACGAGCTTCTTCGTGATGGCGAGGCCAAGCCCTGTGCCCTCGCTCTTCGCGCTCTGCTCCCCCACCTGCTCGAAGGGCTCGAAGATGCGTGACAGGTGCTCCGGGGCGATCCCAGGACCCGTATCCTCGACCCGGAACCGCACCATCCGCCCTGCAGGGACGGTCTCCTCCAGCACCTCGATCTGGAGGGACACGCGTCCCCGCTCGGTGAACTTGATGGCATTGCCGAGGAGGTTCAAGAGCACCTGCATCAGCCGCTTCTCGTCGGCACAGACGGCCTGAAGCGCAGGGCCGCGCAGCTCATGGGAGAACGTGATCCCCTTCGCTTCGGCGCGCACCCGGCACAGGTCGACCACCGTCCGCACGAGCGCAGGCAACCGGAACTCCGTCAGGACGGAGTCCATCTTGCCCGCCTCGATTTTGGCCAGGTGCAGCAGGTCATTGATGAGCGAGAGCAGGTGCTCGCTCGACTTCTGGATGACCCGCAGGCCCTCCCGCCACGCCGGCGGGACGTCGGGCGTTCGCTCCAGGATCTGGGCATAACCCATGATCCCGTTGAGCGGCGTTCGCAGCTCGTGGCTCATGCTGGAGAGAAAGTCGCTCTTGGCCTGGCTGGCGCGCTCCGCGGCCTCCTTGGCGATGCGGAGCTCGACGGTGCGCTCCTTGATCTTGGCCTCCAGGTCCCGGTACAGGAGGGCGTTCTCCACGGCGATCGCGGCCTGCGCGGCGAGCACCGACAGGAGCTCCACCCGCCGCTCGGGGAACGCCGCAGGCACCTCGCGATGCTCGAGGTAGAGCACGCCCACGAGGCGCCCTCGATGCGACAAGGGAAGCGAGAGGAGCGAGAGCACGGAGCGCGAGGCCAGGTGCGGATCGGCCGCGAAGCGCGCGTCCGACCTGGCGTCGTCCACCACGACCGGCTCGTTCGTGCGCGCCACGTAGTGCGCCACCGTCCTCGCCACCTCGCTGCTCTGCGAGAGCGGCTCGGACAGGCCCGTCTCGATGTGGCCTCCCTCCACCGAGAGCCGCGCCACGACCGAGAGCTCTTCGCCTTCGCCCAGCAGCAGGACGCCGCGCTGCGCCCCGGCGCTCTCCAGCACGAGCTCCATCAGACGCCCGACGACCCGCTCCGGGTCGAGCTCGCTCGACAGCGCCCGCGCTGCGCGCACCGCGGTGTTCACATCGAGCTGCGCGCCGCCGGTGACTCCCGTGGTGGTCAGCGTGGCGACGCCCGTCGTGCGGCGGCGCTCCGCCGTCGCGGGCTGGGCGGGCGCACGGAGCAGGGCCGGCCATCTCGCCTCCAGGTGGGCCACCACGGCGTGCGCTTCCCAGCGAGCATAAGCGTCCCTGGCCTCGCGCAGGTACAGCGCGGCGACACGGCTCCTGCCCGCCTCGAGGTGAAACTCGGCGCAGAGCTGAGCCGCCAGGGCTTCGATGTGAAAGAATCGCTGCTCGCGCGCGAGCTCGATGGCCTCGTCGTACCTGGCCATGGCTTCGTCGGTCTTGCCCTGCACGCGGGCGTGCTCGGCCTCGAGGAGGCGCAGCTTGTGGAGGAAATTGTCCGCGCTCCCCTCGGCGAAGTACCTCAGCCGCGCGAGGCCTTGCTCGATGTCGTCGCCGAGCCCGGCCCGCTCCGCCGCGTCCGCGGCCGCCGGCCAGCACCTCGCGGCCGCGAGCGCGAGCCAGAGCGGTATGTCCGTGACCGGGGGAAAGCCGAAGATGGACACGCGGAACTGCTCGGCCTCCCGTGCCCGCGAGAGGGCCATCGGGTACGCGCCGGCGACGAGGAACAGGTGCGCCTCGAGGATGCGCGCCAGCTCGGCTGCCATCCCGTCTCCGTCAGCCAGGAGGGAGCGCGATCCTCGTGAGAGCGGCTCGCCCGACAGGAGCCTCCCCGCGCCGTCGGCGGTCGTCAAGAGGTCGCACCACGACGCGATCGCCTCGAAATAGTGCGTCCCGAGCGCGGTCCCCGCGCGCTGCATCAACCCCCAGCGCGCCGCCCGGTGCGCCTCGAGCTGCCCGAGCGGCTGGCCGCGCCACACTCGGTAGTAGAACAGGTCGCCTTCCAGCCCCCAGCTCGTCCCCTGGAACGAGCCGACCTTCAGGCCGGTCGCGCAGGTTCGCTCGAAGATGGGCGCCATCTCATCCGCGGGGCGGGCGTAGGCCGTGTACTGCCCCTGGAAGGACAGACACTCTGCCAGAAAGGGCGACGCGACGCGCTCGGCTGCGCGCACTCCAGGGCCGACCCAGCACGCAGCGCGACGATACATGCCTGTGGTGAGCGACCAGACGTTCGCGAAGCAAACGATGATGAAGGGAGAGACCGGCGTGAGCGCGCGCCGCTCTCGCACCCTCAGCACGGCGCGGGCGATCACGAGCCCGGACAGCACCGGCTGACCGCCGATCGCCGCGCACACCATGAGGTGCATCGTCAGCGCATCGATGAGCACCTGCTCCGGGGAGGGATCGAGGGGCATCCGTTCGAACGCGTCCGGGTCGCGCTCGAACCATCGATCCAGCTCGGCGGACTCCTCGAGGAGCGCGGCGCGGCGCGCCTCGTCCGCGCCCGGAAATGCGATGTCCTGCTCCGTGAGCGCGGCGAGCCCGAGCTCGACCCCTCGCGCGAACTGGCCCGCCGCCTGGGCGCTGCGGACGCGCATCTCGTGCGCCGAGAGCCTGGTGAGCGCCGGCAGCGGCCTGGCGAGCAGCCGCGCGCACCGCGCCTCGACGTCGTCGAACTCCCGCAGCAGAAAGGCCCCCTCGATCTGCTCGAGCGCGAGCTCCGCGCACAGCGGCGCGTCCTTGCGCCAGGCGTCATCGCCCAGCAAGTCCTGCGCGGTCTCGGCGAGGCTCAGGAGGAGCCGGTACGAGCTCGCCGCCTTCGCGGCGCGCGCGGCCTCGAGGTTCAGCCGCGCCAGCGCCTCGCGCTCGCCTGCGGAGCCCATCCGCGCCGAGCCCAGGTTGAGGTGCCGCACCAGCTCCAGGAGCTCTTGCGGTGTGCCCTTCTGCGTCCGATGCCGCGCCCACAGCCGCCGGCCGATCTCCAGGTGCGCCAGGACGCGCTGCGCCGGCGGGGCCCGCTCGTAGCTCGCCTGCTGCACGCGGTCGTGCAAGAAGCGGTATTCAGCGTCGAGCGCTCCTTCTCCGGTTCCGGTTCCGGTTCCGGTTCCGGTTCCGGCCGCTCCCAGCGCCTGCGCGGTCCGGTAGGCTCCATCGGCCGGCACCACCAGCTCCTCCCGCAGGGCGGGCCAGAGCGCGCCGGTCACCCGGGCGCGCTCCCATCCGCTGAGCCGCTCCAGGTCGTGGAGGTGGAAGGCGTGCCCCGCGCACGCCGCGAGCCCCAGGAGCTGCTGTGTCGCTTCAGGCATCTCGAGCAGCTTGTCCGTCAGGAGGGCGACGACGTTGTCGGTCACCTGCGCCTGCTCGATCTCCTTCTGGCCCCAGCGCCACGCGCCGCTCTCCGGGTCCCGCGCCACCTTGCTCTGCCGGTGCAGGGACAGCAGCAGCTGCTCCATGAAGAACGGGTTTCCTCGCGTCTTTTGCCACAGGATGCGCGAGAGCGGCTCCACCCGCGCCGCCTCGCTGTTCAGCGCCCGCGCTGTCCATGCCTGCACGTGCTCCGCCGACAGGGGGTGCACCGACATCCTCGACACCCTCGCCCCGCTCTCCTCGACCGACGCCACGAGCCTCCACAGCGGGTGCTCGGGGGGCGCCTCGTTGTCGCGGTACGCCGCGAGCACGAGGAGCTCTCTTCGCTCTGCGTCGGTCAGCAGCGTCCTCAGGATCTCCAGCGTGGCGCTGTCGGCCCACTGCATGTCGTCGAGGAACATCACGAGCGGCGCGTTCGGCGTCGTGACCGCCCGCACGAAGTTCAGCCAGGTCAGCCTCTGGCGGGCGAGCACCTGCTCGCCGTGCACCGGCGGCACCGGCGCGAGCTTGCCCATGATCAGGTCGAGCTCCGGCACCACGTCGGCGATGAGCCGGGCGTTGTCCCCCACGTCGGCCCTGATTCGCTCCTGCCACGCCGTGAGCGTCGGCTTCGGGCTCGCCAGCCACTGCTGCATCAGCGCCCCGAACGCCTGCGCCATGGCCGCGTAGGGCGTCGACCGCGCGAGCTGGTCGTGCTTGCCCGAGATCAGGAGCCCGCGCCCCGCACGCGCGATGTCCTGGTAGACGGTGCGCACGAGCGCCGTCTTGCCGATGCCGGACGGGCCGCCGATGAGCACGAGCTCCGCCGCGCCCTCGGCGGCGCGGGCGAAGGCTGCGCCCAGGAGATCGCGCTCCTGCTCCCGCCCGACGAGGACGTCTGGCAACCGCAGCCTCTGCGAGAAATCCTTGTCCCCGAGCGTGAAGCGCTCCACCGCGCCGCGCTCGCGCCACATGCGCAGCGCTCGCTCCAGGTCTTCCGCTGCCCCCTTGGCCGTCTGATACCGCCGGTCAGGGTACTTCGCGAGGAGCCTGGACACGATGGCCGCGAGGCCCGGAGGCACGTCGGGGACGACCTCGTCGAGGGACGGCGGCTCCTTGGCGAGGTGCGCGTGCACCAGCGCGAGCGGGTCGCGCTCGGTGAACGGCAGCCGCCCCGAGAGCGCCTCGAAGAGCGTCACTCCGAGCGAGTACAGGTCGGTGCGGGGATCGAGCGCTCGCGCCGTGCGGCCCGTCTGCTCGGGCGACATGTACGCCAGTGTCCCCTCGAGCCCTTCGGGGATGCTCGCCGCCGTCGCCTCCAGCGGCAGCGACGAGGCGATGCCGAAGTCGAGCAGCTTGACCTGCGCGTACGCCGCGTCGACCAGCACGTTCTGGGGTTTGATATCCTTGTGCGTTATGCCGGCCGCGTGCACGGCCTCGAGGGCTCGGGCGAGGAGCGCTCCTAGCCTCAGCCCCGCTTCCACCGGCAGGCGCCCGCGCTCGGCGAGCTGTAGATCCAGCGACCGGAAGCCGGGGTCCTCGATCACCAGCGCGACCGTGCCGCCCCGCTGCAGGAGCTCCCGCGCCCGTGCCACCCCTGACACCTCTCTCAGCTGTGTCAGGATGTGATGCTCATGCAGGATGCGCCCCGTCACGCGCGAGCTCGGCGCGGCCGCCACGGGGAGCTTGAGCACCACCCGGTCGCCGGAGGGACGATGGACCGCGCGGCACACGCGGGTCTCGGCCCCTTCGTGCATCACCTCCCCCACAACGTAGTCTCTCAGATCCATCCCGGTTCAGCTCCTCTTCGGGTCCGGCGGAGACGCCGGGTGAACAGCGGAATTCTCCGGTACTTCAGCGCTCGGGCTTGTGCTGGCGGCGGTCGCGTGTCCGCAGCGCGTGCTCCACGCCCGACTGCAGGGTGGCCTTCGTCACGAGCTGATCGAGGTGCAGGTCGAGCGCCACGAACGTTTGCGCTACCTCCGCGCGGATGCCCGTGACGACCGTCCGCGTGCCGAGCAGCGAGAGCCCCATCGCGGCTTGCACGAGCATGCGCGCAACCGTCTCATCTACTGCCTTTACGCCGGTGATGTCAATGATGAGATAGTCCGCCCTGCGCTCGCTCGCTCCGCGCAGCGCTGTCTCGACCGCTTGTCCGGCACGCTCGACGTCCACCGTGCCGATGAGGGGCATCACGAGGACGCCATCGATCATCGGAATGAGCGGAGCGGACAGCTCGAGGAGCCGCTCCCGCTGCGCCGCGATGATCTGCTCTTGCAGCGCCGCCCTGGCCGCCTCGGCGCGCTCGCTCTGCATCAGCTGCTGCGAGAGCCGCTCGTTCGTGTCGCGCAGCATCTGCACGGCCTGCGCCAGCGCCTCCTCCGCCTTGGCGCGCTCCCGGATCTCCTCCGAGAGCCTCGTATTGCGCTCCTCGAGAGCCCGCGTTGCGCGCCGGAGCGAGATCTGGGTGTGCACCCGCGCCAGGAGCTCGGTCTTCTCGAACGGCTTTGTCACGTAGTCGACGGCGCCCACGCGGAAGCCCTGGAGCCTGAACCTCGCTTCAGCGAGCGCCGTCATGAAGATGACGGGGATGCCCTGCGTCGCCGGATCGGCCTTGAGCCGCCGGCATGTCTCGAACCCGCTGAGGCCGGGCATCAGAGCGTCGAGCAAGACGAGGTCCGGCTGGGCCCGGCTGACCAGCTCGATCGCCTCCTCACCGTCGCGCGCGACAGCGACCTCCAGGCCATCCGACATGAGCGCGTGCGACAGCACGGTCAGGTTGTCCGCGCTATCGTCCACGATGAGGACGAGGCCAGAGAGCGGAGTTTCTTGTTCTTGCATGGGTCTCTGCCGGCTCAGCACGATCGAGCGAGCCTCGTGCGCCCGGTCGGCGTGCCCCAACGCACGGCGGGCGAGCAAATACGTACACTGTGAGCCGGCGGCCCCATCACAGGAAACATTCCGTCTTCTCTTCTTCCGTTCGTACCACGGGCTGTTCAGCCTTAACATACCTTTTGTAGGCGGAAGCGGAGAGGGGTGCAGGGTGCGGTGGAGAGGGTAGGCTGAGCCACACAGGCCATCCATTTCCTCCATCTACGTACGCATGAGTACGCATGAGATGGGCGCTTTCCGCCTCGTTCCGAGGTCCCATGTCGGCTCGCCTCACTCGCTTTCCTTCGCGACGAGGTCTCCGCTTTTTCCGGCTCTCACGCTCCATCCCCATCTCCAGCCGTTGGAGCTCCTCACGCTCGGGCGTCGTGAGCGTTCCCGGCCGCTGGCCGGAGCTCCGGTCGTCCGCCTTCGCCAGACGTACCGCCTCCGCCTTGAGCTCGGGCGCGAACAGGGCCTCTTTCTCCCGTCCCATCCCTGCCTCCCCGGTGCCTTCTGGGGGGCCACGGAGGTGCGAAGGATCACGGCGTGGCCTGGGCGAGGACAGTTGAGAGCGACCTGGCGTCGGGCGCCGCGACGCCGCGTTCGACCGATCGACCGGCGGCTGCCCGCCCGGGGCTTCTCGCGAGATGAATGTGCTCGCGCGTCGGCGCATCCAGCGCCTCGTGGCCTGCGCTCCTCCCGCGTCCAGAACCAGGGAAGCGCTCGGGGAACCCGTCGTCAATACCCGGAACGGCAGGGTGGAGCGCGTGAGACACGGAGGCACTTGGGTGTGGCAGGGGCTAACACGACGGCGGAAAATTGCCCGGGAGCGGCAGAAAACCCGCCAAGCCGCCTCTGGATCTCGGCGGTGGGCCAGTCCCCGCCGGAACGCACTTTGATAAGAGGTTTGACGACCTGTCGCGCCGACCGCATCGCGCTCGTCGGCGACTTCACGGGTACAGCCGGCTTCGGCACCGGCCCGCTCACCGCTACGGGCAAGGACGGCTTCGTCGCGGTCTCCGCCCCCTGACGCACGCGAGCGCGCCTGCGTCGGGAGTGGTCCGCGGCGGCTCGGTCCAGGTTGGGCGACCCCGACGACGGGCCCAGGTGGGGGTGAAAGCGCGACCAGCGGTCTGGGGCTCCGTGAGCGCCAGCTGGCCGCGCGGCGGAGGCGTTGCGCCTGCGGGTCGACGGCGAGCCGCGGGGGCTGCATCCCGCGTCGACGCGGTCTACCGGCGGGCGGGACAGGCGCCGTGGCGCCCCCCGCGAGGGACGTCTCGTGGTCCCGCCGAGGGAGGAGCGACGTTCGCCGAGGGGGGGTTGATGACCGGCTCGGCCCGATCTCCGCTCCGCGGCCCCGCGCGTCCCACGAAAGCCTGGGCAGTCACGCGAGCGCCGAGGCGCGCTCGGAGCGGTCCAGGCGCCGGGCGGCGGGGTGAGGGGGCCTCGCGAAGGGGCGCGCTTCGCGACGAAGTAGGTTAGAGTGCGCGCCATGCCTGATTTCGCCAAGCTCGCCGCCGCGGCCTCGATCGCCCGCGGCCTCGCCATGGATGCCGTCCACGCCTGCTCATCCGGTCACCTCGGCCTACCGCTAGGGGCCGCCGAGATCGGTGCCGCGCTGTACGGCGACATCCTCCGCCACGATCCGAGCGAACCGCACTGGTTGAACCGCGATCGCTTCGTTCTGTCCGCCGGTCACGGCAGCATGTTCCTCTACGCCTGGCTGCACCTCTCGGGCTATCCGGTGTCCCTCGACGACGTCCGCCGCTTCCGGCAGTGGAAGTCGAAGACGCCCGGCCACCCGGAGTACCATTACACCGAGGGTGTCGAGGCGACGACTGGCCCGCTCGGCCAGGGCGTGGGCAACGCGGTCGGGCACGCGGTGGCCGCCAAGATGCTCGCCGCGCGTTACAACACGCCGGAGCACACGATCTTCGATCTCAATGTCTACTGCCTCGCCGGCGACGGCTGCCTCCAGGAGGGCGTGGCCGCCGAGGCGGCCTCCTTCGCCGGGCACTTCAAGCTCGACAACCTGATCCTCATCTACGATGCCAATGACGTCACCCTCGACGCGATGGCCATCAAGACCCAGAGCGAGGACACGGCCAAGCGCTTCGAGGCCTACGGCTTCGAGGTGCTCCACATCGAGCAGGGCAACGATCTGGAGGCCGTCCACCGGGTGCTCGGCCAGGCGCGGGCGTCGAAGAGCGGAAAGCCGAAGTTCGTCGTCGCCCACACCCTCATCGGCAAGGGGATCCCGGAGGTCGCCGGCACGCAGAAGGCGCACGGCGAGGGCGGCGCCAAGTTCGTGGATCAGGCCCGCAAGAACCTGGGGCTGCCCGCCGAGCACTTCTACGTCAGCGAGGAGGTGAAGCAGTTCTTCGCGACGCGCAAGGAAGAGCTCGCCAAGGTGCGCGGGGCGTGGGAGGCGACCTTCCAGGCCTGGCGCGCGAAGAACCCCGAGCTCGCCCGCCAGCTCGACGACGGCCTCGCGAAGAAGCTCCCGGCGGACCTCGACGCGCGCGTCCCCGCCTTCGCCGCCGGCACCAAGGTCGCCACGCGCAAGGCCGGCGAGACCGTGCTGCAGGCCGTCGCCGAGGCGGTGCCTGCGCTCATCGGGTCGAGCGCCGACCTCTACGGCTCGACGTTCAACTACATCGCGTCGAGCACCGACTTCGATCCGGAGCACCCCGGCGGCCGGAACATCCGCGCCGGCATCCGCGAGCACGGCATGGGCGCGATCATGAATGGCATCGCGTACCACGGCGGCCTGCGCCCGAGCGGCGCGACGTTCCTCGTGTTCGCGGACTACCTGCGGCCGAGCATCCGGCTGGCCGCGCTGTCGCACCTGCCGGTCATCTACATCTTCACGCACGACTCGGTGGGCGTGGGCGAGGACGGGCCGACGCACCAGCCCGTGGAGACCGTCGCCGGGCTGCGCGTCATCGTCGATCTGGACGTCATCCGGCCGGCGGACGCCGAGGAGACGGCCGGCGCCTGGATCTCCGCGCTGGAGCACAACGACGGCCCGACGGTCCTCGCGCTCACGCGCCAGGCCGTCCCGCTGCTTCCGGGGGACGCCGCCACCAAGCGCGAGGGCGTCCGGCGTGGCGCCTATGTCCTGGTCAAGGAGACGGCGGCGCTCGAGACCATCCTGATCGCGACGGGCAGCGAGGTGCAGCACGCGGTCGAGGCCGCGAAGCGGATCGGGCCCGGCGTCCGCGTCGTCTCGATGCCCTGCGTGGAGCGGTTCGCGCGCCAGGATCACGCCTACCGCGAGGCCGTGCTGCCCGCCGCTTGCACGCGGCGCGTGTCCATCGAGGCGGGCGTCACCTTCGGCTGGCACCGGTGGGTCGGCTTCAAGGGGATCGCCCTCGGGATTGATCGCTTCGGCACGAGCGCCCCTGGCGACATCGTGATGGATCGGCTGGGCATGAATGCCCAGGCGGTGGTGCAGGCCGTGCAGGACCTCGTGCCCTGACCCCCTGAAGAAGCGAGAAACCGCCGGGAGTGCCGGGAAGCAACATTCCTCGGCGCTCCTGGCGCGGTCTCGATCTCCCGCCCCGCTGCCGGCCGGCCGGCCGCATGACCGGCGACAGCGCTGGACGCCGCCCGCCGCCGAGCTAAAAGCGGGCCCGTGCCGTCGGGCGACCTGATCTCGCAGCTGTTGGCCCTCTTCGCTGTGCTCGGGGTCGGCGTGCTGCTGCGCGCGCTGGGCCGCGCCGGTCAGGCGGACGCCGCCGTGCTGCACCGGCTGGTCATCGACGTCACCACGCCCGCGCTCATCGTCAGCGTGCTCCGCCGCTCAGGCATCGGTCACGGCGCGTGGGGCGCGGTCGCCGCGTCGACCGTCGCGCTCTTCGCGTGCGCCCTCGCGGGGGTCGCCGTGGCGCGGGCGCTCGGGCTCCCGCGCGCCGCGCAGGGCGCCGCCGGCCTCGTCGGCAGCTTCTCCAACACCGGCTTCCTCGGCGTGCCCGTCGTGCTGGCCCTCTACGGCGACGCGGGCGGCGCGGCGGGGACGGCGATCCTCGTCGACAGCATCGTCACGGCGTTCCTCCTGTGGACCTTCGGCGTCGCGCTCGCCGCGCGCATGGGCGGGGGCGGCGGCGGGGACGGGCGGGGCCTGCTCGCGGTGCTCCTGCACCCCAACGTGCTGTCGATCGCCGTCGGGCTCACGCTCCACGCGGCGCCGATCCCGCTGCCGGTGTGGTTGGAGCACGCGCTCGGCGCGCTCGGGAGCGCGACCCCGACGCTCGTGTTCCTCGCGCTGGGCCTCAGCCTCGACCTTGGCTCGCTCCGCGGCCGCGTGCGCCCGCTCGCGGCGGTCGCCGCCGTGAAGCTGCTCCTGTCGCCCGCGGTTGCGCTCGGCGCCGCGGTTGCGCTCGGCCTGAAGCGGCCCTCCTCCGAGGTGGCGGTGCTTCAGTCCGCCATGCCGACGTCGATGGTGTCCGTGATCGTCGCCGCGCGGTACGGCTGCGACGGTCAGTTCGCGGCGGCCACGGCGGTCGTGACGACGCTCGGGGCGCTGGCGAGCCTGCCGATCGTCATCGAGGTGCTGCGCCGGCTCCTCCCGTGACTCCCGTGACGTCGAGCGGCCGCGGACACGGCCGCTCCGCCCCTCACGCCCCGACCTGGTAGACGCGCCGGTACCCTGCCTCCACGTCCGTGATCGTCACCTCGACGATCCCGTGCGAGGTGATCGCGTACTGCTCCTCGATCAGCGGCCCCTCGCTGCCCATGCGCTCGACGGTCACCCCGCCGAGCTCGGCGGCGCGGTCGCGGAGCCGCCGGTCGAAGGGGAACACGACCTCGTTGAACGCCGTGATGTCGCCGTGGGGCACGCCGAGCCGGTCGAGCGCGGCGCACTCGACGAACCGGTAGCGGCCGACGTTGTGCGCCGCCCGGTACACGCGCCGCGAGACCACCGGCGCCTCGTGGCTCGACGGGATGCGCGCCTCCCGGTCGAAGATCGGGTCGAAGACCACCTCGTCCCCGCCGCTGCCCTCCCGGAACACGCCGAAATGGCGCGAGAGCCGGTCGGAGAGCTCGAAGCCCGCGTCCTCGTCGACGGCGATGGCCAGGCCGATCGCGATGGCCGCCGAGGGGTAGGGTGAGCGATGGACGCGGCGCCCGAAGCGCTCGCGCAGCGTCCGCGCGACGATGGGCAGCGAGCTGGCGCCGCCGACGACGTAGATCCCCGCGATGTCGGCGAGCGCCTCGCCCGCGCCGGCGTCGAGGCGCGCGATCACCGGCTGCATCGCCGTGATGGTCGACTCCACGAGGGGCACGCACCGGTCGTAGTAGTCGGAGGTCGCGATCGTCACCTCGCGGGCGGTCGAGAGGTCGCCCAGGCAGGCCTCCAGGTCGATCACGATGCGCCGAGAGTTCGGGTTGAGCCGCTCCTTCACCTCGCGGCACTGGTCCGCGAGCGCCGCGAGCGCGCGCGCCGGCAGGCCCTCGCGCTCGATCTTGCCGGCGTCGAGCGCCATCGAGGCCAGCGCGGCGTCGAAGTCGTCGCCGCCGAGGTGGTTCAGGCCCGCGGTCGTCACGGCGTCGTGGCTGCGCCCGGTCATGTGGACCAGCGACGCGTCAAACGTCCCGCCGCCGAGGTCGTAGACGACGATGTGCTCGCGCTTCGACGTGATGGTGCTGCGGTGGCGGTGCGTGTACTCGAAGCCGGCGGCCGACGGCTCGTTCAGGAGCGCGATGACCTCGAAGCCGGCGCGGCGGAAGGCGTCGAGCGTCACGAACCGCTGCGACCCGTGCGCGTTGGCCGGGGTCGCCACGACCGAGATGAGGCGCCCGTCGTCGTCCTTCTTGGGCCGGTTCGACCGGTTCAGCACGGCGTCGCGGAGCGACCGCAGGAACAGGGTCAGGAGATCGAGCACCCGGAGCTTCGTCCCGCCGATCTCGACCTCGACGTCGGGCGACGCGCGCGGGCCGGAGAGCACCCGCTTGAACGACCGGAGCACGATCCACTCGGGATCCGAGGCGACCGCGAGGGCGTCGAAGCCGAACCGGAGCTCCCCCCGCCGCTCGGCGGCCACGGAGGGGTAGAAATCGACGGTGTCCCCCGCCGCGTCCTGGAAGCTGATGACAGGGTAGTTCCCGCGATCGCAGCACGCGACCACGGTCCGCGTGGTTCCGAAATCGATCCCGAGGCGCAAGGTGGGGTCTCCTCCGGCCCCATGCTGCCACATCCGGCCGCCCGCGGTGAAACTCTGCGAGGTCAGTCGGCTTCTAGCTCGAAGGCACCGTCGTAGATGGCATCGACGGAGATCTGGGCGCCGTTCGCCAGGGCGATCGTATCGCCTCGCTCGAGCACGCGATACCGCCAGGAGCCGTCCCCCTCGCGTCGGTAGTGCTCGATACGCACGTGCCATGGTGAGACGAGCAGGTAGTCCGTCAGGCAGGGGAGGCGCTGGTACCCCTCCCACTTCTCGCCCCGATCGAAGGCCTCGGTGCTGCGCGAGAGCACTTCCACGATGGCAGTTGGGTTCGAGAGGACGTCGCTGGCGCCTGGCTCGGTCTGCACGCCGCCGCACACGACGACCGCATCTGCGTAAACGTAGCGCTGTCCCTGTTTGGCCGAGATCCGTTGATCGGACGAGAGCACGTGGCACCCCCTGCCGCGCACCGCCGCGCGGAGCTCTGCGCCCGCGGCCGTCGACAGGAAGTTGTGCCGCGGGCTGCCGCCGGCCATCGCGAAGACCTCGCCAAGATGGTACTCGTGCTTCGCGTGCTGCTCGCGCTCCCACGCCAGGTACTCGGCGGCGCTCATGTGTCGGCTGGCGGCGGCATCGCCCATGGCACGCACCTTAGCGCGGCGACGGATGGCTGGCGACAAGCGAGGGACCGGCTGGCGCGCCGCCGCCAGCCCACGCATGAGCGCCGCCGACCGGCCATCGCGGTGCCGCCGCGGGTAGCTCAATCCTCCGCGACCTCGATGGTTCGCCGTGGCTCATCCCGCAGGGAAGATCTCGCGCTCCTCGCGCCCGAGCAGGCGTTCGCTCTTCTGACGCTACTTCTTCTCGCCCTGCTTGTCGCCCGTCGCTCCGCCGCTCGCCTCCACGAGGGAAGGCGGCGGGTCCGACTGGACCGTCTTCGCGTCGCCGGGCTCGAGCGTCACCATCATGGTCCGGTTGCCGCGCTCCGGGTCCACGAACGTCACCTCGTGCGACCCGGGCGCGACCTTTCGCCCCGAGATCGGCGTCGTCCCGATGGGCTTGCCGTCCAGCAGGATCTCGGTCGGCTGCGCCGCGACCACGTCGAGCATCGGCGCGTCGTCGAGCGGCGGCTCGGGCTCGGGCTCGGGCTCGGGTTCAGCCGCGATCGGCGCGGGTTGCGGGGGCTCCTGCGGCGGCTTCGGGGCGCCGCCGCAGCCGGCGATGGCGAGGGTGACGAGGAAGGTGGAGGTGCGAACCATGGACCCGAAGCTAGACAGGAAACGCGCGGGAGGAAATGGCGAGGACGACGTCACGCGCGCCGGCAGCCCGCGGCCAGGCGCCGCGCAACCCGGGGATCCTTCCCCGGCCGAGCGATCGCTCCGTCATCCGCCGCCGCTGCCGTAAGGGCGGGTGATGATCTCGAGGAAGTGCCCGTCGGGATCGGGGAAGTACACGCCGCGCCCGCCGTCATGGTGGTTGATCTCCCCGGGGTGCTGCGCTCTTGGATCGGCCCAGTAGGGGATCTGGCGTTCGCGGATTCGACCGAAGATCTCGTCGAACTCGGCCTCGCTGACCAGGAAGGCGAGGTGCTGGGAGCGGATCTCACCAGGGGTGTCGATGAAGTCGAGCGTGACGTCGTTGTCGAGCCGTACCGTCAAGAAGTGCCCGAACGGCACCGGCGCCGAGAGGCCCAGGATCTCGGTCAAAAAGGTAGCGGACGTCGTCTTGTCCCGCGCCGGGACGATGGTGTGATTGAGCTGGACGGCCATGCTCGCTTCCTCCCTTTCGTGGGCGGTTGCCCATCTCCGGCGGATCTTGAGCGATCTCGCGGCGAGGGGCCACCTCCAGGCTGGCGCGATGACCTGGATCGAGCGGACTTTGCCGCCTCGTGGCCCTCGCCGCCGCGCGCCCGAGAGGATTGCTGGAGCCGGCGAGCGGCCTTAGGAGCCCCACCAGGATCGCGGCGCCGAAGCGCACCCCACGCCCTCTGCGCGTCCGGGGTGGAGGGACGGTTTTACGCCGGAGCTGTCCGCGATCGAGGAGCGGCGAGAAATGGTGCGCATTCCGATGTTCGTCGTCGCGTTGCCCTGCAGCATGCTCGCGCTCACGGCGGCCTGCTCCGATCCCGCCCCGCCCACGCCGCCGCAGCCCGCCACCGACCCGGCGGCGGAGGAGGCCGCGCGGTTCATCGATGCGGCCGAGGCGGAGCTGCACGAGCTCAGCACCTACAACAACCGCGCGGCGTGGGTGGCGGCGACGTACATCACCGTCGACACCGAGATCCTCGCGGCCGCGGCGAGCGCGAAGCTGCTCGGGGTGCAGGCCGATTACGCGAAGCGGGCCGCCCGCTTCCTCGACCTCGATCTGCCCTATGACGTCCGCCGCCGGCTCGAGCTCCTGCGAACGTCCCTCACGCTCTACGCACCCGCCGATCCCGCGAAAACGAAGGAGGTCGCGACCATCGCGTCGAGGCTGGAGGCCATGTACGGAGCGGGCAAGTACTGCCCCGCGAGCGGCGAGTGCCTCAATCTCGAGGACCTGAGCAGGACCCTCGCGAAGAGCCGCGACCCCGAGGAGCTGAAGCGGGCGTGGGTCGGCTGGCACACGGTCTCTGTTCCCATGCGGGGCGATTTCACGCGGCTCGTCCAGCTGGCGAACGAGGGCGCCCGCGAGCTCGGGTTCAAGGACACAGGCGACGCGTGGCGCTCGAAATTCGAGATGCGGCCCGGCGTGCTGTCGCGGGAGGTCGATCGCCTCTGGGGGCAGGTCAAGCCGCTCTACGACGCGCTCCACTGCTACGCGCGGGGCCGGCTCGCCTCGAAGTACGGCGAGGACGTCGTGCCCGGCAAGGGCCCGATCCGGGCGGATCTGCTCGGCAACATGTGGGCGCAAGACTGGAGCAACATCTACGATCTCGTGGAGCCCGAGGGAGCGGCGCCGATCTACGATCTCGACACCGCGCTGCAGGCGAAGGGGTACACGCCGATCGAGATGGTGAAGACGGGAGAGCGCTTCTTCGTCTCGCTCGGGTTCGAGCCGCTCCCGGCCACCTTCTGGGAGCGGTCGCTCTTCGTCAAGCCGGCGGATCGCGACGTCGTCTGCCACGCGAGCGCGTGGAACATCGACGACGAGGAGGATCTGCGCATCAAGATGTGCATCGAGATCACGGCCGGCGACTTCCAGACGATCCACCACGAGCTCGGCCACACCTTTTACCAGCGGGCATACAAGGACCTGCCGCTCCTGTACCGCGACAGCCCCAACCCCGCGTTTCACGAGGCCATCGGCGACACGATCGGGCTCTCGGTCAGTCCGGAGTACCTCCAGCGGATCGGGCTCGTGGACCAGCTGCCCCCCGCCTCCAGCGACCTCTCGCTCCTCCTCCGCGAGGCCCTCGGCAAGATCGCCTTCCTGCCGTTCGCCGTCTCGGTCGACCGGTGGCGCTGGGGGGTGTTCTCGGGGGACATCCAGCCGGCGGGATACAACAAGGCCTATTGGGAGATCCGGAGGAGGTACCAGGGTGTCGTGCCGCCGGTGCCTCGCTCCGAGTCGGACTTCGATCCTGGCGCGAAGTACCATGTGGCGGCGAGCGTCCCGTATATCCGGTACTTCTTCGCCCATATCCTCCAGTTCCAGTTCCACCGCGCGCTCTGCGACGCAGCGGGGTACAAGGGGCCGCTCCACCGCTGCACGATCTACGGCAGCGAGAAGGCCGGCGAGCGCCTCCGGCGGATGCTGGAGATGGGGCGGAGCCGCCCGTGGCCGGAGGCGCTCGAGGTGGTGACGGGATCGCGGCGGATGGATGCGGCGGCGATGCTCGACTACTTCGGGCCGCTCAAGGACTGGCTCGACCAGCAGAACCGCGGCAAGACGTGCGGGTGGTAGGCGGGGGCGCGCGGGATCAGGCCTGCGGCGGCGGCAGGTAGTCCGGCGGCGGCGTGTAGAAGGCGAAGCGCGTGACCGCGTGGTAGCCCATCACCTCGTACACGGGCCGCCCCAGGTCCGTCGCGTGGAGGACGGTCTTCTGGGCGCCGGTGGCGCTCAGCGCATCGTCGAGACAGCAGCGCATCACCGCCTCGGCGTAGCCTTTGCGCCGGTGTTCGGCCGCGGTGGCCACGAAGCCCACGTACCGGATCCCCGCCACCATGAACGTCGCCGCGCAGCATACCGGCTGGTCGCCCACGTAGCCGACCCGCCCGAACGCCCGGTCGTCCCACAACGCCTCGTGGGCAAGGGCGGCGCGCCCGGTGGGGAGCGGGAGGCCGTAGGCGACGGAGTTGAGATCGGCGACGGCGGCGCGCGTCTCGGCGTCGCCCACGCGCCTGAGCTCCAGGCCGGCGATCTCCCGCCGCGGGGTGGGGAGCGCGTCGGCCACCATGCCCATGATCGACACCGCAGGTTGGAAGCCGAGCCCGGCCAGGAGCTCGGCGGTCGTTTCCGCGTCGCCGCCGGGCGCCCAGCTGTCGGACAGCGCGAAGAACCAGGGAACGCCGCCGGTCCGGGCGAGCTCGGCGCCGATGCGCGCGCGCCGCTCCAGATCCGTGAGGTTACCGGCCGGCGAGGAGAGCGTGGCGATGTTGAGCAGGGCCATGTCCGTGCCCGAGAGGATGACGGAGACACCGTCCGTGTGCTCGATCCGGTGGCCGGGGAGGCAGCGGCTGAAGTGGATCCAGGCGGCCAGGAACTGCGCGTTGCACTCTGCGATCTCGGTCGGGTCGGACATGGGAGACCTCCTCTGGATCGAGATATACCGGGCCAGGCGCCCGGCGATCGAGCTTTCGCCGTCGGGCGCGCGGGCCCCGCGGCGCTGCCGTGGCCGTCGGCTCGGCAGCAGCGGAGCGCTCTGGCCGGCAGGATGATCCGATCGAACCTGGCGGATCAGGGCGCCGGATGTGACGAAACCAATACGAAGGCGCCAATCCCAAAAGGACGCGGACCGGAGGGCGGAGGTGCGCCGACGGGCGCGAGGGGGCCGAGGTCAGCGCCGCTCGTCCCCCCCCTCGGGCGGCCTCACGGCTCGACCGACCCCAGCGTGTGGCAGTTGTTGCACGAGAAGTCGCCATTGCCGGTCGTGGGGTCGTACTGGACGCGCTGGAGCAGGCTGGCCATCTCGGGCACGACCTTCTCGAACATGAAGGTGCTCCACTCCGCGCGCTCGGGGTGCTCCGGGTCTTGCACGTACTCGAGGAACCCCTCCTCGGAGTCGGGCAGCACGGCGATCTCCGGGCTCGGCATGGCGTAGGCGCGCGTGGGCCCGTCGGCGCCGTGGCACGTCGCGCAGTCCATGGTCTCGAACGCCGGGTCGTACGCCACGAACACCTCCTTCATCCGCGGCAGGACGTCGCTGTTCATGTACGCGACGCGCTGCTCGAAGCTCATGTCCTTCCACGCGGTCGGCTCCGGATCGCTGGAGTCCTCCGCGCCACCGCACGCGGCGACGAACAGGCACGCTGCCATCGAGACGCGCCTCACGACCGCGCTCCTCGTCCGGCGATCGGAACGCGGCGGCGCGTGATCCGGCAGCTCTCGCGCTGCCTTCGCGTCGTTGGTGGCCGGTTCCGCGGTGATCATGGATCGCATGTCGTATCTCCTCTCCTGGGTCGAGCTGGCTCGAAGCGGGTCGTCCGGACGGCACTGACCGGATGCGCCCTGGTTCTACCGTCACGACGAACGGGCGGGCCCGAGATCGACACGCTCAGCGATGTTTTTTTGCTGCCGCCATCTGTCGACAACTGCTTGAAACTGCTGGGTCATGAGCGCGCCGTCGCGGCGAGCCCCAACGTCGACTGACGTCGCCTGATGTCGCCTGATGTCCACTGATCTCGGCTGAGTTCGCCTGATCTCGACGGACGCGAACCGGGCCAGGGGCAGGGATGCTTTCTTGGATCCTCTCACGAGGGCCACGCCGCGGCGCCGGGGCTGGCGTCGGGCGAGGGAGTGGAGAGGGGCGCGGACAACAGCGCCTCTGCGCACGGCGCGATCACGGCGCGCACGGCGTTTAGGTGGCAGCGCGCCCGCTCCGCCTCGGTGAGCCGGCCGTGGTCGCGCCATGCGGCGGCGTCGATCCCGGCGCGCTCGCCGAGGTCCGCGCCGCGCACCTGAGCGAGCGCCTCGTCGAACGCGCGCGCCACGGCCGCGCGCACCGGCTCGCCGCCGCGCGCCACGGCCCAGCGCACGAACGCCCACGCGAGCTCGGCGTGAGCGGCCTCGTCGGCCGCGATCCTGTCGAGGCTACGGCGCGCCTCGGGGTCGCGCGCGCGGTCCCGCTGCGCGCTGGCCAGGAGTGCGGCGAGCGTCTCGCCCACGCAGCCCTCGCGCACCGCGCTGGCCGCGGCGCCGGCGAGCGTGGGCGCGCCGAGCGCGCCGTCCATGGCCATCGGCCCCGGGCCGAGCGGCCGGCCGGCGTAGCGGCTCGCGAGCGTGAAGCACGCCCTCGCGTGCTGCAGCTCGTCCGACAGGGCGCGGTGCGCGGCGTCGATCAGGGCGGGCGGCGCGCCGAGGGCGAGCAGATCGAGCGTGAAGCGCGCGAAGGACGCGATCGAGGCGTGCTCCAGGCGCGCGTCGGCGAGCCACGCCTCGGCGAGGGCGGCGCGCGTCGCGGGATCGAGCGCTGTCACGTCGTCCGCCGCAGGATCGAGCACCCAGTCGGCGCGCGCCTCGACGCCGGCCAGGCGCGGCTCGCCGCCCACGAGGAACGGGCGGCCGCAGGCGCCGATGCCCGGGTCGTCGACGTCGTAGCAGCACTGACCGTCCTCCAGCCGGCCATTCTCGTAGCTCACGCAGGACACGGGGTTCGGATGGTAGTCGCTCGGGCAGGCCTCGGCGCTCCCTCCCGCGCCGCCGGCCCCGCCGTCCCCGTCGCCGGCGTTTGCCTGGATCTCTTCCAGCGAGAAGCACCTCGTCTGGACGCTGCTCTGACCGCCGGCGCCGCCTTGACCCGCAGCGCCGCCCTGACCCGCGGTGCCGCCCTGACCCGCAGCGTTGCTCTGACCGCCGGCGCCGCCCTGACCACCCGCGCCCGTACCTGTCTCCGTGCCCTCCACGGCGCCATCGACGCAGCCGACAGCCAACGACAGGCCGGTGAACATGCCGGCTCCCACGACGTGCATGATGCGCGCCCGAAGATCTCTTGTCATGGTGCTTTGCCTCCTGCGATGTGCCGTCCCTCGGCACAGCATCAGGATGTTTCCTGATCTCCGGGACGCGGTCACGCCGCGCCGAGCGTCACCGGCACGGCCGTGGGCTTTCTGAAGAACAGGCTGGGCGCGTAGCTCGGTCGCGCCGTGGCGGCGAGGCGTAGCCCGGGGAACGCCGCGCGCAGCGCCTGCACGGCGCACCTCACCTCGATGCGCGCGAGGGGAGCGCCGATGCACGTGTGGACCCCCCAGCCGAAGCCGAGGTGCCGCCCGCGCGGGGTGGCGACGGGGCGGGTCACGTCGAACCGCTCCGGGCTCGGGAAGACCGTGGGGTCGTGGTTGGCGGCCCCGAAGAAGGCGAACGCCGTGGCGCCCGCGGGGATCTCGACGCCGCCGACGACCGCGGGCGCCGTCGCGCGCCGCGGCTCCATCTGCACGGGCGCGTCGATCCGGAGCGTCTCCTCGATCGCCGCCTGGAGCAGCGCCGTGTCGCCGCCGATGGCGTCCCAGAGCGCGGGCGCCTCCAGCAGGCGGAGCACGAGCGATCCGATCAGGCTCGCGACGGTCTCGTAGCCGGCGAAGAACAGGACGATGATATGCGAGATCATCTCGTCGACCGACAGCGGCGCCTCGCCGTCGACGCGGGCGCCGATCAGGGCGGTGATGAGGTCGTCGGCGGGCTCGGCGCGGCGCCGCTCGATGAGGGCGGTCAGGTAGCGCTCGTAGGAGACGAACCGCCGCGCCGCCTCCACCTTTCGCGCCGTGTCGGCCGTCGGATCGTAGAGCGTGAACCGCTCGTCCTGGCAGGCCCTGAGCAGGGGCGCGTCCTCGAGCGGTATCCCGACGAGGGCGGCGCTCATCTGCAAGGGGAGCGGGAAGGCGAGCGCCTGCATCAGATCCACAGGGCCGCTGCCGGGGTCCATGGCGCGCACCAGCGCGTCCGCGGCCCGGGCGATCGCCGGCTCGAGGGAGGCGACCCTCGCTGGCGTGAACCCCTTGGAGAACAGCGCCCGCGCGCGCGTGTGCCCGGGAGGGTCGTTGTTGAAGAGCGCCGGCGGCAGCTCGTACACGCCCTGCTTGAGCTCGGCGATCACCTCCGGCGGCAGATCCGGCGGCAGGTCGAGGATGTGCGCGGAAGAGAACAGGACCGGCTCGCGGAGCACCTGCGTGAGCTCGGCGTGGCCCGTGACGAGGTAGGCCGAGAACGCCTCGCTGTAAGCGACCGGCGCCTCCCGGTGGGCCGCCTGATAGAACGCGCGCGCTGGGTCGTCTGCAAAACCCGGCGAGAAGGGCTGGAACAGCGCGCCGACCCGGCGCGCGCTCTCGCCGGCCGGCGGGCGCTGAGGGGTGTTCTCTTCAAGCATCGGTCCCGAGCGTACCGGGTCCGGCGAGCGAGGGAAACAGCCCGGGAGATCAGTAGAACGCCCATCCGAGGAGGGCGCTCGCGCGAAGCGCGTCGGGGCCTGCGAGCCACGCGTCGCCGCGGAGGATGAGCGTCGCGTTGCCCGACGCGTCGGAGCAGCACGGGCCGAGGTGCAGCCCGATCTCCGGCGAGAGCGAGGGGCGCACCACGGGCCAGAACTCCACGGTCGTGCCCAGGCCTGCCAGGAAGCCGAACGCCCCGCCGCTCGGGTGGTAGACGCCGCGGTAGCCGGCGCGCGCGCGAAACGTCACGTCGGCCTGTTCGCCCGCTGTCGCGCCGCGCTGCTCGCCGAACGCGAGACCGGGCGCGAGCACCACGCGGTGGTTCGTGAGCACTGCCGTCTTCGGCTCGGAGCCGTCCTGAACCACGGGGATCTGAAACGACCACGCGGCGAGGAAGCGACCGCCGCCCTTCGAGCCGAGCGCCAGATCGCCGCCGAGCTCGGACGGGAGGAGCGAGAGCCCGACACCCACGGCGATCGCGCGCTCGAGGCCGTCCAGCGGCACCGAATCCGCGCGGGCGGCGCGCGGCGCGCAGGCGTAGACGAGGACCGCCGCGATGGTCATGCTCGCGGCGCGGTGTGCGGAGGGGCGAGCGTGCACCGCCCGAGTATATCGCCGCGTCCAGGATGGCCACTACCGCCCTCGGCGCGGCCTCGATATCGAACAGGCGATCATACTCGACGGGGCCGTCCCGCGGCGCGCGGCCGGCCAGATGGGACGGGTCTAGAGGTCCCGGATGTTGTCACATCCGATGTTCCTGGCTCTCCATGCTGAGTAGATGAGTTGCTGCTGTCGTTTTCTGGGGATTCCCATCGGTGTCGTGTCCGACTCAGAGCCGGACGCGGAAGAGAATGAAGGCGACTGCGTGTGTCGCGCCGCTGTTTCCCGGAGGTGGTCGCTTTCAGTTCCTGAAGTTGCTGTCTGGATGGCATGTTCGAAGAGGGGTGTGTCTTTAGGTGACGGACGTCCGAGCTACGGCGATTGTATTCAGGTCGAACGAGGCTGTAGCGCTGCGCGGGGGTAGGCACCCGCTCAAGCGCATCGTGACCATCCGCGCGGCGCCGACGACCACGATGGCGTTGGCCGGGCGGATAGTGCGCCGGGATAAACCGGCAGGAAGATGAGGATGAAAGCGCCTTACGTCGAAGGAGTAGCGAACCACGACGGCCCCGAGTCATGCGCCTGCACCCGTAAGGGGGCGGGCGAAGCGTTGACAGAGGTACGTACGGGCAGGGTATTGAGCCGCGAAATCAGGAAATCCAGGGCGCCGACGCTGTTATCCGAAGCGGAAGGCAACACAGCCGGGGGCGCTACCGCGAGCCTCCGGTCGGCCCTGCGCGGTCGGAGACCCCTCGCACGTGCGGATTCTTCCTGCGCGAGAACCGGGAGATCCACGAGTCGCCCACGCCGGATGGTGCCGCGGGCCGCATCGGGAAGGCCGGGAGCCGGACGCCGATGATGCACGACTCGCGGAAGTCGGACAGACCCATAGTACCGACGAAGCCCTCGAACAAGGCGGAGCCGTCCGCTGCGGAGGGGGTGGAGGGAAGGGGTCTGGCCAAGGGGAACACGGACGAGCAAAACGCACCCCGGACGCAGAGCCGGATCGAAGGTGCGCCCAGTGCGCTCGACCGTGTACGACAGAGGGCACAACAGGACAGGAATGCAAAGTTCACGGCGCTCTTCCACCTCGTCACGGTCGATCGGCTTCGAGACGCGTACCTCTCGCTGCAGAAGAGGGCGGCGCCAGGAGTCGACGGCGTGACGTGGGAGCAGTACGGCGAGAACCTGGAGGCCAACCTCCTCGATCTTCACGCGCGGCTCCATCGAGGGGCGTACCGGGCGAGACCGTCTCGGAGGGTGTACATCCCGAAGGCCGACGGGCGGCAGCGGCCGCTCGGCATCGCCTCGCTGGAAGACAAGCTTGTCCAGCGAGCCGTGGTCGAGGTGCTGAACGCCATCTACGAGGTGGATTTTGTCGGCTTCTCCTATGGATTTCGCCCGCGGCGCAGCCCGCATCACGCTCTGGATGCGCTTGCCGTCGGGATCCTACGGAAGAAGGTGAGCTGGGTGCTCGATGCTGACATCCGTGATTTCTTCAACACCATCGATCACGGATGGTTGGTCAAGTTCGTCGAGCATCGCGTTGCGGATCGGAGGATTCTGCGCCTCATCCAGAAGTGGCTGAGCGCAGGGGTGATGGAGGAAGGTCGCTGGACCGCGAGCGAGCAGGGGTCCCCTCAGGGGGCGACGGTGTCGCCCCTCCTGGCGAACATCTACTTGCACTACGTCTTCGACCTGTGGGTTCAGCAGTGGAGAAAGCGGCACGCATACGGCGATGTGATCGTCGTACGCTACGCCGACGATCTCCTGGTTGGATTCCAGCACAAGCCGGATGCCGTGAAGTTTCTCGACGCGATGCGTGGCCGATTCCAGCGCTTCGCGTTGACTCTTCATCCTGACAAGACGCGGCTGATCGCATTCGGAAGATTCGCGAATGCGAATCGGCGAGAGCGAAACCTGAAAGGAGCAGCGGAGACCTTCTCATTCCTTGGCTTCACGCACATCTGCGCGAAGAGCATGGCGGGAAAGTTTCTGCTGGCTCGGCATACGGTGAAGAAGCGGATGCAGGCGAAGCTGCAGGAGGTGAAAGCCGAATTGCAGCTCCGCCGGCATCAGCCCATCCCCGAACAAGGGCGTTGGCTCGGACAGGTGGTGCGCGGCTTCCTCGCCTACCATGCCGTGCCGACGAACATCCTAGCGCTATCGGCTTTCCGCAGCCAGGTCATCCGTACGTGGCACCGCACCCTGCGACGTCGGGGACAGCGTGACCGGACGGACTGGGCGCGGATGGCGGCCCTAGCGCAGCGGTGGATCCCACCCGCCCGTGTGCTGCATCCCTGGCCTGACGAGCGCTTTGACGTCCGTACCCGAGGCAGGAGCCCAGTGCGGTAGCTCCGCTCGCTGGGATCTGTGCGGGGGGCGGCCCGAGCTCGACGGGGCGAAGGGCCGTCCCTACCGCGACCGATGGTTCGACGAGTGGCCGTCACAGGCGCGGTAGGGGCGGCCCTTCGTCGCTATGCTCGCCGACTCGGGCCGCCCCCACACAGACTCGGTGCCAGGGGCGAGCTCCTTGCCGTAACCGCCCAGCTACCCCCATGGCCGCCACTCTCTGTGAGGCCAGCGGAGATGCCGTCCCGTAAACTTTCGGCCAGATGTAAGCTCCGTCCCGAGACTCCTACGGAACGTCTGCATGGTGCACGCGGCCCGACGCGCCACCCATGAATGATATGCGCGCACGTAGCGGGGGATACCCTGCGAGTGGTGCGAGGGCAGGATGCGGATCGGCTTGCCGCACCTGCGCACACAGGTGTGCCCCGTCGGTACGGCGCTGGCCGGCTCACCAAGCACCGGCGCACCGCCGGCGGCGAGCGCATCCGCATTCACCGCAGCGGGAGGCGGTAAAGTCAGTGAGAGCGCGTAGTAACACAAATGGTGAGCTGGACACTATGTGGCAACACATTGCCTGTGGCGTGATGGATAGCACAGAGCCGCCGGGGACTATCGTCATGTGCTCATGGATCTTCGTTGCACCGGCGGAGTCCCCGGCGAATGGCGCAAAGTAGAGCGTCTGAATGGGGATGCTCTACCGAAACGGCCGATCAGCGCGTGATGATATCACACCCGAAGGCGTCTTTGATCGAATAACAAGATTGGTCGTCCGGTCCCGGCGGTACTGCGCTGATGAAAGGCTCTCGGTAGCAAACAACGATCTGAGCGGTCCTGTCGACCTTATCGACGACGAGCCTCGCCCACTTTTCGCCTCCCGACATGGTGCAACGCTCGCTGCGGTCCCCTTTTTGCAGGTTCATGTTGCCAGCCAGTGTGGCGCCCGCCACCAGGCTGATCGCGGTTGCGAGCGTAAGGCCGAGTCCGATGTGGAGCTTTCCAAATGTGCCCATATGTCCCCCTGTTTCTCGAGGCGTGGCGTTGCACATGCAGCGCCACACCTCGATTCGTGTCTTTGCAATACGGATGCCCAGGACAGCTGCTCCCGTGGTATACGCTCCCGAGGGATGTCGCGGTCTCTGGGCAAGGCTGAGAGTCGCTTCTTCGTGAGAAAAAGAAACTTGGGGTGCTTCGGGAATGTTGAGCCCTCGATGGCCCCGTCCCTAGTTGACAGTACATCGATTTGCGCGATGCCCCTCCCGCTCCTCCTGGAACGGCGGCGCTATGAACGATGATCTGCCCGCACATCGAAGGAGCGCCCTCGCTACGCAGCACGCGAGACCTCGTCCAAAGCGGTTCGACTCGCTCCTAGTGCTCTGACACGATTCTGATGAATCAGTCGGACCCGAAAATTCGCTCGGCGTCGCGGATGGTGAACTTCCTGTTGATCTTGCGGCGAGCTCGGCCCGCAGCTGCATTCCACTGCCGGACGCGACCCCGGAGTTCCGCGAGGGTTGGGATACGGTTGCGACCGAGGCATTCCCTGGACACGAGGCTGGCTTCGATCTCTGCGGCATTGAGCCAGCTCGCGTGCTTGGGCGTGTGGTGAAACGCGAGGCGAGCGCGTTGCCCGCTCAGTTCCGAAGGCCTTGATGAGCGATGTGGGGGTGTGAGTGTTGAGGTTGTCTAGCACCAGGTGAATCCGACTCGCCGCCGGTAGGCACGGGCGATGCGCTCGGAGGCGAGCGCGAAGGCGGCACGCGTCCGGTCCCCGGTGGCGTGGGTGAGATGGCGCCGACCTTTGGCTCCACGATGCAGAAGATGATGACAGTTCCCCGACGCACGTACTCGTAGTCGATGCGCCGCGGCTTTCCTCGGCGCATTGGCCTGTTGGGCCTTGCGTTGTCGTGCAGGACGACGGGGCGCCCATCAAGGGCTACGATTGGCTCGCGCGGGTCGTGCGGCCGGGCGTACAAGTAACCGCGGCGTCGGCGTGAGCCAAGCCCCGGCGCCGCAGGCATCTGACAGCGATCAGAGTCGCGATGTGACGTGCCAGGGACACCCGGGAGCGCCTTCGCCTGTCCCTGGCGCTGCCGTCACGCCGGATCCTGCGCGCTCACGGGCGCCGCAGGAGAGCGCGCCGGACGAGGCCGCGCGCGCCATCGCGCGGCCCGCGCTTCACAGCACGTGCGGGAGCGGCAAGGCGATCCCGGTGAGCGGCGGCATCTGACCAACGCGCGCCAGCGCATCACCGTACGCGGCGTCTCCGCTGCGGAGGTCGCCGAGCCGGCGCCGCGCGAAGCGGATGTCGTCGAAGACCGCGGTGCAGCCGTCGCCCGCGGGCGACTGGGCCGAGAAGCCGACGGCGAGCTCCGCCGTGCTGCCCAGCGAGAAGCTGCGGACGAGGTGCCATGTCGTCCCGTCGGTGGAGGCGTGGAACGCGCACACCCGCCCGAGCCGCGAGACGCGCAGCCAGACGTGATCCGCATCGACCTCGAAGGATCGGCGGTCGTCCGACAGGCCGCGGGTCACCACGGAGACGACCGTCGGGGCGCCCTCCGGCGAGAGCTCGAAGCAGAGCTTCGCCCACGAGCGCTCGTGCGCCCAGAGGAGCAGCACGCCGGCGTCGCGCACGGCCGAGAAGCCCACGGTCACCCGCGCGCTGGCGAGGAAGTCCCCGTGCGGCGTCCCGAGCAAGCGCGGCGCGTTCAGCGCGCCCCGGGTGCGCTCCGGATCGAGGAACAGGTCGGTCTTGCCGCCCGCCGTGACGGTCAGGCTCGACGCTTTCCCGGCGCTCCAGCTCCTGGGTGGTACCTCCCAGCGGAGTGGTGTGGGCCACGGCGTTAGGTGCACAGGTTCACTCACCTCGTCTCCCTCCCCTGCATCGCGTCGATGGTACCGGAGTGTGCTCCTGCGTTGTCGTGGAATCGTTTCGGTGTGTATGGAGGATCTCGGTTCTATGCGAATTACCGTCCTTCTGATCTCCTGCTGCTCGGTTGGAATCCTGGCAGGGTGCTTCACCTCGCGGAAGGGACCGCCGGAGTTCCTTCTCGGCGCGAGGGCGGTGCGGACATCACCTGGTGGCGATGGCGCCCGGGACGAAAACGCAGGCACCGGGGTCACCGGCACCGGCTATGCGGCCGCCGCGGCCGCCCTCGTCGGTGCGGCCGGATCGACCGTCGCGAACCGCGCGGTGTACGACACCTGCTACGCGGCGTGTCCAACCGGGACGGCGTGCGACGCGGCCACGGGGATGTGTGTGCGGCAGCCGTGCGGGGGGAAATGCCCGGCCGACTACCGCTGCAAGGTCGTCGAGGGGAAGGAGGCCTGCGTCCTCGGCGAGCCCGACCGCGGCGCGGTGTCGCCGCCGGCCGCGCCCGGGGCAGGGGAGCTCGGGCCGGGAGCGGCGCCCGGGGATGCGCCGGGGCCGCGCGTCAACTGAGGAGCGGCGCCCCGCTCGCTCACCGCCCCTCGATCCGCCTCATCACCTCTGCATAGACCTCGCGCCGGTCCGGCCGAGCGCGGCCCAGCGCGTCCTTGAGCGCGGGGATCGCCGGCGCGCCCACGTGCCCGAGCCCCTCCGCGGCCGCGCGGCGGACGACCGCGTGCGGGTGCAGGAGCAGACCCACGATCGCGGGGAGCGCCGGCGGCCACGGCGCAAAGCAGAGGATCCGGATCGCCGAGCGGACCACGTCCGGCAGCGGATCCGAGAGGAGCGCGCACGTCGCGCGCAGGTAGGCGGCGCGATCGACCGCGTCGCGGAGCAGCCGGTGCGCGTGGAGCCGCACCCGGGGGCGCCGATCGCCGAGCAGCTCCACGAGCAGCGCCGCGAGCTCCCCGTCGGGCGCCCCGGCCAGCGCCGAGAGCGCCCGGCGCGCCTGCTCCGCGTCCCCTTCGCGCGCGAGCCGCACGAGCTCCTGCCGCGCCGGACCTCGGTCGCTCGCCTCGGGCGCCCGTGGCTCCCGGCGCGCGCGCAGCGCCTCCAGCGCCCGCGCGTCCTCGGCAGCGCGTCCCCCTCCGGGCGGCCGGAGCGGGCCGTCGTCGAGCGAGAGCTGCCCGGCCAGATCGGCGCGCCCCTCGGCGCGGAGGCGCTCCACCACGGCCTCGATCTCCGGCGTCCGGAGCAGCCGCTCCCCCGCGATCAGATCGAGGTAGCCCCACGCCCCCTGCCGGAGGCGATCGACCAGCCGAGCCGCCCGCGCGTCGGGCGCGACGCGTCGGATCGCCTGGGCCGCCGCCGCGCGCGTCGCCGGCGCGCCCGACTCCCACCACGAGAGCAGCTGCGGGAACAGGCGCTCCGCTTCCGGCGGCATCAGCAGGTCCGCGAGGCGCGCTGCGCGCTCCCGGCGCGCCTCGTCGGCCGGGTCGCCCCGGAGCTCTTCCTGGGAGAGATCGAGCAGCGAGGGCGCCAGGGAGGGCAGCCCCGGGCGGTCCACGCCGTCCATGTCGCCGCGCAGGTAGGCCTGCAGCGCGGCGGCGCGGGCGTCGGGCTCCGGCCACGAGAGGAGCGCGACGGCGGCCTTGCTCCGGAGCTCGGGCGCGGGCGCGGCCAGCATCGACAGCAGGCGCTCGCGGAGCGCGGCCGAGCGCGGCTGGTCGAGATCGGACAGCCGGGGCACCCGAGCGTCGCCGATCGGCGCGGCCGCCTGCTCGGCGAGGGTCCAGGGCGGCGTGCCGATCGGCTGGAGCGACTCCATCCAGTCGAGCAGCGCCGGCCGCGCCGCCTCGGCCGCGGCCGGGAACACCTCGATGAGCGCGGCGAGCTGCGCGCGCGAGCCGAGGCCGCCGCGCGGCCCCGCCCGGAGCGCCGCGAGCGCCGCCGGCTCCAGCGCCGCGGCCCGGAGCGCCGCCCGCCATGCGGCCGCGCCCTCGGGACCCTCGCCATCGCCCGCCTCGGCCGTCGCCCCGAACGCCTCGCGCAGGATCGCCGGCTCGGCCGTCCACGGATCGGCGGCGGCGCGCGCCATCGCGAGCGCCTGAACGACGTCGGCGCGCCCGAGGATCGCCCCGCACCGCCGCAGCAGCGCGAGCGGCGATCGGCGCGCCCCCGGCGCCGGCGCGAGCCCGCGCACGCGCGCCGCGACGCCGAGCGCCTCGGCGCGCGCGAGCTCGGGCGCCGCCTCCTCGAGCAGCGGGAGCAGCCCGTCGCGCAGATCGGCCGCCGCCGCGGCGAGCCCGTCGAGCAGCACCGCGGCGTGCCGGGCGTACAGGCGCGCCTCGGCGGGCGACCACGGGGCGGTGGACGCGCGGACGATCAGCCGGAGCGCCGCGTCGCGCAGCGCCGGCTCGTCCGCTGCCAGGCGGAGCCACTCCGGCGCGAGCTTCCGCAGGGCGGCGAGCCACCGCTGCGTCAGCGCCGCCTGCCGCTCGAGCAGGCGCCGCGCCGTCGCGTCGTCCCAGCCGTCGCGGGCGAGCGCGGCAGCGAGCGCGTCCGCGGCGCCTGCGGGCGCGTCCGCGGCGCCTGAGGGAGGCGCGGCGCCCGGCCGCCCTCGCTCGCGGGCGGGGAGGCCGTGCGCCTCGAGCTCCACGGCGAGCTCGTCGGCGGTCCCGGAGGCGAGGGCGATCTCGCCATCGACCACCCGCTCGAGCAGCCGCGCCGCCGCGGCCGATCCCTGGCGGAGCCCGCTCCGGATCGCCTGCGCCGACAGCTTGCCGCTCAGGGCGTCGAGCAGCCGGTCGCGGGCGCGCTCGTCCTCCACGGCCCCCGCGGCGGCGAGGATCGTCGCCTCGCAGGCCGGCCCGACGATCGCCCGCAGCGCGGCCTCGAGCGCCGCGCGCAGCCCCGGGTTGTCGTGGCGGCCGAGCCAGAAGACGAGCTTCGGCGCGGCCTCGGGCCCGCCCGCCCGCGCCAGGGCTTCGGCCGCCGTCTTCTTGATGCTCATGTTCGGGTGATCGAGGCACGCGGCGATGGCGGGGCAGGCCCAGCGCGCCCCCATGCCCCCGAGCGCGCGCAGCGCCTGCCTCGCCGTCTGCACGTCGCCCGCGCCCGTGAGGAGCGTCAGGCTGGCCGAGAGCGCCTCGGCGCCGTCCTCGGCGAGCAGCGGGATCACGCGCTCGCGCACGCGGGGATCGCGGTGGCGGAGCAAGCGCGGGACGCGCGAGCGCGCGGCCTGACCGCGCGCCGAGCGCAGCAGGTCGACGAGGAGCGCGCGCTCGCCCGCGGACACGCCGGGTCGGTCGAGGAGATCGAGGGCGAGGCTCGCGAGCAGCGCGTCGCCGGCAGCGCTCTCGCTCGCGGCGTCGAGGAGGCAGACAGGCCGGATCTTCCGGCGCTGATGGAGCCGCCGCCCGAGGCCGCGGATCGCCTCCGCGACATCGTCCGGGATCGCCGGCTCCGCGGGCCGCGCCGGGCCCCAGTCGAGGTCGCGATCGGGCGGCTCGGCTGGCCCGCCGGGGGCCCACGCCGCGGCGTGATCCGCCGCGATCCGGAGCAGCAGGTCGGCGATGGCCGGCAGGGCGCTCGCGTCGCCCGCGCGCGCGAGCGCCCTGAGCGCGTCCGCTGGCGTGCACCGCTTCACCGCGCGCTGGAGCACCGCGAGCTCCGCCGCCTCGGCCCCGGCGAGGTCGGCGGCGATCTCGGCCGGCAGGTCCCGGGGGTTCAGGCGGGCGACGAGCGCGCGCCGGTCCGCCGGATCCTCCGTCAGGTGCCAGAGCAGCGCCGCGGCGCGGTGACGCTCGCCTCGGAGGTGCGGGGCGATGGCCTCGCCTGCGCCGCCCTTGCCGAGCGCGACCCGGAGCGCCTCCGCCGTGCGCGGGCCGCCGATCGCGGCGAGCGCCTCCAGGGCCGCGGCGGGCGCGCGCGGCAGGGCGGCGAGCACGTCGTCCTCCGCGGCCGCGTGGCGCAGGGCGCCCAGCGCGCGCAGGAGGGGGGCGGGCGAGGGCGCGTCGCGGAGCTTCTCGGCGAGCGCGTCGCCGAGCGGGAGATCCGCCGCGCCCTGCCGTGCCATGGCGACGATGATCTCGGCGCGGCGCGGCCAGCTCGCGTCGCCGCCCGGCGCCGCGACGAGCGCCGACAGGAGCGCGCGCCGGCAGGTGAAGGCGATCGCCGCGACGTCCTCCGCGGCGATCGCGGGATCGGCGAGGGCGAGATCGAGCAGGGCCGCCGCGTGCTCCGGGGCGGGGAAGTGCCCGCGCCGGTGCAGCGCGCGCAGGCAGGTGATCGCGCTCGGGCCGAGCAGCAGCGGATCGCCCCCCGCGACGCTCAGGATGGCGCCGACGTCCTCGCGGGTCGCGTGCTCGCCGAGGAGCGTGAGCGCCCGCTGCCGGAGCCGCGGCGGCGCGTCCTCGCGGGAGACGAACGTGCGGAGCGCGGCGCCCTCGCCGTGGCGCGCCGCCGTCTCCAGCGCGGCGGCGGCCACCTCGGGGGCGCCGCCGAGGAGCTCCCCCAGGCGCGCGCCCGGGAGCGGCGCGCCGGCGAGGACGGCCCAGGGCGCGGCGAGCTCCCGCAGCGCGCCTGCGACGATCGCGGGCGCCGCCGCGTCGAGCAGCGCGGCGAGCACCGCGCGCGCCTGATCGGGCGCGAGCAGCGCCGCGTACAGGCAGCGCCGGGTGAGGTCGAGCGCCGCGGCCGCGAGGACCGGATCGCGGCGCGCCGCGAGCTCGGGGAGGAGCGCCTCGGGCGCGGGGATCTCGGCCGGATCGAGCGCGTGGAGCGCCTGGTAGAGGAGCTCGCCGGCGGGCTCGCCGCGGACGGCCTCCGGCCGCGTGAGGATCTCGGTCCGGAGCCACGCGACGCGAACGGCGGCGGGGAGCGAGGCCTCGCGCCACGCCGGGAGGCGCTGATCCGGGAGGGAGGGCCACAGCTCGCGGTAGAGCCCGGCGAGGAGCAGCGCGACCTCCGGCGTCCTGTCCAGCGTGCGCGGGAGCAGCGCCGCGAGCTCTCGCCGCCCTGCGCTGCCCTCACGCCGGGCGGCCTGGGCCATCCGCGTGAGCCCGAGGTACCGCACGCGCTCGTCCTCGTGCTTGACGAGCTGGCGGAGCATCTCCTTGCTGCACCGCGCCTCGTCGACGTGCTCGGCGAGCCACCGCACGTCCGCGCGGCGGAGCGCCGCGGCGAACGTCTCGTCCAGGTGCACCATGGCGGCGCCATCGTAGACCGGCGCGCGGCGGCGCGGCGCCGGCAAAGCGATGGCCAGCGCCTTGTCACCGAGGCCGTCGGCGCGCGCTCACCGGGATGCCCGGCGCCTTGTCACCGAGGCCGTCGGCGCGCGGTCACTCCGAGTCACTCCGACGGCCTGCTCCCCGTCACGGCAGCGCGCGACAGATTCAGCAGCGCCTTCGCGCGCGAGTATGCGATGTACGGGTTGTCCGTGGAGCCGCCAAGATCGTCGGCGTCTTCCCCTGGCCCCTGCGCCCTCACCGGGAGCCAGAGGTAGTCGGGGTGCATCAACTTGCCGTTGATGCCGTTGACCAGGGCGGGGTTCCTGATCCACTCGCCGCCGATCACCGCCAGCCGATCGTCGAGCTCGAGCACGTAGTGGAGCTCCACGTTCATGACCGGGATGTTGCGCTGCGCGGGGGGCTGGAGGAGCTGCTCGGCGCTCACCTCGTCCGAGACCATCCCGTAGCGCCCGCTGACGCGGACGAAGCGCCTCGCGTACGGGTTGAACCGGTAATTGTAGCAATCCGCCCCCTGGAACCCGCCGTTACACACGAGCCGCGCTGCCTCCTGCGCGCTCACCTCCGCCATCGTGTCGATGGCGAACGACGTGACCGGGTAGCTCCACACCTCGCGGTGCCAGGTGTAGTCGACGACGAACGCGCGCCGCGCCCGAGCGCTGGATGTCGAGCTGATGGAGCTTGCGCCCAGCCCGAGGAGGCCGGTCATGGCGATGTGCATCGTCGCGGGGTTCAGGTCGCGGCACGCCGGATCGACGGGCCTGCCGTACTGATCGCGCTGGACGAGGTCCTCCCGCGCCTCGCAGCGCCGCCCGGACACCGTGGCCGAGTCGCTGTGGTACAGCTCGGTCATGAGCGCCTCGATATCGGCGGTGCGGAACAGGATGCACCCCGTCTCCACCGAATCGCACGTCGTCACCTTGCCGCCCGAGAGCTTCACGCGGATGTCGCGCTGCGGCGGCCCGCCGTCCTCGGCGACGACGTAGGCCGCCCAGCCGTTGCAGTGTCCCCACCAGTACTCCGGGGTCACCCCTTGATACAGGCCGTGGTTCTTCAGCTCCCAGTACGTCGTCGGCCCCGCCACGCGCGTCGCCCGCGGAGCGCGCAGCCCGTCAGCCCGGCCCACCCCCAAGGTGATTGTGCCCGCGGGCGCATCGAGCGACCGGCCCTGTCCCGCGTAGAACAGGAGATCGTACTTCTCGGCCGGCGAGAGATTGTCTGGATCGGACGTCAGATCGCCGTAGTCCTTGACCGCGGAGTTCCACCGGTCCGCGATGCCGTTCCTGTTTTGCGGCCACCACTGCGAGGCGAAGGGGCCCGTGGACTGGCCTTGCAGCAGGCTCGAGTTCAGGGCCACGTACGACCCCCTGAGCTCCGGATGCAGGCTCGTGGGCAGGTTCGCGCCGTCGATGGCCTCTCGCGTCCCGCTCAGCGGGATGAGGAGCGTGTGCGAGCCGCCGAGGATCTGCCCGGTCTCGGGCGAGAAGCCGAGCACGTACGGAATCGATCCACCCTCGATGAAGCGCGCCGTCTCCAGCCGCGCGCCGCGCTGTATCTGCAGAGCGGCCACGCCTTCGCGTGGCGGCTCTTGCTGATCCAGGTCCATACAGCCCAGCGCGAGAACCGCTGAGCCCACCGCCATCGCCCCGATGCGCATTGTCATGGCCGCTCCCCCCGACGCCTACCCTGTGCCACCTGGGTCGCCGGTGTCTGCAGAGGTCAGGCCAGCGGAGAGGAGGATGCGTCGCGCAATCGATGCACGCGCGCGGTACGCACGCGCAGCCGTGCTGCAGTGAAGGTCTCGTTAGTCCTTTGCGTACTCCTTTGCGTGCGGGCGCATGCGCTCCAGACGGCCGATGGTGCGCTCGCGCGGCTCTGGCCCGCGCACGGAGAGCGTCCACGGCGGGCTTTCGCCCGGGAGGGGCTCCTGCAGCGTCACGTCCTCGTGCGAGCCGAGGTCGTGGGGGACGAGCTCGGGCCCGGCACGACACGCCGGGCCCGGCGGACGGCGCGCCGCGCGCTGCGCCAAGGAGCGCGACGTCGTCCTCGCGCCCTGGGCGGTTCTGTCGTCCCGTGACATGGCGGGCGGCCGGTACCTCGGACGTCTCGGCGCCGCACCGGGCGGCGAGGCGCGCGAGGGGGCGAGCAGGGCGACCAGACCGATGCGGCGCCGGCACGCACCCGACCGAGCGCTCGAGGCCATCTGGCCGCGCCTCACGCCCGTTGACACCCTCATGAAACATAGATAAGTTCACCGTCGCACGTCGGCGGAAACGCCGGCGGAAGCCGACATCCTGAGCAGCGACGCCGCTGCGCCTTCGGATCGCTTACCAGGCGGCCGTGGCAGGTCGGCAGGATCGACCGAGTCGATCCAGTAGAAAGAAAGGGTTGACAGGTTCGAGGCAGGCCGTTAAAAGGCCCGCCCCGAGCTGAGGACCAGCAGCTGAGCAGCGGAAACGCTGCGGCTCTGGGCCGCTCGCTTGATCGGTCGAGACCGGTCGGTGAGCAGGGCGACCGGGCGACTTCAGCGAGACTCCTTGGGAGTCCGTTCGAAGAGTCCGGCGACCGAGCAACCCGGTCAGCGAGTCAACTTTCTCGCTCGGACTTCTCGAAAGAGAACGAGAAAGAAAGGGTTGACAGGTTCGAGGCAGGTCGTTAGAAAGCCCGCCCTCGAACCAGCGGATCGGGAACCGAGCGGCGGAAGCGCTGCCGGTCTGGGTCGCTCGGTTGGCTGTTGTGGATGTGAGTGGTTGTGACAAGTTAACCTTCTCGAAAGAAAAGGTTGACAGATTCGGGGCAGGCGGTTAAAAAGCCCGCCCCGAAACGACGGAGACGGAGAGTCGGCAAGCAAGGGCTTGTGTCTCTCTGGTCCGATCGAGGCCAGCCTCAGCGAGAGGCGAGCGGCGCGGCGAGGCGACCCGAGAGGGGAGCCACAGTCGAGCCGGCTCGGCCGGAGGCAGGCACGGATTGCGGATGGTCGAGGTGAGCTGGTCTCTCCTCCTCGGTCCTTGAAAACTGGATTGTATGCCTACGA
This sequence comes from Sorangium sp. So ce302, assembly GCF_051530145.1. Classification (GTDB taxonomy): domain Bacteria; phylum Myxococcota_A; class Polyangia; order Polyangiales; family Polyangiaceae; genus Sorangium; species Sorangium cellulosum_B. The sequence continues at coordinate 5,908,070 of NZ_CP150326.1, read as the reverse complement.
AGTGACGTGGGTCCCAAAGGCGAGCGCAAGCTCGACCTCGCACGTCATAAAGACGAGCAAAGTCAGGCGGTCTTAGCCACCGTCTGATGCAACAGGATTTAACTGGAGAGTTTGATCCTGGCTCAGAACGAACGTTAGCGGCGCGCTTAACACATGCAAGTCGAGCGAGAAAGGGCTTCGGCCCCGGTAAAGCGGCGCACGGGTGAGTAACACGTAGGTAATCTGCCCCCAGGTGGTGGATAACGTTCCGAAAGGAGCGCTAATACAGCATGAGACCACGCCTTCGAAAGGAGGTGAGGTCAAAGCCGGCCTCTTCATGAAAGCTGGCGCCAGGGGATGAGCCTGCGGCCCATCAGCTAGTTGGTAGGGTAATGGCCTACCAAGGCGAAGACGGGTAGCTGGTCTGAGAGGATGATCAGCCACACTGGAACTGAGACACGGTCCAGACTCCTACGGGAGGCAGCAGTGGGGAATCTTGCGCAATGGGCGAAAGCCTGACGCAGCGACGCCGCGTGAGTGATGAAGGCCTTCGGGTTGTAAAGCTCTGTGGAGGGGGACGAATAAGGGTTG